>NZ_JANARS010000003.1 GCF_024199985.1 Nocardioides pinisoli
ATCAGTGAGCACCGCCGGAACGCCACCAGCGCCGACAGCAACGACCCGCCCCAAACCGCCCGACGACGAGCGGTCAGCCGCGCCTGCCCGCCCGCCCCCTTGACACAAGCAGACCGTTACTCAGGACCTCCGCAGCAGTCGGCGCAGCACGAGCAGGACGACGATCCCGGCCAGCGCCTGCCTCCAGTAGGTCCTCACCAGGACCGGGAGCACCGCGCTGCCGAGGTCGAGCGCCTCGGCCTCCCTCGGCGGAGCCGCTGGGGGCGGCGGGGGCGGCACAGCGGTCGGCCGCGCGGGCTGCACCGGCCCCGGGGCCGCTGGGGCCGCTGGGGCCGCGGGAGCCGCTGGGGCCGCCGCCTCCTCCGCCTCTGCCGCCTCCGGCGCACCCAGCCGCTGCTCAAGGCAGCTCACGAACTGCCCGAGCAGCTTGTCGGAGACGTCCTGCATCACCCCGCGCCCGAACTGCGCGGGCTTGCCGGTGATGGCGAGGTCGGTGTCCACCGAGACGTCGGTGGAGCCGCCGGCGTCGGTCATCGAGACGGTGACCTTCGCCCCCGCCGTGCCGTTGCCGCGCTTGTCCTTGCCCTTGGCATCGACCACGAAGCGGTGGGCGGCGGCGTCCTTCTCCACGAACGTGCCGCTGCCGTTGTACTGCAGCGCGATCGGACCGAGCTTCACCTTCACCGACCCGGAGAAGGAGTTCTCGTCGGCCTCGGTCACCTGGGCGCCCGGGAAGCACTCGGCGACCGAGGAGATGTCCTGGAAGTGCGCCCAGGTCTCCTCGACCCCGGTGGGGACGGTGAAGCGGTGGCTCAGCTCCACCCTCAGACCCCCGCTGCCCTGAGCACGGCCCGCCCGGTGAGGACGCGGGCCAGGTGCTGGCGGTAGTCGGCCGCGCCGTTGAGGTCCGACGGCGGGTGGGTCCCGTCGGCCGCGAGCTGCGCCGCCTCGCGTACGCCGTCCTCGGTCGCCGACACCCCGGCGAGGGCCTGCTCGGTGGCGGTCGCCCGGAGCGGGGTCGACCCCATGTTGGTCAGCCCGACCCGCGCCTCGTCGATCGAGCCGCGCACCGTCGCGGCGACCGCGACGATCGGCCACTGGTGGGCCACGCGGACGAACTTCTCGTAGTGGGCGCCCCAGCCGGTGTGCTTGGGGATCCGCACCTCGGTGAGGATCTCGTCGTCCCCGATGGCGGTCTCGAACAGGTCGACGAAGAAGTCGGAGGCCTCCACCGTGCGGGTGCCGCCGGGACCGGCGACCACGAACTGCGCGCCGAGCGCCAGCGCCGGCGCCCCGAGGTCGCCCGCGGGGTCGGCGTGCGCCAGCGCGCCGCCGAAGGTGCCACGGTGGCGGATCTGCGAGTCCGCGACCTCCGCGGCGGCCTTGGACAGCAGCAGGGCGTGCTGCTTGACCAGGTGGTCGTCGCGCACGTCGTGGTGGGTGGTCATGGCACCGATCACGATGGCGTCGCCGTCGTCGCGGATGCCCCGCAGGGACGAGATGCCGCCCAGGTCGATGACCACCTCGGGGGCGTTCAGCCGCATCCGCAGCACCGGGAGCAGGCTCTGCCCGCCGGCGAGGATCTTGGCGTCGTCGCCGTGCTCGCCGAGGGCGGCCAGCGCCTCCTCGACCGACGTCGGGGCGAGGTAGTCGAACTTGACCGGGATCACTGGCCTGCTCCTTCCGTGCTGTCCTGGTTGAGGGCGCCCTCCTGGAAGTGGGGCATCGCGTCCGAGGGCGTGTCGGTCGCTCCCCCGGCCCGGCTGCCCTCGATGGCGCGCCACACGCGCTCGGGCGTGCACGGCATCTGGATGTCGTTGATGCCGAGGTGTCGTACGGCGTCGACCACCGCGTTGACGACGGCCGGGGTGGAGGCGATGGTGCCCGCCTCGCCGACGCCCTTCGTGCCGAGGGTGTTGGTGGTGCACACGCTCGGGTCGTCGGTGTGCACGACGTCGAAGGAGATGGTGTCGGCCGCGGTCGGCAGCAGGTAGTCGACGAACGATCCGCTCACGAGCGTGCCGGACTCGTCGTGGACCGCTTCCTCCCAGAGTGCCTGGGCGATGCCCTGCACCAGTCCGCCGTGGACCTGGCCGGCGACGATCAGCGGGTTGATGATCGTGCCGATGTCGTCGCAGCAGGTGTACTTGCGCATCTTCACCGCACCGGTCTCGGTGTCCACCTCCATCGCGCACAGGTGCGTGCCGTGGGGGTAGTTGAAGTTCACCGGGTCGTAGGTCGCCTCGGCGTCGATGCTCGGCTCCATGTCCTCGGGATAGTTGTGCGCCGCGAACGCCGCCGTGGCGAGCTCCTGGATCGCCACTCCCTGGTCCGTGCCGCGGACGGTGAAGCGCCCGCCGGAGTAGTCGAGGTCGTCGGCGTTGGCCTCGAGCAGGTGCGCCGCGAGGTGCCGCGCCTTGTCGACGACCTTGTCGACCGCCTTGACCAGCGCCTCACCGCCGACCACCAGCGACCGCGACCCGTAGGTGTCGAGGCCTTTGTGCGAGATCTGCGTGTCGCCGTGCAGCACCTCGACGTCCTCGAACGGGACACCGAGCCGGTCGGCGACGATCTGGCTGAAGGCGGTCTCGTGGCCCTGCCCGTGGGCGCTGGCGCCGGTGACGATCTCGACCTTGCCGGTGGCCAGCATCCGCACGCTGGCGTGCTCCCAGCCGCCCGCGCCGTAGTCGAGGCTGCCGAGCACCCGGCTGGGCGCGAGGCCGCACATCTCGGTGAAGGTCGAGACGCCGATGCCGAGCTGGACCCGGTCGCCGCGCTCGCGCCGCTCCCGCTGCTCCGCACGGAGCGCGTCGTAGCCGAAGGACTCCTTGGCCTTGGCGGTCGCCGCCTCGTAGTTGCCGGTGTCGTACTCCAGGCCCGCCACCGTGGTGAACGGGAACTCCTCGTGGGTGATCCAGTTGCGCTCGCGGATCTCCAGCGGGTCGACCCCGACCTCCGCGGCGAGCTCGTCCATGAGCCGCTCGATGGCGTACGTCGCCTCCGGCCGGCCGGCGCCGCGGTAGGCGTCGGTCCAGGTGCTGTTGGTGAGCACCGTCTGGCACTCGAAGCGGTAGGCGGGGAACTTGTAGATGGCGTTGAACATGAAGGCGCCGAGCACCGGCACGCCCCCGCCCACGATGGAGATGTAGGCGCCCATGTCGGCGTCGAGGTGCACCTTGAGCCCGGTGACCTTGCCGTCCTTGTCGGCGGCGAGTGTCAGCGTCTGCACCTGGTCGCGGCCGTGGTGGGCCGACATGAGGCTCTCGCTGCGGGTCTCGGTGTACTTCACCGGCTTCGACAGCCGGCGCGCCACCGCCCATGCGATCCACTCCTCCGGCGTGGTCTGGAGCTTGCCGCCGAAACCACCACCGACGTCGGGGGCGATCACGCGGATCTTCGACTCCGGTACGCCGGTGGTGGCAGCCAGCGCGAACCGCAGGATGTGCGGGATCTGGGTCGCCGACCACATGGTGAGCTGCTCGCCCGTCGGGTCCACCACGACGCTGCGCGGCTCCATGAAGGCGGGGATGAGGCGCTGCTGGCGGTACTCGCGCTCGATGAGGATGCCGTTGCTGCGCGCCTCCTCGATGGCCGCCTCGACGTCGCTGCCCGTGCCGGCGTCGTTGGAGTCGAAGATCCACAGCGCCGACTTGTTGGTGCCGAGGTCGGGGTGGGCGAGCACCTCGTCCTTGAGGGCGTTCTTGATGCCCAGCACGGCCGGCTGCTCGTCGTACTCGACGTCGACGAGCTCGGCCGCGTCACGGGCCTCGGCCGCGCTGCGGGCCACGACGACGGCGACGACCTCACCGGCGAAGGCGACCCGGTCGGCCGGCATCGGCGAGTGCACCGGCGCCTTCTGGTCCGGGGTGATGGGCCAGGCGTTGATGTTGACGCCGAGCTCCTCGCCGAAGTCCTTGCCCGTCAGCACGGTCACCACGTTGGGCGAGGCCTTGGCGGCGTCGACGTCGATGGACGTGATGGTGGCGTGGGCGAAGGGGCTGCGCACCATCGCGAGGTGCAGCATGCCCGGGAGGGTGATGTTGTCGGTCCAGCGGGTGCGTCCGGTGATCAGCCGCTGGTCCTCCTTGCGGCGACGGTCCTTGCCGATCTCGGCGGCCGGCCGGTCCTGGGTCGCGGTCATGCCGACACACCTCCCGCCGTCTTGTCGGCGGCGTGGAGCACGCTCTTGACGATGTTGTGATACCCGGTGCAGCGGCAGAGGTTGCCCTCCATGCCGAGCCGCACCTCCTCCTCGCTCGGGTGCGGGTTCTCCGCGAGCAGGTCGACCGCCTGCATGATCATCCCCGGCGTGCAGAAGCCGCACTGGAGGCCGTGGCACTCGCGGAAGGACTCCTGGACCGGGTGCAGCTCGCCCTCCGCCGCGTCGGCGAGGCCCTCGATGGTGGTCACGGTGCGGCCGTTGGCCTGCACCGCGAGCACGTTGCACGACTTGACGCTCGTGCCGTCGAGGTGGACGGTGCACGCTCCGCAGTTCGAGGTGTCGCACCCGATCACGGTTCCGGTCTTGCCGAGCTTCTCCCGCAGGTACTGCACCAGCAGCATCCGGGGCTCGACGTCGTCGGAGACCGCGGCCCCGTCGACGGTGAGTTCGATCTTGGTCATGCGTCTCCTCCGTGCGTGTGAGGTGGATCACTCGACGCCGACGCTAGGCCGGGTCGGTTGGCACCCGGTTGGTCGGTGCAGACCGGGTCCGCCACCCCACACGCACGGAGGTCACTGCTCAGTAGCGCAGCACGACGCCCTTCGGCTTCTGCGACAGGACCTGCGCGCTGACGAAGAGGTCGCCGTCGGCCCACTCGACCGCAGCCGGCATCATCACCTCGGCGTAGGGCTTGGCCTTCGTGGCACCGGCCTTGATGCGCGAGACCTGGCCGCCGAAGAGCTGGGCGACGTAGACGTCGCCGTTGTCCGCCACCGCGACACCGGTCGCGCCGGCGAAGCCGGAGGCGACCTCACGGACCTTGCCGGTCTTGGCCTTCACCTTGACCAGGCGACCCTGCGCGCCGGTGCTGCCGTCCTCAGGACCTCCGGGGAGCAGCGTGACGTAGAGCCAGCCGCCCTTGCCCACCTCGACGTCGGTCGGCACCGGCTCGAAGTTGAACGTCTTGCCCACCGTGCAGGCCGGGAGCTTGGTGGCCGCGGCCGCCTCCGCGGTGACGACCACCGGCACGGGCGGCAGGACCGCCAGGGTCTTGACCTTGCCGTTGGGCTTGACCGACAGGATCGTGTTGCCGGCCGCGTCGGCGACGTAGGTCGTGCCCTTGTGCACGGTCGAGCCGTAGGGGTGCGACTCCACGACGCCCGTGTAGGACGCGGGCACCTCCGGCGGCATCTGCGCGGCACAGGCGGGGTCGAGACCACCCTCGAAGCCGTAGGCGACGTCGGCGTCGGGGTTGCGGTCGGCCTCGAAGGCCGAGAGGTCGGCCACCTTCGTGGGCTTCGAGCCCGGGCGCATCGACCACAGGGCGGTCTTCGCTCCCTTGGTCGTGGCGAACCGGACGGTGCCGCCGGCCTCGGAGACGGCGCCGACCTCGGTGCCCTTCTTCGCAGCGAACACCACCTCCGGCTTGGCCCCGGGCGCGACCGCAGTGAGCAGCCCGGCGAAGTTCTGGGCGACGTAGGCGGTGCCGTCGCCGGCGACGACCATGCTGAGCGGCGAGACCAGCTTCTTCGCCACCGTCGTCGGCTCGGGCGCCGTGGCGGCACCCGCGGTGGGGCTGCCCAGGAGGCTCCCCGTGAGCAGGACGACGGCTCCTGCCGCCATCGCTCGTCGTGTTGCGGTCATTCTTGCTCCCTCGTACGTGGCCGCACCCCCCGGTGCGGCGCCTCGACGCAGGATCGTGCACCGCTACCCGAGCGGTCCACTGCATTTACTCGATCTACCCAGAATGGGAGGGCTCAGCGCAGGCTGGCGAGCTTCCCTTTCAGGAGGGGGGCGACCGGGTGGTGCACCGGCAGGGCCGCCAGGCACGCCTCGACCACTGCGGTGTCGTAGGGCGCGAGCTCGCTGTAGCGCAGCACCGCGTCGGCGTCCGGGTGCGCCAGCAGGGCCTCCCGCACGCTGACGGCGAGGTAGTCGCCCATCTGCACGAGGGCGGGCGAGTCGGTGCCGGGGAGCAGGTCGCCACCGTAGGCCCGCACGGCGGCACGTACGTCGCCCCGGCGGAGCAGCCGCTGCACCTCCTCGACGTCGGTCGTCACGGGCATGGTGAGCCGGTAGGGACGCGAGGAGAGCTGCCCCGCGAGGGCCGCGCGC
Organism: Nocardioides pinisoli; assembly: GCF_024199985.1. GTDB lineage: Bacteria > Actinomycetota > Actinomycetes > Propionibacteriales > Nocardioidaceae > Nocardioides > Nocardioides pinisoli. The sequence continues at coordinate 6,278 of NZ_JANARS010000003.1, forward strand.
AGGTGCGAGACCTCTGCCTTCAGCGTCGAGGTGGTGACCGACGCGTCGCCGTAGAGCAGGGCGTGCAGGTGCTCGACCGAGAGGCCGGCGGGGTGGAGGGCGAGCAGGGCGAGGATCTCGGTCTGCCGCCGGTTGAGCAGGAGCCGTTGCCCGTCGAGCCAGACCTGGGCGGTGCCGAGCAGGGTCAGGGTGAGGCCGGGCTCGGCCGGCGCGACGTCCCCGCCCAGCGTCGTACGACGATCAGCGGGGAGCGCGCCCTCGATGAGTCGCGCCATCACGCGTGCGGTCGCGAGCCCGATGGGGTGGGTGCGGTCCCAGGTCGTCGACAGGTCGATCACCCCGAGCGAGCGGCCGGTCACCGGGTCGAACACCGGGGCCGCCCAGCAGACCCAGTTGTGCACCACCTCGGCGTAGTGCTCGGCGCTGAAGACCATCGACGGAGCGCCCGTGCGGCCCGCGATGGCCAGCGCGTTGGTGCCGACGCTCCGCTCGTCCCACCGGCCGCCCGGGACGAAGTTCACCGACTCGGCCTTGCGCCGCATGACGCGTCCCCCGTAGGTCCAGAGGATCCGGGTCTGGTCGTCGGTCACGGCAATGACCAGGTCGCCGTCCTCGGCGGTGCGCCGCAGCTCGTCCTGGACCCGGGACACCGCGGTCTGCAGCGGCGAGGCGGCCCAGAAGTCGGCCGTGTCGCCCTCGTCGTCGAGCGGCGCCTGCGCCACCCCCGGCGAGACGACGCCCGAGAGCTCCCAGCTGCGGAGGATCTCGGGCCGCACCGCGTCGGCGTCGCCGGCCTCGACGAAGCGCGTCCAGGCGCGGACGGCGTCCACGCGTCGGGCGTGCAGGTCATCGCTGGTCATGGCGGCTCCCGGTGGTCGCGGCCAACCTAGCCCGAGTGTGACGAGCACAACAGGGATTGCGTCAGGAGGTCGCCCGGAGGTCGCTCGTGGAGCGGGTGCCGCCCGGCCTGGGCAGCCCGGACCGGGGCAGCCCGGCCCGGCTCAGCGGGCGCGCGCGAAGGTGGCGACGATGCCCGGGTGGTCGGTGACCAGGTTGCGGTAGGAGAGGAACGAGTGGATGCGGAAGGCCGAGTCGCGCTCGCCCATCACGTAGTCGATGCCGGATCCACCCTTGCGGCCGGTGTAGTTGGTCTCCAGGCGCAAGGGCCTGGTGATCCGCCCCTTGACGAGGTGGTCGCCCGTGTCCCGGTTCTCCGTGACGTTGCAGTCGCACATCGCGACGAACTGCTGGGGCTTCGGGGCGTCCTCCTTGAGGAAGCGGACCCGGCTGGCCATCCGCCACATCGCCTGGACCCCGCCGCGGTTGGCGTAGTTGGGTCCGCCGGTGCGACGGTTGTGGAGGTGGTTGGGCAGGTGGAAGCTCACGGCGCGGATCGTGTGGCCGGTCTGCCGGTGCCGGAGCACGGCCACCACGCCGTACTGGTCGTGGGCGATCTGCCCGGTCTGCCTGCGCCAGGTCGTGCCGGTCAACAGCGCGGCCCAGGTCTTCCTGAGCTCCCAGACGTCCTTGTCGAAGGCGATCGGGTTGTCGTCGGTGCCGGTCGGGCCCTTCGGCATCAGCAGGGTCCACGACTTCGGCAGGGCCGCGCGCAGCGCCGGGCGGCTGAAGAGCCGCTCCTGGAAACCGATGACCGAGGCCTCGCCGTCGAGCACCTGGCCGATGTCGTGGCGCATGCCCGCGACCCGCATGCCCTTCTTGAGGTTGAGCGTCGCGACGGCGAAGCGCTCACCCGAGGCGTACGCCCGCTTCCGCTCCTTGTCACCCTTGTCGCCCTTGTCGCCCGCCTGTGCGGGAGCGCCGCCCAGCGCCAGGCCGGCCAGCAGCAGGGCGGCCAGGACGGCGAGGACGGTCGGGCGGACGAGGGCACGGGGCAGCACGGGGGTGGAAAACATCCCGAAGAAGGTAGGCGAGGTGCTGCGCCAGCACCAACTCGGCGCCCACCTCGCCGGTCGAGTGGCCCGCGAGGAACGAGCGGGCGTATCGAGATCCCCCACCCCCGCCGCCCTCGCTGGTCGAGTAGCCCGCGAGGAACGAGCGGGCGTATCGAGACCCCGCACCCCGCTGGTTGAGGAGGGACGAAGTCCCCTCACCGCCCGCTGGTGGCGCCCGCGTTAGTCGTTGGTCGAGTAGCCCGCGAGGAACGCGCGGGCGTATCGAGACCCCTCGCCCGCCGCCCTCGTTGGTCGAGTAGCCCGCGAGGAACGAGCGGGCGTATCGAGACCCAGCACCCGCCACCCTCGCTGGTTCAGGAGGGACGAAGTCCCGTCCCGAAACGCGTCCGAAAGTCGCTCAGCGACCGTCCACACCCGGGCCGTTTCGGCAGCGGCCGCTGTCGGTGGTCCACCGTACAATCGAACACATGATCGAAACGCTGGCGGGGCCCGGAGCAGGTGAGGTCGAAGACCTCACCGCCGCTGGTCTGCTCGCGACGATCAAGGCCTCCCGCGACGCCGAGCAGGCCGAGGCCGCCCGCCAGCTCCTCCTCGCCGCGCAGTGGGCCGACCTGCACCCGCCGGAGTCGATCCACGACGCGGCCGTGTTCTCGATCCCCGCCGGCGGCCGGGAGCACGAGGAGCCCATCGCGGGTGAGGGATGCCCGCTGGTGGCCGAGTTCTGCGTCGCCGAGCTCGGCGGCGTCCTCGGGGTGTCCACGACGGCGGCGAAGAAGCTCATCGGCCACTCCCTCGAGCTGCGCCACCGCCTCCCACGCCTGTGGGCACAGGTCTACGCCGGCCGGGTCCCAGCCTGGCGGGCCCGCGCGGTGGCCGAGACCACCATCCACTCGTGCCCGTCGCTGACCCGTGAGGCGGCGGCGTTCGTCGACGCCCAGGTCGCCGCCGTGGCCGGGAAGGTCGGCCCCGCCCAGCTCGACCGGCTCGTCGCGGAGGCGATCAAGCGCTACGACCTCGCCGAGCCTGACCCGACAGCGGATCCGGAGGACGGTTGGCTCCACGTCGACCCCCGCCACGCCAGCATCGACACCCAGGACGTCCACTACGCCGGGACGATGCGGATGGAGGCCGAGCTCGGCATCGCCGACGCTCTCGACGTCGACCGCGCCCTGGCCCACGGTGCGGCCACGTTGAAGGCACTCGGTTCCACCGAGTCGCTGAACGTCCGCCGGGCCAAGGCCCTCGGGGACCTGGCCCGCACCCAGACCGCCCTCGACCTCCACACCCAAGGCACCGGCACCGCGGCCACCGACACCGACACCAGCACCGACAGCGACACGGGCGCCGACCCGCAGCGCTTGCCGGCCGCGCGGGAGGTCGTGCTCCACGTCCACGTCGACGCCACCTGGTCCGGCGACACCACCGTCTTCGGACCGACCGGACGGCTCGAGGAGGGCCAGCGGCTGGTGCTGCTGGACCAGATCAGGTCGTGGTGTGCCGACTCCCGGACGAAGGTCACCATCAAGCCCGTCATCGACCTCAACACCCAGCTGCACGCCGACGCCTACAAGGTCCCCGACAAGCTCCGCGAGCAGGTCATCCTCCGAGACCGCACCTGCGTCTTCCCGTGGTGCACCCGCCCCGCGCGGCGAGCCGACATCGACCACGTCATCCCGCACGACCCCGACGCGCAAGCCGAAGGTCGGCCCCAACCCGGACCCACCGCCACGTGGAACCTGGCCTGCCTGTGCCGGTTCCACCACCGGTTGAAGACGCACTCGGCCTGGCGCTACGCGATGGTCGCACCCGGGATCTACGAGTGGACCAGCCCGCACGGCTACCGCTACCGCCGCGACCGCACCGGCACGAGCTCGATCGACCAAGCTGATCCGCCCGGCATCCCACGCCCCCGCCGACCATGACCCCGCCCCACCACCCCGCCAGCCACCACTGACGGGGTCACAGGCACGTCCGGATCAATACGCAGGCCAGTCAGCAGACCGCGGACGTACCGCCGGGTGCCCCGCGCCGCCTCACCGCGCCGCCTCACCGCGCCGCCTCACCGCGCCGCCTCACCGCGCCGCCTCACCGCGCCGCCTCACCGCGCCGCCTCACCGCGCCGCCTCACCGCGCCGCCTCACCGCGCCCCCGACCAACCGACCCAGCTTCACCGCGCCGGACGACGGATGAACCACTCCGTCGACAGAAGTGCCTGACGGTCGATCGGCGACAGGCGGGCGACGAGCCCGGGAAGAGCGCCGCGGTCGACCTCCGAGCGGTGGGCCAGGATGGCGGCCACCTTCTGCTCCAGCCACGGCGAGACGTCCACCCGGTCGGTGACGTCCTCGTCGGGAGTCGCGTTCACGGCTCTGCGGGCGCCGACGATCTGCTCGATCGTCTCCACCGACGTGAGCGGGTGGGTCGCCAGGTACACAGCGCTGGGCGCCCAAGGACGGCCAGCGTCGGGATGGATGTCCAGGCCGGCTGCCTCGGCGGCCAGCACGGTCACGCGATGGGTCTGCACATGGTCTGGGTGTCCGGTCAGGCCGCCGAGGGCGTCGAACGTCACCAGCGCCTCCGGACGGAACTCGCGGATCTGCACCACGAGCCGGTGCACGGCCTCGTCCAGCGGCACGTCGCACCAGCGAGGCCGGCCCGGCGCAGACTCCGGGGCCTTCGCATCGGCGTACCCGAGCAGCCTCGGCTCGCCGGCGCCGAGGATCCGCAGCGCCTCAGCCAGCTCGGCCGCTCGCTGCGTGCTCGGCGCCCACGTGGCGGTGACGACGGCCGTCCGCGCCCCCGCCGCGGCATGTCGGGCCAGGATGCCGCCCGCGGCCAGCGACTCGTCGTCCGGATGCCCGAACACGGCCACCAGGCTCGACAGCTCCACGACAGCGACCTCCCCGAGGGACGCAGTCAGTCGTCGTGGTGGATGCGCCCCTGGGTCGCGGCCAGCCGCTCCCCCGAGCCACCCCACTGGCGCGCCACGATCTCGGCCGCGATCGACACCGCGGTCTCCTCGGGGGTGCGGGCACCGAGGTCGAGGCCGATCGGCGAGGACAGCAGCGACAGCTCGGCCTCGTCCAGGCCGGCCTCGACAAGTCGTGCCATCCGCTCGTCGTGCGTGCGGCGCGAGCCCATCGCACCGATGTAGCCGGGGCGCAGGTCGTCGTCGAGGCGCAGCGCGACCTCGAGCAGCGGCACGTCGAACTTCGGGTCGTGGGTGAGGACCGCCAAGACGGTGCGCCGGTCGATGCGTCCGGCGTCGACCTCGGCCTGCAGGTAGCGGTGCGGCCAGTCGACGACGACCTCGTCGGCTCCCGGGAACCGCGACGTCGTCGCGAAGACGGGACGGGCGTCGCACACCGTGACGTGGTAGCCGAGGAAGGAGCCGACCTTGGCGACGGCGGCCGCGAAGTCGATGGCACCGAAGACCAGCATCCGCGGCTTGGGGGCGAAGCCCCAGACGAAGACCCGCATGCCCTCGCCGCGCCGCTCGCCGTCGGGGCCGTAGGTCAGCGTGGCGTTGGTGCCCGCCGCCAGCAGTCCGAGGGCGTCGTCGTGGACCGCGGCGTCGGCGCGCGGCGAGCCGAGGCTGCCGTCGGCCGGGCCCTCCGGCCGCACCACCAGGCGGCGCCCCACCCAGGTCGGGTCGGGGTGCTCGATCACGGTCGCCAGGGCCACCGGTCGGCCGGCCTCGATGTCGGCGGCGACCTCGCCCAGCTGGGGGAAGCTCTCCCGCGACACCCGCTCGACGAAGACGTCGAGGATGCCGCCGCAGGTGAGCCCGACCGCGAACGCGTCGTCGTCGGAGACGCCGTAGCGCTCCAGCACCGGCTCTCCGGTGGCGACCACCGACTGCGCCAGCTCGTAGACCGCGCCCTCGACGCAGCCTCCCGACACCGAGCCGACGGCCGTGTCGTCGGGGCCGACCAGCATGGACGCGCCGGCGGGCCGCGGGGCGGAGCGGAAGGTCGCCACCACGGTGCCGACCCCGACCGTCTCGCCGGCCTCCCACCACTGCATCAGCTCGGGCAGCACGTCACGCACGTGCGATCACCTCCGTCAGCTCGGCGAAGGTCGCCAGCGAGTGCCCGGCGAGGAAGTCGTCGCAGTGCGGCAGCGCGGCCACGACGCCGCCCTGGAGCGGCTCGTAGCCCGCCTTGCCGCGGTGCGGGTTGACCCACACCACCCGGTGGGCGACCCGCTGGAGCCGCTCCATCTGCTCACCGAGGAGCCCCGCGTCACCGCGCTCCCACCCGTCGCTGAAGACGACGACCACGGCGCCGCGCGCCATCCCGCGCTGCCCCCACCGGTCGAGGAAGACCCGCAGCGTCTCCCCCAGCCGGGTGCCGCCGGACCAGTCCGGCACGACCTCGCCGGCCGCGATGATGGCGCGGTCGGCGTCGGGAGTCCCGAACGCGCGGGTGACGTGGGTCAGCCGGGTGCCGACGGTGAAGGTCTCGACCGTGCCGCCCGAGTGGCGCGCCGAGCGGGTGAGCCGGTGGGCCAGGCGCAGGAGCGCGTCGGCGTACGGAGTCATGGACCCGCTGACGTCGACCAGCAGCACCACCCGGCGCGGACGGGTGCCGCGCCGGCGCCAGGCGATCTGCCCGGGCTCGCCGAGGTGGCGCAGCGAGTTGCGCAGGGTGCGCGAGGCGTCGAGCTCGCCGCGGTGCCAGCGGCGGTGCCGGGCCGTACGACGCTCCGGCGGGTGCAGCGAGAGCCGGACGAACATCCCCGCGAGGCGCCGCTTCTCGGCCGCGTCGAGCGAGGCGACGTCGCGGTGCTGGAGGACCTCGGCCTCCGACGCCATCGCGCGGACCACGTCCTCCTCCTCGGTCCCGCCGGCGCCACCGCCCTCGGCCTCGGGCAGCAGGTGGGCGGTCGACGGACGCGAGGTCTCGCGCTGGCGGGCCTGCGGCAGCCCGTCGCGCGGGTCGAACCACGCCGCGAACACCTGGTCGTAGCGCGCGAGGTCGTCGGGCGACCCGCAGAGCGTGGCCCTCCCGGCCCAGTAGGTCGCCTGGCGGTCGTCGGCACCGACGACGGACACCGCCGCCAGGAACCCGTGGGCTCGGTCCTGCGTCACCGGCACCCCGGAGGCCCGCAGCGCCCGGGTGAACCCGAGCAGCACCTCGTCGGCGCCGTGGCGCACGGTGCTCGCGTCGGGGAGGCTCATCGCGAGAGCATCCGGTCCAGCGCGGCCCGCACCCGGTCGGCGTCCTCGCGGTACTTCAGCAGGGCACCGAGGGTCGCGGCCGCCGACGCCAGGTCGAGGTCGGTGGTGCCGAGGTAGGTGAGAGCGCGCGCCCAGTCGAGCGTCTCGGCCACGCCCGGCGGCTTGAGCAGGTCGTCGCGCTGCCGGAGCTGCTGCACGACCTCGACAACCTGGCGCGCCAGCGCCTGGCTGACCTCGGGGGCGCGGGAGCGGACGATCTCGACCTCGCGCTCGAGACCCGGGTGGTCGATCCAGTGGTAGAGGCAGCGGCGCTTGAGGGCGTCGTGCAGCTCGCGGGTGCGGTTGGAGGTCAGCACGACCAGGGGCGGCTCGGGGGCGGTGACCGTGCCGAACTCGGGGATGGTCACCTGCCAGGTCGACAGGACCTCCAGCAGGAACGCCTCGAACTCGTCGTCGGCGCGGTCGACCTCGTCGACCAGCAGCACCGCCGGCGCCTGCCGGAGCGCGGCGAGGACGGGTCGCGCGAGCAGGAAGCGCTCGTCGTAGAGGCTCTTCTCCGCCTCGTCGGGGTCGACGTCGCCGCCCGCCTCGAGCGCCCGCAGGTGCAGGATCTGGCGGGGGAAGTCCCAGTCGTAGAGGGCCTGGCTGGCGTCGATGCCCTCGTAGCACTGCAGCCGCACCAGGGGCAGCTCCAGGCTCTGCGCGAGCGCCTCGGCGAGCGCCGTCTTGCCGGTGCCGGGCTCGCCCTCCAGGAGCAGCGGGCGCTGCATCCGCGCGGCGAGGAAGACGACGGTCGCCAGCTCGTCGTCGGAGAGGTAGCCGGTCGCGCCCAGCCGGGCCGCGACGTCGGCGGCGGAGTCGATCCCCTGCATGTGGCTCAGGCTACGACCCACCACGTTGGCCGGACGTTGGCCGGGACGTCCTCGACAGCCGGGTCACCGCGAGTCGACGTCGGCGCCGGTCGCGAGGTCGCCGCACTCGACCAGCTCCACCTGGTGCGCCGCGAGGTAGTCGCGCGCCCCGCGGTCTCCGGTCGCCGACGCCATCACGCCGGCCCAGTGGTCGCGGCCGAGGAGCACCGGGTGTCCCGGCACCCCGTCGTACGACGCCCGCGCGAGACTCGTGCGTCCCTGCGCGGCGTCGAGCACGCGGAGCACCACGGCCGCGTCGACGTCGGGGAGGTCGACCAGGGAGACGATCACGGAGTCGTGGTCGGTGTAGGAGAGCGCCTCGAGCCCCGTGCGCAGGGAGGCGCCCATCCCCTCGGCCCAGTCGTCGCAGCGGATGCGCGAGACCGACATCGGCAGCAGCGCCGCTGCACGCCCTGCCTCTGCCCCCAGCACCACCACGATCTCCTCGCACGGGAGCAGCGCCTGCACCGCGCGCAGCAGCCACGAGGTGCCGTCGTCGTCGCGAGCCAGCGCCTTGGGGCCGCCGAAGCGCCTCCCCCCTCCTGCGGCGAGCAGCAGTCCGACGGTCACCCGGGCAGCATCCCCGACCGCACCGGTGTTCTCAACCGGCTCCTGGCCGTGACGACTCGGGACCTTGGGCCCGCGACCTCGGGGCCGTTGGACCACGGCGCCCCTCGTGCCGGACCGGGAGGGTGGTCACACCACGTCGGACGCACGCAAGGACCCACGAAGGACCCGGATGACCACACGAACGCAGCCGCTGCCACCGTCGGCCGGGCCCACCGGTCCGCCGGCGACGACGAGGGGCTCGTGGGTGGGCATGCTCGTGTGGTCGGCGGCCAGCCTCGTCGCCTCCTTCGTGCTCGCGACGGAGGCCGTCACCCTGGCCGGCGACCAGGACGCGGCCTTCACCTGTGACATCAACGCGGTGGTCAGCTGCGGAACGGTGGGCAGCTCGTGGCAGGCGTCGGTCTTCGGCTTCCCCAACGCGTTCCTCGGCCTGGTCAGCGAGCCGGTCGTGATCACGCTCGCCGTCGCCGGGCTCGCCGGCGTCCGCTTCCCGCGCTGGCTGATGCTGGCCGCCCAGGTGGGCTACACCCTCGGGCTGGCCCTGGCGTACTGGCTCCTCCACCAGGCGGTCTTCCACATCGGTGCGGTGTGCCCGTGGTGCCTGCTGGTCACCGTGGCCACCACGTTCGTCTTCGTCGAGATGACCCGCATCAACGTGCTCATGGGCAACCTGCCCCTGCCCCGTGCCGCCCGCCCCCTCCTCGAGAAGGTGGTCCGGCACCGGCTCGACCTGCTGGCAGCGGTGGTGTGGCTCTACGGGATCTTCCTGCTCCTCGTGGTGCGCTACGGCGACGCGTTGTTCACCTGACCGGTCGGTTCCGGTCAGGCCCCCGGCACGCCGTGCAGGCCGACGGTCAGCAGGACGGCGGCGTCCTCGAGAGCCTCGAGGTCGTGTCGGACCAGCGGGATCACGACGTGGTCGCCGGCCTCGCCATCCCAGGTCTCGTCGCCTGCGTGCAGCCTCACCCGGCCGCGCAGCACCTGCAGCGTCGCCTCCCCGGGGCCGTCGTGCTCGCCGAGCCGGCGGTGCGCAACGAGGGCGATCAGCGTCTGCCGCAGGACGTGGCCCTGCCCGCCGTAGACGGTGTGGGCGCTGCGCCCGGCGCTGGTGCGGCGCGCCGCCGCGAGGTGCTCGTCCACCAGCGCTTCCAGCGGGGTGCTGTTCATCGTGGTCCTCCGGGATCTGTCGTTGCGGTCATCGTGGCACCTCGTCCCAGCCGCGACGGGGAGCGGCGCTGCCGAGCGCACGCTCATCGCGGGAGCGGTAGACGATGTAGGGACGGGTGAGGTAGCCGACCGGCGCGGAGAACACGTGGACCAACCGGGTGAACGGCCAGAGGGCGAAGAGGCCGAAGGCCACCAGGGCGTGCAGCTGGAACCCGACCGGAGCGTCCGCCATCAGGTCGGCGTCGGGCTGGAAGGCGAGGAACGAGCGGTACCAGACCGAGACGCCCTCGCGGTAGTTGTACTCACCGCCGAGGCTGAAGATCGACCCGGCGATGGTGTTCCACATGCCCAGCACGATGGCCGCGGCCAGGAAGGCGTACATCACCTTGTCCATCCGCGTGGTCGCGGAGAACACGGGTCCGACGGTGCGCCGTCGGTAGATCAGGATCGCCATGCCCACCAGCGCCATCGCCCCTGCGACGAGACCGCCGACCACGGCGACGTAGTGGTAGAGGTGGTCGCCGATGCCGACCGCCTCGGTCCACGACCGCGGCACGAGCAGTCCGATGACGTGGCCGCCGACCACGCCGAGCATGCCGAAGTGGAACAGCGGCGACCCGAGCCGGAGGAGCCGGTCCTCGTAGAGCTGGGAGGACCGCGTGGTCCAGCCGAACTTGTCGTAGCGGTAGCGCCACACGTGCCCGACGACAAATACGGCGAGGCACAGGTAGGGGACGATGACCCAGAGCAGGACGTTCACCGCGGCGCTCCTACGGGGATGGTGGCGGACGAGATGAGGGCGGGCCCGGACGCCAGGGCGGGGTCGGCGGCGTAGCCCGCGAGGCCGACCTCCTCGGCGGGTGGCCCCTGCTCGACGAGTCGGCGTACGGCGTCGGCGTCGGCCCCGGCCAACTCGGGGAGGGTGTCGCACAGGGCCAGCAGCGCGCCCGCCCACGGCGACCCGGTGGAGCCGTCGTCGTTGCGCCAGCCGGTGAGCGCGAGCCGCAGCATCTCCACGCCGGCGCGGTGCTCGAGGAGGAGCGACCGGGCGATGTCGGGATCGACGGTCGCGCCGAACTGCAGCACCGCGCACAGGTGGTCGGGCAGCTCACCGAGGCCGTCGTCCCACTCGACGCCGCCGCGGCGGTAGGCCTCCTTGAACTGCACGAGCGCTGCTCCCCGCCGGCGGGTGTCCCCGAAGGCGAAGTAGGTCAGGTAGAGCGCGCACTTCCTGGTGTGGTCGAAGGTCGCGACGTAGTCCTGCTGCAGCCCGGCCAGCGGCGTGCGCCGCACGTGATCGAGCAGCGGCCCCAGGTGCGGGTGCCCGGGGACCAGCGCGGCCAGGTCGTCGAGCGAGGCGAGCAGCCCCTCGGTGGGGTAGTCGAGGAGGGCCGAGCAGACCGCCCACGTGCGTACGGCGTCCTGGTCGGGTCGGGCCTGCCGACGGCGGCGGGGGAACATCACGCACGTCCCCCGCCCTCGCGCGGCGGGAACAACCCGTCCGGCGTCCCCTTGCCGTCCCAGTTGAGGAGGTTGACCCGCGACCCCTTGTCGTCCGGCGCGGCGATCGAGTCGGACGTCTGGCGGTCCTGCAGCATCCGGAAGTTCTCGACCGCTACCGGGGTCGGGTAGCCGGAGCCCTCGCCGAAGAGGTCCTGCTGCCCGCCGCCGTAGTCGCTGACAGGGCAGTCCGTGGCGAGCTCCTCCAGGGCGTGGGCCTGCTCGGCGTGCGCCGCGGGGATGACGTAGCGCTCGGCGTACTTCGCGATCGCGAGCAGGCGGAACATCTCGTACATCTGCTCCCCCGTCATCCCGACGGCCGCCGGGATCGACTCGTCGGGGTCGCGGCCGAGGTTGATGTCGCGCATGTAGGACCGCATCGCGGCGAGCTTCTTGAGCACGCGGTCGACGGGGACGGGGTCGCCGGCGGTGAAGAGGTTCGCGAGGTACTCCACCGGGATGCGCAGGGTGTCGATGGCGGCGAACAGGTTGCCCCGGTCCTCGGCGTCCTCACCCGTGTCGCGTACGACGTCGACGACCGGCGACAGCGGCGGGATGTACCAGACCATCGGCATCGTGCGGTACTCCGGGTGGAGCGGCAGGGCGACCTCGTAGGTGTTGATCAGCGCCCACACCGGCGACTTCTTCGCGGCCTCGATCCAGTCGCCCGGGATCCCGGCCTGCTCGGCTGCCCGCTGCACGGCGGGGTCGTGCGGGTCGAGGAAGCAGGCGCGCTGGGCGTCGTACAGCGCGTGCTCGTCCTCGATGCTCGCCGCCTCCAGCACCTTGTCGGCGTCGTAGAGCACGAGTCCGATGTAGCGCAGCCGGCCGACGCACGTCTCCGAGCAGACGGTCGGGATGCCGACCTCCACGCGCGGATAGCAGAAGGTGCACTTCTCGGCCTTGCCGGTCTTGTGGTTGAAGTAGACCTTCTTGTAGGGGCAGCCCGAGACGCACATCCTCCAGCCGCGGCACCGGTCCTGGTCGACGAGGACGATGCCGTCCTCCTCGCGCTTGTAGATCGCGCCGCTCGGGCAGGACGCCGCGCACGAGGGGTTGAGGCAGTGCTCGCAGATGCGCGGCAGGTAGAACATGAAGGTCTGCTCGAACTCGAGCTTCACCTTGTCCTCGATGCCCTTGAGCATCACGTCGCGCGCCGCGTGCTCCTGCGAGCCGCCGAGGTCGTCGTCCCAGTTGGCCGACCACTCGACGTTCATGTTCTTGCCGGAGATGAGGCTCTTGGGCCGGGCCACCGGGAAGGTGTCGGTCTGCGGGGACCCCGTCAGCGTCTCGTAGTCGTAGGTCCACGGCTCGTAGTAGTCGTCGATCGAGGGCAGCTTGGGGTTGGAGAAGATGCTGAGCAGCTTCTTCACCCGCCCGCCGGCCTTGAGCGCCAACCGCCCGTTGGGCTTGCGGATCCACCCGCCCTGCCACTCGTCCTGGTCCTCGTAGGTCCGGGGGTAGCCGAGGCCCGGCCGGGTCTCGACGTTGTTGAACCAGACGTACTCCGTGCCGGCCCGGTTGGTCCAGGCCTGCTTGCAGGTCACCGAGCAGGTGTGGCACCCGATGCACTTGTCGAGGTTCATCACCATGGCCATCTGAGCCATCACGCGCATGTTGTCGTCTCCTCTTCCGGCTCAGTACTCGACCGGCGCGGTCCGCTTGCGGATCATGGTCACTTCGTCACGGTTGTTGCCGATCGGGCCGATGTAGTTGAAGAAGTAGGCCAGCTGGGCGTAGCCGCCGACGATGTGGTTGGGCTTGAGCAGCACCCGGGTGAGGCTGTTGTGGATGCCACCCCGCTTGCCGTCGCGCTCGGTCAGCGGCACGTCGATCAGCCGGTCCTGGGCGTGGTGCATGTAGACGGTGCCCTCCGGCATCCGGTGACTGACGATGGCCCGGGCCGCGACGACGCCGTTCCTATTGACCATCTCGATCCAGTCGTTGTCCCTGATCCCGACCTTGGCGGCGTCACGGTCGGAGACCCACACCGACTGGCCGCCCCGCGACAACGAGAGCATGAAGAGGTTGTCCTGGTACTCCGAGTGGATGGACCACTTGTTGTGCGGCGTCAGGTAGCGGACCGAGACGCCGAGCTCGTTCTGCTCACCGATCGGCGCCTCCCCGAAGAGCTCGGTCATGTTGAGCGGCGGCCGGTAGACCGGGAGCATCTCGCCCATGCCCAGGAACCAGTCGTGGTCCACGTAGAACTGCTGCCGACCGGTCAGGGTGTGGAACGGCTTCTTGCGCTCGATGTTGATGGTGAACGGGCTGTAGCGCCGGCCTCCGGACTCCGATCCCGACCACTCCGGCGAGGTGATCACCGGCACCGGCTGGACCTGGGTGTCGGCGAAGGTGATCTGCTTGCCCTCGTGCTCGGCGGCCAGGTCGGCGAGCCGTGTGCCGGTGCGCTTCTCCAGGAAGCGGAAGCCCTGGGTCGCGAGGTGGCCGTTGGAGACCCCGGCCAGGTGGAGCATCGCGTCGGCCATCTGGATGTCGGTCTCGACCTTGGGCTGGCCGTCGCCGGCACCCCCGTGCACCACGCCGTTGCGGTGGCGGAGGATGTCGACCTCGCGCTTGACGTCGTAGGCCACGCCCTTGGTGAGCATGCCGACCTTCTCCAGCAACGGGCCGATCGACGTCATCTTCTCGTACACGGCGGCGTAGTCGCGCTCGGCGACCGCGATCACCGGCATCGTCTTGCCGGGCACCGGCTCGACCTCTCCGGTCTTCCAGTCCTTCACGACGCCGTGCTCGGTGGCCATCGCCTCCGGGGTGTCGTGCCACAGCGGCTTGGCGATGACGTCCTTGCGGGTGCCGAGGTGGTCGGCGGCGAGCTCGGAGAACTTCTTCGCGATCACCTTCCAGGTGTCCCAGTCCGACTTCGTCTGCCACGGCGGGGCGATCGCCGGGTTGAACGAGTGGACGAAGGGGTGCATGTCGGTCGTGGAGAGGTCGTGCTTCTCGTACCACGTCGCGGCGGGCAGCACGACGTCGCTGAAGATCGTCGACGACGTCATCCGGAAGTCGATCGTCATCAGCAGGTCGAGCCGACCCTCGGCCGCCTTCTCCGCCCACACGACGTCCTTCGGACGCTGGTCCGCAGGCGCCTCCACCGCAGTGGCGGCCGAGTCGGTGCCCAGCAGGTGGCGCAGAAAGTACTCGTTGCCCTTGGCCGAGGAGCCGAGCAGGTTGGAGCGCCACAGTGACAGCACGCGCGGGTGGTTGTCCTCGTGCTCGGGGTCCTCGACCGCGAACCGGAGGCTGCCCTCCTTGAGCTGCTGGGCGACGTACGCCGGCGCCTCCATGCCCGCTGTCTCGGCGTCGTCGGCCAGCTGCAGGCTGCTGCGGTCGAACGTGGGGTACGACGGCGACCACCCGAGCCGGACCGACTGGGCCAGCAGGTCCATCATCGTCCTCCCGGCGAAGACGCCCGTGCCGGAGTCGAGGTCGTCGGCGCTGAAGCCGTCGTAGCGGTACTGGGAGGTGTTCACGTACCAGTAGGCGGTCTGGTTCATGTGGCGCGGCGGCCGGTGCCAGTCGAGGGCGAACGCCATGTGCTGGAAGCCCATGATCGGGCGGATCTTCTCCTGCCCGACGTAGTGCGCCCAGCCGCCGCCGTTGCGGCCCTGCGTACCGGTGATGGTCGTGAGCAGCAGGATCGCGCGGTAGATCTGGTCGGAGTGGAACCAGTGGTTGACGCCGGCGCCCAGCAGGATCATGCCGCGGCCCTCGGTGTCGATCGCGTTGTGCGCCCACTCCCGGGCGAGCCTGACGACCTGGGCCGCGGGGACGCCGGTGTGCTGCTCCTGCCACGCCGGGGTGGCCGGCACGGCCGGGTCGTCGTAGCCGTGCGGGTCGGACTCGCTCGCGCGGGGCCACGTGCCCGGCAGCCCGTCCCGGGCGACGCCGTACTGCGCGAGCAGCAGGTCGAGGACCGTGGTGACCACCCGGTCGCCGACGCGCGCGACCGGCACGCCGCGACGCTCGTGGACGACCTTGCCGTCGGCGGCGTCGAAGCGCGGCAGCTCGACCTCGACGGCCTCGCGGGTGCCGCCCTGGTGGTCGCGGTACATGCTGAGCGCCGGGTCGATGTCACCGAGCTCGAGGTTCCAGCGGCCCGCACCCTCCTCGCCGAACCGGTCCCCGATCGAGCCCTGCGGGATGCGGACCTCGCCCGTGGCGGCGTCGATCACGGCCGGCTTCCACATGGCGTTCTCGCTCGTCCCGCCGAGGTCGCCCTCGACGAGGAACTTGCCGGGGCGGTGGCCACCGTCCGCGGTCGGTTCGAGGCAGACCAGGTGCGGCAGGTCGGTGAACTGCTTGTTGTAGGACTCGAAGAACGGCGTGGTGGCGTCGGCGAAGAACTCCTTGAGCACGACGTGGCCCATGGCCATCGCGAGGGCGC
Organism: Nocardioides pinisoli; assembly: GCF_024199985.1. Taxonomy (GTDB): domain Bacteria; phylum Actinomycetota; class Actinomycetes; order Propionibacteriales; family Nocardioidaceae; genus Nocardioides; species Nocardioides pinisoli. Next base: position 21,929 of record NZ_JANARS010000003.1, read on the forward strand.
CGTCGGTGCCCGGGGCGGGACTCACCCACTCGTCCGCGAACTTCACGCTCTCGGCGTAGTCGGGCGCGACGGCCACGACCTTCTGCCCGCGGTAGCGCGCCTCGGTCATCCAGTGCGCATCGGGGGTGCGGGTCGTCGGGACGTTGGAGCCCCACATCATCAGGTAGCCGGCGTCCCACCAGTCGCCCGACTCGGGCACGTCGGTCTGGTCGCCGAACATCTGCGGCGATGCGTTGGGCAGGTCGGCGTACCAGTCGTAGAACGACAGCATCGGCGCGCCGATCAGCTCGAGGAAGCGCGCGCCTGAGGCGTACGACACCGGCGACATGGCCGGGATCGGCGAGAAGCCGGCGATCCGGTCGGGTCCCCACCGCTTGACGGTGTAGACGTGCGCGGCGGCGACGATCTCCGCGACCTCGTCCCACGACGCCCGCACCAGGCCGCCCTTGCCGCGCGCCTTCTTGTAGATCCTGGTCTTCTCCTCGTCCTGCACGATCGAGCCCCACGCGACCACCGGGTCGCCGTGCTGCTGCTTGGCGGCGCGGAACATCTCCAGCAGCACGCCGCGGACGTAGGGGTAGCGCACCCGGGTGGGGCTGTAGGTGTACCAGCTGAACGCCGCACCGCGTGGGCAGCCGCGCGGCTCGTACTCCGGGCGGTCCGGCCCGGCGCTGGGGTAGTCGGTCTGCTGCGCCTCCCAGGTGATGATCCCGTCCTTGACGTAGACCTTCCAGGAGCAGGAGCCGGTGCAGTTGACGCCGTGGGTGGAGCGCACCACCTTGTCGTGGCTCCAGCGGTCGCGGTAGAACACGTCGCCCTCGCGGCCGCCCCGCTTGTGCAGGGTCCGCTGGTCCTCGCTCACCTCCGCCTTGGTGAAGAACCGGCGGCTGCCGATCAGTGCCGACGTCAACGAGCTTTCGAGGGGCATGGAGGTCCTCCGGGCGGGTTCGAGGCGGGGTCGGCCCTGTCGACCCTAGACATCACACACGTCCCACCGCCACCATCTGACGAACCCAGCAGCACAACGTCACCAATGAAAGGACTTTGGTCCCGACTTGGTCCCTCCGACCTGCACAACGCTCCAGAAATCCATCACAGTCGCTTTGGTGGAACCGCGCACGACGGTTCCGGAGGAGTCGAGATGAGCGAGCCCCAGCCTGGTCGGAACCGTGTGCTCTGGCTGTCCACCATCGCGTTCACGCTGATGTTCGCCGTCTGGTTGATGTTCGGCATCCTGGGCAAGCCCATCCAGGAGGAGTTCGGCCTCTCCGAGGTGCAGCTGTCATGGATCGTGGCCGCTGCCGCCCTCAACGGCTCGCTCTGGCGGCTGCCCGCCGGGATGGTCACCGACCGCATCGGCGGCCGCAAGGTCATGACCTTCCTGCTGCTCGCGACCGCTGTCCCGGCGTACCTCGTCTCGCGAGTGGACTCCTACGGCATGCTCCTCGTACTGGCCTTCCTGGTCGGGTTCGCGGGCAACGCCTTCTCGGCGGGCATCGCATGGAACTCCGCGTGGCAACCTCGCGAGCACCAGGGCTTCGCGCTCGGTCTCTTCGGGGCGGGCAACGTCGGCGCCTCGGTCACGAAGTTCATCGGCCCACCGTTGATCGCGGGCACCGCCGGCGCGACCTACTTCGGCTTCATCGACGGCGGTTGGCGCCTCGTCCCGGTCGTGTACGCCGTCCTGCTGGTGGTGATGGCGGCACTGGTCTGGTTCGGTACCCCGAGCCACGACCGGGCACCCGGCACCGGTCAGACGCTGCGCGAGCAGGTGCGTCCGCTCGGGAGCATGCGGGTGTGGCGCTTCAGCCTCTACTACGTCGCGGTGTTCGGCGCCTACGTCGCGCTCGCCGCCTGGCTGCCGACCTATTACATGGACAACTTCGACGTCTCGCTCCAGACCGCGGCCCTGCTGACGGCGACGTACATCTTCCCCGCCAGCCTCCTGCGACCCTACGGCGGACACCTGTCCGACCGCTTCGGCGCCCGCCGCGTCATGTACTGGACGTTCGGCGCGATGCTCGTGGTGACCGGGATCCTGATGATGCCCAACGGACACATCGTGATCGTTCACCCGGACGGGTCCCAGAGCGAGCACCTCGCCTACAGCATCGGCCTCGTGCCGTTCGCCGTCCTCGTGTTCGCGCTTGGGTGCGCGATGGGGGTCGGCAAGGCCGCGGTCTTCAAGCACATCCCCGAGTACTTCCCCCACAACGTGGGGGCCGTAGGCGGACTGGTGGGGATGCTCGGCGGCCTCGGTGGGTTCTTCCTGCCCCCGCTCTTCGCCTACACGAAGGCCTGGTCGGGCTTCCCCTCGAGCACGTTCTTCGTCCTGTTCGTGCTCACCCTGACCTGTGCGGTCTGGATGCACTGGACCGTGGTCCACATGCTGCACACCCAGTCCCCCGAGCTGGCCGGACGGCTCGAGAACCCCGACGACGACCGCCGGCCCGGGTTGGGCGTGGCGCACGACCGACTGCCTGAGGAGGCACGCGCATGACCACCGACGCACAGTCGCGCAGGAGCGGCGAGTGGCTGGAGTCCTGGGACCCCGAGAACGAGGAGACGTGGGACGAGCGCCTGGCGTGGCGGACCCTGTGGCTCACCACGTTCGCCCTGTTCCTCGCCTTCGTCGCATGGTTCCTGCCCAGCGCCCTCATCCCCAAGCTCAACCCGCTGGGCTACAGCTTCAGCACCACCCAGCTCTACTGGATGGCCGCGATGCCGGGCCTCTCGGCGGGGCTCTTCCGGCTCCTGTGGATGGTCCTGCCCCCGATCATGGGCACCCGGAAGATGGTGTCCCTGACGTCCCTGCTGCTGGTCTTCTCGACCCTCGGGTGGGGCGTACGCGTCCAGGAGCCCACCGCGCCCTACTGGGAGCTGATGGTGCTCGCCTTCCTGGCGGGGATCGGCGGAGGTGCGTTCTCCGGCTTCATGCCGAGCACGTCCTACTTCTTCCCCAAGCGGAAGCAGGGAACGGCACTCGGGCTCCAGGCCGGGATCGGCAACTTCGGCGTCTCCGCCGTCCAGCTGCTCACGCCCTACCTCATCGGCTTCTCGTGGCTGGCGTTCTTCGGTTCGGAGCAGACCATCTCGATGCCGGGCAAGGAGCCGCAGGACGTCTGGTACCAGAACGCCGCCTTCATCTGGATCCCGCTCATGGTCCTCGCCGCGATCCTCGCCTGGACGATGCTCAAGTCCGTGCCGATCAAGGCCAACATCCGCCAGCAGTTCGACATCTTCGGCAACGTCGACACCTGGCTCATGACGCTGCTCTACATCATGACCTTCGGCACGTTCTCGGGCCTAGCGGCCCAGTTCGGACTGCTGATGGCAGACCTCTACGGCATCAGCAACCCCGACATCGTGCAGGGCACCGGGGCGGCCGCGACCGTGCTCATCGATGGCTACGAGGTTCCGGACGTGGTGAAGTTCGTGTTCCTCGGCCCGCTGGTCGGGGCCGGAGCACGCGTCCTGTTCGCACCGCTCACCGACCGGACCGGTGGCGCGATCTGGACCCTCGTGTCGGGGGTCGGCCTGATCGTCTCCATCGCCTTCACGATCCCCGCACTGACTCCCGACACGACGTCGGCCGCGACCCTCGACGCCGGGTTCGACCAGTTCCTCTGGGGCATGCTGGCGATCTTCCTCTTCGCGGGGATCGGCAACGCCTCGACGTTCAAGCAGATGCCGATGATCTTCGAGAAGCGGCAGGCCGGTGGCGTCATCGGCTGGACGGCGGCGATCGCCGCCTTCGGGCCCTTCTTCTTCGGGATCGGTGTCACGACGCTCGGACCGACGACGTTCTACGCCATCGGGATCGCGTGGGCCGTGATGTGCGTGGGCATCACCTGGGTCCGCTACGCACGGAAGGGTGCCCCGAAGCCCGGGTGATGCGCTCGGGCCGTCAGCCCGGGAACGCCTCCGTGTACATCGCCTCGAGCTCCGGGTCGACCTCCGCGGTGAACCCGCACAGCGTCACCCGGTCGCCGTCGGCGCTGACCAGGTAGGTCTGCCCCTCCTGGAAGTCGACGGCCATCAGCAGGTCGTCGAGGCTCCCGCCGGGGGCCTCGACGGTGACCGTCGACGCCTCGCCGCCGGCGTACCACTGCTCGACCTCGAGGGTGGCGGTCCCGTCCTCGACCGAGGTGACGGTGCCCTCGAAGGCGGTGTCGAACGTTGATAACACCTCTGCGGACGGCATCGCGCACTTGCCGGCCGTCGAGCCGTCGGCGGTCAGCGCGAGCGTTCCTGCGTCCTGCTCGCTGGGACTGTCGCTCGTGCTCTCGGTGGGGCTCGTGTCGTCGGTGGCCGTGGTGTCGTCCGCCGAGCCGCAGCCGGAGAGGACCAGGACGAGGGTCGCTGCGAGTGCGGGGAGCAGGCGGGCGGTGCTGGATCGGTGGACGTGTCGGCTCATGGCGGGCATCCCTTCGTCAGGCGTGAGGAGCGGCCTCGCTCCTGTGCAGGTGGGACGGTACGAGGGCCCGTCGGGTTCCTGCCCGTCACCGGTCGTCCTCCTCCTCCTCGACCCGGCGCTTGATGCGTCCCAGGCCGGGGATGTTCCCGAGGATCTCGTTGAGCTCGCGCGACACGACGAGCAGGTCGTGCAGGTCGGGTGCCACCGACCCGAGGGTGGCCAGGACGGGGACGATGTCGCGCTCGAACTGCTCGGTCACCGCGGGCAGGTGGTCGACGAGGGTCACCAGCGCGGCCACCTCCTCGGGGTGGGTGGTGTCGGCCAGCGTCTGCAGCGTCGGCTGCAGGGTCGTGAGCGGGGGTTCGAGCATGTCGAGGAGGGCCGCCGCCCGGCCCGCCTGGACGGCGGCGCCGTCGACCACGGTCTCGACCCGCTCGATCTCGGTCGCGGCGGCGCCGACGACGGTGCCGACGCGGGCGACCTCGGTGGTCGCGGCCTCCACGACCGTGCCGACCTGGGCCACCTCGGTGGTCGCTGCGTCCACGACCGTGCCGACGCGGGCGACCTCGGCGGTGGCAGCGTCCAGCACAGTGCCGACGCGCCGCACCTGGGTGGTCGCTGCATCCAGGACGGTGCCGACGCGCCCCACCTCGGTGGCCGCCGCGTCGGCGACCCCTTCGACGCGATCGACGATGACGCTCGCCCGGGCGACCAGGACCTCTGCCTGGTCGAGCAGGGCCAGCATGCGCGGCACGGCGCCGAGGAGCGCCTCGACCTGCTCGCTCCCCCGTTCGAGGGCCGACATCACGTCACGGGGTCCGGGCACGGGCAGGCGCATGCGCCATTCCTACCAGCGGCTCCCCCACGTCGGTCCGAGCCCGACCAATGTGGGGGCAGGTCGGTACGACGCCCCAGGACCGCCGCGGAGATGCAGCAGGGCCCCCGCCGGAGCGGGGGCCCTGCTGTGGTGCTGGTGGAGCGGACGGATCAGCTGCGCTGAAGCTTCTTCGCTTCGCTCAGAAGTCCATGCCGCCCATGCCGCCCATGTCGCCGCCGGGCATGGCCGGCGCCTTCTCGGGCTTGTCGGCCACGACGGCCTCGGTGGTGAGGAACAGCGCGGCGATCGACGCGGCGTTCTGCAGGGCCGAGCGGGTGACCTTCGCCGGGTCGATGATGCCCTCGGCGATCATGTCGACGTAGTCACCGGTCGCGGCGTTGAGGCCGTGACCGGCCTCCAGGTTCGCGACCTTCTCCGCCACGACGCCGCCCTCGAGGCCGGCGTTGACGGCGATCTGCTTGAGCGGGGCGGAGGTCGCGACGCGCACGATGTTGGCGCCGGTGGCCTCGTCACCGCTCAGGTCGAGCTTGTCGAACGCGGTGGCGGCGGCCTGCACGAGCGCCACGCCACCTCCGGCGACGATGCCCTCCTCGACCGCAGCCTTGGCGTTGCGGACGGCGTCCTCGATGCGGTGCTTGCGCTCCTTGAGCTCGACCTCGGTGGCCGCGCCGACCTTGATGACGGCCACGCCGCCGGCCAGCTTGGCGAGGCGCTCCTGGAGCTTCTCGCGGTCGTAGTCGGAGTCCGACTTCTCGATCTCGGCGCGGATCTGGTTGACCCGGCCCTCGATCTGGCCCTGGTCGCCCGCACCCTCGACGATGGTGGTCTCGTCCTTGGTGATGACGACCTTGCGCGCCTGGCCGAGCAGCTCGAGACCGGCCGACTCGAGCTTGAGGCCGACCTCCTCGGAGATGACCTGGCCGCCGGTGAGGATCGCGATGTCCTGCAGCATGGCCTTGCGGCGGTCACCGAAGCCCGGCGCCTTGACGGCGACGGAGCGGAAGGTGCCCTTGATCTTGTTGACGACCAGGGTCGACAGCGCCTCGCCGTCGACGTCCTCGGCGATGATCAGCAGCGGCTTGCCGGACTGCATGACCTTCTCCAGCAGCGGGAGCAGGTCCTTGACCGTCGACACCTTGGAGTTGGCGATGAGGACGTAGGGGTCCTCCAGCACGGCCTCCATGCGCTCGAGGTCGGTGGCGAAGTAGGCCGAGATGTAGCCCTTGTCGAACCGCATGCCCTCGGTCAGCTCGAGGTCCAGCCCGAAGGTGTTGGACTCCTCGACGGTGATGACGCCTTCCTTGCCGACCTTGTCCATCGCCTCGGCGATGATCTCGCCGACGGTGGTGTCAGCGGCGGAGATCGACGCGGTGGAGGCGATCTGCTCCTTGGTCTCGACGTCCTTCGCCATGCTGAGCAGCTGCTCGGACACGGCGGCGACGGCGGCCTCGATGCCGCGCTTGAGACCCATCGGGTTGGCGCCGGCCGCGACGTTGCGCAGGCCCTCGCGCACCATGGCCTGGGCCAGGACGGTGGCGGTGGTCGTGCCGTCACCGGCGACGTCGTCGGTCTTCTTGGCGACCTCCTTGACCAGCTCGGCGCCGATCTTCTCGTAGGGGTCCTCCAGCTCGATCTCCTTGGCGATCGAGACACCGTCGTTGGTGATCGTGGGGGCGCCCCACTTCTTCTCCAGGACGACGTTGCGGCCCTTGGGGCCCAGGGTGACCTTGACCGCGTCAGCGAGGGTGTTCATACCCCGCTCGAGGCCGCGGCGGGCCTCCTCGTTGAAAGCAATCAGCTTGGCCATATCGCGTGCGATTCCTATCGACGTGAGTCTGTGTGTCGACATCAGGAGGGCTGCCCGCGACGGACGATCCGGTCCACCGGCGATCCATTCACGCCGGCTTCCACGGACCTCAGCGTCACCTGAGTCGTTGTCACTCTCGTGACGAGAGTGCCAACGTCATGTTTAGCACTCGCACCCGGAGAGTGCAAACGCCAGGCGGACGACCGGAGGCGGCCCGCAACCGGTGGCGCGAGCCGCTCCGTCGTCGGCGGGTCAGGGCATCTCGATGAGCCTGATGCTCTCCGTCACCGCGTTGACGGCGGTGGCGAAGATCGGGCCCAGCTCCGAACCGCTGGCGGCGCAGTAGTAGTAGTCGCCGTCCTCGTTCTCGGCGATGCGTTCCGCGGAGGTCGAGCAGTCGCTGTCGGCCTTGCTCGGCGCTCCGCCCGGGCCGGGGGAGGCCGACTCGGCCAGGTGGTCCCGCACCCAGGGGGATCGCGGCGTGCGCCCGCCCGGCTTCTCGCACGACGCGGACCGCGCGGCTCCGAAGCCGATGACCAGGACGGTGACGCCGCGGTCCTTGGCCTGCTCGGCGACGTCGGTGAGGTTCTCGCACCCCTTCTTGCCCTTGCCGTTGCCGTAGGTGTTGCGACCGGCGCCGACGTCGCCCGCGCTGGTCATCGACGTGCTGCCCTCCTCGAGCAGCTCGTCGGGCTGACCGTCGGTCTCGAAGATCAGCACCTTCTTCGGCGTGCCGGGACGCTTGGGGAGTGACGCCAGGTTGTTGGGGTCCAGGCCGAGCAGGTAGCGGGCAGCGCCCTTGAAGGCTGACGCGAGGTGGGTGCCGTAGCTCCCGGTCGACAGCCCGGGCACCGCGCCGTTCGGCATGCACTTCACGCCGCGCACCAGCTTGCTGCTCGAGCTGATCGGCGCGTCGCGGTTGGCCCGGTAGTCGTTGGTGAAGTCGATCGCGATCCACGTGCCACCCCTGGCCCCGTCCGAGGCCGTGGTGGCGGCCGTGGCGCAGGTCGAGGTGGGCTTGCTCTTGTGCATCGCACCGAACGCGACGTAGTGCAGCGTCGGGTCCATCACCCCCAGGCTGTCGACGATGGCCGTCTGCATGTCCTCCCGGTCGTCCTCGGACATGCTGGTGGTGCGATCGGCCATGAAGACGACGTCCATCGGGTTGGGAAGCGTCTCCCCGCACGAACCTCTGCAGGCCGAGGACGACACCGATCCGGTCGAGCCCCGGTCGTGACCGATCACGGGCGCGAAGTCGAAGTCGACGTCCTTGGAGTCGCTGACCCGGATGGTGTTGCAGCGCGCGGTCACCGGGCACGGGACGGAGCAGATCCTGGTGTTGCACCGCACCTGGGCGCTGGAGTACGTCCCGGGGTCGCACGTCGCGGGGATCTGCCCGGAGGCCACCTGCCGGCTGGCACCGGTCGAGGCGACCACGCAGAACAGCTCGGTGTCGGGCGTCATGTCCGGGTCCTGCCTCTTGGCCATCGTGACCGCCCACGTCTTCGCGTCGGTCCCGCTCGCGGGCAGCTCGAAGGCGCCGGCGTGGGCTGCCGAGTCGACGTGGTCGTGCAGCTTCTGCCGCTCCATGGCAAGGGAGGAGATGTCCACGGCCAGCGCGGCGCAGGCGAAGATGACGATCGCCAGCAACCCGACGAGGATCGCCACCGCCCCCGTCTCGTCCTTCTCCTGCCTTCCGCGCGCCGTGGGCGCGCGCCTCACTCGATCCTCATCTGGCTGGTCTTCGACAGCTTCAGGCTCGAGGACAGCGCCTTGCCCATCGGGGTCAGCCACACGTGCTGGTAGGTCGTCGTGACGACGGCGACCCCGCCCGACGTGTGGTTGGCGTCCCACGACCCGCACGTGCCCCCCAGGGGCGTCTTGCAGGAGACGACGACGGTGACGTCGCCCTCCAGGTCGGACAGCGAGTCGTTGACGACCTGCCTGACCTGGCTGCTGCTGGCGCTGAGGCTGGCCGCTCGGACACCTTCACGCGTGGCGTTGTTGAGGACGGTGTAGCGGTTGATCGCGAACCCGAGGTCGACGATGGAGAAGAGGACCGCTAGCAGCACTGGCACGACGAGGGCGAACTCCACCGCCGCCGCACCGCGATCCTCGCGTGGGCGTGTTCTGGGCATGACTATTTCCTCCCGCAGGTGCGACGCGCGAGAACGCTCCCGACGTCGCGAAGGTTGTGACGGTGATCCGGCACGGATGACGGACCACCGGTCCCGCCCGCACCCCCCAGCGCAGGCAGAACACGGGCAACCTAGTTGCGGGGGGAAGGCATCACCCCCCGGAGAAGGATCTCTTTGCCGTCCTGTCTAGACAGGGCCTCAGCCCGCGGGCGGCCCGTGCGGCGACGAGGTCGACGAAGGGCTCGGCGTTCGCCGGCGACACGTCGAGGTAGAGCCCCGGCTCGATCAGCTCGAGCTCGCTCACGACCCAGTCCCCGTCCCAGCGCAGCAGGTCGACGCGGAGGTAGTCCATCGGCCGGCCGAACCGAGCGGCCATGGCGTCGTAGGCCCTCATCACCAGCTCACCGACGTCGCCCGTCTCGGCGGCGCGCACCCGGCCGCCGAACTCCTCGTTGACCCGTACGTCACCCTCGCCGGGGACCTTGTCGAAGCGCTGCCCGAGCCGTCCGCCGAGGACGTAGACCGACGACTCGCCGTGCGTGCGGATCGACTCCACGAGCGGCTGGACGACCCAGGGGCCACCGACCTCGGGGTAGTCGGGGTGGCTGCGGACCGGCCGGCCCAGGCGCGGGTCGTCGGGGTCGGTGACCACGAGCAGGCCTGCTCCCCCGGCGCCCACGCGCGGCTTGACGACCGCCGTTCCGAAGCGGCGTACGCCCTCGGCGAGGCTGTCGCGGTCGTCGGCGAGCAGCGTCGGCACTGCCGGCAGGTCGCCGAGGTCGGTCAGGTAGCGCTTGTCGTGGTTCCAGGTGAAGACGTCGGCACCGTTGAGCAGGCGCGGCTGGTCGAGCGACGCCGCCCAGGAGAGGAACTCGGCGTGACGGGTGACGTAGTCCCACGTGGAGCGCACCGCGACGAGGTCGGCGCCCGCCCAGTCGACGGCCGGATCGTCCCAGCGGGCCCACGCGGCGTCGATGCCACGGGCGCGCAGGGCGGTGTCGAGGGCGCCGGCACCCGGCTCCCCCTGCGGCAGGTCGCCGCTGGTGGCGAGCAGGACGCTCATGCGTCGTCGGGGTCGTCGCTCGGGTCGTCCGGGTCGTCCGGAAGCTCGGACGCGCCGTAGAGCTCGTGCGCGACCTTGTCGCGGTTGGTGCCCTCCCGGTTGTCGCCCTTCTCGATGATCACGAGGTTGTGGTAGCAGTGCACGGCCCGGACCCACTGGTCGGTGTAGGTGGGCTCGTAGCCCTCGACGAGGAACTCCTCGTGGTTGAGGCCGTCGACGAGGTCCTTCACCAGGTCCATCGACGTGCCCGGCGCGCGCGGGTCGAGCTGGCCGCCCCACGCCGGCCAGTAGGAGGTCTGGGTGTCCTCGATGCAGTAGATGGCGCCGTCGGGCAGCAGCGGGAACAGGATCCGGAAGGACTCGCGCACGTGGGCGGGGATGTGGCTGCCGTCGTCGATGACGACCAGGGGCGCGCCCTGCTCGTCGATGATCCGGTGCAGCACCTCGGGGTCGGTCTGGTCGCCGAGGTAGGTGTGGATGTGGCCGCGCGTGAGCCAGGACTTGTCCTCGATGTCGAGGCCGACGATGCGGGCCTTGGGGAAGAACCAGCGCCACATCTTCATCGAGGCCCCGCTCTTGCGGCGCTTCTTGTAGCCGCCGATCCCGAGCTCGAGCAGCGTGAAGGACTCACCGCGCAGGTGCTGCAGGTGGCGCTCGTAGTGGGGCGTGTACTTGTGGACGCCCCACTTGTCGGTGCGGAACTCGATGGCCAGCTCGGTCAGGTTGCTGGCCAGCAGCCGGCGGCGCCGCTCGGCCTTCGCGTCGATCGGCTGGGGCTCGGCCGGCACGGGCGATGCCTGCATCCGGCCGGCCTTCTTGGCCGCCTTCTTGACGGCCTGGCCGGCTCGTCGAGCAGTGGTGCGCACCCGGGAACCCTAGCCTGACCCATCCACCTCGGGTGCGTGGTGCCCGAACGGCACGTCGGCCACGACACCGAGGGCTGCGAGCACCGACGGGAGCATCGCCTTCGCGGTGCGCTTGTAGCCGTGGGCGCTCGGGTGGAAGCGGTCGAGGCTGAACATCTCCTCCGGGTTCGTGATGAAGAAGGGCCCCACCACGTGGGCCAGCGAGACCACCCGGGCGCCGCGGTCGAGCGCCGCCGCCCGCTGGGCGTCCGCGAGCTGCCGGGAGGCGCGCGAGCCGAGGGCCCGCAGCGGCTGCGGCACCGGCCGGAGGGCGCCGAGGTCCGGGCAGGTGCCGACGACGACCTCGGTACCGCGGGCCCTCAGGTCGTCGACCGCCTCCGCCAGGTGGCGTACGGACGACGCGACCGGCACGCGGTGGGTGACGTCGTTGCCGCCGACGACGATGACGGCCACGTCCGGGCGGTAGCCCGCAGGCAGCAACGCCAGCTGCGCGGCGAGCATGCTGCTCTCCGAGCCGACCACGGCGGCCGTCCGCAGCCGCACCGACCGCCCGGCCCTGGAGGCGATGCCGCGCGCCAGGCGGCCACCCAGCGTGTGCTTCGCCTTCTCCGCGCCGAGCCCCGCCGCGATCGAGTCGCCCAGCAGCAGCAGGTCGACGGGCTCGCCGTACTTCCGCTTGTAGTGCCGGTCGGCGTCCGGGGCCTGCTCACCCAGCGGCTTGCCGATCGCGCGCCGGGCCTGCGCCGCCTGGCGCTGCAGCAGCTCGCGGGCGCCGTACGCCGTCCCTCCCGCGACGCCGCCGAGGACGGCCAGCGCCACGCCGGCCCGGGTCAGGTGTCTGCTCGCCACCCCACCTGTGAACCAGATCCGGTCGAACACGGGCGCAACCACAGGCGTCCCGTGACCCAACGACACCCGACAGATGGGTCCATGTACTCAGGACAACGAGCTCGCGGCGCGCCACGGTGGGGCCATGACCGACACCTCGTCATCGCCACCCGCCGTCTCCGCCCGCCCGGTCGCGCCACAGCAGCTCGCCTGGTTGCGCGCCGAGCTGGCCGGCTGGACCTCGGAGGGGATCATCAGCGAGGAGCAGGCCGCTCGCATCGCGTCCCGCTACCGCTCCGAGCACCACGCACGCACAGGCGTGGGCCGCGTCCTGCTCTACCTGGGCGCCGGCTTCGTCGGCGTCGGACTCATCTGGCTGGTGGCCGCCAACCTCGACCAGCTCTCCCCACTGACCCGCTTCGCGACCGTGGCGGTCCTCTGGCTGGCGTTCCTCGTGGGCGGCGAGGCGTTGGCCGCGCGGCACGCCTCACCGCCTCTCGTGGGCGCCGCACGACTCCTCGCCGCCCTCGGCGCCGGGGCCGTCCTCTTCCAGGCGGCGCAGTCGCTGCAGGTCCCCGCCTACGAGCCACGGCTCGTCGGCCTCTGGTCGGCCGGGACCCTGCTCCACGGCTACCTGACCCGGTCCCACATGCCGTTCTTCGTCGGCCTGGTGACCGGCGTCGTGTGGTGGTTCTGGCAGCCCGTGTGGGACGGAGCCGACGGCCTCACCGTGGTCCTGCTCCTCGGCGCCGGCGCCGTCCTGGCCGCGAGCCTGGCGGTGCTTCACGACGGGCGGATCGACTCCTTCGCCTGGGCCTGGCGCACCGTGGGCGCCGGCATGGCGCTGCTCGCGCTCTTCGCCGCCGCGATCCCCGACATCGGCGCGGACGGGATCGTGTGGACGACCTGGCTGGTGGTCGCGCTGGTCCTCGCCGGCCTCGCCCTGCTGGCGTCGCTGCTCACCCGCCCCGGGGTGCGGGCGCTGGAGCCCCTCGGCGCCGTCGCCGTGCTCGTCGTGGCCACCCTGATCGCGCTCTGGACCACGGGGACCGACACGTCGCAGGTCGACGCCGCCGACTGGGCCCACGCGGCGGTCTCGGTCGTCGCCTACGTCGTCCTCGCCGTCGGACTGGTCGCCCTCGGCACGGTCCGCGACAACCCCGCGCTGACCTGGATGGCGATGGCGGGCCTGGTCGTCTTCACCACCTTCCAGAGCTTCGCGGTGTTCGCGCCGATCGTGACCGGCGCCTGGCTGTTCGTGGTGCTCGGCACCGTCTTCCTGGCGACCGGCTTCCTGTTCGACCGGGCCCGCCGTCAGCTGGCCCACGCGCTCGACGACGGCTCCCCCGCCGGCACCGGGGCCGAAGGAGCGGACCGATGAACCGCATCGTGGTCACCGGCATCGTCGCCGCGAGCCAGCTGGCGCTGGTCGGGGTGGGCGTCGCACCGCAGCTCTCCGCCCGGGTGGCGGGCGACGCCTACCGCGTGCGCGTGGCCCTGGTCGACCCGATCGACCCGTTCCGTGGTGCCTACGTCGCACTCGACTACCCCGACCTCCGCCACGACGGGTCGCAGTCCTTCGTCGAGCCGGGCCTGGGCGCCCTCGACGACGGCGAGTCCGGCGACGTCTTCATCAGCCTCGTCGAGGAGGACGGCGTGTGGGTCGGTGCCGCGTGGTCCCGCACGCGGCCCGACGACGGCCCCTACCTCGCCTGCGACGACCGGTCGTGGCAGATCCGGTGCGGCATCGAGAGCTGGTTCCTGCCCCAGGACGACGCGCAGCAGACCGAGGACCTGCTGCGTGACGGAGCGGTCGCCGAGCTGCGGGTCGACGGGCGGGGCAACGCCGCGGTCGTCGACGTACGCGCGCCCTGACCGCGGCGTCCTGCCGGGGGCTCAGCCTCCGGCGACCGCCGGGATCACCGAGATCTGGACGCCGTCGGGCGTGGCGGTCTCGAGCTCGTCGAGGAACCGGACGTCGTCGTTGCCCACGTAGACGTTGACGAAGCGGCGCAGCGCCCCGGCCTCGTCGAGGATGCGGCCCTTGATGCCGGAGTAGTTGGCGTCGAGGTCGTCGAGGACGGCCGAGAGGGTGTCGCCCTCGGCGCTCACCTCGGACTCGCCGCCGGTGTAGGTGCGCAGGATGGTCGGGATGCGGACCGAGACGCTCATCTGCTGATCTTCTCTCTCAGAGGACGCCGGACGCCACGAAGGCGTCGTAGGTGGGCGCGATGGTGGCGGCGGGACCGACGCGGTCGGACACCGCGTCGAGGGTCTTCAGGCCGTGGCCGGTGTTGATGACCACGGTCTCGAGCGAGGTGTCGAGCTGGCCGGACTCGACGAGCTTCTTCAGCACGCCGACCGTGGTGCCGCCGGCGGTCTCGGTGAAGATGCCCTCGGTGCGGGCGAGCAGCACGATCGCCTCGCGCACCTCGTCGTCGGTGATGTCCTCGACCGCACCGCCGGTGCGACGGCAGATGTCGAGGACGTAGATGCCGTCGGCCGGGTTGCCGATCGCCAGGCTCTTGGCGATGGTGTCGGGCTTGACCGGGCGGATCGCGTCGGTGCCGGACTTGTAGGCGACCGAGACCGGCGAGCAGCCGGCGGCCTGGGCGCCGAAGACCTTGTAGGGCTTGTCCTCGACGAGGCCGAGCGTGATCAGCTCCTGGAAGGCCTTGTCGACCTTCGTCAGCTGGGAGCCGGACGCGACCGGGATGACGATCTGGTCGGGCAGCCGCCAGCCGAGCTGCTCGGCGATCTCGTAGCCGAGCGTCTTGGAGCCCTCGGCGTAGAAGGGACGCACGTTGACGTTGACGAACGCCCAGCCCTCCTCCTCGCCGGCGATCTCCGAGGCGAGCTTGTTGACGTCGTCGTAGTTGCCGTCGACCGCGACGAGCTTCTCGGTGAAGACGGCCGAGTTGACCTTCTTCGGCGTCTCGAGGTTGCTCGGGATGAACACCACGGTCGGGATCCCGGCGCGGGCGCCGGCGGCGGCGACCGCGTTGGCCAGGTTGCCGGTCGAGGGGCACGCGAACACCTTCGCGTCGAGCTCGCGAGCGGCGCTGAGGGCGCAGGCGACCACGCGGTCCTTGAAGGAGTTGGTCGGGTTGGTCGAGTCGTCCTTGACCCACAGCTTGTCGAGGCCGAGCTCGCGGGCGAGGTTCTTCGCCTCGAGCAGCCGCGTGAAGCCGGGCTCGGTGTTGGGGCTCTGCTCGATGTCGGTCGGCACCGGCAGCAGCGCCTTGTAGCGCCAGATGTTGCGGGGTCCGGCGGCGATCTCCTCGCGGGTCACCGTCGGGAAGTCGTAGGCCACCTCGAGCGGCCCGAAGCACTCCGGACACGCGTACGACGGTCCGAGCTCGACCTCGTGCGCGCACTCGCGGCAGGCCAGCGCCCGGGCGTTGCCGAAGGCACCCTCGCGCGGCTGGTCCCTCTTCGGCGTGGCGGTGGTCGTGTCGTCCAGCAGGGTGCTCATGAAGTCCTCCTTCTCATCTGTCCCCGCGACTCTCGCTGGGGTCGGATTTGGCACCTGCTCCCATGACTGCCGGACGGATCCGCGCAGGAGGCTCATGGGTGGTTGCCGGGACTTCGTCGGGCCGTTCCCTCAGTCCCTCGTGATGAGCAGGCTCAGCCTAGGCAGGCTGTCTCACGATGCGCACATCAAGTCCACGATGTGGTCGCGCCGCGTCCCACCGACACTGTCAGCGAGGCGCGTCAGCGACGTGGAGCGAGCCCCGACAGCAGCTCCACGACGCCCGCCGGTCCGTCGACGACGACATCGGCGAGCCGGACCAGGTCCGGCTGCTCGGTCGAGGCCGAGCACACGACCAGGCCGGGGAGACCCTCGCCACGCAGCGAGCGGACCGCCTCGAAGGCCTCGACGTCACCGAGGTCGTCGCCACCGAAGATCACCCCGGTCGCCTCCTGCTCGGCGACGAAGGCCCGCAGCGAGTGGCCCTTGTGCATGTCGCCCGAGCGGATCTCGATCACGTTGCGGCCGGGCTCGATGGTGAGGTGGTGGCGCTCGGCCAGCGCCGAGATGGGCTTCACGAGCCGCTCGAAGGCGCCCGTGGGGTCGTCCATGCGGCGCGTGTGCACCGCGACGGCGAGGCCCTTCTCCTCCACGTAGGCCTCGGCGGCACCGGCCCGGCGCAGCACCGCGGGCAGCTCCCGCTCGAAGGTCGCCAGCCCTGCCGGGGGACGCGGCGACCGGATCCGCTGCTCGGTCGCAGACCACCGCTCGTTGCCGTACTGGCCGAAGACGAACAGCTCGGCGCCGCGGTCGAGCATCGCGTTGCCGAGGGCGTCGAGGTCGCCCATGGCGATGGCCTGGCGTGCCGGACGGCCGGTGATCACGGCGACCGCACGCACCACCTCGGCGAGCTCGAGCAGCGCCCCGGGGGCGGCCGGGTGCAGCCGTGCGGCCTCGGGGTCGTCGACGACCGGCGACAGCGTGCCGTCGAAGTCGAGGCCCACGACCACGCCGTCGAGGACGTCGCGTACGGCGTCGTAGTGGGCGCGCGCGTCATCGGAGGTGAACTCCATGGGCCCAACCCAACCACGTGCGGCCCGCGGACCGTGAGCCTGTCCGTCGTCGCGGCGGCCGGCCGGGCTCAGCGCGGGGCGTCGGCGGTGAGGATCACCGTGAGCCGGTCGCGCTTCATCACGCCCACGGCCGGGGCCGTGCGCCCGATCCCCAGGTCGAGGGCGAGCTGCTTGCCGGCGGCCTCGAGCCGGGGCGGGAAGTAGACGGTGCTGGTGGGGATCAGGCCCTGCCAGTTGTCCTCACCGACCACGGCCCACCCGACGCCGGTCGCCTTGGCGGCCGTCTCGGCGGCGAGGCCCCGGATGCCGGAGTTGTTGTAGACCTCGACGTAGACCTCGCCCCGCTTGAGCTGCGGCTTGGGCTTGGGCTTCTTCGTCGGCGTCGGGGCCGGCTCGGCAGTGGGGGTCGGGGTCTGGTCGGCGCTCGCGATCGTCGCGGTGTCGACGCGGCGCTCGGTCGGCGCCTGGTCGCGGGTGGCGACGAAGGTGATGGAGGCCATCGCCACGGCGAGCACCGAGAGCATCACGAGCGGGGACGGGAAGGCCACGCCGCGGTCGTCACGACGACGCGGCGCGGTGCGGCCGGAGCTGGGGAAGGAGGCCATGGGGAAGGTGACCAATCGTGAGTGGGCGGGCCGTGACGAAGGTGGTGTCAGATCTCGAACCCGAGGCGGCGCGCCGAGCGCTGCCGCTGACGGGAGGCCCGCAGCCGACGGAGGCGGCGTACGAGCAACGGGTCGGCCTCGAGCGCCTCGGGACGGTCGATCAGCGCGTTGAGGACCTGGTAGTAGCGGGTGGAGGACATGTCGAACTTCTCGCGGACCGCCTGCTCCTTGGCGCCGGCGTACTTCCACCAGTGGCGCTCGAACTCGAGGATGTCGCGGTCGCGCTGGCTCAGTCCGGGGGCAGTCTCCTGCCCGGCTGCGATGTGCTCGGCTGCGTCCATCGGACATCTCCTCCTCGACCCCACACCCACCCGTGACCGGGTGGACGAGGACGAGTCTAGGCGACGAACGACAACGATGTCATTCGCCTCCGGCGAGTCGTCTGGACAAAACCGCGCCCGGACTCGCGCGGGCGTCGGGCTGCCCCGCCCCGGAGGCGGGACACCGCGGGGTGGTCTGCGGCCTGTCGCGCGTCGCTAGGGTTGCGGACGTGACTGGAGCTCCGCAGGCAGACCTCGTGATCGTGGCCAACCGCCTGCCCGTGGACCGGGTGACCCAGCCGGACGGCTCGGTGGCGTGGCGCCCCTCCCCCGGCGGGCTCGTCACCGCGCTGGAGCCCGTCCTCCGAGCCAACGACGGCGCCTGGATCGGCTGGCCGGGCTCGGCGGACGACGACGAGTTCGAGCCGTTCGTCGAGAACGGCCTCTCCCTCATCCCGGTCGCTCTGAGCGCGCAGGAGGTCGAGGAGTTCTACGAGGGCTTCTCCAACGGCACCCTCTGGCCGCTGTACCACGACGTGATCGCGAAGCCGGAGTTCCACCGCGAGTGGTGGGACTCCTACGTCGCGGTCAACCAGCGCTTCGCCGACCGGGCCGCCCAGGTCGCGGCCGAGGGGGCGACCGTGTGGGTGCAGGACTACCAGCTCCAGCTCGTTCCGCAGATGCTGCGCGCGCAGCGCCCCGACCTGCGCATCGGCTTCTACCTCCACATCCCGTTCCCGCCGGCCGAGCTCTTCTCCCAGCTGCCCTGGCGGCGGCAGATCCTCGAGGGCCTGCTCGGTGCGGACCTCATCGGCTTCCAGCTGCCGGGCGCGGCCGCCAACTTCGTACGCCTCGTGCGCAGCCGGGTGGGGCACAAGACCCACCGCGACACCATCTACCTCCCCGACGGCCGGCCGGTGAAGGCGACCGCGTTCCCGATCTCGATCGACACCGCCGGGTTCGAGGAGCTCGCCCGCTCCGACGAGGTCGCGAAGCGCGCGGCGGAGATCCGTGAGGCGCTCGGCAACCCCCGGCGCATCTTCCTGGGCGTCGACCGGCTCGACTACACCAAGGGCATCTACTCCCGCTTGCGGGCGTTCGGCGAGCTGGTGCGCGACGGTCACCTCGACGTCGAGGACGCCGTCTTCGTGCAGGTCGCCACCCCCTCGCGTGAGCGCGTCGAGCAGTACCGCATCCTGCGCGACGACATCGAGATGCTGGTCGGTCGGATCAACGGCGACTACGGCAAGATCGGCAACCCCGCGATCCACTACCTGCACAACTCCTATCCCCGTGAGGAGATGGCCGCGTTCTACCGCGCCGCCGACGTCATGGTGGTGACGCCGTTCCGCGACGGGATGAACCTCGTCGCCAAGGAGTACGTCGCCTGCCGCTTCGACGACGACGGTGCCCTGGTGCTCTCCGAGTTCGCAGGCGCGGCCCAGGAGCTGCGCCAGGCCTGGCTGGTCAACCCCTATGACATCGACGGCATGAAGTCGGCACTGCTCGACGCCTTCGCCGCCGACCGGAAGGAGACCTCCCGCCGGATGCGGGCGATGCGCAGGACCGTCGTGCAGAACGACGTGGCCAAGTGGGCCGCCGACTTCCTCCGTAAGCTCGAGGAGCTGCCCGAGCAGCACGACAAGACGGTGCGCCAGTCGCGCGCGCGCTGACGCCGCGCCCCCGGCCGCGGAGCCGCGCGGGACTCACGCAGGTGCACGACGCGAGGGCGCGGTCTCGTCCTGGGCGACCATGATCGCCTCGATCTCGCGCGTCAGGTCCGCGCCCAGGCGCGGCCACTCCGGGTCGTAGCCGTAGACGTCGCCGAGGCCCGCCGCGGACCGCGTGCCGTCGAGGATGTCGATGTCGCGCGGACCGATCAGGCCGGGGTGGACCACGCCGATGGCCTCGGAGACCTTGAGCAGGTCGCGGCGCAGGGAGCGGATGTAGTTGGCCGCCCGGACGCTCTTGAGCCCGACGTCGAGGCCGCGGGTGTAGCGGGGGTTCTGCGTCGCGATCCCCACCGGGCAGTGGTCGGTGTGGCACTTCTGCGCCTGGATGCAGCCGATCGACAGCATCGCCTCGCGGCCGACGCTGACCATGTCGGCGCCGAGCGCGAAGGCGACCACGGCGTTCTCCGGGACGCCGAGCTTGCCGGCCCCGACGAACACGACGTCGTCGCTGAGGCCCGCGGCCGCGAAGCGTCGCCACACCTCGCTGAAGCCGATGCGGAAGGGGTAGGCCACGGAGTCGGCGAAGATCATCGGCGCCGCGCCCGTGCCGCCCTCACCGCCGTCGATGTTGACGAAGTCGACACCACGCGTCCGCGAGCCCATGGCTGCGACCAGCTCGTCCCACATGGTGACGTTGCCGACCGCCGACTTGATCCCGACCGGCAGGCCGGTGGCCTGCGCCACCGACTCCACGAAGTCGAGCATCGAGTCGACGTCGTGGAAGACGGTGTGCCGGCTCGGCGAGGCGCAGTCCTTGCCCTCCTCGATGCCGCGGATCTCGGCGATCTCCCTGCTGACCTTCCCGCCGGGGAGCATGCCGCCGAGCCCCGGCTTGGCGCCCTGGCTGAGCTTGACCTCGATCGCGCGCACCGGCGCCGACTGGACGACGTCGACCAGCCTCGCCATGTCGAAGCGACCCTGCTCGTCGCGGCAGCCGAAGTAGGACGTGCCGATCTGGAACACGATGTCGCCGCCGTGCCGGTGGTGGGGCGACAGCGCGCCCTCACCGGTGTTCTGGAAGCAGCCGGCCATCGCCGCTCCCCTGTTGAGGGCCTCGACGGCCTTGCCCGACAGGGAGCCGAAGCTCATGCCGGAGATGTTGACGACCGACGAGGGGCGGAAGGCCTGCGCGCGACCACGCGCCGCGCCCATCACCTTCGCGCACGGGAGCACGATCTCCTCCTGGGCGTGCGGCATCGTCGCCGCCCCGGGCCCGGTGAAGGTGCGGTGCTTGACGATCGGGTAGCCCTCGACGCGCTCGACGTCGTTGTCGGTGCCGAAGCCGAAGTAGTTGTTCTCGAGCTTGGAGCTGGCGTAGACCCAGCGGCGCTGGTCACGGCTGAACGGGCGCTCCTCGTCGTTGCTGGTGACGATGTACTGGCGCAGCTCGGGCCCGAAGCGCTCCAGGAAGAACCGCGCGTGCCCGATGATCGGGTAGTTGCGGATGATCGCGTGCTTCGTCTGGACCAGGTCGTGCACCGTCGTGGCGGCTGCCGCCGCTGCCGTGCCGCCGAGGACGGCGTACCTCCACCTCATGACCCCGTTCCTAGCCCTCCCGCGACGCGTTGTCGAGGAGGCCCCGTCCCGAGGGAGGGGGTCAGGCGAGCTCGCCGCGGGCGATGCTCACCCCGGAGTGGGTGGGGTCGCCGTCCTCGGGCTCGACCGAGATGTCGACGATGCGGTAGCCCTGCTCGATGAGCTCCATGGGCACGGCGAACTCACCCTCGTCGCCCGAGGCGAGCAGGCCGATCGAGATCATGCGCTCACCGTCGACGTTGATCAGCCACACCTCGTGCACGCCCGGCTCGTCGCCGAGCTCGCTCGCGCTGACCCGGATGGTGAAGGTGTCGTCGGTCTGCACGGCCCTCGCCTCACCGCGCTCGGCGTCGCTGTCGAGGGCCCTGAGGGCGGTCGCGGCCACGACCGTCCCGGTGTCGCCCGGCGGCTCGACGGCCTCCGGGGTCTCGGTCGACCCGGTGCCGATGCGGCCGAGGCCGAGACCGGCGAGCAGGGCGAGGGCGGCCGCCACGCCGGCGAGCCAGAGCGGCACGCCGCGGCCGGGCGCCGGCTCGACGGGCGCCGACGGGGACTGTGGGCGCGCGTCGCCCGCGCGCACCTCGGCGAGCACCTGCGCGCGGAGCCCGGCGGGAGGTGGCACCAGGGCGTCGGCGCCCGCTCGGCGACGTACGCCGGTGAACGCGGCGACCAGGCCGGCGCACTCCGGGCAGGTCTCGGCGTGCTCGCGCACCTCGTCGGGACCGTCCGAGGGGTCGAGGGCGAGCCCCGCGAGCTGCTCGGGATCAACGTGACTCATGGCGCACCCCCTCGAGCTGTTGGTGGAGCTTCATCAGGCCACGTCGGACGTGGCTCTTCACGGTGCCGAGCGGCAGGCCGACCTTCTCGGCGATCTCGGCATGGCTGTGCTCCTCCCAGAACGCGAGGAACAAGATGGTGCGGCGCGGGTCGGGCAGGTCCTCGACGGCCTGGCGGACCACGAGCCGCTCGGCGGTCTCGTCGTCGGCCGCCTGGAGGGTGTCGTCACGAGCACCCGGCAGGGAGACCACGGCGGCGAGCCTGTCAGCGTCGCGGGCGCGGGCGGCCCGGACGTCGGCGACCTTGTGGCGGGCGATCCCCACGAGCCAGGCCGGCAGGGCCGCCGGGCTCGGCGTCAGCGTGTGCCGGCTGCGCCAGGCGGCGACGAACACCTGCTGGGTGACGTCCTCGGCGTCGTGCGGGTCGTGGAGCGCGCGCAGCGCGTAGGTGTGCACCAGCGCGGACCAGCGGTCGTAGACCTCCTCGAGGGCCGTCTCGTCGCCCTCGACGAGACGAGCGGCGAGCGCTTGGACGTTGTCGTCCTGCTCGTCCTCGAACGCCATTGCCTCAGTGACCACCGGGCCACCGTACCGGCGGCCCGCGCGGGCGGGGAACGGGATGATGGTCATCGTCGCTCCCCGCCCGTCAGGCGTCCGTCGTGCGGTCCGTCAGAGGTCGATCGGGCGGAGCACCCGGTCGATGCCGTGGGCGACCTGCTTGTTGCCCTTGTTGAGGTCGAGGGCCTTCAGCACGACCTTCGGGTCACGGTCGTTCTTGTCGCGGTCCTTGAGCGTGATGCTCACGCTCGGCTTCATCTTGACGTCGACCTTGACCTTGCCGCCCTGGGCGGTCGTGAGCCGGGCGCCGTCGGCCTTGAGCACCTTGTTGCTCGTCAGCGTCTTCCCGGGCACGACGTGGTAGAGCAGGACGGTCTCGATGGTGTCGACACCGGCGAGCTCGACGAGGGCCTCGAAGATCTTCTTCTCGCTCTTGATGGTCTTGCCGGTCAGGTCCTCGGCCAGCAGGCGGAAGGCCTGGTCGGTCGGCGCGAAGACCGTCAGGCGGGTGCTGCCGTCGGCGAGGAGCGCCACGGGCGACTCGGGCTTCGCGCCGACGATGGCGAGCGCCGCCTCGGTGACGATGTCGAAGTCGTTCTTGTTCTTGTCGAAGGTGTTGCCGTCGGAGGTGAGGAGAGCGGCGAGGCTGTCCTCACCGGCGGCCTTGGCGTTGGCGGCGGGGGCCGTGGCCTGCACCGCACCCAGGGCGAGGGCCGAGGCGGCGAGGATGGCGGGAACGCGTCGCTTCATCAGGGAAGTCCTTCCGTCAGGGGCGCCCGTTGGCGCCCGTCACCCTCTTCTCCGGACCAACCCCTCCACTGGATGCACCGGCCCGAGATTTTCTTGCCCGTAGATTTCATCCATGGACCTCATCCCCAAGCCCGACCAGGTGGTCGCCGCGGCCGGCAACGTCGCGCACACGCTGCTCTACGGCGGGTTGGCCGACCTCCGGCCGATGCCCCGGACCCTGATCGACGACGGAGAGCTGCGCGAGGTCTACCACTACCGACCGGCCGCCGGCGTCGCCGACAACGGTGACCCGGTCCTCCTGGTGACCCCCCTGGCCGCGCCGGCGCTCTGCTACGACCTGCGCCGCGGCTGCTCCCTCGTCGAGCACCTGGTCGAGCAGGGGCGTCCCACCTACCTGCTGGAGTACGGCCAGGTCTCGTTCAAGAACCGCGCGCTGGGCATGGAGCACTGGGTCGACGAGGTGCTGCCCGAGGCGGTCCGGACCGTGCACGAGCACGCCGGCGGTCGCGGCGTGCACCTCGTCGGCTGGAGCCTCGGCGGGATCTTCACCCTCCTCGTCGCCGCCGACCGCCAGGACCTGCCGATCGCCTCCATCACGGTGGTCGGCTCGCCGGTCGACGTGACGAAGGTGCCCCTCGTCGCACCCGTGCGGCCGCTGCTCAACCTCACCCAGGGCAAGGGGATGATCACCCGCGCCTACCGCGCGCTGGGCGGCGTACCGACCCCGCTCGTCAACTGGGCCTTCACGGCCGCCTCGGCACAGAAGGTCGTCACCAAGCCGCTCGCGGTCCTGACCCACCTCGACGACACCGACTACCTCGCCCAGATGGAGGCCGTCACCCGTTTCATGTCCAACATGACGGCCTACCCGGGCCGCACGTTCGGCCAGCTCTACCACCGCTTCGTCAAGGGCAACACCCTCGCGACGGGGCACATGGAGATCGGCGACCGGACCGTCGACCTCGCCGCGATCTCGGTGCCCACGCTGGTGTTCGCCGGCAACACCGACGGCATCGCGCCGCTGCCGGCCGTACGCGCGGTGGTGCCGCTGCTGACCGGCTCACCGCAGGTGCGCTTCGAGGTCGTGCCCGGGGGCCACCTCGGGATGCTCACCGGCCGCGCCGCCCGCGCGACGACCTGGACCGCCATCGACGAGTGGGTGGACGAGTGGTCGGGGTCCGTGCCGACGGCGCCGCCGGCACGGAAGGCGACCCGGAGGAGCACCGCCAAGAGGACCCCCGCCAAGAAGACCCCGGCGAAGAAGGCCTCCGCCAAGAAGGCCGCCGCCGGGAAGAAGCCGGCGGGCGGCGGCGCACCCGCCGCACCCCCCGCCGGCTCGATCGGCTCGAACCCGTCGCGGCGCTACGGGTCGGCGAGCTCGCGCGCGCTGGGTGGACCGTGAGGACAGCGGTCGACGCTGCGCGGCTCCCGCTCGGCGTACGCATCGGCTACGGGAGCGGCTCGGTCGCGACCGGCGCCTTCGGCACGGTGCCCGGGCTGATGCTGCTGCCCTACCTGACCGACGAGCTGGGCATCGCCGCGCTGTGGGCCGGCGTGATCGTCTTCCTGCCGAAGGCCTGGGACGTGCTGCTGAACCCCGTCGCCGGGCGGATCAGCGACCGCACGGTCGACCCCGCCGGCCCGCGGCGACCGTGGCTCGTGCGGGCCGGGCTGATGCTGGCCGGCGCCTTCGCGCTCATCTTCGCCGCGCCCGACCTCGACGGCCGCTGGCTCGAGGCCGGCTGGGTGCTGGTGTTCTTCGTGCTCGCGGCGTCGGCCTACGCGTTCTTCCAGGTGCCCTACGTCGCGATGCCCGCCGAGATCACGTCGTCCTACGACGAGCGCACCCGGCTGATGACGTGGCGGGTCGCGATCCTGGCCCTCACCATCATGGCGGCTGGCGCGACCGCGCCGGTGATCCGTGACGCGGTGGGCGGGCGCGACGGCTATCGCGTGATGGGCGTCGTGATGGCGACCGTCATCCTCGTGGGTGTCCTGAGCGCGTGGTGGGGCACGCGGCGGGCGCCGATCGGAGCGGTGGAGGCCGGGGCGGGTTCGCTTCGGGAGCAGCTGCGCGTCGTCGCGCGGGCGCGGGACTTCCGGGTGCTGCTGACCACCTTCGTCCTGCAGGCGCTCGCGACCGGGTGCATGCTGGCCGGCGTGGCCTACGTCGCCGACGACCTGCTCGGCCGCACGGCCGCGGCCACGATCCTGTTCGTCTGCTTCGTCGGCCCGGCCCTGGTGCTGACGCCGGTCTGGGCGCACTGGGGCGAGCGCGTGGGCAAGAAGCAGGGCTACGTCGCCGCGTCGCTGTTGCTCGCCGCAGGTGCCGCCCTCGCCGTGGTGGCGCGCGGGGGCAACGACGTCTGGACCTTCGTCGCGACCGGTCTCGTGGGGGTCGGCTACGCCGGGTGCCAGGTCTTCCCCATGGCGATGCTGCCCGACGTCGCCGCCGTCGACGCCACCCGGACCGGGGAGAACCGCGCGGGCGTCTACACCGGGGTGTGGACGGCCGGCGAGACGCTCGGCCTGGCGGTGGGTCCCGCGCTCTTCGCCCTCGTGCTCGCGCTGGGCGGCTACCTCTCGAGCGAGGGCCGCGACATCACCCAGCCCGGCTCGGCGCTGACCGCGATCGCCCTGGGCTTCTCGGTCGTGCCGGCGCTCCTGATCGTGGCCAGCCTGTGGTGGCTGCGCCAGTACACCCTCGACCCGGCCGACGTGACGGCCGCGGAAGGAGCCGTCCGGT
Organism: Nocardioides pinisoli; assembly: GCF_024199985.1. GTDB lineage: Bacteria > Actinomycetota > Actinomycetes > Propionibacteriales > Nocardioidaceae > Nocardioides > Nocardioides pinisoli. The sequence goes on from NZ_JANARS010000003.1 coordinate 47,455, forward strand.
GACCGACGCGATGCAGAGGTTGGCCGCCCTCCAGGGACGGGACTTGCCGGTGCACGGCGGCCGCACCCTGGCCTACGTCTACGACTCCGGCGACCCCGAGGTGGACCGCGTCGCCCGCGAGGCGGTCGCCGCCTACGCCGCCTCCAACGCCCTCGACCCGACGGCGTTCCCCTCGCTGCTGCAGATGGAGAACGAGCTGGTCGGCTTCGCGTGCGGCCTGCTCGACGCGCCGGCGTCCGCGGTCGGCACGGTGACGTCCGGCGGCACCGAGTCGATACTGCTGGCGGTCCAGGGCGCGCGCGACAGCCGGCCCGACGTCGTACGACCCCGGATGGTGCTGCCGGCGACCGCCCACGCCGCCTTCCACAAGGCGGCCCACTACTTCGGCGTCGAGGCGGTCCTCGTGCCTGTCGGCCCGGACTTCCGCGCCGACGCCCGGGCGATGGCGGAGGCGATCGACGACGACACCGTCCTGGTCGTGGCGAGCGCGCCGTCCTACGCGCACGGGGTCGTGGACCCGGTGACCGAGGTGGCCGCCGCCGCTGCCGCCCGCGGGGTCCGCTGCCACGTGGACGCGTGCATCGGCGGATGGGTGCTGCCGTACGCCGCCAGGCTGGGGCGGGCGGTGCCCCCGTGGACGTTCGCCGTCGAGGGCGTCACGTCGATCTCGGTCGACACCCACAAGTACGCCTACGCGCCGAAGGGCACGTCGCTGCTGCTGCACCGCGACGCGGCGCTGCGCAAGCCGCAGTTCTTCGCGTCCGCTGCCTGGCCGGGCTACACGATGCTCAACGCCACGACGCAGTCCACCCGCTCGGGCGGGCCCGTGGCCGGCACCTGGGCCGTCGTCGAGCACATCGGCGACGAGGGCTACCTCGTGCTGGCGGAGCGCGCCCTCGCCGCCGTCGACGCCATCGTGGCCTGCATCGAGCGCGAGCCGGCGCTCCGGCTCGTGGTCCCGCCCGACTCCACCCTCGTGGCCCTGGCGACCGACGCCTCCTGCGACCCCTTCACGCTGACCGACGAGCTCGTGGCACGCGGGTGGTACGTCCAGCCGCAGCTCTCCTTCGGCGACGACCCGCCCAGCATCCACCTATCGGTGAGCGCCGGGACCCACGCGCACGTCGCGGAGTTCGCCTCGGCACTGACCGAGTCGGTCGCGGCCGCCCGGGCCGCCGGGCCGGTGGCCGTCGACCCCGGCGTGGTGGCGTTCATCGAGGCGCTCGACCCGGCGACCCTCGGCGACGACGACTTCGACGGCCTCCTCGCCGCGTCGGGGCTCGTCGGGGAGTCAACCGACGGCGAGCTCGAGCTGCCGAGCCGGATGGCGGAGGTCAACGCCATGCTCGACGTCGCCTCACCACCGATGCGGGAGGCGCTGCTCGTCGCCTTCCTCGACCGGCTCCAGCGGCCGGTCCGCCGGGACGCCCGATGAGCGCCCTCGCCGGGTTGGTCGACAAGGGGCTCGTCGCCCCCGACTGGGCCGAGGCCCTCGCACCGGTCGACGACCGGATCGCGGAGATGGGCCGGTTCCTGCGGGAGGAGGTGGCCGCCGGGCGCGGCTACCAGCCGGCGGGCGACCTCGTGATGCGCGCGTTCCAGCGCCCGCTCGCCGACGTACGCGTCCTGGTCGTCGGGCAGGACCCCTACCCCAACCCCGCGCACCCGATCGGGCTGAGCTTCGCCGTCGAGCGGCACGTGTGGCCGCTCCCGCCGAGCCTGGTCAACATCTACGTCGAGCTGCGTGACGACCTGGGCATCGTCCCGCCCCGGCACGGCGACCTGTCGGCGTGGGCGGACCAGGGCGTGATGCTGCTCAACCGGACCCTGACGGTGCGACCCGGCGACTCCAACAGCCACCAGGGCAAGGGCTGGGAGGCGGTCACCGAGCGGGCGATCGTGGCGCTCGCCGAGCGCGGCGGTCCGGCTGCCGCGATCCTGTGGGGCCGGCACGCCCAGAAGCTCAAGCCGCTGCTCGGCCAGGTGCCGTGCGTGGAGTCGGCGCACCCCTCGCCGCTGAGCGCCCGGCGCGGGTTCTTCGGCTCCCGGCCCTTCAGCACGGTCAACCGGCTGCTCGAGGACCAGGGCGCCCGGCCCGTCGACTGGTCCCTGCCGGCGTACGACACCGGCCGGCCCGGGTAGGCGCGCGTGCTTGTCGGCCGGGAACCGCTGGAATATAGTTGAATTCCAAACTATTGAGGATGTCATGACCAGTCCCATGCCCGCCCTGTACATCGGCCACGGCGCGCCGCCGCTGCTCGACGACCCGATCTGGTCCGGCCAGCTCGCCGCCTGGGCGAATGACCTGCCGCGACCGAAGGCGATCCTGATCGTGTCGGCGCACTGGGAGTCGGCGCCGGTGAGCCTGTCGGCCAGCGGCGCCCCGCTGGTCTACGACTTCGGCGGGTTCGCGCCGAAGTACTACCGGATGACCTACGAGACGCCGGACGCCACCGCGCTGGCGCAGCGCGTCGCGCAGATGATGCCGAGCACCGAGCCGGTGCACCAGCACACCTCGCGCGGCCTCGACCACGGGGCCTGGGTGCCGCTGAAGATCATGTATCCCGAGGCCGACGTCCCGGTGCTCCAGATGTCGCTCCCGACCGACGACCCGCACCGCCTGATGAAGCTCGGCGAGCGGCTGCGTCCGCTGCGCGAGGAGGGCGTGCTGATCATCGGCTCCGGCTTCCTCACCCACGGCCTGCCGTTCCTCGAGGAGTTCCGCATCGAGGCCACTGCTCCCGGCTGGTCGGTCGACTTCGACCTCTGGGCGGCCGACGCCCTCGCCCGCGGCGACGTGGACGCCTTGTCGGCCTACCGGTCCGAGGCGCCCGGCATGCCCTACGCCCACCCGACCGTCGAGCACTACACGCCGCTGTTCGTGACGCTGGGCGCGGCGACGGCCGCCGACGAGCCCGGCACCCAGGTCATCGACGGCTACTGGATGGGGCTCTCGAAGAGGTCCCTCCAGGTCGCCTGAGCGTCCACGGCTAGTCTCGAAGCCGTGCGCGTCCTCTCGATCCAGTCCCACGTCGCCTACGGCCACGTCGGCAACTCCGCGGCCGTCTTCCCGCTCCAACGCCTCGGCCACGAGGTGTGGCCGGTGCTGACGGTGAACTTCTCCAACCACACCGGCTACGGCGCGTGGCGCGGGCCGCTGATCGCGGCCCAGGACGTCGCCGAGGTGATCACCGGCATCGGCGAGCGCGGGGCCTTCGAGACCTGCGACGCGGTGCTGTCCGGCTACCAGGGCTCCCCCGAGATCGCGGACGTCATCGTCGACGCGGTCGCGCAGGTCAAGGCCGCCAACCCCGACGCGACCTACACCTGCGACCCGGTGATGGGCAACGCCACCTCGGGCTGCTTCGTCAACCCGGCGATCCCCCCGAAGTACCGCTCGACGGTGATCCCGGTCGCCGACGTGCTGACCCCCAACCAGTTCGAGCTCGGCTTCATCACCGACCGCGACGTCCTCAGCGGCCCGTCCTCGCTCGACGACATCCTGTCCGCCGTCGAGGAGGTGCGCGGGCTCGGCCCGTCGACCGTGCTCGTCACGTCGGTCGACCGCGAGGGCGCCGACGACGGCGTCATCGAGATGCTCGCCGTCACCGCCGACGGCGCCTGGCTGGTGACGACGCCCCGCCTGCCGATGAAGGCCAACGGGTCCGGCGACATCACCGCCGCGCTGTTCACCGCCCACCTCCGGACGACCGGCTCCCCCGCCGACGCCCTCGCCCGCACCGCGTCCTCGGTCTTCGCCGTGCTCAAGGAGACCCTCGACTCCGGCGAGCGCGAGCTGCGCCTGGTCGCCGCCCAGGACGCCATCGCCTCGCCCGCCTGCGAGTTCGAGGTGACCCAGGTCCGCTGACCCCGGACAGCCGCCCTCGCGGGGGCGCGAGCGTGGCGGCACATGGCAGATGCCAGACCTGCGTGCGCGTGATCTGCCGCCACCACCGACCGGTGACGTCCTTCGGTGGCGGCACATCGCAGGCGAACGGCCACCCCGAGTGCGCTCTGCCGCCACTCATCGGCCGGCGCCGTCCCTCGGTGGCGGCACATCGCAGATGCCAGACCTACGCGCGCGTGATCTGCCGCCACCACCGACCGGCGCCGTCCCTCGGTGGCGGCACATCGCAGATGCCAGACCTACGCGCGCGTGATCTGCCGCCACCACCGACCGGCGCCGTCCCTCGGTGGCGGCACATCGCAAGCGAACGGCCACCCCGAGTGCGATCTGCCGCCACTCATCAGGCCGGCGCCGCCGTTGGATGCATCGGAGCCGCGTGAGAGATTCGAACTCTCGCAACCCAATTTACAAGATTGGTGCTCTACCCCTGAGCTAACGCGGCGTACGCCCGAGGGCGCGGCGGCCATCCTAGGTGAGGAAGGATGTGGCCCGTGAGCCTCCTCCACGACCCCCACCACGACGGGTCCCCGTTCTACGTCTCCGACGAGGCGCCCGAGCTCGGCACCAGCGTGACGGTCCGGGTGCGCACGAGCGCCGCCGACCCGGTCGAGGCCGTCTGGCTGCGCACGACGTACGACGCCGAGCCGGTCTTCCACCCGATGAGCGCCACCACCGCCGGCGACGTCGTCTGGTGGGAGGGCGAGCTGCCGGTGCACAACCCGGTGACGCACTACCGCTTCCTCCTCGTGCGAGGCGTGGAGCAGGAGTGGCTCACCGGCGCCGGGCCGGTCGGGCACGACCTCCCCGACTCCACCGACTTCCGGATCGCCGCCCACCCGCCCGCGCCCGACTGGGGACGGGACGGCGTCGTCTACCAGGTCTTCCCCGACCGCTTCGCACGCTCCGCGGCCGCCGACGGGCGCGAGGTGCCCGACTGGGCGCTGCCGGCCGAGTGGGACGACGAGGTGGTCTTCGAGGGCAGCGACCCGCGCACGCCGATGCAGCTCTACGGCGGTGACCTCGACGGCGTCGTCGAGCGCCTCGACCACGTCGCCGCGGTCGGCGCCGACATCCTCTACACGACGCCCGTCTTCCCCGGCGAGAGCAACCACCGCTACAACGCGACGACCTTCACCGAGGTCGACCCGCTGCTCGGCGGCAGCGAGGCCTACGCCCGGCTGAGCGCCGCGGTCCACGAGCGCGGCTGGCGGATCCTGGGCGACCTCACGACCAACCACACCGGCGACACCCACGAGTGGTTCCTCTCGGCGGTCGACGACCCCCGTGACCCGCACCGCTCCTTCTACTACTTCGACGACGACGGCACCTACGCCAACTGGATGGGCCACGGCACGCTGCCCAAGATCAACCACGCCAACCTCGACGTGCGCCACGCGATGGTCGACGGGCCCGACTCCGTCGTCGGCCGCTGGCTCCAACCTCCGTACGACGTCGACGGCTGGCGCATCGACGTGGCCAACATGACCGGTCGCCTCGGCGCGATCGACGTCGCCCACGAGGTCGCCCGCACGGTGCGCGCCACCGCGGCCGCCCTCCACGAGGACCCGTGGGTGATCGGCGAGCACAACCACGACGCCAGCGGCGACGTCGACGGCGACGGGTGGCACGGCACGATGAACTACTCGGGCTTCTCGTGGCCGGTGTGGTCGTGGCTGCGCGACCCGGCATCGCCCGCGCGCCCCTTCGGCCGCCCGGTGCCGGTCCCCCGGCGCGAGGGCGCGGCCGTGGTCGACACGTTCCGGGCCTGGCAGGGCGCGCTCGGCTGGCGGGCCACCGCGTCGAGCTGGAACATCCTCGGCTCCCACGACTCCGCCCGCATCCGCACCGTCGTCGGCGGCGACGCCTCGGTCCACCGGGTCGCGGCCGGCCTGCAGTTCACGATGCCGGGCGTCCCGATGGTCTTCGCCGGCGACGAGATCGGGCTCGAGGGCGTCAACGGCGAGGACGCCCGCCGCCCCATGCCCTGGCACCGCCGCGAGGAGTGGGACGAGCAGACGCTGACGACGTACGCCGACCTGGCCCGGCTGCGACGCGAGCACCCGGCGCTCCGCCGGGGCGGGCTGCGCTGGGCCCACGTCGACGCGGACACGATCGCCTACCTGCGCGAGCACCCCGAGCAGACCGTCCTCGTGGTGGCGCGCAGAGCGGCGGCCCCGGGCTTCTCGCTACCGCTGGAGCCGGGTCGACACGTCTTCGGCTCGGAGCCCGGCGGGGCCGACCTGGCCGCGGGACCCGATGGCATCGAGGTACCGTCCGCGACCGGTCCCCGCATCGACGTGTGGAGTCTTCCGGACTGAGCGGGTCTCGACGCGCCCGTCACGGCCTCGTGGGCCGCTAGTGTCATCGCATGGCCATGCGGATCGTCGCCAGCCGGCCCGACCCGGCGATCCTGCGCCTGCCCTGGCACCTGCCGCTGGAGGAGTGGCCGGACGACGTCGTCATCCCGCTGCCCCGCGGCCTCTCGCGCCACGTCGTCCGGATCGTGCGGCTCGGCAGCAGCGTCTACGCCGTCAAGGAGACCAACGACGACATCGCCTTCCGGGAGTACCGGATGCTGCGCGACCTGCAGCGCATGGGCATGCCGTCGGTCGTGCCGCAGGGCGTCGTCACCGGCCGAGAGGACCGCGACGGTGAGGACCTGCCCGCGGCCCTGATCACCCACCACCTGAAGTTCTCGCTGCCCTACCGCAGCCTCTTCAGCCGCGGGATGGACGCCGAGCACGTGCCGACGCTCATCGACGCCATCGTCGTGCTGCTGGTCCGGCTGCACCTCGGAGGCTTCTACTGGGGCGACGTGTCGCTGTCCAACGTGCTCTTCCGCCGCGACGCCGGCGCGCTCGCCGCCTACCTCGTGGACGCCGAGACCGGCGAGCTGCACGAGGCGGTCGGCGACCGGCTGCGCGACTACGACATCACCGTGGGCTGCGAGAACATCTTCGCCGAGCTGATGGACCTCAGCGCGAGCGGCGCGGTGCAGCGCCCCATCGACGGCTTCGAGATCATCGACCACCTCCGCTCGCGCTACGAGGCGCTGTGGCGCGAGCTGACCGACCTCGAGGAGTTCGGCGCCGACGAGATGTGGCGCATCGAGCGTCGCGTCGAGCGGCTCAACGACCTCGGCTTCGACGTCGACGAGCTCGACATCGTCACCGACCTCGGCGGCGACACCATCCGCATCCAGCCCAAGGTGGTGGACCTCGGGCACCACACCCGCGAGCTGCGCGACCTGACCGGCATGACGGTCGAGGACAACCAGGCGCGCAGGATCCTCAACGACATCGCGTCCTTCACCGCCCACTACGACCTCGGCCGCGAGGACCGCCACGTCGTCGCCAGCCGCTGGATGCACGAGATCTTCGAGCCGATCATGGCGATGATCCCGCCCGACGCCACCGGCAAGCTCGAGCCGGCCGAGGTCTTCCACGAGATCCTCGAGCACCGCTGGTACCTCTCCGAGCAGGCCGGTCACGAGGTCGACATCCACGCGACCGCCAGCGACTACATCGACCGCTTCCTCACGGCCAAGCCCGACGAGGCCATCACTGGTCAGGTGTGACCGGGGCAGGGGTGACCGGCTCCCACTCGCCGACCTGCCACGAGCCGTTGGTGCGCAGCCGCACCCACTGGAGACCGACCGGCCGTCCGTCGGCGTAGGTGATCAGGCTGACCTCCGCGTCGCGGCGCGGCTTGCTGCCGAGCGCGATGGCGTACGCCGCCCCGCCCGTCGTGCCGGTGGTCCACGAGTAGCCGAGCGAGCCGTCCGCGGCTCCCGTGCCGTCCTCCCCCTCGACGGGGTCCGGGCCGCTCTGGACGTGGGTGTGGCCACCGACCACGAGGTCGACGCAGCCCCGGGCGAGCGCCTCGTCGCCGAGGTTGGCGTCGTGGACCAGCATCGTGCTGACCCGCTCGCCGTCGTCGGCCGCCTCGCAGGCGGCATCGGCGAGCCGGTCCCCCACCTCGTTGAAGCTCAGGCCCGTCTCGTCGCGCCAGTTGCCGAGCCCGCTGCTGCGGGGGTCGTCGACCCCGAGGAGGGTGCCACCCCACGGGGCGTCGACCACCTCCCCGTCGAGCATGGTCCACCCGAGGTCGGCGAGGTAGGTGCTGACGAAGGTGCCGTGGTCGTGGTTGCCCGCGACGCCGAAGCGATCCCAGTCCTCGAAGGCCGCGTGCACAGAGTCGAGGCTGAAGGCCTCCCACGGCTGGCCGGTCGAGGTGTCGTCGCCCGCGTCGAGCACCACGCTCGCCCCGGCGGCGTCACCGATGGCCCGTGCCACGCGGTCCATGCCGATGTTGTCGTGCCGGTCGCTGACCAGCAGGGCCACGGTCTCGCCCTCCTCGGGCGTGCGCAGGCCCCGCTCGGGGAGGTCGGCCGCCTCCTCCGCCGCGGTGGAGTAGAACTCCTTGCTCTTGTCGTAGGTGTCCACAGCGCTGAGCACCAGCCGCTTGCTCTGCGTCGTGACCAGGCCGGTGCGCACCTCGATGTCGCGCGCCTCCTCCGGGAGCGCGACACCGGGCCCGACCAGCTCCTCCAGCGTCTGCCAGCTGCCCTGGCCCTTCTGCGTCGCCTCGTCGCGCTCCCACGGCTGCCACACCAGGAGCGGGAGCGTCAGCAGCAGGGCGAGGGCGAGCAGTCCCTGCCTCGTGCCGAGCCCCCGGAAGAGCTCGCCGCGGCGGTGGCGCCCCAGGAGCAGGAAGACCGCGACCGGCAGCAGCCCGACCCCGAGGCCGCGCAGGACGGCCGACACGGCCATGTCCAGGACGACGCCCTGCACCTTGTCGATCGGCGCGGTCGGGTCACCGGCGATCAGCGCGTAGCGCTCGACCAGCTCCTCGATCGACCCGACCTCGGTCTTGCCCAGCGTCAGCCTCACCCCGAGCGGACCGACGTCGCGGAAGCGCAGGTCGGGCAGCAGCGGCCCGGTCTCGACGACGGCGTCGCGCGCCAGCGTGGGACGTACGACGGTGTCGTGGCCGACGAGGACCACGGTCCGGCTGCTGTTGAGGAACAGCGACACCGCGACGACCAGCCCGAGCGCGGTGCTGCCTGCGAGGAGCACCGCGCCGACGAGGAGCCGGCGTGGGGTGGAGCCCATGGCTACAGGCGTGCCTGCGAGATCGCGTAGAGGGCGACCGAGGCGGCCACCCCGGCGTTGAGCGACTCGAGCTGTCCGGCCATCGGGATCGACACGACCTGGTCGCACGTCTCCGCGACCAGACGGCTCAGCCCCTTGCCCTCGGACCCGACGACCACCACCAGCGGGCCCTCGGCCAGGCCGCCGGGCGCGACGAGCTCGGGGAGCGAGATGTCGCCGTCGGCCGCGAGGCCCACGACCATGCAGCCCGCGTCCTGGTAGGCCTTGAGCTGGCGGGTGAGGTTGACCGTCTGGGCGATGGGGAGGCGCGCGGCAGCGCCTGCGCTGGTCTTCCACGCCGAGGCGGTCATGCCGGCCGCCCGTCGCTCCGGGATCAGCACGCCGTGCGCCCCGAAGCCGGCCGCCGAGCGCACGACCGCACCCAGGTTGCGCGGGTCGGTGACCGAGTCGAGGGCGACGACCAGCGCCGGCTCCTTCGCCTCGGCAGCACGCTCGAGCAGGTCGTCGGCGTGGGCGTACTCGTAGGCCGGCAGCCGCGCCGCGAGGCCCTGGTGGACGGCGCCCCCGGTCATCCGGTCCATCTCGTTGCGGGTCACTTCGAGCAGGGTCAGGCCCTGCTCGGCGGCGAGCTTGAACGCCTCGCGCATCCGGCCGTCGCGCTCCGCGCCCTCGGCGACGTAGATGCCCGCGACCGGCACGCCGGCCTGCAGCAGCTCGACGACCGAGTTGCGCCCGGCGGCCCACTCGGCGTCGGAGGTCGTCCGGCGCTTCGGGCGGGTCGACTTGTCGCGCTCGGCGCGCTTGGCCGCCTTGTGCGCCTGGTGGTAGGGGCGATCCTTGGCCTTGGGCGTGGGCCCGCGGCCCTCGAGACCCCGGCGCACGCGTCCGCCCGAGCCGGCCGTGGGGTTGCCCTTGCCGGTCTTCTTGATGGCGCCCTTGCGCTTGGAATTGCCTGCCACGTCACACGCTCCCTGCATTGATCGACCACCGTGGGCCGGCCGGGGTGTCCTCGACCTCGAGCCCGGCGTTCTTGATCTGGTCACGGATGGTGTCCGCGCGCGCCCAGTCCTTGGTCTCGCGGGCGGCTGCGCGCTCGGCGAGCAGCCCCTGGACGAGGACGTCGACCACGGCCGTCAGCCGGTCGTCGGCCCCGCCGGTGGGCCACGCCTCGTCGGCCGGGTTGAGCCCGAGGACGTCGAGCATGGCGATGACCTCGCCGAACTTCTGGCCGAGCGCGTCCGAGGCCCCGTCGGCGAGCAGGCGGTTGCCCTCGCGCACCGAGTCGTGGATGACCGCCACCGCGGCGGGGGTGCCGAGGTCGTCGTCCATCGCCTCGCGGAACGTGTCGGGCACCGAGGCGAACCACGTGCCCACGACCGGGGCGGCGCGGTCGAGGAAGTCCTCGATGCGCCGGAACGCCTTGGCCGACTCCTCGAGCGCCTCGAAGCTGAACTCGACGTGCGAGCGGTAGTGGGCCGCGACGATGTAGTAGCGCAGCTCGATGCCCCGCACGCGCTCGAGCACCGACGGGATGAGCATCGAGTTGCCCAGCGACTTGCTCATCTTCTCGCCGGCGGTGGTGATCCAGGCGTTGTGCAGCCAGTACGACGCGAACGGGCGGCCCGCAGCACGCGACTGGGCCTGCTCGTTCTCGTGGTGCGGGAAGCGGAGGTCGACGCCGCCGCCGTGGATGTCGAAGGCGGGGCCGAGGTACTTCCCGGCCATCGCCGAGCACTCGATGTGCCACCCGGGCCTTCCCCGACCCCACGGGGAGGGCCAGGAGGCGGTCTCCGGCTCCTTCCCCAACTTCTGGCCCTTCCACAGGGCGAAGTCGCGCGGGTCGCGCTTGCCGCGCGGGTCGGCGTCACCGGCGGGCTCCATGTCCTCCACCCGCTGGCGGGTCAGCTCGCCGTAGGCCGACCAGCTGCGCACGTCGAAGTAGACGTCGCCACTGCCGTCCTCGGCAGCGTACGCGTGGCCGCGCGCGATGAGCTGCTCGATCAGCTCGACGATCTCCGGGACGTGCCCGGTCGCTCCCGGCTCGTAGGTCGGCGGCAGCACGTTGATGGCGGCCAGGGCCGCGTCGAGCTCGCGCTTCATCGCCGAGGCGAGGGCGTACCAGTGGACGCCCTGCTCGGCCGCCTTGGCCAGGATCTTGTCGTCGATGTCGGTGACGTTGCGGATGAAGTCGACCTCGTGGCCGGTGGCGGCGAGCCAGCGGCGGAGCACGTCGAAGTTGACCGCCGACCGCACGTGCCCGACGTGCGGCTCCGACTGCACGGTCAGCCCGCACACGTAGATGCCGGCCCGGCCCGGGGTGAGCGGGACGAAGTCGCGGGTCTCGCGCGTCGCGGTGTCGTGGAGCCTCAGAGTCACCGGGCAAGTCTAGGGTGACCGGGTCGATCCCCCGGCTTCGTCGGCGGTCGCGCTCCCGCGGGCCGTGTGACTCCTGAGACGTGTGGGACATTCCGGGTTATCGTCGACCGGTGCTCCGACGTGTCGCGGTCCTCGCCCTCCCCCTCCTGCTGGCCACCCCGTTCGCCCCGGCGGCGACCGCGGCCGACGAGCCCTCGGCCAGGCAGCGCGCGACGCCGCAGGTCGACCTCACGTCGTGGAGCAGCTACCGCGACCTCAAGACCGGCCAGCGCACGGGCCTCAAGCTGGGCCGCGGCCAGGTGTCCCTGCTGCGCGCCAGGCCGCGCACCGTCGCCGGCAAGGCCTACGAGGCCGGCACCTGGACCTCCCCCTGGGCCTCGCCGGGCTTCGGCGCGACCGCGGTCATCCCGTCGTGGGAGGCCACCACGCCCGGTCGCACCCTGGTGCGCGTCGAGCTCCGAGCGCAGGACGCCAGCGGGCGCACCGGCACCTGGGACACCGTCGCCGACTGGGCGCGCACCGACCGTCCCGTCCCCCGCCGGACCTACTCCGGCCAGACCGACGACCTCGGCCGCGTCAGCGCCGACACCTGGTTCGCCACCTCCGCCGTGACGTCGTACCAGCTCCGGGTCACCCTCATGCGGCCGAAGGGGTCGAGCAAGGCGGTCAGCCTCGAGCGCGTCGGCGCGGTCGCCTCCGCCGACGCCTCGGCGGCCCGTCCCACCTCGCAGCCCGGCCCGGCGGCCGGCACCGTGCTGCCCGTCCCGACCTACTCGCAGATGGTCCACAGCGGCCACTACCCCGCCTGGGGCGGTGGCGGCGAGGCCTGGTGCTCCCCCACCTCGCTCGCGATGGTGCTCGCCTACCACGGCATCGCCCCCACGCCCACCGGCATCACCGCCGGCCACGCGGACGCCGTCGTCGACCACACCGCCAAGATGGTCTACGACCACGGCTACCGCGGCACCGGCAACTGGGCCTTCAACACCGCCTACGCCGCGACCCTCGTCGGCGGCGACTCCTACGTCACCCGCATGCGCGACCTCCGCGAGGCCGAGGACTTCATCGCCGCCGGCGTGCCCCTGATCGTGTCGATCGCCTTCGGGCGCAACCAGCTCGCCGGCGCCCCGATCTCGGCGAGCAACGGCCACCTGTTGGTCGTCGTCGGCTTCGAGGCCGACGGCGACGTCGTGGTCAACGACCCCGCCGGCGCGACCAACGCCGAGGTGCGCCGCGTCTACGACCGCGCCCAGTTCGAGCGGATCTGGATCGCCGCCTCCGGCGGGACGGCGTACGTCGTCCGCAACAGCTGAGCGGTCCCGCTGCGGGGCTCAGACCGCGCTGAACTCCACCGTGTGCCAGCCGGTGGCCCCGTCGGGGTCCGGGGAGCGGAGGACGCTCGTCTGGGTCTCGCCGTCCTTGCCGGTCGCCCGGACCCGGACCTCGTGGTCGCCCTCGGGCACGTCGATCGTCGCCCTCCACTGCACCCAGGTGTCCACCGACGGGACGCCGCCGAGCTCGGCCGGGGTCCACGCACCGCCGTCGACCTGCACCTCGACGGAGTCGATGCCGGTGTGCTGGTGCCAGGCCACGCCGCCGAACGACACGGCGCCGGTCGGCACCTCGTCGCCCGCGCGGGGTACGTCGATGCGCGAGGCGATCTTGACCGGCCCCTCGGCGGACCAGCCCTTGGTCGTCCAGTAGCCGGTCGACCGGGCGAACGTGCTCACCTCGAGGTCGACGACCCACTTGGTCGCCGACACGTAGCCGTAGAGGCCCGGCACGATCGTGCGCACCGGGAAGCCGTGCTCGATGGGCAGCGGGCGACCGTTCATCGCGACGGCGAGCATGGCGTGGCGGTCGTCGGTCAGCGCCTCGAGGGGCGTCGCGCAGGTCCAGCCGTCGTGGGAGGTCTGGAGCACGCAGTCGGCGTCGTCGGAGACCCCGAGGCCCGCCAGCAGGTCGGCGATCCGGATGCCGCTCCAGCGGGCGTTGCCCACCAGGTCGCCGCCGACCTCGTTGCTCACGCAGCTGAGCGTGATCCACGCCTCCGTCATCCGGCGCGCGACGAGGTCGGAGTAGGTAAGCGTGAGCTCGCGGTCGACCATCCCGTGGATGCGCAGCGACCAGTCCTCGGGCTCGATGGTCGGCTTCGCGATGGTCGTGTCGATCAGGTAGAAGTCCTCGTCGGGCGTCTGCCACGGGGTGATCCCGGCCAGCCCGACGGAGGTGCCGGCCGGGGGCTGGCGCCGGGTCACCCCGGGGATGCGCAGCAGCCGGCGACTCACCTCGACGTGACGGCGCCCCGCACCGACCAGGCGTCCCGCGACGGCGATGCCGACCGCCGCGACCGAGACGGCGCCGGCGACCATGAGGAAGACGCGTCGCTCGTGCGACTCCAGCTCGGGCCGCCGCCGACCCCGGTCGAGGGCGTCGGTGAGGGCCGAGTGCAGGGTCACCCAGGTGAGCAGGCCGACCGCGACCGGCAAGGCGTCGACCGCGCCGGCTCCCCGCTGGCTCAGCACGGCGGCCAGGCCCAGCCCAGCGAGCGGGAACCAGACGAGCAGCGGCCGGTACCACCCGCCGCGACCGAGCTCGCCGGCGAGCGCGAAGAGGCCCAGCAGCAGGAGCAGGATGACGCCGATCAGGAACGGCTTGTCGAGGTGGCCCAGCACGGCGATGGCACGCTCGGCCACCGGTCCGGGCGTGAGCCGGATGACCCCCTCGGCCACCGCGACGACCGGCGCGTCCCGGATGGTGAGCACCATCGCGGTCGCATAGCTGGTCGCCAGACCGGCGAGACCGGCCAGCACTCCGGCGAGCACCCAGGGAGGACGGCGAGCGGTCACGGCACCATTGTGACGGGCGTCCGGCATGATGCCGACGTGACCTCCCCTCCTCCCGTCCCGCGGATCGGCATCGGCACCGACGTGCACCGGCTCGTCGCTGGCGTCCCCATGCACCTCGCGGGCCTGGCCTGGCCGGACGAGCCGGCCGGTCTCGAGGGCCACTCCGACGCCGACGTGGCGGCCCATGCGGCGTGCGACGCCCTCTTCTCCGCCGCCGGGATCGGCGACCTGGGCAGCAACTTCGGCACGTCCGCACCGGAGTGGGCGGGCGCGTCGGGGGCCACGCTCCTGGCGGAGACCGCGCGCCGGGTGCGCGCCCAGGGCTGGGAGATCGGCAACGTCGCCGTGCAGGTCATCGGCAACGTCCCCCGGCTGGGCCCGCGCCGCGACGAGGCCGTCGCGGCGCTCTCGGCAGCCCTCGGGGCTCCGGTCAGCCTGTCCGCCACCACCACCGACGGCCTCGGGCTGACCGGCCGCGGCGAGGGCGTGGCCGCGATCGCCACCGCGCTCCTCACCCGCTGAGGAGCGCCGTGTCCACCGCTGTCGTCATCCTCGCCGCCGGCTCCGGCAGCCGCGTCGGAGCCGCGGTCAACAAGGTCCTCCTGCCGCTGCGCGGGGTCCCCGTGCTGGTGTGGTCGGTGCGCGACGCGCTCGCGCTGCCCGACGTACTCCGCCTCGTGCTCGTCGTGCGCCCCGAGGACCGCTCAGCGGTCGAGTCGGCCGTCGCCCCGCACCTCGCCGACCGCGAGGTGCACGTGGTCGACGGTGGCGCGACCCGGCATGCGTCGGAGTTGGCCGCCCTGCGGGTGCTGGCCCCCGAGATCGAGGCGGGCGAGGTCGACGTGGTGGTCGTCCACGACGGCGCCCGGCCGCTGGCGGGGCTTCCCCTGTGGCAGGCCGTGGTCACCGCCGCCCGCCAGGTGGGCGGCGCGATCCCGGTGGTCCCGGTGACGGGGCTGGTCGGCGTCGACCTCGGCCCCGTCGACGCGAGCGTGGGCGGCGTGCAGACGCCGCAGGCCTTCCGCGCTCGCGACGTGCTGGCCGCCTACCGCGCGGCGGCGGACGACGGGTTCGAGGGCACCGACACCTCGGCCTGCGTCGCTGCCTACCGCGACGTCGACGTGGCAGCGGTCGCCGGCAGCCCGCTCAACCTCAAGGTCACCTTCCCCGAGGACGTCGCGCTCGCGGAGGAGCTCAGCCCGACCGGGCCGTGAACGCGTCGAGGAGGCGTACGTCGTCGGGCGAGGACACCCGCCTGGCCTCGGGGGGCGCCTCCACCGTCTCCACCGCGTGACCGGCCGCGGCCAGGTCGGCGACGGCTCGGGCCAGGTCGGTCGACGGCGGGCCGGGAAGCGACGCGAGGACCGCGGCGGGGATGACGAGCGGGGACGCGACGGCGAGGAGGGCGTCGCGGTCGAGCGTCTCGCCGACCACCTGCCCCGCGTCGCCGTCGGCCAGCACCTTCACGGTGTCGGTCACCGGGCGGACGCCGACCACCGGACGGCCCGTCGCACGCGCGCGCTCGAGGCAGGCGCCGATGAACGCGGCCGGGGTCATCGGGCACAGCGAGTCGTGGAGCACGAGGTCCTCCCCGGACTCGACGAGCGCCTCCCAGGGGACGGTCGCGTCGACGAGGTCGACCCCGGAGTCGCCGAGTGCCCAGGCCGCGCAGGCCACCAGCGCCTCCCCGTGGATGAGCGCGTAGGGCAGGCTCCCGCGCCCCTCGTCCAGAACGAGACCGAGGCCCCGGGGAACGTCGTCCCAGGGGCCTCGGTCAGCGTCGTCCACGCTCAGGAGGCGAGCACCTCGTCGAGCATGGCCTCGGCCTTGTCCTCGTTGGTCTTCTCGGCGAGCGCGAGCTCGGAGACCAGGATCTGGCGGGCCTTGGCGAGCATGCGCTTCTCGCCGGCGGAGAGGCCGCGGTCACGCTCGCGGCGCCACAGGTCGCGCACGACCTCCGACACCTTCATCACGTCACCGGAGTGCAGCTTCTCCAGGTTGGCCTTGTAGCGGCGCGACCAGTTGGTCGGCTCCTCGACGTGGGCCGCGCGCAGCACGTCGAAGACGCGGTCGAGGCCCTCCTTGTCGACGACGTCGCGGACGCCGACGAGATCGAGGTTGCAGGCCGGGACGCGCACGACCAGGTCCTGCTGTGCGACGATCCTGAGGACGAGGTACTGCCGGTCCTCTCCCTTGATCGTCCGCATCTCGATGTCCTCGATGACCGCGGCCCCGTGATTGGGATAGACGACCGTTTCGCCAACGGTGAAAGTCATATGTTCAGTTCCCCTTCCTAGGTGAACATTCTAACACGGCTCCGAGACACCTCCAGACGCGTTTGCGCAGGTCAGAGGCCCTGTCCGGGCTTGACAGATCGCGTGTTGCTGTGGTGCGCGCCCTGCGCGGGACCGTCGTTCGCCTGTCACCGGACCGGTGCTGGTCCATACTGCGGCCCATGCCTCGGGCCCTCGTGACGACGCCGTCGCTGCTCCTCGTCCGAGCGGCACACCCGCGCCAGGCGGTGGTCACCGCTGCCGTCCTGGCCACGGCCGCGGCCGTCGCCGGCCGGCCGCTCAGGGAGGTCGGGCTGGTCGCCGCCACGGTGCTCGTCGGACAGGCGCTGCTGGGCTGGTCCGACGACCTCGTCGACCGCGAGCGCGACGAGCGCCGCAGCCCCGACAAACCGCTCGCCGGGGGGCGGCTGGACCCGGGCACGGTGGGGTTCGCGCTGACGTGCGCCGCGCTGCTCGTCCTCCCGCTCGCCGTGGCCCACGGCCGCCGCGCCGGAGCGACGTACCTCGCCCTCCTCGTGGTCTCCGCGGTCGGCGACCGGTTCCTCCACGCCCGGGCTGTGTCCTTCGTGCCGTGGATGGCGAGCTTCGCGCTCTACCCCGCCTTCCTGGCGTACGGCGGCTGGGCGGGCGTCGGCGCACCGACGCCGCCCACGCCCGTGATGGTCGCCCTGGCCGCGGCCCTGGGGCTGGGCGTCCACGTGCTGCTCGCGCTGCCGGGCCTCGTGGACGACCACGAGGAGGGCGAGAAGTCGTTCCCGTTGCTGGTCGCGCTGCGCACCGGCACCCCGCGCCTGCTCGTGCTGGCGGGCGCGTGGACGGCCCTCGCGGTCGTCGCGATCCTGATCGCAGGGCGCACCGTCGGGCTCACCTGAGCCGACGCTAGGCTGTCCGCCATGCGACTCCGATCCCTCGCGACCGCCGCCGCGGTCATCGCGCTCGCCGCGCCGCTCACCTCCTGCGGGTTCGACTACGCCACCGAGCGCGACTACACCCCCGCCGGCGGCAGCAACAACCGCGAGGGCGTGGTCGACCTGCTCTCCGCCGTGGTGGTCTCCGGCACCGAGGGGTCCGGGACGTTCGTGGCCTCGCTGTCCAACAACGACGGCTCCGAGGAGCAGAGCCTCACCGGCATCTCCGGGGGCGACGGCACGACCATCGAGGCGGCCGAGTTCGAGCCCGTCACGATCCCCGCCGACGGCCTGGTCAACCTGGCCGAGCCGCCCGCCGACATCGTCCTGACCGGCGACTTCACCGCGGGCGACTTCATCCCGCTGGCCGTCGAGTTCGGCAACGGCGAGCGCATCTCGCTCAACGTCCCCGTCGTCGCCAACGACACCGGCTACTGGGAAGGCATGGACGCCTCATGACGCACACGCTCGTCCTGCTCCGCCACGGCGAGAGCGAGTGGAACGCCAAGAACCTCTTCACCGGCTGGGTCGACGTCGACCTCACCGAGAAGGGCCGCGCCGAGGCGGTCCGCGGGGGCGAGCTCCTGGTCGAGGCCGGGCTGCTGCCCGACATCGTGCACACCTCGCTGCAGCGCCGCGCGATCACCACCGCCCACCTGTCCCTCGACGCCGCCGACCGCCACTGGATCCCGGTGAAGCGCTCCTGGCGCCTCAACGAGCGCCACTACGGCGCGCTCCAGGGCAAGGACAAGAAGCAGACGCTGGCGGAGTTCGGCGAGGAGCAGTTCATGCTCTGGCGCCGGTCTTTCGACACCCCGCCGCCGCCGCTCGACGACTCCTCGGAGTTCTCCCAGGCCTCCGACCCGCGCTACGCCGACCTCGGCGACGAGCTGCCCCGCACCGAGTGCCTCAAGGACGTCATCGCCCGCTTCCTGCCGTGGTGGGAGGCCGAGATCGTGCCCGACCTGCGCTCCGGGCAGACGGTCCTGGTGGCTGCCCACGGCAACAGCCTCCGCGCGCTCGTCAAGCACCTCGACGGCATCAGCGACGAGGACATCGCGGGCCTCAACATCCCGACCGGCATGCCGCTGGTCTACCGCCTCGACGACGACATGCGTCCCACCGTGGTCGGCGGCGAGTACCTCGACCCCGAGGCCGCTGCCGCAGCCGCCGCAGCCGTCGCCAACCAGGGTCGCTGACCAGAGCCCGCTCCCGCGCGCGCCGTCGTACGACCCGCCCGCGAGCGGTGTGTGAGGCGGGTTCCTGCCGAACGAAACCCGCCTCACGCACCGCCCGGGCGCGCGCCGTCGTACGACACGCCCGCGAGCGGTGTGTGACGCGGGTTCCAGCCGAACGAAACCCGCCTCGCGCACCGCTCGGGTGAGCAGCGCGGGCGGCGGGGCGTACGTCAGTCGCGCGGGGGCATGTCGCCGGTGACGACGAAGACGACCCGGTTGGCGACCGAGACCGCGTGGTCGGCGATGCGCTCGTAGTAGCGGCCGAGCAGGGCGATGTCGACCGCGGCCTCCACGCCGTGCTTCCAGTCGGTGGAGAGCAGCTCGGTGAAGGAGCGGCGCCGCAGCTGGTCCATCACCTCGTCGTCGCGGCCGAGCTCGATGGCCGCCTCGACGTCACGGTCGACGATGATGCTGCGCACCCGGCGCACCATGTCCTCGGCGGTGCGCGCCATCTGCTCCATGGTCGGCCGCAGCTCGTCGGGCACCGCGACGGACGGCACCCGGAGGCGGGCGATCTTCGCGACGTGGACCGAGAGGTCGCCCATCCGCTCGAGCTCGCTGACCATCCGCAGCGCGGAGACGATCATCCGCAGGTCGCCGGCCACCGGCTGCTGCAGCGAGAGCAGCGCGAACGACGTGTCGTCGACCCGCTCGCGGGCGGCGTCGATCGCCTTGTCGTTGCTGATCACCTGGTCCGCGGTGTGCACGTCGCCGGTCATCAGCGCCTTGGTGGCCTCTCGTACGGCGACCTCGACCTGTCCGCAGATGTCGGACAGGTCGGCGAAGATGCCGTCGAGCTGGTCATGGAAAGCCTCACGCATGACGCGCACTCTAGGGAGCCCAAGCGAACAGATGTGCGTGCTCGATGAACGAGGGGTGAACACTCCGTGCCCCGTGTCCGTCCGGGCCGGGCGCCCGCTCCCGGTGCGTACGATGTGAGCGTGGATCCGACGACGCAGGCTGCCCTGGCGGCACTCGTCGGAGCCATCGTGGCGGGCGGCGCGGTGCTCGCCTGGCACATCAGCGACCGGCAGCGCCACACGCTCCCCGAGGCCGAGGAGCCGGTCATCCAGGAGGGCGTCGCGGCCGTCCTGAGCATCCTGCGCTCGAGCGCCGTCGTCGTCGACGAGTCCGACCACGTCCTCAAGGCCTCGGCGCCGGCCTACGCCTTCGGGCTGGTGCGCGGCGACACCGTCCTGGTCCAGGAGCTGCTCGACCTCATCGCGCAGGTGCGCCGGGACGGGCAGATCCGCGAGAGCGACCTCGACATGCCCGCACCCGACGGCGGGTTCACCCGCACCCTGACCGCCCGCGTCGCCCCGCTGGGCGCCCGGCTGGTGCTCGCGCTCGTCGAGGACCGCACCCGCGAGCGCCGCGTGGAGGCCGTGCGCCGCGACTTCGTGGCCAACGTCAGCCACGAGCTCAAGACCCCGGTCGGGGCGATCCGGCTGCTCGCCGAGGCCGTCACCGACGCCTCCGACGACCCCGAGGCCGTCCAGCGCTTCGCCGGGCGCATGCTCACCGAGAGCGACCGGCTCTCCAAGCTGGTCCAGCAGATCATCGAGCTGTCCCGGCTGCAGGGCCACGACCCGCTGGAGAAGCCCGTCATGGTCGACATCGACGCCGCGGTGGCGACCGCCGTCGACACCAGCGCCATGGAGGCGGCCGCCAAGCAGATCACCGTGGAGTCCCGCGGCGAGCCGGGCCTGGAGGTCTTCGGGTCGCAGGAGCAGATCGGCGCGGCGATCAGCAACCTCGTCGCCAACGCCGTCGCCTACTCCAACGAGGGCTCGCGCGTGGTCGTCACCACCCGCGCCGAGGGCACGCAGGTGCAGATCTCCGTGGTCGACCAGGGCATCGGCATCCCGGCCGAGGACATCGACCGCATCTTTGAGCGCTTCTACCGCGTCGACCCGGCGCGCCACCGCTCGACGGGCGGCACCGGCCTCGGCCTGTCGATCGTCAAGCACGTCGCCGCCACCCACGGCGGCGACATCGCGGTGTGGTCGGTGCAGGGCCAGGGCTCGACCTTCACCCTCACCCTCCCCCACCACTCCGAGCCCGACCAGGGCTCCGGTGGCACCACCCCGGTCGAGGTCGTCGCCCCGGCGCGACCCGGCACCGACCCCGAGCCAGAGCCAGAGCCCGATCCGCGCAGGACCCAGCAGGAGACAACCAGATGACCCGCGTACTCGTCGTCGAGGACGAAGAGAGCTACAGCGACGCCCTCGCCTACATGCTCCGCAAGGAGGGCTACGAGGTGGCGATCGCCGCCGACGGCAACACCGCCCTCACCGAGTTCGACCGCTTCGGCCCCGACATCGTGCTGCTCGACCTGATGCTCCCCGGCATCCCGGGCACGGAGGTCTGCCGCCAGATCCGGCAGACGTCCTCGGTGCCGGTGATCATGGTCAGCGCCAAGGACGACGAGGTGGACAAGGTCGTCGGGCTCGAGCTCGGCGCCGACGACTACGTCACCAAGCCCTACTCCCCGCGCGAGCTGGTCGCCCGCATCCGCGCCGTCCTGCGTCGCGGCCACGAGCCCGAGCTGATGCCCGACACCCTCGAGGCCGGCCCGGTGCGGATGGACGTCGAGCGCCACGTCGTCACGGTCGACGGCACGGAGCAGCGGCTGCCGCTCAAGGAGTTCGAGCTGCTCGAGATGTTCCTGCGCAACCCCGGCCGCGTGCTCACCCGCGGCCAGCTCATCGACCGCGTCTGGGGCTCGGACTACGTCGGCGACACCAAGACCCTCGACGTGCACGTCAAGCGGCTCCGCGCCAAGCTCGAGCCCGACCCGGGCGAGCCGAAGTACCTCGTCACCGTCCGGGGGCTCGGCTACAAGCTGGACCTCTGAGCCCGGAGGGCTCGCCGGTCCAGCGGCGCGAGCGGCGGGATGTCGTCGTACGACGTCCGAAAAGCGCTGGCGGCTGGTCATGACCGTACCTAGCCTTGACCCGTGACGACCACGACCGAGACCGCCGGGAGCCGACCCACCACCACCGCCCCGGCCCCCTGGCTGCCGGTGACCGCGGGTGCCATCACCCTCGTCATGTGGGCCTCGGCCTTCGTGGTCATCCGGCACGTCGCGCACGACGTCAGCCCCGGCGCGATCGGCTCGGGCCGCCTCCTCGTCGCCGCCCTCGTGGTGCTGCCGCTGGTGCTGCGGCGCGGCTGGGTGCGTCCCACCCGTCGCGAGTGGACGCTGCTGCTCGCGGGCGGCGTCGGCTGGTTCGGCGTCTACAACCTCGCCCTCAACGCCGGTGAGCGCCACGTCGACGCCGGCACCGCCGCGATGATCATCCAGATCGGACCCGTCATCGTCGCCCTGCTCGCCATCCCGCTGTTCGGCGAGCGGCTCCACGCCTGGCTGCTCGGCGGCATGGTCGTCGGCTTCGCCGGCGTGGCCGTGATCGCGCGCGGCTCCTCCACGCAGGCCGATGCCAGCCTCCTCGGCGTGGGCCTCGTGCTGGTCGCCGCCGTGATGTACGCCGTCGGGGTGCTGACGCAGAAGGTCCTGCTGCGCCGCATCCCGTCCGTCCAGGTCGTGTTCGTGTCGTTCCTGATGGGCGCCCTGACCTGCCTGCCCTTCTCCGGGGACCTGCCGGGGATCGTCGCCGACGGCGGCGCCGAGCTGTGGTGGATCCTCTACCTGGGCGTGTTCCCCACCGCGGTCGCCTTCACCACCTGGGCCTACGCGCTGACCCACACCGACGCCGGGGCACTCTCCCTGACGACGTTCCTGGTGCCCGGCATCGCCACGCTCGTGGCCTGGCTGACCATCGACGAGGTGCCGCCCACGCTGAGCTTCGTCGGCGGCGCGCTGGCCATCGTCGGCGTGCTCATGACCCGCCGCCGGCCGAAGGCGGCGCGCTAGGCCTCGAGCCAGCCCCGGAAGGCCTCGAGGTTGCGGGTGGACTCCCCGCGCGAGACCCGCCACTCCCACTCCTTGCGGATCGAGGAGGCGAAGCCGAGCTCGAGGATGGCGTTGAACGACTCGTCGGCGTTGGCGAGCACGGAGCCGAGGATGCGGTCGAGCTCGTCGGGGTCGATCGACGCGAGCGGGAGCCGCGCCTCGAGGTAGATGTCGCCGTGGCGGTCCACGGCGAACGAGACGGCGTACATCCTGAGGTTGCGCTCGAGCAGCCACCGGTGGACGCGCGCGTGGTTCTCGTCGGGGTTGCGGCACACGAAGGCGTGCACCCCGAGCGCGTGGGCGCCGACATCGAGGCGCAGCGGCGTCTGGAGCTTCTTCTCCCCCGGCAGCGTGAGCGAGAAGCTCGCGCCCTCGACGCCCTCGCGGGCCGTCTCGTCGTGCTCGATCCCGTTCGCGGCCAGGTAGTCGCGGACGACGTCGACGGCGGCGGAGGTCTCGGAGGCGGCGGACGAGGAGGCGGACGGGGAGGCGGACGGAGAGGGGGCGCTCATGAGGCCATCTCAGCACGCATGCGCCCGCCGGCCCGCTCGTAGGCCAGCAGCGTGCGCTCGGCGGTGCGCTCCCAGGAGAAGTCCTGGGCGTGGGCGACAGCGCCGCGGCCGAGCCGCGCCACGAGCACCGGGTCGTCGATGAGCCGGCGCAGGCTCGCGGCCCAGTCGCGGGGCTCGTGCGTGGCGACCAGGAGCCCGCTCACGCCGTCACGGACCACCGTGGTGAGCCCGCCGACGGCGGCGGCGACCACCGGGGTGCCGGTGGCCTGCGCCTCCACGGCGACGAGGCCGAACGACTCGTTGTAGGACGGCACGGCGACGGCGGTGGCGGCGGACGTCCACACGGCGAGCTCGGCCTGGCTCACCGGCGGGACGAACCGCACCACGTC
The DNA here is from genome assembly GCF_024199985.1 of Nocardioides pinisoli. Taxonomy (GTDB): domain Bacteria; phylum Actinomycetota; class Actinomycetes; order Propionibacteriales; family Nocardioidaceae; genus Nocardioides; species Nocardioides pinisoli. The sequence continues at coordinate 70,958 of NZ_JANARS010000003.1, forward strand.
GCCGATGCCCAGGTCGCTCGCCAGGTCGGCGAGGGCGGTCGGGTGCTCGAGCCCGGAGCCGGACGGTCCGCCCACGACAGGCACGACGAGCCGGCTGCGCAGCGACGGGTCCTCCTCGAGCAGCACGGCCACCGCCCGCAGCAGCACGTCGGGCGCCTTGAGCGGCTGGATGCGGCCGGCGAACAGGAGCACCGCCGCGTCCTCGGCCAGCCCGAGCTCGCGCCGGGCCGCCCCCCGGCCGCGCGGGGCGAAGACCGTGAGGTCCACCCCGGGATGGATCACCTCGACCGAGCCGGGGCTGGCGTCGTAGAGGTCGATGAGCTGGCGCGCCTCGGTGTCGGTGTTGGCGACGAGCAGGTCGGCCGCCTCCACCACCTGCTCCTCACCGATCACCCGGGACAGGGGCTCGGGGGTGTCCCCGTCGGCGAGCGCCTCGTTCTTGACCTTGGCCATGGTGTGCATCGAGTGGACGAGGGGGACGTTCCACCGGTCCCGGGCGAGGGCGCCGACCTGACCGGAGAGCCAGTAGTGGGAGTGGACGGCGTCGTAGTGGCCGAGCGGCTGCATGGCCTCGGTGCGCAGCACCTCACGGGCGAAGGTGCACAGCTGGCCGGGCAGCTCGCCCTTGGTGAGCCCCTCGAACGGGCCGGCGGCCACGTGGCGGACGAGCACGCCGTCGGCCGCCTCGACGACCTGCGGGAGGCTGGAGGAGGTGGCCCGGGTGAAGACGTCGACGGCGATGCCCTGCTCGGCCAGGCGCCGGGAGAGCTCGATCACGTAGACGTTCATGCCGCCCGCGTCGCCCGTGCCGGGCTGGTCCAGCGGTGAGGTGTGCAGGCTGATCATCGCGACCCGCTCGCCCACGTGGTGCCTCCTCGAGACCTCGACTGCGCGCGCCCCGGACAGGGCACCTCAGGCACAACCCCGCGAGGCGTCCCGGGATTCCCGAGCGGCGCGGGTCAGCGGGCGTGCGCGCCGGTGGGAGTGCGCCGGGCGGCGCGACGGCCACTGCGGCGGCCGGCGGACCGGCCACGGCTGCGCACGAGCCCGAGACCACCGACGGCGGCTGCCACGACGCCCCACGAGCCGTCGTACCACGGAGCGCCGTCCGGGCGGAACGCCTCGATCACCGACAGCGCCAGCAGGCCGGACGCCACGCCGACGACCGCGCGCACGGCCACGGCGTCACCCTTGACCAGCGTGGTGCCGAAGGCGGCCGAGGCGACCAGCACGCACGCGAGGCCGAGCAGGTGGAGGGTCCCGGTGAGGAGGCCGTCACCGCCACCGAGCAGCGCGTGCAGGATCCAGAGCACGCCGCCCAGGAGAGCGAGCGACGCGGCGAGCTTCGCAGGAGGCATCGCACGAGTGTGCCACGGCTCACCCCTCCGGGCGGTCGCGGGGGCGTTCCTCAGGGCTCGTCGGTGCCCTGGTGGAAGCGCTGCTGCCACTGCCCGCCGGCGCGCACCCACAGGCTGCTGCGCAGCGTGGAGCGCTCGTCGGCCAGCGCCCGCCAGAGGAGCAGGATCGTGTCGCGGTCGACCCGCTCCACGGACACCACGTCGAGGCTGACCGGCTTGATCGGGCCGATCTCGGCGAGCAGGTCGTCGCGGGTCCAGAGCCGGCCCGAGCGGCCGACCTCCTGCCACGCGGGGTGGAGCAGGGCCGCCACCGCGGCCGGGTCGCCCCTCACCTCGTCGGTGAGCAGGGCCCGCTCCATGGCGACGACGTGCTCCTCGTCGGTCGGCGTCGGCTCACCCCCGAGGTCGCTGAACAGGTCGGGCTCCTCCTCGACCTGCCCGACCTCGGCGGCCGGGTGCGCGACGCTGCTCCCCGCGAAGCCCGGGCCGGCGTCGGGCTCGACACCGCGCTGGTACGCCGACGCGGCGGCGTTGGCGCGCCTGTCAGCCGCCTCGTTGAGCTCGTGGCCGGCGTGGCCCTTCACCCACTCGAAGCGGACCCGGTCGCGGCGGCCCTCCATGGCGGCGTCGAGCGCCTTCATCAGCTCGACGTTGAGCACGGGCTTGCCGTCGCTCTTCTTCCAGCCCTTGCGCTTCCAGCCCGGCATCCACTTGGTGATCGAGTCGATGACGTACTTGCTGTCGCAGAAGACGTGCAGCTCGTCGTCGACGTGGGCGGTCTGCTGGAGGAGGTCGAGGACCGCCATCAGCTCGCCCATGTTGTTGGTCCCGCGCGGCCAGCCGCCGGACGCCCAGCAGTCGTCGTCGACGTACCACGCCCAGCCGGCCGGGCCGGGGTTGCCGAGTGCCGAACCGTCAGCCGCCGCGATGATCACCCGGACATCTTGGCAGCACGGGTCCTTGGCAGGATGGCGGCATGACCTCCGAGCAGACACAGGCCCGCACCGCCGTCGTGACCGGCGCCTCGAGCGGGATCGGCGCCGCGACCGCCCGCGCCCTGGCGGCGGAGGGGTTCCGCGTGATCTGCGCGGCCCGCCGCACCGAGCGCATCGAGGACCTCGCGGCCGAGATCGGGGGCGAGGCCGTCACCTGCGACATCACCGACCAGGCGTCGGTCGACGCGCTCGCGGCGGCCGTGCCGGTCTGCCACGTGCTGGTCAACAACGCCGGCGGTGCCGTCGGCGTCGACCGGGTGGACGGCGCCGACGTCGACGCGTGGCGCTGGATGTACGACGTCAACGTGCTCGGGCTGGTCCGGGTGACCAAGGCGCTGCTCCCCGCGCTCCGGGCCAGCGGCGACGCGGTGATCGTCAACGTCGGGTCGACGGCCGGGCGCTGGGCCTACGAGGGCGGCGCGGGCTACACCGCGGCCAAGCACGGGGTGAAGGTGGTGACCGAGACGCTGCGGCTCGAGCTCAACGGCGAGCCGGTGCGGATCAGCGAGGTCGCCCCCGGGATGGTCCGCACCGACGAGTTCTCGCTCGTCCGCTTCGGCGGGGACCAGGAGCGTGCCGACGCGGTCTACGCCGGCGTCGACCAGCCGCTGCTCGCCGAGGACGTCGCCGACGCCATCGCGTGGGTCGCCACCCGGCCCTCCCACGTCGACATCGACGAGCTCGTCATCAAGCCGCGTGCCCAGGCTGCCGCGCACAAGGTCCACCGCTCCTGACGCTGCGCAGCAGGCGAGACGGGGACGGCTGCGGGCGTGCACGTGGGAGACTGCCGCGCGTGAAGACCATCGGACTCGTCGGCGGCATGAGCTGGGAGAGCAGCGCGGTCTACTACCGCGACCTCAACCTCGGGATGCGGGAGCGGCTCGGCGGGTTGTCCTCGCCGAAGCTCGCCCTCACCACCGTCGACTTCGCGGAGGTCACCCACCTCGAGGACGACGAGCGCTGGGACCAGGTCGGGCTGCTGCTCGCCGACGCCGCCCGCGGGGTGGAGCGCGCCGGCGCCGACTTCCTGCTGCTGTGCACCACGACCTTCCACAAGGTCGCCGACCAGGTCGAGGAAGCCGTCGGGATCCCGCTGCTCCACCTCGGCGACGTGGTGGCCGAGGCGGTCCGCGCCGCGGGCGTCGAGACCGTCGGGCTCATCGGCACGAAGGTCGCGATGACGGAGTCGTTCTTCGTCGACCGGCTCCAGGACCACGGGCTGTCGGTGGTGGTCCCCGACGCCGGGCACCACGACTTCCTCAACGACGCGATCTACGAGGAGCTCGTGCACGGCGTCGTGCTCCCCCGCACGCGCAGCCGGGTCGTGTCGATCATCGAGGAGCTCTGGGACGCGGGCGCGGGCGGCGTGCTGCTCGGGTGCACCGAGCTCGAGCTGCTGGTCAAGCAGGCCGACGTCGAGCTGCCGGTCTTCCCCTGCACGACGCTCCACGTCCAGGCCGCGCTCGACGCGGCGCTCGCCTGAGCCGAGCGGTCAGAGCGGGAAGCCGCGCGCCGTCGCGAGCCAGCGCAGGCTCGTCCAGGCCGGCGAGAGCCGGTCGGTCGCGCCAGCCGACGCCGGCAGGTCGACCCGGAGGACCTGGGAGCGGGCGCCCTCGGTGCTGACGAGCAGCTCCCCGTCCGCGAGGGCGACGCCCTCGCCCTGGTCCTGGTCGGGCAGCGACCAGGACTCGACGGCCTGCCACGACGGGTAGGACGACAGGTGCGCCGAGGAGTAGGTGCGCATGACCACTCCTCCCCCACCGGGCAGGAACGTGGCGTCGGTGACGATGCCCGGTGCGTCGCCGACCTCGGTGAGGCGGTTGGCCCGGTCGGCGCGCAGGCGCTGCGGAGCGGCGTAGACCGTGCCGGCGAAGACACCCTTGGTGATGACGAACAGCCGCCCGGTCACCGGGTGGCTGAGCAGGGCCTCGGCGTCGTGGGAGCCGTCGGGGTAGACCAGGTCGTAGGCCTCCGGCACGACGTCGCGGTCACCCCGCCCGACCGGCACCCGGAGCACCGACACCGAGTCGCGGGCGTGGCGGTTGTCGCCGATGTCGGCGACCCAGACGTGGCCCGGGCCCGCAGGTGCGAGCGCCTCGACGTCCTCGGGGTCCGTCGACCAGGTGGTGACGCCGACCGTCGCGCCGGACGCCGGGTCGACGACGAAGACGCGACCCGCGTCGCCGGAGTCGTTGGTGGTCACGACCAGGCCGCCGTCGCGTCCGCCGCCGGGCAGCACGACGAGCCCGCTCGACTCCACGATCTCGGGGTCGGTGAAGCGGAAGGCCGGGCGGTCCGGCGCACCGGGCGCACCGGAGGCCGCGCCCAGCAGGAAGGGCACGAGCACGAGGACGCCGACGGCGACCCGGCGCAGCTCACGCATGGTCGAGCAGCTCGCCGAGCCGGGGCCGGACGCCCCACGCGGCCAGCAGGTCGTCGTACTCGCGGGCGGCCTCCGACCCGTCCGCGCCGGTGCGCACCGCCCGCAGCAGCGTGTTGCGCGGGGTGTGGGCGCTCTCGACGAACTCGACGACGTCGACGCGGTAGCCCTCGCGACGCAGCAGCGCCGCACGCAACGCGTCAGTGAGGGTGTCGGCGAAGCGCTCGCGCAGGATGCCGTGGCGGGTGAGCATCGCGTAGGGCTCCGGCACCTCGGTCGTGCGCAGCTGGGCGGCGATGTCGTGGTGGCAGCACGGGGCGGCGAGCACCAGCGGGGCCTCCCACTCGAGCGCGCGTCCGAGCGCGTCGTCGGTCGCGGTGTCGCAGGCGTGGAGGGCGAGCACGACGTCGGGAGCCTGCTCGAGCCGGGCATCGGCGATGGAGCCGACGACGAAGTCGGCGTCGATGCCCAGGTCGGCGGCGACGCGCGCGTTGTGGTCGGCGGACTGCTGCTTGACGTCGACGCCGGTGACCCGCACCGGGAGCCGGTCGGACAGGTAGGCGTGCGCGGCGAAGGTGAGGTAGGCGTTGCCGCAGCCCAGGTCGACGACGCGCAGCGGGTCGTCGGCCGTCGGGGTGCGCACGCGGCCCTGCGCCATCGCCTCGGTGAGGCTGGCGTCCAGCAGCCGGACGAGCTCCTCCACCTGCCGGTACTTCGCCTGCCGCGTCGGCTTCACCCGGCCCTGGGCGTCGCTGATCCCGAGCGCCCGGAGCACGGGGTGGTCCTCTGGCAGCAGTCGGTCCTTGGGCCGGTCGTGACCACGCTCCGGCGCGACCTCCTCGGCGCGCGTCGAGGTGTGCAGCAGCGGCGCGCCCTTCTTCGTCACCCGCAGCTGGTGGGTCTCGGTGGCGGTGTCGACGTGCCAGTTGGCGAACGGCTGCGCGAGCAGCGCGTCCACCGCGGCCGCGGCCGCCTCGCCCACGAGGTGGTTGGTGGTGTGCGCCTGCGTGGCGTCGTACGACGTCACCTGCAGGTGGCGCCCGGCCTTGAGGTCGACGACCCGGACCTCGACACGTCGTACCTCGCGCCCGTCCACGACCGGGACCGGCCGGCCCTTGCGCCGCCCGGTCGCCAGCGCGCGCACGAGGCCGTCGGCGTCGAGGATCGCCGAGCGGACCGTGGCGAGCTCGGCGCTCACAGCACGGCGGCGAGGACGACGATGAGGATGAGTGCCCCCAGCGCCACCGGGATCACGAGTCGACGGTGGCGGGGGTTCATGGCTCCATCCTAGTGACCGGCCCGCAGGTCACCGATCCCGCGGCGACCACGCCTCGGCACGGTGCCGCGCCGGGACGACGGCTGCGTCCCGTCACCAGTGCTCGAGCGAGTCCCGGAACACGGCGGCCAGGTCGTCGGGGGTCACCTCGACGGGAGCCGTGGCGAGCAGGCGCTGCTGCTGGAGCGCCCCCTCGACCAGGTCGTCCACGTCACCGACCCCGTAGCCGAGCTCGGCCAGGCCGCTCGGCAGGCCGACGTCGCGCATCAGCCGCCGGAGCACGTCGGGGAGCGGCTCGCCGGCTCCGCCGAGGATCTCGGCCGCCCGGCGGTGCCGCTCGGGCGCGGCGTCGTGGAGGAGCGCGAAGGCGGCCGGCGCCGTCATCACCACGGCCATCCCGTGCGGGATGATCGGTTCGTCGGCGGGGTAGCCCTCCGGGCGGTAGTCGCGCACCCGGCCGGCGATCGGGTAGGCGCACGCGTGGGGGACGTGGACGCCGGCGTTGCCGAAGCCGAGCCCGGCGAAGGTCGCGGCGAGGGCCATCTGCTCGCGCGCCTCGCCGTCGGAGCCGTCGCGCACCGCGCGGCGGAAGGCGCCCGCGAGCAGCGACAGCGACTTCTCCGACCACATGTCGGCGATGGGGTTGGCGCCGCAGTAGGGCACCCGCTGCTCGGGCTGCTTGGCCTCGAAGTCGGCGTACCACCGCGCCGTCCAGCTCTCCAGCGCGTGGCAGAGGATGTCCATGCCCGCCGAGGCGGTGACCATCGCGGGCTGCGTCATGGTCAGGTCGGGATCGACGACGGCCAGCGTGGGGCGCAGCCGGGCGTGGGAGATGCCGGTCTTCACCTCGAGCGCCAGGACGTCGAGCACGCAGATGGTGGTCGACTCGGCACCGGTGCCCGTGGTCGTGGGGACCGCGACGAGCGGCAGGAGCGGGTGCTCGGGCGCCCGGCCGCCACCGACCGGCGCGTTGACGTAGTCCATCAGCGCGCCGGGGTTGGTCAGCATCAGGTCGACCGCCTTTGCGGTGTCGATCGAGGAGCCGCCACCGACCGCGACCACCGCGTGGAAGGGCCCGGCCTCGCGGGCCGCGGCGACGGCCGCCTCCAGGGAGGCGTCGGTCGGCTCGACGTGCGCCTCGGCGTAGACCACCACGTCGAGACCGCGGGTCCGCATGCCGTCGGCGATCCGCTCGGGGTGGCCGGTGACGGCGACGCCCGGGTCGGTGACGAGCAGGACCCGTCGCGCCGCGTCGCCGGGGACGTCTCGGCACAGCTGCTGGACGTCCCACCCGATCTCGTCGCTGGCGCCGCGCCCGAACTTCAGCCCGGGTGCGGCGTAGGTGAAGACGGTCTCCGTCACGACACGACCTCCAGTGCGTAGTCGACCACGTCGAGCACGTCGACCGCGCCCGACGCGACGTCGGTCGTCGGCACCCACGCGACCGCGTCGGTGGTGCCGTCGACCTCCAGCACCCGGGGCTCGCCGTCGGCGACGCTCGCCCGGTAGACGAGGTGCACGCCGTGGTAGTCCTCGATCCGGCCGGACGGGGCGGTGCCGGCGAAGTGGGTGTCGTGCACGCCGACCAGCGCGCCGACCTCGCACGGCAGCCCGCACTCCTCCTCGACCTCGCGGGCGAGCGCCACCGACGGGTGCTCGCCGTGGTCCACGCCCCCGCCGGGCAGCGTCCACCTGCCGGGGTGCGCGGCGCTCGCCGAGAGCCGGGTCAGCAGCACCTGGTCCGCGCCGTCGTGGCGCCGGGTGACGAGGGCGTAGGCCGCCACGCGCTGCAGGCGGAACGGCTGGTGGTCCACCAGCGCCTCGGTCACCACCGACGACACCGGGACGGCGCCGGAGGCGACGTCGTCGAGCGTCCGCCACGCCGCCTCGATGGTGGAGCCGTCGACCTCCACCACCCGCGGGACCGGCGAGTGCGGCGGCACCCAGCCCTCGTAGACCAGGCGGATCGCGTGCGCGTCGACGAGCTGCCCGTCGCGCGGCGAGCGGGGCATGTGGGCGCTGTAGACGCGTGCCCTGTCACCGACGGTCGCGTCGAGCCCGGTCTCCTCCTGCACCTCGCGGATCAGGGCGTCGCGCGGGTCCTCGCCGTGGTCGACGCCGCCACCCGGGAGCGTCCACAGCTCGGACCGGGAGACCCGGGGCGCGAGCCGGCTCAGCAGGATCTCGACCTGACCCCCGCGCTCGCGGAGGATGACGGCGTACGCCGCCACCCGCTGTCGCCTCGGCAGGGATCCCATGGCGTCCAACCTAGTGAACGACCTCGTGAAGTACCGTGAGCGGCGTGCCCCCCGCGTCCCGTGATCCGTGGCTCGACAACGTCAAGATGGTGCTGGTCACCCTCGTCGTCGTGGGTCACGCGATCGGCCTCGTCGAGGAGAGCGCGGGCAGCCACTGGGTCTACGACTTCATCTACCTGTGGCACATCCCGGCCTTCGTGTTCGTCAGCGGCTACCTCTCGAAGTCCTTCGAGTGGGACCGGCGGCGGATGAAGAGCCTGGTCTACACGCTCGCGATCCCCTACCTGCTCTTCGAGCCGGCGCTGTTCTACTACCGCCGCGAGGTGGTCGGCGAGGACGTCACGGGGCCGCTGTGGATCCAGCCGCACTGGACGATGTGGTACCTCATCGTGCTGCTGATGTGGCGCCTGGTGACGCCGGTCCTCAAGCGGCACTGGCTCTTCCTGCCGCTGTCGGTGATCGTCAGCCTGCTCGGTGGCCTCTGGACCGACGACTCGCTGATGATCCCCCGCTTCCTCGGCCTGCTGCCGTTCTTCGTGCTGGGCCTGCACCTCAAGCCGCGCCACCTCGCCCACCTCGACGACGTCTGGGTGAAGGTGGCGGCGGTCCCGATGCTGGTCGGCATCGGCGTGATGGCGGTCTACACCGACACGTGGGCCGAGACCGCCCTGCTCTGGTACGACACCGGCTACTCGGACCTGCCGATCGACAACGAGATCGCCTTCCAGACCCGGCTCACCGTCATGATGGTCGGCCTCGTGGGCGCCTTCGCGGCGATGTCGCTCGTGCCCCGGCGCAGCCTCGGCTGGTTCACCACGATGGGCACCGCGACGATGGTGGTCTACCTCTTCCACGGCTTCGTCATCAAGACGTTCAAGGCGCTCGGCTGGCCCGACTTCACCGCGTCCTACCCGGCGATGGGGCTGGTCCTCACCGTCCTCGGCGCGGTCGGCCTCGCGTTCCTGCTCGCGTCGCCGCCGGTGCGGCGCGTGCTCGAGCCGTTCACCAACCCGCTCGGCTGGGTGGAGTCGCGACGCAAGCGGCCTAGCTCGGCCCCCACGTCGGTCTGACCGCCGCGCGGGGCACCACGTCGAGGTGCGCGGCCTCGGCCCGCGTCGGGGCGTGGCCGCCGAGGTGGGCGGGGTACCAGGGCGCGTGCTCCCCGGGCCGCGGACGGTGGTGCGGGAGTCGCTGCAGCTCCTCGAGCTGCGCGGTCAGCGCCGCGCCGAGCCGGTGGGTCCACGCCGTGAGGTCCTCGTCCGGACCGACGACGAGGGGTGGTCCGAAGCTGACGTCGACCCGGCGGCCGCGGGTGAGGTCGGGGCGCGGCTCGCGGCCGCGCTCGTCGGGCACGCCGACCGAGTAGACCCGCTGCGAGCCCCACAGCGCCACCGGGACGACGGGCGCGCCGGTCTCCCGGGCCAGGCTCGCCACGCCGCGCATCAGCGAGCGCACGGTGTAGGAGTAGCTGATCCCCGCCTCCGGGAACGCGCAGACCGCCTCGCCCTCGCGCAGCAGCCGACGCGCGACGACGTACGCCCCGGCGGGCGCCTCCCGGTCGACCGGGACGTGCCGCATGGCGCTCATCGCGCGCCCCACCAGCGGGACGTGCCAGACGTCGTGGCGGGTCATGAAGCGGACGTGACGACCCGACGACCGGGCGCCGTCCTGCACGAACACGAAGTCCGGGTAGGACACGTGCGTCGCCGCGAGCACCACCGGGCCGCTCGTCGGCACGTGCTCGGCGCCCCTCCCCACGACCTGGATGCCCAGCGCGCGCATGCCGGCCCTCCCCAGCGCGACGGCAGCGCGGTAGGTCCGGTCCCGGCTCACGCGAAGGGCGGTCGGGCGTCGCGCGCCATCGACCGGCGTCCGGCCCAGCGCCACACCCGGGCCGCGCGGTCGCGGTCGGCGTCGTCGACGAGGTTGCCCATCCAGCGCAGGGCGAGGGTCATCAGCCAGTCCGAGCGCATCCCGGCCGGCCCGAGGGCGGCGACGACCCGGGGCTGGGTGGCGATCCCCGCGAGCCGGCGGGCGATCGAGAACGCCTCGCCGTAGTGCTCCACCAGCGTCGAGCGCCAGGCCTCGCCGAGGCCGACGCCGCTGGTGATGTGCTCGGCCACGAAGCGGCCGGTCTCGAGGCCGTAGTCGATGCCCTCGCCGTTGAGCGGGTTGACGCACGCGGCGGCGTCGCCGATGAGCGCCCAGTTGGGGCCGGCGACGTTGCTGACGGCGCCACCCATGGGCAGCAGCGCCGAGGTCGGCGCCCGCAGCTCGCCGGAGAGCCCGAAGTCCGCGCCGATCGTGTCGGCGTAGGTCTGCATGAGCGGCTTGATGGCGACCTCGGCAGGGCGCCTGCTCGTCGCCAGGGTGCCGGCGCCGAGGTTCACGGTGCCGTCACCCAGCGGGAAGATCCAGCCGTACCCGGTCACGAGCTCGCCCTGCTCGTCGCGCAGCTCGAGGTGCGAGCTGATCCACGGGTCGTCGCTCATCTCGGAGTCGACGTAGGACCGTCCGGCGACGGCGTAGACGGTGTCGCGGTGCCACTCGCGGCCCAGCAGCTTGCCCAGCGGCGAGCGGACGCCGTCCGCCACGACCAGCCAGCGGCAGGCGACCTCGTAGGTGCCCTCGGCGTCGCGGAGCTCGACCGCGGCCACCAGCTCGCCCTCACGTCGTACGCCGACCGCCCGGGCGCCGTCGACGGCACGCGCGCCGCTCTTGATCGCCCCCGTGCGCAGGTGGTCGTCGAGCTCGGTGCGAGCCACCGCCGAGCCCCAGTCGGGCAGCGAGCCGCCCGGCCACGGCAGCAGCAGCGTCTGGCCGAACCCGTGGGCGCGCAGGCCCTCGTTGACGGTGTGCGCGCGCAGCCAGTCCTCGAGGCCGAGCCTCTGCAGCTCCCCGATCGCCCGGGGGGTGAGCCCGTCGCCGCAGGTCTTGTCGCGCGGGAACGTCGCCGCGTCGGCGAGCACGACGTCGAGCCCGGCACGGGCGGCCCAGGCCGCGGCGGCCGAGCCCGCGGGGCCCGCGCCGACGACGAGCACGTCGGCGGAGGCGGGGCGCGAGGAGGGGGTCGTCACACCGGAATTCTCGCAGAGGGCGTGGAAGGAGCCGGCATCGCTGGTCGAGGGGCGCCCTGGCGCCCGTCACGAGACCACCGGCCGACCTCGATACGCACGACGCCCGCCCTCGCAAGCGAGGACGGGCGTCGGTGCTACTCGATCTGGCTCGTCACACCAGAACGGATCGCTTCGCGATCAGTTCTGGTACGAGCCAAAGTCGAAGTCGTCGAGTGCGACCGCCTGCGACGACGGACCGAAGTCGTAGTCGTAGGAGTCGTAGCCGGTGACCGAGTAGGCCGCGGCGCGCGCCTCCTCGGTGGGCTCCACCCGGATGTTGCGGTAGCGCTCGAGGCCGGTGCCGGCCGGGATGAGCTTTCCGATGATCACGTTCTCCTTCAGGCCACGGAGGCTGTCGGAGCGGCCGTTGATCGCGGCGTCGGTGAGCACCCGGGTGGTCTCCTGGAAGGAGGCCGCCGAGAGCCACGACTCGGTCGCGAGCGAGGCCTTCGTGATGCCCATGAGGACCGGACGACCCGAGGCCGGCTTGCCGCCCTCGGAGACCACGCGCCGGTTCTCCTCCTCGAACCGCACCCGGTCGACCAGGTCGGACGGGAGCAGGTTGGTGTCACCGGACTCGATGACCGTCACGCGACGCAGCATCTGCCGCACGATGATCTCGATGTGCTTGTCGTGGATCGCCACGCCCTGCGAGCGGTAGACCTCCTGGACCTCGTCCACGAGGTGCTCCTGCGCCTTGCGGACACCGAGGATGCGCAGGACGTCCTGCGGGTCGGGCGTACCGGACGTGATGTGGTGACCGACGTCGATGTGGTCGCCGTCCTCGACGTTGAGGCGCGAGCGCTTCGACACCGGGATCTCCTGGACCTCGGAGCCGTCGTCGGGGGTGACCACGACGACGCGGGCCTTGTCGGTCTCCTCGATCTTCACGCGACCGGCGGACTCCGAGATCGGCGTACGACCCTTGGGCGAGCGGGCCTCGAAGAGCTCGACCACACGGGGCAGACCCTGCGTGATGTCGTCGGCGGAGGCCACACCACCGGTGTGGAACGTGCGCATGGTCAGCTGCGTGCCGGGCTCACCGATGGACTGGGCGGCGATGATGCCGACCGCCTCACCGATGTCGACCAGCTTGCCGGTGGCCAGCGAGCGGCCGTAGCACTTGGCACAGGTGCCGGTGCGGGCGTCGCAGGTCAGGACCGAGCGGACCTTGACCTCGGTGACGCCGGCGGCCACGAGCTCGCCGATCTTGACGTCGCCCAGGTCCTCACCGGCGGCGGCGAGGACCTCGCCGGTCTCCGGGTGGGTGATCTCGACGGCGGAGGCCCGGGCGTAGGCCGAGGTCTCCACGTGCTCGTCGTCGATCCGCTTGGGCAGGCCGCGCTCGGTGCCGCAGTCGTCCTCACGGATGATGACGTCCTGCGAGACGTCCACCAGACGACGGGTCAGGTAGCCCGAGTCGGCGGTGCGCAGCGCGGTGTCGGCGAGACCCTTGCGGGCACCGTGGGTGGCGATGAAGTACTCGAGCACCGTCAGGCCCTCGCGGAAGTTGGCCTTGATCGGGCGCGGGATGATCTCGCCCTTCGGGTTGGCCACCAGACCACGCATGGCCGCGACCTGCCGGATCTGGTTCATGTTTCCGGAGGCGCCCGAGTCGACCATCATGTAGATCGGGTTCTTGCGGTCGAAGTTGGCCTCCATCGCGCGACCGACCTCGGCAGCGGCCTGGGTCCACAGCTCGATGAGCTCCTGACGACGCTCGTCGTCGGTCATCACACCGCGCTCGTAGTTCTTCTGGACCTTCTCGGCCTGGGCCTCGTAGCGGCTGAGGATCTCGGCCTTGTCGTCGGGGGTGGTGACGTCGTCGATCGAGACGGTCACACCCGAGCGCGTGGCCCAGTGGAAGCCGGCGTCCTTGAGAGCGTCGAGCGAGGCCGCGACCTGCACCTTGGTGTAGCGCTCGGCGAGGTCGTTGACGATCGCGCCGAGGCGCTTCTTGCCGACCTCCTCGTTGACGAACGGGTAGTCCGCCGGGAGCGTGTCGTTGAAGTAGACACGGCCGAGGGTGGTCTCGAGCCGCACCGCGGTCCGCTCCTCCCAGTCGGCACCCAGCTCGAGGTCGAGCGGGGGCACCACGTCGGTGAGGCGGATGCTGATCTTGCTCTGCAGCGTGATCTCGCGACGGTCGAAGGCCATGATCGCCTCGGCCGGCGAGGAGAAGACGCGACCCTCGCCGGGCTCGCCCTCACGGTCGGTGGTCAGCCAGAACAGGCCGATGATCATGTCCTGCGAGGGCATGGTCACCGGACGACCGTCCGACGGCTTGAGGATGTTGTTGGTCGACAGCATCAGGATGCGGGCCTCGGCCTGCGCCTCCGCGGACAGCGGCAGGTGCACGGCCATCTGGTCACCGTCGAAGTCGGCGTTGAACGCGCCGCAGACGAGCGGGTGGATCTGGATGGCCTTGCCCTCGATCAGCTGCGGCTCGAAGGCCTGGATGCCGAGGCGGTGCAGGGTGGGCGCACGGTTGAGCAGCACGGGGTGCTCGGTGATGACCTCTTCGAGGACGTCCCACACGACCGGGCGGGCGCGCTCCACCATCCGCTTGGCGGACTTGATGTTCTGCGCGTGCGACAGGTCGACCAGCCGCTTCATTACGAACGGCTTGAACAGCTCGAGTGCCATCTGCTTGGGCAGACCGCACTGGTGCAGCTTGAGCTGCGGACCCGACACGATGACCGAACGGCCCGAGTAGTCCACTCGCTTGCCGAGCAGGTTCTGGCGGAAGCGACCCTGCTTGCCCTTGAGCATGTCGGAGAGCGACTTCAGCGGCCGGTTGCCCGGGCCGGTGACGGGACGACCGCGACGACCGTTGTCGAAGAGGCTGTCCACGGCCTCCTGCAGCATCCGCTTCTCGTTGTTGACGATGATCTCGGGAGCACCGAGGTCGAGCAGTCGCTTGAGGCGGTTGTTGCGGTTGATGACGCGGCGGTAGAGGTCGTTGAGGTCGGAGGTGGCGAAGCGGCCACCGTCGAGCTGGACCATCGGACGCAGGTCCGGCGGGATCACCGGGACGGCGTCGAGCACCATGCCGATGGGCTGGTTGCCGGTCTTGCGGAACGCGTCGACGACCTTGAGCCGCTTGAGGGCACGGACCTTGCGCTGGCCCTTGCCGTTGGCGATGGTGTCGCGCAGCGACTCGACCTCGGCCTCGATGTCGAAGTCCTGGAGGCGCTTCTGGATCGCCGTGGCGCCCATGTGGCCCTCGAAGTACTTGCCGAACCAGTTCTTCATCTCGCGGTAGAGCAGCTCGTCGCCGAGCAGGTCCTGGACCTTGAGGCTCTTGAAGGTGTCCCAGACCTCCTCGAGGCGCGCGATCTCACGGTTGGCGCGGTCACGGAGCTGGTTCATCTCGCGGTCGGCACCATCACGCACCTTGCGCTTGGCGTCGGCCTTGGCGCCCTCGGCCTCGAGGGTGGCGAGGTCCTCCTCGAGCTTCTTGGCGCGGTCCTCCACGGAGGTGTCGCGGCGCTTCTCGAGGCGCTCGCGCTCCAGGCCCACCTTGTTCTCGAGCGAGTCCATGTCGCGGTGACGCGCGTCCTCGTCGACCGAGGTGATCATGTAGGCGGCGAAGTAGATGACCTTCTCGAGGTCCTTCGGCGCCAGGTCGAGCAGGTAGCCCAGGCGCGACGGGACGCCCTTGAAGTACCAGATGTGGGTCACGGGCGCGGCGAGCTCGATGTGGCCCATGCGCTCGCGGCGCACCTTGGAGCGGGTGACCTCGACGCCACAGCGCTCGCAGATGATGCCCTTGAAGCGCACGCGCTTGTACTTGCCGCAGTAGCACTCCCAGTCCCGGGTGGGACCGAAGATCTTCTCGCAGAAGAGGCCGTCACGCTCGGGCTTGAGCGTGCGGTAGTTGATGGTCTCCGGCTTCTTGACCTCGCCGTGGCTCCACGTGCGGATGTCGTCCGCGGTGGCCAGGCCGATCTGAAGCTGGTCGAAGAAGTTAACGTCGAGCACGATGGCTGCAGTCCTTCGTTAGTACGTGGAAAGTGAGGCTGGGACTGAGGTGGTACGGCGACCGGTGGCCGGCCGCCGTACCAGCGACTCAGACTTCTTCGACCGAGCTGGGCTCGCGGCGGGACAGGTCGATGCCGAGCTCCTCGGCCGCCCGGAAGACGTCTTCCTCGGCGTCCTTCATCTCGATGGTGGAGCCGTCCTGCGACAGCACCTCCACGTTGAGGCAGAGCGACTGCATCTCCTTGACGAGCACCTTGAACGACTCCGGGATGCCGGAGTCGGGGATGTTCTCGCCCTTCACGATGGCCTCGTAGACCTTCACGCGGCCCGGCACGTCGTCGGACTTGATCGTCAGCAGCTCCTGGAGGGCGTAGGCGGCGCCGTAGGCCTCCATCGCCCAGACCTCCATCTCGCCGAACCGCTGTCCACCGAACTGGGCCTTACCGCCCAGCGGCTGCTGCGTGATCATCGAGTAGGGGCCGGTCGAGCGAGCGTGGATCTTGTCGTCGACGAGGTGGTGCAGCTTGAGGATGTACATGTAGCCGACAGCCACCGGCTCCGGGAACGGCTCACCCGAACGACCGTCGAAGAGGTTGGCCTTGCCGTCCTCCTTGACCATCCGCTCACCGTCGCGGTTGGGCAGCGTGGAGCCGAGGAGGCCGGTGATCTCGTCCTCGCGGGCACCGTCGAACACCGGGGTCGCGACCTTGGTGTTGGGGTCGGCCTGGTCGGCGCCGATCGAGATGAGGCGCTTCTTCCAGTCGGACTCGCCCTTCTCGCCGGAGAGGTTGAGGTCCCAGCCCTGCTTGGCGAGCCAGCCGAGGTGGAGCTCGAGGATCTGGCCGATGTTCATGCGTCGCGGCACACCCAGCGGGTTGAGCACGACGTCGACCGGGGTGCCGTCCTCCATGAACGGCATGTCCTCGACCGGCAGGATCTTGGCGATGACGCCCTTGTTGCCGTGGCGTCCGGCGAGCTTGTCGCCGACCGAGATCTTGCGCTTCTGCGCGACGTAGACGCGCACCAGCTGGTTGACGCCCGGAGGCAGGTCGTCGCCGTCCTCGCGGTCGAAGACGCGCACGCCGATGACCGTGCCGGACTCACCGTGGGGCACCTTCATCGAGGTGTCGCGCACCTCGCGCGCCTTCTCACCGAAGATCGCGCGGAGCAGGCGCTCCTCGGGGGTGAGCTCGGTCTCGCCCTTGGGCGTGACCTTGCCGACCAGGATGTCACCGGTGGTGACCTCGGCGCCGATGCGGATGATGCCGCGCTCGTCGAGGTCGGCCAGGCCCTCCTCGGAGACGTTCGGGATGTCCCGGGTGATCTCCTCGGGGCCGAGCTTGGTGTCGCGGGCGTCGACCTCGTGCTCCTCGATGTGGATCGAGGTGAGGACGTCCTCCTGCACCAGGCGCTGGCTGAGGATGATCGCGTCCTCGTAGTTGTGGCCCTGCCACGGCATGAAGGCGACGAGCAGGTTGGTGCCCAGCGCCATCTCGGCGTCGTCGGTGCAGGGGCCGTCGGCGATCGGCGTACCGACCTCGAGACGGTCACCGGCCTTGACCAGCGGGCGCTGGTTGATGCAGGTGCCCTGGTTGGAGCGACGGAACTTGGCCAGCTTGTAGGTCTGGTAGGTGCCGTCGTCGTTCATCGTCTCGATGGCGTCGGCGGACACCTCCTTGACCACACCGGCGTTGTCGGCGACGACCACATCACCGGCGTCGACGGCGGCGCGGTACTCCATGCCGGTGCCGACCAGCGGGCTGTCGCTCGTGATCAGCGGCACGGCCTGGCGCTGCATGTTGGCGCCCATGAGCGCGCGGTTGGCGTCGTCGTGCTCGAGGAAGGGGATCAGGGCCGTCGCGACCGACACCATCTGGCGCGGCGAGACGTCCATGTAGTCGACCTCCTCGGCCAGGATCGCGTCGACCTCACCGTTCTTCTGACGGACCAGCACGCGCTCCTCGACGAACTTCATCGCGTCGTCGAGCGGGGCGTTGGCCTGCGCGATGACGTAGCGGTCCTCGTCGTCGGCGGTCAGGTAGTCGATCTCGTCGGTGACGACACCCTTCACCACGCGGCGGTAGGGGGTCTCGACGAAGCCGAACGGGTTGATCCGGCCGTAGGAGGCCAGCGAGCCGATCAGGCCGATGTTGGGGCCCTCAGGGGTCTCGATGGGGCACATGCGGCCGTAGTGCGACGGGTGGACGTCACGGACCTCCATGCCGGCGCGGTCGCGGGACAGACCACCGGGACCGAGGGCCGAGAGGCGACGCTTGTGCGTCAGGCCGGCGATCGGGTTGGTCTGGTCCATGAACTGCGAGAGCTGCGAGGTGCCGAAGAACTCCTTCAGCGCCGCGACCACGGGGCGGATGTTGATCAGGGACTGCGGCGTGATGGCCTCGACGTCCTGGGTCGTCATCCGCTCGCGGACCACGCGCTCCATGCGGGCCAGGCCCGTGCGGAGCTGGTTCTGGATGAGCTCGCCCACCGTGCGCATGCGGCGGTTGCCGAAGTGGTCGATGTCGTCGGCCTGGACCTTGACGGGGGCGCCGTCAGGACCCTCGACGACGTTGCCCTGGGCGTCGACCAGGTCGGGCGAGTCGGCCTGGACACCCGCGGCGTGCAGCTGCACGACGTAGCGGATGGCGGCCACGACGTCGTCGATGGTCAGCGTCTGCTGGTCGAACGCCTCGTGGAGGCCGAGCTTCTTGTTGATCTTGTAGCGGCCGACCTTCGCCAGGTCGTAGCGCTTGGGGTTGAAGTAGTAGTTGTTGAGCAGCGTCTGCGCGGCCTCGGCCGTCGGCGGCTCGCCCGGGCGGAGCTTGCGGTAGATGTCGAGCAGCGCGAGGCGGGTGACCTCGTCGTTGACCTGCTCGGCGGTCGGGGCCTCGCCCCGCGCCTTCTTCTGCAGCTCCTCGTAGACGACCTCGTAGCGGACGCTGTCCTTCTCGAGGGTCAGCATCATCGACTCGTACTGGCCGAACTCCTCGCGGATCTGCTCGGTGGTCCAGCCGAGCGCCTTGAGCAGGACGGTGACGTTCTGCTTGCGCTTGCGGTCGAGGCGCACGCCGACGAGGTCGCGCTTGTCGATCTCGAACTCCAGCCAGGCACCGCGGCTCGGGATGAGCTTGGCGGTGAAGATGTCCTTGTCGGAGGTCTTGTCGGGGCTCGACTCGAAGTAGACGCCGGGCGAGCGCACGAGCTGCGAGACGACGACGCGCTCGGTGCCGTTGATGATGAAGGTGCCCTTGCGGGTCATCATGGGGAAGTCGCCCATGAAGACCGTCTGGCCCTTGATCTCACCGGTCTCGTGGTTCATGAACTCGGCCGAGACGTAGAGCGGGCGGGAGTAGGTGAAGTCCTTCTCCTTGCACTCCTCCTCGGTGTACTTCTCGTCGAGGAAGACGGGGTTGTCGAAGGAGAGCATCATCGTCTCGGAGAAGTCCTCGATCGGGGAGATCTCCTCGAAGATCTCCTGCAGACCGGTCTTCTCGGAGACGTCCTCACCGGCAGCCCGACGGGCGGCCACCTCCGCCTCCCAGCGCTCGCCGCCGACCAGCCAGTCGAAGCTGCTCGTCTGGAGCGAGATGAGGGGGGGAACCTCGAGAGGTTCGGTGATCTTTGCGAAAGAGGTGCGACGGTGGTTACCAGCAGAGCTGCGCGCGGCCAAGAGGTGTCCTCACAAATGAGCAAGTGATCGGCGCTTGCCGACCACCACGACGACCGTCCGGAAGGCGTCGGGCATCTGAGGGCAGGCGCAAGGAGACACGATAGCGCACTTGAGGACACGCCACAAACGCGGGGTCGACTTCCCTGAGGGACGCTCCACGCGTTGGCCATGACTATGAACGTCACGTCGCCCTGGGTCAAGCAGAACGCGCCGATTGCCTACCCTTGGGCGGGCGAGGTGATGAGGTCGTCGACCAGCCACTCGCCGTCCACGCGCTGCATCGACACGGTGACCTGATCCTTGTAGACCACCGGCTCGGCGTCGAGCTTGTTGGTCGTCGGCCGGTCCACGAAGACCAGCACCTGCACCCGGTCCTGGCTCGCGCGCACGATGCCTGAGGCGACCACCGAGGCGGTGACCCGGGTCTGCGTCCGCGGCGCGTTGTCCTCCAGGACGGTGAAGAGCTTGTCGTACTCCTCCCGGTAGCTGCCGGTCATCAGGGCCTGGGCCTCGCGCTGGTCGGCCTCGAGGGTCTCGTAGTCGTAGGACAGCACGGGCACGACGGCGCGCTCCGCCGCCACCTGGGCGTCACGGGCGGCCGTGTCGTCGCCGGCCGCCGCGCCCTGGCTCCACGTCCACGCGGTCGCGCCCAGGAGCCCGGCCGCCAGCACGCCCAGCCCCGCCAGCAGCCAGGAGGGCGCCCCGCGCCGCTCCCCCGGCGCGTCGGCCCCGGCGGTCGAGGAACGGCGGAGGCGGGTGGCGAGGCCCGGCCCCGCCCGGCCCGGCCTCGCCACGGGCTCCGGTGACGCCGAGCCCCCAGCGCCCTCGGCGCCCTCGGCTTCGTGGGTGTCCAGGGCTTCTCGGACACCTTCGGGCGGGAGCGTCTCGTCGTACGCCGCACGCGCGGCGGGGTCGAGCAGGACCTTCGCGGCCCGGTTGAGGGTGTCGAAGCGTCGGTCGCCCGGCTCGAGGTCGGCGATGCGGCCCTTCCAGGCGGCGCGGACCTCCTCGGTCGAGGCGTCGCGCGACACGTCGAGGACGTCGTACCAGGTGGGTGCGTCGGTCACGGGGTGCTCCCCTCGGAGGCGCCGGGCTCGTCGGGCGAGCTCACCGGGGTGAAGTCGTCGACGAGCCACTCGCCCTCGATCATCACCAGGTCGACGGTGAAGCGGAACGGGAGCGGCTCCTGGTCGACGGTGCGCGCCTGCTTGCCCTCGCCCTGCTGGTAGCTGTCGGTGAACGCCCCGGCGACGAGCACCCGCGCGGAGTCGTCGTCCACGGACGACACGGCCGTGGCGAAGACGTCGGCGGTGCGGGTGATGCCGCCCTGGGCGACGAGCTGCTCGGCGGTGGCGACCTCCTTGTCGAAGTCGGCCGCGAACTTCGGCGTGATGACCTCGCGGACCTGCTCGCGGTAGTCGGGCATCTGGCCGGACCCGTCGAGGAGGTCGGGGCTGTAGGTGCCGAGCCGCTTGACGAACTGGTCGGTCAGGCTCATCACCTGCTCGCGCTCCTCGGGGTGGTCGAGCGTGCCACCGGCCGACGCCCGCCCACCGGCGGTGAGCCAGACGAGCACGGCGACGCAGGCCACGACGACGAGGGTGAGCGCGACGGCGAGCAGGCGCCGCCAGCGAGGTGGGGCGGGGTCACGGGTGGCGGACCCACCCTCGGCCACCTTCCCGGCGGGCCCGGGCTCGACGGCCCCGCCCGACCGGGTGCGTTCGGACAGCACGGACATGTTCCCTCCCTGGAACGTGCGACCCCTCCTCCAAGGGGTCTGCAGGGTCAACGACGATCGGCGGCCGACGTCACGCCGTGCCCGAGCAGCGGCTCGAGGTAG
This sequence comes from Nocardioides pinisoli, assembly GCF_024199985.1. Lineage (GTDB taxonomy): Bacteria > Actinomycetota > Actinomycetes > Propionibacteriales > Nocardioidaceae > Nocardioides > Nocardioides pinisoli. The sequence continues at coordinate 91,835 of NZ_JANARS010000003.1, forward strand.
AGCCACTTCCAGCTGTCCTCGCCGAGGGTCCGCGGCGCCGCGGGACGCGACCCGGTGAGGCGCTGGATCTCGGCGGGGTCGGACGTCACGGCGCCCGTCTCGGGGTCGTGGGCGAAGTCGGCGGCACCCCAGCCGGTGGCCGGTCGCGGCGCCTGGATGTTCTGCGCGCCGCGGGCGTTGGAGGTCGCCGCCGACTCGGTGCACCCGGCGCCCTCGTTCATGGGGGCGTCGCTGCCGTCGAGCGGCGAGCGGCGGTCGGTGCCCTCGTAGCCGCCGAGGCACACGTGCGGCTCCGAGGTGAGGACCATGCCGAAGTGGGCGTCGTAGAGCCCGGTGCCCGGCGACCGCGACACGACCGTGTAGCCGCCCTCGACGACGTAGGGGTAGATGACCAGCAGCTGCTCGATGCCGTCGAGGTGCTTGACCACGACCTCGCCGGTGGTGACCAGGTTGTTGATGAGGTCGCCGAGCTCGACCTCGTTGTCCTCGAGGAAGACGCGCAGCTCGTTGGCGCCGAGCGAGCCGTCCTCGATGAGCCGGCGCAGGTCCCGGTCGTGGTCGGCCACCGTGGTGGAGAAGAGCGAGAGGTCGCGCGCGAAGCGACGGAAGGCGCGCTCGGAGTCGATCTGCCCGTTGAGCACCGTGTTGCTGTCGCGGATCAGGTCGACGGTGACGTCGAAGTTCTGCTCCGCCACGGTGATGAGCTCGTTGCTGCTGTCGAGGATCGTCTGGAGGTCGTCGCCGGCGCCCCTGAAGGCGAGGCCGAGCTCGGAGGTCACGGTGCGCAGGTCGTCCTGGTCGACGCTGCGCACGGTCTCGTCGAGGTGGGTGAGGAGGGTGTCGGTCTGGATCGGGGTCGTCGTGACGTCGCGGGCGATCTCCGAGCCGTCGCGCAGGAACGGGCCGTCGTCGCTCTGCGGCTGGAGCTCGACGTACTGCTCGCCGACGGCCGACCGGTTGCCGACCAGCGCGTGGGCGTCGGCCGGGATGTCGTCGTGCTCCTCCTCGATGTCGAGCACGAGGTCGACGCCGTCGTCGGTGAGGACGAGCTCGCTGACCTCGCCCACGCGCACCCCGCGGTAGGACACCTCCGCCCCGGCGAAGGCGCCTCCGGAGTCGGCGAAGTGGGCCACGACCGTGTAGCTCTGGTCGAGGACGAGACGGTCGAGCCGGGCGTAGCGAGCGCCCACGAAGCTGACGCCCACCAGCGTGATGATGGCGAAGACGAGCAGCTGCAGCTTGGTCCTCCGGGTGATCATCGCGTCACCATCCCGGGGACGAGGAGGCTCACGAGGGCGGGGTCGTAGACCTCCGCGAGGTCGCCCATCGTCGGCCCCCGCTCCCTGCCGGGCGGGTCGCCGGCCGGATAGGCGCCGGGGCGGGGCAGGCCGGGCAGCCCGGGCAGCGTGATCGTCGGCAGCGTGGGGACCGGGACGGTCGGCAGCGTGGGCGTCGGGAGCGGCACGGTGGGGTCTCCCGACCCGCCGCACAGGCCGGGCACGGGGTACTGCTTGCACACCGCGCTGATGACCGAGCCCGGGAGGCCGATGCAGGCGGAGACGTCGCCGCGGCGCAGGCCCTCGAGGCAGTCGTTGATCGCGTCGAGGGCGTCCTGGCACAGCCGGCTCGAGTCGGGCAGCGGGCCGTCCTGGGGCAGGGCGCTCAGCGGGATGCACGCCTCGGTCGGCAACGTGGTGGGGATCGTGGTCGGGATCCCGGTCAGGTCGACGTCGAGGGTGATCGAGAGGTTGGTGTAGTCGCCCATGTGCAGGTTGCGCGCCACCTGCGGGTCGCGGCCGACGACCTCGTCGACGAAGGGGTAGGTGAGGAAGACGTGGAAGGCGTTGGTGAAGTCGTCACCCGACGCCGCGAGCTGGGTCAGCACCGGGTCGAGCCGCCGGAGCGAGGTGATGGTCGCGTCCTTCGAGCGGGCGATGACGTCCACGGCGACCGACGACAGCCGGTCGAGGGCCGCCAGCATCTCCACGAGGTCGTCGCGCTGGCGGTCGATGGAGTCGAGCGCGCTGGGCAGCTCGTCGAGCGCCCGGTCGATCGTGGGCAGCTGCTTCTCCGCCGCGAGCGCGAGCCGGTTGAGCGACTCGATCGCGTCGACGATGTCGGCCTTGTTCTCGTCGAGCTGGCCGGTGAAGGTGCGCAGGTTGCGCAGCACGGAGCGCGCGGAGTCCTCGCGGCCCTCGAGGGCCAGGTTGAGCTCCTGGGTGATGGTCTTGAGCTGGGCGACGCCGCCTCCGTTGAGCAGCAGGCTCAGGGCGCCGAGCACCTCCTCGACCTCGGGGTTGCGACCGGCCCGCTCGATCGGGATGACGGCCCCGTCCCGCAGCCGGGACTCGATCGCACCCTCCTCAGGGGCACTGAGCTCGACGAACTTCTCGCCGAGCAGGCTGGTCTGGCGCAGCTCGGCCACCGCGTTGCCGGGCAGGTCGACGTCGCGCCGGATCTCCAGGGTGACCAGCGCCTGGTAGCCCTCGAGGTCGACGGCGCTCACCTTGCCGACGCTCACGTCGTTGACCTTGACCGTCGACTGCGGCACCAGGTCCAGGACGTCGGCGAACTCCACCTTGACCGTCATCGGGTCGTCTCCCACGTCGGGACCGCCCGGGAGCGGGAGCGAGTAGACGCTCGCGTCGCACGCGGACAGGAAGAGCGTCGCGAGCACACCCAGCACGAGGACCTTGAGCCGCATCATCGCTCCACCTCCGGGTCTGCCGCGACGAGCCCGCCGAGGGTGGGGTCGAAGACGTCCTGCGCCGGCAGCGGCGTCGGCTCCCGGCCGAGTGCGCCGGCGCGGGGCCGGGCGAGCAGGTCGGTGATCCGGTCGCACACCTGCCCCGAGCGCTCGACCTGGCCGACGAAGCCGCACAGGAACGCGGCCGGGTCGATCTCGAGCTGGTTGATGGACTCGCCGAAGTTGGCACGCGTGTCGAGGGTGCCGGCCTGCGGGTTGTAGGTCAGCGCGAGGTTGTTGAGCGCCCCGGGGGCCACGCGCAGGATCTCGTCGAGGGCTGCTCGCTGGCGCACGAGCACCTTCGCGACCCGGTTGACCCCGGTGATGTTGCGGCTGAGCGATCCCTTGTTCTCCTCGACGAACTCCTTGACCGCCGTGAGCGCCACCGACAGGTTCCTCGTGGCGGCGACCAGCTCCTCCCGCTCCCCCGCCAGCATGGTCGAGACGTCGGCGAGGGACTGGTTGAACTGGCGCACCGTCTGGTCGTTCTCGGCGAGCGTCTCCATGAAGCCCTCCAGCGCCTCGACCGAGCCGAACAGCTCGTCGGAGTTGCCGGCCAGCGTGTCGCTGAGTCGCGAGTAGTCCTTGATCGTCTGCCGGAAGGTCGTGCCCTGGCCGCCGAAGTTGTCGGCCGTGACCGACAGCAGGTCGGACAGCGCCCCGGACTTGTTGGCACCCCGGGGACCGAGCGCGACGTTGAGGCGGTCGAGGCTCTCGTAGATCTGGTCGAGCTCGAGCGGCTGCGCGGTCTCGTCGACGGAGAGCTCGGCCCCGTCGGTGAGGACCTCGCCGGTGCCGGAGTAGGCGGGGGTGAGCTGGACGTAGCGGTCGCCGACCACCGACGGGGCGATGATCACCGCCCGCGCGTCGGCGGGCAGCTTCACCTCGTCGTCGTACGTCATGGTGACGGTCACGTCGGTGCCGGTGGGTTCGACGCGGGTCACCGTGCCCACTGCCACGCCGAGGACCCGGACGTCGCTCCCCTCGTAGACGGAGATGGCGCGGGGGAAGTGGGCGACGAGGGTCTTGGAGGTGTCGCCACCGAGGAAGCTGACGGCCGCCGCGACGACGAAGGCGAGCACGACGAGCGGTACGACGAGGCGCTTCACGAGGTCCATGGGTCAGCCCACCTGCGGGACGGGTGGGAAGTTGGAGATCCAGGTGTCGAACCACGGACCGGTGCCGAGCGTGTTGGCGAAGACGCGGTAGAACGGCGCCATCAGCCGGAGACTGCTGTCAAGGTTGTCCTCGTTCTTGTTGAGGACCGCCACGACGTTCTCGAGGTGGGCGAGGGCGGGCCTGAGGTCCTCGCGCGACTGCTCGATGAGGCGGGTGAGCTCCTTCGACAGGGTCGTGCTGGAGACCAGCAGGTCGTGCACGGCCTCGCGGCGGGCCACGAGGGCCCGGAACAGCACGTCGCTGTCCTGCATCAGCTTGATGATGTCCTGGTCGCGCTCGTCGAGGACGGTCGAGACCCGCTCGAGGTTGACCAGCAGCGTGTTGAGCTGCTCGTCCTTCGCGGCGATGTTGGACGAGAGCCGGCTCAGCCCGTCGAGCGCGCCCCGGAACTCCTCGGGGGTGTTGCGGGTGAGGTCGGCGAGCGTGGTGAGCGACTCCGCGAGCCGGTCGGTGTCGATCTGCTCGGAGGTCGCCGCGAGTCCCTCGAACGCCTCGACCACGTCGAACGGCGAGGAGGTGCGCGCGGCGGGGATCGTCGCCCCCTCGGCGAGCCGGCCGCCGCCGGCGGGCTCGAGCGCGAGGAACATCGAGCCGAGGATCGTCTTCACCTTGATCGCGGCCCGGGTCTCGCCACCGAAGTCGGCGGCGTCGTCGACCTTGAAGCTGACCCGCACCTCGTCGCCCGCGAGCTCGATCTCGTCGACCTTGCCGACGCGGACGCCGGCGATGCGGACCTCGTCGTTGACCTTGAGCCCGCCCGCCTCGGTGAACATCGCGTGGTAGGTGTCGCCCCCGCCGATGATCGGCAGGTCGTCGGCCCGCAGGGCGGCGACCACGGTCACCGCGAGGACGACGAGGCTGACCGCCCCGACCACGATCGGGTTGCGTTCCCTGAACGGCTTCATGTCCGGGGTCCCCTCGGCGTTGTGAGGAGGAGCGCTTCGGGGCCCCCGCAGGCTTGCGGTGGAGGAGCGCAGCGGGGGAACCGCAAGGCTGTGGGGTGAAGCGTTGCGGGGGAGCAGAACGTCGTGGGGTGGCTTGTCATCCGAGATCACACCTGTCGGAGCCGGTGTTGTACTTCACCGGGATCGAGATGTCGCGGGGCAGGTTGACCCGCCCCTGGAACTCGCAGAGGTAGAAGTTGAAGAACGAGCCGTAGATCGCGGTGCGACCGATCTTGGTGAGCTTGATCGGCAGCACCTGGATGGCACGGTCGAGCTCGGCCTTGTTCTTGTCGATGTTGCCGGCCACCGCGCGCAGCTCCTTGATGTCCTTCACGAAGGGCTCGCGGATGCCGTCGATCAGGGAGGCGGTCTCCACCGACAGGGCCGAGACCTCCTCCAGTGAGCCGAGGATCGCGTTGCGGTCCTTCTTCAGCCCGCCGACCAACGTGCGGAACGACTGGATCAGGCGGGTGAGCTGCTTGTCGCGGTCGGCGACGTGGTCGAGGACCAACGACAGGTTGTCGATGAGGTCGCCGATGACCTGGTCGCGGTCGGCGAGGGTCGAGGTCACCGACGCGGTGTGCGCGAGCAGTCCCTCGAGCGTCCCGCCCTCGCCCTGGAACACCTGGACGAGCTCGTAGGACAGCTGGTTGACGTCCTCGGGCGAGAGCGCCTCGAAGAGCGGCTTGAACCCGTTGAAGAGGACGGTCAGGTCGAGCGCCGGCGTCGTCCTCGACACCGGGATCGTCGAGCCGGCCGGGAGCCGTCGGGTGTCACCCACCTCCTGCGTGAGCGAGATGTAGCGCTGGCCGACGAGGTTGCGGTAGCGGATCGCGGCGTTGGTGCCGCCGTTGACCGAGGTGTCGCGGTCGACCGAGAAGGTGATCAGCGCACGGGTGCGGTCGACGATCTCCACCTCGCTGACGGTGCCGACGCGGACGCCGGCCACGCGGATGTCGTCGCCCTTGTTGACGCCGGTGGCGTCGGTGAACTCCGCCCTGTACTCCCGCGACCTGCCGAAGTCGAGGTTGCCGATCGTCACGACCAGCACCGTCGTGGCGAGCGAGGTGACGACGACGAAGACCAGCAGCTTGACCAGGTCGATCGAGGTCTTCACGTCCAGGATCCGGCTCATCGCAGCGACACCTCCGCCCCGCGTGCCATCGGCCCCACCAGGAGGACCCCGAGGTCGGGTACGTCGTCGCTGCTGACGCCGAGCCCCGGGGCGAGCAGCGCCTTGAGGAGCGCGGACTCGTCACGGCCGCCCGCGAAGCCGGCGGCGGTGCCGGACCAGCCCGGGGCGACGCGGCTGGTGCCCTTGCCGGTGGGCTCGTCGACCCCGTCGACGAAGTCGGGCTGGGTGCCCGGGTTGCTCTGCGAGTACGGCGGGTTCGGCAGGGTCCCGCAGTAGGGACCGCGCTTGTCGCCGTAGACCGGTGCGTCCTGGGGGCCGTAGCCGCGCGGCTGGTTGGGCAGCGTCTCCAGGACGATGTGGAGGGTGAAGCCGCGGAACGCCTCGGCCTGGAGCTTGCCGGCGCCGACGATCCCACCGAGCAGGCACGGGTAGCCGGGGGCGTAGCGCGCGAACACCTCGAGCTGGGCGGCACCGAGGTCGGCGAGGCGGACCAGGTTGTCGCCGTTGGCGCGGGTGAACCGCTCGGTGACGCCGGCGAACCTGGACACGTCGTTGAACAGCGCCTGCAGCTTGTCCTCGCGGTCCTCGAGCGTGGAGGTGGTGGTGATCGTGTTGCGCAGGATGGTGGCGACCTCCGGCAGCACGTCGGCGTACGTGTCGGAGACCCGCGCGGTGAGCCGCAGGTCCTCGATGAGGGCCGGGAGCTCGGGGTTGAAGCGGGTCAGGTAGGAGTCGAGCGTCTCGAGCGTCTCGCCGAGCTGCTCGCCCCGGCCCTCGAGGGCCGTGGCGACGGCGTTGAGGGTGGTGTTGAGGTCAGCGGGCTGGACCGCGCGCAGGAGCGGGTAGAGGTCGCTGAGCACCTGCTCGACCTCGATCGAGAGGTCGGTGCGCTGGATGACGTCGCCGTCGGCGATCGTCTCGGCGGACGACCCGCCCTCGGGGACGACGAGGGAGACGAACTTCTCGCCGAAGAGGGTCTTGGGCAGGATCGAGGCGGTGACGTCGCGCGGGATGTCGGTGGTCCGGTCCTGGTAGAGCCCGAGCGTGATGTCGGCGCCCTCCGCGGTGGGCTCGTAGTCGAGCACCTCGCCCACGATGACGCCCTTGATCTTGACGTCGGCGCGCTGCGGCAGCTGGAGCCCGATCTTGGACGCCTTGACGGTGACCTCGTCGTAGTCGCTGAACTTCTGCGTGAACACGCCGTAGGTCGCCCAGACCGCGGCGAGCATGAGGGCGAGGAAGAGCACGCCCAGGGACTTGGTCCTCATCGTCGGCTCACCCCGCCAACCGCACGGTGGTGGCCGCGCCCCAGATGGCCATGGACAGGAGCAGGTCGAGCACGTTGATGGCGACGATGCTCGTGCGGACCGCGCGACCCACGGCGACGCCCACGCCGGCGGGCCCGCCGGAGGCGTTGTAGCCGTGGTAGCAGTGGATGAGGATCACGGTCACGGCGAAGACGAGGACCTTGCCGAACGACCACAGCACGTCGCCCGGTGGCAGGAACGCGTTGAAGTAGTGGTCGTAGGTGCCGGCGGACTGGCCGTAGAACTGGGTCACGACGAGCCGGCTCGCGAAGTAGGACGACAGCAGTCCCACGACGTAGAGCGGGATGATCGCGATCAGGCCGCCCACCACCCGGGTGGCGACGAGGAACGGCATCGAGGGGATGGCCATCACCTCGAGGGCGTCGACCTCCTCCGAGATCCGCATGGCGCCCAGCTGGGCGGTGAAGCCGCACCCGACCGTGGCGGCGAGCGCGATGCCCGCGACCAGCGGCGCGATCTCGCGGGTGTTGAAGTAGGCCGAGACGAAGCCGGAGAAGGCGGCGGTGCCGAGCTGGTTGAGCGCGGCGTAGCCGGAGAGCCCGACCTGGGCGCCGGTGAAGAAGGTCATGCCGATGATGACGCCGACGGTGCCGCCGATGACGGCGAGCGCACCCGAGCCGAGCGTGACCTCGGCCAGGATCCGCATGATCTCGCGGGGGTAGCGGGTGACCGAGCGCGGGACCGCCTTCAGCACCCCGAGGTGGAAGGCCAGCTGGCCACCCAGGTCGTCGAGGGAGGCGAGCGGCTTGGCGTAGACGTCGCGGAGGGCCATCGCTCATCCGCCCTTCGGGGGGACGACCTGCAGGTAGATCATGCTCAGCACGAAGTTGGCCACGAAGAGCAGCAGGAACGTGATGACCACGGACTCGTTGACGGCGTCGCCCACGCCCTTCGGCCCGCCCTTGGCGTTCATCCCCTTGTAGGAGGCGACGATCGCGGCGATCAGTCCGAAGACGAGCGCCTTGATCAGCCCGATCCAGAGGTCGGGGAGCTGGGCGAGCGCGGTGAAGCTGGCGAGGTAGGCGCCGGGGGTGCCGTCCTGCAGGATCACGTTGAAGACGTAGCCGCCGCTGACCCCGACGACGCTGACCATGCCGTTGAGGAAGAACGCCACGAGCATGCACGCCAGCACGCGCGGCACGACGAGGCGCTGGATGGGGTCGATGCCCAGCACCATCATCGCGTCGAGCTCCTCGCGGATCTTGCGGGCGCCCAGGTCGGCCGCGATCGCGGAGCCGCCGGCGCCGGCGATCAGCAGCGCGGTGCCGATGGGGGCCGCCTGCTGGATGACGGCGAGGACCGACGCCGAGCCGGTGAAGGACTGGGCGCCGAACTGCTTGATCAGCCCGCCGACCTGGAGCGCGATGACGGCGCCGAAGGGGATGGCGACCAGCGCGGTCGGCACGATGGTGACCGAGGCGATGAACCACGCCTGCTGGATGAACTCGCGCACCTGGAAGGGCCGCCGGAACAGCCCACGCCCCACGTCGAGGGCGAAGGCGAAGAGGTTGCCGGCGACCCCGATGGGCGCGAGCGCGCGCGAGGACATGGACGTGGCCATCGGTCGTCAGGCTCCCGGGGCCAGGCCGGCGTTGCTGGACTCGAACGAACCGGGCGGCGGCGTGACGCCGTGCTCGCGACACCACTCCCCCGCCGGACGCTGGCTGCGGCGCGGGATGCCGTTGGAGGGGTCGAGCTGCAGCGGGATCGGCGGCAGCGGCGGGAGCTCCTGCCCGGCCTCGGCCGCGAGCTCGTCGGCGTCCTTCTCCTCCGACATGCCGATCGGGCCGACGCGCTGCGCGTTGAGGAACTGCCGCACGACCGGCTCCTCCGAGCTCAGCAGCTGCTCGCGAGGGCCGAACATCGCCAGGTGCCGGTGGTAGAGCAGCCCGATGTTGTCGGGCACGGTGCGCGCGGTGTTGATGTCGTGGGTGACGATGAGGAAGGTGGCGTCGATCTGGGCGTTGAGGTCGACGATGAGCTGGTTGAGGAAGGCCGTGCGCACCGGGTCGAGGCCCGAGTCGGGCTCGTCGAAGAGCACGATCTCGGGGTCGAGCACGAGCGCGCGGGCCAGGCCGGCGCGCTTGCGCATGCCTCCGGAGATCTCACCGGGGAGCTTGTCCTCGGCGCCGAGGAGACCGACGAGGTCCATCTTCTCCATGACGATGTCGCGCACCTCGGACTCGGACTTCCTCGTGTGCTCGCGCAGCGGGAAGGCGACGTTGTCGTAGAGGTTCATCGAGCCGAACATCGCGCCGTCCTGGAACAGCACGCCGAAGAGCTTGCGGATCTCGTAGAGCTCGCGCTCGGAGCAGCTCGCGATGTCGGTGCCCTCGATGATGATCGAACCCTTGTCGGGCTTGAGGAGGCCGATGAGGGTCTTGAGGAACACCGACTTGCCCGTGCCCGACGGACCGAGCATCACGCAGATCTCACCGGCCGGGACGGTCAGCGTGACGTCGCCCCAGATGAGCTGCTTGCCGAAGGACTTGGTGAGGTCGTTGACCTGGATCTCGACGCCCATGTGCACCCTCCTGCCGGCTGGCTCGCCACTGGCCGGGCGGCTCCCGCCCCGCGCTACTCCTGGGTAGACAACGCGGGAGGGCGCGAGAGGTTACGGCCGCGGTGCGACGCTCGTCACTCACCGTCGCGAGACGCGCCGGTGCGTTCACCCCTGCGGAGGGACGCGGGTCCGTCCGGTCGGCGCCGGACATGACGAAGGGCGGCCACCCCACGGGGTGACCGCCCTTCGACGGGTGCTGCGGTGCAGCGGTGCTAGCGGATCGTCACTTGACGGTGACGGTGGCGCCGGCGGCCTCGAGGGCCTCCTTGGCCTTGTCCGCGGCAGCCTTGTCGACGTTCTCGAGGATCGTCTTGGGCGCGGCCTCGACGAGGTCCTTCGCCTCCTTCAGGCCGAGGGAGGTGAGGGCGCGCACCTCCTTGATGACGTTGATCTTCTTGTCGCCGGCGGCCTCGAGGACGACCTCGAAGTCGGTCTTCTCCTCGGCGGCGGCGTCGCCGCCGGCAGCGCCACCGGCGGCCGGGGCGGCGGCCACGGCGACGGGAGCGGCGGCGGTCACGCCGAAGGTGTCCTCGAACTGCTTCACGAACTCGGAGAGCTCGATCAGGGTCATCTCCTTGAAGGCGTCAAGGAGCTCGTCGGTGCTGAGCTTCGCCATGGTGGCGTTTCCTTCCGTGTGTGGCGCCATCGCGTGGTGCGAGGCGCCGGGTTTCAGGTGGTGTACGTCGGCCTGGGCTCAGGCGTCGGTGGACTCGGCGGCCGGCTCGGCAGCCTCGTCGGTCGCCTCGGGCTCGGCGGCTCCCTCGGACGAGGGGGCCTCCTCCGCCGGGGCGTCCTCGGCAGCGGGAGCAGCCGGCGTGCCGGCACCACCTGCGAGGATCGAGGGGTCCTGCTCGGCCTTGGCCTGGAGCGCACCCGCGAGACGGGCGGCCTGGGCGATCGGGGCGTTGAGCAGGTAGACGGCCTGGGAGAGCGAGGCGAGCATCGCGCCCGCCAGCTTGCCCAGCAGCACCTCGCGCGACTCGAGGTCGGCCAGCTTGGCGACCTCGGCAGCGTCGAGCGGCTTGCCGTCCAGGACTCCACCCTTGATGACAAGAGCGGGGTTTGCCTTGGCAAAGTCACGCAGACCCTTGGCGGCCTCGACCACGTCTCCATTGATGAAGGCGATGGCGGTGGGGCCGGTCAGCAGGTCGTCGAAGCCTTCGATGCCCACCTCGGTGGCGGCGATCTTGGCCAGCGTGTTCTTGACCACGGCGTAGTTGGCGTTCTCGCCGAGGGAGCGCCGCAGGTCCTGCAGCTGCTTCACGGTGAGCCCGCGGTACTCGGTCAGCACAGCGCCGGCGGAGTCGTTGAAGGACTCAACGATCTCTGCAACGGCGGCAGTCTTTTCTGGCCGCGCCATGGGTCTCCTTCCGGGGTTGACCACCGGCGTCGGGACCACAGAAGACGAACGCCCTGAGCACAGGCTCAGGGCGTGGAGCGGCGTGAGCCGCTTGCTCTTCACCTGCGCCGGCCGCCCGCTGCTGCGGACCTTCGGTCACGAGCGAGGAGCTCGTGACAACCTGCGGTCTCTGGTTTCGAGAGGGACAGTACGCGCCGGGGCGCGGACCAGACAAATCGGCGGCATCGGCCGGCAAACCCCGCAATCGGCCCACGCACGCCGCCCAACACTGGTCCAATGACCCCGTGGATCACCAGCTCATGACCGTCGGAGCCTCCCTGGCCCGCAGCGACGAACGCATGCTCACCGGCCGCAACGCGGCCGGGCGCCTCTGGAAGACCGGTTTCGGCGGCCTCGACCCCCTGATCGGCGGCGGGATGCGGGCCGGCTCGCTGGTCCTGCTCGCCGGGCCGCAGGGCCTCGGCAAGTCGACCTTCGCGCTCCAGGTGGCCCGCAACAACGCCGCCACCGGTCGTCCGGTCCTCTACTTCTCCTACGAGCACGACGCCGAGGACCTCACCCAGAAGCTCATCGCCATGGAGGCGGGTGAGCTCGACGACTCCGACCAGGTGCGGGTGAACAGCATCAGGTCGATTTTCGACGACCTGTGGGTGAGCTCGCTGGAGCACCGCCTGGAGTCGGTCCCCTCCGGTGTCGAGGCACTGACCCGGGTCGCGCAGTACTCCGAGATGCTGTTCGTGCACCGCTCCACCGGCACGCGCACCGACCTCGCTGCGATCCAGAACGCCATCGACGCGGTGCGGGAGCTCTCGGGCACGACCCCTCTGGTGATCGTGGACTACCTGCAGAAGGTGAGGTCGAGCCACGCCGACGAGGAAGCCAGCACCACCGAGATCGTCGAGGGCCTCAAGGACCTCGCCATCGACATCAGCGCGCCGGTCCTCGCGATCGCGGCTGCCGAGAAGGAGGCGCTGCGCCGGGGCAAGCGGATGCGTGCCAACGACCTGCGCGGCTCGAGCGCCCTGGCCTACGAGGCCGACGTCGTCCTGGTGCTCAACAACAAGTTCGACATCGTCGCGCGCCACCACCTGACCTACGACCTCGGCAACGCCGAGCGGTTCCGCGACTACGCCGTCCTGACGGTGGAGAAGAACCGGTTCGGTCGCGACGGCGCGGTGCTGCAGTTCCGCACCCGCTTCGACCAGGGCCGCTACGAGTCCGAGGGCTCGGAGGTCAAGGAGCAGCTGATCGACGAGCGGGTCTTCCGGGAGTGAGACGAAGCCGTGTCAGTCGGGCGACCCGCCCGCCGGAGGCTCACATCCCGGGCTGCTGGGTGACCTGGCTCGCCGGGGGCTCCTCGATCTCGACGTCGGTGCCGAAGTCGGAGTAGGTGCCCTCGGCGGTCGTGGTGGTGGGCTTGCCGCCGCCGACGGCCGGAATCTGCATCGTCTGGGTGAACTTGCGCGGCAGGTCGTCGGCGTCGACCCACATCTCGGTCACGAGCTCGTCGGGGAGCATGTCGGCCATCGCGGCCGGGAACTCCATGGCCTTGAGGTACTGCGTCGGGTCGAGGGTGATCCGGTAGTGGTTGGCCTCGACGCCGTCGACCTCCTCGGAGCCGATGAGCTCGAGCTTCTTCGGCGCCTCCATGGCCTTGAACATGACCTCGGGGTCGGTCGCCTTGCCGATCATCCCGAACAGGGAGTTGGGGTCGCTCAGGTCGATCTTGAGCCACTTGTCGCCGGTGCCGAGGTCGGGCGACTTCATGTACATCGCCTTGCCGAGCAGGATCATCTCCATCGCCTGCGCCCCGGTGCTGGAGGCCTGCATCTCGATGCCGTCGTCGCTGAAGCGGGCCTGGCCGGACATGGTCTGCGCCTGGCCGGCGGCTCCCGAGGTGGTCTCGAACGCGAACGTCTCCGCCTCGCGCATGGCCTCCATGACGGCCGGGTAGAACTCCTCGGCGGACAGCTCGGCGAGCGAGGCCTCGGCCGGCGCCTCGCTCTCCTCGGCGCCCTCCTCGCTCGTGGCTCCCTCGTCGGCGCTCCCGTCGGTCGCCGAGCTGGAGCTGTCGGCGGAGCCAGAGTCGTCGCTGCACGCGGCGAGGCCGGCTCCCATGGTCAGCACCAGGGCGGCGGAGCCGAGGCGGCGGGTGAGGGACGTGACGCGCATGTGTGTCTCCTGGGACGAGAGGTACGACGGTGGGGCGGCAAGAGCTGCCACTGACGTTCTACCCGATGCCCCCGCACCCAAACGGCGACCGGCCCACCGAAGGACGTCCGGACGCAGAACGGCCCGGCCACCCCGAGGGGCGACCGGGCCGTGCACGCGGCGGCGGATCAGGCCTGGACGGCCTCGTCCTCCGACGCGACGTTCTTCACGCGGTTGGGGTCGACCTGGATGCCGGGGCCCATCGTCGTGGAGACGGTGATCTTCTTGATGTAGCGGCCCTTGGAGCTGGCCGGCTTGAGCCGCAGCACCTCCTCGAGGGCGGCGGCGTAGTTCTCCGCGAGCTGGACCTCGGAGAAGGACGCCTTGCCGATGATGAAGTGCAGGTTGGCGTGGCGGTCGACGCGGAACTCGATCTTGCCGCCCTTGATGTCCGTGACGGCCTTGGCGACGTCGGGGGTCACCGTGCCGGTCTTCGGGTTGGGCATGAGCGAGCGCGGGCCGAGGACGCGACCCAGGCGGCCGACCTTGCCCATCATGTCGGGCGTCGCCACGACGGCGTCGAAGTCGAGCCAGCCGCCGGCGACCTTCTCGATCAGCTCGTCGCCACCGACGAACTCGGCGCCGGCCTCGCGGGCGGCCTCGGCCTTGTCGGCGTTGGCGAACACGAGGACACGGGCGGTCTTGCCGGTGCCGTGCGGGAGGTTGACGGTGCCGCGGACCATCTGGTCGGCCTTGCGCGGGTCGACGCCCAGGCGCATGACGACGTCGAGGGTCTCGTCGAACTTCTTCTTGGAGCCACCCTTGGCGATCTTGATGGCGGCCAGCGGCGCGTAGAGCTCGTCCTTGTCGAACGTCTCGGCGGCCGCGCGGTAGGTCTTGCTGCGCTGCATGGTCTTCTCGTTTCTGTGGTGCGAAGGATGTGGTTTAGGCGAGCCAGCGCGGCTCTCCCACGGTCAGTGCTTGTCTGCTGAGCCCGCTCAGTCGGTCGTGACGCCCATCGAGCGCGCAGTGCCCTCGACGATCTTCATGGCCGCGTCGATGTCGTTGGCGTTGAGGTCGGGCAGCTTGGTGGTCGCGATCTCGCGGACCTGGTCCTTGGTCAGCTTGCCGACCTTGTCCTTGTGCGGGACGCCGGAGCCCTTGGACAAACCGGCAGCCTTCTTGATGAGCTCGGCGGCCGGCGGGGTCTTGGTGATGAAGTCGAACGAGCGGTCCTCGTAGATGGTGATCTCGACGGGGATCACGTTGCCGCGCATGGACTCGGTCTGGGCGTTGTAGGCCTTGCAGAAGTCCATGATGTTGACGCCGTGCGGACCGAGCGCCGTACCGACCGGCGGAGCCGGGGTGGCCGAGCCGGCCTGCAGCTGCACCTTGACGAGTGCGGCGATCTTCTTCTTGGGAGGCATTGCCTTCTTCTCTCTCTCGTGTGGTCATGACGAGGGCACCTGCCCCCTGCCACGGGTTGTTGCTACTGCATTGTCAGCCCGCTGAGCGGGCGGACACCAAATCGTCGGACGCCGGCGTCAGACCTTCTGGATCTGGCTGAAGCTGAGCTCGACCGGCGTCTCGCGGCCGAAGATCTCGACGAGCGCCTTGACGCGCTGGGACTCGGCGTTGATCTCGGTGATCGTCGCGTGGAGCGTGGCGAACGGGCCGTCGACCACCATGACCGAGTCGGACACGTCGAAGTCGGCGACCTCGACGGGCTTGCGCGGCGTGGTGGAGGCACCCTTCTCGCCCGAGGCGGCGGCCTCGGCCTCGGCGACGGCCACGACGGCCGGCGCCAGCATGTCCTCGACCTCGCTCATGCTCAGCGGCACGGGCTGGTGGCTGTGCCCCACGAAACCGGTGACCGACGGCGTGTGGCGCACGGCGGACCAGGACTCGTCGGTGAGGTCCATCCGGACCAGGACGTAGCCGGGGAGCACGGTGCGGGTGACCATCTTGCGCTGGCCGTTCTTGATCTCCGCGACCTCCTCGGTGGGGACCACGATCTCGTGGATGTAGTCCTCCATGTTGAGGGAGATGATGCGGTTCTCGAGGTTGTGCTTGACCCGCTTCTCCATGCCGGAGTAGGTGTGCACGACGAACCAGTCGCCCGGCTTGGCCCACAGCTCGCGGCGGAAGGCCTCGAGCGGGTCGTCGTCCTCGGCGCTCGCGACGGGCTCCTCGTCCGCGGGGGCGGCGTCCGACTCGTCCGACTCGTCCGCGTCGACGTCGGCAGCGGCGTCGCCGGCCTCGTCGGTCGCGTCAGTGGTCACGTCCTCGGTGTCCTCGACGACGTCGACGTCGGTCTCGGCGTCCTCGGGGGTCGCCTCGTCGACGATCTCGACCTGGTCGTCGACCTGGTCCACGTCATGGTTGTCAGACACGTCTCACTCCGTAGTTCATAGCTGGGGGCGGGGAACTGTCTCCCCTGTCGTCACTGGGCGCCGCTGCCCGTGAAGATCTCGAAGACCAGCTTTCCGAAAGCCAGGTCGAGGACCGTCACGAGCGCCATCACCACGACGACGAAGACCAGCACGACGAAGAAGTAGGTGATCAGCTGCTGCTGGGTGGGCCACACCACCTTGCGGAGCTCGGCCACCACCTGGCGCAGGAACGTGGCGGGGCTGGTGCGCCCACGGTCGTCGCCGCGCGAGTCGCGCCGGTCCTGAACCGCGTTGCCGTCGGCCACGTCATCCACCTTCTCGCCGTTGCTGTGTGCAGTCTTGCTGTGCAGTGTTGTCGCAGGGCACGAGGGACTTGAACCCCCAACCTTCGGTTTTGGAGACCGATGCTCTGCCAGTTGAGCTAGTGCCCTTCGGTGGTCCCGTCCCCATCGCTGGGGGCATGCCGAAGCATGTGGCGAAACCACCAATCCGGAAGCATACGGGGCGGGCCCACTCCCAGTCGAACCGAGGCACCCACCGGCCGCAGGACGAGCCCGCGCCCCCCTACGATGCGGGGCATGGCAGGTGCGGGGGCGGGGCCGGTGGATCGCGCGGAGCCACGCCGGGAGGTGTCCCGGCTGCCGAAGGCGCACCTCCACCTGCACTTCACCGGGTCGATGCGCCACGACACGCTGCTCGAGCTGGCCGAGCGCGACGGCATCGTCCTGCCCGACCCGCTCGTCGAGGACTGGCCGCCCCAGCTCAGCGCCGCCGACGAGAAGGGCTGGTTCCGCTTCCAGCGCCTCTACGACGTGGCCCGCTCCGTGCTGCGCACGCCCGACGACGTACGACGCCTGGTGCTCGAGGCCGCCGAGGACGACGTGCGCGACGGCGGCCGCTGGCTGGAGATCCAGGTCGACCCCAGCGGCTATGCCGCCCGCTTCGGCGGCATCACCGCCTTCACCGACCTCGTCCTCGACTGCGTGCGCGACGCGTCGGAGCGCACCGGGCTCGGGATCGCGGTCGTCATCGCCGCCAACCGCACCCGCCACCCGCTCGACGCCCGCACGCTGGCGCGCCTGGCCGCGCAGTACGCCGGCCGGGGCGTGGTCGGCTTCGGGCTGTCCAACGACGAGCGCCGCGGGCGCACGGAGGAGTTCGAGGCCGCGTTCCGGATCGCCGAGCGCGCCGGGCTGCTGCTCGTCCCGCACGGCGGGGAGCTGCGCGGCCCCGACCACGTGCGGCAGTGCCTCGACCGCCTCGGGGCGCACCGCCTGGGGCACGGCGTGCGCAGCGTGGAGGACCCGGCGCTGCTCGACCGGCTCGTCGAGTCGGGCGTCGCGCTCGAGGTCTGCCCCGTCTCCAACGTCTCGCTCGGCGTCTACAGCGACCTCACGTCGGTCCCGCTGCCGCAGCTGCTCGCCGCCGGCGCGACGATCGCGCTCGGCGCCGACGACCCGCTGCTCTTCGGCTCCCGCCTCGCCGGCCAGTACGCCACGATGCGCGCCGCGCACGACCTCGACGACACGGTGCTGGCCCGGCTCGCGGAGATGTCGTTCGAGGCCTCGCAGGCGCCGTCGGACGTCGTCGCGGCGGCCAAGCGGGACATCGCCGACTGGCTCGGCTGAAGGAGATGTCTGAGGACGCCCTGGTCGCGGATCGGGTGAAGATCCGTCCGCCCCGTCCTCAGATACCGGTCAGAGGGAGCAGCCGACCGTCACGGGCTCGTTGACCAGGGTGACGCCGAAGCGCTCGTGCACCCCGTCGCGGACCTCGCGGGCCAGGGTGAGCAGCTCCTCGGTGGTGGCGCCGCCGCGGTTGGTGAGGGCGAGGGTGTGCTTGGTGGACAGGCGCACCCGCTCCCCCGCGGCCGGGCTGGTGTAGCCCTTCCCGAAGCCGGCGCGCTCGATCAGCCATGCGGCGCTCGACTTCACCGTCCCGTCGGGCTGGTCCCATCGCGGGGCGTCGTCGGGCAGCGCGGCGGCCTGCTCGGGGGTGAGGAACGGGTTGGTGAAGAACGACCCGGCGCTCCACGTGTCGTGGTCACCGGCGTCGAGCACCATGCCCTTGCCGGAGCGCAGCGCGAGCACCGCGTCACGCACGGCCGCCAGCGGAGCCCGCTCGCCCTGGCGGACGCCGAGGGTGCGGACGAGCTCGGCGTAGGCCACCGGCTCGGAGAGGTCGCCCTGCCGCAGCTGGAAGGTCACCTCGAGCACCACGTAGCGCCCGGGCTCGGCCTTGAAGCGGCTGTGGCGGTAGCCGAAGCCGCAGTCCGCGGCGGCGAAGGTGCGCTGGGTGCGGTCGACGCGGTCCCAGGTGCGGACGCGGGCGATGGTCTGCGCCACGTCCTGGCCGTAGGCGCCGACGTTCTGGATGGGCGTCGCGCCGACGGCCCCCGGGATCCCGGACAGCGCCTCGATGCCGGCCCACCCCTGGGCCACGGCGTGGGCCACCAGCTCGTCCCAGTCCTCCCCGGCGGCCACCGTGAGCACCACGCCGCCGCACTGGGCGAGGGCATCGACGTCGCAGGTGTCGGTGTCGGCGTCGATCCCGGTGGTCGCGACCTGCACGACCCGGCCGTCGAAGCCCTCGTCGGCGACCACGAGGTTGGAGCCGCCGGACAGCAGCAGCACGGGGGTGCCGGCCGCGTCGGCGTCGGCCACAGCGGCGACCAGCTCGGACTCGGTGGTCGCGCGCACCCACTCGCGGCCGGGACCACCCAGGCGGAGGGTGGTGTGGTCGCGCAGGTCAGGCACGGACGGTGGCCTCACGCACGACGGCCTTCGGCATGCCGAGCACCTTCTGGCCCTCGCACGTCACCTCGAGCGCGAGGGTGACGAGGCCGTCGGCCACCGACTTCACGGTGCCGCCGACGACCACCTCCGCACCGCCCTCGGCGGGTACGACGACGGGGCTGGTGAACTTCGCCCCGAGGTCGACGACCTCGGCGCCGCCGGTCCACTCCGCGACGGCGCGGCCGACGAGGGCGAGGGTGTACATGCCGTGGGCGATCACGCCGGGCAGGCCGACGCTGCGGGCGACGTCCTCGTCCTGGTGGATGGGGTTGTGGTCGCCGCTCGCGTCGGCGTACGCGACGAGGTCGGCGCGGGTGACCGTGAAGGTCCTGGTCTCGAGCACGTCCCCGGCGTTCACGCGCCCGCCTCCGATCCGGCGGAGTGGACGAGGGTGGCCTTGCCGGTGCAGACGACCGCACCGGTGGCGTCGGTGATCTCGCTGGCGGTGGCGATGATGTCGGCGCCGCCGATCTGGCGCAGCCCGGTCACGGTGAGGGTCGCGGACAGCTCGTCACCGACCGCCAGCGGGCGCGCGTAGGCGAAGCGCTGCTCGCCGTGGACGATGCGGTGCAGGTCGATCCGCTCGGCGTCGAGGAAGGCCTGCATGGCGTCGAAGGCGAGCACGATCGGGAAGGTCGGCGGGACGACGTCGCCGGGCTCACCGGGGCCGGCGGGGTGGCCGACGGCCGCCGCGAAGGCGCTGACCCGCTCGGGGGTCACGGACAGGGGCGCCGGTGCGGGGAACGCGCGCCCCACCAGCGAGGGGTCGACGGGCATAGGAGGGAGCCTACAAACACGACGACCCGTCCGAGTGCTCGGACGGGTCGGGTGCGACGAAGAACAGCGTCAGCGGGTCTCGCGGTGGATCGTGTGCCGGCGGTCGCGCGGGCAGAACTTCTTCAGCTCGATCCGGTCCGGGTCGTTGCGCCGGTTCTTCTTGGTGATGTAGTTGCGCTCCTTGCACTCCGTGCACGCGAGCGTGATCTTGGGGCGAACGTCAGAGCTCTTGCTGGCCATGAGGAGATCCTTGGGTTGCGGATGGTGCGGGAGACTTCGGTGGTAGCGGGGGCGGGACTCGAACCCGCGACACCACGATTATGAGCCGTGTGCTCTAACCACCTGAGCTACCCCGCCGCGGAGGACAGACGCCCCCGGAGGGAGGTCCGACCCAGAGCCCCTTTACGGAATCGAACCGTAGACCTTCTCCTTACCATGGAGACGCTCTGCCGACTGAGCTAAAGGGGCAACGACGGAGAACGATACACACGCCCCGCCGCGATGAGAAATCGGCTCAGGCGACGCCCGGATCGGCGTGGATCCGGGGCCATCCGACGGCCTCCTCGAGCTCGTAGGCCAGCCCCAGGAGGCGGGCCTCGCGCCCCGCTCCGGCGCCCAGCATCATGCCCTGGGGCAGCCCCGCGGCGGTGGTCGCGAGGGGCAGGGAGATCGCCGGCTCGCCGGTCGCGTTCTGCAGCGGGGTGAACGCCACCCAGTCCATCAGCCGGCTCATGATCTCGTCGTAGTCCTGGTCGGGTCGCAGGTGGCCGACGCGTGGCGTCTCGGTCGCGAGGGTGGGCGTGAGGGTGACGTCGTACGACGCCCGGTGGCGGGCCGCGAGCCGCTGCGAGCCGCGCAGCACCGCGATCGACCACGGCTGCTTGTGCAGGTTGCGCGCGGCGTGCCGGGCCAGGCCCAGGGTGAGGTTGTCGAGCTTGGTCGGGTCCCAGGTGGGGCCGAAGTCCTTCCGGCCGCGGCGTGAGATGGCCAGCGCGAGCATCGACCAGAAGCGTACGAAGTGCTCGGGGAAGCTGGCCGGCACCGGGTTGTCGACCTCCTCCACGTGGTGGCCGAGCTGCTCGAGCAGGGCGGCAGTGCGCAGCGTCAGCTCGCGCACCTCCGGGCTGCACGAGCGGCCGATGCCCTCGGTGACGACCGCGACCCGCAGCCGCGCCCGGCCGGGCCGGGTGACGTCGCCGACCGGCGCGAGGAGCGGGTTGCGCCACACCTTCTCGGCTTCGCGGTAGAACGCCGCGGTGTCGCGGACGCTGCGGGTGAGCACGCCGTCGGAGACGATCCGGACCGGCATGTCGCGCATCATCCGGTCCTGGGCGAGGCGACCGCGGGTGGGCTTGAGGCCGACGAGACCGTTGACCGCGGCCGGGATCCGGATCGAGCCGCCGCCGTCGTTGGCGTGCGCGATGGGCACGGCCCCGGCCGCGACGAGGGCGGCGGAGCCGGCGGACGAGGCGCCGGCGTAGTGGTCCGGGCTCCACGGCGAGCGGACCGGCCCGAGGCGCACGTGGTCGGCGGCGCCGGAGAACCCGAACTCGGAGAGCTGGGTCTTGCCGAGCGGGATGAGCCCGGTGGCGAGGTACATCCGGGCGAAGTCGCCGTCGACGGCCTGGGGCTCGGCGGTGAACGCGTCGGAGCCGTGCTGGGTCGGCATGCCGGCCACGTCGACGTTGTCCTTGACGAACGTCGGCACGCCCGCGAACCAGCCACCGCGTGGGTGCCTCGCCTCGGCGCGGGCGCGGTCGTAGGCGGCGTACGCCACCGCGCCGAGGGCGGCGTCGACCTGCTCGGTGCGGGTGATCGCAGCCTCGACCACCTCCGGCACGGAGACCAGCCCGGAGCGCAGGGCCTCGACGAGGCCGGTGGCGTCGAGGTCGGCGAGGGCGTCGTCGGCGGAGAAGGCGTGCACGCGCGTCGTCATGGACGGGGAGCCTACGGACTGGCGCGGCACTGCGGCAGGGGCGAAATGGGTGGATCCCGACGGACCGGGTCGGGCAGCGTGTCGCCATGAGCAGCAGCGACTACTGGGACGCCGAGACGGCGGCGGCGTACGACGAGGGCTCGGCGTTCATGTTCGAGCCCGAGGTCCTCGACCCGGCCGTCGACCTCCTCGCGGGGCTCGCCGGGGACGGCGCGGCGCTGGAGCTGGCCGTCGGCACCGGCCGGGTCGCGATCCCGCTGGCCGACCGCGGGATCCGGGTCTCCGGCATCGAGCTCTCGCAGCCGATGACCGACGAGCTCCACCGCAAGCGGGCCGACCTCCCGGTCGTCGTCGGCGACATGGCCACGACCCGGGTGCCGGGCGAGTTCGCCCTCGTCTACGTCGTGTGGAACAGCATCGGCAACCTGCGAACGCAGGCCGAGCAGGTGGCGTGCTTCCGCAACGCGGCGGCCCACCTCGAGCCGGGCGGCCGGTTCGTGGTCGAGCTGTGGGTCCCCGGCATCCGGCGCTTCCCGCCCGGCCAGGACGCGGTGCCGTTCCACGTGGGACGCCGGCACGTCGGGTTCGACACCTACGACATGACCACGCAGCAGGGCACGTCCCACCACTACCGCCGCCACGACGACGGCACGGTGACCTACGGCGCGAGCAACTTCCGCTACATCTGGCCCAACGAGTGCGACCTGATGGCGCAGCTCGCCGGGATGGAGCTCGAGCGCCGGGTCGCCGACTGGCACGGCGCACCCTTCACCGGCGACAGCGAGAGCCACGTGTCGGTCTGGCGCAAGCCCGGCTGACCCTCACCCCGCGCAGCCGCGGCGGTGGCAGCCGGCGAGGTGGTCGTCGACCAGCCCGATGGCCTCCATCAGGGCATGCATCGTGGTGGGGCCGACGAAGGCGAAGCCCGCCTTCTTGAGCGCCTTGGACAGGGCGATCGACTCGGCCGAGGTGGTGGGCACCTCGGCGGTGGTGCGGGGGGCGGGGCCGGGCTCGGGTCGGAAGGACCAGATGAACGACTCCAGCCCGCCCTGCTCGCGCAGCGCGACCGTGGCGCGGGCGTTGGTGATCGCGGCGTCGACCTTGCGGCGGTTGCGGACGATGCCCGCGTCGGCCATCAGCCGCTCGACGTCGTCCTCGTCGTAGGCGGCGACCACGTCGGCGTCGAACCCGGCGAACGCGGCGCGGAAGTTGTCGCGCTTGTCGAGGATCGTGCGCCACGACAGGCCGGACTGGAACGCCTCGAGGGTGAGCCGCTCGAGGTGGGCGGCCTCGCCGTCGACGCGCAGCCCCCACTCGGTGTCGTGGTAGGCGAGGTTGACCGGGTCCCCCGCGCCCCAGGGGCAGCGCGCCACCCCGTCGGCACCGACGACGGGACCGACGCCGGTCAGCGCCGCTCCTTGAGCCGCACGTTGGGCAGGGGCGGTGCGGGGATGGGCTGCAGGCCGAGGTCGACCGTGCCGAACCGACCCTCGCGGACCTCGCGGCCGTCGGCGACCACCCGGTCGGGCTGGTCGGGGTCGTCGTCCGTGGTGATCTGCTCCTGCCACTCGCGGCGGTAGGCGGCGATCTCGTCGTGGCTGCGGCCGATGAAGTTCCACCACATGACGATGGGCTCGCCGAACGGCGGCCCGCCGAGGAGGAGCAGCCGGGCCTCCTCGTGCGCGGTCAGCGTGATGGTGGTCCGCCCGTGCGGGAGGTGGGCGAGGTCGCTGGGCGCGAGCTCCTGCCCGTCGACGTCGATCGTGCCGACGTCGAGCAGCACGCCGTGCTCGAAGGTCGGGTCGACCTCGATCTCGACGCTCTTGCCGGGTGCGAGCATGACCTCGGCGCCGAGCAACGGGGTGTGCACCTGCACCGGGGAGGTCGCGCCGAGCAGCGAGCCGATGAAGACCCGGGCCTCCCAGCCGGGTCCGCGGACCGGGTCGGGCGCGAAGTGCTCGAAGCGGGGCTCGACGTGGCGGCTGTCGTCGGGCAGCGCGATCCACAACTGCGCACCGTGGAGCACCGTGGTGCCGGGGGTGGAGACCTCGGTGTGGCTGATCCCGCGGCCGGCGGTCATCAGGTTGAGCTCGCCGGGTCGCACGGTGGCCAGGCTGCCGACGGAGTCGCGGTGCTCCAGCTCGCCGCCGAAGAGCCAGCTGGCGGTCTGCAGGCCGGTGTGCGGGTGGACCGGGAGGACCATGCCACCGGTCTCGTCCACGTCGTCGGGGCCGTAGTGGTCGACGAAGCACCAGGCGCCGATCAGCGACCGGTGGCGCTGCGGCAGCGTGCGTCGTACGCGCATGGCCCGAGGACCCCCGAGCGGGACCTCACGTGGAGCAAGCACCTCGACGTCGGTCATCGACCGCCACGGTACCCCCACGGGCGAATGCGCGCAGGGTCGCACCCGCTCCCGGGCGCCGGACGGACGTGACCCGGGTCACGGCGGCGGGCAGACCCGGAATAGCCCACCGCCGGGCCCCGTTGGCGGCTGGCGTGCCCTCCCTCTTCGAGCCCCTGACCCTCGGCGCCGTCAGTGCCGACAACCGCGTGCTGATGGCGCCGCTGACCCGGATGCGTGCCACGGCCCCGGGCGACGTGCCCAACGACCTGATGCGCGACTACTACGTCCAGCGCGCGGGGGCGGGCCTGCTCATCTCAGAGGGCACCCAGATCAGCCCCGAGGGCAAGGGCTACATGGACACCCCCGGCATCCACAGCGACGAGCAGGTGGCCGGGTGGCGCCGCATCACCGACGCCGTGCACGAGGTCGGCGGGCGGATCGCCGCGCAGCTGTGGCACGTCGGCCGGGTCTCGCACGAGTCGTTCCACGGCGGCGAGCTGCCGGTCTCGGCGAGCGACGGCCCCTACCGCAACCGCACCACCGTGCGCGGCGAGGACGGTCGGCCCACCCGGGTCGCCTGCCCCGTCCCCCGACCGCTCGGCCTCGACGAGATCCCCCGGCTGCTGGAGGACTACCGGCGCGCGACCGTCAACGCCCGCGAGGCCGGCTTCGACCTCGTCGAGATCCACGGCGCCCACGGCTACCTGCTGCACCAGTTCCTCGCCGCCGACAGCAACCAGCGCACCGACGAGTACGGCGGCTCACTGGCCGGCCGGGCCCGGCTGATGCTCGAGGTCACCGACGCCGTCGTCGACGCCTGGTCCGCGGACCGGGTCGCCATCCGGATCTCCCCGATCGGCTCGTTCAACGGCACCGAGGACCCCGAGGGCGCCGACGCAGGGCTGTACGTCGCCGGCGAGCTCGGCCGCCGCGGCCTGGCCTTCCTCCACCTGTCCGAGCCCGACTGGGCCGGCGGCCCCGCGCTCGACGACGACTACCGACGCGCGCTGCGAGCGGCCCACCCCGGGCCGATCGTCGGGGCCGGGAGCTATGACCTCGCCAAGGCCGAGCGGCTGCTCGACGCCGGCCTCGTCGACGCCGCGGCCTTCGGCCGGTCCTTCATCGCCAACCCCGACCTGCCGCGCCGGCTCGCCGAGGGCCTGCCCCTCAACCCGCCGCGGCCCGAGACGTTCTACGGCGGCGACGCCGAGGGCTACACCGACTACCCGGCGTACGGCGCCGCCTGAGCCGGCGGGCACCGAGCGGCAGCGATAACGGTTCGTGCCGGCGGGCCACCGGCGCCTAGGGTTCGACACGACATGCAGGACTACCCACCCCGGATCGCGACGTTCTTCACGGGTACGGACGACGCGCCAACGCCGGACCCTGACACCCGGTCACCGCTGGCGTTCCTCAGGTGGATCCTCGGCCAGCAGAAGGCGCTGATCGCCCTCTCGTCGCTCTGCTACGCGCTGTGGTTCCTCCCGATGACGCTCGGGCCGTGGATCTTCGGCCGGGCGGTCGACGAGGGCATCGTCGGCGGCGACGAGGCGGCACTCCTGGGATGGGCCGCGCTGCTGCTCGCCGTGGTCGTGGTGGGCGGCGTCTTCGGCATCGTGTCGCACACGCTCGTGGTGCGCAGCTGGCTGGTCGCCCTCTACGGCGCCCTGGAGATGGTGACCCGCAAGGTGGCGCAGATGGGCCACGTGCTCCCGCGCCGCTCCCCCACCGGCGAGGTGCTGAGCGTCGCCTCGAGCGACTCCGACGAGTTCGGCGCGCTCACCGAGATCCTGGCCCGCACGGTCGGCCAGCTCGTGTCCTACCTCACCGTCGCCTTCATCGTGCTGACGATGTCGTGGCAGCTCGGGCTGCTCACCCTGGTGGCCGCGCCGGTCCTGGTCGGCGCGGCGCTGCCGCTGCTGCGCCCGCTGCACCGCCGCCAGCAGCTCGAGCGCTCGCGCACGTCCGACCTGACCTCGTTGGCGACCGACATCGTCGCCGGGCTGCGGATCCTGCGCGGCATCGGTGGCGAGCAGACCTTCGGGGCCAACTACGCGCGCCAGTCGCAGTCCGCGCGCCGGGCCGGGGTGGCCGCCGGCATCTGGCAGGCCGTCGTCGAGGCCGTCGGCGTGCTGCTGTCGGGCATCTTCCTCGTGGCGCTGGTGTGGCTCGGGACCCGGCAGGTCCTCGACGGCACCCTCAGCGTCGGCCAGCTGATCACCTTCCTGGGCTACGGCCTCTTCATGGTGGGCCCGATCCGCACCTTCTTCGAGTTCGCGCAGAAGAGCACCCGCTCGCTGGTCAGCGCCCGCAAGGCCGTCGCGATCTTCGACCAGCAGCCGCCGTGGCGCGACCCGGCCGAGCCGGTCGTCCTCGACGGCACCGCGCCGCTGCACGACGCGGCCAGCGGGCTGACCGTGCAACCGGGCGTCCTCACCGTGGTCGTCAGCGCCGTACCCGAGCAGAGCGCGGCGCTCGCCGACCGGCTCGG
The DNA here is from genome assembly GCF_024199985.1 of Nocardioides pinisoli. Classification (GTDB taxonomy): domain Bacteria; phylum Actinomycetota; class Actinomycetes; order Propionibacteriales; family Nocardioidaceae; genus Nocardioides; species Nocardioides pinisoli. The sequence goes on from NZ_JANARS010000003.1 coordinate 117,977, forward strand.
CCGCTACCTGCCCGCCGACACCGAGCCCGTCCCCCTCGCCGACGACGAGGGCGCGAAGGGTCGCGCCGCCCGACGGTCCCGCGCCGAGCGGGCGGCCGAACGGGCCCGGATCGCCGCGCTCGACGAGGAGCGGGTGCGCCGCGAGTGGGGCGTCACCCTGGGCGGGGTCGACCTCTCCCGCGCCCGCCTCGACGACGTACGACGCCATGTGCTGGTCAGCGACACCACCAGCCAGCTCTTCGCCGGCACCCTGCAGGACGCCGTGGACCCCCACGCCCGGTTGACCCGTGAGCAGGCCGAGGAGGCCCTGCGCATCGCCAGCGCCGAGGACGTCTACGACGCGCTCCCCGAGGGCTGGCAGGGCCAGCTCGACGAGCGGGGACGTGGCCTGTCCGGCGGCCAGCGCCAGCGGGTCGTGCTGGCCCGCGCGATCGCCGCCGACGCGCCGGTGCTCGTGCTGGTCGAGCCGACGTCCGCGGTCGACGCGCACACCGAGGCCCGCATCGCGGCCCGGGTCGCCGAGGCGCGCCGGGGTCGTACGACCGTCGTCACGACCGTCTCGCCCCTGTGGCTGCACCACGCCGACCGCGTCGTGCTGCTGCACGACGGCACGGTGGTCGCCGAGGGCCGGCACGCCGACCTCCTCTCCGACCACGAGGGCTACCGGCGCGTGGTCACCCGCGAGCTCGACGAGGAGGAGCCGGCCCGATGACCACCGACCTCCTCGCCACCTCCGCTGACACCTGGCGCGACCGGGCCGCCGACCCGCCGGCCGTCCCACCGGAGCTCGAGCCCCCCGGCCGCGTGGGCCTGCGTGCGCGCAACCGTGCCCTGTGGCAGCGCCACGACCTGCGCCGGCAGCGGGCCGAAGCGGTCTACGACGCCTCACGCAACCCGGTGCGCGGCTGGCCGGTCTCGGGCAACCGGGCCGTGCTCGCCTTCTTCGCCGACCTCGTGCGCGAGCGCAAGCGCTCGTTCGTGCTGATGGTGGTCCTCAATGCGCTCGCCGCCGGGTCGGCCCTCGTCGTCCCGCGGCTGCTCGGGTCGCTCGTCAACCGGGTGGACACCCAGGGCGCCGCGGCGACCGGCCTCGACGCACTGGCCCTCGCCGTGATCGGCGTCGTCGTCCTGCAGGCCCTCTTCACCTTCGGCGCCCAGCGCACCTCCACCCACTTCGGCCAGGACCTGCTCGCCTCGGCGCGCGAGCACGTGGTGCGCACGATCCTGCGGCTCCCGGTCGGCCGCGTCGAGGGCGCCAGCACGGGCGACCTGGTCACCCGCGTCACCCGCGACGTCGGCACCATGGCCCGGTCGGTGCAGTGGGGGGTGCCCCGGCTGCTGATCTCGCTGATGACCGTCGTGCTGTCCGTCGTGGCGATGCTGCTCAACTCGCTGGTGCTCGCGATGCCCGCCCTCGTGGTGTTCGCGCTCTGCACGCCGGCCGTGCGCACCTACCTGCGGCGCGCGCCCAAGGCGTACATCACCGAGGGCGCCACCTACTCGCGGATCAACACCACCCTCACCGAGACCGTCGAGGGCTCGCGCACCGTCGAGGCGCTCGGCCTATCGCAGGCCCGGGTCCGGGCCGGCTCGGACGACATCGCCGTCTCCGCGCAGGCCGAGCGCTACGGCATGACCCTGCGCAACGTGCTCTTCGCGGCCCTCAACGCCGCCTTCCAGCTGCCGCAGGTCGTCACCCTCGTCGTCGGCGCCTACGGCTACAGCCGCGGCTGGGTCGACCTGGGCCAGATCACCGCCGCCCTGCTCTACGTCGTCGCGCTGGCCGAGCCGCTCGACGCCGTGATCGGTGAGGTCGACCGGCTCCAGGTGGGCGCCGCCTCGACCAGCCGCCTGCTCGGCATCGCCGAGGTGCCGCCCGACCGCGAGCCCGGCGACCGGCTCCCGGACGGCGTCGAGCTGGCCGCGGAGGACCTCCGGTTCGCCTACCGGGAGGGCCACGACGTGCTCCACGGCGTGGACCTGCGCCTGCGCACCGGCGAGCGGCTGGCCGTCGTCGGTCCGAGCGGATCGGGCAAGTCGACGCTCGGGCGCCTGCTGTCGGGGATCAACCGCCCCCGCACGGGGTCGGCCCGCGTGGGCGGGGTGGACCTCGTCGACCTCCCGCTCGAGGTGCTGCGCACCGAGGTCGCGCTCGTCACCCAGGAGCACCACGTCTTCATCGGCTCGGTGCGCGACAACGTCGTGCTCGCCCGCGAGGACTCCCCCGACGACGCCGTACGACAGGCGCTCGCCGCGGTCGGCGGGCTGTCGTGGGTCGAGCGCCTGCCCGAGGGGCTGGACACCATGATCGGCTCCGGCCGCTTCTCGCTCACCCCCGCCCAGGCCCAGCAGGTCGCCCTGGCCCGGCTGATCATCGCCGACCCCCACACGCTCGTGCTCGACGAGGCGACCTCGCTCATCGACCCGCGCACCGCCCGGACGCTCGAGGGGTCGATGAACAGCCTGCTCGAGGGCCGCACCGTCGTGGCGATCGCCCACCGGCTGCACACCGCCCACGACGCCGACCGCATCGCCGTGGTCCTCGACGGTCGCATCGTCGAGCTCGGCAGCCACGACGAGCTGCTCGACCTCGACGGGGAGTACGCCGACCTCTGGCACGCCTGGACGTCCTGAGCCTGGACGCGCCGCTGGCGCCGGCGCCGGCGCCGGGCTGCGAAGGTGGCGGCACATCGCGCGCGCTCGCCGCCGCAACCCGCGATCCGCCGCCACCCCCGGGGCCGAGGCCACAAAGGTGGCGGCACATCGCGCGTGCTCGCCGCTGCAACCCGCGATCCGCCGCCACCCCCCGGGCCGGGGCCACAAAGGTGGCGGCACATCGCGCGCGCTCGGCGCCGCAACCCGCGATCCGCCGCCACCCCCGGCCTCCTCGTCCGGAGTCACCGGATATCCGGTGACCGCCCCACTTACAGGTACAGATCTCGACCCCGAAGCATGGAACTCGGGTGCGAGGTCCGGCCCAGCGGCGCGCCGGTCAGCCGTCGAGGCTGCGGTCGAGGTTGATGACCGCGCTGATCAGGCTGAGGTGGGTGAAGCCCTGCGGGAAGTTGCCCAGCTGCTGGCCGTTGAGGCCCACCTGCTCGGCGTACTGCCCGAGGTGGTTGGCGTAGGTGAACATCTTCTCCAGCGCCAGGCGGGCGTCGGCGAGGCGGCCGGCGCGGGTCAGCGCCTCGACGTACCAGAACGAGCACAGCGAGAACGTGCCCTCCTCGACCGAGTCGTACCCCGAGCCGTCCCCCGAGTCGTCCTCCGAGTCCTCACCCGAGTCCTCCCCGGCGCCGGGTTGGACCCCGTCACCGAAGGCCTCCGGGTCGTAGCGCAGCACCAGGCTGTCGGTGACGAGGCGCTCCTCGATGGCGGCGAGGGTGGACAGGAAGCGCGGGTCGTCGGGGGCGAGCATCTTCACCATCGGCATCAGCAGCGCGCCCGCGTCCAGCGCGTCGCCGTGCGCGACGGCGGTGAAGGCGCCGAGCTCCTCGTTCCAGCACTCGGTCATCACGCGCTCGTAGATCTCGTCACGGCAGGCGGCCAGCTTGGTGAGGTCGCCGGGCAGTCCGCGGCGCCGCGCCACGCGCATCATCCGCTCGACGGCGACCCAGCTCATCACCAGCGACGTGGTGTGGGTGCGCGGCTCCGAGCGGACCTCCCACATGCCGGCGTCGGGGCGCTGCCAGTTGTCCATCAGCCACGAGACGATCCGGCGCAGGTCGCCCCACGCGTCGTGGCTGATGCCGCGGCCGTGCTTGTCGAAGAGGTAGACCGAGTCGACGATCTCGCCGTAGACGTCGAGCTGCAGCTGGTCGACCGCGCCGTTGCCGACCCGCACGGGGCGGGAGTCGCGGTAGCCGGCGAGGTGGTCGAGCTCGCGCTCGTGCGGCAGCCCGCCGTCGAGGTCGTAGAGCACGCGGAGCGGGCCGAGCTCGTCGTCGGCGCCGTCGGCCGCCTCGCCGAGCCGCTCGGACAGGAAGCGGACGAAGGCACCCGCCTCGTCGGTGAAGCCGAGGCGCAGCAGGGCGTAGACGCTGAAGGCGGCGTCGCGGACCCACACGTAGCGGTAGTCCCAGTTGCGCGAGCCGCCGATGCGCTCGGGGAGGCTCGTGGTCGGGGCGGCGACGATGCCGCCGCTCGGCTCGTGGCACAGCAGCTTGAGGGTCAGGGCCGAGCGGTCGACCCACTCACGCCACCGCCCGGTGTACGTCGACTGCCCGAGCCAGCCGCGCCAGAAGGCGGCCGTCGCCTCGAAGAGGTCCGACACGTCGGAGAGCGAGCACCCGCGTGCCGGCTCGTCGGGGGCGAGGACCTCGAGGACGAAGAGGGCGGACTCGCCGGTCGTCAGGCCCAGGCGCGCGGTCGCGGTGGTGGCGGCGACGTCGAGGTCGACGGTGCTCGACAGGGCGAGGTGGACGTCACCGTCGGCGAAGCGGACGACGCCGTCCTCGACGCTGAGGTCGGGGTCGGTGCTGGCGTAGTCGGGTCTCGGCGCCATGTGCATGGTCAGGTCGACGGAGCCGCGCAGGCCGACGACGCGGCGTACGAGCCGCTGCCGGTGGTCGGGGTCGTGGGCGCGCAGCACCGGCATGAAGTCCTGGACCTCGACCACGCCGTGCTCGGTCATGAAGCGGGTGACGAGGATGTTGGTCTCGGGGTGGTAGTACTGCTGGCTGCGCGCGTCGGGGTCGTCGGGCCCCAGCCGCCACGACCCGCCGTCGGGGTCGAGGATCGAGGCGAAGACGCTCGGCGCGTCGAAGCGGCCGGGGCAGAACCAGTCGATCGTGCCGTCGGTCGCCACGAGGGCCGCGGTGCGGAGGTCGCCGATCAGGCCGTGGTCCGCGATGGGCGCGGCCGGACCGCCGGGACCGGGACCGCCGCCCCCAGGTCCCTCACTCGCCATCGGCGTCGCCGCTCCCGAGCCGCCAGCCGCCCTCGGGCAGGCCGAGCGCCTCGGCCGGGCCCCACGACCCCTGGTCGTACGCCAGCGGCGCGGGCCGGTCGTCGAGCACCGGCTGGCAGACCTCCCACAGCCGCCGCGTCTCGTCGGCGTGGGCGAAGAGGGTGTGGTCACCGTTGAGCACGTCGAGGAGGAGGCGCTCGTAGGCCTCGAGCGGCTCGTCGTGCGGGAGCTCGTCGCCCAGGTCGAGGCGCATGGTCGCCGGCGCGAGCTCCATCTCCGGGCCCGGCCGCTTGCCGAGCAGGTCGACGTGGACCTGCGCCTCGTCGGTCAGCTCCAGCACCACCTCGTCGCGGGCCAGGCCCTCCCCGAACACCGTGGAGTCGGGCGCGCGGAAGCGGAGGGTGACGGTGCGCCGGGTCTCGGCCATCGCCTTGCCGGTGCGCAGGAAGAAGGGCACGCCCCGCCACCGGTCGTTGTCGACCCAGGCCTCGAGCGCCACGAAGGTCTCGACGTCGGAGTCCTCGTCCACGTCCTCCTCCTTGCGGTAGCCGTCGTACTGCCCGAGCACGACGCGTGAGGGGTCGAGCAGGCGTACGTCGGCGAAGACCGCGGCACGCGCGCGTCGTACGGCCTCGGAGGACCACTCCCCCGGGTCCTCGAGGGCGACCGCGCCGAGGATCTGGAAGAGGTGGGTGGAGACCATGTCGCGCAGCGCACCGGTGGACTCGTAGAACGAGCCGCGGCCCTCCATCGCGAGCGTCTCGGGGACGTCGACCTGCACCGAGGCGATGCTGCGGCGGTCCCACGCCGGCTCGAAGAGGGCGTTGGCGAACCGCAGGGCGAGCAGGTTCTGCAGCGCCTCCTTGCCGAGGAAGTGGTCGATGCGGAAGACCTGCTCCTCGTCGAAGACCTCGTGCACGTCGCGGTCGAGCTCCTCGAAGGACGCGAGGTCGAGCCCGAAGGGCTTCTCGACGACGAGGCGGGCCCGCTCGGCCAGCCCCTCGCGGCCGAGCATGCCGATCATCCCGCCCATCGCGTCCGGCGGCACCGACAGGTAGACGATGCGTCGTACGTCGTCGCCGAGGCCCTCCTCGACCTCCCGCACCCGGGCGGCGAGGTCCGCGCCGTCGTCGGCGTCGGAGGTCTGGAACGTCAACCGGTCGAGCAGGTCGCGCGCGACGGCGTCGTCGAGGTCGTCCACCGACTCCCGAAGTCCGGAGAGGACCTCCTCGCGGAAGTCGTCGTCGGAGCCCGGCGAGTGCCGGCCGCTGCCGACGACGGCGTAGTCGTCCGGCAGCCGCCCGGCCGCCGCGAGCCGGTAGAGGCCCGGGAAGAGCTTGCGCGCCGCGAGGTCGCCGCGAGCGCCGAAGAGGAGGAAGACGCAGGGCGGGAGGGCTGCGGTGGTCATGCCGGCCACGCTAACGACCACCCGAAGGAGGGGGCGGCCGTGCGGGCGGCCTCAGGAGTTGCTGTAGACCGCCGGTCCGCCGTCCTCGCCCGCTGCGTCCGGGCCGCGCCCGGCCCAGGTCCAGGCATAGGCCGGGTCCTCCACGGCGAGGCCGCCCTCGCCCAGCTCCAGCGGGGCGAACGTGTCGACCATGACGGCCGACTCGTCGAAGTAGGGCACGCCGAGGCTGGCCTCGATGGCGCTGGGCTGGGGGCCGTGCGCGTGGCCGCCGGGGTGCAGGCTGATCGAGCCGAGGTTGATGCCCGAGCCCTTGCGGGCCTCGTAGTCGCCGCCGACGTAGAACATCACCTCGTCGGAGTCGACGTTGGAGTGGTAGTAGGGCACCGGGATCGCGAGGTCGTGGTAGTCGACCTTGCGGGGCAGGAAGTTGCAGATGACGAAGTTCCAGCCCTCGAAGACCTGGTGCACCGGAGGCGGCTGGTGCACCTTGCCGGTGATCGGCATGTAGTCCTCGATGTTGAACGTGTAGGGGTAGAGGCAGCCGTCCCAGCCGACCACGTCGAAGGGGTGCGTGGCATAGGTCAGCCGGGTGCCGACGATCCCCGCGCTGGTGCGGTGCTTGACCAGGACCTCGACGTCGGTGCCGTCGGCCTGGAAGGTCTCGGCCGGGCCGTGGAGGTCGCGCTCGCAGTAGGGCGCGTGCTCGAGGAACTGACCGAAGCGCGAGAGGTAGCGCTTGGGCGGGTGGATGTGGCTGTTGGCCTCGATGGCGTAGAGGCGCGACGGCTCGGCCGGCACCCAGCGGTGGTCGGTCGCGCGCGGGACCACGACGTAGTCGCCGGCGCGGTAGGGCACGACGCCGAACACGGTCTCGACCACTCCGCTGCCCGTCTCGACGAAGACGCACTCGTCGCCGATGGCGTTGCGGTAGAGCGGGGAGGGGTCGGTGCCGGTGACGACGTAGGTGAGGCGCACGTCGTTGTTGCCGAGGACCGTCCGGCGCCCCTCGACGGGGCACGTGCCGGTCTCGAGGTCGTGGAGCTCGAGGTGGCGCGGCTTGAGCGGGTGGTTGGGCGTACGCGTCTGGTCGGGCAGCTGCCAGACCTGGCTGTCGGTGATCGCGCTGGGGACGCCGCGGTGGTAGAGGAGGGAGGAGTCCGAGGAGAAGCCCTCCTCGCCCATCAGCTCCTCGCGGAAGAGGTGGCCGTCGTCGTCGCGCAGCTGCGTGTGGCGCTGCCGCGGCAGCCGGCCGAGTGCTCGGTAGTGGGCCATCGTGCGATCCAATCATCCGACTATCGGACGCAGGCGTCCGCTATCTGGTGGCTAGAGTAGCCCCGTGGACCCCCGTGACGCACCTGTCGACCCGACGCCGCCTCGCGCCTGGCCCGAGGAGTGGCGCGGCCTCGTCGACGACGCCGCGATCTTCCCGCCGGGCGACGTGCCGCTGCACGACGCCACCGCCGCCCACGTCGCGCGCCGGGGCGAGAGGTGGGCCGACCTGGTCGGCACCTTCGTGCTCCGCGACACCGACCTCCCCCTCGTCCGCGGGTTCGACGCGCCGTTGTCGGTGGTCGTCACCGGCGGAGCGGGCCAGCTCGCCGGGCCCCTCGGCGCGGCGGCCCGGCTCGGGCTGCACGTCGCGGCCGTCGAGATCGCCGTGCGTGACGTGGACGACCCGGTGGGCAACGTGCGCCGCATCGACGCCGCCCTGCGCGCGGCGGACGTCGACGTACCGCTGTTCGTCGAGCTGCCGGGTCCTCCCACGGCCACCTGGCTCGCGGCGGCGGACGAGGTCGCGGCGTGCGACCACCGGCTCAAGCTGCGCCTCGGCCACGTCGACCACGACCTCCTGCCCGACTCCGCGACCGTCGCCGCGTGGATCGACGCGGCGCTCGACCGCGAGATCCGGTTCAAGGCGACCGCCGGCCTGCACCGCGCCGTCCGCCACGACCCGGAGGGCGGCGGCGCCCACGGCTTCGTCAACGTGCTGGTCGCGACGAGGACGCTGTGGGACGGCGGCACGGTCGCCGACGCGACGGAGGTCCTCGAGCAGCGTGACGGCGCCGCGCTCGCGGCCGCTCTCGCCGACGGCGGCGTCGCGTCGGCCCGTCGGTGGTTCACCTCCTTCGGCTCGTGCTCGGTCACCGAGCCGCTCGACGACCTGATCACCCTCGGACTCGCTCCCGACGTCAAGGAGGACGCATGACCGCGCCCAGCTGGGTCGACGGAGCCGCCGGCTCCGGCTTCGACGTCGACCACCTCCCGTTCGGCGTCTTCGCGCGCTCGGGGGAACGCCCGCGGGTGGGGGTGCGCATCGGCGACCAGGTGCTCGACCTCAGCGTGGTCGCGGCCGCCGACATGGTCGACACCCACGCGCTCTTCGACCAGCCGACCCTCAACCCGTTCATGGCGGCCGGACCGGCCGTCTGGGCGTCGACCCGGGCCTGGGTGAGCGGGCTGCTCACCGACCAGACCGAGCGCGACCTCGTCGAGCCGGCGTTGGCACCGGTCGACTCCGTGCGGATGCTGCTGCCCTTCGCCGTCGGCGACTACGTCGACTTCTACGCCTCCGAGCACCACGCCTCCAACGTCGGTCGGATGTTCCGGCCCGACGCCGAGCCGCTCCTGCCCAACTGGAAGCACCTGCCCGTCGGCTACCACGGCCGCTCGGGCACGGTCGTCGTGTCGGGCACCGACGTCGTACGCCCCTGCGGGCAGCGCAAGGCACCCGCGGACGAGCGACCGACCTACGGCCCCTCCGAGCGGCTCGACATCGAGGCGGAGCTCGGGTTCGTCGTGGGCGTGCCCTCCGCGATGGGCGAGCGGGTCACCACCGCCGACTTCGCGCGGCACACCTTCGGCGTCGTGGGCCTCAACGACTGGTCGGCGCGCGACATCCAGGCCTGGGAGTACGTCCCGCTCGGGCCGTTCCTCGGCAAGTCGTTCGCGACGTCCGTCAGCGCGTGGGTCACCCCGCTGGCCGCGCTCGACGCCGCCTGGACCGACCTGCCCGGCCAGGACGACCCGGAGGTCCTCGACTACCTGCGGGTGGAGGGCCCGGCCGGGCTCGACATCGAGGTGGAGGTGGTGCTCGACGGCGAGGTCGTCGCGCGCCCGCCCTACCGCACCATGTACTGGTCGCCGGCCCAGATGCTGGCGCACACGACGGTCAACGGCGCGAGCGTCCGCACCGGCGACCTGTGGGGCTCCGGCACCGTGTCGGGCCCCGAGCGCGACCAGCGCGGCTCCCTCCTCGAGCTGAGCTGGGGCGGCAAGGAGCCGTTCACGGCCGGCGGACGCGAGCGCACGTTCCTCGAGGACGGCGACGAGGTGACGCTGCGCTACTCCGCGCCCGGCACCGGTGGCGGCCGCATCACCCTCGGCGAGGTCACCGGCCGCATCCTGCCGGCGCGCTGACGCGCTCCCGGACGGGTCCTACTCTGGGCGCGTGAAGCAGCTCGGCCAGTACGCCGCCCCGCGGCACGTCGTCGCGCACCTCTCCGACCCGCACCTGATCGGCAGCGGCGGGCTGCACTACGGCGTCATCGACAACGTCGACCACCTCCGACGCGTCCTGGCCCGGCTCGCCGTCGTACGACCCGCGCCGCAGGCGCTCGTGTTCACGGGCGACCTCGCCGACCGGGCCGAGCCCGACGCCTACGAGACGCTGCGCTCGATCGTCGAGCCCGCGGCCGCCGAGATGGGCGCGATCGTGGTGTGGACGATGGGCAACCACGACGAGCGCGCCCCCTTCGCCCGCGGGCTCTTCGGGTCCGACGACGACGGCTTCCAGGACCGCGTGCACGAGGTCGACGGCCTGCGGATCGTCGCGCTCGACACCAGCGTGCCGGGCTACCACCACGGCGACCTCCACGCCGACCAGCTGGCGTGGCTGGCCGACGTCCTCGCGACGCCCGCGGAGCACGGCACCCTCCTCGCGATGCACCACCCGCCGCTCCCGGTGCCGATGCTGCGTGCCGCCGAGCTCATCGAGCTGCACGACCAGCAGGCGCTCGCCGACGTCATCACCGGGACGGACGTGCGGGGCATCCTCGCCGGGCACCTGCACCTCTCGTCGTGGTCGACCTTCGCCGGCGTGCCGGTCTCGGTCGCCTCGGCCAGCTGCTACACGACCGACCCGGCGCCGGTCGACCGCTTCGTCTCCGGGGTCGACGCCAACCAGGCGTTCATGATGGTGCACGCCTACGACGACCGGCTGGTGCACACCCTCGTCCCGCTCGAGCGGGGACCGGAGGTGAGCCACATCGGCTCCGACATCGCCGAGGCGCTGGAGGACGTGCCGCTGGAGCAGGCCCGCGAGCTGGCCTCGTCCAAGACCTCGCAGTTCAACAGCTGACCCCCACCCCCGCCCCCTCCCTGACCCCGAGGAACCGCCTTGAGACTCCTGCTGATGCGCCACGGCCAGACCCACGCCAACGTCGCCGGCGAGCTCGACACCGCCCACCCCGGGCTCGACCTCACCGACCTCGGCCGGGCCCAGGCCGCGGCAGCCGCGAAGGCGATCGCCGACGAGCACCTCGACGCGATCTACGTCTCCAGCCGGGTGCGTACGCACCAGACGGCCGCGCCCACCGCCGAGGAGCGCGGGCTCGAGCCGGTCCAGCTCGACGGGCTGGAGGAGATCGCGGCCGGCGCCTTCGAGATGCGCAGCGACCACGACGCGGTCGCCGGCTACATCGGCTCCGTCGCGACGTGGCTCGAGGGCGACCTCGACCACCGGATGCCGGGCGGCGAGACCGGCCACGAGTTCCTCGCCCGCTACGACGCGGCCGTCCGCACCATCGTCGAGACCGGGCACGGCGCCGCGCTCGTCGTCAGCCACGGTGCCGCGCTCCGCACCTGGGTCTCCACGCGGATGGCCCCGCACCCCGACGCGCCGCCCGCGACCCAGCCGCTCCACAACACCGCGCTCATCGTGCTCGAGGGCGACCACGACTCCGGCTGGGAGATGGTGTCCTGGCAGGGCCACGCCGTCGGCGGTGAGCTCCTCGAGGACCCCACCGCCGAGGACCCCACCGGCGACCTCGACCCCGACGACGACGGCGAGATCGGCTGACGCGCCCGCGGCTGCCCGGGGAGACGGCCGACAAGTTCAGCGATCCCCGGCCGCCCGGGGAACCCTGGACATGTCAGGCCTTGCACGGGCCGACAAGTTCAGGAACCGGCCGCTGTCAGTCGGTCGGCGGTACGACGTACGCCTGGCCTGCGCCCCTAGACGCCCTCGGTGCCGATGCCGGGGTGGACGAAGGGCTGGCCGGCCCGCATCTGCTCGACGGAGCCGGGGTGGACGCGGGCGAGGTGCGCGATGCCGCGCCGGCGGTAGCGGAGCACCTGCACGACGCCGAGGCCCCAGAACAGGTACTGCACCGCCATCGCGAGCTTGAAGTCGCCGAGCGTGTAGGACTCCATGCCACCGGGGGCCGACAGGTCGAGCACGATGCCGATCAGCGCCATCGTCAGCAGGGAGGCGGTGAAGCCGCCGATGTTGACCAGCCCGTTGGCGCGGCCGGTCTCGTGGGGAGGCGTGAAGGAGCGGGCCAGGTCGAAGCCCACCATCGACGCGGGGCCTCCGCTTGCCGTGGCGAAGGCCATCACGACCACCAGCCACGTCGGCGCGACGCCGGGCCACAGCAGCACCGCGGTCCACGGCACCACCATGGTGAGGACGACGCCGACGACGAGCCACGAGCGGTAGTAGGGCAGCCGGCCCACCAGTCGCGCCAGCACCAGCCCGCTCACCACCGCCCACGCGGTCATCGCCATCAGCAGGGTGCTCGCCTCCGCGGAGGACCACCCGAGGCCCTGCACCAGGAACGGGAAGCCCCACAGCAGGGCGAAGACCGTGGCGGAGAACTGCGAGGAGAAGTGCGACCACATGCCCAGCCGGGTGCCGGGGTTGCCCCACACCGTGCGCACCGACTGTGCCAGCGCCCGCAGCTTGATGGCCACCACGTCGGAGCGCCGGTAGGGCGAGTCCTTGACGAGGGCGACGACGGCGACCAGCAGCACGACCCCGACGCTGGCGGTGAGTGCGAAGGTGCGGGTCCAGCCCAGCTCGTGCAGGAGGTAGGACAGCGGACCGGCCGCGGCGATCGCACCGAGCTGGCCGGTGAGGCCGGTGAGCTGGGTGACCATGGGCGCCTGCCGCACGAGGAACCAGATCGTGACGAGCCGGATGACGCTGACGAAGACCATCGCGTCGCCCGCCCCCACGACCGCGCGGGAGGCGACCGCCCCGGCGAAGGACGTCGAGAACGCGAAGCCGAGCTGGCCGGCCGTCATCAGCACGAGACCGGCCAGCAGCATGGCGCGCGACCCGTAGCGGTCCAGCAGGACCCCGACCGGCACCTGCATGCCGGCGTAGACCACGAGCTGGAGGACGGTGAACGTCGCCAGGCTCGTGGCGCTGATGTCGAACCGGTCGGACGCGATGATGCCCGCGACGCCGAGCGAGCTGCGGTGGAACACCGCGAGCACGTAGACGGCGAGCGAGACCAGCCAGATGACCCAGGCCCGCCGCCTGCCGATGTCGTGGATCTGCTCCGCGCTCACTCCTGTCCGGCTTCGCGGTCCACGCCGAGCGCGGCGGAGAGCTCCGCCCGCGTCGGCGGGTCGGCGCCGGGGCGGGAGACGTTGATCGCCGCACCCACGGCGGCGGTGGTGACGACCTCGAGCAGGTCGCGGTCGGTCAGCGCGCGCAGCGCGTCCGCGCCACCCGGTCCGTGGACCCCGTGGGCGAGGAGGGCGTCGATGAGCACGCCGCTGAAGGTGTCGCCCGCGCCGACGGTGTCGGCCACCGCGACCGGCACGCCGGGCACCTCGAGCACGGTCCCGCCGGGACGTACGGCGACCGCGCCGGCGCCACCGCGCGTCACGACGACCAGCCCGGGTCCCGCGTCGGCCCACCGGGTGGCGGTCGCGACGGGCTCGTCGTCGGGGTGGAGCCAGTGGAGGTCCTCGTCGCTCACCTTGACCACGTCGGCGAGCGCGACGAGCTCCTCGACGCGGGCCACGGGCCCGGCGCGGTCCGGGGTGATCGCCGGGCGCGCGTTGGGGTCGAGCGACAGCAGCGCCCGGCCCCGGTGGGTGCGGAACGCCTCGAGGACCGTGTCGGCGCCGGGGTCGAGGACGGTGGCGATCGAGCCGACGTGGAGCACGTCGCACGCCTCCTCGGGCACCGAGCGCAGGTCCCAGTCGAGGTCGAAGTCGTAGGTGGCCGCGCCGGACTCGTCCAGGGTCACCGCGGCGCTCGACGTGCGGCCCGACCCGGTCGTACCGGCCAGGACGGTGACGTCGCTGGCCTCCAGCCAGGCCCGCACGGCGGCGCCGCGCTCGTCGTCGCCGAGCAGCGTCACCAGGCGCACGTCGCGCTCGAGCCGGCCCAGGGTGATCGCGACGTTGGCCGGGCTGCCGCCGGGGTGGTCGCGGGTCGTCCCGTCGGGGCCGGGCACCACGTCGACGAGTGCCTCGCCGACGACGAGGATCCGGGGCTGCTCGTCGGTCATGCCCCCATCATGCCGGTGCGGGTCGGGCGGCCGACAGCGCCACCGCGCGAGCGAGACTCGGTGCCAGGGGCAGTCGCGGGAGGAGGGTGGCCTGGACGGCGTGGTAGAGGTCGGGCTTGCCGGGCCACACGTGGGCCTGCGGCCGGTTGGACGGGTCGAGCTCGTGGTGCCACGACCCGCGCTCGCGGTCGACGAGGTGCTCGCGGGCGTAGGCCCACCACTCGGCGTAGCGCTGGGCACAGCCCTCATCGCCCGTACGCCGGTGCAGCGCCGCGGCGGCCGCGATCGCCTCGGCGGCCACCCAGTGCATCCGCTCGCGGACGACGGGCCGGCCCTCCCAGTCGGTGGTGTAGACGAAGCCCGGCGCTCCGTCGGCGTGCCAGCCGTCGGCGACCGCGCGGTCGAAGAGCAGGCGCGAGGTGTCGAGCAGCCCCGCGGGTGCCGTGTCCCCCAGGGTCGCCTCGAGGTGGAGCAGCAGCCGCGACCACTCCAGGCCGTGGCCGACGGTCGCGCCGTAGGGCTTGAACGGGTCGTCGGGCCGGTCGCGGTTGAGCTCGAGGTCGACCGACCAGTCCGGACCGAAGTGCTCGGGCAGCCGTCCGTCGTACGACGGTGCCAGCTCGACCACCAGGCCGGCCAGCCGGGCTGCCCTCTCGTGCCAGAAGTGGTCACCGGTCACGTCGCCGACGGCGAGCATCGCCTCGAGGGAGTGCATGGTCGAGTTGAGGCCTCGGTAGGGCGCGGGTGAGGTCCATCCCCGGTCCCACTCGTCGACCACGCGGCCGAGGTCCTCGTCCCAGAAGTGCTCCTCGAAGACCCGGGTCGCCTCGGCGAGCAGGTCGTCCGCACCGGCGAGGCCGGCGACGACCGCCGTCGACCCGGCGAGCATCACGAAGGCGTGGGCGTAGCAGGCCTTGGTGTCGTCGGGCTCGCCGTCCGGGCCGGCCGCGGCGAACCAGCCGCCGTGGTCGTCGTCGCGGAGCACGCCACGCAGGCCGTCGAGGGCTCCGGTCGCGACCTCGGCGCAGCCCTCGACCCCGAGCAGCGCGCCGATCCCGAAGACGTGGACGGTGCGGCTGGTGATCCAGGTGTGCACCGGACGAGCGAGGTCGGGGGCACCGTCGTCGTCCAGCCACGCCGCACCGCCGCGGGGGTGCACGACGCGAGTGCCGAAGGCGAGGAGGCGCCGGCACTCGGCGTCGAGCCAGGCGTCGTCGGGAGGGGCGGGATCGCTCATGTCGGCAGTCAAATGCACGAGACCCCCGCCTGTCGACGGGGGTCTCGCGACTGGACTACGTCCAGTGGCAGGTAGAGGATTCGAACCTCTGTAGGCAATGCCGGCTGATTTACAGTCAGCTCCCTTTGGCCGCTCGGGCAACCTGCCGGGCCGTGCGGAACAATAGCAAGGCACGCACTTCACCACGAATCGCCGGGGCACGCTCCAGGAGGCCCCACAAGGAGGCACAACATGGCTGACTCGAGCTTCGACATCGTGAGCAAGCTGGACCGCCAGGAGGTCGACAACGCGCTCAGCCAGGCGGCGCGGGAGATCGCGACTCGCTTCGACTTCAAGGGCACGGGCGCGTCGATCGAGTGGAAGGGCGAGAAGGCGATCGAGATCACCGCCTCGGCCGACGACCGCGCCAGCGCGGTGCTCAGCGTCTTCCAGGACAAGCTGATCAAGCGCAACCAGAGCCTCAAGATCCTCGACGCCTCCGAGCCGCGCCAGTCCGGGCAGGTCTCCAAGATCGACATCGCGCTCAAGGAGGGCATCACCTCCGAGGACGCCAAGAAGATCTCCAAGCTGATCCGCGACGAGGGGCCCAAGGGCGTCAAGGCGCAGGTGCAGGGCGAGGAGCTGCGCGTCTCGTCGAAGAAGCGTGACGACCTCCAGGCCGTCCAGCAGCTGGTGAAGGCGCAGGACTACGACTTCGCGGTGCAGTTCACCAACTACCGGTGAACCACGCCCTTCTGAGCGTGGGGCACGCCACCCCAATTACGTCCTGGTCGCGTTCGTGGCCTCAGCAATCTGACGACCGCACATACCGATGAGCGCGGCAGGCCTCGGGAGGAATGGTCTCCCCTCCTGGCTGTCTCGAACCTAGTCTCGAAGCATGAGTACAAGCGGCTGGTTCGCGTGCGCGCCAGAGGGGTCCACCCCAAGACCAGAGTCGACTCCTACTCCTGCGCAACGAGCGGTTGCCGCAGCCCAGCGGTCCGTTCCTTCGTCCGGAGTGCGCCGTGTCACTGAAGACATCAGCGACGACGACCTCTATGAAGCGTTCATCGAGTTCCTCGGGTGCTACGGAGTTGCCCGAGAGGTGGCCCTTGGTGTGATCCGCCTCGACATCGCCGAGGACATGTATCCCACTGGTCGCGAGGCGGGCCTGCCTCTGATGGTGCACCTCAGCCGGACGCAACTCCGTCGACTGGCTTGGGCTGAGGAAGACATCTTCGACGACACGGACCTCGGTGTGGTGCCCCGTACGACGCGTCATGTCGAGGTCGGATCGACACGTTGACCTTCGGGCTGGCGGAGGTCTTTGAGTCCGGCCGCACGCTGTCTTGACTGGGCGGATCCGCGGTCGAGGAGGTGTCCGTACCCGATCTCTTCCTGCGACCCTGGGTCGAGCAGACAACCAGCAGGACGACAGGTAGGCGTGGGACTGTCCAACCGCAACGCGCCCCGCGACACGAACGCGCTGCACGCCGCGTTGACCCGAGCCGGCGTGGGTGAACCACGACCACGAGTCGGGCACGACCCTCGTCCTGGCACTGACGAACTCTGACACCACCCAGCGGGTTGCCATCGCTAACCGGCTGCTCGATGACGGTGCCGACGTCAGCCGACGCCATCCCCTGCACGTGTTGCTGGCGCGCAACGAGCACGACTTCGCGGCCGAGGCGCCACTCGTCGAACGCCTCCTCGACGCGGGCGTGGACGTGAACGAGGTTCTTCCGAACGACGGGACACCGCTGGAGACGCTGGCTGCAAGGTTCAAGTTCAGCGACGTCACCCTCACCCCCTTCTACGACGTGCTGCTCGCTCGCCCTGACCTCGATCTACTGCGCCACGGCAAGAACGGGCGCACCGTGCTGGGAAACCTGCGGAAGTGGTCAGCGAAGCGCGCAGAGCTGGTCATCCGTGCCGAGCAGACCCTCACCGACCGCGGCATTCCCGTCCCGCCTCCAGGGCAGTAGCACCCAGCCCTCGAGCCAGCCCGGAGGGCCCCATGCCCATAGAGTCCGTCCCCGCAGCTGGCGCGAGGCTGGTGTCGAAGAACGTGCGCCGGCCGCATCAAGTGGATGGTCCGCGAGGAGTCCCGTGCGGCCGCGGACAACGGGTGGCGCGTAGCTGGGATGTCGACCGACGACCTCGAGGGCGACACACAGAAGCCGGACCCGTCCCTGTCGTTCACCGGCGACCGGGCCTCCGCAGCTCGCCTCCCGGAATGGTTCTGCTGGGAACGTCGAAGATTCCTCGAAGCCGAGGACACTCCCTGCCGCACCTGCCAACGTGGGTGCTGAGCGACCGGCAACCTCACGGGGGGCTGCCGGCACCGCCATGGACGAGAACGCCCCGCGACCAGGGGGTTGGTCGTGGGGCGTTCTTCATGACTCGGGCCGATCAGACCGGGCGGCCGGCGGAGCTGCTCACCAGCCGCCGCGGATCTCGGCCAGTGCGCCGACGAGCGCGACGACGGCGCGTACGGGGTCGGCGGGAAGCGTGAGCGCCCCGATCTCGGCCACGGTCTGATCGTCGGCGCCGCGCCCGGCGGCGTAGAGCGGGTGGTCGGCGGCGAGCTTGCGCAGCGCCGATGCGTGCGAGGTGAACATCGTCGGCCTCGTCGCCGCCAGCACGACAGCGTCGGCCCCGGTGCCGCGCGCCGCGGTGAGGATCGCCGGCACCGGGGTGTCGGCCCCCAGGAACCGCACGCGGACGCCTCGCTCGCGCAGCATCAGCGCCACGCACAGCAGGACCATGTCGTGCCGCTCCCCCGGCGGGCAGGCGAGCAGGACGACCGGCGCGACCGCCGTGGCGTCCTCGAGCACCGGCATCGGAGGTACGGCGGCCAGCGCGGTCAGCTTGCGCCGCAGCATGTCGCTGACGAAGTGCTCGTGGGCGACCGAGAGCGTGCCCTCCTCCCACCGGTCGCCGACCTCCTGCAGGAAGGGCAGGACGACGCCGGTGACCGCGCCGGACAGCGGCACGTCCCACAGCAGCCTGGCGATGGCGATCTCCGCGGCCTCGGCGTCGAAGGTCTCGACGGCAGCCCAGAGCTCGTCGGAGGTCGTCGTGAGGGTCACAGGCGAACGCTAGTCCGTGCCGGGCGCTCGCGTCGCGTCCTGGACCACGCTGTCGGCGCTCAGACGGCCGCCGCCATGCGCGGCACCACCGTGGCACCCGCCGCAGGGGTGAGCCACACGGTGCCCCCCTCGGCGAGCCCGTGGGTGCGCGCGTGGGCCCGGGTGACCACGACGGACACCTCGTCGCCGTCCACGGTGAGCACCGTGAGGCGTACCTCGAAGCCGATCCGGACCATCCGCGAGATCGTGCCCTCGACACCACCGGCGAGCCGGGGTGAGGAGTCGAGCTCGATGTCGTGAGGGCGGAGGGAGACGCCGCCGAGGTGGGTCACCTCGCCGAGGAACGACATCACGAAGTCGTTGGCCGGCTCGTCGTAGAGCTGGTCGGGGGTGCCGACCTGCTCGACGCGGCCCTCGTTGATGACCACGATCTCGTCGGCGACCTCGAGCGCCTCCTCCTGGTCGTGCGTCACGAAGACGGTCGTCACGTGCACGTCGTCGTGGAGCCGGCGCAGCCAGTCGCGCAGCTCCTTGCGGACCTTGGCGTCGAGCGCGCCGAACGGCTCGTCGAGCAGCAGCACCGACGGCTCCACCGCGAGGGCGCGGGCGAGCGCCATGCGCTGGCGCTGTCCGCCGGAGAGCTGCGACGGGAGCCGGTGCGCGAACTGGGAGAGGTGCACGAGCTTGAGCAGCTCCTGGACGCGGTGCTCGACCTCGTCCTTGGGACGCTTGCGGATCTCGAGGCCGAACGCGACGTTCTTGGCCACCGTCATGTGCTTGAAGACGGCGTAGTGCTGGAAGACGAAGCCGACGTTGCGCTTCTGGGCCGGCAGGTGGGTGGCCTCGACGCCCTCGATGCTGACCGAGCCGGTGTCGGCCTTCTCGAGGCCCGCGATGATGCGGAGCAAGGTCGACTTTCCGCCGCCACTGGGGCCGAGCAGGGCGGTGAGCTGGCCGGTCGGGATCGTGACGTTGACGTCCTCGAGCGCCACGAAGTCGCCGAACTTCTTGTTCAGTCCGGTCACGTCGATGCTCATGGTGGTGCCTCTCTGGTCGAGCTGGTGTGAGGTCAGGAGATGGGGGTCAGGGGTGGTTCTTGGGCCGGATGATCCCGACGATGACGATGCAGGCGACGGAGACCATCGCGAGGAGGAAGGCGGTGGCGTAGGCGCCCTGCTGGTCGAAGTTGAGGTACTTCTCCTCGACCGCGAGGGTCGCCGTACGCGTCTGGCCGAGCACGTTGCCCGACACGACCTTGACCGCGCCGAACTCGCCGAGCGAGCGCGCCAGGGTCAGCACGACGCCGTAGGTGATGCCCCACTTGATGGAGGGCAGGGTGATCCGCCAGAAGCGCTGCAGGCCGTTGGCGCCGAGGCTCTCGGCCGCCTGCTCCTGCTCGATGCCGATCTCCTCGAGCACCGGCACGAGCTCGCGGATCATCAGCGGCAGCGCCACGAAGGTGGTCGCCATGATGATGCCCGGCGTCGAGAAGATGACGTCGAGGCCCCAGCCGGCGAGCGTCGGGCCGAACCAGCCGTTGCGGCCGCCGTAGACCAGCACCAGGGCGAGGCCGACGACGATCGGCGAGACCGACAGCGGGAGGTCGAGGAGCGCGTTGAGCAGCCGCTTGCCCGGGAACTCGTAGCGGACCAGGAGCAGCGACATCCCCACGCCGAAGAGCGTGTTGATGACGACCGACCAGACGGCGACGTACGCGCTGAGCTGCAGCGCGACGACCATGTCGGGGTCCTCGAGCAGGGAGCGGATCGACTCCCACCCGTTGTCGAAGGTGTTGGTGACGACCAGCGACACCGGCCACGCCACGAGGAAGAACAGGTAGGCGGTGACGATGAAGCGGAGAAGGTAGGTGACCGGAGTCTTGCGCACCCGCGGCGGCCGGCGACGCTCCTCGACGGGCGGCACCTCTGCGGTAGGTCGGACCAGCGTGTCAGCCACGAGCGGCCACCCGCCTCTGGATCAGGTCCAGGAGCACGATCACCGCGAGCGAGATGGCCAGCAGCACCGTCGCGACGGCAGCGGCGGCCGCGACGTTGTCGTTCTCGATGCTGCTGAGGATGCGCACGGAGGTGACCTCGGTCTTGAACGGGAGGTTGCCCGACAGCAGGACCAGCGAGCCGTACTCGCTGACGCCGCGGGCGAAGGACAGGGCCGCGCCGGCGGTGATGGCCGGCGTGAGGCTGGGCAGGATGATGCGGCGGAAGGTGGTCAACCGGCTCGCGCCGAGCGAGGCGGCGGCCTCCTCCACGTCGCGGTCGAGCTCCTCGAGCACCGGCTGGACCATCCGGACCACGAACGGCAGCGTGACGAAGAGGAACGCGAGGAAGACGGCCGGGCGCTGGTTGGCGATGTCGACGCCGATCGGGCTGTCGGTGCCGTAGAGGGAGAGCAGCACCAGGCCGGCGACGATCGTCGGCAGCGCGAAGGGGATGTCGATCATCACCTCGAGCACCGACTTGCCCCAGAACCGGTCGCGGACCAGCACCCAGGCGATGAGCGGGCCCATGACGACGTTGACGGCGGTGACACCGAGGGCGGTGAAGACGGTGAGCCTGATGGCGGCGGCGGTCTGACCGTTGGTGATGGTCGACCAGAAGACGTCCCAGCCACCGTCGATGGCGGTGACGACGACGGCCGCCAGGGGGATCAGGACCAGCGCGCTGAACCAGATCATGGCGATGCCGAGCCCGAGCCCCGACGATCGCGTGAGCGTGGAGCGCGGCCCCGACCGGCGAGGAGTCCTCGCCGGTCGGACCGCTGCGATCTCAGTTGATGTCATGACAGAGATGGGTGGAGTGATGAGGTGGCCGACAGGTCACTCGAGCGAGAGGCCGGCGCCGAGGATGGCCTCGAAGATCAGGCCGTTCTCCTCGTCGAAGAACTTCGTCGACACCTCGTCCCAGCCGCCGAAGTCGTCGTCGACGGTCAGCAGCGTCTTGACGTCCGGGAACGGGTTGGACGGGTCGGCGGCGCCCTCGACGGTGCCGCCGTAGTCGACGTCGTCGCGGATCGGGCGGAAGCCGGTGAGCGCGAACTGCTTCTGGCCCTCGTCGGAGAGGACGAAGTCCAGCCAGGCCTGCGACGGCTCGGAGGCGTCCTCGAGGATGGCGCCCGCGTTCTCGATGAGGAGCGTGGTGTCGGGGAGGACGTACTCGAAGCCCTCGTCGTTCTGGGCGGCGAGGATCGCCTCGTTCTCGTAGGCCATCAGGACGTCGCCGGTGCCGCCGAGGAAGGCGGTGGTCGCGTCACGGCCGCTGCCGGGCAGCGAGACGACGTTCTTGAAGAACTTGTTGACGTAGTCGGTCGCCTCCTCCTCGGTGCCGCCGTCGCTGATCACCTGGCCGTAGGCGGCGAGGGCGTTCCAGCGCGCGGCGCCGGAGGACGCCGGGTTGGGCGTGACGATCTCGACACCGGGCTTGACCAGGTCGTCCCACGTCCGGATGTTCTTGGGGTTGCCGTCGCGGACACCGAAGACCACGACCGAGTGCGAGACGACGCCCTTGTTGTCGCCCGCGTCCCAGTCGTCGGCCACCAGGCCCTCGTCGACGAGGCGGGTGACGTCGGTCGGCACCGAGAAGTGGACGTAGTCGGCCTTGAGCCCGGCGGCGACGGCACGGCTCTGGTCCCCCGAAGGACCGTAGGAGGTCTGGAACTTCACACCCTCGCCCTCGGGCGTCTTGTCGAACTCGGTGGCGATGTTCTTGTTGGCGGCCTCCGGGACCGCGAAGCCCACGATGTGGATGGTGTTGGAGTCATCCTCTTCGCTGCTGCTGGCACCACCGGGGGCGCATGCGGACAGGGCCAGTCCGGACAAGGTGGCCCCGACGAGTGCGGCCGCGAGCGCGGCACGTGAACGGATCTGCATGGGGGATGCTCGACTTTCTCGATCGGTGTGCAATGTCGAGAAAGATACATGAGTTTATTGACGACGCCGACATTGTCCGGAGTTCGGGCGCGTGTCGTGGGTCACGCCCGCGCGGAAGGGGTACGGGAGGAGGCGTCCATCACGTGGGGAGCGGCAGGAATCTGCTGGCGCCGCGACTATCGTGGGGAGCTGGGAGAGGACTCTCGCGACACGTAGGAAGCAGGGCAGAGGTGACCCAGACCGACAAGCAGGTCAAGCAGCTCGACCGCGTCATCATCCGGTTCGCAGGCGACTCCGGTGACGGCATGCAGCTGACCGGTGACCGGTTCACCCAGGAGACGGCCGCGTTCGGCAACGACCTCGTCACCCTGCCCAACTTCCCGGCGGAGATCCGGGCGCCCCAGGGGACGCTGCCGGGCGTCTCGTCGTTCCAGGTGCACTTCGCCGACCACGACATCCTCACCGCGGGCGACGCCCCTGACGTGCTCGTCGCGATGAACCCGGCCGCGCTGCGCGCCAACCTCGGCGACCTCCACAAGGGCGCCACGATCATCGTCGACACCCACGACTTCACCGCGCGCAACCTCACGAAGGCCGGCTACACCACCAGCCCGCTCGACGGCGACACCCTCGCCGAGTACGCCGTCCACCCCGTCGACCTGACCGGCATGACGGTCGAGGCGGTCAAGGAGTTCGGCCTCTCCCGCAAGGACGCCTCGCGCGCGAAGAACATGTTCGCGCTCGGCCTGCTGTCGTGGATGTACGGCCGACCCACCGACCCGACGACGGCGTTCCTCACCAAGCGCTTCGCCAAGGTGCCCGACATCCGCGACGCCAACCTCGCGGCCTTCAAGGCCGGCTGGAACTTCGGCGAGACCACCGAGACGTTCGCCGTGCAGTACGAGATCAAGCCGGCCACGCTTCCTCCCGGCACCTACCGCAACATCACCGGCAACCTCGCGCTCGCCTACGGCCTCGTCGCCGGCGGCGTCCAGGCCGGGCTCCCGCTGTTCCTCGGCACCTACCCGATCACCCCCGCCTCCGACATCCTCCACGAGCTGTCGAAGCACAAGTCCTTCGGCGTGACGACGTTCCAGGCCGAGGACGAGATCGCCGGCGTCGGTGCCGCCATCGGGGCGTCGTACGCCGGACACCTCGGCGTGACCTCCACCTCGGGTCCCGGAGTGGCGCTGAAGTCCGAGGCGATCGGCCTGGCCGTGATGACCGAGCTGCCGCTGGTCGTCGTCGACGTGCAGCGCGGCGGGCCCTCGACCGGCCTGCCCACCAAGACCGAGCAGGCCGACCTGCTCCAGGCGATGTTCGGCCGCAACGGCGAGGCGCCGGTGCCGATCGTGGCGCCGCAGTCCCCCGGTGACTGCTTCGCCGCGGCCGTCGAGGCCACCCGGATCGCCGTCACCTACCGCACCCCGGTGCTGCTGCTCTCCGACGGCTACCTGGCCAACGGCTCCGAGCCCTGGCGCGTGCCGGCCGTCGACGAGCTCCCCGTCATCGACCCCGCGTTCGCCACGGAGAAGAACCACGGCAGCGGTGACGACGCGGAGTTCTGGCCCTACCTGCGCGACGAGAAGACCCTGGCCCGCCCGTGGGCGATCCCCGGCACCGCCGGCCTCGAGCACCGCATCGGCGGCCTCGAGAAGGGCGACGGGCACGGCAACATCTCCTACGACCCCGCCAACCACGACTTCATGGTCCGCACCCGGCAGGCCAAGGTCGACCGCATCGCCGACTCGATCCCCCCGGTCGAGGTCGACGATCCGTCCGGCGAGGCCAAGGTGCTGGTCCTCGGGTGGGGATCGACCTACGGTCCGATCGGTGCCGGCGTACGCCGCGTCCGCAAGGCCGGCTACCAGGTCGCCCAGGCCCACCTGCGCCACCTCAACCCGTTCCCGAGCAACCTCGGCGAGGTCCTCAAGGGCTACGACAAGGTGCTCGTGCCGGAGATGAACCTCGGCCAGCTCTCCCTGCTGCTGCGCGCGAAGTACCTCGTCGACGCCGTCGGCTACAACCACGTCCGCGGTCTTCCCCTCAAGGCCACCGAGCTCGCCCACGCGATCGGCGAGCTGGTCGGCCAGGCCGAGGGCATCGACATCGACCTCGGCGTGTGGGGCGAGCCCACCCAGAAGGAGCACATCTGATGACCGCGCCCATCCAGACCGGCACCTCCACCGACCTGCCCCTCCCCGGCCTGCGCTCGGGCACCGAGCAGGTGCCGGCGGCCGACGGGCCGCAGACGGGCAAGGACTTCACCTCCGACCAGGAGGTGCGCTGGTGCCCCGGCTGCGGCGACTACGCCGTGCTCAAGGCCGTCCAGTCGTTCCTGCCCGACCTCGGGCTGCGCCGCGAGAACATCGTCTTCGTCTCCGGCATCGGCTGCTCCTCGCGCTTCCCCTACTACCTCGACACCTACGGCATGCACTCGATCCACGGCCGCGCGCCGTCGATCGCGACGGGCATCGCCACGGCGCGCGAGGACCTGTCGGTGTGGGTCGTCACCGGTGACGGCGACGCGCTGTCGATCGGCGGCAACCACCTGATCCACGCGCTGCGCCGCAACGTCAACATGACGATCCTGCTGTTCAACAACCGGATCTACGGCCTGACCAAGGGGCAGTACTCCCCCACCTCCGAGACCGGGAAGGTCACCAAGTCGACCCCGATGGGCTCGCTGGACCACCCGTTCAACCCGGTCTCGCTGGCCCTGGGCGCCGAGGCGTCCTTCGTCGCCCGCACGATCGACTCCGACCGCAAGCACCTCACCCACGTGCTGGCCGCGGCCGCCGCCCACCGCGGCACGTCGCTGGTGGAGATCTACCAGAACTGCCCGATCTTCAACGACGGCGCCTTCGACGCGATCAAGTCGCCCGACACCAAGGCCGACGCGATCATCCCGCTCGTGCACGGCGAGCCGATCACGTTCGGCGCCAGGCTCGAGGACGGGCGTGGGTCCAAGGCGCTGGTCCGCGACACCGCGAGCGGCGGGGTCACGGTCGTGGCGACCAACGACGTGGACGCCGCGGACATCCTGGTCCACGACGCCCACAACGAGGACCCGTCGACGGCGTTCGCGATCTCACGGCTGACTGCCGCGGACTACCTCGACCAGTCGCCCATCGGGATCTTCCGCCAGGTGCAGCGGCCGACGTACGACGACCAGGCGCGCGAGCAGGTCAGCGCGGCCGTCGAGCAGGCTTCAAATGACGGCACCGCCGACCGCTCCGCCAGGCTGGCGGGGCTGATCGGCGGTGGCGACACCTGGACGATCATCTGATCGTCCAGGGGCGGGTGCTCCCGGCGCTGAGCCGGGGTCACTCGAAGAACAGGGTCCAGACCTTGCCCTTGGTGTTGCCGTAGCCGTTGGAGTGGTCCACCTTCGAGCGCCACTTCCAGCGACCCCGGTCCGGGGCGTAGATGCGGGTCTTGAAGACGCCGCTGTCGTTGGTCTTCACCTTCTTGACGGTGCGCCACTTGCAGCTGCCGCACTTCTTCTTGAGGATCTTCACCTTCTGGTTGGCGTAGGGCAGCAGGGTGCCGTCGACCTGCGGCTCCATCACGGTGCCCTTGAGCTTGAAGGCGCTGTAGGAGACCTGCTTGGTCTTCGGCGGCACCTCATCGATGATCCGCTTGGGCAGCGACCCGGCGCCGGCGCTCGTGCTGAGCCCCCCGACGACGAGCAGGGCGGCGACGAGTGCCGCCAGGACAGTGCGGAGAGTCCGCATGGTGAGTTCCCCCTCAGTGGTGATGACGTGTGTGGCGGTCGGGGTCCCGCCCCCGAGGCCTCCCCAATCGTAGGCGACAGGCTGCGCCTAGACTCCCGGAGTGCCAGATAGCCGACGCGGACTGATCTTCGGCGCACTGGCCTACATCCTGTGGGGCACGTTCCCCCTCTACTGGACGCTGCTCCAGCCGGCCGGTGCGATCGAGATCCTCGCGCACCGCATCGTGTGGTCGGTGCTCACGATGCTCGTCATCCTGGTGCTGTCGCGACGCGTCGGGCACTTCCGGGCCCTGCTGCGCAATCGGCGTCGGCTCCTCCTGATCAGCTGCGCCGCCGTCGTCATCACGATCAACTGGGGCGGCTACATCTGGGGTGTCAACAACGACCGCGTCGTCGAGACCTCGCTGGGCTACTTCATCAACCCGCTCGTCACCGTGCAGATGGGCGTGCTCATCCTCGGCGAGCACCTCCGCCGCCTCCAGTGGATCGCGATGGCGATCGCCTTCGTCGCGGTCGCCGTGCTCACCGTCGACTACGGCCGGCCGCCCTGGGTCGCGCTCGTGCTCGCGTTCTCGTTCGGCACCTACGGCCTGCTCAAGAAGCAGGCGGGCGTCGGCGCGGTGGAGAGCATCACGCTGGAGACCATGGTGATCGCCCCCTTCGCCGCGGCGTACGTCGCCTGGCTCGTGGCGACCGGCGCCTCGAGCTTCGGCAGCCACGGGGTCGGGCACGCGCTGCTCTTCACCACCACCGGCATCATCACCGCCATCCCCCTCATGCTCTTCGGCGCCGCGGCGATCCGGGTCTCGATGGTGTCCCTCGGCCTGCTGCAATACCTCGCCCCCACCATCCAGTTCGCCCTCGGCATCCTCGTCTTCCACGAGGACATGCCCCCCAGCCGCTGGATCGGCTTCGGGCTCGTGTGGGTGGCGCTCGCGATCTTCACCGTCGAGGCGCTCAACCACCGCCGCCGCCAGCTGCGGCTCGTCGCCCAGGCCAGCGCCGTCTGACTCGAAGTCTGCTCGCACCAGCGACGAGCGATCTGCGAGCTTGCCCGTCCGCGACCCCGCGCTGGGCGCGGCGTGTTCGGCGTACGGTGGGGTTCGTGCTCGACCCCACGCACGCCGGTGTGATCGCCGAGCGGTTCGGGCTGGGACCGGACGCTCGCCTGCGCGGTCCCGTTGCGTCCGGGCGCCTCGGTGACGTCTGGCAGCTGGTCACGGCGCGGGGCCGGTTCGCGGTCAAGCACGCGCACGTCCCGGTCTCGGTCGAGGACGCCGAGCTCGATGCGCGCTACCAGGACGTGGTTCGGGCCGCTGGTGTGCCGATGCCGGCGGTCGTACGCACTGGCGCGGGCACCGTCCTCGCAGACGTCGGCGGCGCCCACGTGCGGGTCTACGAGTGGGTCGACGTGCTGCCAGCGGACCAGCGGCTCGAACCCGGCCGGGTCGGACGCCTGCTGGCGTCCATCCACGCGGCGGCTGTGCCGACCACCAGCCCCGTCGACGGCTGGTACGTCGACCCGGTGGGCGCCGGGGCCTGGCAGGAGCTGCTGGGGCGCCTGCGGAGCGCGGGTGCCCCCTTCGCCGGTCGCCTCCCGACCCGCCTCCCCGAGGTCCTGGAGGCCGAGGGCATCCTCACCCCGCCGCTCGCGGCCACGGTCTGTCACCGCGACCTGTGGGCGGACAACGTCCGCCGCACGCCGCGAGGCGGTCTGGTCGTGCTGGACTGGGAGAACAGCGGCCCCGGCGACGTGAACGGCGAGCTCGGGTGCGCGCTCTTCGAGTACGGGCTGGGTGAGCCCGAGCGGATGCGTTCGTTGTACGACGCCTACGTCGGCGCCGGCGGTCCGGGTCGACTGACCGACCGTGGAGACCTGACCATGCTGGTGGCCCAGCTCGGCCACATCCTCCAGATCGGCTGCGAACGGTGGCTGGCGTCCTCGACCGACCCGGATCGCGCACACAACGCCGCCTGGGTGAGGGAGGTCCTCGACGAGCCCGTCACGCTCGAGGTCGTCGATCGCATCGTCCTTGCGATCAACGCGTGACGGGGCCCTCCGGCCGCTCGCGGAGCGGCACTAGTCTCCCCGGATGGATCACGACCCCCTGCTCTACGAGGCGATGTTCGAGGACGCGGGTATCGATGGCGAGTCGCTGACCGTGCTGCTCGTCCGAGGTGGCACACGCGCGGAGGTGCTCCGGCTCCTCGGGGCCGAACCCGAGGCAGGCCGCGAGCCGTACCCGGACCTCGAGGACATCGACTACTCCGGGTACGCGCTGGCCGAGGTCGACGGCGGCGTGGTCGCTGTCGAGCACACCGGTTACGCAGATCCCAGTCCCCGGGTGCTGGCCGCGCTCTCGGCGCTCGGGGGCGCAGCAGCGGTCACGCGGAGCAACATCATGGCGCACGAGCGGTTCGGTTGCGCTCGCGACGGAGCCGTCCTGTTCGACGCGGACGAGTTCATGTACGTCGAGGAGCACGAGAAGGAGTCCGTGCCGCCCGAGCTGCGCCCGATGTTCGACCGGGCCTGCCTCGATCCCGACACCGACGACGACGCCGCGACAGGTTTCGTCGGCTACGCGATGGCCGCCATGCACACCGGCCTCGTGGTCACCGGCGACGACCTGGCCCGTGCCGTGCGTCTTGGCTACCACCGCGTCCGGACGCTCACCTACCTCGAGTGAGGTTCGCGAGGCGTCAGGACGTGCGGGTGGCGACGATGTCGGCGAACGACTCGAGGGCCGTGCGCACGGGGCCGGGGTCGAGCGCCTCGAGCAGCTTCTTGGCGCGGGCGGCCTCGGCGAGGACGTGGCCGCGGGCCTGGTCGATGGCGGGGTGGCGGCGCAGCAGCTCGAGCGCCTCGGCGTGCTCGGCGTCGTCGACCAGCGGCCGGCCCAGGAGCGACAGCAGGCGGGCGTCGGCCGGGTCGGTCGAGGCCTGGGCCATCAGGACCGGGAGGGTGGGTACGCCCTCGCGCAGGTCGGTGCCGGGGGTCTTGCCCGAGGTGTCGGACTCCGAGGCGATGTCGAGGATGTCGTCGGTGAGCTGGAAGGCCGAGCCGACGATCTCCCCGTAGGAGCTCAGGGCCTCCACGACCTCGGGGCGCGCCCCGCTGAACATCGCGCCGTAGCGCGCGGACGTGGCGATGAGCGAGCCCGTCTTGCCGGCGACGACGTCGAGGTAGTGCTCCAGCGGGTCCTCGCCGGGCCCCGGGGGCACCGTCTCCATGATCTGACCCTCGACCAGGCGGGTGAAGGTGCGCGCCTGGATGAGGACAGCCTCGGGGCCGAGCTCGGCGGTGAGCTCGGAGGAACGCCCGAACAGGAAGTCGCCGGTGAGGATGGCGACGTTGTTGTCCCACCGCGCGTTGGCCGTGTGCGCCCCGCGGCGCAGCGACGCCTCGTCCATGACGTCGTCGTGGTAGAGCGAGGCGACGTGGGTGAGCTCGACGACGCACGCGGCGGTGTCGACCGCGTCGGCGTCGGGGTGGGGACCCGCCTCGGCCGCGAGCAGCACCAGCAGCGGCCGGAAGCGCTTGCCGCCGGCCATCATCAGGTGCGTCGCGGCCTCCGAGACGAACTGTGCGCGCCCCTTGCAGTGGTCGGCGAGCATCTCCTCGATGCGCGCCAGCCGCTCGACCAGCCGCTCCTCCAGAGCGGGGTCGACGACGGGCATGGCGAGGGGCGAGTCGGTCACCTGATGAATTCTCCCGCAGCCGCCGCCAGGTCGAGCACCGGGCCCGGCAGCACGCCGAGGACGAGGGTGATCGCGGCCCCGACGGCGATGGTCGTGGCGGTCAGCACCGAGGGGTAGGCCACGCTCGGACCGTCGCCGACGGGCGCGTCGAAGTACATGACCTTGATGACCCGGACGTAGAGGAACGCGGCCACGATGCTCGCGAGCACGGCGGCCACCACGACGGGCCACGCGCCCGCCGCGAGCGCCACCGAGAAGACCGCGAGCTTGCCCACGAAGCCGGAGGTGAGCGGGATGCCCGCCATGGCCAGCAGGAAGAACGCGAAGACCGCGGCCACCACCGGCGACTCCTTGCCGAGGCCGGCCCACCGGTCGATCGCCGTCGTTTCGCCGCCGCCGTCGCGGACCAGGCTCACGACGGCGAAGGCACCGAGCGTGGCGAAGCCGTAGGTGGCGAGGTAGAAGAGCACCGCCTGGACCGAGCTGATCTCGCCCACGGCGAGCTGGTCGGAGGCCTGCAGGCCGATCACGCCGGTGAGGATGAAGCCGGTGTGCGCGACCGAGGAGTAGGCCAGCAGGCGCTTGATGTCGGTCTGCGTGATGGCCAGCGCGGCGCCGACGAACATCGACAGCACGGCGATGATCCACAGCATCGGCTGCCACGACCAGCGGTCCGCGCCGAGGGCGACGTAGAACAGGCGCATGATCGCGCCGAAGGCGGCGACCTTGGTGCCGGCCGCCATGAACGCGGTGACCGGCGTCGGCGCGCCCTGGTAGACGTCGGGCGTCCACGCCTGGAACGGCACGGCGCCGACCTTGAAGAGCAGGCCGACCGACAGCAGGCCCGTGCCGATGAGCAGCAGGCTCTGGTTGCCGACGTCGTTGCGCACGGCCTCGTTGATCGCGGCGAAGTCCAAGGAGCCGGCGAAGCCGTAGAGCAGCGCCGCACCGTAGAGGAAGAAGCCGGAGGAGAACGCGCCGAGCAGGAAGTACTTGAGCGCGGCCTCCTGGCTGAGCAGGCGGCGGCGACGCGCCAGGCCGCTGAGCAGGTAGAGCGGCAGGGAGAGGATCTCGAGGCCGACGAACATCGTCAGCAGGTCGTTGGCCGCCGGGAAGAGCATCATGCCGAAGACCGCGAACATCATCAGCGGGTAGACCTCGGTGTGCTCGCGGTTGGCCGCGATCGACGCGGTCTCCGCGTCGGTGCCAGGCACCGCGGCCGCCTGGCCGGCGAACGCCGACACCCCGCCGTCGAGGTGGCGCTCCGCGAAGAGGAGCACGCCCGCGATGGCCAGCGCGAGGACCAGGCCCCAGATGAAGAGGCTCGGGCCGTCCACCGCGATCGTGCCGCCGACGGCGAGCACGCCGCGCGCGGCGCCGTCGTCGTAGGTCTGCACGTCCTGGGCCACCAGCACCACGCCGACCAGGGCGAGCACGAGGCCGCCCAGGGCCAGCGCGACCTGTGCGGTGTAGCGGACCGAGCGCGGGAGGAACGCCTCGACGACGACGCCGAGGCAGGCCACCCCGAAGACGACCAGCAGCGGCCAGAGCTCGAAGTACTCGATGCTGGGCTTCACGAACTCGGTCACTGGGGACCACCCTCCTGGCCGATGCCCACGCTCGCGAGCGACTCGTGGACGAACGGGTTGATGACGTCGAGCAGCGGCATCGGGTAGAAGCCGAACAGCACGAGCGCGAGCAGCAGCGGGGCGAGGATGCCCACCTCACGCCGGTCGAGGTCGGCCACCGGCGCCATGCCCACCCGGTCGGGGCCGGTCATCGTCCGCTGGTACATCCAGAGCGCGTAGAACGCGGCGAGAACGATCGCGAGCACGGCGACCGAGCCGACCAGCCAGTGGTGGTCGAACGCGCCGATGATGACGAGCATCTCGGAGACGAACGGCGACAGGCCAGGGAGGCCGGCCGCGGCCAGCCCGCCGACGAGGAAGAAGCCGGCGAGCACCGGGGCCGCCTTCTCGACACCGCCCATCTCGCGGATGGAGGCGGTGCCGGTGCGGTGGATCAGGAACCCGGCGACCAGGAACATCAGCGCCGTCGCGATGCCGTGGTTGACCATGTAGAGGATCGCGCCGGAGCTGCCGTTGGAGCTGAAGACGAAGATGCCGAGCACGATGAAGCCGAAGTGCGACAGCGACGTGAGACCGATCAGGCGCAGCACGTCGTCCTGGCCGATGGCGACCAGGGCGCCGTAGATGATCGAGATCAGCGCGAGCACGACCACGACCGGCGTCGCCCACTGCGAGGCGTCGGGCAGCAGCCCGAGGCAGAACCGCAGCATGCCGAAGGTGCCGATCTTGTCGAGGATGCAGACCAGCAGCACCGAGGTGCCGGTGGTCGCCTTCTCCGTGGTGTCGGCCAGCCAGGTGTGCACCGGGAACATCGGCGCCTTGATCGCGAACGCGATGAAGAAGCCGACGAACAGCCAGCGCTGCGTGGTCTCGTCGATGTCGATCGCGGCCAGGTCGCTGATCAGGAAGCTCGGGTTGCCGGCGTCGGCGGAGACGACGTAGAGCCCGATCACCGACGCGAGCATGATGAGCCCGCCCGCGAGCTGGTAGATGAGGAACTTGGTCGCGGCACGCCCCCGACCGGCCCGGCCGAAGCCGCCGATGAGGAAGTAGGCCGGGATCAGCGTGGCCTCGAAGACGACGTAGAAGAGCAGCACGTCGGTGGCGGTGAACACCGCCAGCGACATGGCCTCGAGCGCAAGGGTCCAGGCGAAGAAGGACCGGGCGCCGTTGTTGCCGGGAGCCTCCGACTCGTGCCAGCCGGCGAGCAGCACGATCGGCACGAGGACGACCGTGAGCAGGACCATCAGCAAGCCGAGGCCGTCGACGCCGAGCGCGTAGTGCACGCCGAGCGACTCGATCCAGGTGTGGGTCTCCTCCAGCTGCATGCCGCCGCCGGTCTCGTACTGCGTCGCGGCGACGATGCCGGCGACCAGGGTCGCGGCGGCGAAGCCGAGGCCGACCAGCCGGGCGACCGCGGCCGGCACGAAGGCCGTGACGAGCGCGCCGACCAGCGGCAGCAGGATCAGGACAGTCAGGGTCATCCGAGGTTCACCGCCAGGAGAGCGAGGACGACCAGCAGGGCGCCACCGAGGAGGGACAGGGCGTAGGAGCGGACGAAGCCGTTCTGGACTCGACGCATCGTGGTGGACAGCCCGCCGACGGCGGACGACCCGCCCTCGACGACACCGTCGACGCCGACGCGGTCGAAGGTGGTCAGGCCACCGACCAGCCCGGCTCCGGGGCGTACGACGACGGCGTCGTTGATCGCGTCGCCGTAGAGGTCGGCCCGGGCGGCGCGGGTCGCGAACGACACGTCCTGCGGGGCCTCGCGCGGGACCTCGCGCCTGCCCACCAGGAACCAGGCGGCGGCCACGCCGAGGGCCACGACGGCGGTGATGATCAGCGTGATCACGATCGCCGGCAGCGGCGGCTCGTGGTGCTCCGCGACACCGGTCACCGGCTCGAGCCAGGTGACGATCCAGTCGCCGAGGAGCAGGGCGCCACCGAGGACGGAGAGCGCGGCCAGGACGATCAGCGGGACCGTCATCACCTTGGGCGACTCGTGCGGGTGGACGTCGGGCTCCCACCGCTTGGTCGTGAAGAAGGTCATGAGCATCAGGCGGGTCATGTAGAAGCCGGTGATGCCGGCGCCGAGCAGCGCCAGGAGGCCGATGACCAGGTTGTCGGCCAGGGCCGACTCGATGATCTTGTCCTTGGACCAGAAGCCGGAGAAGCCCGGGAAGCCGATGATCGCCAGGTAGCCCATCGCGAAGGTCAGGAAGGTGACCGGCATGGCCTTGTTGAGCGCGCCGTAGTGGCGCATGTCGACGTCGTCGTTCATCCCGTGCATCACCGAGCCCGCACCGAGGAACATGTTGGCCTTGAAGAAGCCGTGCGTGAGCAGGTGGAAGATCGCGAACGGGTAGCCGACGGGACCGAGGCCGGCGGCGAGCATCATGTAGCCGATCTGGCTCATCGTCGAGCCGGCCAGCGCCTTCTTGATGTCGTCCTTGGCGCAGCCGAGGACAGCACCCCAGAGGAGCGTGACGGTGGCGACGATGACGACCGCGGTCTGCGCGACGGGCGTGAGGTCGTAGATGAAGTTGGAGCGGACCACCAGGTAGACACCGGCGGTGACCATGGTCGCCGCGTGGATCAGGGCCGAGACCGGGGTCGGGCCCTCCATCGCGTCGAGCAGCCACGCCTGCAGCGGCACCTGCGCGGACTTGCCGCACGCGCCGAGCAGGAGCAGCAGGCCCAGGGCGTTGAGCGTGCCCTGGCTCGCCTCGCCGGCGAGCTCGCTCACGGCGCCGAAGTCGGTGGTGCCGAAGGTGGCGAACATCAGCGCGATCGCCAGCGACAGGCCGATGTCACCGACCCGGTTGATGACGAAGGCCTTCTTGGCGGCCGCGGCGGCCGACGGCTTGTGCTGCCAGAAGCCGATGAGCAGGTAGGACGCCAGGCCGACGCCCTCCCAGCCCAGGAAGAGGCCCACGAAGTTGGCCGACAGGATCAGCGTGAGCATCGCCGCGACGAAGAGGTTGAGGTAGCCGAAGAACCGGCGACGGCGCGGGTCGTGCTCCATGTAGCCGATGGCGTAGACGTGGATCAGCGAGCCGACACCGGTGATGAGGAGCAGGAACAGCGCGGCCAGCGGGTCGTAGAGCAGGTCCATGCCGACCGTCAGCGACCCGGTCTCGAACCACGTCCACAGCTGCTGGCCGACCTGGCGCGACTCGGCGTCGCGGCCGAGCAGGGCGAAGAACAGGACGAGGCTGAGCACGAAGGACAGGACCGACATCGCGGTGCCGACGAGGTGGCCGTGCTTGTCGGCGGTCGCCCGGAGCGAGCCCGGCAGGAACGGCGCGACGCCGAGCAGCAGGACCGCGCCGAGCACCGGCAGGGCGATGACCAGCCAGAGCAGGTCGAAGACGCCGCCCGCGCCCATGTCGGGCGCGACCACGGGTGGGTGGCCACCCTCCTCGGCCATGGGCAGGCCGACCGCGAGTACTGAGTGGGACAACAGGTTCACGAGCGCTCCCTCAGTACTTCAGCAGGCTGGCGTCGTCGACCGAGGCCGAGCGTCGGGTGCGGAAGATGGTCATGATGATCGCGAGCCCGATCACGACCTCGGCAGCAGCCACCACCATCACGAAGAACGCGGTGATCTGGCCGTCGAGGTTGCCGTGCTGGCGGGCGAAGGCGACGAACGCCAGGTTGCAGGCGTTGAGCATCAGCTCCACGCACATGAACACCACGATGGCGTTGCGGCGCGTGAGGACACCCACGCAGCCGATCGTGAAGAGGATCGCCGACAAGACAATGTATTCAGTCAAGGCTCGACCTCTCCGAGCGTCGGGGTCCCCGGCGAGTTGTTCGCGGAGGAGCGCAGCGGAGGAGCGAAGAAGTCGTTGGGGTGGCGACGATGTACTGGGTCACTTCTGCACGCCCTTCTCGACGTCCTCTTCGGTGGTCGCGGGCGCGCCGGCCTTGCCCGAGGTCTCGGGCATCGAGGTCGGGTCACCGATCTGACGGCGTACGTCGTCGATGTCGTCGGCGAGCGCGGGGGCCGAGCGGACCGTGCCGCGGGCGGCGAGCACCCGGGACACCGACGACTCGGCGGCGGTGCCGTCGGGCAGCAGGGCCGGGGTGTCGACCGCGTTGTGGCGGGCGTAGACGCCCGGCGAGGGCAGCGGTCCGAGGTGCTTGCCGTGCTCGGCGTAGTCGCGCAGGCGCTGGGCGGCGAGGTCGGCCTGCGTCGCCTTGGGCGTCAGGCGCTCGCGGTGGGCGAGCACCATCGCGCCGAGCGCGGCGGTGATGAGCAGGGCGCTGGTCGCCTCGAAGGCGAAGACGTAGCGGGAGAACAGGATGTTGGCGATCGCCGGCACGTTGCCGCCGGCGTTGGCCTCGTCGAGCCCGACCACCGCGCCGAGCGTGACCTGGCTGATGCCGAGGACCAGCACGGTGCCGAACAGCAGGCCGAGGACGACGGCCATCACGCGCTGGCCGCGGATGGTCTCCACGACCGAGTCGGTCGCGTCGACGCCGATGAGCATCATCACGAAGAGGAACAGCATCAAGATCGCGCCGGTGTAGACGATGATCTGCACCGCGAAGAGGAACGGCGCGTCGAGCACGGCGTAGAGGACCGCCAGGCTGATCATTACCACGGCGAGCAGGAGCGCGGCGTGCACGGCCTTGCGGACGAACAGGATGCCCAGCGCGGCGGCCACCATGATCGGGGCCAGGATCCAGAAGGTCATCGCGTGGCCCCCCGGTAGTAGTCGCCCTCGTCGTCGCCGAGCCGCATCGCGTGCGGCGGCTCCTCCATGCCGGGCAGGAGCGGCGCGAGCAGGTCGGACTTCTCGTAGATCAGGTCGGCGCGGTTGTCGTCGGCGAGCTCGTACTCGTTGGTCATCGTCAGCGCGCGGGTCGGGCACGCCTCGATGCAGAGCCCGCACAGGATGCAGCGCAGGTAGTTGATCTGGTAGACGCGGCCGTAGCGCTCACCGGGGCTGAAGCGCCCCGAGCCGTCGGGGAGGTCGACGTTGGACGCCCCCTCCACGTAGATCGCGTCGGCCGGGCAGGCCCAGGCGCACAGCTCGCAGCCGATGCACTTCTCCAGGCCGTCGGGCCAGCGGTTGAGCTGGTGCCGGCCGTGGAAGCGGGGAGCCGTCGGCAGCTTCTCGAACGGGTACTGCTCGGTGACGACCTTCTTGAACATCGTCCGGAAGGTGACGCCGAACCCGGCGATCGGGTCCCAGAGGCTCTCCTTGATGCCCTTGGACCCCTGCCCGGACTGAGGGGACTCACTCATGGTTCTCCTCCGCTGCAGCGGTGACGGTGGTGCGGCTCTGGGCGAACGACAGCGGCGCGGCGCCTCCGCGTACGGCGCCGCCGGCAGGCATCGGCGGCACGGGGAAGCCGCCGGCGAACGCGTCGTGGGGCTCCTCGCTCGCCTCGGTCGAGGACTCCTCGCCCGAGCTGTCGGACTTGTCGCCGACGAACATCAGCGCCACGGTGAGGACGAGCAGGACGGCGATCGCGGCCACGAGGTAGGTGCGGTTGATGTTGCCCTCGAGCGAGATCACCCGGATGGTCGCGACGGCCACGATCCAGGCCAGCGAGACGGGGATGAGGACCTTCCAGCCCAGCGCCATGAACTGGTCGTAGCGCATGCGGGGCAGAGAGCCGCGCAGCCAGACGAACAGGAAGATGAAGCAGAAGACCTTGCCGAAGAACCACAGCAGGGGCCAGTAGCCGCTGTTGGCGCCCTCCCACACGTTCTCGATGCCCCACGGCGCGGCCCAGCCGCCGAGGAACAGCGTCGTGGCGATGGCCGACACGGTGGCGAGGTTGATGTACTCGGCCAGGAAGAACAGCGCGAACTTGAGGCTGGAGTACTCGGTGTGGAAGCCGCCGACCAGCTCGCCCTCGGCCTCGGGGAGGTCGAAGGGCGCGCGGTTGGTCTCGCCGACCATCGAGATGACGTAGATGACGAACGACGGCAGCAGGATCAGCCCGAACCACAGCCGGTCCTGCGCGGCGACGATCTCCGAGGTCGACATCGACCCGGCGTAGAGGAACACCGCGACGAGGGCGAGGCCCATCGCGACCTCGTAGGAGATCATCTGCGCGCTGGAGCGCAGGCCGCCCAGCAGGGAGTAGGTCGAGCCGGACGACCAGCCGCCGAGGACGATGCCGTAGATGCCGATCGAGGCGATGGCGAGCATGAAGAGGACGGCCACCGGCATGTCGGTCAGCTGCAGCGGCGTCTCGTGGCCGAAGAAGTTGACCACGGGACCGAGCGGGATGACCGCCCAGGTGACGAAGGCCGGGACGACGGCGATGACCGGCGCGAGCAGGAACACGACCTTGTCGGCCGCCTTGGGGATGATGTCCTCCTTGAGCGCGAGCTTCACGCCGTCGGCCAGCGACTGCAGGAGCCCGAAGGGTCCGTGCACGTTGGGGCCGACGCGGTGCTGCATCCGGGCCACGACCCGGCGCTCGAACCAGATGTTGAAGAGCGTCAGCAGCACCAGGATCAGGAAGATGAAGACGGCCTTGAGGGCGATGACCCACCACGGGTCCTGGCCGAAGGCGGCCAGGCCGGGGTCGGGCAGGTCCGCCGCGAGCGGAGCGAGCATCATCGGGGTCCCCTCGGAGTTGTCGGGCGGAGGAGCGCAGCGGAGGAGCACGAGAACTTCGTGGGGTGGTTCATCAGGAGGCTCCCTTCAGGGTGACCGTGCTGCCGGGCGAGGCGAGCTCGGCGAGGACGCCGCGACCGAACGACCGGGCAGGGACCCAGACGACGCCGTCGGGCATGTCGGCGACGACGACCGGCAGTGTCACGCTGCCCCGGTCACCGGTGACCGTGACGAGCCGCTCGCCGGCGGGGTGCGCCTCGAGCATCCCGAGCACCGACTCGTAGGACGCGCGGCTCACGCGTGCGACCGGCCGGCGGGCGGTGGCGCGGAGGTGCTCCTCGCCGTCCTGCATCGAGCCGAGGTCGACGAGCTGCTTCCAGGTCGCCAGCGCGAAGGTGGTGTCGCCCTTCTTCGGGACCTTGGCGGGCTTGGGCGCCTTGCCGGCGTCGAGCGCCGGACGGGCGCCGTCCCACGGGCCGAGTGCCTGCATCTCGTCGCGGACCTCCGCGACCGTGCGGAAGCCGAGCGGGCGACCGTGCCCGATCGCGGCGAGCTCGTCGGCGATGCCGGACAGGACGCGCAGGTCGGGCAGGGACGCCGGGTTGGCGAAGACTGCGTCGAAGGAGCGCGTCCGGCCGTCCCAGGTCACGAAGGTGCCGGCCTTGTCGGCGACCGGGGCCACCGGCAGGACGACGTCGGCCACACGGGTCACGTCGGTCTCGCGCAGCTCGAGGCTGACCACGAAGCGGGCCGCGTCGAGCGCGGCGCGGAAGGCGGCCGGGTCGGCGGTGTCGTCGGGGTCGACGCCGCCGACGACGAGGCCGCCGAGGTCGCCCTTGGCCAGCGCCGCCACGATCGCGTTGCCGTCACGGCCGACCTTGGCCGGGAGCGACTCCGCGCCCCAGGCGGCGCCCACGTCGACGCGCGCCGAGGCCTCGGTGACCGGACGTCCGCCGGGCAGGAGGGTGGGCAGCGCGCCGGCCTCGACCGCACCGCGGTCTCCCGCGCGACGCGGCACCCACGCGAGGCGGGCACCGGTGCCGGCGGCGAGGTCGGCGGCGGCGCTGAGGGCGCCGTGGGTCTGGGCGAGGCGCTCGCCCACGAGGATGACGGCGTCCTTGGTGACGCCGTGCTCGGCGTCCTTGAGCGAGCCGATCACCTCGACCTCGGTGCCCGGCACGGCCGGCACGAGCCGACCGTTCATCTTCGTCAGGCCGCGCGAGGCGTAGGGCGCGACCGACACCACCTGCGTACGACCGCGCTTGGCGGCCTTGCGCAGCCTCAGGAAGAGCGTCGCCGCCTCGTCCTCGGGCTCGAGGCCGAGGAGCACCACGACGGGCGCGGCCTCGAGGTCGGCGTAGGTGACGTCACCGGCGAGCGCGACGTGGCTGGCGAGGAAGCTCGCCTCCTCGGCGCTGTGCGGGCGGGCGCGGAAGTCGATGTCGTTGGTGCCGAGCGAGACGCGGGCGAACTTGGCGTAGGCGTAGGCGTCCTCGGCGGTCAGCCGGCCTCCGGTGAGCACGGCCGCGGCGCCGGCGTCGCGGAGGCCGCGGGCGGCGACGGCGAAGGCCTCGGTCCACGACGCGGGGCGCAGCACGCCGTCCTCGCGGACCTGCGGGTAGGTGATGCGGTCATCGACCTGCGCGTAGCGAAAGGCGAAGCGGTCCTTGTCGCTGATCCACTCCTCGTTGACCTCGGGGTCGTTTCCGGCGAGGCGTCGCATGACCTTGCCCCGACGGTGGTCGATGCGGATCGCGGCGCCGCAGGCGTCGTGCTCGGCGACGCCCGGCGTGGAGACCAGGTCGAAGGGCCGCGAGCGGAAGCGGTAGTCGGCCGAGGTGAGCGCGCCCACCGGGCAGATCTGGATGGCGTTGCCCGAGAAGTAGCTCTCGTAGGGCTCGCGCTCGTAGATGGCGACCTGTTGCAGCGCGCCGCGCTCGGCGAGGGCGATGAAGGGGTCGCCGGCGATCTGCTCGGAGAACCGGGTGCAGCGGGCGCACAGGACGCAGCGCTCGCGGTCGAGCAGGACCTGCGCGGAGATGTTGATCGGCTTGGGAAAGGTGCGCTTGATGCCACCGCGCTCGGCGAAGCGGCTCTCGCCGCGGCCGTTGCTCATCGCCTGGTTCTGCAGGGGGCACTCGCCGCCCTTGTCGCAGACCGGGCAGTCCAGCGGGTGGTTGATCAGCAGGAACTCCATGATCCCCTGCTGCGCCTTGTCGGCGACCTCGCTGGTCGCCTGGGTGTTGACCACCATCCCATCGGCCACCGGCAGGGTGCAGGAGGCCTGCGGCTTGGGGAAGCCGCGGCCGTTGCCGGCGTCGGGGATGTCGACCAGGCACTGGCGGCAGGCGCCGACCGGGTCGAGCAGCGGGTGGTCGCAGAAGCGCGGGATCTGCACGCCCACCTGCTCGGCGGCGCGGATGACCAGGGTGTCCTTGGGGACGCTGACCTGGACGCCGTCGATGGTGAGCGTGACGAGGTCGGTGTCGACCCGCTCCGGCGCCTTGTCGGTCGTGCTCATGCTGAGGCTCCCGCGGGTGCGAAGGCGGTCGAGGCGGCCGGGTCGAACGGGCAGCCGCCGTGGGTGAGGTGGGCGAGGTACTCGTCCCGGAAGTACTGGATCGAGCTGGAGATCGGGCTGGTGGCGCCGTCCCCGAGCGCGCAGAACGCCCGCCCCAGGATGTTGTCACACTGGTCGAGCAGCAGGTCGAGGTCGCCCTCGTCGCCCTGGCCCCTCTCGAGCCGGGCGAGGGTCTGCGCCAGCCACCACGTGCCCTCGCGGCAGGGGGTGCACTTGCCGCAGGACTCGTGCTTGTAGAACTCGGTCCACCGCAGCACGGCGCGCACCACGCAGGTGGTCTCGTCGAAGATCTGCAGGGCGCGGGTGCCGAGCATGGACCCGGCAGCGCCCACCGACTCGAAGTCCAGGGGCACGTCGAGGTGCTCGGGCGTGAGGAGCGGCGTGCTGGAGCCGCCGGGGGTCCAGAACTTCAGCTCGTGGCCCTCACGGACCCCACCGGCCAGCTCGAGCAGCTGGCGCAGCGTGATGCCCAGCGGGGCCTCGTACTGGCCGGGGTTGGTGACGTGGCCCGACAGGCTGAAGATGCCGAAGCCGTTGGACTTCTCGGTGCCCATGCCGGCGAACCAGGCGGCGCCGTTGGTGATGATGCTCGGCACCGAGGCGATCGACTCGACGTTGTTGATCACGGTCGGGCTGGCGTAGAGGCCGGCGACGGCCGGGAACGGCGGGCGCAGACGCGGCTGGCCTCGGCGACCCTCGAGGCCCTCGAGCAGGGCCGTCTCCTCGCCACAGATGTAGGCGCCCGCACCGGCGTGCACGACGAGGTCGAGGTCGTAGCCCGAGCCGTGGATGTTCTTGCCGAGGTGGCCGGCCAGGTAGGCCTCCTGCACCGCGCGCTGGAGGCGGCGTACGACGTGGAGGACCTCGCCGCGCACGTAGATGAACGCCGTGTTGGCACGGATGGCGTAGGAGCTGACGACGACGCCCTCGACCAGCGTGTGCGGGCTGGCCATCATCAGCGGGATGTCCTTGCAGGTGCCCGGCTCGGACTCGTCGGCGTTGACGACGAGGTACTTCGGCCTCGGGTTGTCCTGCGGGATGAAGCCCCACTTCATGCCCGTCGGGAAGCCGGCGCCGCCGCGCCCGCGCAGCCCGGAGTCCTTGACGGCGGTGATCACGTCGTCGGGCGTCATCGCGAACGCCTTGTCGAGGGCGGCGTAGCCACCGCGCTCCTCGTAGGACGCGAGCGTCCAGGCGCGGTCGGCGTCCCAGTTGTCGGTGAGGACCGGGGTCAGCGTGTCGGTCACTTGCTCTCTCCCTTCGGAGCGGTCCAGCCCTGCTCGCGGGCGATCGCGAGACCGGCCAGCGAGGCGGGACCGGCGGCCGGCCCCTCGTCGGCGCGGTCGTCGGGGAAGCCCGCGAGCACGCGCTCCGCCTCGCGCCACGTGCACAGTCGCGGCCCGCGGGTGGAGTGGACCTCCCGGCCGGCGCGGAGGTCGTCGACGACCTGGACGGCCGACTCCGGCGTCTGGTTGTCCATGAACTCCCAGTTGACCATCATCACCGGGG
Source organism: Nocardioides pinisoli (assembly GCF_024199985.1). Classification (GTDB taxonomy): domain Bacteria; phylum Actinomycetota; class Actinomycetes; order Propionibacteriales; family Nocardioidaceae; genus Nocardioides; species Nocardioides pinisoli. The sequence goes on from NZ_JANARS010000003.1 coordinate 159,715, forward strand.
CGTAGTCGCACGCCGCGTTGCACTCGACGTGCTCGAGGGTGATCGAGCCGTCGGCGGTCGTCTCGTCGTTGCCGACGTCGAGGTGCTCCTTGAGCCGCTCGAAGATCAGGTCGCCCCCCATGACCGCGCACAGCGTGTTGGTGCAGACGCCGACGTGGTAGTCGCCGACCGGCTTGCGCTTGTACATGGTGTAGAAGGTCGCGACCCCGTTGACCTCGGCGGCGCTGATCCCCAGCACCTCGGCACACGCCTCGATCCCCTCGGGGGTGACCCGACCCTCGACCGACTGCACGAGGTGCAGCATCGGCAGCAGGCCGGAGCGCTTCTCCGGGTAGCGGTCCGCGATCTCGCGCAGCTCGGCCCAGGTCTTCTCGTCGAGACTCATCGGTCGACTCCTCCCATGACGGGGTCGATCGAGGCAATGGCGACGATGACGTCGGCGACCATGCCGCCTTCCGCCATCACGCTCGTCGCCTGCAGGTTGGTGAAGGACGGGTCGCGGAAGTGGGCGCGGAAGGGGCGCGTGCCGCCGTCGGAGACGACGTGGGCGCCCAGCTCGCCACGGGGCGACTCGATCGGGACGTAGGCCTGGCCGGTCGGGACCCGGAAACCCTCGGTCACCAGCTTGAAGTGGTGGATCAGCGCCTCCATGGACTCGCCCATGATGTGGCGGATGTGGTCGAGGCTGTTGCCCATGCCGTCGCTGCCGATGGCGAGCTGGCTGGGCCACGCGATCTTCTTGTCGCCCACCATCACGGGCGCGCCCTCGAGCCCGGCGAGGCGGTCGGCGCACTGCTCGACGATCTTGAGCGACTCCCACATCTCGTTGAGCCGGATGCGGAAGCGGCCGTAGGAGTCGGCGGTGTCCCAGGTCTGGACCTCGAAGTCGTAGTCCTCGTAGCCGCAGTAGGGCTGGGTCTTGCGCAGGTCCCAGGCGTAGCCGGTGGAGCGGAGCACCGGACCGGTCAGGCCGAGCGCCATGCAGCCGGCCAGGTCGAGGTGGCCCACGCCCTCGAGGCGGCCCTTGAAGATCGGGTTGGCGTTGCAGAGAGCGGCGTACTCCGGAAGGCGCTTCTTCATCAGGGCGATGAAGTCGCGGATCTCGTCGAGCGCACCGGGCGGCAGGTCCTGGGCGACGCCACCGGGACGGATGAACGCGTGGTTCATGCGCAGGCCGGTGATGAGCTCGAAGAGGTCGAGCACGAGCTCACGCTCGCGGAAGCCGATCGTCATGACCGTGAGGGCGCCGATCTCCATGCCGCCGGTCGCGATGGCGACCAGGTGGGAGGACATGCGGTTGAGCTCCATGAGGAGCACCCGCATGACCTGCGCCTTCTCGGGGATGTCGTCCTCGATGTCGAGGAGGCGCTCCACGCCCAGGACGTAGGTGGCCTCGTTGTAGAACGGGGAGAGGTAGTCCATGCGGGTGCAGAACGTCGTGCCCTGCACCCAGGAGCGGTACTCCATGTTCTTCTCGATGCCGGTGTGGAGGTAGCCGATGCCGCAGCGGGCCTCGGTGACCGTCTCGCCCTCGAGCTCGAGGATGAGCCGGAGCACGCCGTGGGTCGACGGGTGCTGGGGGCCCATGTTGACCACGACCCGCTCCTCGGCGGACTCGCCGATGCTCTGCGTGACCGAGTCCCAGTCCTGGCCCGTGACGGTGAAGACGCGGCCCTGGCTGGTCTCGCCGGGCGCAGCGTAGAAGTCCTGCTCGGTGGTCATTCCGGGGTCCCCGATCGATTGTTCGTGGAGGAGCGGAGCGGAGGATCGGAGAATCGAGTGGGGTGGATCATCAGTTGTAGCTCCTGCGCTGGTCCGGCGGAGGGATGGACCCACCCTTGTACTCGACGGGGATGCCGCCGAGCGGGTAGTCCTTGCGCTGCGGGTGGCCCGGCCAGTCGTCCGGCATGAGCACCCGGGTCAGAGCGGGGTGACCATCGAAGATCAGCCCGAACATGTCGTAGGTCTCGCGCTCGTGCCAGTCGAGCGTCGGGTAGATGCTCACCAGGCTCGGCACATGGGGGTCGCTGTCGGGCGCGCTGACCTCGACGCGGATGCGCCGGTTGTGGGTCATCGACGCCAGGTGGTAGACGGCGTGCAGCTCGCGACCGGTGTCGTCGGGGTAGTGGACGCCGCTGACGCCGGCGCAGAACTCGAAGCGCAGCGCCTCGTCGTCGCGGAGCATCTGCGCCACGAAGGGCAGGTCCTCGCGGCGCACGTGGAAGGTGATCTCGCCGCGGTGCACCACGACGCTCTCGATGGCCGAGGTGAGCTCGGTGGCCTCGAGACGCGCCTCGAGCGCGCCCGCGACCTCGTCGAACCAGCCGCCGTAGGGCTTCGCCGACGGCGCCGGGAAGACCGTGGCGCTGACCAGCCCGCCGTAGCCGGAGGTGTCGCCGGTGCCGGTCACGCCGAACATGCCGCGGCGCTCGCCCACCGCCCGCACCTCGCCGGTGGGGGCCGGGACGTTCTCCGGCGACTGCTCGGGCGCCGGCTGCTCGACGCCGCTGCCGGTGCCGGTGCCGGACTTGGCCTTCTCGAGGTTGCGCTCCTCGGCCGGTCGCGCGGCCTCGTTGTTGTCCGTCTTGTCGTCGGACTCGTCCGCGGCCTTGCCGGCCGCCTTCTCGTCGGGCTTGTCGGTCACCGCAGCAGGCCCTTCATCTCCGAGGTGGGCAGGGCGCGCAGCGCGGCGGTCTCGAGCTCGGCGACCTCGTCACGACGGTTGGCACCCAGCTTGGTCTGCTGGACCTGGTCGTGGAGCTTGAGGATCGCGTCGATGAGCATCTCCGGGCGCGGCGGGCAGCCGGGGAGGTACATGTCGACCGGCACGACGTGGTCGACGCCCTGGACGATCGCGTAGTTGTTGAACATGCCGCCCGACGAGGCGCAGACGCCCATCGCGAGGACCCACTTGGGCTCGGGCATCTGGTCGTAGATCTGGCGCAGGACCGGGGCCATCTTCTGGCTGACCCGCCCGGCCACGATCATCAGGTCGGCCTGGCGCGGGCTGGCCCGGAAGACCTCCATGCCGAAGCGCGCGAGGTCGTACTTGGGGCCGCCGGTGGTCATCATCTCGATGGCGCAGCAGGCCAGGCCGAAGGTGGCCGGCCAGAACGACGCCTTGCGCATGTAGCCCGCGACCCCCTCGACGGTGGTCAGCAGGACGCCGCTCGGCAGCTTCTCTTCCAGTCCCATCTCAACTCTCCCTCTGAGGGTCGTGAGGCGCGTGCAGTGCCAAGGCGGAGGAGGGAAAACGACCTTCAGCGGAGCGCAGCGGAGCGGTCGTCGACCGACGACAACGCGGGCAATGTGCGGGCATCACGGTCCTCAGTCCCAATCCAGTCCGCCGCGACGCCAAACGTAGGCGTAGGCCACGAACACAGTCGCAATGAACAGGACCATCTCGACGAGGCCGAAGAGGGCCATCTGGTCGAAGTGGACGGCCCACGGGTAGAGGAAGATGATCTCGATGTCGAAGACGATGAAGAGCATCGCGGTGATGAAGTACTTCACCGGGATCCTGCCGCCGCCGACGGGCTGCGGCGTCGGCTCGATGCCGCACTCGTAGGAGTCGAGCTTGGCCCGGTTGTAGCGCTTGGGACCCACGACGGCGCTCATGATCACGGAGAAGACCGCGAACCCCGTCGCGATGAGTGCCAGCGCCAGGACCGGCGTGTAGAGCTCCATCGCTTCCCTTCCCATGGACCTGCGCCACGCCCTGCTGGGCCTGTGCCCTCGAGACATGTGCCCTTGTGAACGGCTTCACGAGTGGCGCGGGCCACAGTCTAGGACTCCGGTGCGGCGTGCGTCACGTGGGGGTGCGGACTCGTTCGTACGTCTCTGACGAGCGCAATTCGGTGATGCGAGCGTGTCCTAAATCACCGGCGGGAGGTCACGCAGTGGCGCGGTGCAGGGCGACGATGCCGCCCGTGAGGTTGCGCCACTCGGGCCGCTGCCAGCCGGCCTCGGCGACCATCGCCGCGAGTCCCTCCTGGTCGGGCCAGGCCCGGATCGACTCGGCGAGGTAGACGTAGGCGTCGGCCGCGCTCGCGGTGAGCGAGGCGATGCGGGGCAGCGCCTGCATGAAGCCGTCGAGGTAGAGCGTGCGGAGGGCGCCGTTGGTGGGGGTGCTGAACTCGCACACGACGAGGCGGCCCCCGGGCCGGGTGACGCGGAGCATCTCCTTGAGCCCGGCGACCGGGTCGACGAAGTTGCGCAGGCCGTAGGAGATGGTCACCGCGTCGAAGGTGTCGTCCAGGAACGGCAGGCGGGTGCCGTCGCCCGCGACGAAGGGCAGCGAGGGCCGGTCCTTCTTCCCCTGCTGGAGCATGCCGACCGAGAAGTCGCACGGGACGGCGGTGGCCCCGTGGGCGCCGAAGGGCTCGCTCGAGCACCCCGTGCCAGCGGCGAGGTCGAGCACCAGGTCGCCGCGCTGCGGCGCCACCGCGTCGACCATCGCGCGGCGCCAGGTGCGCTGGATGCCGGCGGTCATGAGGTCGTTGGTGAGGTCGTAGCGCTTGGCCACGGTGTCGAACATGCGACGTACGTCGGTCGGTTGCTTGTCCAGGTCAGCACGGGCCACGCCGCGAGCGTAGGCGTCCGATCCTCGGGAGGCGCAACGCGGGGGTGTCGTCGTACGTCCCTATGATCACCACGTCTATGGCTTCCCCGGGGGAGGACCCACATGTCACGTCACCGCGCTCCTGCGCTCGTCCTGGCGCTGCTCTGCGCCCTGACCGTCCTCAGCGGGGTGTCCGCGAGCGGGTCCGCCTCCGCAGCGCCGGCGACGCGCGCCGCCTTCGCCCCGATGCAGCTCGGCGACTCCGGCTGGCGGGTGCGGGTGCTGCAGAGCCGGCTGCACCAGCTCGACCTGCACTCCGAGGTCGTGACCAGCCGGTTCGACCGGGAGACCCGCGACGGCGTCGCGACCTTCCAGCGCCGCCGCGGCTGGACCGCCGACGGCGTCGTGGACGAGCGCACCTGGCTCAAGATCGTCAGCCTGACGACCGAGCCGACGACCGAGGCGCTGCACAACGTCTACACCCCCGGCAAGCCCTTGCTGCAGCGCGGCGACACGGGCATGTGGGTGCGCCAGGTGCAGGCCCGGCTCGTGCAGGTCCGCTGGTACGACGCCCGCGTCACCGGTCGCTACACGCAGGCGACGGTCGAGGCGGTGGAGGGCTTCCAGGCCAAGCGCCGGATCCCGGTCACCGGCGCGGTCGACCGCCGCACGCTCGAGCGGCTGAAGGCGATGACCCGGACGCCGACGAAGGCCGAGCTCTTCAACATCGTGCCCACCGGGCCGGCCCTCGACCCGCGCTGCCTGACGGGGCGGGCCATGTGCGTCGACAAGACGTCGCGCTCGCTGCGCTGGGTGGTCGACGGCGCGGTGCTCAGGACGGTCGAGGTGCGCTTCGGGTCGGACGAGCTGCCCACGCGTGAGGGGGCCTTCTCGGTCTTCCGCAAGTCGCGCGACCACGTCTCGAGCCTCTACAACACCCCGATGCCCTACGCCATGTTCTTCTCGGGCGGCCAGGCGGTGCACTACTCCCCCGACTTCGCCGCCAACGGCTACAACGGGGCGTCGCACGGCTGCGTCAACGTGCGCGACCGCGCCGCCGTCGCCTGGCTGTTCGACCAGGTCAGGCTCGGCGACAAGGTGATCGTCTACCGCTCCTGAGCGAGCCGGCTCAGGAGCCGGGGCTGCCGGCGAGCGAGAAGGCCGAGTCCAGCCCGTCGCCCGCCCGGCCGCGCCGCGGGAGGGACACCGAGGCGGTCTCGGGCTGAGGGGCCGCCGGCACGTCGACCACCGCGTGCTCGCGCGACAGCTCGAGCCGGACGGCGGGGTGGTGCGCGACCCGTCCGAGGCGGAAGCCGAGGGTGGTCGCCAGCGCACTGACCCGGCGGTGGACGCGGGCGTCCATCACGAGCACGCGCAGCCGGTCGCCCCACCAGGGCTTCAGGGCGGTGACCTCGGCCGCGAGCTTGCGTTCCTTGGAGCCGAGCCGCGCCTCGGCGACCAGGGCGGACGCGGCGTCGAGGACCTCACGGGGCGTCTCGTGCCACGGCGCGCCGTCGATCGTGCCCGCCTCGAGCAGGTCCTCCAGCACCCGGGCCGCCACGTGGTCGAGCAGCACGTGGGTCGGCGACACGTGGGCGAGGGCCGCCTCGAGCTGCTCGGGGGTCTCGACCCAGGCGAGGGTGCACCCCGAGGTGAGGTGGGCGTCGCGCGCCACCGTGGTGAAGCGGTCGGTCGCCTCGCCGGTCAGCAGGACGACGTCGTGGCCGGTGAGGTCGGAGAGGGCGCCGGAGCACTCGGGGCGGAAGAGCCATGCCTCGCTCTTCTCCCGCGGCAGGCCGAGCACCGGCGCCGAGGAGGACCCGGCACGCGCGCCGGCGACCCAGGCCAGCAGGTCGGGCTGGCGCTTGCGACGCTCGAGCCCCATCCCGCGCAGGCGCTCCCAGGAGCGGTCGTCGCACTCGAACAGCTGGGCGTCGGCCAGGGCCGCGCGTCGCAGCAGCGACAGGCGGCTCTCGTCGTCGACGACGACGAGTCGCACCTGCACCTCGTCGAGGAGCCGGCCCACCTCGCTCGGATCGAGGTGCTCGGGCAGGAGCAGCGGCACGGCGCCGGCGACCCGCGTGGCGAGCTCGAGCTCGAGCTGGCGGACGCCGGTCGGGACCCGGATGACGACTACCTGGCCCGGGTTGACGCCCGCCTCGATCATGCCGGCGGCGCCGTCGATGACCCGGCGGTAGAGCTCGTTCCACGTCAGCGTGGTCCACGACCCGTCGCGCACCTCCGTCACGGCGACCTCGAGAGCACGGTTGCGCGCGTGGCGCTCCAACCGGACGAGAGGAGATTCGTGGGCAGGCACGTGCGGGCTCCTAGGCTGTGTCGGTTACCGAGGCAACCTAGGTGACGTACGCCTCTCCTGTTCGCCGTTTGGACGATCTGTCGTCCCCGCCCTGCACGTCTCGGCGTAGGCTCCCCCCTCGTGACGACCCCCGCGTCCGCCTCCACCCCGCCGCTCGTCGTGCGGACCGTCCCGGTGGACCCGGCGGCCCTCTCCCTCCTCGACCTGCTGCCCCGGCACGAGCCCGTCAGCTGGCTGCGCCGCGGCGAGGGCCTGGTCGGCTGGGGCGTGGCCGCACGCCTGGAGACGTCGGGTCCGACCCGCTTCAGCGACGCGGTGAAGTGGTGGTCGGAGACCGTCGCGCGCGCCGACGTCGAGGACCAGGTCGTGGAGCCGGGCACGGGACTGGTCTCCTTCGGCGCCTTCGCGTTCGCCGACGAGCCCGGCGACTCCGTGCTCGTCGTCCCCCAGGTCGTCGTCGGGCGACGCGGCGACCGGGCCTGGCTGACGACCGTCTCGGTCGAGGCGCCGGCGCTCGAGCCCGCGCCCGCTCCCGAGCCGCCCGTCGGGCTCGTCTTCTCCGACGGCGCCCGCAACGGCGAGGAGTGGATGTCGGTCGTGGCCGAGGCGGTCCGGCGCATCTCGTCCGGCGACCTGGAGAAGGTCGTCCTCGCCCGCGACCTCATCGCCACCACCGACGAGCCGCTCGACGTCCGCTGGCCGCTGCACCGGCTCGCCGCCCAGTACGAGATGTGCTGGACGTTCCACGTCGACGGGCTCTTCGGCGCCACTCCCGAGATGCTCGTGCGCCGCGAGCGCGGCCTGGTGACCTCCCGCGTGCTGGCCGGCACGATCCGGCGTACGGGTGACGACGAGCGCGACCTCGCCCTCGCCGCCACCCTGGCCCGCTCGTCGAAGGACCTCGAGGAGCACGAGTACGCCGTGCGCTCGGTCGCCGACGCCCTGGAGCCGCACTGCTCGTCGATGAACGTGCCGGAGGCGCCGTTCGTCCTCCACCTGCCCAACGTCATGCACCTGGCCACCGACGTCAACGGCGTCGTCCACGACGACGCGACGTCGCTGCAGCTCGCCGAGTCGCTGCACCCGTCGGCGGCGGTGGGCGGCACCCCGACGACCGAGGCGACGCGCCTCATCGACGAGATCGAGGGCATGCCGCGCGACCGCTACGCCGGACCCGTCGGCTGGATGGACGCCTCCGGCGACGGCGAGTGGGGCATCGCGCTGCGCTCCGCGATGGTCACCGAGGGCGGCGTCCGGCTCTTCGCCGGCTGCGGCATCGTGGCGAGCTCGGACCCCGAGGCGGAGCTCGCCGAGTCGCAGGCGAAGTTCGTGCCCGTGCGCGACGCGCTCGGCGCCGGCTGACCCAGGAGTCGCTAGAGGTCCTGCCCGGGCTCGCGACGCTCGAAGGCCTGGCCCTTCGGCAGCAGGTTGGCCATGTGAGTGGCGACCATGTCGAGGCCGATGTCGCTGTAGACGCGGTCGTGGATCCCCAGCGACCGGGGCGCGCCGACCTCGCGCACGAAGTCGATCGCCTCGCTGACCTTGAGCCACGGAGCGCTGACCGGCGCGAGGAGCACGTCGACCGCACGGCCGGGCGGCGTCAGGGCGTCGCCCGGGTGGTAGACGCTCGCTCCCCCGGACTCCAGGACGTAGCCGGAGTTGTCGAAGCGGTCGTAGTCGGGGTGGATCACCGCGTGCTTCTCCCCGACGACCTCGACCGCCGTGCCGGCGACCTCGAGCCGGTCGCCCGGCCGCACGACGCTCACCCGGTCGGCCACGTCGGGCGCCTGCTCGCGCAGCAGCCGGTGGACGGCGGCGATCGTCCAGATCGGGGCGTCGCTGCCGCGGAGGTGGTCGGGATGCACGTGGTCGGGATGCTCGTGGGTGATGAGCACGGCGTCGGCGCCCTCGAGGGCCGCCGGATCGGTGAACACCCCGGGGTCGAGGACGATGACGCCGCCCTCTCCCTGCACCCGGACGCACGCATGACCGAACTTGGTGATCCGCATGGCATCCACCATAGGCGCGCTCCGGGGCACGCCGAATCGTCGTACCGGTGGGGCTGAAGGTTAAGGTGGGACAGCCTCCGACTGGGTGGAGTGCCCTGGGGGAACCACCAATCGCACCCGAGACGAAGAGAGTTCTACATGTCTGCACGCCGCGTGCTCGCAGGCAGCGCCGTCGCGCTGCTCCTGCCCGCGTCCCTGCTCCTGACGGTCGAGACCGGCTCGGCCACCGACACCATCGAGCGCACCGCGCCGACGTCGTCGCTGACCAAGAAGGCCGGCCAGAAGATCTCGCTGGAGGTGCTCCCGCAGATCGTCCAGCAGGGCAAGCGCGACGCCAGCGCCGACTCCGCCAAGGGCGCCGTCACCGCGACCATCAAGCCGGTCAAGGTCGGGCGCAAGGTCGTCCTCGAGCGTCTCGTCGGGACGTCGTGGAAGAAGGTCGGCACCGCCAAGCAGGAGCGGTCCGGCGACGCCAACTTCCGCGCGGCCGTCTCCAGCGGTGGCGCGGCCGTGACCTACCGCGTGACTGCGCAGAAGTTCAAGGGCCTCAAGAAGGTCTCGAGCTCCGCCGCCGACACGTCGCAGTGGCTGACCCCGACCTTCTCCGACGAGTTCTCCGGCGGCTCCCTGAGCCCTGTGTGGAGCATGCGCGGCCAGGACTACGAGCCGTCCAGCAAGCGCAAGTGCTCCAAGGGCGACCCGAAGGCCGTCAAGGTCGGCGGCGGCACCCTGCGCCTGAGCGTCATCAAGGACAAGTCGGCCAAGGGCAAGTGCAAGGCCACCTCCCGCAAGCTGAAGAAGAAGATCTCCTACCGCCTGAACGGCCACGTCGGCACCGAGGGCGCGTTCAGCTTCAAGTACGGCGTCGCCGCCGCGCGCGTGAAGATGCACAAGTCGCAGGGCCAGCACTCCAGCTTCTGGTCGCAGCCCGTCGGCGGCAACGGCCCGGGCAGCGACGGCCACGAGATCGACATCATCGAGTACTTCGGTGACAAGCACCCGCAGGGTGGCCTCACCAGCTTCATCCACTGGTACAAGGGCAAGCGCCTGATCAAGACCGGCTCGTGGATCAAGGACTCGAGGTCGTTCCTGCAGAACAAGCGCGACGGCTGGTCGAAGAACTACCACGTCTTCTCGGTCCAGTGGACGCCGAAGACGATCATCTTCCGCATCGACGGCAAGGAGACGTGGCGCACGTCGAAGCGCGTGTCGAAGGCCCAGCAGTACCTCATCCTGAGCCTGCTCGCCTCCGACTACGAGGCGCTGGAGATGAACGACAAGAAGCTCCCGCAGCACATGTACGTCGACTGGGTCCGCGTGTGGGAGACCCCGCAGGCCTGAGCCACTGACGCACCGCAGCACGACGATCCGCGCGCTGGCCCCCTCCCGTCAGGGAAGGGTCAGCGCGCGGATCTTTTCGTCCAGCTCGCGGCGGTTGTCGCGGCGCACCCGCGCCTCGACGACCTCGATGCCGCCGTTGGGCATGGCGAGCGCCTGCTCGAGCTCGGGCAGGCTGCCGACCCGCAGGTGCGGGACCCGGGCCGCCGCGCACAGGCTGGCGAGGTCCGCGCCGTGCGGAGTGCCGAAGAGGGTGTCGAACCGGTCCGCGTGCTCGGGTGCGCCCTGCTCGAGGGTCGCGAAGATCGACCCTCCGTCGTCGTTGACCACGACGATCGTGAGGTCGGGACGCTCCTCGCGAGGGCCGAGGAAGAGCCCGGTGGTGTCGTGCAGGAACGTCACGTCACCCATCAGCGCCAGCGCGCGCGACGACTGGGGCCGTCCGAGCGCCGCCCCGATCGCGCTGCTGACGGTACCGTCGATGCCGGCCAGACCGCGGTTGGCGATCACCTTGCGTCGCCCGCCCACCTCGTAGCGCGCGACCATGAGGTCGAGGTCGCGGACCGGGTTGGACGCGCCCACGACGAGGAGCCCCCCACGCGGCACCGCCCGGCTGACCGCACCGGCCACCTCGTGGGGCGTGAGGCCGGGCTCGGCGGCCAGGAGCCGGTCGAGGTCGCGCGAGACGACGCGGTCCGCCGCGCGCCACGCCTCCGCCCACGCGGGGTCGTCGGGCGACGCGACGTCGACCTGGTCGGCCTCGTGCGCGACGGCGTAGGGCCGGTCGGGCCACCGCCCGCGCGCGCGTGCCGAGACGACCTCGACGTCGGCACGGGCCAGGAGCCGCGCGACCGGCCGTGACAGCGTGGGGTGGCCGAGCACCACCGCGCGCTCGACCTGCGCGCCGAGCGCGCCGGACAGCAGCAGCCGGTAGGTGCGGACCACGCTGTCGCCCGTGCGGCAGCCGCTCGTCGGCTCCGCGAGGAGCGGCCACCCGGCGTTCTCGGCGAGCACGCGTGCGGGCGGTCCGGCGTCGTCGCCGGCCACCACGACGGTGCGGGGGCCCGGGTCGAGGACGAGCCGCGTCATCGGGGTGCCGCCGGCGGGCACCGCCCACGCGGGCGCCTCTCCCCCGTCCCAGCCGTCGTCGTCGGGCAGGAGCGGGTCGTCGAGCTGCACGTTGAGGTGCACCGGCCGGTCCCAGCCGTGCTCGCGGACGAAGGCGAGCAGGCGGTCGAGGTCTGCTTCGGCCACGTCGAGGGTGGGCGCGAACGTGCTGAAGATCCCCACCTGGTCGGCGGTCTGGTTGGCACCCGTGCCACGGAGACGTGCCGGGCGATCGGCGGTCACCACGACGAGGGGGACCCCGGCGTGGGCGGCCTCCATCACGGCCGGGAGCAGGTGGGCGACGGCGGTGCCCGAGGTGCACGTGACGGCGACGGCGCGGTTGCTCACCTTGGCGAGGCCGAGGGCGAGGAAGCCCGCCGTGCGCTCGTCCATCCGCGTGTGGAGGCGCAGGCCGCCCGCCTGCGCGACGTCGTACAGCGCGAACGAGAGCGGCGCGTTGCGCGAGCCGGGAGCGACGACCACCTCCCGCACGCCCGCTCCGCGGAGCGCCGTGACGACGCTCCTGGCCAGCTCGGTCGACGGGTTCACGAGGACCGATCCTGCCCTACGGACGCGAGGCGGCCGCGCCAGTGGGCGACACGGTCGGCGGCGGCTCCCAGTCGGGCGAGCGCGGCGTCGTCGACCTCCGGCCGGGTGACCCGCAGCATCCCGTCGACCGGCAGCATCGGCTCGGCGACGACGTCGTCGGTGAGCAGCTGGACCGTCGCGAGACCGCACGCGTGGCGCAGCTCGGGCAGTGCGGCGGCCAGGGCGACGCCGGCGGCGATGCCGACGCTCGACTCGACCGCGCTGGAGACCACGACCGGCAGGCCGATGTCCTCGGCGATGCGCAGGCAGGCACGCACCCCGCCGAGGGGCTGCACCTTGAGGACGGCGATGTCGGCCGCCTCGAGGTCGCGGACCCGGTAGGGGTCGTCGGCGCGGCGGATCGACTCGTCGGCGGCGATCGGCACCGCCACCCGGCGGCGTACGACCGCGAGGTCCTCCACGGACGCGACCGGCTGCTCGACGTACTCCAGCCCGCCGGCCGCGCGGTCGAGCGCGGCGATCGCGCGCACCGCCTCGTCGACGTCCCACGCGCCGTTGGCGTCCACCCGCACCAGGCCGTCCGGCCCGAGGGCGTCACGCACCGCCTCCACGCGGGCCTCGTCCTCGGCCAGCGTCTGGCCGCGCTCGGCGACCTTGACCTTGGCCGTGCGGCAGCCGCCGGCGGTGACGATGGCGTGGGCCCGCTCGGGGTCGGTGGCCGGGACGGTGACGTTGACCGGTACGACGTCGCGCACCGGCGCCGGCCACCCCAGGTCGGCCGTCTCGCGCGCGCAGGCGAGCCACGGGCGCGCGGTGGCGTCGTCGTACTCGAGGAAGGGCGACCACTCCCCCCACCCGGCGGCGCCGCGCAGCAGCACCCCCTCGCGCACCGTGATGCCTCGGAACCGGGTGCGCAGCGGGATGGCGAAGACGTGCAGGTCGTCCGTCACAGCGCGGCCCGGATGGCCTGCCGGTCGACCTTGCCGTTGGGCAGCAGCGGCAGGCTGTCGACCCAGCGGAACTCGCGCGGTGCCCACGACCGGGGTTGCTCCAGGCTGACCCAGTCGCGCAGCTCGCCCTCGCGGACGTTGCCGACCACCACGGCGACGACCCGCTGGCCCCACTCGGGGTCCGGGACCCCGAGGACCTCGGCGTCCTCCACGAGGAGGTGCTGGCGCAGGCGCCGGGCGACGGCGGCCACCGGGATCTTGACGCCGCCGCTGACGACGACGTCGTCGATGCGACCGAGGACCTGCAGCCGTCCGTCCTCGTCGATGCGCCCGGCGTCGGAGGTGAGGAACCAGCCGTCGACGACCGACTCGGCGGTCAGCGAGGGGTCGTCGGCGTAGTGGCTGAAGAGGGTGGGGCCGGCGATCCGGATCCGCCCCTCGGCGCCGATCGTCACCGCGACGCCGTCGAGGGGGACGCCGTCGTAGACGCACCCGCCGGAGGTCTCGGAGGAGCCGTAGGTGGCGACGACACGGACGCCGAGGTCCTCGGCCCGCCTGCGCACCTCCGGGTCCAGCCCGCCGCCGCCGACCAGCACGGCGTGGCAGCGCGCGAGGGCCGCGACCTGCTCGGGGTTGCCGATGATGCGGTGCAGCTGGGTGGGCACGAGCGACACGAAGGTCGGCACGTCGGTGTGGTCCGTGGCGGCCGCGCGGCCCACGTCGAGGCCGTCCACGACGACGGGCTCGTGACCGGCCACCAGGGAGCGGACGATGACCTGCACCCCGGCGACGTACGACGACGGCAGCGCCAGCATCCACCGCCCCGAGGCACCCAACCGGCGCGCGGACGCCTCGACGCTGGCCAGCACCGCGCGGCGGGGGATGACGACGCCCTTGGGCCTGCCCGTGGAGCCGGAGGTCTCGATGAGCAGCGGCGGCGGGGCGTCGGCCTCGAGCCACCTCGACAGCTGCCGGATGGCGACGGAGGGCTCGTCCGACGGACGCAGGAAACTCACACGACGAACGCTAGTGGCTCTGCCACGATGAGCACGATGGACGACACGGAGACGCGCGACTCGGGCACGCGGTCCTGGTGGCAACGCCAGCTGCCGCCGTCGCCGCTCGCGCGGTCGCTGTCGGTCCAGTCGATCCTCTTCGCGGTCGGCGAGGGCACCTTCATCACCGGTTCGGCGGTCTTCTTCACCCAGATCGTGGGCCTGTCGGCCGCCCAGGTCGGCATCGGCCTGACCGTCGCCGGGATCACGTCGTTCTTCTTCGCGGTGCCGGCCGGCAAGCTCGCCGACCGGGTGGGCACGAAGCGGATCTGGGCGGTCAGCGCCGCCCTGACCGCAGGGCTCTACCTCGTCTGGCCGTTCATCCACGGCTTCGCCGCCTACCTCGTGATGATGGTGGCCCTCGAGGTGGTCAGCCAGGCCGGCTGGAGCGGGCGCGGGGCCTACACGATCGACATCTTCACCCGCGAGGAGCGGGTCCAGTCGCAGGCCTTCATGCGCGCCGCGCTCAACATCGGGTTCACCGTCGGGGCGCTCATCGGAGGCCTCGCGCTGGCCACCAACAGCGACGACGTGGTGCGCGCCGTGCCGATCCTCACCGGCGCCATCCTGCTGGGCAACGCCTACTGGATCACCCGGCTGCCCGAGCCGCCCGCCAAGGCCCCCGCCCACGCCGACGACGAGGTCATCAAGCCCGCGGCCCTCAAGAACCGCGCCTTCCTCGCGCTGATGACCGGCGACGGCGTGCTCGGCACCAACCAGGTCCTCCTCAACATCGTGATCCCGCTGTGGCTGGTCGAGGAGACCGACGCCCCCCGCGTGCTGCTCGCGTGGCTCTTCGGCACCAACACGGTGATGGCGGTGCTCCTCCAGGTCGCCGCCGCGCGGGGTGTCGACTCGGTGGCGCGGTCGCTGCGGGCGTCGTACATCTCCGCAGGCTTCTTCGTGCTGTCGTGCGCGATCGTGCTCGTCACCCACGACACGGTCGGCTGGCTGACGATCGCGCTGGTCTGGCTCGGCCACGTCACCGTGACCGGCGCCGAGCTCTACCAGTCCGCCGGCCACTGGGGCTTCATGTCCGAGCTGACCGACGCCGACCAGCGCGCGGAGTACCAGGGCGCAGCCCACATCGGGGGCACGCTCGGGTCGGTCTGGGCGCCGGCGCTCTTCACCTGGCTGGCGATGGAGCACGGGTCGCTCGGCTGGATCACGATCGCCGTCATCGTCGTGGTCCCGACGCTCACCATGGGCCCGTCCGCCCGCGCCGCCGAGCGCTACCTCGCCCGCCACGGCTCGGCGACCTGACCGACTGTCGTACGTCGTAGGGTCGCGCCATGACCGCGTACTGGATCACCACCTACAAGGCCGTCCACGACCCCGACAAGGTGGCGGCCTACGCCACGCTCGCCGGTCCGGCGCTGACCGCGGCGGGCGGCCGGTTCCTGGTGCGCGGCGTGCCGGAGGCGACGTTCGAGAAGGGCGAGGCGACCCGCACGGTCGTGATCGAGTTCGCGTCGGTCGAGGCGGCGGTCGCCGCCCACGACAGCGAGGCCTACCAGGAGGCGCTCCGTGCCCTCGACGGCGGCGCCGACCGCGACATGCGGGTGGTCCCCGGCGCGTAGCGCCCGGGCGCCCGGGCCGGTTGCCGCTGCGTGCGATGGTGGAGGCATGGACGCCTTCCGGCTCGTCATGACCGTCGTCGTGATGGTCGGCGTGGTCGTGGCCATCCTGCTCTTCGAGCGCCGCCGGGCCGAGCGCATCAGGCGCGACACCCGACGGATGGCTCAGGGCCGCACCGATCCCGACACCTCCGACGACGACCCCAAGAGGCCGTGACAAGGGCTGTCCAACGACACATTTTCCCCACAACTGGGTAGAGCCGGACCGTCGACGGCGACCTACCGTCCAGAGAAGTGCTGATGACTCTTTTCTCTGGAGGAGATGGCATGCAGGGCAACGGGGGAACGACCGCACCGGCCAGGTTGCTGGCCCTGACCTTCCTGGTGGGCACCATGCTGGGCCTGCTGGGTGTGCTCCTGTGGGTGAGCGTCCTCGACAGCGACGACACACCCTCGGGGACGACAGACAACACCGTCGCATCCGAGCCAGAGCCGGAGCAGCGGAGCAGCCCGAGCGCGGCGCCGGTGCCGGCGGTGGCGGACACGCGCGCCGAGCGGTGCTCCGAGGCAGCGGCAGGGCTCGAGGCCGCACTCGACGCCGCGCGGCCCGCCCTCCGCCAGTGGGACGTGCACGTCGAGGCCATGAACCAGCTCGTGGTCGGCGAGATCACGCTCCAGCAGGCGACGCGCTTCTGGGACCGGACGAGGCTGGGGGCCCAGCGCAACGTCGACCACTTCCGTGAGGCGTGGAAGGCACTCGAGCGATCGGGCGTCGACTGTCCCGCACCTGACCTGCTGGGTCCGGCACCCGCGGAGGTTCGCTCGTGCTCCCGCATCGTCGATGCGGAGCTCGGCGTCGCCCGGGCGGCCAGGACGTCGATCAGCACCTGGGACATGCACGTGCAACACATGGACATGCTCCGGATGGGCACGCTGTCGCCCGAGAAGGCGACCGAGATGTGGCTGGACATGTGGCAGCGGGGCATGCGGGACCTGGGGGCCTACCGCGCCGCGGCGCGCAACCCCGCACTCGAGGTCAGCTGCCCGGGCTCCCATGCCGCTGACTGAGGCGCACCTCGCGCCTCTCCTCAGGTGCCGACGGCCTCGCGGACCCGATCGAGCATCGCCTGCTCACCGGCGCTGACCTGCTCCGCGCCGAAGCCCATGAAGCCGCCCTCCTTGGCGGCCGTGGCCGCGGCCTGGGCGCTCGCCAGCAACCACGCGCCGTACGCAGCCGTCTCCTCGGCGGATGCCTTGCCGGTCACGATCGCCACCACCTCACGGAGCTCGGCGACGACCTCGTCCCCGACCACCGGCCCCGTGGGCTTGTAGCCCTTGAGCGGATGACGGTGCTCCTGCGCCATGGCCTGGACGTCGAGCGCCACGTCGGCCAGGAGCTCCTCGCGACTCGGCGGGCTGGTGGCCGACCTCAACGTGGCCATCGTCTCCTTCGCGGCCTCGATGGGGCCGCCCGGGTCCGCGAGGGAGATCGCCAGCCCGGCCACGAACGGCGCCCGCACGATCCGGGCCCATTCCTCCTCGGAGAAGTCGCTCTTCGTCGTCACGCCATCGTCCCTTCCCTGCGCGTGGTCGCACCCCGTGCGGGTCGTGACCGGGCTGCCAGTGTCGGCCGTGTCCGGAGGTCTGTCATCCCACTCCGCGGGGGAGGGCACGGGCGGACGGGCTTCCTGGCGCCGACCGACAGTGGGGAAGGTCGTCCTCGACATGTCGGGACGAAGCTCCCCGCTCTGCGCCAAGCCGCGGGTGACCCACGGCACGGGAGCGACGTCCGAAAATGGCAGGACGGCTGTCGGACTGGCGGGCGAGAATGACCGGCGATGCTCACCGCCCTGAAGAACTACGCCACGCCCCCGTCCCCCCTCGCCCGGAGGCTGTCGGTCCAGTCCCTGCTCTTCGCCTCCGGCGACGGCGCGTTCCTCGCGGGGTCGGCGGTGTTCTTCACCCTCGTGGTCGGCCTCTCCCTGGCCGAGGTGGGCATCGGGCTCACCATCGCCGCGATCGCGAGCTTCATCGTCGCCGTGCCGATGGGCAAGCTGGTCGACCACTTCGGCCCCAAGCGGATGTGGACGCTGTCGGCAGCGATGCAGGGCACGTTGTTCCTGGCGTGGCCGTTCATCGACAGCTTCCCCGAGTACGTCGCGCTCGCCGTCGCCATGGAGGTCGCCGGCACGCTGGGTGGCACGGCGCACGGCGCCTACGTGATCGACATCCTGCCGCCCGCGGAGCGCGTCGAGTCGCGCGCCTACCTCTACTCCGCGCTCAACGTCGGCTTCAGCATCGGCGCCTTCCTCGGCGGCGGCGCGATCGCCTTCGGCACCGACGTGCTCCGCTGGTCGCCGCTGGTGAGCGCCGTGCTGTTCCTGCTCAACAGCGCCGCGATCCCGCGCCTCCCGGACGCCTCCCACGACGTCCGCAGCTCCGAGCCACGGGTGAAGCCCGAAGGAATCCCCGCCATCCGCAACCGCAACTGGATCGCGGTCACGTTCTTCACCGGCGTCATGTGGACCAACCAGGTGCTGCTGCACACCGTCATCCCGGTGTGGCTGGTCACCGAGACCGACGCCCCCAAGGTGCTCGTCGCGGTCCTCTTCGGCACCAACACGCTCATGTGCATCGTGCTCCCCCGGCTCGCCTCGCGCGGCATCCGCAACGTCGAGACGGCCCTGCGCGCCGTACGACTCTCCACGCTGTTCTTCGTCCTCACCTGCCTCGTCACGCTCGCCACGCACGAGACGACCGGCTGGCTCACGATCGTGCTGTTCTTCCTCGGCCACGTCGTCCTCACCTGGGCCGAGCTCTTCCTCTCCGCTTCGGGCTGGACGCTCGAGGCGGAGCTGATGGACCCCCGTCGTCGCGGTGACTACCAGGGCGTCTCCGAGCTCGGCGGCACGCTCGGGCGGTTCTGGGCGCCGGCGGCCTACGGCTTCCTCGCGATGGAGTGGGGCGCCCTCGGCTGGCTCACCATCGCGGCGATCGTCGTCGTCGCCGCGGCCGGCCTGCACCGGTCCGCGCACGCCGGCCGGCGCTTCCTCGAGCAGCACGTGCCCGCCGACGTCCTGGCCGACGCCCGGGCGAGCGAGCCGGAGCACGTGGACCTCGCGGTCTCCCAGGAGCCCTTGCCGATGGAGCCGGAGGCACCCCTGCCAGAATCCACCGGTGACCTCCACCGCTGACTGGCTCGCCGGCGCCCGGCCGCGCACCCTCCCCGCGGCGGTCGCTCCCGTCCTCGCCGGCACCGGTGTCGCGGCCTACGTCGACCGCCTCCCCCTCGGCGACCTCGCGTGGTGGAAGGCCCTGCTCGCCCTCGTCGTCAGCCTCGCGCTCCAGGTCGGCGTCAACTACGCCAACGACTACTCCGACGGCGTCCGCGGCACCGACGCCGACCGCGTCGGGCCGATGCGGCTCGTCGGCTCGGGCGCGGCCACGCCGCGTGCGGTGAGGACCGCCGCCTTCGCCGCCTTCGGGGTCGCCGCCGTCGCCGGCCTCGTGCTCGCCGCCACCACGGCGTGGTGGCTGGTCGCCGTCGGACTGGTCTGCGTCGTCGCCGCCTGGTTCTACACCGGCGGCGAGAAGCCCTACGGCTACCTCGGCCTCGGCGAGGTGATGGTCTTCGTCTTCTTCGGCCTGGTCGCGGTGGTCGGTACGACCTACGTGCTGACCGAGACGTGGGAGTGGCCCGCCCTCTACGCCGGCGTCGGCGTCGGGTCGCTCGCCTGCGCCATCCTCGTCGCCAACAACCTGCGTGACATCCCGACCGACACCGTCGCCGGCAAGAGGACGCTCGCGGTGCGGCTCGGTGACGAGCGCACCCGCTCGCTCTACGCCTTCCTGGTGCTGGTCGCCGCCGCGGCCGTGGTCGCCGTGGCTGTCGCCACCACCTGGTGGGCGCTCCTCGGCCTGGCCTTCCTCGCCCGCGCGCTGCCCCCCACCCGAGCCGTCCTCGGCGGTGCCAGCGGCCCGGCCCTCATCCCTGTCCTGGCCGCCACGGGCGCGTCCGAGCTGCTCTGGTCCGTCCTGATCGCGGCGCCGCTTCTCATCCTCGGATAAGCCGTGGCCCACCCGGGCCGCGCTCACTAGCGTGAGCGGGTGGACTACGACTTCGACATCCTCGACTTCTCCGACGACTCCGACGAGGCGGCTGCCCGGCGCCGCGGCTGGATCGAGGCGGTCCTGCGCGGGTTCCGCGACGACCGCCCCGAGGACGACACCGTCGAGCGGTGGGTGAGGCACTACCGCGCCGACGGGGTGACTGTGCGGGGCGCGTGGCTCCCCGAGGGAGAGTTCGGCGCGGGCCCGATGCCCGTCGCCACCTATGCCAGCCTCGACAAGACGCTCAACGCGGGGCGCGAGCTGCTGCCGCTCCGGATGATCACCGACGTCACCACGAGCGCCACCCATCGCCGCAAGGGCCTGCTGCGCCGCCTCATCGAGGACGACCTCGCAGACGCCGTCGCCGCGGGCGTGCCGATCGCCGCGCTCACGGCCGCCGAGGCCACCATCTACGGCCGCTGGGGCTTCGGGCCCGCGACCTTCCGCGTGGGCGTGGACATCGACACCACGGCCGGCTTCGGGTTCCGCGACTTCGTCGACCCGGGGCGCGTCGAGCAGGTCGAGCCGGCCGACGCGTGGCCGCACGTCAAGGCGGTCTTCGACACCTTCCACGCACGCCAGCGCGGGTCGGTCGAGTGGCCCTCCCCCTACGAGGACATGCACACCGCCGCCTGGGACCCCCGCAGCGGCGGCACCAACCGCAAGCTCCGCGCCGCCGTGCACCTCGACGCGAGCGGCGCCGTCGACGGCTTCGTCCTCTGGACGCCCGGGGAGGACACCACGGTCAAGGTCGACGAGATGGCGGCGCTCACCCCGCAGGCCCAGCTCGCCCTCTGGTCGTTCCTGGGCGGAATGGACCGGGTCGCCAAGGTCACCTTCAACCTGTTCCACCCCGAGGACCCGCTGATGTGGGCGCTCACCGACCTCAACCGCGTGAAGACGACCGAGGTCCAGGAGTTCCTGTGGCTGCGGGTCCTCGACGTCCCCCGGGCGCTCGCCGCGCGGCCGTGGGCGGCGGACGGGACGGTCGTGCTCGAGGTGGACGACCCGCAGGGCCACGCGGGCGGGCGGTTCGCCGTGAGCTGCACCGACGGCGTCGCCACGCTCACGCCGACCGACGAGGCGGCCGACGTCCGGCTCACGGCCGAGACGCTCGGCTCGCTCTACCTCGGCAACGTGCCGGTGCTCCAGCTCGCCCGCGCCGGACGCATCGGCGGGACGGACGACGCCGTACGCCGTCTTGCGGCGATGGCCGACCTCAGCGAGCCGGCGTACTGCCTGACGGGCTTCTAGCCCTCAGTCCCGGTCCTCGCGCGCCTTGCGCTCCTCGAAGGCCGCAGCGGCCCGGGAAGCGCGCGCCTCGACGCGCCGCGCGAAGGCCTCGCGCTGCCGGTCGAGGATGAAGTAGGACGCGATGCCGGAGATCAGGAAGGCCAGGATCACGGCCCAGAACAGGTTGTAGCGACCGTCGAAGGCGAGGGCCATCACGCCCACGACGACGCCGAACGACGCCAGGAACAGCAGGACCCGCATGACGGTGTAGACGACGAACTCCTTCACGCCACAAGACTAGGCGGCCCCCACTACATTGGAGGAATGCTGAAGGTCCTGCTCGTCGTCGCCGTCATCGCGGTCGTCGTGTGGTTCCTCGTCAGGCTGACGCTGCGCCGCCTCGACGGCGGCGGTCCGTCACGCCCGCGGGTGATCGGACCCGACGACGACCCCGACTTCCTGCGTGGCCTCGACGGGCCCCGCAAGCCGGAGGACGACTGACCTCTCCGGCCGCGCTCCCTCGGCGTAGGAGTGCTGGCTGGAGGAGCTGAAGAAGTTGATGCCGATGAAGTTGAACCACAGCGTCGCGACACCGACCAGCGCCAGCACCGCGGCGTTGCGGCCGCGCCACCCTGCAGTCGCGCGGGCGTGCAGGTAGGCGGCGTAGACCACCCACGTGATGAAGGCCCACACCTCCTTGGGGTCCCAGTTCCAGTAGGCCCCCCACGCCTGGTGCGCCCAGATCGGGCCGGTGATGAGGACGGCGAAGGTCCACACCGGGAAGCCGAAGGCGTGCATCCGGTAGGACAGCCGGTCGAGCACCTTGGGCTCGGGCACCCGGGCGAGGTAGCCGGTGGTCGCCGTCGAGCGCTCCTTGACGAGGTAGAGCCCCGAGAGCAGGGCCCCGATGGTGAAGGCGCCGGTGGAGATCACGGCCGACACGACGTGGATCACCAGCCAGGGCGAGTTCAGCGCGTCGGGCAGCGGCAGCACCGCGTCGTCGAGGCCGAGGAACGCCGCCATCAGCGCGGCCACGACGAACGTCGAGACCAGCGGGCCGAGCCACTCGACGTCGAGGCGCACCGCGGTGAGCACGAAGATCAGGGCCACCACGAAGGTGCCGGAGATCGTGAACTCGTACATGTTGCCCCACGGCACCCGGTTGGGGTCGGCGGCGAGGCCGCGCGCCACCAGGGCGACGAGGTGGACGACCACGGCGAAGACGGTCAGCACCAGGCCGAGGCGACCCGCCACCTGCGTACGACGGCTGGGCTCGGCTGGATCGTCACCCGGGTGCGCGGCGCCGGCGGCGCTGCTCGCGCCCGCGGGACGGTCGGCGACGGTGGCGAGCTCCGCCTCCTTGGTCGCCGTCCGCAGGCTCGCCAGCTCGACGAAGTAGGCCAGCATCGCGAGGAAGTAGAGCACCGCGGCGGCGATCACGCCCTGGTAGCTGAACACCTCCCACTGTGCGTCGGTCACGACTGCTCCTCCTTGTTGCTGCTCGTCGTCGCAGGGCCCGTCGGGTCCTGGAGTGCTGCCACGACCTCGGCCAGCTCGGCCGCCCCGTCCTCCGGGTCGCCCCCCGAGGACCGGTCGAGCCGTCCGAGCTCGACCAGGGTGGTGCCGTCGTCCTGGCGCCGCGCGCGGACCCAGAGGCGCCGGGGTCGCACGAAGAGCGAGCCCAGCAGGCCCAGCAACGCCAGCACGACACCGGCCAGGGCGACCAGCTTGCCCGGGGTGCGGCTGATCTGGATCTTGTTCCAGCGCTGGACGCCCTCGAAGGTCACCGTGCCCAGGTCGTCGGGCAGGGTGACGCTCTCACCGGGGCGCAGGTCCATCCGGAACGGCTGGCCGTTGGCCTTCGTCACCTGGGTCGCGCCGGCCTTGTCGAGCACGTAGACCGACGAGGCCGAGCCGTCCTGGAGGCCGAGGTCGCCGGTCCACAGGCTCATCGAGATGAGCGGGTCGCCCAGCGCGCCGAAGATCGACGACGGCATGGTGAGGTCGCCGTTGGCGTCGCGACCCATCGAGAAGGTCGGGTAGAACGCACCCTCGAGGCCGATCTGCCCGGGGCGGGCGAAGGGCGCCTTGACCACGCCGAAGGACTCGAAGGTCTGCGCGTTGGTCGGCAGGAAGACGACCGGGCCGCTCTTGGCCACCTCGCCCTCGCCGTCGCGGATCGTGATGACCGGTGCGTAGCCGTGCCCGATGAGGAAGACGTCGGTGCCGCCGATGGTCAGCGGGTGGTTGACCTTGAGGTCGTAGGACTTCGTCTCGCCGCCGGGCTCGGTCTCGTAGTCGAGCGAGGCGACGAACTCGCGGGCCATGCCGGCCCGGCTGCCCTCGGTGAGCCAGTCGACGTCGAAGTCGGTGATGCTGAAGGAGAACGGCTCCATCACGTCGGGGTCGAAGAGCGCGCCCGGCGCGAAGTCGTCGTACTGGGTCAGGTTGTTGGAGAAGCCGTAGTCGTCGCCGTTGAGCAGGATGACGCCGCCCTTGTAGCCGAACAGGCTGCCGGCGGCGACCCCCACCAGCACGACGATGACGGCGAGGTGGAAGAGCAGGTTGCCGGCCTCGCGCAGGTGGCCGCGCTCGGCGGCGACCGCGTCCTCCCCCTCGACGTGATGGACGCGGAAGCGGCGCGCCCTCACGACGCGCGCCGCGCGGGCCAGCACGACGTCGGGTGCCTCGTCGGTCGTGTAGGACGTGCTCTCAGGCAGGCGCGAGAGGTGGCGGGGCGCCCTCGGGGGCTTGGCGCGCAGGGCGCGCGCGTAGACGAACAGGCGCGGGATGATGCAGCCGACCAGCGAGATCATCAGCAGGATGTAGATCGCGGAGAACCACACCGAGCCGTAGACGTCGAACAGGTCGAGCCGGTCCCAGATCGGGGCGAGCCGCGGGTGGTTGTCGCGCCACTGCGACACCGCGAGGGAGTCGATGTTGTCCTGCGGGATGACCGAGCCCGGGATCGCCGCGAGCGCGAGGAGCAGGAGCAGCACCAGCGCCGTACGCATCGACGTCACCTGGCGCCACGCCCACCGCCCCAGCTCGCGGGCCGTCAGGTCGGCGGGCAGGGCGGTCGCCTGGCGGTCGTCGGACGGCCGCTGGCGGAGGTCGGGCTTGAGGTCGGTCACACCGGCACCGTGAATCCCTGGACGACCTGCAGCTGGAGCCACTGCACGATGCGGTCCCACCAGCCCGTGACGAGCAGGACGCCGACGAGGATCATCATCACGCCGCCGAGCCGTACGACGAGCAGCTGGTGCCGGCGGATGACCGCGAAGGCGCCGAGCATCCGCCGGTAGGCGAACGCGGCGGCGATGAAGGGCAGGCCGAGGCCGAGGGCGAAGACCGCCGACAGCAGCGCCCCGCGGCCGGCGGTGGCCTCGTTGACCGACAGCACGTTGATCGCCGCGAGCGTGGGGCCGACGCACGGCGTCCAGCCGACGCCGAACAGGAACCCCAGCAGTGGCGCCGCGGCGAGGCCGACGGCCGGCACCTTGTGGATGCGCCAGTCGCGCTGGAGGAAGCCGAAGGCGCCGAGGAACGCGACGCCGAGCAGGATCGTGATGACGCCGAGGACGACGTTGAGCTGGCGGGTGTGGGTGAACAGCCACGCCCCGGCCGCGCCGGTGAGGCTGCCGAGCAGCACGAAGACCACCGAGAACCCGAGCACGAACAGGGTCGCGCCGAGCACCATCCGGCTGCGGCGCGCCTGGTCGAGGTCGCCGCCGGAGATGCCGGTGGCGTAGGACAGGTAGCCGGGCAGGAGCGGGATGACGCAGGGGCTGAAGAACGAGATCAGTCCGGCGGCGAGGGCGACCGGCAGGGCCAACACCATCGAGCCGGACAGAGCCGTCGCCTGGAACCAGTCACTCATCGAGCACCGCCTCGACGAGCGAGACCAGTGTCTGCGTGGTCGGGATCCGGCCGTTGACGGACGCGGCGACCCGGCCCTCGGCGTCGAGGACGACGGTGCTCGGGATCGACCGGGGCGTCAGCGTGCCGGCGAACGGGAGCAGCGCCGAGCCGTCGGCGGAGTAGATCGAGGAGTAGGGGACGTCGAGGTCGCGGACGTAGGCCGCCGCGTCGGCCTGCGAGGCGTCGCGGATGTTGAGCCCGAGGAACTGCACGTCGTCGCCCAGCAGGGCGGCCGCCTCGTTGAGGTCGGGCTGCTCCTTGATGCACGGCGGGCACCAGGACGCCCACACGTTGACGACGACCGGCCCGCCGCGGAGGTCGGCGAGGTCCACGTCGCCGCCCTCGAGGTCGGTGCCGGTGAGGTCGACGGGCTCGCCGCGGTCGGCCGGCGCCACCTCGGTCGGCACGCCGGTGCCGGAGATGTAGCCCTTGTCGCCGGTGCCGGACAGGCTCGAGCAGCCCACCAGCACGAGCAGGCAGGCGAGACCCAGGACCGGGCCGCGGAGCAGGCGGGCGAGCGTCAGGGCCGGTCCTCCCGCGGTGCACCGCCGGCGGAGAACGGGGCGGAGCGGTCGGCCACCGGGATCAGGTCGCCGGCCGGCTCGGAGTAGCGGACCTGCACCACGCGGTCGTCGTCGAAGACGATGCTGGTCAGCGAGCACAGGGTGCACTGGCGGGTCTTGGGGTGGTGGAGATAGCTGCGCCCCTCCAGGAAGAGCCGCGTCGTCCAGATCGGCAGCTGGTGCGACACCACGACGGCCTCGTGGCCGACCGCGGCGTCACGCGCGTCGTGCACCGCCGCCACCATCCGGCCGGCGATCTCGTCGTAGGGCTCTCCCCACGACGGGCGGAACGGGTTGTACATGTGGCGCAGCAGGTCGGGACGCTTGAGGAACGTCCTCGCGCCGGCGCCGAAGTTGACGCCCTGGAACTTGTTGCCCGACTCGATCACCCGCGGGTCGACCTGCGGCGTCATCGCCAGCCGCGCCGCCAGCGGGGCGAGCGTCTCCTGCGCGCGCTCCAGCGGCGACGTACGGAGGTGGGCGATGTCGCGGTCGCCGATCGTGTCGGCGATCCGCTGGGCCATCTGCTGGCCGAGGTCGGACAGGTGGAAGCCGTCCATCCGCCCGTAGAGCACGCCGTCCGGGTTGTGCACCTCGCCGTGCCGCAGCAGGTGGACGATGGTCTGGACACCCATGTCAGTGACCTCCTGCCGTGGCGGCCGCGACCGAGGCGGCCGGCAGGGCGTCGATGATGGCGGAGACGGCCCGGTCGTCGTGCGCCGCGGAGACGAACCACGCCTCGTAGGCCGACGGGGGCAGGTAGACACCCTGGTCGAGCATCGAGTGGAAGAACGCGGCGTAGGCGCCGGTGTCCTGCTGGCTCGCCTCGGCGAAGTCGCGGACCGCGCCGTCGCGGAAGAACACCGAGAACATGGTGCCGGCGGTCTGCACGACGTGCGGGACGCCGGCCGCCCGGAGGTGCTCGGACACTGCCTCGCGGATGGTGCGGGCGGTCGCGTCGAGCTGTGCGTAGACCGCGGGCGTCGCGAGCCTCAGGGTGGTGAGGCCGGCGGTCGTGGCCACCGGGTTCCCCGAGAGCGTGCCGGCCTGGTAGACCGGGCCCTCGGGCGCGAGGTGGGCCATCAGGTCGGCGCGGCCGCCGAACGCCGCGGCCGGGAAGCCGCCGCCCATCACCTTGCCGAAGGTCATCAGGTCGGGCGTCCAGCCCTCGACGGCACCGTCGAGGCCCCAGCCGCCCTGCTCGGTGGCCCGGAAGCCGGTCATCACCTCGTCGCTGATGAAGAGGGCGCCGTGGGTGCGGCAGGTCTCGGCGAGGAAGGCGTTGAAGCCCGGCGCCGGGGGCACGACCCCCATGTTGCCCGGGGTGGCCTCGGTGATGAGGCACGCGATGCGCGACCCGTGGGCCTCGAAGGCCGCCTGGACGGCGGCCCGGTCGTTGTAGGGCAGGACGAGCGTCTCGGCGGCCGACGTCGCGGGCACGCCGCTGGTGCCGGGCACCGCCAGCGTCGCGATCCCGGAGCCGGCCTCGGCCAGCAGCGGGTCGACGTGGCCGTGGTAGCAGCCGGCGAACTTCACGACGAGGTCGCGGCCGGTCGCGCCGCGCGCGAGGCGGATCGCCGACATGGTCGCCTCGGTGCCCGAGGAGACGAAGCGGACCCGCTCGACCGGCGTGCGGGCGACGATCTCCTCGGCGAGCTCGACCTCGGGCTCGGTCGGGGTGCCGTACGACGTACCGCGGGCCACGGCGCCGGCGACGGCCGCCTGCACGTCGGGGTGCGCGTGCCCGAGCAGCATCGGCCCCCACGAGCAGATCAGGTCGACGTAGTCGTTGCCGTCGACGTCGGTGAGCCAGGCGCCTGAGGCCGAGGCGATGAAGCGCGGCGTGCCGCCGACCGCGGTGAACGCGCGGACGGGCGAGTTCACGCCGCCGGGCGTCACGGCCCGGGCGCGCTCGAACCAGGCCTCGCTGGCCGCGGTCGTCGTGGGGATGGTCGCGGAGGTCACCGGGTCATTGTCACGCAGGAGTGCAAAGAGTCCCCAGTCGGTGCGCGCGCAGCTCCCCCCGTTGTGGGTTGGCGCACAGGCGACTCGCGCGTAACTTGGGGTGACGAATCGTCGTTGACGAGGTGTGGACGTGCCCCGAGGGGGTACGAGGACCCCACGCCGACCAAGGGGAGAGCACGACATGTCGAGTTCCGCGCGACTGCACCGAGCGATCGCCATCATCCCGCTGGCGGTCCTCTCCGCGGCGTGGACGGCCAACCTCGCAGGCGTGGGCGTCGACCCGGCGAGCGCCGACCCCGACGGCTCGCAGACCCTCCCCGACGGCACCGTCCTGCCGGCCGCGGCGATCGAGGCACCGGCCACCGTGGGCGACCCGGTCACCCGTGCCGCCGCGCTCACCCCGGGCTCCGCCAGCGACATCCCCCAGGCCGCGCTGTCGGCCTACCAGCGCGCCGAGGCCGTCATCAACGAGGCCGACAAGGGCTGCAACCTGCCGTGGGAGCTCATCGCCGCCATCGGTCGCGTCGAGTCCGACCACGGCCGCTTCGGCGGCAACGCCCTCGACGAGCGCGGCGTCGCCCGCCCGGGCATCTTCGGCATCGCGCTCGACGGCAAGAACGACACCCAGCGCATCCTCGACACCGACGCCGGCCAGTACGACGACGACACCCGCTTCGACCGGGCCGTCGGACCGATGCAGTTCATCCCCTCGACGTGGTCGGTCGTGGGCGTCGACGGCGACAGCGACGGCACCCGCGACCCGCAGGACATCGACGACGCGGCCCTCGCGACCGCCGTCTACCTGTGCTCCGGCGACGACGACCTGTCCTCGGAACAGGGCCAACGGGCGTCGGTCTACCGCTACAACCACTCCAACGCCTACGTCGACCTGGTGCTGGAGATCATGCAGGCCTACCTGGACGGCGACTTCAGCGCCGTGCCCACCTCGACCCTCACCTCGGGCGTGATCTCCCCCGCACCCACCGGCTCGTCCGGCACCGGCGGCGGGAAGGGCGCAGGCGCCGGCGTGAAGAGCGACGACGGGGGCAAGGGCGGCGGCAAGGACGACGGCGGCGGCGGCAAGGACGGCGACTCCTCGCCGACCAAGGACCCGACGCCCACCCAGGCCCCGACCCCCACGCCGACCCAGACGCAGACGCCCAGCCCCACCCAGGAACCGTCGCCGTCGCCGACCAAGGACCCCACGAAGGACCCGACCAAGGACCCGACGGTCGTGCCCACGATCGACCCGACCACTCCGTCGCAGACGCTCACCACGACGCTGCCGCCGCTGCCGACCAACACCATCACCGCGACGCTGACCTTCGCCGAGGCCCAGGCCCAGTGCCTGGCCAGCGGGATCTCCGCGCTCGACGTGCCGGCCCTCAACGCCTGCATCGCCGACCTGATGAACCCCTGACCGGGCGGCGGCCGGGCGCACTCAGCGGCGCAGCAGGCGGGCGGCCTCGGAGGCCCAGTAGGTGAGGATGACGTCGGCGCCGGCGCGGCGGATCGAGGTCAGGGTCTCCATGATGGCGGCCTCGCGGTCGATCCAGCCGTTGGCGGCCGCGGCCTCGAGCATGGCGTACTCGCCGGAGACGTTGTAGGCGGCGACCGGCACGTCGACGGCGTCACGCACGCGGCGTACGACGTCGAGGTAGGGCAGGGCCGGCTTCACCATGACGATGTCGGCACCCTCGGCCACGTCGAGCAGCACCTCACGGACGCCCTCGAGCGCGTTGGCGGGGTCCTGCTGGTAGGTGCGGCGGTCGCCGACGAGCGAGGAGTCGACCGCCTCGCGGAAGGGGCCGAAGAAGGCGGAGGCGTACTTCGCGGAGTAGGCGAGCACCGACACGTGGCTGTGCCCGGCGGCGTCGAGCGCCGAGCGCACGACGGCGACCTGGCCGTCCATCATGCCGCTGGGGCCGACCATGTCGACACCGGCGGCGGCCTGCGCGAGCGCCATCTCGGCGTAGGCCGCCAGGGTTCGGTCGTTGTCGACCTCGCCGTCGGGGGTGAGCAGGCCGCAGTGGCCGTGGTCGGTGAACTCGTCGAGGCACAGGTCGGACATGACCGTGAGCTGGTCGCCCACCTCGGCGACGACGTCGGTGATGGCGAGGTTGAGCACGCCGGCCGGGTCGATGGCGCCGGAGCCGGTGGCGTCCTTGTGCTCGGGGATGCCGAAGAGCATCACCCCGCCGAGGCCGAGCTCGGCGGCCTCGGTGACGGCCCGCCTCAGGGAGTCGCGGGAGTGCTGGACCACACCGGGCATCGAGGAGACGGGGTGCGGCTCGGCGAGGCCCTCACGGATGAAGACCGGCAGGACCAGCGAGCTGGGCACCACGTGGGTCTCGGCGACCATGCGGCGCAGCGCTGGGGTGCGCCGCAGCCGCCGGGGTCGGATGGTCGGGCCCTGGACGTGCGTCTCCTCGGTCACGGCATCCATCCTCCCCCAGCGGTGCGTGAGGGGGATTCCCGGTCCCGGAAGTCCCCCTGTCACACCGCTCGTCGGGTGACATCGGCGCGTCGCGTACCCCGGAGGTGAGTGAGGGGGATCCCGGGCGTCCGGAATCCCCCTCACTCACCGCTCGGGGGCGGCTACGCGGCGCGCGCGGGCTGCTACTTGGCGCGGGCCTTGCGGCGACCCGAGGCGGTGCGCTCGCTCGGGCGCGTCACCGGCTCGCCGGCCTCGATCATGGCGAGGCGTCGCGACGCACCGAAGTCGGCGAGCGCGTCGACGAGGACCTCCACGTCGGGCGTGGGGGCCAGCACGTCGACCCGCAGGCCGTGCTCCTCGGCGGTCTTGGCCGTCTGCGGCCCGATGACGGCGATGATCGTCGACGGGTGCGGCTTGCCGGCGATGCCGACGAGGTTGCGGACCGTCGAGGACGAGGTGAAGACGACCGCGTCGAACTTGCCGGTCTTGATGGCGTCACGCACCGGCGCCGGCGGCGGGGTGGCCCGCACCGTGCGGTAGGCGGTGACGTCGTCGCACTCCCAGCCGAGGTCGACCAGGCCGGCGACGAGGTTCTCGGTCGCGATGTCGGCGCGGGGCAGGAAGACCCGGTTGATCGGGTCGAGCACCTCGTCGTAGGGCGGCCAGTCCTCGAGCAGGCCGGCGGCGGACTGCTCGCCGGACGGGACGAGGTCGGCGCGCAGGCCCCAGTCGGCGATCGCCTGGGCGGTCTTGTCACCCACCGCCGCGATCTTCAGGCCGGAGAACGCGCGGGCGTCGAGGCCGTACTCCTCGAACTTCTCCCGCACGGCCTTGACCGCGTTGACCGAGGTGAAGGCGATCCACTCGTAGCGGCCCTCGACGAGGCCGCGGACGGCCTTGTCCATCTGGAGCGGGTTGCGCGGCGGCTCGACCGAGATGGTCGGCACCTCCTCGGGCACGGCGCCGTACTCGCGCAGCCGGCGCGACAGCGACCCGGCCTGCTCCTTGGTGCGGGGCACCAGCGCGCGCCAGCCGAAGAGCGGCTTGGTCTCGAACCACGACAGCGTCTGGCGCAGGTCGACCACGTCACCGATGACGATGATCGCCGGCGGTGCGATGCGCGCCGCGCGGGCGTCGGCCGCCACGTCGGCGAGGGTGGAGATGAGGGTCTGCTGCTCGGTCGTGGTGCCGACGCGGGTCATCGCGACCGGCGTCTCGGGCGAGCGGCCGGCCTCGACCAGCGCGGCGGCGGTCTCGCCGATGCTGCCGACGCCGGAGAGCAGCACGAGGGTGCGGTCGTCGGCGTAGGCGCTCCAGTCGACCTTGTCCCCGCAGGTGACGACGGCCATCTCCTTGTGGCGCTTGGTGGTCAGCGGGATGCCGGCGTAGGCCGGGACCGCGCTCACCGAGGAGACACCGGGGACGACCTCGAAGCCGACGCCCGCCTTGACGCAGGCCTGCGCCTCCTCGGGGCCGGAGGCGTAGAGGAACGGGTCGCCGGTCATCAGGCGGACGACACGCTGCTTCTTGCCGTGGCGTACGACGACCTTGGCGCGGGCCGCGTGGGTCAGGGGCTGGCCGTCCTCGCCGAAGCCGCCGTCGACGATCTCCGGACCGCCGACGAGGCCGTCGGGGCCCTCGACGAGGCCGAGGACCTGGCGGACCAGGGCGACGTGCTCGGGGGCCTCGGTCACGATCACCTCGGCACCTTGGAGGAGCTCCACGGCTCGCACCGTCAGCAGTCCCGGGTCACCGGGTCCGCTGCCGACGAACGACACCCAGCCCTGGGCCGGGGTGGGCGCGGTGCTGGCCTGGGGGGTCTGTACTCGCGTCATGCGTGCTGATTCCTCACTGGTGGTGCTTCCATCAGGTCTGCTGCTCCCTCGGCGAGCATGTCGCTCGCGAGGCGTGTTCCGATCTGTGCGGCCTCGGCGACGGGGCCGGTGGTGCTCATCCGCACCGAGAGGCCGCCGTCCTCCGACAGGGCCACGGCGCGCAGCCACAGCTCCTCACCGTCCTCGCCCTCGACGACGTCGGCGAGGGCACCCAGCGGGGCCGAGCAGCCGGCCTCGAGGGTGGACAGCACCGCGCGCTCGGCCGTGACGGCGGCGCGCGTGGCGGGGTCGTCCAGCCGCGCCAGCGCCGCGACGAGCTCGGTGTCGCCGGAGCGGCACTCGACGGCGAGCGCACCCTGGCCGGGCGCGGGCAGCATCTGGAGGGGGTCGAGGACCTCGGTGACCTCGTCGAGGCGGCCCAGGCGCGCCAGGCCGGCGCGGGCCAGGACGACCGCGTCGACCTCGCCGCTGCGGACCTTGCGGATCCGGGTGTCGACGTTGCCGCGGATGCCGTGCAGCTCCAGGCCGAGGCCGAGGGCGGCGAGCTGGCTGACGCGGCGCGGCGACCCGGTGCCGAGGCGGCTGCCCACGGGCAGCTCGCCGAGCGTCAGGCCGTCGCGGGCGACGACGACGTCGCGCGGGTCCTCCCGAGGCGGGATCGCGGCCAGCGCGATGCCGTCGGCGGGGGTGGTCGGCAGGTCCTTCAGCGAGTGCACCGCGAAGTCGACCGTGCCGTCGAGGAGCGCGTCGCGCAGGGCGCTGACGAAGACGCCGGTGCCGCCCAGCTGGGCGAGCGGGGCGGCGCTGCGGTCGCCCTCGGTCGAGACCTCGACCAGCTCGACCTCGCGACCGAGGCGCTCGCGGACGAGGTCGGCGACCATGGCGGACTGGGTCGTGGCCAGAGCGGAGGCGCGGGTGCCGAGGCGTAGGGGACGGGTGGTCGCGGGGGTGCTCATGGCTGGCCCTCCGCCCGTGAGATGGCGTCGACCGCGTCGGGGTCGAGGCGGAAGAGCTCGGCCAGGGCAGCGGTGTAGGACACGGCGGGCTCGGCGTCGGCCAGCTCCTTGACCCGGACGGTCGGCTCGTGGAGCAGCTTGTCGGCCACCCGACGGACGGTCTGGAGCACCTCCGCGCGCATGGCGTCGTCGAGACCCGGCAGACGCGCGGACAGCCGCTCCATCTCGGCGTCGACCACCGCGGTGGCCATCGAGCGCAGGGCGACCACGGTGGGCGTCACGCTCGCCTGGCGTCGTACGGCCAGGAACGCGCTGATCTCCTGCCCGACGATGGTGCGTACGTCGTCGACGCCCGCGGTGGCCTCGAGGCCGCGCAGCTCGTCGGCGAGGCCGGCGAGGTTGATCAGCTCGACGCCCGGCAGGTCGGCCAGCGACGGGTCGACGTCGTGCGGCAGGGCCAGGTCGATGACGGTCAGCGGCCGGTCGCTGCTCCCCCGCGCCGTGACCACGTCCCCGAGGCGCACGAGCGGCTCCGGGGCACCGGTGCACGAGATCACGATGTCGGCGGTGGCGAGCTCGTCGACCAGCCGGTCGAGCGGCACCGACGTGGCGGCGTACTCGTCGGCCAGCCGGTCGGCACGGGCGGCGGTCCGGTTGAGCACGGAGATGCTGGCGGCGCCGCTGCGCGACAGGTGGGCCACCGCGAGGGAGGCCATCGCGCCGGCGCCGATCACGAGCGCCTTCGCGCCGTCGACCGGCACGGTGCTGCGCTCGAGGGCGGCGGTGACCAGCGACGGGGCCGCACGGTCGATGTCGGTCTCGGCGTGCGCCCGCTTGCCGACGCGCAGCGCCTGCTGGAAGAGGGTGTTGAGCGCCGGGCCGACGGTGCCGTGCTCCTGGCCGACGCGCAGCGCCTCGCGGGTCTGGCCGAGGATCTGGCCCTCGCCGACGACCATCGAGTCGAGGCCGGCGGCGACCTGGAAGAGGTGGGAGACCGCGCCCTCGTCGTAGTGGACGTAGAGGTGCGGCAGCAGGGCCTCGGTGCTCTGCTGGGCGCGCGCCACGAGGAGGCCGGAGAGGTCCTCGACGCTGCCGTGGAAGCGGTCGACCTCGGCGTAGACCTCGAGGCGGTTGCAGGTCACGATCGCCGTCGCCTCGGACACGTGGTCCCCGCCCATCACGTCGGCGATCAGCTTGGTGGTGCCCTCACCGTCGAGCGCGAGCTTCTCGAGCAGCTCGACGGGCGCGGACTTGTGGGAGATGCCCACGACCAGGACGCTCACGACACGACCTCCGATCCGGGAGCGATCGACTTGCGCTGCTCGTGGTAGGCGAGGATCTGCAGCTCGATGGAGAGGTCCACCTTCCGTACGTCGACACCGTCCGGCACGGTCAGGACGGTCGGGGCGAAGTTGAGGATGCTGGTGATGCCGGCGGCGACCATCCGGTCGGCGACGGACTGGGCGGCGACGGCGGGCGTCGCGATCACACCGATGGACACGGCGTCCTCCTTCACGATCGCCTCGAGGTCCTCGAAGGAGCGCACGTCGAGACCCGCCACCACCTCGTCGTGGCGGTCGGGGTCGGCGTCGAGGAGCGCGACCACCCGGAAGCCGCGGCTGCGGAAGCCGGAGTAGTTGGCGAGCGCGTGACCGAGATTTCCGATGCCGACGATGACGACCGGCCAGTCCTGCGTCACGCCGATCTCGCGGGCGATCTGGTAGCGGAGGTACTCCACGTCGTAGCCGACGCCGCGCGTGCCGTAGCTGCCGAGGTAGGACAGGTCCTTGCGCAGCTTGGCGCTGTTGACGCCCGCGGTCGCGGCGAGCTCCTCGCTCGAGCAGGTGGTCGTGCCGCCCTCGGCCAGGCCGGTCAGGGCACGCAGGTACACGGGAAGCCGAGCGACAGTCGCCTCGGGAATGTCCCGGGCAGAGTCGGGGGTCCGTGCGGTCACAGCTGCTTCTTTCCAGTCCCGCGAACCTCGCGTGACTTCGCCACTGTAGGAGTTTGTGAACGGGAGAACAAAACGGCAGGAGCGGCGGCTAGCACATGTGAGAAGACCCACCCGAAGCGGGGGTCCCTCGACTTGCGCGAACGGTCCCGGAGGGCGTACTGGCGCCTTGGTCGAGCAGCCCGCGAGCCTCCTTGGTCGAGCAGTCCGTTCACCTCGCTGGTCGAGCAGCCCGCGAGGAACGAGCGGGCGTATCGAGACCCGCCAACCCCGCCGGTCGAGCAGCCGCCCTCGCTGGTCGAGTAGCCCGTGAGGAACGAGCGGGCGTATCGAGACCCCGGCCCCCTCTGGTTCCCCGTTGGTCGAGTAGCCCGCGAGGAACGAGCGGGCGTATCGAGACCCCGGCCCCCTCTGGTTCCCCGTTGGTCGAGTAGCCCGCGAGGAACGAGCGGGCGTATCGAGACCCAGCACCCGCCACCCTCGCTGGTTGAGAGGGACGAAGTCCTGGCACCAAACCAGTGCGAAACACCGGCGAGCACTCGTCCACAGCCCTGCCCGCCATCGGGGGTCGTTGTCGGCTGTCATGTCTCAGGACATCGGTGACGAATCTGTATCAGGACATCGGTGACACTTCGGATGGTGTTGGTGGTGACACTTCTGCCCTGAGTCTGCGTCGGTGGCAGCGAATGAACCCCTCGATCCCCGTGTCCGTCTGGCGATCTCGCAGTGGCCTGATGATGCGCCGCGCGGTGCGGTGTCGACCTTTTGTGCCGAGCACGGCATCTCCCGCAAGACGTTCTACGAGCTACGCAGGCGCGCTCGTGAGGATGGGCCGGCGGCGGTGCTCGAGCCTCGGACCCGACGGCCGAGGACCAGTCCGTCGAGGCTGATTGAGGGGGTCAAGGCGCAAGCCCTCGACGTGCGAGCCGCGTTGGAGTCCTCTGGGTTGGACCATGGCCCGATCAGCGTGCACGACAAGATGCAGACGATGGGCCTGACCCCGGTGCCCTCGATTGCGTCGTTGGCCCGAATCTTCCGCGAGTCCGGCGTGGCTCGATTCGAGCCGCGCAAGAAGCCCCGCTCGGCATGGCGTCGGTTCGTCTACCCGGCACCGAACGCGTGCTGGCAGCTCGATGCCACCGAGTACGTCCTGACCGGCGGGCGGAGCTGGGTGATCTTCCAGCTCGTCGATGACCACTCCCGCTATGCGGTGGCCTCACACGTCGCGCGGAGCGAGAACGCGGCGGACGCGATCGTCGTGTTCGATAAGGCCGTGGCTGCCCACGGTGTGCCACAGCGGCTGCTGTCCGACAACGGGGCGGCGCTCAATCCCTCACGTCGCGGTCACCTGGGCCAGCTCGTGGAGCACGTCTCCTCGCTGGGTGTCGAGGCGCTCACCGGCAAGCCTTACAAGCCGACCACCCAAGGCAAGAACGAACGCTTCCACCAGACCCTGTTCCGCTACCTCGACAAGCAGCCGCTGGCCAGCACGCTGGCCGAACTGCAGGCACAGGTCGACGCGTTCGACCTCATCTACAACACCCAGCGTCCTCATCAGGGGCTGCCGGGTCGGGTCACCCCGCACACTGCATGGCAGGCCACCGCGAAGGCCGATCCACCACGCCCCAAGCCCGACCGGCCACGTCGCGAGCCACCGGTGAGCGACGCGTTCCGACGGCCCCGGGTGCAACAACCCCCGAATCTACCCGCCGACACCGTGCTGAAGAGGCTCAGCACCGCGGGCACCTTCAGGCTGGACTCCGTCACCTACCTCATCGGCGGCCGCTACGGACTCGCCCACGTCTTGGTCGTCATGGACGGCAACGACCTCACCATCACCGATCTGGACGGCGAGATCCTCATCGAGCACACCCGTCCAGCACCAGGAGTGACCTACGTCGGCAACGGCAGACCTCCGGGCATGCCCCCCAAACCCCCGGAAGTGTCACCGATGTCCTGAGACATCACAGGGGGTCGTTGTCGGTGGTCGAGCGTAGGGTCGAACACATGATCGAAGTGCTGGCAGGGCCCGGAGCAGGTGAGGTCGAGGACCTCACCGCCCGTGACCTGCTCGCGCTCGCCCGCGACCGCAAGGCGACCGAGGACCGGGCTGCGGCCGACCTTCTCACGATCGCTGCGCAGTGGGCGGACCTGCACCCGCCGGAGTCGATCCACGAAGCGGCCGTGTTCTCTCTCCCTGCTGGCGGTCGTGAGCATGAGGAGCCCATCGCGGGTGAGGGGTGCCCGCTGGTGGCGGAGTTCTGCGTCGCCGAGCTCGGCAGCGTCCTCGGGATCTCGACGACGGCGGCGAAGAAGCTCATCGGCCACGCCCTCGAGCTGCGGCACCGCCTGCCCCGCCTGTGGGCGCAGGTGCACGCCGGCCGGGTGCCGGCGTGGCGGGCCCGGCTGGTCGCGGAGACCACCATCCACTCCTCCCCGTCGTTGACCCGTGAGGCTGCGGCGTTCGTCGACGCGCAGGTCGCCGTCGTGGCCGGGAAGGTCGGCCCCGCCCAGCTCGACCGGCTCGTCGCCGAAGCCATCAAGCGCTACGACCTCGCCGCCCCCGACCCGACGAAGGATCCGGAGGACGGCTGGCTCTACGTCGACCCCCGCCACGCCAGCATCGACACCCAGGACGTGCACTACGCCGGCACGATGCGGATGGAGGCCGAGCTCGGCATCGCCGACGCCCTCGACGTCGACCGCGCCCTCGTCCACGGTGCGGCCACGTTGAAGGCACTGGGCTCCACGGAGTCGCTGAACGTCCGACGCGCGAAGGCTCTCGGGGACCTGGCCCGCACCCAGACCGCCCTCGACCTCCACACCCGAGGCACCGGCACCGCAGCCCAGACCACCGGCACCAGCACGGACCCCGACAGCAGCACGGACACCGACAGCGACAGCGCCACGGGCGCCGTCCCCGACGGGCTGCCGGCCGCGCGGGAAGTCGTGCTGCACGCCCACTTCGACGCCACCCTCGACGGTCTGTCGACGGTGTTCGGGCCCACCGGCCGGCTCGAGGAAGGCCAGCGGCTGGTGCTGCTCGACCAGATCAAGTCGTGGTGCGCCGACACCC
Organism: Nocardioides pinisoli; assembly: GCF_024199985.1. Lineage (GTDB taxonomy): Bacteria > Actinomycetota > Actinomycetes > Propionibacteriales > Nocardioidaceae > Nocardioides > Nocardioides pinisoli. The sequence continues at coordinate 197,225 of NZ_JANARS010000003.1, forward strand.
GCACCAGGGTCACCATCAAGCCCGTCATCGACCTCAACGCCGACCTGGCGACCGAGGCCTACAAGGTGCCCGACAGGCTGCGCGAGCAGGTGATTCTCCGAGACCGCACCTGCGTCTTCCCCTGGTGCACGCGCCCGGCGCGGCGAGCCGACATCGACCACGTCATCCCGCACGACCCCGACGCCGCCGCAGAAGGACGCGAACAGCCCGGACCCACCGCCACGTGGAACCTGGCCTGCCTGTGCCGGTTCCACCACCGGTTGAAGACGCACTCGGCCTGGCGCTACGAGATGGTCGCGCCCGGCACCTTCGAGTGGACCAGCCCGCACGGGCACCGGTACCGCCGCGACCACACCGGCACCGAACGCATCGAGCCGGAACGGGATCTCGTGACGGGCGCCACTACGCTTTCCCCGACCAGCGCGCTCGACCCAGCCGCAGCGCTGGATCCGCCCGGCATCCCACGCCCCCGCCGACGATGACCCCGCCCCGCACCCCGCCACCCACCAGGTAGCGGGGCCACCGGCATGCCCTGACCCCACCGAAACCGGAAGGGCCCCGAGGCACGACCCGCCACTCCGTACGCTCGGGTCGTGCCCGAGCTGCTCGTCACCGCCGTGGCGCTCGGGGTCGCCGGGATCGATCCTGCCGGCCTGCTGCTGGCGCTGGGTGCCCTCGCCGCAGGTGGTCGCGAGCGGACGGTGCTGATCTTCACGGCCATCGTCGTCGCTGGCACCGCGCTCCTCGGCACGGCCCTCTCGCTGACTCTCGGTCAGCGGCTGCAGGACTTCGACTGGGCCTCTGCGCTGCCGCCCGACTGGCTGGGGGCGACGATCGAGGCCCTGCTCGCCGTCGCGCTCCTCGGCTGGGCAGCGTTGCGGATCCGTCGGCCTGAGGTCCGGCCGCCGCGGCCAGCGAAGAAGGGCCGGACAGGTACGGCGTTGCTGGGAGGCGGCGTCCTGTTCGCGCTCTCGGCCCCGCTCGACCCCACGTTCGTCGGCCTGGTCGTCATCGCCGGGCGCGGGGAGCCGGTTCCCGCCGTCGTCGCGGCGCACGCGACGTGGATCGTCGTGAGCCAGCTGCCGCTCGTCGCGCTGGCCGTCGCCATCACCCTGCGGAGGCACGACCGCGCAGTGACGTGGCTGCGCGACCTCATGCCCCGGGCCCGCCCCTTCCTGGCGCACCTGGGCACCGCCGCACTCGCGGTCGCCGGAGCGGTCATGGCACTGGACGCCGCCTGGTGGATCGTGACGGGGTCGTTCCTGCTTCCCGACCCCACCTGACCCCCCGCGACGTCGCTCACCCCGTCACCCCACGACCTCCCGGAGCATCCGGTCCGAGGCGAGGAGTGCGTCGCGGTCGTGGGTCGAGGTGCTCGCCAGCAGCTCGTCGGCTCCCGTGCGTTCGGCCATGGCCTCGAGGCGGCGGCGCACCGTCGCCGGGCTGCCGGCGACCGCACGGTCGAGCGAGGCCTCGACCCGTCGTCGTACCTGCCCCGACCAGGTCGCGTCACGGATGGCCGCGACGCTCTCGAGCGGCGGGAACTCCCCCGTCTGGCGCGACACCGCCATCGCCCAGGCCTCGGGCAGGGCGAGCTCGCGCGCGGTGGCGTCGTCGTCGGCGACGAGCGCGTCCAGCGAGATCGTCACCCGCGGGGCGCTCCCCGCGTGCGGCACGAACGACCGGCGGTAGCGGGCGAGCGCACCGGCGAGCTCGTCGGAGCCGAGGATCGGTCCACCCACGACGACGGGCAGGCCCAGCCGCGCCGCGACCTCGAGCCCGTGTCCGGTGGCGAGCAGGTGCATCGGCACCGGGCTGCCGGTGGCCGGGCGGGCGGTCACCTCGGCGGTGCCCTCGAGGTAGCCCCGGAGCTCGACGAGGTCGTCCTCGAAGCCGTCGCCGTCCTCGTGGTCGCGACGCAGCGCGCGGCGCACGGGCGGCGTGAAGCCGTGCGACCGGCCGAGGCCGAGGTCGACCCGCCCCGGGTGCAGGGCGTCGAGCACCAGGAACTGCTCGGCGACCACCAGCGGCTGGTGCAGCGGCAGCATCACCCCGCCCGAGCCGATCCGGATGCGGTCGGTCCGCGCGCCGATGGCGGCGAGGAGGACGGCCGGCGTCCCCGAGGCGATGCCGGGCACGGCGTGGTGCTCGGCGACCCAGAACCGGTCGTAGCCGACGCGCTCCGCGTGCACGGCCCTGGCCACGGTGGCCTCGAGGGCGGCGGCGTCGGACGCGCCGGCGCGCGTCCTGGAGCGGTCGAGCAGGGAGAGCCTCACCCCTGCTCCAACGCGTCACGGCGCCGGCGGCATCCCCGGGAGGATGACGCGGCCGTCACGCTCCCAGCGCGGTGCGCAGCCGGGTCTCGTCGACGCGCCAGAAGTCGTGCTGCCGGCCGTCGACGAAGGTCACCGGGATGTCCTCGCCGAAGCGGTCCTCGAGCTCGTCGTCGGTGGTGATGTCGACCTCCTCGAAGGACTCCCCCAGGTCGTCGCACACCGAGGCGACGACCTCCCGGGCGGCGTCGCAGAGGTGACAGCCGGGGCGGGTGTAGAGCGTGACCCGGGCGCTGCCCGTCGGGGTGCTCACGGGAGCAGCCCCTGCACGCGACGTCGCTCGAGCCCCCGCAGCCGGCCCTTCTGCACCTTGCCCGTGGCGGTGAGGGGCAGCTCGTCGACGACCTCGATGCGGGCCGGCCGCTTGAATCGCGCGAGGCGGACGACGGCATGGGCGCGGACCGCGTCCTCGAGGTGGGTGCGACCGCCCGCGACGCCGCCGACCGGCACGACGTAGGCCACGACCGCCTCTCCGGTCTCCTCGTCGGGCGCGCCGACGACGGCGGCGTCCGCGACGCCGTCGACCTCCCGGATCACGTCCTCCACCTCGGTCGGGTAGACGTTGAAGCCGCTGACGATGATGAGCTCCTTGACCCGGTCGACGAGGAACAGGTCGCCGCTCGCGTCGAGGAAGCCGACGTCGCCGGTGGCGTACCAGCCGTCGGCGTCCGGGCCGTCGGCACCGTCGGGCCAGTAGCCGCTGAAGAGGTTGTCGCCGCGCACCTGGATCTGGCCGGGGTCCTCCCCCTCGACCTGCCCCCACGTCTCGTCGACCAGGCGCAGCTCGATGCCCGGCAGCGCCGCGCCGACCGATCCGGCCCGCGGTTCGTGGCTGCAGAGCGTGCTCGTCACGACGGGCGACGCTTCGGTGAGCCCGTAGCCCTGGTGCACGGGGATGCCGGTGATCGACGTGAACTGCTCGATCACCTCGGGCTCCAGCGGCGCCGACCCCGACAGCACCAGCCGGACCGGTCCGAGCCGCTCGCGCAGGTGCTCGTCGGGGAGCCAGTGGGCGAAGACGGGCGGAGCGATCGGTACGACGCTGCACGCCTCGTCGTCGATGAGGTCGAGCACCGACTGCGGGTCGAAGCGCTCGACCAGCAGCAACCGGGCGCGATGTCGGAGCACGCCGCCGAGCACGGCGTTGAGGCCGTAGACGTGGAAGAGCGGCAGCACCCCCAGCACGACGTCGTCGCCGTGCATCATCGGCGGCTGCACTGCGGCGACCTGCTCGATGTTGGCGAGCAGCGCCCGGTGGCTGAGCATCGCAGCGCGGGGCAACCCAGAGGTGCCGCTGGTGTAGAGCAGGGCGGCGAGCTTCTCGGGGTCCGGCAGCGGCGGCACGGGTCGTACGACGTCCGCGCGGAGGTCGTCGAGGGCGAGCTCGCCCTCGCCGGGGGCGGTGCCGGTGACGACGACCGTCGGCCGGGCGACGTCGGGATCGAGCTCGTCCAGCGCCGCGCGTACGGCGTCGAGCGCGGTCTCGTCCGCGAAAACGAGGCGGGTGCCCGAGTCCGCGACCATCCGGGCGAGCTCACCGGGCGTGGAGCGCGGGTTGACCGGGACGGCGACGACCTGGGCGCGGAGCACGCCGAGGTAGGTGGTGACGAACTCGATGCGGTTGCCGACGGCGATCATCACCCGCTGCCCGGCGCGTACGCCGTGCGTCCCGAGGCCGGTCGCGAGGCGGCTCACCTCGTCCTCGAGCCCGGCCCAGGTGAGCGAGCGGCCGCCGCTCTCGACGAGGGCCTGCCGGTCGGGGACGTCGTCGGCAGCCTCGGCCACCAACGCGGAGATGTCGTTGCGCGGCATGCCTCGATCCTTCCACAGCCGGCCTGCGTCGGAGGCGGGCGAGGCTAGGCTTGACGGGTGACACCGTCCGAGCGACCCCGGCGCCTCAACCTGCAGCAGCGCTCGGCCCTCGCAGGCGAGGCCGCGGCGGCGTCCGCGGAGGTCGAGAGCGCCCTCACGATGCCCAGCGACCCCACCGCTGCTGCCTTCTTCGACGTCGACAACACCGTCATGCAGGGCGCGAGCATCTTCTACTTCGCGCGCGGGCTGCACCGTCGCCGGTTCTTCACCACGAGGGAGATCGCCTCGGCGGCCTGGAAGCAGGCCTACTTCCGCATCGTCGGCGTCGAGGACCCCGAGCACGTGGCCGAGGCCCGCAACTCCGCGCTGTCGTTCATCGCCGGCCACACCACCGCCGAGCTCGAGGAGCTGGGCGAGGAGATCTTCGACGAGGCGATGGCCCACCGCGTCTGGCCCGGCACCCGCGCCCTGGCGCAGCTCCACCTCGACGAGGGGCAACGGGTCTGGCTGGTGACGGCGGCGCCGATCGAGATCGCCAGCATCATCGCGCGCCGGCTCGGCCTCACCGGTGCCCTGGGCACGGTCGCCGAGCACGTGGACGGGGTCTACACCGGGCAGCTGGTCGGCGACCTGCTGCACGGGCCGGCCAAGGCCGAGGCGATCAAGGCCCTCGCGGAGCGCGAGGGCCTCGACCTCGGCCGCTGCTCGGCCTACTCCGACTCCAGCAACGACCTCCCGATGCTCTCGCTCGTCGGCGACCCGTGCGCCATAAACCCCGACGCCCGGCTGCGCGCCCACGCCCGGGCCAGCGGCTGGCGCATCCACGACTACCGCACGGGGCGCAAGGCCGCTCGTGTCGGCCTCTTCGGCGCCGCCGTCGCGGGCGCGGTGACGGGCGCGGTCGCGGCCGGGGCCAGCCTGCGCCGGCGCGACCACCCCGCCTGACGATGTAACTGGAAGTTACTCACGGGTTCACAAGGCCGACCCGGGCCCCTATCGTGGATGATGCTGCAACCGGGAGGGGACACCGCATGCGGTCGACGAACGACCTTGATCGTGCCTTCGAGCACGGCATGGACGCGCTACGGCGCGCGGTCGTCGCTGCCCTCGCGCCGCGGCCCGCCCTCGGGCTGTCGATGGAGCCGGCGCTCGTGCCGGCCGGTCACGTGCTGCTCGCCGAGACCGCCGCCCCGGGTGCGACGTCAGGTGGGACCACCTCACCCGGTGGCTCCGGCGGCGCCGTGGGCGACGAGGACCGGGCGACGTCCTCGGAGGTCGACGAGGCCGAGCGCGAGCGGCTGATCGCGCTCGTCGAGCTCGCCCGCGCCGGCGACAAGGAGGCGTTCGGCCTCCTCTACGACCACTACCAGGCCTCGGTCTACCGCTTCCTCTACTACCGCGTGCGGTCGCAGACCCTCGCCGAAGACCTCACCTCGGAGACCTTCTTCCGGGCGCTGCGCAGCATGAACAGCTTCCGGTGGCAGGGCAAGGACTTCGGCGCCTGGCTGATGACCATCGCCCGCAACCTCACGATGGACCACTTCAAGGCCGGTCGCACGCGCCTCGAGCTGACCACCGAGGACATGAGCCCCCACGACGACACCACCGAGGGCCCCGAGGGCGCGGTCATCGCCGGCCTCACCAACGAGGTGCTCCTCAAGGCGCTCACCGAGCTGCCGGTCGAGCAGCGCGAGTGCCTCATCATGCGGTTCCTTCAGGGATTGTCGATCGCGGAGACCGCGAAGGCCCTCGACCGCTCCGACGGCGCGGTCAAGCAGCTCCAGCTGCGCGGCGTACGCAATCTCGCCAAGCTGCTGCCGGAGGGGTTGAGAGACGCGTGACACACCCCGTAACCCCTGCCTCGTCTGGCTCGTTCGTCCCAGTGGGAGCACCCGCCAGCAGTGAGACAGGACGACCGCGATGACAGCCCACTTCTCGGCACGACGCCGTGCCGACGAGTTCGAGGCACTCCTCTCCCGTGACCCCTCGGCCCCGCCCGCGGGCCGTGACGCCGAGCCGTACGCCGACCTGCTCGAGGTCGTGGCCGACCTGCGGGCGGTGCCGCCCGTGACCGCGCGGCCCGAGTTCGTGGCGTCGTTGCGCGAGCGCCTGATGGCGGAGGCCGACACCGCCCTGGTGCGCCAGCCGGCGGCTCCGTCGCGACTGGCGATGCCCGCCCGGTCGCGCACCCGGCAGCGCCGCATCGGCGCCGTCCTCGGCGCCGCCGCCCTCGCCGGCTCGGCGGCCACCATGGCCGTCGCGGCGCAGACGGCCCTGCCCGGCGAGTCGCTCTACGGCGTCAAGCGCGGCATCGAGTCCGCGCAGGTGCGCCTCGCCACCGACGAGGCCGACCGCGGTCGCACCCTGCTGGCGCAGGCCGGGACCCGCCTCACCGAGGTCGAGGAGCTGGCCGCCGACGACGCCGGTCGCGACCAGCTGGTGCCCGACACGCTCGACTCCTTCACCCGCCAGTCGAGCGACGGCGTGCGCAGCCTGCTCGTCTCCTACGAGGCCACCGGCGACGCCAGCGACGCGCAGGTGGCGCGCGACTTCACCGCCACGAGCATGGACCGCCTCGAGCGCCTCCAGGGCGAGCTGCCGGAGAGCGCACGCGACGAGCTGCTCGCCGCGGGCCGGACGCTCGCCGACCTCGACCTCGAGGTGAGCAGCGCCTGCCGCGGCTGCACCGGCGGCATCACCACGACGCCCGACTTCCTGCTGACCAGCGCGCCGTCCACCGGCCTGCTGGCCGGCCTCGACACCGACCAGCTGACCCTCGAGGGCGCGCCGATCTCGGGGCAGGACCTCACCGGCATCACCGTGCCCGAGGCGCTCGACCCGCAGCAGGTCGTGCCGACCACCCTGCCGTCGACCACGCTCGCGCCGAACCCGTCCTCGCTCGCCCCCGACCCGACCGGCACCGGTCCCGCCAAGCCCGAGCCGACCAAGCCGGTGAAGGAGCTCACCGACGACGCCGCAGACGCCACCGACGGCCTCACCGACACCGTGACCGGCACGACCGACGGCGTCACCGACGGACTCACCGACACGACCGGCACCCTGTCCGGCCAGCTCGACGACGCGACCGGCGGCGCGCTCGGCGGCCTCACCTCGGGCGCCGACGACGCCACGGGCGGGCTCATCGGCGAGGTGACCGGCACCGTCGACGGCCTGACCGGCGGCACGCTCGACGACGCGACCGGCGGCCTCCTGCCCTAGCTGCCGGGCGCTGCTCAGCCGAAGACGCCGCCGCGGTCGCGCAGCAGGTCGAACAGCGTGTGCTGGATGGTCTCGCGCACCTGGTCGGTGACGTTGAAGACCAGCATCGGGTCCTCGGCCTCGCCGGGCTCGTAGGCGTCGGTGCGGATCGGCTCGCCGAACTCGAGGATCCACTTCGAGGGCAGCGGCACGAGGCCGAGCGGGCCGAGCCACGGGAAGAACGGCGTGATCGGGATGTAGGGGACGCCGAGGAGCCGCGCGAGCGACGGGACGTTGCCGACGAGGGGGTAGATCTCCTCCGCGCCCACCACGGACAGCGGGATGATCGGAACGCCGGTGCGCAGCGCCGCGGAGACGAACCCGCCGCGCCCGAAGCGCTGCAGCTTGTAGCGCTCGCTGAACGGCTTGCCGATGCCCTTGAAGCCCTCCGGCCAGACGCCGACGAGCTGACCCTCGGAAAGCATCCGCTCGGCGTCCTCCGTGCAGGCCAGCGTGGCACCGCCCGCGCGGGCCAGGGCGCTGACCACCGGGAGCTTGAAGACCAGGTCGGCGCCGAGCGGCCGCAGGAAGCGGCCGGCGTGGTCGTGCACCGTCAGCATCGTCATGAGGCCGTCGAGGGGGATGGTGCCGGAGTGGTTGGAGACGACGAGCGCGCCACCCTCCGCGGGGATGTTCTCCAGTCCGCGGACCTCGAGGCGGAACCACTTCTCCGCGATCGGCCGCAGCGCAGCCATGAAGAACCGCTCGGTCAGCTCTCGGTCGAAGCCGTAGTCGTCGACCTCGTAGTCACCCTCGAGGCGGCGGCGGCAGAAGGCCATCAGCTCGGCCGCGCGGCGCTCCCAGTCGGCGCCGAAGACCTCCTGGGCGGCTCCTTGCGCCGCCGCGAGCCAGTCGGCGACCGGGATGCCGGTGGTCGGGGGCTTCGCGGCCTCGCCGCCGGTCGGTGGCGTCACGACCGTCTCGTCGGCGGATCCGGTGGCTCGGCCGCTGCCGGCGCGGGCCTTCTTCCCAGGTGCGTCCGTGGCACCCGCGCGACGCGGCTTGGCGGACGAGGCCTTGCGCGACGAGGGCGCCAGGTTGCGCGCGGCCGAGGACGGCCGGGCGCTGCCCGAGCCGCGGCCCGGGCGGCCACCGGTGCCGATCGGGATGACGACGGCGTCCTCGCCGTCGCGGCGGCGGGCTTCCTCAGGCACGACCGGCCCCTTCCTCGACGGAGGGCGTCACCGAGCGGCGGAAGTCGGCGAACGCCTCGGCCGTGGTGAACTGCGGCTCGAAGCCGAGCACGGTGCGCATCCGGGTGGTGTCCACACCCCGACCGTAGGTCAGGAACCCCAGCTGCTCGGGGGAGAAGTCCGACACCCGGGCCTGGCGCATGGTGGAGCCGAGGCGTCCGACGGCGAAGCGCGGCAGTGCGACCGACGGCGTGCCGAGGCGGCGTACGGCCTGGCTCAGCGTCATCACGCCGTCACCGGCGACGTTGAAGGTGCCGGCGATGCCGGTGGTCGCGGCGTGACGCAGCACCCGCATCAGGTCGTCCTCGTGGAGGAGCTGCAGCCGGGGGTCGAAGCCGAGCACCCGGGGGATCACCGGCAGGCGGAAGTAGTTGGTGAGCGGGCTCGAGACGTGGGGCCCGACCACGTTGGCCGCCCGGATCAGCGTGACATCGACGTCGGGGCGTCGACGGGCGAACCCGCGGACGTAGCCCTCGATCTCGTAGACGTCCTTGGCGTAGCCCGAGGACGGCAGCCGCTTGGGACCCATGTCCTCGGTGAACATCGCCGGGTCGCGCGGACCGGACCCGTAGACCGTGGTCGTCGACTTCACGACCAGCCGCTCGACGGTCGCCGACCGCTGGCACGCAGCGAGCAGCTGCATGGAGCCGATGACGTTGAGCTCCTTCATCGTCCCACGACCACCGGCGGAGCCGGGCGTCGCGATCACGCTCATGTGGACGACGGTGTCGACGTCCTCCTTGGCGATGACCTTCGCGATGACGGGGTTGCGGATGTCGGCGCGGACGAAGGAGACGTCGCCGATGTCACCGCGCGGCGGGACCACGTCCACACCGATGACTCGATCAATGGACGGGTCGCCGGTCGCGGCGCGCGCGAATCGTCGTCCGATGTCCCGGGAGATCCCGGTGACCAGCACGACCCGCCCCATGGTCGAGGGGTGTTACTTGCCGAGCTTGCGGCGCTGGACGCGCGTCTTCTTGAGAAGCTTGCGGTGCTTCTTCTTGGCCATGCGCTTGCGCCGCTTCTTGATGACAGAACCCACGAATCAGACCTTTCCTTGCGGCCGACGTTCGTCGGCCGGACCCGCCCACCCTACTTGCCGGGTGCGAGGGACGCGGAATCGCGTCGGACCAGTGGATCCCTGGCGCGGACGAGGGCTGTCAGCCGGCGTTGTAGAAGCTCTTGCGGAGGTATTCGTTGACGTCGTCCTCACGGACCCGGAAGGAGCGGCCGACGCGGACGGCGGGCAGGTCGCCGCCGTGCACGAGTCGGTAGACCGTCATCTTCGAGACGCGCATCCTGGCCGCGACCTCGGCGATGGTCAGGAACTGCGCCTCGGACATGTCGCCTGGGGTGTTCTCAGCCATGGTGTGCACCGATCCTTCTGCGCGGCGACGGCACCGGTTTCCGCACCGGCGTCACAGGCGTGCCGCTCTCGCTGACAATAGGGCTCGCGTGACGCGTGGGGAAGAGGAACGCCAGAGAAACTTGTGGGACTGCGGCGTGTCGGGTTGCTTCCGACCGCCGTGCCCGTGGCGCGACGGCTCAGGGAAGGGGGTCGAGGCCGTGCAGCGGGAACACCTCGGTGCGCGTGGCGTTGATGGCGCGGTCGAGCCACGTCTCGGGGTCGTAGCCCCCGGACCAGTCGCGGTAGGCCGGGGTCCGGCCGTCGGTCATGCGGTGCGGCGCGGTCGCCCCCAGCACCTCCTCGACGTAGGCCCGCCACGCCGGCGGGGTCGGCTGGGCGGGGTCGACCGGGTTGCCCGAGACGATGGCCAGCAGGTGGGTCCAGGCGCGGGGCACGACGTCGACGATGGAGTAGCCACCGCCTCCGGTGACGACCCATCGCCCGCCGGCGACCTCGTGGGCCAGCTCGTGGAGCGCGAGGTAGGCCGCGCGCTGGCCGTCCACGCTGAGCATCATGTGGGCCAGCGGGTCGTTCATGTGGGAGTCGCACCCGTGCTGGGTGACGAGGACCTGCGGGGAGAACTCGCGCAGGATCGGAGGTACGACGGCGTGGAAGGCGCGCAGCCAGCCGGCGTCGGCGGTGCCGGGCGGCAGCGCGACGTTGACCGCGGTGCCCTCCGCGCCCGGGCCACCGGTGTCGCTCGGGAAGCCGGTGCCAGGGAAGAGCATCTGGCCGGTCTCGTGCAGGGAGATGGTGAGGACCCGCGGGTCGTCCCAGAAGATCCGCTCGACGCCGTCGCCGTGGTGCACGTCGATGTCGACGTAGGCCACGCGCTCGGCGCCGTCGGCGAGCAGCTGGGTGATGCCCACCGCCACGTCGTTGTAGATGCAGAAGCCGCTGGCCTTGTCGGGCATGGCGTGGTGGAGCCCGCCGGCGATGTTGACCGAGTGGAGCGACTCCCCGCTCCAGACCTGGCGGAACGCCTCGAGGGTGGCGCCGACGACGTGGGCGCTGGCGAGGTGCATGTCGGCGAACACCGGGTCGTCCTCGGTGCCGAGCCCACGGGCGGCGTCCTCGAAGCCGGGCGTGGCACCGGCCCGGGTGACTGCCTCGATGAGGCCCTGGTCGTGGACGGTGCGGATCTGCTCGTCGGTGGCCACGGGCGCGTCGACGCGGTGGATCCCCTCGAGCACGCCGAGCTCGTCGGCCAGCCGCATCGTCAGGTCGACGCGCACGGGCGACATCGGATGCGTAGGGCCGAAGTTGTACTCGCAGAGCGTCTGGTCGAACACGACGGACGCTGGCCCCGCACACTCCATGTGGCGGACGTTACCCCCACCTGCCCTCACCGGCTGCGGGCGACCACCACCGTGTTGCCCCGGTAGCGCTCGCCGTCCCAGTCGGTGCACGTCACCAGCACCAGGTCGGGGGCGCCGACGGCGGAGAACAACCGGGCGGCGCGGGCAGCCAGCTCGGCCCGCCCGAGGTCGCGGACGGAGCGGACCGTGAAGGCCAGTGCGCGCCGGGCCGTCGCCACCTCGACGAGGTCCCCCGCCGCGAGTGCGGCGAGGTCGTCGAAGACGCCGCCCCCGTCGTGCACGGTGTGCCCGGCCAGCACCGCGGCCCCGTGACGGCTGCCCGGGCGGGCCCCGCCGCGCCACCAGCCCACGAGCCGCGGGTCCGCGGGCGGGGCGAGCGTCCCGTCGGCGGCCAGGCCGACCGCCACGACCGGGGCCCGTACGCCGAGGCTCGGGAGCCGCACCTCGACCGGACGCCCGGGCCGGTGGGTCGTCGTACGCGTTGGCGGGGGTCGCTGCGGCACGATGCTCGACGGCAGGCCGGACGCGCTGGCGCTGCCGGGCGCCGGGGGCGGCTCCACGCGCAGGGTCGTCACCGCCATCGTCGTCCCCACGCCCAGGGCCAGCAGCGCACCGACCACCGTGGTCCAGCGCGCTGCGGCCCGGGCGTTCAGCGGTCGCATGGTCAGTCCTGTCGGGTCCTGACCAGCACTCCGCCGGCCGCGGCCAGCAGGACCGTCCCCATCGCCGCGAGCACGACACCCAGCTGCCGCGCCGCCCCGGTCCCCTCACGCGGAGCGGCGGGGAGTCCCGCGTCGACCGCGGTCGGCACCGGGGCCGACGAAGCCGGCTGCTCGGACGCCTGCACGCCCCGCACCCCGGCAGCGGCGGGCTGGGCGCCCGGCTGCTGCGTGACCTGCTCGGCCGGCTCCTCGACCGCAGTCTCGCCCGGCTCTGAGGAGGGAGGGGCCGTGGTCGGCAGCACCTCGGGCGGCTGGGCCGGCGGAGCCTCCGTGACCGGCGGTTGCGTCACCGGAGGCTGCGTGGTCGGCGGCTCGGTCGTCGGCGGCTCGGTGGTCGGGGGCTCGGTCGTCGGGGGCTCGGTCGTCGGAGGCTCCGTCGGGCAGACCACGGCCGGGTGGTCGAAGGCGTAGCGGTACTCCTGGTGGGTGACCGCCGGGTGCTCGACCACCTCGGTCAGCCGCTCGAGGTAGAACCAGTCGGCGCGGCCGGAGCTCCCGTGGCTCGTGTAGTGCAGGCCCCACCCGGTGTCGTCGAGCCAGGTGACGTTGGGGTTGTTGACGTGCGGCTCGTGCGTCGTGTTGGCCTGCCAGTCGGGGTCGTCGGGCCCGGTCGGGACCGCAGGGACGACGCCTGCCGGCAGCGGGCCACCGGTCCACGAGTAGTGCTGCCAGCCCACGACCACCTCTTCGGTCCAGGCTGCCTCGTCGACGACCGTGCGCTCGTCGACCTGCCGCCAGCCCTCACCGGGCGACTGCAGCACCCAGTCGGTCGGTGGTCTCGGTCCAGGCCTCGGACGGGACGCACGGCGCGTCGGCGGTCGGCACCGACCCGGCGCTGCCGGCCGTGAGGAACAACAGACCACCGCCGAGGACTGCGATGGCCCCGGTCAGGGCCAGCGCGAGCGCCACCCTGATCATCCCCGAGCGTCGTGTGCGTGCCGATGCTGCCGCGGTCATGACCATCACCTGATTCCGTGGTCCGCGGAACGACCTGGGCGGTCCCCTCCATCCTCTGACCGGGAGGGGGCGCAGGCACGCGATGGTGACCGATCAGACAGCCGCACCGGCGACTGGTATGGACCGTCCTCGTCAAGACCCTTCGGCGAGCTCGCGCGAGCGGTTGCGGGCCGCCTCCATCGCGGCCAGGAAGGCCGCACGGACGCGGTGCACCTCCAGCTCGCGCAGCGCCGAGGCGGTGGTGCCGCCCGGCGAGGTCACCTGCTCGCGCAGCACGACGGGGTGGCTGCCGGTCTCGCGGAGCATCGCAGCGGACCCGACGAGGGTCTGCACGACGAGGTCGGTCGCGGTCGCGCGCGGGAGCCCGAGGTGGACGCCCGCCTCGATCATCGACTCGACGACGAAGAAGATGTAGGCCGGACCGGAGCCGGAGATGGCGGTCACGGCGTCCATCTGCTTCTCGGGGATGCGCAGCACCTTGCCGGTGGAGGCCATCAGCGACTCGGCCTCGAGCAGGTGCGACTCGTCGCAGTGGGAGCCGGGCGAGATGGCCGCCATGCCCTCGTCGACGAGCGCGGGCGTGTTGGGCATGACGCGGACGACGGCGACGCCGTCGGGCACGCGCGACTCGATGTAGGCCGTCGTGATGCCGGCCGCCAGCGACACCAGCAGCTGGCCCGCACGCAGGTCGGGGGCGATCTCCTCGAGCACGTCACCCATGTCCTGCGGCTTCACGACCAGCGCGACGGTGTCGGCCTTGGCGGCGGCCTCGCGGTTGGAGACGACCGCGACGCCGTAGCGGTCCTCGAGCTCGCGGGCCCGCTCGGCACGCTTCTCGCCGACCATCAGCTGGTCGACGCGGCGCCCGGCGCGCACCAACCCGGACAGCAGGGTCTCCCCCATGACGCCGGCACCGATGATCGCTGTGCTCATGCGGTCCAACCTACTGCGACGATTTCGACGCGCACGTCGCGATCTCGTGCCTCGATCGCGGTGCTTGCTCAATCTGGCCCACGACGCGTCCGCTCCTGCGTCGCGGACGCTGTGGGCTCACTTCTTGGAGACGAGCGATCTCACGAAGAACGTGAGGTTCTGCGGCTTCTCGGCCAGGCGGCGCATGAGGTAGCCGTACCACTCGGTGCCGTAGGGGATGTAGACGCGCACGGTCTCCCCCGCCGCCGCCAGGCGCTTCTGCTCCTCCGGCCGGATGCCGAAGAGCATCTGGAACTCGTAGGTGCCCGGCCGCCGGCCGAAGCGGCTCGCCAGCGACGACGCGATCTGGACCATCCGCGGGTCGTGGGTGGCGATCATCGGGTAGCCCTGGCCGCCGAGCAGCACCTTGAGGCAGCGGACGTAGGACTTGTCGACCTCGGTGCGGTCCTGGAAGGCGACCTGCTCGGGCTCCATGTAGGCGCCCTTGCACAGCCGCACCCGCGAGCCTTCGTAGGCCAGCGCCCGGCAGTCGGCCTCCGTGCGGCGCAGCATCGCCTGGAGCACGGCGCCCGTCTCCGGGAAGTCCTTGCGGAGCTCACGAAGGATCGAGAGCGTCGAGTCGGTGGTGGTGTGGTCCTCCATGTCGAGGGTCACCGTCGTGCCGGCGTTGCGGGCGGCGTGGCAGATCTCGCGCGCGTTCTCCAGCGCGACCTTGTGGCCGTTGTCGGGGAGGAACTGGCCGATCGCGCTGAGCTTGACCGACACCTCCGCCTGGGGCGCGAGGCCCTTGGCCGCCAGGTCGGCCAGCAGCTCCTTGTAGGCCGCGACGGTCGCCTCCGCCTGCGCGGCGTCGGTCGTGTCCTCGCCGAGGTAGTCGAGCGTCACCCGCAGGCCGTCGTCGACCAGGCCGGCCGTGGCCGCGACCGCGTCGGCGGTGGTCTCGCCCGGCACGTAGCCGGCCACGATGGAGCTCGAGACGGGCATCGTCGAGACGAGCTTCTTGACTCCCTGGCTGCGGGCGAGGAGCAGGATCGGCTGGCGGAGCAACGACATGCGGCAAGGCTACGCCGACCTCCACCGAACCTTCACAGCTCCTCCACCCCTCCCCCGCCGGTGTTCTCCTAGCGTCGGTCCCATGACTTCCAGCCTCGCCTCCCCCACCTCGCGGTACGCCCTGGCGCTGGCCGAGTCGGTCGCCACCGTGCTCCTCCTGCTGTTCGGCATCGGCGCCCTCGGCATCGTCGGCGAGGGCGACGAGGACTGGCTCTACCTCGGCGGTCCGCTGGTCCTGCTCGTCGTGGCGCTGGCGACCCGGTTCCGCCCCGGCGGCATGGTGCTCGCCCTGGGTGCCGCGGCGCTGGCCACCGTCGTCGCCGGGGTGGTGGCCGTGGTCCTCGTCGCGACCGACCGCGCGACCGCGTCGATCCCCGACGTGGTGATGCTGACCGCGATGTTCGCCGTCCTGTTCGCCGCCGGCGCGTGGTTGTTCAGCAGGGTCAGGGCGTCCGACGCCTGAGGGTGGCGGCGCCGAGCGCGAGCGCACCGAGCGCGAACCCGGCCACGACCAGCACGTTGCGCCACACCTCGGCCGTGTCGGCCGCCCCGACGAGCTCCTGCATGGCGTCGACGGCGTACGACATCGGCAGCACGTCGCTGACCGCCTCCAGCACGTCCGGCATCGCCTCGCGCGGCACGAAGAGCCCGCACAGCAGGATCTGGGGCAGCACGAAGGCCGGCATGAACTGCACCGCCTGGAACTCGGTGGTCGCGAAGGCGCTCACCAGCAGGCCGAGCGCCGTGCCGAGGACCGCGTCGGCCACCGCCACGACGCCGAGCAGCCAGACCGGGCCCTGCACGTCGAGGCCGAGGAGCCCGACGCTGACGGCCACCGCCAGGATCGACTGCGCCGCGGCGAGCAGGCCGAAGGCGATGGCGTAGCCGAGGAGGAAGTCGAGCTTGCCCAGCGGCATCGTGAGCAGCCGCTCGAGGGTGCCGGACGAGCGCTCGCGCAGGGTCGTCACGCTCGTCACCAGGAACATCACGACGAAGGGGAACATCGCCAGCAGGCCCGGGCCGAAGCGGTCGAAGAGGTCGCCCGGGATGTCCTCGAACATCCACCACAGCAGCGTGATGAGGACGCACGGGACGACCAGCAGCATCGCCAGCGTGCGGTGGTCGCGGCGGATTTGGGTGAGGACGCGGCCGGCGACCGCGAGCGTGACGCGCGGGGTCATCAGGCTGCCGTTCATGCGGCGTCCCCCCGTCCCTCGACGAGGTGGAGGAACGCCTGCTCGATGTCCGGCGCACCGGTGCTGCGGCGGACCTCGTCCGGCGAGCCGTCGGCGATGATCCGGCCCTCGCGCATGAGCAGCAGCCGGTGGCAGCGCTCGGCCTCGTCCATGACGTGGCTCGAGACGAGGACGGCGGCCCCGCGGTCGGCGATCCGGTGGAACAGGTCCCACAGGTCGCGGCGCAGCACCGGGTCGAGGCCGACCGTCGGCTCGTCGAGCACCAGCAGGTCCGGCGTACCGAGCAGGGCGACCGCCAGGCTGGCCCGGCTGCGCTCCCCGCCCGAGAGCCGGCTCACGACCTGGGAGCGGTGGTCGTCGAGGCCCACCGCGGCGACGGCCTCGTCGACCTGCGCGCGGTCGACCCCGA
Organism: Nocardioides pinisoli; assembly: GCF_024199985.1. Taxonomy (GTDB): domain Bacteria; phylum Actinomycetota; class Actinomycetes; order Propionibacteriales; family Nocardioidaceae; genus Nocardioides; species Nocardioides pinisoli. The sequence continues at coordinate 213,821 of NZ_JANARS010000003.1, forward strand.
GCACGCGGGCGAAGAACGCGAGGTTCTCCGCGACCGTGAGGTCGTCGTAGACGCTCGCGGCCTGGGTGACGTAGCCGATCCGGGTCCGCAGCGGCGGGCTCCCGGCCCGCTCCCCCAGCACCGCGGCCGTCCCCGACCGCACCCGCTGCGCGCCGACCAGGCACCGCATCAGCGTGGTCTTGCCGCAGCCGCTCGGCCCGAGCAGCCCGGTGACGCCAGCCGAGACGTCCAGCGAGATGCCGGGCAGCACCTCGCGCTCGCCGCGCACGACGACGAGGTCACGCACCTCCACGACGTTTTTCACCATGTGTTGAATTGTGCGCGCGGCCCCGTGGGCCGTCAAGCATTCGCGACGTACGACGACTAGGGCAGGTCGCCGGTCAGGTAGTGCTGGAGCACGGGCCCGACGCGGGCGACGAGGTCCTCGGCCGGCATCTGCGCCATCGGCGGGAAGGCGATGACGTAGCGCATCACGATGAGGCCGACGACCTGGCTGGTCACGAGGGGGATCCGCACGTCCGGCCGGTCGGCCACCAGCTGCGCGAGGACCGGGCCCACGACCACCGGGATGAACCCCTCCTTGAGCAGCGTGCCGCCGTCGTCGGTGAGCACGGAGCGGACCACGGCGAGCAGGCGCACCTGCATGTCCGGGTCGTCCCAGACCGACAGGAAGGTCCGCAGCAGCCGCTCGCCGGCGCCGTCGGGCCCCTGCGCCACGACCGGCGCGAGCACCTCTCGCGGGTCGACAGGCATCTCGAGGGCGGCGAGGAACAGGTCGTCCTTGCTGCCGAAGTAGTGGTGCACCAGCGCGGGGTCGACGCCCGCGGCGGCCCCGACTGCACGGATCGTCGTGCCGCGGAAGCCCTTCTCGGCGAACGACGCCCGGGCCGCGGCGAGGACCTCGGCGCGGGTGTCGGGTGCGCCGGGGCGGCGGCCGCGGGAGGTGCGCGCGCTCACGGCGTGGGTACGGCGAGGTGGGCGCGGGCGAACTCCAGCGACTCGGCCAGGTCGGCCTCGCGCTCGGCGCGGCCGGCGGCCCGGCGGGTGTTGATCTCGAGCACGACGTGGCCCGAGAAGCCTATGCCGGCGAGGTGGCGCAGGAACTCCTCGGCCCGCATCACGCCGCGACCGGGGACGAGGTGCTCGTCCTTGGCCGACCCGGTGCCGTCGGTGAGGTGCACGTGCCGGAGGCTCTCGCCCATCCGGTCGGCCATCTCGATGACGTCGCTGCGCGCGATCGCGGCGTGCGAGAGGTCGATCGTGGTGTTGGCGTAGTCCTCGGCGCTCGGGTCCCAGCCGGGCAGGTACATCTCCATCCCGCGGCGCGAGGACGCCCGCCACGGGTACATGTTCTCCACCGCGAAGGCGATGCCGGTGCGGGCCTCGAGCGACGCGATGCCCTCCACGAAGCCGGCGGCGTAGTCCTTCTGCCACCGGAACGGCGGGTGCACGACGACCACGTCGGCGCCCACCGCGTCGGCCATCTCGGCCGACCTCTCCAGCTTGCCCCACGGGTCGGTGCCCCAGACCCGCTGGGTGAAGAGCAGGCAGGGGGCGTGGACGGCACAGATGGGCACCTGGTGGTGGTCGCTGAGCTTGCGGACGGCGTCGACCTGCTGGCTGAGCGAGTCGATGCCGACCATCACCTCGACCGCGTCGTAGCCCAGCCGGGCGGCCCATCCGAAGGCGTGCGCCGTCGACTCGGGGTAGACCGAGGCGGAGGAGAGCCCGACCAGGGGGGTGGACCGCGAGGAGGACCGCGAGGAGGACATGGCCAGCCCTACCTCGTGACGACCGAGATCTGGTCGAGGCGCTCGAGGATCACGCCCTCGCGCAGCGCCCATGGGCAGATCTCCAGCTCGGTGAGGTCGAAGATGTCCATGCAAGCCTCCGCGACGAGCGCGCCCGGCACGATCTGGTGGGTGCGGCTCGGCGAGACCCCCGGGAGGTCGGCGAGCTCCTCGGGCGACATGTCCATCAGCTTGGGGATCCAGCCCGAGAGCGTCTCCAGCTCGAGCGCACGCGGCACGAGCGGGCCGTCGCCGCTGGGTGCGGCACCGCAGATGCGCGCCAGGGAGCGGAACGTCTTAGAGGTCGCCGCGGCCCGGTCGGGCACGCCGGGTCGCAGCAGGTGGCCGGCGTCGCGGGCGATCTCGGCGCGCACCTGCTTGCGGAGCTCGCGTACGTCGTCGTCGGAGGGCCGGCCGCCGCCAAACCACGCCTTCGCGATCCGGGCCGCGCCGAGCGGGAGGGACCAGGCGACGTCGGGGGCCTCGTCGGTGCCGCCGGCGATCTCGAGGGAGCCGCCACCGATGTCGAAGACCGCGAGCCGGCCGGCCGACCAGCCGAACCAGCGGCGTACGGCCAGGAACGTCAGCCGCGCCTCGTCCTCGCCCGAGAGCACCTCGAGCCGGACGCCGCTGTTCTCCTCGACGTGCGCGAGCACGTCGTCGGAGTTGACCGAGTCACGCACCGCCGAGGTCGCGAAGCCGAGCATCTCCTCGCAGCCCTTGTCCTCGGCGATCTGCGTCGCCGAGGCGCAGAAGTCGGTCAGGGCCTTGAGGCCCTCCTTGGTCACCGCGCCGTCCTCGTCGAGGTGCTCGGCCAGGCGCAGGGGTTGCTTGTGCGAGGAGGCCGGCAGGGGTGCCGCACCGCCGTGCGCGTCCACCACCAGCAGGTGACCGGTGTTGGATCCGATGTCGAGGACGCCCAGGCGCATGAAACCCAAACTACTAGGGTTCCCCTGTGCCCGAAGTCGACCTGGTGTTCCCCCGCGCGTTCGTCGAGTTCGCCGACCCCGCCGACGACTCCCAGGTCTTCCGCTGCGACCTGACGTGGCTGACCTCGGCCTACACCTGCATCTTCGGCCAGGGCTGCCAGGGCATCTACGCCGATGCCCCCGACGTCGGCTGCTGCACCCTCGGCGCCCACTTCGCCGACCGGGACGACGAGAAGCGGGTCGCGGCCCACGTCGCCGAGCTCACCCCCGACGACTGGCAGCTCCACCCCGGCCGGGCGGTGCGCAAGGCCGACTGGATCGAGACCGACGACGAGGGGGAGCGCAAGACGCGGGTCGTCGAGGTGGACGGGCAGCAGGCGTGCGTCTTCCACAACCGGACCGACTTCACGACCGATGCTGGACACGTCGGCGCCGGCTGCGCGCTCCACGGCCTGGCCCTGCGGCAGGGACGCAACCCGCTCGAGACCAAGCCCGACGTGTGCTGGCAGCTGCCCATCCGCCGCCAGTTCCGCGAGGTCGAGCGCCAGGACGGCACGGCCTACACCGAGGTCTCCATCGGCGAGTACGACCGGCGCGGCTGGGGACCGGGCGGCCACGACCTGGACTGGTACTGCTCGGGCAACACCGAGGCCCACGTCGCCCCCGAGCCGGTCTACCTCACCCACGAGCCCGAGCTGGTCGAGCTGATGGGCGCCGAGGCCTACGCCGAGCTGGTCCGTCACTGCGAGGCCCACGTGGTTTCGCGTTCCGCGCTCGCGTTGCACCCCGCGTCACCGCAGCACTTTTGACCGAAGCCGCACAAAAGTGCCGGACGCGGCGTTGAAAGTGGTTGTGACGTGCATTACCTTCAACAGGTGGCACCCTCCCCCAACCCCCGGACCCCAGATCCCGGTCCCGCAGGCCGGCTCGGCATCTGGTTCATCGGCGCGCGCGGTTCGCTCGCGACCACCGCGACCATCGGCCTCAGCGCGCTCGCGGCCCACCTGACCGACGAGACCGGCTGCGTCTGCGCCCATCCCGACCTCGACGCGCGCGGCCTCCCGGCCTACGGCGACATCGTCGTGGGCGGGCACGACATCGACACCCTCCCGCTCGTCAAGCAGGCCGAGCGCCTGGTGGCCGGCGGCGTCGTACCGGGCGTCCTCGCGCACCAGGTGGGTGCCGAGCTCGACGCCACCGAGGCCCGGCTCCGCCCGGGCGTCCGCCACGGCGAGTCCACCGACCAGCGCGCCGACGTGGAGCGTCTCGCGGCCGACATCCGCGACTTCGCCGCGGCCGTCGACCGCGTGGTCGTCATCGACGTCTCGAGCACCGAGCCGCCGCACGACGCCGGCACCGACGCCGACACGTGGGAGGGCCTGGAGGCCGCGTGGGCGGCCGGCCGGGCGCCGCTGTCCCCGAGCTCGGTCTACGCCTGCGCCGCGATGCTGGCCGGGGCGGCCTACGTCGCCTTCACCCCGAGCCCCGGCATCGAGGTCCCCGCCCTGCGCGAGCTCGCCGCTGAGCGCGGACTCCCCTACGCCGGCAGCGACGGCAAGACCGGGGAGACGCTCGTGAAGTCGGCGCTGGCGCCGATGTTCTCCAGCAGGTCGCTGGCCGTGCGGTCGTGGACCTCCATCAACCTCCTCGGTGGCGGCGACGGCTCGACGCTGGCCGACCCCGCCGCCCGCGAGAGCAAGACCAGCACCAAGCGCTCGGGCCTCGAGTCGATGCTCGGCCACCCTGTGCCAGGACCGATGCACATCGACTACGTCGAGGACCTCGGCGACTGGAAGACCGCGTGGGACCACGTCCGCTTCGACGGCTTCCTCGGCACCCGGATGACGATGCAGTTCACCTGGGAGGGCTGCGACTCGGCCCTCGCGGCGCCGCTGGTGCTCGACCTCGCCCGCCTCACCGCGCGCGCGATGGCCGTCGGGGAGACCGGACCGCTGGCCGCGCTCGGCTTCTTCTTCAAGCAGCCGATCGGTTCGCAGGAGCACCGACTCGCGCAGCAGTGGGACGCCCTGCTCGCCTGGTCGACGGCATGCGCCGACCGGGTGACGACGTGAGGGTCGGCGACCTCGTCGAGCTGACCCGGGCCCCCGCCGCGTTCTCCATCCCCGGTGACGCGTGGTCCGGCGCGGCGCACGCGGCCGTGTCCGGGCGGGGCTGGGCGATGCCGCTCGCGTCGACCTGCCTCTACTGGTCCGGGATGGCGTTCAACGACTGGTGCGACCGCCACGTCGACGCCGAGGAGCGTCCCGAGCGCCCGATCCCCTCGGGCCGCGTCAGCCCGGACACCGCCCTCGCCGTGGCCGCCGGGCTCGGTGCCGCCGGCCTCGGCATCGCCGCCCTCGTGGGCGGTCGCTCGGCCGTCGCGGTCGGCGTTCCGCTCGCCCTGATGGTGGCGGTCTACGACGCCGCGGCGAAGGACGCCGCGGTCGGCCCCCTCGCGATGGCGTCGACCCGCGGCCTCGACGTCCTCCTCGGTGCCCACGCCTCACCCGCGAGCGCCTGGCAGCCCGCCCTCGCGATGACCGCGCACACCGCGGGCCTGACCTGGCTCAGCCGCGGCGAGGTCCACGGCACCCGACCGGAGGTCGCGGGTGCGGTGACGGCCGGCACCCTCGCGGTGGCCGCCGCGACGGCCCACGCCGCCTTCCACGACCCGCACGCCGGACGCCTCGCCCGCGCGAGCGGTGTCGGCCTGTCAGCGGCCTACGCCGTCGTGGTCGGCCGCGCCCAGGCCCGGGCCGCCCAGCAGCCGACGGCGGACGCCGCCCGCGCCGCCACCCGCACCGGGATCGGCGGGTTCTCGCTCCTGCAGGGCGCCTGGCTGGCCCGTCGCGGCCGACTGGTCGCCGCGGCGACCGTCGTCGGCGCCGGTCCCGCCTACCGCGCCCTCTCGCGCCGGTGGAGCCCGACGTGAGCGGGCTGCGCCTGGGCTACGGCAGCAACGGCTTCTCCGGCCACCGGTTCCCCGACGCCTGCGAGGTGATCGCCGGCCTCGGCTACGACGGCGTGGCCCTCACCCTCGACCAGCCGCACCTCGATCCCTTCGCCGACGACGCGGTCGCCCAGACCGCGCGCGCCGCGAAGTCGCTCGCCGACCACGGCCTGGCGGTCGTGATCGAGACGGGCTCGCGCTACGTCCTCGACCCGTGGCACAAGCACGAGCCCACCCTGGTCAGCGACGGCGACCGCGGCCCGCGGGTCGAGCTGCTGACCCGCGCCGTGCGCATCGCGTCGGAGCTCGGCGCCGAGGCGATGTCGTGCTGGTCGGGCGTGCTGCCCGAGGGGACCGCCGCCGAGGAGGGCTGGCGCCGTCTCACCGACGGCCTCGGCCCCGTCCTCGACCTCGCGCACGAGCTCGGGGTCACCGTCTGCTTCGAGCCCGAGCCGGGCATGCACGTCGACACGGTCGACGAGGCCCTCGAGCTGCGCCGCCGCCTCGGGGAGCCCGACCACCTCCGGCTGACCCTCGACCTGGGCCACCTCGTGTGCAACGAGCCGCGCACCCCGGAGGAGTCCGTCGCCGTCGCCGGCGCCCTCATCGGCAACGTGCAGGTCGACGACATGGTGCGTGACGTGCACGAGCACCTCGAGCTCGGCACCGGCACCCTCGACCTCGATGCCGTCCTCCGCGCGCTCCTGGCCACCGGCTTCACCGGCCTGGCCAGCGTGGAGCTCCCCCGCCACTCACACGCGGCACCGACGGTGGCCGCGCGACAGATCACCGCCCTGCGCGCGTCGCTCGAGCGCATCGGCGCGGAAGGAGACCGACCGTGACAGCCATCCAGCCGCTCGCCGACCCCAGCGTCGTCGAGGCCGCCCTCGACGAGGGCGCGCATGAGCAGTGGCGGGCCCTCGAGGACGAGGTCGCCGCCGACCCGGCCCGCCTCGGCCGCGTCTTCCCGGCCGCCGCGCGGAAGACCGGGCGGGGCCCGCTGCCCGGCGCCGACGGCGTGCTGCTCGAGGACGCCGTACGCGTCTCGCTCGTGCGGTCCGCAGCGCGCTCGCTCGACCCCGAGGCGCTGCTGGCCGAGCTGCGCGAGGTCTACCGCTACGGCGACAGCGACGAGAAGCGCGCGGTCCTGCACGCCCTCAACGGCGCCGACGACGAGCTCGACGGGACCGACCTGCTCCTCGACGCGCTGCGCACCAACGACACCCGCCTCGTCGCCGCGGCCATGGGCCCCCACAGCGACCGGCTCGACGCCGACGCCTGGCGCCAGGGCGTGCTCAAGTGCCTCTTCACCGGCGTCCCGGTCTCCTCGGTCACCGGGCTCGCTCGCCGCGCCGACCGCGAGCTGGCGGAGATGGTGCAGCGCTACCAGCGCGAGCGCGAGGCCGCCGGGCGTGACGTCCCCCTCGACGTGCAGGTCGTCCTCGACGCCTGCGCCGCCTCCCCCGAGCAGAACCGGCAGAAGGACTCCTGATGCGCATCTTCGACCCCCACATCCACATGACGTCGCGCACCACCGACGACTACGAGGCGATGCACGCCGCCGGCGTCCGCGCGCTCGTCGAGCCGGCGTTCTGGCTGGGCCAGCCCCGCACCTCCGTCGGCTCGTTCACCGACTACTTCGACGCCCTCGTGGGCTGGGAGCGGTTCCGGGCCGCGCAGTTCGGCATCGCCCACCACTGCACGATCGCGCTCAACCCCAAGGAGGCCAACGACCCGAGGTGTGCCGAGGTGCTCGACGTGCTCCCGCGCTACCTCGCCAAGGACGGCGTCGTCGCCGTCGGCGAGGTCGGCTTCGACTCGATGACGGTCGAGGAGGAGAAGGCGTTCGTGCGGCAGCTGGAGCTGGCCGTGGAGTTCGAGCTGCCCGCGATGGTCCACACGCCCCATCGCGACAAGGAGCAAGGCACCCGCCGCACCCTCGAGCTGGTCACCGAGTCGGGCCTCGCGCCCGGGATGGTCGTGGTCGACCACCTCAACGAGGTCACCGTCGACCAGGTCGACGACGCCGGCTGCTGGATGGGCTTCTCGATCTACCCCGACACCAAGATGGACGAGCACCGCATGGTCGCGATCCTCCAGCGTCGGGGCCTGGACCGCGTGCTGGTGAACTCCGCCGCCGACTGGGGCCGCAGCGACCCGCTCAAGACCGCGAAGACCGGCGCGGCGATGCTCGAGGCGGGCTTCTCCGCCGACGACGTCGACCGCGTCCTGTGGCGCAACCCGATCGAGTTCTTCGGCCAGAGCGGACGGCTGCTGGTCGACCCCGACCTCACCGACGACGCGGGCGCCGACGCCGACTCCTCCCCCGATTCGTCGGCGACCTTCGAGGGCAACTCCATCCTGCGCGGGTCCCGGGACTGACGATGCGGCTGCGCCATCCCGACGGCACCGTCGTCCACCTCGGCTACGGCACCAACGTGCTGCCCGCCGAGGACGTCGACGGGCTCATCGCCCAGGTGGGCACCTACGGCGACCGGCTGCGCCAGCACCTCGGGACCGACCGCGTCGGTCTCGGGATGTGGCTCCCCGCGGCCGCCGCGCGGCGGCTCGCCTCCGACCTCGACGCCGTCGCCCGGCTGCGCGAGGCGATCGACGAGCACGGCGTGGAGATCGTCACCCTCAACGCATTCCCCTACGCCGCGTTCCAGGACGAGGTCGTCAAGAAGCGCGTCTACCACCCGACCTGGGCCGAGCGGGCCCGGCTCGACTACACCCTCGACGTCGCGCGGGTACTCGCCGCGCTGCTGCCCGACGACGCCGCGCGCGGCAGCATCTCGACGCTCCCGCTGGCCTGGCGCGCCCCGTGGCTGGCCGACCGCCAGGCCCAGGCCGAGCTGCACCTCAAGGCGCTGGCCGAGGGGCTGGCCGAGGTCGAGGCGGAGACCGGCCGCACGGTGCGCGTGGCCTTCGAGCCCGAGCCCGGCTGCGTCGTCGAGACCATCGCCGAGGCGGTCGACCGGCTCGACGCCGCCGACCGCGAACGCATCGGCGTCTGCCTGGACCTCTGCCACCTCGCTGTCGGCTTCGAGGACGCCTCCGACGCGCTCGCCCGGCTCGACGCCGCCGGTCTCGACGTCGTCAAGGTGCAGCCCGCCGCCGCCCTGGTCGTGGACGACCCGGCCGACCCGGAGGCGCGCGCCGCGCTGACGTCGTACTCCGAGGACCGCTTCCTGCACCAGGTGCGCCAGCGGGCGGGCCAGCGGCTCGCGTCGCGTGACGACCTGCCCGACGCGCTCGAGGGCCGCCGGCCGCTCGACGACCGGTCGCCGTGGCGGGTGCACTTCCACGTGCCGGTCCACGCCGACCCGGCCCCTCCGCTGCGCAACAGCCGCGACGACCTGCGGGCCTCGCTCGCCGCCCTCCTCGGCGGCGACACCGCCCGCACCGACCACCTCGAGGTCGAGACCTACACCTGGTCCGTGCTGCCCGACGGCGCCCCCGCCGACGACGACGCCCTCGCCGCCGGCCTCGCCGCCGAGCTGGCGTGGGTGCGCGACGAGCTCGTCGGGCTCGGCCTCACCCCGCTCGACTGACAACCCATCCCCCACCCGGATCCCCCTTCCAGCCCCCATTCCAGACAGGACGCCACCGTGGCCCACCCCAAGCTGCTCGTCGTCGACCTCGTCGGCCTCACCCCCGACCTGCTCCAGCACATGCCGCGGCTGCGCCGCCTCGCCGACCAGGGCTCCCAGGCCACCCTCGAGCCGATCCTCCCCGCCGTGACGTGCTCGGTGCAGTCGACCTTCCTCACCGGCCTGCCGCCCTCGGGGCACGGCGCCGTGGGCAACGGGTGGTACTTCCGCGAGCTGGGCGAGGTGTTCCTCTGGCGCCAGCACAACAAGCTCGTCGACGGAGAGAAGGTCTGGGAGACGATCCGGCGCGAGCGTCCCGACTACACCGTCGCCAACGTCTGCTGGTGGTACGCGATGGGCATGACCACCGACTACACGGTCACGCCGCGGCCGATCTACTACGCCGACGGCAAGAAGGCCCCCGACTGCTACACCCGCCCGCCGGAGCTGCACGACGAGCTCGTCGGCGCGCTCGGCGAGTTCCCGCTGTTCACCTACTGGGGTCCGACCGCCGCGATCGCCTCCAGCGAGTGGATCATCGCGGCCACCCGCCGGCTGATGCCGCGCAGCGACCTGACCCTCTGCTACGTCCCGCACCTCGACTACGACCTCCAGCGCTTCGGCCCCGACGCACCCGAGGCGGCGAAGGCCGCCAGCGACATCGACGCCGCCCTCGCCCCGCTCCTCGACGACGCCGAGCGCACCGGTGTCACCGTGCTGGTGCTGTCGGAGTACGGCATCACCGACGCCGACCAGCCCGTCGACGTCAACCGGATGCTCCGTCGCAGCGGGCTCCTCGAGGTCTACACGCAGGACGGCATGGAGTACCTCGACCCCTGGACCTCGCGCGCCTTCGCAGTCGCCGACCACCAGGTCGCCCACGTCTACGTCGACGACCCCGCCGACCTCGAGACGGTGCGCGGGATCTGCGCCGATCTTCCCGGCGTCGACCAGGTGCTCGACCGCAGCGCCCAGGCGGCGTACGGCCTCGACCACGAGCGCTCCGGCGACCTGGTGCTGGTCGCCGACGAGACCGCGTGGTTCACCTACTACTACTGGCTCGACGACGCGCGTGCTCCCGACTTCGCGCGCGGGGTGGAGATCCACCGCAAGCCCGGCTACGACCCCGCCGAGCTGTTCTTCGACCCCGAGGACAAGGCAGTCAAGCTCAAGGCCGGCCTCACCCTCGCGAAGAAGATGGCCGGCCTGCGCTACGCGATGAAGGTCGTCCCCCTCGACCCGTCGCCGGTGCGCGGCACGCACGGACGACTGCCCAAGGACCCCACGCTCGGCCCGATGCTCGTGTGCAGCACCCCCGGCGCGGTCGCCGGGTCGGTGCCCGCCACGGACGTGCGCGACCTGATGCTGAGGCTCGCCGGCACGTCTTGACGTCAAGAAATCCGACCCCGGTGTCGCGGACGCGTCGAGCGCGGACCAGAATCTGGTCATGCGCCTGGACCACGTCAGCTTCGCCGCCGGACCTGATGGACTTGCCAGCACCGCCCAGCGCATCGGGGGGCTGCTCGGCACCGAGTTCGTCGACGGGGGGATCCATCCCCGCTTCGGCACCCGCAACATGACCCTGCCGCTGGTCGGCGACATCTACATGGAGATCGTCGAGGTCCTCGACCACCCGGCCAGCGACAAGGCGCCGTTCGGTCAGGCCGTCCGCGCCCGCTCGGCCCTCGGCGGCGGCTGGATGGGCTGGGTCGTCTCGGTCGACGACATCACCCAGATCGAGGCGCGGCTCGGTCGCGAGGCGGTCAAGGGCAACCGTCGCCGTCCCGACGGGACCGAGCTGCTCTGGCAGCAGATCGGCGTCAACGGGCTGCTGTCCGACCCGCAGCTGCCGTTCTTCATCCAGTGGCAGTCCTCCCCCGACCTCCACCCCAGCAACGGCGCGACCGGCGAGTACTCCCTCGACTGCCTCGAGATCGCCGGCGACCCGCAGCGGGTCAGCGAGTGGCTCGGCGAGACCGTCGAGGCGCCGCTCGAGGACGTGAAGGTCGAGTGGGTCGCCCCCAACGGCACCCCCGGCATCGTCGCCGTCCAGCTCCAGACCCCCAACGGGCTCGTCCGCATTTGAGACGAGCAGCGGCGAGCGAGGAACGAGCTCGTCGCGTGCGCTCGGCCAGGTCGAGCAAGCCCCACGGCCGAGGGACGAGGCCGTGACGGGCGCGTCGAGATCGAGCGTCCGGCCCTCCCCGAACATCTGGAACACCCCCGAGCTCTACGAGCTCGAGAACCGCGCCGCCGACCCCCACGACCGCATCGCCACCGCGATGCGCGAGATCGGCGACTGGGCCGGGCGCACCCTCCTCGACGTCGGGTGCGGCAGCGGCTTCCACCTCCCGCTGTGGGCCCGGACGGCGGCGCAGGTGGTCGGCGTGGAGCCGCACCCGCCCCTGGTCGCGCTCGCCCGTCGTCGTACGCGCTCGCTCCCCCACGTCCGCGTCCTCGAGGGCGGTGCGCAGGCCCTGCCCCTGCCCGACGCGTCCGTCGACGTCGTGCACGCCCGCTGGGCCTACTTCTTCGGCCCCGGCAGCGAGCCCGGGCTCCGTGAGCTCGACCGGGTCGTACGCCGCGGGGGCACGGCGTTCGTGATCGACAACGACCCGACCCGGTCCACCTTCGGCCGGTGGTTCCGCCGCGGCTTCCCCGAGGTCGACCCCGACGCGGTCGAGCGCTTCTGGTCGATGCACGGCTGGCAGCGGCGCCCGATCGACATGGGCTGGTCCTTCGCCTCGCGCGAGGACCTCGAGTCCGTCGTCCGCATCGAGCTGCCGCCCGAGGCGGCCGAGGACGCGCTCGCCTCGCACTCCGGGACCGAGGTCGACTACGCGGTCAACCTCTGGTGGCGCCGCTACTGAGCGACGACCGGCCCGGCCGGCTGGCTCGACTCGCGGATCGCCAGCGTCGGCTCGAGGAGCACGCCCCGGGTCTCCACCGGCTGGTGCGACAGCAGCGCGCGCAGGTTGCGCACGATCTCGACCGCCACGTCCTCGAGCGGCTGGCGCACGGACGTGAGGCCCACCGGGTAGACCTGCGCGACCTGGGAGTCGTCGAAGCCGACCACGGCGATGTCGCGACCGGGGGCGAGCTGGCGGATCCAGAGCGTGTGGAGCACGCCCATCGCGAGGGTGTCGGACGCGCAGACGAACGCCGTCGGGGCGGACTCGTCGAGCAGGACGGCCGCGGCCTCGGCGCCGCTGTGCACGACGTCCTCGACGCGGGAGGCCATGCCGGTGGTGGACAGGCCGTTGGCGTGCATCGTGCGCACCCAGCCGGAGCGGCGGTCCTCACCGATCGGGGAGTCCTTGCGCCAGCCGATCCACGCGATGCGGGTGTGGCCGCGGTCGATGAGGTGCTGGGTCGCGAGCGCGATGCCCGCTGCGCCGTCGACGTCGACCCACACGTGGCGGGCCTCGTCGTCGTGCCAGGGCCGACCGAAGGCGACGAAGGGCGCGCGCTGCTGGCTCAGCCAGGCGGCCTGCGGATTGCCGAGGTAGGTGTCGGTGACGACGAAGGCGTCCACGGCCGTGGAGCGGAGCAGGTTGTCGTAGCCACCGACCGGGTCCTCGTCGTCGCCGGGGAAGAGGAGCACGTGGTAGCCGACCTCCTCGCTGGCCTCGACGAGGGAGTGCACGAAGCGGTCCATCGCGGCGTTGGCGGTGCCCTCCTGGGCGGGGGCGAAGCGCATGCCGATCAGCGACGACGTACGGGTGCGGAGGTTGCGGGCGGCGCGGTTGGGCGAGTAGCCGAGCTCGGCGATCGTCTGGCGCACCCGCTCCAGGGTGTCGGGACGCAGCAGGTCGGGGTTGTTGACCGCGTTGGAGACGGTCTGGCGCGAGACGCCGGCCCGCTCGGCGACGTCGGCGAGGGTCGGCGGCGTCACCGGCAACGTGCCGCTCTTGCGGTGCTCAGTGCGCGCCATGGCTCCCCCTCCCGATCGACCTAGATCGATCCAATCGAGGTGAGCATAAGCCCCGACCTACGTCGCGCACGCCTACCCGGCGGGTGAGGTTCTAGCGCGCGGCGGGCGTCGCGGTGTCGGTGCGCTCACCTAGCGTGGGGCCCATGTCGACCAAGACCGCCCGGACACGCTCCTCCTACCGCTGCTCCGAGTGCGGGTGGGAGACGGCCAAGTGGGTCGGCCGGTGCGGCGAGTGCCAGGCGTGGGGGTCCGTCGCCGAGGCCGGTGCCCCGACCCTGCGCGCCGCGGCGGGACCGGTCTCCACGCCGGCGGTGCCCATCGGCCAGGTCACCACCACCGAGTCGGTCGCGCGGTCCAGCGGCGTGCCCGAGCTCGACCGCGTGCTCGGCGGCGGCCTGGTGCCGGGCGCGGCGATCCTGCTGGCCGGCGAGCCGGGTGTCGGCAAGAGCACCCTGCTGCTCGAGGTGGCCGCGCAGACCGCGCGCACCCGGCAGCGCACCCTCTACGTCACCGGCGAGGAGTCGGCCGCCCAGGTGCGGCTGCGCGCCGACCGCACGGGGGGCGTGCATGACGAGCTGTTCCTCGCCGCCGAGACCGACCTCGGGGCGCTGCTCACCCACATCGAGGACGTACGCCCCACACTGCTCGTCGTCGACTCGGTGCAGACCATCGGCGCCTCGGGCATCGACGGCGTGCCGGGCGGGGTGACCCAGGTCAAGGAGGTCGCCGCCGCGCTGATCCGCGTCGCCAAGACCCGCAACATCACCACCGTGCTCGTCGGCCACGTCACCAAGGACGGCTCGATCGCCGGCCCGCGGGTGCTCGAGCACCTCGTCGACGTGGTCCTCCACTTCGAGGGCGACCGCAACTCCCGCTTCCGCATGGTCCGCGCCATGAAGAACCGCTACGGCCCGGTCGACGAGGTGGGCTGCTTCGACCTGTCCTCCGAGGGCATCTCCGCCGTCACCGACCCGACCGGGCTCTTCGTCGAGCACCACACCCAGGACGTCTCCGGCACCTGCGTCGCGGTCACGATGGAAGGACGCCGTCCGCTCCTGGCCGAGGTGCAGGCGCTGCTCTCCCCCTCGCCCCTCGAGCGGCCGCGCCGCACGGTGTCGGGCGTGGAGACGTCGCGGGTCGACATGGTGCTCGCCGTCCTCCAGCGGCACGCCCGCCTGCGGATCGCCGGGAGCGACACCTTCGTCGCCACTGTCGGTGGGGCCAGGCTGCACGACCCGGCGGCCGACCTGGCCATCGCCGTGGCCGTGGCCAGCTCCCACCTCGGTGTGCCGCCGCCGCGTGGTGCGGTGGCCATCGGCGAGATCGGCCTGGCCGGCGAGCTGCGGCGCGTGCGCGACCTGCCGCAGCGCATCGCCGAGGCGTCACGGCTCGGCTTCAAGGTCGCCGTCGTGCCCCGCGGCCGGGCCCTTCCGAGCGAGCGCGGGATCCCGTCACGACGCATGGTCGACGACCTCCGGGTGGTCGAGGTCGACGACGTCGTGGGCGCGCTGCTCACCCTCGGCCTCGTGCCGCCCAACTGACGGAGGGCTCCCCGACCGTCCGCCCGGCGCCGCTCGGCGGAAAGGATCGGTGGATCGGGTCCGCCCACCCCTACACTTCACCCGATGGCGCACGGGGGCGCGCCCGAGGAGAGAGCACGTGGAGGGACCGGTGGCAGAGCGCATCGACGAGCAGCTGAGGCTGCGCGCGACTTTGGCGTCGATCGCACCGGGCACACCGCTGCGCGACGGGCTCGAACGGATCCTGCGCGGACGCACCGGCGCCCTGATCGTGCTGGGCCAGGACAAGGTCGTCGAGTCGATCGCGACCGGCGGGTTCACCCTCGACGTGCCGTTCACCGCGACGGGCCTGCGCGAGCTGGCCAAGATGGACGGCGCGATCATCCTCGACAAGGACATCACCCGCGTCCACCGCGCTGCGGTGCACCTGATGCCCGACCACACGATCCCGTCCGAGGAGACCGGCACCCGGCACCGCACCGCGGAGCGCGTGGCGAAGCAGACCGGCCACCCGGTCATCTCGGTGTCGCAGTCGATGCAGATCATCGCCGCCTACGTCGGCGACATCCGCCACGTGCTCGAGGACTCCGGCAAGATCCTGTCCCGCGCCAACCAGGCCCTCGCCACGCTCGAGCGCTACAAGCTGCGTCTCGACGAGGTCTCCGCGACGCTGTCCGCCCTGGAGATCGAGGACCTCGTGACCGTCCGCGACGTCGCGGTCGTGGCCCAGCGCCTGGAGATGGTCATCCGGATCGCCCGCGAGATCGAGGACTACGTCCTCGAGCTCGGCACCGACGGCCGCCTGCTCTCCCTCCAGCTCGAGGAGCTGGTGACCGGCGTCGACGCCGAGCGCGACCTCGTCGTGCGCGACTACCTGCCCGGGGGCCGGCGCCGCCTCGCCAGCCCGGCCTCCCACATCGCCGAGCTCGAGACGCTCTCGCCCACCGAGCTCGTCGACCCGGCCTCGGTGGCCCGCGCCATCGGCCTCGGGGGCGCCGAGCACCTCGACGCCGCCGTCGCCCCGCGTGGCTACCGCCTCCTCGCCAAGGTGCCCCGCCTCCCCGCCGCCGTCGTCGACCGCCTCGTCGACCACTTCGGCGGCCTCCAGCAGCTGCTCTCCGCCGGCATCGACGACCTCCAGGCCGTCGACGGCGTCGGCGAGCTCCGCGCCCGCAGCGTGCGCGAGGGTCTCTCCCGCCTCGCCGAGTCGAGCATCACCGAGCGCTACATCTGAGACGCGCAGCCGGCCGCGAGGAACGAGCGGACGGCGTGGGCGCGGCCAGGTCGAGCAAGCACCGCGGCTGAGGCACGAAGCCGCGACGTGCGCGTCGAGATTGAGACGCGCAGCCGGCCGCGAGGAACGAGCGGACGGCGTGGGCGCGGCGGCGGTGGCCCAGCCACCTTTCCCGGCCGGTGGCGTACGCCCGCCCGAGGGCCACGACCGCCACCCGCGCGACGTACGACGCCTCAGCCGGCGAGCAGGACCGCGACGCCCGAGCCGAGGTTGAGCATCACGAACCCGACCGCCACGACTACGGCGATGAAGGCCGGGTAGCGGCCGCGGGGCTCGCCGAGGTGCACCGCCCGGCGCCCGTAGAGCACGGCGGGGACGGCGGGCAGGGCGAAGACCAGCAGCGCGGGCACCCCCGCAGCCACCATCACCCACAGCTCGGCGGGCTGGTCGCCGCCGGACGGGTGGCCCAGCGCCGAGGCCACGCCCTCCCCGACGACGAAGGCGAGGACGAAGGTCACGACGAAGCCGAGCAGGGACCACCAGGCCCGGCGCAGGTTGGTGGCGGCTTCGGCCTCGAGAGGGGTGCGGTGGGTGGTCATGTCGCTCATCCCAGGACGAGCACGAGGACGACGAACGCGAGCACCGCGGCCAGCGAGAGGACCAGGCCGAGCTCGGCCCGCGACTCGCGGGGACCGCCGCGCGCCCAGTAGTAGCCGATCGGTACGCCGAGGAGCCCGACCGGGAGCCAGACCAGGCCCGCCACGCGCGCCCAGTCGGGCGGGTCGAAGCCGTCGGCGATGCTCAGGACGTACGCGTAGGCGACCGCGAGCGCGAAGGCGACACCGAGCACGAGGGTGACGCTGCCCGCCACCGAGGCGCCTGGGAGGGCGCTGCGCGGCGTGCGCTGCTGCTGCTGGGTGAACATCGGCCCACCTCCTGTGACACCTCCAGCATCGCGCGCGCCGAAGACCGGCCACAGGGCCGAAGGACCCGATCAGGGGGTGCGGGCGGGAGGCTCAGCCGGCGGAGTTGCCGGCGCCGTCCTCGCCGGGCGTGTGCGCGGTGTCGCCGTTCTTCTCGTCCTTGCCGCCCTGCGGCTGCGGGTCGGCAGTCGTGGTGACGACCCCGGGCTGCGGGGCGACGAGCTCGAACTGCACGTCGGTGGCGTCGCCCCCGAGGGCAGCAGCCTGGACGTGGTACCACCCGAGGCCGGCCCAGTCGGTCCACTTCGTGCAGCCCTCGTCGGAGCGCTTGGCCGACCAGGTCACGACGACCGGTGCGTCAACGGCCTGGCGGACCACCACGTCCTGCGGCGGGATCGACGCCGGGCACTCGCGGCTGCTCCAGATGTAGTCGTCGCCCGAGGTGATCGTGACCGTCATCGTCTCCGGCGAGGCCTGCCACGTGCAGGCCTCGGCGACGAGGGTGCGCAGGTTGATCGTGATCGGGACGTCGGCGCCACCGGCGGCGGACGTCAGGGCCGGCGTGGCGACGATGTCGGACTCCGTGCAGGGCCCGGTCGGCTCGGCCAGCACCGGCTCCGGGGGCACGGTCTCCTCGACGCGGTCCTTCTTGCCCTTGCCGCCCTTCTTGCCGGTCGGCGCCACCTCGATGGTCGGACCGGCCGTGGGTGCGGCCACCGTCGCCTCGGTCGTCGCGCCGGCCTGCGTCGCCTTCGCGGTCGACCCGTCCTTGCCGTCGGCCGACCCGCCGAGCACGCGGGCGATCACGACGACGAGCAGCAGCGGGACGGCGAGCACCACGAGCCGACGGGTCCAGTAGACCCTGGCCGGCAACGGCCCCCGCGGTCGTACGGTCGTCGGCATGGGCTCAGGTTAGGTAGCCACCGGCCCGTCTCGGCGGAGGCGCACCGGCTCACCTACGATCACCGCGATGGACGAGCCCGCCCGCACCGCGCTGCACGACGCCGTGCTCGACTGGTACGACGACCACGCGCGCGAGCTGCCGTGGCGCGGGCTGTCCGCCACGCCGTGGTCGGTGATGGTCAGCGAGTTCATGCTCCAGCAGACCCCGGTGGCGCGTGTCCTGCCGGCGCACGCCGCCTGGCTGGAGCGGTGGCCCACCCCGGCCGCGCTGGCCGACGACCCCACCGGCGAGGCCGTCCGGATGTGGGGCCGGCTCGGCTACCCTCGCCGCGCGCTCCGCCTCCACGCGGCGGCCACGGCCATCGTCGAGCGCCACGGCGGTGAGGTGCCGGCGTCGTACGACGACCTGCTCGCGCTGCCCGGCATCGGCGACTACACCGCCGCGGCCATCGCCAGCTTCGCCTTCGGCCAGCGCCACGTCGTGCTCGACACCAACGTCCGTCGGGTCCTGACCCGGGCCGTCTCCGGGCGAGAGCTCCCTGCGCCGGCCGTCACCCGCGCCGAGCGCGACGTCGCGACGGCGCTGCTGCCCGACGACCCCGCGACGGCCGCGACCTGGGCGGTGGCGACGATGGAGCTCGGCGCGCTCGTGTGCACCGCGCGCCAACCCGCCTGCGAGGCCTGCCCCATCGCCACGGACTGCACGTGGCGCGGCGCCGGCTTCCCGGCGTACGACGGGCCGCCCCGCCGCGGGCAGGCGTGGGCGGGCACCGACCGGCAGTGCCGCGGCCGGATCCTTGCCCTCGCCCGCGAGGCCGACGCGGTGGGGCCGGCGCAGGTGGAGGCCGCGTGGCCCGACGCCGAGCAGCGCGAGCGGTGCCTGGCCGGCCTGGTCGCCGACGGCCTCCTGACGCAGATCACCCCGGGGCGCTGGGCGCTCCCGGGGTGATCAGGTGACGATCAGGCTCCGTCGATCAGGAGTCGGTCGCCTTGGGCACGTCGGTCGGGCCGGCCGAGTCGTCGGGACCGTCGCCGCCCGGACCCTCGACGACCGTCTCCAGCGGCGGCATGTCGGGGACCGTGGAGTTCTTCTGGCCGCGGAAGGTGAACTTCGCCTCCACGCCCTCGCCCTCCACGTCGACCAGGACGATCTGGCCGGGACCGACCTCGCCGAAGAGCATCTTCTCGGCGAGCACGTCCTCGATCTCGCGCTGCACCGTGCGACGCAGCGGACGGGCACCGAGGACCGGGTCGAAGCCGCGCTCGGCCAGCAGGTCCTTGGCGGGCTGCGTGAGCTCGAGGGACATGTCGCGGTCCTTGAGCCGCAGCTCCACCGCGTCGATCATGTTGTCGACCATCGCGATGATCTGCTCGCGCGAGAGCGGCGGGAAGACCACGATCTCGTCGACACGGTTGAGGAACTCGGGGCGGAAGTGCTGCTTGAGCTCCTCCGACACCTTGCTCTTCATCCGGTCGTAGGAGCCGGCGGCGTCGCCGGTCTGCCCGAAACCGAGGTTGACGCTCTTGGAGATGTCACGCGTACCGAGGTTGGTCGTCATGATGATGACGGTGTTCTTGAAGTCGACGACGCGACCCTGCGAATCCGTCAGGCGACCTTCCTCGAGGATCTGCAACAGGCTGTTGAAGATGTCGGGATGGGCCTTTTCGACCTCGTCGAAGAGAACGACGGAGAACGGCTTGCGGCGCACCTTCTCGGTGAGCTGGCCGCCCTCTTCATAACCGACGTAGCCGGGAGGCGAGCCGAACAGTCGCGACACGGTGTGCTTCTCGGAGAACTCGCTCATGTCGAGCTGGATGAGCGCGTCCTCGTCACCGAAGAGGAACTCCGCGAGCGTCTTGGACAGCCACGTCTTGCCGACGCCGGACGGGCCGGCGAAGATGAACGAGCCACCGGGGCGCTTGGGGTCCTTGAGCCCGGCGCGCGTACGACGGATCGCGCGGGAGAGCGCCTTGACGGCCTCCTCCTGCCCGATGACGCGCTTGTGGAGCTCGTCCTCCATCTTGAGCAGACGGGTGGACTCCTCCTCCGAGAGCTTGACGATCGGGATGCCCGTGGCCACGGCCAGGACCTCCGCGATCAGCTCCTCGTCGACCTCGGCGATCTCGTCGAGGTCACCGGCACGCCACTGCTTCTCGCGCTCGGCACGGCGGGCGGAGAGCTGCTTCTCCTCGTCGCGCAGGCGGGCCGCGGCCTCGAAGTCCTGCCCGTCGATGGCGGCCTCCTTGCGCTGGCGCACGTCGGCGATCTTCTCGTCGTACTCGCGCAGGTCCGGCGGCGCGGTCATCCGGCGGATGCGCAGTCGCGAACCCGCCTCGTCGATGAGGTCGATCGCCTTGTCCGGCAGGAACCGGTCGGAGATGTAGCGGTCGGCCAGCGTCGCCGCGGAGACCAGGGCCTCGTCGGTGATCGTGACGCGGTGGTGCGCCTCGTAGCGGTCGCGCAGACCCTTGAGCATCTCGATGGTGTGCGCGATCGAGGGCTCCTGCACCTGGATCGGCTGGAAGCGGCGCTCGAGCGCGGCGTCCTTCTCGAGGTACTTGCGGTATTCATCAAGCGTGGTGGCGCCGATGGTCTGCAGCTCGCCGCGGGCCAGCATCGGCTTGAGGATGCTGGCGGCGTCGATCGCGCCCTCGGCCGCGCCCGCACCGACGAGGGTGTGGATCTCGTCGATGAAGAGCACGATGTCGCCGCGGGTGCGGATCTCCTTGAGCACCTTCTTGAGGCGCTCCTCGAAGTCACCGCGGTAGCGCGAGCCGGCGACCAGCGCGCCGAGGTCGAGCGTGTAGATCTGCTTGTCCTTCAGCGTCTCGGGCACGTTGCCCTTGACGATGTCCTGCGCCAGGCCGGCCACGATGGTGGTCTTGCCGACGCCGGGCTCACCGATGAGGACCGGGTTGTTCTTCGTGCGGCGCGACAGGATCTGCATCACGCGCTCGATCTCCTGCTCGCGCCCGATGACGGGGTCGAGCTTGCCCTCGCGCGCGGCCTGGGTGAGGTTCTGGCCGAACTGGTCGAGGACCAGCGAGCTCGACGGGGCCTCCCCGCCGGAGCCGGAGGTCTGGGCACCCGCGGAGGCCGACTCCTTGCCCTGAAAGCCGCTGAGCAGCTGGATGACCTGCTGGCGGACCCGGTTGAGGTCGGCGCCGAGCTTTTGCAGGACCTGGGCCGCGACGCCCTCGCCCTCCCGGATCAGGCCGAGCAGGATGTGCTCGGTGCCGATGTAGGAGTGGCCGAGCTGGAGCGCCTCGCGCAGCGAGAGCTCGAGCACCTTCTTGGCGCGCGGCGTGAACGGGATGTGGCCGGACGGGGCCTGCTGGCCCTGGCCGATGATCTCCTCGACCTGGGCGCGCACGGCCTCCAGGGAGATGTCGAGGGACTCGAGGGCCTTGGCGGCGACGCCCTCGCCCTCGTGGATGAGGCCGAGCAGGATGTGCTCGGTCCCGATGTAGTTGTGGGAGAGCATGCGGGCCTCTTCCTGGGCCAGCACGACAACTCGCCGGGCTCGGTCGGTGAACCGCTCGAACATGTGCGCTCCTCTACGTCTGCGTGGTCCACGGGTCCGGCGCGGGCGCCGGGATGCGGACACTGGGCTCAACGCCCGACATCAGCCTACGTGTTCCCACCCCGCTCACCAGAGCGTCCGCTCACAGCGAACGGGGTGGGACCCGATCAGTGGGCCGCGTCGTAGGCCTGCTGCACGTCTGCGGAGATGCGGCCGCGCTCGGAGACCTCCATGCCCTGCGCCTTGGCCCACTCGCGCACGTCCTTGGTGTTGGACGACGAGGAGGACGACGAGCCGCCGGAGGAGCGGCGCGCGCGACGGCCGCCGCCGGTGACCTTGCGGGCGTGGCCGACGTAGCCGCTCAGGGCCTCGCGGAGGGAGGCAGCGTTGGCGTCGTTGAGG
This sequence comes from Nocardioides pinisoli, assembly GCF_024199985.1. Classification (GTDB taxonomy): domain Bacteria; phylum Actinomycetota; class Actinomycetes; order Propionibacteriales; family Nocardioidaceae; genus Nocardioides; species Nocardioides pinisoli. Next base: position 235,523 of record NZ_JANARS010000003.1, read on the forward strand.
TCGATCTCGTAGGTGGTGCCGTCGAGTCCGAAGGAGACGGTCTCGGTGGCCTCGGTGCCGTCGAGGTCGTCGACGAGAACAATGTTGACCTTTTGTGCCATCGTGAATTCCTTTGCTTTCGTGCGCTCTCGGCTAAACGCGTGAATGCAGTGTGGCAGCAACCGCCGATGCGCACAAAAGAGTCAGGAATTCCCTGACGGATCCGGAGACAATTGCTTCAGGAATTGCGCTCGAATACCAGCCGGAGTCCTTGAAGGGTCAGCCACGGGGAATGCTCGGTGAAGCATTCACAATCATCGACGACGAGCGCGGCCAAATGCCCGGTGGAGATCACGGTGACGTCGTCCGGGGAAACTCCGAGCTCGGCGATCATGCGTGCCACCAGGCCCTCGACCTGCGCCGCGACGCCGAACACCATGCCGCTCTGCAGCGCCTCGACCGTGTTCTTGGCGATCACCGACCGCGGGCGGGCGAGCTCGACCTTGCGCAGCTGCGCGCCGCGACGCCCGAGCGCCTCCAGCGAGATCTCGATGCCGGGCGAGATCGCCCCGCCGACGTACTGGCCCTTGCCGTTGACGACGTCGAACGTCGTCGCGGTGCCGAAGTCGACGACGATCGCGGGGCCGCCGTAGAGCTCCGCCGCGGCCAGCGAGTTGACGATGCGGTCGGTGCCCACCTCGCGGGGGTTGTCCATCAGGACCGGGATGCCGGTGCGCACGCCGGGCTCGACGACGATGGCGCTCACCCCGCCGAGGTGGCGCTCGAGCATCTCGCGCCACTCGTGCAGGACCGCCGGGACCGTCGCGCACAGGGCGACTCCGTCGACGTCGTCGAACCGCTCGGCCAGCAGCCCGCGGAGCAGGACCGACCACTCGTCGGCGGTGCGGCGCTCGTCGCTGTTGACCCGCCAGTGGGCGGTCACCTCCTCGCCGTCGAGCAGGCCGACGAAGGTGTGGCTGTTGCCGATGTCGACCGCGAGCAGGCTCATGCGGACCGGTCCACGAGGTCGAGGCCGATGTCGAAGACGACCACCGAGTGGGTGAGCGCCCCGACCGAGACGAAGTCGACGCCGGTCGCCCCGATCCGCGCGGCGCGCTCGAGGGTGATGCCGCCGCTCGCCTCCAGCGGCACGCGCCCGGCCGTACGTCGTACGGCGTCCGCCATCAGCTCGTCGGTCATGTTGTCGAGCAGGATCCGCTCCGGGGGCTCGGGCAGCGCGAGCAGCTCGTCGAGCTGGTCGAGCGTCGTCACCTCGACCTCGACCGGCAGGCCGGGGTGGCGACCGCGGATGGCCTCGAGGGCGGGCAGCACTCCCCCGGCGGCGATGACGTGGTTGTCCTTGACCATCGCCATGTCCTGGAGGCTGGAGCGGTGGTTGACGCCGCCGCCGCAGCGCACGGCGTACTTCTGGAGCGCGCGGAGGCCGGGCAGCGTCTTGCGGGTGTCGAGCACCCGCGTCGGGGAGCCTTCGAGCGCCTCGACCCAGCGGGCCGTGGCCGTCGCGATGCCGGAGAGGTGGCAGGCGAGGTTGAGGGCGGTGCGCTCGGCGACGAGCATCCGCTGGGTCAGGCCCTCCACGCGCATCACGACGTCGCCCTTCGCGACGCGGGTGCCGTCGGCGACCCGGTCGGTGACGGTCGCGTCGGCGCCGACGGCGAAGAAGGCGGTCGCGGCGACGCCGAGCCCGGCCACGACACCCGGCTCGCGGGCGGCGAGGACCGCCTCGCCGCGCGCCTCGGACGAGATGGTCGAGGCGCTCGTCGGGTCGTCCATCCGCGCGTCCGGCAGGTCCTCGGCGAGGGCGCGGCGCACCACGTCCCAGACGTGGTCCTCGTCCAGCCCGCTCGCGGCGAGGTCGGCCCGCACGTCGCTCGGAACGTCGTCGATGCTCGTCATGCGGGGACCTCCGCGGTGGACGGGTCGGTGGACGGCGCGTAGGTCCACTCCACCGCGACGCGGCCGTCGTCGTCCAGCCACGAGTCGACGTGGCCGGCCTTCGTGTCGTCGCGGTCGGGGTGGTCCTCGCGCCAGTGGGAGCCGCGGGTCTCGGTGCGCAGCGCCGCGGCCTCGGCCAGCGCGGTGCTGACGGTGAGCAGGTTGGTGGTCTCCCAGGCGGGCGTCCCGGCGTCCGCCTCGCCGTGCTCCAGCGAGCCCAGCGTCGCGAGCGCCTCGCCGAGGCCCGTCGCGTGGCGCAGGACGCCGACCCGGGTGGTCATCGTCTCCTGCATCGACCGGCGGCGGTCGCCGGAGACGAGGCCCTCGGGGCGCTCGTCGGGGACCGGTGCGGCCCAGTCGCGCAGCTCGCCGGGCAGCACGTCGGCGATGCGGCGGGAGAACACCAGTCCCTCGAGCAGCGAGTTGGACGCCAGCCGGTTGGCGCCGTGCACGCCGGAGCAGGCGACCTCACCGGTGGCGTAGAGGCCCGGGACCGTCGTACGCCCCCACAGGTCGGTGGCCACGCCGCCGGACGCGTAGTGCTGGGCCGGGGCGACCGGGACCAGCTCGGTCACCGGGTCGACGCCGTGCTCGCGGCACACGCCCAGGATGGTGGGGAACCTCCGGCGCCAGAAGTCGGCGCCCAGGTGGCGGGCGTCGAGCCACATGTGCGGCCGACCGGTCTCGATCATCCGGCGGGTGATCGCCTTGGCGACGACGTCGCGCGGGGCGAGGTCGGCGAGCGGGTGCTCGCCCTGCATGAAGCGGTGGCCCTCGTCGTCGACGAGGAACGCCCCCTCGCCGCGCACCGCCTCGGAGATCAGCGGCTGCTGGCCCTGGGAGTCGGGGCCGAGCCACATCACGGTCGGGTGGAACTGGACGAACTCGAGGTCGCGCAGCCGGGCGCCGGCGCGCATCGCGAGGGCCATCCCGTCCCCGGTGGACACGCTCGGGTTGGTGGACTGGCTGAAGACCTGGCCCAGGCCCCCGGAGGCGAGCACGACCGCCCGGCAGTGGACCGCACCCACGCCGTCGTGCTGGCCCTCGCCGAGCACGTGCAGCGTGAGCCCCGCGACGCCCCCGTCGGCCGCGCGGAGCAGGTCGACGGCCAGTGCGTGCTGGATGACCTCGATCTCCGGCGCCCGCTCGACCGCGGCGATGAGCGCGCGCTGGATCTCCGCGCCGGTGGCGTCGCCGCCGGCGTGGGCGATCCGGTCGCGGTGGTGGCCGCCCTCGCGGGTCAGCGACAGCTCACCGTCGGGGTGGTGGTCGAACTGCGTGCCGAGGGCGATCAGCTCGTGGACCGCGGCGGGGCCCTCGGTCACCAGGACCCGGACGGCCTCGACGTCGCAGGCACCGGCTCCGGCGACGAGGGTGTCGCGCTCGTGCTGCTCGGGGGTGTCCCCCGGTCCGAGCGCGGCGGCGATCCCGCCCTGGGCCCACTGGGTCGACCCGGCCGCGAGGACGTCCTTGGTGACCACGAGCAGGCGCAGCGAGGGATCGGCGGCGTGGATGCGGAGCGCGGCGGTGAGCCCGGCGATGCCGGAGCCGACCACCACCACGTCGGCGCGGGTGGTCCAGCCGGGGGCCGGGGCACGGAGACGGCCCGGGACCGGCTGGTGGAGGCTCATCCGCGCAGGCTATCGAGCGACGAGGTCGCCGCGGGACAGCGTCTCGTCGCCGAAGGTGTCGGCGGGGTCGGAGCCGGTGCCCATGACCTTGTTGTCGGCGTCGACGAAGACGACGTGGGGCTTGAGCTCCCTGGCCTCGGCGGTGTCCATCTGGCCGTAGCCGATGAGGATGACCGTGTCGCCGGGGTGCACCAGCCGGGCCGCGGCCCCGTTGATGCCGATCACGCCCGAGCCGCGCTCGCCGGCGATCGTGTAGGTCTCCAGGCGGGCTCCGTTGGTGACGTCGACGATGTGCACGAGCTCGCCGGCCAGCAGGTCGGCGGCGTCGAGCAGGTCCTCGTCGACGGTGACCGACCCGACGTAGTGCAGGTCGGCCTGGGTCACCGTGGCGCGGTGGATCTTGGACTTCATCATGGTGCGCAGCATCAGCTGTTCCTTCCAGAGGTGGTCGAGGCCGCGAGCGCGGTCCCCGCCGGTGGTGCCGATCGTTCGAAGGTGATCTGCATGTTGTCGATCAGGCGCGTGGTGCCGACCCGGGCGGCGACCAGGATCCGGCCCTCGCCGGCCTCGGGCGGCTCGCCGAGGTCGACCGAGGTGAGCGCGAGGTAGTCGAGCTCGAGGCCCGCCTCGGCCTTGAGGACCGACATCGCGGCCCAGCGGGCGGCAGGAACGCCGTACGCCGCCCGTTCCTGCGCCGCCCGCAGCGCCCGGCTCAGGGCCGTCGCCGCCCGCCGCTCGTCGGCGTCGAGGTAGCGGTTGCGGCTGGAGAGGGCCAGGCCGTCGGGCTCGCGCACCGTCTCGGCGCCGACGACCTCGATCCCCATGCAGAGGTCGCTGACCATGCGGCGGATGAGGGCGAGCTGCTGGTAGTCCTTCTGCCCGAAGACCGCCACGTCGGGGCGCACCAGGCCGAACAGCTTGGCGACGACGGTCAGCACGCCGTCGAAGTGGCCCGGGCGCGAGGCGCCGTCGAGGATCGTGGCGAGCGCGCCGGGAGAGACGGTGACCCCGTCGTGGACGGAGTCGTGGCTGAAGCCGCCGGGGTACATCTCCTCGACGCCGGGCGCGAAGACGACGTCGACCCCCTCGGCCGCACAGACCTCGAGGTCGGCGTCGAGGGTGCGGGGGTAGCGGTCGAGGTCCTCGGTGGGGGCGAACTGCATCGGGTTGACGAAGATGCTGACCACGACGGGTCCGCCGGTGGCGGCGCGGGCGGTGCGGATCAGGCTGGCGTGACCGTCGTGGAGGGCGCCCATGGTGGGCACGAACGCGATCCGTTCGCCGGCGCGGCGGGCGTCGGCGAGCAGGCCGGCCAGCTCCTCGCGGGTCGACGCGAGGGCGGGGGTCCTGGTCATCGAGCCTGCCGGTCGCGGGGGGTCGGGGCCTCCGCCGCGTCGAGGACGCGCAGCATCGCGGCGGCACGGATGGGCAGCAGCCGGCCGTCGGTGACGGCCCGGTCCAGGGTGGCCCGCGCCATGGCGACGTACGACGGCAGCGTCTGCGGGGCGGTCGCGCGCAGGTCGGTGACGTGGGCGCGGACGGTCTCCACGTCGCCGCGCACGATCGGTCCGGTCAGGGCGGCGTCGCCGTCCTCGAGCGCGTTGTCGAGCGCGGCGGTCAGCAGCGGGCGCAGGGTGGCGGCGGGGTCGGCCGCACCGGCGGCGGACAGGATCTCCATCGCCTCGGAGACCAGCGTGACGAGGTGGTTGGCGCCGTGGGCGAGACCCGCGTGGTAGAGCGTCCGGAGGTCCTCGCGCACCCACATGGGGGTGCCGCCGAGGTCGGCGACGAGCGACTCCGCGAGCGCCCGGTCCTCCGCGTCCGAGGTCACCCCGAAGACGCAGCCGGTGAGGCGCGGCAGGTCGACCTCGGTCCCGGTGAACGTCATCGCCGGGTGCAGGGCCAGGATGCGGGAAAGGACCGCGCGGGCGGGCTCGAGCACGGCCAGCCCGTGACGTCCGCTCGTGTGCACCACGACCTGACCCGCGTGGATCGCTCCGCTCGCGCTGAGCACCGTGACGACGTTGGAGAGCATGTCGTCGGGCACGGTGAGCAGCAGCAGGTCGCTGGTCCGGGCGACGTCGGTCGGCTTCGCGACCGTGACACCGGGCAGCAGGGCGTCGATGCGACCCCGTGAGGCGTCGGACTCGCCCGCGGCGGCGACCACGTCGTGGCCCGCGGCGCGGAGGGCTGCGGCCAGGACGGCGCCGACGCGACCGGCGCCGATCACACCGACGCCGAACGTCGGGTGGGACGCCGGGCGGCGGACAGGGTCGTGCGTCATGTGGTGACCTCTTCGTTTCAGTCCCGTGGCGGGTACCGATCTACTGCGATCAACAACGACCCTACGCCTGCGGATTCCGTGGTGGGAACGCCCCGCGAGCGTGACGCACGCCACGCCCCGGCACGTGTGTCGGCCTCTCGCCCGCGGCAATAGGTTGACAGCCTGACTAGTTCGCGTCACCATCTAGCCATGCCGCTGTCCTCCGCCACCCAGCCGTGGCCGGCCGAGTGGCTGCGCGGCGCCCTCGGCGTGTGCGTACTGCACGTCGTCGCCGACGGCCCGACCTACGGCTACGCCATCGCCAGCGCCCTGGCCGACGTCGGCCTCGGAGCGATCAAGGGCGGCACGCTCTACCCGCTCCTCGCGCGCCTGGAGGAGGCAGGCCTGGTCACCGTCGAGTGGCGCGCCGGCGACGGGGGCCCGGGTCGCAAGTTCTACGCCCTGACCGACGCGGGGCGCGTCGAGCACGACCGCCAGACCAGCCAGTGGAGGGCCTTCGCCGAGGTCACCAGCACCTTCGTCAGCACGACCACGAGCAGCCCTGCTGCGCTTGCGCCCAGTCCCGGAAAGGACCCGTCATGAAGATCGACACGCACACTCCGCACGTCGAGCCGGACTGGGCGGAGGCGTTCCTGCTCGAGCTGCGCCTGCGCGGGGTCGGCGGTCGAGCCATCGGCGCCGCGCTCGCGGAGGTCGAGGCCCACTGCGACGAGAGCGGCGAGTCGGCGCGGGAGGCGTTCGGCGAGCCCGTGGCGTACGCCGTCGAGCTGGCGCCCGAGCGGGCCGCGATCCGCGACTGGCGCGCAGAGCTGCTCCCTTCGGGTGTCGGGCTCTCCGGCATGCTGCTCACGCTCGCCGCGCTCGGCGCCCTGCGCGTCGGCACTCGGGTCGAGGTCACCACCGGTGTCGTCGCGGTGGTGGTGCTCACGGTCGTGGGAGTCGCCCTCGTCGTCAGCTGTGCCGATCGCCTGCTGCGTGCGGTCGTGCGGCACTGGTGGGTCGCCGCGCTCGGCGCACTGGCCCCGATCGGGGTGTTCGTGGCGATCCTGCTGCTCGGTCGCCAGCCGCTGTTCACGTTGTCCGCGTCCGGCTCGCTGGCGGCGGGCGTCGTCCTCCTGGCGGCCAGCACCGCGATGGCGCTGCGCGTCACGGGCCTGAACGACCCCGTCGTTGGCCCCGAGGAGGCCGGCGGCGCGGGCACGGTGGCCGATGACGCGATGATGCGCGGCCTCGAGCGGCTGACGCCGTGGCTGCTCCCGCTGCTGACCGTGGTCATGGCGCTGCCGCTGCTGCTGCTCTGAGGCCCGGTCCTCCGGGTCAGCGGCGGAGGATGCGGCGCGCGGTGGTGTTGCCCGCCAGCTGGACGACCTGCACCAGCACCACGATCGCGATGACCGCGGTCCAGGTGACGACCGTGTCGAACTGCCGGAAGCCGTACTGCAGGGCGAAGTTGCCCAGCCCGCCGCCGCCGACGACGCCGGCCACCGCGGTCATGTCGACCAGCGCGACGAAGGCGAAGGTGTAGCCCAGCACCAGCGGCCCGAGCGCCTCGGGCAGCACCACGGTCCGCACGATCCGGGCCCGGCTGGCCCCGACGGAGCGCGCGGCCTCGATCACGCCCGGATCGACCGTGACGAGGTTCTGCTCGACGATGCGGCTGATGCCGAAGGCGGCGGCGAGCGTGAGGGCGAAGATGATGGCGGGGTTGCCGATGCCGGTGCCCACGACCACCCGGGCGAACGGCTGGACGGCGGCGATGAAGATGACGAACGGAATCGGCCGGAAGAAGTTCACCAGCACGTTGAGCACGACGCTGACCGGCCGGCTGGCGTAGAGCCCGCCGCTGCGGGTGACGTAGAGCCCGAGTCCCAGCAGCAGGCCCAGCAGGCCACCGAGGGTCAGGGTGATGGCGACGATGTAGAGGGTCTCCCACGCCGCCTCCCAGAAGAGCGGCCAGAGCTGGTCCATGTTGGAGTCGGTCATCGGGCCAGCTCCTTCGTGGGGACGAGTGCTCGTACGGCGTCGACCGCGGCGTCCACCGCCGCGGGATCGCCGTCGAGGGCGAGGGTGAGGTTGCCGAAGGTCTCGCCCTGGACCTCCTCGATCCCGCCGAAGACGAGCTCGAAGCGGACGCCGTGCTCGAGGAGCACCGCGAAGACGTCACTCTGACGCACCTCGTCGCCGCGGAAGGCGAGCTTGACGAAGCGTCCGGCGTGGCGGGCGTGGAGGGCGGCCAGCGCCTCGGCGTCGGGCTCGTCGTCGACGATCGTCGAGACGAAGCGGCGGGTGACGGGCTGCTGCGGGTCGGAGAGCACCTGCACGACCGGGCCCTCCTCGACGATGCGACCGGCCTCCATGACCACGACGCGGTGGGCCAGGCTGCGGACGACGTCCATCTCGTGGGTGATCACCACGATGGTGATGCCGAGCTCGCGGTTGACCCGGCGCAGCAGGGCGAGCACCTCCTGGGTGGTCTCCGGGTCGAGGGCGCTGGTCGCCTCGTCGGCGAGCAGCAGCCGGGGGTTGGTCGCGAGCGCGCGGGCGATGCCGACGCGCTGCTTCTGGCCGCCGGAGAGCTCCTCGACGTGGCTGTGGGCCTTGTCGGCGAGGCCGACGAAGTGGAGCAGGTCGGAGATCCGGGCGTTCTGCTCCTGCGCGGGGACGCCGGCCACCTCGAGCGGGTAGGCGACGTTGCCCCACACGGTGCGCGAGCGGAACAGGTTGAACTGCTGGAAGATCATCCCGATCCCCAGCCGCACCTCGCGCAGCTCGCGCTCCTTGAGGCCGGTGATCTCCCGGCCGTCGACCTGCACGCTGCCGGAGGTGGTGGTCTCCAGCGCGTTGATCAGCCGCACCAGGGTGGACTTCCCGGCACCGGAGTAGCCCACGATGCCGACGATCTCTCCCGCCTCGACCGTCAGGTCGACCCCGCGGATCGCCTCGACGGGCGTCCGTCCGCGTGCGGCCGGGAACGTCTTGTGCACGTCGGTCAGCTCGACGAGCGGCATCGTGGGCTCCTCCCCTGTCAGCGTCGGGTCACTGCTGGGCCGCGGTGTCGGCCTCGACGTCGTCGAGCGACGCCTGCAGGTCCTCCTGCGGGATCTTCACCAGCTCGGCGGTGCCGCCGGAGACGTCCTGCACGCCGTCGAGCACGGCCTGGGTCTCCTGGTAGACCTCGACGAGCTTGAGCAGCGTCGGGTCGTCGCGGTCCTCAGCGCGGACCGCGAAGACGTTGACGTAGGGCAGCGCGTTGGGGTCCTCGACGTCGTCGGTGGCCAGGGCGTCCTCGAAGGACAGGCCGGCCTTCTCGACGAAGTCGTTGTTGATGACCGCCGCGGCCACGTCGGGCAGCGAGGTGGGCGTGAGGTCGGCCTTGATCGCCTTGACCTCCACCTTCGAGGCGGCCTCGTCGATGTCGGCGAGCGTGGAGAAGATCGAGCCGCCGTCCTCCAGCGTGATGAGACCGGCCGACTGCAGGATCAGCAGGGCGCGGGCCTGGTTGCTGTCGTCGTCGGGGACGACCACGGTGTCGCCGTCCTGGATCTCCTCGACGGAGTCGACCTGGGAGGAGTAGAGGCCGAGCGGGTAGATCGCGGTGGAGCCCAGCGGCACGATGTCGTCGTCGTTGGCGACGTTGTACTCGGCGAGGTAGACGAGGTGCTGGAACTGGTTGATGTCGAGCTCGCCCTCGCTCAGCGCGGGGTTGGGCTGGGTGTAGTCGGCGAAGTCCTCGACCTCGAGGTCGATGCCCTCCTCGGCGGCGGCGTCGACGAGCACCTGCCAGTAGGGGTCGCTGGCGCCCACGGTGCCGAGCACGACCTTCTCGCGCTCCTCACCGCCGGCGGCGCCGGCGTCGTCACCTCGCGACCAGAGGAGGCCGACCACCACGACGATGACCGCGAGTACGGCGACGCCGATCAGGAGCGGCGTGCGTCGCTTGGCGGGGGGTGCGATCTGCGGGTGGGTCTCGGACACGGCGGAGCCTTTCGTCGTACGTCGGTGAGCGCGGGGACGAGCACGCACGGTGGCGTCACCCCCACTGGCCGCCGCCCATGCCTAACCGAACTAACTTGGTAGACAAGCACGACAAAGCCGTGCGGCGACCTTAGACCGGTGCAACCTCGAGAGGCCAAACCGCTATCCCGGTTGACGGTGTGAACCGCCTCACTCAGGCGCGCAGGTGGAGCCTGGCGTGGTCGGGGTCGTCGACGACGAAGGGGCGCGGCGCGCGCGGGAGCCAGGCGTGGGTGACGTGGTCGACCACGTGCACGCCCTCGGGTGACTCGATCTCCACGACTCCCTCGGGGACCTGCCCGTCGTGGAGCGCGTTCCACACCAGCCACTCGCGGCGCTTGCGCCGGTTGCGGATGGAGGTGGCGAACGACTCGGGGTTGGTCCAGTGGGCGAACTCGTCGCCGTCGAGCCACTTGAGCTCGACGCACAGCCCCTGCGGCAGCGCGAACATCTCGATGCGCTCGGGCGTCGTGCGGATCTCCCACTCCGGCGCCTTGGTGTAGACGTAGTCGGGGCTCATCGGGAAGCCCCACTCCTCGATGTTGCGCAGGCCGAGGTCGAGGTAGGCCTTGCGGTCCGACTCGACGTAGAGGCCGTGGCGCGGGAAGCGGATGACGGCCTCGGCCATCCCGACCTGCCAGGACAGGTCGGCCATCGACACCTCGCCCTCGGTGGTGAGGACCATGTCGCCGTCCCACTTCCACGAGTAGCGGGTGCGGACGTGGGAGAAGCACCAGTTGTAGAAGTAGGCGAGCGAGTGGACCGAGCGCTCGTTGACCGCCAGGTGCTCGGCGCCGGCGCGCGCCACCTGGAACGGGTACTCCTTCAGCGTGAACCGGTCCGACAGGCCGTGCTCGGCGGCCACCCGGAGCGCCTCCTCGCCGGTGCCGTCGTCGGAGCCGTTGTCGACCAGCAGCACGTGGTCGCACGCGCGCAGCAGCGGCGGCAGCACGAAGCGCAGGCCGGGTGCCTCGTTCTTGACCCTGAGCACGGCGGTGGCGCCGCGGCGGAGCCCGCCGGGCTGGTTCCACGGCCAGACGATGTCGAACTCGGTGTGGCCCTCGATGTTGGTCAGGCCGTGGCCCGAGCCGATCGGGATGGTCACGGCTGTCCGTCCCCGGACCCGTCGCGGCTGCGGCCGAGCGCCTTGCGCACCCCGCGCCGCACCGACGGCGGGATCGCGGCGCGTACGTCGTGGGGCACGCGGTCGGCGAGCGACCTCGAGCCGCCCGCATCGGCGGCCTCGTGGAGCGCCCGCCGCCGGGCCTGGTGGCGGGCGTGCTCGGCGGTCGAGCGGCTGATGGCCGCCGCCTCCTCGTAGAGGTCGACGTACTCCGCGCGCAGCTGGTCGAAGGTCTCGTGCGCGTCGGTGGTGTCGCCGCCCTCGTCGGCGAGCCTGTTGAGCTCCTCCCACGTCTGGCCGGTGAGGTCGTGCAGCCGCTTGGGCAGCGCGAGGTCGTCGAGCGTGGCGCTCACGCGGCGGAGGTTGGGGTCGATGAAGCGGTGGACCTCGCGGATCTGGTCGCTGCGCGTGTGGATGATCGTCTGCAGGTCGAGGGCGTGGCCCATGGCCGTGGTCGTCTTCACCCAGTCGGTCAGCAGGTCCTCGTAACGCACGAACACGCGGCCCCGGCCGGCGTCGGGCTCGCCCACGCCGTCGACGCTGCGGGTGGCGCGCTCGGTGTGGAGGAGCATGTTGACCCAGCTCGCCGCGAGGTGGGCCGAGCCCAGCTTGTTGGCGTAGTACTTCTGCTTGGAGCCGACGACCTCGGCGGGCGGGCGCAGCATGGTGGCGAAGACCGGCGTCGCTCCGGTGCGGATGGCGGCGACGCGCCACAGGCCCAGGAACCAGCTCAGCCGCGGGTCCTTGACCACGAGCTCGGGGTGCTCGGCGAAGTGCGGCTCGAGCCACTCGCTGACCCGGATCCGGGCGGGCTCGCGGCTGCAGATGCGGCCGGTGTCGAACCACGCCTCCGGACGGCTGTCGCTGACCTGCACGAGGGACTCGTGGAGCCACTCGTCGTGGACGTCGACGACCCACTGCGGCTCGCTGAACCCGCGCGGGTTGGAGTCGTCCGGCGGGACCTCGGGCAGCGGGACGTGCATCCCGAGCCGCGACACGATCCCGGCCAGGGTGCTGGTGCCGCTGCGGCCGGCGCCGGCGACGAAGAGGACCTTCCGCGGCACTCCGTCGGGGTTCATCTCGTCGATCGCTCTGGGCTGCTCGGTCACGGCGGGCAGCCTACCGGCGCGGAGCGATGTCCTAGGGTCCGGCCGTATGAGGCTGTTCTCCCGCACTCCGATGCTCGGGGTGGTGATCCCGGCGTGGGGCGTGGAGGACTACCTCGACGACTGCGTCCGCTCGCTGCTCGCCCAGACGCACCGGCGCTGGCAGGCGGTGATCGTCGACGACGGTGCCACCGACCGCACCGGCGAGCTCGCCGACGCCTGGGCGCGCCGGGACGACCGGATCAGCGTGGTCCACTCGGTCAACGGCGGCCTCGGCGCCGCCCGCAACCTGGGCACCCAGCACGTGCGGGGCGACTTCCTCACCTTCCTCGACTCCGACGACGTGCTGCCGCCCACGGCGTACGCCGACCTGGTGGGCGCGCTCACCCGCTCGGGCTCGGACTTCGCGACCGGCTCGATCGTGCGCTGGGAGGGCGACCGGCTCGTCGAGCCACCGTGGATGCGACGCCTCCACCGGCCGCTGCGGGGAGCGCGCGTCGAGGACCGGCCCGAGCTCCTGGGCGACGTGTTCGCCTGGAACAAGGTGTTCCGCCGGTCCTGGTGGGACGCCCGTGGCCTGTCGTGGCCGGAGGGGGTGCGCTACGAGGACCAGCCCACGACGACGCGGGCCTTCCTCGAGGGCAGCTTCGACGTGCTCGACGAGGTGGTCTACCACTGGCGGATCCGGGAGGGCTCGATCACGCAGACCCGCGCCTCGTCGCTGCAGGACCTCGCCGACCGGTGGGAGACCAAGCGGACGTCGCTGGCCGCGGTGCGGGCCCACGGCTCGGCCGAGGTCGAGCAGGTCTTCGTCGACCGGGTGCTGGCCGGCGACCTCTGGCGCTACTTCCTGCTCGTGCCCGGGTGCACGCCCGAGTGGTGGCGCCTGCTCCGCTCAGGCGTGCTGGAGCTCTGGGGCCGCCGCTCGCTGGTGCACAGCGGCCTGCCGCCCGTCCACCGGCTCGCGGGCTGGCTCGTCGAGCAGGACCGCCGCGCCGACGTCACCGCCCTGATGGAGTGGGCCGCCACGCTCGACGGACCCGCCCCGCGGGCGCAGGACATCGCCACGGGCGCGTGGCGGCTGTCGGTGCCCCCCTCGGTGCTCGACGAGACGACCGTGGCCCCGGAGGCCTTGGCGCTCCGGGACCACGAGATGTGACGAGCAGACGCGACCGAGAGACGAGGTCGTGGCGTGGGCTCGGCCAGATTGAGCAAGCCCCGCGGACTGACGCAGGAAGTCGCGACCGGGCGCGTCGAGATCAAGGACGCGCGGCTGCTCGTCTCACAGAAGGCCTTCGGACTCCAGGAACTCCTGCGCCACGTCGGCCGGCTGCTCGCGGTCGATCTGGACGCTGACGAGCAGCTCGCCGAGGGTCTCGTTGTCGAGCGCCGCCATCAGGTCGTTGAGCGGACCCTCGACGTCGGGGTGGTTGGCGAGGAAGTCGGTCGACACGGCGGGCACGAGGTTCTGCGCGGGCTGGATGCCCTTGTCGTCCTCGAGCAGGAGCAGGCCCTGGTCCTCGAGCGTGCCGTCGAGCGTGCTGGTCTGGCCGAGCTGGGCCTCGCCGTCGAGCACCGCCTGGAACGTCTCGGTGGAGGCGTAGCCCAGCGGCTCCAAGGTGATGTCGATGCCGTAGGTGTCGACCAGGCCCTTCTCGCAGTCGGTGCGGCCCTTGCAGTCGGGGGCGGCGGCCAGCGTCACGGCCTGGCCCTCGAGGTCGGAGAGCTTCGTGACGCCCTCGGCGTCGGAGAACTCCTGGCTGGTGAAGTAGCCGTTGGCCGAGAACGCCTCCGACGGCTCGAGCAGGGTGATGCCCTTCTCCTCGAGCAGCGACGCGCCGGCGTCGATCGTCTCCTGGGCGTCGCTGGTCGACAGCGGCTCCGCGTCGGGGCCGTTGGCGTCGGTGTTGAGCTGGTCGACGATGCCGGCGACGTACTCGGGGGCGATCTGCACCGAGTCGGGCATCTCGTTGAGGTAGACCGGGCGGGTGTCGACCAGGCGGGTCTCGACCTCGTAGCCCTCGGCCTCGAGGATCTGCTGGTACATCGCGGTGACGAGCGCGGCCTCGTCGAAGCTCTGGCTGCCGATGACGACGGACGTGCCCTCGCCACCTCCGCCACCCGAGCCCGAGGTGGGCTCGTCGTTCTCCGCGGCCAGGTCGTCGCCGGCACAACCGGCGAGCAGGGCGGTCAGGGCCAGACCGGTGACCGCCATCAGCGGACGTCGTACGTGCATGTCGTTGAACCTTCTGTGTCCCGTGGCCGAGCCACGCGTGTCCGGTGTGCGAGCGGGTCCGCTCAGCTCCCGGTGGGAGCCTCTGCCACCGTAGTCGAGGGCACCGACACGGCGTCATCACGATCCGGTGACGGGCCCCGCGGCATCGGGTCCACGGCGCGCTGGACCGCGGCGGCGGCCAGCTCCAGGACGAGGGCCACGAGGGCGACGACCACCGCACCCGCCATGCCCTGGGCGTAGTCGTTACGGGCGAAGCCCTCGGTGATGATCCGACCGAGGCCCGGTCCCGCGACCAGGGCCGCGATGGTGGCCGTGGCCCACACCTGCACGAGGGCGAGGCGCACGCCCGATGCGACCACGGGCAGCGCGAGCGGCAGCTCGACGCGCCGGAAGCGCTGCACCGGCGACATGCCCATGCCGTCGGCCGCCTCCTGCACGTCGGACGGCACCTCGCGCATCCCGACGTAGCCGTTGGTGATGAGCGGCGGGAGCGCGAAGAGCACGAGCGCGATGAGCGTCGCGAGGCCGGCGCGGCCGTAGGGGCCGAAGTCCGCGGACCCCGGCCAGTCGGCGGCGACCAGCAGGGCCAGCAGGGCGAACGTGGGGACGGCACGGCCGACGTTGGACACGTTGACGGCGAGGAAGCCGCCCTTGCCGAGGTGGCCGAGCCAGAGGGCGAGGGGCAGCCCGAGCAGCATCGCCGCGACGAGCGCGGTGGCGGTGAGCAGCAGCTGCTCGAGCAGGCGGGCGACGAGGCCGCCCGCGCCGGTCCAGCTGTCGGGGTCGAGGAGGTAGCGCCCGGTCTCGGCGAAGAGGTCCATCAGCGCGCCCCTGCCGTCCACGGCGTCAGCACCCGTTGCAGCAGCACCAGCACGACGTCGAGGACGACGGCCAGCACGACGCACAGCACCGCCGCGGTCATCAGCTCGGCGCGGAAGTCGCGCTGCACGCCGTGGGAGATGAGGTCACCCAGGCCGCCGTAGGCCACCAGGGTGCCGACGGTGGTCAGTGCGATCGTCGACACGGCCGCCACCCGCAGGCCGGCCATGACGACCGGGAGCGCGAGCGGCATCTCGATCCGGGTGAGCATCCGCGCGCGCCCGTAGCCGAGGCCGCGCGCCGCCTCGCGTACGTCGTCGGGCACGGAGCGGAGCCCGTCGAGGAGCGCCCGGACGAGGATCGTCAGCGCGTAGAGCCCGAGCCCGATCACGACCGTGGCGGCCGACAGGCCGGTGAACGGCACCAGCAGGGGCAGGAGCGCCAGCGACGGCACGGTGTAGACCCCGGTGCTGAAGCCCAGTACCGCGGACTCCAGGCGAGGCAGCCGCCGCGCGACCAGCGCCAGCGGCAGGGCGATGGCGATGCCGAGCGCGAGCGCCGCCAGCGTGATGAGGACGTGCTCGACGAGGGCGTCGGTGATCTGCTCGTGCCGGTCCTCGACGTACTGCCAGCAGAACCATTCGTTGACGAACCGGCTGTAGCAGCTCGGCCCGGAGTCTGCGGCCCCCAGTATGGTCACCGCATGGACGCTACACGGGGCGACGAGCCGATGATCCGGCTCGAGGGTGTGGGCAAGACCTATCCCGACGGGACCGTGGCCGTCCACGAGCTCGACCTCGAGGTCGCCCGCGGCGAGATGGTCTGCCTCGTCGGTCCGTCGGGCTGCGGCAAGTCGACGACCCTCAAGATGATCAACCGGCTGATCGAGCCGACCACCGGCCGGATCTGGCTCGACGGCCAGGACGTCACCGACGCCGACCCGGTCGAGCTGCGCCGCGGCATCGGCTACGTCATCCAGCAGATCGGCCTGTTCCCCCACCAGCGCATCGAGCAGAACGTGATGACGGTGCCGCTGCTCTACGGCGAGTCCAGGGCCACCGCGCGCGAGCGCGCCCACGAGCTGCTCGACACCGTCGGCCTCGAGCCGGAGCAGTACGCCCGGAAGTACCCCCACGAGCTGTCGGGCGGCCAGCGCCAGCGCGTCGGCGTCGCCCGGGCGCTGGCGGCCAACCCGCCCGTGTTGCTCATGGACGAGCCCTTCGGCGCCGTCGACCCCGTCGTCCGCGGCCGCCTGCAGGACGAGTTCCGCCGGCTCCAGGACGAGCTCGGCAAGACCGTCGTGCTGGTGACCCACGACATCGACGAGGCCATCCGTATGGGCGACCGTGTGGCCGTCTTCGCGGCCGGTGGCCGTCTCGCGCAGTACGCGACGCCCGGCGAGCTGCTCGCCCACCCCGCCGACGACCAGGTGGCCGACTTCGTGGGCTCCGGCGGCCTCCGCACGCTCACCGTGACCCGGCTCCGCGAGGACCACCTCGAGCCGCTCGACGGCGTCTCCACCGGCGACCTCGGCTCGGCCATCGACATCGACTCCTCCCTCGAGGACGCGCTCGCCGCGATGCTGCGCGACGACAAGCCGATGGTCGGGGTGCGACGCGGGCCGACGTTCCTCGGGGTGCTCACCCCCGCCGGGGTGCACCGGGCGCTGCGCGAGTCCCTGCGCTGAGGCGATCGTTCTACGTGACCGTCGTGGTCTCGACGCGTCGGTCCCGGCTTCGCAGGCTCAGCCGGGCGACGTGCTCGACCTGGCCGGTTGCACGCAGGACGCTCGTTCCTCGCGTCCTACGTGACCGTCACATCCTTGTGCCAGGACTCCGTGACGTACTTCGTGCCCCAGCCCATCGCGGTGTAGAGGCCGTCGGCCCCGGTCGGTGAGTCGGCGTCGACCTCGAGCCCGACACGGTCCCGACCGCGGGCGGCGGCGTCGGCGATGATCGTGCGGAGCAGGCCGGTGGCCACCCCGCGGCCGCGCGCGGACTCGAGCACGCCGAGGTAGGAGACGTACGACCCGTCGGGGCCGGTGCCGGACTCGCTCACCGTGCCGACGAGGGCACCGGCGGGCTCGGGCTCGCCGCCCTCGCCGTCGACGATCTCGGCCAGCCACCAGTGGTCCCACCGGTGGCCGGGGTCCTCCCGGAGCCGGTGGATGAACTCGTCGAAGGTCTCCTCCGAGGAGTTGAAGTGGTCGGTGAACGCGCCCTCGAGGACGTCGTGCACCGCCCGCAGGTCGGCCTCGTCGGGCATCCCGCCGGAGTCGTGGCCGCCCTGCCGCTCGACGAGGCGGAACACCACGCCCTTGCGCTCCCAGCGCGCCGGGTCGGGCACCAGCTCGGCCTCCGCGGCCTCCACCGAGCGGCTCATCTGCCACCACGTGCGGACCCGCTCGAAGCCGGCGTCGGCCAGCCAGGCGTGCTGGCGCTCGTCGTCGGCGAAGGACCCGGTGTCGATCTGCTGCTCGGCCAGGCCCCGGGCCGCTCCCACGGCCCTGGCCTGCGACTCGGCCCACTCGAAGAGCACCTCGCTGCAGCGGTCGGCGGTCCGCTGGTCGACGTCCCGGGCCACGATGTGCACGAAGAGCATCCGGCCCTCGGCTCGGTCGTGGACGCTGCCCCACGCCTGGATCCGGCCGTCGGGGTCGCGCACGACGAGGTTCTCACGCATGATCAGCCCGCGCTCGGAGACCTCGACCAGGACCTCCTCCTCCCCCGATCCCGCCCAGCCGCGTCCGGCGCGCTCGTGGTCGCGCAGCAGCTCCGTCAGCCGTTCGACGGTCGCCGGGTCGTCGCCGTCGGGCGCGTCGGCCACCCAGCCCGCGGGGAGCCCCGGGTCGTCCGGCAGCGCGTCGGTGGGGTCGCTCTCGAACCGGTTATCCTCAGGGATCACGAGCGGTCATTCTTCCGTACGCACCGCCGCCGCGCCCGTGGGCGGTGCGTGAGGAGGACTACGGGCGGACCGAACCCCCCTCAGCCACCGCTGCCGGACGGGTGACGGCGTGTCCCCCCGTGGGCGGTGCGTGAGGAGGACTACGGGCGGACCGAACCCCCCTCAGCCACCGCTGCCGGACGGGTCCCGGCGGCACGCGAGAACGGCGAGGGGCGTGCGTCGAGGCGGCTCAGGCGCTCTTGTGGTTGCGGCGCGCGGCAGCCGCGCGCAGCGAGTCGAGCTCGGCGCGCAGGACGTCGATCTCGGCCTCGAGCTCGGCGACGATGACGATCGCCTCGGCGGCGCGGCTCTCGGCGTCGTCGCGACCGCGCTCGGCCTCGTCACGACCCCGCTCGGCGGCGTCGGCGCGGCGGGCCTCCTGGCCGCGCTTGAGGGTCTGCTCGGCGGCGTTCTTCTGGGCGTTGGAGAGCGCGCGCTCGAGGACGTCGATGGCCTCCTCGCGCTCGTTGATCTTGCGACGCATGTCGGCGGCGAACGCCGCGGACTCGGCCGTACGACGTTCGGTGAGGGCGCGGTACTCCTGCGCCTGCACGGCCCGGTCGCGGGCGGCGTCGCGGCGCGCCTGCATGAGCTCGGAGTGGGTGATGCGGGTGGCGGCGGCACCGGCCAGCACGGCCACGACGGCAGCGACAGCGGTCAGGCCGGCCGACGAGGACGCGAGGGCGCCGATGACGAGCACCGCGCCGACGGCGAGGAGCGCGACGGCCACGGCCAGACGCGTGCTGCGCTGGCGGCGACGAGCAGGCGTGCGGGACACCTGTGACTGCTGTGACTGCTGGGGAGGCATGGCGCCAGACTAGGGGCGCGGCCGGCCACCGTCCGCGCGACACGCACGCTCGAGGGCGAGGGAGGCGAGGGTCACCCCGGCCGCACCGGCCGCCGCGACGAGCGCGCGCAGGATCCACCGGTCGGCGTAGTAGGACTCGTCGCCGAGCCAGCTGACGGCGTAGCCGACGTAGCCGGCCGTCACCAGCGCGCCGGCGAGGGCGCACGCGCGGGCCAGCACGAGGCGGTTGACGGCCTGGTGCGGCTCGAGCCGCTCGCGCCGCACGTGCACCGTCTGCCAGGTGTGCCAGGCGAGGAAGCCCATGATCGCGGCGACCAGCACCAGCACCAGCGCCTGGGCCCAGGACACGAGCGGCGGACGGCCCGTGAGCGCGCTCATCACCGGGTGGAGCGCCCAGCCGAGCGCCAGCCCTACGACTATGCAGGCCGTCAGGGCACGCGCAGAGGTCGGGCGGAGCGTGCCGCGGGGCTCCTCCGGGTCCGGGTCGGGCTCCGGCCCGGCGTCGCTCACTCGGCGCCGCTCACTCGACCTCGAGCGTGAGGTCCTCGCGCCTCTTCACGCCCGAGGAGTCGGAGGCGTCGAGCAGCTGGGCGATCGGGCCGCGGTCGGGGAAGACCGCGTCGGGCTCGAGGTCGTGCCACGGCTGGAGGACGAAGGCACGCTCGTGGGCGCGCGGGTGCGGCAGGCGGAGGAAGTCCTCGTTGGCGCGGCGGTCGCCGACGACGATCAGGTCGACGTCGAGGGTGCGCGGCGCGTTGCGGATGTCGCTGCGCTCGCGGTCGAAGGCGTCCTCGATCGCCAGCGCCCGTTCCATCAGCCGGGCGGCCGGGAGCGTGGTGTCGGCGAGCAGGACGGCGTTGAGGTAGGGACGCGAGCCGTCGGGCGAGTCCACCGGCTCGGTCTCGTAGACGGGCGAGACGCCGGTCACGAAGAAGTCGGGGGTGTCCGCGAGGGCGTTGACCGCCCCCTGGAGGGCCGCCAGGCGCTCGCCGAGGTTGGAGCCCAGGCCCACCACCACCCGACGGATCGGGTGCATCTCACCGGTGAGGGAGTCGGCATCCACGATGTGGGGGTTGGGGGTCTCAGTCATGAGCGTTGCCTCGCGTTCTGGTGATCGTCAGCGCGACGTCCGAGTACGTCGCGTCGATGGGCGCATCAGGTTTGTGGAGCGTGACTCGCGCCCATTCAACACGAGTGTCCAACAGGCACACGTCCGTGATGCGTTGAGCGACGGTTTCTATCAGGTCGACCGGGTCGCGCTCGACGGCAGCCTTCACGTCCGCCACCAGCGTGCCGTAGTTGACCGTGTCAACCAGGTCGTCGGAGGCGGCTGCGGGCCGGGTGTCGATGCCGAGCACGAGGTCGACGACGAAGACCTGCCCCTCGCGCCGCTCGAAGTCGAAGACGCCGTGGTGGGCGAAGCACTCGATGCCGGTCACGGCGAGCTCGTCGGTCACGCTCATGGGCGATCCCCTCCTGTCATCGCGGAGACCACCGCGAGCGCGTCGCGCGTGGCCCGTACGTCGTGCACGCGCACGAGCTCCACCCCCCGGACGGCCAGCAGGGTGACCAGGGCGACGTGGGCGTGCTCGCGCTCCTCCACCGGCCGCGGCGAGCCGTCGACCGCGAGCAGGGTGCCGAGGAACGACTTGCGGCTCGCGCCCACGAGCAGCGGGCAGCCCAGCTCGCGCAGGACGTCGATCGCGGCCAGCAGCTCCCAGTTGTGGGGCGGCCGCTTGGCGAAGCCCAGCCCCGGGTCGAGGACCACCCGCTCCTGCGGGACACCGGCGGCGAGGACGGCGTCGAGGCGCTCGCCGAGCTCTCGGCGTACAGACGCCACGACGCCGTCGGGCGAGTAGTCGGTGAAGTCGCGCATCCGGTCGGCATGGGCGCGCCAGTGCATGGCGACGTAGGTCGCGTCGCTGTCGGCGACGACGTCGAGGATCCGGGGGTCGGCGAGGCCGCCGGAGACGTCGTTGACGATCCGTGCGCCCGCGCCGAGGGCCGCCGCCGCCACCTCGGCGCGCATCGTGTCGACCGACACCACGGCCCCGTCGGCCGCCAGCTCGCGGATCACCGGGACCACGCGGTCGAGCTCCTCGGCCACGAGCGGACGGGTCGCTCCGGGCCGGGTCGACTCGCCCCCGATGTCGAGGACGTCGGCGCCCTGCTCCAGCAGGTCGCGCCCGTGGGCGACCGCGGCCTCGGTGGTGTCCCAGCGGCCGCCGTCGGAGAAGGAGTCCGGCGTGACGTTGACGATCCCCATCACGCGGGTGACCGCGGGTGCAGGCGGGGCGCCCTGGCTCACCTGGTGCCTGAGTGGATCAGCGCCATCGCCTCGGCGCGGGTGGCCTGGTGGGTGAGGAAGGCGCCGCGCACGGCCGAGGTGATCGTGCGGGCCCCGGCCTTCTTGACCCCGCGCATCGTCATGCAGAGGTGCTCGGCCTCGATCACCACGATGACGCCGCGCGCCTCGAGTATCTCCATCAACGAGTCGGCGACCTGCGTGGTCAGCCGCTCCTGCACCTGCGGGCGCTTGGCGTAGACGTCGACGAGCCGCGCCAGCTTGGACAGCCCGGTGATCTTGCCGGTCTCCGCCGGGATGTAGCCGACGTGCGCCACGCCGGTGAAGGGCACGAGGTGGTGCTCGCACATCGACCACAGCTCGATGTCACGCACCAGGACCATCTCCTCGTGCCCGAGGTCGAAGGTCGTGGTCAGCACGTCCTCGGCGCTCTGCCGCAGGCCGTGGGTGAGCTCGGCGTAGGCCCGGGCGACGCGTGCGGGGGTCTCGAGCAGCCCCTCGCGTTCGGGGTCCTCGCCGATCGCGATGAGCAGCTCGCGCACGGCCGCCTCCGCCCGCGCGTGGTCGAACTCCGGCACGTCCTCCGGATCGCGCAGGGGCGCGGTCACGGGGTCCGTCACGGTGCGTCCGGGTGGGGCGGGGCCGGCGCCTCGTGGCCGGGCAGCGGGCTGCCGTGGACGTCACCGCCGGCACCGGGCGGCGTCAGGATCGCGCCCGGCTCCGCCTCTTCGGCGCTCGCACCGGCGTGCACGCGGTCGCGGATCTCCTGCGGGATGTCGACCGGCGGGATCGTCGAGGGGACGCGCAGGGGCGAGCCGGTCCACGCGGGCCGGGACGGCCGCCGGGTGAGCGGCTCGAAGATCTCCGCGATCTCGGCCTTGTCGAGCGTCTCCTTGTCGAGCAGCGCGAGGACCAGCGCGTCGAGGACGTCGCGGTTGGTCTCGAGGATCTCGAAGGCCTCCTGGTGGGCGTGGCCCAGCAGCGTCTTGACCTCGCCGTCGACCGCCGCGGCGGTCTCCTCGGAGTAGTTGCGGGTGTGGCCCATGTCGCGGCCGAGGAAGGGCTCGGAGTTGCTGTCGCCCAGCTTGACGGCGCCGAGGCGCTCGGTCATGCCGTACTGGGTGACCATCGCGCGGGCCAGGTTGGTGGCCTTCTCGATGTCGTTGCCGGCACCGGAGGTGACGTCGTGGAAGATCAGCGCCTCGGCGGCCATGCCACCGAGCATGTAGGCGAGGGAGTCGAGCATCTCGCTGCGCGTCTGGGAGTACTTGTCGCGGTCGGGCAGCACCATCGTGTAGCCGAGCGCGCGACCGCGCGGCAGGATCGTCACCTTGTGCACGGGGTCGGTGCCCGGCAGCGCCGCGGCGACCAGCGCGTGGCCGCCCTCGTGGTAGGCGGTGATGAGCTTCTCGCGCTCGCTCATCAGGCGCGTACGACGCTGCGGACCCGCGATCACGCGGTCGATCGCCTCGTCGAGGGACGCGTCGGTGATCATCTTGGCGTTGCCGCGCGCGGTGAGCAGCGCCGCCTCGTTGAGCACGTTGGCCAGGTCGGCACCGGTGAAGCCGGGCGTGCGGCGGGCGATGCTGAGCAGGTCGATGTCCTGCGCCATCGGCTTGCCGCGCGAGTGGACCTTGAGGATCTGGTGGCGGCCGTTGAGGTCCGGGGCGTCGACCTGCACCTGGCGGTCGAACCGGCCCGGGCGCAGGAGCGCCGGGTCGAGCACGTCGGGACGGTTGGTGGCCGCGATCAGGATGACCCCGCCGCGCACGTCGAAGCCGTCCATCTCGACGAGCAGCTGGTTGAGGGTCTGCTCGCGCTCGTCGTGGCCGCCGCCCATGCCGGCGCCGCGGTGGCGGCCGACGGCGTCGATCTCGTCGATGAAGACGATGGCCGGCGGGTTCTCCTTGGCCTGCTCGAAGAGGTCGCGCACGCGGCTCGCGCCCACGCCGACGAACATCTCGACGAAGTCGGATCCGGAGATCGAATAGAACGGCACGCCCGCCTCGCCGGCGACGGCGCGCGCGAGGAGGGTCTTGCCGGTGCCGGGCGGGCCGTAGAGGAGGACGCCCTTGGGGATCTTGGCGCCGACGGCCTGGAACTTGGCCGGGTCGGTGAGGAACTCCTTGATCTCGCCGAGCTCCTCGATCGCCTCCTCACAGCCGGCGACGTCGCTGAACGTCGTCTTCGGCATGTCCTTGGTGATCAGCTTGGCCTTGGACTTGGCGAACTGCATGACGCCGCGGCCGCCGCCGCCCTGGGCCTGGTTCATCAGGAAGATGAACAGCAGGATGATCAGCGCGAAGGGCAGCAGCGTCGCCAGCAGCGAGCCGAGGAAGCTGGGCTGCGGGACGGTCGAGTTGTAGGACTCGATGGTGCCGGCGGCGCGCTGCTCGGTGACCGCTGCGAGGAGCTCCTCCTGCTGGCCGTCGATGTACTGCGCGACGACCTTGTCGCCGTCCTTGCGGGTGCCGTCGTCGAGCGTCGCCTGGATCTCGAAGTCGGCGCCGTTGAACTCGATCTCCTTGACCTTGCCGTCGTCGATGTAGGAGGCGAGGGTCGAGGTGTCGACCTCGTCGTAGCCGTCGCTGGGCGCGAGGAACTGGATCGCCAGCAGCACCGCGAAGGCGGACAGGACGATCCACAGCCAGGGACCCTTGAATATGCGCTTCACAGGCAACTTTCGGCGTTTCGGAGGTGAGGAGGCGACGCTACAACGCCGCCGGGTGCCCTCATTGTTTCAGGCAGGGTGAAGCGGGGCGACCGGTTCGGGCTCGAACGCACCCGCGCTCAGGAGTAGACGTGGGGCGCGAGCGTGCCGATGTCGCGCAGGTTGCGGTAGCGCTCGCGGTAGTCGAGGCCGTAGCCGACGACGAACTCGTTGGGGATGTCCCAGCCGACGTACTTCGGCTCCACGGGCATCGACAGCGCCTCGGGCTTGCGCAGCAGCGTGGCGATCTCCACGCTGGCGGGGCTGCGGCTCGAGAGGTTGTTGACCAGCCAGCTCAACGTGAGGCCGGTGTCGATGATCTCGTCGACGATCAGCACGTCGCGGCCGCTGATGTCGGTGTCGAGGTCCTTCAGGATGCGGACGACGCCGCTGGACTTGGTGCCCGAGCCGTAGGAGCTGACCGCCATCCAGTCCATCTCGAGGTGCCGCGGCATCGACCGGGCGAGGTCGGCCATGACCATCACCGCGCCGCGCAGGACGCCGACGACGAGCAGGTCCCGGCCCTCGTAGTCCTCGGTGATCTGGAGGGCCATCTCGGCCAGCCGCTGCTGGATCTGCTCCTCGGTGAAAAGGATGTTGACCAGGTCGTTCTCCACGTGGGACGAGTCCATGGGCGTCAGCCTAGGGTCTCAGGGCGCTTCGACGACCAGCAGCCCGTCACGACGGATCGCCCGGAGCGGGCCGGGCAGGTCGATCCACTTCTGGCCGCGCCAGCCGACGAGCAGCTGGTCGACGGCGAGGACGTGGTCGCGGGTCAGCTCGGACGCGGGCGACCCGGCGTCCAGCGCGGCGCGGTGGAGCGCGCGGTGCCGGATCGCGGGCGGCTCCTCGCGGAGGGTCGCGACGTCGAGGCCACCGTCGCGTCGGGCGTGGGCGAGCGCCCGGTCGGTGAGGTCGTCGAGCAGGGCGGTGTCCTCGCGCAGCTGGTCGGCCGTCCGGGCGAGGGCCTCGGCGATGCCGGGACCGAGCTCGGTCTCGAGCACGGGGAGCACCCGGTCCCGCACCCGCACGCGGGTGTAGCCCGGGTCGGAGTTGTGCGGGTCCTCCCACGCCTCGAGCCCCTCGACGAGGCAGGCGGTGACGGTGTCGGCACGGCGTACGCCGAGCAGCGGGCGCGCGAACACGCCGAAGGCCGGCCGCATGCCCTGCAGCGACCGCCCACCCGAGCCGCGGGTCAGGCCGAGCAGCACGGTCTCGGCCTGGTCGTCGAGGGTGTGGCCGAGCAGCACGAGCCCGGCCCGCAGGTGCTCGGCGACCTGCTCCAGGACGGCGTACCTCGCCTTGCGTGCGGCAGCCTCCGGACCGAGGCCGGACGCGGCGTCGACCTCGACGCGCGCGGTCAGGGTCTCGTCGACGCCCATCGCGGCGAGCTGGGCGACCACGCGGTCGGCCTGCTCGGCCGAGCCGGGCTGGAGGCCGTGGTCGACGGTCACCCCGACGACGCGCAGCCCGAGCTTGTGGCCCTCGAAGACGGTCGCGGAGGCGAGGGCGAGGGAGTCGGCTCCGCCGCTGCACGCCACGGCCACGGTCCCCCGGCCATCACCAGTGCCACCGCCTCGGGCCTCCGGCGCGGCGAGCGTCCTGCGGACGGGCACCCGGACCGCGGCGATCGAGGGGTGGAGCGTCACAGCACCCGGGCGACCCAGGCGTCGGGGTCGGTGATCTCGGCCTTGGACGGCAGCGTCTCGGGGCCGATCCACACGGCGTTGAACTCGTCCATGCCGACCTTGTCGACGACGTGGCGCACGAACGCCGCACCGTCGCGGTACTGCGCCATCTTGGCGTCGAGGCCGAGCAGGCGGCGCAGCAGCTTGTCGAGGGAGCCGACGCCCTTGCGGCGCTGGTTGAACTTGCGGCGGATCTCCTCCACCGACGGGATGACCGTGGGACCGACGCCGTCCATCACGACGTCGGCGTGGCCCTCGAGCAGCGACATCACCCCGGTGACGCGGTCGAGGATCTCCTTCTGCTCGGGCGAGGAGACGAGGTCGAGGACGCTGCCGTTGCCGCCGCGGATGGCGTCGGCGCCGCGCCGCAGCCCGTCGAGCAGCGCGCTCGGCTCCAGGGTGTCGGCGACGGCGTGCATCTGGGACATGAGGTGCTCGCCCAGCCAGGGGTTGGCGGTGAACTGGACCCGGTGGGTCTCCTCGTGCAGGCACACCCACAGCCGGAAGTCGGTGGGGTCGGCGCCGATCTCGCGCTCGACGTGGACGATGTTGGGCGCCACCAGCAGCAGCCGGCCGTGCGGGTCGTGGAAGGGGTCGAACTGCCCCAGCACCTTGCTGCTGAGGAAGCCGAGCATCAGCCCGACCTCGGCGCCGGTGACCCGGGTGCCGATCGCCTCGGCGAACGCCGACGGGGGGCCCTTCTTCTCCACCAGCTTGTCCACGACGGGGCGGAGGATCTTGGCGAAGCCGTCGGCGTTGGCGCGCAGCCACCCGGTGCGGTCGACCACCAGCACGGGAGCGGTGCCCGCCTCGGTGTGCAGCCCGGTGAAGTCACGGACCAGCGGGGTCGAGCGCTCAGCCCCCTCGCGCAGCTCGACGACGGCGGCGGCGGCCTCGTCGGGCGACACGTCCGGCCCGGGCCCGGCGATCCGGGATCCCACGGTGACGGCGAAGTCCCAGTCGACGAGGTTCATGTCACGACACTAGCCGGGAGCGAAGAATGAGCTCCCGGCGTGGGGAGAGAGGTCGAGTGCCCCCACGACCGAGCCCGCGAGGTCGTGACGGGGTGTATCGAGACCCACGGGTGGGGAGCGAAGAATGAGCTCCCGGCGTGGGGAGGGAGGTCGAATGCCCCCACGACGGAGCCCGCGAGGTCGTGACGGGGTGTATCGAGACCCACGGGTGGGGAATCGACGATCGGACCGAGGAGGACGTGCGCGACCCGGCGGGCCTCAGCGCGTGCAGCGGCACGCTGCGAGCGAGGCGGCCGCGCGGTCGAGGGCCTCCTGCGCGTCGTAGCGCTCGTCGGGCGGCGACCTGTCCGCCCCGAAGACGAAGGCCAGCGCATGTCCCTCGCGGTCCACGGCGATGCCGGCCAGGGCGTGCACGCCGGTGAGCGTGCCGGTCTTGGCGCGTACGACGCCGCGCGCGACCGCGGGCCCCTCGGCGAAGCGGTAGGTCAGCGAGCCGGTGAACCCGGCGACGGGCATCCCGGTGACCAGGCTGCGCATGGCGTCGCCGTCGGGACCCGCCGCGTGCTGGAGCAGGTCGATCAGCGTGGCGGTCGAGACCCGGTTGCGCCGCGACAGCCCGGAGCCGTCGTACAGCTCGGCGCCGGTGACGTCGATCCCGAGCCCGCCGAGGGTGGTGAGCACGCCGGCGGCGCCGGCCTCGAAGGACCCTGCGCCGGCCGTGGCGAGGCCGACGTGGTGGGCGACCACCTCGGAGCCCTCGTTGTCGCTGACGTCGAGGATCCGTTCGGCGACCTCGGACAGGGGCGCGCTCTCGACGGCGGCGAGCTCCTCGGCGCCGGGCGGCGCGACGACCCGGCGGGGCTGACCGGTCACCCGCAGGCCGGCGGCGCTGAGGGCGTCGGCGAAGACCCGGGCGGCGGCCAGCGACGGCTCGTCCGCCTTGAGGTCGCTGTCGGGCTCGTCGCCCCCGTCGACCATGAGAGCTGTGATCGGGCTGACGATGTCGTCGGGGACGTAGTCGCGACGCCAGGCGGGGTTGTCGGTCGGGCCGGTGAACAGGCTGTCGTCGAAGCGGACCCGCACGCGTCCCTGGCCACCCAGGGCCGCGGCGACGTCGAGGGCGAGCGTCGTGACGTCCGCGCGGGCGGGGTACGTCGACTCGGCCTCGGCGAGGGTGAGGGACCTGCTCGCCAGCAGGGGGTCTCCCCCGCCCACCAGCACCACGTCGCGCGGGCCCGGGCCGCGGACGACCCGTGTCGTGAAGGTGTGGTCGGGGCCGAGCACCTCGAGGGCGGCGCCGAGGGTGAGCAGCTTGGTCGTCGAGGCCGGCAGGTAGCGCCCGTCGCCCGACGTCCACTCGGGCGAGCCCGGAGCCAGCGCGGCGACCGCCCCGACGACGTGGCGGCCCAGGTCGGGGTCGGCGAGGTCGTCGCCGACGGCAGCGGCGACCCGATCGGGGGCGAGGGCGGTCGCGGGGTCGAGGGCGACGGCGTCGTCGACCGGCGGCGACCACTCGGGCAGGTCGAGCCCCGCCGGCGCGAGCACCTGCTCGGGCTCGGTCACAGGGTCGGCGGCCAGCCCGGGCAGGTAGCGCTGGCCCCACTCGAAGCGATAGGCCCCCACCCCGGCCGCGAGCAGCGCGAGCACGAGCAGCGGCGGCAGCCAGTGGACGACGGACCAGCGGCGCGAGTGGCGTAGGTCACGTCCCACCCTTTTCGGTCCTCTCGCTTCGCGCATCGGGCCCATTGTGCGCGACACTGCCCCGAGACCAACGCGTCGGGCCCGCGGCCGGACGCAGCTGAGCGGCCCGAGGGCGTGCCGGAAAAGTGGAGGAAGACGTGCTGAGTTTCGACGTGCTGGTGGAGATCCCCAAGGGTGAGCGCAACAAGTACGAGGTCGACCACGAGTCCGGACGGATCCGCCTGGACCGCATGCTCTTCACCTCGACGGCCTACCCGGCGGACTACGGCTACATCGAGAACACGCTCGGCCAGGACGGCGACCCGCTCGACGCGCTCGTGATCCTGCAGTCCCCCACCTTCCCCGGCTGCCTCATCGAGTGCCGCGCGATCGGGATGTTCCGGATGACCGACGAGGCCGGCGGCGACGACAAGGTCCTCTGCGTGCCGAGCCACGACCCGCGCCTGGAGCACCTGCGCGACATCAACCACGTCTCGAAGTACGACCGTCTCGAGATCCAGCACTTCTTCGAGGTCTACAAGGACCTCGAGCCCGGCAAGTCCGTCGAGGGGGCCGACTGGGTCGGCCGCACCGAGGCCGAGGCCGAGGTCCGCGCCTCCTTCGAGCGCTTCAAGACCGAGGGCCACGGCGACGACGTCGCCAACCTCGCCGACGACAGCCTCGGCGAGGACGCCTGACTGCTGACGGTCGCCTCCGCGCCACCGCCGCTGTAACGCCGGGTTAGTGCCTGTACCCACCCCCTTGCACGGGGGTGGGCAGAGCACCCAACCCGGCGTTACAGCGCTTCCGGCCCGCGGGTCGGATCAGGCCGCGCGCCCCGCCTCGTCGGCGGCCGGCGCCTGCGGCTCGAGGGCCTCGGTGAGGATCTCCGTCACCCGCCCGACCGGACGCACGTCCAGCTCCGCGAGCAGCTCGGCGGGTACGTCGTCGAGGTCGGCGCGGTTGCGCTCCGGGACGAAGACCGTGGCCAGCCCGGCGCGCTGGGCCGCCAGCAGCTTCTGCTTCACGCCGCCGATCGGGAGCACCCGGCCCGACAGCGTGACCTCGCCGGTCATGCCGACGTCGGAGCGCACGGGCCGCCCGGTGAGCAGCGAGACCAGGGCGGTCACCATCGTCACGCCGGCGGACGGCCCGTCCTTGGGGATCGCTCCTGCCGGGAAGTGCACGTGGATCGACTGGTCGAAGGCGGCCTGGTCGATGCCGAGCTCGGCCGCGTGGGCGCGCACCCACGACAGCGCGATCGACGCGGACTCCTTCATGACGTCGCCGAGCTGGCCGGTGACGGTGAGGCCGGCCTTGCCCTCCGCGACGGAGGTCTCGACGTAGAGCACGTCGCCGCCGAGCCCCGTGACGGCGAGACCCGTCGCGACGCCGGGCACGTCGGTGCGCTCGTGGCTGTCGGGGGTGAACCGCGGCCGGCCGACCAGGTCCTTGAGGCCGTCCAGGTCGATGTCGAGCCGGTCCACCTCGCCGGTCGCGAGCCGGGTGGCGGCCTTGCGGAACGCCTTGGCCAGCAGCCGCTCGAGCTGGCGTACGCCGGCCTCGCGGGTGTAGTTGGCGGCGAGCTCGCCGAGTGCGGCGTCGGAGACGGTGACCTCGTCAGGGGTCAGCGCGGCCCGCTCGAGCTGGCGCGGCACCAGGAAGTCGCGCGCGATGGCGACCTTGTCGTCCTCGGTGTAGCCGTCGATGGTGACGAGCTCCATGCGGTCGAGCAGCGCCGAGGGGATCTGCTCGACGACGTTGGCGGTCGCGATGAAGAGCACGTCGGACAGGTCGAGGTCGAGCTCGAGGTAGTGGTCGCGGAAGGTGTGGTTCTGCGCCGGGTCGAGCACCTCGAGCAGCGCCGCCGCCGGGTCGCCCCGGTAGTCGGCACCGACCTTGTCGACCTCGTCGAGCAGGACGACCGGGTTCATCGAGCCGGCCTCCTTGATCGCTCGCACGATGCGTCCGGGCAGCGCGCCGACGTAGGTGCGCCGGTGACCGCGGACCTCGGCCTCGTCGCGTACGCCACCGAGCGCGACCCGGACGAACTTCCGGCCCAGGGCGCGGGCGACCGACTCGCCCAGCGAGGTCTTGCCCACGCCGGGAGGACCGGCGAGCAGCACGACCGCACCGGAGCCGCGACCGCCGATGACCTGCAGGCCGCGCTCGGCCCGGCGGGCGCGCACCGCGAGGTACTCGGTGATGCGGTCCTTGACCTCGTCGAGGCCGTGGTGGTCGGCGTCGAGCACCGCACGCGCGGCCGCGACGTCGTTGGAGTCCTCGGTCCGCTCGTTCCACGGCAGCTCGAGGACGGTGTCGAGCCAGGTGCGGATCCAGCCGGCCTCGGGGTTCTGGTCGCTCGAGCGCTCGAGCTTGTCGACCTCGCGCAGCGCGGCCTCGCGGACCGCCTCGGGCAGGTCGGCACCCTCGACGCGGGCCCGGTAGTCGTCGGAGCCGTCGGGCTCGCCCTCGCCGAGCTCCTTGCGGATCGCGGCAAGCTGCTGACGCAGCAGGAACTCGCGCTGGTTCTTCTCCAGGCCCTCGCGCACGTCCTGGCTGATCTTGTCGTTGACCTCGTCCTCGGTGTCGTAGGCCCGGGTCCACTCGATGAGCAGCCGCAGCCGGTCGCCCACGTCGGGTGTCTCGAGCACCTGGCGCTTCTGGTCGTCGGAGAGGTAGGGCGCGTAGCCGGAGGTGTCGGCGAGCGCGTCGGGGTCGGCGATGCGTCGGACGTTCTCGATCACCTGCCACGCCTCCCGGCGCTCGAGGATCGAGACGACCAGCGTGCGGTAGTCCTCGGCGAGGGCGCGCAGCTCGTCGGTGACGTCCGCCTCGGGCACGGCCGTGACCTCGACCCAGAGCGCGGCGCCGGGTCCGGAGACGCCGGCCCCGATCGCGACGCGGCTCTCGGCGCGCAGCACGGCGGCGGGCCGGCCGCCGGCGAAGCGGCCGACCCGGTCGACCACGGCGACCACGCCGTGGGTGGCGTAGCGGTCCTCGAGGCGGGGGGCGACGAGCACCCTGGTGGGCTCGTCGTCGTGGGCCAGGCGCGCGGCGTCGATGGCGGCGCGGGCGGAGTCGTCGAGCTCGATGGGCACGACCATGCCGGGCAGCACGACCGTGTCGTGGAGGAGGACGACGGGGAGCGAGGTGGGCAGGGACAGGTTCTGCGTCATGCCTGCACAACGCTCGCCCTGGCGCGGACGATGCCCGGTCGGGGTTCGCCCACCGCGAACGCCGCCCGCCGGGCGCTGTAACGCCGGGTTACGGCAACTACCCACCCCTGTGCACGGGGGTGGGTACAGGCACCAACCCGGCGTTACAGGGCTGCGGGGTCGGCGTCGGGCACCTCGAGCACCTCGCAGCCGGCGTCGGCGAGCTCGCGCGCGACGCCCGGGTCCCACAGCTCGTCGGCGAGGCCGCCGACGAGGAGCTGCCGGCCGGCATTGGCGGCGATGCCCTCAGCGACGACCGGGTCGACGAGGAGCGGGGTGAACCAGACCGCGTCGAGCCCCCGCTCGGCGGCGTACGACGCGGCGCGGGTGCCGAGCGACTTGCCGACCACCAGCACGTGGTCGGCGTCCTCCCGGGCGTGCGCCTCGGCCACGTGACGGCGTACCCACGCCTCGGGGTCCTCGTCGCCGCGGGTGGTCGAGTCCCACCACAGCTGCTGGACGGTGAGGTCGTGCTGGAGCAGCGCCAACCTCGCGAAGTCGAGCAGCGGCGCGGCCGGCGAGTAGGCGCGTCCGGGAGCGACGAGGGCGAGGCCGCGGCTGGCACCGGTCGGCTCCCAGCGCGTCGGCAGTCCTCCGAAGGTCATGGCCCGATCATGCCCCGCGCACGGCGCGGAAGTAGCCGATCCCGCCGTTGAGCGTGAGGTCCACGTCGCGGCACCCGGCGTCCCGCAGCCAGGTGACCGCCTCGACCGACGTGCACATCGGGCCGAGGACGCCGGCGCGGGTGCCCACCCAGCGCAGCGGCTCGTAGCGGGCGCCGGTGTCGGTGAACAGGGAGCTGCCGGTGATCGCCGCGCCGGGCGCGAGCACCCGCACCATCTCGTCGATCGCGCGGCGCGGGTCGGGGAAGCAGTGCAGCCCGGTCAGGGAGACGACGAGGTCGAACGACGCGTCGGCGAACGGCAGGGCGCCCACGTCGGCGAGGGCGGTGGTCACCTGGTCGGCGACTCCCAGCCGGGTCGCGGCGGCGCGCGCCCGGCCGAGCATCGTGGCCGAGATGTCGGCGGCGACGTAGTCGATCCCCTGCCCCGGCCGCAGGCCGCGCAGCGCGACGCCGGAGCCGGTCGGCACGTCCAGCACCCGCGCGCCGCGGGGCAGGGTGCCGATCTCGGCCGCCGCCTCCCGCATCAGGGCCAGGTCGCTGCCGGTGCCCAACCGCCAGGCGGGGCCGCCGAGGCGCTCGTGCTCGACGAGCCAGGGGTAGACGTAGGACCACAGCGGGTCCTCGTGCCAGCCGCCCAGGCCGGGGAGCCGCACGTCAGTCGTCCGAGCCGATGGGCCAGCCGAGGAGCTCGGGGCTGCGCAGCATCTCCTCCGGCACGCCGAAGGCGTCGACGAGCTCGACCGCGATCGGGCGGAGCCTGCGGCACAGCGCGTTGATCTCGCGGCTGATCGCCTTGGACCGGGCGCTGGAGAGGCGACCGTGCTCCATGAACCACGCCCGGTCGGCCTCGATCGTGGAGAGGGCGTGGAGGTCGCAGAGCAGGTTGAGCGCGACCTTGAGGTCGCCGTCGGGCAGCGCTGCGGTCTTCTGCACGAACGCCTCGAGCACCAGACGCTCGGTGTGGGCCCGGGCCGCGGCGATCACGTGGTCCTGCACGCGGGAGAAGACCGCCCCGGGGTTGTCGCCCTGGTCGATGCCGCGCTTGAGGCGCCGGGCCACGCCGCCGATCATGTGCTCCTCGCGGAAGCGCAGCATGGCGAGCTGGTAGTTGGGGTCGAGCAGCCCCGCCTCCTGGTCCCAGGTGTCGCCCCCGGGCAGCAGGTCGCGCACCGATTGCACCAGCTTGTGGACCGCCGTGCGCTCGACCACGGTCTCCACCGCGAGCCCGGCGACGAAGCGGGCCATCCCGAGCTGGTCCATGTCCTCGAACTCGCCGGCGTAGTCGGTGAGCAGGCCCTTCGCGACGAGCTGGAGCAGGACGTGGTTGTCGCCCTCGAAGGTGGTGAAGACGTCGGTGTCGGCCTTGAGCGCAGCGAACCGGTTCTCGCTGAGGTAGCCGGCCCCACCGCACGCCTCGCGGCACTCCTGGATGGTGCGGGTGGCGTGCCAGGTGCCGAGGGCCTTCGTGCCGGCGGCGCGCGACTCCAGCATCCGCCGGGCGTGCTCGTCGCTGCCCGGCTCGATCGGCCCGGGGCCGGAGAACACCTCGTGCAGCTGCCCGGCGACGACCTCCTGCGCGAAGTGCAGGGCGTAGGTGCGCGCCAGGAGCGGCAGCAGGCGGCGCTGGTGCATGCCGTAGTCGAGGAGCACCTGCTCCTCGTCGGGCGAGGTCGCCTCGAACTGGCGGCGGCGCACGGCGTAGCGGGTCGCGATCGTGAGCGCGACCTTGGCGGCGTTGATGCCGGCTCCGCCGACGCAGACGCGGCCCTGCACGAGCGTGCCGAGCATCGTGAAGAAGCGCTTGTTGGGGTTGTCGATGGGCGAGAGGTAGCGGCCCTCGGGCGTCACCTCGGCGAACTGGTTGAGCAGCGCCGTGCGCGGCACCCGCACGTGGTCGAACCAGATGCGCCCGTTGTCGACGCCGTTGAGGCCCATCTTGGGGCCGCAGTCCTCGATGCGGACGCCGTCGAGCACACGGCCGTCCTCGCGCACCGGGACGACGAAGGCGTGCACGCCGTGGCGCTCCCCGCCGACCTCGAGCTGGGCGAACACCACGGCGAGCTCCGCGTGGGCCGCCGCGTTGCCGATGTAGTCCTTGCGGCTCGCGTCGTCGGGCGTCGTGATGACGAACTCCTGCGCCTCGGCGTCGTACGTCGCCACGGTGCCGAGCGCCTGCACGTTGGAGCCGTGCCCGCTCTCCGTCATCGCGAAGCAGCCCATCGTGCGCCCGGTCACGAGGTCGGCGAGGTGGGCGTCGTGGTGGTGGCGGGTGCCGAGCTGCAGGATGGCGCCGCCGAACAGGCCGAACTGGACACCGACCTTCACCAGCACCGACAGGTCGCCGAGGGCGAGGGTCTCGAAGGCGGCGATCGAGGCGCCGATGTCGCCGCCACCGCCGTACTCCTCCGGGAAGCCCATGCCGGTCTGCCCGGTCTCGGCCATCATCACCACGACGTCCCGCACGCGCTCGCGGAAGTCGGCGGTGCTCATCTGCTCCTGGTCGAGCAGGATCTGCGCGTGCTGGGTGAGGTTGTCGCGCACCAGGTCGCGGACCTCCCGGTAGCGGCCGTCGAGCAGCGCGCGCAGCGCGTCGACGTCGACCTCGGGCTGGCGGTAGCCCGAGTCGTCGGCGTGGACCCCGTCGTCCTCGACACGGGCCGGCGCGGTCTCCGGCAGCGGTGTGGGCAGCTCGTCGGCGATGGGCGGAACCTGGTCGGTGGCCATTCACCAACGGTAGCCATGGCGGTAGGTTCACCGCGATGAACGTGTCGGATGCCACCCCGCCGGGCTCGCCGGACTCCCCCGGCTCCCCGGGCGAGCCGCTGGGGACGATGGCCTACAACTTCGCCGTCGTGGGCGTGCAGAAGGGCGGTACGTCGACACTGGCGGTGACGCTCAACCAGCACCGGCTCGTGTGCCAGGCACCCGACAAGGAGCGCCACTACTTCGACGACGAGGAGGTGGACTGGTCGGCACCCGACTACGACCGCGACTACACCGCACCTCGGCGCGCCCGCGTGCACCGGCTGCTCGGCGACGCCTCGCCGACCTACCTCTACTGGCCGCACGCGCTGGAGCGGATGCGCGCCTACAAGCCGGACATGCCGCTCGTCGCGGTGTTCCGCGACCCGCTCGAGCGGCTCTTCTCCCACTGGGTGATGCTGCGCTCGCGCAACCTCGCCTGGCCCGACTGGCCGGACTTCCTGACCGAGTGGCCCCACACGTCGCTGCCCGACGAGGTGCCCGACGACGTCCGCACCATGCGGTGGCGGCACATGACCGGCCTGGCGCGCGGGTTCTACGGCGAGCAGCTGCAGCGCGGCTTCGAGCTCTTCGACCAGCGACAGTGGCTCCTGCTCGAGCTGCGCACGATGCTCGCCGACTTCCCTGCGACGGTCGACAGGACGACCGACTTCCTCGACCTGCCGCGCTTCGAGCGCGTGCCGCCGCTGCAGAACTGGCACGCCGGCGCCGACCAGGTGCCGGGCACCGCGCCGACCGCTGACGACCTCGCCCGGGTGGCCGAGGTCTACGCCAAGGACCTCGCGCTCTTCGAGGAGCTCTCCGGCATCGACACCTCCGCCTGGCCGACCCGGCTCGTCCTCGACGGACAGCTCGACCCCGGGGAGCTGGCGGCGCGCTTCGCGCGGAAGGTCGCGACGGGTTGACCCGCCCGCGCGAGGGCGCCGCGCTCACCCGGCGAGCAGGATCGCGCTGATCGCCGGCATCACTCCGGTCGCGCCGCTCCCGCCGCGCCGGGCTGGCGGGTCGGGATCCCGCGGGTGAGCGGCAGCGCGACGACGGCCAGCAGGGCGAGGACGGCCAGCGCGACCCGCAGCCCGTCGATGCGCGACTCCTCGTTCTCCTTCATCACCTGGTCGGCGACGTCGCCGGTGATGCCAGCCTCGTCCAGGGCGTCGCTCAGCGCCTCGTCGGAGAGGAAGGGCGCACCTCCGGCGAGGTCGACCTCCGCCTGGGAGGAGAGGTCCTGCGGGATGGCGGGGTTGTCCTGCACGCCGGCGAGGAAGGAGGAGGTCAGGCCGGAGATCAGCACCGCCCCGGCGAGCGCGGTGCCGATGGAGGCGCCCAGGTTGGTCACGGTGTTCTGGAGCCCGCCGACCTCGCCGCTCTGCTCGTCCGGCACCGCCGAGACCGTCACGCTCCCGAGCTGCGAGGCGAGCGCCCCGATGCCCAGCCCGGCGAGCAGCAGCGGCCAGGTGACGACCTCGGGCCCCGCGCCGTACTCCAGCAGGGCCATCAGGGACACGATGCCAGCGAGGAGGAGCAGGAAGCCGATCCGCACGACCCGGCGCGGGGAGGCGTGCGGGAAGAAGTGCGGGATGCCCACCGCCGCGATGAGCAGGGTGATCGAGAGCGGCATGATCCGCACCCCGGTGGCGACCGCGGACAGGCCGAGCGCGACCGAGAGGAACAGCGGGACGGTGAAGAAGAGGCCCGCCTGGAGGAGGTACTGGAAGAAGAACGACGTCAGCCCGCCGCGCAGCAGCCGGATCTGCAGCATCGCCGGATCGATGAGGGCGGCCTGTCCGCGGTCCAGCTGGCGCTGCTCCCACGCGAGGAAGCCGCGCAGCACCGCCCCGCCGGTCAGCACGAGCCACACGACGGCGGAGAGCCCGAGCCACGACGGCGCGTCCGGCTTGGGGACGACGAACCCCCACGATCCGCCGCGGAGCACGCCCAGCACGACGAGGCCGAGCCCGAGGGCGGACAGGGCGGTGCCGACGAGGTCCAGCCGGGCGGGCTGCGGCGGGATGTCGGTGACCCGACGGGTGAGGGCGAGGATGACGGCCACGATCAGCACCTCGCCGGCGAAGACCCAGCGCCAGGACGCGTACGTCGTGAGCAGGCCGCCGATCAGCGGCCCGACGGCGACGGCGATCGCTCCCGAGGCGGCGACGAGGCCGTAGGCACGCGGCCGCTCCGCCTGCTCGAAGTTGGAGGCCACGAGGGCGACGATGGCCGGCATGATGAGGGCGGCGCCGATCCCCTCGAGGAGCGACCAGCCGATCATCAGCACCAGCAGGTTCGGCGACAGGGCCGTGGTGAACGAGCCGAGGCCGTAGACCACGCAGCCGATGCCGAACGCCCGCTTGCGGCCGATGATCTGGCCGATCCGCCCGCCCGTGATCATCAGCGACGCCATCACCAGCGTGTAGAGCGTGATGGCGGTCTGGATGCCGGTCACGGTGGTGCCGACGTCGGCGGCGACCGTGGCGATCGAGACGTTCATGACCGAGCTGTCCAGGGTCATGAGGAACTGCGCCGAGGACAGGGTCAGCAGCACCAGCCCCGAGGAGGAGGCCAGCGCCGTCGCGGCACCTGCCCCCTCCGCGCGCGCCATGCGACCTCCTTGGTGGCTCCGCCGACCTCATTGGAGGCCACGGGGCACCGGCGGCGCATCGCCCGGTCCGGGTGAGCCGGCGCGCCGAGCGCGCGTGCCAGGGGCGGGCCTGGGGGGCGGGCCTCAGGGGTGGGTCTCAGGGGCGGGTCTCAGGGGCGGGCGAAGAAGGTGGGCGCCCGCCAGGAGTACATCGACTCCCGGACGACCGGGCGGCCGGTGCGCGGGGCGTGGATGATCTGCCCGTCGCCGACGTATAGCGCGACGTGGTAGATCGAGCTCGGGCTGCTCGAGGAGCCCCAGAAGACCAGGTCGCCGGGCGCCAGCTGGCTCGGGCTGATCGTCGTCGACTGGATGTACTGCGCGACGGAGTAGTGCGGCAGCGACGTCCCGCCCGCGGCCCACGCGCCCGACGTGAGGCCGGAGCAGTCCCAGGCGTCGGGGCCCGCGGCGCCCCACTTGTACGGGTCGCCGAGCTGCGCGGTGGCGAACGCGATCGCGGTCGCGGCACCCGTCGACGCCGGCGGAGTCGGCGGGGGCGGCGGGGGCGGGGTCTCGGTCGGAGTCTCGGTCGGGGTCTCGGTCGGGGCCTCGGTCGGGGCCTCGGTCGGGGCCTCGGTCGGGGCCTCGGTCGGGGTCTCGGTCGGGGTCTCGGTCGGGGCCTCGGTCGGGGTGGGCGCCGGGGTCGGGGTCTCCGTCGGCGTGGGGGTCGGGGTGGGGGCCGGCGTGGGGGTCGGGGCGGGGGTGGGCGCGGGCTGCTGCTCCTGCTCCTGCTCGGCCTGCTCCTGGGCTGCCGCCTCCGCTGCCGCCTGGGCCTGCGCTGCCGCCTCGGCCTGCGCCGCTGCCTCGGCCTCCGCCTGGGCGGCGGCCGCGGCCGCCTGGCGCGCTGCCTCCTCGAGCGCTGACTGGCGCTTCTCGGCCAACCGCACGCTGATCCCCTCGAGCTCGGCGAGCTCAGCGATCAGGTCGGCCTTGGTGGCGGCGACCGACTGCGCCTCGGCGCCGGCGGCGGCCTCCGCGGCGGCTGCGGCGTCACGTGCCTCCTCGGCCTCGGCCTCGGCGGTGGCGGCCCGCTCCGAGGCGGCGGTGGCGGTCGAGGCGGTGACGTCGGCGACGGCCGACGAGGCGAGGAAGGCGTCGTACTGGTGGTCGAGGGCGTCCGAGGTGTTGCCCATCGTCACCGTGCGGTCGACGAGCGACTCGATGCCGTCGGCCTCGACGACCGCCGAGAGTCCTTGCACCTGGGTGGCGTCCTCGTAGGACTGCACGACCGTGGCGGCGTAGAGCTCGCGCTGGGTCTCGACGTCCTCGCGCGCGGCGTCCGCGGCCTCTTCGGCCTCCTCCGCGTCGGCGCGTGCCTGCTCGGCGCGCCAGCGGGCGCCGTTCCACGCCTCGGCTGCCTGCGCGGCGCGGTCGCCGGCGGACTCGAGCGCGAGGTCGGCGCGGATCAGGTCGGCCTGGACGGCCGCGACGTCACGACCCTTCGCCGCGGCCCGGTCCGCGGCCGCGGCGACGTCCGCCTTGCTAGGGACCGGGTCGTCGTCGGCGTGGGCCGCGTGCCCGCCGCCCGCGGCCAGCGCGGCGACGAGGACGACCGCGCCGGCCCAGCGCGACGTCGTACGACGCTGCGGCTCGTGGTCGTGCGGTGCTGCGACGGGCACGGGGCTCCCAGTGGGTGGTCTCGGGCTCGCGCGACTTCCCCTTCGCACGAGCAACTCGCGCCACGCTAGTGAACTTTCGTCACAACGGGAACAGTTTCCTCAACTTTTTCACCATCCGCCGGCGTGTCGGCTTGCGAACTACATCAATGTAGTTTGCGCGATCTCCCGTGGGGCGGTCACCGGATATCCGGGGACCGCCCCACTTCACGGCCGAGATCTGGGCCGACAAGAAGGAGTCCCGGGCGCAAAGTGGCCCTGGCGAGGTTCTCCACAGGCAGCAACGAGACGGACTATCCGTGCGTCATGGCGGGCAAGCCGTACGCATGATGCGACCACCGCGAACCCCTGAACACCCGCGCGACCTCACGGGCACCGTGCGCACCCGCGGCGAGCTGCTCGCGAGCGGGATGAGCGACAACCAGATCGACCGCCTGGTCCGAAGGAAGGTGCTGCACCGGATTCGGTACGGCGTCTACACCACCGGAGAGCTCTGGGACGCCTGCAGCGTCGAGGACCGTCACCGGCTCTTGTGTCGGGCGGTGCTGGCCAGGGCCCACGAGTCGACTGTGCTGACGCACGTGTCGTCGGTCATCGAGCGGGGCATCCCGGTGTGGGGCTTCCCGTTCGACGTCGTCCACACCACACGTGCGGATCCTGAGCGAGCCGGTCGTCGCCAGGCTGACTGGGTCCCCCACCGCGGTGTGCTCGACGAGGCCGAGACCGAGGAGATCAACGGCGTACGCATCACGACCCCGGCGCGATCCGCCTTCGAGGTGATGACCATCGCCGGCGTCGAAGCCGGGCTCGTCGTGGTCAACCGGATGCTGCACGCCGGCGTGCTCTCGATGGCGGACTTCGCCAAGCAGGTCGAGACGCACGACCGCTGGCCTGGCAGCCTCACGGCGCACGTCGTGGAGTGCCTCGCCGACGACCGGCTCGAGTCGGTGGGCGAGGATCGATTCAGCTATCTCGCCTTCCGACAGGCGCTCCCCAAGCCGGTGCCGCAGCTGAAGGTCCACGACGAGGACGGCGCACTGGTCGCCCGGCTCGACTTCGCCTGGCCGGACCACAAGGTGTTCGCGGAGTTCGACGGGCGCTCGAAGTACCTGAGGCACCGGCGCGAGGGCGAGTCGCTCGAGGAGTTCCTCATGCGTGAGAAGAAGCGGGAGGAGCTCGTGTGCCTGCTCACGGGCTGGACCTGCATCCGCATCACCTGGGCCGACCTCGCCCACCCGGAACGGCTCGCCACCCGGATCCGCGCGGTCATGAACTCGCGCGGGAGCAAGTCAGCCTGACTCGACTGTGCACCCGAGACTCACGCTTCGCTGTCGAGATCGCGGGTGCAAAGAGGGGTGGTCGCCGGATATCCGGGGACCGCGCGGGGGCCCGAGGACAGCGCCCGGGTGAGGCGCGTACGCCGCTCACTCGGCGTCGACGGGGACCTGGCTGGTGGTGGAGGTCGGGTGGCTCGCCAGTCCCCCGCGATCGAACTTCTGCCCGCTGGCCAACCCGCCGAGCCAGAAGGCGAAGAGGGCGATGACGACGCCGGCGAGGTCGTCGGCGATGTAGTGCCAGCCGAAGTAGAGGGTCGCCACGACGGTGATGGCGAAGTTGGCCCAGAAGACGATGCGGAGGACCTTGTTGCGCAGCGTGTACTGCACCATCAGCGCGACGAGCAGGGTGATCGCGACGTGGAGCGAGGCGAAGCCCGCCACGGACTGCACGGCTCCCTCGGCGCCGTCGCGGATGACGCCCTTGCGTCCGTAGAAAAGCGACTCCATCAGCGCGCTCGACCCGGTCTCGGGGAGGTCGGCGTAGAGGTAGCTGTACTGGAAGCCGGGGCCGAGGGTGGGCAGCGCGTAGTAGGACGCGGTGCCGATCGACCAGGCCAGGCACTGCGAGGTGGCGAACCAGTAGCCGAAGGTGATGTTGCGCGACCACACCAGCCAGGCGGCGAGCGCCAGAGGCACCAGCGGCAGGAACCACAGGTAGATCGTCGACAGGATGTGCGCGGAGAAGCCGGTGCCGAAGATCGTGTGCAGGATCGTGGCCGGCTCGTGGCCGAACATCAGCGCCCGGTCGATCAGGTGCAGCTCACGGTCGTACTTGTCCTCGCCCATGATGAAGGGGAGGAACGACTTGAGGTTCCGGTAGCAGACGTAGGTGATGTAGAAGGACACGAGCCCGAGCACCACGAGGATGACGCGCTCGCGGTCCCAGTGCTCGCGGATCCGCGCGCGTGCGATGTCGGGCATCAGGGCCGGCTTCATCCGCGAGCCCCACAGCGTGCGCGGCAGCAGGTCGAGCAGGAAGGCCCCCAGCACCAGCAGCGGCAGCCTCAGCCACGACGGGCCGAGGAACCCCTCCGGGTCCACCAGCGGCCGGTCGAGCATGAGCGCAGCCGTGACAGCCAGCGCGCCCATGGTGGCGGCGACTCCCACGAGCAGGGCATAGGCCGGTCTGTACACGCTCGTCAGTCTAGGGACGGGTCAAGGTGCGGCCGTGATCGGCGGCACCGCGAGACGTGTCACGTCGACACGCAGCGACACCTCGTCGCCGAGGGCCACGCGGGCGCCGAGCGGGGCGACCGCGTCCACGGTGCCGACGCCCTCGACGCCGACGACCAGCCGCACGACGTCGGGGGTCACCCGGGCGGACTCGACGACCGCGCGCAGCGGCCCGGCGTCGTCGACGACAAGGGCCGAGCGGCGCAGGGCGACGGCGTGTGCCGGTGGCAGGGCGGCCGCATCGAGCACCCGCCGCGCCGCCTCGTCGCGCAGCACGCGGGCGTAGCCGAGGAAGAGCGCGGTGTCCTCGTCGACCGGCTCGCGCCACACCTCGTCGATCGCGCCCTGCTGCACGACGCGACCCGCGCGCATCACGGCGAGCCCGTCGGCGAGCGCGAAGGCCTCCTCGTGGTCGTGCGTGACCAGCAGCGCGGTGGTGCCGGCGGCGTGGAGGATCTCGCGCAGCTCTCCGGCCAGCCGCTCGCGCAGCGAGGCGTCGAGCGCCGACAGCGGCTCGTCGAGCAGGATCAGCCGCGGTTCGACAGCCAGGGCGCGCGCGAGGGCGACCCGCTGCCGCTCGCCGCCGGACAGCGTGCCGGGCAGCCGGTCGTCGTAGCCGGCGAGGCCGACGAGGTCGAGCAGCTCGCGCACCCGCTCGGCGACCCGCGCCGAGGGCGTACGACGCAGCCGCAGGGCGTAGGCGACGTTGCGGGCGACCGTGAGGTGGG
Source organism: Nocardioides pinisoli (assembly GCF_024199985.1). Classification (GTDB taxonomy): domain Bacteria; phylum Actinomycetota; class Actinomycetes; order Propionibacteriales; family Nocardioidaceae; genus Nocardioides; species Nocardioides pinisoli. The sequence continues at coordinate 277,877 of NZ_JANARS010000003.1, forward strand.
CGAAGAGCTGGCCGTCCTGGAACATCAGCGCGAAGCCGCGCCGGTGGGTGGCCACGCCGGAGAGGTCGGCACCGTCCCAGGAGATCGAGCCGGACGTGATCGGCTCGAGGCCGGCGATCGCCCGCAGCAGGGTGGACTTGCCGCAGCCCGAAGGCCCCAGCACGGCGAGCACCTGCCCCGGGGCGAGGTCGAGGGACACGTGGTCGACGGCCGCGTTGTCGCCGTAGCGCACGGTCACGTCGTCGATCTGCAGCATGGTCAGAAAGCTCCCACACCCGGCACGCGCAGCCGCTCGACGGCCAGGACGACCACGGCGGTGGCGAGCGCCAGCACGACCGAGGCGGCGAGCGCCATGCCGTAGTTCATCTCCCCGGGGTGCCCGATCAGCCGGAAGATGACGACGGGCAGCGTCGGGTCGGTGTCGCGGGCCAGGAAGGACGTCGCCCCGAACTCGCCCAGCGAGGCGGCGAACGCGAACCCGCCCGCCGCGAGCAGCGGCTTCCACACCACCGGCAGGTCGACGGTGAGCAGCGTGCGCCACGGCGAGGCGCCGAGGGAGGCAGCGGCCTGGCGCTGCCGGTCGTCGATGCCGCCGAGCATCGGGGCGAGGGTGCGCACGACGAGCGGCAGGGCGACGAGCGCCTGCGCCATCGGCACGAGCAGCGGGGAGTCGCGCAGGTCGAGCGGCGGCTGGTCGAGGGTGATCAGGAAGCCGAAGCCGAGGGTCACGGCGCTCACGCCCAGGGGCAGCATGAAGAAGCCGTCGAGGGTCGAGCGGACCCGGCGCTCGGCGACCGAGTGCGAGCGCCGCGTCACGATCAGCGACACGGAGACCCCCACCAGCAGCGCCATCCACGTCGCGTCGACGGCGGTGCGCAGGCTGGTCACCAGGGCGGTGGTGACCGGCACGAGCAGCGCCTGGTCGTCGCCGGCCGTGGTGAGCGCGCGGTAGTTGTCCAGGCCCCACCCGTCCCCGACGCTCAACGAGCCGAGCACCAGCGTGAGGATGGGCAGTGCCATGGCGGCCAGCACCAGCAGCGTCGCGACGACGACGGGCGCGTCGGAGCGGCGTACGGCCCGCACGGGCGACACGGCCCGCTGGGTCGTCGGGTCGGGCGTCGCCCGCAGCCGCGCGGCGAGGGCGAGCAGGGCGACGACGACCACGATCTGCAGCACCGACAGCGCGGCCGCCGCCTGGAGGTCGAAGACGGTGGTGGTGAGCAGGTAGATCTCGGTCTCGACCGTGGCGTAGCGGACCCCGCCGAGGGTCAGCACGATGCCGAACGCGGTCGCGCAGAAGAGGAAGACGATGCTCGCGGCCCCGACGATCGCGGGCCGCAGCGCCGGCAGGGTGACCGTGCGCAGCACCTGCCACGGAGTCGCGCCCAGGGCGGCCGCCGCCTGCCCCGGCCGCGGGTCGAGCGACTCCCACGCGACACCGACGGTGCGCACCACGACGGCGACGTTGAAGAACACCAGGCCGCACACGATGGCGACCGGCGTGCCGTCGAGGCGGAGGACGCCGAGCGGGCCGCCCTCCCCCAGCAGCTGGCGGAACGCGACCCCGACGACGACGGTCGGCAGCACGAAGGGCACCAGGAGCGCCGCCCGCACCGCGGACCGGCCGGGCAGCGCGAGCCGGTGCAGGGCGTACGCCGCCGGCAGGCCGAGGGCGACCGCCAGCAGCGTCGCGACGCCGGAGGTCCACACGGTGAACCAGGCGACCCGGCGCACCCGCGGCCGGGCGAGGACGTCGAGCACCGCCCCCGGCGAGAAGCGTCCGTCGACGACGAACCCCTCGGCCAGCATGCCGCTCACCGGCAGCACGAACAGGACGCCGAGCACCAGGACGGGGCCTGCGGCGAGGAGGAGCAGGGCCAGGATCCGCTTGACCTGTGGTCCCGCGACGGGCGCTGCCCGCCCTCCTCGACCGACGACGGTCGTCATCGCGAGATGACGTCGGTCCACTCGGTCAGCCACTGCTCGCGGTTGGCGACGATGTCGGCGGGGTCGACCTCGTAGGGGTCGCTGGGCTGCGGGGCGAACTCGGCCCAGTCGTCGGGGACCGACGCGCCGGGCATCACGGGGAAGACGTACATCGACTCCGGCAGCGCGCTCTGCACCTCGTCGGTCAGCATCCAGTCGACCAGTGCCTCGGCGCCCGCGGGGTTGTCGGCGCCCTCGAGCACGCCGGCGTACTCGACCTGCCGGAAGCAGGTGTCGAGCAGGGCCGCGGTCGTGGTGCGCCCGCCGCTGACGGTGAAGGCCGGCGAGGAGTCGTAGGACACGACGATCGGCCGGGTGCCGTTGTCCGACCCGGCGGTGAAGTCGCCGTAGTAGGCGTCCTCCCAGCCGTCGACGACCTTGGTCCCGTTGTCGAGCAGGTCGGTCCAGTAGTCCTGCCAGTCGTCGCCGAAGGCCGCGACGGTGGCGAGGAAGAAGGCCATGCCGGGGCTGCTGGTCGACGCGCCCGGCGTCACGAAGAGGTCGCGGTACTGCTCGTCGGCGAGGTCCTCGAGGGTGGTCGGCGGCTCGAGGCCCTCGGCCTCGAACCAGGCGGTGTCGACGTTGACGCAGACGTTGGCCGAGTCGATCGGCACGAGCCGGTCGCCACCCTCGGGCAGGGCGTACTCCTCGGGCGGGGTCGCCGTCGTGGACACCTCGGCGAAGGCGCCCTCGCCGAGCGGCCGCGACGCGAAGGTGTTGTCGATGCCGAACGCGGCGTCGGCGATCGGGTTGTCGGCGGTGAGGCTGAGCTTGGTGGCCAGGGTGCCGGCGTCGCCGGCGGCGCGCACCTCGAGCTGGTAGCCGGTCTCGTCCTCGAACGAGCGCACCAGCCTCTTCGGCAGGTGGAACGACTCGTGGGTGGCGAGGACGACGGTGCCGCCGGCCTGCGGGGACCCGGTCGACGAGGCGGGCGACTCGGTGGCCCGCGGCTCCTCGCCGCCTCCGACGAGGCTGCAGCTGCTCAGCAGCAGGGCGGACACGACGGCCGGGACCGATGCCGTGAGGGCAGCGCGGACGCGTGTGTGCAACATGTGTGACTCCCTTGCGCCGGTGCTAACCGGATCAGGTTCGGAGGGTCTGCGGCTGGTCCGCACTCTCAGCACGCCTGCGCGTGCTCCCCTGTCTTCGTGGTCCCACCCTAGCCTCCCCCTACGCTGCCTCCCATGCCGAGCCGACGTCACGACCTGCTCGCCCGCCTCGTGCCCGCGGTGCGCCGCTCGCGCGAGCTCGACGACGAGCCGACGGAGCGGGCGCGCGTCGAGGCGTGGCACCGCACGCTGGACCGGAGCCTGCCGACGCGCGCGGTGCCGCGCTTCGCCCGGCGCTGGGAGGCCAGCGTCACCGACATCGGCTTCCCGTGCCACGTGCTGACCCCGCGCGGCCGCCCGGCGACGCGCACGCTCTACTACGTGCACGGCGGCGGCTACATGGCGCCGATCGACCCCTTCCACGTCCGCTACGCCACCCGCCTGGCCGACGCGATCGGTGCGCGGGTCGTGATGCCGGACTACCCGCTCGCGCCCGAGCACACGTGGAAGGACTCGCACGACGCGCTGGTCGACGACGCCGCCAGGTGGGCCGGCTCGGAGGGTGGCGCCGTGCTGGCCGGCGACTCGGCCGGCGGCGGGCTCGCGCTCGCCATGGCGCTCTCGATGCGGGACCGCGGTCTCGCGCAGGCGTCGTCGCTGGTGCTGCACGCCCCGTGGGTCGACCTCACCACGTCGACTCCCGAGACCTTCGCCGCCGACGCGATCGACCCCTGGCTGTTCATCGGCAAGCTCCAGGCCTACGCCGCGTGGTGGGCCGGGTCCCCCGACGACCTCGCTCGCCCCGAGGTGTCCCCGGCGCTGGGCGACCTGGCCGGGCTGCCGCGGGCGCTCATGCTCTACGGCACCCGCGACCTGCTCGCGCCGGGATGCCGCCTGCTGGCCCGACGCGCCGGCGAGGCCGGGTGGGACCTGACCGCGATCGAGGAGCCGGACCTGATCCACGTCTACGGGCTGCTCCCCCTCGTGCCCGAGGGCACTCGCGCGTTCCGCCAGGTGAGGGCGTTCGTCCGGTGAGGGTGCTGGTGGCCGGCGTCGACGACCTCCCGGTGCGCACGGCGTACGACGTGTGGCGGCTGCGCCAGCAGGTCTTCGTCGTCGAGCAGGACTGCCCCTACCCCGACCTCGACGGCCGCGACCTCGAGGACGCCACCCGCCACGTCGTGCTCCTCGACGACGACGGCACGGTGCTCGGCACGCTCCGGTTCCTCGACGACGGGGAGTGGGCGCGAATCGGTCGCGTCGTGGTCGCACCGGCCGTCCGCGGGCGCGGGCTGGCCGCCGTGCTGATGGACGAGGCGCTGGCGCTGTGCGGCGACCGCGAGGTGCGCCTCGACGCCCAGACCGGACTCACGGCCTTCTACGAGGGCTACGGCTTCGAGGTCACCGGGCCGGAGTTCGACGAGGACGGCGTCATGCACGTGCCGATGGCCCGGGCGGGCCGGCCCCACCGGGTGGCTCCACCGCGACCATGAGCACCGGGCCGAGCACCTCCTCGCGCACCAGCCGCGAGGCGGGGTCGAGTCCGCCGATGACGGTCGGCGCGAACCACCAGCCGGGCCGGTCGAGCGGCTGACCGCCGAGGGCGACGTCGCCACCCTCGGACCGGCCGAGGTCGACGTAGCGGCGCACCCGGTCCCGGGCGACCGCCGACCGCAGCGGCCCGCAGCGGGTGGCGGGGTCAGCCGGGTCGCCGACCACCACGGCCGCCATCGCGGTCGTGGCGGCGTGCATCGCCTCGGCGTGCCGGTGCGCCGGTACGACGACGCTGCTCGGCACGCGGCAGCCCTGGCCGGCGTTGCTCGCGAGGGCGTGGGCGGCCGTCGTCACGACCGCCTCGAGGTCCGCGTCGTCGCCGGCGCGGACGGCGTCCGGACCGCCGACGTCGAGGCGGACGCGCTTGCCCGCGCGCTCCCCCGCGACCTGCACGCGCTCGGCCACGACGGGTGACCCGGTGAGGGAGACCTCGTCGACGCGCTCGTCGAGCGTCAGCGCGATCGCGACGTCGACGTCACGGGTGGTCACGACGTTGAGCACGCCGCGCGGCAGCACGTCGAGGGCGATCCGGCCGAGCTCGATGGCGGCGGTCGCGGCCTCGGGGGCGGGCTTGAGCACGACGGTCCCGCCCGCACCGAGCACGCGGCCGACCTCGCACAGCGCGACGGCCAGCGGCGAGGTGGCAGGCGTGACGACGGCCGTCACCCCGGCCGGCTCACGCTGCGGGGCGGCCCCCACCGACGCCGTCCTCATCGTGGCGAGCGCCTCGTCGAGGTGCGCGGACCGCAGGGCGACCGGCACCCCGGTCTCGGCCGCCATCAGGGCGACCAGCTCGTCGGCACGCGCCGTCACGGCGTCGGCGAGTCGTCGTACGGCGTCGGCGCGCAGGGCGGCGTCGGAGCTCCACTGCGTCGCGTCGAAGGCGCGGCGCGCGGCGGTGACCGCATCGCGCGCGTCGGGGATCCCCGCGTCCGGCACGTCCCACAGCGGCTCCGCCGTGGCCGGGTTGCGGGCCGGGAAGGTCCAGCCGTCGGCGGTGGGGCGCTCCACGCCGTCGACCGGCAGCGCCGGACGACGCGCGTGCTTGCTCATGGGGACAACTCCATCACGGCTGCCCCGTCCGCCCCACCACCCGGTCGGGCAGCGTCGACCGGCCCGATGTGGCTAGCCTCGCCCCATGCGCGACGACCTCGGGGCCGACGTCCCACTTCAGGCCCCTGCGCGGCGGGTCGTCTCGCTCGTGCCGTCCCTGACCGAGGCCATCGCGGCCAGCGCACCGGACCGGCTTGCCGGGGCGACCGACTGGTGCACCCACCCCGCCGACCTCGAGGTCGCCCGCGTGCGCGGCACCAGGAACCCCGACCTCGCGGCGGTCCGCGCGCTCTCGCCGGACCTCGTCGTGGCCAACAAGGAGGAGAACCGCGAGCTCGACGTGCGCCGCCTGCGCGAGGCCGGGGTGGCCGTGTGGGTGACCCGGATCGAGACGGTCGAGGAGGCGCTCACGTCGATGTCGCGGCTCCTCGGCGAGGCCCTCGGGATCGACGACCCGCCGTGGCTCGCGTCGGCCCGTGCCCTCTGGTCGGCCCCGGCCTCGCGGCGGCTCTCCGTCGTCGTACCGATCTGGCGCGACCCGTGGATGGTGGTCGGGTCGCCGACCTACACCGACGACCTCCTCACCCGGGCCGGGCTGACCAACGTGCTCGCCCACGGCCCGGCCCGGCGCGACGGGCGCTACCCGACGGTGACCCCGCACGACATCGACGGCGCCGGCGCGGACGTCGTCCTGCTCCCCGACGAGCCCTACGTCTTCACCGCCGACGACGGCCCCGAGGCGTTGCGTACGCCGACCCGGCTGGTGTCGGGACGGCTGCTCACCTGGTACGGCCCGGCGATGGTCGAGGCGCACGCCGTGCTGACCGGTCTGACTGAGTAGCCTCCCCTGCCATGACCCGCGACCCGATCAGCGAGGCCCACCGCCAGTGGGTCGCCCACGGCTGGGCCGACGCGGCCGACGGGATGGCGATGGTGACCTCGGTCGTGCGCGCGCAGCAGCTGCTGCTCGAGCGCATCGACTCCGTGCTCCGCCCGCGCGGGCTCACGTTCGCCCGCTACGAGGTCCTGCGCCTGCTGTCGTTCAGCCGCGGCGCCGCGATGCCGATGTCGCGGCTCGGGTCGCTGCTCCAGGTGCACCCGACCAGCGTCACCAGCGCGGTCGACCGGCTCGTGGCGCAGGGCTACGTGGAGCGCGTGCGCAGCGACGAGGACAAGCGCGTCGTACGAGCGGTGCTGACCGACGCCGGCCGCGACGCGGTCGAGAAGGCGACGGACGCCCTCAACCGCGAGGTGTTCGAGACGCCCGGGCTCCCCGGTGACGAGGTGCGCGAGCTCACCGACCGGCTGACCGCGCTGCGCTCTGGCCTCGGCGACGGGGCCTGAGCCCGCCCGGGCCGGACTTCGCACCCGGACCGGACCTCGCACCCGGGCCGTACTTCGCACCCGAGTTGCGTGCTTCGCACCCGGGATCTGTACCTGTAAGTGGGGCGGTCACCGGATATCCGGGGACCGCCCCGCTCGGTGACTCGCGAGTAATACTTGGAAGTCCTACTATCGACAGCATGGCCGACCTGCACACCCCGAAGAACCCGATCCGCCTCGTCACGGCGTCCGCGCTGTTCGACGGGCACGACGCGTCGATCAACATCATGCGGCGCATCCTCATGAGCCAGGGCTGCGAGGTCATCCACCTCGGCCACAACCGCTCGGTCCAGGAGGTCGTCGACGCGGCGCTGGAGGAGGACGTGCAGGGCGTCGCGGTGTCGTCCTACCAGGGCGGCCACGTGGAGTACTTCGAGTACCTCGTGGAGTCGCTGCGCGCCGCGGGCGCGGGCCACGTGCGGGTCGTCGGAGGCGGTGGCGGGGTCATCGTCCCGAAGGAGATCCAGCGCCTCCGCGAGTCCGGCGTGACCATCTTCTCCCCCGAGGACGGCCAGAAGATGGGCCTCGTCGGGATGATCAACTCGGTCGTCGCCGACTGCGACATCGACCTGTGGGCCGACCGGCAGGTCACGGCCGAGCAGGTGCTCTCCGGTGACCGCTTCGCCGTCGCCCGCGCGATCACCGGCGCCGAGGGCGGGCGACTCGACGCGTCGCTGCTCGACGACGTACGTCACGCGGCCGCGCGCCGCGTCGTGCCCGTGCTCGGCATCACCGGCACCGGCGGCTCGGGCAAGTCGAGCCTCACCGACGAGATCGTCCGCCGCTTCCGCACCGACCAGCAGGACAAGCTGCGCATCGCGGTCATCGCGGTCGACCCGACCCGCCGCAAGGGCGGCGGCGCGCTGCTCGGCGACCGGATCCGGGCCAACTCCCTCGACGGCGACCGGGTGTTCTTCCGCTCCCTCGCCACCCGCGGCGCCCACGAGGTGCCCGACCACCTCGCCGACGTCATCGACGTGGTGAAGGCCGCCGGCCACGACCTGGTGATCGTCGAGACGCCGGGCATCGGGCAGGGCGACGCCGGCATCGTGCCCCTGGTCGACCACTCGCTCTACGTCATGACGCCGGAGTTCGGCGCCGCGTCGCAGCTGGAGAAGATCGACATGCTCGACTTCGCCGACACCGTCGCGATCAACAAGTTCGAGCGCCGCGGCGCCAAGGACGCGCTGCGCGACGTCGGCCGCCAGCTCGTCCGCAACCGCAACGCCTTCGGCAAGCAGCCGCAGGACATGCCGGTCTTCGGCACCAGCGCCGCGACCTTCAACGACGACGGCGTCACCGCGCTCTACCAGCACCTGCGCGCCGAGCTCGCCGACGCTGGCCTCGAGGTCAGCGAGGGCACGCTCCCCCACGTCGACGTCCGCCACTCCTCCGGCATCCGGCAGGTCGTCCCGGCCGACCGGGTGCGCTACCTCTCCGAGATCACCGAGACCGTCCGCGGCTACCACGCGCGCACGACCGAGCTCGCCGAGGCGGCGCGCCACCTCCAGCGCGTCCAGCACGTGGCCGACCAGCTGGCCGACGGCGACCTCGGGCAGGTCGCGGAGCTGCTCGAGTCCGCGCGCAAGGCCGTGCCGCACGAGGTCACCGACCAGCTCGAGCGCTGGCCGTCGGTCGTGGAGGCCTACTCCGGCGACGAGCAGACCGTGAAGGTGCGCGACCGCGAGATCACCACCAAGCTGACCCGGGAGTCGCTCAGCGGCAACAAGATCCCGCGCGTCTCGCTCCCCCGCTTCACCGACCACGGCGAGCTGGTGCGCTACTGGCGCAGCGAGAACCTGCCCGGCTACTTCCCCTTCACCGCCGGCGTCTTCCCGTTCAAGCGCGACAACGAGGACCCGGCGCGGATGTTCGCCGGCGAGGGCGACCCGGCCCGCACCAACCGCCGCTTCAAGATCCTCTCCGAGGGCAACGACGCGACCCGGCTCTCGACCGCGTTCGACTCGGTCACCCTCTACGGCCGCGACCCCGACCCGCGCCCCGACGTCTACGGCAAGGTCGGCACGTCCGGCGTCTCCGTCGCGACCCTCGACGACATGAAGGCGCTCTACGACGGCTTCGACCTCGTCGCGCCGACCACGAGCGTCAGCATGACCATCAACGGCCCCGCCCCCACGGTGCTCGCCTTCTTCCTCAACACCGCGATCGACCAGCAGGTCGACGCCTTCCGCGAGCGGGAGGGCCGCGAGCCGTCGGAGGAGGAGCGCGCCACTCTGGCGGCGTACGCCCTCGCCAACGTCCGCGGCACGGTGCAGGCCGACATCCTCAAGGAGGACCAGGGCCAGAACACCTGCCTGTTCTCCACCGAGTTCAGCCTGCGGATGATGGCCGACATCCAGGAGTGGTTCATCGAGCACCAGGTGCGCAACTTCTACTCGGTGTCGATCTCCGGCTACCACATCGCCGAGGCCGGGGCGAACCCCATCAGCCAGCTCGCCTTCACCCTCGCCAACGGGTTCACCTACGTCGAGGCCTACCTCGCCCGCGGCATGGACATCGACGACTTCGCGCCCAACCTGTCGTTCTTCTTCTCCAACGGCATGGACCCGGAGTACAGCGTGCTGGGCCGCGTCGCGCGCCGCATCTGGGCGGTCACGATGAAGGAGAAGTACGGCGCCTCGGAGCGCTCGCAGAAGCTGAAGTACCACGTGCAGACGAGCGGCCGGTCGCTGCACGCGCAGGAGATGGACTTCAACGACATCCGCACCACGCTGCAGGCCCTCATCGCGATCTACGACAACGCCAACAGCCTCCACACCAACGCCTACGACGAGGCGGTGACGACCCCCACCGAGGACTCAGTGCGCCGCGCTCTGGCGATCCAGCTGATCATCAACCGCGAGTGGGGCCTTGCGATGAACGAGAACCCCCTCCAGGGGTCCTTCGTCATCGACGACCTCACCGACCTCGTCGAGGCCGCCGTCCTGGAGGAGTTCGACCGGATCAACGAGCGCGGCGGCGTGCTCGGCGCGATGGAGACCGGCTACCAGCGTGGCCGGATCCAGGACGAGTCGATGCTCTACGAGCACCGCAAGCACGACGGGTCGCTGCCGATCATCGGCGTCAACACCTTCGTCAAGGAGTCGGCGGCCGACGCGCAGCCCAAGGAGGTCGAGCTCGCCCGGGCGACCGAGTCCGAGAAGGAGTCGCAGCTCTCCCGTGTGCGTGCCTTCCAGGCCGCCCACGGCGCCGAGGCGCAGGAGGCGCTCGCCCGGCTCAAGGACGCCGCGATCTCCGGGGACAACGTCTTCGCCGTCCTGATGGACGCCGCCCGCGTCTGCTCGCTCCAGCAGGTGACCGAGGCGTTCTTCGAGGTCGGAGGGCAGTACCGCCGCAACGTCTGAGCACCGGCGGCCCAGCCGGCCGTCACCGTCTCGTCACTCCCCGCCCTGCAGCCGGATCGCGGCCACCGGGGAGCGGAGCGGGAACAGCACCGTCTGGCCCGCGGAGTCCTCGAGGACGGTGCAGGCGCCGGTCGGCACCGTGCACGACAGGAGAGTGACGGTGTCGCCCTCGGTGGTCCGCTTGCCGGTGCCCGGCCCGGTGATCACGGTGCCGACCGCCGTCTCCTGGTCGGCCCACCAGGACAGGTTCCACCGCTCCTGCGGGACCTGGAGGTCGACGACCCGTCCGTCGGCGTCGACGACGCGGTCGGGACCCGAGCCGGGCTTCTCGATGCGCCACGTCCCGTCGGGGCTGGTCAGCGCGTCACGCACGAGGGGAGGCTCGCCGTCGCTCGCAGGCGCACCCTCCCCGGTGCGGAGGTCGTAGACCTCCTCGCCCTCGATCACGCGGGCGCGCACGCGCTCGTCGTCGACGGCGAGGATCTCCACCTCCGCCTCCAGCAGGTGGTCGACGGGGTCGTCGATGCCGGAGGTGTCCATCCCGTCCTCGGACGTGGTCTCCTCGCCGGACGACAGGTCGAGGAACCGCATCACCGCGGTGCCCTCGTCGTGGTCCGCGTCGAGCACCACGAGGCGTGTCCCGTCGGGCGTGCGGGCCAATCCCGTCCCGGCGACCTCGAGCCCGGTCGGGACGGGGCCCGCTCCCGGGCGTACGAACCACAGGTCCGCGCCGGTGAACGCCGAGTCACCGGTGGACGTGTCGCCGTCGGCAGGCACGAAGAACACACCGTCACCCGCGACGAGGAAGGCCCGCGGCGGGCGGCCCGTGTCCACGGTGGTGCCGTCCGCGAGGTGGACCGTCGAGCCGACGGCCCACGAGACGCCGGAGGCGTCGACCGGCGCCGTGCTGGTGCGCCATCGCCCGTCGTCCGCAGGGCCGGCGGTCCCGTCCGCATCGTCGGTGCAGCCGGTCACCAGCGCGCCGAGCAGCAGCACACCGCAGACCGCGACCCCCGAAGACCTCACGGTGGGATGGTGCCACGGGAGCGAGCGGTCGAAACCTCCCGCCCTCGACGAGCCGGCGGGCCAGCCGCCCCTAGCCCGGGTACGCCCGCAGGTTGCGCCCGCGATCGAGCCGGATCGCGGATCCGTTCAGCCACCCACGTCCAGGATCGCGGTCGCCCTTCTTCCGCAGCTCGCACGTCGCGTCGCGGTAGTTGGTCATCTGGATGCCGGTGCCGGGCCCGAAGTGGCAGATGTCCTGCCCGTCGTCACCGTAGAGCCGGTTCCAGTGGTCACGCGGAGCCTCGCGCTTGGACTCGGAAGTGCCACCGCCGTCGAGCTCGTCGGCTCCCCCGCCACCGCGGACGACGTCGCGGCCCAGGCCGCCGTTGAGCTCGTCGCCGTTGGCGCCGCCCTCGAGGTAGTCGTGCCCACCGCCACCGAGGATCTTGTCGCTGTCCTGGCCGCCGTCGAGCAGGTCGTCGCCGTCCTCTCCCCATAGCCTGTCGGAGCCGCGGCCACCCGCCACGTCGTCGTCGCCCACGTCGCCGTTGACCAGGTCCCGCCCATCTCCTCCGACGAGGTCGTCGTCGCCCGCGTCGCCGTGGAGGTCGTCGTCCAGGATGCCGCCGTCCATGATGTCGGCCCCGCCGCCGCCGCGGAGGGTGTCCTCGCCGTTGTCCCCCTCGATCCTGTCGTTGCCGGCATCGCCGTTGATGGTGTCGTCGCCCGTGTCGCCGGACAACCGGTCGGCACCGTCACCGCCCCAGATGATGTCGTTGCCGAAGCTGCCGCCGATCGTGTCGTTGCCGGAGTCGCCACGGAGGGTGTCCGTACCGTCGCCTCCAGCGACCTGGTCGTCACCCGCACCGGCAGCCACCGCGTCGTCCCCGTTGCCGCCGTCGATGAGGTCGGCAGCCGGGGTCCCGGTGATCACGTCGTTCCCGTCGTCACCCGCCACGGTGCCTGACGTGCCGCTGACGGTGTCGTTCCCGGGCCCGCCCCGAACCGTTTCGGACGTGCCCGTGATCGTGTCGCTGCCAGCGCCTCCGAGGACCGGGCCCGTGGTCGAGGAGACCGAGTCGTTGCCGGGACCGGCATCCACCGAACCGGTCGTGCCGGTCACCGTGTCGTTGCCCTCCTCGGCGAGGATCGTGCCGCTGCTCGCCGAGATGCGGTCGTCGCCTGCACCGCCGCGGACGGTGTTCCCACCCGCTCCTGCGTTGATGGTGTCGTCACCGGCGCCACCGTCGACGCCGTCCCCCTCCGGGCCACCCGTCAACGTGTCGGCCCCGTCACCGCCACTCGCCGTGCCGGGACCGGTGCCGGTGTCGACGCGGTCGTTGCCGTCCTCCGCCGCGACCGTGTCCCGACCGGCACCGGTGCTGACCGTGTCGGCCCCGGCACCGGCGCGGACCGTGTCGTCGCCCTGGGCGGTGGTGATCGTGTCGCCGCCGTCCGGTCCGCCGATGCCGACCGTCGCCGGCACGGGCGCGCTGGCCGTGCGCGCACCGGGGCCGTAGCTGACCGACGCGCCCGTGGCCACGGAACCGGTCGGACCGTAGCCCCACACCACGTCGTTGCCGCCCCGTCCGAGGATCTCGTCCGCGCCCCCGCCGCCACAGATGACGTCGTCGCCTGCGGTGCCGAGCAACCGAGCGGCGTCACCCGACTGGTTGCCGGAGTCCCCGTGGACGGTGCAGGTGAACGACGCGTCCAACCGGAGGTCGACGACGGTCGTCGCTCCGGCGCCCACGACACCGATCGTGCAGGTGACGGGTCCGTCGGCATCGGGTGACGCGCACCTCTCGGGCAGCGCTCCCGCGAGGGTCAGGTCGGACGACAGCGGCACGGTCAGCACGGTGGCGTCCGAGGCCACCGGCCCGCTGTTGGTCAGCGACGCCCGCACCACGAAGTCGTCGCCGAGCCCAGTGGCGGTCAGGGCGGCTCCGGCCGTCGTACGAGCCTGGACCGTCACGGCGATCGAGGGATCGCCCTGCACGGCGACGGTGAACTCGCGGAAGGCGATCGGGCCGGTGACGTCGGCGCCGTTGGTCGCGCGGACCTCGAACCGGTGCGCGCCGGCCGCGAGGTCGTCGTAGGCGCGCGGCGAGGTGCACGGCGCGAAGGCGGCGGCGTCGAGCCGGCACTCGTACGTCGCCGGGGAGTCGTCGGCCGTGAAGGAGAACGAGACGTCGTTGGACGTGACGGTCCCGGACGGCCCGGACGTGATGGTGACCGTCGGCGGGGTGTTGTCGACGACCCAGGTGCGGGTGGCGGTCCCGAAGTTGCCGAAGCCGTCGGTCGCCTCCACGTGGAACGTCCAGGTCCCGTCCGCGAGGCCGGTGAGCTGCACCGGGGACGTGCACGGCGCCAGGGCGGCCGTGCCGAGCCGGCAGCGCAGGACGGCCTGGGGGTCATCGGCCCGGAACGCCAGGTCGGCCACGCGCGAGGTCGTCACCGCGGGTGGTCCGCTGGTGAAGGTGACGACCGGGGCCGTGGCGTCGACGAAGAACGACCGTCCCTCGGCTCCGCGGTTGCCCGCCGGGTCGGTCGCCCGCACCGAGAAGGAGTGCGGGCCGTCCTCAAGACCGGTGAAGGTCCGGGGGCTCGAGCAGGGCGTCCAGGTGCCGCCGTCGAGGAGGCACTCGACGGTCGCGGTGGGGTCGTCGACGGTGAAGGTGTAGGTGGCCGTCCGGCTGGTGTGGTCGCCGGAGGGGCCGGAGGTGATCACGACGTCGGGCTCGGTCCCGTCCAGCGTCCACGTCATCGGGTCGGTCTGGCCGACGTTGCCGGCCGCGTCGGTGGCGCGGATGCGCACGGTGTGGGACCCGTCCGTCAGGACGGGGTCGAACGGGCTGGCGCACGAGCGCCACGTCCCGTCGACCTGGCACTCGACCGTCGCCTCCTCGCCCACCGTGAACACGAACCGGCTGCCGACGAGGGTGGCCAGGCCCACAGGGCGCTGGGTCACCGTCACCACCGGCGCGGTGGCGTCGACGACCCAGGTGTGGGCGTCGGGTGTGGGGTCCGTCAGCCCGTCGGAGACCGCGCGCACCCGGAAGGTGTGCGGCCCGTCGCCCAGGGGACCGACCTCGAGCCCACTCGCGCAGCTGGTCCAGACGGTGGCGTCGTCGAGCCGACACTCGAACGTCGCACCCACGGTGTCGGAGCTGAAGGCGAACGCAGGCGTCCGGTCGTTGCTGACGGCCGGGGGCGCAGAGTCGATGGTCGTGTCGGGCTCGGGCGTGTCCACGGTCCAGGTCCGCGACTCGACCGGCCCGGTGTTGCTCGCCGCGTCGGTCGCCTGGATCCGCACCGTGTGGACGCCCTGGTCCAGCCCGGCGTACGTCACCGGGCTGTCGCACAGCGTGAACGCGGCGCCGTCGAGGCTGCACCGCGTGGTGACCGGCGACTCGTCGACGGTGAAGGTGAAGCGGGCGTCGGTCTGCGGCACCGTGTCGGCCGGGCCGCCGGTGATGGTCACCCGGGGCGCGACCGTGTCGACGGTGACGTCGCGACCCGCAGGGGTCCCGGTGTTGCCCGCGGCATCGGTCGCGCGCACCTCGACCCGGTGCACGCCGTCGCTGAGGTCGGCGAACGCGTGCGGGGAGGAGCAGGGCGTGAACGGTCCGCCGTCGACCCGGCAGGACGCGTCGGCCGGCTCGCTGACGGTGAAGCCGATCGTCACGGTCGAGGAGCTGGTGGGCAGGACCGGCGCGGACGTGATGGCCACGACCGGTGCCGTGGTGTCGACGCGCCACTGGGCTGCGGCCGGGTCGGACGCGTTGCCGGCCGCATCGGTTGCCCGCACCTCGAGCACGTGCTCGCCCTCCGCGAGGCCGGTGCGCGTGACCGGGGAGGTGCACGGCGACCAGGCCCCGCCGTCGAGGCGGCACTCCACCGTGGCGCTCGGGTCGTCGACGGTGAAGCTCACGGTGCCGCTCGTCTGGCTGGTCACCGCAGCGGGCCGGCCCGTGATGGTCACGACGGGCGGCTCGGCGTCCACCGTCCAGGAACGGGACGCGTCGGACCCGACGTTGCCGGCCTCGTCGGTCGCCCGGACCGTGAAGGTGTGGGCGCCGGAGCCGAGTGCCCCGATGCTCTCGGGAGAGGTGCACGTGTAGGGCGTGCCACCGTCGACCACGCAGGTGAAGGTCGCGGGCTCGTCGGCGAGGAACGTGAGCGTCCTGGGGCCGGCACCCACCGTCCCGGAGGGGCCGGAGGTGATGGTCGTCGTGGGCCCGATCGTGTCGACGGTCCACGTGGCCACCTCTGGCGAGGGATCGCGGAGCGAGCCCTGCAGGACCGCGCGGACCCGGACGGTGTGGTCGCCCTGAGCGAGACCGGTGAGCTGGAGCGGGCTGGTGCAGGCCGCCCAGGCGGCCCCGTCGACCTCGCACTCGAACGTGACCGGGCTGTCCGGCGAGGTGAACGCAACGGTCGCCGACGTCTGGCGCACGAGGCCCGACGGGGCACTCGTGAGGGCGGTCTCCGGCGGGTCGGTCACCAGCGTCCACTCGCGGAAGGCCACCGCGCTCCGGTTGCCCGCGCGGTCGACGGCCCGCACCTCGAAGCGGTACTGACCGTCCGGGAGCGCGGTGTACGACGTCGGGGGCGCGCACGGCGCGAAGGCGGCGGGGACCAGGCGGCACTCGAAGGTCGCCGGCTCGTCGGCCTGGAACGTCAGGACCGCGACGAAGTCCGGGTCCACGATGGTCCCGCTCGGACCGTCGAGGTCGATGACCGTCGGGTCCACGGTGTCCACGGTCCAGGAGCGGGTGGCGGGGGTGGCGTCGGTCTTGCCGGCCAGGTCGACGGCCCGCACGGACAGCGAGTGCACCCCCTGCTCGAGCTCGTCGAGCTCGAGCGGCGACCCGCAGGCCGTGTACGCCCCTCCGTCGACGCTGCACTCGAACGTCGCCGTCTCGTCGGCGTCGAAGGTGAAGGAGGCCGCCCGCGACGACACGAATCCCGTCGGACCGCCGGTGATCGTGGTCTCCGGCGCCTTGGTCTCGACCGTGAACTGGACGGGGGTCACGGGCCCGAAGGCGCCCCCGGTCGACTGGGCCTGCACCCGCAGGGTGTGGGCGCCGTCGGCGAGTCCCGAGATCGAGTCCGAGTGGGCCTGGGCGCCGTAGGACGCGGGGTTGTAGCAGAACCTGTCGGCGAGGTCACCGTCCCCGTCGACCTCCCAGCGGTAGCACTCGGCCCCGGGTGCCGACCACGCGAACGCGGCCGTCGACGACGGGAGCACCTGCCGTGGCCGGGACGAGACCGTGACCCACGGGCCGCTGTTGACGCGGAACGTCCGGGTGATGGTCGGGCCAGGAGTCCCGCCGACCGACTCCGCCTGCACCCGCAGGACGTGCGTCCCGTCCCCGAGGCCGTCGAACGCGGCAGCGGACGCGGCGGAGCCGTAGGAGGCGGGGTCGTAGCAGAACCGGTCCGACAGGTCACCGTCGCCGTCCATCTCCCAACGCAGGCACCTCGCCTGCTCGGACGTCCACGCGAAGGCGGCCCAGGCGCTGGGGATGGTCGCGTCCTCACCGGGTCCGGCGATGATCCGCGGGCGGACGGCACCGGCCGTGTCGACGAGGAACGTCCGCGTGACGACGGGGCCGTAGGTGCCTCCGAGGGAGGAGGCCTGGACGCGGAGCGTGTGCTCGCCGTCGGCGAGGTCGTCGAACGCGGAGCTGAGTGCCGCTGCGCCGTACGACGAGGGGTCGAAGCAGAACGCGTTCGTCAGGTCACCGTCCCCGTCCAGCTCCCAGCGGTAGCACTGGGCCTGGTCGGCCTCCCATCCCAGGGCAGCCCACGAAGCCTCCACGGTGGCGTCCTGGGCAGGTCCGGACGTGATGCGGGGGCGCACCACGTCCCCCGTGGCCACGGTGAAGGAGTGCGACGTCACGGGCCCCGGCGTGCCTCCCAGCGACTCGGCCTGGACCTTGAGGACGTGGACGCCGTCGGGCAGGGCAGTGAACGTGTCCTGCCAGGCCGCACTTCCGTAGGAGCCGGGGTCGAAGCAGAACGCGTCCGAGAGGTCGTCGTCGCCATCGAGCTGCCAGCGGAAGCAACGTGCCTGCTCGGCCGTCCACGAGAAGGCTGCCCAGGCCGACTCGACGGTCGAGGCGGCACCGGGGCCGGTGACCAGACGTACGCGTGTCCCGGCAGCCGTGTCGACGGTGAAGGGTCGCGTGATCACGTCGCCGAAGGTGCCGTCCGCGGCCTGTGCCTGGATGCGGAGGAGGTGGTCGCCGTCGGCGAGGTTCGCGAACGACGCCGACATCGACGCAGTGTCGCCGTAGGAGGCGGGGTGGTAGCAGAACGCATCCGAGAGGTCACCGTCCCCGTCGAGCTCCCAGCGGAAGCACGCGGCGTCCCGCGCAGCCCAGGAGAACGCCGCCCACGCAAGCCCCGTGGTCCCGCTCGGCCCGGACGTGACCTGGAGGTCGGTCGCGCCGGCGTCCCGTCCGAGCATCGTGAAGGTCGTGCTGCTCGACGGGCCCGGTCCGTGCTCGTCGACAGCGCGCACCTCGAGGACGTGCTCACCGTCACCCGGCGCACCCGTCTCGTAGCCGTTGCGGGCGGTGCCGCAGCCACCCCACGCGCCCGCGTCCAGCCGGCACTCGTAGGAGATGGCGCCCTCGGCGCTGAACGTCGCGGCGTACGTCGACCCCGCGATGGTGCCGGTGGGGCGAGCACCCCACGAGACGGCGAGCGGACGGGACACCACGAACTCGGTGCCGCTCACCGGCCGGGGGCCTGTCGGGTCGGCGGGACGCACCTCGAGGCGCCACGCCCCGTCCTCCAGCACCGCGGAGCGCCAGTAGCCCTGACGCCCGTTGCCGCAGGCGCTGAAGTCCGGGACGTCCGTCGGCACGGGGTCGGTCCGGTGGACTCGACACTCGAAGCCGCTGACTCCCGTGGCGCGGAACATCGCCGTCACGGCCCGGTGCTCGATCGTGCCCTGCGGTCGTGACACCCACACGAGGGGGCTGCTCGCCGCCACCACGAACTCGGCGGCGGCCGTCGGTCCCGGGTCCACACCGTCCACCGCGCGCACGTCGAGCCGGTAGGCGCCGTCAGGGAGCAACTCACTGCGCCAGTGCCCGTTGCGGCCGCTGCCGCACGTGCTGAACCCCGGCAGCGGGTCGGGCTCGGGGTCCGTGCGGACGAGCCGGCACTCGTAGCGGACGGCGCCGCTCGCCGTGAAGCGTGCCGTCAGCGCCCGCGCGTCCACGGTCCCCTGCGGGCGGGCGAGCCACGTGATGCCCAGCGGGTCGGCGATGGTGAACGTCGCGGTCGCCACCGGCCCGGGGCCGCCGGCGTCCGACGCCCGCACCTGCAGCACGTGCGGGCCCGCCGCGAGCATCGGGGAGGTCCAGGTGCCTCTCTGGCCGTTGCCGCACGCGGCGAAGCCGCCGTCATCGAGCCGGCACTCGAAGCTCGTCGCACCGGCAGCGGTGAAGGTGGCCGCCACGGTGCGGGCGGAGTAGCTCCCGGTGGGCTCGACGATCCACTGCACCACCGGGTCGGAGGTGACGGTCCAGTCCCTCGTCGCGCTCGGCCCGGTGCCGCCCTCGTCACGCCCCCGCACCTCGAAGGTCCAGTCGCCGTCTGCCAGTGCCTCGGTGCGGTGGCTCCCCGCCTGGCCGCAGTCGTCGTACGCCGGTCGCGTCCCGTCCGGGGTGCCGGCAGCGAAGACCCGACACTCGTACGACGTCGCCCCGGCGGCGAGGAACGTGAACGCCGCGTAGGGGGTCTCGACCGTCGCGGCAGGATGGCCGGTGATCACCGGGGCGCCGGGGGCGGCACTGGCCGGCAGCGGGGCGAGCGCGACCCCCGCCGTGACCAGGAGGACCGTGATCCATGCGGGCATGCGGTGCATGGCGCCTCACTCAAGGTGTCGGCAAGTCCTACCGAGAATCGACCCGCGGCCGGTGGCTGGACGGCCCGCCCGGAGCGGGGGGTCACTCGACCGGGCCTACAGCATTGGTAGGCCCCGGTCACAGGACGCGGCATGCCCACATTGGCGTAGGTTGGCCGGACGACGGTAAAGAATCCGCGTCAGCGGCCCGTCTCTCCACCCTCAGGGGCGGAGCCGGCCGGGAGGTCGAACCGGAAGACCGTCCCGCTTCCGGGCGGGGTCGCCAGGCACTCGATCGTGCCGCCGTGGCGCTGCACGATGGTCTGGCAGATCGACAACCCCATCCCGGTCCCGCGGAAGTGGGCGCGGACGGCGCCGCTGCGGTGGAAGCGCTGGAAGATCAGGGCGCGCTCGGAGTCCTCGACCCCGACCCCGTGGTCCTCGATCTCGACGACGACGCGCGAGCCCTTTCGCCGGGCGCGCACGGTGATGGTGGCGTGCTCGCCGGGCTTGGCGTACTTGACGGCGTTGCCGATCAGGTTGCCGAAGAGCTGTCGCGCCGCGACCGGGTCGGCGCGCACCGACGGCAGATCGGGAGCCGCCTCGAGCACGTCGTCGGGCCCGAGCAGTCCGGACACCTGGTCGAGGACGCCGTCGGGGCCGACGATGGGCACCTCGCGCGCGGCGAGCTCGCCCGACTCCGCCAGCGCGTGCTCGAGCAGGTCGCCGATGAGCTCCCCCATCTGCTCCGCGGCCCGTTCGGCGCGACGCAGCGGCTCCGCCGCCGGGGAGCCGGGCTCGAGGTCGTCCGCGGCGAGGCCCACCCAGGAGCGGATCGCCGAGAGCGGGCCGCGCAGGTCGTGGGCGGCGGTCGACGCGAAGCCGGCGAGGGGCCGCAGGCCGGAGCGGTGCTCGGTCACCTCCCGCAGCACGAGCAGCACGCCGGGAGGCCCGCCGGCACGGGACAGCGTGGCGCGGGAGACCGCGAGGACGATCTCCTCCCCGCTGCCCAGCGGGATGACCACGTCGCCGACCCCCAGCTCGGCGCGCACCGCGCCGGTGTGGGAGGGCTCGGGGTCGTGAAGCAGCGCGACCAGCTCGGCCAGCGCGTCGGCGTCGGTGGTCGCGAGGCTGACCCGGTGGGCCAGCCGGCGACTGGCGCCGTTGCTGCGCTCGACGCGCCCGTCCGGGTCGAGCACGATGAGCCCCTCGTCCATGCTCTCGGTCATCTCCGCGAGGAGCTCGGCCTGCTCGGCCGACTCGGCACGCGCCGCGGTCACGGCGGCGTACGCCTCGTCGACCCGGTCGCCCAGCGCGCCCACCGCGAGGCCGGTGAGCACCACGACGACCATGAAGAGCTGCGAGACCAGCACCTCGGCCACCGGGTCCTCGACAGCGGCGAACGGGCCGTGGTCCGTCAGGCTGAGCACGAGCGCGAGGCCGCCCAGCACCAGGCAGTGCAGGGCGGCGGGGAAGGTCCGGAACCGGGCGGCCGACCACACGGCGAAGGCGATCACGAGGAAGACGACCGGGTAGGGCTGGACGAACAGCAGGGCGGTCGCGGTGACCGACACCACCCACAGCAGCACCAGCTCGGCGCGCGATCCGCCGCGCACACGGGCCGGGATCGTCTGCGTGTGCCACTCCCACGCCAGGTGCCCGACCGCACCGACGGTGAGGACGCCGGCGAAGTGCCGCGCGAACCACGCCACCGGGGTCAGGCCGGTCACCGGGACCTCGTCGAGCCAGAGCCCGAGCGTCCCGACCGCCGCGCCGAGGGCGCAGCCGATCGCCGCCGAGCCCGCGGTCACAGCCAGGGCGCGGGGCGACCGGATGCTGTGGGTCCCGCCGGTGCCGAGCATCGTCGGGCACCAGCGGCGCAGCAGCAGGACCGCGACGGCGGTCTGGAGGGTCACCGACGCGGCTCCGAAGAGGCCCAGCAGCGGGGACACCCCTGTGGCGACGACCACGCCGAAGTGGAGGGCCGTCAGCGGCACGAGCACGCGCAGCACGTGGCGGGGCGACTCGGCGAGCAACCACAGGAAGGCGACGCCGGACCCCGGCCAGACCAGGCTGACGACCTGGCCCTCGATCGCGGTCGCCCGCCCGACGAGGGTGAGGACGACGTAGGTCGCTGCGAAGGCGGCCGACCGTGCCGGCGGCAGGGCCCCCCTCGTCATGGGCACAGACTACGACCGCGGGCGGGCGCCCGACGGCGGTTCGCCGAGGGCAGACCTCACGATCTGCTCACATCTGCCCGAGAAACCACGCCGCGGCGCGACAGCGGGGCGTCGCCGGGTCCAGACTCGGGCACATGTCCTTGCGCAGCCTCGTCGCGGACGACGAGCCCGACATCCGCGACTTCATCGGGCACGTGCTCGAGCGGGCCGGGCACGCGGTCACCCTCGCCGACGACGGCGCCGAGGTCATCGCCCACGCGTCGACGGAGACCTTCGACCTGGTCGTGGTCGACCACCACATGCCGCGGATGACCGGGCTCGCGGTCGCCGACGAGCTGCGCCGCACCAGCCCGACGACCAAGGTGCTGATCATGTCGGGCGACCTCGACGTGGGCGACGCGCACCGACACTTCCTGCCCAAGCCGTTCAACCGGCGCGAGTTCCTCGCCGCGGTCGAGACCCTGCTCGACCTCCCCGGCGCACCCTGAGCCGAGGAGGCCGAGCCGGGCCGTCGGCTACCTCCCCGAGGTGGCGAGCGCGAGTCCGGTGTCGGCGTCGAAGAGGTGGGCGCGATCGAGGTCGACGGTCACCGACACCCGCTCCCCCGGCGTGCCCGTCACCGTCGGGCGCGCCTTCACCTTCACCATCTCCGAGCCCACCTTGACGTCGACGACGGTGCGGTCGCCGAGCGGCTCGAGGCCGTAGAGCTCACCGGGCAGCGCAGCCTCGCCCCGCTTCTCCACCGACACGTCCTCGGCCCGCAGGCCGAGCAGCAGCGGCCGGCCGTCCTCGGCGGTGGTCCACCGCGGCCGCGGGAGGGACCAGCCCTGCGCCCCGACGAGGCGGTCGCCCTCGGCCCGGCAGGCCAGCAGGCTGATGCGCGGGCTGCCGACGAAGCCGGCCACCCACTGGTTGGCGGGGCGCTCGTAGACCTCGGTCGGCGTGCCGACCTGCTGCACCCGCCCCTCTCGCAGCACCGCGACGCGGTCGGCCATGGACAGCGCCTCGACCTGGTCGTTGGTCACGTAGAGGAAGGTGCCGCCGAGGGTGCGGTGGATCCGGGTGAGCTCGGTGCGCATCTCCACGCGCAGCTTGAGGTCGAGGTTGGTCAGCGGCTCGTCCATCAGGAAGGCACGCGGGCGCCGGACCAGGGCTCGGGCCAGAGCGACGCGCTGCATCTCCCCGCCGGACATCTGCGCCGGGCGCCGCTGCAGCAGCCGCTCGATGTGCAGCAGGGCGGAGACCTGCTGCACGGCCGCCTGGATGTCGCTCGACGACGCCCTGCGGGCCCGCAGCGGCGAGGCGATGTTCTCGTACGCCGTGCGCCGCGGGTAGAGGGCATAGCTCTGGAACACCATGGCGAGGTCGCGCGCGGCCGGGGTGTCGGCCGTCGCGTCCCTGCCGTCGAGGTGGACCGACCCGCCGTCGAGCGTCTCGAGCCCGGCGATCGCCCGGAGGGTGGTGGTCTTGCCCGCCCCGGACGGGCCGAGCACCACGAAGAACGAGCCGTCGGGCACGTCGAGGTCGACGCCGTCGAGGGCCTGCACCTCGCCGAACGACTTGCGCAGCCCGTGCGCTGCCACGGTTCCCATCAGGCCACCAACTCTTCCGTGCTCGTGTCGTAGACCGGCGGGGTCCCGCCGGCGTGGCGCAGCCCGACCTGCTCCTCGGCCGCGAACCGCGCGGTCGGTGGCATCCGGACCCGTACGTCGCTGTCGCCGCCGTGGTCGACGACGTAGATGATCTCGTCGCCCAGGGCCTCGGCCGAGACGACCCGGGCGGGGACCGTGCGGTCGGCACCGGGTGCGGTCACCTCGAGCGCCTCCGGTCGTACGCCCGCGACGAGCGAGCGGTCGCGCGGTAGGCCGTCCGGTGGTGCGAGCACAAGGCCGCCCGCGCCGCGGAGCGCACCCTCGGCCACCTGCACCTCGATGAGGTTCATCGGCGGCGAGCCGATGAAGGCGGCGCAGAACAGGCTCGCCGGGCGGTCGTAGACCTCGAGCGGCGTCCCGACCTGCTCGACGCGGCCCTTGTTGAGGATGGCGATGCGGTGCCCGAGCGACATCCCCTCCACCTGGTCGTGGGTGACGTAGACCATCGTGGTGCCGAGCTCGGCCTGCAGGTGCTTGATCTCGGTGCGCACGTCCGCACGCAGCTCCGCGTCGAGGTTGGTCAGCGGCTCGTCCATCAAGAAGGCCTGCGGCCGGCGGACGAGGGCCCGGGCGAGGGCGACGCGCTGCTGCTCGCCACCCGAGAGGCGCTGCGGCTTGCGGTCGAGCAGCCGCTCGAGCTGCATCATCCGGGCGACCTCGGCGACGCGCTCCCTGACCTCCTTCTCGGGCTTGCCCTCGGCCCGGAGCGGGAACGCGAGGTTGTCGCGGGTCCGGAGGTGCGGGTAGAGCGCGTAGAACTGGAAGACCATGGCGATGTCGCGCTCCGCCGGCGGGAGGTCGTTGACCAGCGTCCGGCCGATGCGGATGTCGCCCGACGTCTGGCGCTCCAGACCGGCCATCGCCCGCAGCGTGGTGGTCTTGCCGCACCCGGACGGGCCGAGCATGACGAACAGCTCGCCGTCGCCGATCGACAGGTCCACGTGGTCGACGGCGACGGTGCCGTCCGGGTACTTCTTGTGCAGTGAGGTGACCTCGATGCCGGCCATCAGCGACGCACCGCCCCGAGGGTGACACCGGCGACGAGGTGCTTGCGCACGAGGTAGGCGAAGACCAGTACCGGCAGGGCGAAGACCACCGCGGACGCGGCGACGAGTCCCCAGTCCACCGTGGTGCCACCGATCAGCCCGGCGATGGCGGGAGGCGCCGTCCGCACCTCCTGGCTGGAGGTCAGGAAGATCGCGAACACGAACTCGTTCCAGGAGAAGATCAGCGCGAAGACCGCGGTCGCAGCGATCCCCGGCACGAGCAGGGGAAGGGTGAACTTGTGGAACGCCTGCAGCCGGGTGTAGCCGTCGAGCATCGCCGCGTCCTCGTACTCTGCGGGGACCTCGTCGACGAACCCCTTCATCATCCAGATGGTGAACGGCACGTTGAACGCGGCGTAGATCAGGACGAGGCCGAGCTTGCTGTCGATGAGGCCGAGCGATCGGTACATGAGGAAGATCGGGATCACCACGACCACGGGCGGCATGAAGCGGGTCGACAGGATGAAGAACAGCTGGTCCTTCTTGGCCTTCATGCTGAAGCGTGAGTAGGCCCAGGCCGCCGGGACTCCGAGCACGGTGGCCAGCACGGTCGACGCACCGGCCACGATGACGGAGTTGAGGAAGGACCCGGACAGGTCCGACCGGCCGCCGCCCGGCGCGACGAACACGTCCTTGTAGTGGGCCAGGGTGAGGTCGAAGCCGAAGAACTTCGCGGGCACGGCGTAGACGTCGCGGTTCTCCTTGATGGACGTCTCGAGCATCCACAGCACCGGGAAGAGCATGGCCACCGCCAGCGCGGTGAGCAGCACGACCTCGACCACCATCCGCCCTCGTCCGCCGCGGCGGCGCTCCGGCGGCGCGTCGTGCGTGGCGGACACGGGCACGGCCTCGTCGATGGTGATGGCCATCAGCCCTCCTTGAGCTTGTTCAGGTAGCGCAGGTAGAACTGCGCGAGGACGATGACGACGAGGACCATCAAGATCCCGTACGCCGATGCGGTCCCGGTGTTGAAGCCGAGGAACGCGACCTTGTAGACGTGGAACGACAGCGTCTCGGTGGAGACCCCTGGGCCTCCGCTGGTGAGGATGTAGACGAGGTCGAAGAGCCGGAAGGCCTCGATGGCGCGGAACATGATCGCGATGAGCAGCAGCGGCCAGACCATCGGCAAGGTGATGTGGCGGAAGCGGAACCACTCCGAGGCACGGTCGATGGACGCGGCCTCGTAGAGGTACTTCGGGACGGCGGTGAGGCCGGCGAGCGCGATGAGCATGATGAACGGCGTCCACTGCCACGTGTCGACCACGATCAGCGAGATCAACGCCGTCCGCTGCCGGGTGAGCCACTCCACCTGCCCGAGGCCGAGCGAGCCGAGCATGGAGTTGATCACCCCGAACTGCGCGTCGAGCATGAACTTCCAGAACAGGCCGACCACGACCGGCGACAGCATCATCGGCACCAGGAACATGGTGGTCAGCGCCCCCCGCCCGTGCGTACGCCGCGAGATCAGGAAGGCGATCGCGAAGCCGAGCACGGTCTGCAGCGTGACCGCGCCGACCACGTAGAGCAGGGTCGTCAGCGCCCGCTGGTGGACCTGGTCCGACGTCAGGATGTTGGTGTAGTTCTCGACCCCGACGAAGTTGGCGGGCACGTCGCGCGTGGCGGAGTAGTCGGTGAAGGAGAGGTAGAGCGCCCACAGCAGTGGGAACACCGACATCCCGAGCAGCAGCAACAGGGCCGGGGAGATGAACGCCACGGCCAGGCCGCGATCGCTCAGGCGGGGGGAACCCCCCGGCGCAGGGGGCGCCGCCGCGTGCGCCTCCTGCACCGGGTGGTCCTTCGTCGTCGTCATCGGCTCAGCTCACAGTCCGCCGCCGCCAGCGGAGTCCAGCACCCTCTGCTGCTCCGAGGCGATGTCGTCGAGGGCCTGCTCCGGGTCCTTGGCGCCGTTGAGCGCCGCGTTGACGTTGGTGTTCTCGATATCGATGAGCCGGGCGTACTCCGGGACGTTCCACATGTCCCGCATGCGGGACACCGAGTCGGCGTAGACCTGGTTGAACGGTCCGGCCTCGAGGAACTCCGGGGACTCGAGCGCATCGGTGCGCGCCGGCACACCGCCGGCCGCGGCCCACTTCTTCTGGATGTCCTCCTGCTCGAACCACTTCATGAAGTTGAGGGCCTCGGCCTGCCGCTCCGAGGGTGCGTAGGCGGAGATGTGCATGCCCATCCCGCCGAGGGGCACGACGTCGGCGTCCTGCGTGGGCAGGGTGGCGAAGCCGAGCTTGTCGAGGATCTCGTCCTCGGTCTTGCCGAGGGTCGACTGTGCGGGGTCGACCAGGCCTCCGGCGGCGGCGATCCACTGGAACGCGATGCAGGCCTTGCCCTGCGCGACCGCGGCGTTGACCTCGTCGATGAACCAGTTGCCCGAGCCCTTCGCGGTCAGCGGCTTCATCTCGTTGACGAGCACGTCCATGGCCTTCTGGCCGGCCTCGTCGTTGATGACGCCCTCGACCGTCTTGTCCTCGGCGTTCCAGAGGTTGCCGCCGTAGACGCCGTTGACCGTGTTGTAGGTGACGGCCGCGGCGTCGGAGCCGTTGGCCTGGTGGAAGGCCAGGCCGCTGACGCCGGGGTTCTCGTCCTGGCACTTCTGGGCCGCGTCGATCATCTCGTCCCACGTCTTCGGGGGCTCGTCGCCGATGAGGTCCTTGCGGTAGATCATCGTCCAGGTGTCGCCCAGCAGCGGGAGGCCGTAGAGGCTGGCGTCCTCGTCGCGCTGGCCCGTCTCGGCCTGCGGGTACTGGCCGTAGGCGGCCAGGAGGTAGGGGTCGTAGGCGTCGACCTCGATGTTCTCGTTGACGAAGTCGGTGATGTCGAGGATGTTGCCGTTGGTGACGGCCTCACCGATGTGCTGGGAGTCCAGGATCGGGATGTCGAAGTCGGTCTGCCGCGCCGCGAACTGGGTGAACATCGCGTCGTGCCAGTTGGCGTTGGGCACCGTGTTGACCTCGATGGTCACGTTCGGGCGCTCCTTGCTGTACTCCGCGTTGGCGAAGTCCTCGAGCGCCTGCGCTGGGGGCCACTCGAACCAGATGAAGCTGAGGGTGAGCGGGTCGTCGGTGAGCTCGGGGACCGTCGCGGGCGCCGTCGGGCCGCCGGCCGCCGCGGCACCGCCGCTGTCGTCGCCGGCACCGCCGCCGCAGGCTGCGAGGGCCGTCGCCGCGAGGATGGCCGCCGTGGCCAGGCGTGCCGGTCGGCCGGGAAGGGACCTGCGTCCCGTTCGCTGTAGGTACCGCATCTGCTTCCTGCTTCCTGCTCGGGGTGGGTGATCGGGTGGTGCTGGGCTGTCCGAGACGTCCGAGAAGACGGGTGGGGCGTGCTACCAGGAGGTGGCGACGTACTGGGCCTCCAGGAACTCGAGCAGCCCCTCGGTGCTGCCCTCGCGACCGAGTCCGCTCTGCTTGGTGCCGCCGAAGGGGGCGGCGGGGTCGGACACGAGCCCTCGGTTGAGCCCGACCATCCCGCTCTCGAGGCGCTCCGCGAGGCGGAGGCCACGGGCCAGGTCGCGGGTGTAGAGGTAACTGACCAGGCCGAAGTCGGTGTCATTGACCATCGGCATCAGGTCGTCCTCCTGCTCGAAGCGGACCACCGGGGCGACCGGTCCGAAGACCTCCTCGTGCAGCACACGGGCGTCGGCCGGTACGTCGACGAGCACCGTGGGCGGGTAGAACGAGCCGGGGCCCTCGGGTGCGCGGCCGCCGATCATGGCCCGGGCACCGCGCTGGACGGCGTCGCGCACCAGCAGGTCGACCTTGCTGACCGCCCGGTCGTTGATGAGCGGCCCGCACTCCGTGTCCTCGTCAGGGCCGGGCCCGACCCTGACGGCGGCCATCCGCGCGATGAGCCCGTCGACGAAGGCGTCGTGGACCGAGCTGTGCACGTAGAACCGGTTGGCGGCCGTGCAGGCCTGGCCGCCGTTGCGCATCTTCGCGACCATGGCGCCGTCGAGCGCCGCCTCGACGTCGGCGTCGGCGAGGACGACGAAGGGGGCGTTGCCGCCGAGCTCCATGGCGCACTTGAGGACGCTGTCGGCGGCGGTGCGCAGCAGCACCCGACCGACCTCCGTGGACCCGGTGAACGACAGCATCCGGGTGCGTCGGTGGCGGAGCATGGCCTCCACCACCGGTCCCGGCCGGGAGCAGGTGACGACGTTGAGCACCCCGTGGGGCAGCCCGACCTCCTCCAGGAGCGCCGCGACAGCCAGGGCCGTGAGGGGCGTCTCGGCCGCCGGCTTGAGGACGGTGGTGCACCCGGCCGCGAGCGCCGGGGCGATCTTGCGGGTCGCCATGGCGGCAGGGAAGTTCCACGGCGTGACGAGCACGCTCACGCCCACGGGCTGGTAGCCCACCAGCAGCCGGTTGGCCCCGCTGGGCGAATGGCCCACCTGGCCGCGGAGACGGACACCCTCCTCGGCGTACCAGCGGAAGAACTCGGCCGCGTAGGCGACCTCGCCGCGGGCGTCGGCCAGCGACTTCCCGTTCTCCAGGGAGATGAGCAGGGCGAGGTCCTCGCTGCGCTCGTGCATCAGGTCGAACGCGCGCATCAGCAGGTCTGCACGGGAGCGCGGCGACGTCGTCGCCCAGCCGGCAGCGGCGGCGTCGGCTGCCTCGACCGCCGCCACGGCGTCGGCGGTGTCGGCGTCCGCCACGGTGGCCAGCACCGCACCCGTCGCCGGGTCGGACACCTCGAAGCGTCGTCCGCTGTCGGCGGGACGCCAGGCACCCGCCACGAACAGGTCAGTCGGCACGTCGATGGCGTCGGCCACCGGCACCAGCACCTCGTCCACGATCGTCATCACGCACCGCCTGCGGCGCCGAGGACGGCAGGAGCCGGCACGGCCTCCCGCAGGGCAGAGCGGTCACCCGCGTGGGCTGCGCGGACGATGTGCTCGAGCGCGTCGACGTCGAGGGGACGCGGGTTGTTGGCCACCAGCCGCTCCGCTCCGGACGCCTGCTCGGCGGTCCACCGCAGCTGGTCGGCCGGGAGGCCGAGCTCGGCAAGGGTCGTGGGGATCCCCACCGAGGCCAGCAGGGCCGCGACCCGGTCGATCGCCTCGTCCGCGAGGTCGTCGGCCGACCACTCCGGCGGGGCGCCCATCGCGACGGCGACGGCCGCGAGCTCCGGGACCCGGGCGGGACGGTTGAACTCCATCACGTAGGGCAGCAGGGCGCCCACGCCGACGCCGTGGGGCGTGTGGGTGAGGGCACCGACCGGGTACTGGATGGCGTGCGCTGCGGCCGTGCCCGCGGTGCCGAGGGCGAAGCCGCCCGCGGTCGCGCCGAGCATCATCGCCTCGCGCGCCTCGACGTCACCGGGCGTGGACCAGGCGCGGTGCAGGCTGCCGGCGATCAGCCGGACGCCGAGCAGGGCGTAGCTGTCGGTCAGCTCGTTCTTGCCGACGAAGACACGTTCGCTCGCCAGCCCGCTCGTCGCCGGACGGCGGACCGCTGTGAAGGCCTCGACGACGTGGGAGAGCGCATCGGCGCCGGCGCTCGCGGTGAGCGGCGGCGGGCACCCGACGGTCAGCTCCGGGTCGCACACCGCGACGTGCGGGATCAGGTGAGGGCTAGAGATCCCGACCTTGCTGATCCGGTCGGGGTCGGTGAGCACCGCCACCGGCGTCACCTCCGACCCGGTGCCCGCCGTGGTGGGCAGGGCGACGACCGGCACGACGGGGCCGGGCACCCGGAGCTCGCCGTAGTAGTCGGCGGGCGTCCCTCCGTGGGTGAGCAGGACCGCGACCGCCTTGGCCAGGTCGAGGCAGCTGCCCCCGCCCATCCCGACCACGACGTCGGGCTCGGCGGCTGCGGCCAGCTCGGCGCACCGGGTCACCTGGTGGACCGGGACGTCGGGCTCGACCTCGGCGAACGTCGTGACCTCGACGCCGGAGTCCGCGAGCAGGCGGAGCAGGTGGGCGAACTCCGAGGTGGCGCCGAAGCGGGCGTCGGTGCACACCAGGGCGCGTGAGCCCAGCGCCGAGACGACCGACCCGAGCGCATGGCGCTGTCCGGCTCCGAACAGGACCTGGCGCGGGCTCCGCAGGATGCCGAGCATGCTCATGAGGGCTCCGTGGTGGAAGGAAGGAGAAGCAGAACGTCGGACCCATTTCATATACGATCCGATTGGTGCGAGAGCATGAGCCACGAAACCGGCCCCTGTCAACAGGGCTGGGCGCCGACACGCAGAGAGGGGACGACGACATGGACGAGGCGACGACGGGCGAGGCCGGCGCGCTCCGGGCCCCGCCGACGGACCGGCTGCGGGTGGACCGCACACGCGGCCGCCTGGCCGACGAGGTCTACGACACCCTCCTGGCGCAGCTGATGTCGCTGCGCATCGAGCCCGGGTCACGGGTCACGATCGACGCCCTGGCGCGCGAGCTGCGCGTGTCCCAGACGCCGATCCGCGACGCGCTCAACCGCATGGAGGCCGACGGGCTCGTGGTCCGGGTCCCCCACGCCGGCTACCGGATACCGCCCCAGATCACGCGCGAGCGGTTCGAGGACATGGTGGAGTTCCGCCTGCTCCTCGAGCCCGCAGCGGCGCGCCACGCGGCCGAACGCGCGTCGTCCGAGCAGGTCAGCGGCCTGCGACGGATGCTCGACGACATGGCCGAGCTCGTCGAGGGCGACCGCCACGTCGCCTACGGCGCCTTCGGCCTCCGCGACGCCGCCTTCCACGACCTGGTGGCCCACAGCGCCGGCAACCAGGTCGTGCGCGAAGCGCTGGCGCGCCTGCACACCCACGTGCACCTCTTCCGGCTCCTCTACGACGCCGAGGTCACCTTCCTGGCCATGGGCGAGCACGAGGAGGTCCTCGGTGCCATCGCCGCCCGCGACCCCGACGCAGCCGCCTACGCCATGCGGCGCCACATCCTCCTCTCGCGGGACCGCTTCCGGCGGCTCTTCGACGAGTCCGAGGAGGCCGGCCGGTCCGGACAGGGGCTTGACGCCGGCGCCCACCCGACGGAATCCTAAGCCGATCGATCCAATCGGATCTGATCTGACCTGAGCGCGAGGAGACCAAGGTGCCCAGAGCACTGCTCATGACCGGCGACGCCGCCGAAGAGCTCGACACCATGTACCCCTACTACCGCGTGCAGGAGGGCGGGTGGGACGTCGACGTCGCCTCCCTCACGATGCGCGACATCCAGCTGGTGATCCACGAGTTCGACCCCAACTGCGACGCCTACGTCGAGAAGAACGGCCGCAAACTGCCCGTCGACGTCACCTGGTCGGAGGTCGACCTGGAGCGCTACGACGCGCTGATCATCCCGGGCGGGCGCGCTCCCGAGTGGATCCGCGTCGACGCCGACGTGCGTCGCATCACCGAGCACTTCTTCGCCCGCGACCTGCCCATCGCGCTGGTGTGCCACGGCGCGCAGGTGCCGGCGGTCTACGGGCTCCTCCAGGGACGGAAGACGGCCTGCTTCCCGCCCATCACCGGCGACATGGAGAACGCCGGCGCGACGGTCGTCGACGCCCCGGACTGCGTGGACGGCAACCTCGTCTCCTGCCGCGGCTGGCCCGACATGCCGCAGTTCGGCCGCGCCATGATGCAGGTCTTCGACAAGTCCATCGGCGACGCGTCGGCATGACCGCGACCGCCGACGCAGCGGCGGTCGAGCGCCGCAGCGTCGAGGTCGCCGGCAGCCCGGTGCACGTCATGGAGACGGGCACCGGGCCCGCCGTGCTGCTGCTGCACGGGTCCGGGCCCGGCACGACCGGGGCCGGCGCCTGGACGACGACCGCCCGAGCGCTGGCTGCCTCGCACCGCGTGGTCGCCCCCGACCAGGCGGGGTTCGGACGCACGCCCCTGCCGCCGGGGACCTCAGGCGGCCGGCAGGTGTGGACCGAGCAGGCCGCCGGCCTGATGGACGCCCTCGGGGAGACGTCCTACGCGGTCGTGGGCCACTCGATGGGCGGCGCGGTCGCTCTCGCCCTCGCCGCCGCGCGGCCGCATCAGGTCACCCGGGTCGTCGCCGTCGCGAGCATGGGCGCCCCCGGGGCGCCCCTCTCGGCGGACCTCAACGCGGTCTGGTCGGCCGTCCCCGGCGAGGCCGGGGCGCGCGACATGCTGAGGCGCCTCGTCCTGGACCAGTCGCTCGTGACCGACGAGGCGGTGGCCACGCGCGCCGAGGCGATGCGGGCAGGGGCGCAGGCGTTCGCCACGATGTTCCCCGCGCCCCGCACCCGCTGGGTCGACGACCTCACGCTCTCGGCCACCACCCTGGCGGCGGTGCGCGCGCCAGTGCTCCTCGTGCACGGCGCACAGGACCGGCTCACGCCACTGCGGACCGCCGCGCTCCCGCTCCTGGAGCACGTGCGCGACGTACGCCTCCACGTCCTCGGCCGGTGCGGCCACGCGCCGCCAGTGGAGCATCCCGCGGCGTTCCAGGAGCTGCTGGCGGGCTTCCTGACGCCTTCCTGACGGCGTGAGCGTCAGAGGTTGATCGTGATGTCCGCGTCCTTGCGGAGGTCGTCGACCAGCCCGGTGGCCACCTTGCCGACCTCCTGGCTCGTCGCCTGCTCCGCGAGCTGGTCGCGCACCTGGGCGAACGGCGGGATCTCCTGCCCCTGCCCGCCGGCGGCGGCCTGCTGCTTCTTGACCTGCGCGTAGAGCTTGCGGAGCTCCTTGTCGGTCGGCTCGATCGAACCGTTCTCGTCGGCGACGAGCTGCTCGACCATCGCCTGGGTCTCGACCTGCTGGCGCGCCTGCTCGGCGGTGACGCCCTGCGCCTCGACCGCCTTCAGCAGCTCCTCGGCCGACTTCATGCCGTTCTGCTCGGCGAGGTCGGTGAGCTCGGCGTCGACGGCGTCGTCGCTGACCTCGAGACCGCGCGACTCGGCCTCCTGGATGAGCAGCTCGGTGTCCACGAGGTTGTCGGCCGTCTGCTTGCGCAGCGCCTCCTCGTCGGGCTTCTCGCCACCCATCTGCGCCTGCGCGGCCGCCTGCTGGAAGGCTGCCTGGTAGATCGGGACGAACTCCTCCTTCGTCACCTGCTCGCCGTTGACCTCGGCCACCACGTCGGGGATGGCGTCGAGGTCGGGCTGGGGGCCCTCCGCGGCGTCGGCCGACGCGTCGGCGGACGGCGACGAGCTCGCCGCGGCGTCCTTGCCTCCGTCGGCGTCCGACGAGCCCGGGCCGACCATGTAGGCGCCGAAGGTGAGGACGGCTGCGACCACCAGGACGCCGATGGCGGCGAGGGTGCGGGAGCTGAGCAGGGAGGTCTTCGTGGAAGTCATCGTCGACGAGACTACGCACCGATCCTGAGCGCCGTTCTCAGGGTCCTCAGCTGGCGCTCGGAGCGAGCTTCGCACCCGAGATCCCTGCTTTGTGGCCGAGATCTGGGGTGCGAAGCGGGGTGGTCACCGGATATCCGGTGACCACCCCCCTGCCGCAGGTCACAGGTCGTCGAGGGAGTCCGGCACGATCAGCGCGTCCGGGTCCTGACGCACCGGGAGCTGCGCGAGCGCCGTACGCACGAGCGTGAGGCGCGCCGCGACCGCCACCTTCTGGCGCAGCCGGCCCACCCCGCTCTCGCCGAGCGTCTGCTCCACGGCCTCGGCGATCTGGGCGTCGGTGAAGGTCGGCCGGGTGCCGGCGGGCACCTCCACGTCGGGAAGGGCGAGCATGACCGGCAGCACCTGGCTGCCGACCGCCTCGAGCAGGTGGTAGCGGTCGATCTTGCTCATCGACTCCCACTTCTCCTCGCCCTTGCCGCGCTTGCCGATCTTGCCGCCGGCGACGATCTTGGCGGCGGCGGTGACGGCGACGGTCAGCTCGTGCTCGGTGAAGCGCATGGGTCAAGTGTGCCCCGGCCAGCGGCTGCGCTCACGACCCCTCCCGGGGACGCAGGTCATGCGGTGATCGTGCCACCCCCGTGGCCGCCTCGAACCCGTCCGGTCATCCTTGTCCCAGACCCGCCCCGCCCAGGAGGACCCCGTGCGCCTGCCCGACCTGACCCCTGCCGAGCTGGGCCAGGCCCAGCTCGAGCTCCGCGAGCGGATCGTGGGCGGACCGCGGGGCAGTGGACCGCAGCACTTCCCACTGGTGCGCGAGGACGGCTCGCTGACGGGCCCGTTCGGCGTCATGCTCCACGAGCCGGCGCTGGGGGCGCCGCTGCAGGAACTGGGGTCGGCGATCCGCTACGCGTCCGGCCTGGACGCCCGCACCCGGGAGATCGCCATCCTCGCCGTCGCCGCCGCCACCGGCAGCGCGTTCGAGGCGTACGCCCACGAGCGGGTCGGGCGTGCCGTCGGGCTCACCGAGGACGAGATCGCCGCGCTCGCCGACGGCTCGTTCACCTCGGCGGACCCCCGCGAGCGGGCGGCGTACGACTTCTGCCGTCACCTCTTCGACGACGGTGGACACCTGGACGACGACAGCTATGCGGCGTACGCCGACGCGCTGGGCACGACGACCATGACGGAGCTGATCGTCCTGGTCGGCTACTACCGCACGCTTGCCCAGCTGCTCGACGTGTTCGACGTGGGTGCGCCCGAGGAGGAGCAGCCGGCTCAGTAGTGCGCGGTCATCACGTGCTTGATGCGCGTGTAGTCGTCGAACCCGTAGCCCGAGAGGTCCTTGCCGTAGCCCGACGCACCGAACCCGCCGTGCGGCATCTCGGAGACGAAGGGGATGTGGGTGTTGACCCACACGCAGCCGAAGTCGAGCTCGCGGGTGAGCCGGTCGGCGACGCCGACGTCGCGGGTCCAGGCGCTGGCGGCCAGGCCGTAGGGCACACCGTTGGCCATCGCCAGCGCGTCGGCCTCGTCGCCGAAGGACTGCACGGTGAGCACCGGGCCGAAGACCTCCTCCTGCACGATCCGGTCGTCCTGCCGTACGCCGGTGACGACGGTCGGGGCGAAGAAGAAGCCGGTGTCGCCGTGGCGGGAGCCACCGGTGCGTACGTCGGCGTGGCCGGGCAGCTCGGCGAGGAAGGCCTCGACCTTGGCGAGGTGGGAGGCGTTGTTGAGCGGGCCGTAGTCGGCCTCCTCGTCCGACGGAGGACCGGGCCGCGTCGCCTCCGCCGCCTTGACCAGGAGGTCGACGAGCTCGTCGTGGACGCTGCTGTGGGCGATGACGCGGGTGGCGGCGGTGCAGTCCTGGCCGGCGTTGAAGTAGGCCGCGGCGGCGATCATCTCCGCGGCCCGGGGCAGGTCGGCGTCCGGCATCACGACGGCCGGCGCCTTGCCGCCGAGCTCGAGGTGCACGCGCTTGAGCGACCTGGCCGCGGAGAGCGCGACCTCGGTGCCGGCGCGGACCGAGCCGGTGATCGCGACGAGGCCGGGGGTCGGGTGCTCGACGAGGTGGCGCCCGGTCGAGGCGTCGCCGTTGACGACGTTGAGCACCCCGGGCGGCAGGATCGCGCCGGCGATCTCGGCGAGCAGCGCGGTCGAGCGGGGCGTGGTGTCGCTGGGCTTGAGCACGATCGTGTTGCCGGCGGCGAGCGCGGGCGCGATCTTCCAGATCGCCATCGCGAAGGGGTAGTTCCACGGCGTCACCTGGCCGACCACGCCGATGGGCTCGCGACGGATCGCGGACGTGTGGCCCTCGAGGTACTCCCCGGACGACTTCCCCTCCAGCAGCCGCGCCGCGCCCGCGAAGAACCGCAGCTGGTCGACGCCCTGGTCGACCTCCTCGCTCGCGACGTAGCGCACCGGCTGACCGGTGTCGCGGGCCTGCACCCGGCTGATCTCGTCGCGTCGCTCGGCGACGGCGGCGGCGAGGTCGAGCAGGTGCGCCTGCCGGGCTCCGGGGGTGAGCCGCTTCCACGACGCCGACGCGCGCTCGGCGGCGGCGTAGGCCCGGTCGACCTCGTCGGGCGTGGAGACCGGAGAGCGGCCGTCGGGCTCCCCCGTGACCGGGTCGACGAGCTCGATGAAGTCGGCGGTGGCGGACTCGACCGGCTCGCCGTCGATGAAGTTGCGGATCGTCTCGGTCATGGCTCCGTGCTCCCTCTGCTGGGCGGTCGTGCTCAGGCGACGTAGATCTTGCGGATGGTCTCGTGGACGACCCAGGTGGTGTGCTCGCCGGCGCGCAGGCGTACGACGCTGCCGGGGCGCAGGTCGACCCGCTCGCCGTCGTCGAAGGTGACGGTGCCCGACCCGGACAGCACGACGAACACCTCGTCGACCTCGACGTCGGTCGCGGTGCCGGGCGTCATCTCCCACACGCCGACCTCCACGCCCGAGACCGCGGCCAGGGCGCGCGACCCCGCCTCGGGGGCGCCGAGGAGGACGGTGCCGGGGTCGAGCGGGGTGGTCGGCACGGCGGTGGCGACGTCGAGCACACGGGTGGTCACGCGGGTCATGCCGGCCATCGTCCCCAGCGGCAGGGCACCGGCGGGCCGACGATCTGTCGTCACTTGGCCCGCCCGCCCAACAGTTCGTCTGCCACGAGGGCGACGTGCAGCGAGACGCGTACGTCGGGGTCGTCGAGGTCGGCGTCGAGGAGCGCCTCGATCCGGGCGAGGCGGTCGTAGAAGGCGGCCCGGGACAGGTGCAGGCTCGCGGCGGCCTCGGTCTTGCTGGAGGGGTGCAGCACCAGGGCGCGCAGGGCGGCGAGGAGCTCGGTCCGCGAGCCGTCGGCGCGGTCGTGCTCCTGCAGCGGTCCCAGCTCGCGCTCGACGAAGAGCCGGACCCGCTCGTCCTCGCCGAGCAGCGCCAGCAGCCCGCGCAGGTGGAGGTCGGCGAGCCGGTGGACGTCGGGGTCCTGCTCGCGCCGGACCTGCGGGGCGGCATCGGCGACCTGACCGGCCTCGGCCACCGTGCGCGCGACGCCGGCGCGGTCGGGCACGGTGCGGCCCGCGGCGACCACGACGTCGTGGTGCGCCCGCACCCGCGCGGCCAGCCGGTCGACCAGGTCGTCGGCGTCCGCCCCGGGGGACGTCGAGACCAGCACGCGCAGGTCGCGCTCGACCTCGCACACCAGCGCCGGCACCCGCAGCGCGTGCGCGGAGCGCACCACGGTCGCTGCCACCTCGTCGAGGTCCGCCGGCGGCACGGAGCCGACCCGTCCCCGGACGATCACGCCGGTGAGGTGGCGGCGGTGCACCGGGAAGCCGGCGAGCTCGCAGCGACGACGCGTGTCGTCGGAGCCGGGGTCCTCGGCCAGGCCGGTGAGCAGCTCGAGGTGGGTGCGGCGCATCAGCGTGCCGCGGTCGCGGTCGTGCAGCCGGTGGAGCGCGAGTGCCGACGCGGCCCGCTCGGCCACGGCGACCAGCCGCTGGGACGGTGCGTCGGGCGAGCCGATGACCAGCCGGCCCCAGGCGCGGTCGGTGGTGCCCAGGCGCGTCACCAGCCAGCCGTTGGCGGCGTCCCAGCCGGTGCGGCCGGCCACCTCCACGCGCCGCGAGCGCGCCGGCCAGCCGTCGAGGAAGCCGTCGTCCCCGTCGGGCCCGGCGAAGTAGTCGAGCGGCCGGTGCTGGGCGTTCTCCACCACGACCGGCGCGTCGGCCAGGCGCTGCACGGCCCGGAGGATGTCGACGGGGCTGGCCAGGTCGTTGCTCAGCTCGGTGAAGGTCTCGTGCACCCGCTGCGCCTCGCGCAGCTCGGTCAGCTGCTGGTCGACCACGCGCTCGCCGATCTCCTGGGCCAGCGCCGCGAAGCGGGTCTCGCGCGCGAGCACCACCAGCGGGAGCCCGTGCCGCTCGCACGCGTGGACCAGCGCGTCGGGCAGCGTGTCCGCCCACCGTCGGCCGAGCTCCACGACGACGCCCGCGCTGCCGACGTCGGCGAGCTCGTCGACGAACGCCTCCAGGCCGGCCGCGTCGTCGTCGGCGGGCAGCCCGGTGCCCATGGTGAGCAGGAGGTCGCCCGGGCGCAGGAGCTGGCGCACGTCGAGGCGCTCGGTGGCGTGCACCCAGCGGATCGCCCGGTCGGTCCCGGTGGCACCGGCCACGACGGTGGGACGGGCGCGGCGGAACGTCGGCAGCTCCAGCGCCTCGCGGAGCGTCACCCCCGGCGTCACGTCGACCACAGCGTCCAGCCTACGCGGGCGCGGGGTGACGAAGTGTCCGGCCGCTAGCGCCGATGCCGACGATCCGACACCCGCCCCGACGTCGTACGACGCGCAGGATGGCCGCATGACAGAGCAGATCGTGCACTGGGCCGACGGCGCCCCCCTGACCGGCTCCCCCACCGGCTGGGCCGACGTCACCAACCCCGCGACCGGGCAGGTCACCGGACGCGTCGCGCTGGCGAGCGAGGCCGACGCCGCCGAGGTCATCGCCGCGGCGTCGCGCGCCGCCCGGAGCTGGGGCACGACCTCGCTGGCCCGGCGTACGCAGGTGCTGTTCGCCTTCCGCGAGCTGCTCAACGCGCGCAAGGAGGAGCTCGCCGCGATCATCACCGCCGAGCACGGCAAGGTGCACTCCGACGCGATGGGCGAGATCGCCCGCGGCCTGGAGGTCGTGGAGTTCGCGTGCGGCATCTCCCACCTGCTCAAGGGCGGCCACAGCGAGGAGGCGTCCACCGGCGTCGACGTGCACTCCAAGCGCGTGCCGCTGGGAGTAGTGGGCATCATCAGCCCGTTCAACTTCCCGGCGATGGTGCCGATGTGGTTCTTCCCCATCGCGATCGCCGCGGGCAACACGGTCGTGCTCAAGCCGAGCGAGAAGGACCCGAGCGCCGCCGGCTGGCTGGCCGCGCTGTGGCAGGAGGCCGGGCTGCCCGACGGTGTCTTCAACGTCCTGCACGGCGACAAGACCGCCGTCGACGCACTGCTCACCAGCCCGGCGGTGCAAGCGATCAGCTTCGTCGGCTCCACCCCGATCGCGGAGTACGTCTACGAGACCGCCAGCCGTCACGGCAAGCGCGTGCAGGCCCTCGGCGGTGCCAAGAACCACATGGTCGTCCTCCCCGACGCCGACCTCGACCTCGCCGCCGACTCGGCCGTCAACGCCGGCTACGGCAGCGCGGGCGAGCGCTGCATGGCGATCAGCGTGCTCGTCGCGGTCGACCCGATCGGCGACGAGCTGGTCGCCCGGATCGCCGACCGCACCCGCACGCTGCTGATCGGCGACGGCGGCCGGGACGCGACCGGCGCGGACGCCTCCGGCAAGGAGGCCGACATGGGTCCGCTCGTCACCCGGGCGCACCGCGACCGGGTCGGCTCCTTCATCGACTCGGGCGAGAAGGCCGGCGCGAAGGTCGTGGTCGACGGACGTGACGTCGCGGCCCGCGGCGGCTCGAATGACGTGGCTGAGGGCTTCTGGCTCGGCCCGACGCTGTTCGACGAGGTCACCCCCGACATGGACATCTACCGCGAGGAGATCTTCGGACCGGTCCTCTCGGTCGTCCGGGTCGGGTCCTACGACGAGGCCGTCGCGCTGGTCAACGCCAACGAGTACGGCAACGGCACCGCGGTCTTCACCAACGACGGCGGCGCGGCCCGCCGCTTCGAGGCCGACGTGACCGTCGGGATGATCGGCGTCAACGTGCCGGTCCCGGTACCGGTGGCCTACTACTCCTTCGGCGGCTGGAAGCGCTCGCTCTTCGGCGACACCCACGCCCACGGCACCGAGGGCGTCCACTTCTTCACCCGCGGCAAGGTCGTCACCACCCGGTGGATCGACCCCGCCAACCGCCCCGAGGGCGGCCTCGAGCTGGGATTCCCGCGCAATGACTGAGACCGCCCTGACCTCCGACCTCGCCGGCACCCACGACGCCGCGCGGGCCTACGAGCTCGACCGCGCCCACGTCTTCCACTCCTGGTCGGCGCAGGCCGAGATCAGCCCGATGGTCGTCACCCGCGCCGAGGGCAGCCACGTCTGGGACGGCGACGGGAAGCGCTACCTCGACTTCTCCTCCCAGCTGGTCTTCACCAACCTCGGCCACCAGCACCCGCGCATCGTGGCCGCGATCAGGGAGCAGGCCGAGCACCTCTGCACGATCGCCCCGGCGATGGCCAACGGCACCCGCTCCGAGGCCGCCCGGCTGATCGCGAGCCACACCCCCGGCGACCTCGACCACGTCTTCTTCACCAACGGCGGCGCGGACGCCAACGAGCACGCCGTACGCATGGCGCGGCTGCACACGGGGCGCCACAAGGTGCTGACGACCTACCGCAGCTATCACGGCGGCACCCACCTGGCGGTCAACATGACCGGGGACCCGCGCCGGTGGGCGAGCGACCACGGGTCGACCGGCACGGTGCACTTCTTCGGGCCGTTCCTCTACCGCAGCCCGTTCCACGCGACCACCGAGGCCGAGGAGTGCGAGCGCGCGCTGGCGCACCTCGAGCAGGTGGTCGCGCTGGAGGGCCCGGCGACGATCGCCGCGATCGTGCTCGAGGCGATCCCCGGCACCGCCGGGATCATGGTCCCGCCGCCCGGCTACCTCGCCGGCGTGCGTGAGATCTGCGACCGGAACGGGATCGTGCTGGTCGCCGACGAGGTGATGTCCGGCTTCGGCCGCGCCGGACGGTGGTTCGCGGTCGAGCACAGCGACACCACCCCCGACCTGCTGACCTTCGCCAAGGGCGTCAACTCCGGCTACGTGCCGCTCGGCGGCGTCGCGATCAGCGACGAGATCCACGCGACCTTCGCGCACCGCGCCTACCCCGGCGGCCTCACCTACTCCGGCCACCCGCTCGCGTGCGCCGCGGCGGTGGCGACGATCCGCGCGATGGAGGACGACGACGTCGTCGCCCGTGCCGCCCGCCTCGGCGACGAGGTGCTCGGGCCGGGCCTGCGCGCGCTCGCGGAGCGGCACGAGTGGATCGGCGAGGTGCGGGGCACCGGCGCCTTCTGGGCCGTCGAGCTGGTCAGCGACCGGTCGACGCGCGCGCCGCTCGCGCCCTACGGCGGCTCCAGCCCGGAGATGGGCGCGATCGTGAAGGGGTGCCAGGAGCGCGGGATGCTGCCGTTCAGCAACTACAACCGCATCCACGTCGTGCCGCCGCTGACCACCACCGACGACGAGGCGCGCGAGGGCCTCGAGATCCTCGACGCGGCCCTGACGGCTGCGGCGGGGTGACGGCCCACCTCACCGCCTACGAGCGGCACGCCCCCGACCCGCGGCTCGTCGCCGAGTCGCTGGCCGGGAGCGAGCCGGCGGTCTTCTGGCTCGACGACGTCGGCGCGGCAGCGGCGTACGACCCGCTCACCGCCTCGACGCGCGCCGACCTGACCGTGGTCGGCGGCGGCTACCTCGGGCTCTGGGCGGCCGTCCGCGCCAAGCGCCGCGACCCCGGCCGGCGGGTGGTGCTGCTGGAGGCGCAGACCGTCGGGTGGGCGGCGTCGGGCCGCAACGGCGGCTTCTGCGAGGCGTCGCTGACCCACGGCGAGGAGAACGGCCGGTCGCGCTGGCCCGAGGAGTACGACGTCCTCCACCGCCTCGGCGCCGACAACCTCGGCGCCTTCGAGGCCGACGTGCGCGAGCTCGGCGTGGCCTGCGAGTGGGAGCGCACCGGCGCGCTGTCGGTCGCGGTCGAGGACCACCAGGTCGACTGGCTGCGGACGTCCCGCCACTTCCTCGACGGCGAGCAGGTGCGCGCCGCGATCGACAGCCCGCTGTTCCTCGCCGGCGCCCTGGCGCCCGACACCACCGCGCTCGTCCACCCGGCGCGGCTCGCGCTCGGCCTGGCCCGGGCAGCGGCCGACCTCGGCGTCGAGGTCCACGAGCACTCGGCCGTCACCGGCCTGCGGCGCGAGGGCGGTGTCGTCGAGGTCGCCACAGACCGCGCGGTCGTGGTCTCGGACCACGTCGTGCTTGCCACCGGCGTCTTCCCGTCCCTGCTGCGACGCAACCGGCTGATGACGGTGCCGGTCTACGACTACGTGCTCGTCACGGAGCCGCTCACCGCCACGCAGCGGGCCTCCATCGGCTGGGCCGGGCGGCAGGGCCTCGGTGACCTCGCCAACCAGTTCCACTACGCGCGCCTCACCGCCGACGACCGCGTGCTGTGGGGCGGGTACGACGCCGTCTACCCGACCGGCGGCCGGCTGCACGTGCGTCACGAGGACCGGCCCGAGAGCCACGCGCGGCTCGCCTCGCACTTCCTCGCGACCTTCCCCCAGCTCGAGGGCATCCGGTTCACGCACCGCTGGGCCGGCGCCATCGACACCTCCACCCAGTTCGCCGCGTTCTACGGCACGACGCACGGCGGCCGGGTCGCCCACGCCTCCGGCTTCACCGGGCTCGGGGTGGGCGCCACCCGCTTCGCCGCCGACGTCCTGCTCGACCTGCTCGCCGGGGAGCCGACCGAGCGCACCGGGCTGCGCATGGTGCGCGAGCGGCCGCTCCCCTTCCCGCCCGAGCCGCTCGCCTCGGCCGGCATCAACCTCACCCGCTGGTCCCTCGACCGCGCCGACCACCACGAGGGCCGGCGCAACGCCTTCCTGCGGGCGCTCGACCGCGCGGGGCTGGGTTTCGACTCGTAGGCGGTCGGACCGCGGACCGTACTTTCGGTCAGGACGAGACCGGCCATCGAGCCGATACGCACACGGCGCGATGTCGCGAGGGTGGGGTGCATGATCACAGTCGAGTCCCTGACCCGGAGGTACGGCGGCTTCACCGCCGTCGACAACGTCTCCTTCACTGCCCGGCCCGGTCGCGTGACCGGGTTCCTCGGTCCGAACGGTGCCGGCAAGTCCACCACGATGCGGGTCGTGGTCGGTCTGACCGCCCCGACGTCCGGCGCCGCGACCATCGACGGGGTCCGGTTCGCCGACCTCCCCAACCCCGGCCTCGAGGTGGGCGTCCTGCTGGACGCCTCGGCCCAGCACGCCGGCCGCACCGGACGCGAGATCCTCACCGTCGCCTGCGAGACCATGGGCCTGCCCCGCTCCCGGGTCGACGAGATGCTCGAGCTGGTCAGCCTGACCCCCACCGAGGCCCAGCGCCGGGTCCGCGACTACTCCCTCGGGATGCGCCAACGCCTCGGCATCGCCACCGCGCTGCTCGGCGACCCGAGGGTGCTGATCCTCGACGAGCCCGCCAACGGGCTCGATCCCGCAGGGATCCGGTGGATGCGCGACCTGCTGACGGGCTTCGCCGGCGCGGGCGGCACGGTGCTGCTGTCCTCACACCTGCTCCACGAGATCGAGGTCATCGCCGACGACCTGGTCGTCATCGGCAACGGCAGGATCGTCGCGTCCGGCAGCAAGGAGGAGCTCCTGGCATCCGCCGGGACGCTCGCCCGCTCGTCGTCGCCGCGCGACCTCGCTCGCGCGCTCGACCAGGCCGGGATCCCCAGCACGCTCGCCAGGGACGGCTCGGTCCGCACGGAAGCCGATCCCGGTCGGGTCGGGGCGGTGGCCCTGAGCGCCGGCATCGCCCTCGTCGAGCTCCGGTCCTCCGAGGGCGCCGGGCTGGAAGACATGTTCTTGTCGCTCACTGCCGACACCCAGCGCGAAGGAGCCGCGGCATGACCGCCACGCTCGTCCCTCCGGACCCCACCACCGGAGCCGCACCGGCCCGACGGACCGCTCGCCGCATCCCGACCACCCGGCTGGTCAAGGTCGAGCTGCGCAAGATGTTCGACACCCGCTCGGGCTTCTGGATGCTCGTCAGCATCGGCATCCTGTCGCCCATCTCGGCCGGGTCGCTCCTCGTCCTCGGCCTCGACGGCGACGTGACGTACCAGAACTTCGTGAGGGCGAGCGGCTTCCCGATGTCGGTGATCCTGCCGATCATCGCGATCCTGGCCGTCACGAACGAGTGGAGCCAGCGGAGTGGGCTCACGACGTTCACCCTGGTGCCGAACCGCGGCCGCGTGATCGGCGCCAAGGCGGTCGCGACCCTCCTGGTCGGCCTGGCTGCCGTCTCGGTCGCCTTCGCGGTGGGC
Organism: Nocardioides pinisoli; assembly: GCF_024199985.1. Taxonomy (GTDB): domain Bacteria; phylum Actinomycetota; class Actinomycetes; order Propionibacteriales; family Nocardioidaceae; genus Nocardioides; species Nocardioides pinisoli. The sequence continues at coordinate 321,826 of NZ_JANARS010000003.1, forward strand.
GCCGTGGGCAACGTGGCCGGCTCCGCACTCGCCGGCGTCGACACCGTGTGGGACGTCTCGTGGTCGATGGCGCCCCAGATCATGCTCTACAACCTGATCGGCATGGCCTTCGGCTTCACCCTCGGCGTGGCGCTGAGGGCCTCGGCCGCGGCGATCGTCGGCTACTTCGTGGCCTCGCTGGTGGTGCCCGGCATCCTCGAGCTGCTCGCGTTGGTGCGGGAGTGGTTCCGGGACCTGCAGCCGTGGATCGACTGGAACTACACCCAGGTGGCGCTCCTGGAGGGCACCACGGACACCGGTGAGGAGTGGGCGATGCTCGCCTCGACCACGACGATCTGGATCGTCTTCCCCCTCGCCGTCGGGCTCCTCTTCCTGCGCCGGTCCGAGGTCAAGTAGTGGCGGTCTCGTAGCCCCGGGTCGCGACTCGTGTCACGCACGGCCGCCGTCGAACCTCGACCCGACCGGGTCTGCGTACTCACGCACGCGCGCTCCGGGCTCGTTCGGGGTGGATCGGGGGGTGCGGTGTGGTCGTCGAGCGATGGACGACGCAACGGAAGCGACGGGCGATGGCCACCCCGAGCGACTGGGGAACGATCCGCATGCCTTTCGGCGCGATCACGATGCGTTTGGTTCCCCAACCGCGGGCCGGTGTCGCACCCAGGCAGGGATCAGCGACCCAGCTCGCGGATCGCAGGGAGCACGTCGGAGCCGAGGGCGGCGAGGAGCTGCTCCTGGTCGTGGCCGGGGCCGTGGAGGACGAGGTGGTCGAAGCCGGCGTCGACGTAGGGACGTACGGCGTCGACGACCTCGTCGGGCGTCGTGGCGACGATCCAGCGCGAGGCCACCTGCTCGATCGGCAGCCGGTCGGCGGCTGCGGCCATCTCGACGGGGTCGTGGAGCCGGTGCTTGTCCTCGGCGCTCAGCGACAGCGGCGCCCAGAAGCGGGTGTTCTCGAGCGCCTCCTCGCGCGTCGGCGCGTAGGACAGCTTGATCTCGATCATCCGGGCGAAGTCGCGCGGCGACCCGGACGCGGCGAGGCCCTCCTCGACGGCGGGGAGCAACCGGTCGGTGTAGAGGTCCATGCCCTTGCCGCTCGTGCAGATGAAGCCGTCGCCGACGCGACCGGCGTACTTGGCCATCTGCGGTCCGCCGGCGGCCACCCAGATAGGGACGCCGCCCTCGGGACGGTCGTAGATCGTGGCGTCGACGGTGCGGTAGTAGTCGCCGTCGAAGCTCACCCGCTCGCCGGCCCACAGCTCGCGCATCAGGCGTACGGCCTCGCGCAGCCGCGCCCAGCGCTCCTTGAAGTCGGGCCACTCCGGCAGACCGACCGAGATCTCGTTGAGCGCCTCGCCCGTGCCGACGCCGAGCACGACGCGGCCCGGGTTGAGCAGGGCGAGCGTGGCGAGCTGCTGGGCGAGCACGGCGGGGTTGTAGCGGAAGGTCGGCGTCAGCACGCTGGTGCCGAGCACGACGCGCTCGGTGCGCTCGCCGATGGCCGCGAGGGCGGCCAGCGCGTGCGGGGCGTGCCCGCCTTCATGGCGCCAGGGCTGGAGGTGGTCGCTGACCCAGACGCTGTCGAGGCCCACCTCCTCGGCCCGGGTGCCGAGCTCCACGAGGTCGCGGGGGCCGAACTGCTCGGCGGAGGCCTTGTAACCGACGGCGAGGGTGGGGGGCACCGCGCCATCGTGGCACGGTGACCCCCAACCACCCGCAGGATCAGGCGGCCGCCGTCCGCTCGCCGAGACCGGCCCGCAGGTCGGCCAGGATCCGCGTGAGGACACGCGACACCTGGGCCTGGGTGAGCCCGACCGCGTCGGCGATCTCCTGCTGTGTCTGCTCGTGGAAGTAGCGGAGCCGCACGATCCGCCGGTCACGGGCCGTGAGGCCGCGCATCAGCGGGTCGAGCATGACCTTGGCCTCGGCCTGCGCCAGGGCCCGGTCCTCGTCGCCGAGCAGGTCGCCGAGCGCCGACGAGCCGTCGGCCACCGGAGCGTCGAGCGAGGTGGGCGTGAAGCACCCGTCGGCGGCGAGCGCCTCCACCACGGCGGAGATGTCCTCCTCCAGGTGGGTGGCGACCTCGCTGGGCCGGGGCGACCGGCCGAGCTGTGCCTCGAGCTCCTCCTGCGCACTGGCGATGCGCGTCTGAAGGTCCTGGACGCGACGCGGCGGGCGCACCATCCAGCCCGAGTCACGGAAGTGCCGGCGCAGCTCACCACGGATGGTGGGCACGGCGAACGACAGGAAGTCGTGACCGGCGGCGGGGTCGAAACGTTGCGCGGCCTTGGTCAGGCCCAGCAGGGCGACCTGCTCCAGGTCGTCGAGGTCGATGCCTCGGTTGCGGTAGCGGGAGGCCATGCTGCGGGCAACGGCCGCATTGGTCTCGATGAGCTGACGAGTCAGGTCGTGGGCGTCGGCCTTGCGGCGGACGTCGCGGAGGTCGCAGACGATGGCGTCGGTGCGACGGGCGCGGGCCTTGCCCTCGAGGGGCAGGGCGGTTCGGAGCTGGGCGGGGATGTGCCCAGCGGGCAGTGCAGAGGCGATCGACATGGAATCCACGGCTCGCTTCCTGGGGTGTTGATGGCGTCGGCCGTGGTCTCCAGCTGACGATCAACACCCACAGTTGCATGGTCTAGCCCACCGCGACAGCCGCAAAGCGAACTCACCCGTCAGGACGAGGCGCGCACCAAGGTCTGTCCAGGGTTCTCGCCGAAGACCTGGCGGTACTCCGCGGCGAACCGGCCGGGGTTGAAGAAACTGTAACGAGCTGCGGCGTCACCGACGGTGGGCACCGAGCCGTCGCGCAGGACCTGGTGGACCAGGTCGAGGCGGACCTGCCGGAGGTAGGCGTGCGGCGTGCAGTCGAGGTGGCGCCGGAAGGCGTACTGCAGGGCGCGCGGGGTGACGTGGCACTCCCGGGCGATGTCGGACATGGTCAGCTCGTCCGCGGCGCGGTCCTCGATGATCCGCTGCGCCAGCCGTACGACGGACTGGCTGGCGTCGCGCGCGTCACGCGCGGCCCCGCGCTCGTCGCCGACGATGTTGTTGGCGAAGGTGTGCAGGAGGCTGTGGGCGAGGAGCCGGGACGCGCCTGCCTGGCCCGCGGGATCGACGCCGTCCTGCGCCGGGGCGCCGAGCCGGTCGACGACGGCGCGCCACTGCGCGGCCGCGGCGGGCGAGCGCGGCACGAAGCTGTGGAACCTGAGGTCGTCGCTCGTCCTGTCGGGGTCGATGTCGGCGATGGCGGCGCTCAGCACCTCGAGCGACACGCCCGTGTTGCGCACGTCGTAGCCCGTGCCGCCCCCGGAGAACGGCATCCCCCATCCCGCCGCCAGGACGGTGTCCCCCTCGCGGGCGCGGTCGGTGATCGACCTCCGGGTGTACTCGATCTCGCCCTCCAGCACGTCGACGACCACGAGCACCGGCATGGCCTCGGCGTCGAAGCGGACGGGGTCGTCGATGCGCAGGCGGTCGAACGACACGCCGCCGCGCTCGCGCCGCCGGTGGTGCACGGTCCCCATGTGACCGTCCAGACCCAGTGCGGTGCCGTAGGCCGAGTCCAGCCAGTGGCGCGCCTCGTCGCCGTCGCCCTCGAAGTCGAAGACGTCGGGTGTGCTGCGGCGGGAGCCCTGCTCCTCCACCGGCACCTCCTCAAGGAGAGTGCGGAACGACCCGACGTCTTGAGTCTCCTCGACTGTAGCCCAGTCACGGCCGTCCCGCCCATCGTGAGGTTTCGGGCCCCGCCTGTAGGGTGGGGTACTGCCTTAGTTGAACTAGTTGAACTCCGCCCTGTGTCCGCGGACCGACGTCATGCATGAGGTGACGATGTCTGCCACACCCCTGAACCCGGGCGAGCCCACACCCCACGCCGATGCGCTGCGCGACGAGGTCGCCCAGCTGCACGAGGCCGTCAAGTCGCAGCGCGACATCGGCATGGCCATCGGCCTCATGTCCGCGCGCTTCAGCTGCAGCACCGATCAGGCCTGGCGCACGATGCTGCGCGTCTCGCAGGACAGCAACACCAAGGTCCGCACCGTCGCGCGGGTGCTCGTGGCGACCCACGACGGCACCGCCGATCCGGAGGACCACCAGGCGCTGGCCAGGTTCGCCGGGCACCTTCCAGCCTCGGGCTGGCCGGGAGGTTCCACCGCTCAGGGATAATCCAGCCCCATGAACATCGATGACGCCGCGCTGGCCGAGAGCCTGCGTCGGCTCTCCCAGCCGCGGGACGACGACGGCTCGATCACCTCGGCCCTCCAGGTCGTCGTCACCGCCTGCGTCGACCTCTTCGCCGTCGACGGTGCTGGCGTGCTCATCGCCGACGAGCAGGACATCCTGGTCTACGCCGCCGCCAGCGACGGGCCCGGGCGACTCCTCGAGCAGACCGAGGCGGAGGCCGGCGAGGGGCCGTGCACCGAGGCGTTCGTCCAGGGACGGGTGGTGACCAGCCGCGACGTCACCGCCGAGGCCGAGCGCTGGCCGACCCTGGCGCGGGCGATGGCCGAGCAACCGGTGCGCGCGGTGCTCGGCACGCCGGTGCTCCTCGGTGGCGTGCCCGTCGGCACCCTCGACGTCTACAGGAGCCGTCCCCACGACTGGGACGAGAGCGAGCAGGCCGCGCTGGGGCGCTACGCCGAGGTCATCTCCACCACGCTGGGCGCCGCCCTCCAGGCGCACACCGCCGGCGAGCTCGCCCGACAGCTCCAGTACGCCCTCGACTACCGCGTGCTCATCGAGCGGGCCGTCGGCTTCCTGATGGCCAAGCACTCGCTCGACGCGGTCGGCGCCTTCAACGCGCTCCGCACCGCTGCGCGCAGCCGTCGTACCAAGATCGGCGTCGTGTCGGAGCACGTCCTCGACACCGGCTCCCTGCCGGCCTGAGGTCCTCGAGAGCCTGACGTCCCGGCCGGCCCCCTGTCGCCGGCGGGACGTCAGTCGTCCACGGCCTCGGCGGCCCGCTCGTGCGGGATGGCCCGCGTCTCCACGATCTGGGTGGCCACGTCGCGCAGCTTGACGTTGGTCGTCGAGGAGAGCCGGCGCAGCAGCTCGAAGCTCTGGTGCTGGTCGATGCCGTAGCGCTCCATCGCGATGCCCTGCGCCATGCCGATGACGTGCCGGGAGCTGATCGCGGTCTGCAGCGTGCTGGCGCGGCGCGCCGACGACAGGGCCGTCGTGGCGTGGACGGCGTAGACCAAGGCGGTGTCGACGACGTCGCGGTCGGCGAAGGCACCGGTCCGTGAGCTGTAGAGGTTGAGCGCGCCCATCGGCTCGTCACGGTCGTTGACCGCGACGGCGAGCAGCGACCCCACGCCCAGCTCGGAGGCGCGGGGGCCCCAGGAGGGGTAGCGCGCGTCCGAGCCCACGTCGCCGCTGCGCAGCCAGCCGCCGGTGTCGGCGATCTCGAGGCACGGCCCCTCGCCCAGGGCGTACTGCAGGGTGTCGGCCTCCTGCGCGAGGGGGTCGCTGCTGGCCAGCGTCCGGTGGCCCCGGGAGGTGCGGATCGTGAGGCTGACCTGGTCGGCCTCGGGGAGGAGGTCGCGCATCCGGGTGACGATCGCGCGCGAGGTCATGGCCTCGTCAGGCTCCTGCTGCAGCTCGGCTGCGAGTGCCGCGAACACGGCCAAGGAGTCATGGGATGACAATGGAATCCTTGAATGACTTGCGTCTGAGACCCGTGTTCTGGAGTCAGGACAGAATTTAACGTCCCCGCGGGCCGTCGCTCAACGCGACACCTCCTATGGGATGGAGTTCGTCACAGCGAGCGTCCCCCACGCATGACACCTTCGCGCGCGGGTACTTCTGCGCGTGACCACCTCCGACATGACGACGGACGCGCCCGCGGCGCGCCCGGTGCCCCGTCCCCGGACCGGGCGCCTCGTCATCGCCTCGGTCCCCGCCAACCACGTCTACGTCCGCCACCTCGCGCCCGAGGACGGCTCGGGTCCCGTGCGCCTGCCCGACCCCGTCCCGGTCGGCGCGGCGACCACGCAGCAGTGGTGGCCCCCGGTCATGCTCGACGCCGCCTGGGTCGAGTCGCACGACTTCGACGTCTTCCACCTGCACTTCGGCTTCGACGCCCGCAGCCCCGCCGACCTCGAGGAGCTCGTCGCCGCCCTGCGCCGGCGCGGCAAGCCGCTCGTGTTCACGGTGCACGACCTGCGCAACCCCCACCACCTCGACCGCGAGGCGCACGACCGGCACCTCGACGTCCTCGTGCCGGCCGCCGACGCCCTGGTCACGCTGACGCCGGGCGCCGCCGCCGAGATCCGCGACCGCTGGGGACGGGAGGCGGTCGTGGTGCCGCACCCCCACGTCGTACCCCTCGACGTGATGCGCAAGGCCGCGGCGATGCGCGAGGTGCTCGGCCGCGGACCGCGCGAGCGCGAGCTCCGCATCGGCCTGCACGTCAAGAGCCTGCGGGCCGGCATGCACCCGCACCCGCTGGTGCCGGTGCTCGTCGACGCCGTCCGCGACCTGCCCGGCGCCGTCCTGCAGGTCAACGGGCACCGCGACGTGCTGCTCCCCGACGGGGCGAGGTACGACGCCGGGCTCGCCGAGACGCTGCAGCACCACGCCGCCCGGGGCGAGCTCGACCTGCGCATCCACGACTTCCTCGACGACGACGGGCTGTGGGCCTACCTGGCCTCGCTCGACGTGTCGGTGCTGCCCTACCGCTTCGGCACCCACAGCGGCTGGCTCGAGGCCTGCCGCGACCTCGGGACCGCCGTGGTGGCCCCCTCCTGCGGCTACTTCGCCGACCAGGCCCCGGTGCTGACCTACCAGCACGACGAGCAGCACCTCGACACCGACAGCCTGGTGGCGGCGGTGCGCGCGGCCCACGCCGGCCACGTCGCCGCCCCGCCGAGCGTGGACGAGCGGCGCCACCAGCGCGCGCAGGTCGCCGAGGCCCACGCCCGGGTCTACGAGTCGGTGGTGGGTCGACGGTGAGGATCTGCCTCATCGCCTCGAGCCGCTTCCCCATCCGAGAGCCCTTTGCCGGCGGCCTGGAGTCGATGACCTGGACGACCGCGCGCGGGCTGGCGGAGCGCGGGCACGACGTCACGCTGTTCGCCGGCCCGGGGTCGGACACCTCGCTCCCGGTGCGCCTGCTGCCGCTGTCGACGGTGGAGGTGAGCCCTGCGGCGATGGCCGACAAGTTCGCGCCCGGACCCGGCTGGCTGGCCGAGCACCACGCCTACCTCTCCCTGATGCTCTCGCTCGCGCGCACCGGCGCCGAGGAGTACGACGTGGTGCACAACAACAGCCTCCACCACCTGCCGATCGCCATGGCGCCTGCGGTCGACGTGCCCATGCTCACCACGCTGCACACCCCGCCGCTGCCGATGATCGAGTCGGCACTGGCACTGTGCTCGCGCCCGCCGCGCTTCGTCGCGGTGAGCGAGTGGACGGCGACCTCCTGGCGCCACGCGGTCGACAGCGACGTCGTGCTCAACGGGCTCGACCTCCGCGACTGGCCCGCAGGCCCGGGCGGCGGACCGGCCGTGTGGTCGGGCCGGATCGTGCCGGAGAAGGCGCCCCACCTCGCGGTCGAGGCCTGCCGGCTCGCGGGCGTGCCCCTCGTGCTGGCCGGTCCCGTGCAGGACCGGGACTACTTCGAGCGGGAGGTCGCGCCGCTGCTGGGCGCCGACGCCCGCTACGCCGGCCACCTCGCCCAGCGCGAGCTCTCGCAGCTGCTGCGGCAGGCGTCGGTGGCCGTGGTGACACCGATGTGGGACGAGCCCTACGGCCTCGTCGCCGCCGAGGCCATGGCCAGCGGCACCCCCGTCGCGACCTTCGCCCGCGGCGGCCTCAGCCAGGTCGTCTCGCCCCAGGGCGGCGTCCTCGCGGCGCCCGGCGACGCGGCTGCCCTGGCCCAGGCCGTCGTGGCCGCGGCCCGGCTCGACCGGGGCGGTGTCCGTGCCTACGCGGAGTCGACGTGCAGCGCGGACGCGATGGTCGAGGGCTACCTCGACCTCTACGACGAGCTGACCCGTCAGGAACACGCCGCGTGAGCCGCGACGCGACCGCGACCATCGGCTACTACGTCCACCACGTCGGCAGCGGCCACCGGCACCGCGCCCAGGTGCTGGCCGCCCGGCTGCGCCACGAGGGGATCGCGGTCGCCGGCCTGTCGTCACTGCCGCGGCCGGACGCCTGGGTCGGCGACTGGGTGCAGCTGCCGGCCGACGACGACGGCGACCCCCGCGACGTCAACGCCTACGGCCACCTCCACTGGGCTCCCCTGCTGCACGACGGCACCCGGTCACGTTCCGCGGCGCTCAGCGCCTGGCTGGACGCCGCCCGACCGGACCTGCTGGTCGTCGACGTCTCGGTCGAGGTGATCCTCCTCGCCCGCCTCCACGGCGTGCCCGCGGTCGGGGTCGTCCTGCCCGGGCGGCGTGACGACCGCGCCCACCTCCTCGGGCTCGGCGTCGCGGAGGCGCTCGTCGGGTTCTGGCCCCGCACGGCGCGCGACATGACGCCCGGACTGCCCGCCGACCTCCGGGAGCGACTGGTGCCGGTGGGGGCGCTCTCCCGGCACCCCGTCCGACCCGTGCTGCGCAGCCGGTCGCACGACCGCTCGCGCGGCCGCGAGCGCACCGTCGCCCTCATGCTCGGCTCGGGAGGCCACGACGTGAGCGCGGACGACGTACGCCTCGCGCGGGGCGCCACCCCCGACTGGCGGTGGCACGTCCTGGGCGCCGACCGCAGCACCTGGGTCGAGGACCCGTCGGCCGTGCTGGCGGGCGCCGACGTCGTCGTCACCCACGCCGGCCAGAACGCGCTCGCCGAGACCGCGGCCGCCCGCCGACCCGCCGTCGTGCTCCCCCAACGGCGGCCCCACGACGAGCAGCACACGACAGGCGAGGTGCTGGCCAGCGGCTGGCCGGCCGTGGTGCGGACCGCCTGGCCCGAGGCCGCGGAGTGGAGCGACGTGCTCGACCGGGCCGCCGCCCTCGACCCGCGACCGTGGGCGCAGTGGTGCGACGGCTGGGCCGCCGACCGCTTCGCCGAGGTCGTGCTCGCCACCCGCGACCGCCTGCGCGCGGGGACCGCCTCGTGACCCGCGTCGCCGTCGTCACGATCGCGCACGGCCGCCACGAGCACCTGGCCGCCCAGCACCGCTCGCTCGCCCGGGGCGGGCTCCGACCCGACACCTACCTCGCCGTCGCCATGGACGACCCCGACATCGTCAAGGAGCAGGTCGACGGCCTCGTCCGCGACGTGGTCGCCATCGGCCGCGGGCCGCGCGGCGGGTTGCCGCTGGCCGCCGCACGCAACCTGGGCGTGGAGTCCGCGCTCGACACCGGTGCCGACGTGGTCGTGCTCCTCGACGTCGACTGCCTGGCCGGGGCGGGGCTCGTGGCGTCCTACGCCAACGTCGTCACGTCGCGCCCGCACCGCATCTGGTCGGGACCGGTGACCTACCTGCCTCCCCGCCCGTCCGAGGGCTACCCCGCTGACCCCGCCGGCCTCGCCGAGTGGGACGACCCGCACCCGGCGCGACCCCGCCCGGCCCCCGGCGAGCTGCTCGAGCTCGACGAGCCCGACCTCTTCTGGTCGCTCTCCTTCGCGGTGGGCCCGCGCACGTGGCACCGTCTCGGCGGCTTCTGCGAGGACTACGTCGGCTACGGCGGCGAGGACACCGACCTGGGGCGTACGGCGATCGCGCGGGGCATCGGCCTCGGCTGGGTCGGCGGCGCCCGGGCCTACCACCAGCACCACCCGGTCAGCAGCCCACCGGTCGAGCACCTCGACGACATCCTGCGCAACGGCCGCCTGTTCCACCAGCGGTGGGGCGAGTGGCCGATGACCGGGTGGCTGGAGGAGTTCGAGCGCCGGGGACTGGTGCGGCGCGAGGATGGGCACTGGGTGCGGGAGGACGACCCGGAGAACGACCCAGAACGACCCGAGAACCCCCGAGCGACATTCGCGAGCACAGTGAAGGAAACACCATGAGCACCACGACCGGCACCGTGTCCGCCACCCCCGAGCGCGTCTGGGAGGTGTTGTCCGACGGCTGGCTCTACCCGCTCTTCGTGGTGGGTGCGTCCCGGATGCGCGACGTCGACGACACCTGGCCCGCCGTCGGCTCCAAGCTGCACCACAGCGTCGGCACCTGGCCGCTGCTGATCGACGACACCACCGAGGTCCTCGAGGTCGACGAGGGCAGCCGGCTGCTCCTCAAGGCCCGCGGCTGGCCCGCGGGAGAGGCGCACGTCGAGATCTCCCTGCGCCCCGACGGGGCCGCCACCCTGGTCACCATGAAGGAGGACGCCACCGCGGGACCGGGCGTCCTGGTGCCCAAGCCCCTGCGCGACGCCCAGATCCACTGGCGCAACGTCGAGGCCCTGCGCCGGCTCGCGTTCGTCGTGGAGGGACGGACGACGTGAGCGCAGGCTCGTCGACCGGCTGGGACGCCGTCGTCGTCGGGGCCGGTCCCAACGGCCTGGTCGCCGCCAACGTGCTCGCCGACGCGGGATGGCGGGTCCTGGTGCTCGAGGCGCAGCCGACGCCCGGCGGAGCCGTGCGCAGCGACCGCGAGCTGCACCCCGACTTCGTCCACGACACGTTCAGCGCGTTCTACCCGCTCGCCGTCGCCTCGCGCGCGATCGCCGACCTCCGGTTGGAGGACCACGGGCTCACCTGGGAGCACGCACCGGCTGTGCTCGGTCACCCCTTCGGCGACGGCCAGTGGGCCGTCCTGCACCGCGACCGGCACGACACCGCCTCCGGCCTCGACGCGCTCCGGGCCGGCGACGGCGACGCCTGGCTCGAGCTGTGCGCCACGTGGGACCGCATCGGCCCGGCGCTGGTCGACGGGCTCACCTCGCCCTTCCCGCCCGTGCGCGCGGGCGCGCGGCTGCTGCCGGCGCTGGCCCGCTCCGGGGGCCTCGACACCGTACGGCGACTGGCGACCCCGGTCGCGTCCCTGGGTCGCGAGCTCTTCGCCGGTCCCGCCGCGCCGCTGCTGCTCAACGGCAACGCCGGCCACGCCGACTTCCCGCTCTCCTCCCCCGGGTCCGGCGTCTTCGGCGTGCTGATGACGATGCTCGGCCAGACGGTCGGCTTCCCCGTCCCCCGGGGCGGCGCCCAGCAGCTCACGGAATCGCTCGTCACCCGCTGCACCGGTCTCGGCGTGGAGCTGGTGACCGACGCCGAGGTGACCGGGGTCGACGTCCGCGACGGGCGCGTGGTCGGCGTACGCACCCGCGACGGGCAGTCGTGCGCCACCCGCGCGGTGCTCGCCGACGTGTCCGCCACCCACCTCTTCGGCCGGCTGGTCGCTGAGGAGCACCTGCCGCCGCGGCTGATGCGGGGCATGCGGGACTTCGAGCTCGACCCGGGCACCGTCAAGGTGGACTGGGCGCTCTCCGGTCCCGTGCCGTGGACCAACCGTCCCGAGCGCGCACCGGGCACCGTGCACGTCGCCGACTCCGTCGAGGAGATGACCGAGACGCTGGCCCAGGTCGCGTCGGGGGTCGTGCCGGACCGGCCGTTCCTGCTCACCGGCCAGATGACCACCAGCGACCCGACCCGGTCGCCGGCCGGCACCGAGTCGTTCTGGGCCTACACCCACGTGCCCCAGCCGGGGAAGACCCGCCGCGACGCCGCGGACGAGGTCACCGGCGAGTGGGGCCACGACGACGCCCAGCGCTTCGCCGACCGGATGCAGGCCCGCATCGAGGCCGTGGCGCCCGGCTTCGGCGACCTGGTCCTCGAGCGCCGGGTGCTCGGCCCGCACGAGCTCGAGGCCCGCAACGCCAACCTCGTCGGCGGCGCCGTCAACGGCGGCACCTCCCAGCTGCACCAGGAGCTGGTCTTCCGGCCCGTCCCCGCCATGCGCGGTCGGGCCGCGACCGGGGTGCCGGGCCTCTACCTCGCCTCCGCCTCCGCCCACCCCGGCGGCGGCGTCCACGGCGCGGCCGGCGCCAACGCCGCCCGCGCAGCCCTCTGGCACCAAAGGATCCGCCGATGACCGACCAGCTGACCTTCGGGTCCCTCACGATCGCCTTCGACGACCGCGTGCTGCGCCCGCGCGAGTGGACGGCCGCGCAGTCGGACTGGGCCGCCGAGCTGATGGACACCGCGCCGGGTGGGACGGTCCTCGAGCTCTGCGCGGGCGCCGGCCACATCGGCCTGCTCGCGGTCGCGACCTCCGGGCGCCGTCTCCTCTGCGTCGACGCCAACCCGGTCGCCTGCGACTACGCCCGGGCCAACGCGCTGGCCGCCGGGGCCGCCGAGCGCGTCGAGGTCCGGGAGGGGCGGCTGCAGGACGCGCTCGCCCCCGGCGAGCTCTTCCCGGTGATCATCGCCGACCCGCCGTGGGTGCCGCGCGAGCAGACCAGCCGCTACCCCGAGGACCCGCTCACCGCCATCGACGGCGGCGACGACGGCCTCGACATCGCGCGCGCCTGCCTGGTCGTCATCGACGAGCACCTCGCCCCCGGCGGCTCAGCCGTGCTCCAGCTCGGCACCAGCGCCCAGGCCGACATCCTGCGAGCGGAGCCCTGCTTCGCCGAGGGCCGGCTCGTCATGGTCGAGGTGCGCCAGCAGGTGCGCGGGGTGCTCGTCCGGATCGTTCGCGCCTGACGCCGTACGCCCTGGACGGGCGACGGGCGGTGTCGCAGGGGCATTTCCGCGTGCCGGAATCCCCCTCAGGCACCGCTCACCTGCGCGCCGACGGACGACACGCGCTCGGGCGGTGTGCCAGGGGCATTTCCGCGTGCCGGAATCCCCCTCACGCACCGCTCCTCATGAGCTCGCCGGTCGTACGACGTCAGCGCGGGATGACCTTGTGGGTGCCGTCGCACCAGGGCAGGCGGCTGGACTTCTCGCAGCGGCAGAGCGCCACCACGGGACGGTCGACCGTGTGGACGCGGCCCTCGAGGTCCTGCACCGACTCGGCGCCGCGGAGCAGCATCGGTCCGTGCGGGACCAGGACGACGTCGGGGTGGTCGAAGTCGCGGTCTTTCACCGCTGCTCCTCCCAGGTCGCGAGCATCGCCGTGGCGAAGCGGGCCTCGACGTCGAGGCAGGTGAAGGCGCCGAAGAGGATCTCGGCGGCCTGGTCGGGCTCGTCCTCGGCGAGGGTGCCGCAGATGTCGCGGGCGGCGAGGTGCTCGTGGATCGCGTCGGCCTCGACGTGCTCGTCGTAGTAGGCCGACATCGGTCCGTCGAGCCCGAGCCGCTCGAGGCCCTGCACCATCTTGCGCGAGGGCAGTGAGCTGGTCATCTCGAACGCCGCGAGGTGTCCCATCGCCGCCCCGCGCAGCCGGCGGTGCAGGCCGAAGATGGAGCCGGCGTTGTTCATCTCGAGGTTCTCGGTGGTCGCGTCCTCGACGTAGGCGCCGTACTCCGCCCGCAGCCCGACGGCCTCGAGGCCGCGCGCGAACAGGTGGGAGTGGAGCCGGTTGGGGTCGCCGTCGCCGTACTCGTCGAACTGCAGCGCCATCAGCGCCGCCTTGGCCCGCACCGGCAGGCGCGGGACGACGAAGGCCGACGGGTCGGACTCCTTGAGGTGGTAGACCGAGCGCTGTCGCAGCAGCTCCAGCACCTGGTCGCGGTCGGCGCGACGGCGGACGTGGTCGGCCAGCGACGGTCCGTCGTCCGCGGCGACGAGGTCCTCGAGCGCGGTCGGTACGTCGGCCGCAGCGGGCGCGGCCGAGGAGGCCGGCGAGGTGGGCGAGGCCGACCACCGCGCTCGGAGCCGCTCCTCGAGCGCCTCCTCGAGGTCACGTCGTACGCCGAGGAGCTCGGGGTCCCACTCGGCGCGGTCGTCGGCGTCCTCGAAGCCGCGGAACGACAGCTCGTGCAGCGTCCAGAGCGAGATCGACTCGTCGTCCCACGAGTCGGCATCCGGAGCCGAGCCGGTAAGCCCCGGCTCGGCTAGCCGGGCGACGAGCCACTCGCTCAGCCCGCCGCGCGGCTTGGGCAGCCTCACGGCCGGAACACCACCTTGACCATGCCGTCCTCCTTGTCGCGGAACTTGCGGTAGGCCTCGGGGGCGTCGTCGAGAGGCAGGTGGTGCGTGGCGAACGACTCGACGCCGAGCACGTCCTCGTCCTTCTCGAGCAGCGCGAGGATGTCGTCGCTCCAGCGCCGGACGTTGGCCTGGCCCATCCGGATCTGCACCTGCTTGTCGAAGAGCTCGAACATCGGCAGCGGGTCGGTGGGGGCGCCGTAGACGCCGGAGATGCTGATGGTTCCGCCGCGGCGCACGCCGTCGATGGCGCTCAGCAGCGCGGCGAGGCGGTCGGCGCCCACGTTGAGCATGACCTTCTCCTGGACCTTCTTGGGCAGCAGGCCGAGCGCCTTCTGGGCGGTCTCGGCGACCGGCGAGCCGTGGGCCTCCATGCCGACGGCGTCGATCACCCCGTCGGCGCCCCGGCCGTCGGTGAGCTGACGGATGGCGTCGCCCACCCCGTCGACCTCGGTGAAGTCGATCGTCTCCGCACCCCGGCCGTGGACACGGGCGAGCCGCTCACGCATCGAGTCGACGACGATGACCCGCAGGCCGCGGTGCAGGGCGATCCGGGCGGCCATGTCGCCGATCGGACCGGCGCCGACGACCGCGAGGGTGCCGCCCGGCTCCACGTCGGCGTACTCCACGGCCTGCCACGCGGTGGGCAGCACGTCGGAGAGGAAGAGGAAGCGGTCGTCGGTCGGGCCGTGCGGCACCTTGATCGGAAGGGTGTCGCCGAACGGCACCCGCAGCAGCTCGGCCTGGCCGCCGGGGACCTGCCCGTAGAGCTTGCTGTAGCCGAACAGGCTCGCGCCGGTTCCGGTGTCCCGGTTCTGGGTGGTCTCGCACTGGCTCTGGAGGCCGCGGGTGCACATCCAGCAGGTGCCGCAGCTGATGTTGAACGGCACCACCACGCGGTCGCCCGGCTCGAGGGTGGTCACGGCCGAGCCGACCTCGCGCACGATGCCCATCGGCTCGTGGCCGACGACGTCACCGGCCGCCATGAAGGGCGTCAGCGGGTCGTAGAGGTGCAGGTCCGAGCCGCACAGCCCGGTCGACGTCACCTCGACGACGATGTCGGTGCGCTCCTCGATGACCGCGTCCGGGACCTCCTTGACCTGCATGTCCTGCTTGCCCTGCCACGTGACTGCCTTCATCGAACGGTGACCTCCTCGGTCGTCATGCTGAGTACGGAACGCGTGCACAGCCAGTGCCCCGGACAGCGCCGTCCATGCGCCCCCGAGAGGCGTACGCGTCACACCGGGCCCTGCATGGGCGCGAGTCCGTCGGGGAACCAGAGGGCCCCGACCTGGAGGTGCCCCGTGTCCGACGGCGTACGCCGGCTCCTGGGCGCCGACGTCGCCGTCGGGATCACGGGTGTCGGGGGCCCCGGCCCGCAAGAGGACTGCCCCGCAGGCACGGTCCACCTCGTCGTGGCGACCGAGGCGGGCACGCGCGAGCTGCACACCTGCCTGCCCGGGGACCCCTCCGAGGTCGTCGCCGCGGCGACGACCCTGGCCCTCGACGAGCTGGCACGCGAGCTCGAGAGCCGGCCGCCCCGCAGCCCGGCTGTCGGGTGAGGGGTCTGATGGGCCGGTCCGGCGCAGGACGTCGGGACGCCGCCGTGTGCGCCGGCGCACTGGCGGTGACGGGCCTGCTGGCCGACGTCGCCGGACGGCACCCGCACGCCGACCTGGTCGTCTTCGCCGCCGTCAACCACCACGGCGGCGAGCACGCGGGCCTGCGGGTGCTCCAGCAGGCTGGGACGCCGTCGGCGGAGCCGCCTCGGCACGGGCGTCGCCGCCGGTCTGCGGGCGCTCGTCGGTCGCTGGAAAGACGCTGGTCGGACGCTGCGAGGAGCAGGTTGCGAGGCCCCCCGTTCGGTGGCACCGTGGAGGAACGGCAGCCTCGAGAACCCGACCCCCATCGAACGAGGTGTCCCATGGACGACGTCTTCGGAGGCCAGCTGGCCGACGCCGTGCGTGAGCTCGACGCCCAGGCCGATCCACCGCACACCCTCGAGCGGCTGGTGCAGATCACGCCGGAGTTCTTCAGCGCCTGCGACCACGTGGGCATCTCGCTCGTCGAGCGTGACCAGATCCGCACCCCCGTCGCCACTGACGAGCGGCTGCGACAGCTCGACGAGAAGCAGTACGAGCTGGGTCAGGGCCCGTGCCGCGACGCGATCCGGGAGCACGAGGTCGTCGTGGTCCACGACCTCGCGACCGATCCGCGGTGGCCGGCGTGGGGTCGTGCGATGGTCGCCGAGCTCGGCATCCGCTCGAGCGTCAGCTTCCGGCTCTTCACCCGCCCCGACCGCACGTGGGGGGCGCTCAACGTCTACTCGACCCAGCCGGGCTCCTTCGGCGACGAGGACGTGAGCCAGGGCAGGACGATCGCGGCCATGGCGGCCGTCGTGCTCGCGCGCTCGATCAACGACGAGCAGCTCACCCGTGCGCTGGAGACCCGCACCGTCATCGGCCAGGCGATCGGGATGGTCATGGAGCGCTACGACCTCGACGCGGACCGCGCCTTCGACGTGCTGCGGCGTCTGTCGTCGCAGGAGAACATCAAGCTGCGCGACCTCGCCGCCGAGCTCGTCGCCACCCGCGACATCCCCAGCGGGCGCACCCCCGCGGTCGACTGACCCGCCCGTTGGCAGGTGGCGGCTGCCCGTCGGCGTCTGTGACCCTCGGAGCATGGACGACCAGCCCTCCCCCGAGCACCGCCGGCCCGAAGGGGTCACCGACGAGACCGTCGAGGCGGTCGGCAAGGTCTCGGCCGCCCTCGACCACGTCGAGGACGCCCGTGGCCACCTCTACGCCTTCCACCGCCTCATGGGCAGCGCCGAGTCCACCTTCGAGGAGGCCGAGGCGCTGGTGCGCGAGGCCGGCCACGAGGACCTCGCCGACGCCCTGGACCGCGACGTGCTCGGGCAGAACCCGCTGCCGGGCATGTGGTCGTTCCAGATGGTCGAGGCCTTCGACGACGGCTTCTACGCGCGCACGAAGGGCCTCCACCAGCGCATCATCGACGAGCTGACGGCCGGCCGGCGCCACGTCTTCGAGGCGGAGATGAAGGAGCTGCGCCGCACCCGCGGGCGGGAGGGCCACGAGGCCAAGCCCGCGGACGTCGAGGGCGACCCCGAGTACGACGACTGAGGCGCGCGCCTCAGCCGCGGAGCTGCGGCAGCACGTCGGACCCGTAGGCCGCGATCATGTCGGCGTAGTGCGGGCCCATGTTGGCGACGTAGACCTCGTCGAAGCCGGCGTCGACGAACGGCGCGTAGGCCTCCACGTGCGCGGCGACGTCGGGACCGAAGGCGCCCTTCTCGGCGAACGCCTCGCGCGTGACCAGCTCGCTCGCCTGCTCGAAGTGCTGCGGGCTCGGCAGCACCTGGCTGAGCTCGCCCGGCACACCGGAGTTGGGCCACCGCTCGAAGGCTGCGTCGATCGCGTCGTCGCGCGTGGGTCCCCAGGCGACCTTGAAGCCCGCCTGCGTGAGGGCGTCGGCACCCTTGGCCGCGCGGAACGTCTCCACCGACTCGGCGTCGGGCTGGGTGGTGATGAAGCCGTCGGCGATCCGGCAGGCCACGTCGAGCGCCTTCGGACCGAAGGCGCTCATGTAGATCGGCGGGGGCTGGTCGGGCAACGTGTAGATCCGCGCCGTGTCGACCGTGTAGTGCCGGCCCTCGCGGGACACCACCTCGCCGGTCCACAGCTGACGGATGACCTCGACGGCCTCCTCCAGCATCTCCAGCCGCAGCTCGGTGTGCGGCCACCGGTCGCCGAGGACGTGCTCGTTGAGCGCCTCACCGGTGCCGACGCCGAGGGTGAACCGGCCCTCGCCGAGCAGCACCGCCGACGTCGCCGCGGCCTGCGCGACGATCGCCGGGTGGGTGCGCACGGTCGGGCAGGTGACCGCCGTGGTGACGGGGAGGTCGCACACCTGGGCGACCGCCCCGATCATCGACCAGACGAAGGGCGACTGCCCCTGCGCGTTGGTCCACGGGTGGAAGTGGTCGCTGATCCAGAGGCTGTCGAAGCCGGCGCGCTCGGCCAGCCGCGCCTGCTCGAGCAGCTCGTCCGGGGCGTACTCCTCGCAGGAGAGGAAGTAGCCGAAGCGGGTCATCAGCGCGCAGCGTGCACCGGCACGCGGGCCCTGCTCTGCTCGGGCTCGGGCGACATGAGCAGCCCGTGCTGGATCGCCCAGAGCACCGCCTGCGAGCGCGAGGTGACCTCGATCTTGGAGTAGGCGCCGCGGATGTAGGACTTCACCGAGTTGATGCTGAGGTTGGTCTCCTCGGCGATGTCGCGGTTGGCCTTGCCGGCGGCGATCATCGAGAGGACCTCGGTCTCGCGCTGGGTCAGCGGCCACTTCTCGGCCGCGGCCTTCTCCGCCTCGGCCTGACCGGTCCACGCGTCGACCACGACGCGACCGTCGGCGATCTGCAGCAGGTTCCACACCAGGCGACGGGCCGGGAGCCACTTGCTGACGAAGCCGGCAGCGCCGCGCGACATCTCGGTGGAGACCGCCTCGGGGCTGCAGTCCCAGCCGAAGGCGACCATGCGGGTCGGGAAGCGCTGCGGGGCGGGACGTACGCCGGCGGAGCGGCGGTGGGGTTCGTAGAGCGTCAGGTCGCACAGCGGAGCCGGACCGTCGGCCCGGTGCGCCACCACGGTGACCAGCGCGGAGTGCGGCTCGAGCATGGCGCGCAGGCCGTGGACGACGAGCTCGCTCTCCTCCATGATCGCCACCTTGACGTGGCGGGTGACGGGGGCTGTAGGTCGTTGCATGGCCCGCAGTACCCCGATGGGCGGGTCGCATACGCCCCGCGATGGTGTAGGTCTACGCCAGCAGCACCCGGGCCACGCACGCCGCCTCCGACTCGGAGACGCCGGCCCGCTCGGCCGCCTCGCTCAGCAGCACGGCCGCCATGTCGGTGGTCACCGCCATCCGCGCGGCGACCAGTCCCACAGCGACGTCGACGAGACGCTGCTCACGCATCCGCTCGGGGGCCTCCTGCGCGCGCCGCAGCGTCTCGAAGCCGAGGTCGGCGTTGGTGACGGCCCCGGCCTGCCAGGCGCCGAGGGCCTCGACGAGCCCGTCGATGCGGTCCCGGAACGCGTAGGCGGTCGAGGCGTAGAGGTCGATGTTGAGCACGGCGCGGCCGTGCTCCACCACCGGGAGGCACACGGTGCTCGCGATCGCGCCGAAGGCCCGCTCGCGGGCCGTGTCGGCCCAGTCCAGCTCGTCGAGGGGATGCACCGCCGCCGGGCGTGCTCCGGCGTCGCGGGTCTCGTCGCGGGAGTCGTCGCGGCCCTCGTCGTGGCGCGGCGCGTCGGTCGCAGCCCTGTCGACCAGGGTGAACGTCAGGTCCTCGTCGAGCAGGGTGACGCTGAGGGCGACGCAGTCGGGCACCGAGCGCACGGCCCAGCCCTCGATCACCCGCAGCAAGCCCTCCATGTCGTCGACCGACGTGGTGACGTACTCGTCCAGGGCCTCCCGACTCTGAGGCAGCAGCTCCATGACGATCCCCTCGACACATTCGTGTTGCCTGAGCCTCGATGGTCCTCTGCCACCCCGGGCCACACCACACCCGCCGGGGCGGCCACCTCCGCGCGCGCATGGGGCACTGCAGGTCGGGGTACGTCGCTGCCGTGACCACGGAGACCCTCCACCATCCCGTCGTCGTCCTCGACCTGGACGGCACCCTGGTCGACTCCGTCTACCAGCACGTCGTCGCCTGGCACACCGCCTTCCACGACGTCGGCCTGCACGTCAGCGCCGTCCGCGTCCACGAGGCCATCGGGATGGGCGGCGACCGGCTCGTCGCCCACGTCGCCGGCGACCCGGCCGAGGCGGCCGTGGGCGAGGACGTGCGCAAGCTGCACGACGACTACTTCCGGACCCAGCTCAGATCGGTGTGCGCCCTCGACGGCGCCGCCGACCTGGTCGAGGCGCTCGCCGGGCACGGGCACCGGCTCGCGCTGGTCAGCTCGTCGGAGAGCGACCTGGTCGACGACCTGCTCGAGCTCCTCGACGTACGCCGCCACCTGACCGCGGTCGTGACCGGCTCGGACGACGCGGCGACCAAGCCGGCGTCCGACATGGTCGAGCTCGGGATCGAGCGCGCCGGCGGCGGCGCGGCGATCGTCGTCGGCGACGCGGTCTGGGACGCGCTGTCCGCCGAGGCGGCCGGGGTGCCGTGCGTCGGGCTGCGCAGCGGCGGCATCTCCGCCGAGCGGCTCACCTCCGCCGGTGCGTCCTGGGTCTACGACGGTCCGCGCGACCTGCTCGACCACCTCGAGGACGGACCGCTGCGGTCCCACTGACGCCCCTCTCGCCCCGTTCCTGCGACGGGGCCGGACGTCGTGGTCGACCGGGCGCTCCATCGACCCTCGGGCGACGTACGAAACCCGCCGGAGTCACCTCACACGGCGTACGGGAGGTCGAGACCGGCGGGTCTCGCGCTGGCCGCCGGGATCGTGGCGGGACGACCCCGACGTGACGGGGATGTACCCCCTAGGGGTGCACCACATACGCCCCTGTCGAACGTCTCCTGCTCCGCCGTCCGAGGCCGGCTACTGATCACCTCGCGACCGGGGTACGGGACACGCGTTCCGAGATGTCCCCCCGCACCCCACCGCAGGAGATGAGATGACTCCGTCCGACGACCGGTCGCAGGAGCCCTGGACCGACCCGCAGACCCACCTCGACACCGACCCGGTCAACGCGGGGGACCCGGTGGAGGAGGACGAGCACGAGGAGGAGGACGAGTCGTGACGTCGCTCTGGCTCGACCGGGCCACGCCGGTCGCCGACGACCCCCTGCCCGGGTCGGGCGAGGCGCTGGACGCCCTCGTCGTGGGCGCCGGGCTGACCGGCCTGACGACCAGCCTCCTGCTCGCCCGCGCCGGTCTGCGCGTCGCGTGCGTGGAGGCGCGCCACGTCGGCGCGGTCACCACCGGCCGGACGACCGGCAAGGTCTCGCTGCTCCAGGGCACCCACCTGTCCCGGATCCGGCGTCACCAGTCCGCGGACGTCGCGGCGGCCTACGTCGACGCCAACCGCGAGGGCATGGAGTGGCTGCTGCGCTTCTGCGACGACCACGGCGTGCCCTTCCAGCGGCGCACCGCGGTGACCTACGCCGCCGACGAGCAGGAGCGCTCGTCGGTCGAGCAGGAGCACGAGGCCGCGTCGTCCCTCGGCCTGCCGGTCGCGTGGCGCGACACCCTCGACGTGCCGTTCCCGCACGTGGCGGCCACGACGCTCGCCGACCAGGCGCAGCTCGACGCCATGGACGTCCTCGGGGCGCTCGCCGAGCAGCTGCGCGTCCACGGCGGCACGCTGCACCAGGGACACCGCGTGCGGTCGGTCTCCAAGGGCGGCCGGCCGACCGTCCGCCTCGAGGGCGGGGAGACCCTGACCGCCGAGCACCTGGTGCTCGCCACCGGGACCCCGATCCTCGATCGCGGCTTGCACTTCGCGCGGCTCGAGCCGCAGCGCTCCTACGTGCTCGCCCTCGACGGCGCCGGCCCGATGGAGGGGATGTACCTCTCGGCCGGCTCCGACGCCCGGTCGGTGCGTGACGCCCCGGGCGGCACGCTCGTCGTGGGTGGCGCGGGGCACGTCGTGGGGCGTACGGACTCCCACCTCGCCCACCTCGAGACCCTGCGCGCGTGGGCGGCGAAGTGGTACCCGGCCACCACCGAGACCCACCACTGGTCGGCCCAGGACTACAGCAGCCCCGACGGGGTGCCCTACGTCGGCCCGCTGCGGCGGGGAGGCGACCGGATCCACGTCGCCACCGGCTACGAGAAGTGGGGCATGACCAACGCGGTGGTCGCCGCGCGCGCGATCTCCTCCGACATCCTCGGCGACATGCCGCCCTGGGCGCAGGCGCTCAGCGGCCGGACCCCCACGGCGTCCAACGCTGCCGAGGTGGCCCGGATCAACCTCGGCGTCGGCGCGGCCGTCGTCACCGGCGCCGTGCGGACGGCGCGCGAGCGCCTCCCCGGGACGACCGGCCCGGCCCAGGCCGCCGCGTGCGGCGTCGTCGGCGTCTGCACCCACCTCGGCGGGCTGCTCAAGTGGAACGACGCCGAGGAGACGTGGGACTGCCCGCTGCACGGCTCGCGGTTCTCCCCGGACGGGGCCGTGCTCGAGGGTCCGGCGACCCGGCCGCTGCTGAAGCGCTCGGGCACCGCCGCGAAGGCCGGAGACCAGGTGGAGTGATGTCGCAGCTGCGCCGCGTGCTGCTGCTCGTCGCAGCTGCCGTCCTCCTCACCGGGTGCGGGTCGGTGGTCCCCGACGACTTCCCGGCCGACCCCGACGGCACCCTCGACCGGGTGCGCAGCGGCGGCGTCCTCCGGGTCGGGGCCTCACCCCGGCCCGGATGGGTCGACGTGGCCGGCGAGTCGCCGGCCGGCCGCGAACCCCGCCTGGTGACCGGCTTCGCCGACCACCTCGCGGTCGACGTCGAGTGGACCGTCGCCGGGGAGGAGGAGCTCGTCCGGTTGCTCGAGGACGGCGAGATCGACCTCGCCGTGGGCGGCTTCACCGACACCAACGCGTGGGTCGACGAGGTCGGCCTGACCCGGCCCTACACCGAGGTCGAGGCCGCCGGGACGACCGGGGCGCACGTGATGATGGTGCCGATGGGCGAGAACGCCCTCATGTCGGAGCTCGAGCGCTGGCTCGACACGCAGCCCAGCGCCGGCGGTCGCCCATGAGCCGCGTCGACGCGACCCGCGGACCCGAGGGGTCCGAAGGGGCCGAGGGGTCCGGCGAGTCCGGCTACCGGTTCGGGCACACCGAGCTGCCTCCGGCGCAGGCTGACGCGCTGCGCCGCGCCAAGCGGCTGGAGGTGGTCACCTTCCTCTACATGCTCACCTGCGTCACGGTGGTCTTCGCGACGGCCGGCAGCTCGCAGGCGATGAAGACGGCGTGGGTGGAGGACTCGCTGGCGCTCGTGCCGCCGTTGGCCTTCCTCGTCGCCGTCCGGCTCGGTCGTCGGCGCCCCACCGCCGACCACCCCTACGGCTTCCACCGGGCCACCGGCGTCGGCCACCTGACGGCGGCCATCGCACTCCTGAGCGTCGGACTGCTGCTGGCCGTGGACTCCGCCATGGGCCTGGTGCGCGGCGAGCACCCGCCGATCGGCACGGTCCGCCTGCTCGGCCACACCGTCTGGGCCGGCTGGCTGATGGTGGCCGCGATGGTCTACACCGGCATCGGCCCGTTCGTCCTGGGCCGGATGAAGCTCCCGCTCGCCGAGCAGCTGCACGACAAGGTCCTCTACGCCGACGCCGACATGCAGAAGGCCGACTGGATGACCGCCGCCGGCACCATCGCCGGCGTGCTCGGCATCGGCATCGGCCTCTGGTGGGCCGACTCCGGCGCGGCGTTGCTCATCTCGTTGTCGATCGTCCGCGACGGCTGGACCAACCTGCACTACGCGACCACGGCGCTGATGGACGAGCGCGCGCGCACCTTCGACGACGAGCGCCCGCACCCGCTCACCCGCCAGGTCGACCAGGCGCTGGCCAACCTGTCCTGGGTCGACGACAGCCGCAGCCGGGTGCGGGACCAGGGCCACGTCTTCCACGTCGAGTCGTTCGTGCGTCCGCTGTCCGGCCGGACCCCGACGCTCGACCAGCTCGAGGCGGCGGCCGACGTGCTCCGCGAGCTCGACTGGAAGGTGCACGACGTGGCCGTCGTACCGGTGCGCGACCTGCCCGAGACGATCCCCGACCCGGGCTAGCGGTTCGCGCAGACCAGGTCGGCGGACAGCGCCGCCTCGGCCGACAGCTCGGCGTCGGGGCCGCACACCAGCTCGAGCGGGTCGGCCGCCCGCTCGACGGTGGCCACGGCCTCGTCGAACGCCGGGACCACGTCGCCGCACGCGTGCTCGAGGCCGATGCGGGTCAGCGCGGAGGTGGACAGGTCGCCGCTGAGTGCCAGCTCGACGGCCCAGTCGCCGGCGTCGGTGCGGACGCAGTCGGCGGCCGCAGCCTGCTGCAGGGCGGCGAAGTCGAAGGTGTCCGTCCCGAGCTCCGCCTCCAGCGCCGCCTGCCAGTCCGCGAGGACCTCGGCGTGGGCCGCCTCGGCCTCGGCGCGCGCGGTGGTGCCAGTCGCGTCGGCCTCTCCGCCGCACGCGGAGAGCGAGGGGACGAGCAGCACGGCGAGAAGGGCGAGGACGGCGGGGCGGAGGCTGGGAGCGCGCATGACGGGCAGGCTAGGAGTCGCGAGCGAGACCCGTCCGGCGTTTGTTACCGATCAGTACGTGACGCTCGACTCACTGCGCTGCCGGGTGGTCAGCAGGCGCGCGGCGAGGAACCCGCCGACGGCGCCGAAGAGGTGCCCCTGCCACGAGACGCCCGGCTGGCCGGGCAGGACGCCGAGCAGCGCGCTGCTGTAGAGCAGGAAGACGGCGACCCCGATCAGGATCTCGGCGGTGCGGCGGTTGAGGAAGCCGCGCACGATGAGGTAGACGATCCAGCCGAAGATCAGCACCGAGGCACCGGCGTGGGTGCTGCCCGGCTGGGCGAAGAGCCACACCCCGAGACCGCCCACGACCCAGATGATCGCCGTCGCGGCGAGGCCACGCGCGACGCCGGTGGCCAGGGTGAGGAAGCCCAGCACGAGGACCGGCACGGTGTTGCTCACCAGGTGGTCGAAGCCGAAGTGCAGCGTCGGGGCCAGCGCCACGCCGACCAGCCCGTCCTCGCTGCGGGGCTGGACGCCGTACGCGTCGAGCGGGTTGCCCGTCGCGGCGTCGAAGATCTCGAGCACCCACAGCAGCACGACGAACCCACCCGTGACGAGCGCGGCGCCCTTCCACGCGGGCTCGCGAGCCGTGGTCTGCATGCCCTTCATCGTGACACCCGACGCGAAACGGGCCGTGCTCCGTCGGCCGCCCTCAGTCCTCGTCGGGCCCCGGTCAGGACCTGCGCGCGGCCACCTCGGGAGGGAAGCCGCCGGTCGACACCGTGCCCCAGCGGGTCGGAGTGATCCGCAGCAGCGACTTGCCCTGGTCGACCATCGCCTGCCGGTACTCCTCCCAGTCGGAGTGCTCGCCGGCGATGTTGCGGAAGTACTCCACGAACCCGTCGAGGGCCTCCTCCCCGTCGCTGGCGTCGAGCACCTCGCACGTGCCGTCGACCTGCACCCAGGCGTCGTCCCAGTCGTCGGAGAGGACGACGACGGAGACGCCGGGCCGCCGCCGCGCGTTCCGCGTCTTGGCGCGCTGCGGGTAGGTGGCCACGACGATGCGGCCGCTGTCGTCGACTCCCCCGGCGACCGGAGACGCTTGCGGGCTGCCGTCCGCGCGCTCGGTGATGAGCAGCATGCGGTGCCGCGGGCGTACGAACTCCAGCAGCTCGTCGAGCCCGACCTCGGTGTTCGTCGCGATGTTCGCCATGGGGTCGAGGCTAGCGAGGGCGCCGGCGGCGAGGGCTGTGGCACACCAAGAAGGCAGTTCACGACCGGCGGGGCCCGGCCGAGCGTGGCTTCCGCCTCCGGCACCGCGAACTGCCTGCCGAGGCGCCGGGCGGCGCGGCCAGCGCGGGCTCAGCCGCCGACGACCGGCTCTCCCCCGACCCACACGCGCTCGACCGTCGCCGCCCCGACCTCCTCAGGGGCGTCGAAGGGGTCCCGGTCGAGCAGCACGAGGTCCGCGACCGCGCCGGGGGCGACCATCCCGGCGTCGTCGCGGTGGCACACCCACGCCGACCCGGAGGTGTACGCCGCGAACGCGACCTCGAGCGACAGGGACTGGCCGGGGAGGAACGGCTCGCTCCCGGCCCGCCCGGGCTCCCCGTGGGCCATCCGGTGCACGGCGACGTGGACGGCCTCGAGGGGGTTGGGGGTGCTGACGGGCCAGTCGCTGCCGGCGACGAGCCGCGCGCCGGCGCGGTGGAGGTCGCCGAAGGGATACTGCCGCGCCGCCCGCTCCTCGCCGAGGAACGGGATGGTCAGCTCGACCATCTGGTCGTCGAGGCACGCCCACAGCGCCTGGATGTTGGCCGCCACCTGCAGCTCGGCGAAGCGAGGCACGTCGTCGGGGTGGACCAGCTGGAGGTGGGCGATGTGGTGCCGGTGCAGCGGCTGGGTGCCCTCCATCGCGTCGAGCGCCTCCCGCACGCCCCGGTCGCCCAGCCCGTGGACGTGCACCTGGAAGCCCTCCGCGTCGAGGGCCGCCACGATGCTGCGGAGCGCGACCGGGTCGACGAACGAGAGCCCCGTGTTGGTCGTCGCGTGGCCGCACCGGTCGAGGTAGGGCTCGACGAGCGCCGCGGTCCCGTTCTCGGCGACGCCGTCCTGCATGATCTTGACCGAGGTCGCGGCGAAGCGCCCGTGCGAGTACGCCGCCCGCTTCTGCACCAGCTCGGCCACCTGCTCCAGGCCGCGCTCGCGCTCCCACCACAGCGCCCCGACCACCGTGGCGACGAGGTCGCCCGACCGGGCCGCGCGCAGGTAGGTCGGCCCGGTGTCCTGCATCCCGGCGTAGGCGCCGACGATCGCGTCCTGCCAGCCGGTGATGCCCAGCGACAGGAGGTGGCGCTGCCCCTCGAGCAGGCCGGCGTGCAAGGCGTCGGCGTCCGGCACCGGCAGCACCGACAGCACCAGGTCCATCGCGCCCTCGTGGAGCACGCCGGTCGGGTCGCCGGCGTCGTCGCGCTCGACGCGCCCGTCGGCCGGGTCGGGGGTGTCGCGCGTGATGCCGGCGACCTCGAGCGCGCGGCTGTTGACCCACATGCCGTGGTGGTCGCGGTTGACCAGCGCGGCCGGGCGGTCGCCGACGACGGTGTCGAGCTCGGCCGCGGTCGGGAGGCCGCCGGGGAAGGCGGCCATCGCCCACCCGCCGCCCTGCACCCAGTCGAGGGCGGGGTGGGCGGCGGCGTAGGACGCCACGTGCGCGCGGTAGGCCGCGCGGTCGACCGGCAGCTCGCTGAGGTCGCAGGTCATCCGCTCGAGCCCGCCCTGCACGGGGTGCACGTGCGCGTCGGTGAAGCCCGGCAGGAGCAGCGCCCCGCCGCAGTCGACCACCTCCGCGCCGGCCGTACGACGATCTCCGCCGACCGCGGCGACCCTGCCGTCGCGCACCAGCACGTCGCCGACGTCGCCGAGGTGGCGGAAGCCGTCGAAGACCCGGGCGTTGGTCAGGACCGTCTCGCGCATGGCCCCATCGTGGCGTCAGCGCCCGGCTGCGGCCACTGCCGGCCGGTCGCTCGGCGCGGGCGGCACCCGGGCCGGGCGCAGTGCGACGAGCACCCCGGCGAGCAGGAGCGCACCACCGCCGAGCTCGGCGAGGTTGGGCCGCTGGCCCAGCAGCAGCCACGCCGAGGCCATCGCCACCACGGGCGCGAGCAGCACCCACGGCACCACCGCGCTCGAGGGCCACCGCGCCAGCAGGCTGTTGAAGATGCCGTAGCCGACCAGCGAGGCCAGGCCCGCGGTGTAGAGGGTGGACACCACCGCGGTCCACGAGAGGTCACCCAGCGCCCCGGCGACCGCGGCCGGGCCGTCGACCACGAGCGACAGCGCCAGCAGCGGGATCGGCACCACCAGCGCCGACCACACGGTCAACGACAGCCCACCCGGCACCCGTGCGGCCCGCGCCACGACGTTTCCGACCGCCCACGACAGGGCGGCCAGGAGGCAGAGCAGCAGCGCCGCGAGCGGCACGTGACCGCCGCGCCCGGCTCCCACGACGACCAGGCCGGCGACGCCCACCGCGAGGCCGATGACCTGCGTGCGCGTCGGCACCTCCCGCAGCACGCCGGCGGCGATCAGCACGGTGAAGACGACCTGCGCCTGCAGCACGAGGGCTGCGAGGCCCGGCGGCATCCCGGCAGCCATCGAGACGTAGAGGAAGCCGAACTGGCCCAGGGACATGAACGCCCCGACCGCGATGATGCTGCGCCACGGGGCGTCCGGCCGCGGCACGAGGAAGACGGCGGGGACGACCACGGCGGTGAAGCGCAGCGCGACGAAAAGCAGGGGCGGCACGTCGGCCATGCCCCACTCGATGACGACGAAGTTGACGCCCCAGATCGCCGCGACGAGGGCTGCCAGGACGGAGTCTCGGACGTTCACCCGAGAAGTCTGGGGCCGGCCACCATGAAGCACCAGCAACGCTTTGTGCGCTTCTCGATGTAGCGTCGCTTCATGATCGACATGAGCGCACTCAGCAGCCTGCGGGCCGTCGACCTGCACGGGAGCGTGGTGGGAGCCGCCGACGCCCTCGGCTTCACCCCCAGCGCGGTCTCGCAGCAGGTCAAGCGGCTCGAGCGCCAGACGGGTGTCGACCTGCTGGAGCGAGTGGGCCGCGGCGTCGTGCTGACCGACCACGGTCGCCGGCTCGTCGACGACGGGGCGCACCTCCTCACCGCGCTGGAGGAGCTGGAGTCGGGCCTCCGCCGCGACACCGGGCGCGTCGCCGGACGGCTGCGCGTGGCGGCCTTCTCGACGGCGATGCGCGGGTTGGTCGCCCCCGTGGTGCGCGACCTCCACGACCGTCACCCCGACCTCACCCTCGCGCTCACCGAGCACGAGCCGTGGGACGCCGTCGACCTCGTGGCCTCCGGCCAGCACGACCTCGGGGTCGTGCACAGCTGGGGCGACGTGCCGCTCGACATCCCGGCGCACGTCGTCGCGGTGACGGTGGCGCGCGACGTCGCCGACGTGATCGTGCCCCGCGGCCACCAACTCGCGGGCCGGACGCGGGTCTCGCCGCGCGACCTGGTCGACGAGGACTGGGTGGCCACCCCGAAGGGCACCATCTGCCGCGAGTGGCTGACCCGGATGTACGACGGCACCGGGCGCACACCGCGCATCGCGCACGTCGCCCTGGAGTTCGACTCCCACCTCGCGCTCGTCGCCGCGGGCCTCGGCATCGCACTGGTCCCCCGCCTCGGCCGCCGGCCGCTGTCGGACGAGGTGGTCGCGGTCGCCGCGCACCGGCCCGTCCCGACCCGGCAGATCACCGTGGTGCACCGCAGCTCGATGAGGGACTCGCCGGCGGTGGTCGCCGTCGTCGACGCCATGCGCGCCCGCGGCCGCGCTCTCGCCGGCTGAGGGAGTAGCGGCGCGGGGCCCTCAGCCGCGCAGGCTGCGCTCGTGGAGCGCGCGGATGCGGTCGTCGTACGGCGACACGGGCCCGTGCACCTGCACGCCCGGCGCGACGTCGGTGACCGGCAGCGCAGCGACGGGCGCGGCGGGCAGGCCCCACTCCGTGCGCCACTGCACGAGCTGCGCGGACGAGGCGGCGCAGACGATCGGACCCAGCCCGACCCAGGCGTGGCCGGCGGCGCACATCGGGCAGTGCTCGCCGGAGGTGTAGACGACGCAGCCGGCCCGCTCGTCGACGGCGACGTGGGCCGCTGCCCACTGCGCCAGCTCGAGCTCGGGGTGCGCCGTCTCGTCACCGCTCGTGGTCTCCCGGTTGCGGCCGGTGCGCAGGACGGTGCCGGACGCGTCGACCAACACCGAGCCGAAGGCGGAGTCGCCCGCGTCGAGGGCCTCCTCGGCCAGGCGGAGGCACAGCTCGAGGTGGTCGGCGGCGCCCGGCAGGTCCGGCAGGTCGTGTGGCATGGGCCCAATCTCTCCGATCGGGCCCGCGCCGACAAGCGGCCCGGCCGGCACCCCTTCGGGCGGTCTGTGGCTGCGGGCGGCTGCCTACTGTCGTGGCATGACCACCGTGAGCCGCACGTTCGACGTCCACCCGCAGCCCGCCGTCGTCCTCGACTACCTCAAGGACTTCGGCAACGCCGAGGAGTGGGACCCCGGCACCGAGTCGTGCACGCGCCAGGACACCGGCCCCGTGCAGGTGGGCTCCACGTGGCACAACGTCTCGAAGATCGCCGGGGTGTCGACCGAGCTGACCTACACGCTCCAGCAGCTGACCGACGACACGATCGTCCTGGTCGGCCACAACGACACCGCGCGGTCGGTCGACACGATCACCGTCGTGCCGAGCCCCGACGGCCCGGGCAGCCGCATCACCTACGAGGCCGTCATCGAGCTCAAGGGTGCCGCCAAGATCGCCGATCCGGTGATGAAGATCGTCTTCGAGAAGATCGGCAGCGACACCGAGGACGACATGACCACCGTCCTCAACCGTCTCGCCGCCTGACGCCCCACGTCGTACTCTCGCTCCTACACGAGCGGAGGCACCATGACCGGAGGCGACGAGCGCTACAACGCCGCAGGGCGCCTGCGGGGGTCGGTCTACGACGCCGAGATGGAGCGGCTGCAGGAGCAGCTGGTGCTCCTGCAGTACTGGATCCAGTCGCAGGGCCTGAAGGTCCTGGTGATCTTCGAGGGTCGCGGCTCGGCCGGCAAGGGCGGGGTGATCAAGCGGATCACCGAGCGCACCAGCCCGCGCACCGTGCGGATCGCGGCTCTGCCCAAGCCGACCGAGCGCGAGCGCAGCCAGTGGTACTTCCAGCGCTACGTCGAGCACCTGCCGTCCGCCGGCGAGATGGTCCTGTTCGACCGCAGCTGGTACAACCGCTCCAACGTCGAGTGGGTGATGGGCTTCTGCACCGAGGACGAGCACCAGGAGTTCCTGCGCAGCTGCCCGGAGTTCGAGCGGATGCTGGTGCGCTCGGGGACCGTGGTGCTGAAGTACTGGTTCTCGGTGAGCGCCGAGGAGCAGCTGCGTCGCTTCGAGGCCCGCAACGCCGAGCCCCTCAAGCGGTGGAAGCTGTCGGAGATGGACCTCGCCGAGCGCGAGCTCTACGTCCGCTACTCGATGGCGAAGGACACCACCTTCCAGTACACCGACATCAAGCAGGCGCCCTGGTACGTCGTCCCGTCCGACGACAAGCGCGCCGCACGGCTCAACTGCATCAGCCACCTGCTCTCGCAGTTCGACTACGAGGACGTGGCGCCGCCCCCGGTCGAGCTGCCGGAGATCCGCGACATCCCCTACGTGCGTCCGCCCATGCACGAGCAGACGTTCGTGCCGCAGCTGTTCTGACCGCTGGCGTCAGCAGCAGCGTCCGCTGCCCGGCAGGTGCTCGCGCTCGTCGTCGCGCCGTCGCTCGAAGTCGCGACGCGACATCGGCGGCTCACCGACGGCGGAGCACTCCGCGAGGTAGTCGTCCCACTTGGCCTCCCCGGTGAGCTCGCGGACCCGGCGGCGCAGCGTGCGGGCGATCTCCAGGACCTCGGTCATCGGTGGCTCCCCACCTCGGTCCCACGTCCTTCTGCCTCCCACCGACGCACGGCCTCCTTCTCCTCGGGGGTGGCGAGGAAGTCGGACGGCTGGACCAGGTGGGACTCGTGCCACGGCACCTCGGTGGTCGGCAGGCCGCCGGCACGGAGCGCGCGGATCCAGATGACGAAGGCGTTGACGACCACCACGAGCACCAGCAGCGCGAAGAGCGCCTGCAGGGTGCCGTTGACGGTGGAGTTGAGGACGATCTGCTCCATCTGGTCGACGTCGGTCGCGGGGGCCAGCAGCTCGCCGGCGTCCAGCGCGTCGGCGTAGCGCTCGCGCTGCGTGAAGTAGCCGATGGCGGGGTTGTCGGAGAAGACCTTCTGGTAGCTCGCCGTCATGGTGGTGACGAGGTCCCAGGCCAGGCCGATCCCCGGCACCCACGCCCACTTCACCTTGCCGTGCTTGATCAGCAGCGTGACGCAGAGCGTCAGCGCGATCGCCGCCAACAGCTGGTTGGCGATGCCGAAGAGCGGGAAGAGCTGGTTGATGCCGCCGAGGGGGTCGGTCACGCCGACGTAGAGCATGTAACCCCAGAGCCCGACCACGACGGCGCTGGCCGACCAGGAGGCCGGCTTCCAGGAGAGGTCGGCGTACTTGGGCCACATGTTGCCGACGGTGTCCTGGAGCATGAAGCGACCGACCCGGGTGCCGGCGTCGACGGCGGTGAGGATGAAGAGCGCCTCGAACATGATCGCGAAGTGGTACCAGAAGGCGGCGAGCCCGCCGCCGAACGCCTCGGTGAAGATCTGGGACATGCCGAGGGCGAGCGTCGGTGCGCCACCCGTGCGGGAGATGAGCGTCTGCTCCTCCACCGCCGCGGCAGCCGCGGTGAGCTGGTCGGGCGTGATGGTGAAGCCGAGCCCTGCCACGAACTCGGCCGCGGTGGCCGGGTCGGCCCCGGTCGCGCCGGCCGGGCTGTTCATCGCGAAGTAGAGGCCCGGGTCGATCACGCAGGCGGCGATGAGGGCGCTGATGGCGACGAACGACTCCATCAGCATGCCGCCGTAGCCGATCATCCGGACCTGGCTCTCCTTGGCCACCATCTTGGGGGTCGTGCCCGAGGAGATGAGGGCGTGGAAGCCCGACAGCGCACCGCAGGCGATGGTGATGAAGACGAACGGGAACAGCTTGCCGGCGAACACGGGGCCGGTGCCCTCGCGTGCGAAGTCGGTCACGGCCTCCTGCTGCAGGACGGGCGCGGCGAGCACCAGCCCCACGGCCAGCAGGACGATCACGCCGATCTTCATGAACGTGGAGAGGTAGTCGCGCGGGGTGAGGAGCATCCAGACCGGCAGGATCGAGGCGATGAAGCCGTAGAGGACGAGACCGAGGGTCAGCTGCTCCTTCGAGAGGGTCAGCGCCTCCTCCAGGCCCATCTGCTCCACGTAGCCGCCGCCGATGATCGCGAGCATCAGCAGGGCGACGCCGATGGCGGTGACCTCCGAGACGCGGCCGGGGCGCAGCACCCGCAGGTAGTAGCCCATGAACAGGGCGATCGGGATCGTCAGGCCGATCGAGAAGACGCCCCACGGCGACTCGGCCAGGGCGTTGACGACCACCAGCGCGAGCACCGCGAGGATGATGATCATGATCGCGAAGACCGCGATCAGCGCGGCGACGCCACCCACGACGCCGATCTCCTCGCGCACCATCTGTCCGAGGCTCTTGCCGTCGCGGCGCATCGAGAAGAAGAGGACCACCATGTCCTGCACGGCGCCGGCGAAGATGACACCGACGATGATCCAGATGGTGCCGGGCAGGTAGCCCATCTGGGCAGCGAGCACCGGACCGACGAGCGGACCGGCCCCGGCGATGGCGGCGAAGTGGTGGCCAAACAGCACGTGGCGGTGGGTGACGTCGAAGTCACGTCCGTTGTCGTGCCGCTCGGCCGGCGTGGCCCGGGTGTCGTCGACCCCCAGCACCCGGTTGGCGATGAAGCGGGCGTAGAAGCGGTAGGCGATGGCGTAGGAGGACAGCGCCGCGAAGAGGATCCACAGCGCCGACACGTCCTCGCCGCGGGAGAGCGCGAGGACGGTCCAGCAGACGGCGCCGACGACGGCGACCGTCCCCCAGATCGCGATGGACTTCGCACTCATGCGTCGCTGACCGCCCGGCGATGCCGGTGATGGAGGCGTGGACGTCGACTGGGTGGACATGGAGCGGCTCCTCGGTCCTCAGGCGCGCCCCGGCGGGCCGCGGGCCTTCACCTGATGGGTACCCCCGTCACCGGCCTCACCGCAAGGTCCCCAGGGGTAGCGGCGCGGCGGCGGGCGCATCCTGCCGGACCATCGTCCGGCAACGCCCGACCGGCCCGCATCAGTGCCACCATGGCCCCATGGAGGTCGAGCTCGCCGAGGTCCGGGACTTCCTGGCCGACCACGCGCCGTTCGACCGGCTGCCCGCCGCGGAGCTGGCGGAGCTGCCCCGGCGTTGCACCATCCGCTACGCCCGGCGCGGCAGCGTGGTGCTCGAGGTGGGCGAGCGCGGCGACGGGCTCTACGTCGTCCGCTCGGGCGCGGTGGAGGTGCGCGACGAGACCGGTGAGCTGGTCGACCGGGTCGGCACCGGCGAGGCCTTCGGGATGAGCTCGCTCCTGGAGCACCGGCCCACGCGCTACCGCTGCACCGCGGTCGAGGACACCCTGCTGCTGGTGCTCGAGCCCGCCGCCTTCGAGGAGCTCACGCGCGCGCATCCTGACGTCGCGACCTTCTACGCCGCCACGCACCACGCGCGGCTGTCCCGGGCGATCGGCAACCTGCAGCGGGCGACGTCCGGCAGCACCGCGCTCGGCACCCGGGTGCGCGACCTCCTCACCCGCGAGCCGGTGACGACCACCCCCACGGCGACGGTGCGCGACGCCGCGGCCGCCATGTCGGAGGCCGGCGTCTCCTGCATCCTCGTCGTCGAGCACCTCGCCCTCCTCGGCATCGTGACCGACCGCGACCTGCGCAACCGCGTGCTCGCCGCTGGCCTCCCGCCCGACAGCCCGGTGCGGCCGGTGATGACGCCCGATCCCGTGACCCTGCCCGACGACGCGCTCGCCTTCGAGGCGCTGCTGGAGATGGTGAGCCGCGACATCCACCACCTCCCGGTCGTCGACGAGACCGGGCGACCGGTCGGCCTGGTGACCACCACCGACCTGGTGCGGCTGGAGAACGCCAACCCCGTCTACCTCGCCGCGGAGATCGGCGGCCAGCCAACGCTCACCGGCGTCGTGGCGGAGGCGCCGGGCATCCACGCCGTCCTCGGGCAGCTCGTCGAGCGCGACGTCAGCGCCGCGGACATCTCCCGGGTGGCGACCGCGCTGGGCGACGCCGTACGACGCCGCGTGGTGGCGCTGGTCGAGGCCGAGCTGGCCGGTGAGGGGCTGGGGCCGCCGCCGGTGCCCTACAGCTGGGTCGTGCTCGGGTCGGTCGCGCGGGACGAGGAGGGGTTCACCGCCGACCAGGACCACGCGATCGTGCTGGGCGCGGAGCCCGGCGAAGACGGTGCCGCGTGGTTCGCCGCGCTGGCCGAGCGGGTCACCGCGGTGCTCGAGCAGTGTGGCTGGCCGCGCTGCCCGGGGGACATGATGGCCACCAATCCGCAGTGGCGCCTGACCGTGCCGCAGTGGCGCCGGCTGCTCGCCGACTGGTCGCGCGAGCCGCAGCCCGACGCGGTCCTGCACACGGCGGTCTTCCACGACATGCGCCACCTCGCCGGCGACCCCGGGCTCACCGAGCAGGTGCACCTGGCGTCGGTCTCGACGGCCTCCCCGCGCCTGCTCGGCCACCTGTCCCGGCAGGCGCTCGCGATGCGGCCGCCGCTCGGCTTCTTCCGCGGCTTCGTGGTGGAGCGCCACGGCGAGCACCGCGACACCTTCGACATCAAGCGGCCGATCTCGGCGGTGGTCCAGCTGGCCCGCATCTACGCCCTGCGCTCCGGCTCGCCGGCGCTCTCGACGCGGCGCCGGCTCGCCGCTGCGGCGGCCGCCGGGACGATCGACCAGGACACCGCGACCGAGCTCACCGACGCGCTCGAGCTGATGTCCTACCTGCGCCTGCACCACCAGGCGGCGCAGGCGCGGTCGGGCCGCACCCCCGACAACTTCCTCCGTCCGGCCGACCTCACCCAGCGGCAGCGCCGCCACCTGCGCGACGCCTTCGAGATCGTGCGCTCGGCGCAGCAGCGCCTGTCCAGCCACCTGCCGCCGGGGTTCGAGTGAGGGCGCGGCTCCCCGTCCTGCGTCGCTCCCGTCGTCCCGACCACTACCCGCCGGGCCCGCTGCGGGACCTCGCGGCGGCTCCCCCGCCGCCCGGGTCGACGCCGGTGTCGCAGGTCGAGCTCCTCGCGCTCGACCTCGAGGCGACCGGGCTCGACCCGCGCACCGACCACGTCCTGGCGCTCGGCTGGGTGCCGGTCGTGCGCGGACGGGTGCTGCTGGCCGAGGCCGAGGAGCACCGGGTCCGCCCGCCCGCCGGCGTGGACGTCGGCTCCTCGGCGACGCTGCACCACCTGACCGACGACGCGCTCTCCGGCGCGGAGGCCCTGCCCGACGTGCTGCCGCTGCTGCTCGGGGCGCTGCACGGCCGGGTCCTGCTCGCGCACCACGCCCCGGTCGAGGTCGGGCTCGTCGGTGCCGCGGCCATGACGTCGTACGGCGCCCGCCCGCCGCTCACCGTCGTCGACACCCTGGCCGTCGAGCACCGCCTGCGGGCCGACGTGCACGGCGAGGTGTGGGGATCGCTGCGGCTGGACGCGGCCCGCCAGACCTACGGGCTCCCCCGCTACGCCGCCCACCACGCCCTGACCGACGCGATCGCCGCCGCAGAGCTGCTGCTCGCCCAGGTCGCGGAGCTGGAGGTCCGGCTGGGCCGCGAGGTGCTGCTGCGAGACTTGTCGCCCAAGCGGTCCGGATGACAGGAGAGGCGTGGGCTCCCACCACCACCATCACCGTCGCGCGCCCGCGGACGGGTCCCGGCTGCACCGGACCGCCGCCCTGCTCGTCGTGGCCCCGCTCGCGCTGCTCACCGTGGTCGCGCTGGCGTGGCTGTGGCCGCCGTCGTCGGCGGTCGAGCGCGGCGAGGGTGCCGCTCCCGAGCTGACGGGCCAGGTCACCGAGGTGCTGCCCGAGCCGTGCCCCGACGGCACGCCCGAGGACGTCGAGCGGTGCGGGCAGGTGGAGGTCGCCCTCGACGACGGTGACGAGGTGACGGCACCGCTGCCCGGCGGGCTCGGCGCGCCCGACGTCGAGGTCGGCCAGGACGTGGTGCTGATCCGCAGCGAGACCCCGGACGGGGCGTCGTACGCCGTCGTCGACCACCAGCGCGAGACCGGGCTGTGGCTCCTCGCGCTCGCCTTCGTCTTGGCGCTGGTCGCCTTCGGCCGGTGGCGCGGGGTCGCCGCGCTGGCGGGACTGGCGGCGACGTTCGGGATCCTCGCGGTCTTCGTGATCCCGGCCATCCTGGCGGGCAGCCCGCCGCTGCTGGTGGCCGTCGTCGGGTCCTCCGCCGTGGTGCTGGTGGTGCTCTACCTGACGCACGGCTTCGCCCTCACCACGACCATGGCGGTCCTCGGCACGCTGACCAGCCTGGCGCTGACGGGGGTGCTCGCGGCCGTGGCCGTCGGAGCACTCCACCTGACCGGCGTCACCGACGACCTGTCCGCTTCGGTCGGCACCTCGCAGGGCATCGACGTGCGGGGCCTGCTGCTCGCCGGCATCGTCATCGGCTCCCTCGGCGTGCTCGACGACGTCACGGTGAGCCAGGCGGCGACGGTCGCCGAGATCTCCCGGGCCGACCCGTCGTCGGGGTTCCGCGGGCTCTTCCGCGCCGGCAGCCGTGTCGGTCGCGCGCACGTGGCGTCGGTCGTCAACACCATCGTGCTGGCCTACGCCGGGGCGTCGCTGCCGCTGCTCGTCCTGATGGTGGCCGACAACGGCTCGCTCACCGCCGTGGTGCCCAGCCAGGTCGTGGCCCAGGAGATCGTGCGCAGCGCCGTGGCCACCATCGGCCTGGTCGCGGCCGTGCCGGTCACCACGGCGCTCACGGCGTGGGCGCTGCGCAACCGGGAGCCGGTCCAGCGCTGACGCCGCGGGCGCCTCGGTCGTCAGGCGTCGCTGACGTCGAGCAGCACCTTGCCGACCGCGCCGGCCTCGACGGCCGCGTGGGCCTCGGCCGCCTGCTCGAGCGGGAAGTGGTGCAGCGGGAGCCCGTGGTCCTCGCCGACCCCGAACGCGCCGTCGGCGACCGCGGCCGCGACGTCGTCGGCCGCCGCGCGTAGCGCAGCCTGCCCGACCGTGTAGAGCAGCACCCACTGGAAGCGGGCGTTGGTCGAGAAGGTCTCACGGATGCTGAGGGTCACCTCGTCGCCGCCGTTGTTGGCGTAGATCGCGACGGTCCCGCGCGGCTTGACGAGCCGCACGTCGTCGCGGAGGTTCTGCGCGGGCGCCACCTCGACGACGATGTCCACGCCGTCCGGGGCCAGGCCGCGGACGGCGTCGACGGTGTCGCCCTCGCGGTAGTTCACCGTGTGGTGGGCACCGGCGGCGGTCGCGAGGCGTGCCTTGTCGTCGCTGCTGACGGTGGCGATGACAGTCGCCCCCGCCCAGCGTGCGAGCTGGATGGCGGCGTTGCCGACCGCTCCGGCCCCGCCGGCCACGAGCACCGTCCGTCCGGCCAGCGCGCCCGGGGCGAGCCGGTCGGGGCCGCCCTCGGAGGTGGTCAGGGCGCGGTGGGCGGTGATCGCCGGGACGCCGAGCGAGGCGCCCACGTCGTACGACGCCCCCTCGGGCAGCGCGGTCAGGTGCTCGACGGGCAGCACGACCAGCTCCTGGGCGGTGCCGCCGGGGCGCTGGTGCTGCGCCAGCATCGTCCAGACCCGGTCGCCCACCGCGAGGCCCTCGACGCCGGGACCGACGGCGTCGACGACGCCGGCGCCGTCCTGACCGGGCACGACCTCGGGGAAGGCGAGCTCGCCCATGCCGCCGGCGCGGAACTTCCAGTCGGTCGGGTTGACCCCGGCCCGGACGATCCGCACGCGGACCTCACCCCGGCCCGGGTCGGCCGGCTCGCGCTCGACCACCTCGAGGACCGAGCTGTCGCCTGTCTGGGTGTAGACCACCGCACGCATCGCTTCTCCTTCGTCGGGGACGTCTGGTGTGCGTCAACGCACGCACGCCGCCGACTATGCCCCGCGCCGCGGCTGCCCGGCCAGGTCGTCGGGGAGCCGGCCGGAGGGCAGGGCGGCCGCCCCGAGCGCGAGGTGGCGAGCGCCGCACCCTGCCGGTGTTAGCGTCGACGCCCACAGCGGTCACGGGTTGTGCAGGCAGGCAGGTGAGCGCTGGCGATGCCATGCCACCTACCGGCGAGGAGTCCTCGTGCCCGCACCGCAGCCCGGCACCAACTGGGCGGGCAACCACACCTACACCGCAGGGCGCTACGTCCGCGCGTCCTCGGTCGAGGAGGCCCAGGAGGTCATCAGCTCGTCCCGCAAGGTCCGACTGCTCGGCACGCGCCACTCCTTCAACGCCCTGTGCGACACCGACGGGACGCTGCTCGACCTCACCGGCCTCGCGACTGACCCGGTCCTCGGGCGCGGGACGGTCCGGGTCGCGGGGGGTACGCCGTACAACGACGTCGCAGCCCACCTGCAGGCCCGCGGCTACGCACTGGCTAACCTGGGCTCGCTCCCCCACATCTCGGTGGCCGGTGCCACGTCGACCGGCACGCACGGCTCGGGCGCGGGCAACCGCATCCTCGGCGCGGGCGTCAGCCGCCTCGAGCTGATCGGCGCGGACGGCGAGCTGCGCACGGTCTCCCGCGGCGAGCCGGACTTCGACGGCTCCGTCGTCGCGCTGGGCGCCCTCGGCGCGATCGTGTCGCTCGACCTCGACGTCGAGCCGACCTACGACGTGCGCCAGGACCTCTACGCCCACCTGCGCTGGAGCGAGGTGGTCGAGCGGATCGACGAGGTGCTGGGCTCGGCCTACAGCGTCAGCGTCTTCGGCCGGTGGAACGACACCGATCCCACCGAGGTGCTGGCGAAGACCCGCCTCCCCGACGACCGCGGACCGGCCGACTGGACCGGCGGGACGGAGGCCGTTCCGGCTGCCACCGCGTCGCTCACCCTCGGCGGGGGTGACCACATCACGGCGCGCGGCACCCCCGGGCCGTGGTCGGAGCGGCTGCCCCACTTCCGCGGCGACCGACAGCCCAGCTTCGGCGAGGAGATCCAGTCGGAGTGGTTCGTCCCGGCCACCGAGGCTGCGGCTGCCCTGCGCGCCGTCACGGACCTGGCGGCCGCGACCGGCGGGGAGCTGGCCGCGCTGCTCATCGTCAGCGAGATCCGCGCCATCCGCGCCGACGACCTGTGGC
This sequence comes from Nocardioides pinisoli, assembly GCF_024199985.1. Lineage (GTDB taxonomy): Bacteria > Actinomycetota > Actinomycetes > Propionibacteriales > Nocardioidaceae > Nocardioides > Nocardioides pinisoli. The sequence continues at coordinate 361,377 of NZ_JANARS010000003.1, forward strand.
TCTCACCCGCCGAGGGCCGCGAGACCGTCGCCCTGCACTTCACCTGGAAGCGCGAGCCGGAGGCCGTGCTGGCCATGGTCCGGCGCGTCGAGGACGCCCTCGCGCCCCACGCCGCCCGGCCGCACTGGGGCAAGGTCTACGACCGCATCGAGCCCGCCCACCACCCACGCCTGGGCGACTTCCGCGCGCTGGCCGAGCGGGTGGACCCGGCCGATGTCTTCCGCAACCCCATGGTGGATCGGGTGCTCGGCGTGGCCGACGGCCGGTAGGCCGCTCACCAGCGCCCGTGGACCTGCTCCCGGACCCGCCGGTCGTAGAGGTCGCGCACGCCGTCGAGGAACGACGCCGGCAGCTCACCGACGAGACCGGCAGCGGCGTTGGACTCGGCCTGCGAGACGTTCCGCGCCCCCGGGATGACCGTCGTGACGCCGGGCTGCTGGACGACCCAGGCGATCGCAGCCTGCGCGGGCGTGACCCCGGCAGGGAGCGACGACTCGACGAGGGACGAGAACTCCTTGGCGGCCGAGACACCGGTCTCGTAGTCGACACCGGAGAAGGTCTCCCCGACGTCGAACGCGCTGCCGTCACGGTTGTAGCTCCGGTGGTCGTCCTCGGCGAACGTGGTGTCGAGGTCGTACTTGCCCGACAGCAGGCCCGAGGCCAGCGGCACCCGGGCGATGATCCCGACACCGGCCGCGGCCGCGGCCGGCAGCACCTCGTCGAGCGGCTTCATCCGGAAGGCGTTGAGGATGATCTGCACGCTCGCGACATGGGGCCGCGCGATCGCGCTCAGCGCCTGGGCACACGTCTCGACGCTCACGCCGTACGACGCGATCACGCCCTCGTCGACGAGCCGGTCCAGCACGTCGTAGGTCGCGTCGTCGTCGATGACCTCGCTGGGCGGGCAGTGCAGCTGCACGAGGTCGATCGTGTCGACCCCGAGGTTCGTGCGCGACCGGTCGAGCCAGGAGCGGAAGTGGGGCTCGACGTAGTTGCCCGGCACCTGGTCCATCCGCCGGCCCATCTTGGTGGCGACCGTGAAGTCGGCGTCCGGGTGGGCCGCGACGAAGCGGCCCACGATCTGCTCGCTGCGGCCATCGCCGTAGACGTCGGCGGTGTCGTAGAAGGTCACGCCCGCCTCGGCGGACGCCTCCAGGACCGCGCGGGCGTCGGTCTCGCTCACCTCGCCCCAGTCGGCGCCGAGCTGCCACGTGCCCAGGCCGACGACCGAGGCGGTGAAGGGGGTCCGGGGGAAGGGTCGCGTCTCCATGTCGTCGAGCCTAGGCACGGGCACCAGCCGCGACCACCACGGCCTCGACCGCCCGGTCGAGCTGACCGGTCAGGTCGTCGCGAAGCGCCACTCGAGGTGAGCGGCGTAGGTCTTCCCCGGACGCAGCACCGCCGACGGCCACTCGGGCCGGTTGGGCGAGTCGGGGAAGAGCTGCGGCTCGAGCGCGACGCCGTCGCCCTGGCGGTAGCGACCGCCGCTGGTCGAGCGCCGGGTGCCGTCGAGGAAGTTGCCGGTGTAGACCTGCAGGCCCGGCTGGTCGGTCCACACCTCGACGGCGGTGCCGGTGCTCGCCGACGCGAGTCGTGCGGCGCGACGGAGGCCGCTCCCGCGCACGACGTAGTTGTGGTCGATCCCGCGAGCGTCGACGACCTGCGGGTACTCGGTGCGGATGGCAGGTCCGATGGCGGTCGGCCCGCGGAGGTCGAAGGGCGTGCCCTCGACGGGGCTGTGACCGCCGGTCGGGATCCCGGTCGCGTCGACGGGCGTGAACTCGTCGGCCTCGACGAGGAGCTCGTGCTCGTCGATGGTGCCCGAGCCCTCGCCGTCGAGGTTGAAGTAGGCGTGGTTGGTCAGGTTGACGACCGTGGCGGCGTCGGTGGTCGCCTCCATCGTGACGCGGACGGTCCCGCCGTCGACGCGGTAGGTCACGCGCGCGGTCACCGCCCCCGGGAAACCCTGGTCGCCGTCCGGACTCGCCAGCGACAGCACGACCTCGTCCGGCGCGTGCGACTCGACGTCCCACAGGCGTACGTCGAACCCGTCCGGGCCGCCGTGCAGGCTGTTGCCCCGGTCGTGGGTGCGCACCTCCACCTCGCGCCCGTCCAGGGTGAACCGGCCCGCCGCGATCCGGTTGGCGTAGCGACCGATGGTGCCGCCGACGTAGTCACCGCTGGCAAGCCGCTCCTCGACGTCGGGATGCCCCAGTACGACGTTGCGCCGCTCCCCGTCGCCGCCCGCGACGACCAGCCGGTGCACCGTCGCGCCCAGCGTGAGCACCTCGACGACCGGTCCCGGCTCGGAACCGATCGTCAGGAGGCGTACGTCGCGCCCGTCGGGCATCTGGCCGAAGTGCTGGTCACGGGTCGAGTCCTGGGTCACGCGACCATCCTCCGGCATTGCGGACCTATGCGGTCGGGCGGCGTCCGGGAGACGTGCTGCACCCCGCCCCAGGCGGGCGATGACCTTGTCGTCGGAAGGGCCGAGGTCCCGGAGCTCGTCGAGATTGGCTGCCGCGCCGTTCGTGGTCCTCGCCGGTAGTGATTCCTACTTCGACGGCGGAGGTGGTCGTCGGGTTGTGGGCTGAGCGGGCGGAGCATGACGGCGCGAGTGTCGAGTGGGTAGCGATGTCCGAACTGGAACTTGAGCGAACCGAGCCGCTCGCGGACTGATCACGGCCGGTCGGTCTGCACGACCTCCGTCAGGAACTCCGTCAGGAGGGTGCTGAACGACTCGGGGTCCTCGAAGCTCGGCAGGTGCGCGGTCCCATGCATGACCCGACCCCGGGCGTCGGGGATGAGCTCACTCATCGTCTGACAACGTTCCTGCGCGTGCGGGAAGTCGAGGTCGCCCCAGACGAGCAGCGTGGGAACCGCGATCTCGCTCAGTCGTGGCCACGCAGACGGGGGTTGGGTCTCCTCGCCGACCTGCGGTGCTCGCAGGGCCACACCGTTCATGTCCAGGAAGAGGTCGCGGAGGTCGCCCCGCACGCGCCCCTCCTCGCCGAGGACGCCGTCGAGCCACACGCGCGCCTCGAGGAGGTTGAGTCGGTCCATGTCTTCCGACTCCTCGGCCGCCTCCAGGTCCTCGAGCAGCGCTTCGACGTGCGGAGGGAACGCGTCGACGGCTGGCGCGCCGCCCACGGGCCGGGGCGATCAGCACCACCGCGGCGACGCGGTCGGGGTGTGCCAGGGCGAAGTCGAGGGCGACCTTGCCGCCTTGCGAGCAGCCCACCAACGTCGCTTGCGTGACGCCCGCGGCGTCCAGGACCGCGAGGAGGTCGTCCGTCTGAGAGTACGTCTCCTCGTGGGGTGGCGTCCCGCCGAATCCTCTCCGGTCATAGGCCACGGTGGTGTGGGTGTCGGTGACGGTCTCGACCACTCCGTCCCACATGCGCCGGTCGGCCACGCCCGCATGCAGGAAGACCAACGCCGGGCCGTCGCCCCGCACCTCTCCGGCCAAGGTCGCCCCGCCGCTTCGTACGAGCGTCTCTGTCACTTGCTGGTCTCCTCTGAAGAACGCTGGGCCATGAGTTGGCGTGCAGCGTGGACTGTATGGGCAACCACGACCTCGACGACTTCCGCCAACGGCGCGGGACCGCATCAGGGCTCCCGCGCCGTTGCGCGTCGAGACGTGGTCAGTCGCGCAGCGTGCGCCGTACGACGTGGAACACGGCCGGGACCAAGATCGCCCAGCCCAGGATCGTGACGGCGTCCGGGAACTCGCCCGACCCCATCACGAACCCGGCCACCACGACCGCGGCCGGCCAAGCACCGACGATCGACCGGTGACGCCACAGCAGGGCGGCGAGCAACAGGTTCCCGGGGATGGCCATCGCGAGCGGCCACGAGACGATGTCGAAGAACGGCCCCGTGTGGACGGCCGACCACACCTCGAGGGAACCGGCACGGGGAGCGCCGTCGAGGATGAGGTCGGCGGCGACCAGCTTGGCGCCGACGAAGGACGCGACGCCCAGGTAGCCCAGTGCGAGCAGGACGCCGACGACCGGCGCCAGTCGCGGCGCCGAACGGGCGAACGTGACGATGACGTACGCCGCGAGGGCGACGCCGGCGGCTGCGGCAGCGAACTGCAAGGAGGTGGACACGACGAACGCGGTCGGGTGGGCCGCGATCGCGCCGAGGAAGTCGGCGGCGGGCTCGCGAGGGAGCGGAGCCGGGTCGGTGGCGACGTACGCGGTGAAGAGCACCGGCGCCGTGACGGCCGTCGCGCCGAGGAGCCGACGCGGGGCCGACGGTCGGCCGGCGCGGGCGGTGGAAGCGGAAGCGTGTGCGCCCTCGCCGGCGGCGAAGGTGCCCTGGGGAGCCGTGAGGCCGGCTCCCATGGTGATCTGCTGGGTCATGACGAGGTCCTCTGCGGTGTTCGAAGGTGTGGTGGTGCTGACGTCCAGAACTCTCGCCCCGCGGACGTCCCGTCGTCACCGGGTGGCTGTCCCGACTTCGGACGGGACATCGAACCCGCCCCAACGGGACTCCTGACCAGCGATGATCACCCCATGTCCCGATCGCTCCGCCTCCTGGGTGCCTCGGCTCGCAGGCTCGCGGCGGCCCTGACCGGGCTCACGCTGCTGCTCCTCGGGTGGTCCGTGACGGCCGCCGTCGTCGTGGACGGCGCCCCGACCGGCGTCGACGTGGTCCGCGGAGTCGCGAGCGGGCTCGGCTTCGGCGTGCTGGGAGGTCTCGTGGCCGGCCGGCGACCGCAGCTGTCGATCGGCTGGCTGATGCTCGCGGCGGGGTTGAGCAGCGCCCTCTCGTCCGCCTGCGACGCGCTCGCGTGGTGGGCCCTGGGGCGTGGTCACAGCACGCTGGCCGAGATGGCCTACTGGGTGGCCGGGTGGACCTGGGCGCCCGGCTACCTGCTGCCCGTGACGCTCGTCCTGCTCCTCTTTCCCACCGGCCGCCCTCCGTCGCCGAGGTGGCGGCCCCTCGTCGTGCTGTCGTGGGCCGTGGTCGTCCTGGCGACGGCTGGATGGGCGCTGACGCCGTACGAGGAGCAGGACTTCGCCCCGCCCCCTGCCTTCGCCGACGCCGAGCCGGTGCTCGCCGTCCCCGGCGCCGGGGTCCTGCTGACCGTGGCGCTGCCGCTCTTCCTGATCTGCGCGGTCGCCGGAGTCGCGTCCGTGGTGGTGCGGTGGCGACGCGCGGAGCCCCGGTCCCACGAACGCGACCAGCTCTCGTGGCTCGTCCTCGCAGCCGGCGTGCTCGCGGGGCTCCTCGGGATCGCGCTCGTCACGCCGGGCACGGGGCCGGGCCTGATCGCGGTGGCGATGCTCGCGGTCCCGCTCGCGCTTGCCGTCGCCATCCTGCGCCGGGGCCTGTGGCAGCTGGACCTCGTGCTCGACCGCTCGCTCGTCTACGGAGGCCTGACGCTTGCCGTGGTGATGGTGTACGCCGCCCTCGTCTGGCTGGCCGGGTCCCTCACCGACGCGGTGGGCCCCGACCTCCGCATCGCGGCCGTGGTGGTGGCGGCCGTGGCGACCGCGCCGTTGCGCGACCGGCTGCAGGTGGGGGTGAACCGTCTCCTGTACGGCGACCGGGACGACCCCGAGGCCGCGATGGCCAGGCTCGCCGACCGCCTCGACGCCGCCACCCACCCCGCCGACGTGCTCCCGGCCGTCGCCCAGGGCGTCGTCCGCACGCTGCGGGTGCCGTGGGCGGAGGTGGAGACGGCACGCGGCGCCCGCGGGGCCGCCGGGACGCCGACCGGGCTCGCGGTCGACGTCCCGTTGCACTACCAGGGCCGCGAGGTCGGGACGATGCGCGTCGCCCCGCGCGCCGGCGAGTCCGGACTCGGGGTACGAGAGTTCGCGGTGCTTGAGCGGTTGGCCCGACAGGCGGCACTCGCCGCCCACGCCGCGGCGCTCTCGGAGGACCTCGTCCTGTCGCGCGAACGGCTGGTGCTGTCCCGCGAGGAGGAGAGGCGGAGGCTGCGTCGCGACCTCCACGACGACCTCGGCCCCACCCTGGCCGCCACCGCGATGAAGCTGGAGTCGACGCGCGACCTCGTCGCACGTGACCCCGAGGCGGCCATCGTGGCCCTGGACGTGGCCGCGGAACGCCTGCGCGCGAGCGTGGCGGGAGTGCGACGCATCGTCGACGACCTGCGACCACCCTCCCTCGACGGGCTCGGTCTGGCCGGCGCGCTCCGTGAACAGCTCGACCAGTTCGGCGACAGCGTCGAGCTGTGCCTCGACGTACGCGTGCCGGACGAGCTGCTGCGGACGCTCCCGGCGGCCGTCGACGTCGCTGCCTACCGGATCGTCTCCGAAGCAGTCACCAACGCCGTGCGGCACGCCCAGCCGACGCGGGTGGACGTGGTGCTCGAGGTGATCGACCACGAGCTGGCGCTGACCGTCTCCGACGACGGGAGCGGGATGCCGGCGCACGCCCGGGCGGGCGTCGGCCTCGAGTCGGTCCACCACCGCGCCGCCGAGGTCGGTGGCACCTGTGCGATCCACACCCGGCCCGGTGCCGGGACCGTTCTGTCAGCCCGACTACCCCTGGAGATCCCGTGACCACCACCCCGTTGTCGGTGCTCGTCGTCGACGACCACCCACTTTTCCGCGAGGGCCTGGTGGAGGTCGTGCGCGGCATGGCAGGCGTGGGCCGGGTGGAGGAGGCCGCGGACGGTGCGGAAGCGGTGGCCACCGCCCTGGAGCTGCGTCCCGACGTCGTGGTGATGGACCTCCACATGCCTGGGACCAGTGGCATCGAGGCGACGCGCCAGATCCTCGCCGACCGGCCGCAGACGAGCGTCCTGGTGCTGACGATGCTGGAGAACGACGAGTCCGTCGTGTCGGCCCTCCGCGCGGGCGCCCGCGGCTACATCGTCAAGGGTGCCGCACGAGCCGAGATCGCCCGGGCGATCGAGGGCGTGGCGGCCGGCGACGTGGTCCTCGGTCCGGCGGTCGGGGCGAAGGTCCTCGGGCTCTTCAACCGTGGTGCCGACCGGGGCGGCGGCCGGGTCGTGCCGTTCCCCGAGCTCACCGACCGCGAGCTCGAGGTGCTGGACCTGGTGGCCCGCGGACTCACCAACGGAGCGATCGCCCGCAAGCTGTTCCTCAGCGAGAAGACGGTGCGCAACACCGTGTCGACGATCTTCGGCAAGCTCGGCGTCGCCCATCGCGCGGAGGCGGTCGCCCGCGCGAGGGACGCCGGCATGGGTGCGGACTGACCCAGCACCACGAAGCAAGAGGCGCCCGTCCCCCACCACCGGGGAACGGGCGCCTCACCCTGCCTGGTGGCAGGTCTGCTCACCTCAACGCCGAACCCGCCGAGGCGCGGACGACGCGGTCCTGGCGGGCAGGTCCGGGCCCCGCACCGTCACCCGCACCGACAGCCGCTTGCCTCGGTCCGCGCGGGTCACGCGGTAGGAGGTCTTGCCGGCGGATCGGATCGGCTTGCCGTTGCGCAGCCACACCACCTTGGTGGCGCTGGGCGAGGGCGACCAACGCCCGAGGCTTGCGCGCACCGTCCGGCCCACCACCACCTTTCCCACGACGGCCGGCTTGGCCAGCATGGTGAACGACGGAGCCGGAGCCGGAGCCGGAGCAGGAGCAGGAGCGGGAGCGGGAGCCGGGGTCGGAGCCGGCGCCGGAGCCGGGGGCTGGGCGGGGGCCGGTCCAGCGCCGGCGTCCGGACTGATGGCAGCCGGTGACCAGAACGGCTCCGTGGCGCCCCGGACGAGCACCCACGCCTCGTTCGCCTCACACGCGGCCCCGATCCTCATGACAGAGACTCCCTCGACCTCAGCCGTGGCGAAGGCCGAACCATCGGGGGCGGTGGTCGGGTCCGAGAGCTTCGCGTCCTCGTTGGTGGCACAGACCGGACTCGGTGACGCCAGGGCGGCGGGGTTGCCGGACCGTGGGTCGCTCTCGGCGCTGTAGGTGAGGATCCTCGCGGAGGACCCGTACCCTCGCGTGGCCACCAGCACGCGACCGTCCCGCGAGACCCAGCCGTCGCCGAGGTCGGTGTCGGACGAGAAGACGTCACGGTCGTCGAACCAGTGCTGCGGGCTGCCTCCGAGGTCCTGGAGCATCATCTGGCTCCCGTAGCCGCCGTGCACCATCAGCCGAGTGTTGGTCACCCAGCTCGGGTCACCGAAGTAGGACGTCGTCGTCGGCGGAGTCAACACCGACGCCGACGTCACACCGGTGACCGTCCGGGTCCCACACTCAGCGGCGACGGGACAGGTGGAGCTCGTGGTGGACCACGCGATCCTCGTGCCGTCGGGCGAGATGGCGACGCTGACGGGCACGCCGTCCTGCGGCTGGCCCACGGAGTTGGTCAGCGGCGGCGGGTCCATCGTGTTCAGGACAGTGCCGTCCTGCTTGAGCCGGACGATCTCCTGGCCCTTGCCGACAGCGATGGTGCCGTCGTCGGCCATGCTGGGCGAGTAGTACTGCGAGGCGAAGGTGCCGTCCTTGGTCACCTGCACGAGGCCGGTGCCGTCCGGTCGGACGAGCCAGACGTTGTGGTCCTTCAGCAGGACGATGCTTCCAGGCAGGCTCGTCGCGCTGGCCGGGATGGCCGCTTGCGCGTGAGCAGGGCTTGCAGGAGCCGCTACGACCGCCAGAGTGGCGGTCAGGGTCGCGGCGGCCAGCGCCAGGAAGGCGGGTGGGCGGGTGGTCATGGATCCTCCGGACGTCGGTGATGTCGTGGGCGACGGGATGTCGCACCGGCATCGTGGCTGCGCGGTTGTCCCGGTTGACAGGGGCCGTTGTCCCGTCCTCGGCTCGGACACGCCCACCTGAGGTGGTCGGCATGTCCCGAGGCGATCACGGAACCGAGGAGTGACACCTGTCCCTGTCGCTCGGGACATCAGGCGTCGCAGGCTCAGCCGGCGCCGCGACAGTCGCGGCCATCCAGAGTCAGAGGAACCATCGTGAACCGTCGTCCGTCCGTCCGAATCCGTGCCACCCTGCTGCTCGGCACCGCCGTCTTCTCCTCCACCCTTCTCACCTCCTGCTCGGACTCCGAGGCAGCGGAGACCAGCGGGAGCGACCCCGTCGCCGAGTCCGCCGGCGAGCCCGGCTCCGCCGACTCCGACGACCTCGCCGGCGCCCAGCTCGACTCCGGCGTCCCGGCCGAGTGCCTGGAAGCCTTCCCCGCCGCGTTCGGGGAGCCAGACCTCGGCGCGGCCACGCTGCTGCCGGCTGACTGGCCGAGCGACGCCGTCGACGGGACGCTCTGCCAGACCTCTGCCACGGGCAACGGCCTCCAGGTCGTCGACTGGGCCACCGATGCGTCGGGCTCCGAGGTGCTGGACGCCGTCGTCGCGGCGCTGCCGTCGTCGTACGAGGTGACCCGCAAGGACGAGGGCCTCGGCGAGCAGCTCGACGGCACCGCGGGCGACGTCTGGTTCACCGTGATCACGCGCCCCGGCGCGTACACCGTCCAGCTCGCCCCGGCGTCGTGAGCACGCGGACAAGGTCCGGCGCGGCCGCCGTCCTCGCGGGGGGCCTGCTGTCGTCCATGCCGCTCGGCATCCTGCCTGCCGAGGCGGCCGGACCGCGCTGCATGGGCGAGCGCGCGACTCTCGTCGGCACTCCCGCCCGCGACGTCCTCATCGGAGGCGACGGCCCCGACGTCATCTGGGGCGCCGGTGGCAAGGACACGATCGACGGCGGTGGCGGCCAGGACCTCATCTGTGGCGGCGCCGGCAAGGACACGATCGACGGTGGACCCGGGTCCGACGGGGTCACGGGTGGAGCCGGAGACGACACCATCCGGACCGGCGGCGGGCAGGAGGACCAGGCCTGGGGCGACGGCGGCACCGACACGATGACCGCCGAGTCCGCGGGCGCCTCCCTCGCGGCCGGCAAGGGAGACGACATCCTGCTCGCCCAGGCCAAGGACGTCGGGCTGCTCGGCGAGGAGGGCAACGACAGGATCCGTGCCGAGAAGCCCGGCGCGATGATCGACGGGATGTGGGGCAACGACCGCATCGTGCTGCTCAAGCCCACCGAGCTGGTCGTCGGCGGACCCGGCATCGACACGATCCGCGGGTCCAACACCGACGACGGGAGTCCCGAGCAGCCGATCCTCGGTGGCGCGGGCAACGACATCATCTTCATGAACGCCGGCACCGACTTCGTCGACGGCGGCGAGGGCGACGACACGATCGACCTCGGCACCGGCACCAACGGTTTCGCCCGTGGCGGACCGGGGGTGGACACGATGAGCTCGGCGGCCATCGGATCCGGCCTGTACGGCGAGGGCGGCGCCGACGTGATGGTCGCCCGGGCTCCGGGCATGCTGATGACCGGCGGCGACGACGACGACACCCTCACCGGGAGCAGGCACAACGACACCATCGACGGTGACGCGGGCGTGGACACCATCCATGCCGGTGAGGGCACCGACGAGGTCAACGGTGGGGACGGTGGCGACCGCATCGTCGTCAACGGCGGCGAGAAGCACACGATCCGGGCCGGCCCCGGTGACGACACCGTGGACTACGGGCCGGCACTCGCAGGGATCATCGAAGCCGGCAGCGGGAACGACGTCGTGCGCTCCATCGCCGAGGGCGTCGGCATCCTCGGCGAGGAGGGAGACGACAAGGTCCTGGTCACCGGCATGGGGTCCTTGATGGTCGGCGGCCCGGACAACGACACGCTCGAGGGCAGCGCGTTCGCGGACCACGTCGAGGGATCCGAGGGCAACGACACCATCACGCTCAACCATGGTGACGACACCGACGTCGACGGCGGTGCAGGCAACGACAGCATCGACGGTGGGGCAGGCAACGACGTCCTCACCGGCGGCGGCGACGACGACGGTCTCCTCGGGGGTGAGGGCGACGACCAGCTGCTCGGCGGCGACGGGAAGGACACCTGTCTGGGTGGCGCCGGGCACGACACCTGCAACGGCGGCCCGCTGGGCACCGACGGGCTCAGCCCCGACGACCCGGACACATGCGGTGACGACGTCGAGGTCAAGCGCAACTGCAAGGGCAACCCCCGCGCGCGCTGGTTCGGCCGGGCCGCGGGCACGCTGAGCCACGGCGGCGTCAAGGAGACCTGGTCCACGTCGTACACCCTGGAGACGGTCGTGGCGGACTACTACTGGGCAGCGGAGACGACCATCGTGTGGAGCGTCGGCGGCACCGACTCCCGCGGCTGCAGCTACACCGGCCGGGCCACGATCCCGGGACGGGCCGGGCTAACCGTGTGGGACACGACGTCGTACGCCCATGAGGTCCACCGCGTCGCGGGGACGACCGTGCCGGTGACGGTCTCGTGCCCCGGTCGTCAACCGGAGACCGTTCCCTACCACCCGATGAACACCAACGCCGCGGAGGTGGACGACGAGCTGATCGTCGAGCCGGGCCTCGAGATCTCCGGCGACAACAGCTACGTGCCGACGAACACGACGGACGGACTGGCCAGCTGGTCGTGGTCGCTGTCGACCACACCGCTGCAGCCGAGCTGAACCCTCGCGGTACCGCGGCGACACCCAAGCTGTGCCCGTCGACCACCTGGTCGGCGGGCACAGCCGTTCGTGGCGACCGACCGGCGACGTCCGACACGAGGTCGTCGGGACAGCGCCGGGACATCTCGCCGATGCCTCCGGGACACCGGGAACGACAGCGTTCCTGTCATGACCACCCACACCACCACCCCGTCCCCCGTCCACTCCACCACCGGATCCACCCCGCGCCCCGTCGGCCGCGGTCGGCGATCGCTCCTGGCCCTCGCGGGGCTGCTGGCCTGCGCCGTCCCTGTCGTGTTCACCATCAACATCACCCGGATGCTGGTGACCGGCATCGACACCGACCACCGCTTCCACCAGCTGACCGGGCAGGGCGAGATCCTCTTCGCCCTCTGGCTGGTGCCGCTCCTCGCCCTGCTCCGCGCGGGATGGCAGGGCCGGCGGCCCGGCACCGCCGCCGGCTGGGCCCACCTCGTCCTCGTCGCTGCCGGCGCGGGCTGCGCCGTGGCTGCCCCCGGAGGGGGCGCACCTCTCCTCGTGGGCCTCATCGTGGTCACGGGATCGTTCGTCTGGGCGGCCCTGCCGCTGCGTCCGCGGCTGCGCGTCGGCGTACAGGTCGACCCGTTGCTGGTGCCGGTCGCGCTCGCGGCCAGCGCGGTGCTGCTGCCGTACGCCGTGGACCAGATCGCCCTGCAGAACGCGGCGACCACCGGCTACCACTCCCAGAACCCGCACTTCTTCGACATGGCGTGGATCTCGGTCGTCCTCGCGGCGTACGCCCTGCTCGCCGGCCTGGTCCCCGCCGTCCGGGTGCTGGCCACCGGCTTCGCCGTCGCGATGGCGTGGCTCGGCACCGCCGGGCTCGCTCTCGGCGAGAGCACCGCATGGTCCCTGACGGTCCTGGCGTGCGGCGTCCTCGCCGCCGGTGCGTCGGTCGTCGGACGAGGCCGAACCGCCCGGAACTGACGTCGAGCAGTGTCCACCACACCTACAATCCGCCACGTGCAGCCAGCGTCGCGACCTCGGTCACGCCCGGTGACCCTGGGAGCGGCGCTGGCCGCGGTCCCGGGCATCGGAGGAGGGTTGCTCGCCCTGGCTCTGGCCGCTGCGAACGAGGCTTGGGACCTGGCCGTGGCCGGCCAGGTCCCGGTGGACGCCGTGGTGGCCATCGCCTACCCGATGACGGCCCTGGTCGTGCTCAGCTCGCCGGGACTGCGCCGCGGGGGGCGGTCCCTCGCGTGGATCCTCATGCTCGCCGGCGGTTGCTCGGGCATCGTCACGCTCTCCACGGTCGTCGCCCAGGTCGCCACCGAGCCCTCGACCACGACCGACATCGCCCTGATGCTGCTGAGCAGCGTGTGGGTGCCGGGATTCCTGTCCCTGCTGACCCTCGTCCCGCTGTTCTACCCCGACGGCCTGCTCCCGGGGAGGCTGTGGCGCCTCGCTGCGTTGGCCGCCGCCGTCGGGCTCGCCCTCGTGACCGTGGGTGTGGGGCTCTATCCCGAGTCCTTCGAGGGCCGCATCCGGCTGACGAAGCCGGTGAGCAACCTCGGCGTCGCGCAGACATTCACCTACGCCGGCGCGGCGATGCTCCTGCCGGCGTTCCTCGCCGCCCTCGGCTCGCTCGTCGTCCGGCTGGTCCGGACCCGAGGACTGGCACGCCGTCAGGTGGTCGTCTTCCTCGCGGCCGCGGGGCTGCTCGTCGCCGTCACCGTCGCGCAGGGTTCGCTGCCCTCGCCGGTCGGCATCGTCGCCCAGGCACTCGCCGCGGCCCTGGTCCCGGTCGCCATCGGCGTCGCCATCACCCGGCACGGCCTCTACGACCTCGACGTCGCCGTTCGCCGCTCGATCGTCGCCGCCAGCCTCGGCACGTGCCTCGCGGGCGGCTACCTCACTCTCTTCGCCGTGCTCCAGGCGCTGCCGCGCCACGAGTCGGCACTCAGCGCCGCCGTGGCCGCCGGCTTCACCGGCGCGATCATGCAGCCACTCGCCAAGCGGCTCACGGCCGGCGTGGACCGGATGTTCTACGGCGACCGGGCCGATCCGTTCGCGGTGGCCAGCGCGTTGGCGACCAGCCTCACCGACGCCGGCCTCGACGTCGCGCGGGTCCCCCAGGTGCTGTGCGACACGGTCGTCGAGACCCTGCGCCTGCCGGCAGCCCGCGTGTGGTTGGCCGGTGACAGCAGCGATCGACCGGTCGCCACCGCAGGCGCGGTCGGTCACGGACCGCCGGTCCAGCTCGAGCTGCGGCACCGCGGAGAGGTCGTGGCGGCGCTCGACGTCTGGCCCCGCGCCGGCGAGCAGACGCTGCACCCGCGCGACGAGGTCGTCGTGCGTGGTCTCGCCGACCAGGTGGCGCCGGCCGTCGCCGCGGTCCAGCTGCACCGCCAGCTCCAGCGCAGTCGCGAAGCCCTGGTCGCGGCCCGCGAGGACGAGCGCCTCCAGCTCAGGCGCGACCTGCACGACGGGCTGGGTGCGACCCTGGCCGGCCTCCGTCTGCAGGTCGAGACCGCGCAGGACCTGTCCGACCAGCCGGACGTCGAGCACCTGCTCGGCTCCGCGGGAGACGGTGTCGCCCAGGCCGTGGCCGAGGTGCGCGCCATCACCGACGGCTTGCGTCCGGCTGCGCTCGACGAGCTCGGGCTGGCCCGCGCCCTGTCCGCGCTCGCAGACCGCGTCCGGGCGCCCGGTCTCGAGGTCGAGGTCGACATCGCTGAGCACGTCTCCGCTGCCCCGGCGGTCGAGGTCGCCCTGCACCGCATCGCCGCGGAGGCGCTCGCCAATGTCGTACGACACTCCGCCGCGCGCCGGGTGTCGCTGCGCGTCAGGGACGGCCGGCACGTCGAGCTGGAGGTCAGCGACGACGGCGTCGGGCTCGGGGCGGCGACGACCACTGCCGGGTCGGGCCTCGGCCTGGCCTCGATGCGGCAGCGCGCCGAGGAGGTCGGCGGGACGCTCGAGGTCCGCACCTCCGACTCAGGCACCACCGTCCACGCACTGCTGCCGCACGCCGTAGGAGACCTCCGATGACCACTGTCCTGCTCGTCGACGACCACCCCCTGTTCCTCGACGGTGTCCGAGCCGCGCTCACGGGAGCTCCCGACATCGAGGTCGTCGGCGAGGCGCACGACTGCCGGGAGGCCGTGGAGAAGGCGGCCGCCCTGCGTCCCGACGTCGTGCTGATGGACCTCAACCTCCCCGACGGCTCCGGCATCGACGCCACCCGCGACATCCTGGCGGCGGCGCCCGAGACGGGGATCTTGGTGATCACGATGTCGGACGACGACGACGCCGTCGTCGCGGCGATGCGAGCCGGTGCTCGCGGCTACGTCGTGAAGGGGGCCGGTCGTGCGGACCTGCTCCACTCCGTCGCGACGGTGGCTGCCGGTGGGGCGGTCTTCAGCCCAGCGGTCGCCGCACGCCTCGGTGGCTACTTCACCGGGATGGCCGCCCAGCCCGGCCGGGAGATGTTCCCCCAGCTCAGCGAGCGCGAGCGGGAGGTCCTCGACCTCGTTGCCCGCGGCCTCGACAACCGCCGGATCGCCCGCGAGCTGTTCCTGTCCGAGAAGACGGTGCGCAACCACGTCTCGACACTCCTCGGCAAGCTCGACGTCGCCGACCGGGCCGAGGCGATCGCCCGCGCCAGGCGCGCTGGAATGGGTCAGCAGCCGGGCTGAGGCTCGTTCCGTCCGCTAGCGTCCGACCCCATGGACGAGCACGCATCCGTCGAGCCTCTCCAGACCTACCGGGCCGTCAGCGACTCCGTCTTCGCGCTGTACGACGCCGGGCAGCAGCGCGAGGCCCTGACCCTGCTCATCGGCGCGGGTCCGGAGCTGCTGCCGTGGCGTTCGGAGCTGGCGCACCTCCGGGCGTGTCTGCACGGCTCACTGGGAGAGCTCGACGCGGCGATGGCGACCCTCGCCGAGGCCCACGCCGCGGGCGGGTGGTGGGACCCGGAGATCCTCCTCGAGGACGACGACCTGGCGTCCCTGGTCGGGTTGCCCGAGTTCGCGACGCTGGTCGAGTCGTCCCGGCAGCGCTGGGCGCGGGCCAACGCCGAGCCGGACCGCACAGGTGATCGTCTCGCGCTACCGTCCGGACGAGCGCGCGGGTTGCTCGTCGCGCTGCACGGTGCCGAGGAGGTCGCGGACGACGCGCTCGCCACGTGGGGTCCGGCGACGGACCTCGGCTTCGTCGTGCTCGCCGTACGGTCGTCGCAACGGACCTCACCCAGCTACCGGTCCTGGCCCGACCAGCAACGAGCCGCCGCCGAGATCGCCGACGCCCTGGAGACGCTGTCGGCGGAGACGCGGTCGTTGCCGCTCGTCGCTGGCGGCTTCTCCGCGGGCGGGCGGGTAGCACTCGACTGGGCTCGGTTCGGGACGCCGTGCGATGTCGCCGGCGTGGTCGCCGTGGCGCCTGCCGTACGTGGCGAGCCGAGGCAGAGCAGTGCCCGGGCCCTGGAGCCTGCGCTTCTCATCGTTGGAGAGGACGACGATCTCCACGACGACGTCGTCGCGGCGGGGCAGGCCCTCGCCGCTTCAGGCTTCAGGACGGACGTGGTCGAGGGACTGGCTCACCGCTTCCCGGAGGACTTCGCCGAGCGCTTGGCGGCGGCGCTGGTGCCCGTTCGCTGAGCGGTGGGGGAATTGGCTGTCGCCCGGGCTCCCCGGCCAGGGGAACCCGGGCGACCCGGTGCTCGGCGGACGAACCCGCTCACGCGATGGGCCTCCACCCCGCTGCGAGCGCCATGTCGTAGCGCCCGCGGCCCGGGACCTCGCTCGGAGCCTCGAGGACGCCGTCGCGCCGTAGGACGTGTGGACGGATTCGGCCCGAGCGCCTGATCGTGCGGTTGGTGGTGCGGCTGATGGTATGGACGTGCTTCATTCGAGGTGCTCCTGTTGTGGTGTCCGCGACCGTTCGCGGAACGACTCCAAGCCTCGGGGTCCCGACGTCCCGGGGGACAGGGACACCGGTCACCTGTCGAGCGGGACGCCGAGGGCACAGCGTCAGCGACCCAGCCCCGCCTCGCGCGCCTTGACGATCGCCTCGGGGCGGCCCTCGACGTCGATCTTGGCGAAGATGCTCGACACGTAGTTGCGCACCGTCTTGTCCGACAGGAACAGGCGACGGGCGATGCCGGCGTTGGAGGCGCCCTCGGCGATGAGCGCCAGCACCTCCCGCTCCCGGTCCGACAGCGACGGGAAGGGCTGCACGGACGCGCCCCCGCCGCCGGCGAAGAAGCCCCGGAGGCGCCGGGCGATCTCCGCGCCGTAGACAGCCTGACCGGCCGCCACGGCCGCGAGGGCCCGGGAGATCTCCTCCTGGCCCGCGCCCTTGAGCAGGTAGCCGAGCGCGCCCGCCTGGATCGCGGCGAAGACGGCCTGGTCGTCCTCGACCATCGTCAGCACGACCACCTTCACGTCCGGCTCCAGGTCCGACAGGCGCTTGGTCGCCTCCACTCCTGACACGCCAGGCATCTGGAGGTCCATGAAGACGACGTCGGGCCGGTGCTCGACGACGGCCGCGACACCGGACTCCCCGTCGGCCGCTTCGGCGAGGACGGTGACGCCGAGGTCCTCCAACAGGGTCCGCAGCCCCTGTCGGAACATCGGGTGGTCGTCGACCAGCACGACTCGCAGGTCCTTGATCATCACTGCCTCACTTCTTCGTTGCGGTCGGCGGGGGGAAGCTCGTCGATCGGAGCGGGGAGTGCGTCGTACGGCAACCAGGCTCGTACGCCGGTCCCGCCAGTCGTCGTCTCGATGGTGCACCACCCACCGAGCTCGGTGGCTCGCTCGCGCATGGACGCGAGCCCGACGCCCGGGGTCAGCTCGGCGGGCAGTCCGCCCCCGTCGTCGCGCACGTGCACCTCCAGCCGGGTGTCCCCTGCGGAGAGAGACAGGTAGACCCGGGACGCGTCCGAGTGGCGCACGGCGTTGTTCACTGCCTCCGCCGCGATCCGGTAGGCCGCGACCTCGACCGCGGCGGGCAGCTCGTCGAGCCGCCCGGTCGCCTGCACCTCGACCTCGGGGCCACCGGCGGTGAGGGTGGACACCAGGGCCTTCAGCGCCCCGACCAGTCCCAGGTCGTCGAGGGCGGGCGGTCGGAGGTCGGCCACCAGGCGGCGGACGTCCGTCACGGCCGAGCGCGCCTGCTCCGCGGCGGCACCGGACAGCTCGGCGGCCCGGTCGCCGTCACCTCGAGCCAGCGCCGATCGCACGACGTCCAGCGCCATGACCACCCCGGCCAGCAGCGGCCCCAGCCCGTCGTGCAGGTCGCGGCGCAGTCGGCGGCGTTCGTCCTCGCGCGCCTTGACGAGCTGGGTGCGCGACTCCTCGAGGGCGCCGGAAAGACGGACGGCGTACGCCGCCGACGAGAGCGGCCCGGCCACCGCCTGCAGAGCGCGCGCATCCGCCCCGGTCGGCGGCGCGGGCCCGTCGGCAGCAGGTGCGTCACGCCCGGCCGCCTGAGCGACCCGCAACTCGCCCACCTGTCGTCCGTGCAGCTCGAGGGGTACGGCGACGGCAGTCGCGGCCTCGCCGGCCCGCTCCTCCACCTCGGAGCCATCTGGCATGCGGACCAGGACGCTGACCCCGCGGAGCCGGAGGCCCGAGCGGACTGTCGCGACGCCGGCAGCCAGTGCCTCCCGCGGCGTCGCGGCCTCTCGGAGCGACTGGTCCACCGCCTGGATCAGGGCGTACGGGTCCCCGCGCAGTCCGTACAGCAGCCGGTCCACGAGACGTTGCAGGCGCACGCGGGCGGGGTGGAAGGCGGTGGCGATCGCGAACGCGGCGATGAAGGGCACGGCGCCCTCGGACGTGCCGACGAGGGCACCGACCCAGCCCACCAGCGCGACGTACAGCAGGGCGGCACCGGCAACCAGCAGGACCGCCACGATCGTCCGGTTGACCAGGAGGTCGAGGTCGTAGAGCCGGTAGCGCAGGGCAGCCACCGCGATCCCGGCCGGGACGAGCAGGACCACGAGGTTGGCCCACCCCGAGGGCACGACGACGATCGCCAGGACGGTCAGTGCGACGGCGTACCCCACCCAGCCGACCTGTCGCCGCTCGACGCCGTCGGCTCGGCGGACGCGGACGACGACCGAGGCGATGGCGACGACCAGCAGCGCCGCCATACCGACCTGCACCGCCGGTTGCACCACCTCCGCGACCGGACCCACTGCCTCGACCCCGAGCGGGTTGTCGATGCCCGGGAAGAAGTCGAAGGGTCCCGGCGTGAGCGCGATCGTGATCACACCGACGACGCCGACGACGGCTGCGCATGCCAGGGACCATCGCCAGCCGCGAGCGGGCAGGGGGCGGCCGTGGGGCACGACCTGCGGGAGGACCGTCGAGACCACCAGCCACGACGGCAGCCACGCCCAGCTCGCCACCCAAGCGGTGGCGGCGGCGAGGTCGGTGCCGGCCGGCAGCACGGCGGAGTCGTCGCCACCCAGTGCGTACGCCGTCCAGGACAGCGCCGAGATGTAGACGGCCGAAGCCCCACCCACCCCGAGCAGCAGCCAGCCCATCCGGCGGGCCGGCGGGTGCGGCACGAGCAGCGCGCCGGTGATCGAGAACGATGTGGCGACGACCGCCTCGGGGGTGCGGACGAGCTGCTCGAGGTAGCCCAGGCCACTCACCAGCGGGAGGACCACTGCGAGGGCGGCGAGAGCCGTGGCGACCACTGCGAGGAGCCGGGCTGCCGTCAGGGCAACCCGACTCCCGTCGCGATCCGCGGCCACCTGCTCACCGTAGGGGGCCAGATCGTGACGTGTCAGGCGTTCGTCCACGCCCGCGCACCGTCCTTGAGGACGTGGTGGGCCAGCCCGACCGCACCGAGGAGGTAGAGCCAGTGCGGGTCGACCGGACCGACGGCGCCGATGGTGAAGTCGAGCACGATGAACACGAGCCACGCGCCCGGGATCCACCGCGGCACGCCGGCTCCCCTGACGAGCAGGCCGATCGTCAGCACGAGCATGCCGAGCACGGTCCCGGCCATGAACGGCAGGGCGAAGAGCGCGCCGAGCAGGGTGTCCTCCTGCAGGCTCTGCATCCACGTCGCGGCCGCCAGTCCGGCCTCGCCGTCGACGAGGGCACGGATCTGCACGAGGCCAGTGAGCTGGAGGCCGAGGAAGCCCCACATGCCCAGGACGAGGAGCGTTCCAGCGATGCGTCCGGTGCGCCGCGCCTGCCGAGCGAGCAGGCGCGCCGCGGCGATGAAGCCGAGCGCCATCAACGGCAGCGCGACCGTGCCGGTGACGGACATGGCCGTCACGAGCGTGGGGCTCTCGGTCGCGAGGGCCACCATGTCGTCGATCGTCTCGGGACGTCCGCCGAGCAGCTGGGTCATGACTGCCTGGGCGGTGTTGCCAGCCGCTCCGAGCACCAGCCCCGCGGCGGCCAAGGTGGCACCGAAGGGCCGGATGCGGGTGGTCGGGGCGGCCCGCTCGGCGGTGCCGGCGGGGGTGGTGCTGGCCGGCGCGATGCCGGCGGCGGTGCTGTTCATTGCTGTCTCCTTGGTGTGTGCGGCGGCTCTTCCGCCGGCAAGGAGGGACTTTTCTCCGACGCGTGTCCCGGGCGCTCGTGAGCGGTGTCCCGACCTCGCTGAGACATCGCAGCCGGCAGGGCGGGTTCTCGGAACCATCCCTGCGCGGCGGCGGGAGCGCCGGCATCGCGTCGGGCAGGTGCTGCCAGCGGTTGGATCCCTTGACCTCGACAACGTCGCGGTCGCGGTGTCGGCGGTGTCACCGTCGAGCCGGATAGTTGTGCGAGCTGATGAACCTGTCGACGTTGAGAGCGGGTAGAGGCTGCCTCGACTCTGCCGACCAGCGAGCTTCACTTGCTGTGCGGGGCACAGCGGTTTCGGAGAAGCGGTGACGCGGCAGCGTGACTAGCGTCGGTGGCACACCACCGAAGGGAATCACAGTGAGCTACCAGGCCTACCTCGACGCGATCGAGAAGAAGACCAGCAAGACGCCTGAGGAGCTGTTGAGGGAGGCCGCTGCGCGCGGATTCACTCCGCAGAGCAAGGCGGGCGACTTCGCATCGTGGCTCAAGGACGACTACGACGTCGGCCGGGGCCATGCGATGGCGCTGTTCGGCGTGCTCAAGAACGGGGCGACGATCGGTGACAAGCACGTCAACAGCGGCACCGCCCACTCCGATGCCTCCACCGAGCTGCGTTTGGACGGCGTCGACCGCCGCTGATAGGCGTCGTCGGCCCCGTCGGGTGCGGCATTTCGCCGCTTGCTGGGGACGTCCAGGTCGGCCGAGTGCGAGTGGGTTCGGCGCTAGCCTTTGGTGGTGCCCGAGGACCACCTGACGATGCTGCTGGCTGAGGCGCTTCGTGACCTCGTGCTCTTCGTCGAGCATCGACCAGAGACTGCGACCGAAGACGACGACGTGCGCGCGTTGGAGGACCTCGTCTCCGTCCTTGGTCAGGCCTCTCCCACCGACCGGAACCGGATGAAGCTGCTGCTGGGTGATGAGGTCTATTCGTACTTGGGCTGGGACTGACACGAGGCGCATTGCCCTCTTAGGCGTGATCGCTGCGTCTGTCCGCCGCGAGCGTCGCCGTGCCATCTGCGCGGTGAACGCGCCCCAAGCGCCGCGGATGACAAGCCCTCAGCTTGCGTGCTGCTGAACGACGTTGAGCACGTTGCCATCGGGAGCGCGGACGAAGAAGCGAGTCACGCCCCAGGTCTCCGTGGTCAGGGGATGCACGATCTCGTACCCCCGCTCCTGCGCTTGGCGGTAGGCGGCTTCGACGTCGTCGACCATGACCGAGACCACGGGGTCCACGGGTGCGGTGGCATCGCTGGTCATCACCTGGATCGTCGCCCTGGATGCCGGCGAGGTGTGGCGGGCCACCCAGCCCAGGTTGAACTCCTCCTCGGCCAACCCGAGGTAGTCGCTGTAGAAGCTCCTGGAGGCGGGGAGGTCGGGTACGTGAAGGTCGGCGATGATCTGTGTGACGCGGATGCGCGACGCATCGGCACTCCCAGCTGGGCTGGCTTCGGCTGAGGTCTGCTCCGGCGCGGCTCCCAGGAGGTGGATCCAGCGCGGATCCTGCTGGCCCGGCCGGCGCTCGAGCTCGCGTACCAGTGGCTGCGGGCGGCTTGCCATCCGGCGCAGGCAATCCTCGACCTGGCCCCGGTCGGCGAACCCGTGCAACCTCTCGGTGCGGGTGCGCAGCTCCCCCGGCGCCTGCGCGCCGCGGAGCAGCAGGACCGTGAGCAGCGCCCGCTCGTCGGGCTCGAGGGCAAGGTGCTCGTCGAGGATCTGGTGGTACTTCAGTGTCCGGCGCCCCGTGTCGGACCACACGATCCGCAGCAGCCCGCGCTCCTTGAGCGACTTCGCGGTCCGCTCGACGGTCTGCTGGTCGAGGTCGGTGACGGGGTCGCGGCTGCTCCTCTGGTTGCACGCCGACACCAGCGCGTTCGCGGAGAGGGGATAGGTGGCGGGCACGGTCGTCTGCTTCTCCAGCAGGCTGCCGAGGATGCGCTGGTCAGTCGCGTCGAGGACGGGGAGCTCGGTCACGTCACGACTTTAGATCCGTTTGGAACGATTGCGGATCTGACAGCGTCCTTCCGCCGCTTGCCGTCACTCGCAGGCGGTTCCATCCCCGTTCCCGTCCAGGTGTGGGCCGTACCCCGGATCCCCGGCGCGGACCGGGGCTGCACCGGCCATGTGCGCCGCGGCGCAGTTGTCGAAGTGCACTGTTCCATCGCCTGCGGACGGACTCGTCGTCGCGACTACGGATGAGTCGGCTGCAGGAAGCTCGTCAGCGTCCGAGGAGTCGGAGATGTTGTGATCCACCTCTGTCGAGGCGCCCCAGGTGTCGGCTGGCAGGACCTGTCCGTCGCACGAGGCCAGGACTCGCTGGATTGCTGCCTTCTCCGGCGGGGTGATCCACAGGTCGTACTTGCCCTTCACCGCGACCTGACGTGAGACGTACTCACAGCGGTAGGAGCTGTTGGCGGGCAGCCAGGTGGCGGCGTCACCATCCCCCTTCTGACGGTTGGCGCCAGCGTCGGTCGGGAGGAGGTTGAGCGGGTCGTTCGCGAAGGCTGCGCGCTTCTTGATGTGCCAGCCAGAGGCCCCAGTGGCCCACGCGTTGCCCAAGGAGACGACGTGGTCGATGTCGATGAGGGCCCCATGACCCTCCCAGTAGTCGATCCTGGACCCGGTGTAGGGATCCGCGTACGAGCCGGCGGTCACGACACAGCCGTTGCTCTCCAAGCTCACCGGACGCAGGTACTGGGCAAGGATGTCGTTCCTGGTGTCGCACCCGTTCCGGTCCGCGTCGAGCCATGCCGGACCGAACCGGTCCCGGTCATACCCCGACATCGGCGCACGCCCCTTGACGGCCAAGAGGTTGAGCGCCATCACCGCGGTCGCCTTGTCAGCTTGATGTTCAGCCGACGAGGACCGGGAGGGCGAGCGTGGGGACGACTCATGGGAAGTGTCGTGCTTGCGACGACCCCTCGCCGCAGACGTCTCGGGTGATGCACTCGAGCGGCCGGCGTCAGTCCGTTGAGTCGCGTCTCGGACGCCGGGCACCACGTCGGAGGCATCGCTGCACTGACCGACCAGGACGAGGAGGAAGGCGCCCACAGCAACGTGCCTGAGCTTCAAGACTCTCCTCGACCGGCTGCGGTGGACCATCAACCGCACGAGCGTCCGGATCGGCTCAGCGGAGAGCCGTCTCGGTCCTCACTCGACGGAGCCGCTCCTGTCAGCGCTTCTCGCAGGCAATGCCGTCGTTGTCCGCGTCAAGGGTGCCGTTGTGAGCGTCTGCCTCACGGTAGGCCGCGGTGTTGCGGTAGAAGTTGGTGACCGGCGTACCGCTGGTGCGGTCCCGGGCCTTGGCCAGGCCGACGCCGTGGGGCCACTTCTTGTTGAGGTTGGTGCAGTTGTCGTGATGGCCGGTGGTGTGGGCCGATGCCGGGCCGGCCAGCGTCAGGGTGGCGGCGGCCAAGGTGGTGGCAGCGACTGCGGCGAACTTCTTGGTGGCGTGCACGATGTGACTCCCCGTTGAGCGTCGCCCCGATGGAGACACGATGGCCATGACGGTAGGCGAGGACGTCTGACCTTGTCCGGCGATCGCGGACATGCGCCGGTCCCACGGGGCACAAGACCCACCCACCGCCCGGGCCAGGAGCCACGGGCGCTCACCACTCTTGGTGATGACGCGGGCGCACCTCGCTGCTCATCCTCGAAGAAGGCGGCGTCGCGGCCGTCGAGGACCGGAGGCGAGGTCTCACCATGGGCGGGTTTGCGGGTGATGAGGACGCTCGGGGTCGCGTACGACGATGGGCGCCGCGTCTGCGACGGGCAAGGGGCAGGCTGGCGCTGGGCTCTGTGCTCGCCGTGCTGGCCGTGCTGGCCGGCAGCCTCGGGCTGGTGACGCTGACGTCCCAGGCCCAGGGAGCGCCGGTGCCGGCGGGCTTCACCGAGTCGGTGGTATTCAGCGGGCTCACCAACCCGACCGTGGTGAGGTTCGCGCCGGACGGGCGGGTCTTCGTCGCAGAGAAGCGCGGCGTGATCAAGGTGTTCGACTCGCTCGCCGACACCACGCCCGACGTCTTCGCCGACCTCAACGCCAACGTGCACAACTTCTGGGACCGCGGGCTCCTCGGGATGGCGCTGGACCCGAACTTCCCGGCCGACCCCTACGTCTACGTGCTCTACACCTACGACCACGTGCTCGGGTCGACCGCGCCGGCACCCCGGTGGGGCACCCCGGGCGTCTACTCCGACCCGTGCCCGAGCCCGCCGGGGGCGACCGCCGACGGGTGCGTGGTCAGCGGCCGACTGTCGCGGTTGACGGCGAGCGGCAACTCGATGACCGGTCCCGAGCAGGTGCTGGTCGAGGACTGGTGCCAGCAGTACCCCAGCCACTCGGTCGGCACGGTCGAGTTCGGGCGCTCGGGTGCGTTGTACGCCAGCGCCGGTGACGGCGCGAGCTTCAACTTCGCCGACTGGGGCCAGGACGGCGACCCGGTGAACCCGTGCGGGGACCCGCCGGGCGGCGCCGGGGCGACCCTCACGCCACCGACCGCCGAGGGCGGGGCCCTGCGCAGCCAGGACCTGCGTACGAGTGGCGACCCCGTCAGCCTGGACGGCTCGGTGATCCGGGTCGACCCCGCCACCGGAGCCGGCCTGCCGACCAACCCGCTCGCGGCGTCGTCGGACCCCAACGCCCGGCGCATCGTCGCCCACGGCCTGCGCAACCCGTTCCGCTTCACCGAACGGCCCGGCACCGACGAGCTGTGGGTCGGCGACGTCGGGTGGAACGACTGGGAGGAGATCAACCGGGTCGTCCCGCCCGCCACCCAGGTGCCCAACCTCGGATGGCCCTGCTACGAGGGCGTGAACCGGCAGGCCGGCTACGACAGCGCGAACCTCGACATCTGCGAGTCCCTCTACGCCTCGCCGGGCGCGGTGACCTCGCCGCACTTCGCCTACCACCACACCGCTCGCGTGGTGCCCAACGAGTCGTGCCCCACGGGGAGCTCCTCGATCGCCGGCACACAGTTCGCCTTCGGAGCCGGTCAAGGTCCCTACCCGGCGGAGTACGACGACGCCCTCTTCTTCGCCGACTACTCGCGCGACTGCATCTGGGTGATGCCGAAGGGGGCCGACGGTCTCCCGGCGCCAGGCCTCGTGAAGACCTTCGTGGCGGGCGCGGCCAACCCGGTCAACCTGCAGGTCGGCCCCACGGGCGAGCTGTTCTACGTCGACTTCGACGGCGGCACCATCCGACGGATCGCCTACGCCAGCGCCAACCGCCCACCCGTGGCTCACGCCACCGCCACGCCGACGACCGGGTCGGCGCCGCTCACCGTGTCCTTCGACGGCTCGGCCTCCAGCGACCCGGACCCCGGTGACGCTCTGGCCTTCGCCTGGGACCTCGACGGCGACGGGGCCTTCGACGACTCGACGGCCACACAGCCGTCGTGGACCTACACCAGCAGCGGCACCTACACCGCCACGCTTCGGGTGACCGACCCCGCAGGGGCGACCGCGACCGACGCCGTGGTGATCAGCGTCGGCAACACCGCGCCGGTCCCGGTGATCAACACCCCGGCGGCAGGGACGTTGTGGAAGGTCGGGGACACGATCACGTTCTCGGGCGGTGCGACCGACGCCCAGGAAGGCGCGCTCCCGGCCTCGGCGCTCACGTGGGACGTCGTCATCCAGCACTGCCCCAGCAACTGCCACTCCCACCCGATGCAGAGCTGGGTCGGGGCCTCGAGCGGGTCCTTCGTCGCACCCGACCACGAGGCGCCCGTCTACCTCGACCTCAAGCTGACCGCCACCGACTCGGGCGGTCTGAGCACCACCGTCGTACGCCGCCTCGACCCGCGGATGGTCGCGCTGACGTTCGCGAGCGTGCCGGGTGGCATGACCCTCACCGTGGGCAGCTCCTCGGCGAAGGCCACCTTCACGCGCAACGTGGTCGTGGGCTCGAGCAACACGGTGACTGCGGTGTCACCGCAGGTGAAGGGCAACAAGCGGTACACCTTCACGTCCTGGTCCGACGGCGGTGCGCAGACCCACACGATCGTCGCCCCGGCCACCGCCACGACGTACACCGCACGCTTCAAGTAGCCGCCCAGGCCTCAGCCGACCACCTCGTGGAGGTGAACGCCGTTGTCCGTGGCGATTAGCTCGGCTGCCTTCTCGCCGATCATGATGGCCGCAGCGTTGGTGTTGCCGCTGACGACGTTCGGCATGACACTCGCATCTGCCACGCGCAGGGCCTCGATGCCGTGGACCCGCAGGCGCGGGTCGACCACGTCGCCGATCCGACAGGTCGACGTCTCGTGGTAGACGGTCAGCGCGTAGTGGCGGGCCAGGTCCTCCAGCAGCGCGTCGCTCGGTTCGGCGCCGGCGAGGTGGCCGTGTGCCTGCGCAAGGTGCGGCGGGATGACCGGCTCACCCAGGCCGCCGCCGGGCCAAGCCTTCGCGACCTCGAGGGCCCTGCGCATCACGGCGACCATGACCGTGACGTCGTGCGGGTCGTCGAAGTAGTTGAGCTCGATGCGCGGTGGGACCGCGGGGTCTGCGCTGGCGAGCGTGACGGAGCCCTCGGAGTGGGGCTGGACGGGATTGGGCAGGACGACCACCTGGCCGCGCGTCGGGTCCAGGAAGGACTCCGGGTCCTCGAAGAACGCGGACGCCGGGAGTCGGAAGACGTTTTCCCAGATCGGCGGTGTGTAGCCCGTTGCGAGGAATCCGATCTGCGCGTCGTGGGTGTGCTCGTCGCCCAGCCCGGTCGAGAAGAACGCGACAGCGTCGTAGAGAGAGGACGAGGCGAGGCCGCGACCGGTGGTGAACCACTCGGCGATGCGGCGCTCCGCCTCGGCCTTGGCAGCGGCGAGGGGTTCGGGCAGGTCCGCGTCGTCCGCGGGGTCTGCCGGCAGCGGACCAGCGGGAGCCCGCAACGCGTCCGGCCCGAGGGACATCGCCACCTCGGTCATCGTCTCGCCGATCCCGTCGGCGGCGAACATCAGGGGAGTGTGCAGGTGGTCCTTGAGGTGACGCCCGACGTCCGGGAGGTCGACGACGCAGTCCACCCCGACGGCGGTGAGCTCGTCGCGTGCCCCGATCCCCGAGAGGAGCAGCAGGTGCGGTGACCCGATGGCGCCCGCGCAGACCACCACCTCGGTGCTCGCGGCCACCTCCTCCGACGTGCCGTCCTCCGTGCGGTAAGCCACCCCCGTCGCACGCACCTCGTCCCCGTCCGTCTCGAGCAGGACGCGCTCGACGAGCGCGCCGGTGACGACCGTGAGGTTCCCCCGGTCCATGGCCGGTTCGAGGTAGGCGTGGAAGGTCGAGGTCCGCCTGCCGTCCTTCGTCGTGGTCTGGAAGAGCGAGGCCACCCCTTCAGGGCTGAGGCGGTCGCGACCGTTGTAGTCACCCTGCTTCATCCCCGCGGCGCCCGCGGCCTCCACGAACTGGTTCGAGGCACGCAGGATCGGCTGGCGCACCGACACGCCCACCGGGCCGTCGTGCCCGTGCACGTCGGGGTCGGCGTGGAGCTCGGGGCTGTCCACGAACCCCTCGGCCTTGCGGAAGTAGGGCAGGACGTCCTCGTAGGACCAGCCGTCCGCGCCCCCGGCGGCCCACGCGTCGAAGTCGCCCGGGTGCCCCCGGACGTACGCCATGTAGTTCAGGCCGGAGGAGCCGCCGAGCATCTTTCCCCGGGGCACCATCATCTGGCCGCCGATCAGGCCCTTGCCGACCCCACCAGGGTCGCCGTTGTACATCCAGTCGGTCGCGGGGTCGTTCTGCAGGCTGGCCACCGCGGCGGGCACCAGCTCCGAGGGCGGCGGCGGCCCGCCGGCCTCGAGCAGGCACACCCGGACATCCGGGTCCTCGCTCAGCCGGGCGGCGACCACGGCGCCCGCCGATCCAGCTCCCACGATCACGTAGTCGTACGTCGACTCCATCGATCCCACCTCGTTGTGGCACCTCGCCGGACGGCGGGGACGGTCTTGCCACGCAACCACACCCACCGCGGGGAAACAAGAGAGCCAGTGCCCAGGCATCTCCTAGTTGCCGACGTCTCCAAGGAGGGGCTGTCGGAGCGCACGAAGTCCTCACAGCCGAGGTACGGATGACGGCCGGCTGGTGGTGGCGCAGATCGAGCCGGAGTCCGCTCACTCCGTGCAGGACACGACCTGTCAGTCGAGCGGAAGACGCCCCGGGTCGGGCGCCGGGTCCAGGATCGCTCTCTCCACGTCAGATGCCGGCTCCGGAGCTGCAGCCTCCGGAGCGGGTTCCCGATCCGGGATGCCAGCGCGCGGCACGGCCGGGTCGGCGGCGTGGGCGGCCGCCTCGAAGTAGCGCAACAGCTCCACCGGGAACGGCAGCACCAGAGTCGAGTTCCTCTCGGCCGCCACCTCGACCATCGTCTGCATCAAACGAAGCTGCAGGGCACCCGGCGTCGCCGTCATCGCGGCCGCCGCCTGCGAGAGCTTCTTGGACGCCTGGTACTCACCGTCGGCCGTGATGACCCGGGACCGGCGCTCCCGCTCGGCCTCCGCCTGACGCGACATCGAGCGCTTCATGGCCTCGGGCAGCGCGACATCCTTGATCTCCACGCGGTCGATCTCGATCCCCCACGGCACGGCCGGACTGTCGAGCATCACCTCGAGGCCCTGGTTGAGGCGCTCGCGATCTGACAACAGGTCATCGAGCTCGCTCTTGCCGATGATGGACCGCAGCGAGGTCTGCGCCACCTGCGAGATCGCATAGTTGTAGTCCTGCACCTCCACGACCGCCCGCACCGGGTCGATGACCCGGAAGTAGACGACCGCGTCCACGCGCACCGTC
Source organism: Nocardioides pinisoli (assembly GCF_024199985.1). Taxonomy (GTDB): domain Bacteria; phylum Actinomycetota; class Actinomycetes; order Propionibacteriales; family Nocardioidaceae; genus Nocardioides; species Nocardioides pinisoli. The sequence continues at coordinate 390,185 of NZ_JANARS010000003.1, forward strand.
ACGTTGTCGCGGGTGATGCCGTCCTGCGCCGGGACCGGCATGGTCACGACTTGCATGTTGACCCGCTTCATCCGGTCCGCGAACGGGATCAGCATGATCGGGCCAGGCCGCCGCACCTCCTGCTGGGCGCGTCCCAGCCGGAAGACCACACCGCGTTCGATCTGCTTGACGACCCGGAAGCCGGCCGATAGGGCCACGACAACAAGCGCGAGCAGTGCCACCAGTACGAAGATCAGGACGTCCATGACGACCTCCGGGGAGTGAGTAGTGCCTCGCCCTCGAGCGTTCGTCGGCCTCATCGACCAGGATCCTCCTCGCGAGCGGACGCGTGCGACGGGGCCGAATCGGGGCGGGCCGCCTCAGTTCGGCACTCCCCTGCTCAGGAGATCTGGACCTGGCAGTCAGCCCTTGACCGGGTCCACCCGGTAGACCAGCCAGCCCTGCAGGTCGGCAAACGAGATGACCTCGACCTCCCGGAGGTTGAAGCCCGGGCTGGGTCCCTCGTCCGGCAGGCCGGGGTTGTCACCGAAGACCTGCACCGTGAGCCGCGAGCCGTCACGTGGCGGGCTGCTCACGGTGACGTGCGTGGAGAACTCCCCCACCGCAGCCATCCCGCCGGTCGACTGCGCGGAGTCCTCGGCGAGGACGCGGCCGCGCCCGTCGAGCACGCGGACACCGATCGTCCCCTCGAAACCGTTGCCGATCCCAGCGACGACGAACCGCCGCCCGACCAGGTCGTCCTTCGCCGGCTGGCGCACCCGCACGTCCGTGATCAGTCCCATGATGTCCCTCCCGAAGTCGGCCGAGGTCACACACGCTAGGGCACACTGCACGAGTGCCCGACCCGCTGCGCGACCTGCTCGCTGCGCCGCCCGACCTCCCGGTCACCGCGGGCCTGGCCCCTCTCGTCGAGGCGCTCCGCACGCGCGGACTGGCGGTGGTCCACGCACCGCCGGGCACCGGCAAGACGACCTTGGTCCCGCCGGCGGTCGCCGGGGTCGTCGCCGGACGGGTCGTGGTCACGCAGCCCAGCCGCATCGCCGCCCGCGCCGCTGCCCGCCGGCTGGCGCACCTGCTGGGCGAGCCGGTAGGCGAGACGGTCGGATACGCCGTACGCGGAGACCGACGCAGCAGTCGGCGTACCCGTGTCGAGATCGTCACGACCGGACTGCTGCTCCGGCGCATCCAGCACGACCCCGAGCTGGCGGGTGTCGGCGCCGTCGTGCTCGACGAGGTGCACGAGCGCCACCTCGACGCCGACCTGACCCTGGCGCTGCTCATCGACGTCCGGGCCAACCTGCGTGACGACCTGTCCCTGGTGGCGATGTCGGCGACCGTCGAGGCCGAGCGGACGGCCGCCCTGCTCGGCCGGGGTGACGATCCCGATGGCCTCGACGAAGGCTCGGTCGCTCCCGTGATCAGCGTCCCGGGTGCCCTGCACCCGGTCCGCGCATTCTGGTGCCCACCGCCTGCGGGGGTGCGCCGCACCGACGACCGGGGGATCACCCCGGCGTTCCACGACCACGTCGCAGCGACCGTGCGCCGTGCCCTGGTCGAGCACGACGGGGACGTCCTGGTCTTCGTCCCGGGTGTCGCGGAGGTCGACGCGACCGTACGCCGCCTGGCCGGCGTGGACGCCGCCGTGCACGCCCTGCACGGGCGTCTCTCCGGCGCCGCGCAGGACCGTGCGCTCAGCGAAGGCCCGCGCCGACGCGTGATCGTCTCGACCGCGGTCGCCGAGTCGTCGCTGACGGTGCCCGGCGTACGGGTCGTGGTGGACGCCGGGTTCTCGCGCGAGCCGCGCACCGATCACCGTCGTGGACTGGCCTCCCTGGTGACCGTCGCGGTGAGCCGGGCCGCGGCCGAGCAGCGGGCGGGACGGGCCGGGCGGTTGGGGCCGGGTGCGGTGCTGCGTTGCTGGTCCGAGGCGGAGCACGCGCACCTGGCCGCCCACCCGGAGCCCGAGATCGCGACCGCGGACCTGACGGCCTTCGCCCTGGAGGTGGCGTGCTGGGGCAGCCGCGACGTCCACGACATGGCGCTGCTCGACCAGCCACCGGCGCACGCACTGGCGGCGGCCAGGGAGGTGTTGGTGGGGCTGGGTGCGATGACTGAGGACGGGAGAGCCACGTCGCGGGGCCGGGTGATCGCGAGTGTGCCGGCCGATCCCAGGCTGGCGCGTGCGCTCATCGACGGGGCCGGTCTCGTCGGGGCCGAGCGGGCCTCGGAGGTGGTCGCCATGCTGAGCGAGGACGTCCGCGCGCCCGGCGGGGACCTGGTCGCTGCGCTCCGGTCACTGCGCGCCGACCGGCGGGCAGGGTCCTGGCGCCACCAGGTCGCCCGGCTCGGGGAGGTCGTGGCGAAGCAGGGCACCACCGGCGACCGGACAGGGACGTCGGGCCACGCCCGAGCACTCACCGACGACGTGGCGGTGGGCCTGGTGGTGGCCCTGGCGCACCCGGACCGGATCGCACGCAAGCGCTCCGGCACGTCGAGCTACCTGATGGCGTCCGGGACGGGCGCGGCGCTCGACCCGCGCGACCCGGGGCCGCTGGCCGGACTGGAGTGGCTCGCGGTCGGGGACGCACAGCGACGGCCCGGGCAACCCGAGGCCCGGATCCGCGCGGCGGCCCCGCTCACCGAGGACCTCGCGGTCGAGGCAGCCGCATCGCTGTGGACCGAGGTGGACGAGGTCACGTGGACCGGTGGGCGGGTGCTGGCACGCCGACGGACGTTGCTGGGCGCGATCGAGCTGACCTCGACCCCGCTCAGCGATCCACCCGCGCAGGCCGTGAGCGACGCGATCCAGGAGGCACTCGGGCGCGAGGGGATCGCCCTCCTCGCCTGGACGGAGGCGGCCACGACGTTGCGCGCCCGCCTGGACTTCCTGCACCGCGCGCTCGGTGACCCGTGGCCCGACGTGAGCGATGCGGCCCTGACGCAGAACCTCGACTCCTGGCTCGGGCCGCAGCTGGCGCGGGTCCGCTCGGCGCAGGACCTTCGTCGGATCGACGTGACCGCCGCCCTGCGAGCGATGGTGCCGTGGCAGCAGGCGGGCAGGCTCGACGACCTGGCACCCGAGCGCGTCGAGGTCCCCAGCGGATCGAGCGTGCGGATCGACTACTCCCAGGACCAGCCGGTGCTCGCCGTGCGACTGCAGGAGGTCTTCGGCTGGGCCGCGGCACCGGTCCTGGCCGGCGGCAGGGTCCCGCTCCTGCTGCACCTGCTCTCCCCCGCCCGACGCCCGGCCGCCGTCACTGCAGACCTTCAGTCCTTCTGGGACAACGGCTACCCGGGCGTGCGTGCCGATCTGCGCGGGCGCTATCCCAAGCACTCGTGGCCCGAGGATCCACGCACCGCACCCGCCACCACGCGTATGAACAGAGCGCGCCGGAGCTGAGCGCATCGTCAGGCCGTCGGGCGGGCGACTCTCTAGCTAGCGAGAGCGAAGCCGTTCGACGGCCTCCCGTACGCCCTGGGAAAGCGTGGCCCACGACTCGGACGTCCCGCCCAGGCCGTTCATCACGAGCAGCAGCCGGTTCAGCAACTGGGTGTCGCCGAGGTCGTTGTCGATCTCGTCCAGGAGCTCGGACACGCGGTCGAAGGTGTGGACGACCCCATCGGAGGCTGGGGTCGTGTTCGCATCGGCTGCGTAGACCCAGGCGACGAGTGCCCCGAACGCGAACCAGTCCAGGTACCCCTCGGGCTCCTCGTCACGGCTCATCTCCGGCATGGAGAGCAGAGCGTGACGCGCCTCGTCAACTGACGTGATGCTGGTCTGCGCCTTGATCGCGTCGGCGACAGGACCAAGTCCTCCAGGTGGCAGTTCGAGCGAACCGAGTTCAGCGAGGGGAAGTACGACGGACGCGAGCTCGGTCGCCGTCCGACGTTGTTCCTGCGGAGCCATCTGGCGGAGTCGGGACTCGAGCGTCGGCATGGAGTCGTGGGGCACGAGCAGACATCCTGCACGCTCTGGACGCGCATGGCCCTCACCTGCAGCGCGTCCTGATCGCTCGAGACGTTCCTCGACCAGCACCGTGAGGCGCTGAATGCCTGCCTGGATGGGCTCACCGAGCAGCAGGCACGCCGATCCCTGGTGCCCTCGAAGACCACCTTGCTCGGACTGGTCAAGCACGCGACCTTCGTCGAGAAGGCCTGGTTCGACGAGGCCGTCACCTTGCGGTCACGTGACGAGCTGGGCATCCCAGCGGGTCCGGACGAGTACGCGAGCAGCTCCTGGACGGTGGAGCGAGCGATTGACCGCACATGCCGCGATCCGCGCGTCCGCTCGTGCGATGAGCGCCCATGGCGATCGTCAGACCTAGGTGGTTTCAGCGTTCGCAGCGACGCTCGCGTTCGGCATCGCAGCGGTCCTGGCGGCCATTCTCCCCGTCGGCGGTGTCGCGACCGCCGCCTCCGCGGAGCACGTCCGACCCGTCGCCGCCCCTGAGGTCGTCGCGGCCGCTGCCACCGAGAAGCACGTCTGATCGGGCGCGACCTTGGAGTTCGTCATTGCCTGCGTTCCCGACCAGCCGGTTGCGGCCCAGCCACCCCCTAATGCTGTCGTCGCCGGATCCACCACGCATCGTGGCTTTCATGCCCACGCACTCCGATTTGATCTGGGCCTCAGGGCCGTCCTCGTTCCCATCTCCACCGCTGAGGCGGTCGTTTCCGCCTTTCCCGACGAACAGCACATCGCATCCCAAACCGAATAGGAGGTTGTCCTCGGCGTTGCCTCGCAACACCGCGCGCGGCGCGACTACGCTCGCGCCGTCGATGCCAGACAGGTTGACCGCATGGACCCCGCCGACCGTCACCATGTTGGTGTCCAGGTCGATCTCCACGTACTGGTCGGCCGACCAGACGGCGATCCCGCCACCGGTGTAGGTGCCAGGTGTCCCGGTCGCAGGCGCGGTGACCGTCAGGATCGCCCAGTCGGCGTCTGTCACGGTGTCATCCGTGCCGTCCGCGTACACCACGTTTTGATTGAGCGCGGCTGAGACGGGACCGTTGTTGCCAGGTCCCCCGAGGTAGCGGTCGAGACCAGCACCTAGATAGGCACTCATCTGTGTCCCAGCCTCGGACGCGTCCACCACGTCATCGCCGTCGCCCGCGTACACGCGCAAGGCGGTCGGGCTCACGCACACCAGATCGTTCCCAGCGACAGCGTAGGTGCGCTGGGATGTGCCGGTGACGATGACGTCATCACCCGGCGTGCCCTGAATATCCGGGCCAGTGCCGACGATCGTGGCCGGGCGGCCCTGGCAGGTCTGGGCAGTGTCCGAAGCCGCCGAAGACGGTGCGCTCAGCGCCCCCGTAACAAGCGCGGTGACAACAAGCGTGGTCGAACGTTGAAGCACGGTTACCCCTGGGTGAGCGCGATCCCCCGATGATGGTGGGCAGCGTGTCGCTGACGGTACGTCGCATGCGACGGTCCTTGCTAAGACGCGCCGACCTCATGATTAGTTGTCGTCGCTCGCCCGGATCTGCCGCGTTGAGGGCGGCTACGCTCGCCCGGATCTGCCGCGATGCGCGCCCGGATCGGCCGATGAACGGCTGTTACCCGACCATCGCGAGCCAGGCGTCGACCCCGCGATTGCTGGGTCTCGCCGCCGCCTCCTCTAGATCTACGAATCGGCCAATCGCATGCTGGACGAACTCGTCCGGCAGCCTGACCCCGTGGTCGGCGACGTAGTGCGCCAGGCCCTCTGGCCACAAGTAGGTCCCGTCCGTGAGTTCAGTCCTGCGACGAGCACATGCGGCACTGGGAATGGCCCATCATGTGCACGACCGGGAGGCCGCCGCGGAGATAGTCAGTGACTAGGTCGCGCTCGTCCCGATCCCACGACTGGTCCACAAACCTGTGGGGGTCGGGCAGTAGGGGCTTCTGCTCGCTCTGCCAATAGCCGATGAGGATGAGGTCGGTCACGAGCAACAGCATGGACCACGACAACATCCGTCGAGCCCCGCGAACGTCCAGATCTGCCGCGACCCGGACGACCGCTCATGCCGATGTCCGCACGACTTCTAACCTCAGTGGCGGACCGCCAGCTCAGTCGTTCTGCAGCCAGCCGCTCGGGTACGAGCCGTTGATCCTGTCGCCGTTTGCATACAGCGACATGTCCCCGTCCACCTGCAAAGCCTCGATCGCAGGGTCCGCCACAAGCTCGTGGACCAGGGCAGGCGTGCCGCCCACGATCGTGGAGTCGTAGTCGATCTCCGAGTGGACCAGCCAAGACCTGTCTTGGGGCCACCAGATCGTGGGTGAGTGGATGATGCCCATTTTGCGAGTCATCCTGCGCCAGTCGTCGGTGAGTCCGGCGGTCTCAAACTCGGACGACAGCGCGATCAGGTCCTTCAACGCGCCCGATAAGAGCCAGTACTCGCGACCGGGCAGCCGGAAGCTGGGCTTGGCGCGCCATCGGTCCGGAGATTTTCCGTAGCCGACCCACAGGGCGGACCAGCACGCCTCGGGGGTGGCGGTGTGGGCGTTCAGACGCTCGATGAGCAGAGGCAGCGTGATCCGATCGAGTGTCCCGAGTCGCGGACCCGGGATCCGTTCGGTTTCCGGTTGATAGGCCTCACGGCCCAGGTCGGTGAACTGCGCAGCGGGGTGGAACACGGTGCCGCGGTCCTTGGCCATCTCGGCCCACGAGCTTGGGCGGTCGCCACTGGGGAGGCCTTGGTCGGGGCGATGGAAGATCCGTGCGTACGCGGGGAACGTGTCCGTGACTAGGTCGATGACCCGGCCGTGGAAGTCGGGGAGGGCCGACACCAACCAGTCGGCCTCAGCTACGTCGTCAAGCGGTTCGGTGGTGGTCTCGTCCCCCATGGCCGGAGGCTATTGCTGCACCTAGGCCGCACGCCCGAACTATGCCCGCTCATAGTGCGCGGATCTGCCGATGTGAGTGGCGAGGGTGCCGCGCCACGCAGCTTCGAGCGACAGAACGTGCCCGATGCTCCTGCCAGACTGCCGCCCGTGACGGAAGAACTCGTTGGTGCGGCTCGAGGGTTCCTTGATCGTGAGGGACGGCTCATCGAACGCCGCCTCGCCGCAGCGCTGTTCGACGGCGACAGCCCCGCCGGGGTGGTCGACGCCGTCCGCGCCTACCGCAATCCCGACGGAGGATTCGGTCACGGCCTCGAACCCGACAAGCGGTGCCCGGCAAGTCTCCCAATCGACGTCGAGCGTGCTCTCGACGTCCTCCTCGAGGTCAGTCAGGGCGGTACAGCGGACGAAACGGGCACCGCCGTCCACGATGAGCTCGTCCGTGACGCGTGTGACTGGCTGGCCACGGTCGCCAGTCCCGACGGGGCGGTGTCCCTGGCCTTCCCGGTCATCGAGCGCTACCCCCGAGCCGAGCACTGGTCGGACTGGACCTACGCTCCCGGGTTGAACCCGACCGCCGGGCTGGCCGGGCGACTGCACCGTCTGGGCGTGACCCATCCCTGGCTGGATCACGCCACCGAGTGGACCTGGGGGCGACTCGAATCCGGTTTCGACGAGGACGCGCACGCCTTGATCGAAGTGCTGGTCTTCCTCGCCTATGTGCCTGATCGAGGGCGTGCAGAAACCATTGGCTCGGGCGTTCGCGATTGGCTGACCCAAGCCGCGTGGTACCGGGCCGACCCAACAGACCCCGGCTACGGACTGACACCGCTTCACATAGCACCCACGCCGGACAGCCCCTGGCGGCAGCTGTTCGACGACGAAACCATCGCAGGCCACCTCGATCGCCTGGCCAGCGACCAGCAAGCAGATGGCGGCTGGCCGGTCACGTGGGACGCACCGGGAACCGCCTCCACCATGGAGTGGCGCGGGATCGAGACCCTCCGCGCCCTGCGCACCCTCCGCGCGTACGGCCGGCTCTGACGATCATCTGCGCCTGCGCGCCGTGGTTCGCACGTCCGAACTGACGCGACCCGAGCATCCGCACATGCCGATGACAGGTCGTTCCGAGGAGGGCGTGATTCTCTGTATGGCGACCGCCGAGGAGTGAGAGGAACTGGTGCGCTCGTCACCCGCTTGATGTCGGGGGAGCGCACGGACACGCAAGCTAGCTCGGGCCGGTGCCGCTCGAGGCGGGATGGTCACCTACCGCCCGGTCGAACCAGCCCTGTCTCGTAGGCCGCGACGACGGCCTGCACGCGGTCACGCAGGCCGAGCTTCGCCAGTACCCCGGAGACGTGGGTCTTGACGGTGGTTTCGCCGAGGTAGAGCTCGGCCGCGATCTCGGCGTTGGACATCCCCCTGGCCAGGAGGCGGAGGACGTCCTTCTCACGCTCGGTCAGCGGTTGTAGTCGCGAGGCGCTATCGGGCCGAGGGGTAGGGGCGGCGCTGAACGTCTCGATGACGCGCAGCGTGACGCTCGGATCTAGCAGACCCCCGCCGTGGGCAACGGTGCGCACGGCGTCGATGAGTCGCTCGGGCGGAGCGACCTTGAGCAGGAAGCCGCTGACTCCTGAGCGCAGCGCGGCCTCGACGTAGGCGTCCTCGTCGAACGTGGTGAGCACGACGACCTTGACGTCGGGGGAGCTGGCGAGCACGCGCCGGGCGCCCTCGATGCCGTCGACCTCAGGCATCCGGATGTCCATGAGGACGACATCGGGCTGGGTCTCGGCGACGACGCCCACGGCGGCGGCACCGTCGGAGGCTTCACCGACCACGTCGATGTCGGTCTCGGCGCTGAGCACCATGCGCAGCCCGACGCGCACCATGGCCTCGTCGTCGACAAGGACCACCCGGATACTCATCGCCACCTCCCGGTCAGGGGGAGCCGCGCGCACACGGTGAACCCCCCGTCCGTGCTCGGCGCCGTCGTGAGCGTGCCACCGAACATCGCGGCGCGCTCACGCATCCCGACCAGCCCGTGGCCGCCGACTGCGTCCGTGGGGTGCGGGGCCCCGGCGGGGTGCCGCGGCGGGTCGTTCTCGACGGCCAGCTCCACGACGTCGGGCGCGTAGCTAACTCTCACCCGTGTCTGAGCTTGTGGCGCGTGGCGCAGCACGTTGGTGAGGGCTTCCTGGATGATGCGGTAGGCGCTCACGTCCAAGGCCCGCGGTAGTTCGGCGACCGCGCCGGAGGTGGACAGCTCCACCGGCAGACCGGCGGCTCGCACGTCGGCCACCAGCTCCGGCACCCGACGCAGCGACGGTACGACTGCCGCCGGTTCGTCGTTGCCCGACTCGCGGAGGATCCCGACGAGGGAGCGGAGCTCCTCCACGGACTGGCGCCCGAGCCGCTCGATGCCCAGCATGACGTCGCGTTCGTCCGGGCGCTCCTCGAGCACCTCGGCCAGCTGGCGGCGCAGGCCGCCGACCTGGAGGGTCATCACGCTGACCGAGTGCGCGACGGCGTCGTGCACCTCGCGCGCGATGCGGGTCCTCTCCTCCACGACGGCGGCGTGCGCGGTGGCCTCGCGTTGGGCGTCCAGCACAGCGGTCAGCTCGACGAGCTGGGCGGTCCGGGTCTGCTCCCTCTGGACGAGCGTGCCCGCCCATCGGCCCGGGTAGAAGGCCGCGGGAAAGAAGATCGTGTCCCAGCTGAGCCCGTGCTGCGTGGCGTCGGTGGCGATGAACACCAGCACGGCGAGGGTCGTGCCCAGCATGGACCGCCGGGCCGGTGCCGCGTATCCCGCCCACCCGACGGCCAGCAACACGGAGATGAGGCCGGCACCGCCAGGACCCGGGGCGCCCACCACGACCCCGACCGGGTAGAAGCCCGCCATCAGCACGCAGCCCGTCGCGGGGAACCGGATGGCGACCAGGAACGACGTCGCGATCCACAGGGCCACCAGCGTCAGCGGACCCAGATCGGGGCGGAACGTCTCGTCGAGACTCGCCTCGGCCACGGCCAGCACTCCCATGACGGGAGCCGCCAGCAGCGGGAACAGGTGGGGATCACGCCCGCGCGGCCAGTCCATGGCGAGAAGAGTAGGTGCCGGTGGGGCCTGTTCGGATCCGCCACATGAAGGAGGGGCGACCTCACTGACCTCGTCCTCGTGGAGGACCGAGGTCGGTACTCCGCGATGGAAGCGCGATGAGGGCGCGGGCAGAAAGAGTCCTCGATGTCGCCGACGGTCGGCGACGACAGACACGAAGGATCCGACATGACGACCACTGCCCCCATCACCGAACCCACCCAGACCGCTGCCCGCGAGGCTGCTCACCCGACCCGCGGGTCCAGCACCCTGCGCCTGGTGGGAGGTGTCGCGCTGGTGGTCGGTCCGTTGCTGTTCTCCGCCGGCATGCTGACCTCGCCACCGCAGGAGAGCTTCTCCGACGCCGACTACATCGCGGCACTCTCCCGAGACCTGACGATGACGCAGATCTCGGCACTGTTCCTGCACTACGCGAACGTGCTGATCGGGCTGGGCATCCTGGCAGCGCCGTCCCTGGTGAGGGGCGCGCGTGGCATGCGGCTCGTCGTGCTCGGTTCGCTCGCCACCGCCCTGGGATTCGTCAACGTGTCCGGGATGCTCCTCTCGGACTGGTGGAACTCCGCAGCCGGCTCCGTGCTCGAGCCCGCGCAGGCAGAAGCAGTGTTCGCCCACGTCAAGGCGGCCTCCCTGCTGCCCTTCTGGGACGGCACGGAGACCCTGTCGACGATCGGCACAATCATGGTTCTCGCCGGGCTCGCCCGAGCCGGTGTGCTGGGCTGGTGGACGATCGCCCTGCTGGTCACCGGCGTCGCCGCCCTGATCGTCCTGGGCTCGACACTGCCGGTCCTCGCGGCCGGTGCGGTGCTGGTCGGCTTCGCGCCGTTCGCGCTCATCGGGATGCGCCTCCTCCAGCGCCACCGGCTCGAGGGCCGCTGACACACCCAGGGCCAGGTCAGACGGTGAGGGTGGAGAGCATCCGCGACCCCCCTTCACCGTCGGACCGCAGCCTTGCGGAGGCGATTGCCGAAGACGTCGACCGGATCAGCGCCGGTCACCCGCGTTGCCCGTTGACGGTGCCGTCCGCGTGCACCGCGCCGACCACGATCTTTGACCACGGAGACATCAGATGACCCTTGAACGCACCGAGCGCGTCCGCGACCTGTACCAGGCCTTCAACGATCGGGACCTCGATGCTGTCGTCGCCACGATGGCCCCCGAGGTCGTCTGGCCGAACGGCTGGGAAGGTGGCCGACTGGTGGGACGCGACAGCGTGAGGAACTACTGGGAGCGCCAGTGGCTTCACATCCGGCCGATCATGACGGTGCGAAGCGTCGAGGAACGCACCGACGGAAACGTGGAGGCGAAAGTTCACCTCCTGGTGCGCGACCCGGCCGGCAACGTCTTGTCACGCTCCAGCGCAGTACACGTCTACACCTTCACGCGCGATCTCGTTCAGCACATGGTGGCCGAATAGCGCCGCTTCGCCACCGCCCGGTCGTAGTGCTCGATGGCCTGCTCGACGTGGTCGTCCCACTTCGCTTCGATCGAGCTCGAGTTGTTGGACTTCCGCCAGAAGGACCGAGACGGCGTCGGCAAGTTCTTTGGCGATCCCATCCGGCGTCGGTTCGCCCTCGGCCAACCCCAGTTGCGTGAGCCAAGTGGCGCGCTGGCGCCAGCGACTGCGCTGTTCGAGCGTGCTCATGACGCCTGCCTCTCCTCGGGCCTTCCTCTGGCCCCGTGCAGCAGTCAAGACCCACACCTGGACGTTGGCCAGACACCTGGGTACCACTGGCCAAGGCCAGACGACCGTCCGCCACCGCAATCCGTGCGTCCCTGCCGGGCTCGCGCCAAATCACACCGCAATCGCATAGGGGGCGCTCGGGGGAAATTCGGGGGAAAGTCTCGAGGGACTCGGGCCGCAGGTGCCGCATCGACCGGACCCCAACAGCTCCGCACTAGGGGCCGTCCGGGCGCCTCGCGGGTGGCCGAGGCCACGCGGGATCAGATGTCGCAACTCGACGTTGAGTTCCTCATGGCGCTTCTACCGGAAACTACGTGTCACGTTCTCGTGGTCCAGCGGCGCCCCCCTATGCGATTGAGGTGTGGTAACGCTGAAGTCGAGACGTACGCACATGCCGCTGCGAGTGCGTATCGAACCCGCGTCTTACCGCCGCCTGCCGGCGCAGCTCGGACTTCCGGATCTGCCGATGACAGGGCGATTCGCTGGCTTCACGGCAAGGGACGCTCGCGAGCCGACGTCACGGGCAGGTGAACCCATCGTCAGCGGCGTTGACAGACCATGAGCGGGTTGCCGTCCGGATCCTCGAACTGGACGAAGAAAACGCTGCCAATGTCCTCGACATCCGACGTGATCTTGGTTCCCAGACCTTCTAGGTGTCGCACGGTGGCGGCAATGTCTTGCGTCCACAGGAAGAACCTCGGCGGCCCTGAAACGTCGAAGTCGGGACGGTTGGCGTCCAAGGCGAGCCTGGTCTCCCCGTCGGTGGGAACGTCGAAGATTGTTCCGCCGTGTGAACTCGTCCCGGGATCGAAGCCGAGCAGGTCGGCGTACCACTCGATGGCCGAGGACATGTCTCGCACCGGGATGAAGACTTGCCCCACGATGCGCTGTACCGGGCTGGTCACGAGACGCATCGTAGAGGCCAGTCCGGAGCACCAACGTCCGCACATGCCGCCCCGTCGTGCGTCCGGAGAAAGGACCGCCGTGAAGACCCGTGAGCGGGACCGACATGTTGCACCGCGCTTGTCGGAGGCGCTGCCGGAGAGATGGTCGACGCGCAACGGCCACCTGTCGACCGTCGCCGCCGACGGCCACCTCGCACGTGACGACGACCGACCGCTCCGCAGGTAGCGGCCTCACGAATCGACCATCCGGGTCTGCCGCGACCCGTGCGTCCGCACACGCCGATGAGCGGAATAGGTTCGACCTGTGCTCGTACAACTGTCTGGAGTCCCGGGTGCGGGCAAGTCGAGGCTCGCCAGGTCGATCGCGGCAGCGAGCAACTTCGTCGTCCTGGACACTGACGTATTAAAGAGCTCGCTCATCGAATCCCGTGTGCCCGTCGCCGACGCAGGAGCCGCCACGTATGCGGCGACCTTGGCGCTCGCGCAGGACTTGCTCCACCAGGGTCGAGACGTGCTGCTGGACTCGCCGTGCAGGTATGAAGAGCTGCTGAAATCCGGTCAGCAGATCGCTCGCGAGCATGGTGTGCGTTACGGGTTCATCGAGCTCTGGGTCCGGGACTGGACGACCGTGCTGGCTCGTCTCGACGCACGTTCCCCGATCTCCTCGCAGGTGGCGTCGGCGACAGCGCCGGCCCCAGGAACCGTATGGGAGTTCGGCACAGCCGAAGAGACACTCGCGACCTGGCAGACCCAGCTCGTTCGTCCAGAGCGTGACTGGCTTCGGCTGGACGCCGAGAGTGCGGCGGATGAGAACCTCAGCGCGGCCCTTCGCTATCTCCACTCCGATCGCTAGCGAGAGGCCGAACATCCGGAACTGCCGCGTTGAGGGCGGCAAGGCTCGCCCCGATCTACCGCAACCCGAGCCGTCGCCCCACGCTGGCAGATGTGCAGGACGTCATGAGTTCTGGCGGTTCGGACCGGGAATTCTCATGACGTCATGGCAGGCGGTCGTTGGGACAGCCACTGGGCATGACGTCCCAAGAGTCGGCACATCCGGATCTGCCCCGATCAGCGCACGGACCAATGAACGGACGTTCCCCGCACCCTGCGACGCGCGAGATGGCGACCTTGCTCACGTCGCGGGCGTGGGAGAGATGGCAGAGATCCTGGTGGAGTACGGGTCTGCGGGACATTCGGGTCGGACGCGAGTACGCGTGACCCCCGAGGTGCTCATCGAGGACACCTTCCTGCGGTCCTAGCAACATCCGGATCGGCCGCGTCGTGGGTCGCATGCTCGCCGTCGCTGGCCTGCGGACCGACATCCCAGCACGGAACTGACAGGCTGAGCTCCAGAGGCACCCACCGCCCCCGGTGACAGCGACCGGACAGCCCGGCCACGTAGTACCGAACCAGGGAGACAGACATGCGACCGACCGACCCGTACGCCCAGCTCTCCCCCGAGGCAGTCAGCATCGTCGATCAGCTTGTCGGCATCGCTCACGACGAGGACCGCCCCGAGGACGCTGCGATCGAGTGGTACACGCCCGATGAGGAGCCGCCGGTCGAGGCTCTCGAAGAGCTCCAGAGGGCTGGCATCTGCCACCACTACCGGGAGAACGAGTCGGTCATCGTCAGCTTCACTGCGGAGGGTGGGCGCCGACACGTTTGAGCTTGGCCTTCTGACGTACCGACAGCGGTACTGGCCGCAGCGTCGGAGAAGCAGGTGTGGTTCGTCGATTCCGCGGGCTGGCGGAGGCGTTCGCCAGCCTCCCTGAGCCCCGTCCGGTCGAGACGCGTCGCGAGCTCCGACACATCCCGCTCGAGCGGTGACGTGCATCGAGCCGCCTGCAAGCGGAACCCGGGTCGGCCCGCAACTTCCGGCTGGGTCCCTGCGTCACACGTGTTGCGGCCCGCAACCGGAGCCGACCCCCCGAAGGAGAGCCATGCGACGCATGCCCATCACTGTCTCGTTGATCGCCCTGGCGCCGCTCGGTGTCATGGGCCTGCTCGCTGGTCCCGCGACGGCCCAGGTGACCTGTGACGGCAAGGTGCCCACGATCGTCGTCGTCCCCGGTACGCCGACCACCGGCACGCCTGGGGACGACGTCATCCTCGGCACGTACGCCCAGGACCGGATCGACGGCGGTGCGGGCAACGACACCATCTGCGGGCTCGGCAACGGGGACACCCTGGTCGGCGGCCCGGGGGACGACCGGCTCTTCGGCGGCCTCGACGACTACTACGTCCCCGACGACGGCTACTTCGGCGACACCCTCGTGCCGGGTCCCGGGAACGACCACGTGGACCTCGGCGACGACCCCGCGTCGGCGAACGTCGACTGGGTCGACCGGCCGGCCCGGTACGACAGGGTCGTCTAGGCCGACGCGCCCGGACCGGTGAGCGTGGACCTCTCGGCCGGTACGGCGACGGGCGAGGGCACGGACACGATCGTGGTGCCGGCCTACTCCGGCGGGATCGTGGGCTCGGCGTACGACGACGTGCTCACGGGGACGGACGGTCCGGACCGCATCGACGGCGGCGCCGGCGACGACCGCATCGACGCCCTCGGCGGCAACGACGAGCTCGAGACCGGAACGGGCGAGGACGTCGTGCGCGGACGTGGCGGCGACGACTACATCATGTCCCCGGACAAGGGACGCGACCGGCTCTACGGCGACGGTGGGGAGGACTCGGTCCAGGGGCGCGGGCCCGGCAGTGCGATCGGCGGTGGCGCCGGCGACGACTACCTCGTCTCCTGGCTCGGCGCCAGCGTCCACGGCGGTCCGGGCAACGACGACATCGTCGCAGACGTCATCCGCAGGCGGACGATCGAGATCGACGGCGGCGACGGGCGGCGGGACACCGTCTCGCTGCGGGCGCCGAAGTCGGAGTTCCCCCGGGGCTCGAGGTACGTCATCGACGTGCCGCGCAAGCGCGTGACGGTCGACGGCGCGAAGCGGGCGCGCTACGAGGGCATCGAGGACACGAGGTTCTCGGGGCGTCCCGGCAGCCTGGCCTACCTGGGCGGGTCGGGGCGCGACCGCCTCTCGGTGAGCGGCGGCATGCAGGTGACGGCGTACGGGCGCCGTGGGCCCGACATCCTCGTGGGCGGTTCGCGCAGCGACCTCCTCGACGGTGGTCCGGGTCGCGACGCGGTCGTCGGTGGTCCCGGGCGGGACCGGTGCATCAGCGCCGAGCAGCGACGGCAGTGCGAGGTGCGCCGCTGACGGACGTCGTCGTCAGCCCTTGACGGGGATCCGCAGCCGCTGGCCGACGCTGAGCACGTCCGGGTCGGTGATCTTCGGGTTTGCGGCCACGACCTGCGCGACCGTCGTGCGCGTGTAGTCGCGCACCTTCCGCACGATCGAGGTGAGCGTGTCCCCACGCTCCACCCGGTAGACCAGCCAGCCCTGCAGGTCAGCAAACGAGATGACCTCGATCTCCCGCAGGTTGAAGCCCGGGCTGGGTCCCTCGTCGGGCAGGCCGGGGTTGTCACCGAAGACCTGCACCGTGAGCCGCGAGCCGTCACGCGGCGGGCTGCTCACGGTGACGTGCGTGGAGAACTCCCCCACAGCGGCCATCCCGCCGGTCGACTGCGCGGAGTCCTCGGCGAGGACGCGGCCGCGGCCGTCGAGCACGCGGACACCGATCGTCCCCTCGAACCCGTTGCCGATCCCAGCGACGACGAACCGCCGCCCGACCAGGTCGTCCTTCGCCGGCTGGCGCACCCGCACGTCCGTGATCAGTCCCATGATGTCCCTCCCGAAGTCGGCCGAGGTCACCCACGCTAGAGACCGGGCGCGGGGCCTGTCACCACGCAGAACGACCTGCGTTCGTGCCGCACGACTGCCCCTCGCTGAACGTGCGGAAGGCGCGTACCGTGACGCAGGCACTGCGGGCGTCCAGAAGACGGCGTCCCGCGACCCTGACAGAGGGGGCGCCATGACCGGCCTCGGCCCTGCCAAGACGATCCCCGGAACTGACCAGCTCGCCGAGGTGGCTCCACACCCTGACGTGCCTGTCCTCGGGCCGATGACCGGCAGCTGGAGCCGTTCACTGCCCGATGACACCTGGTACTGGTCCGACGAGATGTACGTGATCCACGGCTTCGCGCCGGGCGAGGTGGTGCCCACGACCGAGCTCGTCCTGCGACACAAGCACCCGGCGGACCTCGAGCGCTCCCGGAGACTCGTGCAGACGGCCGCCGAGCGCGGGACCCCGTTCTCGAATCCCCACCGCATCGTCGACGCGCACGGACGCGTGCACGACGTCCTGAGTGCCGGGCGCGGCTTCACCGACGCTGACGGTGAGCTGGTCGAGGTGAACGGCTACACCGTGGATCTCACCGCGACCCAACGCGAAGAAGTGCAGCCCGCGGTCGAGGCGGCGCTGCGCGGCGCGATGGAGCACCGCGGTGTCATCGAGCAGGCCAAGGGCGGTCTGATGGCGGCCTTCCGGCTCGACGCCGACGGCGCCTTCGAGATGCTGCGCGCGATCTCCAACAGGGAGAACATCAAGCTGCACGACCTCGCGCACCGCCTGGTCGACGAGCTCGGGAGGCTCGAGCCCAGTCACGAGTCCGAGACCGCGATGCACGAGCTGCTCGTGCGTGTCGCCCGCACGACGCATCCGCCGGAGTGACAGGACCCGTGGTGGTCGCTCGCCCACACCCGGTCGAGCGAGCGTGGCGCTCTGCCTACTGCTCGGACCTGCGCAGGGCGAGGCCCTGCGCCCGGGAGAGCTCGCCGGCCTTCCGTGACCAGTCGGAGACGTCGACGTCGCGCAGGCTGGTGAGCTGGTGGGGATCGCGCTCCAGGTCGTAGAGCTCCCACTCCCCGGTGCCGTGGTGCTCGATGTAGGCCTGGGACCCCTCCCGCAGCAGCGACCAGTCGAGGTTCGTGTTCTCGATGATCAGGCGCCGCCGCCAGGAGGACCAGTCCCCCGACCTGAGCGGGCCGAGCATGGAGCGACCGTCGAGCTCGCGTCCGGCGTCCGGGTCGAGGTCGGCGATGTCGAGGGTGGTGGGCATCAGGTCGACCTGCGAGACGAACGCGTCGCTCGTTGCCGGCTCGACACCGGGCCCGCGGACGGCGAACGGGATGCCCGCCGCCTCCTCGTAGGGCTGGCTCTTGCTCAGGAGCCGGTGCTCGCCCAGCAGGTAGCCGTTGTCGGAGACGAAGAAGATCCACGTCCTCCTCAGCTGGCCGGTCCGCCGCAGGACGTCCAGCACGCGGTCGACCTGCTCGTCGACGTCCTGCAGCTCCTCGAGCTTGCCCTCATAGATCTTCTGCATCTTGCGCCGGTCCTGCGGCGGCAGGTCCTGCAGCCACGTGGGCTTGTCGCTCATGTCGGCCTCGTTGAGCGAGGGCGGGTCCCACTCGACCCCGTCGAAGTCGTCGGCGTGCTCGGGGCTCGGCGTGTACGGGCCGTGGGGCGCCGTCGGCGAGTACACCGCGAACCACGGCCCGGCGTCCTGGTGGCGACGGATGAAGCGGCGCAGCCGCGTGCCGGCGAACCGGTCGAAGCTCCGCTGCGAGTCGACCTTCCGGACCTCACCGTCCACGTTCACCCGCGGGTCGTCGATCATGCCGTCGAGCAACGTGACCCAGCGGTCCCAGCCGGGGGCGACGTACGTCGGATCCTGGGCGACCCCGTTCATGTACTTCCCGAAGTAGCCGGTGCTGTAGCCGGCCCCCTTCATCCTGGTCGCGGCCGTGTCCCGGTCATGGCCCTGAGCCACGAAGGGCTGATGGGTCATGTTGGTGGCGCACCCGTGGTTGTGGGGGTAGCGACTCGTGAGGATCGAGGCCCGCGCCGGCCCGCACAACGGCATCGCGCTGTAGCCCTGCCGGAAGTGCACACCCTTGCGCACCAGCCGCTTCCACGTGCGGTCCATCGACCTCAGCGTCGAACGCATCTGGTCGTCCGTCACGATCCACAGGACGTTGTCGGCCACGTGCCACACCCTACGCACGCCGATGGGCAGCCGGGGGCCAGCCTGAGGACGATCGACCCTGGCGATCGCCGGGGGCGGGTGCTAGACCGGGAGTGGCGAGCGCAGCAGTGCCGCGCGGCAGTGCACGGACACGCCCCCGGGAGGTACGTCATGAGCCTGGACCACGGCCGGCGGGCATCAGGGCGGGGCAAGGCGATGCTTCCGCCGCGCTGGTTCGTCGTCACCTTCTGGCACGCCCATCGCGCGCTCGTGCGCCTGACCAAGGGCCGCGTCGGGCTGTGGCGGCCGAAGCCGGACGGCTGGGGAGCGCTCTGGCTCACCACGACGGGACGACGCAGCCGGCAGCCGCGCCAGGTCCTGGTCGGCTACTTCGAGGACGGCGACGACTACGTCACGATGGCCATGAACGGGTGGGGTGCGGCCGAACCCGCCTGGTGGCTGAACCTCCAGGCCCACCCCGACGCCGTCGCCCAGACCAGGGACGGCGTCCGGCCCGTCCGTGCCCGCCGCGCGCAGGGACCCGAGCGCGAGCGGCTGTGGGCACGCTGGGCACAGATCGACAAGAACCTCGATGCCTACGCCGCCCGCCGGCCGACCGAGACGGCGGTGGTCGTGCTCGAACCACGCGACCGGACGAGCACTGGCGGCCGCTCCTGACCCGGACGTCGCTGCCGGGACGGGTCCGGTCAGCCGGCTCGGCGAAGCTCCGCGAGCTCGATCGGCAGCCGCGGCGCGACCCGCGGGCCGCTCTCGAGCCGCTCGAACCCGTTCGGTGCCGGCGTACGTCCATCACGCGCGTCCCGACCCGACCGGCCGGACCCCACGTCCTCGCAGCTCCTGACCCGTTCGGCGCCGAGGCAGGTGTCCCGCCCCTGACGGCCGTTCGCGAAGTCGCCGCGACCAGCGCCCAGGTCGAGGACGTCCCGCCCGCGGGTGGCCACCACGGAGTCGCGGCCCCCGCGCATCGAGGCCTCCAGGCTGCGTCCGCCCTGCATGATCACGTCGTCGTTCCGCTGGGTGCCGCGGACCCGCCACCGTGCGTCCTCGCCCTGGATCCACAGGACCTCGAGCCCGCGCACGCGAGCGGCCCGTGCCCTGGTCCGGAGCACTCCGCGGCCCAGGTCCACGGTGATCGGCGAGCCCTCGCCGAAGCCGGCCTTCCGCACGTCGAGGGTGACGAGGTCGCGGGACCTGCCTCCGTCCACCGTCGTCCCGCGGGAGGCGGGGGTGAGCCGGACGTAGATGTCGTCGTGTCCCCCGCCGCCGTCGACGTCGACGCCCTCCCCGGCCTGGGCCAGGAGCTGGTCGTCCCCGTCGTCGCCGCGCAGGACGGCCGGTCGGGTCTCCGGGTGGGCCTCGAGGTGGTCCGTGTCCTCCCCGCCGCGCGCCGTACCTCCGGCCTGCCCCAGGAAGACCCAGTCCATGCCGGGGCCACCGTCGATGTCGTCCGGGGCGTCAGCGGCCGGGTCGAGGTCCGTGTCCGCGAAGTCCGAGACGAGGGTGTCGTTGCCGCCGGCGCCGTCGATCTGGTCGGCGCCGCCGCGACCGATCAGGACGTCGAGGTACGGCGACCCGATCAGCACGTCCGCGGTGCGCGTGCCGACGATGCTCAGGGCCTCGGTCACGACGACCTGGTCGGTGCCGGACGGCTCCGCGACCACGCCGAGCCCTCCCACGGGAGTGAGGTCGGCCCTGATCCCGCCCGGGAAGCCGGCGGCGAGGAGGTCCGAGTAGAGCACGGTGTCCGCCGGGAGGGAGTAGTCGTCGCGCGTCAGGGGATCGAGGCCGCCGTCGACGTAGTCGTTGCCCACCCCCGGCCAGATCACGTCGCCGCCGGCATCGCTGTCGAAGCCGCCGAGGAGGCGGTCGTCGCCTGCCAGCCCCTCCAGCCGGTCGGTCCCCTCGTCGCCGCAGATGACGTCGTTGCCGAGCAACCCCGAGATCCTGTCGTCGCCTCCCAGCCCGACCATCACGTCGTCGCCATCGGTGCCCGTCATCACGTCGTCCCCCGGCGTGCCCAGGTGCGTCGCGGGCCTGCCCTCGCACGTCCCCGCGGCCGCGCTCGACGAGACCGCGGGAAGCAGCGGCGCGACGAGGGCCAGGCCCGCGATGGCCAGGCGGGGCGGCCTGGTCCGTCCGCGGGTCCACCTCGATGAAGCTGGTGTGGCGTCGTACGTGTCCATGTCCGGGCTCCTTCCCCGCGTCCGATGCCACTCAGGATGAGCGCCTCGCGCGCGGGAGACACGGGTCGCGAGTCCCGAGCCGTCCGGGAAGAATGGGAGGTCGTGGGGCGGACCCCGGCGGGAGAACTGCGGCCGTAGGGCGCCCTCCGATGGCCTCGACCCGTCGCGCCGCCGCAGTTCTTGGGGTGCGACCAGGACCGGCCGCGCCCGCCACAGCGCCGTACGGTCAGGGCCGGCTCAGCCGCCGCCACCCGCCTCGCCGGTTGTGGTCGACGATCTCGGTGAGGATGCCGACGATCGCGTCGCGGTCGATCTCGTCGCCGTCGTAGACCTGGATCGCCCTGGCGGTCTGGTTGTCGTGGCCCTGGTTGATGACGCCGTGCGGGTCGCTGACGGTCGGGTCGTAGAGGAACAGGTTGACGTGGTCCTTCGTCGCGAGCAGCGCGCAGACGTTGCCGTCGAGGACGAAGTAGGGCTGCACGGTCCGCTTGACCGTCTCCTCGATCTCGGGGTCCGTCTCCCAGACCAGCTCGCGCAGCCGCTCGCAGATCGCGCGCTGCCAGTCGGGCAGCTTCTCGATGTAGGCGTCGACCCCCGGATGCGCGCGTCCCGTCATGGCGGGATTGTGCCAGCGCGAGCGCTCACCAGCGAGCGTCGACGTGGCCTCATCGGTGAGCGGCACGCCACTCGTGCCAGCGCTGGTCGAGGCCGCGCGAGTCCTCCCTGACGAACCGCAGGTAGTCGCGGGTCTCCTCGACCCGCTCGCGGCCGGGCGAGCCCTCGGGCAGCAGGTCGATGGCCTCCTGGACGGACTCGATGATCACGTCGAGCAGGGGCAGCCTGGCTGCCTGGATGGTGCTCCAGATGTCGCCGTCGCGGACCCGGAAGAGGTCGCCGCGCCCCGCGGGGTTGCGCTCCCGGACGACCAGGTGGGTGTCGGAGAGGTAGCGCACGGCCCCCGAGATCGCGGCCGGTGAGACCTCGAGGCCGCGGGACAGGTCGGCGGCGGTGTAGACGGACTGGTCGTCGGCCAGGATGAACGCGAAGACGCGGGCGGGCATGCGCGGCAGGCCCATCGTCTCCAGGGTCTGGCCGAGTCGTTCGACGGCACGCGCGAGGTCGCTCACGTCGGGCACTATATAACCTTCACAAGTTTGTGAAACTTGTGCAACACTCGCTCCATGGCTGTCATCGAGCTCCACGACGTCGTCAAGACCTTCGGCACCACCCGCGCGCTCGACCACCTCGACCTCACCGTCGAGCAGGGCGAGGTGCACGGCTTCCTCGGTCCCAACGGGGCCGGCAAGTCGACCACCATCCGGGTCCTCCTCGGGCTGCTCCGGACCGACTCGGGCACCGTCACCATGCTGGGCGGCGACCCGTGGCACGACGCCCCGACCCTGCACCGCCGGCTCGCCTATGTGCCGGGAGACGTCTCGCTCTGGCCCAACCTGACCGGTGGCGAGGTCATCGACGTGCTCGCCCGCATGCGCGGGGGACTCGACGAGGCGCGACGCCGGGAGATGCTCGAGCGCTTCGACCTCGACCCGTCCAAGAAGGCGCGCACCTACTCCAAGGGCAACCGGCAGAAGGTCGCCCTGGTCGCAGCACTCGCCAGCCGGGCCGACCTCTACCTGCTCGACGAGCCGACGTCCGGGCTCGACCCCTTGATGGAGGCCGAGTTCCAGGAGGCCGTCCTCGAGCTCAAGGACGAGGGCGCGACCATCCTCCTGAGCTCGCACATCCTGGCCGAGGCCGAGGCGCTGTCCGATCGGATCAGCATCATCCGCGCCGGCCGGGTCGTGCAGACCGGGACGCTGGCCCAGCTGCGCCACCTGACCCGCACCACCGTCATCGCCGAGACCGACCGCCCCGCCACCGGGCTGGCGACCGTCCCCGGCGTCCACGAGCCCGAGCTCCACGGCAACCGCGTCACCTTCGACGTCGACTCCGACCACCTCGACGAGGCCGTCCGCGCGCTGTCCGGGCTCGGCGTGCGCTCCCTGGCAGCCCACCCGCCCACGCTGGAGGAGCTGTTCCTGCGCCAGTACGGCGACGAGGTGACCGCGTGAGCGCCACCTCGACCACCGGCCCGGCCACCAGCCCGGCCGCCAGCCCGGTCACCGGCGTCGGCCACCTGCTGCGCCTGGTCCTGCGCCGCGACCGGCTGCGGCTGCCGCTGTGGCTGGTCGGCCTCGGTGGGTCGATCGTCGCGAGCGCGCTGGCCGTGCCACCGATCTACGACACCCCGGAGAAGGTCGCCGGCTACGCCCGGACCGTCGGCACCAGCCCGGTGAGCTACCTGATGTCGGGCCGCCAGGCCGGGCTCGACACGATCGGCGGGATCGTGGCCAACGAGATCTCGCAGGTCGCCCAGCTCGGCGTCTGCCTGATGGTCGTCTTCCTCGTGGTGCGGCACACCCGCGCCGAGGAGGAGTCCGGGCGGGCGGAGCTGCTGCGCTCGACGGTCGTCGGCCGCCACGCCGCCACCCTCGCCGGACTCGTCTACGGCGTCACGGCCGCGCTGCTCCTCGCCGCCATCACGACGACGTCCATGCTGGCGGCCGACCTGCCCGCCGGCGGGAGCCTGACGTACGGCGTCGGGCTGGCGCTGCTCGGGGTGGCCTACACCGCCATCACCCTGGTCTCCGTCCAGGTCTCGACCTCGGCCCGCGGTGCGCTCGGCCTGGCCGGGGCCGCCGTGGCCGTGGGCTACCTGGTGCGCGGCATCGGCGCGATGCAGGACAACGCCCTCGTCTGGCTCTCCCCGTTCGGCTGGGCGCAGGGCATGGACGCGTTCGGGGACGAGCGCTGGTGGCCCGCTGCGCTCCTCCTCGCCTTCACCGCTCTCCTCCTGGCCCTGGCCGCGCGCCTGGTGGCGCACCGCGACTTCGGGGGCGGGCTCCTCGCGACCCGACCCGGGCCGCCGCGGGCGAGCCGGCTGCTCCACACGCCGCTGGGTCTCGCCGTCCGGCTGCAGCGCGGACTGCTGACCGGGTGGGCCGTCGGGCTGTTCCTGCTGGGCGTGCTCTACGGCGCGGTGATCCCGACCGTGCCCGACCTCATCGCCTCCAACCCCGACATGGCCGACGTCGTCGGTGCGTCGGGCCAGGCCGCCGAGGACGCGCTCGTCGACGCGTTCCTGGCCTACATCTTCCTGTTCATGGCCGTCGTGGCCTGCGGCTTCGTCGTCGCGTCGGTGCTGCGCCTGAACGCCGAGGAGGAGGCGGGCCGCGCCGAGGTCGTCCTCGCGACCCCGGTCAGCAGGACGTCGTGGATGGCCGGCACCACCGCCGTCGCGCTCGTCGCCACCGCCGGCCTGACCGTGCTCATGGGCCTCGGGCTCGCCGTCGGCTACGCGGTCGTCAGCGGCGAGTGGGACCAGGTCCTCCCCCAGGTCGGTGGCCAGCTGGCCTACCTGCCCGGCACCCTCGTCGTCGGGGCGCTCGCCGTCGCCCTCTTCGGCCTGCTCCCCCGCGGCGCCGGGGTCGCCTGGACCGCCGTCGCGCTCGTCGCCCTCCAGGTCGTGCTCGGCCAGCTCCTCGGCCTGCCCGACTGGGTCCAGGCCATCTCGCCGTTCTGGCACCTGGCCGCCGTGCCGACGGACGACTTCGAGGTCGTCCCCGTCGTCGTCCTGGTCGGGATCGCCGCGGCCCTCGTGGCGGCGGGTCTCTGGGGCTACCGGCGCCGCGACGCCGTCGCCGGCTGAGCGACCCGAGGCAGGGCCGACAGGCAGCCGTCGGTCACTCGCCGCGGTCGATCGGCTCGTGCCGCTCGTCGTCCGCCGGCGCCTCCTCAGTGAGCTGGTGGTACTGCTCCGCGCTCAGGTAGCGCTTCATCGCGGACTCGATCGCCGCCGCGGAGGACCGGCGCGACGACCCGGCGCGGTCCCTCGCCTCGCGCGCGGCCCGCATCGCCTCTGCCTTCGACATGTCGTTCATGACGTCACCTCCACCTGCCTCCAGCACATCGGCTGCGGAGCCGCGTGCGAAGTGCCGATGTGCCCGGCGTGCCGGGACTTCGGGGCATGGGTCCCGGGACGGGCGTCGTCAGCCGACGAGGAGGACGTGGAGCGTCCGTGGTCCGTGGACGCCTTCGACGCGGTCGAGCTCGATGTCGCTCGTGGCCGACGGCCCGCTGATCCAGGTCAGCGGCCGCGCGGGGTCGAGCAGCGCGATCGCGTCGGGCACGTCGGCGACCACCTGGCTCGCGTCGACGATGCAGACGTGGAGGTCGGGGACGAGGCTGATCGCTCGGCGGCCCTGGTCGGGCGCGTGGTCGAGCACGATCGTGCCCGTCTCGGCGATGCCGACCCGGGCGCGGGTGACGACGGCGTCGAGGGCGTCGAGCTCGGCGGCGGTCAGGCCATCGTCCACGACGGACCCGGCGACGTCGAGGCCGAGTCCGGGGGGTACGACGGCGCGCGCCCCCGCGAGTGCGTCGGCCACCGCCGTCGCCAGGTCGGCGGAGGCGCAGCGGGTGACCACCGCGCGGTAGTCGGCCACCCGTTCGGCGAACAGCGCGACCAGGTCCCCGCGATCGGGGGCGCGGGGGGCGGCCGGGACGGCGACGGCGGGCGACACCCCGGCGAGGGCGTCACGCACCCGGCCGAGGACCTCGTCGCGTGCGCTCATCGGGCGCTCCCGTCCCGACCGCCGTCTGTGCGGTCCCACCACTCGCGGAAGGACTCGGCCGGCGGCGCCGGCAGGTCACGTGCGCCCGTCCAGCCCGCGGCAGGCCCGGGCAGGCGGCCGGCGGCGGCGCGGCCGCCGGGCATCGTCCTACGCGAGAAGCGGCCCATGACGCGACCCGCCAGGCCGGAGGCCTTCTCCGCCCAAGCGAGTCGGCGCGAGTCGGAGAAGGTCCACGCCGCGGCCTTCATGGCCACCGCCTCGGCCTTGGGCACCCGGTCGTCGCGGTGGGAGTCGACGACAGCCGCGCGCTGGTCGACCAGCACCGAGGGGATGTCGATCCGCACCGGGCAGACCTCGAAGCAGGCGCCGCAGAGCGACGAGGCGTAGGGCAGGGACGCGGTCTGCTCGTCGGAGACGCCGTTGAGCAGGGGGTTGAGGATCGCGCCGATCGGCCCGGGGTAGACCGAGCCGTAGGCGTGGCCGCCGACGCGCTCGTAGACGGGACAGACGTTGAGGCAGGCCGAGCAGCGGATGCAGCGCAGCGCCTGGCGGCCGACGTCGTCGGCGAGGGCGCGGGTGCGGCCGTTGTCGAGCAGGACGACGTGCACCTCCTGCGGGCCGTCGCCGGCCGTGACCCCGGACCACGTCGAGGTGTAGGGGTTCATCCGCTCGCCGGTCGACGAGCGCGGCAGCAGCCGCAGCATCGGGTCGAGGTCGGACCACGTGGCCACGACCTTCTCGATGCCGACCACCGACACGAGCACCTCCGGCAGGGTCAGGCACATCCGGCCGTTGCCCTCGGACTCCACCACGACGAGGGTACCGGTGTCGGCGACGACGAAGTTGGCGCCCGACACGGCGACCTTGGCGCGCAGGAACTTCTCGCGGAGGTGCTCGCGGGCGGCGCCTGCGAGGACCGCCGGCTCGTCGGTCAGGTCGGCGGGTGCCGGACGCCCGACCGCGCCCATCCGGCGGAGGAAGATCTCGCGCACCTCGGCGCGGTTGCGGTGGATCGCCGGCACCAGGATGTGCGAGGGCAGGTCCTCCCCCAGCTGCACGATCAGCTCGGCCAGGTCGGTCTCCCAGGCGGCGATGCCCTCAGCCTCCAGCGCCTCGTTGAGACCGATCTCCGCGGTCGCCATGGACTTGACCTTCACCACCTCGTCGGCGCCGTGGGCCTTGGTGACGGCGGCGACGATCGCGCACGCCTCCTCGGCGTCGCGCGCCCAGTGCACCGTCGCACCGGCCCGGGTCAGTGACGCCTCGAGCGTCTCGAGGTGGGTGGCCAGGTCGCGGAGCGCTGCCTCCTTCACACCCGCACCGGCGAGCCGCAGGTCCTCCCAGTCCTCGACCTCGGCGACGACCGCCGCGCGCTTGTCGCGGATGGTGCGGGTGGCGTGGGCGAGGTTGCGGCGCAGCTGGGTGTCGGCCAGTGCCTCGCGGGCCGCGGTCGGGAAGGCCGGCATGCCGACGAAGGTGCCGTTCATCTTCTCGGGGTCCCCGCGGCGTTGTTCGGGGGAGCGCAGCGGAGGAGAAGAACGGCGTGGGGTGTTCATGCGAGATCACCGGCCCGCTCGCCGACAGCGGGCCCGCTCGACTCGCCCTCGGAGTCCTCGGTCGCGGCCAGCACCTCGGCCAGGTGCATGACGCGCACGCCGGCGCGCTCACGCGAGAGGAGGCCGCCGACGTGCATCAGGCAGGAGTTGTCGCCCGCGACCAGCACCTCGGCGCCGGTGTCGCGCACGTGACGCGCCTTGTCGGCGCCCATCGCGATGGAGGTGTCCGCGTTCTTGAGCGCGAAGGTGCCGCCGAAGCCGCAGCACTCGGTGGCGTTGGGGAGGTCGACCAGCTGGATGCCGCGCACGGCCTCGAGCAGCTGCCGCGGTCGGTCACCGACGCCGAGCATGCGCAGGCTGTGGCAGGTGGGGTGGTAGGTCACCCGGTGCGGGAAGTAGGCCCCGACGTCGGTCACGCCCAGCACGTCGACGAGGAACTCGCTCAGCTCGTAGGTCCGCGGCGCGGTCTCGGCGACGGCGGCGACCAGGGCGGGGTCACCCGACCGCTCGGCCACGATCGAGTGCTGGTGCCGCGCCGACCCGGCGCACGAACCCGACGGGGTGACGATCGCGTCGTAGCCCGCGAACGCGTCGACGAAGGTCCGCACGACCGGAACCGCCTCGTCGAGGTAGCCGGTGTTGACCATCGGCTGCCCGCAGCACGTCTGGGCCTGCGGGAAGTCGACGTCGACCCCGAGACGGCGCAGCAGCCTCACGACGGCCTTCCCCGTGTCGGGGAACATGGCGTCGTTGACGCAGGTGATCTGGAGGGCGACCCTCACGGTCGGCATCCTTCCACGCACCGTCCGGGGCGCAGCTCAGAGTCCCTTCGTCGTCATCACGTTGACCCCGTGGGGCGTCTCCTCGCGATCGGACTCGGTGAACCCGAGCTTCGCCAGCACACGACGGGAGGCGACGTTCCACTCCCAGACCGAGGCCCACAGGCGCTCATGGCCCGCGGCTCTCGCCCAGTCCAGCACGGCCCACGCGGCTTCCGTCGCGTGACCCTGTCCCCAGGACCGGCGGAGGAGCTCGAACGCCAGCTCGGGCTCGCGCACGCCGGATCCGCCGACCAGGCCGCAGTAGCCGATGACGTCGCTGACGGTCTTGCGCTCCACGGCGAGCAGTCCGACGGTCGACGGGTCGCTCGCGCGGATCCCTGCTTCGAAGGCGTCGAGCGCGGGTCGCCCGTCCGCGTCGATGCGGCGGTGCGCGGGCACCCGCGGGTCGCGCTCGAGCCACATCTCGCGCTGGACGGCGGCTTCGTCGACCCGCCACGGCCTGAGCAGCAGGCGAGGAGTCTCGATCAGCACCGCACGGTCGTCGGCTCGGTCTGCCATGCCCGCAAGCCTCACACGGCCGCCGCCGCGTCGCGTGCACGCCCGCCCCGGCGGCTGACCGTCGCGCGCCTCTTTACAACGTTGTAGTGATCCCGCAGGGTGGACAGATGTCTCGGGTCCCGCGGTTCCTCCCTGCCTCCGTCCTCGCCCTGCTGGCGCTCCTCGTCCCCCTGGCGCCGCCCACGCCGTCGCCGCCCTCGTCGGCGGCTCGAGCGGCTGAGCCCGCCGGCGCCCGCTCGTACGACAACCCGCTCGCGCCCCGCATCGCCGACGGCCGGACGGTGGACAACTGCGCCGACCCCGTCGTGCTGCGCGGTCAGGGGCAGGACCGCGGCACCTGGTACATGTACTGCACGACCGACCCGCTGGACGACACCGAGACCGCTGACGGTTCGCCGGTGTTCCACCCGATCCCCATGCTGCGCAGCACGGACCTCGTGGACTGGGACTACGTCGGCGACGCGCTGCCGCAGAAGCCCTCCTGGGCCGCCCCGGAGGCGGCGATGTGGGCACCGGACCTGGTGTACTCGCGGGCCACCAAGCGCTACTACCTCACCTTCGTCGTCACGGACACGACCACCGAGGTCAGCGGCGAGCCCGGCTGCACGGGCGACAGCGCCATCGGTGTCGCCACCAGCCGCAACCCGACCGGCCCGTGGACGGTGAGCGACAAGCCGCTGGTCGACCCGCGGCGAGCCGGTCCGGGCTGCGACTTCTACTGGACCTACGACCCCGACGTGCTCGGCGACGCCGTCGGCTCGCGCAGCGTCCTCTACTACGGGAGCTACTACGGCGGCGTCTTCGCCCGCCAGGTGACGCTGACCGGGAACGGCATGGTCACCACGGGGCCGGAGCGACGGATCACCGCCGGCACGGAGCGGGAGCCTCGGCTCGACCCGGTCGAGCAGCAGCGCGCCGGCGCGGCCCAGCTCCGTGGCCCGGGTGGTCGGCAGGTCGTGGTCGGCAACCGCTACGAGGGGACCAACGTCGTCCAGCGAGGCGAGTGGTACTACTACTTCGGGTCGGCGACCAACTGCTGCAACGGTCCGCTCACCGGCTACAGCGTCTTCACCGGACGATCGACGAGCCCGATGGGCCCGTTCGTCGACCGCGAGGGCAACTCGCTGCTCGCCGGCCGCGCCGGCGGCACGCCCGCGCTCAGCATGAACGGCAACCGGTGGGTCGGCACCGGTCACAACTCGACCTTCCAGGACGCGAGCGGCCAGTGGTGGACGGCCTACCACGCGGTCGACCGCTACGACCCCTACTTCGCCGGCACCACGAGCTTCACCAAGCGGCCGGCGCTCCTCGACCCCGTCGACTGGGTCGACGGGTGGCCCTCGGTGCGTGCCGGCCGGTGGGCCTCCGACGAGCCGATGCCCGCGCCCGCGGCGCAGGACGGCGAGGTGTCGGCGTACACCCCCGACCCCGTTCCGGCCCAGGTGCCGGGCGCGCCGCTGGCGGCGTACTCCGACGAGTTCGACGACCAGGACCTCGCCGGCTGGGAGTGGGTACGGGGCGAGTCCGCGTCGTGGCGGCTCGAGGACGGACGGTTCGCCCTCGACACGCAGGACACCGACCTCTACGTCGACAACAACACCGCCTCCGTGCTGACCCGGCCGGCCCCGGACGGGGACTACGTGGTGGAGACCAAGGTCGCCTTCGACGTCCCGGCGGACGGCTGCCCACCGGAGGCGGGCGCGGACGGCAAGGACTGCTACAACTTCGTGCAGGCCGGGCTCGTGGTCTACGGCTCCGACGACGCCTTCCTCAAGCTCACCCACGCGTCGCTGTGGGAGACGCGGCAGACCGAGTTCGCCAAGGAGGTGCCGGCCGCGCCGGCCGGCCAGCCGCGCTACGGCAACACCGTGGTCGGCGCCCCCGGTGACGAGACGTGGCTGCGGATCGTCCGCGAGGTCGGAGCGGGCAGCGACGGCGCGGACCTGTTCACGGCCTACACCAGCCAGGACGGCACCCGCTGGGTGCGCGGTGGCGCCTGGACGCACGGCGAGCTCGGTCCGGAACCGAGGATCGGCCTGGTGTCGATGGGCGGGCCGGAGGACCTGACCGCGCGATTCGACCACGTTCGCACCTGGACCCTGGCCGAGTGAGGCCGAGCGGCCGGACGTAGGGGACTCCCCCAGGGTCTCGGGCCCCCGCGAGGGAGTCGGAGCCGCCTGTCGCGGGTCCCCCGTCAGGACGGCGCGGGAGCCTCGCCCGGGCGGGCCGCCGGGGCGCCGGTGAGGGTGCGCGCCCACGGGGCGTCGAGCTCGTCGGCGTCGATCGCCACCATCACGTTCGCGAGGAGGCTGCGGCCGAACATCTCCCGGATCTCGGCGTCGTTCGCGCCGGCGACGGTGCGCATGTACTCGACCTGCTCGGCATAGCACTCGCGCAGCGCCTCGCGGATCGCCGGCACCGCGGCCGCGGCGTTGGCCTGCAGCAACAGCATCAGCAGGTCCCGCTCACGGGTCAGGCGGTCGTAGGAGGCGTTCATCGCGGCCAGGACGTCGCGCGGGTCCTCGGAGCGCGACTCGCTCGCGCCGTCGGCCAGCGCGGCCTGGAGTCGCCCGGACACGTGCTTCACGACCTGGACGAACAACGCCTCCTTCCCGGGGAAGAGGCGGTAGATGTAGGGCTGCGAGATCCCGGCCTCCGCCGCGACCTGCTGCGTGGAGGTCCCGTAGTAGCCGCGCGCGCCGAACACGCGCACCGCCGCGTCGAGGACCTGGGCCCGGCGCGAGTCCGCGTCGCTCCGCGTCGTCGCCATGTGGCTATTCAACCACCACATCGAGAGCCATGCCCCGACCGGTCCCGCTTGCACGCCCACATCGACGGCGTGGTCTGATATTAGTGATTGACCACTTACAACCCGTCCCGAGGATCTTCCATGCCTTCGCAACACTCGAACGGCGGCGTGCGCCTGCTCGCGGTGCTCGCCTTCGGGCAGTTCATCGCTGCCCTCGACTACAACATCGTCTACGTGGCGCTGCCCGAGATCGGCCGAGCGCTCGGCTTCTCCGAGCAGAGCCTGCAGTGGACCGTCAGCGCCTACGCGGTCGCCTTCGGTGGCCTGCTGCTCTTCGGAGGCCGGGCCGCCGACCTCCTCGGCCGACGCCGGATGTTCGTGCTGGCCATCAGCCTCTACGGCCTCTCCTCGCTCGTGGGCGGACTCGCGTCCTCGCAGGAGCTGCTCATCGCCGCCCGCGCCGGGCAAGGCGTTGGCGGGGCGCTCCTGGTGCCGGCCACCCTCTCGCTCATCGCCACCGAGTACGAGGAGGGCGCCGCCCGCAACCGCGCCCTCGCCGTGTGGGGAGGCGCCGGGGCACTCGGACTGGCCCTCGGCGCGCTCCTCGGCGGGGTGCTGACCAGCGCCTTCGGGTGGGAGTCGGTGTTCCTCGTCAACGTGCCGCTGACCGCCGTCGCGGCCGTCGCCGGCCTCCGGCTGCTCCCGGCCGACGGCCGCCGCGATCGCACTCGCCGCCTCGACCTGCCCGGGGCCGTGTCCGGCACCCTGGCCGTGACGGCCATCGTCTACGGCTTGGTGCAGGGCCCGGAGCTCGGCTGGGGCAGCGCCGAGGTGCTCGCCGTCCTCGGCGTCGGGGCCGCCCTGCTCCTGGCTTTCGTCGCGATCGAGAGGGTCTCCGACCACGCGCTCATGCCCCTCGGTCTGTTCAGGAACCGCAGCCTGGTCACGGCGATGGGGATCACCTTCGTCTTCATGGGCACCTTCGGCACCCAGTACTACCTCTTCACCGTCTACCTGCAGGGCGTCCTGGGCTACTCCGCGCTCCAGACCGGCATGGCCTTCCTCCCCGCCGCAGTCCTGGGCATGGTCGGCGCCCGCATCGCCGAGTCCACGCTCGGCAGCTGGGGCATCCGCCCGTCACTGATCGCCGCACTGGTGACCGGGGGCCTGGGCATGGCCGCGTTCGCGCTCGCGCTGTCCGAGGACGGCACGTTCGTCGCACTGCTGCCCGGCATCGCGCTCATCAGCCTCGGGCAGGGCGTCGGGTGGACGTCGATGTTCGCCGCCGCCGGGGCGGGCGTTCCGCCACACGAGCAGGGCATCGCCTCGGCCCTGGCCTCAACCACCCAGCAGATCGGCGCCGCCGTGGGGCTCGGCATCCTCGTCGCGGTGGCGAACTCCGCCGACCAGACCGTCGACGGGCTCCGGCTCGCCGGCTTCGTCGCGGGGGCTGCGACCGTCGCCGGCTGCCTGCTGACCGCCGGGCTGCGCCGGCACTCCCACGATGACGCCGCGCGGGTGGAGGAGCCCGCCGTCGTCGACGCGTCGGCGCGCTGACAGCCGCGACGCGCCCGGCGGGCAGCACCGTCGCCCGCCGGGCGCGTCGTGATCGGCGGCCGGCCCGCCCGTTCCAGCACCGCCCGCGACGTATCAGATCCCGTCGTCCGTCCTCCTGTCAGGTGGAGGACAACGTCGACGACGTGAGCCCTGCGGGGCTCGGGAGGGATCATGCAGGTGGTGTATCGCGTCGCATATGCGCCCGGCCCCGACGACGCGCCCGACCGCGACCGGATCGTGCGCGACTTCGCCGGCACCACGGGCCGTGAGGCCCAGGACGAGGCCCACCGCTGGGCCGCCAGCCGCAACCGGCTGCGACCACCCGAGCTCCGGAGCCAGTGGCCCTGGGTGCTCGAGCGCTGGAACGCGCGGACCCAGGACTGGGAGCTGGTCAGCCACATCCGGTAGCGACGGAGCACCTCACCCGACGGCAAGCGGGGCGAACACCTCCGCGGCGAACTGACGCAGCGTGCGGGCCGGGTGCCCCGTCACCTGCTCGACCGTGTCGGTCACGACGCCGAACATCCCTCGACGGATGCGGTCGTAGGCGCCCTCGTCGTTGCGGCGCAGGAAACCCTCGACGCCTTCGAGCGCCTCCTCCATGGACAGCTCGACGTGACGCACGGGCCGCCCCATTGCTGAGCCCAGCACGGTGGCGGTCTCGCCGGGGCCGAGCGCCTCCGGCCCCGTGAGCTCGTACACCTGGCCGTCGTGGCCGTCGTCGAGCAGCGAGCGCGCGGCGACCGCGGCGATGTCGCGAGCGTCGATCCACGACACCGCCTGACCACCCGAGACCAGTGGCAGGCGCCCGTCGCGGACGAGGTCGTCGAGCATGAAGCGTGGATCGGTGAAGACCTGCATGAACCAGCCCGGCCGCAGGATCGTCCACGGGCGTCCGCTCCCCCGCACGGCACGCTCGACCCGCGGGGCCCAGTCATCGGGCCCGAAGTAGCCGCGGTCGAGCTCGGAGAGCAGCACGACGTGCGCCCCTCGAGGGGTCATCGCAAGGAGGTCGGCGGCCAGCTCGGCGGCGTCCGGACGATCGGGGCGGACGAGGAACACGCCCGCCACGCCGTCGACCGCCCCCTCCCAGGTGGCCCGGTCGTCCCAGTCGAACCGCACTGCCTCGACGCGGTCGCGGTCGGACTCCAGCAGGCGCACGTCGCGGGAGCCGGCGCGTACGACGACTGCGCCGTCCTGGGCCAGGAGATCGGTGAGCGGGGCACCCGTCTTGGCGCGGGCACCGGTCACGAGCACGTGTCGCATGAGTTCCTTCCGGTCGCGAGCCGAATTGCTTGATCGGCTCAAGGATCTTCATCGCAGCACAATTGCATGAGTCAATCAAGTATTCTGGCGGCATGGATCGAACACCGCACGAGCTGGCGGAGCGGCTCTACGACTTCGTCTACGCCTACGACGCGGCCTACGACCAAGCGGCCCGCAGCGTCGACCTGAGCTCCGCCCAGGCCTGCCTCCTGCGGGCGGTCGCCGGGGGCCCGCGCACCATGGGCGAGCTCGCCGCCGAGCTCCTGTGCGACGCGTCCAACGTCACGCAGCTGGTGAGCCGGCTGGAGACGCGAGACCTGGTGCGACGCGTCCCGGGCACCGTCGACAGGCGCTCGCGCGAGGTCAGCATCACCGACGCCGGCAGGCGGGTCGACCGCCGGATGCGCGAGGCGTTCACGTTCCCCCTCGAGCGGGTCCGACGACTGCCCGCCGCGCGACAGGAGGCGTTGCTGGACATGCTCGAGGCGCTGACGGACCGGGAGGACGGCGCGGGCCAAGGCCGGTGACCGAGACCCGCGCCGCGGGATGCAACGCTCACCGACCCCCCGACGCGGCCTCCTTCGCCGCCGTGAGGATGACGTCGGTCACCGCGTCGGGCTGGCTCGCGTAGATCGCGTGGCTGCCGGGCACG
The DNA here is from genome assembly GCF_024199985.1 of Nocardioides pinisoli. Classification (GTDB taxonomy): domain Bacteria; phylum Actinomycetota; class Actinomycetes; order Propionibacteriales; family Nocardioidaceae; genus Nocardioides; species Nocardioides pinisoli. The sequence goes on from NZ_JANARS010000003.1 coordinate 424,605, forward strand.
GTGGTGACGGCAGCCCCGGCACGCTCGGCCATGTGCGTGAGCATGGCCTGGTCGAACGCCTTGTCCTCCGTGCCGAACACGGCCCAGCTCGGCTTGTCGCGCCACGCGGCCCGCAAGACCGGCTCGGCGAAGACGGACATGTTGACCGGCACCTGGGTGTCGCGCATGAAGGCGGCCTCGGCGTCGCTCAGGTCGGCGGCGAAGCCCGCCTTGAACGTGTCGTGGTCGAGGAAGCCGAACCCGTCCTCACGCACGTCGATGACGAAGTCCGGCGTCGGGGCGAAGCCCTCGTACTGCTGGCCCGAGGTCTGGCCCGCGTCCGGCACCAGCGCCGCGACGTACACGAGTCCGGCGACCCTGTCGTGGGCTCCCGCCTCGGTGATGACGGTCCCGCCCCACGAGTGGCCCACCAGGATGGTCGGGCCGTCCTGCAGGTCCAGCACCCGGTTCGTGGCGGCGACGTCGTCCTGGAGCGACGTGAGCGGGTTCTGGACGACCGTGACGCGGTAGCCCCGGTCGGTCAGGCGCTCGTGGACGCCGCGCCACCCGGATCCGTCGGCGAACGCGCCGTGCACGAGGACGACGTTGGTGATCGGTGTGTCAGTGGTGCTCATTGTTCCTCTTCTCTGCCGTCTCCGGCATCTGTGGTGGCGACGTGCGTCAGCCGATGGTGAGCTCGCTGATGAGGTCGTCGGCGAGGGTGAACCGGTAGGTGAGGTCGGCGACGTTGCCGGGGAAGTCGCCCTCGATGCGGTTGACCACCTCCCAGTGGGCGTCGTCGCGACGCCGAGCGGCGACCAGCTCGGTCGTGTAGGTGAACTCGCTCCCCGCGTGGCGGACGAAGTCGAGCACCTGCTCGGTGCCGCGGAACGTCTCGTCCTGGTCGACGACGACGGACTCGTCGGTGAACGTGCGCGCGGCGGCGTCGGCCTCGCGGGCCGTGTGCGCCGCCAGGAACGCGCGGATCGTGGCGGGCAGGTCGTCGGGGCGGATGTCTGAAGGTGTTGTCGTGGTCATGCACCGACCGTCGCGCCTCTCCCCGGCGGAGGGTCAAGCACTGGACTCTCCCCCCGGGAGAGAGTGCAGACTTCGCGGGTGCCCCGCAGCCTCAGCATCGGCGAGTTCGCCCGTCTGACCCACGTGAGCGTGCGGACGTTGCGTCGCTACCACGAGGCCGGCCTGCTGGTCCCCGACGACGTCGACGAGCACACCGGCTACCACTACTACGCCGCGGCCCAGATCCCCACCGCGCAGGTGATCCACCGGCTGCGTGAGCTCGACGTCCCGCTCGCCACCGTCCGGCGCATCCTCGACGCGTCCGCGACCGACACCCGGTCCGAGCTCGTCTCCGAGCACCTCCACCGCCTGGAGGCCGAGCTGGACCGGACGCGCGCCGCCGTGCGGTCACTGCGCCGGCTGCTCGCCCCGGAGCCCGCCCCGGTGGAGGTCGAGGTGCGCTCCGTCCCGCGGACGACCGTGGCGGCCGTCGAGGACGACGTCGAGCTGGACGACGTGCTGGGCTGGTACGCCGGAGCCATGGCCGAGCTCGACGCCACCCTCGGCGACCCTCGGGGCACGCCGGGAGGCGTCTACGACAACGCGCTGTTCGAGCTCGGCCGCGGCCACGTCCTGGTGCACCGGCCCTGCGTCGAGCCGCCCACCCGCGGCCGGGTGCACCCGGTCGAGCTGCCGGCCGTGGAGCTGGCGGTCGCGACCCACGTCGGCGACCACGACGACATCGACGTGACCTACGGCGAGGTCGGCGCCTGGGTGGTCGCCAACGCCCTCAGCGTCGCCGGACCGGTCCGCGAGACGTACGTCCTCGGGCCCCGTGACACCGACGACCCGGCGCAGTGGCGCACCGAGATCGGCTGGCCCGTCTTCGCCGTGACCGACCTGGGCGAGAGCTGAACCGCGACTGATCACGTCGCCGGCAGCAGCTCCTGTCAGTCGCCGAAGCGAGCTCGTCCCTGGACGGCAGAGGTGCCCAGGTCACTCTTGGGCAGCCCGGTGCCGCCGCGCGCGGCCTCGATCCACGAGTCGGTGTCGCCGACCGCAGCGAAGTTCGAGTTCAGGAGCACCATCAAGGTGGTGTGCAGCTGCTCGGCCGAGACGCTGCCGGCCTCGTTCTCGAGGTGGATCGCGCCGGACGCGTCGGACAGGATCTCGGCCGCGATGCCGCGAGCCTCTGCGTCCACGGCGGTGGCGATGTCGCAGTTGTTGGTCATGTAACCCACGATCGTGATCGTGTCGACCTGCTTCTCCTCCAGCCACTCGGCGACTCCCTGGCCGGTGAACGCGCTCCCGTAGACCTTCGACGCCCGCTTGAACTCGGGCTTCAGGCGACGCTCGATCTCCGGGTGGAGCTCCCAGCTCGGGGAGTTGACGGCGAACACGGGCGCGCCCTCCGGGAGCTCGTGCTGCAGGACGACCACGGGCATGTCGAGCTCGTCGGCGACGTCGATGGCTCGGGCGATGTTCTCGAGGGTCTTCTCGCGCGGCGGGAACTGCACCTGCAGGGTCCCGTCGAAGTACTCGTTCTGGACGTCGACGACGACGAGGGCGCGGCGGATGGCGGTCACGGTGTCTCCTTGGTGTTGGTGAGCCTCCATCCTCGCCGTCTCGACCCGCTATTGTGAGTGGCTCATATGTCGCCTTGCGATGGGTTCAGGACAGAATGAAGATCGCGATCCACGCCTTCGACGGCATCAGCCTGTTCCACCTGGCGGTGCCCACGACCGTCTTCTCCGAGGTGGCACGACTGGGGCTCGATGCGCGGTGGGAGACCGTGGTGTGGAGCGCCGCTCCTCGTGTCACCACGGCCGAGGGCATGACCGTCGACGACCTCCGCGGGCCCGACGCCGCCCTCGGAGCCGACCTGCTCGTCTTCCCGTCGTGGCACGCAGACCTGCGTCCGGCCGAACCCGACGTGCAGACCGCGATCAGCCAGGCCGCTCACCGGGGCGCCCGGCTGGCAGGTCTGTGCCTGGGCGCTTTCCCGCTCGCCGAGTCAGGCCTGCTCGACGGACGCTCCGTCGTCACCCACTGGAACGCCGCCGAGCAGCTGTCGACGCAGTATCCGTCGGTCTCCGTGAACGCCGACGCGATCTACGTCGACCACGGGGACGTGCTGACGTCCGCCGGGACCGCGTCCTCGCTCGACGCCTGCCTCCACATCGTCAGGCGCGAGCTCGGCTCGGAGACTGCGGCGGAGCTGGCCCGGCACCTGGTCGTGGCCCCGCACCGGGACGGCGGGCAGGCCCAGTACATCACCCGTCCGATGCCGGAATCCGGCGGAGTCGGGCACCTCGGAGAGACGATCGACTGGGCCCTGGCCAACCTCGACCGGCCGATCACGGTGGGCGCGATGGCGGCCCACGCCCAGATGAGCACGCGCAACTTCACACGCCGGTTCACCGAGGTCACCGGGTCGAGTCCTGCACGGTGGCTGCTGACCCGCCGCCTCGACGAGTCGCGCCGGCTCCTCGAACGCACCACCCTGTCGATCGACGCGACAGCACGCCGCTGCGGCTTCGGCAGCGTCGTGACGTTCCGACAGCGTTTCGTCGACGCCTACGGCACGACGCCGACGTCCTACCGCAGGCGATTCGCCTCCACCGAAGTGCCGTGACGCGATCGTCCTCGGACGCCTGACGCTCGCGTGCTCGAGCTGCCGTCGCCGACCGGAGGTCGACCCCCGACACAGAAGACTCCCCCAGGGTCTCGGGTCCCCGGGGGAGTCGGAGCCGCCTGTCGGAATCGAACCGACGACCTAGTCATTACGAGTGACTCGCTCTACCGACTGAGCTAAGGCGGCGTGGTCTGCCGAGCGTGCTCGGTGGACCGCGGGCGAGTATACGGACGCGGTCGGGCCGGACTGAAATCACGGTCCACCGGCTAGGTTCGAGGCGACCGCACATCCCTCATCACAGGAGGCACGATGCCCACTCGCTCCGCACGCACGGCATGGAACGGCGGCCTGCAGGACGGCTCCGGACAGGTCGAGCTGACCAGCTCCGGCGTCGGCACCTACGACGTCAGCTTCCCCAAGCGCGCCGCCGAGGACGCGGGCGGGACGACGAGCCCCGAGGAGCTCGTCGCGGCGGCCCACTCCTCCTGCTACGCCATGCAGCTGTCCAACCTCGTCGCCGAGGCCGGTGGCACCCCGCAGGCCCTCGAGGTGACGGCCGACGTGACGCTCGGCGAGGACAAGGAGGCGGGCGGGTTCAAGCTCACGGGCATCAAGCTCACCGTCCGTGGCGAGGTCGACGGGCTCGACGACGCCGGGTTCAAGGAGGCGGCCGAGAAGGCCAAGGTCGGCTGCCCGATCAGCAAGGCGCTCGCCGCCGTCGACATCACTCTCGACGCCGCGCTCGAGGGCTGAGCCACCTCCTTCCCTCATGCGGGCCCGCACGGATGCGTGCGGGTCCGTATGAAGGATCAGGCGCCCGGCCCGGTGACCGCAGGGGCCAGCGCCTCGCGCCGCAGCTCGGCCAGCCGCTCACGCAGGTCGGGGTCGCGCATCACCTCGGCCACGGTCGGGCAGTCCTGCGGTCCCGTGGCGCCCGGGACGCACAAGGTGCAGGAGTCGCCGGGGCGCAGCGGACAGCGGGCGTCGACGACCATGGGCCCACGGTAGGCAGCACCCGCAGCTCAGCGTAGGGACGAAGGTCCCGACCAGCGCCTGAGGCTCAGCAGATCGTGCCGTCGGCGGGGACGTCGCCGTCGAGGAGGTAGTCCTCGACGAGGGTGTCGATGCACTCGTTGCCGGCGTTGTAGGCCGTATGGCCGTCGCCGTCGCGCTCGACGAGCACACCGGAGTCGAGCTGGGCCGACAGGGCCTGTGCCCACTCGAGCGGCGTCGCGGGGTCGCGGCTGGTGCCGAGCACGACGATCGGGGCCGCCCCTTCGCCCCTGATCGTCAACGGCTCCTCGCTCGACGTGACCTCGACGCCCAGGCAGGCGGTCATCCCCCAGGCGAAGACCCGGCCGAAGGTCGGCGACGCCTCCTCGAACTCGGGGTAGAGCGACGGCACCTCGTCGAACGGCACGGACGACGGGTCGTCGAGGCAGTTGATCGAGTAGTTGGCCTCCACCGAGTTGTCGGCGTAGCTGCCGTCGGGGTTGCGCGAGGCGTAGGCGTCGGCGAGCGACATCAGCGCCGAGCCCTTGCCGTCGAGCGCGGAGGCGAGCGCCGTGCTCAGCAGGAACCAGTAGTCGCGGTTGTAGAGCGGCGTGATGACGCCGTAGAACGCGTTGCCGATCGTCAGCTCCCGCTCACCCGCGGGCAGCGGCTCCTCCTCGATCGACTCCAGCAGCCCCGTGATGGTGGCCATGCCCTCGTCGACGGTGTCGCCGAGGAAGCAGTTGTCGGTCGAGTCGAGGCAGTTCTGCACGTAGGCCCGCAGCGCCGTCTCGAAGCCCGCCGCCTGCTCCAGGGCCAGCGACCGGTTGTCGAGGGACACGTCGACCGCGCCGTCGAGGACGAACCGGCCGACCTTCTCCGGGAAGAGCTCGGCGTAGGTCGCGCCGAGCTCGGTGCCGTAGGACGCGCCGAAGTAGCTCAGCGTCTCCTCCCCCAGCGCAGCCCGCAGCACGTCCATGTCGCGAGCGGCCTCGATGGTGGTGACGTGGCCGACGACCGGCCCGGACCCGGCCACGCAGCCCGGACCGAAGGACAGCACCGAGTCCTCGAAGTAGTCGACCTCCAACGGGGTGTCGGGCGAGGGGTCCTCGGCGAGGTAGGTGTCGAGCTCGGCGTCGGTGAGACAGTCGACCGGTGCCGAGGCACCGACACCGCGGGGGTCGAAGCCGACGATGTCGAAGCCGTCCAGCAGCGGCTCGCGGAAGACCTGCGCACCCGCGGCGGCGTACGTCGTACCGCGGGCGCCGGGGCCACCCGGGTTGACCACCAGGGAGCCGACGCGCGCCCCCTTGGCCGGGACCCGGAGCAGCGCCAGGTCGATCGTCTCCCCCTGCGGGTCGGCGTAGTCGACCGGGACGGTGAGGAAGCCGCAGTCGTGGTCGTCGTCGCTCTCGCAGGGCTGCCAGTCGATGCGCTGGGAGTAGAGCTCCTCGAGCTCCGGGGACGGCGCCTCGGTGACCGTCGCCGGCGGCGGGGTCGTCGGTGAGGGCGTCGGCCGAGCGGCCGGCGAGTCGGGCGTGGCGCCCTGGATGGCGAGGCCGACCGCCACGAACGCGGTGAGCGCCAGTGCGAGCACGGCGACCAGCGCGACAGCCTTCTTCATCCACGACCTCCGGGCAGCCGCAGCGCGACCGTCATCGACTCCAGCGCGAGCTGCGGTGGCACGTTGAACTCCAGCATCTGCTCGCGGGCGGTGAAGATCGCGTCGATCATCCGCAGCAGCTCCTCGGGCGAGGCGGCCCGGGCGACGACGGCGACGTCGCCGCGCAGCTCCTCGTTGACGAGGAGGCCTGGGGCGCCGACCGACAGGGCGATCGCGTCGCGGTAGACCGAGACGAGGTCCATCAGCGCACGGTCGATGACGTCGAGCACGCGCCGCTTGGCCTTCTGCTTCTGCAGCTTCTCCAACCCGGCGAGGGCGGCGCGGTAGGAACGGCTCGTGGTGTCCTTGCGCTCGCTGCCGAAGATCGCCTGCAGCTCCTGCAGCTCGCGCCGCTCGGCGTCGGCGGTGATCGCCTCGGTCTCCTCCTTGGCGAGCTCGGCGAGGTTGGTCGCGGCCGTCATGCAGGACCCCAGCGACGTCAGGCGGGCCGGGATGCTGATCACCTCGCGCCGGCGCGTGCGGGTCTCCTCGTCGAGGGCCAGGGCGCGGGCGCGCCCGATGTGCCCCTGGCTGGCGCGCGCGGCGAAGCCGGCCATGGTCTCGGAGATGCCGTCGTTGGCGGTCAGGAAGGCCGCGACGTCGCGGGTGCCGGGCGTGGCCAGCGTCAGGGTGCGACACCGCGAGCGGATCGTCGGCAGCACGTCGCGGACCGTCGGGGCGCACAGCAGCCACAGCGTCTTGGGGGTCGGCTCCTCGATCGCCTTGAGGAGCGCGTTGCCGGTGCGGGGGTTCTCCGGGGTGCCGAGCCGGTCGGCGTCCTCGATCACCACGATCTGCCAGCGCCCGATCGAGGGGAACTTCGCCGCCGACTGCACGAGGTCGCGCATGTCGTCGACGTAGAGGACGGAGGTCTCCGACTTCACCCACGTGATGTCGGGGTGGTTGCCCTTCATCCCCAGCCGGCACGCCTCGCACTCGCCGCAGCCCGTACGGCGCTCGCACTGCAGCGCCGCGGCGAAGGCGCGCGCGACGTTGGACCGGCCCGAGCCGGGCGGCCCGGTGAACAGCCAGGCGTGGGTCATCCCCTGACCGGCGGCCGCGTGCTGGAGCACCTCGATGGTGGGACGCTGTCCGACGAGGTCGTCCCAGACGGTGCGGGTCGTGGTCGTCATCGGACCGCCAGCAGGGGCTCGACGCGCTCGCGGATGGTCGCGGCGATCTCGTCGATCGGCGCGCGCGCATCGAGCACGACGTAGTGGTCGGGGTCGGCGGCGGCGAGGCCGAGGAAGCCCTGCCGCACCCGCTGGTGGAAGTCCAGCGACTGCCCCTCGATCCGGTCGCGGCCGGTGAACCGGTCGAGCCCTGCCTGCGGCTCCAGGTCGAGGACGACGGTCAGGTGCGGGCGCAGGTCGCCGGTGGCCCACCGTGCGACGGCCTCGACCTCGGCGACGTCGAGCGTGCGGCCCGCTCCCTGGTAGGCCAGGGTGGAGTCGACGTAGCGGTCGGTGATCACGACCTCGCCGCGGGCGAGCGCGGGAAGCACGACGTGGTCGACGTGCTCGGCCTTGTCGGCGGCGTAGAGCAGCGCCTCGGTGCGGTCGGACAGGTCGCCGGTCGCCGGGTCGAGCACGATGCGCCGCAGCTCCTTGCCGACCGAGGTGTCACCGGGCTCGAAGGTGAGCAGGACGGCCTCTCCGCGCTCGACGAGCCAGTCGCGCAGCAGACGCGACTGGGTGGACTTGCCGGCGCCCTCGCCGCCCTCGAAGCACACGAAGAGCCCGGTCTCCGAGAACACGCCTGCGCTCATCCGGGGTCCCCGCGGTGTCGTCCGGGGGAGCGCAGCGGAGGAGGAGAACTCCGTGGGGTGGTGTCCACGTGGCACACCCTACGGGCGGGGTGGGACACGCATCCGGGGGACGGTCGGACGGACCCAACGCCGACCGCGGCGCCAGCGTCAGGCGTACGCCGCCTCCGAACCGGTGCGTTCGGTCCGCTCGACGGCCTAGGATCCTGCTCAGCCGGAGGGGGACAGCGTGACGACGAAGCTGGTGGTGCCGCCCGAGCCCGCGCGCCTCGCGACGCAGCCACCCGCCCGCCTGGACTGCATCGTCGCCTGGGTGCTCCTCGCCGGTGTCCTCGTGATGTACGCCGCCGCCGCCGTGGTCGGCGAGCGTGAGACCGACCTCCCGCACCTGCGGGCGGCCATCGCGTCGGGCGAGGTCACCGAGGTCCGGCTGTCGGAGGGCCTGGACGACGGCTCCCGCGGCTACATCGGCGTGAAGGTCGCGTGGGAGCAGCACGGTGTCTCCTACTCGACGACCGTCACCCAGGCCTCCGGCGAGCGCCAGGCGCGCCAGGCTCGGCGCGGAAACGCGTCGACCCCCGTCGCGGTGGGTGATGTCGCGGACTTCCTCACCGCCGACGGGCAGGTGCGAGTGGCCGGCACGACCCAGCGTCCCTTCGGGACCTCGACCGAGGTGCTGGGGTTCACCGTCCCGGGCGAGTTCTTCGTCGCGCAGCTCGTCATCACCTGCGCGACCCTGCTGTTGATCGGCGCCCGCGAGCCGTGGCGAGCCACGCGTTGGGCTTGGGCATGGCTCGTCCTCCTGACGCCGGTCGGCGTCCCGGGCTTCCTGCTGCTGGGCGGCATGACCGGTCTCCTCCGACCGGAGTCGCCGCAGCGACGGTTGACCGCCGGGTGGGCGTTGCTCCTCGCGCTGCTGGTCTTCGCGCCGGGGGCCTGACCGCGGGGTCTCGTGACAGGCGCCAGGGCGGCTTCCTCGACCAGCGCGCCGCCAGCGGTGCGTCAGGACTTCTTGGCCGCGGCCTTCTTCGTCGTCTTCTTGGCAGCGGTCTTCTTGGCGGTCGTCTTCTTCGCCGCGGCCTTCTTGGCGGGGGCCTTCTTCGCGCCCTTCTTGGCCGCCTTCTTGGCCGGGCCGCGCTCACGCCGCTCGGCGAGGAGCTCCGCGGCGCGCTCGAGGGTGATCGACTCGACCGTGTCGTCCTTGCGGAGGGTGGCGTTGTACTCGCCGTCGGTGACGTACTCGCCGAAGCGGCCCGCCTTCACGACGACCGGCTGGCCGGAGACGGGGTCGTTGCCGAGCTCCTTGAGCGGCGGGGTGGCCGCGCCGCGACCGCGCTGCTTGGGCTGGGCGTAGATGGCCTTGGCCTGGTCGAGGGTGATGTCGAAGATCTGGTCCTCGGACGTCAGGCTGCGGGAGTCGGTGCCCTTCTTGAGGTAGGGCCCGTAGCGCCCGTTCTGCGCGGTGATCTCGGTGCCGTCGTCGTCGACGCCGACGATGCGCGGCAGGTCGAGCAGCTGGACCGCCTGCTCCAGCGTGACCGTGTCGAGCGTCATCGACTTGAAGAGCGAGCCGGTGCGCGGCTTGGCCGACTTGGGCGCGTCGTCGGGCAGCACCTCGGTGACGTAGGGGCCGAAACGGCCGTTCTTCGCCACGATCTGCAGGCCGGTGTCGGGGTGGTTGCCGACGACCTGCTCCTCGCCGGCCGGGTTGGCGAGCAGCTCCTTGGCCTTGGCCACGGTCAGCTCGTCGGGAGGCAGGTCGTCGGGGACGTTGGCGCGGACCGGGGCAGCGTCACCACCGTCGGGGCCGGGGCCCTCGACGTAGGGGCCATAGCGGCCGACGCGCAGGTCGATGCCCTCCCCGATCGGGAAGGTCGCCATCTCCTTGGCGTCGATCTCGCCGAGCTCGGTCACCAGCGTCTTGAGGCCGACGACGTCACCGGCGCCGTAGTAGAACTCGCCGAGCTCGGTGGCCCGGTCCTTGCGACCGCCCGCGATCTCGTCGAGGACGTCCTCCATGTCGGCGGTGAACTCGTAGGACACCTGCCGGGGGAAGTGCTCCTCGAGCAGCCGGACGACCGAGAAGGCCAGCCAGGCCGGCACCAGGGCGGTGCCCTTCTTGTAGACGTAGCCGCGGTTGAGGATCGTGCCGATGATCGAGGCGTAGGTCGACGGACGGCCGATCTCGCGGTCCTCGAGCTCCTTGATCAGCGTGGCCTCGGTGTAGCGCGACGGGGGCTTGGTCTCGTGGCCCTCGGGCGTGAGCGTGGCCGCCGACACCGCCGCACCCTGCGTGAGGTTGGGCAGGCGGGTCTCGGCGTCGTCGCGGCGCTTGGAGGCGTCGTCGATGTCCTCGACGTAGGCCTTGAGGAAGCCGTGGAAGGTGATCGTGCGACCGCTGGCGCTGAAGACCACGTCGCGACCGTCGGCGGCGGCGCCCCCGATGCGGATCGTCACCGAGTTGCCGGTGGCGTCCTTCATCTGCGAGGCGACGGTGCGCATCCAGATCAGCTCGTAGAGGCGGAACTGCTCGCCGGACAGGCCCGTCTGGGCCGGGGTCCGGAACGTGTCGCCGGCCGGCCGGATCGCCTCGTGCGCCTCCTGCGCGTTCTTCACCTTGGAGGCGTAGGTGCGCGGCGAGTCGGGCAGGTACTCAGCGCCGTAGAGCTCCCGCACCTGGTCGCGCGCGGCACCGACCGCGGCGTCCGAGAGCGTCGTGGAGTCCGTACGCATGTAGGTGATGAAGCCGTTCTCGTAGAGGCGCTGCGCGACCGACATCGTCACGCTCGCGCTCATCCCGAGCTTGCGGCTGGCCTCCTGCTGCAGCGTGGTGGTGCGGAAGGGGGCGTAGGGCGAGCGGCGGTAGGGCTTGGACTCCACCGAGCGCACGTCGTACGCCGTCTCGCCCAGGCCGGCGGCCAGCGCCTCGGCGTCGGCGCGGCTGAGGTGGACGCGCTCGGCCTTGCCCTTCAGCTCGCCGGTGTTGTCGAAGTCGGAGCCACGGGCGACGCGGACCTCGTCGACGCTGTAGAGCTTGGCGGGGAACATCCGCGGGTCGTGGCCGGTGCCGGCGTCGAAGGTGGCGTCGAGGTCCCAGTAGGAGGCGACGCGGAACTTCATCCGCTCGCGCTCGCGGTCGACGACCAGGCGGGTCGCCACCGACTGCACGCGGCCCGCGGAGAGGCCCGACATGACCTTCTTCCACAGCACGGGCGAGACCTCGTAGCCGTAGAGGCGGTCGAGGATCCGGCGCGCCTCCTGGGCCTCGACGAGGTCGTCGTTGATCTCGCGGGGGTTCTCGACCGCGGCGAGGATCGCGGGCTTGGTGATCTCGTGGAAGACCATCCGGTGGACCGGCAGGCCCTTCGGCGGCTTGAGCTCGTCGAGGAGGTGCCAGGCGATCGCCTCGCCCTCGCGGTCCTCATCGGTGGCGAGGTAGAGGGCGTCGGCGTCCTTCACCAGCTTCTTCAGCTTGGCGATGTGGCTCTTCTTGTCGCGCGGGACGACGTAGTAGGGCTCGAAGCCGTTGTCGACGTCGACCGCGAGCCGGCCCCACGGCTTGTCCTTGATCTTGGCCGGGGTGTCCGCGGCGTTGTTGGGCAGGTCGCGGATGTGACCGATCGAGGACTCGACGACGTAGTCCGCGCCGAGGTAGCCGCCGATGGTGCGGGCCTTGGCCGGGGACTCGACGATGACGAGCTTTGCCACTTCTGTTCGCTCCCTCAAGTTGTGCGCTGCGATGTTGCTCAGCGCCGCAACGGTAGCGCCACATCCCGATAACGCCACTCCGCGCCGTCCACAGCCGGGCCGGCGACGGGGCCCGGCACGGCTCGGGCCCCACGTCGCGAGGACGTGGGGCCCGAGCGTGTCAGGCTGCCGGACGGGTCAGAAGTCGAGACCCTCGAGGTAGCGGAAGCCCGTGTTGGCGGTCGCGGCCGGACGGAAGTCCGGGGTGTCGTTCTCGACGATGTACTCCTCGGGCTGGTGGGCCGCGAAGATCGTCGGGAAGTCGATGACACCCAGGCCGAGGTCGGCCATGTCGCCGGGCTGCTGGCCGTAGAGCTCGGCCGCCTCGGCGCCGTGACGGTCCTTGACGTGGTACTGGCGGACCTCCAGCGGGGAGGACTGGACCACGTCGATCGCGAACTGCAGCGGGTCGGCCGCACCCGTGTTCACGCCACCGGTGTAGGCCCAGTAGAGGTCGATCTCGAAGTGGACCAGCTTGGGGTCGAGCTCGCTGGTGAGCACGTCCCACGGGGTCGTGCCGTCCGCGAAGGTGATCGTGAACTCGTGGGCGTGGTTGTGGTAGCCGTAGCGCAGGCCACGACGACGCGCGACCTCGGCCTCGGCGTTCATCTGCTCGGCCCACAGCTGCCAGTCGCTCTTGTTGGGCGAGTTGAGGTAGGGCACGTTGATGTACTTCTGGCGGAAGGTCTGGGCGTCGTCGAGCTTGGCGTTGAGCTTGGCCGGGTCGAGGACGTTGTTGGTGGTGCTGATGCCGTCGTGGCTCGAGGAGGCCCAGATGCCGCGGGCGTCGAACTCCGCCTTGAGCTTGGCGGCCGTGTCGAGCCCGGCACCCCCGTAGAGGCCGGCCCGCTCGACGCGCTGGTAGCCGAACTTCTCGAGCTGGTCGAGCTGCTGCAGGACGCTGGCGTTGGTGGTCATGGCCGACCGCAGCGTGTAGAGCTGGATGCTGATCAGGTCGGTCGGCACGCCGTTGTGGCGGCCGTGGGCGTGGCCGTGGCCCTTGCCCGGGTGGCTGCTGGGCTTGGCGGCCAGCGCAGGCGAACCGGCGGCGAGGGCAGTGGCTCCCGCCGCGCCGGCGACCGCGCCGCGCAGCAGGCCGCGGCGGCTGGCGCCCTTCCTCTCGAGCGACTCGCGCAGGGCGGCGTCGCCGTCATATCCGTAACACATGTGCTGCCTTCTTCCTGGATTTCTCGGGGGGATTCTCGGGGTGGGTGGTGCTGGCCGGAGGCGGACCCGGGTCGCCCGGGCCCGCCTCTGGTCGGGTCGTGCTGCGGATCAGCCGGCCGGCTCGAGGACGACCTCGTCGGAGTCGCTCAGGCCGGGCTCGGAGCCCGCGTCGGTGTACTCCGCGACGAAGACGGCCGCGAGGTCCTCGGTCGCCGGGTCGTGGCCCTCGGGCACCGTGGTGGTGAGCGAGCCGGTGCACCCGGTGGCCGTGGACTGCGGGTGGCCGTGGGTGTCGTGGCCCAGCACGTAGGTCACGGTGACGCGGCTGCAGTCGACGGGCTCGTCGTCGGTGACCGTGACCTCGTACGTCACGGTGTCGCCGAAGCTGAACGACTGGCCCGCCACCGGGGTGACGAACTCGACGACCGGCGCCTGGTTGCCGACGACGATGTCGACGTCGGCCGACGCGCGACGCCCGCCCTTGTCGGTCACCGTCAAGGTGGCGCGGTAGCTGCCGTCCTCCTCGTAGGTGTAGGAGGGGTCGGCCTGGCGGCTGTCGACCTTGCCGTCACCGTCGAAGTCCCAGGCGTACTTCAGCTTGGTGTCGCCGTCCGGGTCGGTGGTGCCGGCGCTCGAGAAGTCGACCGTCAGCGGGGACTTGCCGGCCGTCGGCTCGGCCTCGATCGCCGGGACCGGGCTGCGGTTGCCGCCCTCGCCGATGAAGTCGATGCGCGAGAGCTGGGCGTCGGGGTTCTCGGCGAAGTAGCCGTCGCCGTACTCGAGGACGTAGAGCGCACCGTCGGGGCCGAACTCCATGTCCATCGGGTTGTCGGTGACGATGTCGGGGACGACGTCCTCGATCGCGACGTCCTCGCCGTCGACGTGGAAGCCCTTGATGTAGTCACGCGTCCACTCGTAGAACAGCGGGGTGTCGTCGTAGCGCTCGGGCCAGGCGACGGGGTTGCGGCCCTTGGTGGCCTTGCGGTCGTACTGGTAGGCCGGTCCCGCCATGGGGCCGATGCCACCGGTCTCGAGCTCGGGGAACTCCTCGGAGAGGCCGTAGGAGTACCAGACCTCCGGCTGCTCCACCGGCGGCAGCTCGCGCAGGCCGGTGTTGTGGACGGAGTCGTTGACCGGGGCGTCGCAGTTGAACTTCGGGCCACTCGTGCGGGTGGCGAAGTCGAAGTCGTTGTAGGGCAGCTCGGCCGTCGCGCAGTAGGGCCATCCGTAGTTGGACGGCTCGTCGACGACCGCCCACTTGCCGTGGCCGGCGGGGCCGCGGTTGGGGTCGGCGCGCCGGGCGTCGGGCGAGTAGTCGGCGACCCAGATGTCGTCGGTGTCGGGGTCGATCTCGATGCGGAACGGGTTGCGCCAGCCCATCGAGTAGATCTCCGGGCGCGTCTTCGGCGTGCCGGGGGCGAACAGGTTGCCCTCCGGGATCGTGTAGCCGCCGCCGGCCTTGGGCGTGATCCGCAGGATCTTGCCGCGCAGGTCGTTGGTGTTGGCCGAGGTGCGCTGGGCGTCGAACGCGGGGTTGCGCTCGGGACGCTCGTCGAGCGGCACGTAGCCGTCGGACTGGAACGGGTTGGTGTCGTCACCGGTCGAGAGGATCAGGTTGCCCGCCGAGTCGAAGACGATGTCACCACCGACGTGGCAGCAGATGCCGCGGTCGACGGGGACGTCGAGCACCTTCTGCTCCGAGTCGAGCTGCACCTGGCCACCGGAATACTGGAACCGCGAGACGGTCAGGTGGCCCTTGTAGCGCTCGAAGTCGGCGGCCGTGCCGGTCTCCGGGGCGTCGCCCTCGTTGATCGAGGCGGTGGCCGGGTCGTCGGCCGGGGTGTCGAGCGGCGGGGAGTAGTAGAGGTAGATCCACTTGTTCTTCTTGCCGTCGTAGCCCGGGTCGAGGGCGATGCTCTGCAGGCCCTCCTCGTCGTGGAGGTAGACCGGGATGCGGCCGGCGACGCTGTTGACGCCCGTCTGGGCGTCGTTGTGCCAGATGACGCCCGCCCGGGTCGTGTGCAGGACGTCGCCGTCCGGCAGCACGGCGAGGTCGATGGCCTCGCCCGGACGGTCGTTGAGGGTGACCTTCTGGAACGCGCCGGCGGGCGGCGGCGGGGCCGTGTCGTCGTGGCCCTCGTGGGCCGTGGCAGCGGTGGTCACCGCCAGCGTGGGCAGGCAGAAGGCGGCGCCGACGGCGACCGTGAACCCTGCGCGGTAAGGATGCTTCATTTGGGGGGGTCTCCTGTTCCCGAGTGGCTGGGAGCCAGCAAGCAACGTAGGCACGTGACCACCGTCACGTCAACGAGCAGGCGACTTTTGTCCGCCTGTCGGCACAAGTGCTCAGCGTGGGACCCACCCTCAGCGGTGAACCAGCTCCCAGCGTTCTCGGGTCGGCTCAGACTCCTGTCGGGCGCAGCGGGTCGTGCCCGAACAGCATCAGGGCGCGCCGGACGTCGTCGTCGTACGCCTCGGGCTCGGGCTCGTCGCCGCGGATCGTGCGCACCTGGTCGACCACGTGCTGCATCGTGTCGACGTCGTCGCCAGTCAGGTCGGTGCGTCGCTTGCCGAGGATGGCGACGACGGCCTCGCCGACCTCGAGCTCGGGCAGCCCGGTGGTCGCCCGTCCGTCCTCCCCGGTCGCCTGGGTCCGCAGCCAGTCGGACAGCTCGCGGGAGGTCATGTTGACCACCTCGTGGAACTCCTGCCAGAGCTCGTCGTCGATCAGGGACTCGGCCATCACTGCACCCCGTTCCGGGTCGTGGTCTGGGTCATGGCCGGGCAGTACCCACTCGACCGCGACACAACGCCCGTCAGCCGAGGAGCAGGAAGCCTTCGCCCACCAGCTCGCGCACGACGGGCAGGTAGGTCTCGCGCAGGTCGGCCTCGTCGCGCTGCAGCAGCGCCGCGATGGCCCCGAGCAGCTGCTCGAGGGTCAGGTCGCCGTCACTGGCGCCGACCAGGGCGGCCTCGACCGTGTCGGCCGTCCGGGCCCGCCGGAAGCCCCGCTGCTGGCGCAGCACGATGGCCTCCGGGTCCTCGGCCCCGGGCCGTCCGACCGTCTCCTGCTGCACGTCCTCCCGCGCCCGCAGCACCGCGCCCAGCAGCGCGTCGTCGGTGAGCCCGCGCAGCCCGGTCGCCGCCTCTCCCCACGCCCGGATCGCCGGCCCGATCGGCTGCTCGACGTCGTAGGGCCACTCGAGGAGCTCGTGACGGCCTCCCCCGCCCCGCCGGACGTTGATCCACCCGAAGCCCACGCCGTCGATACCGGTCTCCTCCAGCCAGGACAGCCAGGTGTCGTAGCGCCGGGCGTAGTCGGGGCGCCCGTGGTGGCCGCTGTCCTTGAGCCACAGCTCGACGTAGGCCGACGGGTCCAGCGTCTCGCGCTGCACCACGAGCGCGTCGCAGTCCTCGCGCAGCCACGACCCGAGCCGCTCGTCCCAGGGACGGCCGTCGACGATCGCCCAGTTGGCCAGCACCTGCAGCCACCCGCCCTCGGTGAGGTGGTCGGGACCGGTGCGCACGATGTGCTCGACGACCCGGTCGCCCGGCAGGCCGGAGTCGCGGTAGACCAGGCGCTCGCCGGTCGCCGGGGAGATGACGAAGGGCGGGTTGGTGGCGACCAGGTCGAAGCGCTCGCCCGCGACGGGCTCGAAGAACGAGCCGCTCCTGACGTCGACCTCGACCTCGTTGAGCGCCGCGTTGAGCCGGGTCATCCAGAGCGCGCGCTCGTTGACGTCGGTCGCGACCACGGCGTCGGCGTGGCCGGCGAGGTGGAGCGCCTGCACGCCGCAGCCGGTGCCGAGGTCCAGGGCGCGGCCCACCGGCTCGCGCATCGTCAGCTGCGCCAGGCTCGTCGAGGCGCTGGAGATGCCCAGGACGTGGTCGGGGCCGACCGCGACGGGGGCACCGTCGAGGCCGGGGGTCAGGTCGGACACGACCCACAGGTCGCGCTCGTCGGTCGCGTAGGGCCGGCAGTCGGTGCGGGCCGCGACCTCGCCGACGCTCTGCTCGAGCAGCCCGGCGTTGCAGAGCCGGTCGACCAGCCCGGGAAGGGCCCGCTCCGCGTCGTCGCGCGCCACCCGCGTCTGCAGCAGGAAGAGCCGGACCAGGGTGTCGAGCGGTGCGCCCGACGTCGTACGACGCAGGGCGGGGAGGGTCTCGTTACGTCCGAGCGCGCGGTGCGCCTCCTCGCCGATCGCCTCGGCGACACGGTCGTAGGTGAAGTCGGCGGCGAGCAGGGCGTCGCGCAGGGGCCCGGCGTAGTCGAGGTCGGACGGCATGGCCCCAGCCTCGCAGGTGCCGGCGTGGTTCGATGGCGCGGTGCTCGAACGACCTCCGGACGTGACCGACGACGAGGTGCTCGGGCTGGTCCGCCGCCTCTGGGAGCCGCGCGCCGACGCCGTGGAGCACCTGGCGGTCGGGTGGGGTGCACACCACTGGCGGGTGGACGTGGACGGTGAGCCGGCGCTCTTCCTGACCCTCGACCCCGACCTGCCCCGCCACACGCAGGCGACGCTGGAGGCGGCGTACGCCTCGGCGGCCTCGCTGGACCTGCCGTTCGTGTGGCCGTCGCTGCCCTCCCTAGACGGCACGTTCACCGCGCCGCTCGGCGCACGCACCACCAGCGTGACCGGGTGGCTCGAGGGGACCCGCCCCGAGGAGTCCGTGGCCGAGCTGCCCGACCTGCTGGCCGACCTGCACGCCGCGCCGGCACCGGCCAGCGCCCGCGCCTGGTCCACCGAGATCCCCTCCGACCTGCCCGCCCTGCTGCGCAGCCTGCTCCAGCAGCCGTGGACGGGTCCGCTCGGTCCCGCCGCGCACGAGCTCCTCGTCGAGCACCTCACCACCGTGGGCGGCTGGGCCCGGGAGCACGCGCGGCTGGTCGCGCTCGCCGACCCGTCGACGTACGTCGTCACGCACGGCGAGCCGCACGTCCGCAACCAGTGGCTCGCCCGCGGGCGCACCTGGCTGGTCGACTGGGAGTCGTTGCTGCTGGCGCCGCGCGAGCGCGACCTCGCCACGCTCGTGCACGAGGGCCGGGACGTCGACCACGACCGGCAGATGGTGCGGCTGTTCGACCTGGAGTGGCGGCTCTCGGAGATCTGGTCGTTCGCCCAGTGGCTGCAGGGGCCGCACGTCGGGGACACCGACGACCACACCGCGCTCGGCGGGCTCACCGAGGAGCTGACCCGGCCGCACTTCGGGACAGCGTGATGGCGGCCGGTCGCCGGGGCGACCGACCGCCATCAGGTGCGGGACGGGTGGAACGGGTGGTGCGGGTCAGGCGTGGCGCGGAGCCATCGACGTCGAACCGGTGTTGTCGCCGTCGTCGGCGATGGCGACCTCGCGGCGCTTGGACACGATCACGGCGCCGGTGATGATGGCGACCGCGACGAGCGCGATCACGACGCGCAGCACGTCGTTCTGGTCGTCGCCCACGCTCATCGAGACGATCGCGCTGGCGATGAGCAGCGAGACCAGGTTCATCACCTTGATCAGCGGGTTGATGGCCGGACCGGCGGTGTCCTTGAACGGATCGCCGACGGTGTCGCCGATGACGGTCGCCTCGTGGGCGGGCGAGCCCTTGCCGCCGTGGTGGCCGTCCTCGACCAGCTTCTTGGCGTTGTCCCACGCACCGCCCGCGTTGGCCAGGAAGACGGCCATCAGGGTGCCGGCGCCGATCGCACCGGCGAGGAAGCCCGCCAGGGCGGTCACGCCGAGGCCGAAGCCCACGGCGACGGGAGCCATGACGGCGAGGATGCCGGGCGTGACGAGCTCGCGGAGCGAGTCGCGGGTGACGATGTCGACGACCTTGCCGTACTCCGGGCGGCCGGTGCCCTCCATGATCCCGGGGATGTCGCGGAACTGGCGGCGCACCTCCATCACGACCGCGCCGGCAGCGCGGGCGACGGCGTTGATGGCCAGGCCGGAGAACAGGAACACCACGGCCGCACCGAGGAGCACGCCGACCAGGACGGCGGGGTTGAAGACCTCGAAGCTGAGCAGGCCGATCTCCTCGTCGGTGGGGCTGGCCTCCGCGAGCGCCTCGGCCACCGAGGTGGCGTAGGAGCCGAAGAGGGCCGTCGCGGCCAGCACCGCGGTGGCGATCGCGATGCCCTTGGTGATCGCCTTGGTGGTGTTGCCGACGGCGTCGAGCTCGGTGAGGATCTGCGCGCCCTCGGGGCTCACGTCGCCCGACATCTCGGCGATGCCCTGGGCGTTGTCGGAGACGGGGCCGAAGGTGTCCATCGCGACGATGACGCCGACCGTGGTCAGCAGGCCGCAGCCTGCCAGCGCGACGGCGAAGAGCGACACCGTCAGGGTGGCGCCGCCGAGCAGGTAGGCGCCGAAGACGGCCGCCCCGATGACGAGCGTGGTGTAGACCGCGGACTCGAAGCCGACGCTGAGGCCGGAGAGGATGACGGTGGCGGGACCGGTGAGCGACGTCTTGCCGACGTCCTTGACCGGACGGAACTCGGTGCCGGTGTAGTAGCCGGTGAGGGCGAGGATGCCCGCCGCCATCACGATGCCGATGACGACGGCGGCGCTGGCGATGAAGCGCGGGTCGCCGTCGATGCCGGCGAACGTGTCGCCGAACTCGGCGAAGTCGCCGGGCAGGTAGACGTAGGACAGGACCACGGAGGCGAGCGCGCCGACGGCGGCGGAGATGTAGAACGCCCGGTTGATGGTGGTCAGGCCGTTCTCGCCGGCCCGCGGCTTGGTGATGTAGATGCCCAGGACGGCGGTCAGCGCGCCGATCGCGGGGATCAGCAGCGGGAAGACCAGGCCCTTGTCGCCGAACGCGGCGGCGCCGAGGATCAGCGCGGCGACCAGCGTGACGGCGTAGGACTCGAACAGGTCGGCGGCCATGCCGGCGCAGTCGCCCACGTTGTCGCCCACGTTGTCGGCGATGGTGGCGGCGTTGCGGGGGTCGTCCTCGGGGATGCCCTGCTCGACCTTGCCGACGAGGTCGGCACCCACGTCGGCGGCCTTGGTGAAGATGCCGCCGCCGACTCGCATGAACATGGCGAGGAGCGCTGCGCCGAAGCCGAAGCCCTCGAGCACGACCGGGGCCTCGTCGCGGAACAGCAGGACGACGACGCTGGCGCCGAGGAGGCCGAGGCCGACGGTTGCCATGCCGACGAACGCGCCGGTGCGGAACCCGATCGTCATGGCGGGATCGCGGCCCTCGGTCTCGGCGGCGGCCGCGACGCGCAGGTTGGCGCGCACGGCCAGGCTCATGCCGAGGTAGCCGATGGCGGCGGAGAAGCCGGCGCCGACCAGGAAGAAGATGGAGCGGCCGATGCGGACGGTCATGTCGTCGGCGGGCAGTGCGAACAGGACCACGAACGCCACCGCGGCGAAGATCCCGAGTGTGCGGAACTGCCGCTGCAGGTAGGCGTTGGCGCCTTCCTGGACGGCCTGGGCGATCGTCTTCATGTTGTCGGTGCCCTCACCCGCGGCGAGCACCTGCGACCTGAACATCGCGGCCATCCCGAGCGCGCCGAGCGCGATCAGGGCGACGACGACGACCAGGACGAGGTTGCTGCCTTCGAGCTCGGGAGTCGCGACGACCGCGGGCAAGATCCCCGTCATGCGTGTCCTCCTCGGACTTGGTCTAGCGCTGGAATAGATCCGTGAACGCGCCGGAGTCTACGCAGACGTGACCCAGATCACGGGGCAGCGTGACCCAGGCCACACCTGCTATCTGGACCGGCACCCGGTTCGAACGTGACAAAACCCCTGCGGACACGTCCGCAGGGGTGGTGGGTCGTACGACGATCGCGCCCGGGCAGGGCGTACTGAGGGGTCGGACCGGGTGGGCGGGGCCTCAGACGCCGGGCGCCAGGCCGACGGAGTCGTGGATCACGAACACCTTGGCCAGGCCGGTGATGCGGAAGATCTTGAGCAGCCGCTCCTGGGTGCACACCAGGTCGAGCGAGCCGTCGTGGGCGCGGACCTTCTTGAGCCCGCCGACGAGCACGCCGAGGCCCGTGGAGTCGAGGAACTCGACCGCCTCGAGGTCGATGACGATGTCGTAGGTGCCGGCACCGACCAGCTCGGTGATGCAGTCACGCAGCTTGGGCGCGGTGTAGACGTCGATCTCGCCGCCGACGGCAACGACGGCACGGCCGTCCACCTCGCGTGTCGCAAGGGTGAGATCCACGACTGCTCCCCGGTCCCCGAACTCGTTCGGACAGTGCGTCTTCGGGCACGCCCGTGCCCCTTCGTTCTTCGGGTGGTATCAAACCACGAGTCACACGGGTTCCGCAGGACTCCTCTCCACATCACATCCACATCACATCCGCATCGGCCCCGCATCAGGCCCGCACCACCCCCGCCACCACCCCCGCCACCGCCTCCGGCGACGTCCCCGGCCTTTGCCAGACTGCGCAGGTGAACCAGTCCCGCCCCGGCGTCGTGCCACCGGTCGACGTGCTCGTGCGTCGGCTCACGGGGGTGCCCGGACGCGAGGACCGGCTGCGGCACCTCGAGGTGCTGCCGGCGCGGGAGGCCGTGCACGCGGACTGGCCCGACTGGGTGCCCGACGACGTCCGCGGGGCCTACGCCGGCCAGGGGGTCGCGCGACCGTGGCGGCACCAGGTGGTCGCGGCCGACGCGGCGCACGCCGGCGACCACGTGATCGTCGCGACGGGCACGGCCTCGGGGAAGTCGCTGGCCTACCAGCTGCCGGCGCTGTCCGCGATCCGCGCCGCCCGCGGTCCGCGCGGCGAGCGGGGCGCGTCGGTGCTCTACCTGGCCCCGACCAAGGCGCTGGCCCACGACCAGCTCGCCGGGCTGTCGTCGCTGGGCCTCGACGTACGCCTGGCGGCGCACGACGGCGACAGCTCCCGCGAGGAGCGCGACTGGACGCGCGACTTCGGCGAGTACGTGCTCACCAACCCCGACATGCTCCACCGCTCGCTGCTGCCCTCGCATCACCGCTGGTCGCGGCTCCTCGGGTCGCTGCAGTACGTCGTCGTCGACGAGTGCCACCACTACCGCGGCGTGTTCGGCGCGCACGTCTCCCACGTGCTGCGCCGGCTGCGGCGGGTGTGCGCGATGTACGGCGCGCACCCGACGTTCGTGCTCGCCTCGGCGACGGTCGCGGAGCCGGAGGTCACCGCGTCGCGGCTGACCGGTCTCGACGTGGTCGCGCTGACCCGCGACGACTCCCCGCGCGGGGAGGTGTCGCTGCTGCTGTGGGAGCCGCCCTTCACCTCCCACGCCGGTGAGAACGGCGCGCCCGTGCGGCGGGCCGCGTCGTCGGAGGTCGCCGACCTCCTCGCCGACCTGGTGGCCGAGGACGTGCGCACCCTGGCCTTCATCCGGTCGAGGCGCGGCGCCGAGCAGGTCGCGCTGTCCGCCGCCGAGCTGCTGAGCGAGGTCGACCCGTCGCTGCCCGACCGGATCGCCGCCTACCGCGGCGGCTACCTCCCCGAGGAGCGCCGGGCGCTCGAGGCCGCGCTGCGCCGCGGCGACCTGGTCGGGCTGGCCGCGACCAACGCGCTCGAGCTGGGCATCGACATCAGCGGGCTCGACGCCGTGCTCATCGCCGGCTTCCCGGGCACCCGGGCGGCGTTCTGGCAGCAGGTCGGGCGGGCGGGCCGGGGCGCCCAGGACGCGCTCGGCGTCCTGGTCGCCAAGGACGACCCGCTCGACACCTATCTCGTGACCCACCCCGACAAGCTGATCGGCGCTCCCGTCGAGGCGTCGGTCTTCGACCCGGCCAACCCCCACGTCATGGGCCCCCACCTGTGCGCGGCCGCGCAGGAGCAGCCCCTCACCGAGGCCGACCTGCCGCTCTTCGGGTCCACCGCCCGGGAGGTCGTCGACGAGCTGACGACGCTCGGGTTGCTGCGGCGGCGCCCGCGTGGCTGGTTCTGGACCGACCGGAGCCGCGCGGCCGACCTGGCCGACATCCGGTCCGCGGGCGGGTCGCCCGTGCAGCTGATCGAGGCCGGCACCGGCCGGGTCGTCGGCACCGTCGACGCCGGCGGCGCCCACAACCAGGCCCACCCCGGCGCGGTCTACGTGCACCAGGGCGAGACCTGGCTGGTGGAGGACCTCGACCTCGAGCACCACGTCGCGGTCATGCGTCGCGACGAGCCGTCCTACAGCACCACGGCCCGCGAGGTCACCGACATCAGCATCGTCGCGACCCGCGAGCGCCGGTCGTGGGGCGGCTGCGAGCTCGCGCTCGGCGAGGTCGACGTCTCCCACCAGGTGGTCTCCTTCCTCAAGCGGCGCCAGCCCGGCGGCGAGGTGCTGTCGGAGGACCCGCTCGACCTGCCCGAGCGCACGCTGCGCACGACGGCGGTGTGGTGGACGGTCCCCGACGACGTGGTGGCCGAGGCCGGGCTGGCGGCGCTCGACGTGCCGGGCGCGGCCCATGCGGCCGAGCACTGCTCGATCGGCCTCCTCCCCCTCTTCGCCACCTGCGACCGCTGGGACATCGGTGGCGTCTCGACGGCCCGTCACGCCGACACCGGGGTGCTCACCGTCTTCGTCTACGACGGCCACCCGGGCGGTGCCGGCTTCTCCGAGCGCGGCTTCCGCACGGCCGTCTCCTGGCTCACCGCCACCCGCGAGGCGATCGCGAGCTGCGAGTGCACCAGCGGCTGCCCGTCGTGCATCCAGTCACCCAAGTGCGGCAACCAGAACAACCCGCTCGACAAGGCCGGCGCCATCGCTCTCCTCGACGCCCTCCTGTCGGGGGCACCGCGTGCCGACGGAAGCGACGGTTAGGGCTAGATTCGGGTCATGGTGATCCTCGGCCTCGGTCTCATGATCCTCGGCGGCATCGCGGTGCTGTCCGCCCTCTTCGTCAGCGAGCCCGGGTCGGGCGGCGAGCTGCTGGGCTTCAGCGTCACCACCCTCGAGTCGTTCCTGGTCGGGGTGGCCGCCGGTGCGGCCATCCTGTGGGGCTTCGCGATCCTCAAGTGGGGCACCAAGCGGAGCCTGGCCCACCGCCGCGAGCGCAAGGAGCTCACCGAGCTCAACCAGAAGCTCGAGCGGGTCGAGGCCGAGCGGCGCACCGACGACCCGGAGCGGCGGGACGAGGTCTGAGGTCGCCCGCGGCGGGCCGCGTGTCAGCCGGGTCCGGCGCGCGCGTCAGCGGTGACGCGCACGTCGCGCCACGGGACGTCCGGCCCGTCCACCGAGACGGTGACCCGGATCGTCAGGCCGTCGGGCGCGCAGGCGTCGAGCACGGCCGCATTGGCACGGGCGACCCGGGCGGCGAGCCCGCACGGATCCACGGCGGCGCCGACGTCGACGAGCGCTCCGGCGCCCGCCAGCGCGGCGAGGTCTGCGGCGGCCTGGGCCCGGCGCTGGGCCGTGACCAGCCCACCGGCAGCGGCCAGCCCGGCCATCACGAACGCCAGCACGCCGGCCATCGCCACCACGAGCACGGTCGCCGCGCCTCGTTCGCCGGCGTGCTCCCGCCGAGCCGTCACGACTCCTCCACCACCGCCACCGCGTCGGCCGTCACGGTCACGCCGGGCAGCGCGCCGAGCAGGCCACCCGGGCCGCTGACCCGGACGGAGGTCGTCACGACCACGTCGGTCGCGCCGACCTCGACCCGCACGCGCGCACCCTCCGGGGCGATGCGCAGGGCAACGCCCTGGGCGGAGGTGACGTCGTCGCCGCGCGCGACGGCGCGCGCGGCCTCGCGGGACGCGTCGACGACGCGCACCTGCGCAGCGCCGACCGCCAGCATCCACACCAGGCCGGCGGTCAGGGCGACGAGGAGCGGGATGCCGATCGCGAGCTCGGCCGTCGCCGCGCCGGACTCGCCCCGGGACTGCGCCCCGCGAGACCGCGCAGGCATCAGCCGATGCCGAGCAGGCTCATGACGTGCTTGAACATCCGCTCCAGCAGCTGGTCGCCGAAGGCACCGGTGAGCAGCGTGTAGAGCAGTCCCGCGAAGCCGGCGCCGGCGGCGGTGCCGACGGCGTACTCCGCGGTGGTGATGCCGGCCTCGCTCCGCCGCCTGACGGTCGTCGTCGACCTGCGTCGTCGCAGGTGGTGCATGGGCTTCATCAGTTCCCCTGTCGTCGCGGGGCTCCCGATGAACCCCGACCGACGTCCAGCCTGCGAGGGCTGCGGCCGGCCTGCACGTGCGTGGCGACGAACCTGTGGAGGACGTCCGGACCGCTCGCCCTGTGGACGCCCGGCGGCGCGTCACGGGGTCACCGAGCCGAAGAGCGCAGCCACGGTGGGCACGACGCCGAGCAGCATGAAGGCGGGCAGCAGGCAGGCGCCGAGCGGGATGGCCGCTGCCACCCCGACGCGTCGGGCCGCGTCCTCGGCCCGCGCGAGCGCCTCCCGCTGCAGCTCGTCGGCGAGCCGCTCGACGCTCTGCACGACGGACGCACCGGACACCTGCGAGCGGACCATCGCGCGGGCCAGAGGAGCCAGCACCGGGTCGTCGACGACGGTCGTCCAGGCCTCGACGCCGGCGGCCCCCCAGCGGGACTGCTCCACGACCGGCACCAGCCGGTCAGCGGCCGGCCCGGGGAGCGCGGCGCAGACCTGGGCGAGGCCTGAGACGGGTTCGGAGCCGGCCCGCAGGGTGGCGGCGAAGAGGTCCACGAGGTGCGGGAGCGTGCGCTCCACCTCCTGCCGCTCGCGGCGGGCGGAGGGAGCCTCGACCGCTGCGAGCAGGCGGTGCGCGACGACCCCCGCGACGGCCGCCGCCAGCACGCCGACGGCCCCGCCCACGACGAGCCAAGCGCCGATCGCGACGCCGCCCACCGCCAGGGGCCGGACGGAGGCCCCGGAGGACGAGCGGCGGCGCGGGACGCGCGGGACCGAGGGCAGCAGGGCTGCGACCGCCAGCGACGCGCACGCCACGGCCAGCCAGGTCACGGTGCCGCCGCCCGGTCAGCGATCCGCTCGATCCACCACAGACCGAGACCGACGAGGGCCAGTCCGACGAGGCCGCAGGCCCACCCGAGGGGTGTCGCCAAGAGGAAGGACCACGGGTCGGAGCCGGCGCCCGAGCCCATCAGCAGCACGGCGACGGGCAGGCAGGCGACGAGCCGGGCGGTCGAGCGGGCCGACGCCAGCTCGGAGTCGACCAGGCGCCGCGTGCGCCGCCGGGCGCGCAGCCCGGCGGCGGTGCGCTGCAGGGCAGCGGCGAGCCCGTGGCCGGAGTGGTGTGCCACCTGCCACGCCCCGGCGACCCAGCGGAGGTCTGCCGCACCGCGCCTCTCGACCGCCAGCCGGCGCATCGCCTCGGGGACGTCGGCGCCCAGCCGCATCGCCTCCAGGACCGGGAGCAGCGGCGGCCACCGCTCGGCGCCGGCCGCGAGGGCGGCCTCGGGCGGACGCCCCGCGGCGAGGTCGGCGGCCAGCAGGTCACACACCTCCAGCACGGCCGCCTGGTCGGCAGCGTCGCGCCTCCGACGGGCCACGATCGGCACGGGAAGCGCCCACCGCCGCGGCGGCGACAGCCCGTGACCTCGCGCCGGCCGCCCCGGGGCGGGCGTCCCACCTGGCACCACGACGGCCACGGCGGCGCCGAGCACCAGGGCCGCCAGCCATCCGGTCACCACGCCACCGACCCGAGCCGGGCGGCGAGGACGCCGGCGGCAGGGCCGCGCACGACGCGGTCGGTCTCGAACGTCGCGGCCGTGCGGA
Organism: Nocardioides pinisoli; assembly: GCF_024199985.1. Lineage (GTDB taxonomy): Bacteria > Actinomycetota > Actinomycetes > Propionibacteriales > Nocardioidaceae > Nocardioides > Nocardioides pinisoli. Next base: position 451,221 of record NZ_JANARS010000003.1, read on the forward strand.
GGGCGACGTGCCCGGACGCGTCGCGCTCGGGCACCCCGAGCTCGAGCACGCGGCGGCGCCCGTCCCGTCCGCGGCCGAGGTGGATGACGACGTCGAGCGCGGCGGCGAGCTGGCTGTGCGCCGCCGACCGGGGCAGTCCCGCGGCGAGGGACAGCGCCTCCACCCGCGCCGGCACGTCGGCGGCCGAGTTGGCGTGGAGCGTCCCGCACCCGCCGCCGTGACCGGTGTTGAGCGCCGCCAGGAGGTCGACCACCTCGGCGCCGCGCACCTCGCCGACCACGAGCCGGTCGGGTCGCATCCGCAGTGCCTGCCGCACGAGCAGCTGCAGCGAGATCTCGCCGGCGCCCTCGATGTTGGCCGGTCGGCCCTCGAGCGCGACGACGTGCGGGTGGTCGGGCCGGAGCTCGCTGGCGTCCTCGACCAGGACGATGCGCTCGCCCGGGTCGACCAGCGACAGGAGCGCCGAGAGCACCGAGGTCTTGCCGGTGCCGGTGCCACCGGTGACGAGGAAGGCGCACCGCGAGTCGACGACCTCCTCCAGCAGGAACGCCCCGTCGGGCGGCACCGCGCCCGCCGTGACCAGCTCGGGAAGGGTCCAGACCCGCCCTCGCGGCACGCGCAGCGACAGCACCGTGCCGGACCGGGCCACCGGTGCCAGCACGGCGTGGAACCGCGTGCCGTCGGGGAGGCGTACGTCGGCGTGCGGGGTGGCGTCGTCGAGGCGTCGCCCGGCCGAGGCAGCCAGCCGTTGGGCGAGACGGCGCACCGCCGCGTCGTCGGGGAACGACACGGGGGCGCGCTCGAGCCCGGCACCGCGATCGATCCAGACCTCCTCGGGGCCGTTGACCAGCACGTCGGTCACGTCGGGCAGCCGCAGCAGGTCCTCCAGGGGACCGGCGCCGAGCACGTCGCGGCGGAGCAGGTCGTGGACCGCGAGCACCGTCGCGTCGCCGACCGGGGCGCCGGAGGCACGCAGCGCCTCGGCCACCCGGTGCGGGGTGAGCTCGCCAGCCGAGCCCGCCAGTCGGCGGCGTACGTCGTCGAGCACACCGGTGGGGACGGGGGTGCTCATGCCGCGTCCGCCAGGAGGTCGCGGGCGGCGCGGGCGAGCGGGCCGCGTCCGGCCAGGGGGCCGAGGCCACGGTCGACGGACGCAGCCACGCCTCGCTGGTCGGCCACCGCGGCCACGACGGGAAGGCCCGTGACGCGTCGGGCGTCGGCGTCGCTGAGTCCGCCCGGACGCAGCACCAGCCCGGCCCGGCCGTCACGGCCGAGGTCGGCGACCAGGCGCGAGGCCGCCGCCAGCCCCGGCACCGTCGCCGGGGTCACCACCAGCAGGTCGTCGCACCGGTCGGCGAGCTCGACCAGCGCCGACCCGCTCTGACGAGCCAGGTCGAGGACCACGAGGTCGTGGCCGAGCACGGCGGCCGGGAGGACCCGGCGAGCCGCCGCCGGGTCGAGCCGGCGGCGCAGTCCCGACCACGTGAGGACGCCCAGGTGGTCGCGTCGCGGAACGCCCTCCCGCAGCGCCCGCGCGCCGAGCCGACCCGCGGTCTCGGCCAGGGCCTCCCACCGCACGCCCGCCAGGTCCTCCATGCCGAGCAGGCGGTCGAGGCCCGGCCCGAGCGGGTCGCCGTCGACGAGCAGCGTCGGTCTCCGCGCCGCGTGCCACTGCGCGAGCGCGCACGCGAGCGTCGTGGCACCGGCGCCACCGGCCCCACCCACGACGCCGACGAGGCGTCCCGGCGACGCCCGCTCGCCGACGTCGGCGAGCTCGTCGGACAGCCAGCCCGCGGCGGCGGGCAGGTCGACCACCGAGGCCGCCCCCAGCTCGACGGCGTGGCGGAAGGCGGCGTCACCGACACCGACCCCGACGACGTGGACGCCCGCGCGGCGCGACGGGGCCAGCGCCGCCAGCGACGCGGCGAGGTCGTCGCCGACCAGCACGAGGTCGGCCTCGCGCCAGGCGGCCAGGGACAGGGACGGCTCGGCGCAGACCTCCGCCCCGACCCCCGCCGCCGCACAGAGGGGGACGACCGAGTCGTGGACGGACGGGGACCGGGTGATGAGGAGGACGGGCATGCCCCGAGCGTCGACGCGGACACCGACGCCCGACAGCCCACCCGGGCGCGGCCTGTGGACGGCGGGCTCCCGGCGCCGCCTGTGGACGGGTCGTGGCGCAGCCGTGGGGCCACGAGGCGCGCGCGAGGCACCGGACGCCGCCCGCCCGGCCCCCTACGATGGCCGCATGCCCCGCCCCCAAGCGGCCTTCTTCGACCTCGACAAGACGATCATCGCGAAGTCGAGCACGCTGGCCTTCAGCCGCGAGTTCCAGGCGGGTGGGCTCATCTCCAGGCGGGCGATGCTGCGCTCGGCGTACGCGCAGTTCGTCTTCTTCACCGGCGGCGCCGACCACGACCAGATGGACAAGATGCGCGACTTCATGTCGCAGCTGTGCGCCGGCTGGGACGTCGCCACGGTGCGCGACATCGTCCACGAGACCCTCACCACGATCGTCGAGCCCCTCGTCTACGACGAGGCGGTGACCCTGATCGAGGAGCACCGCGCGGCCGGTCGCGACATCGTCATCGTCTCGGCCTCAGGGGTCGAGGTGGTCGAGCCGATCGGCGAGATGCTCGGCGCGGACCGGGTGATCGCCACCCGGATGGAGATCGCGGACGGGAAGTACACCGGCAACATCGACTACTACGCCTACGCCGAGGAGAAGGCCCGCGCGATCGAGCACCTCGCCGCGACCGTGGGCTACGACCTCGACGAGTGCTACGCCTACAGCGACTCGGTGACCGACGTGCACATGCTCGAGGTCGTCGGTCACCCCTTCGCGGTCAACCCCGACCGGGAGCTGCGGCGGATCGCGACCGCCAGGGAGTGGCCGGTGCTGCTGTTCGTGCGACCGGTGGCGCTGCGTCGCCGGCTCGTGGTGCCCGCGGCTCGGCCGACCCTCGCCGCCCTGGCCGTCGGTGGCGCCGTCGCGGCGGGCGGACTCCTCTGGTCGAGCCGTCGCAAGCGGATCGCCGGCGCCTGAGCGGGACCCATCGACGGCCCCCAAAGTCAAGCCTTGAAGGTGCCGGGGGGCCGGGATAGAACTGAGGTAGAACTCCACAGCAGCACGTGACCTGGGTACCCACGCGGCGATCCACCCATCCGATGGGGTGCTGGCCGATCGGGATCTGCCCGACGCAGCGATTGAGAAGAGCACGCTTGGTAGCCACGGCGTCACGTGTCAGCGGCGGCACCCGATCCTCGTGAGCGGGTGCCGCTCGCACGTGCGGACGGTGGTCCTCGCGGCTACCCGCGCAGCGGAGACGCCTCGGCGCCCGCGCTGAAGGCCTCGGCTCCGTAGAGCGCCCAGGCGTGCACGCCGCTCGGCCCGCCCTCGCGGTAGGCGCGCAGGTTGGACTCGTACGCCGACCGGAGGGCCAGGTGCCCGGCCTCGGGCACGACGAGCGACTTGGTGTCGACCGCGCGCGAGACCAGCACCAACCGCTCGAGCGCGCGGGCCACGATGCCGTTGTGCGAGGCGAAGGGGGCGGCGGTCGCCACGTCGGCGTGCGCGACCGCGGCGACGAGGAGGGCCGGGGCCTCCGTGCCCGAGAGCAGCAGCTCCGACACCCCGCGCAACCGGTCGGCCGAGGCGGCGTCGCGCGGGCGCCCGAGCTCGTCGTGGGCGACCGCCGAGGCGCCGACGACGGCGTGCAGACGGGCGATGGCCTGCAACGGCGCGGTCTTGAGCAGCGGCGCGAGCGCCAACATGGAGGCCGACAGCCGGACGGCGTCGGCCGCGATCTCGTCGCCCTCCCCCGCCCGCACCTGCTCCAGCGTCGAGGACGACCCCTCCAGCACGGCGCTCGCGTGGGCGCCGCGGAGTAGCGACTCCGCGGTCAGCTCGGGAGACGTACGCCGCAGGCCGCGGTCGCGCAGCATCACGTCGATCCCGTCGCGGGTGCCGGCGTAGGCCGAACGGACCCCTTCGAGGTCGGTGAGCCAGGCGAGCGGGTCGGTCATGGGAGGACGGTAGCCGCGACGGCCGTCGCGCCCGCTCGCGGGATACGGTGAGCGCGATGAGCGACGAGCCCGCCACCTGCCCAGCCACCGCCGACCGCGCGCGGTCCTTCGGGTCCGTCGCCGACGCCTACGACCGCGGCCGGCCGACCTACCCCGCCGAGGCCGTCGCGTGGCTCGCCGGCGGCGAGGCCAAGGTCGTCCTCGAGCTCGCTGCCGGCACCGGCAAGCTCACCCGCGGCCTGGTCGACCAGGGCCACGCGGTCTTCGCGACCGAGCCCGACGAGGCGATGCTCGCGGTGCTGCACGAGCGGGTGCCGGAGGTGAGCGCGAAGGTCGCGACGGCCGAGGCGATCCCCGCCAATGACCGGTCGGTCGACGTGGTGGTAGTCGCGCAGGCGTTCCACTGGTTCGACCACGAGGCCGCGCTGGCGGAGATCGCCCGGGTGCTGAAGCCCGGCGGCCACGTCGCGCTGGTGTGGAACAGCCGCGACGAACGCATCCCGTGGGTGCGCCGGATGGGCGACATCCTGGGCCGCCAGGACCTCGACACCTCGTCCTCCGAGCACCTCGTGCACAGCGACCTCTTCGGCTTCATGGAGGAGGCGAGCTTCAAGCACTGGCAGGAGGTCAACCGCGAGACCATCCTCGACATGGCGCGCTCGCGGTCGAGCTTCGCGGTGATGGGCGACGAGGAGCGCGAGCGCCACCTCGCCGAGGTGCTCGCCTTCTACGACGACTACGGCCGGGGCATGGACGGCATGCAGATCCCCTACGTGACGCGCTGCTACCGCGCGGTGGTGGTGGACCGCGACGAGCCACCCGCCGAGGACGGCGGCACGGAGTCGGACGGTCCCGTCGTGAGCGACGGCACCGACACCGACATGCTGCTCATCGACTTCCGCTGAACCACAACCTTCCGGCCGCCCGTGGCATCTCATCGGCGACCACCACCACCGCTCTCGGGGGAGACACCATGCGTCGCACGACGACACTGACCGCTGCGACGATGCTCGGCCTGGCCGTGCTCGTGCCCACCACGTCGGCGACGGCGGTCGCAGAGACCTGCCGCGGCGAGGCCGCGACCCTGGTCGGGACGGGCCCGACCCTGACCGGCACCGAGGGGCGCGACATCATCGTGAGCGGCACGGCGACCACTGTCGACGCGCTCGGCGGCGACGACCTGGTCTGCGTCACCGGGGGCGGGAACGTCAACGTCCTCGGCGTCAGGGCCGGCAGCGGCGACGACGTCGTCGACACCACGGCCCTGGGGGCGGCGTACGACGCCACCGTCGACCTCGGGGCCGGGGCCGACGCCCTCGAGGGCGGTGCGGCCGACGAGACAGTGACCGCCGGGCCCGCCGAGTCCGGCGGGGTCGACGCCGACACCGACGTCGTCCGCACCGGGGAGGGAGCCGACCGGGTCACCGTCGCCGCGGGCTGGCGGCCGGGCGTGGACCCCGTGGTCGACGTGGTCGAGCTCGGCCCGGGTGACGACACGGCCACGATCGCGAGCCGGTCCATGGCGCCCGCCTCCAGCGTCGACGGGGGCGAGGGAACCGACCAGGTCGCCGTCGACTTCACCAGCGACGCTGCGTCCTCGGTCGACATCGCCGGGGGCACCGTGCGGTCAGGGAACCTGACCACCACCCTCGTCTCCTTCGAGACGGCCGACATCTCCACGACGTGGCCCGGTGGGTCGGGAGCGGAGGGTCCGAGCTCGGTCTCCTACACGGGGACGCCCGGCGACGACGTCGTGACGCTGCGCCTCGACCGGACCTCCTCGAACCCCGCTGTCTCGGTGAAGACCTACGGCGGGGACGACGAGGTCCTCTTCGCCGACGCGCCCACGACGGACACCCGCGTCGACACCGGCCGGGGCCGGGACCTGCTGGTCGCCGCCAGCCCCAACGGCACGATGCGGCTCGACCTGGCCACGGGCAGGTGGCGCAGCGCGCGGTTCTTCGGTGACCCGAGCTACTGGGTCGGGACCCCGGACGCGGTGATCTCCGCGGTGGACAACGTCGAGAACGCCTTCCTGATGGCCCCCGAGGTGACAGCCCTGGGCGACAGCTCGGCCAACGAGCTCTCCTTCAACGCCTGCCGGGGCACCCTCCGCGGCGGTGCCAAGGCCGACCGACTCAGCGCGGTCGGGGGTGACCCGTGGTGGGACGAGTTCTCCTACGACTGCGACGCCCTCTCGCTCAAGAGGACTTCGACGATGGCCGGCGGTGCTGGCCAGGACAGCCTGCGCGGCGGGGCCGGCAAGGACAAGTTGCGCGGCGACGCCGGCAACGACGTGCTCCAGGGCCGTGCCGGCAACGACGTGCTGCTGGGTGGCCGGGGCAGGGACAAGGCCGACGGCGGCATGGGCCGCGACCGCTGCGTCGCCGAGCGCGAGCGTCGCTGCGAACGCTGACCTGCGACAACTTCCGGGGCTGTGCGTCCGTCCCACGACCGACCCACCCCACCTTCTCGGGAGAGACACCATGCGTCGTACGACGACCCTGACGACCGCCGGCCTCCTCGGCCTGGCCCTCCTCGCTCCGGCCACCTGGGCCTCCCCGGCGGCCGCCGCCGGCGAGACCTGCCGGGGCGAGGCCGCCACGATCGTCGGCACCGGCGACAAGATCACCGGCACCGAGGGTCGTGACGTGATCGTCACGGCCACCGCAGGGGTGGTGGACGCCCTCGGCGGCGACGACCTGATCTGCGTCGCGCCGACGCGGGCCGGCTCCAACGTCTTCCCCATCGACGCCGGCAGCGGCGACGACGTCGTCGACACGACGGCCACCCCGGGCGGCAACTACGTCACGACCGTCCTCGGCCCCGGCGCCGACACCTTCGTCGGCGGCAAGGCGAGCGACACCGTCTTCGGCGGCGAGGACACCGACCCGTGGATCGACACCGAGCGCGACACGATCGACACCGGCGGCAGCGGCGACGACGTGTTCACCGGCGCGACGGGCAGCACCAACCACGACGTCGTACGCCTGGGTGACGGTGACGACCAGGCCCACGTCGCCTCCCCCGAGGTGGGCTCCGACGCCGTCCTCGACGGCGGCGGCGGCGAGGACGGCCTGTGGCTCGAGGCCGGGGCGACCGACGTCGCCCTCGACATGGCAGCCGGCAGCTTCGCCGGCCCGGCAGCCACCACGGCATTCAGCGGGTTCGACTTCTCGACCGTCACCATCGGCGCCGCGACGCTGACCTACCGCGGCACCGAGGGTGCCGACTCCCTCACCGTCGACGCCGAGGGAGGCGCGCCCGAGCTCCAGGTGAGCACGGGCGGCGGCGACGACAACGTCTCGCTCGCCGACGCGGCGCTCGCCCCGGGCAGCCGCGTCGACACCGGCGCCGGCCGCGACGGCCTGGTGGTCGCGAGCAAGACCGGCGCGCTCGCCATCGACCTGCCCGGCGACCGGCTCACCGTGCTCGGCATCGAGGCGGCCGCGCCCGGCGTCGAGGACGCCTGGTTGATGGCGCCCACCGTCACGCTGACGGGCGACGCCGACGACAACGACCTCTACTGGAGCGGCTGTGACGCCACGCTGCGCGGCGGAGCAGGTGACGACGCGCTCTACTGGAGCTACGACTCCCTCTTCGAGGCCTACGAGTTCCGGTGCCCGGGCTCGGCCACGATGAACGGCGGCGCCGGGCAGGACGTCCTTCGCTCCTCCGGCGGCGACGACCGCCTCGTCGGTGGCTCCGGCAACGACCGGGTCCTCGGCCGCGGCGGCGACGACAAGATCCTCGGCGGTGCCGGCAACGACGAGCTCGACGGGGGCGACGGCCGCGACGACGTCCGGGGCGGCGCGGGCAAGGACACGCTGCTCGGCCGCGGCGCTGGCGACACCCTGCTCGGCGGCCGGGGCCGTGACACGGCCGACGGGTCGCAGGGGCGCGACCGCTGCGCCGCCGAGCGCGAGCGGCGCTGCGAGCGCTGACCACCCGACACCACCCTTCTCACCCCCTTCTCGAGGAGCACCACGTGCGTACGACGACCCTGACCGCCGCGGCCCTGCTCGGCCTCACCCTGCTCACCCCCGCCCAGACCGCGACCGCGGCCGCCGAGACGTGCCTGAGCCGGCCCGCCACCGTCGTGGGGACCGGGACGACGGTCACGGGCACGGAGGGCCGCGACGTGATCGTCAGCGGCACGGCGACCACGATCGAGGCGCTCGGCGGTGACGACCTGGTGTGCGTGTCCCGGCCCGGGCAGGCTCCTGTCGTCCTCACGGTCGATGCCGGCAGCGGGAGGGACATGGTCGTCGTCGAGCCCTCGGACGTCGTGGCGACCGGCAGCAGGTTCGACGGAGGACGCGGACGGGACCAGCTGGTCGCGGCCCAGCCGGAAGGCCGGCTGGCGGTCAACCTCCTCCACGACCGCTGGCTCCTCGACGGCCGGTCAGCCACCGTCACCGGGCTGGAGGACGTCACGCTGGTGGCGCCCTCCGTGCGGATCCTGGGTGACGACGAGGACAACACCTTCGGCTCCTCGGCCTGCTTCGCCAAGCTCGACGGCAGGGGCGGGGACGACTACCTGGCCAACCGTCCCGGCCGCTACTTCGAGGACTACTCCTTCGACTGCGACGCATCGAGCCGGATGCACGGCGGACCCGGCGCGGACGTCCTCCACGACTCGGACGGGGACGGCGCCCTCCACGGCGGGCCGGGCCACGACGAGATCGAGGGCCGCGGCGGTGACGACCAGCTCGACGGCGGCACCGGCCGCGACGACCTGGTCGGCGGCAAGGGTCGTGACCACGCCGACGGCGATGCCGGCCGCGACCGCTGCCGCGCCGAGCGGGAGCGCCGCTGCGAGCGCTGAGCCACCCGGATCGGGGTTAGTCTCCGCGCATGGCGTGGAGATGGCGGCGTACGTCGCTGGGCGGCGAGGCCGACCGTGCCGCCTTCCGCGCCCTGCACAACGCGTCCCTCGCCAGCCCGGCGCTGCGGGAGGGACTCACCACCGCGAGCGCGGAGCGGTCGGTACGCCACCTGCGCGCGCTTCTCGGCACCCCCGCCGCCGGCCTGGGTGACACCAGCGGCCTGCTGGCGTGGGACGGCCTCGGCGGCCACCACCGCTCGCAGCTCGCCGGCACGATCGGCCAGGTCGCGCAGACCGGACGCACCATGATCGTCGACGAGCGCACGCTCGTCTGCGACGACGGCGGGTGCCAGGTCCGGCAGGCGATCGTCAGCCCGCTCGTCGTGGACGAGACCCTGGTCGGTGCCCTCGTCGTCGGCGCCCCGCACACCACCGGTGGGCTCGTCCGTGCGGCCGACGAGGTGGCGTCCTGGGTCAGCGGCCAGCTCGAGCTCGCAGAGCTCGACCTCTCCCGCACCCGGCTGATGGAGGCCGAGGTGCGTGCCCTCCGCGCGCAGATCAGCCCCCACTTCATCTACAACTCCCTCGGCGCGATCGCCAGCTTCGTGCGCACCGACCCCGACCGGGCCCGCGAGCTGCTGCTGGAGTTCGCCGACTTCACCCGCTACTCCTTCCGCCGCCACGGCGAGTACACGACGCTGGCCGAGGAGCTGCGCTCCGTCGAGCGCTACCTGCTGCTCGAGCAGGCGCGTTTCGGCGACCGGCTGCAGGTCACGCTGCAGGTCGCCCCGGAGGTGCTGCCCGTCGCAGTGCCGTTCCTCTGCATCCAGCCGCTCGTCGAGAACGCCGTACGCCACGGGCTCGAGGCCAGCGGCGACAAGGTCGACGGCGTCGGCCGGCTCTCGATCGTCGCGCGCGACCTCGACCAGGAGTGCGTCCTCGAGGTCGAGGACGACGGTTCCGGCGAGGACCCCGAGCGCGTGCGGCAGGCGCTGGCCGGCGACGCGTCGATGGACTCCGTCGGGCTCGGCAACGTGGACGCCCGGCTGCGCAACGCCTACGGCGACGACTACGGTCTGGTGGTCGAGACCGCACCCGGCGCCGGCACGAAGGTCATCGTCCGGGTGCCCAAGTTCGCCCCGGGGGTCCAGGTATGAGATCACCCGATTCGAGTGCTCACTCCGTTCCGCTTCGAACAGGGACCCCGAAATGACCGGTCTGAAGGTCCTCGTCATCGACGACGAGCGTCCCGCCCTCGACGAGCTGACGTTCCTGCTCGGCCGCGACCCGCGCATCGGGGAGGTGCGGAGCAGCGACTCCGCGACCGAGGCGCTGCGGGTGCTGCAGGCCGAGGAGGTCGACGCGGTCTTCCTCGACATCCAGATGCCCGGCCTCACCGGGCTCGACCTCGCCCAGGTCCTCTCGCGCTTCAAGTCGCCGCCGCCGGTGGTCTTCGTGACCGCCCACGAGGAGCACGCCGTCGCCGCCTTCGAGCTCCGCGCCGTCGACTACGTCCTCAAGCCGGTGCGCGAGGAGCGCCTCGCCGAGGCCGTACGCCGCGTCGTCGAGGCCGGCGGCCCCGCACCGTCCGGCGACGTGCAGATCCCCGTCGAGCGGGGTGGCGTCACCCGCTTCATCAGCCGCTCGGAGATCACCCACGTCGAGGCGCAGGGCGACTACGCGCGGCTCCACACCGCCGACGGCTCCCACCTCGTGCGGACTCCCCTGTCCTCGCTCGCCGAGCAGTGGGCGCCGGCCGGCTTCGTCCGGATCCACCGCTCCGTGCTGGTCGCGCTCCCCCACGTCGAGGAGGTGCGCAGCGAGGGCGGCCGGGTCAGCGTCGTCATCGCCGGCACCGAGCTCCCGGTGAGCCGCCGCCACACCCGCGAGCTGCGGTCGGTGCTCACCCGCCGCGAGACGTGATGCGCGACATGAGCGAGGCGCCGTGAGCGACCAGCCGCCTCCCCGCGTCCGGGTGACCGGACCGCCGCGGCGTCGCGCGGACGTCGTACGCCCCGTCGGCACGCGGGAGATCGACGCGGAGACCGCGCTGGGCGAGGTCTTCATGCGCTCGCTGCTGCGCGAGCAGCTCTTCCTCGCGCTGCGGGTGCTCGCCGCGCTCGGGCTCACGCTCGGGCTGCTGCCGCTGCTCTTCCACCTGTTCCCGTCGCTCGGTGACGCGCGGGTCGGGCAGATGCCGCTGGCGTGGCTGCTGCTCGGGGTGCTTGCCTACCCGTGGCTGGTCCTGCTCGGGTGGTTCTACATCCGGCGCGCCGAGGACCACGAGCGCGACTTCGCCGACCTGGTGGGCTCGGTCGGGTCCGCCGACCCGGAGGACGAGCCGTGAGCACGGACGTCGTCCCGGGCGTCGTCGCCGTCACGCTGGTCTCGCTCGCGACCCTGGTCATCGGCACGTGGGGGCTGCGGATCTCGCGCACGACGAGCGACTTCTTCGTCGCCTCGCGGACGGTGCGGCCACGGCTCAACGCGAGCGCGATCGGCGGGGAGTACCTCTCGGCCGCGTCGTTCCTCGGTGTCGCCGGGCTGCTGCTGACCTTCGGCGCGGAGATGCTCTGGTACCCGATCGGCTGGACCGCGGGCTACCTGGTCCTGCTGGTGCTGGTCGCCGCCCCGCTGCGCCGCTCGGGGGCCTACACGCTGCCCGACTTCGCCGAGGCGCGGCTGGGGTCTCGCGGCGTGCGCAAGCTCTGCTCGGTGCTCGTCGTCGGCATCGGCTGGCTCTACCTGCTGCCGCAGTTCCAGGGCGCGGGGGTGACGCTGCGCTCCACGATCGGCGCGCCGACGTGGGCGGGCTCGCTGGTCGTCGCCGTGGTGGTGCTGGCGTCGGTGAGCCCGGGCGGGATGCGGTCGATCACCTTCGTGCAGGCCTTCCAGTACTGGCTCAAGCTCACCGCTCTCCTCATCCCGGTCTTCGTGCTGCTGGCGGTCTGGATGGCCGACGGCGCCGCCGATCCCGCAGCCGCCGCCCCGGCGTCGTGGTCGATCCCGCTGGCCTCGCCCGGCGGCGGGATCGGGCTGTACACGACGTACTCGCTGATCATCGCGACCTTCCTCGGCACGATGGGCCTGCCGCACGTGGTCGTGCGGTTCTACACCAACCCCGACGGCCGCGCGGCACGTCGTACGACGCTGGCGGTGCTTGGGCTGCTGGGCATCTTCTACGTCCTGCCGCCGGTGTACGCCGCCCTGGGCCGCATCTACGCGCCGTCGTTGGTCGACGGCCGGTCGGACGTGCTCGTGCTCGAGCTGCCGTCGCTGATGGTGGGTGGAGCGCTGGGCGCGGTGCTCACCGGCCTCGTCACCGCCGGGGCGTTCGCCGCCTTCCTCTCCACCAGCTCAGGGCTGACGATCGCGGTGGCCGGGGTGCTGTCGCAGGACGTGACCGGCCGGCGGTGGGGGTCGCGCCGGCTCGGCGGGGTGGCGGCCTTCCGGGTCGCGGCGGCCATCGCGGTCGTCGTACCCCTGCTGATGTCGCTGCCCGCCCAGGACGTCGCCGTCGCGCGCACCGTCGGCCTGGCCTTCGCGGTGACCGCCTCGACCTTTGCGCCGCTGCTGATGCTCGGCATCTGGTGGCGCGGCCTGACCCCCGTCGGTGCCGTGGCCGGGCTGCTCGTCGGCGGCCTGGGGTCCGGCTTCGCCGTGGCCTGGACGCTCGCCACCTCACCGTCCGCGGGGTGGGCCTCCGCACTGCTCAGCCAGCCCGCCGCCTGGTCGGTGCCGGCGTCGTTCTGCACGATGGTCGTCGTCTCCCGCCTGACCCGCGCCACGGTCCCCGCCCACGCCGGGCGCTTCATGGTGCGCCTCCACACGCCGGAGGCCGTCGAGCTGCAGCGCTGAACGTCGGTCGGCAAGCACCATGAAGGCAGTTCGCGAATCCGATTGCCGACGCCACGCTCAGCCGGGATGTGCGAGCCGCGAACTGCATGCATGGTGCTCACCAGGTGTCGACCCGTCGGTGCGGTCAGTTGATGATCTCGCCGCGCTCGTCCGAGAGCAGGACCGCCAGCCGGTCGCGCCACGCCTGCAGGGCCTCCGGCGCCAGCCGTGGCCAGTCGTCCACCTCGCGCACGACCCTGATCGGCTCGCTGCTGCGGTAGGACCGCGTCGGGTTGCCGGGGAACTTCTTGTCGGTCACGTTGGGGTCGTCCTCGAAGGCACCGGTCGGCTCGACCTCGTAGACGCGCGGCTCGCCGTGGCCCGCCGCGAGCTCGGCGGCCAGCCCGGCGCCGTCCTTGACCGCGGTGAAGTAGACGTGGTTCATCACCACCTCGGGCCGGTAGTTGGACCGGAAGCCCGCGGTCAGCAGGTCCCCCGGCTGCAGGTCGGCCTTGGTGCCGTGGAAGAACGGCCCGTCGTCCAGCGCGTCGCTCACCGTCCGAGCGTAAGCCCGCGCGCCGCTCAGTCGGGCGCCTTCACCGGGTAGTGCCGGAAGAGCGCCTGGGCGACGCACGCCGGCCGCTCTACGCCGTCGATCTCGATGGTGAGGTCGACGGTCAGCTGCTCCCCACCGCCGAGGTCGACCACGTCGACGACGTCCGCTCGCATCCGGATGGCGGAGCCGACGGGCACGGCGGTGGGGAACCGCACCCGGTTGTAGCCGTAGAACATCGCGTCCTCGCCCTCGGCGAAGCCCACCAGGGACGCGAAGAGGTGCGGCACCAGGGCCAGGGTCAGGTGCGCGTGCCCGATCGGACCGCCGAACGGTCCTCGCGACGCGCGCTCGACGTCGTTGTGCGCCCAGTGCCAGTCGTCGGCGGCACGCGCGTAGCCGTCCACCCGGTCCTGCTCGACCACGAGCCAGTCGGAGGGGCCCACCGACCTGCCCTTCAGGGCCAGCACCTCCTCGGCGCTGGGCGCCACCACACGGTCACCGGCCACCGCGCACCTCCCCCGACTCGTCACCATCGTGGGACGCGGGCGGAGGGTCCGCAAGACCGGTCAGGACCACACCCGGCGCTCACTCCACGGCGAGCCGGTAGCCGCGCTTCACGACCGTGAGCACGGCCTTCGTCCCGATCGCCGCCCGGAGCCGTGCGACGGCCATCTCGACCGCGTGCTCCGAGCCGGCCTGCCCCGACGGGAGGGCGGCGAGCAGCGCGCGGCGGGACACCACGTGACCCGGGTTGACCAGCAGCGCGAGGAGCACCGACAGGGGTGCGGGTGACAGCTCGACCGGCACCCCGTCGAGCAGGAGCGAGTCGGTGTGCACGATGAGCGTCCGCCCGTCCGCGAGGCGTACGTCGATCCCGTCCCGCCGCGTCGGCAGCTCGGTCTCCAGCTGCTTGACCATCCCGGCCAGGCGGGAGCGGTCGGGGAAGATCGTCGGCACGCCCCACATCTCGAAGGCGGCCGCGGTGACCGGGCCGACGCAGGAGGCGACGACGTCGGACTGGAAGGCGCTGATCAGGTCGTCGCGCCGGCCGACGGAGTACGCCGCCTCCATCAGGGCCGCGACCGCCGGAGCGGACGTGAAGGTGACCGCGTCGAGCTCCCGGTCGGCGATCCGGTCGATCAGCCCGAACATCGGCGCCGGGTCGTCGGCCGACGCCACGCGGTAGATCGGCACCGTCACCACGGACGCGCCCTGGCGGCGCAGCGCGTGCGCAGCCATCGACAGCGACTGGCCGTGCTCCTGGACGACGATCCGCTTGCCGGTCAGGTCGCGGCCACGGAGGTGGGCGAGGACGTCCTCGAAGCACTCCGACTCCGGCGCCCAGAGCTCGCGCAGGCCGTGGGCGCGCAGCACGCCGACGCTCTTCGGCCCGCGGGCCAGGATCTCGGCGGAGCCGAGGGCGGCGACGAGGTCGTCGTAGAGCCCGGCGTCGGCGGCGGCCGAGAGCCAGGTCTTCATGCCGATGCCGGTCGTGGCCAGGAAGAGGTCGACCGGCCCGAGGACGACCTCCTTGGTCGCCGCGAGCAGCTCGGAGAGGTCGACGTGGTTGGGCTCGAGCGACAGCGCCGCCGCCCACTCGACCGTGGCGCCGCGACGCTCCAGCAGGGCCACCTGCTCCTCGGCCTTCCGCGCGGCCGTGACCCCGATCCGGAATCCCGAGAGAGGAAGGCTCACGCGACCTCCCCGGCCGGCCGCGCCGACCCGACGTGCACGACGCCGTCGACGACCGTCACGCCGTAGGACGCCACCCGCACCGCCGCGTCGTCGAGGCACGCGCCGGTGCGGAGGTCGAAGGCCTGCTTGTACATCGGCGAGCTGACCACCGGTGCGTCGCCGCGCGAGCCGACGATCCCCCGCGAGAGCACCGACGCGCCGCTGAAGGGGTCGACGTTGGAGAGCGCGAACAGCGAGCCGTCGAAGGTGCGGAACACCGCCACGGCCGAGCCGTCGACCAGCGCGGCGACCCCACCCTCGAGCGGGACCGCCTCGACGGCACAGACGGGGGTCAGGGACACGGCGACGGTGCTCATGCGGGTGCTCCCACCGGGATCAGGGCCGGGGCGATCGGCTGGATCTGGTCGCGCTCGGTCGTGAAGGCGATCGACGGGTCGGGGGTGTCGGGCGCGTTGACGAAGGTGACGAAGCGCTCGAGCTTCGTCGGGTCCTCCAGCGTCGCGCGCCACTCGTCCTCGTAGCCGCCGACGTGGCGCGCCATCTCGGCCTCGAGCTCCGCGCCGAGCCCGAGCGAGTCGTCGACGACGACCTCGCGCACCCGGTCGAGCCCGCCCTCGAGCTGCTCGATCCAGGTCGAGGTGCGCTGGAGCCGGTCGGCGGTGCGGACGTAGTACATGAGGAAGCGGTCGAGGTAGGACACCAGCGTCGCGGTGTCCAGGTCGCCCGCGAGAAGCCGCGCGTGGGCCGGCGTCGCGCCGCCGTTGCCCCCGACGTAGAGGTTCCACCCCTTCTCCGTCGCGATGACGCCGAAGTCCTTCCCGCGCGCTTCCGCGCACTCGCGGGCGCAGCCGCTCACGCCGCCCTTGAGCTTGTGGGGGCTGCGCAGGCCGCGGTAGCGCAGCTCGAGCGCGATCGCGAGCCCCACGGAGTCCTGCACCCCGAAGCGGCACCAGGTCGACCCGACGCACGACTTCACCGTGCGCAGCGACTTGCCGTAGGCGTGGCCGGACTCGAAGCCGGCGTCGACGAGACGCCGCCAGATCGCGGGCAGCTGCTCCATCCGGGCGCCGAAGAGGTCGATCCGCTGGCCGCCGGTGATCTTGGTGTAGAGCCCGTAGTCCCTGGCCACCTCACCGATCACGATCAGCTTGTCGGGCGTGATCTCGCCGCCCGGGATGCGCGGCACGACCGAGTAGGTGCCGTTGCGCTGGATGTTGCCGAGGTACTTGTCGTTGGTGTCCTGCAGCTCCGCGGTCGCCGGCTCGAGGATGTGGGTGCTGGTCTGGCTGGCCAGGATGCTGGCGATCGCCGGCTTGCACACGTCGCAGCCGCGACCGGTCCCGTGCGCCGCGACGATGTCGTCGAAGCGCCGGTAGCCGTGGACCGCGACGACGTCGAAGAGCTCCTGCCGGGTGAGCCGGAAGTGCTCGCAGAGCCCCTTGTCGACGACCTTGCCCACGCTGGCGAAGTGATCCTCGATGATGTTCTTCACGGTGGCCACGCAGGACCCGCAGGTCGAGCCGGCGCGCGTGCACTGCTTGACGTCCGCCACGGTCTCGCAGCCCTGCTCCGACACCGCGTGGAGGATGTCGGCCTTGGTCACGTCGTTGCACGAGCAGACCTGCGCCTCGTCGGGCATGCCGATCTGCACGCCGGCACCGCTGCCGACCGGGAGGATCAGCTGCTCGGGGTTGGCGGGAAGGGCGAGCCCGCTGCTCACCATCGGCCGCAGGATGCCGTACGCCGACGCGTCGCCGACCAGGATCCCGCCGAGCAGCCGCGTGCCGTCCTCGCTCACGACGAGCTTCTTGTAGACGCCGGTGACCGCGTCGGCGTAGGTCAGCTCGAGCGCGCCGTCGGTCGTCGCGAACGCGTCGCCGAAGCTCGCGACGTCGACACCGAGCAGCTTGAGCTTGGTCGACATGTCCGCGCCGGTGAACGTGCCCGGGCCGTCGAGGAGCGCGTCGACGACGACCTCGGCCATGGCGTAGCCCGGCGCGACGAGGCCGTACATCGTGCCTCCCGGGGCGGCGCACTCCCCGATGGCGAAGACGTGGGGGTCGGCGGTGCGGCACTGCTCGTCGACGAGCACACCCCCGCGCGGCGCGACCGGGAGGTCGCACTCGCGAGCCAGGGCGTCACGGGGGCGGATGCCGGCGGAGAAGACCACGACCTGCGCGTCGACCACCCCCGTCGGCGCGCCCTCCTCGGTGCCGGCCTGTCGCATCCGGAGGCCGCTGACCGACGAGCCACCCACGATCTCCTCCGTCACGACACCGGTGTGCACGGTGACGCCGAGGCGCTCGACGTGCCGCACGAGCGTCACCCCGGCGGCGTCGTCGAGCTGGACGGGCATCAGCCGCGGGGCCATCTCGACGACGTGGGTCTGGAGGCCGAGCTGGACGAGCGCGTTGGCCGCCTCGAGCCCGAGCAGGCCGCCGCCGATGACGACACCGCTGGTCGCCGTGGCGCTGGCCGCCTGGATCGCCTCGAGGTCCTCGATGGTGCGGTAGACGAAGCAGCCGTCCTTGCCGCGCCCCTCGACCGGCGGGACGAACGGGGCCGCACCGGTGGCGAGCACGAGCACGTCGTACTCGTGGACGGTGACGGCGCCCGGGTTCGCGAGCAGGTCTTCGGCGGCCGACGGCGGCGACACGACGGTGACGGTGCGCGCGGCGCGGTCGACCTCGGTCACGACGCTGTCGAGGACCAGCCGCACGCGCGGGTCGTCGTACTCCCCACCGGGCAGCAGCGACAGCGCGTCGGAGCCTGCGCCGAACCAGCTCGTGAGGGCCACCCGGTCGTAGGCAGCGCGTGGCTCCTCGCCGATCACGAGGACGTCGTGGGTCTCGGTGAGGCCGCGCTCGACGGCGGCCTGGGCGAACCGGTGGCCCACCATGCCGTGCCCGACGACGACGATCCGTTGACGCTTGCCTGTAGCCATGCCGAAGACGGTAGGAAGCGGATGTTGTCGGAGGCGTTCGCCAATGTTTCGGGCGTGAAAACTGGGTGGCACGGCCTCACACGGGCCGGGCCAGCTCCTCGCACATGCCGACGAGCACGTCGAGCTGCTCCGGGGTGACGTACGACGGGTTGCTGCCGGCCGGCATCCGCAGCACCTCCAGCGTGGCGAGCTCCGGGTGCCCGACGAGCTCCGAGCGCAGCAGCGGGGCGGCGAGCGGGGCGAGGACCATCGGCATCACGCCGTCGCGCGCCGGTCCCGTGGTCCGGCCGTGCGCGTGGATGCCGGCGGGCATCCCGGGCTCCGAGCCGCTCACCCAGAGCAGCACCGGCTGGCCGGCGGCGACGAGGTCGGTGCGGTAGGTCGGCCGGGCGCACCAGGTCTCCACGCCCGCGAATCCCGCCCGCACGTGCTCGCGGGTCGAGGGTGCCGCACCGCTGGCCTTCACCAGCCAGGCGGCCAGCGTGTCGGAAGAGAGGGCACGGGCAGGCACCCCCCGAGCCTCGCACGGAGACAGGAACGAGTGACTGGAATGCCGCGTGCTGGGAACCTGAGGGGGTGAGCGAGTGGTTCCTGCCGGAGACGGAGCGCCCCTGGACCTCCGGCAACCTGGTGGTCCCCCGCGTGCACGGTGCTGCCTACTTCGCGCGCCTCGTCGAGCTCGTCGAGGCGACGGGGGCCGGCGACCGCATCTTCTTCACCGACTGGCGCGGCGACTCCGACGAGCGGCTCACCGAGGGCGGGCCGACCGTCGCCGAGCTGCTCCGCGACGCCGCGGCGCGTGACGTCGAGGTGCGGGCGCTGATGTGGCGCTCGCACCCGGGCCGGCTCAACAGCGAGGAGAACAGCCACCTCGGCCGGATCATCAACGAGTGCGGCGGCGAGGCGCTGCTCGACGAGCGGGTGCGCAAGGGCGGCTCGCACCACCAGAAGCTCCTCGTCGTACGCCGCAAGGGCCGGCCCGAGGAGGACGTCGCCTTCGTCGGCGGCATCGACCTGTGCCACGGCCGGCGCGACGACGCCGGGCACGCGGGCGACCCGCAGGCCCCGCCGCTCGACGAGCGCTACGGCGACGCACCGCCGTGGCACGACGCGATGGCCGAGATCCGGGGGCCCGCGGTGGCGCACGTGCTCGACACCTTCACCGAGCGGTGGGACGACGACACCCCGCTCGACCACCGCAACCCCTACCGGGCCGTCGCGCACCGCATCGCGCGGATGCCACGGCACGCCGAGGAGCTGCCCGAGCGCTGGGGCCCGCCCCCGGAGGCGGGCGGCCACCAGGTGCAGATCCTGCGGACCTACCCGTTCAAGCGGCCGCGCTACCCCTTCGCACCGGACGGCGAGCGCTCGATCGCCCGCGCCTACTCACGCGCCTTCAGCCGGGCGCGCCGGCTCGTCTACGTCGAGGACCAGTACTTCTGGTCCGACGTGGTGGCCACGACGCTGGCCGACGCGCTCCGCCGCGAGCCCGGGCTGCAGGTGATCGCCGTGGTGCCCCGGTTCCCCGAGGAGGACAGCAGGGTCGGGGGTCCGCCGATGAAGCACGGGCAGCGCATCGCGTGGGAGCGGCTGAAGGAGGCCGGGGGCGACCGGTTCGCGATGTTCGACCTCCACAACGCCGAGGGCACCCCGATCTACGTGCACGCCAAGGTCTGCATCGTCGACGACGAGTGGATGACGATCGGCTCCGACAACCTCAACATGCGCTCGTGGACGCACGACTCCGAGCTCACCTGCGCGGTCGTCGACCCGGACGGCGCGCTGCCGCGCGACCTGCGCACGTCGCTGTGGGCCGAGCACCTCGGCCTGGCCGGGGACGACCCACGGCTCGCGGACCTCGACGACCCCGTGGCGCTGTGGTCCTCGCGGGTCGGCGCGCCCGGCAGCCGCATCGAGGTGCACGACCCACCCCGGCTGCCACGTCGTACGACGCTGTGGGCCCGGCCCGCCTACCGCTACGCCTACGACCCCGACGGCCGGCCGCGACGGCTCCGCGGGACCAACGACTTCTAGGCGGGACCGATGCTGGCTGCCACGTCCGGGCGCTGCCGCAGCACGTCGGGGAGGAGGTGCTCGAGGACACCGACCTCCTCGACGTTGTGCCGCACCCAGGCCTCGGCCATATCCGGCGGGAAGACGCGGGAGGTCAGGAATCGGTTGACCGGCGCGGCGGCTCGAGCGAGGGCGCCGAGGTCCATGACGCTGACGTAGTGGACGCCCTGCTCGCCGGCGGACCACGTGTGCTCGAGCTGGAAGACCTGGACGCCGAGGACGCGACGCACGAGCCGGATGCCGGTCTCGTCGAGCTTCTCGACCCGTTCCACGGAGTCCACGACGAAGTCCTCGTTGCGTCCGAACGCCTCGACGATCCGGTAGCGCGCACCCTCGCCCGCACCACCGCCCGGCGCCGGGCGCGCCAGCTCCCAGCGGATGTGGTCGAGCGGGTGCCAGGCGAGGTAGCCCGGCATCCTCTGCCCGGCGTACGTCATGTCGTCATTGATGTGGCAGAACCACCACAACAGCATCGCCGGGGTGATGCCCGCCAGCGGGCGGTGGTCGATCGTCACCCGCACCCGGTGGTGGGACAGCCTGCGGATGCTCCAGCGCGCGGAGCCGGGCTCGCGCAGCGGACGGACGACCGGGCGTGGCGGGGGAAGCACCACTCGACGGGGCACGGCGCCTCCCTCCGGGACACGGGACGTCCCCGACCATAAGGCCCGCGGTGGCGCCCGGTCAGCCCCGCACCGGCAGGTGGACCACCACGTCCTTCATCCGCATCGCCCCGACCACGCGGCTGCCGAAGCCGACCGACATGTCGGAGATCGGCGCGACGGTGAGGAAGAGGGTCTGCCCGGCGGGCACGTCGACGGCGACGGAGGGCAGCTCGACCCCGCGACGCGGCTTGTCGATCGCGATGCCGTTCTCGCGGATGGGCAGCATGTTGTTCTGGACGATCTTGGCGTCGAGCGGGCTGGTGCCGACCGACAGCCCGAGGAAGGCGCGGTTGTCGAGGCCGAGCGTCGTGAGCCTCGCGTCGAGGCTCGGCGACCCGGCGATGGTCAGCGGACCCTGCGCGATCGGGTAGGCGAGCGGCGCCCCGGCACCGACCGTGCCGACGACCTCGCCGAGCTCGACGGAGGTGGTGGGACCGACCGCGGGGACGCTGACGCAGCGGTCGCCGGCGGCGGTGGTCAGGTGGTAGCGGCCGAAGCCGGTCAGACCCGTCCTGGCGCCCTGGAGGTTCTGCTGGAGGAACCGCAGCCCCAGGTCCGCGAACGACGGGCTGCCGAGGGTCGGGGAGCAGGCGTCGGTGGTGGCCAGCGGGATGTCGAGGTTGCTGCCGGCCGGCAGCACGGCCGGCAGCGTGTGGCCGCCGTTGTAGCCGACGAAGATGCTGCGCGACCGAGCCTTGTCGGTCAGCAGCCGGCCGAAGTTCTTCAGGCCCTGGTCGAGCGGGAAGAGGTTGTCGGTCGCGCCCTGGCCGAAGAGCACCGGGACGTCGAGGCGGCGACCCTGGCGCACGTGCCACTCGGGGCCGTTGCGGTCGAGGAACTCGTGGAGGTGGGTCGGCACGTTGCCCGTCGCGGCCGCCTCGGCGAAGCCCTGGACCACGCGCGGCGGGAGCGCGTCGGTCGGCAGCGCCGCCGCGGTCAGCGCCGTCGCCCACTCCGTGCGGGGCACGCCCTGCGGGAACAGGCTCTCGGTCAGGCTGAACCAGGTGATCTCGGGCACCAGCGCGTCGAAGCGGGTCGTGCCGCGGTCGCGGACCTCGCTCAGCGCGCCGACGAACTGGTAGCCGCCACCGTAGGAACCGCCGATCGCGCCGAGCACGGGGTCGCCCGGGCGCTGCTTCGCCACCCAGGGCTGCGCGGCGACGAGGTCGACGATCCTCCGGACGTCCGTGCCCTCGACGTCGGGGTTCTCGATGTGGGCCCTGCCGCCGCTCTCGCCGAAGCCGCGCTGGTCGAAGCTGAGCACGCCGAAGCCGGCGTCGGTCAGGTAGGCGAACGCGGCGGGGTCCGTCGTACGACTGCCGCCCCAGCCGTGGCTGTGCAGCACCATCGGCACCGGACGGTCCTGGGTGGCGCCGGCGGGCCGGAAGAGCGTGAAGCAGATGTCGACCGGGGCGGTCGTGCCCGGGTCGGGGACGCTCTGCAGGCAGCCGTCGGTCGTGGTGACCGCGCCGGCGGCGGAGGCCGGGGCCCCGACGAGGGGGGCGGTCGCGGCCGTGAGCAGGCCGGTGACGGCGACGGCCAGACGGCGGACGACGAGTCGGGCGGTGGGTCGGTGCGGCAGCGTGGGCATGGCATCTCTCCTGCGACGGGGTCACAGGTACCAACGAGTAACCGCGGGGCGGGTCACGCCGCGCCCGCTCGGCCGCAGCTCAGGCGTAGGGGTCGGTGACCTCGCGCAGCCGGACCAGCGCCTCGCGCAGCTGGTCGGTGAGCTCCGGTCCGAGGTGCTCGGCCCACTCGCGCTCGACCCCCATGACGACCTCCCTGGCACGCTCGCCCGCCTCGCGCCCCCGCTCGGAGAGCCGGATCAGCCGCGCCCGCCCGTCGGCGGGGTCGGGCACCCGCTCGACGAGGCCCTCCCGCTCCAGCGCGGCGACGAGGAGGCTGGCGGTCTGCTTGGTGACCTGGGCCCGGTCGGCGAGCTCGGTGAGGCGGGTCCCCTCGTCGGCGATGCGCTGGGCGATCCGGGACTGGGCCACCGTGACGTCGTAGCCGGCGTCCTGCATCGCCTGCCGCACGCGCTCGTCCATGGCGCGGTAGGAGACGAACATGAGCGTGGCGAGGTCCATCGTTCCTCTTGACGTAGTCAGCCCCACTGACCATTATGGTCAGTATCCCTGACGAATCATAGGGGGCCACCCATGAGCAGACTTCCTCCCGTCCGGGTCGCCCGCGCGGCCACATCCGTCCGCACGACGGTGCAGGGCCTGACGCGTCGGATGGTGCCCCCGCCCATCGGCGTGCTCGAGATGGTGTCGGGCCTCATCGAGGCCAGCACGATGTACGCCGTCGCCAAGCTCGGGGTGGCCGACGCCCTGGCCGGCGGCCCGCGCACCGCTGCCGACGTGGCTGCCGAGCTCGGCACCCACCCGGACGCGACCTTCCGGCTGCTGCGGGCCGCCGCCGGCCACGGCCTGCTGCGCCAGGACGACGACCGGTTCGCGCTGACCTCCCTCGGCCGCCCGCTGACGTCGGACGCGCCCGACTCGATGCGGGCGGTGGTGCTGATGATCGGCGACCCGCGCTACCAGTCGGTGTGGGGCAGGCTGCCCGAGGCGGTCGCCACCGGCTCGGCCCAGGCCGAGGCCGTGCACGGGGTGTCGATGTGGGAGCTGCTGGAGCGCGACCAGGACTACGCCGCCACCTTCAACGAGGCGATGTCGCGTCTCACCGCGCTCGACTGGCCGACGGTCGAGGCGGCCTACGACTTCACGCCCTTCCGGCGCATCGTGGACGTCGGCGGCGGCCACGGCCGCCTGCTCGCGTCGATGCTCGGCGCCGCGCCGGGTGCCGAGGGGGTGCTGCTCGAGCTGGACGCGCTGCTCCCCGCGGCCGAGGAGCTGCTGCGCGAGGCCGGGGTGCTGTCGCGCTGCCGCCTCGAGGGCGGGTTGTTCTTCGACCGCGTGCCCGACGACGGCGACCTCTACGTGATGCGCCGCGTGGTGCACGACCTCGACGACGAGCAGGCGCTCGCCCTCCTGACCACGGTCCGCCGCGACATGCCCGCAGGGGCGAGGCTGCTGCTGATGGAGAGCGTCGTCCCCCCGGGCGGCGGACCCGACTTCGCCAAGACCCTCGACCTCGACATGCTGCTCTTCGTCGGAGGTCGGGAGCGGACCGCGCAGGAGTACGCCGCCCTGCTCGACCGTGCCGGGCTCACCCTGACCCGCATCGTGCCGACCATCTCGACGATCTCGCTCGTCGAGGCCCGTCCGGCGGCCTGAGATGGACGTCCTCGCGCAGGTCTGCACCGCCGTCGCGGCGCTCGTGCTGATCGCCGTGTCCCCGTTCGAGGCGTTCCTCGTCGACCGGCCGCGGGTGCAGCGCTTCCTCGGCATCGAGCCGCACGGCATCGCGCACGTCCACCTCTGGTCGTTCTGCATCGGCGCGCGCAACGCGCTCGCCGGCGTCGGAGCGCTCGTCGGGCTGTGGATCGTCAACCGCGGCGACGAGACGGTCGGCACGGCGGTGGTCGTCACCGTGCTCGCCTACATGCTGCTGTCGTCGCTCGCGATGGGCGTCGCCGACCTGCTCGGCTACTGGCGTCCGCGCGGCGGCAGCGTCCGCGGCACCGTGGCGTCGTCGGTCCTGCCGGCCGTCGCGCTCGTCACGCTGGCCGTGTAGGTGGGGCGGAGGTCAGCCCCGCAGCCCCGCCGCGAGCTCGTCGAGCGCGGTCGGCAGGTCCACCCGCGGCGTCCAGCCCCAGCGCCGGGCGCGGTCGGCGACGATCTGCCCGGTCCAGGCCGGTCCATCCTCCCAGGTCGGCTCCAGGCCGAGCGCCTCGGAGACCGTGCCGAGGTAGTCGCGCTGGGTCGCCGGACCGCTGGCCACGTTGACCGGCGTGCACCCGCCCGCGACCGGGCCCTCCTCCGGGTCGTCTGCGGTCCCGATGGCGCCGACGGCGAGGTCGGCCGCGATGCTCGCGAGGTCGTCGACGTGCACCCACGCGAAGGCCTGGTCGGGGTTGGCGTGCCGCTCGCCCTCGTCGTCGCGGATCTCCCGGGGCCGCACGGTGTTCCAGACCGACGTCGGCCCGGGACCGAGGATCGCCGGCGGGCGCAGCAGCACCCGCGTGGCGCCCTCGAGGCGTTCCAGGGCCGCGTCGACGTCGCGCTTGACGACGCCGTAGGCCGACGCGTCGTCGGACACCAGCGCCGCGGACTCGTCGACGTCGCCCACCTGCGGGCTGCGGTCGTAGACGCCGGCGGTCGACACGTGGACCAGGAGAGGGACGCCGGCGTCCACGGCTGCCTCGGCGACCGTCATCGTGCCGTCGAGCCCGACGCGACGCTGGTCGTCCCGGCCGCTGCCGAGGGGGTGGACGGTCGTGACGAGGGCGTCGGCACCGGCCACGGCGCCGGCCGCGAAGGCGGGGTCGGCGAAGTCGCCGACGTGCTCCTCGACGCGCGGCAGCCGCGGCGCGGTGCCCACCCGGCGTACGACGGCTCGCACGGTCGCCCCGCGCTCGTGGAGGGCGGACACGACGTGGCTGCCCACGAGTCCGTTGGCACCGGTGACGACGACGATCGGGGAGGTCATCCCTCCACCATCGCACTGCGTGCCTGACCGCGGTCGTCGACCGTCCGGGGCAGCAGCACGCGGGTGACCACCAGGAGCCAGACCGTGGCGAAGACCAGGCTGGTGATCACGTCGGTCGGGTGGTGGGCACCCTGGTAGAGCCGCGACGGCGCCACGACCAGCGGCGCGAGGAGGAGCGGCCAGACCCACCGCCGCCACTGCGGCGCGACCGCCGACACCCACAGCACGATGCCGCCGTAGACGACGATCGCGGTCGCGACGTGCCCGGACGGGAAGCTGTGGTCGGGCACCAGCCCGGGGTCGAGGATCTCCACCGGCGGGCGGTCACGCGGGACCAGGTGGGTGACGACGACGTAGAGGGCGAGGTAGCCCCCGACGAGCACGGTGAAGTGGACGAGCGGTCGCCAGGAGCGCTGCCACCGCGACGCGGCGACACCGACCAGCGCTGCCAGGGCCACCCCGACGATCGTGTCGGCGATCGCGCTCCCCACGGCCGCCGCCGTGTCGAGGCCGGGCGTGCGGCGCTCCTCCAGCCACACCACGACGCTGTCGTCCCACGGGTCGACCACCGGGGCCAGCGGCCCGGTCAGCACCCAGCCCACAGCCAGGACGCCGAGGACGAGGGCCACCCAGACGAGGGCCAGGGTGCGCGCGGCCTCGTGCCGCTCCGTCGACGTGCTCACGCCGCAGAGCCTGCCGTACCCGCGGCCCTCGGCGTCCACCCCCAGGGGGAGTCCGCGCCCCGCGCAGGTGCCGGCGCGCTAGACGCGCACGTGCAGCCGCACGTGCGTGCCCGAGTCGTCGGAGCCGACGTCGACGGCCGCGACGAGCTGGCGCGCCAGCCACAGCCCGTAGCCGTGGTCGGTGGGCTCGGCAGGCGGCAGCAGCCCCGCGAGCGGGCTGACGGGCAACCCGCCGCCGTCCTGGACGTGCCACACCCACGTCCGGTCCTCGTCGTAGACGTGCACCAGGACGGGGGCCGAGCCGTGCACGAGGGCGTTGGTCAGCGCCTCGGTGACCGCCAGCTCCAGGTCGGCGACCACGCCGGGATCGAGGCCCCGACCCGCCGAACGCGAGCGCACCAGGCCCCGGACCAGGCTCAGGTCGGAGTGGTGGGAGCAGTCGAGCGTGGCGGCACCGGCCGGCGGCGGCACCACGGCCGACAGGTCGGCGAGGACCGCGAGCGGGTCGCGGAAGCGGGCGTTGGGCGCGACGCACCCGTCGCCGAGCACACCGTCGTGGGCGTCGAGGGCGATGTCGACCAGGTGGTCGGGCAGGCCCGCGTCGTAGGGGCAGAGCAGGTCGACCGGGTGGTCGGCGAAGACGAGGTTGGCGGCCGACTCGAGCCTGCGGTAGTCGACGAGCTCGACGGGCGTCCGCGTCGCCAGGGGCTGCTCCGCGACCACCCGCGACCGCACACCGGGAGCCGCGGCCACGAAGTCGAGCACCACACGGTAGGCGTTCCACTGCGGCCCGTAGGCCACGGCGTCGTCGACCACGGCGACCTCGTCGGCGTCCCGGCCGAGCTCGCGCCGGATCGCCTCCACCCGCGAGGGGGGAGCCATGACGAGGGTGCGGTGACCTGCCTCGAGGCCCTCGCGCAGGAAGCGGCCGGTCGCCGAGGCGTAGTGACGGTCGCCGTCGTAGAGCAGCGTCGTGTGCGTCGCGGCGGCTGTCACGGTTCGAGCTCCAGCCGGTCGTCGCGGAGCCCCGTCGCCTCCAGGATCCGGCGTACGACGCAGGGCACGCGCGCCAGCACGAGGTGGCCGCCCTCGGGCAGGGCGGCGGCGATCGAGCGGAGGCCGGCGACCGTGGCCACGTCGGCGAACGTCACCCGGTCGAGGTCGACGCGCAGCCGGGGCGTCACGGTGGCGCGCGAGAGCACGAGCCGGTGCAGCAGGTGGCGGTTGGACAGGTCGACCTCGCCCCGCACCCGCACGCCCCAGGGCTCGTCGACCGCGAGGAAGGTCGCGATCGGGGCGACGTCGATCGCGGGCGCGAGTCCGTCGTGCTCGCGGGCGACCACGGCAGCGTCGCCGGGCGCCATCCGACTCGTGTCGTAGAGGCACGCCGAGCTGACCCGCAGCTCACGCTGGAGGTCGGTGGCGGTCCGCTCCCAGGACGTCACCTCGTCGATCGAGCCGAGCAGCTCGGCGATCTCGTCCATCCGGGCGGCCACGCGGAGTCCGGGGAAGCCCCGCTTCTGCGCCTGGTGCGCGGCGAGCCGGAACCCGTCGGCCATCGTGTCCACGCCGTCAGGGCTCGACGACCCGTAGGCCAGCTCGAACGAGCTGGTCACCAGCTGTCCGGTGCTCACCGCGAGCCGCGCGTCGAGGGACTCCGACAGCCGCCGCACGAGCCCGTCGACCTGCTCGGCGGAGGCGACGTAGAGGAGCTGGTCGCCGGCTGCCAGCCCCTGTCCGACGAAGGTGGCCGCGACCCGGTCGAGCTGCGCTCCGTCGGGCTCGAGAGCGCACAGGTGTGTCCCCGGCTCGAGCGAGCAGAGGTCGGCGGCCGCGCGGTGCGACCCGAGAATCATTCGCCCAATCTAGGACGGGGTCGCGGGATCGGGACCCATAGTTCTCCCGCAATTTCGCCGGTGGGCGGCGAGGACGGCGCCGTCCGCGCCCGATCCGCCGGGGTAGTCCACCGGGAAACGGTCGTCGTTCCGATCGTTTCGCGACCGAATCCCGGTGGACTACCCCGGCGGGGGCTCGGGAGGTCAGCCGCCCGGGGCCGGTCCCGCCCGATCGAGGAGGATGCTCACGTGACCTACGAGATCCGCACCGACCTCACCGACATGGACCTCGACCTCGTCCACGAGTGGCTCAGCACGGACGCCTACTGGGCCCTCGGGCGCACCCGCGAGGCGGTCGGGACGGCCGCGGAGCACTCCCTCAACGTCGGCGCCTTCGACGGTGAGGGGCGGCAGGTGGCGTACGCCCGGGTCGTCACCGACCACGCCAACTTCGCCTGGCTCTGCGACGTCTACGTCGACCGCGACCACCGGGGTCGCGGCATCGGCAGGCGGCTGGTCGCCACGGTGGCCGAGCGCGTCGACGAGATGGGCATCCGGCGCACCCTGCTCGCGACCCAGGACGCACACGAGGTCTACGCGGGCTTCGGCTTCGGTCCGCTGCCCGACCCGACCATGTGGATGGTCAGGACTCCCCCGGCGTGAACAGGGTCAGCTGCATCCCGTCGGGCGCGGCGACGCGCGCGTTGCGGTCGCCCCACGGGGTGTCGACGCCCGGCGCGACCGCCGTGGCACCCGCGGCCACCAGCGACTCCGCCGCCGCGTCGGCGTCCGGCACCCGCAGCGCGAACCGCACCTTGCCCGACACCCGCTCCCCCACCTCGAGGGCGTCGACCGTCGCGGCCTGCGCCTCGTCGAAGAGCTCGAGCGTCGCGCGGCCCGCGTCGAGCAGCAGCACGCGCCCCTGCTCGCTGCTCCAGTCGGCGACCTCGGGCAGCCCGAGGGCGTCGCGGTAGAGGCGTACGGCGGCGTCGAAGTCGTCGACGGTGAGCGTGATCCTGAATTCCTGCACCTCGGTCATGGGATCGATCGTGACGGCTCAGGTGCAGGTGAGGTCAAGGCCGGGCCGCCGCCGATGTGGAACCGGCCGATCACGGTCACGCCGTCCTGCGCGTAGAGGGGGATGTCGTAGCCGTCGGGATCGAGGTCGGCCATGTGGTCAGCCGCCTCCTGCGGGTCGCGCGGGCGGTCTCCGTCCCGGTCGGCCGCGCGGACGAAGCCGCACCGGCCGTTGGTCCCGTAGGCAGCGACCAGGTCGGGGCCCGGGTCGTCCTCGTCGACGGCAGCGCCGGACCCGTAGGTCATGCCGCGGGCGTTCTCGGGATAGGGCGGCGCCGTCGCCTGCGGCGGGCAGTCCTCGAACACGACCTCGTCCTCGTGGGCCCTCGGGTCGACGGCGACCATGGCCGGCGGCGGGTCGGACGCGGCGACGACCTGGTGCAGCTGGACGCCACCGAGGAAGCCGACGACCACCGTCGCGGCCCCCAGCGCCACGCGCACGAGCATCCGTCCTCCTCCGGTACGTCGAAGTAGGACGAGGCGACCGCCGGAGAAGTTGTCAGCCGACCGCGACCGGCGTGGGGCTGCCCTCGACGAGGCGGCGTACGACGTCCGCGCACCCGCCGCAGCCCGTGGTCGCCCGGGTCCGGTCGACGCACTCCCCCACCGACCCGCAGGCCCGGACCTCGCCCGCGGTCACGCCCGCGCACGCGCAGACCTCCGCCTCGTCCGGCAGCGGCGCCGGCGCGTCCGGCGCCTCGGGCAGGAGCAGCTGGCCGGGCTCGTCGGGGCCGAGCAGGGTGCCGCGGTCGTAGAGCTGGGTGATCAGGCCGACGCGCGACAGGTCGCCGACGAGGGCCGCCGCCACGATCCGGCCACCGTGGACGACGAGGCGGCGGTGCGACCCGGTCAGGGGGTTGGTCACCTCCACGACCTCCCCCGCCGCGCGCTCGGGGTCGCCGAGCACGGCGACCTCGAGGCCGGTCGCCCGCAGGCGCGCGACGCTGCGGCTGCCGTCGTACGACGCCTCCTCCCCGCGCAGCACCCGGGCGAGCACCTCCGCCTGCTCCCACGCGGGCGCGACGAACCCGGTCGTGCGGCGCCGGTGCTCGGCGCAGTCGCCGATGGCGTGCACCCGGTCGTCGGTGACGCTCGTGAGCGTGTGGTCGACCACCACCCCGCGGCGGACCATCAGCCCGGCGCGGCGGGCGAGCGCGGTCGACGGGCGGCCGCCGGCGGTCAGGACGACGAGGTCGGTGGGCAGGACGTAGCCGTTGTCGAGCTGCAGCCCGTCGTCGGTGAGCCGGACCGCACGCGCCCCGGTGTAGACCTCGGTGCCCAGCCGGCGGAGGTCGCGGGCGAGGACGCCTCCGGCGCCGGGACCGACCTGGCTGGCGAGCAGGTGGTCAGCGCCCTCGACGACCTCGGTCAGCAACCCGCGCACCCCGAGGGCTCGGGCGACCTGCAGGCCGAGCAGGCCGCCGCCGACGACGACGGCACGTTGCCCCGGACGCACGGCCGCCTCGAGGCGCCGGCAGTCGGCCAGGGACCGGAAGGCATGGACCTTCGGGTGCAGCGAGCCGTCGCGGCGGACCAGTCCGCGGATCGGCGGCAGGGTGGGGATCGAGCCGCAGGCCAGGACCAGGCGGTCGAACGCGACCCGTTGCCCGTCGACCAGCACGACCTCCCGGGTGTCCCGGTCGATCTCGAGGACCCGCGCCCCCAGGCGCAGGTCGATCCCGTTCGATGCGCACCACTCCTCCGAGCGCAGCGTGAGCGCGTCCGCCGAGTGGGTGCCCTCGAGCACCGCCGAGAGCAGGATCCGGTTGTAGGGGGCGTGCGGCTCGTCGGCGAGGACCGTGACGGCGAGCCGGTCGTCACCGGCGAGGTGCTCGGCGAGGCGGATCGCCGCCATCCCGCCGCCCACGACGACGATCCGCTGGGGGCGCTCAGGCATGGGCGACCACCGAGGCCGCGCACACCTTGAACTCCGGCATCCGGGAGGCGGGGTCGAGGGCGTCGTTGGTGAGCCGGTTGGCGCCGACCCAGTGGAACGGCACGAAGACCGTGTCGGGCCGGATCGTCGGCACCACCTTCGCCGGTGCGGTCATCTCGCCGCGTCGCGTCGCCACCCGCACGACGTCTCCCTGCCCGACCCCGATGCGCCCGGCGAGGAGCGGGTGCAGCTCGACGAAGGGGCCGTCGTCCGGCAGGGAGCGGACCCGGCGGGTCTGGGCGCCGGACTGGTACTGCGCGAGCACCCGTCCGGTCGTGAGGTGCACCGGGTAGTCGGCGCACGGCTGCTCCGCGGCGCCGCGGTGCTCCACCGCGTGCATCCGAGCCCGGCCGTCGGGGTGGGCGAAGGCGTCGGCGAAGAGCCGCTCACCGCCCCAGAAGACGCCCTTCTCGTCGCGGATCCGGTCGTAGGTGATCGCGGAGTAGTCGGCCGGCCCGCCCGCGGAGGCGCGGCCGAGCTCGGCGAAGACCTCCTCCGGGTCGGTCGGGAACGACGCCGCCGACCCGAGGCGCTCGGCGAGCCCGGCGATCACCTCGAGGTCCGACCGCACGCCCGACGGCGGGGTGACGGCACGCTGGCGCAGGACGACGCGGCCCTCGAGGTTGGTCATCGTCCCGGTCTCCTCGGCCCACTGCGTCACCGGCAGCACGACGTCGGCGAGCGCCGCGGTCTCCGACATGACGATGTCGCACACCACGAGGAGGTCGAGCGCCTCCAGCCGTGACGTCACGTGGGTCGCCCGGGGTGCGCTGACGACGATGTTGGACCCGAGCACCAGCAGCGCCGACGGTCCGTCCGGCGTGCCGAGCGCGTCGAGGAGCTCGTACGCCGACCTGCCGGGGCCGGGCAGCGAGTCGGGCTCGACCCCCCACACGCCGGCGACGTGCGCGCGGGCGGCGGGGTCGTCGATGCGCCGGTAGCCGGGCAGCTGGTCGGCCTTCTGGCCGTGCTCGCGCCCGCCCTGACCGTTGCCCTGCCCGGTCAGGCAGCCGTAGCCCGCGCCGCGCCTGCCCACCATGCCGAGCGCCAGCGCGACGTTGATCCAGGCCAGCACGGTGTCGGAGCCGGTGGAGTGCTGCTCGGCCCCCCGTGCGGTGAGCACCATGACCCTCGGCGACCGCCCCAGCATCGCCGCGAGGGCCCGCAGCTCGTGGGCCTCGATCCCCGTCACTCGTTCGACCCGCTCGGGCCACCAGGAGGCGACCGAGTCCCGCACGTCCTCCCAGCCGGTGGTGCGCTCGGCGAGGTAGGCCGGGTCGACCGCGCCGGCGGCGGCGAGCAGGTGCAGCAGCCCCAGCGCGAGCGCGAGGTCGGTGCCCGGCACGGGTTGGAGGTGGAGGTCGGCGCGGTCCGCGGTCGGCGTACGTCGCGGATCGATGACGACCACCTTCCCGCCGCGCTCGCGCAGCCGGTCGAGGTGGCGGGCGGCCGGCGGCATCGTCTCGGCCAGGTTGGAGCCGACCAGCACCAGCACGTCGGTCTCCTCGACGTCGACCAGCGGGAAGGGCAGCCCGCGGTCGAGGCCGAAGGCGCGGATGCCGGCCGAGGCTGCCGAGCTCATGCACCACCGGCCGTTGTAGTCGATCTGCGAGGTGCCGAGCGCGACGCGGGCGAGCTTGCCGAGGGCGTAGGCCTTCTCGTTGGTGAGCCCGCCGCCGCCGAAGACCGCGACCCGGTCCGGCCCGCCGGACGCCTGGGCGGCACGGATGCCGTCGGCGACCCGGTCGAGCGCGTCGTCCCACGAGACCGCCGACCACTCGCCGGTCCCCCGGTCGCGGACGAGGGGCGACGTGAGCCGCTCGCGGCCGCCGTACAACCCGGCCGCGGCCCACCCCTTGCGACAGAGCGCGCCCTGGTTGACGGGGAACTCCTCCCACGCCGACACCTCGGGCGTACGCCGTCCCGCCAGGCGCATCCCGCACTGCAGCGAGCAGTAGGGGCAGTGGGTCTCGGTCGCCACGGCGCTCCTCAGATCTCCGCGGCGGCGAGCCCGTGCGCCCGCACCGGGCGGCGCAGGTAGAGCGCCCAGGTGAGTGCCGCGCAGCCGACGTAGTAGGCGGTGAAGACCGTGAAGGCCGCACGCGTCGCGGCCAGCGGGTCGTCGACCCACGGGGCCGCGAAGGCGAGCGGCACCAGGAAGCCGCCCACCGCGCCGACCGCACCGATCACGCCGAGCGCGGACGACGACTGCCGGGTGGCGGTGGTCAGCGCGGCGGCGCGCTCGGGCGTGCCCGGCGCGGTCGCGCGCTCCGCCGACGCCTTCCAGAGCGCGGGGATCATCTTGTAGACCGACCCGTTGCCGATGCCGGTGGCGGCGAAGATGCAGAGGAAGAAGCCGAGGAACAGCGGGAACCACGCGGCGTTCGCGGTCGCGACGGCCGGGTCGGCACCCGGGTTGGGCGTCAGCTGGTTGACCGTCCAGAGCACGCCGAGGGTGAAGACGACCATGGCGACGAACGAGGCGAGGGTGACCCGGGCGCCGCCCCAGCGGTCGGCCATCCAGCCGCCGAACGGCCGGGTGAGGGAGCCGACACCCGCACCGAGGAAGGCGTAGAAGGCGAAGTAGATCCCGGTGCCGAGCGGCGCCGGCTCCGGCACCCAGAAGTTGAGCCGGATCAGCAGCGGCATCGCGGCGGAGTAGCCGATGAAGGAGCCGAAGGTGCCGATGTAGAGCAGCGACAGCAGCCACGTCTGGCGCTGCCGCACCACCTGCAGCTGCTCGCGCGGCGAGGAGGTCACGGTGGCCAGGTTGTCCATCCAGAGCCACGCGGCGGCGGTCGCCAGCAGCGCGAGCCCGGCATAGGCGTACGCCGCCCGCTCGAGGTGGATGCCGCTGTCCGAGGCCTGCACGAGGCCGAAGATGCCGGCGCCGCCCACCATGACGGGCAGCAGCAGCTGGATCAGCGAGACGCCGAGGTTGCCGCCGGCCGCGTTGAGCCCGAGCGCCGCGCCCTTCTTGTCGGAGGGGTAGAAGAAGTTGATGTTGGCCATCGACGAGGCGAAGTTGCCGCCACCGACGCCCGCGGTCGCGGCGATCAGGCAGAAGACCCAGTAGGGCGTCGTCGGGTCCTGCACGGCCCGGGCGAACAGCAGCGTCGGCACGAGCAGCATCGCGCCGCTGACGATCGTCCAGTTGCGCCCACCGAACCGCGGCACGGCGAACGTGTAGGGCAGCCGCAGCAGGGAGCCGACCAGGTTGGGCAGGGCGACCAGGAGGAACAGCTGCTGGGGCGAGAAGGCGAAGCCCTGCGCCAGCAGGAACGCCGACGAGACGCTCCAGATCAGCCAGACCGAGAAGCCGACGTGCTCGGCGAAGATCGACCAGACCAGGTTGCGGCGGGCGACCGAGCGACCTCCTCCCTCCCAGAAGTCGGCGTCCTCCGGGCGCCAGTCCTCGATCCAGCGACGCGTGCGGCGGGTGTTGATGGCGGGGGTGCTCATGACGACGAGCGTCGGCCTCCGGTGTGACGCCCGACCTGCCGGTGCGGTGGCAGAGTCGTCAACTTCTCCTCACGGCCTCACGACCGCCCGGATCCCGGCCGCCGGGCCCGGACGCGCGAGGAGCCCCGACCGCTGGGCGGTCGGGGTTCCTCGGGAAGTGCCTGCGTCAGACGGCGCGGACGTTCTCGGCCTGCGGGCCCTTGGGGCCGGCGGTCACGTCGAACTCGACCTTCTGGTTCTCGTCGAGCGACTTGTAGCCGTTGGTCTGGATCGCGGAGAAGTGGACGAAGACGTCCTCGCCGCCGCCGTCCTGCGCGATGAAGCCGAAGCCCTTGTCAGCGTTGAACCACTTGACGGTGCCCTGAGCCATGTTCTTTTCCTTTGTTCGCTCCGGCGACGACGTGCCACCGGGCCGCTGAAGACATCCATTCGTGCTGATGTCCAGCGAACCGAAAACCAGGAGAAACAAGATACGAGCCGCACCACGTGCGCGGCCAGGACGCACGGGTGCGTCCCTTCAACACCACAGAGCCTACGGCATCGCCGCCCCAACGACGACTCGCCGTGGATCACGGTGCCGCCACGCAGCTCCCAGGAGGCTTCAGCGGGCGGGTCGGGCTCGCCCAGGCCGGCCGTTCGGCCGGGGGTCGTCACGACCCCGGACCGTTCGTCGTACGACACCGACCGCTGGGCGACCCACGGCGCCCATCGGACGACCGGGTGACGCGCACCACTCCCGCGAGCCGAGCGAGCGGTGTCACGGTGACGGCGGTCACACCCTGTGACAGCCCCATGCTCGGAAGGACGGATCCGTGACAGAGCAAGAGCAGGCCGCGCGCCACGACCCCATCTACGACCGGTTGCACGCGACACCCGAGTTCGCCGAGCTGCGGCGCCGCTACCGCGGCTTCGTGTTCCCGGCGACCGTCGCGTTCCTCGCCTGGTACCTGCTGTACGTCATCCTCTCCAACTGGGCCGGCGACTTCATGTCGACGCAGGTCGTGGGCAACATCAACGTGGCCCTGATCTTCGGCCTGCTCCAGTTCGTGACGACGTTCGGCCTCGCCTGGATGTATGCCCGCTTCTCCGCCGCCAAGCTCGACCCGCTGGCCCGCCAGCTCGACGCGGAGTACCGCAAGGGAGACGACGTCTGATGGACACCCAGGTCCTCACCACCAGCCTGTTCCTGCTCGTCGTCGCCGCGACGGTCGGCATCACCTTCTGGGCGAGCCGCCAGACCAAGACCGCCGCCGACTTCTACTCCGGCGGACGCTCGTTCTCGGGCTTCCAGAACGGTCTCGCCATCGGCGGCGACTACATGTCCGCCGCGTCGTTCCTCGGCATCTCCGGAGCGATCGCGCTCTACGGCTACGACGGCTTCCTCTACTCGATCGGCTTCCTCGTGGCGTGGCTCGTCGCGCTGCTGCTGGTGGCGGAGATGCTCCGCAACGCCGGGCGCTACACGATGGCCGACCAGCTCGCCTTCCGGATGTCGCAGCGCCCGGTGCGCACGGCTGCGTCGATCTCGACCGTGGTCGTCTCGATCTTCTACCTGCTCGCCCAGATGGTCGGCGCGGGCTCGCTCGTCGCGCTGCTCCTCGGCGTGAACAGCGAGGCGTTGAAGAACCTCACCATCGTCGGCGTCGGCGCCCTGATGATCTTCTACGTCGTCGTCGGCGGCATGAAGGGCACGACCTACGTGCAGATCGTCAAGGCCGTGCTGCTGATGATCGGCTCGGCGCTGATCGTGGTGCTCGTGCTCGCCGAGTTCAACTTCAACCTCTCCTCCCTCCTCGGCGCGGCCGCGGAGAACTCCGGCAAGGGCGAGGAGTTCCTCGCGCCCGGCCTGCAGTACGGCGCCAGCCTGACGTCGAAGATCGACTTCCTGTCGCTCGGCCTGGCCCTGGTGCTCGGCACGGCCGGCCTGCCGCACATCCTGATCCGCTTCTACACGGTGCCGACCGCGCAGGACGCGCGGAAGTCGGTGCTCTGGGCCATCGGCCTCATCGGCGCGTTCTACCTGATGACGCTGGTCCTCGGCTTCGGCGCCGCGGCCCTGCTCGACCGCGACCAGGTCGACCCGGCGGTGGGCGGCAACCAGAACCTGGCCTCCCCGCTCCTCGCCGAGGCCGTCGGTGGTGGTGAGGGATCCACGGGCGGCGCCGTCCTGCTCGCGCTGATCGCGGCGGTGGCCTTCGCCACCATCCTCGCCGTGGTCGCCGGGCTCACCCTGGCGAGCTCCTCCTCGGTGGCCCACGACCTCTACAAGGGCGTGATCAAGAAGGAGGGGACCATCACCGAGAAGGACGAGGTGAAGGTCGCCCGGATCGCCGCGTTCGTCATCGGCGCGGTCGCCATCGCCCTGTCGATCCCGGCCCAGCGCCTCAACATCGCGTTCCTCGTGGCGCTGGCCTTCGCGGTCGCCGCGTCGGCCAACCTGCCGGCGATCATCTACAACATGTTCTGGCGGCGCTTCAACACTCGCGGCGCCACGTGGAGCATCTACGGCGGCCTCATCGCCGCCGTCGGGCTGGTGTTCTTCTCGCCGGTCGTGTCGAGTCTGCCGACGTCGCTCTTCCCCGACTCGGACTGGGCGATCTTCCCGCTCAACAACCCCGGCATCATCTCGATCCCGCTCGGGTTCCTGCTGGGCTACCTCGGCACGATCACGTCGAGGGACCCCGCAGCCGAGGACCGCTTCACCGAGCTCGAGGTCCGCGCCCTCACCGGCGCCGGCGCCGAGCAGGCCGTCCAGCACTGAGGCCGACCGCAGCACCCGTGACCCCCTCGCCGAGCCGGAGTAGGTTCGGCGAGGGGGCCACCCCGTGATCCACACCACGAGATCCCGAGCACGCCACCCCGCCGTGTCCCGCACGTGTCCCGCACGAGGAGAGAGCCTTGTCCGAGCAGACCCTGTCGAACCTGTCCCGCGAGGAGCGCCGCTTCGAGCCCCCGGCCGACCTCGCCGCGAACGCCAACGTGAAGGAGGAGGCCTACGCCCGTGCCGACGCCGACCGAGAGGCCTTCTGGGCCGAGGCGGCCGAGCGGCTCGACTGGGGCCGGAAGTGGGACCAGGTCCTCGACTGGACCAACCCGCCCTTCGCGAAGTGGTTCGTCGGCGGCACGCTCAACGCGTCGGTCAACTGCGTCGACCGCCACGTCGCGGCCGGCAACGGCGACAAGGTCGCGCTGCA
Organism: Nocardioides pinisoli; assembly: GCF_024199985.1. Lineage (GTDB taxonomy): Bacteria > Actinomycetota > Actinomycetes > Propionibacteriales > Nocardioidaceae > Nocardioides > Nocardioides pinisoli. Next base: position 488,589 of record NZ_JANARS010000003.1, read on the forward strand.
CTGGGTCGGCGAGCCCGCCGACGACACCCGCGACATCACCTACGCCCAGCTCAAGGACGAGGTGTCCCGCGCCGCCAACGCGCTGACCGAGCTCGGCGTGAAGAAGGGCGACCGCGTCGCCATCTACATGCCGATGATCCCCGAGGTCGTCGTCGCGATGCTCGCCTGCGCCCGCCTCGGCGCACCCCACACGGTCGTGTTCGGCGGCTTCTCAGCCGACGCCCTCGCCTCGCGCATCACCGACTGCGAGGCCCACGTCGTGATCACCTCCGACGGCGGCTACCGACGTGGTGCGCCGTCCGCGCTCAAGCCGGCCGTCGACGAGGCCGTGGAGAAGACCGGAGACCTGGTCCGCAACGTGCTCGTCGTACGCCGCACGGGCCAGGACGTCGACTGGCACGGCCGGGAAGAGGGTGGCCGCGACGTGTGGTGGCACGACGTCGTCGACGCCGCGTCCACCGAGCACGAGCCGGAGATGCACGACTCCGAGCACCCGCTCTACGTCATGTACACCTCCGGCACCACAGGCAAGCCGAAGGGCATCCTGCACACCACGGGCGGCTACCTCACCGGGACGTCGTTCACGCACTGGGAGGTCTTCGACCTCAAGCCGGAGACCGACGTCTACTGGTGCACCGCCGATGTCGGCTGGGTGACCGGGCACTCCTACATGGTCTACGGCCCGCTCGCCAACGGCGCGACGCAGGTGATGTACGAGGGCACGCCCGAGAAGGGCCGCTGGTGGCAGATCGTCCAGGACTACAAGGTGACGATCTTCTACACCGCGCCCACGGCCATCCGGACCTTCATGAAGCAGGGCCGCGAGATCCCCGACGGCTACGACATGTCGTCGCTGCGGCTGCTCGGGTCGGTCGGTGAGCCGATCAACCCGGAGGCCTACGTCTGGTACCGCGAGGTCATCGGCGGCGACCGCTGCCCGGTCGTCGACACCTGGTGGCAGACCGAGACCGGCCAGATCATGATCAGCCCGCTGCCCGGCGTCACCGCCGGCAAGCCCGGCTCCGCGATGAAGGCGCTCCCCGGCATCGCCGCCGACGTGGTCGACGACGACGCGAAGCCCGTCGGCAACGGCAACGGCGGCTACCTCGTGCTGAAGGAGCCGTGGCCCGCCATGCTCCGCACGCTCTGGGGCGACGACGAGCGCTTCAAGGACACCTACTGGTCGCGCTGGCCGGGCCTCTACTTCGCCGGCGACGGCGCGAAGCTCGACGAGGACGGTGACATCTGGTTGCTCGGCCGCGTCGACGACGTGATGAACGTGTCGGGCCACCGGCTGTCGACGACCGAGATCGAGTCGGCGCTCGTGTCGCACCCGAAGGTCGCCGAGGCGGCGGTCGTCGGTGCGGCGGACGAGACCACCGGCCAGGCCGTGTGCGCCTTCGTCATCCTGCGCGACGCCGCCGGCGACGGCGGCGAGGACATCGTCGAGGAGCTGCGCAGGCACGTCGCGAAGGAGATCGGCGCGATCGCCAAGCCGCGCCAGATCATGGTCGTGCCCGAGCTGCCCAAGACCCGCTCCGGCAAGATCATGCGCCGCCTGCTCAAGGACGTCGCCGAGCACCGTGAGGTCGGTGACGTGACCACCCTCGCCGACTCGACCGTCATGGACCTGATCAAGGGCAAGGAGGGCTCGGCTCCCTCGGAGGACTGAGTCCACACGGACCGGAGGACGGCGGTCGACCCGCGGGTGCATCCCGCCGGGTCGGCCGCCGTTCTCGTCGACCCGGCGGGTCGGAGCCTCAGACGGTATGACGTGACCGCCTCGGACTGAGGGGGTTGCAGGCCGGGGCCTCTCACATGCATGTACGTGGGTTGTCGGGCAGGAGTGGCCTGCTCGACCTATCCACAGGCATAGGAGGCC
>NZ_JANARS010000004.1 GCF_024199985.1 Nocardioides pinisoli
GAGTACCGCTGCGAAGCCGACCGCGTCGCCGCCTACCCGACCTGGATCCATCACTACAATCACCACCGCGGCCACACCGCGCTCCAAGGCCTCTCACCGGCCGACCGCGTGCCCAACCTCCGTAGGGACAACACCTAGGCTGGCGCCATGCTCACCTGGGACGAGCTGGCCGCCGCGTCGCTGGCCCGGCAGTTCCCCGACGACCCGGGCACGGTGGCGGAGCGGGTGCACGCCGTCGGCGACATGCAGACCCAGACCGCCCGGTCGGCGTTCATCGGCCTCGGCGCCCGCTTCCCCGGGGTCACGCACGCCGAGGTCACCGCGGCCTACGACGCCGGCGAGATCGTGCGCGGGAGCACGATCCGCGGCACGGTCCACACGGCCACGCCCGAGGCCTACACCGTGCTCGCCGAGGCCACCCGCGTCGGCCAGCACCAGCGGTGGGCCCGCATGCTGGGCATCAGCGACGAGCAGCTCGCCGCCCTGTGGGACTCCGTCGAGACCTACGCCCGGGACTGGCGCACGCCCGACGAGCTCCGCGACCACGTCGACGACTGGCTCGGCCGCCACGCGCCCGGCTCGCTCGACGCGGCCGCCGCCGGCCCGGGCCGCTACCTCGGCTTCGCCCACGGCGCGCTGGTCCGCCGGCCGGCCTCGGGCGACCGCTGGGAGGGACAGGGCAAGCCGGTCTACGGCACGTTCGACCGCACCGGACCGGCCGCGCTCGCCGACGTCGTACACCACCACCTCCGCGCGCACGGCCCCTCCTCGCGGCAGGACGTCGCGTGGTGGGCCGGGGTCCCGCTCAAGGCCGTCGAGGAGGGGCTGGCCGGGCTCGACGTCGTCGAGCAGGAGGGACCCGACGGGAGGACGTACGTCGACCTGCCGGACGCCCCGCCGCCGCGCGAGCTGCCGGGGGTGCGCCTGCTCCCGGAGTTCGACGCCCTGCTGTGCGGCTACGACTCCCGGGCCCGCGACCGGTTCGTGACGCCCGACCACCACCGGCGGCTGTGGAACGAGTCCAACGGGATGCTGCTCCCGCCGCTGCTCGTGGACGGCCGGATCACCGGCTTCTGGCGCGCCGCCGGCACCGCGAGGCGCCGCCCGCTCGAGGTGACGTGGTTCGCCCGGACGAGGCGACCGCGCCGGGGAGAGCTCGACGCGCCCGTGGCCGCCCTCGAGGCGGCGCTCGGGATCACCGTCACCGAGGTGACGCTCAGCCGCGAGGCGACCTGACCGGCTGGTCCCCGAGGTAGTCCCCCGGCGTCATGCCGGTGACGGAGCGGAAGTCGTGGGTGAAGTGGGCCTGGTCGGCGTAGCCGAGGTCAGCGGCCACCTGCGCCAGGGTGCCGCGCCCGGCCTTGAGCGCCTCGACCGCGTCGTGCAGCCGGCGGCGCTGGATGAGCCACTTGGGGCTCAACCCGATGCGCTGCTCCACCAGCCGCTGCAGGCTGCGCTCGGACAGGCCGGCCTCGCGCGCCACCTCGTCGACCCGGGTGACCTCCGGGTGGTCGGCCAGCCAGGACACGAGGTGGTTGACCAGGAGCCCGGACGCGTCGACGGGCAGGTGGGTCGCCAGCCACGACTCGAGGTGCGCGATCGCGGCGAGGTGGGCGGCGGGGTCGTGCGGGTCGCGGTGCATCGCTGCGCGCACGTCGTCGACGAGGGTCGCATCGAGCAGCAGGTCGGCCAGCTCGACCCAGGTGTCGGTCACCTCCGCCACCGACCGTCCCAGCAGCAGCCGGCCGGCCGCGGGGCTGAGCATCGTGCCGACCGCCCAGCCGTCCCCCTCGAGCGTCACGCTCGACCGTCCGCGGCTGACCCCGTGGAAGCGGGCGTAGGTGTTGCTGACGACCACCAGGCACACGGGGTGCTGGAGGGTGCTCTGCGTCGACGGCTCGGTGAGCGACCACACGGGGATCCAGTAGCGGTCGACCAGGTCGACGAGGTGCTCGCTCGGCGCGTAGCGGTGGATCGGTGGCGAGGGTCGGCTCACGCCTGTCAGGTGGGCCCGGTCGATCGGGTCCACCGGCCGCGGGCCGCCTCTCCCCGTCGGGCTGGACATGTGTCGGATTATCACAAGCACCACCGACAGCCGTCCTGCCAACCTCGTGACATGACACAGACGCAGACACTCACCACCGACGACCACCTCGCCCTCTTCGCCCAGCGCGCCGACCGTTTCAGCCGGGTGGTGGATGCCGTCGACGGGTCGTGGGACGTCCCGACACCGTGCGAGGGCTGGAGCGCCCGCGACGTGGTCGGCCACGTGATCGAGAGCCAGCGCGACTTCCTCGACCGGCAGGGTCTCGACACCGGTCCGCAGCCCGACCTCACCGACCCGGCTGCCGCGTGGCGGGCACAGCGGGCCCACGTGACGACGGTGCTCGCGGCAGACGGCGTGGCCGCCCGGGAGTACGACGGCTTCTTCGGGCCGACCACGATCGCCGCCACCATCGCCGACTTCTACGGCTGGGACCTCGTGGTGCACGGCTCGGACGTCGCGCGCGCGACCGGGCAGGCGTGGTCGGTCAGCGAGGCGGAGGCCGCCGACCTCCACGCCACGGCGGACGGGTGGGGCCCCGCCCTCTACTCCGAGGGCGTGTGCGCCGCGGCCGTCGAGGTCGGGCCGGAGGCCTCGGTGACCGACCGGCTGCTCGCCCGGCTCGGCCGCGACCCGCGCTGGGAGCCGCCGGTCAGCTGACGCGCTCGAGCGTGACGACCGCGACGGTGCACCTGCCGGCGACCTCGCCGGGCCCCAGCACCAGGCAGCGTGCGTCGGCTCCCGTCAGCACGTAGGCCGCCTGGTCGGCCGCGACGGGGAGCGTCGAGGACCGCCCCAGCTCGAGCACGGTGACGTAGGGCTGGACGAGTTCCGGGTCGACGACCACGTCGAGCACTCTCACCGCTCCCTCCGGCACCGACACGACCGTGGTGGCGTCGCCGGGCAGGGCGAAGGGGCGCTGCGGCTCGACGACGTGCGCCTCGCCGTCGACCTCCAGGTCGAGGACCGGGCCGTCGACGACGGTCAGCAGGTGCCGGAGCCCGGCGGACGTCGCGAACGGGCCGTCGCGCTCGACGTCGACGAGGCTGATCCGCCAGGACTCGTCGTCGGCGGACGCCAGCTCCCGCGTCGTACCACCGCCGTCGGTCCGGGCCTGCGGCCTGACCTCGTCGGCGCGGACGACACGGCTCACTTCTTGCCCGACTTCTCCGTCGGCTGGGTGGTGGACAGGGCGGCGACGAAGGCCTCCGGCGGGACCTCGACGGTGCCGATGTTCTTCATCCGCTTCTTGCCGGCCTTCTGCTTCTCGAGCAGCTTGCGCTTGCGGCTGATGTCACCGCCGTAGCACTTGGCCAGCACGTCCTTGCGAATGGCGCGGATGTTCTCGCGGGCGATCACGCGCGCGCCGATGGCGGCCTGGATCGGCACCTCGAACTGCTGGCGCGGGATGAGGTCCTTGAGCTTGCCGGCCATCATCACGCCGTAGCCGTAGGCCGCGTCCTTGTGCACGATCGCGGAGAACGCGTCGACCGGCTCGCCCTGGAGCAGGATGTCGACCTTGACCAGGTCGGCCGCCTGCTCGCCCGAGCGCTCGTAGTCGAGCGAGGCGTAGCCCTTGGTCCGCGACTTGAGCTGGTCGAAGAAGTCGAAGACGATCTCGCCCATCGGCAGCGTGTAGCGCATCTCGACGCGGTCCTCGGAGAGGTAGTCCATCCCCTCCAGGCTGCCGCGCTTGGTCTGGCAGAGCTCCATGATGGTGCCGATGTAGTCGCTCGGGCTGAGGATCGTCGCCTTGACCACCGGCTCGCGGACCTCGGCGATCTTGCCCTCGGGGTACTCGCTCGGGTTGGTCACCGTGACCTCGGTGCCGTCCTCCATGACCACCTCGTAGACCACGTTGGGCGCGGTCGAGATCAGGTCGAGGTTGAACTCGCGCTCGAGCCGGTCGCGGGTGATCTCCATGTGCAGCAGGCCGAGGAAGCCGATGCGGAAGCCGAAGCCCAGGGCTCCGGACGTCTCGGGCTCGAAGGTGAGCGCGGCGTCGTTGAGCTGCAGCCGCTCCAGGGCGTCACGCAGCGTCGGGTAGTCGTCGCCGTCGATCGGGTAGAGCCCGGAGTAGACCATCGGGTTGGGGTGCTTGTAGCCGCCCAGCGCGTCGGTGGCCCCGTGGTGCTGGCTGGTGACGGTGTCGCCGACCCGTGACTGGCGCACGTCCTTCACGCCGGTGATCAGGTAGCCGACCTCGCCGACTCCGAGGTCCGCGGCCTTCACCGGCTCGGGGCTGATGACGCCGACCTCGAGCATCTCGTGCACGGCGCCGGTCGACATCATCTTGATCCGGTCGCGGTGGGTGAGCTTGCCGTCGACCACGCGGACGTAGGTGACGACGCCACGGTAGGTGTCGTAGACCGAGTCGAAGATGAGGGCCCGGGGCGGGGCGTCGGCGTCGCCGACGGGCGCGGGCGTCTGCAGGACGATCTCGTTGAGGAGCCCGGCCACGCCCACGCCGGTCTTGGCGCTGACCCGCAGCACGTCCTCGGGGTCGCAGCCGACCAGACCGGCGAGCTCGGCGGCGTACTTGTCGACCATGGCGCCGGGCAGGTCGATCTTGTTGAGCACCGGGATGATGTGGAGGTCGGCGCCCATGGCCAGGTAGAGGTTGGCGAGCGTCTGCGCCTCGATGCCCTGGGCCGCGTCGACCAGCAGGATCGCGGCCTCGCACGCCTCGAGGGAGCGCGACACCTCGTAGGTGAAGTCGACGTGACCCGGGGTGTCGATCATGTTGAGCACGTAGGTGCCCGGGTCGGCGCCCTCGTCGTTGTCGGCCGGCACCGTCCACGGCATCCGCACGGCCTGGCTCTTGATCGTGATCCCGCGCTCGCGCTCGATGTCCATCCGGTCGAGGTACTGCGCGCGCGCCGCCCGCTCGTCGACGACCCCGGTCAGCTGGAGCATGCGGTCGGCCAGCGTCGACTTGCCGTGGTCGATGTGCGCGATGATGCAGAAGTTGCGGATGATCGACGGGTCGGTCGAGCCAGGCTGCGGCGCGTTTGTGAGGCTCACGGACTGCTTTCGAGGAGTACGACGGCGGGGTCGGGTCATTCTTCCACGCGTGCTCTGCCCTGCCGAACCGACGGCGCGGCCGCAAGGGATGGGGGCTAGCGTGCACCGGTGACCTCTCGGACCGGCACGACCCTCCCCCTGGTCCCGGCAGCGGCCTTCGTGCTCGTGTGGTCGTCGGGCTACATCTCGGGGCCGGCGGCGGTGCACGCCGCGGCTCCCTTCTCGGTGCTCGCGTGGCGGTTCGTCCTCGCGGCGCTCCTCGCCGCCGCTCTCGCCCTGGTGCTGCGGCGGCCGACCCGGATGGACCGGCGCACCCTGGGCCGGGTCGCGGTCGTCGGCTTCGTGATGAACGCCGTCCAGTTCGGCCTGATGTACGTCGCCTTCGACCTCGGGCTCGGGGCGACGCTGGCCTCGCTCCTCCATGCCCTGAGCCCGGTCCTGACCGCCCTCCTGGCGGCCGCCGTGCTGGGCGAGCGGGTCTCGACGCTCCAGGTCGCCGGCTTCGCCGCCGGCGTCGTCGGGGTGCTCCTCGTGCTGGGCGCGGACCTGGGCCACGCCGGCGGTCCGGTCGCGGTGCTCGTCGGGTGCCTCAGCATGCTCACGCTGAGCCTGGGCACCCTCGGCCAACGCTGGATCGGCGCGCAGCCCGACCTGCTGTGGTCGGCGGCGGTCCAGTTCGCCGTGTCCGCTCCCCCGCTGCTGGTGCTCGGGTGGACCACCGAGGGGGTCTGGCCGGTCACGGACACCCGGCAGGCGGTCGTCTCCGTGCTGTTCCTGGCCGTCGTGAACTCGATCGTCGGCCTGATGCTGCTGGCCCTGCTGGTGCTGCGCGGCGGGTCGGGCGCGGCGGCCAGCCTCTTCTTCCTCAGTCCACCGGTCACGGCCGTGCTGGCCTGGCTCGTGCTCGACGAGACGCTGTCGCCGCCCCAGCTCGTCGGCCTGGTGGTCGCGGTGGTCGGGGTGGGCGCGGCCACCCGCACGCGGCGTACGCCGGTGCCGGCGCCGGGCCCTCAGGACCCGGTCGGCACCCAGTAGCGACGCTTGACCCCGCGCACGTCCTCCAGCACCCCGCCCGCGGCCTCGATGACGCGCACGGAGCCGACGTTGTCGGTGTCGCAGGTGACCAGCGCCGGGTCGATCCCGAGACCGTGGGCCCACGGCAGCGCGTGCTGCAGCATCGCGGTCGCGTGCCCCTCGCGCCGGCGCGACGGGCGGACGTCGTAGCCGATGTGCCCGCCCACGTCGAGGAGGAAGTCGTTGAGCCGGTGCCGGATCGCGATCCGACCCAGGTAGGCGTCGCCCTCGACCCACCACAGCGTCGTGCACGGCACGTGGAAGTCCGGTCGCGGGCTGTCCTCGTCGGCGTCGGCCCGGACCGCCTCCACGAAGGCGGCGAAGGCGTCCTCGTCCTTCCAGCCCGGGGCGTGGCCATCGATCCACGCAGCAGTCTGGCTGAGCTCGACGCCCTCGGCGACGAACTCGTCCATCGCCTCGAGGAACGACGTGCGCACGGACGGGGTCGGGAGGACGAGCGCAGGCATGGGACCAGTCTGGCGGCAGCCCCCGCGCCCCCGTCCACCGGATATCCGGTCGTGGCGCGAGCGGGCGTGGGGAAGGATGCCGCCATGGCCCGCACCCCGTCGATCGCCCCCTACCCCGTGCCGCACGACAACACCGCGCGCCGACTGGAGTGGCCGTTCCTGCCACCGAACCTGCGGTCCTACATCGAGCGCAAGTGCGGTTCGCCCGTCGCGACGGCGATCTCCCAGACGAGCGGGTTCACCCCCGGCTTCGCGTCGGTGCTGGTGTGCGAGGACGGCTCGCACCACTTCGTGAAGGCGGCCTCGACCAAGGCCCAGCGGGTGTTCGCCGACTCCTACCGCGAGGAGGCCCGCAAGCTCGCCGCCCTGCCGCCCGACGTCCCGGCCCCCAGGCTGCTGTGGCACCTCGACGACGACTGGGTCGTGCTCGGCATCGAGCACGTCGCCGCCCGGCCCCCGCACCGGCCGTGGGGCGCCGACGACCTCGACGCCGTCCTGGACGCGCTCGAGCAGGTGGCCGACGCGCTCACCCCGCCGCCGGCCGGGCTCGACCTCGACACTGCGGAGGCCGACTTCGCGCCGCTGCTGGAGGGCTGGACCTCGCTCCGCGAGAGCCGTGCCGACCTCGACCCGGCCCACCTGGCGGAGGCCGAGGCGCTGGCCCGCCGCTACGCCGAGGTCGTCGGCGGCGACACGCTCGTGCACACCGACGTGCGCTCCGACAACGTCCTCATCGACGCCGACGGACGGGCGCTGGTCTGCGACTGGAACTGGCCCGTGCGCGGTGCCGCCTGGTTCGACTCCTTCGCCGCGCTGATCGGACCGCGCGGCGAGGGCATCGACGTCGACGCGGTCATCGCCGGGCGCCGGCTGCTGCGCGACGTCGACCCGGAGGCCTTCGACATCAACCTCGCGCTCTACGTCGGCTACTTCTTCACCCAGTGCGAGCTGCCGGTGCCGCCGACCTCGCCGCACATCCGCGACCACCAGCGCTGGCAGGGCGAGGTGTGCTGGGACTGGCTCGCCGAGCGGCGGGGCTGGTCGTGACAGCGCCGCGCGCGGTCGGCGTACGTCTCACCTACGACGCCGTCCCCGCCGCGGTCCGCACCTGGGTCGACGAGCAGCTCGGCTCCCCCGTCGTCGGCACGGCCGAGCAGGTCGGCGGGATGTCGCCGGGGTGCGCGACACGGGTGACGTGCGCCGACGGCACCCGCGCCTTCGTCAAGGCGGTCGGCGCCGAGCTCAACCCCGACACACCTGACCTGTTCCGCCGCGAGATCGGCGTGCTCCGCCACATCGGCGAGCACGAGCTCTGGGCTCGGCTGCTGGCGTCGTACGACGACGGGGCGTGGGTCGCGCTGCTGATCGAGGACGTGGAGGGGCGCCACCCCGACTTCACCGACCCCGCCGAGCTCGACGCCGTGCTCAGCGGCGTCGACCGGCTCGCCGACGTGCTGCAGCACCGCGACGTGCCGCCGTCGGTCGACCTGGTCGACGTGGCGGCCGTCCTCGGCAAGTGGGCCGACTCCCTGTCCTCCCTCGCCGAGGCACCCGACGCCACGCCGGTGCCCCGCTGGCTGCGCTCGGACCCCGACGACTGGGCGGGGGTGCTGCGCCGGCAGGCCGGCCTCCCGATGCCCCACGTCGCCCACTGGGACGTCCGCGTCGACAACCTCCTGCGGCGCCCGAGTGGCGAGGTGGTCTTCCTCGACTGGGGAGCCGCGGCGCGGGGCCCGGCGTGGGGTGACCCGCTGCTGGCCCGCCTCGAGCGGGTCGACGACCCGTGGTTCGACGCGTCCGCGGCATCGTGCCCCGCGCTCGCGGAGGCGGGCGAGCAGGTCGTCACCGCCGTCCTCGCCGGCCTCGGCGCGCACCTCGCGGTGCGCTCGGTGGTCGCGGTCGACGTCAACCTGCCGACGCTCAACGATTTCCGTATCCGCGAGTCGCGGAGGATGCTGGAGGCTGTCGCCCGACGCAGCGGGCGATGACCCGTTCCCCGAGCGCTCAGGCGATTTGGGCGCCCACGCGGCGTGACGGTAGTGTTTCTCCCTGCATGTCCGGCGCCCGACCCTCTCCGTCTTGATGGCAGGGGTTGCCTGGCAGCCGACAAGCACGAGACTTTCCCATTCCGGTCAAGCCCTGACGGTCGAGCACTCAAGGATCCACACGTGGCGAACATCAAGTCCCAGATCAAGCGCAACAAGCAGAACGAGAAGGCGCGCCAGCGCAACCAGGCCGTCAAGTCGCGCCTGAAGACCGCTGTGCGCAAGTTCCGCGAGCTGTCCGAGGCCGGCGACAAGGACGCTGCTGCGGCCGCCGGTCGCGACGCGATGAAGGCTCTCGACAAGGCCGCCTCGAAGGGCGTCATCCACGCCAACCAGGCTGCCAACCGCAAGTCGTCGATCGCCAAGAAGACCGCCTCGCTCTGACGCGCACCTTCACCTCCGACACCCGCCCTCGTGGCGGGTGTCGTGCATTTCAGGGGCCCCGTCAGCGCCCGTCGCGCAGGCCCGCGACGGTCAGCACGAGCCGCTCGAGCGTGTAGGACGCGTCGTGGGCCTGGCCCTTGATGTCGGCGTCGGCGTGGGCGACCGCGCGGACCGCGGCGGCGATGCCCTCCGAGCTCCACGAGCGTGACTGGTCGCGCACGGTGCGGACCTTCCAGGGAGGTACGCCGAGGTCGCGGGCGAGGTCGGCGTCGCGGGCGCCGCGCGGGGCGCCGAGGTAGCGGCCAAGGCTGCGCGCGGACGCCGCCATCGCGGAGGTGACCAGCACCGGGGAGGTGCCCGAGTCGAGCGCCCAGCGCAGCTCCTCGAGGGCCGCGGCGCGCCGGCCGGCGAACGCCGCGTCCGCGACGGTGAACGACTTGGCCTCCGCGCGGCCGCCGAAGTAGCGCTGGACCTTCTCGACGGTGAGCGGCTCGCCGTGGAAGTCGTTGGTGAGCTGGTCGGCCGCGGCGGCCAGCGAGCGGAGGTCGGTGCCGACCGCCTGCACGAGGAACGCGGCCGCCTCGGCGTCGATCCGTGCTCCGTGCGAGGCGACCTCGGAGGTCACGAAGCCGGTCATCTCGCTCGGCCTGACCTCCTCCGACTTCACCTCGGTCACCGCCGACAGCTTGCGCAACTTGGTGAGCACGCCGCTGCCCTTCTGCCCGCCCGAGTGGACGAGCACGAGCGCCACGTCGTCGGCGGGCGCCGCGCAGTAGGCGAGCAGGCCGTCGACGGACTCGTCGGGCAGGTCCTCGAGCCCGCGGACGACGACGCACCGGATCGAGGAGAAGAGCGACGGCGCCGACATCTCGCCGAGGGACGCCAGGGTCAGCTCGGAGGCCATCGACTCGGCCAGCTCGGCCTCGGGGTCATGGGCCCGCACGGCGTCGCGCACCGAGGCGACGGTGCGCGCGGAGAGGTATTCCTCCTTGCCCGTCACCAGGACGACGTGGCCGAGGACCTGCGCGGCGGAGGGAGTGCGAGCCATGGTGGGGCCAACACTAGTCGCGGGCGACGACACCGAGCTCGCCGTCCCGGGCCACCACCACCACGTCACCGGAGATGTCCGTGCGCCACACGTCCGCGCCGGCGGCCGAGAGCGCGGCCAGCAGGTCGGGAGCGGGGTGTCCGTAGTCGTTGTCCTCGCCCACCGACACCAGCGCCAGCCGCGCGCCGAGCGAGGTCAGCCAGTCGAGGTCCTGGTGCCGGCTGCCGTGGTGGGGCACCTTGAGCACGTCGACCCGCAGCCCGGTGAGGTCGCGGGCGAGCGCGGACTGGGCCGACGGCTCCACGTCGCCGGTGAGCAGGACCCGCACGCCGGCGACCTCGGCGACGAGCACGACGCTGGCGTTGTTGGGCGCGCTCTCGCCCGGGTCCGTCGGCCCGGCGCCGGGTCGGGGCCACACCGGCTGGAGCGTCACCTCGCCCATGCGGCGGGTGAGCCCGTACGTCGCCGGCACCGGCTCGCGGCCGACCGCGCGCCCGACCTCACGCCCGACCTCCATGGCACCCTCGACCGGGTCGAGCAACCCGGTGCCCTCGACCTCCCCCACGTCGCGGCCGTCGAGCACCCCGGCCACCCCACCCACGTGGTCGGCGTGGAAGTGCGTCAGCACGAGGAGGGGCACCGAGCGGACCTCGAGCCGGTCGAGGCACGCGTCGGTCGCCCCCGGGTCGGGGCCGGCGTCGACGACCACCGCGGACGCGGGACCGGAGCGCAGGACCAGGGCGTCGCCCTGCCCGACGTCGCACATCGCGAGCACCCAGCCCTCCGGCGGCCAGCCGGGGGACGGCGGACGGACCAGCATCACCACGACGAGCAGACCGGTGCAGGCCAGGGTCGAGCCGGGACGGCCGAGCACCCGCGGCGCGACCGGCACCGCGAGCAGGCACAGCGCCGTGAGCACCGCGAGCGAGGCGGGCGACGTGCCCCAGCCGACCGCGGCGGTCGGGATGCCGGCGCCCCAGCGGGCGACCGTGATGATCCAGCCCGCCGACCACGCCGCCGGAGCCGCGACCACGACCCCGAGCGGGGCCCAGACCAGGCCCAGCAGCCCGCCGGACAGCCCGAGCACCGTCGCCGGCGCGACTGCCGGCGCAGCCAGCAGGTTGGCCCCCACCGCGACCAGGCTGACCTCGCCCGAGAGCGCCGCCACGACCGGGGTGCAGGCCACCTGGGCCGCCAGCGGCACCGACACCGCCTCGGCGACCCAGCGCGGCGTCCACCGCATCAGCGCGTCGCGCCAGACAGGGGCCAGCAGCAGGATCCCCGCGGTCGCCAGGGCCGACAGCGCGAACCCCGCCGTCACGGCGAGCCGCGGCCAGACCAGCAGCAGCCCGAGCACCGCCACGCCGAGGCCGCGCACGCCCCGCGACCGGCCGTTGCGCCCCATCCCGACCAGGGCGACGGAGCCCATCGCCGCGGCGCGCACGACGCTCGGCTCGGCGCGCGCGGTCAGCACGAAGCCGACGATGCCGAGAACGCCCAGGGCGTAGAGCCAGGGGCCGCGCACCCCGACCCAGCGGCCGAGGACGAGCAGGAACCCCACCACGAGCGTCAGGTTGGTCCCGCTGACCGCGAGCAGGTGCGTCAGCCCGGTCGTGCGGAAGTCGTCGGCGAGTTCGGGGTCGAGACCGCCGTCGTCCCCGACCACCAGGGCCGGGACCAGCTCGCGCGCGTCGGCGTCGCGCCCGGCGACCGCGGCGCGCACCGAGCGTCGTACGCCCGCCGCGGCGTCCCACCACACGTCCGGCTCCGCCACGACGCTCGGCTCGCCCGTGGGGCGGACCAGCGCGGCCACGTCGCCGTCGCCGGGCACCAGCCGCGCCGTCGTCTCCAGCGTGGTGCCGAGCGGCAGCCGGGGCCAGTCGGCGTCGGCCATCACCACGACGGGCGCGGTGAGCGACCACGCGCTCCCCCGGCCCTCGACCCGGGTCACCGACGCGCGGACCACCTGCAGGTCGCCGTAGCGGCCGCTCACGACGCGCACGTCCGAGGTCAGCTCGAGCTCGAGGCCGACGACCGCACCCTCGTCGGCGAGCGCTGCGAGGGGTGACGTGGTGAGCAGCACGTGCTGGAGGGCGGCGACGCCTGCCACCGCCACCAGCGCCCCGAGCGGGCCGAGCCATGCGAGCGACCACCACCGCCGGAGCACGCCCGTCCCGACGACCACGACCGCCCCGACGACCGACGCGAGGGCCGGCCACCCGGGCAGGAGGAGCACGACGAGGGCGCCCGTCCACGCGCCGAGGCCGAGGGCGACCGCGCGAACGTCGGGCACGACCGCCGGTCAGAGGGTGACGAGGGGGGCGAGGTCGGCGAGGGTGGCCTCGCCGATGCCGTCGACCTCCAGCAGCTCCTCGACGGAGGTGAAGGCGCCGTTGGCGTCGCGCCAGGCCAGGATCGCGTCGGCGGTCACGGGCCCGACGCCGGGCAGCGTGTCGAGGGCGGCCTGGTCGGCCGTGTTGAGGTTGACCAGCGCCTCACCGCCGGGGACGGGTCCGTCGACCGTGCCGGCGACGCCCGCCACCGGGGCGACCCCGACGAGGATCTGCTCACCGTCGATGACCGGACGCGCGAGGTTGAGCGAGGTCAGGTCGACGCCGCGCCGGGCACCGCCCGCCGCGTCGAGGGCGTCGACGACGCGCGACCCGGCCGGCAGCACCGCGATGCCGGGACGTCGCACCTTGCCCGCGACGTCGACCACGAGCTCCCCGCCGGGGTCGGCCCCCTCGGACGCCCCGGGTGCGCCCGGTGGCCCCGACGACACGACCGGCGCGAGGGGCTCGGTCGTCGCGGCCGACTCGGAGGCCGCGGGTGCGACCGGGACGGCACGGGCCTGGTCGCGCACCGCCCACCACGCTGCCAGCCCGACGGCGAGGGCTGCCACGACGGCCACGACGGCGAGGTGCACCGGCCCGAGCTGCAGGCCACCGACCCGCAGCCGACGCGAGGCGTGGCGCCCGGGCACCGGCGGGACGACGGGGGCAGCGGCAGCGACCGGCACGGCGTCGGGGCGCTCGCGGACCCGGGTGTGCCCCCACGCCGCACCGTCCTGGCCCGACGGGTCGGCCGGGTCGGATGGGTCGGATGGGTCACCACGCACGGCGGCGAGCTCGGCGCTCAGCGTCGCCAGCCGCCGCGACACCGCCTCGGCGTGCTCGGAGGACGACTGGGATCGGCGCATGCCTCCACGCTAGGAACGCGCGAGCCCCGTCGACAGGGGCGACCGGCAATCTGTGGACAGGGGCGTCAGGGGCGCGGAGCGACGCAGACCGCGACCATGCCGGGACCGACGTGCGCGCCGAGCACCGCCCCGAGCTCGCCGCACATCACCTCGCGGCCCTCCAGGCCCGCGGCCAGCCGGTCGGTCAGCACGGCGGCGAGCTCCTCGGCCCGCCCGGCGTTGGCCAGGTGCGACACGCACACGTCCACCGGCTGGTCGCCGGCCGCCTCGACGGCCAGCTCGGCGAGCCGGGCGAGGGCACGCGACGCCGTACGGACGCGCTCACGTGGCGCGACGCGGCCCTCAGCGATCTCGAGCAGGGGCTTGACCGACAGCGCGCTGCCGAAGATCGCGGCGGCGGCGCCGATGCGCCCGCCGCGGCGGAGGTACTCGAGCGTGTCGACGTAGAACAGCGACGTGGCCGCCTGCCCGCGGGCGAGCGCCGCCTGCGCGGCCTCCTCCGCCGTCCCGCCTGCGTCCAGCACGTCGGCCGCGGTCAGGGCGGCGTAGCCGGTGGCGATGCCGACCTGGCTCGAGTCCACGACGTGCACCGGCACGTCGACCTCCAGGGCGGCGAGCTGAGCGGACTCGAAGGTGCCGCTCATCTCACCGGACAGGTGCACCGACACGATCTCGTCGGCGCCGTCCGCCGCCAGGGAGCGGTAGAGCTCGGCGAACAACGCCGGCGCGGGCCGCGAGGTGCTGACCGGCACGAAGTCGCGGAGCGCCTCGGCGACGACGTCGGGCGTGGCGCCCTCAGGTCCCTCGTCGAGCACCCGGGCGCCGATCACCACCTGCAGCGGCACGACCCGGATGCCGCGCTCCTGCGCCACCTCGGGGGGCAGGCTCGCGGTCGAGTCGGTGACGATGACGGTGCCGGACACATCCCGAAGACTAATGACTACCGACGCACGCACCGACGACTGCTCGGTGCCCGTACGCTCCTTGCGAGGCGTGGTGGCCTCCGGTTGGATGTCCGGATGCCTGACCGGCCCGAGCGCTTCGCCGACGCACTCCGGACCGCCATCGAGGCCCGGGGCCTGGGTCTCGACCGGATCACCGAGCACCTCGCCCAGCGCGGGGTGTCGGTCAGCGCCGCAACTCTGAGCTACTGGCGATCCGGCCGCAGCGAGCCCGGGCGGAGGTCGTCGCTGGCGGCCCTGCCGCACCTCGAGGACGTCCTCGGCCTGCCCTGCGGCAGCCTCACGGCCACCCTCCCCACCACCCCCGGGCGCACCCCGCGTCACGCCGTCCGCGGCCTCGACGCCCTGTGGCCGGAGGAGCCGCACTCGGCCGTCCTCGGGCGGCTGGACACCAGCTGGGACACCGACCTCGCGCGCGTCTCGGTGCACGACGTCCTGCGGCTGGGGCCCGACCGACGCCAGGTGCGGCTGACCGTCCGGCAGGCGATGCGGGCGCGCGCCGACGGGCCCGACCGGCGCGTCGTGATGCACTCCCAGGACGACCTGGGCGCCGACCTGCCCGAGATCCGGCCCGTGCGCGGCTGCGCGCTGGGTCGCGTGGAGCGCGACCCGGAGGCGGGCGTCGTGGGCGCGGAGCTGCTCTTCTTCCGGCCGCTGCGCCGCGGCGAGACCGTGATCGTGAAGTACGACGTCGTCTCCCCCGCCCCCGGCCCCCGGGAGCGCGAGTACACCCGGCGCCTGCGCCTGCCGATGCGCGAGTACCTGCTGGAGGTCGCATTCGACCGGCGCGCGCTCCCCGAGAGCGTGTCGGCCTTCACCGGGGGCCGTGAGCAGCCGATCGCGCTGGACGAGGACCGCCGGGCGCACCTGGTCCACACCGACACCGCCCCGGGCACCACCGGGATCCGCTGGAGCTGGCCGAGCCGCTGAATTGAGCGGCTGAGCCGGGCGCGAGTCCGAGCGCGAGTCCGGGCGCGAGTTAAGTGTTAAGCGACGCCTGCCCCTTGCCCGCGAGCGCGTCGGCCGGTCAGGGTCAGCCTCGTCCATCTGTCTCGGGAAGGATCCATCGATGACCCATGCACGCCCCCGACCGGCGGCAGGCCTGATCGCCTCGCTCGCCGGTGCCGCACTCGCCCTCAGCCCGACCGCCACCCACGCGGCCGGCCAGGAGGAGCCCCAGGAGGCCCCGCAGGCCTCCGCCGCCGACGACGGCCTCGCGCCGGTCCTCGGCACCGCCGCCGACGACCACTACATCGTCGTGCTCGACAAGGACGCGCCCGGCCGGAGCCTGCGCGCCGCCAAGGCGGACGTGAAGCAGGAGGGTGCCAGCGTCACCCACACCTACACGTCCGTGCTGGACGGGTTCGCCGCCCGGCTCAACGACAAGGCCCTGGCCGCCCTGCGCAACAACCCCAACGTCGCCTACATCGAGGCCGACCAGCCCGTGCAGCTCTCGGCGACGCAGACCCCGGCGACATGGGGCCTGGACCGCACCGACCAGCGCGACCTGCCGCTCGACAACGCCTACACCTACAACGCGACCGGCGCGGGCGTCACCGCCTACGTCATCGACACGGGCGTGCTCGCCACCCACACGCAGTTCGGCGGTCGCGCGGTCTCGGGCTACACCGCGATCAACGACGGACGCGGCACCACCGACTGCAACGGCCACGGCACGCACGTCGCCGGCACCGTCGGCGGGTCGACGTACGGCGTCGCCAAGGGCGTGCGCCTGGTGGCCGTGCGGGTGCTCGACTGCAACGGCAGCGGGTCCAACTCCGGCGTCATCGCGGGCGTCGACTGGGTCACGCAGAACCACACCGCCGGCTCGCCGGCCGTGGCCAACATGAGCCTCGGCGGCGGCATCTCCTCGGCGCTCGACACCGCCGTCTCCAACTCGATCGCCGACGGCGTCACCTACGCCCTGGCCGCCGGCAACGACTCCGGCGCCAACGCGTGCAACAGCTCCCCCGCCCGCGTCGCGGCCGGGCTGACCATCGGGTCGACGACCAGCACCGACGCCAGGTCGAGCTTCAGCAACATCGGCTCGTGCCTCGACATGTTCGCCCCCGGCTCCAACATCACCTCGGCGTGGCACACCGGCACGTCTGCGACCAACACCATCAGCGGTACGTCGATGGCGACCCCGCACGTCGCCGGCGCCGCGGCGCTCTACCTGCAGGGCAACCCGTCGGCCTCCCCCGCGACCGTGGGCAGCGCGCTGATCGCCAACGCGACGCCCAACAAGGTCACCAACGCCGGCACCGGCTCCCCCAACCGCCTGCTCTTCGTCGGCACCGGGGGCACCACCCCGCCGCCGGACCCGACGCCGACCACCTGCAGCACCATGCCCGAGACCGAGACCGGGTCGCTGACCACGGGTGGCGTGTCCTACCACCCCGGCACGAGCGACTACTACAGCTCGGGCGCGGGCACCCACGTCGGCTGCATCTCCGGCCCGGCGAGCACCGACTTCGACCTCTACCTGGAGAAGTGGAACGGCTCCACCTGGGTCGTCGTGGCGCAGGGGGTCAGCAGCACCTCGGAGGAGAAGATCACCTACACCGGGACCTCGGGCTACTACTCGTGGCGCGTGGAGTCCTACTCCGGGTCGGGCAGCTACACCTTCGGCCTCGACCGGCCGTGAGGCGCGCCGACCGGCCCGCCTGACGCAGGCCGACCCGGCCTGACCCAGCCTGACGACGTGCGACGACCGACCCCGCAGCAGTGCCGCGGGGCCGGTTCGTCGTACGTGGATCGCGACCGGGTCAGACGACGATGTTGACCAGCTTGGGCGCGCGCACGACCACCTTGCGCACGGTCGCGCCGTCGATCGCCCGCTGCACGCCGGCGTCGGCCAGCGCGGCCGCCTCCAGGTCGGCGTCGCTGATGTCGGGTGCCACCTCCAGGCGGGCCTTGACCTTGCCCCTGACCTGCACGACCGCGGTGACCGAGTCCTCGACCAGCAGCGCCTCGTCGACCTCGGGCCACCCGACCCGGACGACGGTGGGCTGGTGGCCGAGCCGCTCCCACATCTCCTCGGCCGTGTAGGGCGCGACCAGGGACAGCAGGATCGCCACCGCCTCCGTCGCCTCGCGCACCGCCGGGTCGGCCGGCCCGCAGCCGGAGTCGATGGCCTTGCGAGTCGCGTTCACCAGCTCCATCACCCGGGCGACCATGACGTTGAAGCGGTAGGTCTCGACCAGCTCGGCCGCGTCATGCACGGTGCGCGCGGTCGTACGCCGCAGCGCGAGGTCGCCGGTCGTGACGTCCACGCCCGGGGCCGAGGTGACGTCGCCCGACAGGCGCCAGGCCCGCTGGAGGAAGCGCAGCGATCCGTCCGGCGACATGTTGGCCCAGTCGATGTCGTCCTCGGGCGGGCCGGCGAAGACCAGCGTCAGACGCACCGAGTCGACCCCGAACGCCGCCAGCTGCTCGCCCAAGTTGACGCCGTTGCCCAGGGACTTGCTCATCTTCTTGCCCTGGTTGATCACGAAGCCCTGGTTGAGCTGGGCCGCCCACGGCTCACGGAAGTCGACCAGGCCCATGTCGTTGAGGACCTTGGTCATGAAGCGGCCGTAGAGCAGGTGCAGCACGGCGTGCTCGACGCCACCGACGTAGAGGTTGCACGGCATCCACGCGTTGACCTTGTCGCTGTCGAACGCCTGGGTGTCGTCGTGCGGCGAGCAGTAGCGGAACATGTACCAGGACGAGTCGACGAAGGTGTCCATGGTGTCGGTGTCGCGCGTCGCGGGGCCGCCGCAGGTCGGGCACTCGACCTGGACCCAGTCGGTCGCCCCGCCCAGGGGCGAGGTGCCCTTGGGCTTCAGGTCGGCACCGCGCAGGTCGGGCAGGGTGACCGGCAGCTGGTCGGCGGGGACCGGCACCTCACCGTCGACCGGGCAGTGGATGATCGGGATCGGCGGGCCCCAGAAGCGCTGGCGGCTCACCAGCCAGTCGCGCAGGCGGAAGTTGACCGTGCCTCGTCCCAGGCCCTTTCGCTCCAGGTAGGCGATCGTCGTGGTCTTGGCCTCCGCGACGCCCATCCCGGACAGGTCGATCTCGTCGTTGGCGGAGTTGATCGCCGGACCGTCTCCGGTGAAGGCCTCGCCCTCCCAGCCCTCGGGCGGCTGGACCGTGCGGACGACCGGCAGGTCGAACGCCTCGGCGAACTCCCAGTCGCGTTGGTCCTGGCCGGGGACGGCCATGATCGCACCGGTGCCGTAGTCGGCCAGAACGTAGTCGGCGGCGTACACCGGGATGCGGGTACCGGTCAGCGGGTTGGTCGCGTGCACGCCCAGGAACACACCGGTCTTGGCTCGGTCGGTGGCCAGCCGGTTGATCTCGGTCTCCTTGCGGACCTCGACCAGGTAGTCCTCGAGCGCCGGTCGCTGCTCCTCGGTGACCAGCTCGGAGGCCAGCGCCGCGTCGGCCGCCACCACCATGAAGGTTGCGCCGAACAGCGTGTCGGGACGCGTCGTGTAGACGGTGACCGGCTCCTCACGGCCCTCGACGGCGAAGTCGACGTGCGCACCCTCGGAGCGGCCGATCCAGTTGCGCTGCGCCGTGACGACGCGGTCGGGCCAGGTCGTCTCCAGCTCGTCCAGGCTGTCCAGCAGCTCCTGGGCGTAGTCGGTGATCTTGAAGTACCACTGGGTCAGCTCCTTCTTGGTCACCTCCGCCCCGCAGCGCTCGCACATGCCGCCGACGACCTGCTCGTTGGCCAGGACCGTCTGGTCCTGCGGGCACCAGTTGACCGGGCTGTTCTTGCGATAGGCCAGGCCTCGCTCGTACAGCTCCAGGAACAACCACTGCGTCCAGCGGTAGTAGCCGGGGTCGGAGGTGTTGAAGGTGCGCGACCAGTCGAACGACGCGGCGTACCTCTTGCACGACTCGATCGAGCGCGCGATGTTGGCGCGCGTGTAGGTGTCGGGGTGCTCGTCGTTGCGGATCGCGGCGTTCTCCGCGGGCAGGCCGAAGGAGTCGAAGCCCATCGGGTTCAGCACCTCGTAGCCGCGCTGCCACCAGTAGCGCGCGACCACGTCGTGCAGCGCGAACACCTCGGCGTGCCCCATGTGCAGGTCGCCGCTCGGGTAGGGGAACATCGTCAGCGCATAGCGCTTCTCGCGCGGGCTGTCGTCGTCGGCCCGGAAGGGCTGCAGCTCCTCCCAGACGCGCTGCCACTTCGTCTCGGTGGCCTCGATGTCGTAGGTGGTCTCGCCGTGGGTGCTCTGCTCGGGGTTCATCTCTCTCGCTCCTGTGTGTCCGGCTCCCGACATGAAAAAACCCCTCACGCATGGAGGGGTGCCGCGATGACTGCCTGGACGGTGAGTCAGCGCGGCTGTCGAAGAAGCAGGATCTGCGACCGCATGCGCCCATGGTAGCGCCTCCGGCGTCGCATACTCATCCCGTGCCCGACGCCAGTCCCGACCAGACCGACCAGCCGGACCTCAGCCGCTACGACGACGTCCTCGCCTTCCTCGCCGCGCTCCCCGACCGCGTCCCCGCGCTGCGGGTGGTCGTGGTCAACGGCTCGGCGGTCACCGGCGGCTGGGACGAGCACTCCGACCTCGACGTCGAGGCGTGGTGCGACGGCGAGGCCGCGGCGTCGTACGACGCCCTCCTGGGCCTGGCGCGCGACGAGCTCCCGGTCGACCACGTGTGGGAGCTGCCGGAGGCGACGTGGCCCACGGGGCGGCAGTGCTTCGTGCACCTGCAGCCCGACGCGGCGGACCTGAGCCGGCCGACCCGGCTGCTCGACGTCGTCGTCCAGACCATGCCGGAGCGGCTGACGATCGACGCCCGCCGCCACGGCGTACCGCTGGTCCTTCACGACCCGGGCGGGCTGCTGGTCCTGGAGGACGACGACGAGGCGCAGATGCAGGCGCAGCGCGCGCAGGCGGTGGAGCAGACGGCCGCGCGGCGGCAGACCGGGGCGTGGCTCGTGGAGCGGGCGATCGCGCGCGGCGACCTGGCCGAGGCCACGTCGCTGCACCTGCGCTTTGCCGTCGAGCCGCTGGTGCGGCTGCTGCGCATCGAGCACTGCCCGGCCCGCCACGACTTCGGGCTGCGCTACCTGCGCACCGACCTGCCCCCGGGCATGGCCGAGCGGGTCGAGGCGCTGCTGCCCGGGCCCGACCTGGCGGCCCGGGCCCGGGCGGCGTTCGCCTGGCAGGACGAGGTCCTGCGCAGGCTCACGTGAGGGTCAGCGCACGATCTGCGGCGTGAGCGGCGGGCTCCACCACTCGCCGTTGTAGGCCTTGACCGCGCCGATGACGTGCAGGATGCCGGCCACGACCGGGGGCACGAGGAAGACCGGCAGGAAGACGACGAAGCCGATGCCGAGGGTGATGACGCCGAGCACCACGTAGAGCACCGCGGCGACCACGAGCCAGATGAACATCGAGATCTGGACGTTGATCGAGTTGGCGGCGTGGGCGCGGACGAAGGGCCCGCGGTCCTTGTAGACGACGTAGACCGCGATGGACGCCAGGAACCCGAGGAAGCCGGCCGAGCAGATCATCGCGACCACGGCGCCGGCGTGGCTGATCGCGCCCCACGTGCGCTCGTCCTGCGGCGACATCGTCGTCGGGGTCGCGCGGTAGGCGCTCTCCGGCTGCTGGCCGTAGGCCCGAGTCGGCTCGTCCTGGTGCGGGTCGGTGGGGTACTGGTCGGACATCTCACTCACTCCTTCGCGGGCCGGGTGCCCGCGCCTTGTCGATGACAAGCCAAGCACGCGGGGAGGCGGGATTCATCCCCTTCCGGGGTCGAGCCAGGGTGCCCTCAGGGGTGGGTCCGGGCGCTCTCCCCCGCCCCCCGGCCCCGGCGCGGGGTAGTCAAGGGTCAGATGGTCCTGTCCGGCCCCCAGCACGACCACCTCACCCTTGACTACCCCTCCCAAGGCGGGCAGACACCACGGCCCACCACCGCCCAACAAGTGTTTGACAGTACGCCGCGAGACGGCGCACACTACTGTCCAACAACCATTGGAGGGTGGAAGTGGACGAGACCGATCCCCAGGCCGTGGCCCGGCTGCGCGCGACCGCGCACCCGGTCCGGCTGCGCATCCTGTCGCTGCTCACCGCCGAGGCGATGAGCGCCGCCGAGGTCGCGCGCGCGCTCGACCTCACGCACGCCAACGCGTCCTACCACCTGCGCCAGCTCCAGGACGTGGGCGAGCTCGTGGTGGAGAGCGAGGAGAAGATCCGCGGCGGGGTCGCCAAGCGCTACCGCTACGACGCGACGCGGGAGGTCGCCGACCGCTCCAGCCAGGTCGACGACCGGATCGCCTACGCCCGGGCCAACGCCATGGAGGTGGAGCGCCGCCTGCACGAGGCCACCCGCGGCTCGGGCTCGTCCAGCGACCTCGAGGCGTGGGTGCCGGTGGAGACGTGGCACCGGGCCCTCGACCTCCTCCACGAGGCCTCGCACCTGCTGCACGCCGCCGCCCGTCCCGCCGGCACGCCCGACACCGTGCACGTCAGCGTCACGCACAACGCCTTCACCATGACCGGTGGCCTCGAGGGCGAGGCCGCTCGCTGGGTGCCGCGAGAGGAAGACGAACGATGACCTGGTCCGCCGCGGTCGCTCCCCTGCGCAACCGCAACTTCGCGTGGTACTTCGCCTCGCGCTTCGTCAACACGCTCGGCAACATGATGGCGAGCATCGCGCTCGCGTTCGCCGTCCTCGACATCACCGACTCCCCCACCGCGCTCGGCCAGGTGCTCGCCGCCCACACGATCCCGATGATCGCGCTGCTGCTCTACGGCGGCGTGATCGCCGACCGCCTCCCGCGCACCCTGGTCCTGCAGTTCTCCAACCTCGCCTCCGCGGTCAGCCAGGGCGCCATCGCCGTGCTGGTGCTGACGGGCGAGGCGGAGATCTGGATGCTGGTCGCCCTGTCCATCGTCCACGGCGTCGTGTCCGGCGTCGGGTTCCCCGCGATGGCCAGCGTCCTGCCGCAGCTGGTGGAGCGCTCGGACCTCCAGCCGGCCAACGCCCTCGTGTCCCTGACCCGCAACGGGATGATGGTGCTCGGGCCGACGGTCGGCGCCCTCCTGGTGGTCTCCGTCGGCTCGGGCTGGGCACTCGCCGTCGATGCCGCCACCTGGCTGCTCGCCGCGCTGCTGCTCACCCCCGTGCGCCTGCCCGCCCGTCCACCGCGGGGCGAGGCGCCCGACACCATTCGCGAGCTCCGCGAGGGCTGGTCCTTCTTCTGGGCCACACCGTGGCTGTGGATCGTCGTCGTCGGCTTCGGCGTGCTCAACGCGATCCACGCGGGCGCGTGGTTCACCCTCGGACCGGCGGTCGCCGACGACACCATCGGTCGGCAGGGCTGGGGGTACGTGCTGTCGGCCGAGGCCGCCGGCCTGCTGCTCACGACGGTCGTCCTGCTGCGCGTACGCCTCGAGCGGCCCCTGCTGCTGGGCATGCTGGGCGTCGCCATGATGGCGCCGCCGCTGCTCCTGCTCGGCGTCTCGCCCCACCTCGTGGGCCTGGTCACGGCGGCCTTCCTCGCGGGCGCCGGCACCGAGGTCTTCGGCATGGGCTGGAACCTGGCGATGCAGGAGAACATCGAGGACGGCATGCTGTCGCGCGCCTACTCGTACGACGCCCTGGGCTCGTTCGTCGCGATGCCCATCGGCCAGCTCGCGTTCGGGCCGCTCGCCGTGGCGTTCGGCTTCCAGCCCGTGCTGGTCGCCTCGGCCGTCGCCTACGTCGCCGTCGTCGCGCTGGTGCTCTGCTCGCGCTCGGTCCGTGACCTGCCGCGCGCACCGGCGACCCCCGCGACGCAGGTGACGAGCGGCACGTCCTAGGGTCCCGAGCATGAGCGTCATGGATCTCTTCCGCCTCGACGACAAGGTCGTCATCGTCACCGGCGCCTCCAGCGGGCTGGGCGTCGCGTTCGCCCACTGCTTCGCCGAGGCCGGCGCCGACGTCGTGCTCGGAGCGCGCCGGGTCGAGAAGCTCGAGCGGGTCGCCGACTCCGTCCGCTCGACCGGCCGGCGGGTGCACACGGTCGCGACCGACGTCGCCGACCCCGACCAGTGCCAGCGGCTCGTGGACGAGGCGATGGCGAAGTTCGGCCGGGTCGACGTGCTCGTCAACAACGCCGGTGTCGGCACTGCCGTCCCGGCCACCCGCGAGACGCCCGAGCAGTTCCGCTCCGTCATCGACGTCAACCTCAACGGCTGCTACTGGATGGCCCAGGCGTGCGGCCGCGTCATGCAGCCCGGGTCGAGCATCGTCAACATCTCCTCGATCCTCGGCCTCACGACCGGCGGCCTGCCGCAGGCGGCGTACTCCGCCTCGAAGGCCGGCCTCGGCGGGCTCACCCGCGACCTCGCCCAGCAGTGGATGGGCCGCAAGGGCATCCGCGTCAACGCCCTCGCGCCGGGCTTCTTCTCCTCGGAGATGACCGCCACCTACCCCGAGGGCTACCTCGACAGCGTGATGACCCGCGTCCCGGCCGGCCGCAAGGGCGACCCGCGCGAGCTGGCCGCGACCGCGGTGTGGCTGGCGTCCGACGCGGCGGGCTACGTCACCGGGCAGACGATCCCGGTCGACGGCGGGCTCACCATCGCCTGATGTCCCACGGGGACTACAAGGCGTTCTTCGCCGCGGCCTGCGCCGGGGACGTCGACCTCGTCGAGCACCACCTCGACGCGGGCGTGGACGTCGACTTCATCCATCCCGAGCTGCAGTCGACCGCACTGGTCGCGGCCATCGAGGAGGGTCACGACGACGTCGCGGTGCTGCTCCTCGACCGCGGGGCCTCCCCCACGCTCCGCTCGCCGCTCGAGGGCGCGACACCGCTCGAGGCGGCGCTGGCGGCCGGTCTCGACGGGGTGGTGGCCCGGCTCAGTTGACCCAGGGCTCGCCCGCGACGACCCCGTCCGTACGCCGTCCTGCCGCGGCCTCGGCCAGCCAGCGCTCGGCGTCGCCCTCGGCGACGCCGCCGGTAGCGCTCCACCCGTCCAGCGACCGACGTACGACGCGGTCGCCCCGGCGCACGACGTACACGCCGCCGCTCAGGGCGAGGACGAAGGCGTTGTCGAGGGTGTCCAGCAGGTCGGCCGAGCCGGTGTCGCAGGCGTCGCAGCCGCAGTCGGGCTGGAGGCCGAGCACCTCGGCCGGCTGCCCGACGCCGACCTGCACGAACGCCTCGTCCGCCTGCCGCGAGGGTCCGATGCCGACGGCGATCGGCTGGGTGCCGGGTCGTCCCTCGACGACCGTCTCCCGGCTCGGCACGATGACGCGCTCGCCCGCCCACTGCACCGACGGCGGGTCGACGGCGCGCGCGGCGCCGAGGCCGCTCGCGACGATCGCCTCGACCCAGGCGTCGGCCCTGACCGCGAGCAGGCGGTACTTGTCCGGGTCCGCGCAGCGGGAGTACTCCTCGTCCAGTGGCGGGCTCCCGTCGGGGCGCGGGGCGGGCCAGTCGGCGAGGTCACCGCGCAGTCGCTCGAAGGCCGCGTCGACCGCGGGGAGGAGCGCGGTGGCGGCGAACCGGCGTCGGTCCGGACGCGTCGACACCTCGACCTCGTCGAGCACGAGGGTGGTCGCCTCACCGTGGGCGGTCGCAACGACGACCGAGACCGGTGGCTGCGCCTCGTCGCTCTCGAACCGGACCCACACCGCCTCGTCGGCATGCTCGGGCTCGCCGAGCGGAAGCAGCGTGACGGAGACCCCGTCGCGGTCGGGGAACACCCGCCGCGGGAAGTGGCGGTCACCCGTGAGACCCAGCGCCACCAGCAGGGCGGCGACACGGTCGGGGTCGGACGGCGTCAGGGAGACCCACTCGAGCACGGGGCCGTCCGCAGGGCCCGCGGGCATCGGCGTGGTCCACTCGATCAGGAACGGGAGCGACCCGTCGTACGGTCCCGGGCCGACGTCGCAGACGCGCCACTCGAGCAGCTCGCCGGCCGGGGTGCGGCGCGAGCCGGGCACCGGCGGGTCGGGCTCGAAGCCGGCCGCGAGCAGCGCCGTGCGTGCCTCGTCGAGGTCGTCGACCGCGACCGCCCAGGAGATCGGGCCGCGCGCCGCGCGGACCCGGTCCAGCCAGGGGTTGGACTCCTCGGACCCGGCCGCGATCAGCTCGACATAGGCCGGCGCCGGCCCGCGGACGAGGACGTTCTCCGTGCCGACCGGGTGCGCTCCCCCGCGCTCCGCCGCCAGCCCGGCCGCACGCCAGCGGTCGGCCGCCTCGTCGAGGTCCTCGACGGCGACGACCAGGTGGTCGAAGCGGGCCCGCACCGGGGTCAGGAGCGGGCGGCGGTGAGGATCTCGGTGACCGCGGTGACGAGGCCGGCGATGTCGTCGTCGCTGGCGACCAGCGGCGGGGCGAAGCGGACCGTCGAGCCGTGGGTGTCCTTGGCGAGGATCCCGCGCGCCATGAGGGCCTCCGACATCTGACGACCCGACATGAGCGACGGGTCGATGTCGATGCCGGCCCAGGCGCCGCGGACGCGGACGTCGGAGAGGCCCTTGCCGATGAGCGGCCCGAAGCCCGCCTCGAGCTGGGCGCCGATCTCGGTCGAGCGGGCCTGGAAGGTGCCCTCCTCGAGCATCGCGACGACCTCGGTGCCGATGGCGGCGGCGAGCGGGTTGCCGCCGAAGGTCGAGCCGTGGGAGCCGGGGGTGATGACGTCCATGACCTCGCGGTCGGCCGCGATCGCGGAGACGGGGTAGATGCCGCCGCCGAGCGCCTTGCCCATGATGTAGATGTCGGGGACGACGTCCTCGTGGTCGCAGGCGAACGTCCTGCCCGAGCGCGCCAGGCCGGACTGGATCTCGTCGGCCACCATCAGCACGTTGCGCTCGGTGCACAGCGCGCGGAGGTCGCGCAGGAAGCCCTCGGGCGGCATGACGACACCGCCCTCGCCCTGGATCGGCTCGAAGAGGACCGCCACCGTGGTCTCGTCGATCGCGGACGCCACCGCCTCGATGTCGCCGTACTTGACCCCGCGGAAGCCGGTGGTGAACGGCGCGTAGCCCGACGTGGCCACCTCGTCGTCGGAGAAGCTGACGATGGTGGTCGTGCGGCCGTGGAAGTTGCCCTCCATTGTGATGATCGTGGCCTGCCCGGCAGGCACGCCCTTGACCTCGTAGCCCCACTTGCGGCTGACCTTGATGGCGGTCTCGACCGCCTCGGCGCCGGAGTTCATCGGCAGGATCATGTCCTTGCCGGTCAGCCGGCACAGGGCCTCGGCGAAGCCGCTCAGCTTGTCGTTGAAGAACGCGCGGCTGGTCAGCGTCAGCTTGCCCAGCTGCTCGCGCGCGACCGCGACCAGACGCTCGTTGGAGTGGCCGAAGTTGAGCGCCGAGTAGCCCGCGAGGCAGTCGAGGTAGCGCTTGCCGTCGACGTCGACGACCCACGCGCCGTCGCCCTCGGCAAGCACCACGGGCAGCGGGTGGTAGTTGTGCGCGGCATAGCGCTCGGTCGCCTCGATGTGCGCGGCCGTGCGCGCGGAGACGGCCGGGGTGCTGCTGGTGGGGACGTCGGTCGCGGTCATGAGCACATGGTGCCACCGCCCCCTCGCCAACGCCGACTCGCCGACGCCACCCGCTCTGGACCGGTGCGGACGACATCGGGGACCCCCGCTCGCCCCGGGCAGGTCGGCGCACCCTGAAATGGCAGGAGACCCGCGATCTCTCGCGGGCCTCCTGCATTGGTGGAGCTGAGGGGACTCGAACCCCTGACCCTCTGCATGCCATGCAGATGCGCTACCAGCTGCGCCACAGCCCCAACAGCCGGAAACATTAGCGGACGCCTCCACGGAGGTGAAATCGGGGTCCCCCGGTCCGTCGCGATCAGGTCAGCCAGCGCCAGAGCAGCCAGATCCCGAGCACCGTCGCGGCCAGTCCGGCGAGGACCGGGACCAGCATCAGGGCAGCCGCGCCGACGACGTACGCCCTGCTCGGGGGCTCGCGGAGGGGCTGGCGCTCGATCTCGCGGAGCAGCAGGCGGAGGTTCTTGCGGTTGGCCCGGTGGGCGACGTCGAGGAGGTCGCCGACGCCCGGGACCAGGCCCAGCAGCGCGTCGACGACGAGGTTGAGACCCATCCAGGCGAGCACCGCCATGGGGACCCGAGCCCGGATCGCGTCGCGGACGATCACGCCGGACAGGGCGCTGCCGACGGCGTCGCCGATGCCCGGCACCAGGCCGATCAGGGCGTCGAGGCCGATGCCGATCCTCGTCCCGGGCACGGTGACGGCGTCGTCCATCACCCTCGCGAGCTGCCGGCTCAGCTCCACGTCGACCTCGCGGGCGCGGTCGCTCACCCGGCGACCCGGTTCCAGGCCGTCAGCCGCCAGCGCTCGATGCCCCCGGTCCACGTGGACGCGGCGTGCTCGAGCACGACCCAGCCGCAGTTGGCCAGCACCCCGAGGGACTCGCCGACCTCCGCGCCCCACTCGAGGAAGGCCGGCACGGCGACGCGCGTGGCGGCGCCGTGCGAGACGACGATCCCGGTCTCACCCTCGCCCAGCGCGTCGGCGCACGACGTCAGGGCCGGCAGGAAGCGTGCCAGCACGTCGGCCGGGGTCTCCCGCCCCGGGACGGCCGCGAGGTCGCCGGCCACCAGGGCCGCGTGCTCCTCGGGGTGGGCAGCGGCGTACTGCTCGTTGGTCAGCCCCGTGCGGTGCGGGCCCACGTCGAACTCGCGCAGGCGCGGGTCGAGCACCGGCTCGAGACCGGCCTCGGCCGCCACCACCGCGGCCGTGCCGGCGGCGCGGGCGAGGTCGGAGGACCACACCGCGACTGGCGACAGGGCGGCGAGGACCGGCGCGACGGCCTCGGCCTGCGCCTCGCCGACCGCGTCGAGGGGTACGTCGGCGTGGCCCTGCGCGCGCCCGGTGTCGTTCCACTCCGTGCGGCCGTGGCGGAGCAGGACCAGGCGCCTCACGCGAGGGTCAGCGGGATGAGCGGGCAGTCGCTCCAGAGTCGCTCGAGGGCGTAGAAGGACCGCTCCTCCTCGTGCTGGACGTGGATCACGATCTCGCCGTAGTCGAGGAGCACCCAGCGCCCCTCCTTGTGGCCCTCGCGCCGGATCGGCTTGGCACCCACCTCGCGGAGCTTGTCCTCCACCTCGTCGACGATGGCGCCGACCGCCCGCTCGTTGTTGGCGCTGGCCAGCACGAAGGCGTCGGTGATGGCGAGCTGGTCGCTGACGTCGAAGGCCAGGACCTGGTCGGCCTTCTTGTCGTGTGCGGCCTGGGCCGCGACGGCGACGAGCTCGAGGGCGTGGTCGGTGGCAGTCATGCAGTGTCCTTGCTGGTGGTGGAGCTGGTGGTGGAGCCGGTGGTCGAGCCCGTGGTCGGGCTGGTGGTGTAGAGGTCGTGCTTGGCGATGTACTGCACGACGCCGTCGGGCACGAGGTACCAGACGGGCTCACCACGCCGCTTGCGCTCGCGGCAGTCGGTCGAGGAGATCGCCAGGGCCGGGATCTCGACCATGGTGACCCGCTCGGACGGGATCCTCGCGAGCGCCGCGGGATCCATCTCGTAGCCGGGACGGGTGCAGCCGACGAAGTTGGCGAGCTCGAAGAGCTCCTCGGCGTCGCGCCAGGTGAAGATGTCGGCGAGCGCGTCGGCGCCGGTGATGAAGAACAGCTCCGCGTCGGGCATCTCGGCCTTGAGGTCGCGCAGGGTGTCGATCGTGTACGTCCTGCCGGCGCGGTCGATGTCGACACGGGAGACGTAGAAGCGCGGGTTCGCGGCGGTCGCGACCACCGTCATCAGGTAGCGGTGCTCGGCCCCGGTGACGTCACGGTCGCTCTTCTGCCACGGGTCGCCGGTGGGCACGAAGACGACCTCGTCGAGGTCGAACCAGGCCTGCACCTCGGAGGCAGCCACCAGGTGGCCGTGGTGGATGGGGTCGAAGGTGCCGCCCATCACCCCGATGCGGCGCTGCCCCACGGGACCGGTCACGAGATCAGCTGTGCTCGCGACCGCCACCGAAGGAGACCACGGCGAGCAGCAGGACGAGCAGCAGCGCCAGGGCGATGGCACCCACGACGTAGGGGTGGACGGCAGGCTCGCTCTCGGCCTCGGCGGCCAGCGTGATGACGGTGCTCAGCATGGCGCTCACCCTACCGGCACCGCCGTCGGGTCACCGGACGTGGCCCTCGCCGACCACGACGTACTTGCTCGACGTCATCTCCGGCAGTCCCATCGGGCCGCGGGCGTGCAGCTTCTGCGTGGAGATCCCGATCTCGGCACCGAACCCGAACTCCCCGCCGTCGGTGAAGCGCGTGGAGGCGTTGACCATCACGGCCGCGGAGTCCACCGCGGCGACGAAGCGCCGGATGGTCGCCTGGTCGCGGGCGAGGATCGCCTCGGTGTGGCCGGACGACCAGCGGCGGATGTGGGCGATGGCCCCCTCGACGTCGGCCACGACGGCCGCGGAGATCTCCAGCGCCAGGAACTCGGCCGCGTGGTCCTCGTCCGTCACCGGTACCACGTCGTCGTACTCCGCGAAGGCGCTGTCGCCGTGGATCAGCACCCCGGCCGCCTGGAGCGCCTCGACGACGGTCGGGAGGAACTCGTCGGCGACGTCCTGGTGCACGAGCAGCGACTCGGCGGCGTTGCAGACGCTGGTGCGGTGGGTCTTGGAGTTCAGCACGACCGCCAGGGCCTGCTCGAGGTCGGCCGAGGCGTCGACGTAGACGTGGCAGTTGCCGACCCCGGTCTCGATCACCGGCACGGTCGACTCCTCGACCACGCTGCGGATCAGGCCAGCTCCGCCGCGCGGGATGAGCACGTCGACGAGCCCGCGGGCGCGCATCAGCGCCTTCACCGAGTCGTGAGTCTCCCCCGGCACGAGCTGTACGACGTCCTCCGGCAGGCCGCTGCCCGCCAGCGCGTCGCGCATCGCGGCGACGATCGAGGCGTTGCTCGACCGGGCGCTCGAGGAGCCGCGCAGCAGCACCGCGTTGCCGGCCTTCAGGCAGATCCCCGCGGCGTCGGCGGTGACGTTGGGGCGGGCCTCGTAGATCATCCCGACCACGCCGAAGGGCACCCGCAGCTGGCGCAGCTCGAGCCCGTTGGCCAGCGTGCTGCCGCGCAGCACCTCGCCCACGGGGTCGGGCAGGGCGGCGACGTCGCGCAGGCCCTGGGCCATCGCCTCCAGGCGGGAGACGTCGAGCCGGAGGCGGTCGACGATGTTGGCCGGCGTGCCACCGGCCTCCGCACGGGCGACGTCCTCGGCGTTGGCCGCGAGGACCTCCGGCGCGGACGCGAGCAGGGCGTCGGCCATGGCGTGCAGGGCCGCGTCCTTGGTGGCCCGCGTGGCCGTGGCCAGCTCGTGGCTGGCGGTCCGGGCACGGCTGGCGACCTCGCGCACTGCCTCGTCACTGCTCATGCTGTCCAGCGTAGGACGGGCGCGCCTAGGGTGACGCCATGTCTCGCATCACGGGGGTGATCGTCGCGCTGGCGACGACGACGGCTGTCCTGACCGGCTCGACCGCGGGCGGGGCGGCCCCACCTGAAGCGCGGGTCTGGGCGCCGTCGGCGGAGCTCCCTCTCGAGATCCCCGGCGGGGTCGAGCTCACCCTCGCCGACGGCGACCTCCTGCGGGTGTACGCCGCGGAGGACCACCGCGCGGTGTGGGCCCGCCGCCAGGAGGCCGGGACCGGGGTCTGGGGCGAGCGCTCGGTCGTGCTGAAGCGCAAGCGTCTCTCCTGCGGCGACGTCCGGGCCCGCACCGCCAACGGCGCCGTCGTCGTGCTCGCCGAGTGCGACCGCGGCAGCTGGTCCGAGGACCAGGCGCCGGTCGCGTCCGTCGCGCTCCACTCGGCCGACACGGTGAGCTGGTCGGCGTACGAGCTGGAGGGCGAGGCCTACGAGGAGCCCGGCATCTCCCCCGACGGCAGCCGGGGCGTGTGGCTGGAGTCCGGCGGCTACGTCACGTGGGGGCCCGAGGGCTTCACGCGTCGAGCGCTCAGGACGCCCGGGCGGGAGTACACCGCCACCGCCACGATCACCGACGACGC
Organism: Nocardioides pinisoli; assembly: GCF_024199985.1. Classification (GTDB taxonomy): domain Bacteria; phylum Actinomycetota; class Actinomycetes; order Propionibacteriales; family Nocardioidaceae; genus Nocardioides; species Nocardioides pinisoli. Next base: position 31,242 of record NZ_JANARS010000004.1, read on the forward strand.
CCAGGTCTCCTACCTCTACGGCGCCAACGTGGCCCCGCGCCGGTGCCGCCTGCTCGTCCTGACCCGGACCGGCGACGCGGCGCCCTCGCGCCAGGAGGTGCCGCTCCGGAACGCGTGCCAGGACACCAACTTCGCCAATGTCGACTCCGACACCACCGTCTACGGCGACTTCACCGATCCGGGCCACCAGACCGTCATCTCCCGACCCGACGCGAGCTCCCCGTGGGCCGTGAGCGCCATCGCGCCGGCGACCGCCCCTGGCCTCGACGAGGCACACGGCAGGCTGAGCACGCGCTACTTCACCGCTCCCGGGCAGCCGCTCCACGCCGTCGGGTCGACGGGGGGTCGCGTCGTCAGGGCCCAGACCTACGACCCCGTGCGCCAGGCCTGGGGCCCGGCGACCACTGTGTACGACGCCGGCACGAGGCGTTGCAGGTGGGGTGACAACTGGTGGGCCCGCCCTCCCGGGGTCGTGATCGCAGCCGTGTCGTGCAGCGGCCGCCACATGGTGCTCACCACCGGCGCCGGCGGCCCGTGGCAGGCACTGCGCATGGGCCGGCACCCCTACGGCCTCTCGCCCGACGGGCGCTACGTCGCCGTGCCAGGTCGCAGCCGCACCCACGTCGTCTCGCCCGAGCTCGGGGTGGTGACGCTGCCCGGCGGCGTCACCGGGCGGTGCGACGTGGTGGTCCCCGACGGCCCGGACGCCGCGGTCCTGCTCACCTCGGCCGGTCGGCACCGCGAGTGGCCCACCGTGCTCAAGGCGTCCACCACCGAGGGCTGGCGGACGCTGTCGCGCACCCGGTTGCCGACCTTCCCGGCCGACTGCATCGGGGCCGACTCCTCCAACAGCGAGCTGCCGTTCCGGTTCGACGTCCACGGCCGCTGGACGGGATACGCGGTGCAGGTCGTCCAGCGGGACGGCGTGTGGACCGTACGACGCACCCGCGCCTGAGCCCGGACGACGAACGCCCCGGCCGGTGGCCGGGGCGTTCGCTGTCGGGGTGCGGGGGTCAGCCCTTGCGCTCCTTGACCTTCTCGGTCGCGGCGGGCAGGACCGTGTGGAGGTCGCCCACGACGCCGAAGTCGACGAGCTCGAAGATCGGGGCCTCGGGGTCCTTGTTGACCGCGACGATGGTCTTCGAGGTCTGCATGCCGGCGCGATGCTGGATCGCGCCCGAGATGCCGTTGGCGACGTAGAGCTGCGGCGAGACCGTCTTGCCGGTCTGGCCGACCTGGAAGGCGTGCGGCATCCAGCCCGAGTCGACCGCGGCACGCGAGGCACCCACGGCCGCGCCGAGCGAGTCGGCGAAGCCCTCGACCGGCGCGAAGTCGCCGCCGGTGCCACGACCGCCGGAGACCACGATCGCGGCCTCGGTCAGCTCGGGACGACCCGTGGACTGGCGCGGCTGGGTGGCCACGACCTGGGCGGTCTTCGCGACGTCGGAGATCGTCGCGGCGAACGACTCGACAGCACCGGCGCCGTCGGCCTCCTCGGGGGCGGCCGAGTTCGGCTTGACCGTGATGATCGGCGTGCCCGTGGTGACCTTGGCCTGCACGGTGTAGTTGCCGGCGAACACGCTCTGCGTGGTGACGCCACCCTCCTGCACGTCGACGGCGTCGGTGATCAGGCCCGAGCCCAGCTTGATCGCCAGGCGACCGGCGACCTCCTTGTTCTCGAACGTCGAGGGCAGCAGGATCGCCGCCGGGCCGGTCTTCTCGGCCAGCTGCTGCAGCGCCTCGGCCTTCGGGGCCACGAGGTAGCCCTTGATCTGCGCGTCGTCGACGACGTAGACCTTCGCGGCACCGTACTTCTTCACCTTCTCGGCCACGGCGTCGCCCTGCTCGGGCGAGCCGAAGAACACCGCGGCGGGCTCACCGAGACGGCGCGCGATCGTCAGCAGCTCGTAGGTCGGCTTCTTGACCTCGCCCTCGGCGTGGTCGATGACAACAAGAACCTCAGACATCTCTGGCTGCTCCTCAGATGAACTTCTTGGACGCGAGGAAGTCGACCAGCGCGCCGGCGCCCGAGCCGTCCTCGTCGGTGACGATCTCGCCGGCCGTGCGCGGCGGGCGGGCGGTGGTGTCCTCGACCTGCGTGTAGGCCACGGACAGGCCGACCTGGTCGGCGTCGAGACCGAGGTCGGTCAGCGACCAGGTCTCGAGCGGCTTCTTCTTCGCCGCCATGATGCCCTTGAACGACGGGTAGCGCGCCTCGCCGGACTGGTCGGTCACCGACAGCACGATCGGCAGGGTCGCGCCGATGACCTCGGTCGAGCCCTCGTTGTCGCGCTTGATGCGGACCTGGTCGCCCTGCGACTCCACGACCGAGGCCAGCGTCACCTGCGGCATGCCGAGGCGCTCGGCCAGCATCGCCGGGACGACCGATCCGGCGGCGTCGGTCGACGCCATGCCGCAGACCACGAGGTCGGCACCGGTGTCGGCCTTGATCTTCTCGACCGCCTTCGCAAGCACCAGCGAGGTGCCGAGGTAGTCCGAGCCGGCGATCGCGTCGTCGACCACGTGGACACCGGAGTCCGCACCCATCTGCAGCGCCTTGCGCACCGCGTCGACGGCCTTCTCCGGTCCCACGGTCAGCGCGGTGACGGTGATCTCCTCACCCTCGCGCTTCTCGCGGAACTGGAGCGCCTGCTCCACGGCGTACTCGTCCAGCTCGGACAGCAGACCATCGACCCCGACGCGGTCGACCGTGAAGTCGTCCTCGAACCTGCGGTCGGCGGTGGCGTCCGGCACGTACTTCACACAGACAACAATGTTCATGGTGGTGTGGCCTCGCGGCCCCTCCTGTGCACTCGGATGTGGCTATGAGGTTACTGGTCGGTCAACGCCGACCGGAATGGCGATCCGGGTGCAGTCGCTCACATCGCTCACAGTGGCACTGTCACGGTCGCCGGGCCGGTCAGGGCTTGATGATGCGGTAGAGGACGCGCCCCACCACGAGCCAGGCGATCGCGCCGAGGCCCCAGTTGAAGAGCGCGTTCTTGACCTGGGCGCCCTCGCCCCGGAACTGCTTGATGCCGTCCTGGCGGGAGAACACGTCCAGGTCGACCCACGAGGCGGCCCGCAGGACGGCCGCGACGAGGTCGTTGGACTTGTTGGCGTCCAGAGCGATCAGCAGCGCCCCCACTGCGAGCAGCAGTGCCGCCAGCGCGCACGCCAGCCACACCAGCTGGGCGAGCGTCGCCCGGATCTTCGTTGCCACGTGGTCGTCTTCCTCTCGGTCGGGGCCGCTCAGCGGCCCACGAAGGTTGCCTTGCCCGGTCCGTTCTCAACGAACGAGGTGATGCCGCGGGTACGGTCCTCGGTGGCGAAGACCCCGGCGAACTGCTGCCGCTCGATCTCCAGGCCCGTGTCGAGGTCGACCTCGCTGCCCCGGTCGATGCACTCCTTGGCGGCGCGGATCGCGAGCGCGGCCGCTCCGCTGAACTGGGCGGCGTAGGCCACGGACTCCTCGAGCACCCGGTCGGCGGGGACGACCCGGTCGACCAGCCCGATGCTCAGCGCCTCGTCGGCCTTCACGAAGCGTCCGGTGAAGATGATGTCCTTCGCCTTGGCGGTCCCGACCAGCCGCGCGAGCCGCTGCGTGCCTCCGGCTCCGGGGATGATGCCGAGCAGCACCTCGGGCTGGCCGAGGACGGCGTCCTCCGCGGCGAACCTCAGGTCGGCCGCCAGTGCGAGCTCGCAGCCGCCGCCGAGGGCGTACCCGTTGACGGCCGCGACGACGGGCTTGGGGATCCGGGCGATCGCGGTGGTGGCCGAGCTCACCGAGGCGGACACCTTGACCATGTCGGAGTAGCTCAGGTCGGCCATCTCCTTGACGTCGTTGCCGGCGGCGAAGACGCGCTCGCCGCCCCACAGCACCACGGCGCGTACGTCGTCGCGCTCGGTGAGCTCGGCGGCGGCCTCGCGCAGGTCGGCCTGCACCTGGATGCTGATCGCGTTCATCTTGGGGCGGTCGAGGCGCAGGACCGCGACCCCATCGGTCACGTCGATCGAGACGAACTCCATGGTGGCTCCTTGTCACGTGGGACGGCGTCGTGGACGGCACCTGGGTGGCGCGGTGCGAGCCGCATTGTGCCGTGCGCCACTGTTGCGACCACAATGGCCCGCGTGACACCCCCCTGGACGACCACTGCCTGGCAGCACGACGGCGAGACCATGTCGGTCTGGCCGGGTCGCAACCACCCCCTGGGCGCGACGTGGTCCCGGGAGTCGACCAACTTCGCGGTCTACGCACCCGAGGCCCGGGCGATGTGGGTGTGCCTCTTCGACGACGACGGGCTCGAGACGCGCCACCGCCTCACCGAGCACTCGCTGGGCGTGTGGCACGGCGCCATCCCGGGCGTGGCCCGCGGCACGCGCTACGGCTACCGCGCCGACGGCCCGTGGGACCCCGAGGCCGGTCTGCGGTTCAACCCCGCCAAGCTGCTGCTCGACCCCTACGGCAAGGCGGTCTCCGGGGACCTCGTCGTCGACAAGGCCATCTTCGGCTACGTGGTCGACGACCCCGCGACGCGCAGCGACCTCGACTCGGCGCCGTACGTCCCGCGCAGCGTGGTGGTCCACGACGACTTCCAGTGGGGTCCCGACACCTCGCCGCACCGGCGGTGGCGCGACACCGTGATCTACGAGATGCACGTCAAGGGCATGACCGCCCTGCACGACCGGGTGCCCGAGGAGCTCCGGGGGACGTACGCCGGCCTCGCGACGCCGGCGGTCACCGACTACCTCAAGGACCTCGGGGTGACGGCGGTCGAGCTGCTGCCCGTGCACCAGTTCTTCTCCGAGCCCGCCCTCGCCGAGCGCGGCCTGGTCAACTACTGGGGCTACAACTCGCTGTGCTTCTTCGCCCCGCACAACGCCTACTCGTCCTCGGGCGACCGCGGCCAGCAGGTCACCGAGTTCAAGCAGATGGTCAAGGACTTCCACCTCGCCGGGCTCGAGGTCATCCTCGACGTGGTCTACAACCACACCGCCGAGGCCGGCCCCCGCGGGCCCACGCTGAGCTTCCGCGGCCTCGACGACCGCGGCTACTACCAGCGCGTCGTGCCCCGGGCGCCGAAGCCGGGCCACGAGCCCGAGCCGGTGCGCTACTGGGACGTCACCGGCTGCGGCAACACCGTCGACGCCACCCACACCCAGAGCCTGCGGATGATCCTCGACTCGCTGCGCTACTGGGTCACCGAGATGCACGTCGACGGCTTCCGGTTCGACCTGATGAGCGCGCTGACCCGCACCGACCAGGTCGTCGACATGGGCTCCCACCTGCTCACCGCGATCGGCCAGGACCCGGTGCTGCGCCACGTGAAGCTCATCGCCGAGCCGTGGGACGCGTCGATGGACGGCTACCGGGTCGGGCAGTTCCCGCCGCCGTGGGTGGAGTGGAACGACCAGTTCCGCGACACCGTGCGCGACTTCTGGCGCGGTCACTCCGGCGGCGTACGGACCGTGGCGACGCGGCTGGCAGGGTCGAGCGACCTCTACGCCGACGACGGCCGCTCCCCCTATGCCTCGGTCAACTTCATCACCGCCCACGACGGCTTCACGCTGCGCGACCTGGTGTCCTACAACGACAAGCACAACGAGGCCAACGGCGAGGACAACCGTGACGGGACCGACAACAACCGGTCCTGGAACTGCGGCGTCGAGGGCGAGACCGACGACCCCGACATCGTCGGGCTGCGACGGCGCCAGGCGGCCAACCTCATGGCGACGCTCTGCTTCTCCAGCGGCGTCCCGATGCTCACGGCCGGCGACGAGCGCGGCCGCACGCAAGGTGGCAACAACAACGCCTACGGCCAGGACAACGAGACGTCGTGGATCGACTGGCGTCCCGACGACGCGTGGCTCGACGTCTACGAGATCACCAAGACCGCGCTGCGGCTGCGACGCGAGCACCCCGCGCTGCGGCAGCGGCACTGGTTCGAGGGACGGCCGACGATCAAGGGCGGCATCAAGGACCTCGTCTGGGTGCACCCGAGCGGTCGCGAGATGACCGTCCACGACTGGAACGACGACAGCATCCGCACCATCGGGATGTTCCTCAACGGGGCTCCGCTGCGCTCCCCCGGCCCGCACGGCGAGCAGGTGCGCGACCGGTCGTTCATGATCTGGCTCAACTCCGGCGTCGACGACGTCGAGCTGGCGCTGCCGGCCAACCAGTGGGTCCACCACGGCGAGGTGGTGCTGTCGACCAACGCCGGAATCGCCGTGGGGACCCCCGTGGTCGCGGGCGCGACGATGCTGCTGCAGGCGCGCTCGGTGCTGGTGCTGCGTGAGACCTAGGCCGGGGCGCCCATCCACTCCATCGGGTCGCCGGCGTCGAGGTCGGTGATGCCGAGGCTCTCGAAGGCACCCAGCACGACGAGGCGTCGTACGGCGGCGAAGGTCAGCACGTGCGCCACCATGCCGCCGTAGGTGAAGACCTTCGGGGGCTCGCAGGTGACGTCGACGAAGGTGTCGTCGAGACGGCCCTCCGCGACCGTCGCGCGCACCTGCTCGAGGAAGGCGGGGCCCTCCTCGGCGAGCTCGCGGCGCAACGTGCTGAGCGACTTGCCCCGCTCCTGGGCGAAGTCGTAGGGGCGCTGCTCGACGGCGGTGTTCCACTGCGCCAGCTGCCCGACGAGGCGGCCCAGCACGGAGCGGATGGTCATGTCGCAGTCGATGGTGCCGATGGGCACCTCGATCGGGGCATCGAGCTGCGCGTCGGTGAGCCGGGTCGCCCGGTCGATCATCTCGCCGGTCAGCCAGACGTGGTGCTCGATCATGCGGGTCATCAGGTCCATCGGGGTCACCTTTCGTGAGGTCGGCAGCCGCAGGCTGCCGGGCGGGTGGAAGTGCACGCCGCTCGGACCCTCGATCCGGGTGCGGGTGGGGTGCCGACGCCAGCGGCTCGGCGCAGCGCCGTACTCGCGCGCGAACGCCCGCGTGAAGGCCTCGTGCGAGCCGAAGCCGGCCTCGAAGGCGATGTCGACCACCTGGTCGTCGCTGGTCAGGAGACGGTGGGCCGCGCGCTCCATCAGCAGGCGCCGGCGCATCCGCTCCGGAGGCTCACCTCCCGCCGCGGACACCACCCGCGCGAGGTGGTGGCGCGACAGGTGGAGCCGGCGGGCCCGCTCCTCGTGGCCCATGTCGAGGGTCACGGCCAGGGTGTCGAGGAACGCGGCGAAGGTGTCGTCCGCTGTCGTCATGACCACCACCCTCCACCGGCACGCGGCTGCCCACTTGATCGCACGTGCTCAGTCTGCGACGTCGCGGACCCTGCGGGCCGACATCGGCACCTGGCTCAGGGCGCGGGGGTCTCTGTCGCGGCCTTGGCGGCGCCGATGACGTCGGTCAGCCGGTCGCGCAGCTGCATGAGCTCGTCGACGTCCATGTCGAGGCGTGCGAGCACGGCGGCCGGCACGTCGAGCGCCCGGGTGCGGAGCTCGCGCCCGCGGGGCGTCAGCGCGAGCGCGAGGCTGCGCTCGTCGGCCGGGTTGCGGTCGCGCCGGACCAGCCCGGCCGTCTCCAGCCGCTTGAGCAGCCGCGACAGCGTGCCGGGGTCGAGCTCGAGGCGGCGGCTCAGCTCGGTCACCGAGAGCGGCTCCTCCTCCCACAGCGCCAGCATGACGAGGTACTGCGGGTGGGTCAGCCCGAGCGGCTCGAGCACCGGCCGGTAGACCGAGATCACCGTTCGCGAGGCGACGGCGAGGGCGAAGCAGACCTGCCGCTCGAGAGCGAGCGGGTCGTCGATTCGGCTGGGCGCGGGCATTCCGTTAGCCTAACAATCGTTGTCACGACAAACGATTCGGTGAGAGAGGCTCGCATGGCCGGCAGCGTTCCCGCCCGACGTACGGAGAAGGGCCGCGGTCACCTGCTCGACCTCGACGCCCCACGGCGGATCGTCGCGGACCCCGAGAAGGACGCGCGTGACCTCGCCCGCGTGCAGCGCTGGGTGATGTCGACCCTGGCCGTGACGACGATCCTGCACCTCGTCGTCGGGCTCGTCGTGGCCGCCGTGATGCTGGACGACGCCCCCACCTCGTCCAAGATCGGGCTCAACGTCATCGCCGGCATCTTCGGCGCCTTCGCCGTCGCGGTCGGTCGCGCCATCCACGGCAAGCGCATCGTCTCGCCGTGGCTGCTGCTCGCCGTGGTCCCCACGGCCGTCGGGCTCTGGCTCACCTTCGGCTGACGCAGCCGCAGCCACACCCGGCCCAGGCGGGTCTACAGTCACCTCATGGGAGCACCTGACGACACCCGCAAGTCCCGTTTCGCGACCCTCCCCGCCGACGTGCGCGCGGAGGACATGGTGGCCGGCGTGGACACCGGATACTCGCCCGAGCCCGACGACGTCCGCAACGTCGACCAGCACGCCGCCCTGCGCGACGACTGAGCGCGCGCGGCGGGTGTCCTCAGAGCCCGAGCACCTGGGCCGAGACGAGGAAGGCGCCGCGCACGCCGTCGGGGTCGTGGAGGTCGGGCCGGTCGCCCACCGCTCCCGCTCGGGCGCGGACCGCCGCGCCCGGGTCGAGGGCCGTCAGGTCGGCGGCGAGCCCGGCGACCGCGATCGGGAGGTCGTGCTCGTCGAGGTGGTCGAGGGCCAGGCTGTCGTGCAGCATGCCCGCCGCCTCGGCCATCAGCTCGCGCGCGGTCTCGACGTCGACGTCGGCTCTCGCCGAGGCCACGGCATCGGCCGCGGCGAGGAACGGCTCGAGGATGGTGGGCGGAGCGGTCGAGGGCATGGGTCGATCGTCCTCGCGACGGGGCCGAGCGGCAACGGCTTTCCGGGGCGAGGCCGACCTACGCAATAACCCCGATGCGGGACGGCCAGGAGAGGCGCACGCTGTGAGGAGCGACGAGCACCGGAAGGAGCCGCACCATGTGGGACACCGTCGAGACCAGCAGGACGCACCTCAGCCACGACCTGCCGTGCCCGGGGTGCGGCCACGCCGCGCACACCTACCTGCCGTGCAGCGACTCCTGCCGCTGCCGACGGCCCAACCCGCTCGCGACGAGCTCGGCGGCCTGACCGGGCGTCGGTCCCTGAACATGTCAGGCCGTGCACGGGCCGACATGTCCAGCGATCCCCGGTCGCCCGGGGATCGCTGAAGATGTCAGGCAGTTCAGGCGGGCTCGGCCACCAGCCCGAGCTCGGCGACCGAGGCCAGCGACTCGTTTCGCGGGACGACGCGGACCGTGTAGCCGAACGGGCCGGAGACCGCGAGCGGCACGGCGGCGTCGAAGCGGTGGCGGTTGCCGTCGTAGGACTCCCCCACCAGCATCGGCGTCACCGAGGTCGCGGTGAGGACGTCGTCGGAGCCGATCCGCCCGTGCACGACCTGCACCTCGACGTCGTCGGGGGAGAGCGAGCCGAGCGCCACCCAGGCACGGACGGCGAGGGTCGCGCCGACGACGGCCTGGTCGCCCACGCCCTCGGAGTCGACGTGCTCGACGCGCACGCCGGGCCACGCCGCACGGACCTCGTGCTTCCAGCCCGACAGGGTGCGGGCCCCGGCGTAGTCGGAGTTGAGGGTGCGCGAGGTGTGCGCGGCGGGGGCGTAGAGCTCGCGGACGTAGTCGCGCACCTGGCGGGTCGCGAGCACCTTGGGCCCGAGCGACTTCAGGGTGTGGCGCACCATCTCCAGCCAGCGTGGGGGCACGCCCTCGTCGTTGGTCTCGTAGAAGCGCGGGACGACATCGGTCTCGAGCAGGTCGTAGAGCGCGTTGGCCTCGAGGTCGTCACGCCGGTCGGGGTCCTCGATGCCGTCGGCCGACGGGATGGCCCAGCCGTTGTTGCCGTCGTACCACTCGTCCCACCAGCCGTCGAGGATCGAGAGGTTGAGGCCGCCGTTGAGCGCGGCCTTCATGCCGGAGGTGCCGCACGCCTCGTAGGGGCGGAGCGGGTTGTTGAGCCACACGTCGCAGCCGGGGTAGAGCGGCTGCGCCATCGCGATGTCGTAGTTGGGCAGGAACGCGATGCGGTGCCGGATCTCCGGGTCGTCGGCGAAGCGCACCATCTCCTGGATGAGCCGCTTGCCGGTCTCGTCGGCCGGGTGCGCCTTGCCGGCGATGACGAGCTGGATGGGGCGGTCCGGGTCGAGCAGCAGCTTCTTGAGGCGGGCCGGGTCGCGCAGCATCAGCGTGAGCCGCTTGTACGTCGGCACGCGGCGCGCGAAGCCGATGGTCAGCACGTCGGGGTCGAGCGCGCTGTCGATCCAGGTCGTCTCGGCCGCGGCGTAGCCCCGCTTGGCCGCCGAGCGGCGCATCCGGTCGCGCGCGTCGTCGACGAAGCGCGTGCGCAGCGTGCGCTTGAGGTCCCAGATCTCGCGGTCGCTGATCTGGTCGACGAGCGGCCACAGCGCGTCGGTGTCGTCGCCGTCGACGTCGGCGCCGCGGCTCGCGGCCAGCTCGATGACCTCCCGGGCGATCCAGGTCGGGCCGTGGACGCCGTTGGTGATCGAGGTGATCGGCACCTCGGCCTCGTCGAAGGCCGGCCACAGGCCGTTGAACATGCCGCGCGAGACGTGGCCGTGCAGCTCGGAGACGCCGTTGGCGCGCTGCGCGAGCCGGAAGCCCATGACCGCCATGTTGAAGACGCCGGCGTCGCCGCCGTCGTAGTCCTCCGCGCCGAGCGCGAGGACCCGGTCGACCGGCACGCCCGGGGTCGGCGAGTTGCCCCCGAAGTACTGAGAGACGAGCTCGCGGGGGAAGCGGTCGATGCCTGCCGGGACGGGCGTGTGGGTCGTGAAGACCGTGCCGGCGCGGGAGACCTCGAGCGCGGTGTCGAAGTCCAGGTGCGGCCCGCCCTCGTCGACCGTGAGCTCTCGGATGCGCTCGATGCCGAGGAAGCCGGCGTGGCCCTCGTTGGCGTGGAAGACCTCGGGCGCCGGGGCGCCGGTGATGCGCGACCAGACCCGCAGGGCGCGTACGCCGCCCACGCCGAGGAGCAGCTCCTGGCGCAGCCGGTGCTCGGAGTTGCCGCCGTAGAGCCGGTCGGTGACGTCGCGGTAGTGGGCGCCGTTCTCCTCGATGTCGGTGTCGAGGAGCAGCAGCGGCACGCGACCGACGTGGGCGACGAGGATCCGGGCCACCAGGTCGGGCCCGTCGGGCAGCGCGATCGAGACGGTGGCGCGTGTGCCGTCCGCCTCCCGGAGCTGGGTCAGGGGCAGCTCGTCGGGGTCGAGGACGGGATAGCTCTCCTGCTGCCAGCCGTCGCGGTCGAGCGCCTGCTTGAAGTAGCCGTGGCGGTAGAACAGGCCGACGCCCACCAGGGGGATGCCGAGGTCCGAGGACGCCTTGAGGTGGTCACCGGCGAGGATGCCGAGGCCGCCGGAGTACTGCGGCAGCACCGACGTGATGCCGAACTCGGAGGAGAAGTACGCGACGGCGCGCGGCGCGTCGTCGCCGGCCTTGCGGGCGTACCAGCGGTCCTCGGAGAGGTAGCGCTGCAGGTCGGCGTGGGCCGCGTCGAGCCGGCTGCGGAAATCGGCGTCGTCGACCAGCTCGTCGAGCCGCTCACGGCCGACTGCGCCGAGGAAGCGCACCGGGTCGCACTTGACCTGGCGCCACAGCTCGGGGTCGATCGAGGAGAACACGTCCTGGGTGGGCGGGTGCCAGGACCAGCGCAGGTTGCCGGCCAGGGCGGACAGCGCCGCCAGGGGCTCGGGCAGGACAGGACGGACGGTGAATCGTCGGAACGCTCGCACGGACCAGCACGCTAGGGCATTTCTTGGAACGATCCAAGAGCGGCCCCTCAGGTGAGCCGTCGACCCCCTGCATAACCCCGGCCCCTGCCGGCAGTTGTTGCGGGCATGACCCGACCCCGTCCACGCCTCGGCCGCACCCTCCTGGCCGCCGCGACGCTCCTCGCGATCTCCACCCTCACCACGATCGCCTCCCCGGCCACCGCCGAGCCGGAGACGGTCACCCCCGGACCCACGCCGCCCGACGTCCGCACGCTGGGCGACCCCGTCGCCGGCCCGGGCGACGTCGACACCCGCGGGACCGCCACCCCCACCGCGGCCCAGCGCCGCGCCGTCGCGGAGATGGGCGAGGTCACCGCCCGCTGGGGCTCGCTCGGCACCCCCGCCTCCATCCTGCCGGCCGACGGCAGCCTCGGCGCCGCCCCCGGCACGCCCGTCGAGGCCGCCCGCGCTTGGCTCCGCGCCAACGCGGAGGCCTTCGGGATGCCGGCCGCGGCGGTCGATGACCTCGCTCTCGTCAGCTCGCAGCGGTTCGCCGACTCCGACGCCCGGGCGGTGCTGTTCCGCCAGGACGTCGACGGCCTCGCGCCCGCCGTCGGAGGACTGGTCACCGTCGGCGTCGCGGACGGCCGGGTCGCCTACGTCTCGTCCTCGCTCGCGCGCACGACCGGGACGTTGCCCGAGGCCACGCTGACGCCGCTGCAGGGGTGGCTGAAGGCCGCGACCGACCTGTCCGTCGGCGTCCCCGCGGCCCAGGTCGGCGACATCACGTCCACCGTGGACCGCGGCTGGACCCGGCTCACCGTGCCCGGCTTCGCCCAGGAGCAGCAGGTGCGCCGGCGCGCCCTGCCGATGGCCGACGGCTCCGTGCGGCCGGTCCTCGAGGCCAACGTCGTCAACGTCGCCGGTGGCGCCTCGCTCGCCTTCACCACCCTCGTCGACGCGGTGACCGGCGAGGTCCTCGTCCGCCACAACAAGACCGAGAACCACGTCTACAACGACGTCTTCACCGGCACGACCACCGCGACGGAGTGCGGTCCGAAACACGCCTTCGACCTCACCGACGACCTGACAAGGTCGATCACCGCCGTCGCGTCCGGCCTGCCTGTCGACGACTTCGTCGTCAAGATCTTCAAGGGCGACTCCCTCCTCGTCGCGGGCGACCTCGCGACGAACCCCGAGGTGGCGACGTACTCCTCCGAGTCCATCCCGGCCGGCACCTACGCCGCGCAGGTGTGCCCCTTCGACGCCGCGTCCGTGGTGGCCGGGCCGTACACGCTCGCCGTCAGCACCAGCGACAGCGCCGCACCCACGTCCGGCGACGTCGTCGGCAACCCCCGGTGGCGCTGGTTCACCGCCAACCCCACGCTCGACTCCCCCACCGAGACCCCGGACAACTCGATCATCGGCTGTTGGAACGCCGACGCCGGGTGCACCTCCCCGCCGACCCCGCTGCGCAACGTCGCCGCCTTCGGGCCGTGGGACACCGTCGGTGCCCTGCCGACCTTCACGACCGTGGGCAACAACGCCAACACCCACGAGGCGTGGGCCAGCCCGCTGACCCCGGGTGGCCTGTTCCAGGCACCCGTGTCGCCGGAGCGGAGCTACACCACCGAGTTCGAGGACGACTGGAACAACAGCCGGTGCGACGTCGCGCAGCTGGTGCCGGGTGGCAACGACATCGGCGCCTCCGTGGGCAACCTGTTCGCCGCGCACAACCGGATGCACGACTACTCCTACTACCTCGGCTTCACCGAGGAGAACTACAACCTCCAGCTCGACAACGGCAGCCGAGGCGGCGTCGGCGGCGACCAGGAGGTGGGCAACGCCCAGGCCGGAGCGATCACCGGCGGCAGCCCGAGCTTCCTCGGCCGCGACAACGCCAACCAGGTCACGCTCCAGGACGGCACGCCCGGCATCACGAACCAGTACCTCTTCGAGCCGATCGCCGGGGCGTTCTACGCGCCGTGCACCGACGGCGGCCTCGACATGGGCATCGTGGGCCACGAGTACACCCACGCCATCACCAACCGCATGGTCGGCGGTCCCGACGAGGGGCTGACGTCCGAGCAGGGCGGTGCGATGGGTGAGTCGTGGGGCGACCTGGTCGCCGGCGAGTACCAGTTCTCGCACGGCTACAGCAACGGCGGCAACGTGTGGGCCGTCGGCGCCTATGCCACCGGCAACACCGAGACCGCGATCCGCGACTACTCCATCGACGACAACCCGCTCAACTTCTCCGACTACGGCTTCGACTCCACCGGGCCCGAGGTGCACGCCGACGGCGAGATCTGGAACGGCACGATGTGGGAGGTCCGCCAGGCGCTCGTCGAGAAGTACGACGACCGCTTCCCGTACGACGACGAGGCCCTGCAGCTCGCGTGCGCGCAGGCGACGCCGACGGCCACCCCCCGACCCGTCGACACGTGCCCGGGCAACCGGCGGTGGGTGCAGCTCATGTTCGACTCCTACCTCCTCCAGCAGGGAGCGACGTCGATGCTCGACGCCCGCGACGCGATGATCGCCGCCGACAGGATGCGCTTCGACGGCTCGAACGAGGACGTCCTGTGGGCCGCCTTCGCCCGACGCGGCATGGGCGCGGACGCGTCGGTCACCGACGCCGACGACCACGAGCCGACGCCGAGCTTCGCGAGCCCGACCGGCCCCAACGCGACCATCACCTTCGCGACCACCGGCGCCGCGAGGATCTACGTCGGCGACTACGAGGCCCGCGTCACCCCCGTGGCCGACACCGACCCGGAGACCGGTCTCGGGGCCAGCGCGGCCTTCACCCCCGGCACCTACGAGATGCTTGCCGTCTCGCCCGACCGCGGCTTCACCCGATGGACGATGACGGTGCCCGCCGGTGGCGGTTCGCGCACCGAGACGATCGGCGACGTGGTCAACCTCGCCAGCTCGGCCGCGGGCGCCGCGGTCATCGGGGCGACCGACGGGTCGCTCAACCCCGAGGCGCTCATCGACGGCACTGAGGCCACCAACTGGGGCGGCGTGACCGAGGCCCAGGTCGACGAGGCGCACCCGTCGGTGGCCGTCGACCTCGCGGGTGACGTCAGCACCGTGCGCCGGGTCCAGGTCAGCGCGCACCTCACCCCGGCACCGGAGTCGGGCACCGGGCTGCCGCTCGCCCAGGAGGACCCGGACTCCGGCTCGCGCTTCACCGCCCTGCGCCAGTTCGCCCTGGAGGCGTGCACGACGGACTGCGGGTCGGCCGACGCCGAGTGGACGCGGTTCTACACCTCGCCCGCCGACGCCTTCCCTAGCACCCTGCCGCGGCCGGTCGCGCCGACGCTCACCATGCGGGGCTTCGACGTGCCCGACACCGAGGCCGCCGCCGTACGCCTGGTGACGCTGGAGAACCAGTGCACCGGCCAGGAGGCCTACGCCGGCCAGCAGACCGCCAACGACACCGTGCCCACCGACTGCAAGACGGGCTCGGACCGGGGCACGATCGTGCACGCCTCGGAGCTGCAGGTCTTCGGTGAGGACGCGACGCTGCCCGAGCAGCCCGGCACCCCCGGGACCGATGGCGGGACCGACGGCGGGACCGGCACCACGGACCCGACCACCGCCCCGACCACCGCCCCCACCACCGACCCGACGACGACCGGCACCACGCCCGCCACCACGCCCGCCACCACCACGGCCGCAGCCGTGGCGACCCGGACCCGGATGATCGTCAAGCGCGCCTACCAGACGCGCCGCAAGCCCGCCCCGGTGCTCTTCCTGACCGTGCGCTCGGCCGCGGACCGCGAGGCCGGCACGTTCGTGGTGCGGCTGGCCGGGAAGCGGTGGAAGGTCGTCGCGACCCAGGACGGCACCGCACGGGTGCGCGTGCCGAGGAAGGCGCTCCGCCCGGGTCGCACGACCGTCCGGGCCCGGTTCGTGCCCGCCGACGCGACGGCGTTCTCGCCCTCGCGGACGCGGCTGCGCTCCATCACGGTGGCGTCACGCCGCTGACCGAGCGAGGTCCTCACCTGTCCGACCGCGGCCGGGGCGTCCCAAGGGGTGGCCTCGACCGCGGTCGGCTTGCGTGCGGGGTCCGGGTTCGAAAGTGTGGGGCCATGGTTGGACGGATACCCGTGATGGATGTCTCTCCCGTGGTCGACCTGGGTCGACAGTCGGCCAAGGCCACCGTAGGCGAGCCGATGCCCGTGCGCGCCTCGGTGTTCCGCGAGGGCCACGACCAGCTCGCGGCGGAGGTGGTGGCCACCGACCCGCAGGGCAGCAAGCGCGAACCGGTGCGGATGCGCCCGGACGGCGACACCCCCAACCGCTACGTCGCCCACGTCACGCCCGACGTCGAGGGTGAGTGGACCTTCGAGATCCACTCGTGGTCCGACCCGATCGCCACCTGGCAGCACGACGGAGGCATCAAGATCCCCGCCGGCGTCGACGTCGAGCTGATGTTCACCGAGGCCCGCCTGCTGCTCGAGCGCGTGGCCGCCGGCACCGGCAAGGACGCCCTCGACAAGCCGTCGGCCGCCATCGTCGCCGGCGCGCTCGCGGCCGCGACCGACACCGGCCGCCCGGTCGGCGCGCGCCTCGCCGCCCTGCAGGACCCCGAGCTCGACCGGGTGCTGCTCGCACACCCGCTGCGCGAGCTGCTCACCGTCACCGGGCCGTTCAGGTTCCGCGCCGACCGCACCCGCGCGCTCTTCGGCAGCTGGTACGAGTTCTTCCCGCGCTCGGAGGGTGCGACGCGCGACCCGAAGACCGGCAAGGTCACCAGCGGCACCTTCCTGACCGCGACGAAGCGCCTCGACCGGGTCGCGGAGATGGGCTTCGACGTCCTCTACCTGCCGCCGATCCACCCCATCGGCGAGGTCAACCGCAAGGGCCCCAACAACACGCTGACCCCCGGCCCCGACGACACCGGCTCGCCGTGGGCGATCGGCAGCAAGGACGGCGGCCACGACGCCATCCACCCCGACCTCGGGACCTTCGAGGACTTCGACGCCTTCGTGGGCCGCGCGCGCGAGCTCGGCATCGAGGTCGCCCTCGACCTGGCGCTCCAGGCGGCGCCCGACCACCCGTGGGTCACCACGCACCCGCAGTTCTTCACCACCCGCGCGGACGGGACGATCGCCTACGCAGAGAACCCGCCGAAGAAGTACCAGGACATCTACCCGATCAACTTCGACAACGACCCGGCCGGCATCTGCCGCGAGGTGCTGCGGATCGTCAAGCTGTGGATGTCCCACGGGGTGCGGATCTTCCGCGTCGACAACCCCCACACCAAGCCGCTCGCCTTCTGGGAGTGGCTCCTCGCGGAGGTACGTCGTACGGACCCCGACGTGCTCTTCCTGTCGGAGGCCTTCACCAAGCCGGCGATGATGCACGGCCTCGGCGCGGTGGGCTACCACCAGAGCTACACATACTTCACCTGGCGCACCGGCAAGCGCGAGATCGAGGACTACCTCGTCGAGGTCTCGCACGAGTCCGACCACCTGATGCGGCCCAACTTCTTCGTCAACACCCCGGACATCCTCCACGCCTACCTGCAGTACGGCGGTCCCGCGGCGTTCAAGGTGCGCGCGGCCCTGGCCGCCACCGGGTCGCCCAGCTGGGGCGTCTACGCCGGCTACGAGCTGTTCGAGCACGTCGCGGTCAAGCCGGGCTCGGAGGAGTACCTCGACTCCGAGAAGTACCAGATCCGCATCCGCGACTGGGAGCAGCGCGACGCCGAGGGCACCACCCTCGCGCCCTACCTGACCCGGCTCAACGAGATCCGCCGCCAGCACCCGGCCCTCCAGCTGCTGCGCAACGTGACCATCCACTCCAGCGACGACGACCACGTGCTGGTGTTCTCGAAGAGGCACGACCTCCCCGACGGGCAGAGCGACATCGTGATCTCCGTGATCAACCTCGACCCGCACGGCACGCGCGAGACGATGGTCCACCTCGACATGCCGGCGCTGGGCATGGAGTGGCACGACTCGTTCGTGGCCCACGACGAGATCACCGGTGAGGACTGGAGCTGGACCGCGCACAACTACGTCCGGCTCGACCCCGGCTACGAACCTGCCCACGTGATCACCGTCAGGAGGACCCGTTGACCGAGCACCCCACCTCGGCACAGATGCCGACGGACGCGACCCGGGCGACCGCCGTGCTCAACGCCGAACCCGAGTGGTTCCGCACGGCGGTCTTCTACGAGGTGCTGGTGCGGTCCTTCCGGGACTCCAACGGTGACGGGACCGGCGACTTCAAGGGCCTGATCGAGAAGCTCGACTACCTCGAGTGGCTGGGCGTGGACTGCCTGTGGGTCCCGCCGTTCTTCACCTCGCCGCTGCGCGACGGCGGCTACGACGTCGCCGACTACAACAACATCCTCCCCGAGTGCGGCACGGTCGAGGACTTCCACGAGTTCATCGACGCCTGCCACCAGCGCGGCATCCGGGTGATCATCGACTTCGTCATGAACCACACGAGTGACGCCCACCCGTGGTTCCAGGCGAGCCGCAGCGATCCGGACGGCCCCTACGGCGACTTCTACGTGTGGTCCGACACCGACGAGCTCTACCAGGACGCCCGCGTCATCTTCGTCGACACCGAGCCGTCCAACTGGACGTGGGACCCGGTGCGCCAGCAGTACTTCTGGCACCGGTTCTTCCACCACCAGCCCGACCTCAACTTCGACAACCCCAAGGTCCACGACGCGATGCTGGACGCGATGGCGTTCTGGCTCGACATGGGCCTCGACGGCTTCCGCCTCGACGCGGTGCCCTACCTCTACGAGCGCCCCGGCACCAACGGCGAGAACCTCCCGGAGACGCACGACTTCCTCAAGAAGTGCCGACGCTTCGTCGACGAGAACTACCCCGGGCGCGTGCTGCTCTGCGAGGCCAACCAGTGGCCGGCCGACGTCGTGGAGTACTTCGGCCCCGAGCAGACCGAGGACGGCCGGTGGATCGGCACCGAGTGCCACATGGCATTCCACTTCCCCGTGATGCCGCGCATCTTCATGGCCGTGCGCCGGGAGTCGCGCTTCCCGATCTCGGAGATCCTCGAGCAGACACCGGCCATCCCCGACGGCTGCCAGTGGGGCATCTTCCTGCGTAACCACGACGAGCTCACCCTCGAGATGGTGACCGACGAGGACCGCGACTACATGTGGTCGGAGTACGCCCACGACCCGCGGATGAAGGCCAACATCGGCATCCGCCGCCGCCTCGCGCCGCTGCTCGACAACGACGTCAACCGCATGGAGCTGTTCACCGCGCTGCTGCTGTCGCTGCCCGGCTCCCCCGTCCTCTACTACGGCGACGAGATCGGGATGGGCGACAACATCTGGCTCGGTGACCGCGACGGCGTGCGTACGCCGATGCAGTGGACGCCCGACCGCAACGCGGGCTTCTCCGCCGCCACGCCCGGCAAGCTCCACCTGCCGGCGATCCAGGACCCCGTCTACGGCTACCAGTCGGTCAACGTCGAGGCGCAGCTGGAGAACACCTCCTCGCTGCTGCACTGGACACGGCGGCTGGTGCACGCACGGCGCCGCCACCCGGCCTTCGGGCTCGGCGACTTCGTGGACCTCGGCGGCTCCAACCCGAGCGTCCTGTCCTACATCCGCGAGCACCGCGGACCCGAGGATCGCGACGTGATCCTGTGCGTCAACAACCTGTCCCGCTTCCCCCAGCCCGTCGAGCTCGACCTGCGGCAGTGGGAGGGCATGGTCCCCATCGAGCTGCTGGGCGGCGTGCCGTTCCCGGCCGTCGGCGAGCTGCCCTACCTGCTGACCCTGGGCGGCTACGGCTTCCTGTGGCTGCGGTTGACGGATCCGAGCACCACGGGGGTGGAGCCATGAGCAGGATCGAGATCACGAGCTGGATCGACGAGGCGCGCTGGTTCGGCGGCAAGGGACGTGACTGGGAGCTCCGTGACCTGCGCCGCGTCGGTCGGCTGCCGGACGCGCCCGAGGGCCTGCACGTCACGATCGAGCTCGCCGAGATCTCGTACGGCGACGGGTCGAGCGACCTCTACCAGCTGCCGCTCGCCTTCTACACCGAGCCGCAGGAGCGCATCGCCCACGCCCTCATCGGGGAGTGGGAGGACGAGGAGCTCGGCCACGCCTTCGTCTACGACGCGCTGCACGACCGGCAGGCGATGGCCCTGTGGCTGGCGGCGTTCGCCCGCCACGGCGTCGATCCCGCGCCGCCCTCCGACGTGCGCGGCGACCTGATGTTCCACCGGCTGCCGGGGCACGACCTCGACATCAAGGCGCACTCGACGCTCTTCTCCGGCGAGCAGTCCAACTCGTCGGTGGCCTTCGGCGAGGACGCGCTGATGAAGGTCTTCCGCAAGGTGACCCCGGGGGTCAATCCCGACATCGCGATCCACCAGGTCCTCACCGAGGCCGGGTCCACCCACGTCGCCGCGCTCTACGGCTGGCTCGACCTGATCGACGAGGCCACCAACACCACCATCCAGCTGGCGATGCTGCAGCAGTTCCTCCGCACCGCGAGCGACGGCTGGGACCTGGCCCTGGCCAGCGTGCGCAACCTGTTCGCCGAGGCCGACCTCCACGCCGACGAGGTCGGCGGCGACTTCGCCGGCGAGGCCGCGCGACTCGGGGTGGCGCTCGCCGAGGTGCACGCCGACCTGGCCGAGCACTTCCCCGTGGAGCGTCGCGAGGCCGACGCGCTGGGCGGGCTGGCCGGCGAGATGGAGGGTCGGCTCGTCGCCGCGCTGGACGTCGTACCGGACCTGGCGCCGCACGAGGAGCGGCTGCGCGAGACGTTCGCCCGGCTGCGCGAGCTCGACGGCGTCGACGTGCAGCAGGTCCACGGCGACCTCCACCTGGGCCAGACCCTGCGCACCGTCAAGGGCTGGAAGATCGTCGACTTCGAGGGGGAGCCGGCCAAGCCGCTCGCCGAGCGGCTCCGGCCGGACTCGGTCTGGCGCGACGTGGCGGGCATGGTCCGCTCGTTCGACTACGCCCCCCGCGTGGTGGCCATGACCGGCGGCGCCGACGTCGGGGGCGAGGCCGAGCAACGGGCCTACCGGGCCTCCGAGTGGGCCGCCCGCAACCGCGCCGCCTTCGTCGACGCGTACACCCGCGAGCGGGGCGAGGAGCTCGACGGCGCCAACAGCGCCCTGCTCGAGGCCTACCTCGCGGACAAGGTCGTCTACGAGGCGGTCTACGAAGCCCGCAACCGCCCGGGATGGCTCTCCATCCCTCTCGCCGCGCTGGAGGAGACCTCATGACCAAGCCCGTGAGCAAGCCCGTGACCGATCCCGTGAGCAAGCCCGTGGCCGAGCCCGCGAGCACGCCGGTGGACGCCCACGCCCCCGGTGAGCTCGACCTGCACCTGATCGGCGAGGGCCGCCACGAGCAGCTCTGGACGGTCCTCGGCGCGCAGGCCGGGGCGGACGGCACCTCGTTCCGCGTCTGGGCCCCCAACGCGATGGAGGTCCAGGTCGCCGGCGAGTGGGCCGGCTGGGACGGTTCGGCGCACCCGATGACGCGCCTCGACGGCTCGGGCGTCTGGCACGCCCACGTCGAGGGCGCCGGTGTCGGGTCGCAGTACAAGTACCGCATCCGCGGGGCCGACGGGCAGTGGGTCGACCGCGCCGACCCCCTCGCCCAGTACGCCGAGAAGCCGCCGAGCTCCGCCTCGAAGGTGTGGCGCTCGGAGCACCAGTGGAACGACGACGCCTGGCTGGAGAAGCGCCGCGCGAGCCAGCCCGTCGACGAGGCGATGTCGACCTACGAGGTGCACCTCGCGTCGTGGCGCAAGCACTACTCCGGCGAGCTCTACTCGTGGGACGAGATCGCCGACGCGCTGGTCCCCTACGTGTCCGACCTCGGGTTCACCCACGTCGAGCTCATGCCCGTGATGCAGCACCCGTTCGGCGGCTCGTGGGGCTACCACGTGACGTCCTACTTCGCCCCGGACTCGCGCTTCGGTGACCCGGACGGGCTCAAGCGGCTGATCGACCGGCTGCACCAGGCCGGGGTCGGCGTGATCCTCGACTGGGTCCCCGGGCACTTCGCCACCGACGAGTGGGCGCTGGCCCGCTTCGACGGCACCCCGCTCTACGAGGACCCCAACCCGCAGCGCGGGTGGCACAAGGAGTGGGGCTCCCACATCTTCAACTTCGGGCGCAACGAGGTGCGCAACTTCCTCTACGCCAACGCGGTCTACTGGCTCGAGGAGTACCACGCCGACGGCCTGCGCGTGGACGGCGTCGCCTCGATGCTCTACCTCGACTACGCCCGCGAGCACGGCGAGTGGTCGCCCAACAAGCACGGCGGCCGCGAGAACCTGGAGGCAGTGCAGTTCCTCCAGGAGATGAACGCCACCGTCTACAAGCGGGTGCCCGGCATCGTCACGATCGCCGAGGAGTCGACCGCGTGGCCCGGCGTCACCGGCCCGACGAGCGACGGCGGCCTCGGCTTCGGGTTCAAGTGGAACATGGGCTGGATGCACGACTCGCTCAACTACGTCTCGAAGGACCCGCTCTACCGCAGCCACCACCACGGCCAGATGACGTTCTCGCTGGTCTACGCGTTCGCGGAGAACTACGTCCTGCCGATCAGCCACGACGAGGTCGTCCACGGCAAGGGCTCCCTGCTGCGCAAGATGCCCGGCGACCGCTGGCAGCAGCTGGCCAACCTGCGCGCCTACCTCGCCTACATGTGGGCGCACCCCGGCAAGCAGCTGCTCTTCATGGGTTGCGAGTTCGGGCAGGAGTCCGAGTGGGCCGAGAGCCGCGAGCTCGACTGGTGGCTGCTCGAGCACCCCGAGCACGCGGGCGTCCACGCCATGGTGCGCGACATGAACCGCGCCTACACCGAGACCGCCGCGCTGTGGGGTCGCGACAACGACCCGTCCGGCTTCCAGTGGATCGACGCCAACGACGCGGGCGCCAACACGTTCTCCTTCGTGCGCCGCTCCCCCGGCGAGCCGGACCTGGTGTGCGTGGCCAACTTCGCCGGCACCCCGCACGAGGGCTACCGCCTCGGCCTCCCGTCGGCCGGGACGTGGACGGAGGTCCTCAACACCGACGCGGAGGTCTACTACGGGTCCGGGGTGGGCAACCTCGGCTCCGTCACGGCCGTCGAGGGCGAGCACCACGGCCAGCCGGCCCACGCCGACATCGTCGTGCCGCCTCTGGCGACGGTCTGGTTCCGGGCCGCCGACTGACGACGACCCGGAACCGGAGCCCGGTCAGGTGAGGTTGATCATCCTCAGCATCCCCATGAGGGCGTGCGGCATGCCGCCCATGTCGGGGTCGGGGAAGAAGCACATCACGACGTACTGACCGGGCGGCAGGTCGTAGTCGACGGTCATGCTCCGCCCGGGGCTGAGCGTCCCGGTCTCCAGGCCGGCCGGGAGCCCCCACGGCGGCGGGGCTTCCTCGCCACTCTGGAGGTAGGTCAGCACCTGGTCGGTGGTCGTGCCCGGCTGCACCTGCTGCATGGCCACGAAGTGCGGCTGGTCGGCCTTGTTCTTGAACTCGAAGCGACCCTTCGCGGGCAGCTGCGAGGCTCCTCCCCACGACGGGCCGTTCTTCCCGATGATCGAGCCGTCGGTGCGGGGGGCCTTGGTGGAGCCCTTGGGGCCCTGCACGACGAGCGTCTTGCCGGTGGTCAGACCGCGTTCACCGAGCGAGATCGGCGTGTAGGCACCAGGCTTCGGGAAGACGATGGTGCCGCTGCCCCCGCCGGCCAGTCCGCCGATGATCGTCGTGTTCTTGAGGGCGTGCCTGAGGGCCTTCACGTCGTTCTTCGCGCCGAACTTGTTGACGTCCTTGGCGAAGTCCGCGACGTCGTAGCCCGCCTTGAACATCGCGAACTCGACGGGCCCCCTGCCCTTCACGGTGAGCTTCACCCGTCCGGCGTGCAGGCCCTCCCCACCCTTCAGCCTGATCGTCCTCTTCGTCAGCAGCGCGGTGAGGTGGGGCATGGCCGCTCGCGCGCTCGCTGTCGCGGGGCTGGCGGCGCCGGCAGTCGTGGGTGCAAGGAGGACGGGCGAGCTCGCGAGCGCTGTCGCGCACACCACCGCCACCGCCCTGCGCATTCCGATGGGCACGTGCATGATGGTCCAACCCTTCTCGAGAGGTGCGGTGCCGCCCGTCGGCACCGCCTTCCAGTAGTGCCACGGACCGGCGGGCCCGTCATCACCGATTTGCATGACATCCGCACGAGGTCCAGACCACCGCGGTAAGGAGGTGCCGGCGCCTCCCCCCTGCTGCACACTCGGGACGATGACGGGGATCCTGCGCGGCAGGCCGGCGGCCTGGCTGGTCGGTATCGTGGCGTGCACGCTCGCGCTCGTGGCTCTCGACGCCGGGGGCGGGACGGAGGGTCGTACGGCCTCCGCCGAGCCGGTCCGCAACGCCACGATCGTCGTGGAGGAGGGCGGCACCCGCACCGGCTTCGCCACCCCCGAGGTGACCGTCGGTGGCGGAGGCACCGTCACCGTGGTCAACCTCGACTCGATGGACCACACGGTCACGTCGGTCGCCCGCGCCGCCGACGGGACCCCGGTGTTCGACGTACGCGTACCGGCGGGCACGTCCGCGACGGTCCCGGGGGTCGAAGGGCTGTCGGCCGGCGCCTGGGCGTTCTTCTGCAAGTTCCACCCCAACATGCGCGGCGTGATCACCGTCGAGGGCGTCGCCGGCGGGGTCGAGCCGGTGACCACCCGCTTCGAGCAACCGCTGGTCGTCCCGTCGACGCGCCGGGGCGCCGACATCAGACTGGTCATGCGTCGCGCGAAGGTGCGCACCCTCCCCCACGGACCGCGCACCTCGATGTGGACCTACGACGGCAGCTATCCCGGCCCCACCATCCGGCGACGCGGCGGGCGTGGCACCGAGGTCACCGTCGTCAACCGGCTCCCCCGTGGCGCCGGGTCGATGTCGACGCACCTGCACGGTGACCACCATGCGTCCGCGGACGACGGGCAGCCGACCACCCAGCTGATCCGGCGCGGCGACGAGCGGACCTACGACTACCCGCTGATGGTCGACGGGCGCCCGGAGCCCGGCTCGTTCTTCTGGTACCACGACCACCGGATGGACCGCACCGCCCGCAACAACTGGCGCGGCCTGCAGGGCATGTTCATCGTCACCGATCCACCCACCCCCGGGCTGCGGCTGCCGCAGGGGCGTCGCGACGTTCCGCTGATGGTCTCGGAGCGCTCGTTCACCGCCGGCAACCAGCTGACGGACCCGTTCGCCGACGGTCCCGAGATGTCCGGCCACCACGGCGACATGTCGTGGACGGGCCCCGACGCCCCACCGGACGACGCGACGATCGGCGACAAGGTCCTGGTCAACGGCCGCTACGCGCCCTACCTCGACGTGTCGGCGACGCGCTACCGCCTGCGCCTGCTCAACTCGTCGCCGTTCTCCAGCTACAACTTCACGCTCTCCGACGGCAGGCCGTTCCTCCAGATCGGGACCGGCAGCGGCCTGCTGCCGCGGGCGGTCGTCCGGTCGAGCGTGCTGCTCGGTCCCGCCCAGCGCGCCGACGTGGTCGTGGACTTCAGCGGAGCGACCGGGCAGCGCGTCGTGCTCGGGTCGGTGCCCGCGTCGAGCGGCGAGACCGGTGACGACGCGCGCGAGAGCGCCGTGATGGAGTTCCGTGTCGGCGCGCCGGCCGCGGACGCCTCCCGGCTGCCGTCGCGGCTCCCGTCCCCGCGGCTGGTGTCACCGGTGCCATCGAAGGTCACGCAGACCTGGACGTTCGGGCTCGAGGAGTCCGCGCACCACGGCAGCGCCTGGACCATCAACGGTCGCGCCTTCGACCCCGGCCGGGTCGACCACCGTGCCCGGCTCGACACGGTGGAGCGGTGGCGCTTCCGCAACACCAGCGACGTCACCCACTACGTCCACATCCACGCCGAGCAGTGGCGCACGCTGCTGCGTGACGGCCGACGCCCACCCCCGTGGGAGCGGGGCCTGGAGGACACCTGGCGTCTCGAGCCCGGCGAGGAGGTCGAGGTCGCCGCGCGCTTCACCGACTACACCGGTCCCTTCATGATCCACTGCCACATGCTCGACCACGAGGACCACGGCATGATGGCGCGCTTCGACGTCGCCCCCTGACCCGATCCGACCCGGGCCGGTTCCCGCCGCCGGCCCGAGCTCGTGGTGACACACCGCGTGCTGGCACCCAGCGCAGAGACCCAGCCGATCCGACACGCCTCGTGGCACAACAGACCCCACGCCGTGCGGGGAGTCCGACCGGCCCGGGTCACAACCCCCCGATCTGTGGAGGACGGGTCGCGGACAGAGCGTGCCGTTGCTCCAATGGGCCCATGCCCAAGATCGTCGACTACGTCGGACGCTTCGCCTTCTTCGAGCTGGCGAGCTTCACTCTCGTCCGCGACCACGGTGTGGAGCGGCTCAGCCGACACGCGCTCGCCAAGGTGCTGGCCACCTCCGTCAGCACCATCCGGCGGGTGCTCAGCCCGGAGGCCGACCTGCGGAGCCTCGCCCTCAACGAGGTCGCCTGTCGGCGCCGCCGCCGACTCGCGCCACCGACCGGCGCGACGGGACCGGAGGCCGGCGCGCGCCTGCTGCTGCCACTGATCCCGTCGGAGCCCGAGCAGGTCGCCGAAGAGCGGACCCCTCCACCACCGCTTCGCTGTCGCCAACCACGGCTACGTCCCGTCCGACGTGCTCCACGCCGACATCGAGCGACCGCGACCGGCCACCACGGCGGACGGCGAGCCGGACGTCGTGGTCGCCGCGCGCCGGGTGCACGAGGAGGACCTCGCCGCCACGGTCGAGACCATCGTCCGCATCGCAGCGCCCGGGCTCGAGACGCCGGCGGCCGTCCACCACGCTCAGGTGCTGCACGCCGTGGTGGACGGCCTGGGCGTCGCGGTGAGCCTGGGGCGGCTGCGCCCGGACGAGGCGGCGGACGTCGCGCGTGCACACGTGTCGATGCTCGCGCTGCCAGTCCCTCGCTAGGGTGAGGAGGTGCCCAGCCCCATCTCTCTGACGTCCGGCGACGGCGTCGCCCGCCTCGCGTGGGAGGGCGAGGTCAGCACCGACGAGCTGCGCCGCGAGGTCGCCGCGGCCCTGGCCGCGCACAGCCGCGTCGAGGTCCACGTGGACGCCGATGACGCCGCCGCCCAGCGTGCCGCCACGTGGGCGGGACTGCACCGCGAGGGCGTACGACGCGAGCTCGGCGCGGACGGCGGGCCGGCCCACCGGGTGGTCTACGCACGCCTGGTGACCGACGCCCCTGTCCAGGAGCCGGGCGGCTTCCGCTCCCTCCTGAACTCCTTCCTCCCTCGCAAGCGCGCCATCTCGCAGATGCTCGTGCGCGACCCCGAGGGCCGGGTGCTGCTGTGCCAGCTGACCTACAAGCGCGACTGGGACCTCCCCGGCGGCGTGGTCGAGGTCGGCGAGTCGCCGCGCCTGGCGGTGCAGCGCGAGGTCGAGGAGGAGCTCGGGCTCGCGATCGAGCCCGGCGCGCTCGTCCTGACCGACTGGCTCCCAGCGTGGGGTGGCTGGGACGACGCCGTGTGCCTGGTCTTCGACGGGGGCACGCACGGACCGGAGGTGCTGGCCGGCGTGGTCATGCAGGAGCGGGAGATCCGCGACGTCCGCTTCTGCACGCTGCAGGAGGTCGAGGAGCTGGCCGCCGACTTCACCTCCCGGAGGGTGCGCGCCGCGGTCGAGGGCGATCAGCCGTATACGGAGTCCGGTCGCTGAGGCAGGATGCCTTCATGACCTGGGTGTACGACTTCGCAGAGGGAAGCAAGGACCAGAAGGACCTCCTGGGCGGCAAGGGCGCCAACCTGGCCGAGATGACCAACCTCGGCCTGCCTGTCCCACCCGGCTTCACCATCTCCACCGAGACGTGCCGTGCCTACCTCTCCGAGGGCGGCGAGCCCGAGGGCATGGCCGAGGAGGTCACCGACCACCTCGCGGCGCTCGAGGAGGCGATGGGCAAGAAGCTCGGCGACGCCGACGACCCCCTGCTGGTGTCGGTGCGCTCGGGCGCCAAGTTCTCCATGCCGGGCATGATGGAGACCGTCCTCAACGTCGGGCTCAACGACACCTCGGTGGGCGGTCTCGCCGCCCGCAGCGAGTCCGACCGGTTCGCCCAGGACTCCTACCGCCGGCTCCTGCAGATGTTCGGGGGCACCGTGCTGAACGTCGACTCCGAGCTGTTCTCCGAGGCCCTCGACGAGGCCAAGCGGGCCAAGGGCACCGACTCCGACCTCGATCTCGACGCCGACGACCTGCGCGGGGTGGTGGAGTCGTTCAAGGCCATCATCAAGGAGCACACCGGACGCGACTTCCCGCAGGACCCGCGCGAGCAGCTGGACCTCGCCGTCCGTGCCGTCTTCGAGTCCTGGAACACCGACCGGGCCCGCCTCTACCGTCGCCAGGAGCGGATCCCGGAGGACCTCGGCACCGCGGTCAACGTCCAGGCGATGGTCTTCGGCAACTTCGGCATGGACTCCGGCTCGGGCGTCGCCTTCACGCGTGACCCCGCCAGCGGTGAGCAGGGCGAGTACGGCGACTACCTCCAGAACGCGCAGGGCGAGGACGTCGTCGCCGGGATCCGCAACACGGTGTCGCTGGCCGACATGGCCGAGATCGACCGCACGTCCCACGACCACCTGATGGACATCATGAGGCGCCTCGAGCGGCACTACCGCGACATGTGCGACATCGAGTTCACCGTCGAGCGCGGCAAGCTGTGGATGCTGCAGACCCGCGTCGGCAAGCGCACGCCCGAGGCGGCGTTCCGCATCGCCGTCCACATGGTCGACGAGGGACTGATCCAGATGGACGAGGCGGTGCTTCGCGTGACCGGCGACCAGCTCGCCCTCCTGATGTTCCCGCGCTTCGACGAGACGGCCGACCGCGTCCTCCTGGCCACGGGCATGAACGCCTCCCCCGGCGCGGCCGTCGGCAAGGCCGTCTTCGACTCCGACACCGCCGTGGAGTGGGCCGAGCGCGGCGAGGACGTCATCCTGGTCCGCAAGGAGACCAACCCCGACGACCTGCGCGGCATGGTCGCCGCCCGCGGGATCCTCACCAGTCGCGGCGGCAAGACCTCCCACGCGGCGGTCGTCGCCCGCGGCATGGGACGTACGTGCGTGTGCGGAGCCGAGTCGCTCGACGTGGACACCAAGGCCAAGGAGTTCCGCGTCCGCAACGGCGAGACCGTCCGCGAGGGCGACGTCATCTCGATCGACGGCACCACCGGCGAGGTCTTCGCCGGCGCCGTGCCCGTCGCGGACTCGGTGGTCGTGCGCCACTTCGAGGGTGAGAAGCTCGACGACGACCTCGCCCACGCCGTCTCCCGGATCATGGCCCACGCCGACGGCGCCCGCCGGCTGCGGGTGCGCACCAACGCTGACACCCCCGACGACGCGGCCCGCGCTCGGCGCTTCGGCGCCCAGGGCATCGGGCTGTGCCGCACCGAGCACATGTTCCTCGGCGAGCGCCGCGAGCTCGTCGAGAAGCTGATCGTCGCGCAGGACGAGGAGGGCGTGGAGGCCGCGCTCGCCGAGCTGCTGCCGCTGCAGCGCCAGGACTTCACCGAGATCCTCGAGGCGATGGACGGCCTGCCGGTGACGATCCGCCTGCTCGACCCGCCGCTGCACGAGTTCCTGCCCGACCTGACGGAGCTGAGCGTGGAGGTGGCGCTCGCCGAGGAGCGCGGCGAGGTCGACGAGCGCGCCACGACGCTGCTGACCCACGTGCGGCGGCTGCACGAGCAGAACCCGATGCTCGGCCTGCGCGGGGTGCGCCTCGGCATCCAGATCCCGGGGCTCTTCCGGATGCAGGCACGCGCCATCGCCGAGGCGGCCGCGGACCGACAGCAGGTGCACGGTGCGCCCCGTCCAGAGATCATGGTGCCGCTCGTGGCCAGCGTGCGTGAGCTGGCGATCGTCCGCGCCGAGATCGACCGGGTGATCGCCGAGGTGCAGGAAGCCCGCGGCATGAAGCTGGACATCGCGATCGGGACCATGATCGAGCTACCCCGCGCGGCCTTCCTTGCCGACCGGATCGCCAAGGCGGCGGACTTCTTCTCCTTCGGCACCAACGACCTGACGCAGATGGCCTGGGGGTTCTCCCGCGACGACGTCGAGTCCGCGTTCTTCTCCCGCTACTTCGAGCACGGCATCTTCGACGTCTCGCCGTTCGAGTCGCTCGACCAGCTCGGCGTCGGCGGGATGGTCGAGATGGGCACCACGAAGGGCCGCGAGGTCAAGCCCGACCTCAAGGTCGGCGTGTGCGGCGAGCACGGCGGCGACCCGCTGTCGGTGCACTTCTTCGACACCGTCGGGCTCGACTACGTCTCGTGCTCCCCGTTCCGGGTTCCGGTAGCGCGGCTGGAGGCCGGCCGGTCGGTGCTCGAACGCCGCTGACCCGGGTCAGAAGAGCGCTGACGCCAGGTCGCGGCGGCCCGCCAGCACGCGCGGGTCGTCGTTGCCCACGGCGGCGAAGAGGCCGAGGAGGTGGTCGCG
The DNA here is from genome assembly GCF_024199985.1 of Nocardioides pinisoli. GTDB lineage: Bacteria > Actinomycetota > Actinomycetes > Propionibacteriales > Nocardioidaceae > Nocardioides > Nocardioides pinisoli. Next base: position 61,429 of record NZ_JANARS010000004.1, read on the forward strand.
CGCCTTCTCCCGGTCCTTGTCGGTGGTGCGGGCGACCAGGTTGACCAGGCGCGTGAAGGCGTCCTCGACGTGCCCGCCGAGCATGTCGAGGTCGGCGACGAGGGTCTGCGCGTCGACGTCGTCGGGGTTGTCCGCCGCCGCGGCCCGGGCGGCGCTGAGGTCGACCCCCTGCGTGCGCTGCATGACCTTCGCGATCGCGAGGCCACCGGCTGCCTCCACGTCGGCCGGGTTGGCGTCCACCAGCTTCTGGTACTCGGCGACAGCGGCGTCGACGTCACCCGCGACGAGCGCGTCCTGGGCCGGCGCGTAGCGCGGGTCGACGACCTCCTCGTCGCCCTCGGCCGCGGGGGCGGCGCCGGCCCTGGGCTGGTGGCGACCGGTGATGCCCTGCGCGGTGAGCTGCTGGCCGACCTGGGTGAGGGCGGTGCGCAGCTCGTCGATGGGGAGCGGGTCCTGCAGCAGGGGCATGGGACGTCCGTCGACCACGGCGACGACGAGCGGGATCGAGGGGATCTGCATCGCCTGGGCGATCTGGGGCACGGCGTCGATGTCGACGAGGCCGAGGAGGTAGCGGCCCTCGTGCTCCTCGACCACGGTCGCGAGGTCGTCGGCGAGCTGGCCGCTCTCGGGCATCCGGGTCCGGGAGTAGAACGCGAGGAGCACCGGAGCGGTCCTCGACTGCTCGAGCAGGCCCTGGAAGCCCTGCTCGTCGACCAGCACGCTGTAGGAGCGCGCGTCGGAGGGCGCGCCCGGTGCGGCCGGCCGGGAGGCGGGCGCGCCGGCCGGGGCGGGCGGCCGACCGAGACCGGAGAGGTCGATGGCACCTGGACGGCTGAAGGGCTGCTGCGTCATGGCTCAATCCTAGGGAGAGGAGCAACGTCCGGGAGCAGGGGTCGGTAGCCTCGATCCATGGGATCCCGGGGAGCCGCCCTGACGACGCGCCACCGGCGCAACGTCGGTCTCCTCCTCCGCTTCGGCGTCGTGGGCGTCTCCGGGGTGCTGGTCAACCTGCTGACCCTCGTCGTGCTGCGCCGGTTCGGCCCGCACTTCGACGAGGCCGTCGTCGCCATCGGGTCCTCCGGGTTCAACCTGCGCTGGTACCACGTCTACTCGACGCTCGCCTTCCTGGTCGCGAACCTGTCCAACTTCCAGCTCAACCGCACGTGGACCTTCAAGAGCAACCTCGCCGCGCGCTGGTGGCGCGAGTACTGGCCATTCCTCGTGGTGGGCCTGGCCGGACAGGTGATCGGCCTGGCGCTGCTCACGCTCCTCATGCACCCCGGTTCTCCCATCAGCCTGCCGAGCGACGTCTTCGACGACTCCTCGGGCCTCCGCAACCGGCTCTACTGGTCCCAGCTCATCGTGATCACCGTGGTGACGCCGCTGTCGTTCGTGCTCAACAAGCTCTGGACCTTTGCCGCCGTCCGCAGCGCCCGGCTGGGCCTCCTCGAGGAGGGACGCGGCGACGACGTGCACGTGCCGTGAGGCACGTCGTCACCTGTCGTCGTGCCGCTACTGCGTGGTAGAACATGCCGGGGTTTCGAGGGGAGGACCACGCCATGACGACTGCGGGGTCGTACGACTTCAACGGCTACCAGGTGCTCGTCGTCGGCGGCACGCGCGGCGCGGGGCACCGCATCGCGTCGGCCTTCGCCGCCTCCGGGGCGTCGGTCACCGTCACGGGCACGATGATGCTGCGCTCCCTCTACGACAGCGACCTGTCGGCCTTCGACTACGAGTCGGTCAACCTGGCCCGCCAGGACTCGATCGACCACCTCGTCGGCACCGTCGGCCACCTCGACGTCCTCGTGCTGGCGGCGTCCTGCCACCTCCCCCACGGCCTCCCGCCCGGCGAGCAGGCGTTCATCGCCGGGGCCGCCCGGTCCGGGCTCCTCGGTCCGACGTTCCTGACCACCCGGCTCCGGCTCAAGCTCGGGCAGAGCCCCGCCCTGGGCGGTGGGTGCGTCGTCAACACCGGCGCCGTGACCAGCTGGCTCCAGCTGTCCACCACGCCGGAGGCCGCCCAGCGCGAGCTCGTCGAGTCGACGGCGCGTGCCGGCCGCAACTGGGCCGGCCTGGGCGTGCGCGTCAACTCCGTCCTGCAGGAGGGCCGCTCCGTGCTGCCCCGTCAGTACGCCCCGAGCGCCCCCGTGGGCGGCAGCCGGGTCGCCGGCGGGACCATGGTCCGCTCCCAGCCCCGGGTGGGCGACGCCGTCACCGACGCCGCGCTCTTCCTCGCGAGCAGCGCGGCAGCCCGGATCACCGGGCAGACCCTGCGGATCAGCTGACCGTCGCGTCCAGCGCGCGCCCCATCTCGGGCAACATCGCCGAATCGCCCCGATCGGCGAGCGGACGAGGTTACATTTCACCCACACGGAAGCAACACGGGATCCACAGCGTCCCTCGCCGTCTCGGGCCGGCGCTCCCTCGTCGCTCGGAAGGACGTGCTCCCTTGACCGCAGACCTGGTCTCCTCCCACCCGCTCGCCCGGGGCGTCTCCAGGGGCCGGCCCGGCTCCCGCCGGGGACGCGAGAAGCTCCTGGAGCAGTCGCCGGGGGCCGGTTCGCCGGTTTGCCACCTGTGGGCATCGCTCGTCGACGTGCTCGACGCCATCGACGGCCCCACCTCGGCCCTGCTCGCGACGGCGGACGGCGAGGCGGTGGCCGTCCACGGCCTCGCCCGGGACGACGTCGCCCGGGTCGCGCGCCAGAGCAGGGCGGCGTTCGCGGCGCGCGCGGACGGTGGACCGGACCCGGAGCAGGCCGTCGACACGGTCGAGCTCACGATGGGCCTGTGCCACACCGTGGTCGCGTCGGTGCCGACGCCGCAGGAGCGCCACCTGCTCACCGTGACGGCGCAGGGCGTGAGCGTGCAGGTGCTCGAGGCCTGGACCCGCCGGCTCGCCGACGACATCCACCTGGCCCTGAGGACTTCGGCCTAGTCGGCTGCCCGTCCCGTCGTCCGTCCCGGCTCCACACCGTCCGCGATCAGGTCGTCCGCGGCCGCGTAGGGGTCCACCTCGCCGGCGGCCACGCGCTCGGCGAGCGCGTCGAGGTCGGCGCCGGAGTCGGCGCGGGCCCAGCGCTCGCGCAGCGCCGCAAGGGCGATCGCCTCCACCTCCCGGCGGGCCCGGAGCGTACGACGTCGCGCGAGCTCGCCCGACTCGCGCAGCCAGGCAGCGTGCCGGTCGACCTCCGCCAGCAGGTCGTCGATCCCCGCGCCGGTGCTGGCGACCGTCTGGACCACGGGGGGACGCCACGCACCGTCGCGACGCTCGGCCATCGCGAGCATCGTCCGGAGCTCGCGTCGGGTGCGGTCGGCCCCCTCGCGGTCGGCCTTGTTGACGGCGTAGACGTCGCCGATCTCGAGGATCCCCGCCTTGGCGGCCTGGATGCCGTCGCCCATCCCCGGGGCGAGCAGCACCAGCGTGGTGTCGGCGAGCCCGGCGACCTCGACCTCGCTCTGCCCGACGCCGACGGTCTCCACGACGACGACGTCGCAACCGGCCGCGTCGAGGACCCGCACCGCCTGGGGCGTCGACCAGGCCAGTCCGCCGAGGTGCCCGCGCGCACCCATCGAGCGGATGTAGACGTCCCGGTCGAGCGCGTGGTCGCCCATGCGCACCCGGTCACCGAGCAGCGCCCCGCCCGAGAAGGGCGAGGAGGGGTCGATGGCCAGGACACCGACCCGCCTGCCCGCGCGCCTCATCCCGGCGACGAGCGCGTTGGTGGTGGTGGACTTGCCCACCCCGGGCGCGCCCGTGATGCCCAGCACGTGGGCGCGGCCGGCGTCGGGACCGATCGCGGCCATCACCTCGCGCAGGAGCGGCGACGCGTCCTCCACGAGGGTGATCAGACGGGCGACGGCGGCCGGGTCACCCGCACGTGCCCGTGCGACGAGGTCGGGGACCGCGTGGGCCCCCCGCCTCGCCACGCCGGAGGCCACCGCCTCCTCACGCAGAGGGGACGCGGACGATCAGGGCGTCGCCCTGGCCGCCACCACCGCAGAGCGCGGCCGCGCCCACCCCGCCGCCGCGCCGCTGCAGCTCGAGGGCGAGGGTGAGCACGACCCGGGTGCCGGACATGCCGACCGGGTGGCCCAGCGCGATGGCGCCACCGTTGACGTTGACCTTGGCGTCCGGGATGCCGAGCTCGCGCGCCGACGCGATGCCGACGGCGGCGAACGCCTCGTTGAACTCGACCAGGTCGAGGTCGGAGGGCGAGATCCCCTCCTTCTCGCACGCCTTCGCCGTCGCGGCGGCCGGCTGGAGCTGGAGGGTCGAGTCGGGCCCGGCCACCTGGCCGTGCGCACCGATCTCCGCGAGCCACGTCAGTCCGAGCTCCTCGGCCTTCGCCCGGCTCATCACGACCACCGCGGCCGCGCCGTCGGAGATCTGCGAGGCCGAGCCCGCGGTGACGGTGCCCTCCTTGCTGAAGGCGGGGCGGAGCTTGCCCAGGGACTCCACGGTGGTGTCGCCCCGGACGCCCTCGTCCTCGCTCACCACGACCGGGTCGCCCTTGCGCTGCGGGATCTCCACGGGGACCACCTCGTCGGCGAAGACGCCGTTCTTCCAGGCGACCGCGGCCTTCTGGTGCGAGTGGGCCGCGAAGGTGTCCTGCTCCTCACGGGTGAGGTTGGCGCCGGCGGCGTTGCACTCCTCGGTGAGCAGGCCCATGGCCTGCGAGGTGAACTGGTCGAAGAGGGCGTCGTAGGCCATCGAGTCGACCAGCTTCACGTCGCCGAACTTCACGCCCTCCCGCGACTTGGGCAGGAAGTGCGGGGCCTGCGTCATGGACTCCATGCCACCGGCGACGACGATCTCGCACTCGCCCGACCGCACGAGCTGGTCGGCCAGCGCGATCGCGTTGAGGCCGGACAGGCACACCTTGTTGATGGTGATGGAGGGCACCGACATCGGGATGCCACCCTTCACCGCGGCGACGCGCGCCGGGTTCTGGCCGGCGCCCGCCTGGATGACCTGGCCCATGATCACGTAGTCGACCTGGTCGCCGGCGACGCCCGCCTTGTCGAGGGCGCCCTTGATGGCGACGCCGCCCAGGTCGGCGGCCGACTGGTCCTTGAGCCCGCCGAGGAGGCGGCCGATGGGGGTGCGAGCCCCGGCGACGATGACCGAAGGTGAGTGTGCGGATCCGGACATGGCGGGTGCCTCCAGCGGTGGGAACGAAGTTCGGTGTCGGTGCTGCTTCGGACACTACCCACCGTGGCACGTGCGCCGGGAGGGGTGCGCCTCGTCGCCTCGGTGAGGCGCTCGTCACACCGGCGCGGCCGAGCCGGGCAGTCACCAAAATGTGGGAGCCCGCACTCTCCGCCCACCCCTCCGGGTGTGCGTCGTGATGCGCTGTACGACATCGAGCTCCTCGGGGACTCGTCCCTCACCCCCACCTCCGAGGAGTGCCCCGATGAACCGGTTCCGTCGCCTCTCCACCTCCGTCGCTGCCACGACCACGGCCGCCGCGCTCGCCGTCGCACTGACGGGCCCGCCGGCCAGCGCCCGCACCGACGACCTGGCCGGCCTGTGGCTGCTCAACGAGGGCGCCGGCCAGGTGGCCAACGACCTCTCGTTCAGCGGCAACAGCGGCCGGCTCGGGTCGACCTCGAGTGCCGACGCGCACGACCCGGAGTGGATCACCCTGCCCCGCCTGTTCCTCCTCAAGCGCGCCGCGTTGCGCTTCTCGGGGTCGCAGAGCGTCCGGATGCCCGACGCGCCGTCGCTCGAGCCGGACGGCGTCACGGTGCTGGCGCGGGTGCGCAGCACCGGGCCCGGCGCCTTCCGCTACGTGCTGTCCAAGGGCGCCTTCCAGTGCGAGAACGCCTCCTACGGCCTCTACACCGGCGGCGACGGGGGCCTCCGGTTCTACGTCTCCGACGGGACGCAGGTCCACCTGTCGGCCGACGCGGGCCCCGGGCTCTGGGACGGCGCGTGGCACACCGTGCGGGGAGCGTTCGACGGCCAGGAGCTGCGGCTGTACGTCGACGGGGCCCAGGTGGGCGCGCCCGTGCCCGCCCCGGTGAGCGTCTACTACGGCATGCCGACCGGCGACGACTTCTACCTCGGCGACTACTCCGGCCCGTGCGCCAGCCCGCTCGGCTTCGTCGGCGACATCGACGCCGCGGCCGTCATCGGCCACTACGACGACGACGCGAGCCTGGCCCAGTAGGTCCGCACGACGCCGCGGCTCCGGCGCGCGGGAGTGGCGACCGTCACACACCCTCGCCCCGGCGCCCGGCGTCGTACAGCATGTGCCCATGAGCCCCGAGCTGAGCGACGTCCGGCACCTGTTCACCGCCATCGACCACGTGGGCATCGCCGTCCCCGACCTCGACGCGGCGACGGCCTTCTACCGCGATGCCTACGGCATGGAGGTCCTCCACGAGGAGGTCAACGAGGAGCAGGGCGTCCGCGAGGCGATGGTGGGGGTCGGCGACTCCGGCTCGTGCATCCAGCTGCTCGCGCCGCTGACGCCCGAGTCGACGATCGCGAAGTTCCTCGACCGCAACGGCCCCGGCATCCAGCAGCTCGCCTTCCGCGTCGAGGACGTCGAGCACGTCGCGGCCGTGCTGCGCGAGCGGCGCCTGCGCCTGCTCTACGACGCCCCCAGGCGCGGCACCTCCGACAGCCGCGTCAACTTCATCCACCCCAAGGATGCCGGCGGCGTGCTGGTCGAGCTCGTCGAGCCGGCCGCGCACGCCCACTAAGGCGCCCACGGGGTTGTAGCGACGTACGTCACACCTCCGACCGCTCGAGGTTACTCGCCGGTATCTTGACCGCCACCCGTGCCACCGATGCCTCACCCGATGCCTCACCAGGAGACACCCGTGCAGAACATCCTCGACGCCATCCAGTCCGGCAACGCCACCTCGGAGGACTTCGCCTCCCTGGAGCTCCCGGAGTCCTACCGCGCCGCCTTCGTGAAGAAGGACGAGGTCGACATGTTCGAGGGGGTGCCGTCGAAGGACAAGGACCCCCGCAAGTCGATCCACGTCGACGAGGTGCCGCTGCCCGAGCTCGGTCCCGGCGAGGCCTTCGTGGCCGTGATGGCCAGCGCCATCAACTACAACACCGTGTGGACGTCGATCTTCGAGCCGGTCTCCACCTTCGGCTTTCTCGAGCGCTACGGCCGCAACTCCGAGCTGACCAAGCGCCACGACCTGCCCTACCACGTGGTCGGGTCCGACCTCAGCGGCGTCGTGCTGGCCGTCGGCGCGGGCGTGACCAAGTGGAAGCCCGGCGACCGCGTCGTCGCCCACTGCCTCTCGGTCGAGCTCGAGGGCCCCGACGGCCACAACGACACGATGCTCGACACCGAGCAGCGCATCTGGGGCTTCGAGACCAACTTCGGCGGGCTGGCCGACGTCGCGATGGTCAAGGCCAACCAGCTGATGCCCAAGCCCGAGCACCTCACCTGGGAGGAGGCCGCCTCCCCCGGCCTCGTCAACTGCACCGCCTACCGCCAGCTCGTCAGCAAGAACGGCGGCGACATGAAGCAGGGCGACAACGTCCTCATCTGGGGCGCCTCGGGTGGCCTCGGCGGGTTCGCGACGCAGTACGCCCTCAACGGCGGTGCGACGCCCGTGTGCGTGGTCTCCAACGAGGAGAAGGCCCAGATCGCCCGCAGCATGGGAGCGGAGCTGATCATCAACCGCTCCGAGGAGGGCTACAAGTTCTGGAACGACGAGGGCACCGAGCAGGACCCGCGCGAGTGGAAGCGCTTCGGCGCCCGCATCCGCGAGCTCACCGGCGGCGAGGACATCGACATCGTCTTCGAGCACCCGGGCCGCGAGACCTTCGGCGCCTCGGTGTTCGTCACCCGCAAGGGCGGCACCATCACCACCTGCGCGTCGACCACGGGCTTCATGCACGAGTACGACAACCGCTACCTGTGGATGAACCTCAAGCGCATCATCTCCAGCCACTTCGCCAACTACCGCGAGTCGTGGGAGGCCAACCGCCTCATCGCCAAGGGCAAGATCCACCCCACGCTGTCGAAGACCTACTCGCTCGACGAGGTCGGCCAGGCCTCGCTCGACGTCCACCAGAACGCCCACCAGGGCAAGGTCGGCGTCCTGTGCCTCGCCCCTGAGGAGGGTCTGGGCGTCCTGGACGAGGAGATGCGCGCCCGCCACGAGAGCGCCATCAACAGGTTCCGCGGGGTCTGATCCCCGCCTGCGGTCTCGGACCTGAGACCTTTCACACCCCGGTTCGCGCGACTCCTCGGAAGTCGCCCCGCGAGCCGGGGTGTGTTCTTGGGAGGGCATCGGAGAGACTGGCTCCGACGCAACCGAACGACGTGAGAGAGGGTGCCTCACCATGGCTTCCGACCAGGGCCTGTCCATCTTCGACGAGCCGGAGTCCGCCGACGACAAGGCCACCTCCGCCGGTGCGGACGCGCGCGCGACCGCAGGCGAGGAGACCCAGGTGCTGCCCGTGACGCCCAAGGACGAACCCCGGCCCGAGGCCGCTCCCGCGAAGGCTGCTCCCCAGCCGGCCGCGGCTCGTCCCGCTCCGGCGTCCCGGCCGACCACCCAGCCGACGTCCCGGCCGGCGCCGTCGACGGCCCCTGGCCAGTCGACCACCCCCGACCTCGAGACGACCCGGCGCTCGCCGGTGATCCCCCCGGTCGCCCCGCACCCCGCGGTGCCCGCCGCGGCCGTCGCCCCGCTGCCCGTGGTGCGCCGCGGCGGCTACGACAAGTCAGCCGTCGACCAGCGCGTCGGCCAGCTGCTGACGGAGAAGACCGGCCTGGCGACGAGCCTCGCCAGCAGCGAGGAGCGGGTCATCGAGCTCGAGGCCGAGCTCGAGCAGCTGCGCAAGGAGGTCGCGGAGAACACCAACCCGACCTACGCCGGGCTCGGCGGTCGCGCCACGTCCATGCTCAAGATGGCCGAGGACGAGGCGGCCGACGTGCGCACCGCCGCGCGTCGCGAGGCCGACGAGATCCGCACGCAGGCCGAGCGCGACGCCCACAGCATCCGTGCCGACGCCGCGCGCGAGGCCGACGACATGCGCATGGTGCAGCTCAAGGAGCTCGACGAGATGCGCGCGCGGCTGACCGCCGACGCCGAGACCGAGCGCGGTCTCGCCAAGGCCGAGGCCGAGGACCTGCTCGCCTCCGCCCGCCGCGAGTCCGACCAGATCCGCCTCGCCGCGCAGCAGGAGACCAACGAGATGCGCGTGACCGCGACCCGCGAGGCCGAGCAGGCGCGCGCCGCTGCCGACCGCGAGGTCCAGGAGGCCCGGCGCACCCTCGCCGTCGAGAAGGAGCGGCTCACCCGCGAGGCCGCCGAGCACCACAGCAACGCCACCGCGGAGACCCAGCGGCTCGTCGCCGAGGCCGAGGCCCGTGCCGACGCCGCTGAGCAGCGGGCACGCGAGGCCACGGCCCAGGCCAACGCCCACCGCCAGCAGGCCCAGTCCGAGTCCGAGGGCCTGCTCACCCGGGCCCGGCGCGAGGCGGAGCAGATCGTCGCCTCGGCCCGCACCCAGGCCGACTCGATCGGCGCGACCCGGGTGGCCGAGGCCGAGCGCGAGCTGGCCAACATCCAGGCCGAGGTCGACCGCGCCGCCAAGCGCCGCGACGCCATCACCGCCCAGCTCGGTGCCCTGCGCGACGTGGTCGCGGGCTTCGGCGAGGACGAGTCCTGAGCTGGCGCGACCGGCTCCGGGAGCGCGTCACCTCCGGCTCCGGCAGCTCGACCGACCTCGACGGGGACGCGGACTCGCACGCGAGCGTCGCCCTCCGCAGGGCCGTTGACGACCCCGAGGAGCTGCCGCAGGCGCTGGAGGAGGTCGTCGAGCAGGTCAACGACGACGCCGACCGCGCCGAGGCCGCGGCGGACGCCGCCGAGGAGTCGGCGCGCTCCGCGTCGGTGATCGCGAAGAAGATCGACGACGCGACCGACCTGGTCGTCGACGAGGAGACGCCGGCGCCCTACGTCCCGGCCGCGCCCGCACCGGCTCCGCTGCTGCTGCGGCACTCGCCGTTCAACATCGGCTTCTTCGGCGCCCTCGGAGCCCTGATCGCGGTCTTCCTGAGCCAGCAGCTGCTCAGCATCTCGTCGATCCTGGTGCTGCTGGTGATGTCGATGTTCCTCGCGATCGGCCTCAACCCGACCGTGGAGTTCTTCATGCGCCGCGGCGTGCGGCGGGGCCTTTCGGTGCTGCTCGTGCTGGTCGTGGTGATCAGCGTGCTCTCCCTCTTCGTCGTGGCGATCGCCCCGGTCATCAGCGAGCAGATCGCCGCCATCACGCGCAACGCACCCGGCTGGCTCGACGACCTGCAGTCCAACGCGCAGGTGCAGCGGCTCGACGACAAGTACGACGTCATCGCCAAGGCACGCGACTACATCCAGAACGGCGACTTCGGCGAGCGGGTCTTCGGCGGCGCGCTCGGCGTGGGCCTGAGGGTGCTCTCCGCCGTGGCCAACAGCCTGATCGTGATCGTGCTGATGATCTACTTCCTCGCCTCGCTGCCGAGCATCAAACACGCCGCCTACTCCCTCGCGCCCGCCTCGAAGCGGCCCCGGGTCAGCGAGCTGGGCGACAAGATCATCCGCTCCACCGGCGCCTACGTCGCCGGGGCGTTCCTCGTCGCTGTGTGCGCGGGCCTGAGCACGCTGATCTTCTCGTTCGTGGTGGGTCTGGGCGACTACGCCTTCGCGCTCGCCTTCGTCGTCGGGCTGTTCTCCCTGATCCCGGTCGTCGGCGCGTTCGTGTCAGGAGCGCTCATGACGCTGCTGGCCCTGACGGTCTCCCCCACCGTCGCGCTGGTGGCGCTGGTCTACTACATCGCCTACCAGCAGGTGGAGTCCTACCTCATCTACCCGCGGATCATGAAGAAGTCGGTCGACATCCCGGGGTCGGTGACCGTGGTGGCCGCGCTCGTGGGCGGGTCGCTGATGGGCATCGTCGGGGCCCTGCTGGCCGTGCCGGTCGCCGCGGCGCTCCTGCTGCTGCACCGCGAGGTGTTCCTCAGGCGGCAGGACGCCCGCTGAGGTCACGCTCCGGCTCGGGCTCCGGCAGGGGATCGACCGCGAGCGGCGTACGTCCCTCGCCGAGCTTGACCACGACCACCCCGGCGAGCACGAGCAGGCCCCCGGCCAGCTGGACCGGACGGGGCAGCTCGCCGAGCAGCAGCCACGCCCAGATGACCGCCGCGAGCACCTCACCCAGGGCGACGAAGGACGCCAGGCGGCTTCCGAGACGGCGTCCGGCCTCGATGCCGGTGACGTAGGCGAAGGCCGCGGTGACGAGCCCGAGGAGCACGACGCTCACCCACCACGGCAGCGTGAAGCCGTCGTAGGCCGCGTCGGCGGACGAGGTGTCGAACGGCAGCACGCCGATCGCCCCGGCCGTCCCGAGCACGACGCTGGCCACGAAGAGGCCGCCGGCCGCCAGGCTGATGCCCGGCAGGCCGTTGCGCTCGTCGGCGGAGATGATGAAGTAGCTCGCCGCACCGATCATGGCGCCCAGCGCCCACAGCACGCCGACGGTGCTCAGCTCGGCCCCGGAGACGACGTCGAGCACGAGCGCCAGCCCCGCAGCCGCCAGCGCCGCCCCGAGGATGGTCAGCCCGGAGGGACGGTGGCCGTGCCGCACCCAGAGCCAGACGACCACCGCCACCGGCGCGGTGTACTCCAGCAGCAGCGCCACGCTGACCTGCATGTAGGTCACCGCGTAGAAGTAGCAGAGCTGCGCCCCGGCGACCGCCGTGATGCCGTAGACGGTGACGAGACCCGCGTTGTCGCGGAGCAGGTGCATCCGACCCCGCAGCGCGAGCAGGCCCGGCACGAGCAGGACGACGGCCGCGATCACCGTGCGCAGGGTCACCGCTGCGCCGGCGCTCCAGCCGGTGTCGAGCAGCCCGCGGGCGAGCGCCCCGGACAGGCCGAACGTCACGGCCGAGGCCACGGCGAGGAGCAGCCCGGCCGCGGTCCGGGACGATCGGGTGTCATGGGTCAAAGCCGTCACGGTCATGACCGTAGGGGCGGCCCCTGTAATGTGTCAACATGCTTTTCACAGATGACACGGACGCGGCCCTCCGGGCGGCCGTCGCCCTGGTCAACTCCACCGACGAGCCGGGTGACCCGCTGGGATCGGTCGACGACCTCTCGGCGTTCCTCGCCTCGTGGACCTACACCGGCCGGCACGACGCGACCGCCGAGGAGCTCGAGTCCGTACGCCGGCTCCGCCCCGCGCTGCGCTCGCTCCTGCTCGCCGACCGCGACGAGGCGGCGGCCATCGTCAACGACATGCTCGCGCGCGCCAAGGCGCTCCCCCAGCTCCGGCGCCACCACCACTGGGACTGGCACCTCCACGCTGTCGACCCCGACCGGCCGCTCGACGAGCGCGTGGTGGTGGAGACCGCGATGGCGATGGTCGACGTCATCCGTGCCGACGAGATGTCGCGCCTCGACACCTGTGCGGCTGACGACTGCGACGACGTCGTGCTCGACCTGTCGCGCAACCGGTCGCGGCGCTTCTGCTCGACCACGTGCGGCAACCGCGAGGCCGTCGCGGCCTACCGCGCGCGCCAGCGGGGCTGAGGGCCGGCCGACCTGCCTCAGGGCAGGAAGCGCCGCAGCACCTCGAGGAAGACCTCGGGTTGCTCGGAGTGCACCCAGTGGCCAGCCTCCTTCACGAGCACCCGCCGGTTGCGCGGGAACCGGCGGTCCATCTCGGCCGCGTAGTCGTCGGAGATGTAGTCCGAGCGGGCCCCGCCGACCCACAGCACCGGGCCGTCGTACGTCGCGTCGCCGAGCCGGTCGCCCGGCCAGCCCACCAGCTCGGCCATGTGGTCGCCGAGCAGGTCGAGGTTGACCTGCCAGTGCCAGCCGTCGTCGGTGCGCCGGAGGTTCTGGAGCAGGAAGCCGCGCACGACGCGGTTGGGCACCGCCTCCTCGAGGGCGGCCTCCGCCTGGCCGCGGTTCTCGAGGGAGCCGAGGTCGAGGGCCCGCATGGTCTCGATGTAGCCGACGAACTCCCGCCCGCTGTCGTACGCCGCCGGCGCGATGTCGACCACGACCAGCCGCTCGACCAGCTCGGGGTGCCGCAGGGCGAGGCACATCGCGATCTTGCCGCCCATCGAGTGCCCGACCAGGGCGACCGGCTCGTCGCCCAGCTCGCCCGCGACCAGGTCGGCCAGCTCGATGAAGTCGAACGTCTCGGTCCACGGCGACCGCCCGTGGTTGGGCATGTCGAGCAGCAGCACCCGGTGGTCGGCGCTGAGGGCCTTCGCCGCCTGCGTCCAGTTCCTGCCCTGGCCGAAGAGTCCGTGGCAGAAGACGACGCGGGGCCCGGACTCGCCGAGCTCGGTGCGGTGCAGGCTCACCGCACCATCCTCGCGCAGCCGGGTCAGGTGGCAGCCACCGACCCGTCGTCGGTGAGGTGGACGAGGCCGTCAGAAGTCGAAGCCGTCGAACCCGTCGAACATGCCGCCGATGCCGTCGCCGATGCCGCCGAACATGTCGCCGATGCCCTCGCCGATCGCCCCGATGCCCTCACCGAGGCCGTCGAAGCCCCCACCGAAGAGCATCCCCATGAACATCCAGTCCATCGGCGAGAAGGCACCGAAGTAGCCCTGCGCATAGGGCTGGTAGGCCCGTCCGCCCTGCCAGTAGGGGACGCGGCGCGAGCCGACCATCACCTTGCGGATGTCGGGCTCAGCACCCGCGCGCACCCGCTCGACGTCGAGGGCGCACGCCGGCACGTCGCGCTGGGCACCGCCCGGCGGGGTCCACGGCACGTCGGCGACCGACATCCCGTGACGGGGGTCGAAGAAGCACGGCGGGCGGCGCTGCGGCAGCGGCTCCCCCGCCACCCGGGCGCGCACGCAGGCCATCGCGTAGCGGCCGTCCTCGAGGATCTCGGTGACGTGCTTGACGTCCTCGGGCCTGGTGAGCGCCGCCGCGGCCGTCTTGGCCGACTCGTAGGCGTCGAGGGCGCGCTGGTAGTCGGCGTTGGCGCCGGCGTCGAGGGGCTGGCCGGCCATCTCGATGTCGAGGTCCTGCAGCTCCACGCCGAGGGCCGTGACGTCCTCCTCGGCGAGCTTCTTCACCGGCGCGACCTCGGCCTCGACCCGCGCCAGCTCACGCTTCTTGCCCGTCTTGCCCGCGGCGACGGCGACCGCGGTCAGCCCGCCGAGGACGACCAGCACGAGCACGAGTTCCATGCCCCCAGAGTACGCAGCGGCGGCAAGGTTCGGACGGTGCTCCGGCACGGCCCGGACCTGCGAGAGCAGGCCGCCCATCGACCCCCGACGATGTGCGACCTGCTCCGACAAGCGGCCGGTGGGCGGCGGGGTCATCCCCTCGTGCGACCTCGATGCCCTCGGCGTACGAGAAGACTCCCGCGAGGCGCCCGGTCCCGGCATCCGTAGTCCTACGTAACTCCTGCGCGCAGGAGCGATAGATTCAGTTCGTGCTGTCCCCCTGTCTCGGCCGCGACGACGATCGGCGCGCGCTCGACGAGGCGCTGGAGGAGTCGCGGTGGGTCACCGTGGTGGGCCCGCCCGGCAGCGGCAAGACGCTGCTCGTGCGCCACGTCGTCGCGGCGTCGCCCGCGTCCACCTCCGCGTGGGTCGACGCCCGCAACCTGCACACGATCGACGACGTGCTGGTCGCGGCCCTCGAGAGCCTCGACTCGGAGACCGCTCCCGGCGACTCGCTGACGGGCGCCCTCGGCCGGGCGGTCGACGGCCGCGCGTGCCTGCTCGTGCTCGACGGGCTCGACCTCGACACGACCGACGCCGGTCCGGTCCTCCAGGCGGTGCTCGAGGCCACCAACGACGCCCGCGTGGTGGTGACGGCGCTGACCACGGCCGGCCAGCCCGCGGAGTCCGTCGTACGCGTCGGACCGCTGCCGGTGCCGGCCCGGCTCGCTCCGCTGGAGGGGCCCGCGGTCGAGCTGTTCCTGCGCCGCATCCGCGCCGCCGGCGGGCAGCAGGTCGACCTGACGGACCAGGCGCACGAGGTACGCCGCCTGCTCCGCGCCACCGGCGGGCTGCCGCTGCTCATCGAGCAGGTCGCGGTGCAGTCCGCGCTCGTCGGGCTCAGCAACGCGATGTCGGCGGTCAGCCTCGACCAGGCCGTCGACTCCGCCCACGACCTCCTCGACGAGGCCAGCGCGGCCGCCCTGCGCCGCATCGGTCTCCTCGACTTCAAGGTCGGGCTCGGCGTGCTGGCGCACGTGCTCGACGTTCCCGTGCCCGAGGCCGCCGAGATCGCGGGCAACCTCGTGCGCCGCAGCCTGCTCGAGGTCGCCGGCCAGGGCCACTTCGACATGCTCTCGCCCATCCGCGGGCGGGCCCGCGACCTCGCCCGGCCCGACGACGTCGCCGCGGTCCGCACGGGACTGCTCGCCTGGGCGGAGGCGCACGCGCCGGCGCACGACAACTTCGGTGCGGCCGACGCCGAGTGGCTCGGTGACCTCCCGGCCATGCGGCACGCGGTGCTGATGGCCTGTGCCGAGCCCGCGACGCGCGCCCAGGGCTACTCCGTGGCCAACCGCATCTTCTCCTCGCTCTACACCTCGATGCGGGCGCGGGAGGCCGTCGAGATCCTCGAAGGGGCCCTCGCCAGCGGCGACGGTCCCCCGTCGATCGGCGCCCAGGTCGCCCGCCGGGCCGGGATCGCGGCCTCGGAGATGCGCGGCACCTACGAGGGCCTGTGGCTCCTCGACCGCTCCGACCAGCACGCGTCGTCGGCGCCGCGCCCGGAGGAGCAGCTGGCCAAGACCGCGTCGATCCGCGCGGAGATGCACCTCGACGCCGGGGACCTGGCCAAGGCCGAGGCCGAGGCCAAGCGCGCGCTCAGCCTCGACCCCGACGGATCGATCAGCCGGCAGGCCACCCGCACGCTGGCCGACGTCTACACCTCGCAGGGCCGCTTCGACGAGGCCACCCGGGCCGCGACCGACGCCATGCCGGCGCGGACCACCCGCGACGAGCGCTGGATCGGCCTGTCCGCGCGCACGCTCCTGGCCCGGATCGCCCTGGAGCAGGGCCGCATCGCCGAGGCGGTCGCCGGCACCCGCGCCGTGGTCGTCGAGGCACGCGAGCTGGCCGAGGACCGCGTCGGCCTGCTCGCCGAGACCCTGCTGCGCGACCTCGACCCGACCTGGGTGCCCACCGACGTCGTGCGCGAGACGCTGCCCTGGGCCGTCCGCCTGCCCGTGCTCGCCCAGGACGGGCGCGACCTGCTGGTCAGGGGCGACGCCCGGCGCGCGGCCGGCCTGGCCGCCGACGTCGTCGCGCTGGCGGACTCCGCCCGGCTGGGGCGCGACGGTGTCGACGCCCGCCTCCTCCTCGGGCGCGCGCTCGTCGACCTCGGCGACCTCGACCAGGCCACCACGACCTACCTCACCGCCCTCGACCACTGCCGCACCATGCGACTGCCGCTGCGCGCCGCCGACGTGCTCGACGGCCTGGCCGCGGTCGCCCGGATGCGCGACATGCCCGAGGCGCGGTCCCTCGCCGCGGCGGCCTTCGCCCTGCGCACGCCGCGCAAGGCGGTGCGCTGGGGCTACTCCGCCGACTTCGACGTGGTGCCGGCCAGCCGGGCACCCGAGGAGTGGCTCGACGGCGACGACCTCTCGGCCGACTCCGTCGCGCTGGTGACGGCCGCCTTCACCCGGACCGCCTCGACGCGACCGTCGGTGCTCGACTCCCTCACCGCCGCCGAGCGGCAGGTCGCCGAACGCGTCGCGCACGGACTGACGAGCCGGCAGATCGCCGAGGAGCTCTACGTCTCGCCGCGCACGGTCGACGCGCACCTCACCCACATCTACCGCAAGCTCGACATCAACACCCGCGCCCGGCTCGCCGCACTCGTCGTGGACAACCGCTGACCGTGTGAGGTGCCGCTGCCGGTGGCTCGCTGTCGGTGGCCCGGTGTCGGTGGGCCGGTGCAGGATGAGCGCCATGAGCCGGACCATCCAGGTGACCTTCGACGCCCACGACCCCGAGGCGCTGTCGCGCTTCTGGGCCGACGCGATGGGCTACGTCAACCCGCCGCCTCCCGGACGTGCGCTCGAGCCGGGACAGGATCCCTTCGACGCGTGGCACGACTTCCTCCGCGAGGTGGGCGTGCCGGAGTCGGAGTGGAACTCCGCGTCCGCCGCGCAGGACCCGGACGGGGACGGACCGCGGCTGTTCTTCCAGCGCGTCCCCGAGGGCAAGTCGGCGAAGAACCGGGTCCACCTCGACCTGCGGGCGGCGCCGGGGCTCGAGGGCGAGGAGCGGATGGCCGCGCTGGAGGCGGAGTGCGAGCGCCTCGTCGCCCTCGGTGCGTCACGGGTGGAGCGACACGAGCCCGCCCCGCCCATGAGCGCGGGCCACATCGTGATGACCGACCCCGAGGGCAACGAGTTCTGCCTCGACTGACCAGCGTCGAGACCGGCTACCGCGCGCTGTAGTCGCGGAAGCCGCGACCGGCCTTGCGCCCGAGGTAGCCGGCCGTCACCAGGTGCTCCAGCAGCGGCGCCGGGGCGAACCCCGGCTCACGGAACTCGAGGTAGAGCTCGCGCTGGATCGCCAGCGACACGTCGTTGCCGACCACGTCGAGCAGCTCGAACGGCCCCATCGGCAGCGCGCAGCCCTGCTTCATGGCCGTGTCGATGTCGTCCGCGGTGGCGTAGTGGGCCTCGAGCATCTTCACCGCGTCGTTGAGGTAGGGGAAGAGCAGCGCGTTGACGATGAAGCCCGAGCGGTCGCCGCAGCGCACCGCGACCTTGCCGACCTTCTCGCACAGCGCCAGCACGGTCTCGGTGACCGCCTCGTCGGTGGCGACGGTGGAGACCACCTCGACGAGCTTCATGATCGCGGCCGGGTTGAAGAAGTGCATGCCGATCACGTCCTGCGGACGCTTCGTCACCCGCGCCATCGAGATGATCGGCAGCGACGAGGTGGTGGTCGCCAGGATGGCGCCCGCCCCGCCACGACCACCCGTGCAGATCTCGTCGAGGTTCTCGAAGAGCGTGGTCTTGATCGCGAGGTCCTCGGCGATCGCCTCGACCACGAGGTCGACGTCGCGGAGGTCGTCGAGCGAGGTGGTGCCGCGCACCCGGCCGAGCACCTCGGCCTTCTGCTCCTCGGTCGCCCGGCCCCGCTGGATCTGCTTGTCGAAGTTCTTCGTGATGGTGGCGACGACGCCGTCCACCTTGTCCTGGCCGCGGCCGGTGAAGAGCACGTCGTAGCCCGCCTTGGCGAACACCTCGACGATCCCCGAGGCCATCGTCCCGGTGCCGACGACGCCCACCAGCCCGATGTCGTGGCGCAGCTGCGGCTTGTCCTCGACGCTCGGGGTCTGGGCGTCGGCGACGACCACCGGGCTGTCGGGCGCCTCGTAGGTGTAGAAGCCGCGGCCCGACTTGCGACCGAGCAGGCCCGCGGTGACGTACTGCTTGAGGATCGGGGCCGGCGCGTGCAGCCGGTCCCGGCCCTGCTTGTACATCGTGTCGAGGATCTCGTAGGCCGTGTCGAGGCCGATGAGGTCGAGCAGCGCGAGCGGGCCCATCGGGTAGCCGCAGCCGAAGCGCATGGCGGCGTCGATGTCCTCGCGCGAGGCGTACTTGCCCTCGTACATCGCGACGGCGTGGTTGAGGTAGCCGAAGAGGAGGGTGTTGGCGATGAAGCCGGCCTTGTCGCCGCAGACGACGGGGTTCTTGCCGAGGTCGACCAGCAGCGACTGGACCGCGGCCAGGACGTCGGGCTCGGTGACGACGGTGCGGATGATCTCGACGAGGTTCTGCACCGGCGCCGGGTTGAAGAAGTGGACGCCCACGACACGGCCGGGGCGGGAGTTGGCGGTCGAGATCTCGGTGACGCTGAGCGAGGACGTGTTCGTCGCGAGGACGGCGTCGGGGCGGACGATGTCGTCGAGCGCCCGGAAGATCGACTTCTTGACCTCAAGCGACTCGATGACGGCCTCGACCACCAGGTCGGCGTCGGCGAGGTCCTGCATCTCGGTGGTCAGCGTGATCCGGCCGAGCAGCTCGTCGGCCTGCTCCTGCGTCATCTTCTCGCGCTTGACCGCCCGCCCGGTGGAGTGCTCGAGGTGCTCGCGGCCGCGCTGGACGGCGGCGTCGTTGACCTCGACACCGATGACCGCGTAGCCGTTGCGGGCGAAGACCTCGGCGATGCCGGCCCCCATGGTGCCGAGGCCGATGACGCCGACGGTGGAGAACTCGCGGGTAGCCGTGTCAGTCATGGACGCATGCTCCCATGCCGCCCGCGCCCCGCGGATGTGGGAAGCGTCACTCCCCCACGGGGTCGGCAGGGCGTACGACGCGGACCTCGTCGCCTGCCCGGACCTGTCCCGGACGCACCACCCGGGCGCACAGGCCGCGCAGGCGCCGGGGCTTGCCCTCAGGTCCGTTGACGAACGCCAGCGCGTCCTTGCCGAACCGGGCGATGAACTTGCCGCAGCCGTGGTGGGGCTGGTCGGTCACCACGATCACCGCGCCCTCGGGACCGCCGATGTGCAGCTCGCTCCAGGCGGGCAGGTTGTCGTGGGACAGGTCGAGGTCGACGAACATCTGGTCGCCGGCCAGCCGCTCGCGGGAGGGGCCCTGGGCGAGGAACTCGACGACGCGGTGGTTCATCAGGTTGAGCTGCATGTCGGGGTGCGGTGAGCCGTCCGGCGTGCGACGGCTCCCCCGCTCGGCCCACGTGTCACCCACCAGGCCCTCGGTGACGTCGAGGTGGCCGACGTCGAGCACCTCGCGCGCACCCGCCGCCGGTCGGCGTACGACGGCGCGCAGCGTGCCGACGTCGCGCGGGCTCGCGTCGATCGCCGGGAGGAAGTCGGCGATCTCGTCGCGGGTGCGATGGGCACGCAGCACGCGTCGCATCCAGATCCGGCGACCGTGCCGCGACAGCCCGAGCCGCTCCTCGTCCTCGGAGATCGCGAGCTGGGACGCCGTGCGGGGCTCGTCGTCGGCGAGCTCGGTGAAGCCGTGGCGGGCGTAGAAGGGTCCGTTCCAGGCGATGTCGGCATAGGTGGTGAGGGTGAGCGAGCCGTGGCCCTTGAGCGTCGCCCGCTCGGCCGCGGCCTCGAGGAGCGCCGCCCCGATCCCGCGCCGGGCGTGGTCGGGGTGCACCGAGATCTGCGCCAGGTGGGCGTGCGACTCCAGGTCCACCACGTGCGCGAAGCCGACCGCGGGGTCGCCCGCGACCAGGATGAAGCCCGGCTCGGACGCCCGCTCGTGCCCGCTGGGGGCCGGGGAGGCCAGGGCGTCGCCGGTGAGGTCGCCCAGCACCGCCTCGAACATCGGGAGGCCGGCGTCCTCGATCGCGGCGAGCAGCGGGAGGTCACGCGCCCGCGCGGGGCGTACTGCGTGGTCGGTCACGAGGTCACTGTAGATTCGCCCGTCGTGAGGATCGTCGTCGCACGCTGCCAGGTGGACTACGCCGGACGGCTCTCGGCCCACCTGCCGCTCGCCACCCGCGTCCTGATGCTGAAGTCGGACGGCTCGGTGCTGATCCACTCCGACGGCGGCTCCTACAAGCCGCTCAACTGGATGTCGCCGCCGTGCACCGTGCGCGAGGGGGTCTCCGAGGACGGGCAGGCCGAGTGGCTGGTGACCGCGACGAAGTCCGACGACACCCTGCGCATCCTCATCGACGAGGTGCTGCACGACAGCTCGCACGACCTCGGCGTCGACCCGGGCCTGCAGAAGGACGGCGTGGAGAAGCACCTCCAGGAGCTGCTCGCCGAGCACCCCGCGACCCTCGCCGACGGCCTCACGCTCGTGCGCCGGGAGTTCATGACGGCGATCGGCCCCGTCGACCTCATGTGCCGTGACGCCGACGGGCTGTCGGTCGCCGTGGAGATCAAGCGGCGCGGCGAGATCGACGGCGTCGAGCAGCTCACGCGCTACCTCGAGCTGCTCAACCGCGACCCGATGCTGACCAGCAAGGGACCGGTCCGCGGCATCTACGCCGCCCAGGAGATCAAGCCCCAGGCGCGCGTCCTCGCCACCGACCGCGGCATCGCCTGCGCCCTCGTCGACTACGACGCGCTCCGCGGGATGGACGACGCCGAGCACCGGCTGTTCTGATCGTGCCCGAGCGCATCTTCCACATCGCGACGGCCGCGGACTGGCGGCGGGCCCTGGACACCGGGTCCTACACCACGTCGACGATCGGGCGCAGCCTCGAGGAGGAGGGCTTCATCCACGCCAGCCGGCGTGAGCAGGTGCAGGGCGTCTTCGACCGCTACTACCGCGGCGCCGGCGAGCACCTCGTGCTGCTCACCATCGACCCGGCGCGGCTCACCGCCGCCGAGGTGCGGGTCGAGCCCGTCGGCGACGACACCTATCCCCACGTCTACGGACCGATCGACCGCGGGGCCGTGGTCGACGTGACGCCGCTCGACCGGCGCGGGCGGCCCGAGACGCTCATGTCGGTGTGGGTGAAGGGGATGGCCCTGCGCATGGGGCTGGCGCTGCTCGCCATGGCCGCTCTGGCCGCCCTCCTGTGGGCGCTCGGGCTCACGCGCTGACCGACCCGGCCGTCCCCCGACCGGCGCCCGGTCAGGACAGCTGATGGCCCGCCCACGACCGGGCCACCCAGCCGTCGGCGTCGGCCTCCAGCGCGACCAGTCCGCCGTTGGGCAGCGGCAGGTCCCGGGTGTGGTCGGGCGCCAGGTTGCGCGCCAGCAGGGGCAGGACCATGCACATCACCCCGCCGTGGCTGACCACCAGCACCGACTCGCCCCGGTGCGCGTCGGCGACCTCCTCGAGGACGGCTCGGTAGCGCTCCACCACCTCGACCCCGCTCTCGCCGCCGGGGATCCGGGCGGAGAGGTCGCCGCCCAGCCAGGCCGCGAAGGTCTCCGCGAAGGGGTCGGGATCGCCCGTGGTCCCGGCCGCGTCGCCGACGCCGAACTCGCGGAGGCCCGTGCGCACCGTCACGTCGGTGCCGAGCCGGGCCGCGACGATCTCCCCGGTCTGCACGGCGCGTGACAGGTCGCTCGTCCAGACCCGCGCGATCCGCTCGCCCCGCAGGCGGTCCCCCAGCTCGCGCGACTGCTGGCGTCCGAGCGGGCTCAGCCACCCGCCGGCGTCGCTGAGCAGCTCGCTCTCGTAGTCGGCCGCGCCGTGCCGGGCCACGAAGAGCCGGGCCGCGCACTGCAGGTCAGTCATCGACGAGCTCCACGACGGCGTCCGCGCACCCCCACGAGAGGGTGACGCCCGCACCCCCGTGGCCGTAGCAGTGCACGACCGCACCCTCGCGCTCGAGGCGTACGCCGGGACGGACCGGCCGCAGCCCGACCTTGTGCCGCAGCACCCGGGCCCCCTCGAGCTGGGGGACCAGCGCCGTGGCGCGGTGGAGCACCTGGTCGGCGACGTCGGGGTCGGGCGTGCGCGACCACTCCCCCTCCACCTCGGTGCCGCCGACGACGATCTCGCGGGTGCGTGGCACCACGTAGGTCAGGCCGTCGCGGTCGAGGGTCCAGCGGTCGAGGCCGACCTGCTCCACGACGACCACCTGACCGCGCACGGGGGTCACGGACGGGTCGGCGCCGAAGTGCCGGGCGCCGAGCCCCGTGGCGTTGACGACCAGGCTGCCGTCGTCGGGCAGGGCGGACAGGTTCATCCGCGTCAGCGTGCCGCCCAGCTCGTCGACGCGTGCCACCAGCCACCGCAGGAAGACCGGCATGTCGACGATCGGGCTGACGAAGGTCCAGCCGTCGGGGTAGCCGGGCGGCAACGCAGTCTCCCGGTCGAGCGACGGCACCGCACCGCGCCACCACGGGTCGGGCTGGCGCTCGCGCAGCACCTCGGTGCCGGTGAGCATCCGCACCCCCGTCCGCTCGTCGTCCGCGAGCGAGGCGAAGACGTCGTAGGCGACCTTCCCCCACGCCGTCACCCGGTCCTGCGGGAAGGCGCGGTAGGGATACCAGAGGGCGGCGGCCACGGCCGACGTCGTCTCGAGCGGGAGGTCACGGGCGACGATGTCCACCCGATGACCGGCCTCGAGCAGCCGCACCGCGCAGGTCAGTCCGACGACCCCGGCCCCGACGACGATCACACGCCCCATGGGGGCAGTGTGTCAGCCTCCGGCGCCGGCCAGGCGGAGGTCGGGCCTCAGCCCTCCTCGTCCAGGCCGTGGGCGGCCCGGATCACGTCCACGAAGCCGCCCATGATCTCGGTCAGCCCGAAGTCCTTGGGCGTGTAGACCGCGGCGACCCCGCGCTCGATCAGCGCCCGGGCGTCGGAGCCCGGGATGATCCCGCCGACGATGACCGGGACGTCCCCGAGCCCGGCCGCCTCGAGCCCGTCGAGCACGTCGGGCACCAGCTCCATGTGCGAGCCGGAGAGGATCGAGAGGCCGACGAGGTGCACGTCCTCGGCCACGGCGGCCGCGACGATCTGCTCCGGGGTGAGCCGGATGCCCTGGTAGATCACCTCGAAACCGGCGTCGCGGGCACGCACGGCGACCTGCTCGGCGCCGTTGGAGTGACCGTCGAGCCCCGGCTTGCCGACCAGCACCCGCAGCCGGCCGCCCAGCTCCTCACCGGTCGCCCGCACCCGCTCGCGCACGGCGGCCAGCTCGGCGCCGGCCGACCCCGCGTCCGACACCGCGCCGACCGCTCCGCTGACGCCGGTCGGCGCACGGAACTCGCCGAAGACCCCGCGCAGCGTGCCGGCCCACTCCCCCGTCGTCGCGCCGGCCCGGGCCGCGACGAGGGTGGCGTGCATGAGGTTGGCGTCGGTCTTGGCCGCCGCGGCGAGCGCGTCGAGCGCCTCGCGGACCTCGGTCTCGTCACGCTGGGCCTTCCACGCCTCGAGGCTGGCCAGCGCCGCGCGCTCGGCCTCCGGGTCGGCGGCCTGGATCGCGGCGTCGAGGTCGGCGGTCAGCGGCGACGGCTCGGTGGTCTCGAACCGGTTGACCCCGACGATGACGTCCTCACCGGACTCGATGCGCGCGCGGCGGGCGGCGTGGGCGGACACGAGGTTCTGCTTCATGTAGCCCGACTCGACGGCGGCGATGGCGCCGCCCATCGCCTGGACCCGGTCGATCTCGGCGCGGGCGCCCTCGACGAGCTCTGCCACCTTGGCCTCGATGACGTGGCTGCCGGCGAAGATGTCGTCGTACTCGAGCAGGTCGGACTCGAACGCGAGCACCTGCTGGAAGCGCAGCGACCACTGCTGGTCCCACGGCCGCGGCAGGCCGAGCGCCTCGTTCCACGCCGGCAGCTGCACCGCCCGCGCCCGGGCGTCCTTGGACAGCGTCACGCCGAGCATCTCCAGCACGATGCGCTGGACGTTGTTCTCCGGCTGGGCCTCGGTGAGGCCGAGCGAGTTGACCTGCACGCCGTAGCGGAAGCGGCGCATCTTCGGGTCCTGCACGCCGTAGCGCTCGTGCGTGATCTCGTCCCACAGCTGCACGAAGGCCCGCATCTTGCAGGTCTCCTCGATGAACCGGACGCCGGCGTTGACGAAGAACGAGATGCGGCCCACGACCTTCTCGAAGTCGTCCTCGGAGACCTGGCCGGAGCTCCTGACCTGGTCGAGGACGGCGATCGCGGTGCACATTGCGTAGGCCAGCTCCTGCACGGGCGTCGCACCGGCCTCCTGCAGGTGGTAGCTGCAGATGTTGATCGGGTTCCACTTCGGGATCTCGTGGACCGTGTAGGCGATCATGTCGCCGATCAGGCGCAGCGAGGCCTCCGGCCCGAAGACGTAGGTGCCCCGGGACAGGTACTCCTTGATGATGTCGTTCTGGGTCGTGCCGGCCAGCAGGTGGGCGACCTCGTCGGGCGCGAGGTCGGGGTTCTGCTCCTCGGCGACGACCTGGTACATCGCCAGCAGCCACATGGCCGTCGCGTTGATCGTCATCGAGGTGTTCATCTCGGTGAGCGGGATGTCGGCGAAGAGCTTGCGCATCTCGCCCAGGTGCGGGACCGGTACGCCGACCTTGCCGACCTCGCCCCGGCTCAGCGGGCTGTCGGGGTCGTAGCCGGTCTGCGTCGGCAGGTCGAAGGCCACGCTGAGCCCGGTCTGCCCCTTGGCCAGGTTGGTGCGGTAGAGCGCGTTGGACGCCTCGGCCGTGGAGTGGCCGGCGTAGGTGCGCATCACCCACGGGCGGTCCTTCTGGTGGACCGCGGGCGTGGCCGGAGATTCCGTCATGGCGACACAGTAGGACGACGGTTACCCGTCAGTCACCGGCCCGCCCTGTGACTGATACCTCACCCGAAGAGGCTTGCCGAGCGCCTCGTCCGGCCTCCTGCGGGCCTCCTCCCGTCGCCCCGAACGAGGCAAGTGGGTCAAATCTTCGAGAATTCTCCGCCGTTGTCAGGGGTCGCCTGACGGCCTGTCCGTGGTGGCATGACGGCTCGGTGAGGAGCAGGGGGCTCCTCCGTGGGGGAACATCGTGGGGAACTCGTCGTGCCGCTGAACAGCCGTACCTTCTCGTCCCGGATCCGGCGCTCAGCGCTGACACTGCTGCTCCTGGCGGCCCTGGTCCTGACCGGCCTCGGCCCCGTCGCCGCGGCCGCACCCGGCAACAAGCCGCCTCGGCTGAAGTCCGTGCCGACGACCACGGCCGTCGTCGGCCACCAGCTGGTGCTCCGACCGCGGGCGACCGACCCCGACGGCCCGCAGCGGGCCCTGCGCTTCCGGCTGCGCGGCAAGCCGCGGTGGGTGTCGTTCAGCCGAAGGACCGGCGTCCTGCGCGGGACGGCCCCCAGCGCCGCCGCCGGGAAGCGCTACCGGCTCGAGCTCTCCGTCACCGACGGCCGCGCGACCCGTCGCAAGCGGTTCACGTTGCGTGTCGTCGCCAACCGCGCCCCTTCGGTGGCACCTGTCGCCGACGTGGTCACCGACGCCGGGGGCGCGGTGCGTGTCCAGCCGTCCGCCAGCGACCCCGACGACGGGCCGCGCGACCTCGCCTGGGTGACGAGCTTCGCACCGGCCAACGCCCGCACCCCGGCCGCGCAGCCGGCCTGGCTCGTCACGTCCGCCACCACTGGGGCCGTCACGGGCACGGCGCCTGCGTCCGCGGTCGGCATGGTGTGGCAGGTGACGAGCCAGGCGTCCGACGGCCTCGCCGCGGCGACGGTCTCCTACCGGCTCGCGGTCCGCAACCAGGCACCCGCGATGGCCACGATCGGCGCGCGAACGGCGACCATCGGCACCCCCTTCGCGCTGCAGCTCGCCGGCTCCGATCCCGACGCGGCCCCCGGCCCGGTGTCTTTCGTCGCCGAACCCGGCACGCTGCCCGGCTGGCTCTCCCTCGACCGTGCGACCGGCATCGTCTCCGGCACCCCGCCGACCGGCTCGGCCGGCACCTACGCCCCCCGCTTCCGCGCCGACGACGGCCTCGACACCTCCGCCTGGGAGGTCCTCGCCCTCGGCGTCGTGCGCGAGCAGGCGCCGGACAACCGCGCCCCTGTGGTGGACGACACCACGCTGGAGGTGCCCGAGGGGCCGGCCGGCGCCCGGGTCGGCACCGTCACCGGCAACGACCCGGACGGTGACCGCCTGACCTGGAGCATCGCCGCGTCCGGCTTCGCCATCGACCCGGCCACCGGCGTCGTCACGACCACCGCTGCGCTCGACCACGAGGCCTCCGCGACCCGCACGCTGCAGGTCCGGGTCACCGACGGCCGGCTCAGCGACACGGCGACCGTCACCGTCGCGGTCGCCGACGTCGACGAGTCGCCGGTCATCGCCGAGGTCGCCGACGCGAGCGTCACCGAGGACCAGCCGGTCACCCCGATCGGTGTCGCCGCCACGGACCCCGAGGGCGAGGACGTCGCGATCTCCGTGACCGGCCTGCCCAGCGGCCTGGCCTACGACGCCACCGACGGTGAGATCACCGGCACGCCGACCCGCCCCGGCACGGCCGACGTCACCGTCTCGGCGGACGACGGCACGTCGACGCCCAGCGCCACGGAGCTGACCATCACCGTCACGCCCGTCGACGACGCGCCAGTGATGGCGGCGCAGACCTTCACCACCCTCGAGGGCACCGCGGTCGGGGAGGTCGTCGGCACGCTCGCCGCCTCCGACGAGGAGACGCCCGGCGGGCTCAGCTTCTCGGGCGGCGACGACGACTTCGCGGTCGCCCCGAACGGCACCGTGACCGTCGCAAGGGCCGCCGCCACCGCCACCCCGGGCGCCAAGACCTTCACGGCCACGGTCAGCGACGGCTCCCGCACCGCCACCGCGACAATCACGGTCGAGGTCGGCGACGTGGAGCACGATCCCGTGATCGACGACCAGCAGCTCGAGGTGGCCGAGTCGAGCGCGGCCGGTGCCGCAGTCGGCACCATCGAGGCCGCCGACGCTGACGGGGACACCATCACCTTCGCCATCACGGGCGGCAACGAGGCGGACCGGTTCGCGCTCGACGCGACCACCGGCAGGCTCACCCTCGCCGGTCCCGTCGACTTCGAGGACACGAAGTCCTACCAGCTCGCCGTCCGCGCCACCTCGGGCACCGCCTCGGACACCGCGACCGTGACGGTCACGGTGACCGACGTCGACGAGGCGCCGGCCGTGGCGCCGCTGGCCGACGTGAGCACCGTTGAGGACCAGGCGATCTCGGCGATCAGCGTCGACGCCGTCGACCCCGAGGGCGACCCCGTCACGCTGAGCGCCACCGGTCTGCCCGCCGGTCTGCGTCTCGATGGCAACCGGGTCGTCGGCACCCCGCAACGCTCCGGGACCTTCGCCGTCACCGTGACCGCGAGCGACGGCACCCTGTCCTCCTCCGAGGACCTGACCATCCTGGTCACCCCGGTCAACGACGCCCCGGTGCTGACGCCGCTCGACGACGTCACCGCGACCGAGGAGGAGGCCCTCGACCCGATCACCGTCGTCGCGACCGACGAGGACGACGACGAGCTCACCGTCAGCGTCGACGGCCTGCCCACGGGTGTCTCCTACGACGCGGACGCGGGCACCATCAGTGGCACCCCCACGGTCGGCGGCACCTTCTCGGTCACGGTCACCGCCGAGGACCCGGACGAGGAGACGGCCACCGACACGTTCGTGCTCACCGTCACCGACGTCAACGACGCCCCCGTCGCCGGCGCGCCCGACCCTGCGACGGTGGAGGTGACCGTCGGCGAGGCCGTCGAGACCTCGGTGCTGGTGCCTGCCACCGACGAGGAGGGCGACGAGCTCACCCGCACGGTCACCGGGCTCCCGGCCGGGATGACCGGCACCGGCACCTCCACGGGCGTCGCGCTCGGCGGCACGCCGACCGAGGAGGGCACGTCGACCGTGACCGTGACCGTCGCCGACGGCGACGGCGGGTCGGACACCGCGATCTTCGAGGTCGTCGTGGCACCCGCTCCCGTCACCCCGTGCCTGGAGCGCTCGACGCTCCCGTGCTCCGACATCGCCGTCGAGCTGCCCTTCTCGCTGGACTTCACCGGCGACGAGGGTGGACTGGACGACACCGGCTTCACCATGGTCGACCCGCCGTCGCTGCGCTCGGGCGTCGACCAGGCCCCGGCCCCCGCCTCGCCGACGTACGCCGACGCACCCGGCTTCGAGCCGGGGCTGCTGGCCGCGGGCGGCGAGCAGCTCACCATCACCTCCACCAAGGGGATCATGTATCGCGCCCCCGGGCAGAGCCCGGCAGCGACCGCGCCCAACGCCCAGCTCAACGCCCTCGGCGTTGGGGTGAGCGGCTCCGGCACCGGCTACGACATCGCCACGACCGTGGTCGCGCCCACCTTCCCGGGCACCACCAACGGCGCCCAGCAGGGCGGCCTGTGGTTCGGGCTCGGCGAGGACGACTACGTCAAGGCCGTGGTGTCCCGCGTCTCCTCGACCACCAACAAGGTGCAGCTGCTGCGCGAGGTCGGTGGCGTGGCGACGCCGGGCACGGCGTACGAGCTCAACAGCGCGGCCTTCCCGTCCGCGCAGGACGTCCGGCTCGAGCTCCAGGTCGTGGACACGGCAGGCCCCGGCGGGCAGGCGCAGCTGTTCTACACCGTCGGCGCCGGCCCGCGGACGCTCCTCGCCGACACCACCAACACCGTCGACACGGACGCCGTCCCGGTGGCCGAGTCGCTCCTGGCCGGCACGGCGGTCGGCGGCGAGGCGGCGCAGTCCTTCGCCGGGCTGTTCGCCACCAAGCGCAACGCCGCAGTGGGTGACGTCACGCCCGTCACGTTCGGCGACTTCTCCGTGGCCGCACACGAAGCACCCAACACCGCTCCGGCCGTGGCCCCCGTCGACGAGGTAGGCGCCGTGGAGGGGTCCGCCCTCGACCCGGTCACCATCACCGCGACCGACGCCGAGGGCGACGAGGTGACCATCACCTCCGACCTCGACGTCGACGGGCTCACGCTCACCGACAACGGCGACGCCACGGCCACCCTGGCCGGCACCCCGGCCGCGGGCACCGCTGCAGCGAGTCCGTACGACGTCGTCGTGACCGCGAGCGACGGCCGGGCGTCCGGGTCCCGGACGGTCCGGGTCGTCGTCACCGAGGCCGGAGCGCCATGCGTCCCGATGACGACGGAGCCCTGCGCCTCGGTGCGGGTCGACACGCCCTACGTGCTCGACTTCGACGGCTCGCAGAGCGGACTGGCGGGCACCGGCTTCACGATGGTGGACGACCCGTCAGCCCGCGGCAACGTGGACCAGGCTCCCGCCCCCGCGACACCCAGCACGCCCGACGTGCCAGGCTTCGAGCCCGGGCTGCTCGCCCAGGCGGCCGGCAACCTGCGGATCACCGCGACCAAGGGCATCGCCTACCGGCGTCCGGCCGACAGCCCCGGCACCAACTCCCAGCTCAACACCCTGGGGGTGGGCCTCGCCGGCGGCACGGACGGCTACGAGCTCGAGACGACCGTGGTCGACCCGGCCTTCCCCGGTGCGACCAACAGCAGCCAGCAGGGCGGGCTCTGGTTCGGCCTCGACGAGGACAACTACGTCAAGCTGGCCGTGGTGCGGATGACCGCGACCACCAACAAGGTGCAGCTGCTCAAGGAGGTCGGCGGCATCGCGCAGCCGGCCACCACCTACGAGCTCAACTCGGCCACCTTCCCGAGCGGTCAGCGCGTGCGCCTGGTCCTGCAGGTCGACGGCTCCGGCGCCGAGCCGGTCGTGCGCGGCTCCTACGCCGTGGGCGACGGCCAGCTCGCTGCCCTGACCGACACGAGCAACACCGTCGGCTCGACCCAGCTCCCGGTGCCGGCGGCCTTCCTCGCCGGTGCCGACCTGCCCTCCGGGGTGGGCGGTCCGGTCACCTTCGGTGGCCTCTACGCCACCAAGCGCAACGCCGCGGCCACCGACGAGGTCGTGGTGTCCTTCGCCGACTTCTCCGCCGAGCTCATCGGCGGCGTGGTCGAGCCGTTCACCCCGCTCGACGTCAAGGTCGACTTCACGTCCGAGGCCGGCGCGCCGGCACCGGGCCACCTCAAGGACTACGGGCAGGCCTACGGCCAGCGCAGCGGCGCCTCACAGGGGGGCGGCGAGCACGTCTACGGCTGGGTGAAGGAGAACAGTGAGGAGGCTCTCTCACTGGTCGGCAACGGACGCGTGCGGGGGCGCTCGGGCGTCGACCCCCGGCTCGACTCGATCATCCACATGCAGTTCGCCGAAGTGCCCAACGCCGCGTGCCCGCCCAACGTCTGCCAGGACGGCGACTGGCAGTTCGCCGTCGACAACGGCACCTACGACGTGACCGTGGCCGTCGGTGACCAGCCCGGTGCGACGAGCTACGACAGCCTGCACGCGATCAACGTGGAGAACTCGGCGCTGATCGAGGGCTTCACCGGCAGCGCGTCCGCGGAGTACGACACCGCCACGACCCGCGTGGGTGTCGTCGACGGCGAGCTGACCATCAACGCGACCGGCGGCACCAACACGAAGCTCGCCTACGTCGAGATACGGTCGGCGAGCACCACCGCGGCCGACCCGCTCCCCTTCATCGTGCAGACGCGCCCGGCCAACCGGTCGCTCGGCGCGCCGCTGGGCGAGGGCGTGGCGAGTGACGTGCACCTGGTCGGGACGAGCGCCGAACCGGGACCGGTCGACCCGGCCACGGTCACCGCGGCCACGGTCCGGCTCTTCGAGGTGGTCCCCGGCAGCGCACCCGACGTCGAGGTCGCTGGCAACCGCAACACCACCGGCGGCGGCGACTCGATCAACTTCCAGCAGAGCGGCAACCTCAAGGCCGGCACCACCTACCGCTTCGTCGTCGACGGGGTGAAGGACACCAGGGGTCGCACGTTCGTCCCGTTCCGTTCCCTCTTCACGACCGGCACCGGCGAGGTCGAGCCGCCCGACGGCACCTTCGACCCGGTCACCGGGGTGGACTTCCAGAAGGTCGACCTCGGCAAGAACGGCAAGTACTTCGCCTCGCTGGTCGTCCACCAGGGACACCTGTGGGCCACCACCATCGGACAGGGGATGTTCCGCTACCCGATCAACGCGGACGGCACGCTCGGCGCCGAGCAGCCCATCAACGCCTTCCTGGGCCGCGCTGCCGTCGGGCTGGTCTTCGACCGCACCGACCCCGACGTGGCGTGGGTGACCCACGCGACGGCCAACATCGGCAACGAGTCGCAGGCCTTCGGCTCCAAGCTGAGCCGAGTCGACTTCTCGGGCGGCGTGTCCGACCCCGTGGTGTCCGACGTCTTCGTCAACCTGCCCCGCTCGCAGAAGGACCACCTGTCCAACTCGATCTCCTACGGCCCCGGCGGGAGGCTCTACTTCCTCCAGGGCTCCAACCAGGCCGCTGGCGACCCTGACGGCGCCTGGGGCAACCGGGGCGAGACCCTGCTCACCGCGGCGTTGCTCACCTTCGACCCCGCGACGACCTGGCAGCGCGTGCAGGCGTCCGGGCCGGTCGACGTGCAGACCGTGGACAAGGGCGGTTCCTACGACCCCTTCGCCGCCGACGCGCCCTTGAAGATCTACGCCACCGGCATCCGCAACGCCTACGACCTCGTCCACGCCTCCAACGGCAGCCTCTACGTGCCGACCAACGGCACCGCCAGCGGCGGCAACAGCCCAGGAGTCACGGGCAGCGGCGGCACGCTCACCCGCACCGGTCAGGTCCCCGGTGGCGACGTCACCTCGGAGTGCGCGACGCGCCGCATCGACGGCACGCCCTACACCGCGCCGAGCGTGCCCGCGGTGAGCAACCACAACACCCAGCGCGACTTCCTCTTCGACGTCGAGGCCGGCGGCTACTACGGCCACCCCAACCCCTCGCGATGCGAGTGGGTGCTCAACAACGGCGGCAACCCCGAAGGCGCCGGCTCGGGTGGGTCGAAGTACCCCGCCTCCGTGGCTCCCGACCGCAACTACCGCGGGTGGGCCTACGACTTCGAGTTCAACAAGTCGCCCAACGGGATCATCGAGTACCGCTCCAACACGTTCGGGGGCAGGCTCAAGGGCCGGCTGATGGTCGTGCGGTTCTCCAACTTCGACGACGTCTTCACACTGGAGGCCGCGTCCGACGGCCAGGTCGAGGGCGGCCAGGCGGGCTCGACGATCGGTGGCTTCTCCGGCTTCGACGACCCGCTGGACATCGTCGAGGACCTCGACACCGGCAACCTCTACGTCAACTCCTACGACCAGAGCAGCGGTCAGCCGCGGCTCTACCTGCTTCGGGTGCCCGACGGCCAGGGTGGCGCGGACGTGTCCGTGAGCACCCGCCGCTTGGTGGGCAACCAGGTGACCGGGGCCGGCTCGAGGACGCTCGGCACCGTGCGGGTCACCAACGATGGGAGCGAGGCGACCACGGTGACCGGGGCGAGCATCACCGGGGCCGGGGCCGCGGCCTACTCCCGGACCCCCAGCACCCCGCTGCCGGCCACGCTCGCGCCGGGGGCGTCGATGACCATCCAGGTCGGCTTCGACCCCAGCAGCGAGGGCGTCGCAGCCGCCTCGCTCGGTCTGTCCCTCAGCGCCGGCAGCGCACCGACGGTCTCGCTGCGCGGCCTCGGCACCGACGGGCTCGGTGGCTCGGCGGAGCCCTCCCTGCAGTACGTCTTCGACACGTGGGAGCTCGGCATCGACACCGGTGACGACAACGACACCACCAACGAGATCCACTCCGGCTCGGGCGAGCGCGTCTCCCCCACCCTCGGCGACAGCATCGACGTCGAGAGCTTCACCCGCTTCGCCGACGGCCCGGTCACGGTCGAACCGATCTCAATCTTCGGACCGACCGACTCCAACCCGGTGACCGAGGTGTCGTGGTACGACGACGCCGCGCCTGCCGACCGTCGGACGCTGTTCTCGGTGTCGAACTCGCCGGCGTCCAACGGGCAGACCCTGACCCCGGCCACCACCGGGGCGCTGCAGTTCGACCCCGGCCAGGCGACGTTCGGCTTCGTCTCCCGGTGGCCCTTCTTCGCCAACCGCCTGGTGCACAGCCAGGACGCGCTCAACACCTTCAGCGGCGCGATCGGCAACCACGTGCGGGTCTACCCGCTCATCGAGGGCGGACAGCGCGTCCCGCACGCCTACGTCGTCGCGACCGAGGAGCACACCTCCGGGTTCGACTTCAACGACGTGGTCTTCATCGTGCGCAACGTCGAGCCCGCCGGCGGCACCCAGCCCCCGGGCCAGAGCATCCGGGTCAACTTCCAGAGCGAGGCCGCACCGGTGCCGACCGGCTACCTGCGTGACTTCGGCCAGGCCTACGGCCCGCGGACGCTCGCCGACCAGGGCGGCCTGACCTACGGCTGGATCAACGCCACGACACTGGCGCCCGAGGGGCGTACGACGTCGGGTCGCGACCGCAACCTGACCAGCGACCAGCGCCTCGACACGTTCATGCACATGCAGTACCAGCAGCAGTCCGCACCCAACTGCACGGCCAACAACTGCAACACCGGCACGTGGGAGCTCGCGCTCGCCGACGGCACCTACCAGGTGACCGCGGCCGTGGGCGACCCGGCGACCAACGCCGACCCGGAGGCGCACCAGCTCCGCATCGAGGGCGTGCCGCTGCTCGCGGCACCGCACGTCCCGAGCGGCCCGGCCGGGAGCGCGGGGCACCACGCGACCGGCACGCAGGTCGTCGAGGTCGCCGACGGTGAGCTCACCGTCGACTCCGTGGGCGGCACCAACACCAAGATCGACCACATCGAGGTCACGCCCGTGACCGGCGGTGGCGGCGAGACCGTGGCGCAGGTGAGCTTCCAGCCCGCATCCGCGTCGACGCCGGCCGGATGGTCGGCCGACACCGGCGAGCTGTTCACCGAGGCGCGTGGCTACGGCTGGGTGCGGACCGAGGGCGGGGCGACCAAGACCGCCGACACCCGAGCCCGCACCCAGGACCCCGACCCGCTGACCGGGACGCTGATGATCGTCGATGACACCGAGGTCGCCGGCGTCGTCGACGGCGAGTGGGAGCTCGCGGTCGCGGACGGCACCTACACCGTCTCGGTGTCGGTGGGCGATCCCGGCTACGCCGACTCCTCGCACGGCCTCATGGCCGAGGGCGTGCCGCTCGTCTCGGGCTTCGTCCCGTCCGGTCCGGGCGACTACCGGGTCGCCACCACCTCGGTCGACGTCGCCGACGGCCGGCTCACGCTCGCGTCCACGGGCAGCAACACCAAGGTCCAGTGGATCAGCGTCGCCTCCGGCTCGGAGGTCGACGTGATCCCGCCGACGGTGGACCTCACCGTCACCGGGGTCACCGGAGCCGGAGGCTACGTCCGCTCCGCGACGGTGGTCGCCGACGTCGTCGACCGTGGCGGGTCAGGGGTCGAGTTCGTCGACTGGACGCTCGACGGCGCGGACGTCCCGCGTCCCACCGGCGACCGCCTCGAGGTGACCGGGCTCGGTGCGCACACCGTCACCGTCACCGCCACCGACGCGGCCGGCAACGACACGACCGCCACGCGCACGTTCACGATCGTCGACGGCAGCGTGGCCGCCATCGCGGTCACCAACCAGGACGCCCAGCGGGTCGACGGGGTCGTCGTACCGGGCATGGCCGAGGACTTCCTCGTGATGCACCACCTCAACAACAAGACGACGAGCACCGCCAGCCACGCGGCCGCGGTGACCCACGACACGGCCACCCTGCGGATCAGCAACACCGACCCCGACGACCCGCTCGTCGTGACCGGCCTGGCGCTCTCCGCCCCTCTGGACCCGACGCCCGGAGTGCGGACGAGCACGACCAGCTTCACCACGCCGGACACCACGCTGCCGCTCACGATCGCACCGGGCGCGAGCCACGACCTGCGCGTCCGGTTCGGCGGAGCGGGCAGCCGCGGCACCTACGGCGCGACCATGACGATCACCTCCAACGCGGCCAACCGGCCGGAGCTGCCCGTCCAGCTGCGCGGCTACTGGCAGCCGCAGCCCGAGGGCGGCGTCGAGCCGACGATGACCGACGTCGCGCGCGTCTTCGGCTACTCCACCACCATCGGTGAGCCGCTGGAGGACGCCTACGACGGCCCGCTGCAGGGCGACGAGGTGCGGTCACTGCTGTGGAAGCGCCTCGACCCGTCCCGGCCGGTCACCGCCCGCCAGCTGACCGCGCTCCACGGGTGCTGCAACGAGACGGGAGACAACATCGCCAGCCCGATCTCCGGCTCGCACGACGGCGCGTGGGGGCAGTCCTTCTACCCCCGAGTGGCCCAGAGCGGGACCGCACCGGCCTCGGCGCCCTTCCAACAGGGCCAGGCCAGCCCGGGCGGCAGCTTCGCCCTGACCATCGCCGGCTACACCACCAACAAGGCACCGACGGCCAACGACCCGGCCAACCTCGGCATCCGGGTCTGGCCGGTCGAGATCGGGGGGCGCACCGTCCCGGGCGCCTACCTGGTCGGCCAGGACTTCGTGCAGAACGGGTGCGGGGGCGGCAGCGCCAACTGCGACTACCAGGACAACGTCTTCCTGATGACCAACATCGCTCCGGTGGCCTCGGCCGACACCACCGCCCCGGCAGCGGCGCCCACCGGCGTCGAGGCAGTCGTGACCGGCAACGACGTACGCATCTCGTGGAACGCGGTCACGGCTGCCGACCTGGGCGGCTACGTCGTCGAGCGCCAGGCCGCGGGGGCGACCACCTGGACACGGGTCAACGCGACCCCCGTGGCCGGCCTGTCGCTGGTCGACACGGGGGCACCGGGCAACACGGAGGTCGCCTATCGCGTGCTCGCCGTGGACACCTCGCAGAACGCCTCCTCTGCGTCGGCGACGGCCATCGTCACCACGCCGCCGCGTCCGCAGGCACCCGTACGGATCAACGCGGGTGGACCGGCGGTCACCACCGGTGGGGTCGCGTGGGGGGCGCAGCAGTACGGCACCGGCGGCAAGACCTACACCAACGGCGTCGCCATCGCAGGGACGACCGACGACGTGCTCTACCAGAGCGAGTACTCGACCGCGACCGGGGCGATCGACTACGACATCCCCGTGCAGAACGGCACCTACACCGTCCGCCTGCACTTCGCCGAGATCTACTTCGGCGCGCCCGGCGGCGGTCCGGGAGGGACCGGACGGCGGGTGTTCGACGTCGCGGTCGAGGGCCAGCTGCGGCTGGACGACTACGACATCGTCGCCGACGTCGGCTCGACGACGGCCGTGGTGAAGTCCTTCACGGTGCAGGTCACCGACGGCAAGGTCGACGTGGACCTGGATTCCGTGGTCGACCAGGCCAAGATCTCCGCGATCGAGGTGGTGCCGGCGGGCTGAGCCGTCCGGGACCCGACCGCACCGGACGGGTTCGGGACGGGTCGCGGCGGCCAGCGCTCAGGCGGTCGCTGCGACCCGCTCGACCTCGATGGCGTGCGCGAGCCGGGCCAGGTGCACCATCCGGCGCACGGCCGGGCCGGGGTTGCGGACGGTGAGGTGGTGGCCGGCGAGCCAGGCGTGACGGGTGGCGACCGCGAGCAGGCGGAGGGCGGTCACGTCGATCGTGGACACGTCGGTCATGTCGATGACGACGTCGTCGTCGAGACCGTCGATGCACTCGTAGATGGCGTTGCGGACCTCCCACGTGCTGCGCACGTCGAAGGCGCCGTGCAGGACGAGCACGTGCCGGTCCGCGACGATGTCCGAGATGATGTCCATCCGGTGCTCCTCACCGGCGTCCCCCGACGCCTGACCGTGACCGCTGTCACTCCTACTGACGTAGTTGTACCCCGTTCGGTTGCATCGATGCCTCACCTTTTACGGCGCGTCCCGGCGGCTAGGCTCCGCAGCATGGTCAACCTGACGCGCATCTACACCCGCACCGGCGACGCCGGCCGCACCCGGCTCGGCGACATGAGCGAGACCTCGAAGACGGACCTCCGCCTCGAGGCCTACGCCTGCGTGGACGAGGGCAACGCCCACATCGGTGTCGCGCTGGCCCACGGCGGGCTGGACGACGACGTGGTCGCGGTGCTCACCCGCGTGCAGAACGACCTCTTCGACGTCGGCGCGGACTTCTGCACCCCGGTCGTCGCGGACCCGGAGTACCCGCCGCTGCGCATCGAGCAGGACTACGTCGACCGCCTCGAGGCGTGGTGCGACCGCTACAACGAGGACCTGCCCGCGCTGCGGTCGTTCATCCTCAACGGCGGCACGACCGCGGCCGCCCACCTGCACGTCGCGCGCACCGTCGTACGCCGTGCCGAGCGGGCAGGCTGGGCGGCCTGGGGCGAGCACGAGGACACGATGAACATCCTCGCGATCACCTACCTCAACCGCCTCTCCGACCTGCTCTTCATCCTCGCCCGTCACGCCAACCGCGACAACGGCGACGTGCTGTGGGTGCCCGGCGGCGAGCGCTGACCGCGAGCGCTGCCCACGAGCGCTGCCCACGAGCACTGACCGCGGGCGTCCGGGGGCTGTGGAGAGCGGCCGCGGGCTGTCGGCCCGCGGTGGCACGATGAAGCGCCCATGGACATCCGCCACGCGCTCACCGACGCCTACCTCGCCGGCTACTTCGACGCCGGCACGCTGGTGCGCGCCCGGCACTACCTCGACGCCGTCGACGAGCTCGAGGTCGTCCACGAGACCGACAGCTCGCTGACGGCCACCGCGACGGTCCTCGGCACAGCGCCGGTGCCCTACGAGGTCCAGTTCCACGCCGAGGTCGACGCGGCGTCCGACTGGGTCTTCAGCGCCTGCACGTGCCCGGTCGCCCGGATGTGCAAGCACGGCGCGGCCGTCGCGCTCACACTGCGCTCCCCCGAGCCGGCGGCCACCGGCTCGGCGTGGCGCCACCAGCTGGGCCGGCTCACGGGCGACCTCGAGGCCCGGGCCCGCTCGACGCTCACCGGCCAGCGCCTCGGGCTCGAGATCAGCAGGAGGCCGGCCTCGCGCTGGTCCCGGGGCACCGCCGGCGAGCTGTCGATGCGTCCGGTCCGGCCGGGGGCGCGACGCGGCTGGGCGCGCAGCGGGGCGGAGTGGAGCGACCTCGCCGGGCCGGTAGCGACCTCGCGCTTCGTGCCCGCGCAGGTGGACGCCCTGCGCGCCCTCCACCGCGGCCTGGTCGCGCGCCACGCCTACCTCGTGGCGGGTGCGGCGTCGGCCCTCGAGGACTACGGCGAACGGCTCGTGCCGGCGCTGCGCGAGGCGGTCTCGCAGGGCGTCACGCTCGTGCCCGGCGCGGGCCTCGCGTCAGTCGTCGTCTCCCCCGAGCCGGCGGGGGTCGTCGCCGACCTGGTCGAGGGCGACGACGAGCTGCGCCTCGACGTGTCGGTGCGGCTGCAGGGTCGGCGCTGGCGCGGCGGCGAGGTGGTCCCGCTCGGTCGCCCGGCCACGTCGGTGGCCCTGTTCGACGACGACGACGTGGTCCTGGCGGAGCTGTCCAAGCCGTGCCACGACGCGCTGATGGACCTCGTCCTCGACCACCGCGGCGTGGCAGCACCTCACGACGAGCGCGACGCCTTCCTCCAGGCGCTCGCGCCGCTGGCGCGCAGCCTCGCGGTCGAGTCGTCCGACGGCTCCGTCGAGGTCCCCGCCCCACCCCGCCCCAGGCTCGCGCTGACCGTCGCGTGGCAGTCCTCGACGTCGGCCGAGCTGCGCTGGCAGTGGGTCTACGGCGAGCGTCGCTGCGACCTCGGTGCGAGCGACCCGCTCGACGGCCTGCGCGACCCCGCGGCGGAGCGCTCGGTCCTCGCCACGCTCCCCGAGTCGCTCACCCCGACCGGCACGCCTTCCGGACGGGCACCGGAGATCCTGTCGGACGGCGACGCGCTCGCGCTCGCCCTGCACGACCTCCCCCACCTGCGCACCCTGCCCGACGTCGACGTCGAGGAGCTCGCGCCGCCCGACTTCCGCGAGTCGACCGAGGACCCGCAGATCGCCTTCGTCCTCGCCGACGCACAGCCCGACCACACCGACTGGCTCGACCTCGAGGTGCAGGTGAGCGTCGACGGCGAGCAGGTCCCGCTGCCGGTCGTGCTGGCGGCACTCACGCGCGAGGAGGAGTTCCTCGTCCTCCCCAGCGGCACCTACGTCACGCTCGACCGACCCGAGTTCGCCCGGCTGCACGAGGTGGTGGCGCTGGCGGCGCAGCTGCGCGAGTCCGACCCCGACCGCCTCAGCGTGGGCACGCACGACCTCGGCATCTGGGCCGAGCTCGCCGACCTCGGCGTCGTCGACGGGCGGGCCGCGGCCTGGGTCGAGCGGGCGACCGCCCTGCGCGACGTCACCGAGCTGCCGCGCCCTGACCCGCCGCCGGGCCTGAGGACCGAGCTCCGCCCCTATCAGCGCGACGGCTTCTGGTGGCTCGCCTTCCTGCACGCCCACGGGCTCGGCGGCATCCTGGCCGACGACATGGGTCTCGGCAAGACGCTCCAGGTGCTCGCGCTCGTCGAGCACGTGCGCTCGTCCGGGCTCGAGGCACCCTTCCTCGTGGTCGCCCCGACCAGCGTGGTGACCGCCTGGCGGCAGCAGGCGGTCACCCACGCGCCCGGCCTGCGCGTGGGCGTCGTACGCCGCCGGAGCGACGACGTGGCACGGGTCGCCGCGACCCACGACGTGGTGGTCACCACCTACGCCATGCTGCGGCTCGAGCGCGCGCAGTTCACCGCGCGACGGTGGAGCGGGTTGGTGCTCGACGAGGCGCAGCAGGTCAAGAACCACCTCGGCAAGACCTATGCGGCGGCCCGGGCGGTCGAGGCCGACTTCCGCCTCGCCGTCACGGGCACGCCCTTCGAGAACCGGCTGATGGAGCTGTGGTCGCTGCTGTCGATCGCCGCGCCCGGTCTCTACCCCACCTCGCGCCGCTTCCGCGAGGTCGTGGTGGGGCCCGTGGAGAAGGAAGGGGACGATGCCGCGCTGCGACGCTTCCGCACCCGCATCCGGCCGTTCGTGCTGCGGCGCACCAAGGACCTCGTTGCGGCCGAGCTGCCACCCAAGCAGGAACAGGTGCTCGAGGTCGAGCTCGAGCCGCGGCACCGCCGGATCTACGACACCCACCTCGCCAAGGAGCGGCAGAAGATCCTGGGGCTGGTGGACGACTTCGATCGCAACCGGGTGGCCATCTTCAGCGCGCTCACCCGGCTCCGACAGCTCGCCCTCGACCCCGCGCTGGTCGACCCCGCCCACGACCACGTCGGCTCGGCCAAGACCCAGCTGCTCGCCGAGCACCTCCTAGAGATCACCGCCGAGGGCCACCGCTCGCTCGTGTTCAGCACGTTCACCTCCTTCCTGCGCCGCGTCCGCGACCGGCTCACCGAGGAGGGGGTCGCCACCGTCTACCTCGACGGCTCGACGCGCGACCGCGAGGAGGTCATCGAGGCCTTCCGCCGCGGCGAGGCGCCGGTGTTCCTGATCAGCCTCAAGGCGGGCGGCACCGGCCTGACCCTCACCGAGGCCGACTACGTGTTCCTGCTCGACCCCTGGTGGAACCCCGCCGCGGAGGCGCAGGCCGTCGACCGGGCCCACCGGATCGGGCAGGACAAGCACGTGCTGGTCTACCGCCTGGTCGCCACCGACACCATCGAGGAGAAGGTCACCGCCCTCAAGGCGCGCAAGGCCGAGCTCTTCGCCAAGGTGGTCGACGGTGGCGGCGCGACGTCGACCGGCATCACCGCCGACGACATCCGCGGCCTGTTCGACGAGTGAGGGGGCTGCAGCCGGACCGGCTACCCGACCCGCGAGGGCTGGCCGGCCCGCTGCTCCCGGGCGGCGGGCACGACCAGCGCAGCCGGCATCAGCAGCACCGCGACCACCAGCAACGCCTTGAGCGTGCCGACCTCGTCGCCGACGAAGCCGAGCAGCGGCGGACCGGCGAGGAACGCCGCGTAGCCGATGGTCGACACCACGCTGACCCGCGACGCCGCCCGGACCGGATCGTCGGCGGCGGCGCTCATGCCGACGGGGAAGCCCATCGAGGCGCCCACGCCCCAGAGGACGATGCCGACCACGACCAGCGCGGGCTGCTCGGCCAGCACGATCAGCAGCACGCCCGCACCTGCGAGCGCCATCGTGCCCCACAGCACGACCACGCGGCCGAACCGGTCGATGAGGCCGGTGCCGGCCAAGCGGCCGGCAGTCATCGCGAGCACGAACACGGCGAAGCCCGCCACGCCCACCGCGTGGGACACGTCGTGACCGTCGACGAGGGCGACGGCCAGCCAGTCGTTGGCCGTGCCCTCGGTCATGGCCAGCGCCAGCACCATCACGCCGATGAGCAGCGTGCGCGGCTCCAGCCACGCACGCGCCGCCGAGGTGGCGGTCTCCTCGTGCCGCTCCACCACCGGCAGGAAGGACGGCGACGAGCGCCAGACCAGCACGATGGCGAGCAGCACGACGCCGACCAGGTGGGCCACCGCGGGGACCTCGAGCTCGACCAGCAGGGCGCCGACCAGCGCGCCGACCACCGTGCCGCCGCTGAACCCGGCGTGGAAGCGCGGCATGATCGTCCGCCTCAGGCCGCGCTCGACCTCGGCACCCTCGACGTTCATCGCCACGTCCCACACGCCGATGCCGAGACCGTAGACGAAGAGCCCGGCGACGGTCAGTGGCAGCACGTGCCCCAGCCCGAGGGCGGCGGCCGCCATGCCCACGGTGGCGGCGGCCGCGCCGAGCCGCACGATGCGCACGGTGCCCAGGGCGTTGATGGCGGCGCCGGTCGTGGGCAGCGCCAGCACCGAGCCCAGGGCGATGGCGAGCAGCACGAGGCCGAGCTGGCCGTTGGTGAGCCCGAAGCTCGACCGCACCTCGGGGATGCGGGAGACCCAGCTGGAGAAGACCAGGCCGTTGAGGAAGAACGTCAGCCCCACGGCGTTGCGGGC
This sequence comes from Nocardioides pinisoli, assembly GCF_024199985.1. Classification (GTDB taxonomy): domain Bacteria; phylum Actinomycetota; class Actinomycetes; order Propionibacteriales; family Nocardioidaceae; genus Nocardioides; species Nocardioides pinisoli. The sequence goes on from NZ_JANARS010000004.1 coordinate 103,630, forward strand.
GGCGGTCAGGGTCGGCACGGTGCTGCTCCTCGGTGCGGGACGAAACGTTTCGATCGAATCGATTCGATGCTATCGTCCACGGCGTGTCCGGTCCAACTCGCAGCCCCGCGCGCAATCCCACGCTGGCCGACGTCGCCGCCGCGGCGGGGGTGTCCCTCTCGACGGCCTCGCTGGCGTTCTCCGGCAACAAGCCGGTCTCGGAGGAGACCCGCGAGCGGGTGCTGGCCGCCGCGGGAGCCCTCGGCTACGCCGGCCCCAACCCGCTGGCCCGCAACCTGCGCCGCGGCCGCAGCGGCGTCGTGGGCGTCGCCGTCGGTCGGCTCAGCACGGCCTTCCGCGACCCGGCGGCGCTGCCGATGCTCGACGCCGTCTCGGAGGTCCTCGACGCGGCCGGACTCGGCCTTCTGCTCATGCCCGAGGGCGACGAGCACGCAGGACTCCCCCTCGACGCCGTCATCTACGACATCTGCGGGAGCGAGACCTGGGGCGCCTACGACGACCTGGTCGCCCGCGGCGTGCCGCTGGTCGTCGTCGAGGGCCCCGCGTGGGCCGGAGCCACCTACGTCGACGTGGAGCACCGTCGCGGCGCGGCCGAGGTGGCCCGGCACCTCCACGACCTCGGCCACCGACGGGTCGCGACCCTGACGCTCGAGGCCTCCCACCCCCAGCGCGAGCGCGAGGCCGGCCTGCGGGACGTCTACCCGGACGCCGAGCTCGTGGGCCCCTGTGCCAGCGACCTCGTCGCCGCCCAGCGCATGGTCGGCGCGTGGTGGGACGGCGGCGGCGAGGCGAGCGCCGTGGTCTGCCAGAGCGACGTGCAGGCTGCGGGCGTGGTGCTGGAGGCACGACGACGTGGCCTGGACGTGCCCGGCGACCTCAGCGTCGCCGGGTTCGACGGCGTCGCGACGCCGTGGCTCGACCTCGAGCTCACGACCGTCGTGCAGCCGCTGGCCGAGAAGGGACGGGCCACGGCCCGGGCCGCCCTGTCCCGCATCGCCGGCGAGCCGGTGGACGACGTGCTGCTGCCCGTCAGGATGCGGGTGGGCGGGTCGACCGGACCGGCGTCGCACGCGACCTGACTAGCGCCGGTTCCAGTCGGTGCCCGGCGGCCCGGCCTCCAGCCAGGACTGGAAGCCGGTGAGCGAGGCCTCGCTCATCGCGATCTCCAGCGGCTCGCCGTCGTAGTGGCACGACGCCACGACGTGGCCGTCGTAGAGCGACATCTCCTCGGCGCCGGCCGGCGCGCGCCGTCCGGCGTACTCCAGCAGGTCGCGGGCCCACACCCGCTTGGGGCGCGGCGACAGCGAGAAGATCCGGAACCACTCCAGCGACTGGCCGGAGTAGCGGCCGATGCCGAGCAGCCAGCCACGGCCGGGGTGCTCGCTGCGTGCTCGGTAGCTGAGCTCGAACGTGCCGCCGTGCCGCGCCAGCAGGCGTCGGCGGACGATGAGGGCGATGCCGTAGAGCAGGGCGAGGAGCAGGCACAGCCCGACGATGTCGAGCGCCCATTCCCAGACCGGCATCCACACCCCTCGAACGCAGTGAGCGCACGAACCCAGCGGTTCGTGCGCTCACCCTAGCGGTCGTCGGACGGGCCTCGTCAGGAGGCCCGCTCCACGGCACGGATGCGTGCCTCGGCACGACGCACGGCCTCCTGGGCCGCGTCGTCGTTCTCGCCGGCTTCCTTGGCCCGCTCGAGGTCCTGGCGCGCCTTCTCCAGGTCGATCTCGTGCGACATCTCGGCTCGCTCGGCGAGGATCGAGACGCGGTTGTCGGCGACCGAGATGAACCCGGCGTCGACGGCCGCGATCCAGGTCTCGCCCTCCGCCGTCTGCACGTCCACGACGCCCTCGATGATCGAGGACAGCAGCGGCGCGTGGTTGGGCAGGATGCCGACGTCGCCCTCGGTGGTGCGGGCGATGACCATAGTGGCCTGACCCGACCAGACGAGCCGGTCGGCAGCGACCAGCTCGACCTGGAGGGCCTTGTCGGTCGACTCGGCCATCAGAGGCTCTTCTGGATCTCGGCCCACTTCTGCTCGACGTCGTCCAGACCGCCGCACATGAAGAAGGCCTGCTCGGCCACGTGGTCGTACTCGCCGTCAGCGATCTTGTTGAACGCCTCGATGGTGTCGGCCACCGGGACGGTCGAACCCTCGATGCCGGTGAACTGCTTGGCGACGTAGGTGTTCTGGGACAGGAAGCGCTGGATGCGGCGGGCCCGGGAGACGATGATCTTGTCCTCCTCGGAGAGCTCGTCGACACCGAGGATCGCGATGATGTCCTGGAGCTCCTTGTTGCGCTGCAGGATCTGCTTGATCCGCACGGCGCAGCGGTAGTGCTCGTCGCCGATGTACTGCGGGTCGAGGATCCGCGAGGTCGACGTCAGCGGGTCCACGGCCGGGTAGATGCCGAGCGAGGCGATCTCGCGCGACAGCTCGGTCGTCGCGTCGAGGTGCGCGAAGGTCGTGGCCGGGGCCGGGTCGGTGTAGTCGTCGGCGGGGACGTAGATCGCCTGCATCGAGGTGATCGAGTGACCACGCGTCGAGGTGATGCGCTCCTGCAGCTGACCCATCTCGTCGGCCAGGTTGGGCTGGTAGCCCACCGCGGACGGCATGCGACCGAGCAGCGTGGAGACCTCGGAACCGGCCTGGGTGAAGCGGAAGATGTTGTCGATGAAGAGCAGCACGTCCTGCTTCTGCACGTCGCGGAAGTACTCCGCCATCGTCAGGGCCGACAGGGCGACGCGCAGGCGCGTGCCCGGCGGCTCGTCCATCTGGCCGAAGACGAGGGCGGTCTGGCCGATGACGCCGGCCTCCTCCATCTCGACGATGAGGTCGTTGCCCTCACGGGTGCGCTCGCCGACACCGGCGAACACCGACACACCACCGTGGTCCTTCGCCACGCGGGCGATCATCTCCTGGATGAGCACGGTCTTGCCCACGCCGGCACCACCGAACAGGCCGATCTTGCCGCCCTGCACGTAGGGGGTGAGCAGGTCAATGACCTTGATGCCGGTCTCGAACATCTGCGTCTTCGACTCGAGCTGGTCGAACGCCGGCGCCTTGCGGTGGATGCCCCACCGCTCCTTGACGTCGAGGGTCTCGCCCTCGGCGAGGTTGAGGCAGTCCCCGGTGGTGTTGAACACCTTGCCGAGGGTCGCGTCGCCCACGGGGACGGTGATCGACTCACCGGTGTCGGTCACCTGCGCACCGCGCACGAGGCCGTCGGTGGGCTTCATCGAGATGGCACGGACCATGCCGTCGCCGATGTGCTGGGCGACCTCGAGGGTGATCGTCGTGGTCACGCCGCTCAGGGTCAGGTCGACCTTGAGGGCGTTGTAGATCGCCGGCATGGCGTCGGTCGGGAACTCGATGTCCACGACCGGGCCGATGACGCGCGTGATGCGACCGACCGAGCCGGCGTTGCCGCTCGTCGTGGTCTCTTCAACGGTTGCAGTCATGTTCTCTCACTCACTCCCGGCGTTGGCGTCGGCAAGGGCGTTGACGCCACCGACGATCTCGCTGATTTCCTGGGTAATACCGGCCTGGCGGGCCTGGTTGGCGATGCGGGTGTACTTCTTGATGAGCTCGTCGGCGTTGTCCGTCGCGGACTTCATCGCCTTCTGACGCGCGGCCAGCTCGGAGGCGGCCGCCTGCAGCAGGGCGAAGAAGATGCGGCTCTGGACGTAGCGCGGCAGCAGGGAGTCGAGCACCTCCGAGGGGGACGGCTCGAACTCGTAGAGCGGCAGCAGGTCGGCCTTGTCAGGGGCCTCCGTGCCCTCGACGACCTCCAGGGGCAGCAGGCGCACCGCCGTCGGCTCCTGGCTGAGCATCGAGCGGAACCGCGTGTAGACCACGTGGACCTCGTCGACGTCGCGGACGTCGGACTCGCTGTCCTCGGCGTCAGCCAGGAACGCCGCGATCAGCGTGGCGCCGATCTCGGCCGCGACGTCGTAGGTCGGCTGGTCGGAGAAGCCCGTCCAGGCCTGGACGACCTCCCGCTGGCGGAACTTGAAGTAGGCCTCACCCTTGCGACCGCTGGTGTAGAGGTCGACGTCCTTGCCCTCGCCCTTGAGCTTCTCGACGAGGCGCTCGGCCTCCTTGATGACGCTCGAGGAGTAGGCGCCGGCAAGTCCGCGGTCGGAGGTGACCACGAGGACGGCTGCCTTCTTGGGGTCCTCGGGCTCGGTGGTCAGCGCGTGGTCGACGTTGGAGAACGTCGCCACGGCCGACACCGCGCGGGTCAGCTCACGGGCGTAGGGCGCGGCGGCCTGGGCTCGCTGCTGGGCCTTGATGATCCGCGAAGCCGCGATGAGCTCCATCGCACGCGTGATCTTCTTCATCGACTCCGTCGACTTGATCCGCGCGCGGTACTCGCGTACGGAGAGAGCCATGGCGTCAGCCCCGCTTCTGCTTGACGATCTGCTCCTGCTCGACGTCCTCGTCCTCGAGGGCGACGTGCTCTTCCTTGCCGGCCTTGATGCTCTGGCCGTCGGAAGTCTCGAACTGGTCGAGGAAGGAGTCGTAGGCCGAGGCGAGCTCGGCCTCCGCGTCGTCGTCGAACTTCGTGGTCTCGCGGATGCCGGCGAGGATGCCCTCGTGGCTGCGACGCAGGTAGTCGATGAACTCGTGCTCGAAGCGCAGCACGTCGTCGGTCGGCACCCGGTCGAGACGGCCGGTGGTGCCGAGCCACAGTGACGCGGTCATCTCGTCCAGCGGGTAGGGCGAGTACTGCGGCTGCTTGAGCAGGGCCATCAGCCGCTGGCCGCGGTCGAGCTGCTGGCGCGACGCCGCGTCGAGGTCGGAGGCGAACATCGCGAACGCCTCCATCGCGCGGAACTGCGCCAGGTCGACCTTGAGCGAGCCGGTGACGGCCTTCATCGCCTTGGTCATCGCCGAGCCACCCACGCGCGAGACCGACACACCGACGTCGATGGCCGGGCGCTGGTTGGCCGCGAACAGGTCGGACTGCAGGAAGATCTGGCCGTCGGTGATCGAGATGACGTTGGTCGGGATGAACGCCGAGACGTCGTTGGCCTTCGTCTCGATGATCGGCAGGCCGGTCATCGAGCCCTTGCCCATCTCGTCGGACAGCTTCGCGCAACGCTCGAGCAGCCGGCTGTGCAGGTAGAACACGTCGCCCGGGTAGGCCTCGCGGCCCGGCGGGCGGCGCAGCAGCAGCGACACGGCGCGGTAGGCCTCGGCCTGCTTGGTCAGGTCGTCGAAGACGATGAGGACGTGCTTGCCCTCGTACATCCAGTGCTGGCCGATGGCCGAGCCGGTGTAGGGGGCGAGGTACTTGAAGCCGGCGGAGTCGGACGCCGGGGAGGCCACGATGGTGGTGTACTCCAGCGCGCCGGCCTCCTCGAGGGCGCCACGCACGGAGGCGATGGTCGAGCCCTTCTGGCCGATGGCGACGTAGATGCAGCGGACCTGCTTCTCCGGGTCGCCGGTCTCCCAGTACTGCTTCTGGTTGATGATCGTGTCGATGGCGATGGTGGTCTTGCCGGTCGCACGGTCACCGATGATCAGCTGGCGCTGGCCGCGGCCGATCGGCGTCATGGCGTCGATGGCCTTGATGCCGGTCGCGAGCGGCTCGTGCACCGACTTGCGCTCCATCACGGACGCGGCCTGGAGCTCCAGGGGACGACGACCGGAGGTCGCGACGTCGCCGAGGCCGTCGATGGGGGTGCCGAGCGGGTCGACGACGCGGCCGAGGTAGCCGTCGCCCACCGGGACCGAGAGGATCTCGCCGGTGCGGCGGACCGCCTGGCCCTCCTCGATCTTGTCGAAGTCACCCAGGACCACGACGCCGATCTCGCGGGTGTCGAGGTTGAGGGCGATGCCCAGCGTGCCGTCCTCGAACTCGAGCAGCTCGTTGGCCATGACCGAGGGCAGTCCGCTGACGCGGGCGATGCCGTCACCGGCCTCCGCGACGGTGCCGACCTCTTCCGTGGTCGCCGTGTCGGGCTTGTAGTCGGACACGAAGCGCTGGAGCGCGTCCCGGATCTCGTCCGGACGGATGGAAAGCTCCGTCATCTCATCTCACCTGTTCCTGGGTCTTCACTGCTCGAAAGTTCTGGGCTCGAAAGTTCTGGGTGCTGCGTGGTGCCGTCGTGCTCAGCCGGCGAGGCGGCGCCGGGCCTCGTCGAGACGGCTGGACACCGTCCCGTCGATGACGTCGTCACCGGTCTCGACGCGGATGCCGCCGATGACGTCGGGGTCGACGACGACGTTGAGGTGGATCTCCCGGCCGTAGTTGCGCGAGAGCGCCTCGGCCAGCCGCTGCCGGTCGGCGTCGGAGAGCGGACGGGCCACACGGACCGTCGCCACGCCCTGGCCGCGGACCTCGGCCGCCACCTTCTGGTAGTCGGCCAGTGCCACTCCGACGGTGCGGTAGCTGCCCGACAGCGACTGCTGCACGAGCGCGACCGTCGCCGGGAGCACCTTGTCCCCCAGCAGGTCGGCCAGCAGCCGCGACTTGTCGTCACGGTTGCGGGCCGGGTCGGACAGCGCGTCACGCAGCTCGGGGTTGTCCTGGACGACCCGCCCGAAGGCGAACAGCTCGTCCTCGAGGCGACCGGCGTCGCCCCCCGCTGACGTCGCCACCGAGATCACACCGAGGCGCTCGAGGGCGTCGGCGAGGTCGCGGCTGGCGGTCCAGCGCTGGGCGACCGCGATGGTCACCACGGCCAGCGCCAGGTCGGAGACCTTGCCGGAGAGCACCTGACGGAGCAGCCCGGCCTTCGCGTCGCTGTCGATCGACGCGTCGGTGGCGACGCGGCGAAGTGCGGGCTCGGAGCGGAGGAGGTCCGCCACCCCGAACAGGTCCCGACCGACCGCGGCCGCGTCACCGGCGCCCGTGAGGGCGCCGGCGGTGGCGGCGTAGGCGTCGGCAGAGGCTCCTCGCATCATCAGTTGACGCTCCCCGACTGTGCCGAGGTGGTGCCGTTCTGCGCCTCGAGCTCGGACAGGAACCGGTCGACCACGCGGCTCTGGCGAGCCTCGTCGTCGAGGCTCTCGCCCACGATGCGGCCGGCCAGGCCGGTCGCGAGGGCGCCGACCTCGGCACGCAGGGAGGTGACCGCCTGCTGGCGCTCGGCCTCGATCTGCGTCTTGCCGTGCTCGACGATCCGGGAGGACTCGGCCTGGGCCTGCTCCCGCATCTCCGCGATGATCGCGGCACCCTGCTCGCGCGCCTCCTCACGGATGCGTGCGGCCTCGTGCCGGGCGTCGGCGAGCTGCTTCTCGAGCTCGGCGAGCTTGGCGTCGGCCTCGGCCTGCTTGGACTCGGCCGCGCTGAGCCCACCCTCGATCGCCTGCGTGCGCTCCGCGAAGGTCTTCTCGAAGCTCGGCACGACGAACTTGCGCATGAGCACGAAGAGGATCGCGAAGACGATCAGGGCGAGGATGACCTCTGACCAGACCGGCAGAACCGGACTGTGGGTCTCGCCCTCTGCCGCCGCCAGGACGATGTGGTCCATGAGTCGAACTCCTACGGTCTAGAGCTGGGTGCGACGGTCGTCAGAGAGGCAGGACGAACGCGAGCGCGACGGTGATGATGAAGAGCGCCTCGGCGAGAACGAAGCCAAGGATGGCGATCGACTGCAGACGGCTCTGAGCCTCGGGCTGGCGCGCGACACCGGAGATGAACGCGGCGAAGATCAGGCCGATACCGACACCGGGACCGATGGCGGACAGGCCGAGACCGACCAGGTTGATGGAGCCTTCCACGGCTTTTCCTTTCGTCGGCGACGCGTCTCTCGCGCCGCTGTTTGGCGAAACTTGTGGGGGGTGGTGCTGATCAGTGCTCGTCGGCGAGGGCCTCGCCGATGTACATCGAGCTCAGGAGGGTGAAGACGTAGGCCTGGAGGAACATGACCAGCATCTCCAGGAAGCTGACGCCGATGCCCAGCCCGAAGGACAGGACGCCGACGGCGCCGTAGAGGATGTTGCCGCTCGCGAGGAGGGCGGCACCGCCGGTGGCGAACAGGATCAGCAGCAGGTGGCCGGCGAACATGTTGCCGAACAGACGCAGCGTGAGCGTGAACGGGCGGATGATGATGTTGGAGAAGAACTCCAGCGGCACGAGCAGCAGCAGGATCGGGCCCTTGACGCCGCTGGGCATGGTGGCGTGCTTGAGGTAGCCGAGCGCACCGTGCTTCCAGATGCCGGCGCCGATGTAGAGGAGCCAGCTCATCAGCGCGAGCGGGACGATGAAGCCGATGCGCGAGAAGCTCGGGAACTGCAGGAACGGGATCACGCCGTAGTAGTTGTTCACCAGGATGAAGGTGAACAGCGTGAACAGGTAGGGCACGAACTTCATGTAGTGCTCGCTGCCGATGTTGTCGCGAGCCATGTTGTTGCGCACGAAGCCGTAGATCATCTCGCCGGCGAACTGCAGGCGACCCGGCACCAGCGAGGCGTTGCGCGTGGCGAGGTAGAAGAAGCCGAAGACGATCACGGCCGACAGCGCGAGCAGCAGCATCGGCTTGGTGACGTCGCCGAAGATCGGCGGCAGCTCGAAGCTCCCGGGGCCGGGGGCGTGGAATTCCGAACCGCCCTCTGCCGCGACAGGCTGGCTGTAGCTCACTCCGACTCCTCGTTGCTCGTGTTGCTCGTCTTGTTGCTGGCGCGCGCCTGCTCCGCAGCGGTCTGCCGCTGGAGCTGCACGATCATCATGTACGTGCCAAGTCCCCCGCCGAGCAGGACCCCCGCCGCCACCAGGAAGCGGGTGCCCAGCCACTGGTCCAGGAGCCAACCGACCGCTCCGTAGAACAGCACCCCGGCCACCAGGTAGCTGGGGGCACTGCTGCGTGGCGGTTGGGAGGAAGAAGCGCCGGACTCGGCCATGGCGCTGCGGACTTTAGCAGTCGTCGAAGTCATGACTCACCCCCGGGCGGGAGGTCGAAGTAGGGGGCCCGCTCGCGTGCGGTCAGCACGAGGTGCGCGACCGTCCACACCAGGGTCGCGACGACCATGCCCGCGGCCAGCCAGCCTCGCGCCTGGTCGCCCGCGAACGCGTCGCCGCGGGTGATGGCGAGGAAGACCAGGAGCACGATCGCCAGCTGGGTGGCGTAGGTGACGAGTGCGACGAGCAGGGAGGCCGTGGGCATCGCGCTCGCGACGAGGTGCAACGACAGCGTGCCGAAGGACACCACGAGGACCACGAGCCCGGCCCCGACAGCGGCGGCCGCGGCCGCCTCGGCCCCGTGCACGACGGCGGCGAGGAGCACCAGGAGGGCCCCGGCGAGGGACGTCAAAGCGGCTGCGCGGACGACGGCCCGGACGCCCGGCACGAGGCTGCTGCGGCGGGGGATCGCGCGGCTCTCGGTCGTCATTTCGGCGGCCTGTCTGGTCTCGGCGGTCGGTGCGTGACTGCTCGTGAAAACTATCACAAAGTCGTCATGGCGCTGAAATCACGATCCGGCGACGGGCTCGTCCGCGCGTCCCTCGAGGTCGGCGTTCTCAGGCAGCCCGGTGTCGCCGAGACCCGTCTTGCGCGGTCGGTGGACCTTGGGCAGCACGAAGGTCAGCGCCACGCTGAGCACGATCATCGTGCCGAGGCCCCACCACACCAGCGGGTCGTCGAACAGGCTGACCAGCACCGCCCCCGTGGCGATGGTGAAGGCCCAGGTCCACATGATCAGCACCGCACGCCGCTGGGAGTGCCCGATCTCGAGGAGGCGGTGGTGCAGGTGCTGCTTGTCGGCGCTCATCGGCGAGCGTCCGGCACGCGTGCGTCGTACGACGGCCAGCACGAGGTCGGCGATCGGCACCATCAGCAGCGAGATCGGCAGCAGCACCGGCAGCACGGTGACGAAGAGGCTGTTGCCCGTCGTCTCCGGCATGCCGACGAACTGCCCGGTCAGCGTGAGCGCGCTCGCCGACAGCACGAGCCCGATGAGCATCGAGCCGGAGTCGCCCATGAAGAGCCGGGCGGGATGGAAGTTGTGCGGGAGGAAGCCCGCGCACGCCCCCGCGAGGGCGGCGCTCAGCAGGGCACCGGTCGTGGCGAGGGTCAGGTTGGTCTGCGCGGAGGCGAAGTAGCAGTAGAGGAAGAACGCCGCCGCCCCGATGCCCACCACCCCCGCGGCCAGCCCGTCGAGCCCGTCGACGAAGTTGACGGCGTTCATCGTGCCGATCACCACGACGAGGGTCAGCACGGCGCCCTGCACGTCGTCGAGGGAGAACTGCGTGCCGTCGGCGGCCGGGAAGTAGTAGAACCGCACCCCCTGCGTGACGAGGAGGCCGGCAGCCAGCACCTGCCCGCCGAGCTTGGTGAGCGCGTCGAGGTCGAAGATGTCGTCGATCACCCCGACGGCGCACACGAGCGCGCCGGCCAGGAGGACGGCACCGGCGTCGGGGAGGACGAACTCCTCGCTGGTCGACAGGAACGGCAGGTGCCGGGCGACGAGGTAGGCCGCGTAGAGCCCGCCGAGCATCGCCAGGCCGCCGAGGTAGGGGATCGGCTCGGCGTGCACGTCACGGTCGCGGACCGCGGCGACGGCTCCGGTGCGCAGCGCGAACTCCCGCGCGACCACCGTGAGCAGGTAGGTCACCGAGAGGGCGACCAGGAAGACGAGGAGGTACTCCCGCATCCGGCCTAGCCCAGGTCCTCGAGCACCACGCCGTGCTCCTCGATCGCGGCGTTGAGCTGCTCCAGCGACAGCGCGCCCAGCCGCAGCACCCGGCCCTGGGGCACGGTGACGTCGACGATCGTCGAGGCCTCCCCGCCCGGTGAGGTGCCGGCGTCGACGATGACCGCGACGGCGTCGCCGAGCATCTCCTCGGCCTGGTCGGCGTCGGTCGCCGCGGGCCGGCCGGTGAGGTTGGCCGAGCTGACGGCCAGCGGCCCCGTGCGCTCGAGCACCGCGAGGGCCACCTCGTCGTCGGGCATGCGCACAGCGACGGTGCCGCGGGTCTCACCCAGGTCCCACATCAGCGATCCCTGCTGCCGGCACACGAGCGTCAGCGGGCCGGGCCAGAACTCCTCGACGAGGGTGCGCGCCCACGGGGGCACCCCCTCGGCGAGGGCGTCGAGGGTGGTCGCGGCCGAGACCAGCACCGGCGGCGGCATGTCGCGGCCGCGGCCCTTGGCCTGCAGGAGGCGTCGTACGGCGTCGTGGGAGAACGCGTCGGCGGCGATGCCGTAGACGGTGTCGGTCGGGATGACCACGAGGTCCCCACGTCGTACGGCGCCGGCGGCGGCGCTCACCGCCGCCTCCCGGTCCTCCTCGGTCGAGGTCGCAAGCCTGTCCACGCCGCTCATCGTGCCAGTCGCGCGGTCAGGTAGCGCGGTCGACCCGCGAGGTCGGGGTGGTCGGTCACGTCGAGCCAGCGACCCGACGCGGCGAAGACGCCCGGCGCGGCGGCGCCCTGGACGTCGGCGTGCTCGGCGCCCACCACTCCCCCGGGCCGCAGCAGCAGCGCGGCGCGACGCTCGAGGACCCGCATCGCGTCGAGCCCGTCGTCGCCGGAGAACAGGGCGAGGTGGGGGTCGTGGTCGCGGGCCTCGACGGCGACCGACTCCCACGCCTCGAGCGGGATGTAGGGCGGGTTGCACACGACGACGTCGACCGCGCCGGTCAGGTCGTCGAACGCGGTGGCCATGTCGCCGGGACGCAGGTCGACACCGGTCCCGGCGAGGTTGCGCTCGGCCCAGGCGAAGGCCTGCTCGTCGAGCTCGACCGCGTGCACCTCGGCGCCGGGGACCTCGTCGGCCACCGCCCGGGCGATCGCGCCCGAGCCCGTGCAGAGGTCGACGACGACGGGCGCCCGCTCCCCCGCGACCAGCGCGGAGACCAGCTGCGCCTGCTCGATCGCCCAGCCCGCCAGCAGCTCGGTCTCGGGGCGCGGCACGAAGACGCCGGGACCGACGGCGAGCTCCACGTGGCGGAAGGCTGCGGTGCCGACGAGGTGCTGCAGCGGCTCGCGGGCCGCGCGGCGGGCCACGAGGGCGTCGTAGTGCTCGCGCTGGTCGGCGTCGACGTCGTCGACCAGCAGCAGCCGGCCGAGGCCGACGTCGAGGACGTGGGCCAGCAGCAGCTCGGCGTCACGCTCGGGCGAGGCGACGCCGGCCTCGCGGAGCCGGGCCGCGGCGGCGCGGCGCAGGTCGCGGGCGTCGCTCATGACTCGAGGGCAGCGAGCCGGGCGGCCATGTCGGCCTCCACGCACGAGTCGAGCACCGGCTGGAGGTCGCCGTCGAGCACCTGGTCGAGGTTGTAGGACTTGTAGCCGGTGCGGTGGTCGGAGATCCGGTTCTCCGGGAAGTTGTAGGTGCGGATGCGCTCGGAGCGGTCGACCGTGCGGACCTGCGAGCGGCGCGCGTCACTGGCCTCGGCGTCGGCGGCGTCCTGGGCGGCCTGGAGCAGCCGCGAGCGCAGGATCCGCATCGCGGACTCCCTGTTCTGCAGCTGGCTCTTCTCGTTCTGGCAGCTCGCCACGATGCCGGTGGGCAGGTGGGTGATGCGGACGGCGGAGTCGGTGGTGTTGACGCTCTGCCCGCCCGGGCCGCTGGAGCGGTAGACGTCGATGCGCAGGTCGTTGTCGTCGATGGTGACGTCGACCGGCTCCGCCTCGGGCGAGACGAGCACGCCGGCGGCCGAGGTGTGCACGCGGCCCTGCGACTCGGTCACCGGCACCCGCTGGACGCGGTGCACCCCACCCTCGAACTTGAGCAGGGCGTAGGGCGCCTGACCCGGCTCGACCGTGCCCCGGGCCTTGACGGCCGCGGTGACCGACTTGTAGCCGCCGAGGTCGGACTCGGTGGCGTCGAGCAGCTCGACGCTCCAGCCGCGGGTCTCGGCGTAGCGGGAGTACATCCGCAGCAGGTCGCCGGCGAAGAGCGCGGACTCCTCGCCCCCCTCCCCCGACTTGATCTCCAGCAGGGCGTCCTTGCCGTCGGCGGCGTCGCGGGGCACGAGCAGCCGGCGCAGCCGCTCCTCGGCGGTGGCACGCCGGACGGCGAGCTCCTCGGCCTCCTGCGCGAAGGCGGGGTCGTCGGAGGCCAGCTCGCGCGCGGCCTCGATGTCGTCGCCCAGCCGCAGCCACTCCTGCCAGGTCGTGACGACGGCCGTCAGCTCGGCGTAGCGCTGGTTGAGCTGCTTGGCCAGGCGCTGGTCGGCATGGGTCTCGGGGAGCGCGAGGCGCCGCTCGAGGTCGGCGTGCTCCTCGCGCATGCCGTCGACGGCTTCGAACAACGGTGACTCCTCGGGCTCGGGTGGGCAGACGACAAGGCGCCGGCCACCCGCGGTGAGCGGGCGACCGGCGCCTGGCGTGAGCTACTTCGTGTCGGCCGTCTCGGCCTGGGCCGGAGCCTTCTTGGCGTAGCGAGCCTCGAAGCGGGCGACGCGGCCGCCGGTGTCGAGGATCTTCTGCTTGCCGGTGTAGAACGGGTGGCACTGCGAGCAGACGTCGGCGTGGATCGAGCCGGAGGTCGCGGTGCTGCGGGTGGTGAACGACGCGCCACAGGTGCAGGTCACCTGGGTCTCGACGTACTCGGGGTGGGTGTCCTTCTTCATGGTGTCCTCTCGAATTGTTCCGGGTCGCCCGCGTGGATCGCGTAGTGACGTGAACCGGAACCGGCGCACAAGTGTGCCACCGGTGTGAACAACGGCGCCAATCCGTGGATTCCCGCCGGCAGTCGACGGGTCAGCGGGAGCCGACGATCTTGGTCACGGCCTGCGGGGAGTCGGCGGCGGCGAGCTGCTTGCGCAGGTCACCGACGACCGCGCCCTCGGCCGGGGCGAGCAGCCTCTCCTCGTGGCGGGTGCCGGAGGCGGCCACGTCGACCGCGGGCACGATGCCCTTGGCGGCGCGCTCCGCGCTGAGCACCAGCTCGAGGTTGGCGGCCCCCGAGAGCTCCTCGAGGAAGAACTCGTCGGTGGCCGATCCGGTGCCGACCGCGACGGTCGCCAGGATGGTCAGCGAGCCGCCGTCCTCGATGGCTCGGGCCGCACCGAAGAACTCCTTCGTCGGGTGCACCGCCGAGGCGTCGACCAGACCGGCCAGGACCCGGCCGTTGGCCGGCGCGGCCAGGTTGTAGGCGCGGCCCAGGCGGGTGAGCGAGTCCAGCAGGACGACCACGTGGTGGCCGAGCTCGACCAGCCGCTTGGCGCGCTCGATGGCGAGCTCGGCGACCAGGGTGTGGTCGGCCGGCTGCCGGTCGAAGGTCGAGGCGACGACCTCGCCCTTCACGGCGCGCTGGTAGTCGGTGACCTCCTCGGGGCGGGTGTCGACCAGCACCACCATGACGTGGCACTCCGGGTTGTTGGACGTGACCGACTGGGCGATCGACTGCAGGAGCGTCGTCGCGCCGGTGCGCGGAGGCGCGAGGACCAGCCCGCGCTGGCCCTTGCCCACCGGCGCGGCGACGTCGACGACGCGTCCGATCAGGTCGGCGTCCGTGGCCAGGCGCAGCCGCTGGTGCGGGTGGACCGGCACCGCGTCGGCGAACTGCGGGCGCTCCTTGGCGCCCTCGGCCTCGGTGCCGTTGACGCTGTCGATGCGGACCATCGGGTTGAACTTCTCCCGACGCTCGCCCTCACGGGGCTGGCGCACCTGGCCGACCACCGCGTCGCCTCGGCGCAGGTGGTACTTCCGCACCATGGACAGCGACAGGTAGACGTCCTCGGGGCCGGGCAGGTAGCCCGACGTGCGCACGAACGCACAGTTGTCGAGGACGTCGAGGATGCCGGCGGCCGGCACCAGGACGTCGTCCTCGAGGATCGTGGTGTCGGGCTCGTTGCGGCCGCTGCCCTGACGGGCCGTGGTCCGGTCGCGCCCGCGACGGCGGCGGTTGCGACGGCTGCCGCCCTCGCCGTCCTCGTCGTCGTCCGACAGGTGCTGGTCCTGGCGGTTCTGGTCCTGCCGGTTCTGCTCCTGGCGGTCCTGCCGGTTCTGCTCCTGGCGGTCGCGGTCCCGGTCCTGGCGGTCGCGGTCCCGGTCCTGCTTAACCTGCTGGCCCTGCTGGCCCTGCTGGTTCTGCTTCCCCTGCTTCTGGCCCTGGTCCTGCTTCTGGCCCTGGTCCTGCTTCTGGCCCTGGTCCTGCTGCCTGTCCGACTTCTTCTGGTCCTGCTTGTCCGCGCGCTGCTCGGAGCGCTGCTCCGACCTCTGCTCCGACCTCTGCTCCGGCCGCTGCTCCGGCCGCTGCTCGGCCGGCTGCTCGGCCGGCTGCTCGGGCTTCTGCGCGGACCGGTCCTCGGCCTTCTCCTCCGCCCGCTCGGCCTGCTGCTCGGCCTGGCGCTGCTTGCGGGTGCGGGTGCGCACGGTCGTCTGCGGCGCCGGCTCGGCCGTCGCGGCGGCAGGCGCCGCGGGCTCCGTGGAGTCGGCGCGCTCCGTGGCGCGCGGGGACTCCGTGGCCGGGGCGGCCTGGGCAGGCTGGTCGGGCTGGGCGGACGGCGCCGCGGCACCACCGGACTGGCTGGCCCGGATGGCGTCGACGAGCTGCGCCTTCTTCATCGAGCCGGCCCCGGCGATCCCGAGGCCCGCGGCCATCGACTTCAGGTCGGCGAGCAGCATGGAGCTGAGCCCGCCGGACTTCTTGGCGGGCTTGCGGCCCGACTCGCCGGTCGCGGGCGTCTCGGGGGCAGCGTTCTCCGCAGCAGCAGAGGGGGTCTCGGTCACGTGGATCCTTCGCACGTCGCGTCGCCTCCCGGACCGACACGAGCGGCCGGCGAGGCGGATGGTGGTCGCCCGTCCACGCGGACCTCGCGACATCGCGAGGACGGGGACGGGCTGGTACGCCGAACGGCGCGCGTTCAGGTTAGCAGGGGCGAGCGGTCCAGCCGGACATCCCGCGTCGATCCGCGTCGGCTGCGCGCACGTGCGGCGGCTCTGGCCGCCGAAACGCCCATGAGAGGGCTGCGTCCGCCGCACGTGCGGCGGGCCTCGCCGGATCTTCCCAGGTCATCGAGGACGTCATGGCCGCCGGCCGGGTGGGCAACCGCCCGCCATGACGTTCGCGCGATCAGAGGACGACGGCGCCCCGGGGCTCGATCGCCAGGTCGTGACACGCCCAGCCGTCCGGGCAGCGTGCGGCGATCGCCGCGGTGTCGGCCGACCCGAACGCCAGCACGGTCGGTCCGGCGCCGGAGACGACGGCGGGCACGCCCTCCGCGCGCAGGCGGCGTACGAGCGCGAGCGACTCGGGCATCGCGGGCTCGCGCTGGTCCTGGTGCAGCCAGTCGCGGGTCGCGGCGAGCAGGTGCTCGGGCTGTCCGTTGAGCGCGGCCACGAGCAGGGCCGCGCGCCCGGAGTTGGCGGCGGCGTCGGCGTGCGGCACGGACTCCGGCAGCAGTCCGCGGGCGACCGTCGTCTCGACCCCGGTGGGCGGGACGAACACGACCGCGGTGACGCGGGGGTCGACGCCTGCGCGGACGGCGTACCAGTGGCCGTCCTCGCGTCCCGAGATCACGAAGCCTCCGTAGAAGGCCGGCGCGACGTTGTCGGGGTGGCCCTCGAGGTCGGCGGCGAGGTCGAAGAGCGCGTCGTCGGAGGCGAGGAGCTGGCCTCCCGCCACCAGCGCCCGCGCCAGAACGACGCCGGCCACGATCGCGGCGGACGACGATCCCAGCCCGCGGGCGTGCGGGATGGCGTTGCGGCAGCGCAGGCGCAGGCCCGGCGGCTGCTCCCCCATCAGCTCGAAGGCGGCCCGCATCGAGCGGACCACCAGGTGCGACTCGTCACGCGGTACGCCGTCGGCACCGGCGCCGTCGACCTCGACCACGAGGCCCTCGGGCAGCACCTCCGCCTCGAGCTCGTCGCGCAGCGACAGGGCCAGGCCGAGGGAGTCGAAGCCGGGCCCGAGGTTGGCCGACGTGGCGGGCACCGTGACGCGCACGGGCCCTTCGACGAAGGTGGCCATGCTCAGGTCAGGCCCGCCGCGGCGGCCGCCGCGTCGACGTCGGCATCGACCACGGTGTCGACCACGTCGCCGAACGACTCCAGGGCCGTGGCGGTGTCCTTGAGGCCGTGCCCGGTCACCGTGATCGCCACGGTGGCGCCGGCGTAGCTCTCGCCGGCGGCGAGCTCGGCGAGCAGGCCCGCGACGCCGGTCGCGGAGGCAGGCTCGACGAACACGCCGTCGTGGCGGGCCAGCTCGACCTGGGCGGCGAGGATCTGCGCGTCGGAGAGGGCGGCGAACCGGCCCCCGGACTCGAGGGCGGCCGCCTCGGCGAGCTTCCACGAGGCGGGGTTGCCGATGCGGATGGCAGTTGCCTTGGTCTCCGGGTCGGGGAACGGCTCCCCGGTCACGAGCGGCGAGGCACCCTCGGCCTGGAAGCCCCGCATGACGGGGCGCTTGCTGGCGCGGCCGAGGTCGGCGTACTGCTCGTAGCCCATCCAGTAGGCCGAGATGTTGCCGGCGTTGCCCACGGGGAGGAGGTGGTAGTCGGGAGCGTCCCCGAGGAAGTCGCAGATCTCGAAGGCCGCGGTCTTCTGCCCCTGCAGCCGGACCGGGTTGACGGAGTTGACCAGGGCGACCGGGTAGTTCCAGGCCAGCCCCTTGGCCATCTCCAGGCAGTGGTCGAAGTTGCCGCGCACCATGATGATCTGGGCGCCGTGGACGACGGCCTGCGCCATCTTGCCGGCGGCGATCTTGCCCTCCGGCACGAGCACCAGCGGCTTGAGGCCCGCCTTGGCGGCGTAGGCGGCCATCGAGGCCGAGGTGTTGCCGGTCGAGGCGCACACCACGGCCTGCGCCCCCTCGTGCTTCGCGAGCGAGATCGCGGTCGTCATGCCGCGGTCCTTGAAGGACCCGGTCGGGTTGTCGCCCTCGACCTTCAGCCACACCTGCCCGCCCGTGAGCGAGGACAGCCACTCGGAGTGCACGAGCGGCGTGCCGCCCTCACGGAGCGTGACCGCCTCGAGGTCGTCGGGAAGCAGGTCGATGAGGTCGCGGTACTCCTCGATCAGTCCGCGCCACTGGTGGTGGGCCCACGGCGCGTCAGGGGCCGGGCTCACTCGTCGCCCCCCTCGACCCGCATCACCGAGGTGACCTCGCGGACGATGTCCATGCTGCGGAGCTGGTCGACCGTCGCGCTGAGCGCGGCGTCGGGTGCGGCGTGGGAGACGACCACGAGCTGGGCGTCGGCACCGCGACCCTCCTGGCGGACGGTCTGGATCGACACGTCGTGGTCGGCGAACGCGTTGGCCACCGCGGCGAGCACACCGGCGCGGTCGTCCACGTCGATCGCGACGTGGTAGCGGGTGCGGGTCTCCCCCATCGGCAGGACCGCGCGATCGGCGTAGGCCGACTCGCCGGCCCCGCGGGTCTCGGCCAGGCGGTTGCGGGCGACCGTCACCAGGTCGCCGAGCACGGCGCTGGCCGTGGGGGCGCCCCCGGCGCCGGGGCCGTAGAACATCAGCTGGCCGGCGGCCTCCGACTCGACGAACACCGCGTTGTAGGCCTCGCGGACGCTCGCCAGCGGGTGGGAGCGCGGGATCATCGCCGGGTGCACGCGGGCCGCGACCTGCTCCTGGCCGTCGGGGCCCGGGCGGAGCTCGCAGATGGCGAGCAGCTTGACCACCGAGTCCATGTCGCGCGCGCTCGCGACGTCGGCGGCGGTGACCTCGGAGATCCCCTCGCGGTGGACGTCGGCGGCGGTCACCCGCGAGTGGAAGGCGAGGCTGGCGAGGATCGCCGCCTTGGCCGCGGCGTCGAAGCCCTCGACGTCGGCCGTCGGGTCGGCCTCGGCGTAGCCGAGCTCCTGGGCCTCCTCCAGCGCCTCGGAGAAGCCGGCGCCGGAGGTGTCCATCTTGTCGAGGATGAAGTTGGTGGTGCCGTTGACGATGCCGAGCACCCGAGTCACCCGGTCGCCGGCGAGCGACTCGCGCAGCGGACGCAGGATCGGGATCGCCCCGGCGACGGCCGCCTCGTAGTAGAGGTCGCGCTCCGCCTTGGCCGCAGCCTCGAAGAGGGTCGGGCCGTCCTCGGCGAGCAGGGCCTTGTTGGCCGTGACCACGCTGGCGCCGTTGTGGAGGGCGGAGAGGATGAGCGAGCGCGCCGGCTCGATCCCGCCGATCACCTCGACGACCAGGTCGACGTCGTCGCGGGCCACCAGGCCGTGGGCGTCGGTGGTCAGCAGGCCCTCGGGCACGTCGACGTCGCGGGGGGCGTCGAGACGTCGTACGGCGACGCCCACCAGCTCGACGGGGGCACCGACGCGGGCGGCCAGGTCGTCGTGCTGCTCGCCCAGGAGCCGCACCACCTGCGAGCCCACCGCGCCGCAGCCGAGCACCGCCACCCTCAAGGTGCGCTTGTCACTCATGAAACACCCACATCGGTCGCCAACAGGTCGGCCACAGTCTCTCGTCGCAGCACGGTGAAAGTCTTCCCGTCCCGAACTCCGATCACCGGAGGACGCAGGGCGTGGTTGTAGTTGGACGCCATGGATCTGCAGTAGGCGCCGGTGCCAGGCACCGCGACGAGGTCTCCGGGACGCACGTCGCCGGGCAGGAACTCGTCCTTGACGACGATGTCACCGGCCTCGCAGTGCTTGCCCACCACCCTGGACAGGGCGGGCGGGGCGCCCGAGGGGCGCGACGCGACGGTCGCGGAGTAGTCCGCGTCGTAGAGGGCGGTGCGGATGTTGTCGCTCATTCCGCCGTCCACGGAGACGTAGGTGCGCACGAGCCCGCCGTCGAGGGCGACCTCCTTGACCGTGCCGACCTCGTAGACGGTGCACATCGACGGGCCGACGATCGCCCGGCCGGGCTCGATGGACAGCCGCGGCACGGCGACGTCGAGGGCGCGGCACTCGTGCTCGACGATCTTGGTGATCTCGGTGGCCAGCTGCGCGGGGTCGGACGGGTCGTCCTGGGTGGTGTAGGCGATGCCGAAGCCGCCGCCGAGGTCCATCTCGGGCATCTCGACGCCGACCTCCTCGACGACGCGGGCGTGCAGCGCGAGCACGCGCCGCGCCGCCACCTCGAAGCCGGAGGTGTCGAAGATCTGGCTCCCGATGTGGGAGTGCAGGCCCAGCAGGCGCAGGCCCGGTGCGTCGTGCACCCGGCGCACGGCCTCCAGCGCGTCGCCGCTGGCGATCGAGAAGCCGAACTTCTGGTCCTCGTGGGCGGTGGCGATGTACTCGTGGGTGTGCGCCTCGACCCCGGCGGTCACCCGCACCATCACGCCGGTGGTGCGGCCGAGCTCCGTGGCGACCGACGCCAGGCGCTCGATCTCGTGCAAGGAGTCCACGATGACCCGCCCGACGCCGAGCTCGACGGCCCGCTCGAGCTCGCCGAGGGTCTTGTTGTTGCCGTGGAAGCCGACCCGCTCCATCGGGAAGCCGGCGCGCTCCGCGACGGCGAGCTCGCCCCCGGAGCACACGTCGAGCGAGAGCCCCTCCTCCGCCAGCCACCGCGCGACGGTGGTGCAGAGGAACGCCTTGCCCGCGTAGTAGACGTCGTAGTCGGCGAAGGCGTCGCGGAAGGCGACGGCCCGGCTCCGGAAGTCGGCCTCGTCGAGGACGTAGGCCGGCGAGCCGTGCTCGCGCACCAGGTCGGGCATCCGTACGCCGCCGACGCTCAGGACCCCGTCGGCCTTGCTCGCCGTCCGCGACCAGAGCAGCGGCACGAGGGCGTCGGGGTCGCTCGGCTCACGCAGCCAGTGCGGACCGCGCAACGCGCCGTCCGCGTGGGCCCAGCCGGACGGGTGCGCCGTCGGCACGCCCGATCACATCCTCTCGGGAGCCGAGACGCCGAGCAGGTCGAGCCCGTTGGCCAGCACCGCCCGGGTCGCGTCGACGAGCATCAGCCGCGCGCGGTGGAGGTCGGAGATCTCCTCGTCGCCGCGTGGCAGGACCCGGCAGCTGTCGTAGAAGCGGTGGTAGGTGCCGGCGAGCTCCTCGAGGTAGCGCGCCACGCGGTGCGGCTCGCGCAGCTCGGCGGCTGCCTTCACCACCCGCGGGAACTCGGCGAGCGCGCGCAGCAGCTCGCCCTCCTTCTCGTGGGTGAGGAGCTCGGGGTGCGACTCCGCGGTGACACCGAGGTCGGCGGCGTTGCGCATCAGGCTCGACACGCGCGCGTGGGCGTACTGGACGGTGAAGACGGGGTTGTCGTTGGTCGCGCGCGACCAGAGGTCGAGGTCGATGTCGATGGGGCTGTCGCTGTGGTAGCGGGCCAGCGCGTAGCGGCTGGCGTCGACGCCGATCGCGTCGACGAGGTCGTCGATGGTGACGACCGTGCCGGCGCGCTTGGACATCCTCAGCGGCGCGCCGTCCCTGAGCAGGTTGACCATCTGGCCGATGAGGATCTCGAGGTTCTTGCCCGGCTCGTCGCCGAAGGCGCTGCACATGGCGTTCATCCGGCCGACGTAGCCGTGGTGGTCGGCGCCGAGCATGATGAAGCAGCGGTCGAACCCGCGCTCGCGCTTGTCGAGGTAGTAGCCCAGGTCGCCGGAGATGTAGGCCGGGGTGCCGTTGGACCGGATGATCACGCGGTCCTTGTCGTCGCCGTACTGCTCGGTGCGCAGCCACAGCGCACCGTCGGCCTCGTAGGTGTTGCCCATCTCGGTGAGCCGCTCGATGGCGCGCTCGACGGCGCCCGAGTCGTGGAGGGACTTCTCGTGGAAGTAGACGTCGAAGTCGACGCCGAAGTCGTGCAGGGACTTCTTGATCTCGGCGAACATCATGTCGACGCCGACCTCGCGGAAGACCTCCTGCGCCTGCGCGTCGTCGAGCTCCTTGACGTCCGGACGGCGCTCCACGACCGCCGCGGCGATGTCGTGGATGTACTGGCCGCCGTAGCCGTCCTCGGGCGCCGGCTCGCCCTTGGCGCTGGCGAGCAGCGAGGAGCTGAAGCGGTCGATCTGGGCGCCGTGGTCGTTGAAGTAGTACTCCCGGGTGACGTCGGCGCCGGTCTTCTCGAAGATCCGGCCCAGCGCGTCGCCGACCGCCGCCCAGCGCACGCCGCCGAGGTGGAGCGGTCCGGTCGGGTTGGCGGAGACGAACTCGAGGTTGATCTTCTCCCCGGCGAACGCGTCGGAGGAGCCGTAGGCCTCGCCCGCCGCGACGATGTCGGCCGCGACCTGTCCCTGGGCGCCGGCCTCGACCGTGACGTTGAGGAAGCCGGGCCCGGCGACCTCGACCTCGGCGATGCCGTCGGAGGCGCGGAGTCGCTCGGCGACGAGGTCGGCGAAGGCACGCGGGTTGGTCCCGGCCCGCTTGGCGAGCTGGAGGGCCACGTTGGTGGCGTAGTCGCCGTGCCCCTTCTGCCGGGGTCGCTCCACCGTGACCTGGGTCGGTACGCCGTCGGGCAGCGTGATCGCGCCGTCGGCCACGAGGGCCTCCAGCACGTCGACGATGGTCTCGGAGAGCTGATCGGGATTCACCGGGCAAGACTATCGGCGGCGCATGGTGGGGGCCGAACCGGTTTCACGCCCTGGCCCGCTGGACCACCACGGGAACTGCCCTAGGGTTCGGGGCGTGACGACGCACCCCACCTACGACCAGCTGGTCGACCTCCCCGCCTACGTCGAGCAGCCCGTGCCGATGCCCTTCGAGGACATCAACGGCCACCTCAACGTCCGCCACTACATCGGCATCGCCAGCGAGGGGCTCGACGAGTCGCTCGTCGAGGTCGGCATCCCGCAGATGTGGCCGCTGACCCACGGGCACGCCTGCTTCACCGCCGAGCACCACGTCACCTACCTCAACGAGCTGCGCACCGGCGACACGATGTCGGCCCGGGTGCGCCTGCTCGGCCGCTCCGAGCGTGCGGCCCACGTGCTGATCTACCTGCTCGACGAGACGCACCGGCAGGTCGCGTGCGTGGTCGAGGAGATCTTCCTCCACATCGAGCTCGAGGACCGGCGCACCGCCCCGTGGCCCGAGGAGGTCGCGGCCAGCCTCGACGCCCGGATCGCCGAGCACGAGGCCCTGCCCTTCCCCGCCGTGACGTCCGGGTCGCTCGCCCTGCGCTGAGGCGGTTTCACCACCACGCCGGGCGACCGGTAGTCTTCACCGCGCACCGGCCCGGAGCGATCCGGGTGGTGCGGGCCTCCGTAGCTCAGGGGATAGAGCACTGGTTTCCGGTACCAGGTGCCGCAGGTTCGAATCCTGCCGGAGGCGCCCTGTGATGTCGCACGACATCGGCGACGACGGACCTACGGAAACGTAGGTCCGTTGCTCATTCCCGGGTGGGCCCATCGGCTCGGGTCCCTGTCCCCCCGGGACCAAAGACCCCTGTCAAGGCGGAGGCGGAGCCGTAGCGTGAACCGGGTCCTGGGATCTCACGCAGGGGGCACGATGAGCGGTGGTTTCGGAATAGACGTCGGGACCGCGAACACGGTGGTGTGCCACCGGACCCGCGGGGTGCTGTTGGACGAGCCGTCGGTGATGGTGGTCCGCACGTCCGAGGCGCGGACCAGACGTGTCCGCCCACTGCTGGTCGGACGGGAGGCACGCGACCTGATGGGCCGCTGCCCGGTCGGGCTCTCCGCCGTGCGTCCGCTCCACGACGGCGTGATCGTCGACCTCGAGGCCGCACGGGCGTTCATGTCCGCGCTGCTGGCCAAGGCGGCCCTGCCCGCGTGGCAGCGGATCGGCGCCCGCGCCGTCATCGGGGTCCCGGCGGGCGCGACCGCCCTCGAACGGCGCGCACTGCTGGAGGTGGCCGACGAGGCCGGGATGCGGAAGGCGGCACTGATCCCGGAGCCGATCGCGGGGGCCGTCGGCTGCGGCCTGGACCCCCTCGAGCCCAGGGCGCACATGGTCCTCGACATCGGCGGCGGCACCTCGGAGATCACCGCGTTCTGCTACGGCGGCGTCCTGTCACACCGGTCGTCGCGGATCGCGGGCGACGAGATGACGCTGACGCTCTACCGCTACCTGCGGGCCGAGCACCAGCTGCTCGTCGGCGAGCTCACCGCGGAGGCCCTGAAGTGCGCCGTGGACGCCGAGGAGGGCCTCTCCACGGTGGTGCAGGGCATCGACCTGGCCACCGGCCGGCCACGCCTGAAGACCCTGGAGTCCGCCGAGGTCCTCGAGGCGCTGCAGCCGACGGCCGACGCCATCATCACCGCGCTCGCGGGCGTGCTGGACAACCTGCCGCCGCAGGCGGCCGACGACATCCTCACCGAAGGGGTCGTCGTCTTCGGCGGCTCCAGCCTGCTGCGCGGCTTCGACAAGCTGGTCGAGTCCGCCCTGGGCTTCCCCGTCCGGATGGCCGACCGGCCGCTCACCTGCGTGGCGGAGGGCGCGGCCCGCTGCGTGGCCGACCCCGACGTGGCGCGGGCCTACGAGGACGCGTTCCTCGAGGCCGGCTGACCACCGACCGGTCACCGGTGCCTGCGGGGACGGGGCCCCGTCCGCAGGATCTCCTCCTCGTGGGCGAAGAAGTAGTCCAGCACCGGCAGCACGACGGCGCCCGACGTGCTGACCCCGTGGCCTCCGCCGCGCACGAACGACGTCGCCACCACGCGCGGGCGATCCAGCGGGGCGGCCGCGGTGAACCACGAGTCCGGCGCGCCGTTGGGCGCGGACGGGTCCTGGGCCGAGCCGGTCTTGGCGCCGGCCCGGACCGGCAGGGCCCGGAGGATGCTGGCGGTGCCGGACGTCGCGGCCAGCGCCATGCCCTCGCGGACCGGCCCCAGCCTGTCGGCGTACGGCAGCCGGCGCGGCCGCGGCCACCGGAGAGCCGACCGGCCCCGCCCCTCGCCGTACGACAGGCCGAGGTGCGGCGTCACCATGGCGCCGGTGGCGATGCCGGCGGTCCACAGCGCGTCCTGCAGCGGCGTCACCGTGAGGTAGCCCTGCCCGATGCCGAGGATCACGGTGGAGCCGGGGAACCACGTCCCGCCGTCGCGGGCGACCGAGTCCGGGGTGCCCAGGTAGCCGCCGGTCTCCCCCGGCAGGTCGATGCCGGTCGGCCGGCCGACGCCCAGGCTCCGGGCCGTGCTGATGATCGGCTCGGGGCCCATCGCCCAGGCGAGCTGGTAGAAGTAGACGTTGTTGGACAACGAGATGGCGTTGGGCAGGTCCTGCGCCGGCAGGGACATCCAGTTGCCGAAGGAGTGGTCGCCCAGCGTCCAGGAGCCGCCGCCCGGCAGCACCCGGTCCGGCGGCACGGTGCCGTCCCTCATGCTGGCGGCCGCGACCACGAGCTTGAACGTCGATCCGGGCGGTGCGGCCACCTGGGTGACGTGGTCGAGCATCGGACTGCCCGGCCTGCGCGACACCCGGGCCAACGCGCCGTTGTCGACGGGCGGGCCGAAGAGCCGGTTGTCGTACGCCGGCCGGCTGGCCGTGGCGAGGACCTGCCCGTTGCGGGGATCGAGGAGGACCGCTCCGCCGAGGTCCCCGAGCGGCTGGCCGGGCCTGCTGCGCAGCACCGCGTCGAGGGACCGGGTGAGCTCACGCTGGAGACCGAGGTCGACCGAGAGGCGCAGGGTCCTCCCCCGGCGGGGCGGGGTGTAGGGCCCCATCGCCATGGGCGTGCCGGCCGGCGTCACGTAGACGCACTGGCGGCCGTCGGTGCCGCGCAGGACGGGGTCGTAGACCTGCTCGAGCCCGGCGCGGCCGGCGATCGCGTCCAGGGCCAGGTCGGGCCAGCGCTCCATCTCGACGGGAGTGGCCACGCCCGTCCAGCCCAGCACGGGGCCGAGCACGTCACCGGCCGGGTAGCGCCGACGGGTCTCCGGGACCACGAAGACACCTGGCAGCGCCGCGTTGCGGACGCGGCGACCGGCCGCCGGCGGCAGCGACGCGACGGTCAGGTCGCGGCTCGCCCGGTGCCGGTGGAGCTGGCGTCGCAGGCCGATCTCGGGGCGCGCTGTGAGGGCTGCCAGGGTGGACACGTCGGCGGGTCGCACGAGGGCCGGCACCACCGCGACCCGGTGCCGACGGACGTCGAGGGCGAGAGGCGTCCCGTGCCGGTCGGTGATCTCACCGCGCGCCGCGGGGACCCGGGTGCAGCGCAGCATCTGGTCGAGCGCGGCCTCGCGCAGCTGGGACCCCTGCGCGCTCTGCAGCTGCCAGACGAACCCGACCATCCCGACCAGGAGGCCGGTCACCACGACGGCGGTCGTGCGCAGCAGGCGCGGTCGCGCCCGGTCCGGCCGCTCTCGGAGCCAGAGGCGGTGGGCCTCCCCGTCGGCGCCCAGGGCCAGCACGAGACCGAGCGCGGCGATGTGCACGGCGGCCGCCGTGCCCCCGTAGCTCAGCAGAGGGAACGGGACCCCGGCGGTCGGGACCAGGCCGAGGTTGCCTGCGACGGAGACCGCGACCTCGACGCTGACGAGTGCCGCGAAGCCGGCCGCGGCGAGCCCCGCCGGACGGTTGCGGGTGTGGCGACTGATGCCGACGACCCGCCACACGAGCACCATCGCTGCGAGCACGGCCGCCGCGCCGGCAAGGAACCCGAACTGCTCGACCACGCTGGCGAAGGCGAGGTCCGTGTGCCGGTCCGGCAGGTAGAGCCCGACGAGCTGGTGCAGCGGGTGGTCCGCACCGCCGGTCAGTCCACCCCAGGCGAGGGCGATGTGCATCTGCCGGATCGCCCATCCGGGACCGTCGGCGTCGGTCGACCCGCTGAGGAAGGCGTGCAGTCGCTCCTGCTGGTAGGGGTGGAGCAGCTGTTCGGCGAACGGCAGCGCGAGGGCCGCGACCACGAGGCACGGCACGAGCACCTTGAGCGGGACCCGACCGAGCACCAGCATCGTCCCGGTGACGGCGCACAGCACCGCGGCCGTCGACAGGTCGGGCTGGACCAGCACGAGCCCGATGGGCGGCACGGCGACGGCCACGGCGGTCACGAGGCGCCGCGGCCACGACCGGTCGCTCCCCAGGACCAGGGCCAGCACCAGGAGCAGCCCGAGCTTGGCGAGCTCGGAGGGCTGCATGCTGAAGAACCCGATCGCGATCCATCGCTGGGCACCCCTGACCGACATGCCACCCACGTCCACGGCCACCAGCAGCACGACGCTGACCCCGTAGCAGCCCCACGCCAGCCCGCGCAGGCCGGCGGTCCGCCACCGGCTCAGGACCACGAACAGCACCACGCCACCGCCGACCACGACCAGCTGGTGCCGTGCGGCGGCCGGGTCACCCAGCGCGGCGAGGTTGGCCACGCCCAGCACGACGAGGAGGGCCACGGCCCCGACGGCGAGGGGATCGAGCAGGCGCACGACCGGGAGGCGTGCCGGCCGGCCGGGCGCCGGGCGGGACCGGCGCCCGCCCAGTAGTCCCCGTTCGACGCTGAGCATGGCCGCCGGCTAGCAGCGCAGCGACGACCCGGTGACCGGCACCGGCGACGACTGGGCGCGTGCGGGTGCCGTCGTCGTCGCGACGAGCGCCACCGCAGGTCGCCGCGGGACCTGCACCGACGAGCTGGCATAGACCCGGGTCCAGCCGGGTTGCGCGGTCACGCTGACCGGCGGTGACCAGCTGACACCGCCGTTGCACGACGTCGCCGTGCCCACCCGCCAGGTCACGACCTGCGCGGTCGCGGCCGGTCGGAAGCGAGCCGTCACGGTGACGGCGCAGAGGGCGCCTGGGGAGCAGTCACCGGCCCGCCGCAGCTCGACCCCGGTGACGGCACCGGCCTGCCGCGGCGCAAGGGTCTCGACGCGCGGGCGGGGCCGGGACGACGCTCGACCAGCGGGCTCGGGCGACTCGCCCGCGCTCGCCTTCCCGCCCGGCTCGGTGGGCGCGGGGTCGGACCTGTCCGCACCCGCACCCGGGTCGTCGCCGCGCGTGGCCAGCACGTAGCCGCTGCCCACCACCGCCACGAGCAGGAGCACGAGGGCGAGGGCCACCCGGCCGGCCGGGGCACGTCGACGGCCCCGGGCCGGGCCACGCGGCCGGCGACGCGAGAGCCGCGTCGGTGCGGGTCGGCGAGGACCGGGCGGGTGCGGATCGGGCCGCGCCACATCGGCCGGCGTCGGCGTCGGGACGCCCGGTTGCGCCGTGGTGCTCGCCGCCATGTGGACGTACGCGCGGACGAGGTCCGCCAGCTGCGCACGCAGGCGCTCGGAGGCGTCCGCCCCGACGGTCTCGACCAGTGCCCTCCGGAGCCGGGCGGCCCGCGCGCCCGGGTCGGGGGTGGTGTCGGCGGCCGCCTCCTCGAGCCGGCGCAGCAGCGCCAGCTGCGCAGCGGAGGGGTGGGCCGGCAGTCGGCGCGCGCTGTGGACGAGCTCCCCGAGCAGCTCGGGCAGCGCGGCCCCCGAACGCGGCCCCGCACGCGTCGCCTCGACGTCCCCGGAGTCCGTGAGGGCGACCACCCAGCGGTCGTCGTGGGTCAGCGTCAGGTCGAACGCCCCGTCGACCGGGTGCGGCACGTCACTGGTCTCCATGAGGCGGGCGGCCACGAAGGCGGCTTCGGCAGGGCTGAGGGTGACCATGCCCAGCAACCGGTCGAGCGGCACTCGTCCGGCTTCGACGGCGGGGCCGGGTGACCCGGCGGGGCGCTCCTCCTCGGCCTCCGGCGCACGCGGACCCGGGTCCGTGGCGCGTGATGACGAGACTTCCTGGACCATCGGATCCCCCGTTCCTGCACACCGAGACGTGCGGTGCCTCGTGCGACCGCCGCAGCGTGACGAATCTCAGTATCGGGACGCGCCCGGGCCCCGTCACAGGGTCCTTCGTCCTGTCCGGGGTGGGTCCGGCCCGGGCTGGCTACCCCCGGGTCCCGGGCGCCCCGCGCGCGCCGTCCCGTCGTCCCGGTGACGGCCGTCACCAATCCGGGCCGCCGTCGTTGAGGGGGTCGAGGGAGCTACCGGCCGGTCACTCGGACGGCCGGGCGTCGCTCCCGTCGACCCTGGGAGGGGACATGGAGAAGACCCAGCGACGGCTCGCCGCCGTCGTCAGCCTCGGCCTGAGCGCCGCGCTCGTGCTGTCCACCGGCGCCGCGCCCGCGGAGGCCGGTGGTGGCGCCGACGCCCGGGCAGCGCGGGCGGACCAGCTCACCGGATTCGGCTACCGCGGTGACGTCTACGGCGTGAAGCTGGTGACCGACAGCGTCGAGGCGCTCAACCTCAAGGACGCCCACGCGCAACAGCTCTGCACCCGGTCGGCCGGCAAGGTGGTCGAGCAGCAGAGCGCCGTGTCGGTCCCCGACAACCCGCTCATCCAGGTCTCGGCCAGCGCGAGCCGCACCGAGACGTACGTCGACGGCGAGACGCACGGCGTCCGCGGCACCAACACCATCGGCGACATCAGCATCGGCGGCACCGTCGGCCCACTGACCACGCCCCGCCTGGTCATCAAGGGTCTGCAGACGACGGCCCACGCCTTCCACACCCCGCGGGGCTACGGTCACGACGAAGGGTTCACCTTCGCCAGCATCTCGCTCGAGCTGCTCGACAACACCGTCGTGGAGCAGCTGCCGCCCGAGCTCCAGCAGCTCCTCGCCCCGCTCGACCAGGTCACCGACACGGTCTTCACCGGGACCCAGCAGGCCGCGCAGCAGGTGTTCCAGGTGCTCAGCGACGTGACCAAGCCCATCGTCATCCCCGGCCTCGGCACCATCGCCCTGGGCTACGAGAACGGCCGAGCCAACAGCCACAACGCCCAGTCCCAGGCCTCGGCCCTTCGGATCGAGGTCACCGCGGGCGACCGCCGCCAGCTCGTGGAGCTCGGCACCGCGCGCGTCCGGATGGGCGGGCCGGCCCCGGTCGGCGTCTTCCGCTCCGGCGGCACCGCGATGGACTACCAGGCGCTGCAGGGCGCCCTGCGGTTCGGCAACGTGCAGCACAAGGCGCTCCCCTGCCAGGGCACCCGCGGCCGGACGCAGACCTACCAGGTCCCGCACGCCACGCAGCTCGTCCCGGTCCCGGTCCAGCTCGACGGCGTGACCTACCAGGTCAACGGCGACCAGTTCCGCGCGAAGGCCGGCGCCAAGC
Organism: Nocardioides pinisoli; assembly: GCF_024199985.1. Taxonomy (GTDB): domain Bacteria; phylum Actinomycetota; class Actinomycetes; order Propionibacteriales; family Nocardioidaceae; genus Nocardioides; species Nocardioides pinisoli. The sequence continues at coordinate 133,473 of NZ_JANARS010000004.1, forward strand.
GCGGCAAGGTCGCCAAGGGCTGGTCGCGCACCGCCATCCGGTCGGTGTCGATCCCCACCGCCCAGCTGGTCATCACCGACGTCAGCTCGCGCGCAGCGATGCGCCAGAAGCCCGGCAAGCGGGTCGGCTCCAAGATCTCGACCGGCGTCGGGTCCATCACCGTCGCCGGACAGCAGGTCGCGGTGCCGGCGCCCGGCGAGGTGGTGGAGCTGCCCAACGGCGTCGGCGAGATCCAGCGCCAGCTCGTCGACACCGGCTATCGCGGGTCGCAGGTGATCGCGCTGCGGATCAAGCTCTACTCCGAGGCTGTCGTCATCGACCTGGCCCGCACCGCGGGGCGCATCTACGACTCCTGACCTCTCGGTCCCGCTGCCCGCGTGGCGCACCCGTCCACGCGGGCACGGGCCCGGTCAGCAGCCGCGCAGCGTCGCGTCGCGGCGGGCCTCGCGACCCAGGCGCCGCGCCTGCGCCACGTCGGGGAAGACCACGCTGGCGGCACCCACGAACCCGATCCGCCCGCGCACGACGCACGTCGTGATCCTCCGCGGATCGACCTGCGCGACGGCCTGGGCGATCTCGAAGAGCTCGGCCGGCGAGGCGTTGGTGTCGGTGTGGGCCATCACCGTCATGACGCCGCGCTCGATGAAGCCCGCCACGTCGGCCTGCGATCGGATCCGGGCGTGGATGCCGCGGAGCGTGCGCTGCTGGTTGGCCGAGCGGTCGAAGTCGCCGCCCGGCAGGTCGTAGCGGACCCGCGAGAACGCCATCGCGTCGTAGCCCCCGAGACGGATGCGCCCCTTGGCGAAGCCCTCCTTCTTGAGGTTGGGGTCGGCGAAGCGGCGCGGGTTGGTGACGGTGATGCCGCCGATGTCGTCGATCATGTCCTCGAAGAACGGGAACCGGGTGACCACCACGTAGTCGGGCTCGATGCCGACGAGGTTGTGCATCGCACCGGCCATCCCGCGCGGGCCGGCGAAGTAGAGCGCCGAGTTGATCTTCTCCCGCCCGTGGCCGGGGATCGTGACCCAGGAGTCGCGGGGGACGCCGATCGCGGTGGCCGCGCCCGTGCGGGTGTTGATGCCCACCAGCTGCAGGGCGTCGCCCCGCGACCGGGTCATCACCTGGCCCGGCCGGGCGTCCGACCCGACGCCGAGGATCCACACCACGTCCTCGCCACCGGTGGCCACGCCCTGCGCGTGCCGGATCTTCACCAGGTTGACCTCGGTCGGCTGCATCGCCGACGTCGGTACGACGAACGCCGTCACCGCCAGGACCGCCGCGAGGGCGACCGTCCGCACCAGCCTCGTGCTCCGTCCCATCACCGGGCTCCCTTCGCGACGTCGTAGCCGAAGACGCGCCACGCACCCCTCTTGCGGGTGAGGAAGAGCCGTCCGCGCACGGTGGTCGTGCCCGTCTTCTGGCCGGTGGTGTCGAAGCGCAGGACGAACCGCGCGGTCACGGCGCGCGCCCGTCGGCCCGTGGCCAGGATGTCGAGGGTGACCGTGCGCCTGTGTGGCGCCACGGACTCGATGCGCGGACCGGCGACCTGGTTGGTCAGCAGCGCCTTGTCGGCGCGGGCGCGCTCCTCGGCGGCGTCGGTGAAGCCGGGGAACGCGGAGGGGAAGCTGCCGCGCGGGTAGGAGCCGCCGAGGTAGGCCGCCTCCCACCAGCGGTCGACTACGGCTCCGACCTGGGCGCGCACGGCCTTGCGCCGGGCGACCGGCAGCCGGCCGTGGACCCGGTGGATGCCGACCTTCGTCGACCCGGGGTGCGAGGCCAGGGTGGCCCGCGCGTCGGACCGGCTGAGCCGCTCCGGCGATGCCGACGGCTCGGCGCCGGACTGGCAGGCGGAGGCGAGCGGCACGAGCAGGACGAGCGCGAGTCCCGCGAGGCGGGAGCCGCGGGGGGTGCGGTGGGCGTGGCGGACGCGGCCTGGTGAGGGGCGGGGCATGAGGAGCTCCAGGCGGATCGAGCGGACGACGGCGGTCCCGAGAAGGTGATGACCAACGGATGAGCTGGGGGTGACTACTGGTGTGGTCGACACCATGCCTCACCAGTCGAACCCGGCCCTGCATTTGCGTGCGTGTGCGACTAGCCTTGTCGTCGACTTGGTCAATCCTCGCGCGATCACATCTGGAAGAGGCGAAACAAGCGTGGCGCAGTCCCCGAACGGGCAGTCCGGCAACCAGTCCTCGGTTGCACCGTCATCTGACCTGGGAGCCAACGAGTGGCTCGTGGAGGAGATGAAGGAGCAGTACGACAAGGATCCCGCGAGCGTGGGGCCGGAGTGGGCGTCCTACTTCGGCAACGGGAGCGCCTCCGCGGCCCCGGCGGCGCAGAAGACCAAGTCCCAGAGCCAGTCCCAGACCACGACCCGGTCCGTCGCTCCGGCGACCTCGCAGGCTCCCGCCAAGGCACCCGCCAGGCAGGCCGCCGCTCCCGAGCAGGCGGCTGCTCCCGCGAAGTCGGCCGACAAGCCGGCCCAGAAGTCGGCCGAGAAGCCGGCGGCCAAGGCGCCGACCTCCACGCCGCGCCCGAAGGCCGCCGCCGACGAGCCGGCGAAGGGCTCCAGCGCCCCCGTCGCCAAGGACCCCAAGCCCGCGGCTCCGGCTCCGGTCAGCGACGAGCCGACCTACACCGTGCTGCGCGGTGCCCCGGCCCGCACGGCCGCCAACATGGATGCGTCGCTGTCGGTCCCGACCGCCACATCGGTGCGCTCGGTCCCGGTGAAGCTGCTGTGGGACAACCGCACGGTCATCAACAACCACCTCGCCCGCGCCCGTGGCGGCAAGGTGTCGTTCACCCACATCATCGGCTACGCCCTGGTCAAGGCGCTGCGCTCGATGCCGGAGATGAACGTCGGCTACGAGGTCCGTGACGGCAAGCCCAACCTGATCACCCCGGCCCACATCAACCTCGGCCTCGCGATCGACATGCAGAAGCCGGACGGCACCCGCCAGCTGCTGGTCCCCAACATCAAGGGCGCCGAGGCGATGGACTTCGCCGCCTTCTGGACCGCCTACGAGGACATGGTCCGCAAGGCGCGCGACGGCAAGCTGACCGTCGCGGACTTCCAGGGCACCACCATGTCGCTGACCAACCCGGGCGGCATCGGCACGGTCCACTCGGTGCCGCGGCTGATGGCCGGGCAGGGCGCGATCATCGGCGTCGGCGCGATGGAGTACCCGCCGGAGTGGCAGGGCGCGTCCGAGGAGGCGATCAACCGCAACGCCATCAGCAAGGCGATGACGCTCACCTCGACCTACGACCACCGCGTCATCCAGGGTGCGCAGTCGGGCGAGTTCCTCAAGCGCGTGCACGGCCTGCTGCTCGGCGAGAACGACTTCTACGACGAGATCTTCCGCTCGCTGCGGATCCCCTACGAGCCGATCCGCTGGGCGCGCGACGTGGTCGCGAGCCACGACGACGACATCGTCAAGCAGGCCCGGATCCTCGAGCTGATCCACGCCTACCGGGTCCGCGGCCACCTCATGGCCGACACCGACCCACTGGAGTACCGCCAGCGCAGCCACCCCGACCTGGAGGTGGAGTCGCACGGCCTCACCCTGTGGGACCTCGACCGCGAGTTCGCGACCGGGTCCTTCGGCGGCGAGGGCCGGCGCTTCATGAAGCTGCGCAACATCCTCGGCATCCTGCGCGACTCCTACTGCCGCACCACCGGCATCGAGTACATGCACATCATGGACCCCGAGCAGCGCAAGTGGATCCAGGAGCGCGTCGAGCAGCCGCACGTGAAGCCGCCCCGCGAGGAGCAGCTGCGCATCCTGCTCAAGCTCAACCAGGCCGAGGCGTTCGAGACCTTCCTGCAGACCAAGTTCGTCGGGCAGAAGCGCTTCAGCCTCGAGGGTGGCGAGACCACGATCCCGCTGGTCGACGAGATCTGCGAGGCAGCCGCCGAGACCGGCCTCGACGAGGTGTGCATCGGCATGGCCCACCGCGGCCGGCTCAACATGCTCGCCAACATCGTGGGCAAGAAGTACAGCCAGATCTTCCGCGAGTTCGAGGGCAACATCGACCCGCGCACGGTCCAGGGCTCCGGAGACGTGAAGTACCACCTCGGCGCGGAGGGCGAGTTCGTCGCCGGGTCGGGCGACAAGATCAAGGTCTCCGTCGCGGCCAACCCCTCGCACCTCGAGGCGGTCAACCCGGTCCTCGAGGGCATCGCCCGCGCCAAGCAGGACATCCTCGACCAGGGCGAGAAGTTCCCGGTCCTCCCCCTCCTCGTCCACGGCGACGCCGCGTTCGCCGGGCAGGGCGTGGTGGCCGAGACCCTCAACCTGTCGCAGCTGCGCGGCTACCGCACCGGCGGCACCGTCCACCTGGTCATCAACAACCAGGTCGGCTTCACGACGGCTCCCGGCTCGTCGCGCTCGTCCCTCTACGCCACCGACGTGGCGCGGATGGTGCAGGCCCCGATCTTCCATGTCAACGGCGACGACCCGGAGGCGTGCATCCGCGTCGCCCGGCTCGCCTTCGACTACCGCCAGGCGTTCAACAAGGACGTCGTCATCGACCTCGTCTGCTACCGCCGTCGCGGCCACAACGAGGGTGACGACCCGTCCTACACCCAGCCGCTGATGTACGACCTCATCGAGCAGAAGCGATCGGTCCGCAAGCTCTACACCGAGTCGCTCATCGGTCGCGGCGACATCACGATCGAGGAGGCCGAGCAGGTCCTCAAGGACTACCAGCAGCAGCTCGAGCGGGTCTTCACGGAGGTGCGGGAGGCCAGCTCCGAGGCGCCCACCGAGTGGACGACCGTCCCGGACTACCCCGACAAGCCGGCCGGCGACTTCTCCACGGCCGTCACGCCGGAGGTCCTCAAGCGGATCTCCGACAGCTACGTCACCCCGCCGGAGGGCTTCACCGTCCACCCCAAGGTCATGCCGCAGCTGCAGCGGCGCGCCGCCGCGATCACCGACGGCCCCATCGACTGGGGCACCGGCGAGATCCTCGCCTTCGGCTCGCTGCTCATGGACGGCCGTCCGGTGCGCCTGGCCGGCCAGGACTCGCGCCGTGGCACGTTCGTGCAGCGGTTCGCGACGATCATCGACCGCACCAACGCTGACGAGTGGACCCCGCTGACCAACCTCACCGAGGACCAGGCGAAGTTCCACGTCTACGACTCGCTGCTCTCCGAGTACGCCGCCCTCGGCTTCGAGTACGGCTACTCCGTGGCGCGGCCCGAGGCACTGGTGCTGTGGGAGGCGCAGTTCGGCGACTTCGTCAACGGCGCCCAGACCGTGATCGACGAGTTCATCTCCGCCGGCGAGACCAAGTGGCGCCAGCAGTCGGGCGTCGTCCTGCTCCTCCCCCACGGCTACGAGGGCCAGGGCCCCGACCACTCGTCGGCGCGCATCGAGCGCTTCCTGACGATGTCGGCCGAGGACGCCATGGTCGTCGCGCAGCCGTCGACGCCCGCGTCCTACTTCCACCTGCTGCGTCGCCACTCCCTCGGCGAGGAGCACCGTCCGCTGATCGTCTTCACGCCCAAGTCGATGCTCAAGCGCAAGGAGGCGGCCTCGCAGCCGGCCGACTTCGTCGGCGACACGACCTTCCGCGCGTTCATCGGCGACGACGCCGCCGACCGCGACAAGGTGGAGACGCTCATCATGTGCTCGGGCCGGGTGACCTGGGACCTGATGGTCGAGCGCTCCAAGCGCGACAACGGCGACCAGTTCGCCATCGGTCGCATCGAGCGGCTCTACCCCAACCCCGTCGAGGAGATCAAGGCCGAGGTCGCGAAGTACCCCAACCTCAAGGCCGTCCGGTGGGTGCAGGACGAGCCGCGCAACATGGGCCCGTGGCCGCACTACCAGCTCAACGTGTGGCCCCAGCTCGACCTCACCGTCGAGCCGATCACCCGTCCGGCGTCCGCGTCGCCGTCGGTGGGCACGGTGAAGCGCCACGTCGAGGAGCAGAAGACGCTGCTCGACGCGGCCTTCGAGTCGCCGCGCTCCGCCGGCCACGACTACTGAGCCGGGACCTGGGGAGCAGCGGTGTACTTCACCGATCGCGGGATCGAGGAGCTCGAGCGGCGCCGGGGTGACGAGGAGGTCACCCTGGCGTGGCTCGCCGAGCAGCTGCAGGCCTTCGTCGACGCCCACCCCGACTTCGAGGTGCCGATCGAGCGGCTGGCCACCTGGCTCGCGCGGCTCGACGACCCCGAGGACTGATCGACGCCTGGCGGGCACGAGGCCTACGCTCCTCCGATGGAGCGCGACCTGGCCGCCGACCTCGGCTACTCGCACGCCACGGGCAGCCCCCTGCACCGGGTGTTCCGGTGGGGCGCGGGCACCCGCGCGGGCGGCTGGGTGTTCTCCCGCGTCCTGCGCCACGTCGACGACGTCGTGGGCCGTCTGACGAGGGGCCGCCACAGCGCACCCAGCCTGCTGGCCGGCCTCGCGGTCCTCGACGTCACCACGACCGGCCGCAGGTCGGGCCAGCGCCGCACGAGCCACCTGATCGCGACGCCGTACGACGGCGGGCTGGCGCTGATCGGCACCAACTTCGGGCAGGCGACCACCCCGGCGTGGGCGCTCAACCTGGAGGCGGACCCTCGGGCGGTGGTCACCTACCGCGGCACGACGCGCCAGGTGACCGCCCGGGTGGCGACGCCGGCCGAGGCCGACGAGGTGTTCGCGCTGGCCGCGCGCTTCTACCCCGGCTACGCCCGCTACCGACAGCGGATCGGCAGCAGCCGACGGGTCCGGGTCTTCGTCCTCGAGGACCCCACCGGCTGAGCCCCGGGGTCAGCTGGTGCGCGGGACCACCGGGCGGACGGTGACGTCCGGGATCGTGGCGTCCCGGGGCAGGTCGACGACGTGCAGGATCGTGTCGACGACCGTGTCGGGGCTGATCCAGCGCGAGGAGTCGTAGGTCCTGCCCTCCTGCTCGTGCACCTTCTCCTGCATCGGGGTCGCGGTGCGGCTGGGGTAGACGGTGCTCACCCGGACGCCGTGGTCGACCTCCTCGGCCCGCAGCGCGTCGGCGAGGGCCCGCAGGCCGAACTTCGACGCGGCGTACGCCGACCACTCGGCGCTCGCCGAGAGCCCGGCGGACGAGTTCACGAACACCACGGTGCCGCGCGTGGCCCGCACGTGGGGAAGGAGCTCTCGGGTGAGCACCGCCGGTGCGGTGAGGTTGACCGCGATCTGCTCCTCCCAGTCCGCGAGCCGCAGCCGCTCCACCGGGGCGAGGTCGACGACCCCGGCCACGTGCAGCAGCGTGTCCACCCCGCCGTCGACCTGGCGGCCGATGCCGTTGAGGGTGCCGGGGTCGGCCAGGTCGGCGACCAGGAGCTGCGCGCGGGGGAAGGTCTGCGCCAGCTCGGCCGCGCGGGCGTCGCTGCGCGCGAGCAGGACGAGCTCGTCGCCGCGATCGGCGAGGCGGCGGGCCAGGGCCAGCCCGATGCCCGACCCGGCACCGGTGAGCACGTGCGTGCGCGTCATCGGGTGAAGACGATCTTGCCGAAGACGTCACCCTCCGCCATCGCGGCGAAGCCGTCGCGGGCCTGCTCCATCGGGATGGCCCGGTCGACCAGCGGCCGGGCGCCGGTCGCGTCGAGGAAGCGCACCAGCAGGTCGAGCTCCTTGCGCGTGCCCATGGTCGAGCCGATCACGGACAGCTGGGTGAAGAAGATGCGGGTGAGGCCGGCGTCGTCGACGTCGGGCCCCGAGGTCGTCCCGCTGATGACGATGCGACCGCCCGGGCGCAGCGAGCGCACCGAGTGGCTCCAGGTGGCCTTGCCGACGGTCTCCATGACGGCGTCGACCTTCACCGGCAGGCGGGTGCCGGACTCGAAGACCTCGTGGGCGCCGATCTCGCGGGCCCGCTCACGCTTGGCCTCGTCGCGGCTGGTGGCCAGGATCGTCAGGCCGGCGGCGCGACCCAGGGTGATGAGCGCGGTGGCGACGCCGCCGCCCGCGCCCTGCACGAGCACCGTCTCGCCGGGCTTGCAGCCACCCTGGACGAAGAGCATCCGGTAGGCCGTCAACCACGCGGTGGGCAGGCAGGCCGCCTCCTCGAAGGAGAGCGAGGCCGGCTTGGGCACGAGGTTGCGGCGCGGCACGACGACCTGGTCGGCGAAGGTGCCCTGGTGGCGCTCGGAGAGCAGCGACCGGCCCGGGTCGTCCGCCTCGTCACCGGTCCACCCGGGGTCGCCGATGACGCCGTGGACGACGACCTCGTTGCCGTCCTCGTCGACGCCGGCGGCGTCGCAGCCGAGGATCATCGGCAGCGACTCCTCGCGCAGCCCGACGCCTCGCAGCGACCACAGGTCGTGGTGGTTGAGGCTGGAAGCCTTGACGGTCACGGTCGCCCACCCGTCCGGCGCTTCGGGAGCGGGCCGCTCCCCCACCACCAGGCCGTTCAGGGGATCGTCGGAGGAGAAGGACTCGGCGTAGACGGCGAACATCCTCCGACCCTAGCGAGTGGGCGAGGCGTCCCGGCCCGGGGTCCAACGGCCCTGCCGCTCCCGCGGCGTGGTCGTCACGATGGGAGTGTCGAGCCGTCGCGCGTGGAGGGAGCCGTCAGGTGCCACGGATCACCGGTCACGTGACCATCGCGGCCCCGGTCGAGGCCGTGTTCGACATGGTCGCCGACGAGCGCAACGAGCCGCGCTACAACCCCCGGATCGCGCGAGCCAGCCTGGAGGGCCACGAGCCCATCGGCGCGGGCAGCCGGTTCGTCGTCGAGCCGAGCGGCACGGGCGCCCGTGGCCGGATGGCCATGACGATCCTCGAGCACGACCGACCACATCTGCTGCACAACGCCGTGACGTCGTCGTTCATGCAGGTCGACGGCGTCCTGCGGTTCGAGGAGAGGGGTGACGCGACGCTCCTCTCGTGGGACTGGGAGATGGAGCTCGTCGGCCGGTGGCGCGCGCTGACGCCGCTGCTGCGGCTCGTCGGACCGCGCTGGGAGCGCCGCAACTGGGTGAGCCTGAAGCACCTGATGGAGTCCGGCGCCCGCGCGACCGGGCTGTCGTAGCGGAGGGATATCCGGTTGCGGGTGCCCCACCGCCACGTTTGGGTTGCCGGATGAGCATCGACGTACGTCCCTCGGAGGACGCAGCGAAGTACCTGGCCACCGATCAGCTCGTCTGGTTCGGCGAGGTCACCGACTCTGACGCGGAGCAGCTGCGCCTGGGACTCCCGCAGGACCAGCGGTTCGTCGTCGACCTGCCCGACGGCCCCGACGACCTGCACAGCGGGATCTACGGCGTGCGCCCGATGGAGATGTCGTTGCCCGGCGGCTCCGTCGTACCGATCGCCGGCCTCACCTGGGTCGGCGTGCACCCCGACGCCCGGCGCCGGGGCGTGCTCGCCGCGATGATGACCGACCACCTGGCCCGCACCCGAGCGGCCGGCACCGCCGTGTCGGCCCTCCACGCGAGCGAGGCCGCCATCTACGGACGCTTCGGCTACGGCAGCGCGGTGCTGACGCACCAGGTCGACCTCGGCCGCGGTACGACGTTCACCGCGCCCCACCTCGAGGACGACCTCGCCGGGACCACGACGCACCTCGTGGACATGGCGGCTCCCGGGGTGACCGAGCGGATGCGCGCCTGCCAGCTGGCCGTGGCGCCCGACTTCCCGGGCACCATCGTCGGCTCCCCCGACTTCTTCTCGCTCCTGGCTCACGAGCCACCCGAGCAGCTGCGCGACAAGGAGCGGCGCCGCGTCCTCTTCGCCCGCCGTGACGGCCGGGACGTCGGCTTCACCGGCCTGCGCCGGGAGCACAAGTGGGACAACGCCCGGCCGTCGGGCACCGTGGTCGTCGGCACCCTGTGCGGCGACCCCGCCGCCCGGCTCGCCCTCGCCCGCCGCGTCGTCGACGTCGACCTGATGGGCACGACCAAGCTGGAGAACGTCGGCCTCGACGACCCGCTCCTCGCGTGGATCGGCGGCCCGCGCAGCACCGGCAGCCTCCAGACCTGGGACAGCACCTGGGTGCGCCTCGTAGACCTCGAGGCGGCCTGGCCGCTGCGGTCCTACGAGGCCGACTGCGACGTCGTCGTCGAGGTCGCCGACCGCTACGCCCCCTGGAACGCCGGCCGCTGGCGGCTGACGGCCTCGTCCGCGGCCGGCTCGGCCACGCGCACCGACGCCGGGGCCGACCTCGCCCTCGACGTGGCCGTCCTCGGTGCCGGCTACCTCGGCCACGGCATCGGCGGGCTGCTCCGGGCCGGGCTCGTGCAGGAGCGCCGCCCCGGTGCGTACGCCGACCTGGCGCGGGCGATGCGCACCGCGGTCGCGCCGGAGCCGTCGATCGGCTTCTGACGCCCCGGGCGGCGCCGGTGGGCGTCGCGCCCGCGTCAGTCCAGGGCGTCGGTCCATCCCGGTCGCCGCAAGCGCCACCACCAGGATCGCCACGTCGATCACGATCCCCCACACCAGCTGGCGGTCCCAGTAGACGACGAGCACCGCGAGCGAGGCGACGGCACCCACGACGGCCAGGCCGGCCCACATCGGCGCCAGGAGCGGGACGCCCCAGACGGCGAGCCCGAGGAGGGCGAACGCGGCGACGACAACGGCGACGAGGACGATCCCCACCGGCCGGCGTGCCTGCTCGGGAAGCAGCCACGACCGGTCGAGGTGGAACGGCCAGGCAGCGTCCTTCGACGAGACGAACCACATCAGGTGCACCGGGCCGTGGGCGACGAGCAGGCCACCCACGACGATGCGCAGCACGGTCCCCACGGAGCCTCCCGCAGCACGTCACCAGGACTGCCTGCGACGCTACCTCCGCGGCGCCCCGGCCCGCGTCGACCCGTTGGGGTAGATCGGCGCTGTCAGCGCCGGGCGACCCCGTCGCGACGAGCGGCGTCGGCCACCGCCGAGCGCACCGCCCCCGGCACCCGCGGGTCGAAGGGAGACGGGATGACGAGGTCCTCGCGCAGGTCGGCGCCGACGAGCTCGGCGAGGGCGGTCGCGGCCGCGACCTTCATGCCCTCGGTGATCGCGGTGGCGTGGACGTCGAACGCCCCGCGGAAGATGCCGGGGAAGGCCAGCACGTTGTTGATCTGGTTGGGGAAGTCGGAGCGGCCGGTGGCGACCACCCGGGCGTACTTGTGCGCCAGGTCGGGGTGCACCTCGGGCGTCGGGTTGGCCAGGCCGAAGATGATCGCGTCGTCGGCCATGGAGGCCACGATCTCCTCGGGCACCTGTCCGCCCGAGACGCCGATGTAGACGTCGGCGCCCGCCATCATGTCGGCGAGCGTGCCGCTGCGGCCGAAGTGGTCGGCCGTGTCGCGGGCGAGGGCGGCCTTCACCGCGGTGAGGTCCGAGCGCGTCGAGGTGAGGACCCCCTGCCGGTCGAGCACCGCGATGTCACGCACCCCGGCCTGGAGCAGGATCCGCGCCACGGCGACGCCGGCGGCACCGGCGCCCTGCACGACCACGCGCGCCGTGGCGGCGTCGCGTCCGGTCAGCCGGAGGGCGTTGGTCAGCGCGGCCAGCGCGACGACGGCGGTGCCGTGCTGGTCGTCGTGGAAGACCGGGATGTCGAGGCGCTCCTTGAGCCGGGCCTCGATCTCGAAGCAGCGCGGGGCGGAGATGTCCTCCAGGTTGATGCCGCCGAAGCTCGGCGCCAGGCGGACGACGGTCTCGATGATCTCGTCGACGTCGGTCGTGTCGAGGCAGATCGGCACGGCGTCGACCCCGCCGAACTGCTTGAAGAGCACCGCCTTGCCCTCCATCACCGGCATGGCGGCGGCCGGGCCGATGTCGCCCAGGCCGAGGACCGCGGTGCCGTCGGTGACGACGGCGACCGTGTTGGGCACCCACGTGTAGTGCTGGGTCATCGAGGGGTCGGCGGCGATGGCCTCGCACACCCGCGCGACGCCGGGCGTGTAGGCGAGCGAGAGCTCCTCGGGGCCGGTCAGCGCCGCCGTCGAGACGATCTCCATCTTGCCGCCGAGGTGCAGGTCGAAGACGGGGTCGCCGGCGTGCGGGTGCGAGGCCATGCCCGGGATACTGGCACAGGTCAGGGTCGCGGGAGCCGCCGTCCCACGCGTGGGAAAGGCCACACCCGCAGCCGGACGACGGCCAGCACGTCAGCCTCCGGCACCGGCCCGCGGTGGCGCGAGTCGACGCCCTCGTCGGGGTTGTCGCTCAGCAGCCACCAGCCGGCTGCGCCGGAGCGCGTACGACGCTCCTCGACCGCCCGCTTGACCGCGAGGGTCCCGTCGGCGAACCGGGCGACGACCAGGTCACCGGGCCGGGGCGAGGCGCCATAGCGGACCAGCAGCAGGTCACCGTCGCGGAGCGCCGGGAGCATCGACCGGCCACGGACCACGGCCGTCCCGAACGGGGGCCCGGAGCGTCCACCCCGAGGGGCGGGACCCCGCTGCCGACGCCTCTCCACGCGGAGTAGTGTCGCAGCCGAGTGCACATTCCCCCGATCGAGAGGAACACGATGCTTCGCCACCTGCTTGCCCCGACCGTCGAGGTCTCCGCCCACTGCGACCTGCCCTGCGGCGTCTACGACCCCGCCCAGGCGCGCATCGAGGCCGAGTCCATCAAGGCGATCATCGCCAAGGTCGCCGACAACGACGACCCCGACTTCCGCACCCGCGCCATCCTCATCAAGGAGCAGCGCTCGGAGCTCGTCAAGCACCACCTGTGGGTGCTGTGGACCGACTACTTCAAGCCCCCGCACTTCGAGAAGTACCCCCAGCTCCACACGCTGGTCAACGAGGCGACCAAGCTGGCCGGCGCCTCCGGCACCAAGGGTGAGCTCGACGCCGGCAAGGCCGACGAGCTGCTCGCCAAGATCGACGAGATCGCCGAGATCTTCTGGGAGACGAAGAAGGCCTGAGCGAAGCGAAGGCCTTCGAGTCATCAAGCGCGACCGAGCCTGCGAGGTCGTGACCGCGGAAGAATGCCTGAGCCCGGTGAAGGCCTTCGAGTCATCAAGCGCGACCGAGCCTGCGAGGTCGCGACCGCGGAAGAAGGCCTGACGCCCGCTCGCTCCGACGCCGCACCGACCTCCGGGTCGGTGCGGCGTTCGTCTCGTTCGGGACCGCCGGGGCCACCCTTCTGGCTAGGCTCCGGCTCAGCGGACGGGAGGTGTCGATGATCGAGCAGGTCAGGCTGCGTGACGGCACGGACGCCTTCGTCGTGCCCCTGGAGCGCACCGACCGGGCCACCCTGGCGGAGGAGTTCGAGACCCTCTCCCCCGAGTCGCAGCGCCGGCGCTTCCTCGCACCGGTCCGGCACCTGAGCGACGCGATGCTGGAGCACCTCGTCGACGACGTCGACGGCGTCGACCACGTGGCCCTCGTGCTCTGCGCGGAGACGCGCCCCGACGTCTACGACCCCATCGCCCTGGCCCGGATGGTCCGCTACGCCGACGTCACCGACGCGGCGGACCTCGCCGTCACCGTCAAGGACGAGTGGCAGGGCCGCGGCGTCGCGACGGTGCTGCTCGAGGTGCTGTCGCGGCAGCGCCCGTTGGGCGTCGAGCGGATCGTCACCGAGGTCCTCCAGGACAACCCGGCCTCGGTGGCGATGCTCCGGCACCTCGGTGCGGTGTCGCTGGAGGACGAGGGCCACGGGGTCTACGGCGCCGTCGTCGAGCTCGAACCGCTGACGCCGGTCGACGGTGCGACCGCGGCGCCCCAACCGGTCCCCGGAGCACGAGTCGGCGTCAGGGCGGCCCCGCTGCTGCGCGAGCGCCACCGCCGGGAGGAGCTCCGCACACGCGACCAGGTGTGTCCGTGGTTCCACTGATCGTGACGGCTAGGGTGTGCGGAGCATCGGCCTCGAGGACGGGACACTGACGCAGATGGCAGACAACACGGGGGCATCTCGCGCCGACGTCGAGCTCCGGCTCCCAGCCGAGGGGGCCTACGCGACGATCGTCCGGACCACGGCGGCCGGGCTCGCTGCGCGCATGGACTTCACCATCGACGACATCGAGGACCTGCGCATCGCCATCGGGGAGGCGAGCGCGCTGGTCATCCCCGAGGCCGACCCCACCACCGACCTCGTCGCGCGCTTCTGGTTCGGCCACGGCTCGATGACCGTCGAGCTGGAGGTCGAGGCGATGGATTCCCCCCCGCTCGACACCGAGAGCTTCGCCTGGCAGGTGCTCGACACGATGGCGCAGGACGCGTCGGCAGGACCCGAGGGTGGACGCTTCCGCGTCCGCTTCACGGTGACGTCGGCGGTCGCTGCGGGAATGACAGGTGCCGAGCTCTGACATGAGCCGAGACACGGGGGACACGGGGGATCACACGGCAGCCGAGGCTGCCCTCGAGCGGGAGGTGCACGACGAGGTCGCACTCAGCGGCCTCGAGCACCTGCGGGCGCGCAGCGCCGAGCTGTTCGGCGTGCTGCACGACGACGAGGCGAGCAGCGCCGAGCGGGCGGTCGCACGCGACGACCTGGTGCACCTGCACCTGTCGCTGGTCGAGCACTGCGCCCGCCGCTTCCGCAACCGCGGGGAGCCGTTCGAGGACTTGGTGCAGGTCGGCACCATCGGCCTGATCAAGGCGGTCGACCGCTTCGAGACCGACCGCGGCGTGGAGTTCTCGACCTACGCGACGCCGACGGTGATCGGCGAGATCAAGCGCCACTTCCGCGACAAGGGCTGGGCGATCCGGGTGCCACGCCGCCTGCAGGAGCTGCGGATGCAGATCGGCGGCGCCACCGGCGAGCTCACCCAGAAGCTGGGCCGCTCCCCCACCCCCCGCGAGCTGGCCGAGGTCATCGGCTGCACGGTCGAGGAGATCATGGAGGGCATCGAGTCCTCCCACGCCTACGCGACGCTGTCGCTCGACGCCTCCGACGACGACGATGACGGCCCGCCCGCCATGCTCGCCTCGCTCGGGGTCGAGGACGCCAACATCGAGCACGTCGAGGTCCGCGAGTCGATCAAGCCCCTGCTCGAGGGCCTCGGCGAGCGCGAGAAGCGCATCCTGCTGCTGCGCTTCTTCAAGAACATGACCCAGTCCCAGATCGCCGAGGAGATCGGGGTCTCCCAGATGCACGTCTCCAGGCTGCTGACGCGCACGCTCGCCCAGCTGCGTACGTCACTCGAGGCCGACTGACCCCACCGACCCGGGCGAGCCGTCGGGCCCGCGTCACTCCTCGTGCGGGGCTTCCTCCTCCAGCACCCGCGTGGTCGCGGGGTGGAGCAGGCCTGCGATGACGACCAGCCCGGCGACCGCGAGCCCGATCGCGACGAACGTGGTGGGGGCGTCTCGGAAGTTCCACGCCAGGCCGAGCTGGATCAGCTGGGCCATCACGACCGGCCCGCGCGCCCAGCGGCGCGCCTTCCACAGCGACCAGGCGCACCACATCAGCCCGGCCGCGGCAGCGAGGAAGAACACCGTGGTGGTAACCCCCATGGTGAGCCGGGTCGATTGCAGGCTGACCAGCTCGAGGACGCCGAGGACGAGGAGCAGGAAGGCCTCGACCGCGACCAAACCTGCGGCTACCGCGAGCGGAGGCGGCGCGGTATCGTCTCGGCCACGGGGATCCACCGGGGGCGTAACAGTCACCGGACAACAGTAGTTGTGACGGACACGACCAGCAGCGGGGGTTGTGTGAACGTTCAAATGTTGTCAGTGTGGTCGCTGCGCTGTCAGGCGCCCGGGCCAGCTGAACGTCCGCAAACAGCAACCCGACGTGATGTGAAAGAGGGAATCCCCATCCCATGGATTGGCGCAGCCGCTCCGCATGCCTCGACGAGGACCCTGAGCTGTTCTTCCCGATCGGCAACACCGGTCCCGCGATCCTCCAGATCGAGGAGGCCAAGCAGGTGTGCCGTCGCTGCGAGGTGCGCGAGCAGTGCCTCGCGTGGGCCCTCGAGGCGGGCCAGGACCACGGTGTCTGGGGTGGGCTGAGCGAGGACGAGCGTCGCGCGCTCAAGCGCCGCAACGCCCGGGCGCGGATCCGCACCGCCTGAGCCCGCCCGCTCGAGCCCGACCGCCTGGCTCACTCGAGCGGCAGGTCCGCCTGCACCCGCGTGCCCCGGCTCCCGGGGCCGATCTCCAGGACGCCACCGAGCTCCGACTCCACCAACGTGCGGACGATCGACAGCCCGAGCTGGGTCGAGGAGTCGAGGTCGAAGTCGTCGGGCAGCCCTTGGCCGTCGTCCTCGACCACGACGTGCAGCCGCCCGACGATGCGGCGGGCGGTGACGGCCACGCGGCCCGAGGTGGCGGCCGGCACGCCGGCGTAGCCGTGTTCGACGGCGTTCTGCAGCAGCTCGGTCAGCACCATCGCGAGCGGCGTGGCCGCCTCCGAGGGCAGCTTGCCGAAGGAGCCCTCCCGCACCACCCGCACGGGCACCTCGACGCCGCTGACGTCGACCACCATGGACCCGAGCCGGTCGGCGATCTCGTCGAAGTCGACGGTCTCCTCCACCGCGTGGCTGAGCGTCTCGTGCACGATCGCGATCGAGCCGACCCGGCGTACGGCCTCCTCGAGCGCCGCCTTCGCGTCCTCCGCGTCGGTGCGACGCGCCTGCAGCCGGAGCAGCGCGGCGACGGTCTGGAGGTTGTTCTTCACCCGGTGGTGGATCTCGCGGATCGTGACGTCCTTGGTCACCAGCTCGCGGTCGCGGCTGCGCAGCTCGGTGACATCACGCACCAGCAGCAGCGCGCCGCTGCGCTCCCCCTGGGGCAGCAGCGGGATGCTGCGCACGATGAGGGTGACCTCGTCGGTGCCCACCTCGGTGGCGCGGCCGTCGCGGCCACCCAGCACCGCGCTCAGCGTCTCCTCGTCGGGACGCCAGCGCGCCGGCACCAGCTCGCGGGTCAGGTCGGTGAGGACCAGGCCGGCGAGGTCGCCCTGCAGCCCGAGCCGTCGGTAGGCCGAGAGCCCGTTGGGGCTCGCGTAGACGACCCGCCCGGCGACGTCGAGCCGGACGAAGCCGTCACCGACCCGGGGCGAGTCGGCGTGGTCGCTGCGCTGCCCGCTGAGCGGGAAGTGCCCGGCCGCGATCATCTGGGTGAGGTCGGCGGCGGTCTGGAGATAGCTGAGCTCGAGCCGGCTCGGCGTGCGCACGCCGAGGAGGTTGGTGTTGCGGGCGATCGTCGCGATCACCCGGCCCGCCCGCCGCACGGGGATCACCTCCACCCGCACCGGTACGTCGTCGCGCCACTCCGGGTCGCCCTCGCGCACCAGCCGCCCGGTCGTGTAGGCCTCGTCGAGCATCCGCCGGCGCCCGGTCGGGATGAAGGTCCCGAGGACGTCGTCGACCAGCGCGGTCGGGCCGGTCGTGGGGCGCATCTGCCCGCCCGCCCAGTAGCCCCTGCCCTCGCGGTCGGGCAGCCACAGCACGAGGTCGGCGAAGGACAGGTCGGCCAAGATCTGCCAGTCCGCCATCAGGAGCTGGAGCCAGGCGACGTCGTCCTCGACGAGGTCGGTGTGGGCTCGCACGAGCTCGTGGAGGGAGGGCACCCGGCCAGCCTAGGGCCCGGCGGAGGGCGGTCCAGGGCCGGACTAGGGCCGCGTCGGAGGTCACTGGCAGGATGGGGCGCATGTCGATCGGCTACTGGGACCAGGTGCAGAAGGCCGGGTTCGAGGTCCCCTCGGACCGTCCGCTCGACGACCTCACGGCCGAGCTCACCACGATGCTCGGCTCGACCGACGCCGCGGTCCGCGACGGCACGGCGTTCCCGGCGCTCGCCACCTGGATCGAGCGTGGTGTCTACGACGACCTCCTCGCCGGCCTCGGCGACGGCATGGTCGCGGGCCTGGCCGTCGGCCTCGGCGAGACCGGCACCGACACCGTCTTCCGGCGCAGCTTCAGCTCGCTGATCCTCGCGACCTGCATGGAGCGCGACAACGAGCAGCACCTCCTGCCGGGGGCCAAGATCATGGAGTGGGGCGACCACGCCGCCACCTGGTTCCTCACCGAGCGCGACACCCGCGGGTTCGTCCCCGGCAAGGGCTGGGCGCACACGATCGCCCACGGCGCGGACACGATCGGCGCCCTCGCCGGCTCGCCGCACCTCGCCGGCCCGGAGCACGCCGTCCTGCTCGACGTCCTCGCCGAGCGGGTGCTCCAGCAGCCCGCCGACGAGCCGCTGGTGTGCGGTGAGCCCGACCGGATCGCTGCCGCCGTGATGCAGGTCCTGCGCCGCAACACCCTCGGTCTCGACGTCCTGGAGCCGTGGGTGCACCGCCTCGGCGCCGCCGGCAACCCCTACGCCGGGAGCGGGCTGGCCGACGACGACCCCTACGCCGCCACGGCGGCACCGCAGGCCCTGCTCCGGTCGCTGTTCCTGCAGCTGTCCCTGGCGGCCGACCCACCGGCCGTACGACCCGACCTCCTCCTCGTCGTGATCGACGCGCTGCGCATGACCAACGCTCCCTACCTGCGAGTAGGCAACCGCTAACCTGCAGCGATGAGCGAGAGCAGCGAGATCACCGGCCACAGCGGCGAGCTGGCCGTCCACGTCGCCCGCGCCCACGGCGTGGAGACCATGTTCACGTTGTCGGGGGCCCACGTCTTCCCGATGTACGACGGCGCCGTGAAGACGCAGCAGGAGGGGCAGGGCCCGCCGGTGCGGCTGCTCGACGTGCGTCACGAGCAGACCGCCGCGTTCGCCGCCGAGGCGACCGGCAAGCTCACCCGGGTCCCCGGGCTGGCCGTGCTCACCGCGGGTCCCGGCGTCACCAACGGCATCAGCGCGATCGCCCAGGCCCAGTTCGCCGGCTCCCCCATGGTCGTCGTCGGCGGCCGCGCCCCGCAGAACCGCTGGGGCACGGGCTCCCTGCAGGAGCTCGACCAGCCGCCGATCATCGCGCCGGTCGCCAAGGCGGCGCGGACGCTCATGACGGCCGGCGAGGTGGCGGCAGGGATGGACGAGGCGTTCACCCTGGCCCGGTCGAGCCACCGCGGCCCGGTCTTCGTCGACGTACCGATGGACGAGTTCTTCGCCCCGGCCTCCGGCACCGTGGGCTCGGGCGAGGGCATCTCCATCGAGCCCGACGGCGACGCCGTCGAGGCGATCGCCGGCCTGCTGGCCCGCGCCGAGCGACCCGTGCTGATCCTCGGCACCGACGTCTGGGCCGACCACGCCGAGGCTGCCGCGCTGCGCTTCGTCGACGACCTCGGCATCCCCACCCTCACCAACGGCATGGGCCGCGGCATCATCCCCGGCGGGCACCCCTCGCTGGTCACCAAGGCTCGGGGCGCCGCCCTCTCCGGGGCCGACCTGGTGGTCGTCGTCGGCACCCCGCTCGACTTCCGGCTGGGCTACGGCGCCTTCGGCGGTCCCGACAAGAACCCGACGGGTGAGTTCGCCCGGGTCGTGCACATCGCCGACTCCCCCGGCCAGGTCTCCGGCCACGCCGAGCTCGCCGCGTCCGTCGCGGGCGACCTCACCACCGTCCTCGACGACCTCCAGAAGGCGGTCGAGCGCGGCACCAGGCCCGACTGGCAGGCGTGGGCCGACCAGCTGCGCGACCAGGTGAGGGCCGCCGCCGCGCGCGACGCCCAGCTCCTCACGGCCGAGGCCGACCCGATCCACCCCGCCCGCATCTACGGCGAGCTGGTGCCCCGGCTCGAGGACGACTCGGTCGTGATCGGCGACGGCGGCGACTTCGTCTCCTTCGCCGGCAAGTACGTCGAGCCGCAGCGGCCCGGCGGCTGGCTCGACCCCGGGCCCTACGGCTGCCTCGGCGCCGGCCTCGGCGCGGCCATCGCCGCCCGCATCGCGCGACCCAGCGCCCAGGTCACCCTCCTGCTCGGCGACGGGGCGGCCGGCTTCTCGCTGATGGACGTCGACACGCTCGTGCGCCACGACCTGCCCGTCGTGATGGTGATGGGCAACAACTCCGCGTGGGGCCTGGAGAAGGGCCCGATGCAGATGCTCTACGGCTACGACGTCGCGGCCGACCTCGCCCAGCGCACCCCCTACGACGACGTCGTCAAGGCACTCGGCGGTGCCGGCGAGACCGTCACCGACCCCAAGCAGATCGGTCCGGCGCTCGACCGGGCCTACGCCTCGGGTGTCCCCTACCTCGTCAACGTGATCACCGACGTCGAGGCGGCCTACCCCCGCAGCACGTTCGGCATCTGAGGACCGTCCCGTGGAGCTGCGCCGGATCCGGGCCGAGGACTACGCGGCGGCCGGCGACGTCTGCGTGGCGGCCTACGAGCCGTTCCTCACCGGCGCCGAGGACGACTACCGCGAGCGGTTGCACGACGTCGCGACACGCGACGCCCAGGCGGAGGTGTGGGTGGCCGTCGACGGCGCGCGTGTCGTCGGCAACGTGACCTACTGCCCGCCCGGGTCACGGTGGCGCGAGATCGGTCGTGACGACGAGGGCGAGTTCCGGATGCTGGCGGTCCACCCGGTCGCGCAGGGCACCGGCGCCGGGACCGCCCTGGCGCGGCTGTGCGAGGAGCGCGCCCGGGAGGACGGGGCCACCGGCATGGCGTTGTCGTCGCTGGCGACGATGGCGGCCGCCCACCGGGTCTACGCCCGCCTCGGGTACTCCCGCGAGCCGGGGCGGGACTGGTCGCCGCTGCCGGGCGTCGACCTGCTGGCCTTCAGCAAGACCTTCTGACCCGGGCTCAGCACCGGCGTACGGTCGCGGGGTCCTCGGGGTCGTCGAAGCACACCGTGGCCGACGGGAGAGCCGCCATCTCCGTGCCGGAGACCATCTGCCAGAGCCAGGTTCGCCACGTGCCGCCGTCCCCCGCGACCGCCGTGACGAGGGCGCCGTTGCTCGTCAGCCACGTGCGGGTGGTGTCGTCGTCGGCCAGCTCGACCTCGCCGGTCGGGCGCAGCGCGCGGAGGACGTCGCCGTCCTGCACCAGCACCTGGGCGTACGACGGGTCGGCCGCGGAGGTGACGTAGAAGGAGGCGCCGTCGGACATCACCGACGTGGGCTGGGTGGTCGAGACCCGAGGATCCGTGACGTCCAGCGGGTGCCGCAGGGTGCGGCCGTCCTCGCCCTCGATCACCAGCGTGGCCGGGTCGCCCGCCTCGAGGCGCGCGGTGAACCGGTAGCCGACGTCGAACACGGCGCTCCCGCCCGCGCCGAACGTGTCGTCGGCCACCGGGGAGACGTACGGCAGCTCGTCCGCGGTGTCGTCACCGCACGGCTGGGTCGACTCGAGGCCGACGCGCAGGCAGCCGGCGTCGTCGGGCTGCAGCACGCCCGCGTCGTCGAGGGTCCAGGTCCACGCGTCGACGACGACCGTCTCGGGTCGCAGCAGGGTCATGTTGCCCGCCGCATAGGCGTTCACCGACCTGCTCGACCAGAGCGTGCCGTCCTCGAACCAGTAGTCGTGGATCCGCACCATCTCGTAGTGCTCCGTCCTGCTGCCCGGCACCGGCACCTGGCCGCGCCGGAGCAGGTCGGGGTCCTGCGGCACCGCCTGGACCAACAGGCCGTCACGCAGGTCGAAGACGAGCGGGTGGCCGCCACCGGCGACGGCCGAGGCGTCGTCGAAGTAGAGCACCAGCTCCTGGTCGCCGTCCCCGTCGGCGTCGATGGGGTCGAGCGCGTTGCTGTCGAGCGTCGTCCCCACCTCCGCGATGCCGTAGGCCTCCTCGCCGGTGCTGCTCAGCGTCGTCTCGATCCGCAGCCGGCCGTCGTACCCCTCGGTCGGCTCCCCGCGGAAGGTGACCTTCTCGTCGGTCCCGTCGCCGTCGAGGTCGAGACGCGGGGTCCGCGAGAGGGTGGTGGGCTCCCAGCCGCGGCCCACGTCGTCGGGCAGCTCGACCCGCGGCCCGTCGGGTGAGGGTGCGACGTCGTCGGAGCGGGGGTCACGGCCGAGGCCCTGCAGCACGACACCGAGGACGAGCAGCATGACCGCCGCGGTCGCGAGCACGACCCACGGCGACCGCCAGCGCGGGCGCAGCGGCACCACGGGCGCCAGCGGCGCGAGGCGCTCGGGCTGCACCAGGTCGGCGCGCGCGGACAGGGCGGCGCGCAGCCGCCGCTCGATGTCGGACTCCCGCTCGGGCGTGGTCGTCATCGCTCCTCCTTCCCCGTGCTCGCAGGGGCCTGCATGGCCCGCTCCAGCGCGACGAGCGCGCGGCTGGCGGTGGACTTCACGGTCCCCTGGCTGATGTCGAGCGTCCGCGCGATCTCGGCCTCCGACAGGTTCGACCAGTAGCGCAGCACCAGCACCTCCCGCTGCCGCGGCGCCAGCCGCTGCAACGCCTCGATGACCTCCCGGTGCTCCTCCGCCAGCACCGCGGTGTCCTCGGGCGAGGGTGGGGACAGGTCGTGGGGTGGCGAGTAGGCCCGCGCCGTACGACGCCTGCGCTGCGCCGAGCGGGCGGTGTTGACCACCGAGACGCGCAGGTAGGCCAGAGCCTTCGACGGGTCCCGGACCGCGTCCGGCCGGCGGGCGAGCGCGGCGAACGCGTCCTGGACGACGTCCTCCGCCGAGGCGAGGTCGTCGACCAGCAGCACCGCGAGCCGGACCAGCGAGAGCCGGTGGGCGGCGTAGAGCTCGGTGATGTCCACCGACGACTCGGTCTCGATCCCCACCCCTGCGGCCCCCGCGCTCATGTCTGGTAGACGTGTGTCCGTCCCTCAGGTTGCCCCACCGACCGCCCGAATCCCGGAAGGCCTGCCCATGCCGCAGCTCGAGCCCGCCACGCTGACGTACGTCGTCACCGACGACGACACCGCCGCAGCCGTCGGCAGCGGGTCCCTCCCGGTGCTCGGCACGCCGCGCCTGCTCGCCTGGCTGGAGGCGGCCACCTGCGCCTGCCTCGCTCCCGTGCTGGCGGACGGGGCGACCAGCGTCGGCACACGGGTGCAGGTCGAGCACCTCGCCGCGAGCCCGGTCGGCGCCGAGGTAGAGGTCAGCGCGTCCAGCGCCTACGAGGACGGGCGTCTGCACCGCTTCACGGTCAGCGCGCGCGACACCTCCAGCGGGAAGGTGCTCGCCGCCGGCGAGATCACGCGGGTGGTGGTCGACGCCGAGCGGTTCATGTCGCGGCTGACGGGCTGATCACCCCGGCGAGTGCACGGCGAGGGCGGCGCGACGGCACCAGCGCTCGGAGCTCGCGCGGGGCCCGGTGGCAGGTCGAGCGTGACGACCGAGCCCGCGCCCACGACCGTGTCCGACCCACCGGGCGGCCCAACCTCGAGGTCAGGAAGAACTGCGGCCGTACGACGAGCGCGGGCCGCGCCAGGCGTCGTACCGCCGCAGTTCTCCGAGCCGGGTCCTCGGCGGATCGCTCGGCACGTGCTCGACCAGCCGCGCAACCGTGGACGGGCGAGGAACTGCGGCCGTACGACGACCGCGGGCCGCGCCAGGCGTCGTACCGCCGCAGTTCTCCGAGCCGGGTCCTCGGCGGTCGCCGGGCACGTGCTCGACCAGCCGCGCAACCGTGGACGGGCGAGGAACTGCGGCCGTACGACGGCCGCGGGCCGCGCCAGGTGTCGTACCGCCGCAGTTCTCCGAGCCGGGTCCTCGGCGGTCGGTGGGCAACCCGCCCCGCCCGACCGCGGCGGCCGAGGACGGTCCGGACATGCAAAAGTCCCCGCCGCAGCGGGGACTTCTACGAGTTGACGGCGCGGGTGCGCGTCAGGCGTTGGGGCGCTTGCCGTGGTTCGCGCCCTTCTTCTTGCGAGCGCGGCGCTTGCGTCCGGTCTTGCCCATGGTGGTCCTCCTGGAGTCGGTGCTCGGAGCAGTGTCTCAAATCCGCCGGGAGGCGGCTAATCGGGTGGGACCGACCTCAGGCGTTGCCCTCGGTGATCTGGACCTTCACCTCGCGCAGCTGGAGGCGTACGCGCTCGCGGAGCGAGTCCGGAGCCGACTCCGAGCAGGAGCGGGCCACGAGCTGCTTGACGGCCTTCTGCAGGTCGTGGCGCTCGAGGCAGGGACCGCACTCGCGCAGGTGCATCTCGACGACGGCGCAGTCGGCCTGGTCGAGCTCGTTGTCGATGAAGTAGACGATCCGCTCGATGTAGTCGACGCAGTCGTCCTTGCCCTCTGCCATGTCGTGCTCGTGGCTGCTCACGACTCGCTCCCCTCTGCCGGACCGGGCACGGTCGACGCCGGGAGGAGGTCGTTGGCCCGCACGTAGTCGGCCAGCATGTCGCGCAGCTGGCGTCGCCCGCGGTGCAGCCGCGACATCACGGTGCCGATCGGCGTGTCCATGATCTCGGCGATCTCCTTGTAGGGAAATCCCTCGACGTCGGCGAGGTAGACCGCCAGGCGGAACTCCTCGGGCAGGCGCTGCAAGGCGTCCTTGACCTCCGAGTCGGGCAGGTGCTCGAGCGCCTCCATCTCCGCTGACCGCAGACCGGTCGAGGAGTGCGACTCCGCCCGGGCGAGCTGCCAGTCCTCCACGTCCTCCGACATCGACTGCTGCGGCTGCCGCTGCTTCTTGCGGTAGGAGTTGATGTAGGTGTTGGTGAGGATCCGGTAGAGCCAGGCCTTGAGGTTGGTGCCGGGCTTGAACTGGTGGAAGGCGCTGTAGGCCTTGGCGAACGTCTCCTGCACGAGGTCCTCGGCGTCGGCGGGGTTGCGGGTCATCCGCATCGCCGCGCCGTAGAGCTGGTCGAGGTAGGGCAGTGCGTCGCGCTCGAAGCGCACGGAGCGCTCGTCGGCGGTCTCGTCCTCGACGGCGACCTCTGCAGGGGGGGACATCTCGTCCCGGAGCGATTCAGTCATCGCCTCCCACAGTACCGCCGTGGTCCGATCCAGGGTCATTGCAGTCACACCGGCGCAACACCTCACCCGCGCCGGGGATTCCCGACGACCTCACGCACCAGCCACTCCAGGGTCGACTCGACGACGATCCCCATCGCCTCGTCCTGGCTCACCTCGCCCCGCGCGGGCACCTTGAGGGAGTGGTCGCCCCCGGGGATCACCACCAGGTCGAGGCCGTCGAGGTCGCCGGGGAACTCCTCCGGACGGCCCATCGGGTCGCGCTCCCCCTGCACCACGAGCGTCGGCAGGCCCACGGCCTGCAGCTCTCCCAACCGGGTCGGCTCGGTCCTCCCCGGTGCGTGGAGCGGGAACGACAGGGCCAGGCAGCCGGTGGCGCCCAACGACCGCGCCGTGCGGGCCGCGGACCGGGCACCGGCCGAGCGACCGCCCACGACGAGGGGCGTGCGGACCCGCATCACGTCGGCGGCACACCGCAGGGCTGTGTCGAGGGTCGGCGGGGCCGTCGCGATCTTGCGGCCCGCGACACGCCAGGGCTGCTCGAACAGCACGACGGTGACGCCCTGGGCGGGCAGCGCGTCGGCCAGCGCCAGCAGATCGGGGGCGTCCACGCCGCCGCCCGCGCCGTGGCTGAGCAGCAGCGTCGCCATGGGGCTGGTGGCGCGTCGCGTGTGCAGCCGGCCCTCGCCGTGGGGGGTCTCCACCGAGCGGACCGATGCCTTCTTCACTCGACCTCCTCCAGCGGCAGCGGTTCGATGAGCTCGGGTCCGTTGTTGCGCACGTTGCTCACCAGCCTCGGCACGGGGTAGGCCTCGAGGCGGCCGGGGGCGGCGGGCACCAGCAGGGAGGTGTCACCGGGCGTGGTGGGGTCGAGCCACTGGTGCCAGCGCTCCCGCTCCACCATGAGCGGCATCCGGTCGTGGATGTGGCCGAGCGAGTCCTCGGCCTCGGTGGTCAGCACGGTGCAGGTCCAGCGAAAGCGGTCGGGGTCGTCCTCCGCCCTCGTCGGGTCGCGCCAGATCTCGTAGAGCCCTGCCATGGCGAGCACGCCGCCGTCCTTGGGACGGATGAAGAACGGCTGCTTGACCGGCTTGCCCTTGGCGTCGGTGCGCGACGTGGGATACCACTCGAAGTAGCCGTCGGCCGGGAGCAGGGCCCGCCGGGTGGCGAAGGCCTTGCGGTAGGCCGGCTTCTCCGCGACGGTCTCCATCCGGGCGTTGATCATCCGGTTGCCGATCGAGGGGTCCTTGGCCCACGACGGCACGAGACCCCAGGTGAGGACCCGCAGCTGGCGCTGGGCAGGCTGGTCGGACTCGCGCGAGGGCGGGCGCTCGACGACGGCGTAGACCTCCTTGGTCGGTGCGACGTTGTAGTCGGCCGCCAGGGGCGCGGCGATGCGGGTCTCGACGACCTCGAACTCCTCGACGAGGTCGTCCGAGCTCCGGGACGAGGCGTAGCGGCCGCACATACGACCACCCTA
Organism: Nocardioides pinisoli; assembly: GCF_024199985.1. Taxonomy (GTDB): domain Bacteria; phylum Actinomycetota; class Actinomycetes; order Propionibacteriales; family Nocardioidaceae; genus Nocardioides; species Nocardioides pinisoli. Next base: position 159,589 of record NZ_JANARS010000004.1, read on the forward strand.
GGGGAGCCGGCCGACAGCCCGGGTCAGCCGCGGGCCAGCTCGTCGAGCAGCATGCCGGCGACCGCGTCCGTGCCCGGGAGCCCCTCGATCCACACGCGCACCGGGGTGTCCGGCTCGGCTCCGCCGAGGAGGGTGCGCAGGACGCGGACCCGCCGCCCGAGGTGCTCGTCGCGGCGGGTCAGGACGCCGACCCGGTGCATCCCGAGCCGCGCCACCGTCTCGTCACGCGCGAACGCCGTCCGGGCGAGCTCGCCCGCACGTGCCAACCGCATCGCCCGCGTGAAGTGGTCGCCGGACTCGTCGGACGGATCGTCGCCCGACGGCATCTCGAACACGACGAGCGCGAAGCCGCCGACGCCGTCGTCGGTCCCGGCACCCCCGAGCCGGTACAGCTCCGCGAGCCTGCTGCGCAGGTGCGCCTGGCTCGACAGCCCGGTCAGCGGGTCCTCGCACGACAGCTGGTTGAGGTAGCCCAGCGTGGTCTCGCTCCACGCGGTGAGCAGCGCCGTGACGACGTCGTACGACGGGTCGGCGCCGGTGAGGCACTGCCAGGTGTCGCGCAGCCCGGCGAGCGTCTCCTCCACCGACGCCCCGTCGCGGGCCAGCTCCTGGCCCACGACGGCGCAGACGTCGATGACGTCCGATCCTGAGGTGAGCGCCTCGCCGACAGCCTCGAACCGGTGCGGCAACCCCGACCGCTCGACGGTGGGCTGCGGCCCGCTCACCCCAGGATCGGCAGCCGCAAGACGACGCCCCCGCACGGCGAAGATCTTCACGGCCACCCCCTCCGGGTCCCCCAGTCATTTCCCCAAGGCATGCTCTCGACATGCTCTGCAGGTGTGACGGGCCTCATCGCCGTCCATGACGCGGTCCGGACCGACAATCGGGTTTCTTCACTTTCCCGGACCGTCGACGCCCCGGCCGGGCTACAGTCGGAGGAACCGGTGTCCGCCGGAGTGCTGTTCTGCGGAAGCGTCCCAACCCATGAGCGTGCAGTCATGAGCGTCCAGATGAGCGTCGAGCCATGAGCGTGGCGACGAGCGTCGAGACGGCCAGCGACGCCGAGCTGATCTCGGCCGTCCGCGGCGGGGACGTCGACGCCTACGGCACGCTGTTCGAGCGCCACGTCGACGCCGCCCGCCGGCTCGCGCGCCAGCTCGTCCCGGCAGGCGACGCCGAGGACCTGGTGTCCGAGGCGTTCGTGAAGGTGCTCGGCGTGCTGCAGCGTGGCGGCGGACCCGACCTCGCGTTCCGCGCCTACCTGCTGACCGCGGTGCGGCGCCTCCAGGTCGACCGCTTCCGGGCGGGCTCGCGGCTGCACACCACCGACGACATGGAGGCCTTCGACCCGGGGGTGCCCTTCCGCGACACCGCCGTCGAGGGATTCGAGAGCGCCGCCGCAGCGCGTGCCTTCGCCAGCCTCCCCGAGCGCTGGCAGCTCGTGCTGTGGCACACCGAGGTGGAGGGCGACAAGCCCGCCGACATCGCGCCGATGCTGGGGATGAGCGCCAACTCGGTCTCCGCACTGGCCTACCGCGCCCGTGAGGGCCTGCGCCAGGCCTTCCTGACCCAGCACGCGGCGGAGCTCGACGAGGACGCCTGCCGCTGGACCCACGGGCAGCTCGGTGCCTACGTCCGCAACGCCTCGTCGCGCCGCGACGCCGCCAAGGTCGAGCACCACCTCGACGAGTGCCGGTCGTGCATGGCGATCTACCTCGAGCTGACCGAGGTCAACTCCAACCTCGGCGGCCTCCTCGCCCCGCTGCTCCTCGGCGGCGTGGCCACCGCCTACCTCGGCACCACCGCCGTCTCCGCCGCGGCCCCGGTGGGCGTCGGGGCGCTCGTGGGGCGGGTCCGCGACCTCGTCACCGGCAACGCCGGCGTGGCTGCCGTCGCCGGCGTGGCCGTGAGCACCGTCGTCGTGGCCGGGGGGATCGCCATCGGGCTCCGCGGCTCCGACGAGCCGGCGTCCGCGCCGACGCGTGCCCTGACGTCGGAGAGCACGACGGACTCCGAGATCGCGGTGACGGGTGCCGACGACGGCTCCGCCGCCCCCGGTGGCCGCTCACCCGGCAGCCTGCGCGTGCGATCCACCGCTCCGGCACTCACCCCGCCGCCGGGCGACGCCGACGTGACCCCGGGCTCGGCGCCCGGCTCCGAGCCGACCCAGGGGTCCGACCCCACCCAGGGCACGGACCCGACGCAGGCCACCGACGACACCACGCAGGCCCCGAGCCAGGCGCCGACGTCCGACCCGGGCAGCAACCCGACGGACGGCCCGGCCTCGAATCCCACGTCGAACCCGACGTCCGACCCGACCAACAACCCCACGTCCAACCCCACGTCCAACCCGACCAGCAACCCCACCTCGAACCCGACGTCCAACCCGACCAGCAACCCCACCTCCAACCCCACCTCCAACCCGACGTCGAACCCGCCGCCCACCCAGGACCCGACGCAGGACCCGACGCAGGACCCGACGCAGGACCCCAGCCCCGAGCCGCCCGCTGCGGACGCCTCGGTGACCGGGAGCGTCGGCGGGAGCCGGCCGACGTACGCCGTCGTGGTGCGGGTCGCGGGTCTCGCGGGCGGCGCGAGCGCGCAGCTCCGCATCGAGGGCGTCGACGCGCAGGTCGTGCGCACCGTCGACGCGCGGTGCACGGTGGTGAAGACGGTCGCCACCTGCCAGGTCGCCGGGGACACCGCCGTCGCCGTCGAGGTCGTGGTCCCGCAGGGCGGGAGCGTCGTCGCCACCCTCGCCCCCTCCGGGAGCGACTCCGACGCCGGCAACAACACCTGGCGCGCCACCCTCGGCTGATCCGGCGCCCCGGCGACCGCGCCCCGCACCCCTGCGGACGGAGCGTCCTCCCCGTGGATCGTGTAGACAATGAGCCATGACGATCACCCGGTTGCTCGCCCGTCCCATGCTGGCCACGATCTTCGTCGCCGGCGGCATCAACGCCCTCCGCAACACCGAGGGCCATGCCGCGAAGGCGAAGAAGGTGACCGACAAGGTCGTCCCGGCCGCACAGAAGGCGGCGCCGCAGCTGCCGATCCCGACCGACCCGGCCACCCTCGTCCGGGTCAACGCCGGTGCCCAGATCCTCGCCGCAGCCGCGCTGGCCACCGGTCGCGCTCCGCGGCTCAGCGCGACCGTGCTGGCGGCCTCCCTCGTGCCGACCACGGTCGCCGGGCACGCCTTCTGGAACGAGACCGACCCCCAGGCCAAGAACGCCCAGCGCCTGCAGTTCTACAAGAACACCTCCATCATGGGCGGCCTGCTCCTCGCCGCCGTCGACACCGAGGGCAGGCCCGGGCTCGCCTGGCGGGCCCGCCGCGCCGCCGCCGACGTGCGCCGCGAGGCCAAGCACGTGGCCAAGGAAGCGCGTCGCGAGGCCCAACTGGCCAAGGCCCAGCTGACCTGACCTCGATAGGGTGCGCGGGTGACTGAGCTCTGGCCGGCCCCGCGCCCCACCGACACCGTCGACCGGGTCGTCTCGCTGCCGGGCAGCAAGTCCCTCACCAACCGCGCGCTGCTCCTCGCCGCGATCGCCGACGGCCCGAGCGTGCTGCGCCGTCCGCTGCGCTCGCGCGACACGCTGCTGATGGCTGCGGCCCTCTCGTCCTTGGGCACGGGGGTCGAGGACACCGGCGGTCCGGGCGCCGGCGACTGGCGCGTCACCCCGGCCGCGTGGAACCGCGACGCCGACGTCGACTGCGGCCTCGCCGGCACCGTGATGCGCTTCGTCCCGCCCGTCGTCGGGCTGGCCGAGGGCACCGTCCGCTTCGACGGCGACCCCCACATGCGGTTGCGGCCGGTCGGCCAGATGCTGACCGCGCTCGGCGCGCTCGGCGTACGGGTCGACGACGGCGGCCGGGGCGCCCTGCCGTTCGCGGTGCACGGGACCGGCTCCGTGCCGGGCGGGACGGTCACGATCGACGCCAGCGCGTCCTCACAGTTCGTCTCGGCCCTGCTGCTCGCGGGTGCCCGCTACGACCGGGGCGTGGACGTACGCCACGTCGGCAAGCCGGTGCCCTCCCTCCCCCACATCGAGATGACCGTGCAGATGCTCCGCCGCCACGAGGTCGAGGTGGACGACGGCGACGCGAACCGCTGGGCGGTCGCTCCCGGCCCGGTCCGGGCCGTCGACCACGACATCGAGCCCGACCTCTCCAACGCGGCGCCCTTCCTGGCCCTCGCGGCGGCCACCGGTGGGCGCGTCACCGTCACCGACTGGCCCGCCGCCACCACGCAGCCCGGCGACGAGCTCCGCGAGATCCTCACCCTCATGGGGTGCGAGGTGACCCTGGCCGACGGCGACCTCACCGTGGTCGGGCCCCCACGGCTGTCCGGGGTCGACCTCGACCTCCACGACGTGGGCGAGCTGACGCCCGCCGTCGCCGCGCTCTGCGCCCTCGCCGACTCGCCGTCGCACCTGCGCGGCGTCGCCCACATCCGCGGCCACGAGACCGACCGCATCACGGCGCTGGCCACCGAGCTCGGCCGGCTGGGCGCCGACGTCACCGAGCGCGAGGACGGGCTCAGCATCCGGCCGTCGACCCTGCACGGCGGCACGTTCCACACCTACGCCGACCACCGCATGGCCCACGCCGGGGTGATCCTCGGGCTAGCCGTGGACGACGTGCTGGTCGAGGACGTGGCGACGACGTCAAAGACGTTCCCCGACTTCGCCGGCGCCTGGAGCCGCGCGGTCCACGGCGGCCAGCCGTGACCGGCCGCTACTCCGAGCACGACCACGAGCACTACGAGCGGCCGCGCCGCCGCACCCGCCCGCGCACCAAGGACCGGCCGACCTACGACGACGCCGTGGACGGCCGCGTCGTCACCGTCGACCGCGGACGCTTCACGCTGCTCGTGGACGGTCACCGGGTGATGGCGATGAAGTCACGACCGCTCGGCCGCAAGGGCGTCGTCGTGGGAGACCACGTGCGCGTCGTGGGCGACACCAGCGGTGCCGACGGCGCGCTGGCGCGCATCGTCGAGGTCGTCGAGCGGACGACGACCCTGCGCCGCACGGCCGACGACGACGACCCGGTCGAGCGGGTGATCGTGTCCAACGCCGACCAGCTGGTCGTGGTCACCGCCCTCGCCGACCCGGAGCCGCGCCCGCGCCTGATCGACCGCGCGCTGGTGGCGGCCTACGACGCCGGGATGGCGCCGCTGCTGTGCCTCACCAAGGCCGACCTGGCCGACCCCGAGACCCTGCTGTCGACCTACCGCTCGCTCGGCGTGCCGTGGGTGGTCACCCAGCTCAAGGGCGAGGGCGCCGGCGACCTCACCGAGCTGCGCGCACGGCTGCGCGGTCGCACCTCCGTGCTCGTCGGGCACAGCGGCGTCGGCAAGTCCACCCTGGTCAACGCGCTGGTCCCCGACGCCGGACGTGAGGTCGGCATCGTCAACGCGGTGACCGGCCGCGGCCGGCACACCTCGACCAGCGCCTACCTGCTCGAGCTGCCCGGCGAGGACGGGCGGGGCGACGGCTGGATCATCGACACCCCGGGGATCCGGTCCTTCGGGCTCGCGCACGTGCAGCCCGAGGACCTCATCGAGGCGTTCCCCGACCTCGACGAGATGACCGAGACGTGTCCCCGCGGGTGTACGCACGGCAGCGGCGAGCCCGAGTGCGGCCTCGACGAGGCGGTCGAGGCGGGTCAGGCCGACCCCGACCGGGTGGAGTCCTTCCGGCGGCTGCTCGCCGCCCGCGAGGCCTCGAGTGACTGGTAGCGCTCATCCCCAGACGGCCTGCGCCCCGGAGTCCCCGGCGAGGTAGACCGTGACGAGCAGGGCCACCGCGCCGACCGCCAGCAGCAGCGCGACCGGGATGCCGAAGCGCGTCTTCCGCGCGCCGCGCCCCGATGCCAGGGCCGAGACGCCGCCGAGCGCCCACGCCGCGAGACCGGAGACGAGCGCGTAGCCCAGGGCCACGTTGCGCATCAGCTCGCCGGCCTCCTGATGGTCCTCCACGATCGGCTCGAGCTCGGGTCGTGCCTCGAGCAGCGACTCGCCGGCCTGGGCCGCCAGGACCGAGGCTGCGGCCGCCACCACGGCGAGCACGACGAGCGGCCACCGCAGCAGCCAGCGCCACCTCGGCACGGCCGCGTAGGCCAGGCCGGTCAGCGCCGCGAGCGGTCCCAGGACGACGACTGCGTGCACGACGAGAGGGTGCAGCGGCACACCGTTGAGCTCCATGCGTGCAGGTTAGGGCGCGATGCTGGGAATAGCCTGTGAACATGCCCATCACCGGCTCCACCGACTACACCGACGACCTGCGGCTGGCCCACGTGCTGGCCGACGACGCGGACTCGCTGACCCAGGCCCGCTTCAAGGCGCTCGACCTGCACGTCATGAGCAAGCCCGACCTGACTCCCGTCACCGACGCCGACAAGGCCGTCGAGGAGGGCATCCGCCGCACGCTGTCCCGCGTCCGCTCGCGTGACGCGGTCGTCGGCGAGGAGCAGGGCACGACCGGGCACAGCCAGCGCCGCTGGATCGTCGACCCGATCGACGGCACCAAGAACTACGTGCGCGGGGTCCCGGTCTGGGCGACCCTCATCGCGCTCGCCGTCGACGACCAGGTGGTCCTCGGCGTGGTCTCCGCTCCGCAGCTCCAGCGCCGGTGGTGGGCCTCGGTCGGCAACGGCGCCTGGACGGGCCGCTCCCTGCTCAAGGCCACCAGGTGCGAGGTGTCCGACGTACGACGCCTCGAGGACGCGTCGCTGAGCTACTCCTCCCTGTCCGGGTGGGACGAGCGCGACCGCCTCGACGACTTCGTGTCGCTGTCACGCCGTTGCTGGCGCACCCGCGCCTACGGTGACTTCTGGTCCTACATGCTGCTCGCCGAGGGCGCCGTGGACCTCGCCGCCGAGCCCGAGCTCGAGCTCTACGACATGGCCGCCCTCGACGTCATCGTGCGCGAGGCCGGCGGCCGGTTCACCTCCCTCGACGGGACCGACGGGCCGTGGGGCGGCAACGCGCTGGCGTCCAACGGTCACCTGCACGACGCCGCGCTGTCCTTCCTGGGCGCGACGCACGACGACGGGACCGATCCCGACGTGCCGCGACGCGGTCCCGGCTCCGTCAGCAGCCTGCGCGCCCGGCAGGCCCCGCCGGTGCTCGACTGAGTGCTCGACCGGTGCTCCACTGGGTGCGACGGCCGCGCGGGTCGTTCGCCCCTGTCCCTCGCAGTCCGGCTTGGCTACGGTGACGTCTCACCAGTTCTGCGGGACGAGAGGCGGGCACATGAAGATCAAGGACGTCATCCAGCACAAGGACAGCCAGGCGGTCGTGACCATCGGACCGGAGGCCACCGTGCGCGAGCTGGTCGCCCTCCTCGCCGAGCACAACGTGGGCGCCCTCGTGGTGAGCGAGGACGGCGAGCGGGTCGCCGGGATCGTCAGCGAGCGAGACGTCGTACGCCGCCTGCACGAGGACACCGCCGTGCTCGAGAGGCCGGTCAGCTCGATCATGACCGCCGACGTGCGGACCTGCGCGGGCGACGACGGCCTCACCGACCTCATGCAGACCATGACCGAGCACCGCATCCGACACGTCCCGGTGGTGGCCGACGGACGGCTGACCGGCATCATCAGCATCGGTGACGTGGTGAAGAACCGCATCGGCGAGCTCGAGTTCGAGCGCGACCAGCTCGACAGCTACGTCCACCAGACCTGACACCCACCAGAAACGGAGCAACCCGTGAGCGAGAAGCCCGACGTCGACCCCCACATGGGCGACGTGCCCACCGACCTCGAGGTCACCGACCTCGTCGAGGGGGAGGGTGCCGAGGCCACGTCCGGCTCCACCGTCTCGGTCCACTACGTCGGCGTCGCCCACTCCTCGGGCGAGGAGTTCGACGCGTCCTACAACCGCGGTACGCCGCTGCAGTTCCGCCTCGGCATCGGCCAGGTCATCTCCGGCTGGGACACCGGCGTCCAGGGCATGAAGGTCGGCGGACGTCGCCGGCTCGTCATCCCGCCGCACCTCGGCTACGGCGACCGTGGCGCCGGTGGCGTCATCAAGCCGGGCGAGACGCTGATCTTCGTGGTGGACCTGCTCGAGGTCCGCTGACCGCACGCGGACGGATCACCTAGGCCTGGGCGTCGTGGACCAGGATCGCGACCTGCACCCGGTTCTCGACGCCCAGCTTGGTGAACAGCCGCCCGACGTGGGTCTTGACCGTCGGGACGCCCATGTAGAGTTCGGCCGCGATCTCGGCGTTGCTCAGCCCCCGGGCGACCGCGTCGGCCACGTCACGCTCCCGGTCGGTGAGGGCGTCGAGGGCCACGCGCGCCGACCGCGTCCGGTCCTGCCCGTCGGCGGAGCCGCCGCTGCGGGTGACGGCGGCGATCAGCTGGGCGGTCACGCTGGGCGACAGCATCGGCTGGCCGGCGGCCACCGTGCGGATCGCCTCGACGAGGCGGGCCGGCGGCGTGTCCTTGAGCAGGAAGCCCGCCGCGCCGAGGCGCAGGGCACGCAGCACCATGTCGTCGGTGTCGAAGGTCGTCAGCACGATGACCTTGAGCCCGGGGTCGGCCGCCAGCAGCTCCTCCGTGGCGCTGAGCCCGTCGCGCACCGGCATCCGGATGTCCATCAGCACCACGTCGGCGCCCGACGCCGGGACCACCCGCAGCGCCTCCTCGCCGTCGCCGGCCTCGGCCACCACGGACAGCCCGGAGTCGCCGCCCAGCATCATCTTCAGCGCCGCTCGCACCATCGGGTCGTCGTCGACGACCGCGAGACGCACCTCCGCCCCGCTGCTCGCTCCCGTCACGAGTCCCACGGTATCCACGCCCGGACGGCGTAGCCCCCGGTGGTGTCCGTGCCGTGGCTGATGCGCCCGCCGGCCAGCGCGGCGCGCTCGGCCAGGCCGAGCAGGCCGAGCCCGGAGGCCGGGAGCGACGGCACGGTGGCCCGGGCCACCGGAGCCGCGTTGCGCACCCCGATCACGATGCCGTCGGCGGGTGACCCGGCCACGTCCACGGTCACGGACGTGCCGGGCGCGTGCTTGCGGGCGTTGGTCAGCGCCTCCTGCACGATGCGGTACGCCGTCCGCCCGGTGCCGGCCGGCACGTCGTCCTCGACGCGGTTGGACAGGCGTACGCGCATCCCGCCGGCGCGCTCCTCCGCGACCAGCGCGGCGACGTCGTCGATGCCCGGCTGGGGTCGCTCGGGGACGGCGCCGACCGGCTGCGTCGGGTCACGGAGCACGCCGAGGACGGCCCGGAGGTCGGAGAGCGCCCGGTGCGCGTTGTCCTCGATCGAGCGGGCAGCGCTCCCCCGCTCCTCCTCGCTCAGGTCGGCGCGGTAGCCGAGCGCTCCGGCGTGCATCGCCACCAGCGAGATGCGGTGGGCCAGGACGTCGTGCATCTCGCGGGCGATGCGGGTGCGCTCCGCCGCCTGTGCCTGGGCCACGCGGGCCCGCTGCTCGCGCTCGGCGGTCAGCGCCCGCTCGCGGTAGGAGTCGACGAGCTGGCGCTGCGACCCCATGGCATAGCCCGTGGCGGCGAGGATGCCCACCGTGAGGCAGCCGAAGGCGAACGACGCCCACAGCGGCAGCGTGTCCTGGGTGAGGCCGATGCGCTCCTGGACGATCCCGGCGAGCACGCTCAGCGGGGCCACCACGGCCAGCAGCCGCCAGCGGCGGTGCGACGAGATCGAGCCGATGATCCACGACCCCGGGCCCGCGCTCGAGGCGGACACGACCGAGAAGGCCACCAGGAGCCCGGCGACCAGCGCGGGTCGGCGGTGGCGCCAGCGGATCAGCACGAAGGAGAGCAGGCCGAGCACCGGGTCGCCGACGAGGAACCACATCACGGCGGGATCCGACGCCCGCTCGGTCGCGGTGACCAGCGGGATGCCCCAGACGGTGAGGCTGATCAGGGCCGCCAGGCCGTAGCGCCAGGTCGCTGCGAGCCGACCGGTTCCCACCATGGCACCGACCCTAGATGTCGGGGCACGGCGGACGCGTCCGACCCAGGTCTCGTCCTCCGGGCCGACGCCGATACCGAGGTCGGACGCGGGCGACCCCTGCGCTCGATGTCTGTGGGCAGCGGCCGCAGCAGGCTGGAGCCATGATCACAGTCGAGAACCTCACCAAGCGCTACGGCGGGTTCACCGCCGTCGACGACATCTCCTTCGAGGTCCGCCCCGGCAGTGTCGTCGGCTTCCTCGGGCCCAATGGCGCGGGCAAGTCCACCGCCATGCGGATGATGACCGGCCTCACCCCGCCCACCTCGGGCCGCGCCACGATCCTCGGCCAGCCCTACCGCGACCTGCACAACCCCGGCCGCCAGGTCGGCGTCATGCTCGACGCCTCCGCGCAGCACCCCGGCCGCACCGGCCGCGAGGTGCTCCGGGTCGCCGCCGTGTCGATCGGTGTCTCCAAGGCCCGCGTCGAGGAGGCGCTCGCGCTCGTCGGCCTGACCGACGAGGAGGCCGGACGCCGGGTCCGCAACTACTCCCTCGGCATGCGCCAGCGCCTCGGCATCGCCGCCGCGCTCCTCGGTGAGCCGCAGGTCCTGGTCCTCGACGAGCCGGCCAACGGCCTCGACCCGCAGGGCATCCACTGGATGCGCGGCCTGCTGCGGCGCTTCGCCGACGGCGGCGGGACCGTGCTCCTGTCGAGCCACCTGCTGCACGAGGTGCAGATCGTGGCCGACGACCTCGTGATGATCGGCCGCGGCCGGATCGTCGCCATGGGCTCGAAGGAGGAGCTGCTGAGCCGCGGCGGCACGTCGGTCTCCTCGACCGACGACGCCCGCCTGGCCGGCCTCCTCCAGGCCGCGGACGTGCCCGTCAGCCGGACCGGCTCCGGGCTCGTCGTCGAGGCCGAGCCGCGCGTGGTCGGCGAGATCGCCGCCCGCGAGTCCATCGTGCTCCTCGAGCTCCGCTCCGGCGGCTCGGAGGGCCTGGAGGAGATGTTCCTCGGCCTCACGGCCGCCACCTCTCGTGAAGGAGACGCAGCATGAGCACCGACACCTCGCTGAGCACGCCCGCCGTGGGCGGCGGCTCCGCAGCCCCGGCCGGCGCCCCCACCGCCCTCCCGGGTCGCCCCGGAGTGCCCTTCGCCCGCACCCTGCAGGCCGAGGTGCGCAAGATGGTGGACACCCGTGCCGGCCGCTGGATGGTCATCGTGATGGCCGCGCTGACCGTCCTCATCCTGGCCGCGTTCGTCCTCTGGGGTCCCGAGACGGACGCGACCCTCGCCAACCTGCTGCAGATCGCCACGCTGCCGCTGGCCCTGCTGCTGCCCGTCATCGGCATCATGGCCGCCACCGCGGAGTGGACCCAGCGCACCGGCCTGGTCACGTTCACCCTCGAGCCGCGCCGCGGTCGCGTCGTGCTCGCCAAGGCGTTGGGTGCCCTCGCCCTCGGCCTGGTCGTGACGGCCGTCGCCTTCGCGGCCGCCGCGCTCGCCACCGTCGCGAGCAGCGGCACGTGGGACCTCGAGGCCGCGGCCGCAGGCGGGCTCGTGCTGGCGCTGCTGATCTACGTGCTGCAGGGCGTCGCCTTCGGGCTGCTGTTCCTCAACACGCCCGTCGCCATCGTCACGGTCCTCGTCCTGCCCACGGCGTGGACGATCGCCACGCAGGTCTTCAGCTCCCTGGCCGACGTCGGGCGCTGGCTCGACCTGGACTCGGTCACCCGTCCGCTGTTCGACGGGGAGATGGCCGGCCAGGACTGGGCCCAGCTCGGCACCGGCGTCGGCTTCTGGGTGCTGCTGCCGCTGGCGATCGGCACCTGGCGGGTGCTCACGCGTGAGGTGAAGTAACCGGGGGGTCTTCACCTCTCCCCGTCGCCACCCCTCACCAGGGGACGTCGATCTCGGCCTCCCCGGTGGCGACACGGGCCGCCAGCCCGCCCAGCGTGACCACGTCACCAGGGGCGAGCTGGCGGCCTCGCCGCGTCTCGACCTCCCCGTTGACCTGCACCGCCCCGTCGGCGAGCACCGGCTTGGCGTCCGCGCCGCTCTCGACGAGGTTGGCGAGCTTGAGGAACTGGCCCAGCCGGATCGACTCGTCGCGGATGGGTACGTCGACGGGCTCGGGCTGGGGCGACGGCTGCGACGGTTGGGGCGACATGGGACCAGTGAACCAGCCGGGGCGCGAGTCGTGCCAAGGTGTGCGGGTGATGCGTCGAGCAGCCCTGCTGGCCGTGACCGTGCTCTCCCTGGTCGCGCCGCTGCTCGCGGCCGCGGCGCCGGCCACCGCCCGTCCGGCCGCGCCGGCCGCCAAGACCGGCTGCCAGGCCCAGGCCGGGTTCGAGGCGTGCTTCACCTCCCCGCTCGCGGTCCCGCGCGACCCGACGGTGCTCGACCGGGCCAGCCGCCTCTTCGACACCGCCGGCCCCGGCGACACGATCCGGGTCGCGATGTTCCGCTGGGACATCAAGGCGCCGACCGACGCGCTCCTCGCCGCCCAGCGCCGGGGCGCGACGGTGCTCCTCGTCGGGGACGACGACCTGCGCCTCAACCGGCACGGCCGCCGCCTCATCTCCGGTCTCGAGGAGCAGGACCCGGCGCGACGCAACGTGACGATCTGCGACGGCGCCTGCCTGCCGTGGCGCGCGCCCGGGCCCTTCCCCGACAGCCAGGACGTGCAGCACCTGAAGTTCTACGTCACCGAGATCGGCGGCGTGCAGTCGTTCATGACGTCCTCGGCCAACCTCGAGGACCGCCAGTACCGCCAGTACAACTCGTTCATCAAGATCGACGACCCCGGCCTCTACGCCTTCGGCGTGTCCTACTTCTCGCGGCTCGAGGCCCAGGGGCTGGCCGTCGACGGGGAGCGGTGGGACGACCGGCGCAAGGTCTGGAAGTCCGGGCCGCTGACCGCGGCCGTCTACCCCAACCGCAGCGACCTGCTGCTCTCCACGCTCAAGGACATCTCGTGCACCCGCGGCGCCCGGGACGTGTCGGCGATGTTCGCCGTCATCCAGCGCGCCGACGTACGCGCCCAGCTGGCCCGGCTCTCCGACCGCGGCTGCCGGGTGCGCATCGTCACCTCGCGCGACACCGTGGAGAACTGGGTGCAGAGGTCGCTGCCCAGCGGCGACATCCCGGACCGCCAGGTGCGCACGGTCCTCACCCACGACAAGATGCTCGTGGTGGACGCGAAGTTCCGGGGCAGGGCGACGCACCTCGTCGTCACCGGCACCTCCAACACCACCTGCGGCGGGCTGCTCTACAACGACGAGGTCATGCTCCGGGTGGTGGGCAACCGGTGGCTGCACGACCAGTACCGCGCGCACTTCGACGATGCCTACGCGCGCGCCCACCAGAGCCGGTCGCGCATCATGCCCGTGATGAAGCCCTGCCGGGCCTGAGCCTGATGGCCGGCTCCGATCGGCCGGGCCTTCGTCGTGCAGGTCAGTGCGCCAGCAGGCTGATCGCGTGGATCAGCACGCCGACGAGGCCGCCGACGATGGTGCCGTTGATGCGGATGAACTGCAGGTCGCGGCCCACGTGCAGCTCGATGCGGCGCGCCGCCTCCTTGCCGTCCCACCGCTCGATGGTGGACGTGATCACCGTGGTCACCTCGGCGCCGTAGCGCTCGACCGCGAAGACGGTGAGGTCCGCGGCGACCCGGTCGAGGCGCTCGCGCAGCGCGGCGTCGTCCTGCAGCCGCTCGGCGAAGGAGCTCACCTCGACGAGGAGGCGGTGCCGGACGGCACCCTCCGGGTCGCGGACCGAGGTGAGGAGCGCGGAGCGCATTGCCTTCCACAGCGAGATCGCCGTCGTCACGACCTGCGGGTGCTCCAGCAGGCGCTCCTTGAGCGCCTCGGTCCGCCGGACCGTCTCCTCGTCGTTGAGCAGGTCGTGCGCGAGCTGGCCCAGCATCGAGTCGAGCGCCTCCCGGGCGCGGTGGTGCGGGTCGTCGCGGATGTCCTCGAGCCACGCCATGGCCTGCACGTGCAGCCGTGAGGTGACCGCGTCGTTGAGCTTGGGCGGCGCCCACCACGGTGCCCGCTCCTCGAGCACCCGGATGAAGGTCTCGGGGTTGTCGCGCAGCCAGCTGTGCAGCTCGTCGACGGCGAGGTCGACCAGGCCGTGGTGCAGGTCGTCACGCAGCACCTCCATCAGGGTCGAGCCGAGGAGCGGCGAGATCGGCTCGTCCCGGAAGCGCGGCACGAGGGCGTGCGTCACCAGGTCGGCGATGTGGTCGTCGCGCACCTTGTCGAGCGCGATGACGGCCACCTCGGCCACCTCGTCGACCACGCGGCGGGCGTGGGCGGGCTCCCCCAGCCAGGCGCCCACGCGGGCCGAGATGGTGGCGGCGGCCACGCGCTCGCGGATGATGTCCTCCTGGAGGAAGTTCTCCCCCACGAACTCCTCGAGGCCCTTGCCCAGCTCGTCCTTGCGCTTCGGCACGAGCGCGGTGTGCGGGATGGGAAGGCCCAGCGGGTGCTTGAACAGCGCCGTCACGGCGAACCAGTCCGCGATCGCACCGACCATCGACGCCTCGGCGCCGGCGTTGACGAAGCCCCAGAAGCCGTCCTGCCCGAGCGTGGCGACGTACACGCAGGCGGCGAGCAGGAGCAGCCCCACCGCGACCGTGCGCATCCGGCGCAGCCCGCGGCGGCGGGCCTCGTCGGCGCCCGGGTCGGGCGTGATGAGCGAGATCGGAGGGGGACTCGGCGGCGCGCTCGTCGACGAGCGCGCGGAGGAGCCCCGGGACGAGGTGGCGGAGGAGGCGACCATGCCGGCCATCCTCCCCCAACGCCCGTGACGACCCGCGTGCCAGAATGCCGCGCATGCCTCGCACCGTGATCACCTTCGGCACGTTCGACGTGTTCCATGTCGGACACCTGCGCGTCCTCGAGCGCGCGGCCGAGCTGGGTGACCGGCTCGTCGTCGGCGTCTCCGCCGACGCGCTCAACGAGCGCAAGAAGGGCCGCGCCCCCATCTTCAGCGAGCGCGAGCGGCTCGCGATCGTCGGCGCGCTGAAGGTCGTCGACTCCGTCTTCGTCGAGGAGAGCCTCGAGCAGAAGCGCGACTACATCCTCGAGCACGGCGCGGACGTGCTCGTGATGGGCGACGACTGGGCCGGGAAGTTCGACGAGCTCGGGGACATCTGCGAGGTCGTCTACCTGGCCCGCACCCCGGCCATCTCCACGACCGCGATCATCGAGCACATCGCCGATCTGTGATCCTCGCCCGGCAGCGTCGCCGGGTTAGGGTCGACCGGACATGACCTACACGAGGGGAACCATGCGCAGACTCGTCACCACCGCCGTGGCCATCGCACTGGTGGGCGGGGCGCTCGGCGCACCGGCCGTCGCTGCCGACACCGACCGTCCGGGCGTGCCCGGCTCCTTCCCCGGATCGGCCGGGGTCCTCGACCCCGCCGACCTGCTCGAGCTCACCCCCGAGCCGGCCCTGCCGGTGCTCGAGGAGCAGCTCGAGCCGACCGCCGACGAGACCCTCGCGACCGCGCGCCGCGTCCTCGCGGGTGACGCCCGGCCCACCGACCCGTCCGCGACGCTCGTCCTGCGCGACCTGTGGATGAAGCGGTCCCAGCTCAGGGGCGCCGAGCGGCGCCAGGCGGACGCGCTCCTCGCCCGTCCCACCGACGGCGTGACCGACGAGCAGGGGTTCGGCTACACCGTCGCCGAGGCGCCGCCGCTGTGCAACACGCGTCTGTGCGTGCACTACGTGCCGACCGGCCCCGACGCCCCGCCGTCGCCGGACTGGCCCGCGACCAACCTCGCGGTGATGGACTCGGTGTGGACCACGATCGTCGACCAGATGGGCTACCGGGCGCCGGTGCGTGACGGCTCGCAGGGCGGCAACCCGCTCTTCGACGTCTACCTCAAGGACCTCGGCGGCGACCTCTACGGCTTCTGCGCCGGCGAGAAGCAGGCCAAGAAGCGCACCGCCTCCGGCTACTGCGTGCTCGACAACGACTTCGCCGCCGCGCAGTTCCCCAACGGCACGCCCCAGGACAACCTCGTCGTGACCGCCGGCCACGAGTTCTTCCACGCCGTCCAGTACGCCTACGACTACGCCGAGGACCCGTGGATGATGGAGTCCACGGCCACCTGGATGGAGGAGCGGATCGCGACCACGGTCAACGACAACCGCCAGTACCTCCCGGTCAGCCAGATCTACGCGCCCAACATCCCGCTCGACGCCTTCAGCCGCACCAACGGGTTCCAGTACGGCAACTGGGTCTTCTGGGAGTACCTCACCTCCCGCTACGGCAACGGCCTGGTGCTGAAGACGTGGAAGCAGGCCGGCACCCTCAAGAAGGACGGCGGCAAGAGCAGCCTCCCGGCCCTGCAGAAGGTGCTCAGGCGCAAGGGTGGCCTCCACAAGAACTACGCCCAGTTCGCCGCCGGCAACCTCACCCCGGCCGCCAACTTCCCCGAGGGCGCCGAGTACGCCGGCCCCAAGGTCCGTGGCGCCAAGCTGCTGAGCAAGAAGAAGCGCGGCAAGCGGTTCGGCACCAAGATCAACCACCTCGCGTCCGCGTCCTACGTCTACGGCCCCGGCGACGGCCTCGACAAGCGGAAGTGGAAGCTGAGCCTGAAGGTCTCCGGCCCCTCCAAGCGCACCTCGCCGGCCGCCGTGGTGGTCGTCCACCAGCTCGACGGCAAGCGCAAGGTCAAGATGGTCCGCCTCAACCGCGGCGGCGACGGCCGGATCAAGGTTCCCTTCGACAACCGCAAGGTCGGCGCCGTGTCGGTGACCCTGGTCAACGGCTCCACGCGCTACCGGTGCAACCGCGAGACCCTGCTCGCCTGCGGCGGCAAGCCCCTCGACGACCGGCTGCGGTTCGCCGTCAAGGGGCGCGTCACCAAGTGACGCGGCACCCGCGGCTCAGGAGCTGATCCGCAGCAGGGCGTGGAGCGCGGCGACGCACTCCCCGACCAGCTGCGACAAGGAGACCGGGCGTTCGCCGGTCGGCACTGCCGACCAGGTGAGCGCCCGGTCCTCTGTGTAGGCCCACCACGCCCGTACGACGTCGCGCCGGGCCTCCGGCACGTCCAGCGCCGCCATCACGCGCTGGGTGCTGCCGTCGCGGACCGAGTCCATGACCTCGCTGACCCGGGGGTCGGCGACGCCGTGGCGGTGGACGAGCGCGAGGTAGAACCCACGGCGGCGCTCGATCTGCTCGACCATCAGCCGCGTCGTCATCTCGACCTGCCCATCGCCCGGGAGGTCGTCGTCGGGCGCGGTGGTGCGCAGGATGCGCCGGCCGGCCGCCGCGATGCAGGCGAGGTAGAAGTCGGTCTTGGTCGGGAAGTAGTGGAACAGCAGGCCGCGCGAGATGCCGGCCTCGGTGGCGATGTCGTCCATCGACAGGTCCTGGATCGGCGTCTCGACGATCTTGGCGAGACCGATGGCGACGAGCTGGCGTCGCCGCTCGTCCGCGCTGAGGCGACGGCGTACGGCCGGGGCTGGGGCGGTCACCTCGGCGTCGGGCATGCTGTTGAGCATTGCTCAACAGTGTGCGAAGGTCAACGTCATGGACTTCTCCCTCTCCCCGCGCGCCGCCGACCTCCAGGTGCGCGTGCGCGCGTTCGTCGCCGACGAGATCGAGCCCATCGAGGCCGAGGCACACCAGCGGATCACCCGGCTGCGCGAGTCCGGCGGTGACAGCTGGACGCCCGACCCCGTGATCGCCGAGCTGCAGGCCAAGGCGCGCGCCCAGGGGTTGTGGAACCTCTTCCTCCCGGCGGCGCACGCCGGGCGCTACGCCGCGGACTTCGGCACCGACGGCGGTGAGGGGCTCAGCAACGTCGACTACGCCCCCGTGGCCGAGGCGATGGGGCGCTCCTTCCTCGCCCCGCTGGTCTTCAACTCCAACGCGCCCGACACCGGCAACATGGAGGTGCTGCTCAAGTACGGCACCGACGAGCAGCGCGAGCAGTGGCTCGAGCCGCTGCTGCGCGCGGAGATCCGCAGCGCCTTCTGCATGACCGAGCCCGACGTGGCGTCCTCCGACGCGACCAACATGGCCGCGACCGCGCGGGTCGAGGGCGACGAGGTCGTCATCAACGGCCGCAAGTGGTGGTCGACCGGGATCGGCAACCCCGACTGCAAGATCCTGGTCTTCATGGGCCTCTCCGACCCCGAGGCCGACCGCCACTCGCGTCACACCATGGTGCTCGTGCCGCGCGACACCCCGGGCGTGAAGGTCGAGCGGATGCTCACCACGATGGGCTACTACGACGAGCCGCTCGGCCACGGCGAGGTGTCCTTCGACGACGTGCGGGTGCCGGCGTCCAACATCCTGCTCGGCCCGGGCCGCGCCTTCGAGATCGCCCAGGGCCGCCTCGGCCCCGGTCGCGTCCACCACTGCATGAGGGCGGTCGGCCTGGCCGAGCGCGCACTCGAGCTGGCCTGCGCGCGCGCCACGCAGCGCACCGCCTTCGGCAAGCCGATCGCCAACCTCGGCGGCAACCGCGAGCGCATCGCGGACGCCCGGATCGCGATCAACCGGTCGCGCCTGCTGGTGATGCACGCGGCCTGGCTGCTCGACCAGGGGATGAGCCGCGAGGCCTACTCCGCGGTGAGCGAGATCAAGGTGGAGGTGCCCAACATGGCCCTCGACGTCATCGACATGGCGATCCAGCTGCACGGCGGCGCCGGGGTGTCCGACGACTTCCCGCTCGCGGCCGCCTGGGTCGGCGCGCGCACCCTGCGGCTGGCCGACGGGCCCGACGAGGTGCACCGCAACGTCGTGGCGAAGATCGAGCTCGGGAAGCACACCGCATGAACCGCGTGCTGGTCACCGGGGCGGCCTCCGGACTCGGCGCCGCGCTGGTCGCCGCCTTCCGTGAGCGCGGCGACGACGTGCTCGCCACCGACCGCGTCGCCGCCCCCGGCGTCGACCTCGTCCTCGACATCACCTCCGACGACGACTGGGAGGCGGCGGTGGACGCCGTCCGCGCGCGCTGGGGCGGCCTCGACGTGCTCGTCAACAACGCCGGTGTCGCCGGCGGCGGACGGGTGGACCGCTGCACGATCGAGGAGTGGCAGTGGATCACCGAGATCAACCTCTTCGGGCTGGTCCGCGGCACCAAGGCGTTCGTCCCGATGCTCAAGGAGCAGGGCGCCGGGCACCTGGTCAACGTCGCCTCCCTCGCCGGCCTCGTCCACCCGGGCGGCATGGGCTCCTACAACGCGACGAAGGCCGCCGTGGTGGCGTTCACCGAGACGTGCGGCCACGAGCTGGCGTCGTACGGCATCCGGGCGAGCGTGGTGTGCCCGTCCTACTTCCGCACCAACCTGATGGACTCCATGCAGGGCAGCGACGAGCTCGTGGGCCGGGTCGTGGGCGGCCTGGTCGAGCGTTCGCGCACCACGGCCGAGGAGATCGCGGCCGCGGTGCTCGCCGGCATCGACGCCGGTGACGACGTGATCGTGCCCGACGAGGCGGCCCGGCAGGCCTACTTCCTCAAGTGGGCCGACCGGCCGGCCTACGACGCCGTGATGCGCGACCAGGCGGCCAAGCTCCAGGCGGCGGACGCGGGAGGGACGGCGTGAGCGCCGTGCCGGGCGCACGCGAGGTGCGCGAGGAGGACGCCTTCGACGTCGCCCGCGTGGCCGCCTGGCTGCGCGAGCACGCCGCGAGCTCCGACGGCCTCGACGGGGAGCCGGAGGTCAAGCAGTTCACCGGCGGCGCCTCCAACCTCACCTACCTGCTGCGCTACCCCTCGGGCCGCGACCTGATCGTCCGCCGCGCGCCGGCGGGCACCAAGGCCAGGGGTGCGCACGACATGCGCCGCGAGTACGTCATCCAGTCGGCGCTCGCGCCGGTCTTCGACCACGTGGCGACGATGGTCGCCTTCTGCGACGACCCCGACGTCATCGGCGGCGACTTCTACGCCATGGACCGCATCCCCGGCGTGATCCCGCGCAGCGAGTGGCCCAGCGACGTACCCCTCTCCCCCGAGCAGGCACGCGCGCTGTGCCTCGACGCCGTCGACGTGCTCGCCGAGCTGCACCGCATCGACCCGGAGGCGGCCGGGCTCGCCGACCTCGGCAAGGGTCGTGGCTACGTCCGCCGCCAGGTCGACGGCTGGTCGACGCGCTACCGCAACGCCCGCACCGACGACGTGCCCGACCTCGAGTCGGTGATGGCGTGGCTCGACGCCCACCAGCCCGACGACGTGGCCACCTGCGTCATCCACAACGACTTCAAGCTCGACAACCTCGTGCTCGCCGAGGACGACGTGACGCGCGTCGTCGGCGTGCTCGACTGGGAGATGGCGACCCTCGGCGACCCGCTGATGGACCTCGCCGGGTCGATGGCCTACTGGGTGCAGGCCGACGACGACGAGGAGTTCCAGATGATGCGGCGGGTGCCCACGCACCTGCCCGGGATGCTGACCCGCGACGAGTTCGTGGCGGCGTACGCCGAGCGCACCGGCCGGTCGGTGACCCCGGAGCAGTGGCGCTTCTACGAGGTCTTCGGGCTCTTCCGGATGGCGGTGATCGCCCAGCAGATCTACTACCGCTTCTTCCACGGCCAGACGACCAACGAGATGTACGCGCTCTTCGGACCCGCCGTGCAGATCATCGGTCGGCGCCTCGACGGGCTGATCGCCGAGCCCGGCGCGTGAGCCGCATCCTCCTCGTGCGGCACGGGCAGGCCTCGTTCGGCGCCGCGGACTACGACCACCTCTCCCCCACCGGCCGGGAGCAGTCGCGCGTGCTCGGTGCCGCCCTCGCCGCGCGGGGCGTCACCGCCGACCTGGTCGTCACCGGCCGGATGCGGCGCCACGCCCAGACGGCCGAGGGAGTGCTGGAGGGCGCGGGCTGGACGACCTCCGTCGACGTCGATCCCGGGTGGGACGAGTTCGACCACCTCCAGGTGCTCGCCGTCCACGACCAGCCGACCACGGTCGAGGGCGAGTCGGAGAAGGCCGCGTTCCAGCGGTGGTTCGAGGAGGCGACGCGGCGCTGGACGTCGGGCCACCACGACGAGGCATACGACGAGTCCTTCGCCGCCTTCACCGCGCGGGTGGGAGCGGCCCTCGCCCGGCTCGCGGAGGCCCTGCCCCGCAGCGGCACGGCCGTGGTGCTGACCAGTGGCGGACCGGTGGCGTGGGCCGCCGCGTCCCTGCTCGCCGACACCGAACGGTCCCGCACCGACCTCTGGCTGCGGCTCAACCCGGTCTCGATCAACACCGGCACGACGACGATCGTGCGCGGCTCCCGCGGCACCACCCTCGTCACCTTCAACGCCGCCGACCACCTCTCCCCCGACCTGATCACCTACCGCTAGGACTCCCCCATGCCGACGACCCTCATCACCGGCGCCAGCAGCGGGCTCGGCGCCGAGATGGCCCGCCAGCTCGCCGCGCGCGGCCACGACCTCGCGCTGTGCGCACGTCGTACGGACCGCCTCGCCGAGCTCGCCACCGAGATCACCACCGCCCACCCCGGGCGCCGTGTGGTGGTCAAGGCGCTCGACGTCACCGACCACGACGCCGTCTTCCGGGTCTTCGAGGAGTTCCGCGACGAGCTCGGCGGGATCGACCGCGTCGTCGTCAACGCCGGCCTCGGCAAGGGCCAGCCGCTCGGCACCGGGCGCTTCGACGCCAACCGCGAGACCGCGGAGACCAACGTCATCGGGGCGCTCGCCCAGACCGAGGCGGCGGCCACGATCTTCCGCGCCCAGGGTGCGGGGCACCTCGTGATGGTCTCGTCGTTCTCCGCGCTGCGCGGGATGCCCAAGAACATCACGACGTACGCCGCCACCAAGGCCGCGGTCGCCCACCTCGCCGAGGGCTTCCGCGCCGACGTGCACGGCACGCCGATCAAGGTCACCGTGCTCTACCCCGGCTACATCGTCTCCGAGATGTCCGGCACCTCGGCCAGGACGCCGCTGATGGCCTCCACCGAGAAGGGCGTGCGCGCGATGGTCGAGGCCATCGAGAAGGAGAAGAAGTCGGCCATCGTCCCGGCCTGGCCCTGGGTGCCCCTGGGCTTCGTCGTCAAGCGCGTGCCGGCGGGGCTGCTGCGCCGGATGAGCTGAGGGGCCCGTCCGACGGACCGAGCGAACGGGTGCATCGTGTGCGCCCACCTGGGAACGGGAGGGCAGCCATTCACGAGCGAGGGGACGAGCCCATGAGCAGCCCGGACGACACGACACCCACACCCACACCTGCATCCGTCGAGCGCGAGTCGACGCCGAACTCGTCCGGCCCCGAGACGGCCGCCGGCGGCATGGGCTCGAGCAGCGAGCGCGTCGGCCACACGGGCCGCGGCCAGGTGGGCACCGACGGCCTCCGCGACACGTCCCGGGTTGACGCCCCGGACGACGCCCCACCCGAGCAGTCCCCTGGCGGCGAGGAGCCGCAGCCCGAAGGCGTCGCGCCGAAGGCGGGCTATCCAAGGCTCGACCCCCGGCACGAGGACAAGCCCTACCGCACCTGAGCGGGCTGGACGGCTCCGGGCGGCTCGGCACGGCGGATCGACCGAAAGGACGAGAAGAACCGTGCGATCGGCCAGGTGGTCCGGCTCCTGGGCCGGTGTGTTCGTCGGCGGGCTCGACGATCGTGGTCCCACCGATCCTCACCACGACAACGGAGCCCACGATGACCGCACCACGACCCGCCGCCATGCTCGATGACCGTCCGATCCCGGTGGGGGCGAAGCTGGCCGCGGCATGGACGGGCGTCATGTTCCTCTACGCCTACGTCGACATCATCGCCTTCTTCAAGCCCGGCGTGGTCGACGGGATCCTCGCCGGCAAGGTCTGGGAGTTCGAGGTCAGCCAGACGCTGCTGACCACCTTCCTCGCGCTCATGGCGATCCCGATCTTCATGGTCGTGCTGTCGGTGACGCTGCCCGCCCGGGCGAACCGCATCACCAACCTCGTCGTGGCCTCGATCCAGATTCCCTACGCGGCGTTCAACGTCGTGGGCGAGTCGTGGACGTACTTCTACGGCCTCGGCGTCGTGCTGGAGGTCATCCTTCTCGTCCTCATCCTGCGCTGCGCCTGGACCTGGCCCCGCACCGCGCCGTCGGCGACCACGGCGAGCATGGCGCCCGTCGTGACCAGCCCGGGCCGTGGAACCGTCCGCGCCCGGTAGCGCCCGTGAGCCGACGCGGGCTGCGCATCGCACCTGTTCCGGTTCGGGCACAAGCGGCACTTCCTCCGGCTGCGGCGGCCCGGGCCCCGGTGGCGGCCAGTCACCCCGTCCGCGGCGTGCCGCGGGGCCGGGTCTGCGCCATCACCACGATCACGAGCAGCAGGAGCAGCGCGGAGACCGGCGCCCAGAGCGTCCGCTCCGACGAGCTGCGGGTGACGAGGTTGAGCACGACGCCCACCGCGGCGTAGACGGTCGCCACCCAGGCCAGCACGGTCGTGGTGCGGCCCCTCCGTGCCAGCGGGCCCCTGCCGGCCCGGCCGAGGACCGCGAGCGCCACCACGAGGGTGAGCACGCACGACCCCCCGGCCACGACTCGACCCGAGGCGTCGAGCGTGCCGCTCGTGCCGCCCCCTTGGGTGACGTCGCCCCACGGGGCCCCGGCGGCGACGGCGGCGTGGAAGGCGGCAACCACCGTGAGCAGCGCGGCCGCTGACCACGCGGCCGCGACAGCCGTCTGCGACGCAGTGGCCGACGTGTCCTCCCCCGCGGTCGGAAGGGCGGCCGCACGCGGTCGTCCCCGGCGTACGGACGGGTCAGTCATCGAGACGTCCCGAGACATCGAACCGTCCATCCGGCCGCAGCAGGGGGAGAAGCTCGCTCACGTCGACCTCCTTGAGTGACAGCAGCTCAGGCTCGCCGACGGACCCGCACGGGAGCAGCCGTCCCCCGAGTCTCGCGCGACCGGGCCCGGGACTGCAGGGCCGAAGGGCCCACGTCCTCAGAGCCAGCGGCGCACCCGGTGCGTATAGGCGACGTACGGCTCCCCCAGCCGCTCGCGCAGGAACCGCTCCTCCGGGCGGACGGCACCCCACCACACGAGCAGCCACGAGACCGGCAGCGTCACCACCGCCCAGAGGCTCGGCACCAGCAGCGCGATCCCGAGGTGGAGCGCGAGGAGGCCGACGTAGAGCGGGTTGCGCGAGAGCCGGTAGGGGCCCTCCTCGATCAGCGAGGTCGTCGCCCCTCCCGGCAGCAGCCCGGTCCGGTGGCGCCGGAAGAGCCAGAGCGACCACCCGTTCCAGACGGCGAAGGCGGCCAGCAGCGCCCAGCCCATGTGCACCCGCCAGCCGCCCAGCTCGACGGGATCACCCCACCACGCCGTGGCCAGGAGCCCGGCCAGCAGCGGTGCGCCGATCGCGACGGGCGGCCACAGCCGGAACGCGACGGTGTCGCCGCTCAGTAGTCGTCGCCGTCCCAGGGCTCGGGCTCCGGCTCGCGGGTGATGTGCATCGCTGCCTCCTCGGCGGAGGCGCCGGCACCGTCGATGCCGACGTCGTGGGCGACCTCCTGCTTGTCGACGTCCTGCCCGAGCCCCTCGTCGGGGGCCACGAGGCGGCCGGTGCGCGCGTCGGCCTCGTCGAGACCGAGCTGCTCGTCGAGGGCGTTCTCGTCCTCGCGGTCGTCGTCGCGGTCGTCCTCGGCGTAGGGGTCGATGTCGGGCTCCTCCTCGGCGAGCTTCTCGTCGAGCGACTCGCCCCGGAGCCGCTCGGCCTCCGTCGGGTAGTCGTCGTAGCCCTTCGGCGCGCGGTCGGGCGGCGAGTAGCCACGGTCCAGCACGTCCTCGAGGTCGCCGTCGTCCAGCGTGTCGCCGGGCTGCAGCTGGTCCTCGTCGTCGACGGACATGTCCAGGTAGGTCTCGCGGTCCTCGCTCATGCCTCAAGGCCTACCGGAGCGGACCGCCGTGGACAAGGGGCGACCGACCCATCAGCCGAGCTCGCGCTCCAGCGCGTCGGTGAGCAGCGCGACCAGGGCCTCGGTCTGGATGTTGGCCGAGGACCCGACCTCCGCGTCGGAGCCGTCGAGCGCCCGGGCGGCGAGGCCGGCCTTGGAGTCGATCAGCTCGGCTATCCGGGTGTCGATCGTCTGCGCGGCGATGATGCGCCACGCGGTGACCGGGTCGCTCTGGCCGATGCGGTGGACGCGGTCGATCGCCTGGGTCTGCTCGGCGTCGGTCCACGACAGCTCGGAGAGCACCACGTTGGAGGCCACCTGCAGGTTGACGCCGACGCCGGCGGCGGCCAGCGAGCAGACGATGACCTGCACGTCGGGGTCGTTGACGAAGGCCTCGATGGCGCGCTCGCGGGCGCGGGGGGTCTGGTCGCCGCGGATCGAGGTGTGCTTGAGTCCGCGGCGGGTGAAGGTCTCCTCGGCGATGTCCATGACGTCGACGTGGCGGGCGAAGAAGACGACCTTGCCGACGTTGCGCGCCAGCTGGGCGGCGTAGTCGGCGGCCAGGCCGGCCTTGGCGCGGCCGATGCGGCGGAACATCGAGAAGACGTTCTCGCCGCCCGTGCCCTGGTCCATCTCCTCGCGCTCCCACGTCGCGACGCGACGGACGAGCTCGTGGTCGATGCCGTCGACGACCGAGCCCGTACGACGGGTCTCGAGCGCGGCCTTGTAGCGCTGCACCAGCCGCCGGGCGAGGTCCTCCTCGGCCGCCCGGATCGAGCGGGTGTCCTCGTCGTCGAGCTCGACGGGGATGTCGGCGATGCGGCGGGCCGGGATGTCCTCGGCGACGTCGACCTTGCGGCGCCGCACGATGCCCATGTCGATGACCGCCTTGCGGGCCGCGGGGTAGAACGCGTGGTCCGCGGGGGTCAGGTCGGTCTCCTCCAGCGACTCCATCAGCCGCGCCAGCGGCTTGGTGTCGTCGACCCAGCCCAGGAACTGCCAGATCGCGCGGAAGTCCTCGATGTCGTTGATCAGCGGCGTGCCGGTCAGTGCCATCAGCAGCGGGCGGGCGGTCCGGGCGCGGAGCTGCTCGGAGAGCTCGAGCACGTGGCGCGAGCGCTGCGAGGTCTTGTTCTTGATGAAGTGGGCCTCGTCGACGACCATCCCGCGGAAGCCGAACGAGCCGAGCCAGCCGACGTGCCGGTCGAGGATCTCGTAGTTGACGATGATCACGTCGGCGAAGGCGTCGACCTGGTCGCCGTCACCGTGGATGACGGTGGCGCGGCGGCGCGGCGTCCAGCGCTCGGTCTCGCGGGCCCAGTTGGTCTTGACGACGTTGGGGCACACCACGAGCAGCGGGTAGGCGTCGGCGGCCTGCGCCGCGAGCAGCGCCTGCGCGGTCTTGCCGAGGCCGGGCTCGTCGGCCAGCAGGAAGGTGCGGTGGCCCTCGGCGGCCGCGGCGATCATGCGCGCCTGGTGGGGCATCAGCTCGAGCTTGCCCGGCGCCTTGAGGGAGGTGGCCTCGGGCAGGTCCATGCAGGAGGAGGCGCCGCCGAGCTCGAAGGAGCGGAAGAGCGGGCCGAGCAGCTCCCAGGAGGACAGCCGGCCGTGGACCGAGCGACGCTCGTGGCCGATGCCGAAGTCGGGCTTGAGGAACGGGTTGGCCAGCTGGTGCTGGAGGACCGACTGCGGCACCACCCGGCGCTCGCCGAGACCGGGGCCGGCCTCGTCGTCGGGCTTCGGCTCCTCCGGGGCGACCTCCACGCCGGCCTTGCGCAGCATCTCCAGGCGCAGGTCGCGGGCGCTGTCGGTGACGACGGACTCCTCGGAGAGGAGCCCGAAGAGGGAGGGGTCGCGGGTGGCGGTCTTGGCGAGGATCGTCGCGATGCCGTCGAGGCGCTTGAGCTCGTCGGCCTTCTGGGCGTCGGTGAGCTCGGCCGAGGCGCGTACGTCGGTGCGGTGCTCGCGGACCAGCAACGCGACGACCTGGAAGCGCACCCGCTGGCCGGGAGCGAGCGGACCGCGCTGCACCGCCGACTCGAGCTCGCGCACGGCTCGCGCCAGGACGGGGACGATGCCCTCGTTGTCCTTGTGGCGGGCGTGCGCAGGGGTGCGGCGGTTGCCGCGTTGACGCTGGCGCTGGGCCAAGGTGTCCTCCCGGACTCGGGTACGCGTCGTGGGACAGGCGAGCCCGTGCGGCTCTGCCTGCACGCCACGGCGTGGAGGTGTGGAGCGGGCGCCAGGTGCGCGGTGTCCGGCGGATCGGGGGTGATCACAGCGGCACGGCGTCTGGAACGCTGCCACCACTGTAGCCCCCGCCGGCCGGTTGCCGGTAACCAACCGCGCGTCAGCGTGCCGCGCGGTGGTCGACGATCCGGCGCATCTTGCCCACCGACCGCTCGATGGAGGCCACGTCGACGACGTCGACCCCGACGCTCACGCCGATGGACGCCTTGATCCGGTGCGCGAGCTCGGCCTGCGCGGCGTCGGCCTCGGCGTCGGTGGTGGCGTCGCGCCGCTCGACGCGGACCGTCAGGGTGTCGAGGTGGCCGGTGCGGTCGAGGTGGCACTGGAAGTGCGGCGACAGGGCCGGGATGCCGAGCACGATCTCCTCGATCTGCGTCGGGAACAGGTTGACCCCACGCAGGATGATCATGTCGTCGGTGCGACCGGTGATCTTCTCCATCCGCCGCATGCTCCGCGCGGTCCCGGGCAGCAGCCGGGTCAGGTCACGGGTGCGGTAGCGGAGCACGGGCATCGCCTGCTTCGTCAGCGTCGTGAGGACCAGCTCGCCCTCCTCGCCGTCAGGCAGCACCTCGCCGGTCACCGGGTCGATGACCTCGGGGTAGAAGTGGTCCTCCCAGACGTGCAGGCCGTCCTTGGTCTCCACGCACTCGCTCGCCACCCCGGGGCCGATCACCTCGGACAGCCCGTAGATGTCCACCGCGTGCATGTCGGTGCGCTCCTCCATCTCGCGACGCATGTCGTTGGTCCACGGCTCCGCGCCGAAGATGCCGACCTTGAGCGACGTCGAGCGCGGGTCGACGCCCTGCGCCTCGAGCTCGTCGAGGATCGAGAGCATGTAGGACGGGGTGACCATGATGACGTCGGGCTCGAAGTCGAGGATCAGCTGGACCTGGCGCTGGGTCATGCCCCCGGACACGGGCACGACCGTGCAGCCAAGGCGCTCGGCGCCGGCGTGCGCGCCCAGCCCGCCGGTGAAGAGCCCGTAGCCGTAGGCGTTGTGCAGCACCATCCCCCGCCGCCCACCCGCGGCCCGGATCGACCGCGCCACGACGTCGGCCCACATGTCGAGGTCGTCGCGGGTGTAGCCCACCACGGTCGGCTTGCCGGTGGTGCCGCTCGAGGCGTGGAGGCGTACGACGTCCTCGCGGGGCACCGCGAACATGCCGAACGGGTAGTTGTCGCGCAGCGTCGCCTTGGTGGTGAAGGGCAGCCGCGCCAGGTCCTCCAGCGACCGTACGCCGTCCGGGCCGACGCCGGCCTCGTCGAGGGCCCGGCGGTAGTGCGCGACGTGGTCGTAGGCGTGGCGCACCGACCACTGGAGCCGCTCGAGCTGCAGCGCGCGCAGCTCCTCGACCGGTGCGGTCTCGATCGGCTCGAGGTCGCCGGGCTGGGGAGTCAGGTCGAGCACGGTGTGGTCCTCCGGTCGCGCGTGGTGGGTCGTGAGAACGTTCATCCATGTCAGAGCCCGTACGACGGGGCCGGCCCGGCCACGACCAGCAGAGCGTGCTGCGCGTCGCGATCGAGCTCTTCAACCGGCAAGGCTACGACGCCACCAGCATGGGCGACCTGGCTCGCGAGCTGGGGCTGACGAAGTCCGCGATCTACCACCACGTGCCGAGCAAGGAGCACCTGCTCGAGCGCGCCCTGGACGAGGCGCTCGACGAGCTCGCGGCCGCGCTCGACACCGTGCAGGCCGACGCGTCCCGCACCCCGGAGGAGCGGCTGCGGGCCGCCGTGCGCAGCAGCGTGGTCGTGCTCGCCGAGCACCTGCCGGCCGTCACCCTGCTGCTGCGCGTGCGCGGCAACACGCCGGCCGAGCAGCACGCCCTGGCGCGTCGGCGCGAGATCGACCACCGGCTCGCGGAGATGGTGCGCGAGGCCGCCGACACGGGCGCGATCCGCGCCGACGTCGACCCGCTCCTCGCCAGCCGACTGGTCTTCGGGATGGTCAACTCGATGACCGAGTGGCTGCGCGACGGCAGCGACGGCGCCGCGCTCGCCGACACGGTCACCTCGCTCGCCTTCGACGGCCTCGTGCGCCACCGCGCCTGACGCCGGCTCAGGGCTCGAGGCACGCCGGGGTGGAGTCGCCGGGCCCGTCGGGGTCCAGCGTGCCCCCAGCCGCGTCGCGCAGCACGACGCGGTCGACGGTCGGCAGCTGCTTCAGCGTGGGCAGCACCTCGCCCGCGATGCTCACCGTCGCACCCCCGCTGCCGCACCGGCCGGTGAGCCGCAGGTCGGCCACGCCGTCGGAGACCGTGAGGTCGTCGTAGCCCGTGGCGCCGGAGCGCAGCAGCCGCAGACCTCGTGCCCGCTCCCCCGGCAGCGGGCCGGCGAAGATCCGGTCCATCAGGCCGGTGGCCGGCGTGCCCGGCACGACCGGGCGCCGCACGGCGACGAAGAACGGCTCCCGGTTGTCGACGAACCTGTCGCGGTGGAAGAACCACACCTTGCGCTGCACGGTGGCGAAGCGGGCGCCGACCTCGACGACCACCCGGGGCGGCGCCTGCAGGGTCGTGACCCGCACGGGCGTCCGCCTCGCCAGCCCGAGCCCGTACGTCGTCACCGCCTCGAAGTCACCGGAGCGGACGGCGGTCATCACGTTGGGCAGGCGGAAGGCGACGCGGCGCGGTGCCGCGGTCGACGCCCCGTCGTCGGTGTGGGCCTGGGCGCGCTCGAACCGCACCCGCAGCAGCGCCTGCCCGGCGACGTGCACGCGGCGACCGGACCCGTCGGCGTACAGCCGGTCGACGTAGCCGACCTGCCGCGTCTGCGGCAGCCCGCCCCGGAACTCGAACACCACGCGGTCGGCACCGTCGCGGTGGGCCGCCCGCACAGCGACCAGGACCGGCGTCGTCGGCGCGGTGACGGACGTCGCGGGCGCGGTCCCGCCGCTCGGCGCGGCGATCAGGGCCGGAGCGAGGACCAGCGCCAGCAGGGGCGACACCAACCGCGAGACCTTCACGACCCACCCTCCGACGCTCGTCGACCTGCTCCGACGCTAGGGCTCCGGCACCGTCGCGCCAAGGGGCCTCCGGCACGGCCGCACGGGCCTTCGGGCCCTGCCGTCCCGGTGCGACGTCGCACCAGCATGAGGGATGCGGACCGCCCGCCTGCTCTACCTCGACAACCTCAAGGTCGTCCTGATCGGGCGGTGCTGGTCTACGCGGTCGAGCACCCGTTCGGCGGCGCGACGGGCACCTTCTGGCAGGAGTACCTCGGCGCCGAGAAGCAGATCGACACCGGGCCGCTCTGGTTCGTCGGCGTGCTGCTGCTCTACTCGCTCGCGTACGCCGCGCGGCGGCTGCGCGGCGCCGAGCGTCGACGGCTGCCCGCCCCCACGGTCCGGACGCTGGTCGTGAGCGCCGTCGTCGTCGCGCCGCTGTCGTTCGCGATCCGGCTGGCCTACCCCTATGGCGGCGAGGCCGGGTTCACCGACCTCAACCTGTGGCAGTGGCCGGCCTGCATCGCCGTCTTCGTGCTGGGCATCCCGGCGGCACGGCACGACTGGGTGCACGAGGTGCCGCCCCATCTGGTGCGCCTGAGCCGACTGCTCACCTGGGCCGGGGTCGTCGCGATGACCGCGCTGCTCTACGTCACCGGGTCGAGGGACGTCGTCGACGACATGCTCGGCGGGTGGAGCCCGTACGCCGCCGCCTTCGCCTGCATCGAGGCGGTCCTCGTCGTCTTCGGCCCCGTGTGGCTGCTCGACCTCGCCCGCCGCCGCCTGGAGGTGCACCTGCCCTGGGGCGACCAGCTCGGTCGCAGCGCCTACGGCGCCTTCATGCTCCAGGCCGTGTTCCTGCTGGGGCTGGCCGTGGCGCTGCGCCCGGTGCCTGTCGCGGTCCTCGTCGCCGTCGGCGCCGTGACGGCCTCCTTCGGCGCCGCCTGGCTGCTGATCGACAAGGTGCCGGGAGTGGCGAAGGTCCTGTGAGACGTCGGATCAGCGGAGCGAGCGGCTCCTGCCCCTGAACTCCGCGACCACGGTGTCACCGGCCCGCACCGTGACGTCGTAGAGGCCTGACCGGCCCCGCAGGACGACCTCGCGGGCGCTCGCCTCGAGCACCTGACCGAGCCGGGCCGGCTCGAGGAAGTCGACCGAGAAGCCCGCGGCGACCGTCACCGGCCCGTGCGAGTTGCACGCGAGCGCGAAGGCCGAGTCGGCCAGGCTGGCGATCAGGCCGCCGTGGCACAGGTCGTGGCCGTTGACCATGTCGTCGCGGACGACCATCGAGACGCGGGCCTCGCCGGGACCGACGTGCAGCACCTCCATGCCGAGCATCGCGCTCGCCGCGTCGTCGTCCCACATCCGGCGGGCGGCACCCTGCGCCTGCTGCTGCGGGTCAGGCATCGAAGTCGACGGTGACGGCGTCGCTGACGGGGTAGGTCTGGCAGGTCAGCACGAACTGCTGCTCGACCTCCTCGGGCTCGAGGGCGTAGTTGCGCACCATCTCGACCTCGCCCGCGACCACCTTCGCGCGGCAGGTGCCGCACACGCCTCCCTTGCAGGCGAAGGGCAGGTCGCTGCGCACGGCCTGGGCGGAGTCGAGCACCGTCGCGTCGCGCGGCACCGGCGCGGTCGTCGTACGTCCGTCGAGCACGACCGTGACGTCGCTGGTGACCCCCTCGACGACCCGGTCGGCGTGGCGCAGCTCCGGCGGCGGCTCGTCGACGTAGAAGAGCTCGAAGTGCACCTTCTCCTTCGGCACGCCGAGCTCGGCGAGCACGGTGCGCGCGTCCTCGATGAGGCCGTGCGGACCGCAGAGCCAGACGTGGTCGACCGAGGGCAGGTGCACCTTCAGCGGCAGCAGGCGGCGGAGGCGCTCGGCGTCGAGGCGCCCGGAGAAGAGCTCGACGTCGCGTGGCTCGCGGGAGAGCACGTGCACGAGGTCGAAGCGGGGGCCGTGGAGGTTCTTGAGGTCGCTCAGCTCCTCGGCGAACATCACCGAGGTGGTCTCGCGGTTGCCGTAGAGCATCGTGACGGTGCTGGCCGGGTTGGCGAGCACGGACGCCGCGATCGAGATCATCGGCGTGATGCCGGAGCCGGCGGCGATGCACACGTGCCGCCCCGGGCTGGCCGGGTCGGCACGGAAGCTGCCGGTCGGCGGCGCGACCTCGACGGGCTCCCCCGGGCCGACCTCGTGGATCAGCCACGACGAGAACATCCCGCCGGGGATCTCGCGCACCCCGATGCGCGGCGCGGCACCGGCCGGCGCGCAGATGGAGTAGGAGCGGCGGTGCTCGACGCCGTCGACGACCCGGCGCAGGGTCAGCGACTCCCCGGGCTCGAAGGCGAACAGCTCGCGCAGGTCGTCGGGCACGTCGAAGGTCACCGCGGCCGAGTCGTCGGTCAGCGGCTCGACGTCGCGCACCGTGAGCCGGTGGAAGGTGGGGCTGGCGGCCACGTCTCAGATCTCCTTCACGTGGTCGAACGGCTCGAGGCAGGCGGTGCAGCGGTACTGCGCCTTGCAGGCCGTCGAGCCGAACTCCGAGACCAGCTCGGTGGCGGGCGAGTCGCACTGCGGGCAGCGGACCTGGCGGGCGGTGGGCAGGAGGGTGAGCGGGATCGGCCCGGAGGTCGACGGCGCCGGGCCGGGCGGGGAGATCCCGGCCGCGGCCAGTGCGGCGCGGCCCTCGGGCGTGATCCAGTCGGTCGTCCACGCCGGGTCGAGGCTGACGCGCACCTCGACGCGGTCGAAGCCGGCGCCCTGCAGCTCGCGCACCAGGTCGTCGCGCATCGCCGCCATCGCCGGGCAGCCGGAGTAGGTCGGGGTGATGTCGACGACGACGTGGGAGTCGCCGACCACGTCGACGTCGCGGAGCACGCCGAGGTCGGCCAGCGTGAGCATGGGGAGCTCGGGGTCGGTGACGCGCTCGGCCACGCGACGCGCGCGCTCCGTCGTACGACTCATCAGCCTCACTCCACTCACCACTGGCCCATCGGGTGGGCGCGGGCCACGGACTGCATCTCGGCCAGCATCAGGCTCAACGGCTCGCCGTGCATCCCGTCACGGCCCGTGCGGCCCAGCACCCCGGCCCGGCGGGGCGCCTCGGGGCGCGGCACGTCGGCCGCCGCGAGCACCTGGTCGAGCACGCCCTCGGCGGCCTCGCGCACCGAGGCCGGGTCGACGCCGACGCCGGCTCCGGCCGCGGCGGCCTCGACCGCGTGGGTGTCGAAGAGCTCGGGCCACAGCGGCCACAGCGCGTCGAGCGCGGCCACCAGCCGGCGGCGCGACTCGTCGGTGCCCTGCGCGAGCGTGACGAACCACCGCGCCGAGTAGTCGCGGTGGTAGGCCAGCTCCTTCACGCCCTTGGCCGCGACGGCGGCCAGCACGTGGTCGCGGCTCGAGCGCAGCCGCTCGAACGTCGCCAGCCGCCACACCGAGAACAGCAGCACCCGCACGACCGCCTCGGCGAAGTCGCCGTTGACGAGCTCGGCGAGGCGCACGTTTCGGAAGTCGTGGGCGTCACGGAAGAAAGCGAGCGCGTCCTCCGGCGGCGCCGGCGAGCCCTCGGGCAGCGCCGGGACGACCGACGCGTCGGCCTTCGCCGCGCGGGCGAGCAGCAGCCGCGCCTGGCCGAGCAGGTCGAGCGCGATGTTGGACAGCGCGATGTCGTCCTCGAGGTCGGGCGCGTTGCTGGTCCACTCCGAGATCCGGTGCGACATCACGAGCGCGTCGTCGCCCAGCATCAGGGCGTACGCCGCCAGCACGGGCGCGTCGACGCCGTCGGGGATGGACGTGTCGACCCCAGCGAGGGGGTCCTCGAAGTCGGTGCCGAAGGCCCAGTGCGCGTCGTTGACGAGGAGGCCGGAGTAGGCGCTGTCGTGCTCGTCCTCGGGAGTGGTGTGGATGTGCTCGTTCATCAGCCTTGTTCGCTCGACCTTCTGAGGAGTCGGGGTCCCCGCGGCGTTGTCCTGGAGGAGCGCAGCGGGGGAAGAAGAACGTCGTGGGGTGACATCACATGTGAGGGACGTTGTCGGGGATGTCGTAGAAGGTCGGGTGGCGGTAGACCTTGTCGCCGCTCGGGGCGAACATCGGGTCCTTCTCGTCGGGGCTCGACGCGGTGATGGCGTCGGCGCGCACCACCCAGATGCTGACGCCCTCGTTGCGGCGGGTGTAGACGTCGCGTGCGTGGAGCAGGGCCATCCGGTCGTCGGCCGCGTGGAGCGAGCCGACGTGCACGTGGTTGAGCCCGCGCTTGCCGCGCACGAAGACCTCGTAGAGCGGCCACTCCGGCTCGGGGGCGGGCACACCCTCCCCCGTCGGGACTCCCTGCAGCGGGACGGCGCCGTGCCCGCCCTCGGCGGACAGCTCGCCGCCGGTCGGCTGGTCGGTCATGCGGTGACGCTCCTCTGCTTGGCGGCGTAGGCCGTCGCGGCCTCGCGCACCCAGGCGCCCTCCTCGTGGGCGCGACGGCGGTGGGCCATCCGCTGGGCGTTGCAGGGGCCGTTGCCCTTCACGCCCTGCATGAACTCCTCCCAGTCGGGCTGGCCGAAGTCGTGGTGACCGCGCTCGTCGTTCCACTTCAGATCGGGGTCGGGCAGCGTGACGCCGAGCGCCTCGGCCTGCGGCACGGACATGTCGACGAACTTCTGGCGCAGCTCGTCGTTGGTGTGCCGCTTGATGCCCCACGCCATCGACTGGGCGGTGTTGGGCGAGGCGTCGTCGGGCGGGCCGAACATCATCAGCGCGGGCCACCAGAAGCGGTCGACCGACTCCTGCACCATCGCGCGCTGCTCGTCGGTGCCGCGCATCATCGTCGCGAGCAGCTCGTAGCCCTGGCGCTGGTGGAAGGACTCCTCCTTGCAGACGCGGATCATGGCGCGGCCGTAGGGCCCGTAGGAGGTGCGGCACAGCGGCACCTGGTTGCAGATGGCGGCGCCGTCCACGAGCCAGCCGATCGTCCCGACGTCGGCGTAGGACAGCGTCGGGTAGTTGAAGATCGAGGAGTACTTCTGCTTGCCCGCGATCAGCAGCTCGGTGAGCTCGAGGCGGGAGACGCCGAGGGTCTCGGCCGCGGAGTAGAGGTAGAGCCCGTGACCGGCCTCGTCCTGCACCTTGGCGAGCAGGATCGCCTTGCGTCGCAGGCTGGGGGCGCGGGTGATCCAGCTGCCCTCGGGCTGCATGCCGATGATCTCGCTGTGGGCGTGCTGGGCGATCTGGCGCACGAGGGTCTTGCGATAGCCCTCCGGCATCCAGTCGCGCGGCTCGATCCGCTCGTTGCGCGCGATCGTCGCCTCGAAGCCGGCCTCGAGGTCGGGGGCGGGTGGCGTCTGCGTGAGTGTCATGCGTCCTCCGACGTGGGTCTGCGACCACTGGTGTCGACCGATTTACTGACCGATCGGTCTGCTATTAGTGTGTCACCCGTCACCCCGGGCGCGCAAACACCGCCGCCCCCACCGCCGTCGAGGGAGAGCTCGTGACCCGTCTGCTCGAGAGCTACGCCGCCGGACGCTGGTACGCCGCCTCCGCCGAGGGCCACCCGCTCCTCGACGCGGCCACCGGCGAGGAGGTCGCGCGGATCTCCAGCGCCGGCCTCGACCTCGGCGCGATGGCCCACCACGCCCGCACGGTCGGCGGCCCCGCGATCCGCGAGCTGACCTTCCACGAGCGCGCGCTGCTCCTCAAGGACCTCGCCACGCACCTCACCGGGCTCAAGGACGAGTTCTACGAGCTCTCGCTCGCCACCGGTGCCACGCGACGCGACTCGATGATCGACATCGACGGCGGCTTCGGCACGATGTTCAGCTTCTCCTCCAAGGGTCGCCGCGAGCTGCCCAACGACACCGTGGTCTGCGACGGCGACCTCGAGCAGCTCGGTCGCACCGGCGTCTTCCTCGGCCAGCACGTCTACACCTCGCGGCCCGGTGTCGCGGTGCAGATCAACGCCTTCAACTTCCCCGTGTGGGGCATGCTCGAGAAGCTCGCCCCGGCCTTCATCGCGGGGCTCCCGACGATCGTGAAGCCGGCCAGCCAGACGGCCTACCTCACCGAGCTCGTCGTACGCCGCATCGTCGAGTCGGGCATCCTCCCCGAGGGCTCGCTGCAGCTGCTCGCCGGCTCCGCGGGCGACCTGCTCGACCACCTGGGCGTGCAGGACTCGGTGGCCTTCACCGGCTCGGCCCACACCGCCGGGATCCTGCGCCAGCACCCGTCGGTGCTGCACGGCGGCGTCAGCCTGCAGGTCGAGGCCGACTCGCTCAACTGCTCCGTCCTCGGTCCCGACATCACGTCGTCGGACCCCGAGTGGGACCTCTTCGTCAAGGGCGTCGTCACCGAGATGACCGCCAAGGCCGGCCAGAAGTGCACGGCCATCCGCCGCGTCATCGTCCCGGCCGCCGTCGCCGACGAGATGACCGACGCGATCGCGGCGAGGCTCGCGGGCATCACGGTGGGCAACCCCGACGACGAGTCGGTGCGGATGGGGCCCCTCGCCTCGCTCGGCCAGCGTGAGGAGGTCCGCAAGGCCGTCGAGGCCCTGCGCGCCTCGTCCGACGTCGTCCTCGGCGACCCGGCCGCGACCACCGGGTTCGCCGGCGACGGCGAGCGCGGCGCGTTCATGGCGCCCGTCCTGC
Organism: Nocardioides pinisoli; assembly: GCF_024199985.1. GTDB lineage: Bacteria > Actinomycetota > Actinomycetes > Propionibacteriales > Nocardioidaceae > Nocardioides > Nocardioides pinisoli. Next base: position 196,215 of record NZ_JANARS010000004.1, read on the forward strand.
TCCGCGCCCGCGCCGGCGCGGTGGAGCCGCACGACGTCGAGCCCTTCGGCCCGGTCTCGACCGTGATGTCCTACGACTCGCTCGACGAGGCGGTGGCCCTGGCCGCGCGCGGCAAGGGCTCGCTCGCCGGATCCGTCGTCACCCACGACCCCGAGGTCGCCCGCACCCTCGTGCTCGGCCTCGCACCGTGGCACGGCCGCATCCTCGTGCTCGACCGCGACGACGCGCCGGAGAGCACCGGCCACGGGTCTCCCCTGCCGATGCTGGTCCACGGCGGTCCGGGTCGCGCCGGCGGCGGCGAGGAGCTGGGCGGCGTACGCGGCGTGCTCCACCACATGCAGCGCTCCGCGATCCAGGCCTCCCCCGACATGCTCACCGCCATCACCGGCCGGTGGACACGCGGCTCGCAGCGCCACGAGACGTCCGAGCACCCGTTCCGCCACTCCCTGGCGACGCTGCAGGTCGGCGACACGATCGCCTCCGAGCCGCGGGTCATCTCGCGCGCGGACATCGACCACTTCTCCGAGTTCACCGGCGACACGTTCTACGCCCACACCGACCCCGAGGCGGCGGCGCAGAACCCGCTCTTCGGCGGCATCGTCGCCCACGGCTACCTCATCGTGTCGATGGCCGCGGGACTCTTCGTCGACCCCGCCCCGGGCCCGGTGCTGGCCAACTTCGGCGTCGACAACCTGCGCTTCCTGACGCCGGTCAAGGCCGACGACTCGATCCGCGTGACGCTCACCGTCAAGCAGATCACCCCGCGCTCCTCGGCCGACTACGGCGAGGTCCGCTGGGACGCGCTGGTCACCAACCAGGACGACGAGCCGGTCGCGACCTACGACGTGCTGACCCTCGTGGCCAAGGAGGGCTGACGCCCGGTCGCGCCCTCCGAGCGGTGCCGAGCGGTGCCTGAGGGGCATCCGGGTGTGCGGGAATGCCGCTGACGCACCGCTCAGGCGGGCGCTAGGTTGTCGACCGTGAGCCGGTCAGCACAGCGCGTCGTCGGGATCCTCGTCCTCCTGGTCCTCGGGGTGCTCAGCCTGCCGGCGGTGGCGTACGTCCTCGACGACCCGGGCACGGAGAACTGGATCGTCCCGGTGCAGCTGCTCGCGATGGCCGCGGTCGGCGCGGCGGTCACCGTCGCGCTCCCCGGGCTGGCCGGCGAGGGCGCGCCGACCGAGCGCCGCGCGATGACGGGGGCGTGGTGGGGGCTGCTCGCCGCCTTCGCCGGCGTGGTCGTCTTCTGGCTGCTGCTCAACGGGTTCGGCGGCGCGTGATCGCACCGCTGCTGCCGGGTAGGTTGCGGTCATGGCACAGAAGTCCTGGGGCGAGATGACGCCCACGCAGAAGAAGGTCGTCGCCGTGGCCGGCGTCGTGGAGGTCGTCGTCACCGCCTGGTGCGTCAAGGACCTCAAGCAGCGCCCCGCGGCGCTCGTGCGCGGGCCCAAGATGCTCTGGGTCCCGGCCCTGGCGGTGCAGCCGGTCGGTCCGATCGCCTACCTAGTCTGGGGTCGCAAGCGCTGACCCGCCGGGCGGATCAGCCGGCGAGGTCGGCGTAGCCTCCGCCGTTGACGACGTCGGTGAAGCCGAGGTCGCGCATCTGCTCGACCGCGCCCGTCGCGCGCCGGCCCGAGGCGCAGTAGACGACGTAGGACGCCTCGCGCGGCAGCTCCTCGACCCGGTCGGCGAAGTCGTCGGCCTGGTAGTCGATGTTGACCGCCCCGTCGAGGTGTCCGGCGTCGAACTCCTCGGGGGTGCGTACGTCGATCACCTCGGCCCCGTCAGCCACCCGGGCGAGCGCGTCCGCCGCCGGGATCGGTTCCGCGGTGTCGGCCGCCGACGTGGCGGCCGAGCCGACAGTCTCGACGGGCTCCTCCGCGCCGCACGCCGCGGCGCCGACGAGCAGGACGGCCACCGACGCCAGCGCAGCGAGTCGCTCGGTCGGACGACGGCTCACGCGGCTCTCCTGCACGTGATCGACCCTAGCCGTCGTAGGGAACCTCGCTGCGCCACTCGTCCTCCGGGGTCCTCACCGCGTCCCAGATCGCGTCGGCGACCCGGTCGGGGGTGAACGCGCCCTGGCGCGCCAGCGACCCGCGCACCGTGACCGACACGGCGCGGATGCCGTCGGGGGCCAGGGTCTTGTCGAGGCTGTGCACGAGGTTGCGCACGCCGGCCTTCTGCACGCCCAGCGACGCCGCACGCTCCCACGGCTGGTCGGCCGCCATGCTGCCGGTGACGCTGATCCGCGCACCGGCGGACATGAACGGGCGGGCGGCCTGCACGGTGGTGAGCAGGGCACCCACCCCGAGCGCGACGTCCGCGAGCAGCTCGGCGACCGTGAGGGACAGCGGGTCCTTCTCGCGGAAGGCGCTCGGGTTGAAGTGCAGCACGTCGATGCGTCCGGTGTGCTCGCCGAAGCGGCGTACGGCGTCGCGCGCGGCCTCCTCGTCGGTGACGTCGAGGCACGCATGGCCCACCGCGGCGCCGCGGGCCCCGAGGTCGGTGGTGAGCTGGTCCAGCACCTGCTGGTCCTGGCCGAGGAGCGCCACGTCGTGGCCCTCGTCGGCGAAGCGGCGCGCAACCGACCCGCTCACGCCGGGCCCGGCACCCACCACGACGATCACTGGTTTGCTCATGCACGTACTCGCTTCGCTCCGTGCGCGCATGAGGCACCTTGTGCGCTGTGCCGTTCGATTCGCTCGCTGCGCTTGCTCATGCCACGGTTCTACCGCAGGTCAGGGCTTGTGCGGGTGCTCACCGGTCGGGTCGTCCGGGATCGCGTTCGGTCCCTGCGTGCCTTCGTCGACCTCACCGGGATGCGGGTCGGGCTGGCCGGCCACGGAGTCGCCCGAGCTGATCTCCTCAGGGGCGTCCGGCACCATCTCGGAGACCTGGCCCCCGTCGTCGTCCTTGCCACTCATGCGGTGCTCCTCGCTCGTCGTCAGTGCGTCGTCGTCCACACAAGCACGCGGCCCAAGCACACCTCACCTCGACGGGTGGTGGGCGGGCCCGGACCGCTGGCTACGGTCGCAGCATGACGCGCTTCGGATACACCCTGATGACCGAGCAGAGCGGCCCGCGGGAGCTGGTGTCGTACGCCGTCGCGGCCGAGCAGGCCGGCTTCGACTTCGAGGTGATGAGCGACCACTACTCACCCTGGCTGACCGAGCAGGGACACGCGCCCTACGCCTGGACGACGCTGGGCGCCGTGGCACACGCGACCGAGCGGGTGGGCCTGATGACCTACGTGACGTGCCCGACCCTGCGCTACCACCCCGCCGTCGTGGCGCAGAAGGCCGCGACCCTGCAGATCCTCGCCGAGGGTCGCTTCACCCTCGGCCTGGGCAGCGGGGAGAACCTCAACGAGCACGTCGTCGGCGAGGGCTGGCCCGCGATCGCCGAGCGCCAGGACATGCTCGCCGAGGCCATCGAGGTGATCCGCGCGCTGCACACCGGCGACCTCGTCGACCACCGGGGCGACTTCTTCCAGGTCGATTCCGCCCGCATCTGGGACCTCCCCGAGCAGGGCGTCGACATCGGCGTGGCCGTCGGCGGCGACCGCGCGATCGAGCGGTTCGCCCCGCTGGCCGACCACCTCGTGGCGACCGAGCCGAAGGGCGAGATCGTCGAGTCATGGAACGGCGTCGACGGCGCGCCGCGGATCGGCACGGACGCCCGGGCGATCGGCCAGATCCCCATCTGCTGGGACCCCGACGAGGACGCCGCGATCGAGCGGGCGCACGAGCAGTTCCGCTGGTTCGCCGGCGGCTGGTCGGTCAACGCCGACCTGCCCACCCCTGCCGGCTTCTCCGGCGCCACGACCTTCGTCCGGCCCGAGGACGTCGCCGAGTCCATCCCGTGCGGCCCCGACCTCGACAAGGTCGTCGAGGCCGTCTCGGCCTACTGGGAGGCGGGCTTCACCGACGTCGCCCTCGTGCAGGTCGGCGACGAGGGACAGGACCTGTTCCTCAGCGAGGCGGCCGGCCCGCTGCTGGAGAAGCTGCGGGCGGCCGCCCCGTGAGTCCGGCCGGCGGGCCGATCAGCTGATGGCGGTGAACCGGGCGCGGTGGTGGGCCGGCGACTCGATCTCGTCGAGGATCGCGAGCGCGAGGTCGTCGGCCGAGATCGTCGACGCGCCGTCGGCGTCGCGGAGCAGCACGTCACCGCCGAGGACGTACTCGCCCTTCGACGGGGTGCCCAGCCACGACCCGTAGTCCACGGGCGGGCTGACGTAGAACCAGTCGAGCGACTCCGGGCTCGCCTCGAGGAGCGCGAGGACGTCGAGGCCGGTCCGGATCTCGGGCTTCACCTCGTCGGGGACCTGGTCCTCGGTCACGTCCCACAGGCGCGGTCCGCCCTCCTCCGCGAGAAGGGAGGACGCGCCACCGACGTAGCCAAGGCGCGTCGACGTCCCGGCCAGGCGTGCAACGAGCTCCTGCACCACGCCCTCGACCTTGCCGGCCATGTCACCACGGGGCGAGAGCCCCACGAGCACGACGTCGGCATCGGCCAGGGCCCGGTCCAGGACGTCGGGGTCGAGCACCGACCCCTCGACGTACGTCACTCCGTCGACCGGGGACGACGGCGCCGAGCGGCTCGCTGCCGTCACGTCGTGCCCGCGCCTGCGGGCCTCGGCGGCGACCGCCGCGCCTGTGTAGCCGGTGCCGCCGAGCACTGCGATGAACGCCATGGAAGGTTCCTTGCCTGTCAGGTGAGTACGTGTGGGTGTGGGGTGTGCGGGTCAGCGCCAGCCGAGGTCGGGCGCCACGTCGGTGAGCACCGTCTCGAGGACGTGGGCGTTGTAGTCCACGCCGAGCTGGTTGGGCACCGTGAGCAGCAGGGTGTCCGCGGCGGCGACCGCCTCGTCCTCGGCGAGCTCCTTGACCAGCACGTCGGGCTCGGCGGCGTACGTCTTGCCGAAGACCGCGCGCAGGTTGGCCTCGATCTGGCCGAACTGGTCGGAGCTCGACCCCTCGTGGCCGAAGTACATCCGGTCGAGGTCGGTGGTGATCGGCATGATCGACCGGCTCACCGACACGCGCGGCTCGCCCTCGTGGCCGGCCTCGCGCCACGCCTCGCGGAAGACCTCGATCTGCTTGCGCTGCTGCACGTGGAAGGGCTCGCCCGTCTCGTCGGCCTTGAGCGTGGAGCTCATCAGGTGCATGCCCTTCTCGGCCGCCCACCGGGCGGTGGCGTCGGAGGCGGCACCCCACCAGATGCGGTCGCGGAGGCCCTCGGAGTGCGGCTCGATGCGCAGCAGGCCGGGCGGGTTGGGGAACATCGGGCGCGGGTTGGGCTGGGCGAACCCCTCCCCCTCCAGCACCTGCAGGAGCACCTCGGTGTGGCGCCGGGCCATGTCGGCCTGGTCCTCGCCCGCGGCGGGGGCGTAGCCGAAGTAGCGCCACCCCTCGATCACCTGCTCCGGTGATCCCCGGCTGATGCCGAGGTGCAGCCGGCCGCCGGCGATGAGGTCGGCCGACCCGGCGTCCTCGGCCATGTAGAGCGGGTTCTCGTAGCGCATGTCGATCACGCCGGTGCCGATCTCGATCCGGCTGGTGCGAGCCCCGACCGCGGCGAGCAGCGGGAACGGCGAGGCGAGCTGGCGCGCGAAGTGGTGCACCCGGAAGTACGCCCCGTCCGCACCGAGCTCCTCGGCGGCGACCGCGAGGTCGATCGACTGCAGCAGCGTGTCGGACGCCGACCGCACCGCGGACTGCGGCGAGTCGGTCCAGTGGCCGAAGTTCAGGAACCCGATCTTCTTCATGACTGGTTCAACGCTCAACCAGTCGCGTTGTTCCCGTAGACGTGCCCCACGCTCGGCGGGCGTCCGGGCGCGGCGAGCGACAGCACGGCCCGCGCGATCTCGGGTCGCTCCTCGAGATGGTCCTCGAGGCGCTGCAGCTCCTCGGCCGCCGCGCTCTCGACGTCGTCGCCCACCAGGTCGACCGACCCGACGAGGAAGAGCCGCTCGGGGCCGACGTACTCCAGGTGCAGCGTGTTGACACTCTCCACCTCGGGCCGCTCGCGCAGCCAGCCCAGCACGGTGTCGTAGATGCGCGGGTCGGCGACCTGGCCGACGAGGAAGGCCATGTTGCGGCGCAGGAGGTAGACCGCCACCCAGCCCAGGAGCAGGCCGACGAGGATCGACCCGATCGCGTCCCACACGGGGTCGCCGGTCACCTGGTGCAACGCGAGGCCCGTGACCGCGATGACGATGCCGAGCAGCGCGGCGGAGTCCTCGAAGAAGACCGCCCGCAGCGTGGGGTCGGACGTCTGGTCGAGGAAGCGCGTCCGACTGACCTCGGCCGAGCGGGCACCGCGACGCACCTCGCGCCGGGCCTGGAGGAAGGAGATGCCCTCGAGCACGAAGGCGGCGCCCATGACGACGTAGGCCCACAGGTAGTCCGCCTCCTCCTCCGCGGCGCCGAGCGACTGGACGCCGTGGATGACCGAGACCGCGGCGCCGACGGCGAACAGCCCGAAGGCCGCGATCATCGACCACACGTAGGCCTCGCGGCCGTAGCCCAGCGGGTGTCGCTGGTCGGCCGGCTTCTCCGACCTCCGCTCCGCCACGACGAGGAAGACCTCGTTGCCGGCGTCGGCCCAGGAGTGCGCGGCCTCGGCGACCATCGAGGCCGACCCGGTCACGGCGGCGACGAGGCTCTTCAGGATCGCCAGGACCGTGTTGGCCGTGAGCGCGACGACGACGGTGAGCATGTGGTCAGACTGCCCGATCGGACGTGCCCCGCGCCTGCCCCGCCCGGCTCCCGACGTACGCGCGCTCCCGCAGGGCCGCCAGCCAGGACGGCCCGAGGCGCCACGGCCGCGGTGGGCGCAGGACGGGGTCGAACCGCGGACGAGGCAGCGCGGACCGGCGCTCCACCCGGATGGCGCCTGCCTGCACCTCCCCTGCCGGGCCGACGACACGCAGGCCGACGCTCACGGGCAGCCGGCCGACGAGCACGTCGGGCTCGGGTGAGTCGAGTCGAGCGTCGGGCACGTCGAGCACGACCTGCAACCGCTCCCCCGACGGCGCGCGCCACCACATCAGCGAGGTGAGGGTCGCGCCCGCCCACCGCCGCCGTGGTTGCAGGAGGTAGCGCTGCCACGGCGCGCTGCCGGGTGCCGTCGTGCACAGCACGTCGACGGGCGGGTCGTGCAGGAGCCGCACGGCGAGGCCGAGGAGGTCGGGCCGGCCGCGCGGCGTGCCGATGCCCTTGGAGAGCCGCACCAGGCAGGCCACGTCGCCGGCCGGCAGCGGGCCGGGGCCGCTCACCTCGGCTCGTCCCTCGTAGAGCACCCCGTCGGGGTGGAAGGCCGGAGCGGACCGGAAGGAGGCCAGCAGCTCGAAGGCGCGGCGGTAGGGAGCAGGCACGGGCCGGCAGTACCCCGCTGGGCCCTCGGTGAACCGCCGTCGCCGACCGCCCCTTGCCATCCTGACCCGCGTGGTATCCAATATATTGCATGCCAGTCCCGGTCTCTCCTGCTCCGCTCCGCACGACGCTGCTGCGCGACTCGGTCCACGACCGGCTCCGGGACGCGATCGTCGACGGCACGCTGGCGCCGGGCGAGGTGGTGCGCGACACCGAGCTCGCCGCCTGGCTTGGCGTCAGCCGGACGCCGGTGCGCGAGGCGCTGCTGCGGCTCGGCGAGACCGGGCTCGTGCGATCGGCCCCCGGGCGCTCGACCGTGGTCGCGGAGATCGACATGGCCGAGGTGCGCGACGCGCACGCCGTCGTCGTCGCGATGCACCGCCTCGCGGTCGCCGAGTCGGTCGCCCGCCTCACCGAGGACGACCTGCGCCGGATGCGGGAGGCCAACCAGCGCTTCGCCGCGGCCATCGACGCCCGCGACACCGACGCCGCGCTCGCCGCGGACGACGACTTCCACCGGGTCGCGGTGACGGTCTCGGGCAACCGGGCCCTCGCCACCGTGCTCGACCAGTTCACCCCCGTCGTACGACGCCTCGAGCGCCGCCGCTTCGCCTCCCACGCCGGCGAGCAGTCGGTCGAGCTGCACGAGCGCCTGCTCGAGGCGTGCGCCGGCGGCGACGTCGAGGCGGCGGCCGACGTCGCCTTCCGCACCTGGCAGAACCTCGCCGACCTCATCCCCGAGCCCACCCCCCAGCCCACCCCCCAGCCCACCCGCCAGCAGCAGGAGTCCCCGTGATCCTCGACCAGTTTCCCCGCCACCCGCTCACGTTCGGCCCCTCGCCCGTCCACCACCTCAGGCGGCTCAGCGACCACCTCGCCGCGAAGGGCGGCGGCGCGCAGGTGTGGGCCAAGCGCGAGGACGTGAGCAGCCCGCTCGCCTTCGGCGGCAACAAGATCCGCAAGCTGGAGTACATCGTCCCCGACGTGCTGGCCAGCGGCGCCGACACGCTGGTCTCCATCGGCGGCTACCAGTCCAACCACACCCGGCAGGTCGCGGCCGTCGCCGCGCACCTCGGCCTGAAGTGCCGCCTCGTGCAGGAGAAGTGGGTGCCGTGGGACGACCCGACCAACACCCAGGTCGGCAACATCCTGCTCAGCCGGATGATGGGCGCCGACTCCCGGCTCGACCCGCACGGCTTCGACATCGGTATCCGCGACTCGTGGAAGGACGCGATCAGCGAGGTCGAGGCGGCCGGCGGCACGCCGTACGCCATCCCGGCCGGCGCGAGCGAGCACCGGCTCGGCGGCCTGGGGTTCGCCGCCTGGGCCTTCGAGGTCGCCGAGCAGGAGAAGGCGCTCGGGGTCACCTTCGACACGATCGTGGTCTGCACCGTCACGGGCTCGACCCACGCGGGCATGATCGCCGGCTTCGCGGCCCTGGAGGACCTCACCGGCACCCGCCGCCGCGTGCTCGGCATCGACGCGAGCGCGACGATCGACAAGACGCGCGACCAGGTGGCCCGCATCGCGCGCCACACCGCGGAGCTGATCGAGCTCGGCCGCGACCTGCGCGACGACGAGATCACCGTGCTCGAGGGCTGGGCCGGGGACCTCTACGGCATCCCGGTCGAGTCCACGATGGAGGCGATGGCGCTCGGGGCGCAGCTCGAGGCGATGATCACCGACCCCGTCTACGAGGGGAAGTCGCTCGCCGGGCTCGTCGACCTCGTCACCGAGGGCGAGATCCCCCGCGACTCGAACGTGCTCTACGCCCACCTCGGCGGGCAGCCGGCGATCAACGCCTACCACTCGCTCTGGCCCGCGCAGGGCTGAGCCCGGTCAGGACACGCACGCCGCGACCGCTAGCGTCGCGGCGTGCCCGCTCCCGAGGTCGACGTCCCCGCCGCCCTGGCCTGGGCGGGGTCCGTGCTCGGCTCGCCGGTCGCGTCGTACGACGCCCTCGCCGGCGGCGTGACCTCGACGATGCTCGCGCTGCGGCACGACGACGGGGCGGAGTCGGTGCTGCGCCTGATGACGGTCGAGCCGTGGCGCTCCCACGGCGCCGAGCTCACCGCGCGTGAGCGCGACGCGCAGCTGGCGATGGCCGAGACCCCTGTGCCGGCGCCGACCAGCCTCGCCCTCGACGCGGACGGGACGGTCGCCGGGGCCGCGGCGCACCTGATGTCCCGGCTGCCCGGCGAGCCGCTCGGCGCGGACGCGGACCTCGACGGACAGCAGCTGCAGGCGATGGCCGACCTGCTGGTGACGATCCACGCGCAGCGTCCGGCGCCGCCCTTCCGGACGTTCCAGTCGTGGGCGTGGGAGGAGAAGTGGGTGGTGCCCGACTGGTCGCGCCACCCGGCGTCGTGGCGTCGCGCGTTCGAGGTGCTGGCCGGACCGGCGCCGGCCCACGAGCCGACGTTCCTGCACCGCGACTTCAGCCACCGCAACCTGCTGTGGTCCGGCGACGCGGTCACCGGGGTGGTCGACTGGGTGGAGACCTCCACCGGGCCGGCGTGGCTCGACACGGCCCACGCGGCGTCCAACCTCGCCCTGGCGCACGGCCCCGGCCCCGCGCTGGAGCTCCTCCGGCGCTACTCCGACGCAGCGGGCACCCCGGTCGAGGCCCACTGGCTCGTGATGGACGCCGTGGGCTACCTCCCGCCACCGGGCAGGCGGCCGCTGTTCGGTCGCACCGACCAGCTCGCCCGCCTCGACGACTGGCTCGACCTGCTCGTGCGGGATCCCGGTCTCAGCTGAGGGCGAAGTCGAGCGCTGCCAGCGCGTGCAGCCGGGTGGTGGCGAAGACGGGGACGTCGACGTCCTCCGGGCGCAGCAGCAGCTCGATCTCGGTGCAGCCGAGGACGACGCCCTCGGCGCCGTCGGCGACCAGGCGGGCCACCACGTCGACGTACGCCTCTCGCGACTCCTCGCGCACCACGCCGCGGACGAGCTCGCCGTAGATCACCTCGTGCACCAGCTCGCGGTCCTCGGCCGGCGGGACGAGCGCCTCGACGCCGTGCGCGGCCAGCCGGTCGCGCACGAACGCCTGCTCCATGGTGAACCTCGTGCCGAGCAGCGCGACCCGTGACAGGCCGGACGCACGGACAGCCGCGGCGGTGACGTCGACGATGTGGACCAGCGGGACGCTCGTCGCCGCCTCGATCGCGTCGGCGACCTTGTGCATCGTGTTGGTGCACAGCACGAGGCACTCCGCCCCCGCCGCCTCCAGCGCTGCGGCCTCGGCCGCGAGGAGCGCCCCTGCGGCGTCCCACTCCCCCGCTGCCTGCATCGCCTCGACCTCGGCGAAGTCGATCGACGACATCAGCACGCGCGCGGAGTGGTAGCCGCCGAGGCGCTCGCGCACCGCCTCGTTGAGGATCTCGTAGTAGAGGGCCGAGCTCTCCCAGCTCATGCCGCCCAGCAGCCCGATCCTGCGCATCCTCGGTCCCGCAGCCATGCCCCCATTGAACAGGCGGATTGAACAGGCGGGTCGGACAGGCGGGGCGTCGGTGGGCGGCGCTAGCGTGGCGCCATGGCCAGCACGCCCCTGCTGAGGTCCCGCGGGTTCGCCGTCCACCCGGCGTCGCACGCCCGGTTCGACGACGTGCGCGCGATGCTCGGGCCCAAGAACCCCACCAGCAGCGTGTGCTGGTGCCTGAGCCACCGCCTCCCGGCGAAGGACAACCGTGAGCTGGCCGGTCCGGCGCGAGGGGCCTACGTCGAGTCCCTGACGCGCCGGAGCACCAAGCCCGGGGTGCTGGCCTACGACGGCGACGACGTGGTCGGGTGGGCCGCCGTCGCGCCGCGCGCCGACCTGCCGTTCGCCCGCTCGACCAAGATCCCCCACGTCGACGACCAGCCGGTGTGGTCGGTGTGGTGCATCCGGGTCCGTCCCGGACACCGCGGCCGCGGCATCTCCCACGTCCTGCTCGAGGGTGCAGTCGCCTACGCCGCCCGGCGCGGCGCCCCGGTCGTCGAGGGCTACCCGGTCGACAACCGTGGCGAGAAGGTCGACCTGACCATGGCCTACGTCGGCACCCGCAAGCTGTTCGAGGACGCCGGCTTCGAGCTCGCCGCGCGCACCGACGCGACGTCGGCGGGCCACCCGCGTGTGGTCATGCGGCGCGCGACCTAGGCTGGGTCCATGGTCCGGACGTGGTGGGCGGCAGTGGCCCTGCTGGCGATCTTCGCCATGCACGGCCTGGCCTCCCACGCCGCGGCCGCCGAGCCCGTCCCGGTGGCGACGCCGAGCGCTGCGCTCGGGCCGGACGCGCCCCACGCGGTGCACCACCAGCACCCGCAGGCCGTCCCAGAGGCCGCACTCGAGCCGCTCGCAGCCCTCGACGCCGACGGCCACGACGGTGGGCACCACGCCATGCAGGTCCTCGGCCTCTGCGTCGCGGTCCTCGCGACGGCGGCGATCGCCCTGCTCCGCCTGGCCCGTCCCACGCGCGGCGTGCTCGCCGTCCGCCCCCGGGCCCTGCGCACGGCGTCCGCGCCCGTCGCGGTGTCCAACGCCCACGCCCCGCCCGACCTCCACGCCCTGTCGGTCCTTCGCTGCTGAGCCGCCTGCCGGCCCGGCCGGCTGACGCGACCCCTCACACCAGCACGGACACCGACAAGGAGACACCCATGTCCGCAGGCACGCTTGCTCGCGCGCGCCGCGCCACCGCGGCCGCGCTCTTCCTGACCCTCACCGGCGCCGGTCTCGCCGGCTGCGGCGAGGACGCCGCCTCGAGCGGCACACCCGCCGCCGAGCACACCGCTGCCAACGGCGACGTCTACAACTATGCCGACGTCGAGTTCGCGACCGAGATGATCCCCCACCACGCCGACGCCCTGGTGATGGTCGACATGACGCAGGGCCGGGAGCTCTCGCCGGAGTTCGCCCGTCTCACCGAGGACATCCGGGAGGCCCAGGCGCCCGAGATCGAGATGATGGCCGACTGGCTCACCGCCTGGGGCGAGGAGGTCCCGGAGACCTCCCGTGACCACGTCAACAGCCACATGGGGCACGGCGACGGCATGGGAGACCCGGACGACATGGGCGACGGGATGGGGATGGATGCTGACGACCTGGCCGACCTCGAGGACTCCAGTGCCAGCATGTTCGAGTCCATGTGGATGCGGATGATGATCGAGCACCACGAGGGCGCCATCGAGATGGCCCGCACCGAGCAGGACGAGGGCGTCTTCCCCGACGCCATCGACCTCGCCGGGTCGATCGAGACCAGCCAGACGGCCGAGATCGAGCTCATGGAGCAGATGCTCGACCGCTGACCCGGGACGGCGCGTAGCGTGGCACGGCGAGACGTCGTGCCACGCCGCGCCGCCGCCCCGGCCCGGTGATGACGTGGCCCGATGCTACCTTTAGTCAAGTAACTCAGTTGACTATGACGGGAGTGGGACGTGTTGACCAACGAGGGAGACTGCCGGGTCGTCGTGGTGGGAGCCGGAGCCGGCGGCACCCTGGTGGCCACCCACCTCGTGACGGCCCTGTCCTCGCGCTTCCGCGTCGAGCTGGTCGACCCGGCCCCGAGCACGGGGCGCGGCCAGGCCTACTCCACCAGCGACGAGCGCCACCTGCTCAACGTGCCGGCCTCGGGCATGAGCGCGTTCCCGCGCGACCCCGAGCACTTCCTGCGCTGGCTGCGCACGCACCACGACCCGAGGTTCCAGCCCCACGACTTCGCGCCGCGCGCCGCGTTCGGCCGCTACGTCGAGAGCCTGCTGACCACCGCGACCGAGTTCCCCGGCAACGCCCGGCTCGTACGACGCCGTGCCGAGGTCGCCGACATCGCGCGCGCCGGCGACGGGTTCGTCGTCGAGCTCTCCGACGGCGAGCGGCTCGAGGCGCGCGCGGTCGTGCTGGCGACCGGCAGCCGCCCCGGCACCGGCTGGGCCCCGCCGGAGCTCACCGCCGACCCACGGCTCGTAGCCGACCCGTGGACGCAGGAGATCCCCGAGGTCGGCGACGTGCTGATGCTGGGCTCGGGCCTGACGATGGTCGACCTGGCGATCAGCGCCGACCGGCCCGACCGCACCGTCCACGTGGTGTCGCGCACCGACGCGGTGCCGCACGCCCACGTGCTGCCCACGACTCCCCCGGTGCCCCCGCCGCCCGGCATCACCCGCACCCCGGACCTCGACACGCTCCGCTCGACCGTGGCCGCGCACGTCGAGCAGACCGTCGCGAGCACGGGCGACTGGCGCGCCGCGATCGACGGCCTCCGGCCCGTCACCGCCCAGCTCTGGCGCGGCCTGTCGGAGGCCGACAAGCGCCGCTTCATCGCCGAGGACGCCCGCTCGTGGGACGTCCACCGGCACCGCATGGCACCCGCCACGGCACGCCGGCTCGACGCCGTCGCCGCCGCGGGGCGGCTCGTGCGCCACCGCGGCACGCTCGCCGCCGTACGTCCCGACCCGTCCGCCCTCCACGTCACCCTCGACGACGGGACGACGCTGCGGGTGGCGGCCGTCGTCAACTGCACGGGTCCCGTCGGCTCGATCGCCGCCGACCCGCTGCTCACCCGCCTCGCGCAGTCGGGCCTGGTCCGTCCCGGACCGGCCGGTCTCGGCATCGACACCGCCGACGACGGTCGGATCCTCGGCACCCTGCCCGACACGCTCCCCTTCCTGGCCGTCGGCTCGCTGCGCCGCGGCAACCTGTGGGAGTCCACGGCGATGCCGGAGATCCGTGAGCAGGCCTACGACGTGGCCCGGGTCGTGAGCCGGTCGCTGCACGGCGAGGCACGCCGCCGGCCGGTCGACCCCTACGGCCTCACGCTCTCCACGAGCCAGGACGCCGCCGAGCGCTACAACGCCGCGCTCGGTCGCCTGCTGCGCCTCCAGGACGGCGCGGAGGAGGGCCTCGCCGAGGCGGTCGCCGCCGACGAGGGCTTCGTGCAGGCGCATGCCGCGCTCGCGCTGCTCGGTCACGAGTGGGGCACCACCTCCCACTGGCGGGAGTCGCTGCGCGCCGCCCACCGGGCCGCGTCCGAGCGCCACCTGGACGACCGCGAGGCCTCCTTCCTCGACGCTGTGACCACCAGGCTGCGCACCGACGAGGCGAGCGGCGCCGCGGCCCTGCTCCGGCACGTGAGACTCTTCCCCCGCGACGCCCTCGCCGTCAGCGTCGCGGTCCCGACCGTCGCGTTCGGCGGGCTGACCAGCGGCGCCCAGACCGGCGACCTGGTCGAGTCGCTCGGCCGGTCCTACGGCGACGACTGGTGGTACGCCGGCCAGCTCGCGTTCGTCCGCCAGGACCAGGAGCGCTGGGCCGAGGCCGAGGACCTCGCCTCCTACGCCCTCTCCGTCGAGCCGTCGTCGGGGCACGCCGTCCACGCTCGCGCCCACGTCTTCTACGAGACCGGTCAGCACGCCGCGGGGCTCGCCTGGCTCGACGAGTGGATCCGCACGCGCGGCCCGGAGGCCAACCACCGCTCGCACTTCTCCTGGCACGCGGCGCTGCACGAGCTGATGCAGGACGACGTCGAGGCCGTACGCCGCCGCTACGCGCGCGAGCTCGCTCCCTCGGTCGTCAGCGGCAGCAGGGTCGTCGTCGACAGCGGGTCGCTGCTGTGGCGCGGGCGGGTGACCGGCGCGTGGACCGACGACCTGCCCGTCGCCGAGGTGCGCAGGCGGGCGCCCGTCGAGTGGTTGACGGCACCGCCCACGCCGTTCGCCGCGATGCACGGCGCCGTGCTCCTCGCCGCCGACGGCGACGCCACCGCCCTGGCCGAGCTGGCGGCGAGCGCCGAGCGGAGCGACGACCGGGTCTTCCGCGACGTCGTCGCTCCCCTGTGCACCGGTCTCCTCCAGGTCGTCGAGGAGCGGTGGAACGCCGCCGCCGCGACGCTGACCGGCGTCACCGCCACGATGGCGCCGCTCGGCGGCAGCCGGGCCCAGCGCGACGTCGTGGAGGACACGCTCGTGCACGTCCTGGCGATGGCCGGCCGCACCACGGAGGCGGCCGAGCTGCTCGACCAGCGGTTGTCGCGGCGCTCGTCGGCGCTCGACGCACGACGCCGGGCCGCGGTGCTCGGCACGGCTCGTACGGCCGCCGACACCGCCTCGACGCGCTGAGCCTGGGGCCCCGGTCCGACGAACCCACCGGACCGGGACCCTCGGACCTGCCGCGCGCGTCCGTGTCGCGTGACAGTGGCCTCGTAGCCCGCAGCGACGCCGCGCGAGCCGTTGCTCCGGTCGTCGCTGACACCGATCGCCGGGCTGGGGGTGATGGCATGGAGACGACCGCTGGTCCCACCCCGTCCGACCCGCGCCACAGGCCGCTGCTCGGCTTCCGTGACCAGCCGGGGAGGCTCGCGCTCTGGGTCTTCCGGCTGCCGCTCCCGCTCTACCGCGCGGGTTGGGGCTGGCTGTTCCTGGGACACACCTTCCTGGTCCTGACCCACGTCGGACGCAGGACCGGTCGTCCCCACGCCACCGCTGCGATGGTGCTCGCCGAGGACAAGCGGACGCACGAGGCCGTCATCTGCTCGGTCTGGGGCCCGCAGGCTGACTGGATCCACAACCTGCAGGCCCGTCCGGCCCTCCGTGTGCAGATCGGTCGCGACTCGTTCGTGCCTGAGCACCGGTTCCTCAGCCCCGAGGAGGCCTTCGCCGTGGGCGTCCACTTCCGCCGGCGCCACCCCTGGCGGGTGCGCCTGATCAGCCGGGTGCTCGGGGTCGACCTCCGCTCGGACCAGCAGCTGCGCGACTACCTCAGCACCCGACCGTTCGTGGCACTTCGACCGGCAGGCCCGCCTGCCGAGGAAGGGCCACACGAGGAGAGGAGATGAGTCCGGTGCGGACTCCACACCTGACCCGGCCCGCCACCACCGCACAGCCGGGGACCGCGGTCCCCTCCACGCGCTCCGCGCTCGACCCGTGGGCGTGGTTCGTGGGCGGCGCCGCACTGTTCTTCGGGATGATGGACTACATCGAGTTCGACGACGACTTCTCCATCGCCCGCACCCTCGCGCCGTCCTTCTGCTGGGACAAGACGCTGGCCGAGTCCGCCCCGCGGAGCAAGCACGGCGTCACGATCGTCGGCGTGAAGCGCACCGGCGAGGACTTCACCTACGCGCGGCCCGAGACCCTCGTCAACAGGCACGACCACCTGATCGTGTCCGGCCCCACCAACAAGGTCGAGAGGTTCTGCGACCTCCGGTGACCCTCGCGCCTGCAGGACCGCGGTGCCGGCACCTCACCCGGTGGGCTCGCGGTGGCGCCGAGGACCTGCTCAGCCGTCCAGGTCGGTGGTGCGGGTGACGAGGTCGGCGAGGAGGGCGGGCATGCCGCCGGCCGCCACCACCCGGCGCTGCCGGTTGGGCTCCGTCTCCCCGGCGAGCGCGGCCGCGAGCGGCTCCAGCGGCGCCTCCATCCGGTCGGCGGCGAGCACCGACCGCGCCTCGGCGAGGACCCGGGCGGCGACCTCGCGCAGCGCGCGGAGCGACCCGTCGACGTCCACGACGCGCGTGTCGAGCCCGTAGCGCGCCGCCCGGTGGTCGTTGACGGCGAGCATGTCGTCGTCGAGGTCGCCCTCGTCCGGCGACTCCACCGCCCGCCGCGCGATCCCCTGCACCAGCGCGGTGAGCGCCGCGACGGTCGCCAGCGACGGGACGGCGTCCATCACGCGCACCTCGAGCGTCCCCAGCAGCGGTCGCGGACGCATCTCCCACCACACATAGGTGTGGTCGGAGGCCTCGGCCGCCGCCATCAGCGCCTCGGTGCGCGCGACGTAGTCGTCCCACGAGCGCAGCAGCGGCGGCATCGTGGTGCGTGGGTAGGACCGGATGATGGCCGCCCGCGCCGTGGCCTGGCCCGAGTCCAGCCCGTGCCAGTAGGGCGACCCGGCCGCGAGGGCGCGCAGGAGCGGCAGTCGGTTGCGCAGGCCGCGGTAGGCCAGCATCGCGGTGTCCGCGTCGGGCAGCCCCACGTGCACCTGCAGGGCCGCGGTCGGCGTGCGCAGGAGGCCGGCGTACTCGTCGATGATGCGGTCGTAGCGCGGCGACGTGGCGATGTGGGGGACGCCGACGGGCGCCGTCGGGTGCACGCCGGCCGCCAGGACGCGACCGCCCTGCTCGGCGACCAGGGCGCGGAGGTCGCGCAGCGATCGCCACACGTCCTCGGCGCTGCGGCACACGGGCGTGTTGAGCTCGACCTGGTCGACGTAGATCTCCCCGGTGACCACACCCGCACGCCGCTCGGCCTTCGACATGGCCTCCACGAGGGGGGCCGCGGCCGCGCCCATCAGCTCGTCCGCGTCGTCGACGAGCATCAGCTCCTCCTCCACGCCGACGGAGAACTCGCCCCCGGGCACGTGTGCGGGCACCCCTGACATCCCGCTCGTCATGGCGACAGATGCCCCGCCGGAGAGGCCGTCATGCGCAGGTCAGCGTCGCGGCGGCAGCGACAGCCGCAGGACCTTGTGCCAGGCGCTCCCGACCTGTCGCCACAGCGGCGCCGTGTTGTAGGCCAGGCCGTGGCGCTCGAACAGCTCGCGGACCGGGCCGGCGATCTCGCGGTAGCGGTTGCTCGGCAGGTCGGGGAACAGGTGGTGCTCGATCTGGTGCGAGAGGTTGCCGCACAGCACGTGGAGCCACGCCGGTCCCGAGATGTCAGCCGAGCCGAGCATCTGGCGCACGTACCACCGCCCGCGCGTCTCCTGCTCGTCGAGCTCGGCCACCTCGAAGGTCTCCACGCCCTCGGGGAAGTGGCCGCACATGATCACCGAGTGGCTCCAGACGTTGCGGGCCAGGTTGGCCAGGAGGTTGGCGGTCAGGGTGGTGCGGGCTGATCCGGTGGGCGCGGACAGGAGCGGGTGCAGGACGTAGTCGCGGAACGCGTGGCGCGCGACCCGCCGGGCAGTGGTGCGCAGCTCGGCCCTCTGCTGCGGCGTCACGTCGGCGCCCTTCCTCAACGTCTCCCCCAGGTCGAGGTCGTAGGTGGCGATGCCGTACTCGAAGAACATGGCGTTGAGCAGGTTGAGGACCGGCTGCAGGCGGTGGCGGGGGTGCCACTCCTGCGCCTCGTCGACCCGCATGATGCCGTAGCCCAGGTCGTTGTCCTTGCCGAGCACGTTGGTGTTGACGTGGTGGCGGTCGTTGTGCGCGCGCTGCCACTGGGCCGGCTCGGACGCGTGGTCCCAGTCCCAGGTCGAGGAGTGGATCCGCGGGTCGCGCATCCAGTCCCACTGGCCGTGGAGCACGTTGTGCCCGATCTCCATGTTGTCGAGCACCTTCGACAGCGCGAGCGAGGTCGTGCCCAGCCACCACGCGGTGCGGCTGCGGCTGCCGAGGAGGACGACCCGTCCGGCCACCTCCAGGCACCGCTGCACCGCGATGACGCGTCGGACGTAGGCAGCGTCATCGGCGCCGCGGTCGGCCAGGACCTCCTCGCGCAGGGCGTCGAGGGTGCGGCCGATCTCGTCGACCTCGGCATCGGTGAGATCGGCGTAGGAGCGCGGGGCGGGCGCGTGGTGGAGGAAGGCGGCCATCGTTCCCAGTGCCCCACCGACGGCGCCAGCATGCATTTCGGATCGCCCTCCGACGAGGTGGACTGGGACGCCGGTCGCTGGGTACGGAGCGTCATGACCGAGCACCCCCACCACGACCAGGACGCCGAACCGCCGACGCCGGACGGGCAGGAGCCGGATCAGGAGCAGCCGCGGCCGGGCTCCGAGCCGGCCAGCGACCCGGACCCCGCTCCCGGCGCAGGAACCACCCCCACCCACTCCGAGGAGGACGCATGACGACCTACGGAAACGACCCACTCAGCACGACCGGCACCGGCACGACCGGTGACGTGTCGGGCACCACCGGCACCGGTGGCTACGACGCCACCGGCTACTCGACCGGCACCGACTCCGGCTCGAGCACGACGGACAAGGCCAAGGACACCGCCTCCACGGCGGCCGACCAGGGCAAGAACGTCGCCGGCACAGCCAAGGACGAGGCGCTCAACGTCGCGGGCACCGCGGCCGAGCAGGCGCGCAACGTCGTCGGCGAGGCGAAGCAGCAGGTGACCGCGCAGCTGAGCGACCAGGCCACCACCGGTCGCGACAAGCTGTCGGAGACGCTCCGCACGCTCGGTGACGACCTGCAGAAGATGGCACAGGGCGAGGGCCCCTCCCAGGGCATGGCGACCGACCTGACGCAGGAGGTCTCGGACCGCGTCCGCGCCCTCGGCAGCCACCTCGAGAACCGCGAGCCCGGACAGCTCCTCGACGACGCCCGCGACTTCGCGCGGCGCCGCCCCGGCACCTTCCTGCTGGGCGCGCTCGCCGCGGGAGTGGTGGCCGGCCGGATGTTCCGCGCGACCGCCGACGGTGCGGCAGCGGCCTCGCTGGCCGAGTCCGGCGGCACGGGCACGACCGGCACGGCCTACGGCGCCGTCCCGACCGACCCGACCTACGGCACCACGGGCGTCGGCACGGGTCCGATGGGCACCGCCAGCGGCAACGCTCCCCTCGCCGGCAGCCCGAGCACCACGGGCTACGACACCCCCGCGACGCAGACGATGCCGTCGAGCCTCGACTCCACCACCTCCGGGCTCCCGGGCCAGCGCACCCAGGACACGCCGTGACAGGGGCCCAGGGGTTCGACGCCGTGCCCCCGGCCGGCGCGACGGGCCCGTCCGGCTCGCACGTCGTGGGCACGGGCACGCAGGACGAGCGCAGCCTCGGCCAGATCGTCGGCGACCTGAGCCACGACCTGACCACGCTGGTCAAGCAGGAGCTCGAGCTGGCACGCACGGAGCTCAAGGAAGAGGCCGCCAAGGCCGGGAAGGGCGCCGGGATGCTCGGCGGTGCCGGCATCGCAGGCCTGCTCGCGCTGATCCTGGGCTCGTTCGCCCTGGCCTACCTCCTCGACAACTGGATGCCGGTCGAGCTGGCGTTCCTGATCGTCACGCTCCTGTGGGCGATCGTCGGCGCCGTCCTGGCGGCCAGGGGCCGCAAGGAGCTCAAGAACGCAAACCCGCAGCTGCCGGAGACGCAGCAGACACTCAAGGAGGACGCAGCATGGGCCAGAGCACAGAAGAACTGAGGTCCGAGATCGAGCAGACGCGGCAGTCCATGACCGCCGACGTCGACGCCCTGCAGGACCGGGTGAGCCCGTCGGCCATCGTCGAGCGACGCAAGCAGGCGGCCCGCAGCCGTGTGCAGGGAGTCCGGGACAAGGTGATGGGCAGCGCTCACGGCGTCAGCTCCTCGGCGTCCGGCACGGCCGGGTCCGCCAGGGACTCCGCCGGCGGCGCAGTGGACTCGGTCAAGGGCACCGCGCAGGGCGCCGTCAGCGGCGCCCAGGACAAGGTCCAGGGCGCCCCGCTCGCGGCCGGCCTGGTCGCCTTCGGCGCCGGCATGATCGTGTCCGCGCTGATCCCCGCGTCCGAGAAGGAAGCGGTCGCCGCCGGTCACGTCGTCGACGCCGCCAAGGAGCACGGCCAGCCGGTCGTGGACCAGGCGAGGTCGGTCGCGCAGGACGTCGCCGACAGCGTCAAGGGGACGGCCGCCGAGGCCGCCCAGGAGGTCAAGGACACGGCCACCGACAGTGCTGACAAGGTCAGGTCCGAGGGACAGTCGGGAGTGGACGAGGTTCGCTCGCAGACGCGGTCCTGACAGCTCCACGATCCCACGAACCGGCCCGTCCCCATCCGGGGGCGGGCCGGTTCTTCGTGGGGTGGCCCAGGGCCGCGGGATCGACGGGCTCGGGCCCGGGGAGTCACCTGTCGACGGTGCCCGGCTCGAGGCTGACCACCGCACCGCGCTCAGGGCAGCGCAGCTCCGCAGCGAGACCCGCGGATCGGGCCCGTTCGACGAAGTCGCCGAGCGGCGACCGGAAGACGGTGTAGTCGTCGTGGTGCACCGGGACGACGACCTTCGGGCGTGAGCGCTCCACGAAGTCGACGCCCATCGGCCCGTCCATGGTGACCGTGCGCAGCAGCACCCGCGTGCACCGCCGGCACCGCAGTGACCCGCAGCTGCTCGGCACCCTTGTCCAGGACGTGCTGGTCCCACGTCTCCAGCGCCCGGGCGTCGAAGCCCCACGAGCCGAGACGTCGTACGGCGTGCGGGGTCGACAGCACCGGGGTGGACCGGTCGAGGCGAGCGCGGCTGACCCGGTCGAAGTGGTCGCCGTGCAGGTGCGAGAGCAGGACGGCGTCGAGCGCCGGCAGTGCCTCCGGCTCGATCGCCGGGTCCGTCAGCCGACGCGAGGACAGGCCCCACCCCAGGTAGGCCCGCTGACCGCGGTGCAGGAAGTTGGGGTCCGTCAGCAGGGTGAAGGACCCCAGCGACATCACGGTCGTCGCGGTGCCGACGAAGTGGAGCCGGTCGCCGTTCGTCATCACGGCGGGCCGGTGGTCAGCGACCGAGACCGGTGGTGCCGGACCGCTTGGAGAGCACGATCCCGAGGGCGATCATCCCGACCCCGAGGACGAGGTGCAGCACGTCGTCCGCGGTGTTGAGCGGGACGAAGTTGGCCTGCGAGTCCTTGTCGACGACCACGCCGTAGAGGAAGAGGAGGAGGTAGACGCCGCCGCCGACGACGAGGAAGGCACGTGCGCTCGACGGCCGCCGCGCCAGCGCGATCCCGACCACTCCGAAGAGCAGGTGGACCACGTTGTGGAGGACCGACACCTGGAAGATCCCGAGCAGCTCGGCGTGCGAGTCGTGCCCGGCCGCCTCGAGGCTCCCGCTGCCGGTGGTGATGCCCGGGATGAAGCCGAGCACGCCGACGAGCAGGAAGACGGCGCCGACGAGGACGGCCGCCGCCTGCACCGGGGTCCCGGACGCGGTGGACCGGGACTGGAGACGAGTGTTCTCTGCCATGGGGTGCTCCTTGATCGACGCCGAACGAGAACGGCGTGGGGCTCGCTCCGTACCCTCGGACTGGTGTCGCACACACCGCCCCCACCCCGGAGTGGGGTTCCCCGGCCGTGGCCCAGGTCACGGTCTGCGCCACACCGTGACGGGGTACAGATGTGTCCCGTCCCACGCAGAACCCGACGAGAGGATCGCTCGTGAACCCCATCCGCCTGGTCTCCGGAGCAGTCATGCTCCCCGCCCACGCCGCCGCAGCCGTCATCGGGACGTCGGTGGGGCTCGCGAGCACCGGGGTGCGGACGACGGCCCGTGTCGTCGGCCGCGCCGTCGAGCAGGTCTCGCGCGGAGGTCACGCGCCCTCGGCGCCGCCCGCACCGTGGGATGCCGACCGTCGGCGCACCTCGGTCCCGACCCCGGCCCCGCCCCCGGCCGCGACCCCGAACCCGGTTCCCGTGACCGAGGCTCCGGCCACGGGTGCCGCTCCCCTGGACACGCTGGCGACCGAGCCGGCCACGACGACGGCCACCACGAAGGCGCCGGCGAAGGCACCGGCGAAGAAGGCACCCGCCACGAAGGCGCCGGCGAAGAAGGCTGCGAAGAAGACGGCCAAGAAGGCTGCGAAGAGGGCGCCGTCGAAGCAGGCGGCCGTGCTCGCACCCGCCCTCGGGCTGAGCGAGTCCGAGGTCGAGGCCGTCACCGGCGACGACCCGGTGACTCCGGCCGGCATTCCGGCCGCGGGTGAGGGCGTCAACCCCGACACGACCGAGACCGACCTGCACCAGCCGGGCACCGAGCCGCTGATGGACCCTGCGACGGTCAAGGCCGTGGCCAGCGAGTCCGAGGTGCTGCGGCGCGGGGCCGACACCGACAAGGGCTGATCCCGCGACGCGCGGGACGGCTGTCAGTCGCTCGACCTATCCTCGGAGCGTGCACCGGATCTTCACCACGAGCGTGGCCTCGGTCTACCCCCACTACGTCGCCAAGGCGGAGCGCAAGGGTCGGACCCGGGAGGAGGTCGACGAGGTGATCGAGTGGCTGACGGGGTTCGACGCCGCCCAGCTGCAGGCCCACCTCGACGCCGGCACGACCTTCGAGGAGTTCTTCGCCGCGGCGCGGCTCAACCCTCGTGTCGACCAGATCACCGGCTCGGTGTGCGGGGTGAAGGTGCAGGAGGTCGAGGACCCGCTCATGCGGCAGATCCGCTACCTCGACAAGCTCGTCGACGAGCTGGCCAAGGGACGCCCCCTGGAGAAGGTGCTGCGGCACTGAGCGGGGTACGGGGCGCCATGGACCATCACTCAGACCCGCACCTGTCCTGGCGTCGACGCATCGTCCGCGGTGACGGGGTCGACCTGGCCGTCCACGAGACCGGCCCGGCCGATGCCCCGGTGGTCGTCCTGGTCCACGGCTACCCGGACACCCACCGGATGTGGCTGCCGGTCGCCGAGCGGCTGGCCGACCGGCTGCGGGTCGTGCTCTACGACACGCGCGGCCAAGGCCTGTCGCCCACCGACGCCCCCGACGCGGCCTTCGCGCTCCCGCACCTCGCCGCCGACCTGATGGCCGTGGTCGACGACGCGAGCCCCGATCGGCGCGCCCACGTCGTCGGCCACGACTGGGGGTCGGTGCAGGCGTGGGAGGCGGTGTGCGAGCCCGGCGCCGCTGACCGGATCGCCTCCTTCACCTCGATCAGCGGGCCCAACCTCGACCACGTCGCCGCCTGGACGCGTCACGCGCTCCTGCGACCCACGCCGGCCGGCGTCGTCCGCCTGGCAGGCCAGGGCCTCTCGTCCTCCTACGTGCCGTTCCTCGTCTCGCCGCTGGCGCCGCCGGTGCTGAAGGCGCTGGGTGGGCGCGACATGGTCTCGGGGCTGCGCTACTACCGCGGCAACGTCGCCCTCCGTCGCCCGCGGCGCGCGCGTCGCACGAGGGTGCCGGTGCTGCAGCTCGCCCTGACCCGCGACCCGGCGATCCGCGGCTCGGCCCTCGAGGCCAGTGACCAGTGGTGCGACGACCTCCAGCGCCGCAAGCTGCCGTTCGGGCACTGGGCGCCGCGGACCCACCCCGAGGTCGTCGCCGAGGAGGTCCTCGCCCACGTCCTCGACGTGGGGGCCCGACAGGTCGAGGGCACCGGATGACGCGGGTTCCGGCCGAGCTCACCGACCGCCTGCTCGACGTCCGCCGGATCTACCACGAGCGCGACATCGAGCGCTTCCCGCGCGCCCGCGAGGTGCTCGGGCGCTTCCCCGACGCCGAGCGCATCGAGGTGCTGTCGCACCAGGCGATCCCGGGCCTGCACGGCAACGCCGGGGCCGTCGAGGACTGGGTGCGCAACAAGCGGGAGGTCCTCGTGCTGGGCGAGAAGAAGTCGCTGGCCGCCCGGCGCAACGGACGCTCGGCCGACTGGATCGCCCCCTCCACCGCCAACGGGTGCGCCATGGCCTGCGCCTACTGCTACGTCCCGCGCCGCAAGGGCTACGCCAACCCGATCACCGTCTTCGCCAACATCGAGGCCGTCCTGGGCTACCTCGAGCGCCATGCCGGGCGCCAGGGGGTCAAGCCCGAGCCCAACCAGTGCGACCCCGTCGACTGGGTCTACGACATCGGCGAGAACAGCGACTGCTCGGCCGACGCCCTCGTCTCCGACAACGTGCGCGACCTCGTCGACCTCTACGCCAGGCTCCCCCACGCCAAGGCCAGCTTCGCGACCAAGCTCGTCAACCGCGACCTGCTCGCGTGGGACCCGCGCGGTGGCACCCGGGTGCGGTTCAGCCTGATGCCGGAGGGCCCGTCGCGCGCCGTCGACGTCCGCACGTCCCGGGTCCGCGACCGCATCGCTGCCATCGACGACTTCGTCGAGGCGGGCTACGAGGTGCACCTCAACCTCAGCCCCGTGATCGTGCACGAGACCTGGCTCGCCGAGTGGGCCGAGCTCCTCGAGCAGGTCGCCGACGGCACCAGCGCCCGGTCGCGCGCCCAGCTCGCGGCGGAGGTCATCTTCCTGACCCACAACGAGGAGCTGCACGAGGTCAACCTGGGCTGGCACCCGAAGGGCGAGGAGCTGCTGTGGCGTCCCGACCTGCAGGAGGCCAAGCGCAGCCAGAGCGGGCAGGTCAACGTCCGCTACCGCACGGGCTGGAAGGGACGCTGGGTCCGTCAGCTGACCGACCTCGTCGAGGACAAGCTGCCCGGGTGCCGGATCCGCTACGCCTTCTGACCGGCATCGACCGTCAGCCGGTGACCAGCCGGTCCGTCACCGCCCGCAGCGGAGGCCAGCCACCCCGGCCGCGCCTCGTCACCGCGTAGGCCCGCAGGCGGACCTCCGGGTCCCGCAGTCGTACGACGCTCACGCCCCGCCGCGACGCACGCCCGCGCGGGAGGAGGGCGACCCCGCGACCCGCCACCACGAGGTCGTCGACGAGCTCGAGCGAGTCGATGCGGTGCACCACGTGCGGCACGAAGCCGGCACGCGAGGAGAGTGTGCGGAGCGCGTCCTCGTCCGCGGTGTGTCGCGAGTTCACGATCCAGTCGCGGTCGGCGAGGTCGGCGAGCGCCAGCCGCCGGTCCCGGGTCGGGACGCCGATTCCCCACTCCAGGTCCCACAGCGGCGTGACCACGTGGTCGTCGCGCCACTCGGCGGGCGCGAGGTCGTAGTCGTAGACGAGCGCCAGGTCCATGTCGTCGCGCGCCAGCAGGTCCAGCGACTCCAGGGGTTCGTACTCGTGGATGCGGACCTCGACGCGGGGGTGGGTCGAGCCGAGGTCGTCGATGGCGGGCAGCAGCGACCGCCGGATCGCGGAGGCGAACCCGGCGACGCGCACCACGCCCGCCGGCTCCGCGGTCGGGTCGAGGTCGAGCCGGGCGGCGTCCACCGCGGCCAGGATCGTGACGGCGTGGTCGGCCAGCCGGCGCCCGGCGGGCGTCAGCCGGACCCGCCGTCCGTGCGGCTCGAGCAGCGGGCTCCCGACGTCACGCGCCAGCGCGGCGATCCCCTGCGAGACGCTCGACGTGGTCGTCCCCAGCGCGTCGGCCACCTCGTGCATCGAGCCCAGGCGGGAGAGCTCGAGCAGCATGCGCAGGCGACGGACGTCCATCGCTCGATTGTGTCGGATCACTGAACAAACCGTCCAGCAGAGTCACGTGGACGTGAATGGTTGTTCGGCGTCTACTGGTTGCCATGCACTCCACCACCTTCCGCTCCGGGGCCCGCGCGGGCGCGTCGATGGCCGTCGCGTCGATGCTCTTCGTGCAGCTCGGCCTGGCCGCGTCCGTCGGTCTCATCGACGACATCGGGGCGTCCGGGGCTGCCTGGCTCCGGCTCTTCTGGGCGGGGGTCCTGCTGCTGGTCCTGGTCCGTCCCCGGCTGTCGCGCTACTCACGCGAGGCGCTGTGGTCGGGGGTGGCTCTCGGCGTGGTCACCGCGGGCGTCACCCTGCTCTTCATGGCCGCAGTGGCGCGCCTCCCCCTCGGCACGGCCAGCGCGCTGGAGTTCCTCGGTCCCCTGACGATCGCCGTGTGGCGCAGCCGCGGCGTGGGTCGGTCGTGGGCCGCGGTGGCCGCGGCCGGGGTCCTGCTCCTCACCCAGCCCTGGACCGGGGCGGCCGATCCCCTCGGCGTGGCCTGTGCGCTCGGCGCCGCGGTGTGCTGGGCGGCGTACATCCTGCTGACGCAGCGCGTCGGCGACGCCGTCAGCGGCTTCGGCGGGCTCGCGGTCTCGATGCCGGTGGCCGCCCTGGTCGCGACGGCGGTCGCCGGACCGGGCGTCGTCGGGCACCTCACGCCGCAGCTCCTGCTCTACGGGCTGGGGCTGGCGATCCTCCTGCCGGTCGTGCCCTTCGCGCTCGAGCTGCTCGCGCTGCGCCGGCTCACCACCGGCGCCTTCGGGACCCTGATGGCGCTCGAGCCTGCCTTCGCCCTGATGATCGGCTTCCTCGTGCTCAGCCAGGTGCCCAACGGCATCGCCGTCCTCGGCATCCTGCTCGTGGTGGCGGCCGGTGTCGGTGCCGAGCGGACGGGCGGGCGGGTGGACGCGTCCGCCTCGGTGGACCGGTCAGGCCTGGTCTCGGCCTGACCGGTCCACCGAGCATCGCTCGCTCAGCGGGCGCGCTGGTCCCTGATCGCCGCCAGCGTGCGGTCGGCCGCACCCGACTTCACCAGACCGCGTCCCGGGTGCCCGGGGGCGCCGTTGACGGTCGACGTGTCGTAGGCGAACGTCATGATCGCCGTGGCGATGGCGTCCGAGTTGACGTCGAGCGCGTGCACGTTGACGTTGCCGATGAGGGTGTAGTCCTCGCGCAGCTGCTCGTAGAGCGCGACGTCCTGACCTGCTCCGGTGAGGTTGTCGCACGACTCGTGGTAGCACGGGTCGTACGACGCTCCGGCCACGCCGCCGTAGAGCGCCGCCTCGCCAGCGGTCTTCCGCACCTCGGCCCCTGTGAAGAGGCCACCGGCCGGGATGCCCACCGCGATGAACGGTCCGTAGTCGGAGCGACCCGAGAACTCGCTGTCCTGCGAGGGCTCGCCGCGGTCGGCGTAGAACTTCTCGAAGACGTCCTCGATCTGGGCGCTGCCGTCGGGGATGAAGCCGGGGGCCGCAGTCCCGCCGGAGTTGTCACCGTCGTAGATGCCGAACATGTAGTTGGGCGAGGCGATCATGTCGAAGTTGAGGTAGAGCGCGATGTCCTCCGCCTCCTCCTCGCTCAGCTGCTCGACGTAGTGCTCCGAGCCGAGGAGGCCCTCCTCCTCCGCACCCCACCAGGCGAACCGCACGGTGTTGGTGGGCTTGACCTTCGCCATCTGGATGGCGGTCTCGAGGAGCGCCGCGCTGCCGGAGCCGTTGTCCTGGATGCCCGCGCCGCCCTGGACGCTGTCGAGGTGGGCACCGGCCATGACGGTGTTGTCGTCGTCGCCGCTCGCGGTCTCGGCCAGCACGTTGTAGGCCGTGCGCTGCTCGGCGGTGAAGTCGACCTCCACCCGGACCGTGGCGCCGGGGGTGGTCGCGAGGTCCTCACCGACGACCTGGCTGGCGAAGACGACCGGGATCCTCAACCCCGTGGCATCACCGATCATGTTGATCATGCCGGCGGTGTTGTTGTAGATGATCGCGCCGGACGCACCCGCCGCCTGGGCGGCCAGCGCCTTGATGGCGAAGCCACATCCGCCGCGCTGGATCAGCGCGACCTGGCCGGCCGCCATCCCGGCGTAGTCGCCGGCCTCGCAGCCGTCGGTGGTGTCGGCGGCGGGGATGACGAACAGCGTCCCGGTGGCGGTGCCCTCCGGCGTCCCGGAGTCGAAGGTGTTGCGCAGGAACTCGCTGCCCTGCTCGAACACGCGGGGGTTCGGCGAGATGCGCTCGAGCTCGGAGAACTCCTCGGCGTAGGTGAACGGGAACTCCTGCACGGTCGGGTCGTAGCCGGCGGCCTCGAGCTGCTCCACGACGTAGTCGACGGATGCCTTGTAGCCGGGTCGCCCGGCCGCCCGGTCGCCGCCGTTGGCGTCGGCGATGTCCTGGAGGGCCTCGAGGTGCTCGACGACGCCGTCCGCCGTGACCGCCTTCGTGAGCTTGCGGACGGTGTTGTTGTTGGGGTCGGCGTACGCCGGCGGGCTGGTCATGGCGCCGAGCAGGGCCGCGGTCGCGGCCGCCGTCACTGCCAGATGGATCCGTCTCGGCATGGGGTCTCCTTCGCGCGAGTGGTGTCGGGGGGTTCTCGACACTAGGGCGCCCGTCGGTGCGACGCGTATCCCCCCGTTGGGGTATGGGCGCGGTCAGTCGCCCCCTGGACGCCAGCGCGGTCCACGAACCACAGCGGTCGCCCGCCCGGGCTCGATACCCGATGATCTCGTTCGTCTGGTCGCCCGGACACCTGCCGCATGTCGAGGACGGGGCTGGCGCGTTGGTCCTCGACCACAGGGAACAAGGACCCTGTCTCCCGGGTCCGGGCGCGCGTAGACACGGGGGTGAACGCGACGCCTGGACACGCCACGTCCGGAAGGGAACCACCGTGACCCTCGAACCGCCGACCCTGGCCGAGCTGCTGGACCTGCACGGTCGCACCGCGATCGTCACCGGCGGCGCGATGGGCATCGGCCGCGGCATCGTCGAACGTCTCGCTGAGGCGGGCGCGTCGGTGGTCATCGCCGATGCCGACCTCGAGGCCGCCGAGGCGACCGCCGGAGAGCTTGCCGAACGGCACCGCTCGGTGCTCGCCCTCTACGCCGATGTCGGCGACCCCGATGACGCGAACAGGCTGGTCGCCGACGCCATCGGCTGGCGGGGCCGGGTCGACGTCCTCGCCAACAACGCCGGGATCTTCCCTTCGAAGCCGGTGCTCGACATGGTGCCCGACGACTTCGACCGGGTGATCCGCACCAACCTTCGCGGGGTGTTCCTCTGCTCGCGCGAAGCGGCGCTGCGCATGCGCGGCCAGGGTTCCGGCGGCCGCATCATCAACGTCACCTCGGTCGACGCCCTGCACCCGTCCGCAGTCGGCCTGGCCCACTACGACGCCTCCAAGCACGGGGTCTGGGGGTTCACGAAGAACCTCGCCATCGAGCTGGCACCCCACGGCATCTGGGTCAACGCCATCGCCCCGGGCGCGGTCGCCACCCCGGGGGTCGCGGCCAGACAGACGAGCGGCGCTGCGGGGAGCGTCGATCCGCAGGCGATGCTCGAGGCATTCCTCGCGAAGATCCCCATGCGCCGGATGGGCGCCCCCGACGACATCGCGCGAGCCGCCCTGTTCCTGGCCAGCGATCTGGCGTCCTACATCACCGGCGCCCAGATCGTCGTCGACGGCGGCGTCCTGCTCTCCTGATCGGAAGGGGCGCACGTGAGGCAGTTGATCGACCGGACCGGTGGGCCGTGGTTCCGTCGTGAGCTGGAGGCGTCCGGCCTCGTGAGCGTCGCCTGCGACGGCCGGATCGACCTGCTCACCGCGCCTGGGTCCCAGAGGTCGAAAGCCCCTGTCGCGACGGCTGCCTGGTGCCCACACTGAGATCGTCCTGCTGCGTGCTGTGGGCTGCGAGATGCGAGGGGTGGGGATCATGACGACGGATCCGACCGGGACGCCGCCCTCAGGGGACGACTCCCGACCTGCGCCTGGTGCACCGCGGCTCACTCGGGCGAGTGCGGTCTGGGTGGCCACCGCGGCCGCACTCGTGCTCCTGGTCCTGCTCATCGTCTTCATGCTGCAGAACTCGACGAAGGTCGACGTCCAGTTCCTCGGCCTGACCGGCACCATGTCGCTCGGGATGGCCATGCTGATCGCTGCCGTCGGTGGCGGTGTGGTGGTCGCCATCGCCGGGATGGCCCGGGTCGCGCAGCTGCGGATGAATGCCCGCCGGACCAGGCGCAGCACCACCGGGACGAAACCGGGCGGCAGCGACTGACCGATGACCGGGACGTCGTCGGACCCGGCGGCGTCGGTCGCTGCTGGACACGCACGTGCGAGAGGCAGGGCACGATCTCCGGGGCGCGGTCCGTCATCGCCCGCAGTCGCTCGGGCGGTGCCGACCGCTCGCCCGACCTGGGGCAGCCGTGCTCAGCGGGGCAGCACCAGGCCGATGCGGCTCGCCCGAGTCGCTGCCTCCGCGGCGAGCCGCGTCGCCTCGGCCGCGTCACCCGGGCGACCGCGTCGGGCAAGGGTCCGGGCGATCTCGTGGGTGGTCAGCACCTCGAACGCCGCCATGCCCTCGCCTGCGGCCTGGTCTCGGGCCGCCTCCAGCTGGGCGACCGCCTCATCGAGCTCCCCGAGCGTCCGGGCGAGCAGCCCCAGGTAGTGGTCGGTGAAGCCGGCCAGGCCGACGCCCGTGCCGACCCACACCGGCAGCCCACGGTAGGGCAGCAGCCGGTCGCGCAGCGCGGCCGCTGCCTCCAGGTCACCGAGACCCGCCCAGACCTCCGCGCGGTAGGCGGTGGTGTAGAGCCACAGGAAGTCGTCGTCCAACGGACGCTGGTCCGCCCAGTCCCCCAGCAGGCCGGGGACGTCGGCAGCCCGGCCGGTGCGCTGGAGCACCAGCGCACGGAGCTCGTCCAACGGGCCGGCCGGCATCAGGTCGACCAGCCGCTCGGCGCGTGCCCAGCGAGTGGGGCCGCCGTAGACGAGGTCGACGTTGAGCTGGAAGAGAGGCTCCAGCACGTCGGCCGACACGATCGTCGTACGCCGATGCAGCGCGACGACCTGGGCGAGCAGCTGCTCGGCGTCATCGGGCCGACCCTCCGCCAGGGGGCGAAGCACCTCGGCGTACCGCACGATGACGTCGACGATGGGCTGGCCCTGGGTGAGCGCCAGCTCGCGGGCGGCGGCGTAGTCGCTCCAGCCGTCCGCGAAGCGGCCGAGGGCGAGGCGGTCCGACCCGCGCATCAGCAGGGCTCGCGCCTCGAGCTCGCGGTCTCCGCCGGCACGCGCGCTGGTGAGCACCCGGCTGGCGACCGCGAGTCGCTCGTGGGGCAGGTCGACGTGCATCAGGGAGGCGTGGGCGACCTCGAGGACGTCGGACACCTCGGGTCGGTCGGGCTGCTCCGTCGGCACCAGGGCGAGCGCAGCGGCGGTGAGCTCGCGCGAGCGCACACCGATCGTGGTGGTCTGTCCAAGGACGAGCTCGACGCCCTCGTGAGCCAGAGCATCGGTATCGACCACCACGAAGTGCTCTTGCGCGAAAACCCTGCGGGCCGTGGTCTAGTCCATCTACGCTCGCCTCAACGATCCAGCGCCGTCTCGGGCTCAGTGCCTGCTGGATCGCTTCTCGGTGGCACAGAACACTCGGGCAGCGGCGCCGCCGCCACGGTGCGTGCGCACGCGGCGTCCGGTGCTCAGCCGTCCGACCGGGAGTCGCCACCACGACGGCACCTGCTCGCTGAGCACTCGTGCGCCACGCGCGAGAACAACCACCACCATCAAGGCTTCCGTGGGGGAGCCGCCAGGAAGGCACGAGCATGCAGAAGCCCACCGCGAAGACCACGAAGGTCCTCGCCGCGATCGCCACCCCCGTCGCCCTTGTCGCGACCGGAGCGCTCATCTACACGTCCTCGTACGCCGCCTTCACCGGTCAGACCCGCAACTCGGGCAACCAGTGGTCGACCGGCTCGGTGAACCTGACCGACGACGACAACGGCACCGCCCGCTTCCAGGTCAAGGACATGCTCCCCGGCGCCACCGACGCCAAGTGCATCAAGGTCACCGCCAACGCGACCGTGCCCAGCACCGTCAAGGGCTACGCCGTCAACCCGGTCGCCAGCCCGCAGAAGCTGGAGGACCGCATCAAGGTCACCATCGAGTCCGGCGCCGGCGGCTCGTTCGCCAACTGCGACGGTTTCGTGGCCGCAGGCCCCGCCCACGTCACCGACGTCCCGTTGTCCGGCATTGCCCAGGTCAACAGCTTCGAGGCCGGCTTCGGCGGCTGGTCCGTGGACCCGGGCGTGCGCGAGAGGACCTACCGCCTGTCGTACCGGTTCGACACGACCGGCATGACGCAGTCCGAGATCGACCAGCTCCAGGGTGCCACCACCGGCATCGACATGCAGTGGGAGATGCGAACCAACGGCTGATCGCTGCCCCAGCGCACGAGCAGCACCACGACCGGCCGGGGCACTACGCCAACGTCGCTCCGGCCGGTCTCCGGCCTCCGGGATCACCACGCTCGGTCCGCATCACCCGCCGACTCGCACCACCCCTCATCGGAGACCCATGTCCTCCCAGAGCGCTGCCGCGACCGCGGCCTGGGCACGGTTCCTGGCCGTGCTCTGCTCGCGCGTCTACCGGACGTCTCTGCTGACGCTCGCGACGGTCGCCATCGCGCCGCTGCTGCTCGGCTGGGGCTCGTTCGTCATCAAGTCCGGTTCGATGGAGCCGGCGATCGACGTCGGCGACGTCGTGGTCGCCCGGCCGTTCGCGGTCGGCGAGAAGGTGGCCGTCGGCCGGGTCTATGTCTTCGACGACCCGTCCACGAGCAAGCAGCACCTGCTCACCCACCGCATCGTGGAGAGGCTCGACGACGGCTCGTACGCCAGTGCCGGCGACAACAACGACGTCACCGACGCCACCCCGGTCACCAGCGGCGACATCCACGCCCGCGGCGTCCTGCTCGCTCCGTTCGTGGGTCTGCCGATCGCGTGGCTGCAGGGCGAGGAGTGGGTCAAGCTCGCACTGTGGTTGCTGCTGACCATCGCAGCGTTCGCCACCGCGTCGCGCAACCTCGACGGGGAACCTCCGACGTGGAAGGTGCTGCGCCTGGTCCGCGACCGAGCGCGCCGCCGGCCGTCCACGACCCCGGACGATGCGGTAGGTGAGCCGCGGTCCGACCCGGTTACCGCCTCGCACCGAGGCGTCGCCCCAGCCGTCCTCGGCGTCGTGCTCGCCCTGGCCGGCACCGGGCTCGGCACCGCCAACGCCGCGTTCACCGCCCAGACCAAGAACGCCGGTTGGTCGTGGACTGTCGGCAGCTGGGCCCAGCCCTACGTCTCCGCCGTGCTCGCCGACGCCCCTGCCGCTCTCTGGCTGCTCGACGAGGCTGCCGGCACGACCACCGCCCAGGACCGCTCGGGCAACCGCGTGCTGGGCACCTACCGCACCGGCGCGACCCTCGGCCAGACCGGCGCCCTCACGGCTCGTAACCCCGGCACCTCGATGCGCACGGCCGGATCGCTGGCCTTCACCTCCGCGAACGCGGTCGCCTCGCCGACCCACCACACCATCGAGCTGTGGTTCCGCACCACGGCCACCACCGGCGGCTACGTCACCGGTTTCGGCTCCACGACGGCGGCGACGTCGCCCACCGCCGACCGCATCGTGCGGATGACCCCCTCGGGCCAGATCACCTACGGCGACTGGGTCACGAACCCGCTGCGTGTCGTCACCACTCCACGCGCCTACAACGACGGCGCTTGGCACCAGCTCGTCGTCGCGGTCGGCAACCCGAGCTCCTTCGGCGACACCGTCATCTACGTCGACGGGACCGCGGTCGTCGCCGGCCAGACGTCCAAGTCATCGACGTACACCGGCTACTGGCGCGTCGGGGCCGGCGCCGGACCGGCCTTCAACGGCAACATCGACAACGTCTCGATCTACAACACGCAGCTCACCGCCGCCCGTGTCGCCGCACACTACGCCGCCCGCTGACCCCTGGCAGGGTCCCGCGCTCGGGTCGCGGTGAAGCGGTGAGACCCCCGCAAGGCGTAGTGCTCGAAGGCTGGTAGCACCAGCTGCATCGTGTTGCGCTGACCGGGTGCCGGAACGAGCTGGCTGGGCTGAGCTCACCCTGGCCGGCGGTCCTCGTCCGCTCAGCGAGCAGCTCCTGGAGCTTGCGTTCAGCGGCGTGCGGACTGCTGGAGGTGGCTTGCAGACAGCGACCTCGCCGATGGTGCCGATACGCGTACGGGGCCAGTCCCGGATGGTCGTCACCCGTGTCGACGCCTGCCGGAGTGATGGTGGCGGCTCCCCGTACGACTTCTGGCCGGTTGGTGGCAGTCGGATCCAGACCGAAATGTTTTCAGGCTCGGAGATCAATGATCTCCGAGCCTGAAACTTTGTAGCGGGGGCAGGATTTGAACCTGCGACCTCTGGGTTATGAGCCCAGCGAGCTACCGAGCTGCTCCACCCCGCGTCGGTGAACACAACATTACAGGGGGTGACCGGTGGAGCCCAAATCGGGGTGCCCGAGGGGGCGTGGACCACGAAAAACTGCGGCCGTACGACGCTCCCGGACGGTTCCGGGTCGTCGTACGGCCGCAGTTCTCGGCGCAGTCGTGAGGGGCCTCGCGCAGCGGGTCAGCCGAGCTGGCGCACGGCCTGCTCGATGAGCTGGCGTCCCTCCTCCATCAGGCGGGCCCAGCGCACGGTGTCACCGTCCTGCTGGGCCTGGTCGGCCTCGGCGAACTTGGCGTCGGCCTGACGCAGCAGCTCGGCGACGTCGGTCTCGCCGCCGGGCTCCTGGGTGGGCTGCGAGCCGGGCGACTGGGTCGGCTCCTCGGTCGGCTCCTGCGTGGGCTCCTCGGAGGGCTGGTCGGTCGGCTCCTCCGACGACCCGTCGGTGGAGGCGTCGGACGTCAGCGCGTCCTCGATCGCGCCCACCAGCGTGGTGCCGATGCCGACCCTGTTCTCGTAGGAGACCAGCACGAAGCGCAGGATCGGGAAGTTCGACTCCCCGTCGCGGCGCGTGTAGACCGGCTGGACGTACATGAACTGGTTGCCGATCGGCACGGTCAGCAGGTTGCCCGGCACCCGGTTGGCATCGCCGGTCGTGTAGGGCAGCAGCGCCTGGCTGACGTCCTCGTTGGTCGCGAACGTGTTGGCGATCTGCAGCGGTCCGCCCGTGGGCTCGTTGGGCAGCTGCAGGACCGAGACCTTGCCGTAGCTGTCGCTCGTCGCGTCGCTGTTGACCGCCATGTAGGCCGCGAGGTTGTTCTCCTTGTCGCGCGGCACGTAGACCGAGGTCAGCGACCACGTCTCGCCCTCACCGGTGTCGGTGAAGAGGCGGTAGGGCGGCTGCAGGCGGGTGGTGCGCTGCGGGTCGCTGGGCACCTCCCAGCGGCTCGAGCCCTCGAACCACGCCGAGGCCGAGGTCTCGTGGTAGCGCTGGAACTGGAAGCGCTGGGCCTTGAAGAGGTCCTCGGGGTAGCGCAGGTGCTCCTCGAGCGAGTCCGGGATGTCCTCCTTGGGCTGCACGGAGTCGGGGAAGACCTCCATCCACGCCTTGAGGATCGGGTCCTCCTTGTCCCACTCGTAGAGCGACACCGTGCCGTCGTAGGCGTCGACCGTGGCCTTGACCGAGTTGCGGAGGTAGTTGATCTCGTCGGTCGGGAGGGTCTGGAAGCCGGTGTTCTCCTGGAGGGAGTCGTCGGTCATCTCCTCCAGCGACTCCTTCTGCGACAGCGGGTACTTGTCGGTGACGGTGTAGCCGTCGAGGATCCACTGGATCCGACCGTCCACCACGGCCGGGTAGGGGTCGGAGTCGACGGTCAGCCACGGGGCGACCTTCTCGACCATCTGCCGGGGGTTGCGGTCGTACAGGATCTTCGAGTTCTCGTGCACGCGGCTCGACAGCAGCAGGTTGGGCTCGCTGAAGCGCACGGCGTAGAGGAGCTGGCTGAAGATGTTGCCGATCGGGACGCCGGCCTCGCCGTCGTACGTCGTCGCGACGTCCTCCTCGCTCCGGTCGCCGCGGGGCAGGTCGAACTCCACCGGAGCACCACCGGGGCGCTGGCCGACGATGCTGTAGGTCGGGCTCTGCTCGCCGAAGTAGACCCGCGTCTCGTAGCCGTCCTCGCCGGCGACCCGGGACAGGGTGTCCTCATCGGCCTCCGCGCCCTCCGCCCACTGGATGCCGGACTGCTGCGTGGAGTCGTCCTCCGGTCGCTGGTTGGCGAAGGCCGCGATCACGCCGTTGCCGTGGGTGTAGGCGGTGTGGAGGTTGGACCAGTTCTGGTCGTTCTCCGCGAGTCCGCTCTGGTCGAGCTCGCGCACGCCGAGCACCACTGCCCGGTCGGTGCCGTCGATCTCGTAGCGGTCGACGTCGAGCACGTTGGGCACCGAGTAGTAGGCGCGGACCTGCTGCTGCTGCTCGAAGATCTCGCTGACGATCTGCGGGTCCACCAGCGGGATGCCGTCGGTGAGGCCGTCCAGCGCCTCGAGCTCGCCGTCGTCGGACACGGCGGTGCCGCCCACGTTGCGTACGTCGATCTGGTCGAGCTGGTAGGCCGCGCGCGTCGCGTCGATGTTGGCCTTGATGTAGGGATCCTCGCGGTCCGGCACGTTGGGGTTGACCCGGATCGCCTGGACGAGGGTCGGCACGATCAGGCCGAGGATGATCGCCGAGAGGGCGAAGAGGGCGACGCCGACCGACGGCAGCAGCCAGGTGCGCCGCCAGATGTTGGCGAGGAAGAGCAGCGCGCAGACGATCGCGATGCCGGCGAGGATCTCCTTGGCGGGCAGCACGGCCTTGTCGTCGGTGTAGCCCATGCCGGTGAAGATCGATCCGGAGTTGGTCACCAGGTCGAAGCGGTCGAGCCAGTAGTCCACCGCCTTGGCCAGCACGAAGAGCGCCAGCAGCGCGGACACCTGGATCTGCGCGGCGCTGGTGAGCCGCTCACCGGGGCGGCCGGAGAGCCGGATCCCGCCGAACAGGTAGTTCATCAGCAGCGAGGCGATCAGGCCGACGACGGCCACGGCCATCACGAAGTCGACGATGTAGTGCCAGAACGGCAGGTCGAAGACGTAGAAGCCCACGTCCTTGTCGAAGTAGGGGTCGGTCGTGCCGAAGTCCTGGCTGTGGCGCCACAGGGAGTAGCTGCGCCACTGCCCCGACGCCGAGGCCCCGGCGAAGAGACCCATCACGGCGGCGGCGCCGCCGATGACCCAGCCCATTCGCGGCGCCAGCAGCTCGCGGTAGCGGTCCATGCCGTCGTCGGGCATCCCCGGCATCCCGGGCCAGAGCACCGGCCGGAAGCGGTAGGCCATCGCCATCGTCACGGCGACGGCGGCGGCCATCAGCCCGGCGAAGACGAAGAACAGCCCGATGCGGGTGAGCAGGAGGGTCGTGAAGACGTCCTGGTAGCCGACGGAGCCGAACCACAGCCGCTCGGTCCAGAACGACGCGAAGGCGCTCAGCAGCATGAAGGCCAGGACCAGGACGATCGCGGTGATGACCAGCGCGCCCGGCCGGCGGGACGCGGTCACGGGACGCGCGCCGCCTGTGCCGCCGGGTCCGCCCGGCCGCTGGGGGCCGTCGGGTCCGGTGGGTCCGTTGGGTCGGTCGAAGGGATTGCTCATGGCCTCAGGGGTTCTCGTCGGGGTGGGGGTGGGTGTCGTGCGCGAGGTCGTGCAACGGGTCGTGCAGCGTGGCGTGGAGGAGCTCGAGGAGCCCGGGGACCAGCTCGGTGCCGTTGACCACCGACTGCTCGTCGTCGTGGGCGCGCAACCGCAGGGCGCAGTAGGAGGCGCCGGCGCGCGTCACGCCGGCGACCATCCGTACCTCCTGGCGGTCGGGGTGCTCGCGGGCGAAGAGCTCGGCCGCCGTGGGGTCGTCGGGGATCTCGTCGTCGACGTCGGGCGGCAGCACGAGCCGCTCGATGACGGCGGCGCACCCCGTCACGCTCTCGGGCCACGCGATCGTCGTCAGGGCGTCCTCGAGCACCTGCCCGGGCGGCAGGCCGTCCTGCTCGATGGGCGTGAACGACCCGTCGTCGCCGGGGCCGTCGATCGCCATCGCGGCCGCGAGCGTGGGCTCCTGCGCCACGAGCGTGGCGGTGTCGACGAGGGCGTAGAGCCGGGCGGGCTGGTCCCACCCGTCCTGGGCGACGTGCGCCTCGATCTCGAGGACGGCGGCGGCCAGTGCGGGGTCCTCGGGGAGCGCGTCGGGCGCACCCGGATCGGGGACGGCGTCGGGGGTCAGGTCCGACATCGGGTCGGTGGGGTCCGTCATGAGGCGGTCTCCTCGCAGCTGGGGAGGTCGGTGTCGGGGTCGGCGACCCAGTCGTCGAGCGTCGCGACCGCTCCGTCCAACGTGGTGGCCTTCGCCAGGCGCATGTCGCCCGGGTCCACTCCCCCGATGCCGTCGCAGTTGTCGGCGGGGACGAGGAAGAGGTCCGCGCCGGCGTCGCGGGCCGCGGCGATCTTCTGCTGGATCCCCCCGATGGGGCCGACCTTGCCGTCCGGGGTGATCGTGCCCGTGCCGGCGATGTCGGCTCCTCCGGTCAGGGAGCCCGGGGTGAGCGTGTCGTAGATGGCCAGCGACATCATCAGGCCCGCGCTCGGACCACCGATGTTGTCGGCGATGTCGACGCTGACCTGGTAGGGGAAGTCGAAGCCGACGCCGGGGGTGATGCCGATGCGCAGGTCGCCGTCGACCTCCTCGGGGGTCACGTCGACGGCCACCTCCTTCTTCCCACGTCGTACGACGAAGGCGATCGGCTCGCCCGGCGACGCGGCATCGACCGCGTCGACGACGTCCTGGGCGTCGGTGACGGGCGTGCCGTCGACCCGGAGGAGCACGTCGCGCACCTCGAGCCTGCCGTCGGCGGGCAGTCCGGGCGTCACGTCGAGCACCTCCACGAGCGGCTCCACCTCCTCGCCGAGCTGGGTGAGCGCGGCGGCGATGGCGGTGTCCTGGGAGGAGACCATCGCGGCCTCGGACTGGCGGTCGCTCGACTCGTCGGTCTCGTCGGGGGCGTAGATCGACGAGCGCGGCCAGACCGCGGCGTCGGGGTCGAAGTAGGCGCGCAGCAGCTCGGGGAGGCCCACGTGCTCCTGGGGGGTGCTGACGTAGACGGTCGTCATCCGCAGCTCGCCGTCGTCGTAGAAGGCCTCGTGGCCGTTCACCCGGACGATCTCGTCCCCGTCGTCCTCGGCGAGGATGTCGACCGTCGGACCGGGGTAGTAGGTCACGTAGGGCAGCGGCACGAAGAAGGCCGTCGCCCACAGCGCGGCCAGGAGGCACAGTGCGAGCAATCCCGCCCTGGTCCGCTGACTCATGGGCGCAACTCTCTCAAACGGCGGCAACTGCGCGGCAACGAGCCGTTGGTCAGGAGGCGCGGCGGGCGGAGCCGTCGCCCGGGGCGGCTCCGTGGCTGGGCCGGACGGCGATGCCGGTGCTGCGGTCACGCGCCGGAGCCGACGTCCGGCGCGTGCCGGCCGGCAGCTCCTTGGCGATCGCCCGGCCGAGGCGCTCGACGGCGACGTCGCGGTCGACCTCGCCGCGTCCGTCGCGACCCGCCCAGGACACCCACGTCATCGCCACGACGGCGACGACGGCCGAGGGCACGAGCCAGAGCAGGATCTCCACGCGAGGAGCGTAGGTGCCGATGGGGCCCGGGACGGGGAGGCCCTACGGCGTGCCGACCCACTCCTCGGTGGCGTCGTCGAAGACCTGGTGCTTCCAGATCGGCACCTCGGCCTTGAGCGTGTCGATCAGGGCCCGTGAGGCGGCGAAGGCGTCGCCGCGGTGCGCGGCGGTGGTGGCGACGACGACCGCGAGGTCGCCGATCTGCAGCTGGCCCACCCGGTGCACGGCCGCCACTCCCCTGACGTCGTGGTCCGCCGCCACCCGACGGCAGACGTCGTGCAGCCGGTCGAGCGCGGTCGGGTGCGCGGAGTAGTCGAGGGCCGTGACGCCCTTGCCGGCGTCGTGGTCGCGGACCTGCCCCACGAAGAGGGTGAGCCCGCCGGCGCCGGCGTCATCGAGCGCGGCCAGCACCTCGGCCACGTCGAGCGGGGTGTCGCGGATGTCGACGAGGCGCACGGGATCGGAGGAGGGGTCGCTCACGTGGCCGAGTCTAGGCGTGCCGCCGCTGGGCGCAGTGAGTACCGTGGACGCCATGAGTGACACCCCCGGAGGCCCCGGATCGTCCGGCCAGGGTCCCGACGACGACAACCCGTTCAAGGGCACGCCCTTCGAGCAGATCTTCTCCCAGATGGGCGGGTTCGGCCCGGGAGGCGGCATGCCCGACCTCAACGCGCTGATGGCCCAGATGCAGTCCCTGTTCGCGCCCCACGACGGCCCGGTCAACTGGGACACGGTCACCGACCTGGCCCGTCGCGCGGCCGCCCAGGAGCCCGACCCGAGCATCACCCCGGCCCAGTCGGGCGCCGTGGCCGACGCCGTACGCCTGGCCGACCACTGGCTCGACACGACCACGGAGTTCCCCTCCGGCGTGACCACCACGGCGGCCTGGTCACGGGCCGAGTGGATCGTGGAGACGATCCCGGTCTGGAAGGTGCTGGTCGAGCCCATCGCCGGCTCCGCCACCCAGGCCCTGGGCCAGGCGATGCCCGAGGAGATGAGGCAGCTCGCCGGCCCGCTCATGGCCATGCTCGGCAAGGCGAGCGGCGCCATGGTCGCCTCCCAGGTCGGCAGCGGCCTCGGCGCGCTCGCCGGTGACGTGCTCAGCGCCTCCGACATCGGGCTCCCCTTGGGCCCGATCGGCAAGGCGGCCCTGCTCCCGACCAACGTCGCGGCCTTCGCCGAGGAGCTGCCCGACGTCTCCGCCGACGACGTCCTGCTCTACCTCGCGCTGCGCGAGGCCGCCCACCAGCGGCTCTTCGCGGGTGTGCCGTGGCTGCGCGACCACCTCATCGGGGCGGTGTCGGACTACGGCGCGGGCATGGACTTCGACACCTCCGGCATGGAGACCAAGCTGCGCGAGGTCGACATGACCAACCCCCAGGCGATGCAGGACGCCCTCGCGGGCGGCCTCTTCGACCCCGAGCCGTCGGCGGCCCAGAAGGCGGCGCTGGAGAAGCTCGAGGTGACGCTCGCACTCGTGGAGGGCTGGGTCGACGAGGTCGTCAGCCAGGCCACGGCCGACCGGATGCCGGCCGCCGCCAAGCTGCAGGAGACCGTACGCCGTCGGCGCGCCGCGGGCGGCCCGGCCGAGCAGACCTTCGCCACCCTCGTCGGCCTGGAGCTGCGGCCGCGCCGGCTGCGCGACGCCTCGACCCTGTGGGGGTCGCTGCGCACCCGTCAGGGCACCGAGGCCCGCGACGGCGTGTGGATGTCGCCCCAGCTGCTGCCGACCGCGAGCGACCTCGACGACCCGCTCGGCTTCCGGGAGGACTCCGTCGCGCCCGGCGAGCTCTCCGACGAGGACTTCGACGCCGGCCTGCGCGACCTGCTCGACGGCGGCTCCGACGGCGGCCACCGCCCGGCCGAGTGAGCTCGCTGCACGCGAGCGCCGTCGCGACGCTCGAGCGCTGGAGCGCGCCCACGCCCGGCCAGGAGGCGCTGCGCGAGCGCTACCTGGCGCACCTCGCCGAGCACGCCGACGGCCTGGCCAAGGCGTGCTTCCCCGACCACCTCACCGCCGGTGCGATCGTCGTGTCGCCCGACGGCGGGGCCGTGCTGCTCAACCACCACCGCAAGGCGGACGCCTGGCTGGCCTTCGGCGGCCACCTGGAGGCGGGCGACGCGTCGCTGGCCGACGGCGCGCGGCGCGAGCTGGTGGAGGAGTCGGGGCTGACGTCGTTCGACTTCGACGAGGAGCCGCTGTCGCTCGACGCGCACGCCGTCGAGTTCTGCTCCGACCGGGGCACGGTGCACCACCTCGACGTACGGTTCCTCGCCACGGCCGAGCCCGACGCCGAGCACGCGGCGAGCGAGGAGTCGCTCGACGTGCGCTGGTGGCCCGTCGACGCGCTGCCGGCGACCTTCGACGACATGTACGTCCTCATCGCGGCCGCCGTCACGCGGGTGCGGTCGCGTCAGTCGTCCTCGCCGCCCGGCGGCGGCTCCAGCCGGGCGCCCGCGGAGTAGCCCTCGAGGTAGCCCTTGGCCTTCTCGGCTCGCGGGTAGCGGTCGACCCACGCCCAGAACGCCGGCGTGTGGCCCGGCTCGAGCAGGTGGGCCAGCTCGTGGACCAGGACGTAGTCGACGACCCAGCCGGGCACCTTCTGCAGCCGGTCGCTCAGCCGGATGGTGCGATCACCCGGGGTGCACGAGCCCCAGCGGGCGTTCTGGTTGGTCACCCAGCGCACCGACGCCGGGACCGCCAGGCCGCCGAAGTAGAGGTCGTTGAGCTTGGCGGCACGGACCACGAGGTCGTCGTCGGAGCGCTGGCGACGCTTCTCCTGCCGCTCGATGCGGGCGACCATGTCGGCGACCCAGGTCGCCTCGTCGCGCTTGCTCATGGTGGCCGGGATCAGCACGACGATGCGGTCGCCGTCACGGTAGGCCGAGACCGTCCGACGACGGCGGCGCGAGCGGCGCACCTCCACGTCGGGCGGGATGGCCGGGGTGCTCATGTGCCGAACCTAACGCCCGCCACCCACACCACGGGGTGGACGCGCTGGTCCCGGCCGTGTTCAGAGCCGGGCCGAGGCCCACTCGAGCAGCCGGTCACGCTCCCACGTCGTGACGATCCGGTCGGGCTCGATCCCGGCCTCGGTGGCGCGGGCGGCGCCGTAGTCGAGCATGTCGAGCTGGCCGGGGGCATGGGCGTCGGAGTCGATGGAGAACAGGCAGCCGAGGTCGCGCGCGAGCTCGAGAAGCCTGGTGGGCGGGTCGCGCCGCTCGGGCCGGGAGTTGATCTCGACCGCCACCCCCTCCTCCGCGCACGCGGTGAAGACCGCCTTCGCGTCGAACTGGCTCTGCGGCCGCACGCCCCGGTTGCCGGTGACGAGGCGACCCGTGCAGTGGCCGAGGACGTTGGTGTGCGGGTTGCGGACCGCGGCGACCATCCGCCTGGTCATCAGGGCGGCGTCCATCTTCAGCTTGGAGTGCACCGAGGCGACGCGGACGTCGAGCCGGCCGAGCATCTCCGGGGTCTGGTCGAGCGAGCCGTCGTCGAGGATGTCGACCTCGATGCCCTTCAGCAGGGTGAACGAGTCGCCGAGGTGCTCGTTGACGGCGTCGACGACACCGAGCTGGCGCGCGAGCCGCTCGGCGCTCAGCCCGTTGGCCACCCGCAGCCGCGGGCTGTGGTCGGTGAGCACGAGGTAGTCGTGCCCCAGCTCCATGGCCGTCATCGCCATCTCCTCCAGCGGCGAGCCACCGTCGGACCAGTCGGAGTGCGAGTGCAGGTCGCCGCGGAGCCGGGCCCGCAGCTCCTCCCCGCCCTGCGCCAGCGGACCGGCGGTGCCCTCCAGCCTGACCAGGCGCTCGGGCACCACGCCGTTGCACGCGTCGGTGATGACCGCGGCGGTGCTGGGGCCGATGCCAGGGAGCTCGGTGAGCGTGCCGTCGGCGGCGCGTCGGCGTACCTCCTCCTCGGGCAGCGGCAGGATCGTGCGCGCCGCCTTGCGGAAGGCCTCGATCCGGCGGGTCTCCTCGCGCTGGCGCTCCATCAGGAACGCGATGCGCCGCAGCGTCGCCACCGGACCGCGGGCGGCCCCCGCCGTCGACTCCTCAGCCAACTTCTTCTCCTCCACAGCCCCGTCGCCGGCGAAACCGCTGGTCACCCGCACAGTACGGCGCGCGCGCCGGGCGTGTCGCGCACAGGGTCCTCCCCACCCCCGGCACCGCCCTCCACGCCCATCGGGCCGCGGTGCACACCATCTCCACAACACTGTCCACAGGGGTGGACACGTGTTCGTTGACCGGGGAGGTGGCCGGCCCTAGCGTTGCGCCCAGAAGGGCCCCACGGCTCCTCGACACCGGCTGGGGAAGGCAGGTGTCGGAGGCTGCGGGGCCCCTTCTTCGTCCGCCCCTTCGTGTCCGAGCCCGCGCGGTCAGCGGCCGCGGAACTGCGGCGCCCGCTTCTCCTTCGCGGCCGCGATGCCCTCCTGCAGGTCGGCGGTCGCGAGCGTCATCGGCTGGGCGAGCGCCTC
The DNA here is from genome assembly GCF_024199985.1 of Nocardioides pinisoli. Lineage (GTDB taxonomy): Bacteria > Actinomycetota > Actinomycetes > Propionibacteriales > Nocardioidaceae > Nocardioides > Nocardioides pinisoli. The sequence continues at coordinate 240,677 of NZ_JANARS010000004.1, forward strand.
CCACTGGAGCGCGGACTCGAAGTCGGCGTGGCCGCCGTCGGCGAGCGCCACCTTGGTCAGGCGCGCCGCGATGGGGGCGGTCGCCGCGATCCCGGACGCCGTCTCGAGCACCTCGTCGAGGAACACCTCGGAGTCGATCACGCGGGACACGAGCCCCAGCCGGAGCGCTTCCTCGGCGTCGACGACGCGACCGGTGAGGAGCAGGTCGCGCGCGTGGGCGGGGCCGACCACGTTGGGCAGCAGCCAGGTGCCGGCCATCCCGGCGTGCATGCCGAGCTTGTTGAACGGCAGGCCGAGCCTGGCGCCGTCCGCGGCGTATCGGATGTCGCACGCGAGCGCCAGGCACAGGCCGGCCCCGATGGCCGCGCCGTTGACCGCGGCGATCGTCGGCACCTCGAGGCGTCGGATCGACAGCCAGGCGCGGTAGAACGGCATCATCCGCGAGCGCAGGTGGTCGACGGTGGCGTCGGGCTCGCTGGCGATCCACGAGGTGTTGCCGCCGGAGCAGAAGGCGCTCCCCTCCCCCGTCACGACGACCGCGCGCACGGACGGGTCGGCGGCCACCTCGTCGATGGCCGCGACCCACGACGAGGTCATCTCGTCACTCATCGCGTTGCGCATGCCGGGGTTGTCGAGGGTCAGCAGCACGACCCCCTCGGAGGGGCGCTCGAGGCGGAGGTGGGGGCGGTCGGCAGAGGTGTCTGGCATGGGCCGAGGGTACTGATCCGGCTGAGCGTGGAATGACCCGGTTTCACGCTCAGCGCGTGTGGTGCGTGAGCGTGGGCCGAGCGTGGCGTAGGGTCGTCGACGGAGTGCTGGCGACCGCCGGCTCTCCCCGGCGGGCTTCCCCGAGAGACTCCCCGTCGCGACGACCAAGGAAAACGAGCAAGGAGGCCGTCATGGCGGAGACCTGGAGCGGTGAGTTCTACTGCGTCAAGTGCAAGGAGAAGCGCGAGGCGGAGGGCGAGATCAAGGTCAACGACAAGGGCACCAAGATGGCCAAGGGCGTCTGCCCGGTCTGCGGCACCAACCTGAACCGCATCCTCGGCAAGGCCTGAGCCTCAGCACCCAGTGAGCTCACTGCGGCGGCGCCACCCCTCGGGTGGCGCCGCCGCTGCATGTCGGGCTGCATGCATCTCGGGTGGTCTGTGGACGACCGCCTGCATCGCTCGTCGGCGTGGCACCGTCGTGGGGTGCCCGCTCGTCCCGCTCCCTCCCCCTACGCCGCCGTCGTCCGCGCGCAGCTCGACTGCCCTGACCCCTGGTCCGACGCCGTCGTCGCGGCCCTCGCGGCCGCCGGCGTCGTCGTCGACCCCACCGCCGCGGTCGGCATCGCCGTGGCTGCCGGACGACAGGTCTCGGCGACGGTCGACGCCTGGTGCGTCGACTCGTTGCCGCACCTGCTGGTGAGCGTCCAGCCCTATGCCGTCGAGGTCGGCCCGTGGGTCGCGCCGGGCGTCGGGCCGTGCGCGAGGTGCGTGGCCGCGGCCGTGCTCGACGAGGGCGGTCCCGCCCCGGTGGCCGCAGCGCCCCGGCCGCTGCTCGCGCTCGGCGCCGGCGTGGTGGCCCGCGACCTGGTCTCGTGGTCTCGGGGCGAGCTGCCCCACACGTGGCTCACGTCGTGGCGCGTCGACCACGAGCCGGTGCCCGCCGCGCGGCGCTGGCAGCGCCACCCCTACTGCGGGTGCTCCTGGTTCGAGACCGCGGTCGACGCCGGCTGACCCGGCCGGAGCTCACCACCACTCGCTGTCGAGCTTGCTCTCCATCGCGCGCAGGTGGGTGCGGGAGCAGGTGTCGCAGAAGGCACGGCGGCGGCCGTTCTCGACCGCGGTCGTCCAGGTGAGGGTCTCGGCCTCGGGAGCCTGGGTGCCGCAGAAGTCGCACGTCACGAGCTCGCTCACGCCTCGAGGCTACCCCCGCGCCGGCGAACGCCCGGGCGAAATGGCAGTGAGCCGGTACGTCGTCACCGTGACGACGTACCGGCTCACTGGGTGTGCTCACCCGCGATCAGGGCGAGATCCGTCCCGAGGCCCGGTGGGCCTCGGCGCTTGTCAGATCGCGCGAGCGAGGGCGAGACGCGCCTGCTGCGCGGCCTGCTCGGCCTTGCGGCTCATACGACGGGCCCGGGCCAGCTGGTGGCCGCGCCGCAGTTCGTGCGCCTCTCCCAGGCGCGCGGCCATTTGCGCGCGTGCGAGTTCTTCGTTCATGAGATTCATGTCGTTGCGTCCATTTCGGTAGGTCTTCATCGGTGGTTGTTCCTTGTGTTTCCTCGGAGGTGACTGAGCGGTGACGCCTTACGCGGCTGCCCCGTCCTTCTGGTTCTGGCCGGCCTGAGCGGCGACCTGGTCGGACTTGCGGGGCCGGCCTCGCGGCCGCTTGCGCGGGATCACCACGCCCTGGAGGAAGAGCTCGCCTCCCCAGACGCCCCACGGCTCACGCCGCTCGAGGGCTCCGTCGAGGCACATCGCCCGCACCGGGCAGTCGATGCAGAGCGCCTTGGCGTGCTCCACGTCCGCGGGGGACTCGGCAAACCACAGCTCTGCGTCGTTGACGCGGCAGGGCAGCAACTCCTCATCCACTCCGGCAGCTGCGTCGTGCAGGGCCCCGAGCGGAGCCTGGGGCTCCACCTGGGTCATGTCGGCAGCTCGGTTGCGGTCGAGAACGCTGATGGTCATGTGTTCACCTCCTTCTCGTTGACCTGATCGCGGGTTGACTCACTGGGACAAACAGAAAGGCCGCGGATCCCGGGTTTCGGGTTCCGCGGCCTGGAGGCTGCCGATGTAGGTGCGTGACCTATGTCGACGGACTCCAGGCGGGAGGACCCGGGAAATCGCCCTTGACGCGAACGATGGCGGCGGCGTCGCCCTGGACAGCCACCACACCAGCACCGAGGGCGCGGGAGTGCGCGCAGGGGCGGCCGAGGGTGGACATGCCGAAGGACGGCGTCCAAGCCGTCATCGTCATCGTGTAGTTCTCCATGGGGGCCACCTCCTTCGGGGCGTCGGGCGCGGATCGTTGTCAGCGATCCCATGCGCGGGGTTGTTGTGAAGGGAACGTTAGACCCCTCACATCGTCAGGGGCAAACCATTTAATGGGTATTACCGAGAATTTGTTTTCCGGACGCCTCGCAGCACCCGCCCGGCGCGCGCCGATCCCCTCAGGCGCTCGCCTCGGCCACGAGCGCGAGCACCTCGTCGCCGTACTTGGCGATCTTGCTCGGGCCGACGCCGCTGATCGCGCGCAGCCCCTTCTCGTCGGTGGGGACGTGCTCGGCGATGAGCTGCAGGGTCGCGTCGGTGAAGACCACGAACGCCGGCACGCTGTCCTCGGCGGACCGCGCCAGGCGCCACTCGCGCAGTCGCTCGAAGAGCGCCTCGTCGTAGGACGCCGGGCAGTCGGCGCAGCGACCGGTCTTCTTCTCCACCGACGTCGACAGCGCCTTGCCGCACTCCCGGCAGTGCATGGCGGCCCGGTTGCGCCGGGTGCGCTCACGGCGCTGCCCGGACACGCCGGGCACGCCGTCGAGCAGGGGCGCGAGGAACGGCGAGCTCCCCCGCGTCGACCGGCCGCCCGGCTCGCGCGCCGTGGCCCACGACACCCTGAGCTCGTCACGGGCGCGGGTCATCGCGACGTAGAGGAGACGGCGCTCCTCCTCGATCTCGGCGGGTGTCTGCGCCTGGGAGATCGGCATCATCTTGTCGTGCATGCCGGCGACGAAGACGGCGTCCCACTCCAGCCCCTTGGCCGAGTGGATGGTCGCGAGGGTGACGGCGTCGGCCACCGGGGCGTGCTGCTCGCTGGCCCGGCGGTCGAGGTCGTCGACGAAGTCGCCGACCCCCGCCTCGGGACGCTCGCGGCCGAAGTCGGCGGCGAGGTCGACCAGCGCCTGCAGGGACTCCCACCGGTTGCGGACCTCGCCCCTGCCCTCGGGCGGCTCGGTCGAGTGACCCATCTGCGACAGCACGGCCACGACGGCCTCCGGCACGGACCCGGCCGCCTCGCCCGAGCGTGCGGCACCGCGCACGAGGGTGATCGCCTGCCGCACCTCGGCGCGGTCGAAGAACCGCGCGGCGCCGCGCACGACGTAGGGCAGGCCGCGGGCCGCCAGGGCCTCCTCGAAGCGCTCGGACTGCGCGTTGATGCGCAGCAGCACGGCCATCCGGCTGGCAGGCGTGCCGGAGGCCCGCAGCGCGGCCACCCGGTCGGCGACCGCCTCGGCCTCGGCGACCTCGTCGGTGGCCTCGCGCCAGGTGATGCGGGCACCGGACGGGCGCTGGGCGACCAGGTCGACGCCCTTGCTGGGGGTGCCGTCGAGCAGCCGGTTGGCCGCCGCGACGACCTCCGGGGTCGAGCGGTAGTTGCGGACCAGCTCGACGCTCGTGGCCGAGGGGAAGCGCTGGGTGAACTCGCGGAGGTAGCGCGCGTCTGCGCCGGCGAAGGAGTAGATCGTCTGGGCGGGGTCGCCGACGACGCACAGCTCGTCACGGCCACCGAGCCACAGGTCGAGCAGCGCGTGCTGGAGCGGCGAGACGTCCTGGAACTCGTCGACGACGAACCACTTGTACTGGCGGCGGACCTGGGCGGCCACCGCCTCGTTGTCGGCGAGGAGGCCCGCGCCGAGCAGGAGCACGTCCTCCATGTCCATCCGGCCCTGGCCGCGCTTGACCTCCTCGTAGGCGTCGAACGCGCGGGCCACCACCTCGGGGTCGAGGCCGGACACGGTCCGGCCGCGGGACCGGGCGATGGCGGTGTAGGTGTCGGGGCCGACGTTGGACACCTTGGCCCACTCGATCTCGCTGGCGAGGTCGCGCAGCGTGGCCTGGTCGACGCCGAGGCGTTGTCGTCGCGCCGCGAGGGCGATCATGCCGAGCTTGGACTCGACGAGCTCGGGGAGCTCGCGCTGGTGCACGCGCGGCCAGAAGAACCGCAGCTGGCGCAGCGCGGCGGAGTGGAAGGTCCGCGCCTGGACGCCGGGCGCCCCCAGGGCGCGCAGGCGCTCGCGCATCTCGCCGGCCGCGCGGGTCGTGAACGACAGGGCCAGCACCTCGGTCGGCGCGTAGACCCCCTGGGCCACCCCGTGCGCGATCCGGTGCGTCACCGCGCGCGTCTTGCCGGTGCCGGCGCCGGCGAGGACGCGCACCGGCCCGCGGAGCGCCTCAGCGACCTGTCGCTGCTCGGGGTCGAGCGCTTCGAGCAACGGAACAACTCCTGCGACGTCGGGGTTGGGATCGGTGAGGGTGTCGAAGCACCCTCGTCGTTGAACCCTAGACGCCGGAGGGGACACTCCATCCCATGACCTTCACGATGTTCAGCACCCCGTGGTGCGGCTACTGCCACCGACTCAAGAGCCAGCTCGACCGCGAGGGCATCGAGTTCTCGATCGTCGACATCGAGCAGGAGCCGGAGGCCGCGCTCACCGTCGAGCAGGCCAACGGCGGCAACCAGACCGTGCCGACCCTGCTCTTCTCCGACGGCAGCACGCTGACCAACCCGTCGGTGGCGCAGGTCAAGGACAAGCTGGCCACGCTCTCGTGATGCTGACGTGGAGCCTGCCGCCGACCGGGGTTAGCCTGACGTCGTGTCACTGCTGAACTCGATCGACCGCGACCACGTCCTCACCGCGATGGAGACCTGGGACGCAGCAGGTGGGGCCAACTACATGCTCGTGCGCGGCGGTGTCTCGACGCACGTGCTGATGCACCACGGCAAGGAGTACGACGCCGCGGCCATCGCCGGCATCGCCCACGGCCTCGCGACCGGGCGCACCCTCACCCCTGCCGACATCCCAGGCGGCTCGGCCGGGGCGAGCAAGGCGCTGACCCGGCTGGGCTTCGACATCCGCGACGACTCGCCGCCGAGCACCCGCGTGCCCGGCACCCGCGCGCCTCGCACGCGCGCGGCGTCGCCCCGCGCCGCGTCGACGCCCCGCCCCTCGCGGGTGGCCGCGACCGACAAGCCGGTCAACCTGTGCCCCCGCTGCTTCATCGCGCTGCCCGCCACGGGCGTGTGCGACACCTGCGACTGACGACCTAGTCCCAGCCGGGGCCGTCGAGCGGGCGCCCGAACCAGCTCTCGATCAGCGAGGACGAGATCGAGATGCCGCGCGGCACGACGAGCTCGCCCGAGCGCCCCGCGGCCTCGAAGTCCGCGCGGGTCCACCACCGCGCCTCCTCGATCTCCGCGCCGTCGACGTCGATGTCGGTCGTCAGCGCCCTTCCGGTGAACCCGAGCATCAGGCTCGCGGGGAGCGGCCAGGGCTGGCTGCCGAAGTAGTCGACCTCGCCCACCTGCACGCCGACCTCCTCGAGCACCTCACGGCGTACGGCGTCCTCCAGGGTCTCGCCCGGCTCGCAGAACCCGGCGAGGGTGGACCAGCGCCCCGCCGGCCAGGCGGTGTTGCGACCGAGCAGGATCGCCTCGTCCTCGCCCTCCCCGTGCGTGATCGCCATGATCACGGCCGGGTCGGTGCGCGGGAACTGGGGGCGGTCGCACCGGTCGCAGCGCAGCTCGTGGCCGGCGGCGCGGCTGGTCAGGGTGCCGCCGCAACGGGGGCAGAAGCGGGTGGCGTGATGCCACTCGGCCAGGCCGATCGCGTGCATCACCAGCGGCGCCTGCTGGGGCGTGCCGTCCGCGAGCAGCGCCAGCACCGAGCGCAGCGGCACCCACTCGTCGGGCTCGCCGGGAGCGCCCTCGGGCGGCACGACGACCGCCACGTGGACCACGCCGCCGCTGTCGCCCAGCAGCACGAGGGTGCCCTCCGGCGCCTCGTCGGGACCGATCCACTGGACCGCGCCGTCGACCGGGCGCAGCCGGTTGCCGGCCACGACGAGGACGCGGGTCGTGGGATCGGCCATCTGCTCGGCGAGCCACGCCGCGTCGGTGCGCCGCAGGCCCATCCGGTTGTGCGCGTGGGCGGAGAGGGCGGCGTGCGGCAGGAGGCGTTCGGGGGTCACCGCGTCAGGCTAGCGCCGCTGCTCTTTGACAATCATTCTCAACTCTGCTGAGAATGATTCTCATGAAGACGCCACGACTCCGTGTCCTGCTCGCCACCCTCGTCGTGCTGGGGGCCTCCGCCTGCGGCACCGCGACCGACTCCTCCGACGACCCGGAGCCCTCCGACGCCACCGACGACCGCGAGGCAGCCGCCGACACCGGCGGCACCGAGGCCGCGGCGGCGACCCCGCGCCTCGCCGTCACCCACGACGGCGGGGTGATGGTCGTCGACGTGACCAGCGGGGAGGTGGTCGCCGAGGAGCCGATGGAGGGATTCGTCCGCGTCTCCCCCGCCGGCGACGGTCGGCACGTCCTGGTGAGCGGCAACCTCGGCTGGCACGCCCTCGACCTCGGGTCGTGGGGCGACGAGCACGGTGACCACGCCCACCACTTCACCGGCGACGAGCCGGGCCTCACCGGCGCCCTCATCGAGGGCGCCGAGCCCGGCCACGTCGTGGCCCACGACGGGATCACCACCCTGTTCGACGACGGCACCGGCACCATCACGGTCTTCGACCCCGAGGACCTCGCCGAGGGCCAGCCAGAGGTGACCACCTCCGCGACCGACGAGGCCCACCACGGTGTGGCCGTGCAGCTGGTCGACCGCAACATGATCATGACCGTCGGGGACGAGGAGTCGCGCTCGGGCGTACGCCTCGTCAGCCCGTCCGGCGCGGTGCTCGCCGAGACCGACGAGTGCCCCGGCGTGCACGGCGAGGCCTTCGCCGAGCACACCGCGGTCCTCGGCTGCGAGGACGGGGCGGTGATCGTGGACGGCCGTGACATCACCAAGGTCAGCAGCCCGGACGCGTACGGCCGGATCGGCAACCAGGCCGGCTCGGAGGTCTCCCCCGTGCTCCTCGGTGACTACAAGACCGACCCCGACGCCGAGCTCGAGCGACCGACCCGGGTCTCCCTCATCGACACGCGCGACGCGTCCCTGCGCCTGGTGGACCTCGGCACCAGCTACAGCTTCCGCTCCCTCGGTCGGGGGCCGGAGGGCGAGGCGCTCGTGCTCGGGACCGACGGCGCGATCCACGTCCTCGACCCCGAGACCGGCGAGCGGGTCGACGCGATCGACGTCGTCGCCCGCTGGCGCGAGCCGCTCGACTGGCAGCAGCCGCGCCCGACGCTCCACGTCGTCGACGCCACGGCGTACGTCACCGACCCGCGCCGCGACCGCGTCCACGTGGTCGACCTCGACCGTGGGCGGGTGACCTCGACGCTCGACCTGCCGCACACCCCCAACGAGATCGTCGCCAACGCGGGCTGAGTCCCTAGGCTGGGCGCCGTGAGCACGCACATCGGCGCCCAGCCCGGCGAGATCGCCCCCACCGTCCTGCTGCCCGGCGACCCGCTGCGGGCGAAGTGGATCGCCGAGACGTTCCTCGACGACGTCCGCTGCTACAGCGAGGTGCGCGGGATGTACGGCTTCACCGGCAGCTGGAAGGGCCACCCGGTCTCCGTGCAGGGCTCCGGCATGGGCCAGCCGTCGATGTCGATCTACGTCAACGAGCTCTTCACCGACTACGACGTGCAGTCCATCGTCCGTGTCGGCTCGTGCGGCGCGGTCACCGACCGCGTCGGGGTGCGCGACGTGGTCATCGCGTCGGGTGCGTGCACCGACTCCTCCATGAACCGCATCGCCTTCCACGGCATCGACTACGCCCCGGTCGCCGACTTCGGCTTGCTGCGCGGCGCCGTCGAGGCCGCCGAGGCGCGCGAGGGCGGCTCGCCCTTCCACGTCGGCCTGATCTTCTCCAGCGACTCGTTCTACCCGGCGCGCCCCGAGCTGCTCGGCGAGATGGTGAAGTACGGCGTCCTGGCCGTCGAGATGGAGGCCAGCGCGCTCTACACGCTCGCCGCCAAGCACGGGCGCCGGGCGCTCGCGATCTGCACCGTGTCCGACCACATCGTCACCGGCGAGGAGACCAGCTCCCAGGAGCGCGAACAGACCTTCGGCGAGATGGTCGAGATCGCGCTGACCGCCGCGTTGGCCTGAGCCGCGCGTCGCGGTGGGCGGTGCGTGAGCGACATTTCGCGCGGGCGGATCGTGGGCGCACCGCTCGAGCGCGAGCGGTGAGCCACGCGGCTTCCGCGGCGCCAGAACACGCCTCACGCACCGCTCGAGCGCGTGTCGGCGTACGACGCGCCGGCCGGGGGTCAGAGGTCGAGGAGCTGCTCCAGCTCGGGGCGGCCGGGGAGGTCGTCGAGGTGGACGGTGCGGCCGGAGCGGACGTAGTGGAACGCTGCCCGGACCCGGTCGAGGGGCGTGCCGGTGAGCTCGGACCACGCGAGGCGGTAGAGGGCGAGCTGCAGCGGGTCGGAGGTCTCGTGGCGGCTGGTCTTCCAGTCGACGACGAGGTAGCCGTCGCCGGCCTCGGACGACTCGGCGTAGACGGCGTCGATCCGGCCGCGCACGACCTGGCCGCCCAGGACGAGGGCGAAGGGCGCCTCCACGGCGTGGGGGGCCCGGTCGCCGAAGGGGCCGTCCTCGAAGCGCTTCACGATCTCGCCGAGGTCGGCCTCGTCGTCGATGCCGGCGTCGGCCCGGCCGGGCAGCTCGTCGGGCTCGATCAGCGCCTGCTGGCCGAACCGATGCTCGATCCAGGCGTGGAACGCCGTGCCGAACCGGGCCGCGGGCGCGGGCGGTCGCGGCATGGGGCGGGCGAGGTCGCGGGCAAACGCCTCGGGGTCCTCGCGCAGGCGGGCCAGCGCGGTGACGGACAGGCTGCTGGGCAGCGGCAGGTTGACGGTGGTGGCCCGCTCCGCGCGGGCCTCGGTGAGGAGCTGGGCCAGGTCGTCGTCCCACTCGGCGACCCGGGCGGCCTCGACCATGTCGAGGCCCTCGTCGGCGGCCGTGGGGTCGACGGACCGGACGAGCTCCGCGGCCGCGAGGCGCCGTCGGGTCTCCTCCCCGGTGCCCGGCACCGGCCAGGGGCGCGAGGTGTCGACGTCGTCGTTGGGGTTGGGTGACTTCGGCGGCGGCTTCTCGAGCCACCGCTCCACGGGCTGGCCCCACTCCTCGAGCTGGTCGCGCACGACGCGCTGGTAGTCGGACGGACCGAACGGCGTCGAGCGCTGGCCCCAGACGTAGGACGTCACGGCGAGGTGATGGGCGGCGCGGGTGTAGGCGACGTAGCCGAGCCGCAGCTCCTCCTCGCCGTCGTGGGCCTTGGTCGCGGCACGGTAGGCGTCGAGCGCGGCCTTGTCGTGACCCGCGAGCTGGGGCTGGTCGGCCCGGTCGCCGCGCAACGGGGCGGGGAGCACGGCCGGGGACGAGGTCCACAGCGTGCGCGAGCGGTTGCTCGGGAAGCGGGTCTCCCCCACCCCCACGCAGAAGACCGACGACCACTCGAGGCCCTTGGCGCGGTGGACCGTCAGCAGCTTGACCGAGTCGGCGGCGGTCGGCGTGGCCACGTCGAGGCCGTTGCCCTGGTCGTCCTCGGCGGTCAGGTAGGCGAGCAGCGCCGGCAGGGTCACGTCGCCGTCGACCGACTGGAACTCCGCCACCGCCTTGACGAACAGGTCGAGGTTGTCGCGGCGCGCGGCCGCCGCCTGCGAGGTGGCCGAGGCGAGCTCGACGTCGACGCCCGTGGTGTCGATGATCCGGCGCACCACGTCGAGCAGCGGGTCACCGACGTGGCCGCGCAGCCGCCGCAGCTCGCCGGCCAGCAGGCCGAACCGGTCGAGCGCCTCGGCCGAGTAGGCGCCCTCCCCCGGTGACTCGAGCGCGTCGCTGAGGGCCGGGAGCTCGGAGGAGTCGATGCCGTCGGCGATCTGGAGCAGCTGGTCGGCGATCGATGCGGCCTCCTTGCGACCGCGCACCCCCGCGATCTCCGCGGCGCGCTCGGCCAGCAGGCGCAGGTCGCGCGGACCGATGGCCCAGCGGGGACCGGTCAGCAGGGTGAGCATCGAGGAGTTGGCCGTGACGTCGTGCATGAGCGTCAGCGTCGCCACCACCTCGGCGACCTCGGGCAGCCGGATGAGACCCGACAGCCCCACGATCTCGACCGGGATGCCGGCCGCCGTGAGGGTGTCGTAGACCTCCTCGCCCTGCGCGTTGTCGCGGCTGAGGACGCCGATCTCCGACCAGGCGGTGCCGGCGTCGTGCACCCGTTGCACCTCGGTCGCGAGCCACGCCAGCTCGTCGGCCGACCGCTCGAACACGTGGGCCTCGACGTGGCCGTCCTCGGCGCCGTCGGCCGCGCGGAGCCGGGCGACCTTGTCGCCGTAAGCCGCGAGCAGCGGCTCGGCGAGCCGGTTGGCGACGTCGAGGATGCGACGGTCGGAGCGCCGGTTGACGGTCAGCGGCAGCCGACCCGGCTCGCCGTCGGCGGCCGGGAAGGTGTCGGCGAAGTTCAGGATGTTGGACACCGACGCACCCCGCCAGCCGTAGATCGCCTGGTTGGGGTCGCCGACCGCCATCACCGGGTGGCCGAGCCCGTGGTCGGGGTCGGGCCCGGAGAAGAGGCGGGCGAGCATGGTGGCCTGCGCGACCGAGGTGTCCTGGTACTCGTCGAGCAGGACCACCTTGAAGCGCCCTCGCTCGATCTCGCCCACCTCGGGCTGCTCCTCGACGAGCCGGGCGGCGAGCGCGATCTGGTCGCCGAAGTCCATCAGCCCGAGGTCGGCCTTGAGCCTGCGGTAGCCGGTGACGAGCTGCAGCAGCTCGGCACGCCGGTCGATGGCGTTGATCGCCTTCGCGGGCGGCTCGAGGTAGGTCTTGCGGGCCTTGCCGGCCTGCTCCTCGGCCACAGCACGCTCGAACCCGCGGCGGGCCTCCTCGTCCACACGGCGTACGTCGTCGGGGTCCACGAGGTGCTCGCTCATCGCGCCGTCGAGGGCGAGGAGGTTCTGGATCGCGGTCGCGGGATGGTCGGTGAGCAGCTCGATGTGTCCGGTGAACCGGTCGATGACACGGGCGCCGAGCTGGTAGCGCGAGGCGTCGGAGACGACGCGGGTGTCGGGCTCGTGACCGATCCGGAGGCCGTGGTCGGTGAGCAGGTTGGCGGCGTAGGCGTGGTAGGTCGCGACCGTCGGCTCAAGGACGTCCTCCCCCTCGACCACCACGGAGCGGTCGAGCAGGCCAGCTGCCCCGAGGGCGGCGGTGATCCGCTGGCGCAGCTCGGCCGCGGCCTTGGTCGTGAACGTCAGCCCGAGGACCTCCTCGGGGCGGACCTTGCCGGTGGCCACGAGCCACACGACGCGCTGCGCCATGAGCGTGGTCTTGCCGCTGCCCGCGCCGGCCACGACGACCGTGGGTCGCAGCGGCGAGGTGATGGCGGCCCACTGCTCGTCGCTGGCGGCGTGGGCAGCGCCCATCAGGGCGCGGAGGTCCTCCGGCGAGTCGAGCCGGACGGGGGCGGGGAGCTGGCTCACTGGACGGTCACGCTCCCGGCGCCCCGGGCGGGGCAGATGGCGGTGAACGGGCAGTCGCGGCAGTGCGGACCCGTCGTGGCGGGGAAGGTCTCGTCGCGGACCAGGTCGGCCGCCCGGGCCAGGCCGGCGCGGAGGGCGACGCGCTCGGGTCCGGCGTCGGTGTGCGGCGGCTGGGGCTGCACCTTGCCGATGGCGGACTCGTCGTCGATGCCGAGCTGCACCAGCTCGGCGCCGCCGGAGGCGACGGGCCGCCCGGCCGAGTCGTCGAGGGCGCCGGTGTCGACGGCGTACTGGTAGAGCGCGAGCTGCAGGTTGCCGGCGACGGACGGCCCGCTGGGCGCGTTGCGGGCGCTCTTGAAGTCGACGACGACCACCCGGCCCGCGTCGTCGATCTCGAGGCGGTCGGCGAAGCCGGTGAGCTGGACCGGGCGGCCGTCGACGTCGACCACGCTCTGGAAGCGTTGCTCGGCGCCGAGGAACTCGCGCGGGTTGTCGAGGTGCCAGCGGACGAACCGGGCGACGGCCTTGCGGATCCGGGCGAGCTCGCGCTGACGCGACCACGGGGTGCGGAACGCGAGCCGGTCCCACACGGCCTCGACCTCGGCCATGAGCGGCTCCTCCTCGGCCGGCAGGTCGCCGACGGCGACGCGCTCGGCGAGCGCGTGGAGGACCTGGCCGAGGTTGGCCGACTGGTGGACCGCTGACACACCGCCGGCCTCGCGCTCGAAGAACCACTGCGCGGGGCAGACCAGGATCGACTCCAGCATGCTCGCCGAGATCGGCACCGGCCGGTCGGGGTCGCGGATCGGCTGGACGGAACGGCTGGCGCTGCGGGTGCCCCACCACGTCGACGGGTCGGCCGCCGGCACGAGCTGGCGTCCGCCGACCTCCTCGGCGGCCAGCGCGGCGAGCCGGCGGGCGGCTGCCTCGCGCAGCGCCGGCGACGCCGCCGGGTCGGCCGCGGTGCGGCGCAGCTCGGCGACGAGGCCCCCCAGCGACAGCGGCCGCGGCGGCCGGCCGTCCTGGTGGTCGATGGTGACGCCGAGCTCCTCGAGGAACCGGGAGGGCTGCTCGCCGTCGTCGTCGGGGGACCGTACGGCGCTCACCACGAGGCGTCGGCGGGCACGGGTGCACGCGACGTAGAACAGCCTGCGCTCCTCCATCAGCAGCGCCCGGCTGGTCACGGGCGGGACGAGGTCGGGGTGGCCCGAGGCGTCGACGCCGATGCGGTCGGCGCCGAGGAGGGTCGTCCGGCGGCGCAGGTCGGGCCAGCCCTCCTGCTGCACGTGGGCGACCACGACGAGGTCCCACTCGAGGCCCTTGGAGCGGTGGGCGGTGAGGAGCCGGACCGCCGCCCCGCGCACGCCCTGCTCGGCGAGCGTGTCGGCGGGCAGCTGCTGGGCGACGACGCTGGCGAAGAACGCGGCCACGCCGACGTGGTCGCGCTGGTCGACCGCGCGGGAGGCGAGGTCGAAGAGCGCGACGATCGCGTCGAGGTCGCGGTGGGCCCGGCGGGTGCTCGCGCCCCCGGCGTCGACCTGGCGGCGCAGCCGCTGGGGCCAGGTGGTGCCCGACCACAGGTGCCAGAGCACGTCCTCGACGCCCGCGCGGTCGGCCAGCATCCGCGCTCCCCCGCGCAGCAGCTCGGCCAGGGCGCCGGCGCGCTGGACGTCGGGTCCCTCGAGCCCGTCGAGGAAGCCGGGCTGGACGACCGCGAGCCGCAGCAGCTCGCGCGAGGTGCGCCGCACCGCGGGGTCGGCCACCTCCTTCTCACGCGTGCGGAGGCGGCGGACGAGCGCTCGCAGGTCGGACGCGTCGAGCCCGCCGATCGAGGAGAGCAGAAGCGACTCGATGCGACCCGGGTCGAGGAAGTCGGGCGAGTCGGGGTCGTCGTTGTCGAGGTTGACGACGGCGTGCAGGCCGTCGAGGAGCGGCACGACCGCGGGATCGCGCACCAGCGGCAGGTCATCGGACGCGACCTCGACGGGGACACCGGCGGCGGCGAGCGCGCGGCGCAGCGGCGGGATGCTGGTGCGGCCGGAGCGGACGAGGACCGCCATCCGGTCCCACGCGATGCCGTCCTCGAGGTGGGCGCGGCGCAGCAGGTCGGCGAGCCGCTCGGCCTCGGCGCGCTCGGTGTCGTAGGTGACGACCTCGACCCGGCCGTCGCCGTGCGGGCCGGGGACCGCCTCCGGGGAGAGGAACGCCTCGCGGGCCCCGGCGTCGATGCTGCCGGTGAGGGAGAGCCGGTGGGCCACCCGGCCCGCGGCCAGCAGGATCCGCGGACCGAACCGGCGGGTGCGCTGGAGCACCACCACCGGGGCGGGTGCGCCGCCGGTGGTCGGGAAGGCGGCCGGGAAGTCGAGGATCCCGCGCACGTCGGCGCCGCGGAAGCCGTAGATGGACTGGTGCGGGTCGCCCACGACGGTGAGGTCGCGCCCGTCGCCGGCCAGGGCGCGGAGGAGGGCGACCTGGCCCGGGTCGGTGTCCTGGTACTCGTCGACGAAGACGTGCTGCCACCGCGCCCGCAGCTCGTCGCGGTGGGCCTCGGCCTCGATCACGGCCCGGCGGATGAGGTCGGAGTAGTCGGTGGCGCCGAGGTTGTCGAGGACGGTGAGGTACTGCTCGAGGAAAAGCCCGGCGGCCACCATCTCGGGCAGGTCGTGCTCGATGCCGAGGGCCCGCAGCCCGGACGGGTCGAGGCCCTTCTCCCGGGCGCGTGCCAGCACGGCCTGCACCTCCCGCACGAACCCCCGTGTGCCGGCGGCGCGGCGCAGCGGCTCGGGCCACACGACCGACTCGGGGTTGTCGCGCAGCAGCTCGCGCAGGACGACGTCGGCCTCGGGCGCCGACAGCAGGCGGATGGCGCCCTCGTAGAGCTCGGCGGGCGCGTACTTCCGGACCAGGGCGTAGGCGAA
Source organism: Nocardioides pinisoli (assembly GCF_024199985.1). Lineage (GTDB taxonomy): Bacteria > Actinomycetota > Actinomycetes > Propionibacteriales > Nocardioidaceae > Nocardioides > Nocardioides pinisoli. The sequence goes on from NZ_JANARS010000004.1 coordinate 255,970, forward strand.
GGAGTGGAACGTCGAGCACGACGCCGCCGCGGTGGTGCGGGCGACGCGGGCGGTGACCCGGTCACGCAGCTGCTCGGCGGCCTTGCGGGAGAAGGTCAGCGCGAGCACCGCGTCGGGCGAGGCGCCACGCTGCTCGATGCGGTCGACGATGGCCTCGACCAGCGTCGTGGTCTTGCCGGTGCCGGGTCCGGCGAGCACGAGCAGGGGCCCGCCCTGGTGGTCGACCACCCGCTGCTGGTGCTCGTCGAGCTGCGGGACGACGACGTCGCGCTCGGGCCGCACCAGGCGGTAGCGGGTGGACGTGTCGCTCATGGGTCCACCCCATCACGCGGGACCGACAGTGTGCTGCCGGCCCCGCGCGACGACGTACGGACGTGTCGCCTCAGCCGAGGTCGACGATGGCGGCGACGGGGCCGCCACCCTCGGGGCCCTGGTGGGCCGCGGAGACCGACACGAAGACCGCCGGGTCGCCGGTCACGGCCGCGGTGACGCCGCCCACGCACGCCTTGATCTGGCGGTGCCAGTGCACGTCGGAGTCGTCGAGCATCGCGTTGCGGCGGCCGCGGACCATGCCGTCCTGGCTGGCCTCGCACTTGAGGAAGACGTTGACCAGCTTGCCGTCGAGGTCGCTGGTGCGCGGACGCTCGGGCAGGTCGAGCCCGGCGGATCGGATCGCCTCCCAGATGCCGTCGGCGTCGAGCGCGTCCTCCATCACCGAGTGGCCGATGCGGTAGCGGCCGCCGACGCCCTTCGCGTTGCCCACGACGACGATCTGCGCCTGGTCGAGCTCGACGCCCGAGGAGCACGAGGCCACCGAGGAGTAGAGCTCGCGGTTGTGCATCACGTCGGCGTCGGTGGGCATCTCGATCTCGCCGAGGGCGACGGCGATGCCGAGGCCGGTGACGCCGTTGGAGAGGTCCATCGACTCGTGGGTGTGCTCGGTCCACACCTTCTTGCCGCGCGACTTGGCGTCGCGGATGGTGTGGATGGTCAGCAGCGGCGTCTTGGTCTGCACGTAGTGGACGTCCGCGGGGTCGGTGATCCCGGCCCGCTCCATGGCGACCTTCACGCCCGCCGCGACCTTCTCGATCATCGCGGTGTAGCCGATCTCCTCGGGCAGGATCGCCTCGCTCATCGCGAAGCCGGCGGTGAGCCGCATCTCCTCGCGCGAGGGGTCGTCCTCGGGGACGTCGGTCGTGGCGAAGATGGTGGCGTGGGGGCTGATCACGCCGTCGGTGCCGCCCGACCACACGATCGGGACGCCCTTGACCTGCTCGGGGTCGGCCCCCTTGGCGACCAGCGCCTCGCGGAAGGCGCGGTCGGCGATGATGCGGGTGTAGTCGTTGACGCCGCCGTTGCCCTCGGTCTTGCCGATGATCGCGAACACGCGGTCGGCGGCGATGACGCCGTCGTCGATGAGCTTGGTCAGCTCGGACGCGTCGGCCACGGAGTGGATGGGGACCTTGCGGACCTCGATGGCAGAGGGCATGTGGCAGTTCCTTTCAGTGGGGTCCGGTTTCGAGAGGGTCGCTGCGCGACCTCCTCAACCACCGAGGGGTGTGGGTACGACGACGGTGCCGGCGTCTCCGGCGACCGCCGCTGTGATCTGGTCGAGGCTGGTGATGACGCCCGTGCCGCCGGTGGTCTCGACGAAGCGGCAGACCGCGTCGACCTTCGGTCCCATCGAGCCGGACGCGAACTGCCCGTCGGCGGCGTGGGCGCGCAGCTCGTCGACGGTGACCCGGCCGAGCGGCTCGGCGTCGGGCTCGCCCCAGCGGACCACGGCGTTGGGCACGTCGGTGGCGATGACGAGCACCTCCGCCCCCGTGGTGCGTGCAAGCAGGGCGGCGCCGAGGTCCTTGTCGATGACGGCCTCGACCCCGACGAGCGACCCGTCGGGACGACGGACGTGCGGGATGCCGCCGCCACCGTTGGCGACGACGACGAAGCCGGCCTCGATGAGCGCCACGGCGGCCGGGGCGTCGAGGATCTCGCGCGGCTCGGGCGAGGCGACGACGCGGCGCCACCCCTTCTCGCCGCGGTCCTCCCACGTCTCGCCGTGGTCGACGAGCACCCGGGCCTCCGCCTCGGGGAGGTGACGGCCGATCGGCTTGGTGGGGTGGGTGAAGCCGTCGTCGTCGGCGTCGACGAGCGTGCGGGTGACGAGCGCGGCGCTGCGCCGCTCGATCCCCCGGACGGCGAGCTCGCGGTCGAGCGCGTCCATGAGGACGAACCCGAGCGTGGCCTGCGTCTGCGCGCCGCACCAGTCGAGCGGGACCGGGGGCACGACACCGGCGGCGAGCTCGTTCTTGACCAGCAGGTTGCCGACCTGGGGTCCGTTGCCGTGGGTGATGACGACCTCGTGGTCGTCCTCGAGGAGACCGGCGACCGCCGCCATCGCGACCTGCGCCGCCTCGATCTGGTCCTCGGGGCGGGCGCGGCCGTCGGCGTTGGTCATCGCGTTTCCGCCGAGTGCGAGCAGGACCCTCATGACGCAAACCTAGTGTCGCCGCTCACACGCTCCCCACGGCAGATTCGACCAACGACGCAGCGTTTCGCTGGCAAGTGTTGCCGGGGGCGCGCGGCCGACCGGTCAGCCCCAGGCGAAGTAGCGCAGGTAGACGTAGGCCCAGGCCACCAGCAGCGTCATGACGGTCACCACGACGCCGTACCGGGTGAAGCCCCAGAAGCTGATCGGCTCGCCCGCCTTGGCCGCGATGCCGAGGACCACGACGTTGGCGCCGGCCGCGACGGCGGTGGCGTTGCCGCCGAGGTCTGCCCCGAACACGAAGGCCCACCACAGCGGACTGTCCGCCCCCGAGACACCGGTGCCGGCGACCATCTCCTCGACGACCGGGACAGTGGCGGTCGTGTAGGGGATGTTGTCGACGAAGGCCCCCACCACCCCCGACCCGAAGAGCAGGGCGGTCGCGCCGAGCAGGTCGCGCTCCCCCATCGCCTCGGCGGCCCACTCGCTGATCGCGCCGATGACGCCGACCTGCACGAGCGCCCCGACGAGCACGAAGAGCGCCATGAAGAACGCGAGGGTGCCCCACTCGACCTCCTCGAGGAACTCCTGCGGCTCGGTGCGGGAGACGAGCACGGTCGCGCCGGCACCCATCATCGCGACGACCGACGGGTCGAGGTGGAGCACCGTGTGAAGGCTGAAGGCGACCATCACGAGGAGGAGCACGACCAGCGAGCGGCGCAGCATCCGGACGTTGGTGATCGCGTCGGCGGGACGGAGGTCGTCGAGGCCGTGCACGTTGCCCATGACGGTCATGTCCTTGCGGAACAGCCAGCGGGCCATCACCACGAACAGCACGAGCAGGACGACCGTCAGCGGCAGCGAGTGCACGAGGAAGTCGGTGAAGCTGAGCCCCGCCCGGCTGCCGATGATGATGTTGGGCGGGTCGCCGATGAGGGTGGACATGCCGCCGATGTTGGAGGCGAGGACGAGCGAGATCAGGTACGGCGCCGAGGGCAGCTCGAGCCGCCGGCAGACCGACAGCGTGACCGGCGCGACCAGCAGCACGCAGGTCACGTTGTCGAGGATCGGCGCGACGGCGGCACCGACCAGGACCAGCAGGACGAGCAGCCTGTAGGGGTGGCCGCCGGACCTCTTCGCCGCCCAGAGGGCGAGGAACTCGAAGAGCCCCGTCTGCTTGAGGACGCCGACAATGATCATCATCCCGAAGAGCAGGAAGATCACGTTCCAGTCGACGCCGGTGTGCTCGTCGAAGAACGCCGTCCGGGCGTCGACCAGGCCGATGACGACCATGCCGGCCACGCCGCCGAGGGCGGCCGCGACGCGGTGGACGCGCTCGGTCGCGATGAGGGCGTAGGCGACGATGAAGACCGCGAGGGCCGCGGAGGTGGGGATCACGCGACCCGCCTGCGCACGCCGAACGCCCGGGCAGAGCCGGCCGGGTCGTCCATGTCCTCGGCCCAGCCGGCGAGCCGGCCGTAGCGGCTGACCGACCGGAGCCGGTCCTCCACCCGGGTGACCTGGCCGAGCGCGGCGACGACGAGGACCTGGTCGCCGCAGCGCAGCACGGTGCGGGCGTCGGGGACGATCACCTCCTTCCCGCGCGCGAGGATGGCGACCCCCGACCCGGCCGGGAGGCGCAGCTCGCCCACCTCGACGCCCGCCAGCCGCGAGGCGGGCTCGACCTCGAAGCGGAGCAGCACCGCGTCGAGCCGGTCGAGCGTCGCGAAGCCGATCGACACCTTGTGGACGAAGCTGCCCTTCTCCTGCCAGCGCGGCTGGCGTCCGCGGCCGATCGCGAGCCCGACGGCGAAGCCGATGGCGGTGGCGATCAGGGCCACCGACACCGCGACCTCGAGCAGGTACGGGGTGTCGCTCATGCCGCACCTCCGGTGAGCTGGGCCTCGACCTGCGTGACCGCCAGCGCGGTGGCCTCGGTGCCGAGCGGGAGCCGGCGGGTGAGCTCGGCCGGCCAGCGGGTCTCGAGCTCCTCGAGGTCGTCGACGAGGGACTCCACCTCGAGCTGCTCGACGGCCCGGGCGACGGTGTCCTCGGCCAGGCGCGCGGCCTGCGTCGCCGGGGCGTACGCCGCGCCCGGCTGGACGTCGCGCACCTGCACCGTCAGGTCGGCGAGGGCGACCACGCGGACGCCGTCGTTCGTGCGGGAGCGCACCACGAGCGGCAGGACGCGCGGCTCCGTCGACACGGCCTCGAACCGCTCGAGCCCGGGCCAGCGGGCGACGAACCCGTTGCGGCGCACGCGCACCACCTCGCCGCGTCGCAGCACGAGGACGAGCTCCCCGGGTGCCACGCGGCGTACGCACGTGAACGTCGCGAACAGCAGTGCCGGCCCCACGATCACCAGCCACACCACCCAGGCGGCCCCGGTCGGGTCGACGGCGGTGTTCTCGTCGGGCGGCGGCATGCCCCGAGTCTTCGCGGAGCGGGCGGCCGCGACCATGGGTGCCCGACCCCATCTGGTGGGCCCGGGATGGGAAGGTGACGGCATGCGTCTGCCCAGCCACCTCCCGCTGTTCTGGACGATCTGCCTCATCAACGGCGTCGTGCTCGTGGTCGCGGCGCTGCTCCTGCTCCTCTCCCCCGCCCGGGTCTCCGCCGACGCGGTGTCCTCGGAGTTCCTCGTCATCGGTGTCGGGCTGGTGGTGATGATCCTGACCAACGCCCTCCTCATCCGCTGGGCGCTGGCGCCGCTGCACCGCCTGATCGCGCGGCTCGAGGACATCGAGCACCTCGAGCCGACCGAGCTCCCCGAGGAGGGGGCCGGCCCGGTGCTCGGCATCGCCCGCAGCGTCAACGGCCTCCTCGACCGCCTCGCCGAGGAGCGGCGCACCGGTGACGCCCGCGCGCTGGCCGCACAGGAGGCCGAGCGTCACCGCATCGCCCAGGAGCTCCACGACGAGGTGGGCCAGAGCCTGACGGTCGTCCTGCTGGGCCTCAAACAGCTTGAGTCGCAGGCCCCGGCCGCGATGGTGCCCGAGCTGGCGGCCGTGCGGGAGAGTGCCCGCACCGGCCTCGACGACGTACGCCGGGTGGCGCGACGGCTGCGTCCCGGCGTCCTGGAGGACCTCGGCCTGGCCAGCGCCCTGGCCGCCCTGGCGACCGAGTTCTCCGACCGCAGCTCCGCGTCGGTGCGGCGTTCGTTCGCACCCGGGCTGCCGGCGCTGAGCCCGGAGGCGGAGGTGGTCGTCTACCGGGTGGCGCAGGAGGCGCTCACCAACGCGGCCCGGCACGCCGACGCGCGCGCCGTCGAGCTGTCCCTGCAGCGGCTCGGCTCCCACGTCGTGCTCGAGGTCCGCGACGACGGACGCGGCTTCACCGGCCTCGCCGAAGGGTCGGGGCTGATGGGCATGCGCGAGCGCGCCGCCCTCGTGCAGGCCGAGCTGTCGGTGATCAGCCAGCCGCGGCACGGCACCACGGTGCGGCTCAAGGTCCCCGTCGTCACGGCCGGGGAGGTCGGCGCGTGATCCGGATCCTCCTCGCCGACGACCACACCCTGGTGCGCCGCGGCGTACGCCTCATCCTCGAGCAGGAGCCCGACCTCTCGGTCGTCGCGGAGGCGGCCGACGGGGCCGAGGCCGTCGAACGGGTGCGCGACACCGAGGTCGACCTCGTCGTCCTCGACATCGCGATGCCGCGGATGACCGGCCTGCAGGCGGCGTCCGAGATCGGCCGGAGGCGCAACCCGCCGAAGATCCTGATGCTCTCGATGCACGACAACGAGCAGTACTTCTTCGGCGCTCTCAAGGCCGGGGCGAGCGGGTACGTCCTCAAGTCCGTCGCCGACGAGGACCTCGTCGGCGCCTGCCGTGCGGCGATGCGCGGGGAGACCTTCCTCTACCCCGGCGCGGAGAGCACGCTGGTGCGTGACTACCTCGACCGGCTGCGCCGCGGCGAACGGGTGCCGACGTCGGTGCTCACGGCCCGCGAGGACCAGGTCATCAAGCTGATCGCCGAGGGCCGCTCCTCGCGCGAGATCGCCAAGGAGCTGCACATCGCGCTCAAGACCGTCGAGGGCCACCGGGCCAACATCCTCGGCAAGCTCGGGATGCGCGACCGGGTGGAGCTGACGCGCTACGCCATCCGGGCGGGCCTGATCGAGCCCTGACGGGCTGGCGGGGCCGGGGCACTTGGTCCCACGCCGTCCAGCCGTGCGGCCCTGTCGCGGTGGGCCGGGTGCGGTCGAGGCTCGGTCCGAGGGGACCGACCAGGCCCGGAGGGAGCGTGATCACGGTGCTCGACCGCCTCGTGGGTGCGGGCGCAGCGCTCCTGGCCGCCGGAGCGGCGCTCCAGGTCCTCGGCCGACGGGCCGGGTCCACGGCGGAGGAGCGCGCCGCCCGGCTCCCGGGCGACGACCTCGTCGTCCACCCCCAGATGGTGATGGACCACGCGATCACCGTGGCGGCCGGCCGCGAGGAGGTCTGGCCCTGGCTGACCCAGATGGGCTGGCACCTCGGCGGGTGGTACACGCCCAGCTGGGTCGACCGGCTGCTGTTCCCGGACAACTGGGCGAGCCTCGACCGGCTCGACCCGCGCCTGGTCCGCGACCTGCAGGTCGGCGACGTCGTACCGGACGGCCGGCCCGGGACCGCGCACTTCCGGGTGGCCCAGGTGGAGTCGCCGGAGCTGCTCGTGCTGGGGTCGGTGACCCACGTGCCACCGAGGTGGGCGGTGGACCGCGGAGCGCAGATCACGTGGACCTGGACGATCCACCTGACGGCGCTGCCGGGCCGCGCCACCCGCGTGCACCTCCGGGTCCGCGAGCGCACGAGCCCCGCGTGGCTCACCGGGTTCTACGTCGCCACCGTCGTGCCCTCCGACTTCGTCATGTCCCGCGGGATGCTGCACGGGCTCAAGGACCGGGCGGAGGCCCGCCGGGCGCCTGTGGAGTCGGGGCGTGCGCCGCTGGACCAGGAGCGCTACCTCCAGCGCGACCGGCGGGCCCGGGCCTGACCGGAGGATCAGGGCAGGTTCCACCAGGTGTCGAGCCGCGCGACGGCGGGCGTCGTACGCCCCTCGCGCAGCACGCGGGAGAGCCGCAGGAGGTACGCCGCGATGCCGGCGGCGCCCTGCATCCAGCCGACGCCCGGCGGGAGGAGCGGGTCGTCGTTGCGGTGCTCGGTGAAACGCCAGCACGCGCGGTCACCCTCCACGATCGCCCGCTCGACGAGCGCGTCGCCGAGGACCTGCGCGAAGGCGAGGTCGTCCTCGACGCCGAGCCGCTGCCAGGCGTCGAGGAACACGTCGCCGACGCCGGCGGTGCCGCAACAGCGACCGTCGTTGTCCCAGAAGCCCGGCCGCAGTCGCGCCGGGACCCCCGACGTGCGGATGCTGCGCAGGCAACGGCGGTGCCACTGCGCCGGGGTCTCTCCGGCGATCGTCTCGACCCCGGCGTGCTCGAGGGCGGCGAAGAGGAACGAGGTGCCGGTCGGGCCGTGGCACCAGCTGTAGGTGACCTCCTCCGTGTCGGGGTCCGGCGGGATCACATGAGGCACCACGAAACCGCCGTCGCCCGCGTCGCCCAGCGTGACCAGGTGCTCGGCCCCACTGCGCGCCGCGGCCACCAGGTCCGCACGGTCGAGCTCGGCGCCGGCGACGGCAAGGGCGGCGGCGATCCCGGCCAGCCCGTGCGACCAGTTGGGCATCTGCTCGTCCCCGTGCTCCGCGCGCAGCTCTTCGGTGAAGCGCAGCGGCACGAAGGGCCAGTTCGTGCCCGCCTCGGTCGGCTCGCCCTCCGCCAGCAGGAGGTCCGCCGCGCGGTGGGCCAGGTCGGCCGCGCCAGGAGTGTCGTGCCGGTGTGCCCACACTGCTCCGAGGAGGTTGCCCGCCGTGCCCAGGGTGGCGTCGTTGATGCGGGTGTGTGGGGGAAACCGCGGTGGCGTCATCCACGGCTGCTCCCACCCGTCGTCGGCCGCGATCTCCTCGAGCCGGGCGACCGCCTCCTCGGCCCCGTCCGCCTCGAGCGCCGCCAGGACACCGAGGTCGCTGACCAACCCGTCGAAGTAGGAGTACATCGTCGTGGTGGCGAGGTTGCCTCGGATCCGGGCGGCGATGCCCTCGGCGAGCCGCTGCTCCTCGTCGGTCCACCCGCGGGACTCGCGGACCTCGGCGAGCACGTGGGCCAGTCCACCGATACCGCTGTGCATCCCGTCGCGGTCCTCGGGCGGCCCGCCCTCGTGGGGCACGGACACGGGGATCCACGGCCCGTCGTCCCACCGGACCTGGTCGAGCACCCAGCGCCAGGCCGCGGCACCCAGGTCGGCGTACGTCTCCGGGGTCGTCACGCGGCGATCATCGCACCGCGCTGCCGCCGCGCGCGCGGCGATTTGCGTCAGCGACCCAGCAACGTGTCGAGCACGCGCGTGCCGACCGGCAGCCCGTGCTCGTCGTAGTAGGCGAACATCGCGCTGAGCCAGGGATGGGTGCCCGGGTCGGCCACCTGCCGCACCGGCACGCCCGCCTCCGCCGCCAGCTCGCGGACGGTCGCGACCCGTGTCGCGAGCTCGTACGTCGACCCGGCGTGCCCCTGCTCGGTGAGGACGACTGCTGCGGCCCGGCCCAGGTCGGCGAGGTCGAGGAAGCCGAACGGCACGTCCGGGGAGTAGGGCAGGTCGAGCGGGCCGGTGAGGTCGAGGTTCTGCAGGTAGGCGCCGGGCTGGAGGATCGTCCAGTCCAGCCCGCTGCGCCGGACCAGGTCCTCGCTCACGGCCTTGCCGACGTGGTGCGGCATCGCGGGCACGTAGGGCGAGGCCACCGAGTGGTAGACCACCCGGCCGACGCCGGCCTCGGTCAGGGCGGCCAGCACCGACGTGACGTAGGACGGCTCGTCCGGGTGCAGGTTGGGTGCGATGACGTACGCCGCCTCGCACCCGGCCACGGCCGACGCGAGGTCCGGCCAGTCGTCGCGTCCCAGCGGCCGGCCCTCGACGCCACGATCGGCGAGCGCCGCGCAGACCGCCCGTCCGGTCTTGCCGTGCCCGCCGAGGACCGCGACGCGCTGCACCGACACGCTCAGATCCGGTCGACCTCGGCGGACGTCGCTCCGTCGGCGAGCGAGGCGTAGCCCGGCCCGCGGTCGAAGAACGCGTCGTCGTCCCGGCTCCACGCCGCCCGCCCGGCACGCTCGGCCTGGGTCGCCGTGGCGTCGAAGCCCAGGTCGCCCGAGTCGGCCGAGCCGGTCAGCACGACGCCGTAGTCACGCAGCGCAGCCTCGGCCGAGACCTTGCGCCACACGACGTCGCGCACGACGAGCTCGGGGTCGCGGGCCAGCGGGTCGCCCCAGCCGCCGCCGCCCGTCGTACGAATCCGGACGACCTGGCCGGCCTTGACGACCTCGGCGTCGGCAAGGGCGTCGACCTCGCGCTCGTCGGGGCCGCCCGGGTCGATGACGACCTGGAACGGCGAGCCGGCCTTGCCACCGCGCACGCCCCAGCAGGCGAGGATCGAGCGGTCGGCGATGGACATGAAGTGCGCGTCCTTGAGCATCCGGATGTGCTTCTCGTAGCCGAGGCCGCCGCGGTACTCACCTGCGCCGCCGGAGTCCTGGGCCAGCCCGAGGCGCTCGACGATGAAGGGGAAGCGCGACTCGGTGAACTCGGTCGGCAGGTTGCGGGAGTCGGGGACGACGTGGATGGTGTCCTCGCCGTCGGCGTAGTAGCGCCCGCCCGAGCCGCCACCGAGCACCTCGCGCATGAGGTAGTCGTTGCCGTCGAGGTCCTTGCCGTAGACGCCGGTGTAGCGGATGGTCTCCTGGTCGGCCGGCATCTTGCCGTCGACGGCCTTGGCCACGACGCCGGCGAGCACGCCGAGCAGCCGCAGGATGACGAAGGTGCGGGCGTTGGTCGGGCCCGGGTGGATCGGCGTGAGCAGCGTGCCCTTCTCGGGGAAGCGCATCTCGATGAGGGGGACGATGCCTTCGTTGACGTCGAGCTCCGCCATCCGCTCAGGGGTGTCGGCGAGGTTGCGCAGGATCGGTGCGAGCCACTTCTTGAGGAAGTTGCCGCCGACGTAGTCGCCGCAGTGGTTGATCGGCCCCTTGGCCTGGGCGCTGGTGCCGGTGAAGTCGATGATCAGCCGCGGTCCGGCCGGGCGACCGTTCTCGGGGTCGGCCGGGGCGTCGCTCACCTTGGTCAGCGTGATCCGCTGCGTGTGCAGCTGCGGCTCGTCGACGCCGTCGTGCTCGGCGTAGTCCTCCCAGACGTAGGTGCCGTCGGGGATCTTGGACAGGATCTCGCGCCGGTAGGTCTCGGTGGTCGCGTCGAGGATCGCGTCGAACGACGCCTCGATGGCGTCGCGACCGTAGCGCTCGAACAGCTCGCCCAGGCGCCGCGCGCCCATCAGGCAGGCCGAGCACTCGGCATCGAGGTCGGCGGCGAGGCTGTCGGGCATCCGCGAGTTGCGGGTCATGATCCGCAGCGCCGACCTGTTCGGCACGCCCGCGTCCCAGAGCTTGATCGGCGGGACCGCCAGCCCCTCCTCGTACACGGTGGTCGCGTTGCTCGGCATGGAGCCGGGGACCGCGCCGCCGATGTCGTCGTGGTGGCCGAAGGCCTGGACGAAGGCGACGACCTCACCGTCGTGGAAGACGGGCACGGTGACGCACAGGTCGGGCAGGTGGCCGATGCCGCCCTCCGACTCGTAGACGTCGTTGTGGAAGAAGACGTCGCCCTCGCGCATCTCCTCGATCGGGTAGTCACGCACGATGGGGTGGACCAGCGCGCTGTAGGAACGGCCGGTCAGCTTGCGCAGCTGCCTGTCGTGGATGCCGGCGCGGAAGTCGTGCGCGTCGCGGATCATCGGCGAACGGCTGGTGCGACCGATGGCGGTCTCGACCTCCATCTCGACGCTGGCCAGCGTGCCCTGGACGATCTCGACCAGGATCGGGTCGACCGTCGTGCCCTCGGCCGTGAGGCGGCCGCCGTGCTCGTACGCCGTCGGCAGGCCGGCCGGGTTGACCGGCTTCGCGGTGACGTACGCCGGGTCCACGGCGCGGGTGCTGACGTCGGTGCTCATCGGCCCGACTCCTTCCGGATCACGAGGTTGGCCCAGTCGTCGACCACGACCTCGAAGCCGGGGTGGACGGGGATGGTCGAGCCGAACTCCTCGACGATGGCCGGGCCGCTGAACGTGTCGCCGGCGCCGAGGTCGCCGCGCCAGATCACGGGGGTGTCGACGTAGCCCTGCTCGGCGTCGAAGCACACCTCGCGGCGGCTGCGGACGGCGCGCTCGCGGGCGTCGCCCTCGGCCTTGTCGAGCGTCGGGATCTCCGGTCGGGTGATCGGGCCGATGCCGGTCACACGGAGGTTGACCCACTCGACCTGCTGGGTCGCGTCACCGCGGAAGTCGTAGCCGTAGAGCTGGCGGTGCTCGGCATGGAACGTCTCAGCGACGTGGGCGACGTACGCCTCGTCGACCTCGCCCTCGGGAGCGGCCACGCGGACCTCGTAGGCCTGGCCGACGTAGCGCACGTCGATCGTGCGCTGGAACTGGTGGTCCTCGGGCGCGAAGCCCTCCTTGGCCAGGGCCGCGCGGGCCCGGTCGGTGAGGTCGTCGAGGACGGCCTGCACGGCCGCGTGGTCGAGCGCCGACTCCTTGGCCACGTGGGTCTGCACGTAGTCGTTCTTGACGTCGACGGTCAGCAGCCCGAAGGCGCTCACGTTGCCCGGGTTGGGGGGTACGACGACGCCCGCGAGGTCGAGGATGTCGACGAGCCGGCAGGCCAGCAGCGAGCCGGAGCCGCCGAAGGTCGTCAGCATGAAGTCACGGACGTCGAGGCCACGCTTCACGCTGACCTGTCGCAGCGCGTTGGCCTGGTTCCACGCCGAGATCTCCAGGATGCCGGTGGCGCAGCGCTCGAAGTCGAGGCCGAGCTGTTCGGCGAGGTCGGCGATGCCCGCCCGCGCGGCCTCCACGTCGAGCGGGATCTCGCCGCCGAGGAGGTGGGGAGGGATCCGGCCGAGGGTGACGTGGGCGTCGGTGATGGTCGGCTGGGTGCCGCCCTTGGCGTAGCAGAGCGGGCCCGGGTCGGCGCCCGCCGAGTGCGGGCCGACCTTGAGGGTGCCCTCGGGCGACAGCCAGGCAATCGAGCCGCCGCCCGCGCCGACCGTGACGACGTCGATCATCGGGATCTTGCTCGGGTAGGCGCCGACCGTGCCCTCGGTGGTGAGGGTCGGCTCGCCGTCGAGGACGACGGACACGTCGGTCGACGTGCCCCCGCCGTCGCAGGTGAGGATCTTGGGGAAGCCGGCGACCTCCGCGATCAGGGCGGCGCCCAGCGCGCCGGCGGCCGGGCCGGACAGAACGGTGGTGATCGGCTGGTGCACGACCTCGTCGGCCGAGAGCACGCCACCGTTGGACTTCATCACGTAGAACGGGATCGCGTTGCCGGTGAAGCTGACCAGGCGCTCGGAGATGTTGGTGACGTAGCGGCTGACGTTGGGCTTGACGGCCGCGTCGACCAGCGTGGTCATCGAGCGCTCGTACTCCCGGTACTCGCGCAGCACCTCGCTCGAGATCGAGACGACGGCCTCGGGGTGCTCGCGACGAAGGATCTCGCGCAGCCGCAGCTCGTGGTCGTCGTTGGCGTAGGCGTGCAGCAGGCACACGCCGATCGTGGTGATGCCCTGGTCCCTGAACCAGCGGGCCGTGGCGACGGCCTGCTCCTCGTCGAAGGGACGGATCTCGGCGCCGGTGAAGTCGAGGCGGCCCCCGACCGTACGGACCCGGTCGGCCGGGACGATGCGGTCGGGCTTGACCCAGAAGTAGGAGTTGCCGTAGCCGTCGGGCACGGACTGGCGGGCGATCTCGAGCATGAACTCGTAGCCCTCGGTGGTGATGAAGCCGAGCGCCTCGACCTTGCCCTCGAGCAGCTTGTTGGTCGCCACGGTCGTGCCGTGCGAGACAGCGGTGATGTCGCCGCCGTCGCCGCCGACGATCCCGAGGATCTTCTCGATGCCGGCGATGAAGCCGTCGGCCGGGTTGCCCGGCGTGCTGGGGGTCTTGGTGGTGACCAGCTCCCCCGAGTCCTCGTCGAGGGCGACCACGTCGGTGAACGTGCCCCCGGTGTCGATGCCGATCCTGATCCGCCGCGCGCTCATGGGGACGATTCAACCGATCCGGCCACCGCGATGGCCACGGCAAGGTCTGCCGACGGATCGCCGATTGCTCGGCAACACCTGCCCGGGGTCGGGACAGGCGAAGGGCCCTCGACGGTATGAGCGTCAAGGGCCCTTCTGATGAGGATCAGGTCGCCGGAGCGGCCAGGTCCTCGGAGGTGACCGGTCCTGTGATGCTTCCGGTCGATCGCTCCTCCTCCTGGGTCCCAGCCACCCATCACCTGGTGTCTGCGACGTTCCCCGGCGTACCGGATCGCGTCGTACGGACTCGTCGTCGGAGCCATCCCGCCTCCCCTTGCGGGGCTGCGTAGGAACAGTTCTACGCCCGGGAGGTCCCGGTCCGCAAGGGTCCTTCGGCCCCGGACGCCGGTCCGCCGAGGACCAGGTCGAGGACCTCGTCGAGGGACATCCGCGCGCCGTCGGCTCTCAGCTCGTCGAACCGGTCCTCCCCCAGCGCGGTCCGGATTCCGGTGACCACCCGCTCGTGCTCCGGCACGTCGCCCGGGTGGCGCCGTGCCCCCAGGACGCGGAGCGCCTCGTCCGCGGCGCCGACCAGCACCGCGCCCAGCTCCGAGTGCCCCAGACCGTGCTCGGGGCCGGCGAGCTGCGAGACCGTCCATGCCGCCATCAGCCGCCGGCCCAGCGTCCGGCACAGCCGGAGCGCGGCGTGGGTGAGCCGGCGGGCTTCGGCGTAGTCGCCCCGGTGGTCGGCGAGGTAGCTGAGGTTGGCGAGGAACACGCTGACGTACATCTCGTCGTCGAGGTCGGTCGAGATGGCCAGGCCCTCCTCGTACGCCGCCCGGGCCAGGTCGTCGTGGCCGGCGACGCGCGTGATCTCGCCGCGGATGTTGAGCACCTGCGCGACGAGCGACGGGCTGGCCGCCTCGCGGGCCAGGCGCAGAGCCTCGTCGTTGACCCGGATCGCGTGCGCATAGCGGTCGGCGGCGCCGACGTAGGTCACCGACGTCACCGCGAGGGCGTACGCGAGCAGGCGCGGCTCCGCCAACGCCCGGAACATCGCGACCGCGAGCTCCCAGTGCTCCCGCGCCCGCCACTGGCTGTGCGGGAAGGCCAGGAAGCCCGACGCCAGGTGCAGCCGTGCGACCACTGCAGGGTCGAGGATCGCGGCCTCGGCCAGCGCCTCCTGCGTCCACCGCTGCCCCTCGACCTGGTGTCCCTCCAGGAACCAGTACGCGCCGAGGGCCGCGGCGATCCGGGCAGCGAGTGCCGCGTCTCCCCGGCCGACCGCCCACGCATGGGCGGCCCGCACCTCCTGGAGGAGCCCGGTGATGTCGTCGAGCCACCGGTCGGCCGCGTCGGTCCAGCGTCGCTCGTAGAGGTCGTCGAGGTGATCGGCGACGTAGGTGGCACGTGCGGCCTCTGCGGCGGCCCGCTCCTCGGGGAGCAGGGTCGCCGCGTGCTCGCGGACGAGCGAGAGCATCCCGAACGCCGGCTCCCCGGTGGCGCCGGCCGACCGCCGGACGAGGCTGTGGTCGACCAGGACGCTCAGCGGGTCGACCGCGTCGCTCTCCGGCCAGACCGCCTCGACGGCGTCGAGGGGGACGGGACCGCGGAAGACCGAGAGCCTCGCGAAGAGGCGCCGCTCGCGATCGCCGAGCAGCTGGAGGCTCCAGTCGATGGTCGACGGGATGGTCTGGTGGCGGTCCGGCAGGTCGCGGGCCGCGACGACGCCGGAGGCCAGGCGGTCGGCGAGCCGCTCGCGCAGCAGCGGCGCCGAAAGGGTGCGCAGGTGCCCGCCCGCGATCTCGATGGCCAACGGCAGGCCGTCGACGGAGGCGCAGATGGCACCGACGGCCTCGAGGTGCTGGGCGAGGTCGAAGTCAGGGTCGACCGCGCGGGCCACCTGGTCGAACAGCGCGACGGCGTCGGCGTGATCGGCACCGGCCGCAGCCGTGACGGCCAGCGGACGCACCTCGTGGACCTGCTCGCCGCCGAGGCGCAGGCGCGCCCGGCTGGTCACGAGCACACGGACACCGGCGGACCGCTCCAGGACGCCCGCCACCACGTCGGCGGCCGCCACGACGTGCTCGAAGTTGTCGAGCACCAGCAGCAGCGACTGCCGGTGCAGGGCCTCCGCCAGCACCTGGACCGCGTCCTGGTCGTCGCCCGCACGTATCCCGAGCTCGCGCACGACGAGTCCGGCGACCTGCCCGGGCTCCGAGACCTTCGTCAGGTCGACGTAGCAGCTGCGTTGCGCGGTCTCCTGCACGACCCGGTGGGCGACCTCGGCAGCGAGCCGGGTCTTGCCGACCCCACCGACCCCGAGCAGGGTGACGAGCCGTCCGCGGGCGAGCAGGTCGAGCACGGCGGCCACGTCGGCGTCGCGCCCGACCGTGCGGGTGGACGGTCGGGGCAGCCGCGCCGCGCCGCGGGGCAACGCCTGCCGGCTCCCCTCGGCCGCGGGCATGGCCTCGATCTCGGCGCGGACGGCGCCGAGCGCCTCGTCGGGCACGGCACCCACCTCGCGCCACAGCTGCTCGACCTGATCGAGGTGGCGGAGCGCGTGCCCGCGGCGTCCGGCCTCGACGTGCGAGCGCAGCACCCCGATGTGGGCCTCCTCGTCGAGCGGCTCGCTGGCCAGGACGTCCTCCCACCGGCCGGCGCCGCGCAGCAGGTCGAGGTGCACCGCACGCAGCCGCTCGCGGTCCGCGTGGCTCCACGTCTCGTAGAGGTCGTCGGGAAGCAGGTCCCCGGCGTAGAGGGCGATCGCGTCTTCGGCCGAGCCCGCCGCCACCACCCGTTCGAAGCGCTCGACGTCGACGGTCACCTCGGCGTCGGGCAGGAGCGAGACGACGCCGTCGACCAGCACGACGCCGCGGCCGGTGCCCAGCGACGTACGCGCGCGGTGGGCCGCCTTGTGCAGGCGCGGTGCCGCGCGGTCGAGGAGCAGGTCGGGCCACAGCAGGTCGACGAGCCGTTCCCGCGGGAGCCGGCGGCCGGGACGGAGGGCGAGGACCTTCACGAGCGCGGTGGCGTCGCGGCGCGTCCACGCGGCTGCGTCGATGGGTCGCCCGTCCACGACGACCGAGAACCCACCGAGCAGGGTGATGTCGACGTGCATCGGTCCTCCCAGCCAGTGCACGGCGACTGTACGCCTGCGCGCGCGGGCGACTCGACGACATTTCGCCGGGGAAGGACGCGGGAAGGCCGCGGGAAGGTCGCGGGCAGGCGAGCTGCGGACGGTCGAGAGGTCCACCACCGGACCGACTGGAGAGACGATGTACTGCCGCACCCCTGCCGAGCCCGTCCGCCACCCGCACCACCCGCACGACCAGCACCGCGCACAGCCCGTGGCTGCGACGGTGCCTGCCCGCCTCCGTGACGGTGCGACCGTGCACCTGCGGCCGCTGGCACCTGGCGAGGTCGACGTCGTCGAGCAGGTCTTCACGGGGATGTCGGCGCGCTCGCGCCAGCAGCGCTACCTCGTGCCGATGCCGCGCCTGCCGGGCGGCGCCCGCCGGAGCCTCGCCGCCACCGACAGCGACCGGCACGTCGCGTGGGTCGCCCTGCTCGACGGGCGACCGGTCGGGCTGTGCCGTTTCGTGCGCACGGCCCACGACCGGGCCGAGGTGGCCTTCGAGGTCGTCGACGCCCAGCAGGGCCGCGGGATCGCGTCGACGCTTGTCGACGCCGTCGCCGCCGTCGCGGACGCGGTCGGCGTCCGCTGGCTGGAGGCGAGCGTCGCCCACGGCAACCACGCCTCCGTGGCCGTCCTGGCCGGGCTCGGCCTCGAGCTGCGACCCGACGACGGCCTGCTCGTGGGCACAGGCCTGTTGCGCCTGCCCGCCGTTCCCCGGGTGGACCGGGTCGCCGTGCTGGAGCTGGCCGGTCAGCTCGTGGCGGGACCGACCAGTCGCTCGACGGCGGCCGCGACCTCGAGCAGCTGACGGTCGGCGCCGTGGCGGGCGACCAGCTGGACGCCGACGGGCAGGCCGTCGGCGGTGCGTCCGGCGGGGAGGGAGATCGCGGGGCACCCGGTGACGGTGATGAAGTAGGCCGAGCGCATCCAGGCGAGGTAGTCGGGCATCTCCTGGCCGTTGATCGTCTCGGGGAACTCCTGCTCCACCGGGAAGGGCGGCACCTGCGAGGTCGGCAGCAGCAGCACGTCGTGCTCGCCGAAGAAGAGCCGCATCGTCTCCGAGAGCGAGGTGCGCTGGGTGTAGGCGCGGGCCACGTCGGCACCGGTCAGCGGCTCGCCCGCGCGGATGTTGGCCTCGAGGGAGGCCTTGAAAGACGTCGGGTGCTCGGCCAGCAGCGGCCCGAGCTTGGCCTGGAAGTGCCAGGCACGCAGCGTGCGGAACGTGTCGTCGGCCAGGGCGAGGTCGGGGTGGGCCTCGGCCACCGCCGCACCCGCGTCCGAGAGCCGCGCCGCGGTCGCGCGTACGACGTCCGCGACCTCGTGGTCGACCACCAGCGAGCCACCGAGGTCGACCGACGTCGCGACCCTCAGCCCGGCGAGCGGGGCGGGCGTCAGCGGTGGTGCGAACGACGTGCCGGGGTCGCCCAGCGCGAGGGGGGCACGCGGGTCGGGTCCGGCGAGCACCGACAGCAGCAGCGCGAGGTCGCCGACGTTGCGGGCCATCGGACCGCCGACCGACGTGCTCTCCCACTGGTTGTAGTGCGGCCACTCCGGCACCCGGCCCAGCGAGGGCCGCATGCCGACGACGCCGCAGAACGACGCCGGGTTGCGCAGCGAGCCGCCCATGTCGGAGCCGTCGGCGAGCGGCACCATGCCCGACGCCAGGGCGCACGCCGCTCCCCCGCTCGACCCGCCCGCCGAGCGCGAAGGGTCGACCGGGTTGCGGGTGACGCCGAAGACGGTGTTGAACGTGTGCGACCCGGCCGCGAACTCCGGGACGTTGGTCTTGCCGACGAAGACCGCGCCGGCCGCGCGGACGCGCTCGACCAGCAGGTCGTCGTGGTCGGCGACGGCGTCGGCGAAGATCGGCGAGCCGTAGGTCGTCCGCCAGCCCTTCAGCGCGTGGGTGTCCTTCACCGCGAAGGGCAGCCCGTGGAGCGGGCCGATCACCTCGCCCGAGGCCTGCGCCTGATCGGCGACGGCGGCCCAGGCGCGGGCGCGCTCGGCGTCGAGCGAGACGATCGCGTTGAGCTCGGGGTTGCGCTCCTCGATCCGGTCGAGGTGCAGCTCGAGCAGCTCGGTCGCCGAGACCTCGCCCGAGCGGAGGGCGGCGGCCTGGGCCCGCGCGGTCGAGTCGACCGTCAGGTCGCTCACCGGCGGCGTCCGAAGATCCCGCCGACCACGACGCCGAGGACGACCAGCCCGGCACCGACGGCGACGCCGGTGAGGAACCCCTGGCGCGAGGCGGCCGCGGGCGCGGGCGCGGGTGCGGTGAAGACCTGCCCGGTGCTGACCGCGCCGGTCGGCGTCGGCACCGCTGCACCTGCGGCGGCAGGAGCGGCCTCGACGGGCGCCCCTCCACCCGCGATGGCCGCGTCGACGTTGCCGAAGAACTCCCCCGCCATCCGGCGCGACACGGAGGTGAGCATCCGCTGGCCGACGCCGCCGATCATCCCGCCGACGACCGCATCGGCGTCGTAGGACACCCGGGTCGTGGAGCCCTCGGGGATGAACCGCACGTTGACGGTGGCGCCGATCGTGCCGGGGGCTCCGGCACCGTCGAGCTTCATCACCAGGGACTCGTGCTCGACGAGGTCGGTCAGCTCGCAGGACCCGGCGTAGGTGCCCTTGATCGAGGCGACGCCCGCGGTGACGGTCATCGCGTAGGCGTTGTCACCGGTCGCCTCCAGCCGCTCGCAGCCCGGGATGGTGCGCACGAGCACCGCCGGGTCGAGCAGCGCTCCCCACGCCTGCTCGACGGGCGCCGCCAGCGTATTCTCTCCGGTGAACTTCATAGATGGCTCCTAGTGGCTCGGTTGCGTGACGGGCGCTGCGCGCCCTCCTCAACCAGCGGTGGTGGGGGTGGTCGTGGGGTGGGGTTCGTCGGTGTGCGCCAGGCGCAGCTCGAACAGCTCCGACGGCGAGATGGGCATCGAGGTGATCGGGAAGCCCTCTGCGTCCTCGATGGCCGCGGCGAAGACGGCGGCGGACGGGATCACGCCCGCCTCGCCGGCGCCCTTGATGCCGAGCGGGTTGAGCGGTGAGGGCGTCTCGAGGTGGTCGATGTCGATCGACGTCGGGACCTCGGTGGCGTACGGCATCAGGAAGTCCATGAACGACGCGTTGAGCAGCTGGCCGGACTCGTCGTAGGCCATCCGCTCGTAGAGCGCGCCGCCCACGCCCTGCGCGACGCCGCCGTGGATCTGCCCCTCGACGATCATCGGGTTGATCAGGTGCCCGCAGTCGTGCACGACGGCGTACTTGAGGATCCTGATCTCCGCGGTGTCGGGGTCGGTCTCGACGATCACGGCGTGCATGCCGTTGGCGAAGGTCGAGCGCGGCGGGGAGTAGAAGTCCTTGCCCTCCAGGCCCGGCTCGTCGTCCTCGGCGACCGGCGGCTTGCCGGGGTCGCCGACCGAGAACTGGGTGGCGGCCTTGGAGGCCTCGTCGAAGGCGTAGCGCAGCGGGTTGGAGAGGACGGCGATCGTGCCGAGGTCGATCGACGCGTCCGTGCCGCGGACCGACACGACGCCGTCCGCGATCTCGAGGTCGTCCTCGGACGCCTCCAGCGCCTCGGCGGCAATCCGCAGCGCCTTCTCCTTCGCCCGCAGCGCGGCGAGGTGGATCGCCGACCCGCTCATCACGGCCGCGCGCGAGGCGAAGGTGCCGACGGCGTAGGGCATCTTGCGGGTGTCGCCCGTGGTGATCTCGACGTCCTCGAACCGCACCCCGAGGGTGTCGGCGACGATCTGCGCGAACGCGGTCTGGTGGCCCTGCCCCTGGGTGGTCAGGCCCGTCGCGACCTTGACCTTGCCGGAGGTCTCGACGTGCACGTGGGCCCCCTCGTAGGGGCCGACGCCGGTGCCCTCGACGTAGCAGGCGAGGCCGATGCCGACCCGGCGGCCCTGAGCCGCCATCTCCGCGCGGAAGTCCTCGAACTCGTCCCAGCCGACGAGCGCCTTGAGCTTGGCCAGCGACGCCGGGTAGTCGCCGGAGTCGTAGGTCAGCTCGCGCCCGTCCTGGAAGACCAGGCCGTGCTCGTAGGGGAACTCGTCGGGCTGGATGAAGTTGGTGGAGCGGACCTCGGTGCGGTCCTTGCCGAGGTAGGCCGCGATCGCGTCCATCGTGCGCTCCATGACGAAGCAGCCCTGCGGCCGGCCCGCGCCGCGATAGGGCGTGACGATGACGGTGTTGGTGTAGAGCGACTCGAAGGCGACGCGGTAGTTCTGCGGCTTGTAGGGGCCGAGCAGCTGGGTCGAGGTGATGATCGGGACGATGAGGCCGTAGGGCGTGTACGCGCCGTGGTCGTGCCAGAACTCGACGTTGAGCCCGAGCACCCGGCCGTCGTCGTCGAAGCCGACCTCGACGTGGTGCTGCTGGGCGCGCTCGTGCGCCGAGGAGATGAAGTGCTCGCGCCGGTCCTCGGTGAACTTGACCGGCTTCCCCAGCGTCATCGCCGCCAGCGGGACGAGCAGCTCCTCGGGCCACGGGTGGTTGATCTTCACGCCGAAGCCGCCACCGACGTCGGGGGTGACGACGTCGACCTTGGCGAGGTCGAGGCCGAGCTTGGCGGCGACGCAGCCCCGGACACCCGTCGACGTCTGGGTCGAGGACCACACCGTCAGGCGGGACGTGTCGGGGTCCCACCGGGCCACGGTGCCGCGGCCCTCCATCGGCGTACAGGCGGAGCGCTCGACGTCGAGCTCGAGCGTCAGCGTGTGGGGCGCGCGGGCGATCGCGGCCCGCGCGTCGCCGTTCTCCTGCTCCATCCGCGCGCCGACGTTGTCCGGGACGTCGTCGTGCACGGCGGAGGTCGCGGCTCGCGCGGCGGCGATCCCGACGACCGGCGTGAGCTGCTCGTAGGCGACGCGGATCCGCGAGACGGCGTCCTCGGCGACGTAGCGGTCGACGGCGACGACGAAGGCGATGGCCTCGCCGACGTAGTTGACCTCGTCCTTGGCCAGGGCGTACTGCGTGCGGCCGTGGGTGAGGGCCGGGTGCGGGATCAGCAGCGGCAGCGGCTCGGCCATCGCGCCGGCGAGGTCGTCGTAGGTCCACACGGCCACCACGCCCTCGACGTCGAGCACGTCGGAGACGTCGATGTCGACGATGCGGGCGTGGGCGTGGGGCGAGCGCAGCACCGCGGAGTGCAGCAGGCGCGGGTCGTCGGTCAGCAGGTCGTCGACGTAGCGACCCTGGCCGCGCAGGAAGCGCTGGTCCTCCACGCGGGGCACCTTGGCGCCGAACATCTTGGTGGTCACGCGTCGCTCCGCTCGTGCTCGATCTCGGCAGCGCGGAGCACGGACTTCACGATGTTCTGGTAGCCGGTGCAGCGGCAGAGGTTGCCGGCGATCATCTCGCGCGCCTCGTCCTCGGTCGGGTCGGGCGTCTCGCGGAGGCCGGCGGTGATGGTGGTCAGGAAGCCCGGCGTGCAGAAGCCGCACTGCAGGCCGTGGCAGTCGGAGAACGCCTGCTGGACGGGCGAGAGCGAGCCGTCGTCCTCGGTGAGCCCCTCGACGGTGGTGATCTCGGCGTCCACCGCCGAGACGGCCAGCATCAGGCACGAGCGCATCGGCGCGCCGTCGACCAGCACCGTGCAGGCGCCGCACACGCCGTGCTCGCAGCCGACGTGCGTGCCGGTCAGGCCGCAGTCGTGACGAAGGGCGTCGGACAGGAGCCGTCGGGCGGGCACCTGCACCTCGTGGACGGACCCGTTGACGTGCAGGCGTACGTCGTGGAGCTGTTCGGTGGTCACGGCTGGGTCGCCTCTCCTGCCCGCGAGCGGGCGTGGTCGGTCGCGGCCGCCAGGACGCGGGGCGCCAGCACCTTGACGAGGTGGGCGCGGTAGGCGGCGCTGGCATGGATGTCGTCGGCCGGGTCGAGCTCGGCCAGGGCCTTCGCGGCGGGGTCGCCGAGCGCGTGGGTCACGTCGACGACGACGGGGACGTCGCTGACCGACACGAAGCCCAGCGACGCGCGGGTGACGGCGTCGCCGTCGGTCTCGACGTGCGCGGCCACGCCCACGAGGGCGTAGTCGCCGTGGCGGCGCGCGATCTCCTGGAACGCCACGCCCGCATCGGGTGCGAGCCCCGGGAAGAACGCCTCGACGGCGACCTCGTCGTGGGCCAGGGTCGACTCGAGCGGGCCGGCGAACAGCTCCGCCGCCGGGATCGTACGACGACCCCGCACCGACGCGACGTCGACCGATCCGTCCAGCAGCCGCAGCACCATCGGCATCTCGGCAGCGGCGTCGGCGTGCACGATCGAGCCGACGGTCGTGCCCCGGTTGCGGATCGTCGGGTGCGCGACGTGGCGCAGCGCCATGCCCAGGAGCGGCTGGGCCCGCTCGGCCTCGGACGAGGCGAGCACCTCGGCGTGCCGGGCGAGGGCGCCCACCCTGACCCCGTCCTCGGCCACGCGGACGTGGCCGAGGTCGGGCAGGGCGTTGATGTCGATGAGCATCGACGGTGCGGCCAGCCGCATGTTGAGGAGCGGGACGAGCGACTGGCCACCGGCCAGCACCTTCGCCCCCTGCTCCCCCGCGAGCGCCGCGAGGGCTTCCTCGAGGGAGGACGGTCGCAGGTAGGCGAAGGGTGCGGGCTTCATCGCTTGTGCGTGCCTCCGGAGGCTGCGTCGTCGACGCCCTCGTCGTAGTCGGGGTGGCTCATGTTGCGGGTCACCGTGCCCGTTCCGGCGCCGGTGCGGCCCTTGACCATGTGGAAGAAGACGATGACCAGGATCGTGC
Organism: Nocardioides pinisoli; assembly: GCF_024199985.1. GTDB lineage: Bacteria > Actinomycetota > Actinomycetes > Propionibacteriales > Nocardioidaceae > Nocardioides > Nocardioides pinisoli. The sequence continues at coordinate 279,435 of NZ_JANARS010000004.1, forward strand.
CGAGGGCGATGCCGCCGAGCTCGAAGTCGTCGCCGAAGGTGAGGGTCACGCCGCCGATGCCGGCGATGATGCCGGCGGCCAGGCCGACCATGTTGACGGGGTTGCCGAAGTCGATGTTGTTCTCGACCCAGATCTTGGCTCCCACCAGTCCGATCATTCCGTAGAGGACGACCGTGATGCCGCCCAGGACGCCGCCGGGCGTCGCGTTGACGACCGCGCCGAACTTGGGGCACAGGCCGAGCAGGATGGCCACGGCCGCGGCGACGTAGTAGGCCGCGGAGGAGTAGACCCGTGTCGCGCCCATGACGCCGATGTTCTCGGCGTACGTCGTGGTCGGCGAGCCGCCGAACGCGCTGGCGAAGGCGGTCGCGAGGCCGTCGGCGCCGATCGCGCGGCCCATGTAGGGGTCGAGGTCCTCGCCGGTCATCTCGGCGACGGCCTTGACGTGGCCGGTGTTCTCCGCGACGAGCGCGATGACGCCGGGCAGGACGAGCAGGATCGCGGTGAGCGAGAAGGACGGCCCGTGGACGACCGAGACGCCGTCGGCGAGGTCGCCGCTCGGCAGGCCGATCCAGTCGGCCGCCTTGACGCCGGCCCACGAGACGCGGTCGTGCTCGGTCGCCTCGGTGGCACCGCCCAGCACGGACGTGATCGGGCCGAAGACGAGGTCGGCGACCCAGGACAGCAGGTAGCCGAAGATCAGGGCGAGGAAGACCGCGATGCGCGACCAGAAGCCCGGGAGCAGCACCGCCGCGGCGACCATGAACGTCGCCGTGGCGAGCGCGACCCACTGGTCCTGGGGCCAGTAGATGCCGGCGACCACGGGTGCGAGGTTGAAGCCGATCAGCATGACCACCGCGCCGGTCACGGCGGGCGGCAGGATCCGGTGGATGAGGCCGGCGCCGGCGAAGTGCACCAGCACGCCGATCGCGGCGAGCACGAGGCCGCCGACGAGGATCGCGCCGGTGACGTAGGACGAGTCGTTGCCCTCGTCGAGGGCGCGGATCGCCGCGACCGAGGCGACGAACGACGCGCTCGTCCCGAGGTAGCTGGGCACGCGGTTCTGCACGATCAGCAGGAACAGGATGGTGCAGAAGCCCGAGAACATGATGGCGAGGTTGGGGTCGAGCCCCATCACCAGGGGGAACACGAAGGTGGCGCCGAACATGGCGACCACGTGCTGGGCACCGAGCCCGATCGTCTTGCCCCACGGCAGGCGCTGCATCGGCAGCACCGCCTGCCCCGGTGCGGGATCGACCACTTCCCACTTGAACATCGACATGTGCAGGCCTCCAGATTCGACGGGGTGGTTACCCGAGAAGCCACAAACTAGTGCGGTCCATCTCACACCCTCACTGGCGACATCTGCCGAAGGAACGCCGCAGGCACTGACAAGTTCTCGGGCGGGTCGACGGCTCGACGCCCTCATCACTATCGGTCATCCTGCCGCCGGGCGCCGCTGTCCTGCCGCTGCGCGTCCTAGCGTCACCGCCGCGTCTCTCGGACACCCGACGCAGGAACCCCCCAGCGGAGATGAGCGATGAAGAGGATCCTGGCAACGACCGTCGTGGCTCTCGCGACCGTGGGAGCGACCGGCACGGCCGCGTCCGCCGGCGAGATCACCGGCAACGGCAACCCGACCCCGATCAACGGCTACAACGCGAACTCGATCTGCGCGTTCTCGGGCCTGGACGACATGGACTTCGAGGCACCGGTGCAGCCGGGTGTCGTGCAGAACTGGGGCAGCATCCCCAAGGAGATCCGCGACTTCCTGGCCACCATCGGTGAGCACCCCGGCACGGCCTGCAACGGCAGCCGGAACGGCACCAAGGGCTGAGGCTGCCAAGCTCGCGGGATGAGCGAGCTCCGTCGGGCTGACGCCGCCGACGTGCCTGCGCTGCGGCGCATCGCGTCGGCGGCGTACTCGCCCTACCTGCCCCGGATGGGCGGACAGCGCCCCGGCCCGCTGGACGCCGACTACGCCGCGGCCGTCGCGCACGACGAGACCTGGGTGGCCTGCGTGGACGGGGACCCGGTCGGCTACCTCGTGCTGACCGACGACGCACCGGACTCGCTGGTCCTCGACAACGTCGCCGTCCTCCCCGACCACCACGGCCGCGGCGTCGGCCGCGCCCTCCTCGCGCTCGCCGAGGAGCGCGCCGCCGCCCGGGGCCGTACGCGCATCCGGCTCTTCACCCACGTCACCATGGTCGAGAACCAGGCGCTCTACGAGCGCATCGGCTACGTCGAGACCCACCGCGCGACCGAGGGCGGGGTCACCCGGGTGTTCTACGAGAAGGTGCTCTGACGCCCCGCGCGGGCGCCGGGCGCCTGCGCGGCCTCACCCCACGATCTCGAGCGCCCGGAGCGCGACGGCGACGTCGAGGCGCAGGTGCGGGTCGGAGGCGACGGGGCCGAGGATCCGCTGCAGCTTGCCGACCCGGTAGCGCATCGTGTTGTAGTGGAAGAACTGGGCGCGTGCGGCCTCGGCGACGTTGAAGTTGGTGTCGAGCAGCACCTGCAGCGTCTCGCGGAGGTCGGCGGCCTCGGGGGTGCGCTCGGCGAGCGGTCCGAGCACGTCGGACGCGAACGCCGTCAGCTCGGCGCTGTCGGGCACGAGCGCGAGCAGCCGGTGCAGTCCGAGCTGGTCGAAGCGGGTCACCGACCCGCCGCCGTGAACCCGCCGGCCGATCTCGACGGCGCGCTGCGCCTGGCGGAACGCCTCCGGCAGGTCACCGAGACCGTGGGAGACGCGGCTGACGCCGGCGGAGAAGGCGATCCGGCCGCCGCCGCGGTCGCCGCGCACCGCGGCGATGATCCGGTCGACGGCGACGTGGGCGTCTGCCGGGTCGCCGGACGGGTCGACCGGCACCAGGGTCACCACCTCGCGGCTGAAGGCGACCGACGCGATCGTGTGGTCGACCGTGGCCGAGACCTGCCGCCACGCGTGGGCGAACCTGTCCTGCCAGGCCCGCCGGTCCTCCGGGTCCGGCGCCAGGGCGGCGATCGCGTCGGGGTCGAGCACCGCGACGACGACCATCACCGGGCGGTCGAGGTGCCAGCCGAACGCCTGCGCGTGCTCGGCGACGTAGTCCTCCTCGCCGGCCCGGCCCAGGAAGACGTCGCGCAGGAAGTCGCCGCGGTACTTGTTCTCGACCGCGGTGATGGCCTCGACGCGCGTCACCAGCAGCGCCGCGACGATCGCGGCGCGCTCCAGCGCGTGCGCGTCGGAGGAGTGGATCGTCCCGTCGGGACGCAGGGCCACCAGCCGCGCGAGGTCGACGCCCGCGGCCACCACCCGGCGTACGAGCGCCTCCCCCGCACCCACCGGCGTGCCCTCGGGGTCGATCCGCTCGACGCGCACGCGCCCGGTCGGGTCGAGCAGGTCGGCGCCGGCCAGCGCCTCGCGCTGGGCCGCGTCGAGGTGGGCCGCGCGCTCGCGGCCGTCGGTGGAGGTGAAGATGACCCCGCAGCCGAGGGCATGGCCGACGGCCTCCGCGATCGCGGCGAGGTCACCACCCTCGAGCACGATGTGGGTCAGCGCGGTGTGCAGCGCGTCGGCACGCTCGAGCGCAGCCACGGCCTCCGGGTCGCTTATCAAGTCTTGGCCCACATGTGCCCCTTGGTCCGACAAGTTCTCACATTCGCGAGTGTCGCACGAGCCGTTAGCGTCTGGGGAGTGATGTCCGGACCGATCTCCGTCGCGGCACCCCAGCGGGTTCACGATCGCCTCCGCGAGGCGACCGACGGCCCCCGCGAGGTCGTGCACGCGAGCAGCACCGCGATCTACGTCGACCTCGACGGCTGGTGCCTCGGCCTGGTGTCGGCGACGGCGACCCGGGTGCCGTGCGCGCTGTGGTCGACGCTGCCCGACCTCGCCGTCCTCGAGCCCGTGGTGCGGGTGAACCACGGCGGGCTGCTGCTCGGTGACCGGCCGGTGCGGGTGACCCGGCTCGTCGACCCGCGGGTGTCCCGCGTTGGACGTCATGAGGATCCGGGGTTCGCACCGAGGATTCCCATGACGTCCGACCTCGACCTCCCCGTCGACGGCCGTCTCACCACGGCCCACCTCGACCGGCTCCTCGGCCGCGGGCCCGGCCTGACGCCGCTCGGCGACGACGTGCTGGCCGGCTGGCTCACGACCCGGGTGGCGCTCGGCCGACCGGACGAGGTGCTGGCGGCAGCCGTGCGACGACGCCTCGGCGCCACCACCCTGCTCTCGGCCACGCTGCTCGACTGCGCCGTCCGCGGCGAGGCGCTGCCCCAGCTCGCCGACTGGCTCGCCGAGCCCACCGACTCCACCGCCGACGCGCTGCTGGCCGTCGGCGCCACCTCGGGTGCCGGCCTCCTCGCCGGCGCCGGGCTGGCCCTCGCATCGATCGAGCACCACACCACACCCCGGAGGGTTGTCGCATGAAGGACCACGTCGAGCTCCGCAGCGGCGCGTACGCCGACTCGGTGACGCTGCTGCAGGTGAGCCGGGCCGTCCAGGCCAGCCCCGGTGTCGTGGCGGCCCAGGTCGCGATGGCGACCGGCCTCAACCTCGAGGTCCTCGAGGGCATGGGCTTCGAGGTGCCCGCCTCCTCCCCCAACGACATGGTCGTCGCGCTCCGCCTCGACGACGACGCCGACCTCGCCGCGGCGCTAGGCGTGGTCGACGCGGCCCTCGCACCCGTCCGGCAGGCGGCCGGCGACACCACGGTCGCGCCGCCGCGCACCACCGCGAGCGCGCTGCGGCGCACCGGGGTCGACGCCCTCGCCCTCGTCTCGGTGCCCGGCGCCAGCGCGACCGTGGAGGCGATGGACGCGCTCGAGGCAGGACGCGACGTGATGGTCTTCAGCGACAACGTGCCGCTCGCCGAGGAGGTCGCCCTCAAGCAGTACGCCGCCTCGCGCGGCGCGCTGGTCATGGGCCCCGACTGCGGCACCGCGGTCGTCGACGGCGTCGGGCTGGGATTCGCCAACGCGGTCCGCCCGGGCCGGATCGGCATCGTGGCCGCGTCGGGCACCGGCTGCCAGCAGCTCCTCGCCCTGCTCCACCACGCCGGTGCGAGTGCCGACGGGGTCGGGGTGCGTCATGCGCTCGGTGTGGGCGGTCGCGACCTGTCGGCGGCCGTCGGCGGTCTCGCCACCCGCGAGGCCCTGCGCCGCCTCGACGCCGACCCCGACGTCGACCTGGTCGTGGTGGTGTCCAAGCCGCCCGCCGAGGAGGTGGCCGAGGCGCTCACGCGCGACACGCAGGCCCTCGGCACCCCCGTCGAGCTCGGGCTCCTGGGCCGCGGCCAGCGCGACCTGAGCGCGGTCGCCGAGGCTGTCCTCCTGCGACTCGGGCACGAGGCACCCGAGTGGCCGGTCCACGGTGCTGACAACACCGGTCCGGCGACCGGCCCGCTGCTGCGTGGGCTCTTCGTCGGCGGCACCCTGTGCGACGAGTCGATGCTGCTGGCCACCGAGGCGCTCGGCCCGATCCGCAGCAACATCCCGCTGTCCGACGACCTCGCCCTCGGTGACGAGCTGATGGTCGACGACCACACCATGGTCGACTTCGGCGACGACGCCCTGACCCAGGGACGGGCGCACCCGATGATCGACCCCACCCTGCGCAACGAGCAGCTCGCCCGGGCCGCCGCCGACCCCGCGACCGGGGTGATCCTCCTGGACCTCGTCCTCGGCCACGGCGCCGAGCCCGACCCCGCAGCCCTGCTCGCCCCTGCGATCGCCGCGGCCCGCCGGGACCGGCCGGTCCCCGTCGTCGTCAGCCTCGTCGGCACCGACCTCGACCCGCAGGGCCTCGACGCCCAGCGGGACGCCCTCGTCGCCGCGGGCGCCGAGGTCCACCTCTCCAACGCGTCGGCCACCCGCCGCGCCGTCCAGCTGATCGAAGGAGCTGCCCGATGAGCCAGCCCACCGTCGTCACCGTCGGGGCCGACATGTTCGCCGACGCCGTGGCCGGCCAGGCCGTCGACGTCGAGCGCGTCGACTGGCGCCCGCCCATGCCGGGGACGGAGTCCGACCTCGCGACGGTCGCCACCGACGCCCGTCGACCCGAGGCCAACCGCCGGGCGGTCGAGGCGATGCTCGGTGTCACCGCCCACCTCGTCGACGTCGCACCCGCCTCCGAGGTGCTCGGCCTCGAGAAGGGCCAGTTCCTGCACGCCGGCCCGCCGATCACGTGGGACCGCGCGTCCGGCCCGCTGCGGGGCGCGCTCATGGGCGGCGCCGCGCTCGAGGGGCTCGTCGACGACCCCGAGGACGCCGTCGCGCTCTTCGAGTCAGGCAGCTCGGTCACCCTCGAACCGTGCCACCACCGCAGCGCCGTCGGCCCGATGGCCGGCGTCGTCACGCCCTCGATGTGGATGTGGGTCCTCGAGGACCGCGCGACGGGGCGCCGGACGTACTGCTCCCTCAACGAGGGTCTCGGCAAGGTGCTGCGCTACGGCGCCTACTCCCCCGAGGTCCTCACCCGGCTGCGCTGGATGGGCGACGTGCTCGGCCCGCTGCTGCAGGCGGCGGTGCGCGGCACCGACGAGGCGACCGACGTCACCGGCATCCTCACCCAGATGCTGCAGATGGGCGACGAGGCGCACAACCGCAACCGCGCCGGCACCCTGATGCTGCTGCGCGACCTCTCCCCCGCGATGGTGGCCAGCCTGGAGACGGGCGGCTTCGCCGGCAAGGACGTGGCCGACGCGCTGCGCTTCGTCGGCGGCAACGACCACTTCTTCCTCAACCTCGCGATGCCCGCCTGCAAGCTCGCGCTCGACGCCGGCCGCGACGTCCCGGGCTCGACGATGGTCGTCGCGATGGCCCGCAACGGCACCGACTTCGGCATCCAGGTCTCCGGCACGGGTGACGAGTGGTTCACCGGCCCGGCGCAGGTCGCCGAGGGCCTCTTCCTCGGCGACTACGGCCCCGACGACGCCAATCCCGACATCGGCGACTCAGCGATCACCGAGACCGCCGGCATCGGCGGCTTCGCGATGGCGACCGCCCCGGCCATCGTCCGCCTCGTCGGCGGCTCGGTGCCCGACGCCCTCGCGACCACGCGCCGGATGCACGAGATCACCCTCGCGGAGAACCCTCGCTGGTCGGTGCCCGTGCTGGAGTTCCAGGGCACGCCCACCGGCATCGACGTGACGAAGGTGTGCCGCACCGGCATCCTGCCGCAGATCAACACCGGCATGGCCGGCGCGGTCGCGGGGGTCGGCCAGGTCGGCGCCGGGCTCGTCACGCCGCCCGCGGAGATCTTCCCGAAGGCGCTCGCCGCGCTCGCGGCGCGCGTCCCCACCTGAGCGGTGCGTGAGGAGGACTTCACGACGGCGGGATCCTCCTCACTCACCGCCCACGGGCGCGGCGTACGACGACACGCGCCGTGGCGGTGCGTGGCGGGGAGTCTGAGGCCGAAGAATCCCCCTCACGCACCGCCCATCAGCGGGCGTCAGGCCGGGGGCGCGGACCTCTCGTTGTAGACGCCGGCCGGCTCCTGGCCGGTGAGCGCGCCGATCGCGCCCATGATCCGGTCGGTCAGCTCGCGGCGCGCCCGGCCGCTCGGGACGCCGTCGTAGTCCCCCGCGGCGGTGATCGGCTCACCGAAGCGCACGGTCACGTCGACCTTGCCGAGCCGCGGCCGGTTGGAGCCGACGGGCTGGATGTCCTCCGTGCCCTGCAGGCCGACCGGCACGACCGGGCACCCCGCCGTCAGGGCGAGGTGGGCGACACCGGTGCGACCGCGGTAGAGCCGGCCGTCGCGCGAGCGGGTGCCCTCGGGGTAGATCCCGAACGCCTCGCCACGCCGCAGCACGTCCAGCGCGGTGTCGAGGCTGGCGATCGCGGCCCTGGTGTCGTCGCGGTCGACGGGCAGCATGCCGAGGCCTTCGAACCACGCCCGGGTGAGCGTGCCCTTGACCCCGGTGCCGGTGAAGTAGTCGGACTTGGCCAGGAAGACGACCTTGCGCGGCACGACGACCGGGATGACGACGCTGTCGAAGAAGGAGAGGTGGTTGCTGGCCACGATGACCGGTCCTGTGGAGGGCACGTGGTGCAGGCCCTCGACCACCGGGCGCCACACGGCACGGGCGAGCGGGGGGATGACGCCGTGCGCGACCGTGTAGAGCATGGCGGTCATTGTGCCCCGAGCCGGGGCTGCCAGAACGCACGTGTCAGATCCACGGCCCCGCTCGGGCGCAGCGGGGTGCCCTCCTCGAGGTAGGCCTGCCGGGCCTCGTCGCCGTGGGACGGCGGCAGGGAGCCGTCCGCCCGGACCACGCGCCACCACGGCACGCCGCCCCCGTGCGCGGCGAGCACCGACCCGACCAGGCGCGGACCACCCCGCCCGAGCCGCTCCCCGACCACGTCGGCGATCGCGCCGTAGGTCGTCGCCCGCCCGCGCGGGACCGACTCGGCGCACTGCAGCACGAGCTCGGCGTAGAGCTCGCGCTCCTCCTCGGTCGTCATCGCGCCTCCGGGCGGACCAGGCGGGCGGTGACCAGCAGGAGGCCGACGGTCGTCGCCGCGGCCACGAGCCACAGCCACGACGGCGCCAGCCCGGGGTCGAGGCCGCGGACGGCGAGCCAGGTGACCGGGAGCGGGACGAGTGCCAGCGCGCCCCGGGCGAGCCACACCCGCGCCAGGCGCGGGTCGACCGCGAGCGTCGAGGGGCCGTACGACGCCAGGGTGGCGCAGACGTGCGCGGCGACGAGCAGCGCGCCGACCGCCAGCACCCGCCAGTCGACGACGTCGTGCACGGCCCACCACCCACCGACGAGCACGAGCGGCACGACGCCCACGGCGTGGTCGGGCAGCCACGCCCAGGCAGCCGCGGACAGCACGACGCCGATGACCACCCACCCGTGGGGCACTTGCGGGAGGGCGAGCGCCAGCGCCGCGCACGGCAGCACGAGCAGCAGCGCGCGCAGCACGACGACGGGCACGGTGACCCCGGGACGGAGCGCGCGCATCACGTGCGCACCTTCGGCACCCGCTCGCGGCGCGCCAGCTGCTGCAGGACCGTGTCGAGCGTGCGCGCCCCGCGCCACGGCACCACCGGCGTCCCGAGCTCGGCCAGGCGTCGCAGCCGGTCGTCCCGCTCGATCCTCCGCATCCGCGCCGCCAGGGCGGGCAGCGCGAGCCGGTCGGCGCCCTCGGGGGCGTCGAGGGCGCCACCGAGGGTGTCGATCACGACCACCGACGCGCCCCTGCGCTGCAGGCTGGCGGTGGCGGTGACGAGCGGCGTGAAGAGCATCGGCGACAGCACGTGGACCACGCTGCCGGTGCCGGCGCCGAGGTCGAGCCGCTCCGGGGCAGTGCCCCGCGCACCGGAGCGCACCCGGGCGAGCGTCCCGTGGAGTCGCTGGAGGTGGCGCGGACCGGACCCGAGCGGCACTCGCGAGCCGTCGGCGGCCACCACGAGCAGCCCGACCCGGTCGCCGGTGCGCACGTGGTGCTCGGCCAGCGCCGCGGCCGCCCGGACGGTCAGGTCGAGGGTGCTCGCGGCGCCGTCGATGCCGCCGGAGACCCCGAGGTCGCGCAGGCCGTCGACGACGAGCCACACGCCCGCGTCCTGCTCCGCGCGGGTGGTGACGACGTGCAGCTCGCCGGTGCGCAGCGACACCGGCCAGGTGATGCGCTTGAGGCGGTCGCCGGCGACGAAGGGCCGGATGCCCTCGAGCTCGGTGCCGCTGCCCACCCGCCGCGACCGGTGCCGCCCGACCAGGCCGTCAGGCTGCGGCACCTCCGCGCGGCTGTCGTACGGCGCTCGCTGGGGCAGCACGACGAGCCCGCTCTCGGGGAGGTCGAGCGGCCCGCAGCGCCACCCGGCCCAGGCGCTGGTGAGGGCGACGCGCTCGGCGCCGACCGAGCGCCGCCCCCACCGGCGGGGGCTGAACTCGAGGCCGGGCAGGCCGTCGGCGACGAGCGAGCCCGCCGCCCCGTAGGTCGGCGAGGTGGCCACGTGGGCCGTGCGGGTGCCGACCCGGGTGACGTGCTCGACCCCGGTGAGGTCGTCGACCTCGAGCCGCGAGGTCGTGCCCTGTCCCTCGTGGAGCCGGTGGTGGTCGAGGCGGGCGACGACCCGCGGGGCCTGGCGGGGTCGCGACGCGAGGCCCACCGCGGCGAGGACGACGAAGGGGGCGGCCAGCACCACCAGCACCTCCTGGCCCAGCACGATCCCGCCGGCGATGCCGCCGAGCGCGAGCAGGCAGGCCCGGACGAGCGCGGGGGTCGGCCGCCAGGAGGTCACCGGTGCGGCTCCAGCGTGCGCGGCGCCGCGACGGAGGACAGGACTGCGTCCACCACCCGGGTGCCGGACGCCTGCGTCATCCAGAGGTCCGGCTTGACCGTGATCCGGTGCGCCAGCACGGCGCGCGCCACCGCCTTGACGTCCTCCGGCACGACGTAGTCGCGACCGCGGATCGCGGCCCACGCACGAGCGGTGAGCACCAGGCCGAGGCTGCCGCGCGGAGAGGCGCCGGTGAGCACGTCGGCGTGGTCGCGGGTCGCCGACACCAGGGCGACGCAGTAGCGCGCGACCGACTCATCCACGACGACCCGTTCGACGGCGGCCTGGACCGCCGCCAGCCCGCTCGCGTCGGAGACCTGCACGATGTCGACCTCCTCGCGCTGGCGGTCGAGGCGGCGGCGCAGCACGTCGTGCTCCTCCGCCGCGCTCGGGTAGCCGAAGCCGACGCGGAGGAGGAACCGGTCGAGCTGCGCCTCGGGCAGCGGGTAGGTGCCCTCGTACTCCACCGGGTTGGCGGTGGCCAGGACGTGGAACGGGCTCGGCAGCAGGTGCGTCTGGCCCTCGACGGTCACCTGGCCCTCCTGCATCGCCTCGAGCAGCGCTGCCTGCGTCTTCGGCGGGGTGCGGTTGATCTCGTCGGCCAGCAGCAGGCCGGCGAAGACCGGGCCGGCGCGGAAGTCGAACTCCGCGCGGCGCTGGTCGTAGACGTAGGAGCCGGTGAGGTCCGCCGGCAGCAGGTCGGGGGTGAACTGGGCGCGGGAGAAGTCGAGCCCGAGGGCGCCGGCGAAGGACCGTGCGGCCAGGGTCTTGCCGAGGCCGGGGAAGTCCTCCAGCAGGACGTGGCCCTTGGCCAGGATGCCGGCGAGGACCAGGGCCAGCACCTCGCGCTTGCCCACCACCGCGCGGCCCACCTCGTCGAGGACTCGCTCGGCGAACTCCGCCACCTGGGTCGGGTCGGTGCGGGGGTCAGCTTCGGTCACGGAAGTCCTCGATTCGGGTCAGGATGCGGTCGATGTCGGCCGGTGGGATGCGCCGGGCCCCGGCGAGCTCGCGCTCGACGGCGTCGCCGAGGGCGGGGTCGCGACCCCGGGCGAGTGCCACGAGCCGGCGCGCCAGCGCGTCGGAGGGGTCGTCGGTCTGCTGGTGGCTGGAGAGCACGCGCAGGTCGGACGTGGCCTCGTCGACCCGGTCGGTCGACGGCGGGGGCCCCTGCTGCCACTGCGCGGCGGGGACGTCGACGGTGTCGATGACGAGGAAGGCCATCGTCAGCACGACGACCGACCACACCGCGTAGGGCAGCGGCCGCGGCTCCATGTCGAGCAGGAGCGTGACGACGTAGCCGATGGCGGCCAGGGCGATGCCGCCGGTCAGGCGTCCACGCCACCGGGTGGGAAGCCGGCTCACGTGCGTGCCCCGAGGCTGCGCCTGATGCCGGCCAGGGCGGCGAGCGCCTCCGCGCGGTGCTGCTCGGTGACCGGGTGGTCGGAGAAGCGGGCCTCGCGGTAGAGCTCGGCGAGGCGGTTGACCGGGCCGGTGTCGGCGTCGGCGAGGTCGAGGATGCGCAGCGCGTACTCGGACGACGTCTCCGCGACCCGGCGCGCCACGCCGGCTCGCTCGCCCTGGACCTCGAAGCGGTGCCAGGCGGCGACGATCGCGTTGCGGGGGTCCCCCGCGAGCAGCAGGGTCTCCTGCTCGCCGGCGTCGGCGGCCACCTGCTCCGCGACCCGCGTCGGCTCGTCGAGCACGGTGAAGCGGACGTCCTCGCGCTCCTCGGCGCGGATGCGGCGCGCACGGATCTCCCGCAGGACGGCCGCGAGGAGCCACAGGAGGAGCGCGGCCACGACGGCGGCCATCGTCGCCAGCAGGATCCAGATGACGACCTCGACCCACACCGGCGGTGGCCGCTCGACCACCTCCTCGCCGCCGCCGCCGAACTCCAGCGGCGGGTCGCAGTAGGGCCGCTCGGCGACGTCGTCCGGGATCTCGACCGTGGTGGTGCCGTCGGGGTCGGTGGTCACGGGCAGCGGGATGCACGTCTCGGTGGTGGTCGTGGCCGGGCGCGGTCCGGGGCCGGTGAAGACCTGGTCGGGGCCGAGCAGCGTGGCCCACGCGACGAGGACCATCAGCAGGCAGGTGCCGGCCACGGCGACGACGGCGCGCAGGCCGGGCGGCCAGTCCCCGAACGCACGCATGGCGCGACCCTAGGTGACGGGGTCGCGCCATGCGAGGGGGGCACGCCTGGTGGGGGCAGGCGCCTCGGGCAGGTCAGAGGATCGGGCTGAAGGGCTCCGTGCCCGGCACCAGGCGCAGGCCGGCGATGCCGCTCGTCGCCTGGGCGTAGGCCAGCTCGTGGGCCAGGTCGCCGACGCCGTTGGACCCGGCGAGCGGCGCCAGGGCCAGGGTGGACAGCGTGCCGAGCGCGTTCCCATCGGCGTCGAGGAAGGCCGACCCGGAGTCGCCGGGGACGCCCGCGGTCACGGTGTAGACCGGGTGCGACCACCCCTCGCCCTCGGTGCCGAGGCTCGTGCCCTGCTTGGGCGAGAGCTGCTCGATGCCCGCCCGGAGGCTGGAGTTGCCGTAGGAGTAGACGGTGTCGCCTGCGGCGGTGCCGCTGGTGTTGACCGCGACCGGGCCGCCCCAGAAGGGCACCGACGGGTTGACCTTGCCGGTGTCGGCGGCGTCGACCTTCACCAGCGCGAGGTCGTTGTAGGCGCAGGCGTTCTCGTCGGTCTCGCCGTTGCGCTGCATCGCCAGCCACGAGGAGTAGACGAGCGTGCCGCCGCCGACCCTGGTGCCCTCGGACACCAGCGACCCGCCCTCGACGAAGTCGACCTTCGTGCCGAGCGGCAGGGACCCTGCGTCGCAGCCGTTGGTGTCGGTCGCCTCACCGGTGCCGGCGCAGTGCGCGGCATAGCCGACGTACGTCGTGCCGGCCGTGTCGGTGTAGACGAAGTTGGCGGTGCACTGGGCGCCCTCGGTGTACATCTGCACGCCCGGGTGGATGGCCGCCGAGGCGGCGGGTGCCCACTGGGCGCGCGCCTGCTTCTTCGGGGCGGCGGTCGCCGGGGCGCTGGTGGCGGCTGCGGCCACGAGGCCGGCCGCGGCCAGGGTCAGGACCTTCGTGGGAGTACGCATGCCCCTCCCAACGACGTGCGCTGGGAGGGGTTACGCGTCAGTACGCCGGCTGGCTGGGGTCGATCTGGCTCACCCAGGCCACGACGCCGCCGCCCACGTGCACGGCGTCGGCGTAACCGGCGCCCTTGACGATGGCGAGCACCTCGGCCGAGCGGACGCCCGACTTGCAGTGCAGCACGATCGGCTTGTCGCTGGGCAGGTCACCGAGGGCGTTGCCGTTGAGGAACTCGCCCTTGGGGACCAGTCTGGCACCGGGGATCCGGTTGATCTCGAACTCGTTGGGCTCGCGGACGTCGATGAGCTCGAAGTCGCGGGTGCCCTCCTCGCGCTCCTTGAGCATCGCCTCGAGCTGGGTGACCGAGATCGTCGAGCCGGCGGCGGCCTCGGCCGCCTCGTCGGAGACCGCGCCGCAGAAGGCGTCGTAGTCGATGAGGCCGGTGACCGTGGGGTTGTCGCCGCACAGGGCGCAGCTCGGGTCCTTGCGGACCTTGAGCTTGCGCCACTCGAGCTCGAGGGCGTCGTAGATGACGAGCTTGCCGATGGCGGGGTCACCGATGCCGGTGATCAGCTTGATCGCCTCGTTGACCTGGATGGAGCCGATGCTCGCGCACAGCACGCCGAGCACGCCGCCCTCGGCGCAGCTCGGGACCATGCCCGGCGGCGGGGGCTCGGGGTAGAGGCAGCGGTAGCAGGGCGCGTCGTCGGCGAGGGTCGGGGCGAAGACGGACGCCTGGCCGTCGAAGCGGTAGATCGAGCCCCAGACGTAGGGGATCTTCAGGAAGTAGGCGGCGTCGTTGACCATGTAGCGGGTCGCGAAGTTGTCGGTGCCGTCGACGATGAGGTCGTAGCCCTCGAAGACCTGGAGGACGTTGTCGTTGTCGAGGCGCTCGTCGTGCACGACGACCTCGACGTAGGGGTTGACCTCGGCGATCGACTCCCTGGCGGACTCGGCCTTCGAGCGGCCGATGTCGGACATGCCGTGGATGATCTGGCGCTGCAGGTTGGACTCGTCGACCTCGTCGAACTCCGCGATGCCGAGCGTGCCGACGCCGGCCGCGGCCAGGTAGAGCAGGGCGGGCGAGCCCAGGCCGCCGGCACCGATGACGAGCACCTTGGCGTTCTTCAGCCGCTTCTGCCCGGCCATGCCCACGTCGGGGATGATCAGGTGGCGGCTGTAGCGGCGCACCTCGTCGGTGGTGAGCTCGGCGGCCGGCTCGACGAGCGCGGCCACTCCGGACTGGTTGGACGACACGGTGACTCCTTCGTGACGGACTTCGGACCAGGCACAACCGTCGCTCGGCCGGCTCTGTTCCCCGCCATGGTCCCTCCGACCCGAGGCCGGGCCCGACCGGTCCCGCGATCCGGACTCGGCCGCCCGGTCCCGCGTGCTGCCGCCGCAGCATCTTCGGCCTCTGGGGTGGAACGCGAAAGTTTTCCTTGCCAGACCCGCGTCGCGTGGGGTGGAGTAGCCCGCTGGTGACCCTCGGGGGCCACTCCGGTGGCTCTCCTGGGTCGTGCACCACCATCCCCCCACCTCTCGGAACACGGAGAACTCCCTGTGAAGAAGAAGTCACTCCCCGGCCTCGTGGCCGGCACGGCGTGCCTCGCCCTCGGCGTGGCCGCCCTCCCTGCGGCAGCAGTCCCCTCCGACGGCGCACCGGCGTCCTCGGAGCAGGTCCGGGCCAAGCCCGACAACCGCACGTCGCCGCAGATCAGGAAGCAGGCCCGCCTCAAGGCTAAGGCTCGCGCGATGGTCGAGAACGGATCGGCCGAGGCCCGCACCCAGGCTGACGGCAGCCAGGTCGTCGAGGTCGCCGACGGCGAGTTCGTCGAGCTCGGCGAGACCGGCACCGACAAGATCTGGACGATCCTCTCGGAGTTCGGCACCGAGGGCTCGAAGAAGCTCGGCCTGACGCCCGGCCCGGTGCACAACGAGATCCCGAGGCCCGACCGCACCCAGGACAACTCCACGACGTGGGAGGAGTCCTACGACAAGGCCTACTACGACGAGCTCTTCAACGGCTCCGGCGAGTCGATGAAGAGCTTCTACGAGGCCCAGTCCAGCGGCGCCTACAGCGTCGACGTGACCACGGAGGACTGGGTGACCGTCCCCGGCAACGCGTCGACGTACGGCGACAACGCGGTCGAGGACGACGGCGGCTCGTGGTCCTTCATCGACGACACCGCGGACGCCTGGGCGACCTCGTCCGGCAAGAGCACCGCGGAGCTCAACGACTACCTCGCCCAGTTCGACGTCTGGGACCGCTACGACTTCGACGAGGACGGCGACTTCGACGAGCCGGACGGCTACATCGACCACTTCCAGGCCGTCCACGCGGGCGAGGGCGAGGAGGCCGGCGCCGACCCGGACGCGATCTGGTCGCACCGCTGGTACGCCTACCCGACCACGGCCGGGTCCGAGGGCCCGTCGGTCGGCGGCACGCCCAACCTCAACGGCGGCGCCCGGATCGGCGACACCGACTACTTCATCGGCGACTACACCGTCGAGCCCGAGAACGGCGGCCTGGGCGTCTTCGCCCACGAGTACGGCCACGACCTCGGCCTGCCCGACTTCTACGACACCAACGGCGGCGACAACGGCTCGTCGTTCTGGACCACGATGTCGTCCGGCTCGTGGCTCGGCCACGGCGGCGCGGACGAGGGCATCGGCACCCACCCGGGCAGCTTCGGCCCGGAGGAGAAGCTCTTCCTCGGCTGGCTGAAGTACACCGAGGTCGACAAGGGCGAGGGCACCCGCAGCATCGCGCTCAGCCCGTCGGAGAAGCAGGTCGACGGCGCCTACCAGGCGGTCAAGGTCAACCTGCCCACGGCCACGACCACGCAGGCCCAGGTCGACATCCCCGGTGGTGACTACGCCTGGTGGTCCGGTCGCGGCGACGAGCTGCGCAACACGCTGACCCGCGACGTGCCCGCTGCCAGCTCGGTCACCGTCACCGCCGACGCCTGGTACGACATCGAGCAGGGCTACGACTTCCTCTACGCCCAGTACTCCACCGACGGCGGCAGCACGTGGACCACGATCGGTCGCGGCCTCACCGGTTCCAAGACCCGCTGGGGCGGCCTTCGCTTCAGCTACAAGCCGGCCGGCCAGGCCACGAAGTTCCGGTTCCGCTACGCCACCGACGGCGGCGTCAACGAGGCCGGTGCGTTCCTCGACAACATCTCGGTGAAGGCCGACCGGACCACGTTCACCGACGACGTCGAGACCGAGGCGCCGGGCTGGACCGCGAAGGGCTGGAAGCGCTCGACCGGCACCGAGACGGTGTCGGACAACCGCTACTACCTCATCGAGAACCGGCAGTACGTCGGCTACGACGCCACCCTGGCGGAGGGCCCGTACAACTTCTCCGAGGGCGTCACCCGGCCCAACTGGGTGGAGTTCTTCGACTTCCAGGACGGCATGCTCGTGTGGCTGGTCGACCCGACCACGGCCGACAACAACACGTCGGTGCACCCGGGCTCGGGCTACGCCCTGCCGGTCGACGCCACGCCCGACTCGTTCACCTACAGCGACGGCACCAGCCCGACCAACCGCCGCGAGCCGTTCGACGCCACCTTCGGCCTCGACACGATCGACCGGACCTGCCTGCACAAGCAGGTCGCGGCCGACAACGCCGAGGGCTACACGACGCTCGAGACCTGCTCGGGCGTCGTGAAGCAGCAGGCCACCTTCGACGACACCCTGGTCTCGACCTACTACGACGAGGCCGACAACCCGCAGAACTCGGTGAAGGTCGCCGGGGAGGGCGTGAAGGCCACGGTCACCAGCGTGGACGCCACCAGCCGCACCATGCTCGTGGACGTCACCTACTGAGGCGGTCACCCTGAGCCGGTCGTCCGATCGGCTCGGCACACGCGGGAGGGACTCCGGCACGACCGGGGTCCCTCCTCGCGTGTCCGGCTGCGGATAGGCTCGCGGTGGCCCTACCCGGCAGTACCTCCGGGTCGCAGGGCCCGAGCACCACTCCCGCTCACCCCCGGCAACAGGAGCACGACGTGACCGCAGGCAGCACCGACACCACGTCCGAAGGCGTCCACCCACGACCGCGCGGCGGCCGGATGCCGCGGCGCGAGCGTCGCGTGCAGCTGCTCGAGTCGGCGCTCGAGGTCTTCGTGGCCCAGGGCTACCACGCGGCCGCGATGGACGACATCGCCGACCGCGCCGGGGTGTCCAAGCCCGTGCTCTACCAGCACTTCCCCGGCAAGCTCGACCTCTACCTGGCGCTGCTCGACACCTCCTGCGACCTGATCATCGACAACTGCCGCGAGGCGCTGGCCTCCACCACCGACAACCGGGACCGCGTCACGGCGACGATGAGGGTGTTCTACAGCTACGTCGCCTCCGAGGAGGGCGCGTTCCGGCTGGTCTTCGAGTCCGACCTCACCAGCGAGCCCGACGTGCGCGAGCGCGTGGACCGGGTGACCACCGAGTGCGCGTCGATGATCGCCGACGTCATCCGCACCGACACGGGCCTGCCCGACGAGGCCTCCGAGCTGCTCGCGGTGTCGCTCGTGGGAATGGCGCAGGTTTCCGCACGGTTCTGGCTCGCGGGCGGCGGCCAGATCGCCCAGGACGACGCGGCGACGCTGATCGCCGGCCTGGCCTGGCGCGGCATCCGGGGCTACCCGATGACCGACGACCACTGACCCGGCATCATCGACACGTCACCCAACACCCCTGAGCTGAGGAGCAACATCGTGGAGGTCAAGATCGGCGTGCAGCACGCGCAGCGCGAGCTGGTGCTCGACACCGACAGCACGCCCGAGGACATCGAGACCCGCCTGACCGAGGCGCTGTCCGGTGGCGGCGTGCTCCGGCTGTCCGACACCAAGGGCCGCTCGGTGGTCGTGCCCGCGGACAAGATCGCCTACGTCGAGCTCGGCTCGCCGAGCTCCAGCACCGTCGGCTTCCGCTGAGGCGCCCACCGCAGGGGGTGACGACGCCCCATCCCTAGGGGCGCGCCAGATTGATCCGGGGCCCCGGGGGGGAACATGATGAGCGAGTCGGCACGCACTGCCGGCACTCCCGTCACGAGCTCGTGACAACGAAAGGTGGCCCATCATGGTCGTAGATCTCATCGTCCTCCTCATCATCGGAGCGATCATCGGTCTGCTCGGAAAGCTCGTCGCCCCCGGCGACAAGGACAACATCCCCATCTGGCTCACGATCCTGTGCGGCATCGGCGGCGTGCTGCTGGGCTACTGGATCTACTCCCTGTTCGGCGGCGACGGCTCGGGCGGTGTCGACTGGGTCCGCTGGATCGTCGCGGTCCTGACCGCGGCCGTCCTGGTCGTGATCGCCTCGACGGTGACCGGTCGCAACACCGGCAACCGCACGCGGCTCTGACACGACCCGCACGACAGCACGAGGCCCCGCATCCGCCGGATGCGGGGCCTCGTCACGTCTGCGGGACGTCCAGCCTCGGGGCCGGGCTCAGGCCTCGAGGCCGAGCCGGGCCATCCGGTCGGCGTGCAGCTCGGTCAGCCGGGCGAACATCCGCCCGAGCGCGGCCAGGTCGAGCCCCGGTCGGTCGACTCCCCCGGCCAGCAGGGCGGTGAGCGAGTCACGGTCGCCGGCGACGCGCTGGGCCTGCGTGAGGGCCTCCCCCATCAGCCGGCGCCCCCACAGGGCCAGCCGTCCACCGAGCCGGTGGTCCTCGGCGATGCCGGCGCGCACCCGCTCCACGATGAAGGCGGTCTGCCCGGAGTCCTCGAGCGAGGCGATGATGACCTCGCGGGTCTCGGCGTCGAGGTAGGCCGCGATCTCGCGGTAGAAGTCGGCGGCGAGCCCGTCGCCGACGTAGGCCTTGATCAGGCCCTCGTAGTAGTCGGAGGGCGCGGTGTGGGCGTGGAAGCTGTCGAAGCTGGGCCGGAAGACCTGCATCGCCTCGGCCGGGTCGGCGCCGAGCTGCTCGAGGCGGGCGACGAGCTTCTGCAGGTGGGCGAACTCGGCGGTGGCCATCGCCCCGATCGCGATCTTGTCGTCGATCCCGGGGGCCATCTTCGCGTCCTCGACGAGGCGCTCGAACGCCGACAGCTCGCCGTAGGCGATGGCCGCGAGGAGGTCGACGGCGGCGCGGCGGTAGTCCTCGTCGGGCGATTCCGTCATGTTCGCAGCCTAGCGATAGCATCATGGTGACCGAGCCGCCGACGCACCTGCCGGTGGCCGCCTGTATGTGCGCGGTCGGCACTTGCCCGCCAGGGCCTTTCGAGTGGGCTGACCGCATACGCGTGGGACATCCGACTCAGCAGAGAGCGACACCACCTCGTGACCACCTTCCGTGACATGGGCGTACTGCCCGAGATCTGCGACGCGCTCGAGCGCGCCGGCATCACCACCCCCTTCGCCATCCAGGAGATGACCCTCTCGGTCGCCCTGCTCGGCACCGACCTCATCGGCCAGGCGCGCACCGGCACCGGCAAGACCCTGGCCTTCGGCATCCCCGTCCTGCAGCGCTCCATCGCGCCCAGCAACCCGGCCTACGCCGACCTGCCGCAGGGCAAGCCGCAGGCCCTGATCGTCGCCCCCACCCGCGAGCTCGCGCTCCAGGTGTCCAACGACCTCCACCTGGCCAGCAAGGACATGGGGCTGCGCGTCCTCACCGTCTACGGCGGCGTCGGCTACGACACCCAGCTCGAGGCCCTCGAGACGGGCGTCGACATCGTCGTCGGCACGCCCGGCCGCCTCATCGACCTGGCCAACCGTCGCGCGCTCGACCTGTCGCACGTGCACGCGCTCGTGCTCGACGAGGCCGACGAGATGCTCGACCTCGGCTTCCTGCCCGACGTCATCACGCTGCTGTCGAAGACGCCGGAGACCCGCCAGACGATGCTGTTCTCGGCGACCATGCCCGCGGCCATCGTCGCGCTGGCCCGCACCCACATGCGCCACCCGATGAACATCCGCGCCGAGTCGTCGTACGACACCACGATGGTGCCCGCGACCGCGCAGTTCATCTACCAGGCCCACGACCTCGACAAGCCCGAGATCATCGGCCGCATCCTGCAGGCCGAGGACGCCGAGAAGATGATCGTCTTCACCCGCACCAAGCGTCAGTCCCAGCGCATCGCCGAGGACCTGCAGGAGCGCGGCTTCAACGCCTCCCCGCTCCACGGCGACATGGCGCAGGTCGCGCGCGAGAAGGCGCTCGCCCGCTTCCGCGAGGACAAGATCAAGGTCCTCGTCTGCACCGACGTCGCGGCCCGCGGCATCGACGTGCGCGGCGTCTCCCACGTCATCAACTACACCTGCCCCGAGGACGACAAGACCTACGTCCACCGCATCGGCCGCACCGGTCGCGCCGGCGCCACCGGCACGGCGATCACCTTCGTCGACTGGGCCGACCTGCACCGCTGGAAGATGATCAACAAGGCGCTCGACCTGCCCTTCGACGAGCCGCAGGAGACCTACTCCACCTCCGAGCACCTCTTCCACGACCAGGGCATCCCGGCCGGCACGAAGGGCCGCATCGTCGACCCCGCCCCGGTCGAGAAGAAGGAGCGCGCCCCGCGCGAGCGGCGCTCCGGCTCGGACCGCTCGGGCTCGGGCCGGTCCGACTCGGGCCGCTCGGAGCGCGCCGACGCCTCGACGTCCGAGAAGTCCGGCGACGCCCCCCGCCGTCGCAACCGCAACCGCCGGCGCACCCGTGGCGGTCAGTCGGTCGAGGCCCCCAAGGCCTGACCCGTCACTTCCTCGCGCGAGCGGGCTTCTTCGTCCTGGTCTTGGGGCGGGAGGCCCGCTCGACGAGGTTCTGGGCGACCTCGCGGTAGGCGGCGGCACCCTTGCTGCTGCGGCTGGTGGACAGGATCGACCGGCCGGCCGCCGGGGCCTCGGCGAATTTGATCGTCTTGGGGATCGGCGGCTCGACGACCTCGAGGTCGTAGGTGTCGCTGATCGTCTCCAGCACGGTGCGGGCGTGGTTGGTGCGGCCGTCGTAGAGCGTCGGCAGCACGCCCCACACCTCGAGCCCGCGGTTGGTGAAGCGGCGTACGTCGTGGACGGTGTCGAGCAGCTGGCCCACGCCCCGGTGCGAGAGCGTCTCGCACTGCAGCGGCACGAGCACGCCGTCGGCGGCCGTGAGGGCGGCGACCGTCAGCACCCCGAGCGAGGGCGGGCAGTCGAGGAGCACCCAGTCGTAGGCCCCGACCTCGGAGTCCTCCAGGTCCTCGGCGAGCTGCTCGAGCGCGCCCTTGATGACGTGCTCACGCCCGGTGCGGGTCAGCAGGTCGGCCTCGGCACGGGCCAGCTCGATCGTGGCCGGCAGCACGTCGACGCCGTCCTCGGTCTCGATGATGACCTCGATGGGGTCGACCCCCTGGGTCAGCACGTGGTGCACCGAGATGTCGAGGTCCTCGGGGTCGATGCCGAGGGAGAAGGTGAGGCACGCCTGCGGGTCGAGGTCGACCAGCAGCACGCGGTGCCCGAGCTCGGCCAGCGCGGCACCGATCGAGGCGACGGACGTGGTCTTGGCGACCCCGCCCTTCTGATTGGCGACGGCCAGCGTGACGGGGGCCGCTCCCCGGCTCTTGGTGCTCATTGCCGGCCATTGTGCCGGACGGCCTCGCGGGCGTTCGTCGGGTCCTGAAATGCTGTCCTGCATGACCACCTCACTCATCACCGGCGCGACCGCCGGCATCGGCCACGAGTACGCCGTCCAGCTCGCCGCCCGCGGCGACGACCTCGTCCTGGTGGCGCGCGACTCCGCCCGCCTCGAGCAGGTCGCCGAGGACCTGCGCCGAGCGCACGGGGTGGAGGTCGAGGTGCTGGTCGCCGACCTGACCGACCGCGCGCAGCTGGCCACCGTCGAGGCCCGTCTCGCCGACCGCGACCGTCCCGTGGACCTGCTGGTCAACAACGCGGGCTTCGGGCTCAAGAAGCGCTTCCTCGACAACTCGGTCGACGATGAGACCGCGATGCTCGAGGTGCTCGTCACCGCCGTGATGCGGCTGAGCCACGCCGCCCTCGGCGCCATGGCCGAGCGCGGTCACGGCGGCATCATCAACGTCTCCAGCGTCGCCGCCTTCCTCCGCCGCGGCACCTACTCCGCGTCGAAGGCGTGGGTCAACAGCTTCAGTGAGTGGGCCCACTTGGAGTACGGCTCGCGCGGCGTGAAGGTGATGGCCCTGTGCCCGGGCTTCACCAAGACCGAGTTCCACCAGCGGATGGAGGTCAAGCGCGGCGAGGGCTTCATGTGGCTCGACGTCGAGTTCCTCGTGCGCACCTCGCTCGAAGACTTCGACAAGGGCCGCGCCTACTCCATCCCCGGCGCGCAGTACAAGGCCATCCGGGCGCTGACGGCGGTCATCCCCAACCGCGTCCTGCGGATGACGCAGTCGATGGGACGCCGCTGAATGCCGGTCGTGGATCTGCCCGCTCGGCTCGCGGGTCAGCCCCCACTGGGGATGATCCTCCTCGACATGTCACGACGAGTCTCCCCGCTCTGCGACGAGCCCGTCGAGTCAGTGACCGGCACCCAGTAGGGCGAGGGGCACTGACCCCTCAGGACCGCTCGGCCGGCGCGGGCCCCAGCGTCGCGATCCACGCCTCCAGGTCCCGCGGCCGGCGGAAGAGCAGCACGGCCGGCCCGTCAGGCGAGGCGGCCCAGCTCCGCATGCGGGCGCGCTTGCGGGCGAAGGACCGGAAGTGCCACACGAGGATCGAGTCCCGGCGCACGATGGCCCGCCACGTCTCGACGTTGCCGTTGCAGCGGGGCTCCTTCGTGATGGCCGCCGAGACCGTCCTCCGCACCAGCCGGCCGAGCGAGAGCCAGCGCGGGTAGTCGAGCCCGACCACGAGCTGCGCGCGCGGGAGCACCAGGTCGAGCCAGGCGCCGTACGCCGAGTCGAGGACCCATCGCTCCCCCGCCACGACCTCGCCGATGAGCCGGCGCTGCTCGTCGCCGTCGACGGACACCCAGCCGGGCAGCCAGGTGAGCTCGTCGACGAGCGTCACCGGGTGGCCGGACCGGGCGCCGACGGCCAGCGCGGCGGTCGACTTGCCGCTCCCGGTGACGCCGTAGAGCAGGACGCGGTCGGGCAGCTCAGCCATCGAGGGGGTTGCGGGCGAGGGACAGGAGGCGGTCGTACTGCTCGGGGTCGGTCGTGTTGACCCCCAGGTCGTGGTCGACCTTGCCGAGGCCGTGGTGGTCGCTGCTGCCGGTCACCACGAGGTCGAGGTCGGCCGCGATGCCGCGCAGCTCGGCGCGGTCGGCGGCGGAGTGGTCCTGGTGGTCGACCTCGATCCCGGCGAGCCCGAGGTCCTTCAGGCCGGCGAGGGCCTCCGCGGACAGCACCGACCGGCTGCCGCGGCCCCACGGGTGCGCGAGCACGGCGACGCCTCCGGCGCCGACGAGCAGGGGGATCATGTCCTCGAGCGCCGAGGCGTAGCGGTTGACGTAGCCCGGCTGCCCGGGGCTCAGGAGGGTCGCGAACGCCTCGGTCCGGTCGCGGACCACGCCGAGCCGCGCGAGCGCGTCGGCCACGTGCGGGCGGCCGGCGGCCACGGACCCGCCTGACTCGCGTCGTACGTCGTCCTCGGTGATGTCGACGCCGTGGGCGCGGAGGGCCGCGACGATGGCGGGCGTGCGCGCCGTGCGGCCCTCGAGGATCCGGTCGAGCTCGAGCGCCAGCGCGGGGTCGGTCGGGTCGGGCAGGTAGCCGAGCAGGTGGACGCCCCGGTGGCCGTGGCGGGTGCTGATCTCCAGCCCGGGCACGAGCGTGATCCCGACCTCGTCGGCGACCTCGCGGGCCTCCGCCCACCCCGACATGGCGTCGTGGTCGGTGAGGGCGACGACGTCGAGGCCGGCGGACGCGGCCTCGCGGACCAGGTCGCCGGGGGTGTCGGTGCCGTCGCTGGCCGAGGAGTGCGTGTGGAGGTCGATCCGCACGTCAGCTGTTCCAGGTCAGCAGGGCGGGGTGCTCGCGCTCGTAGCCGAGCACCGAGACGGTCGCGGTGTCGAGCTTGAAGAAGCGTCCCTCGGCGGCCGTCTGCTCCAGCCACCGCGCCGTCAGGACGCGGAGCGAGTGGCCGTGGGCGAAGACGAGCGAGCGGTCGTGCTCACGGGTGCGCCGCACGACGCGGTCGAGCCGGGTGGACACGTCGTCGGGCGTCTCGCCGCCGGGGGTGGGGTGAGTCCAGACCGTCCAGCCCGGCACGTCCTCGCGGATCTCCGCGGTGGTCACGCCCTCGTAGTCGCCGTAGGCCCACTCGACGAGGTCGTCGTCGACGTCGGCGTCGGGGAACCCGGCCAGCTCGGCCGTACGACGCGCGCGCCGGCGCGGACTGGTCAGCACCAGGTCGAACTCCACGTCGGCCAGGCGGGACGCCAGCGCCGTGGCCGCCTCCTCGCCGGACTCGGTGAGCGGGAGGTCGGTGACGGAGGTGTGCCTGCCGTCGCGGCTCCACTCCGTCTCGCCGTGCCGGACCACCCAGAGCTCGGGACCAGTGGAGGACATGCCGCGAGTCTGCCATGGGCGCCGGACGCGGCTGCCGGTGGACGCTCGCGCCGGCGGACGAGGTGCCCGCCGGCGCGCGTCGGTGACGGCTCAGACGCTCAGACGCCGCCTCCGCCTGCCTTGCGGCGGTGCATCGGCTTGGCGACGTTCTTGTCGTTGACCTCGGAGCCGTGGGCCTTCTCGCGCGAGCCGGCCCGGTCGTCGGGGTGGTCGTGGCCCTTCTTGCGATCGAGGGCCTCCCGCATCTTCGCCTTGATGTCTGCGTTGGGGTCCTGATCAGCCATGAGGTCCTCCTCGTCGATGACGGTACGGGGCCCAGCCTGCCAAACGCCTCCGGCGGGGTCGAGCGGTTAACGCCTCCGCAGCACGTCGATCCGCGCGCCGAGCTTGCCCATCGTCCGGTAGACCTGCCAGCGACAGTCGCCGAGCATCACGTCGTAGGCCGCGTCGCCGAACTCGGCCCGGTAGCGCCCCGGGTCGCGCAGCAGCCGCGCCAGGTGCAGGAGCGCGCGTCCGCCGTCGCCGTCCTGCTCCTGCGACCACTCCCCCCACTCGGTGGACAGGTCGATGGTGTCGACGACCTCCAGCCCCGACCGGGCGATGGCGTCGTCGATCACCCGCGGGTCGGCGGAGGTCGGGACCACTCCCATGACGTCGAAGAGCCAGTCGGCCTCGTCCGCACCGAGGAGGTCGGTGGCGACGGCCTGGAAGGCGACGACGTGGCCGCCCGGCCGGAGCACGCGGGCGAACTCCGCGAAGGCGTCGTCGGGGCGCTCGACGTGGACCATGACGTCGCGGCACCAGACCAGGTCGAGCGAGGCGTCCACCGCGGGCACGTGCGTGGCGGTGCCGCGCTCGAACGCGAGGCGCGAGGCGATGTCGGGCACGAGGTCGCGTCGGGCGGCGCGAGCGAGGTCGAGGTGGCGCTGCACCGGGTCGATGCCCAGCACGCGGAAGCCGAAGTGGGTCGCGAGCCGCACGGCGTGGGCGCCCTCGCCGCACCCCACGTCGACGACCCTGCTGTCGGGGGGCAGGCCGAGCTCGCGGACGACCTGGAGGAGCACCGACGGGTCGCGCGGGCCGAGGCTCTCGTCGAGGCGCGCCGCGAAGGCGGGCTCGAGGCGCGGGTAGGTGTCGTAGAAGAAGGTCGGGTCCCAGGTCACGGAGCGAGTCTGCCGCGCTCCAGTAGGGTCACCCGCATGGCTCGCCGCGTGTTCCTCCACGTCGGCACGGCCAAGTCGGGGACCTCCTTCCTGCAGGACCTGTGGTGGCGGCACAGCGACGAGCTCCGCGGTCGTGGGCTGCTGCTGCCGGGCCGGCGCCGCGACCACTTCGCCGCCGCGGCGGTCGTCAAGGGGATGACCGCCGTCGTCGAGACCCTCGCCGACCACGAGCGCGACGCCTGGCACCGGCTCGTCGAGGAGACCCGGGCCTGGCCGGGCGACGTCCTGCTCACCAACGAGCACTTCTCCGACTCCCCCGCCGAGGCGGCCGCAGCCGCGCTCGCCGACCTCGCGGGTGCCGCCGACGAGGTGCACGTCGTCCTCACGGCCCGCGACCTGGGCCGCGTCCTGCCCTCGGCGTGGCAGCAGCGGGTCAAGATGGGCGCACGGCAGCCCTACCGCCGCTTCCTCGCCACCGTGCGACGCAGCGAGGGCGACCAGAAGTTCTGGCGCTACCACGACGTGCCGGCGATCCTCACGCTCTGGTCGGCGGGCCTCGCCGAGGGGCGCACCCACCTGGTGGTCGTCCCTCCCGCCGGGGCACCGCGCGACGAGCTCTGGCTGCGCACCGCCTCGGTGCTCGGCCTCGACGTGACCGGCCTCGACACCGAGGCCCGCCGCCCCAACGACTCGCTCGGCCTCGTCGAGGCGGAGGTCCTGCGGCGGATCAACGAGCGCGTGCCCCGCCCCCGGCGTACGCCCGCCCTGACCCGCCACGTGAAGGGCACGTTCGTGCCCGAGGTGCTGGCCGGCTCGGCGCACCGGGAGCCCTTCGTCCTCCCCGCCCGCCACCACGCCTGGGTGCACGAGCGGTCAGCAGCGACCGTCGCCGCCCTGAGCACGCGTGCCTACGACGTCGTGGGCGACCTCGACGACCTGCTGCCGGCACCGCCACGGGAGGGGCGCACCCCCGACGACGCGACCGACGATGAGCTGCTCGCCGCGGCCCGGACGGTGGCGTCCCGGCTCGGCCTCGCCCCGGTCGGGACCCTCGACGAGGCCCTGGCCGCGGTCGCCGAGCACCTGCTCGCGGGTCAGCGCGGGACGAGCGCCCAGTAGTCCAGGTCGAGCAGCACCCCGTCGGCGTACTTCCCGTCGTCGCCGCGCAGCGTCATCGCCTCGTCGCGCCCCTTCGTCGCCACCAGCCGCAGCCGCAGCGCGCCCACGCCGGGTGCGTCGAGCTCGGCGCTGTCGAGCACCTCCGACCAGGCGTGGACCGTGTCACCGGCGAAGGCGGGCGCGACGTGGGCACCGGCGTTGATCGCGGCGACGAGCTGGGCGTTGGCCAGGCCGTTGAACGACAGGGCCCGCGCGAGCGAGATGACGTGGCCGCCGTAGACGAGACGCCGCCCGTCGGGGCGGGCGTCGGTGTTGAAGTGCACCTTGGCGGTGTTCTGCCAGAGCCGGGTGGCCATCATGTGCTCGGCGTCGGTGAGGGTCACGCCGTCGACGTGGTCGATCCGCTCCCCCACCTCGTAGTCGCCGAGCCGGTGCGGCCCACCCGCGGCCACGACGTCGTACGACGTGAGGTCGAGGCCCGCGGGCACGACGAGGTCGCCGGGCACGACGACGTCCGCGAGGGTCGGTACGACGGTCTCCGGCGCCGGCGACTCGGCGGACCGCTTGTGCACCATCACCCAGCGTGCCCAGTTGATGGCGACCTCCCCGCGCTGGTTGGTCGCGGTGGAGCGCACCCACACGACGCCCGTGCGGCCGTTGGAGTTCTCCTTGAGCCCGATGACCTCCGAGCGGGTGCGCAGGGTGTCGCCGGGCACGACCGGCACGTGGAAGCGGCATTCGGCGTAGCCGAGGTTGGCCACCGCGTTGAGCGAGACGTCGGGGACGGTCTTGCCGAAGGCGACGTGGAAGGCGATCAGCTCCTCCACCGGGTGCGGCGCCAGCCCGACGGACGCGGCGAACTCCGCGGAGGACGGGACCGCGAAGCGGGTCGGGTAGATCGCGCCGTAGAGCGCCCGGTCGCCCTCGGTGATCGTGCGCGGGGTGGCGTGCTCGATCACCTGCCCGACGGTGAAGTCCTCGAAGAAGTTGCCGGCGTTGGTCTTCATGGCCGACATCGTGCCGCAGCCGCGCCCACCCGGGCCGACGTGGTCACGTGGGCTCTGTCACAGGCGGCTCAGGACTCGTAGGGGTGGCTGCGCACGACCTGCCCTGCCGGCGTCGTGCTGAGGTGGCCGGTCTCGTCGTAGTCGTTGCTGACGTAGATGTTGAGCTCGGCGCCTCCGTCGTCCCACCGGAGCAGGAGCGCGTGGGAGAACCGGCCGTCCTCCACCTGCAGCGTCCTGCGGGCCGTGGCGATGTTGGCGAAGAGGCGGCGCACGTCGATCGCCTGCACGTCGACCCGCCGGTAGGGCCCGACCACGGCGCGGGCCTCGGTGAGACGGCTCCACGTGCCGTCCCAGGTCCAGCGCTCCATCCTGGGCCGGGTGCCGCGCACGGGCACCTGCGCCTGCACGCGCTCGGGGTGGAAGCCCACCTCGAAGGCCTCGGTGGTGCCGAACTCCTCCTCGTAGGCCCGCACGAAGGCGCGCACCCGGTCCGGCTCCATGCGGAACGGCGTCGCGGTGGCGACCTGGGGCTCCGCCGGCGCCGACTCCACCTCGACCGCGACCCCGCTCGAGGTCGCCGAGTCACTCTCCCCGGTGAGCACCAGCGAGACCGCCCCCAGCCCCAGCAGGGCCACCAGCGCGAGGAACGCGACGAGCTGGACGGTGAGCCGCGGCCGGGCGGTCGGGGGCGCCGCGACGTCGCGCGCGACCGCGCCGGCCGGCACCTGCAGGTCGCGCGTCAGCGCGCGCAGCTCGTCGACGGTCTCCGCCGAGAGCGCGCGCGAGACCCGCAGCTCGCGGTCCTCCGCCCCCAGCTGGCCGTCGACGTACGCCGCCTCGATCAGCTCGACGAACCGGTCGCGGTCGGCGTCGCGTGCCCGCAACCCGTCCATGACCGGAGTCTAGGGGCGTCAGCCCTCCGACTGCTCGCGGAACGGCCGGCCCGTCAGGCGGGTCCCCGGTCGACCTCGACGCAGCTGCCACCGCGGGCGGAGCTGGCCTCGATCGCGGCGAGCACCCGCTGGACGGCGAGGCCGTCCTCGAACGACGGCGTCGGCTCCTCGCCGGCGGCGAGCGCGGTGAGGAAGTCGGCGGCCTGGTTGGTGAAGGTGGCGTCCCAGCCGAGGACGTGCCCCGGCGGCCACCAGCCGTCGATGTAGGGGTCGTGGTGCTCGGTGACGAGCTGGCGGGTGAAGCTGTCGGCGCCGTCGAGGCACACGTCGAGGTGGTTGAGCGACTCGAGGTCGAAGCGCAGGGCGCCCTCGCTGCCGTAGACCTCGATGCCGAGGGCGTTCTTGCGGGCGGTCGCCATGCGGGTGACCTCGAGGCTGACCACGGCGCCGCCGTCGGTGCGCAGGGTGCCCCACGCGGCGTCGTCGACGGTGACCTCCTCGGGGCCGTCGGCTCCGGTGCGCTGCGGCACGAAGGTGTGGGTCGTCGCGTTGACGGCGGTGAGCTCCTGGCCGAGCAGGAAGCGCACCTGGTCGATGGCGTGGGAGGCGAGGTCGCCCAGCGCGCCCGACCCGGCCAGCTCGCGTCGCAGCCGCCAGGTCATCGGGGCCGCGTCGTCGGCGAGCCAGTCCTGCAGGTAGGAGACGCGCACCTGCCGCACCTGGCCGAGCCGGCCCTCCGCGACGTGACGCCGGGCCAGCGCCAGCGCGGGGACGCGGCGGTAGTTGAAGCCCACCATCGAGTGCACGCCGCGCTCGCGGGCGGCCCGTGCGGTGGCGACCATCTTCTCCGCCTCGGCCATGGTGTTGGCCAGCGGCTTTTCGGCGATGACGTGCTTGCCGGCCTCGAGCGCGGCGATCGCCACCTCGGCGTGCAGGTGCCCCGGGACGCAGACGTCGACGATGTCGATGTCGTCGCGGTCGAGCACCTCGCGCCAGTCGGTGGCCGACTCGGCCCAGCCGTACTGACCGGCCGCGGCCGCCACGGCCTCGCCGTCACGACCGACCAGCACCTGCCGGCGTACGCCGGGAGCGCCGGGGCGCAGCGCTGAGACGTTGCGCCACGCGTGGGAGTGGGCCTTGCCCATGAAGGCGTAGCCGATGACGGCGACTCCCGGGGACCCGGCGGCGCCCGAGGCGCTGGGTGTGCTGGTCACGTGATTCTCCTGACTTGCGATGACGGTCGCTCAGGCGAGCGACCGGAGGAAGGACAAGCCGTCTCGGGCGAGCTCGTCCTGGGTGGGTGCCAGTGGACGCCAGATGGAGGCGGCCGTGGCGATGGAGGCATTGTCCGCCGTGAAGCTCTCGATGACGAGCGGGCCGTCGTA
The DNA here is from genome assembly GCF_024199985.1 of Nocardioides pinisoli. GTDB lineage: Bacteria > Actinomycetota > Actinomycetes > Propionibacteriales > Nocardioidaceae > Nocardioides > Nocardioides pinisoli. The sequence continues at coordinate 309,849 of NZ_JANARS010000004.1, forward strand.
ACCCACGTCGTCGAGCGCGGCGACCAGGGCCTGCCAGTCCGTCTGGTCGCCACCGGGTGCGCCACGGTCGCTGCCGCAGACCTGGACGTGCGCCAGGTGCTGACCTGCGGCCCGGACCGCGTCCGCGCTGGAGCGCTCCTCGATGTTGAGGTGATAGCTGTCGAGGGCCAGGCCCAGCCCCTCGCCGAGGAGCGGCTCGAGGGCGGTGAGGGCCTGGTCGACGGTGTTGATGAGCGAGGTCTCGTAGCGGTTGAGCGGCTCGACCCCGAGACGCACGCCCTGCGCGACCGCGTGGTCGACCACGGGTGCGAGGTGCGCGCGGAGGTCGTCGTACGCCGCGCTCCGCTGGTCGGCGTCCATGCGCCAGACCCGGCCGGTGGAGGCGTAGAACGGGCCGCACACCGTCCGCGCGCCGATGCCGGCGGCGAGGTCGATGCAGGCCCGCAGGTAGTCCTGGGTGTCGGCCACGCACGAGGCGTCCACCAGGTCGCGGCCCGGCGCCATCGCCCCCACGACGCACGGTGTCAGGCCGGTCTCGGCGAGGAGGTCGGACACGACGGGGACGGTGAGGTCGCCGGCGTTCTCGAGGGGCAGCTCGACGGCGTCGAAGCCCATGCCGGCGATCCGGTGCAGCAGGTCACCCGCGCCCGCGTCGGTGAGCGGGGAGGTCCAGACCCACGTGTTGACGCCGATCTCTCGCATGGAGCCGTCCTTCCGGGGCGCGGGATGGGGAGGGAGTGGTGCCGGGATGGGTGTCGGTGGGCCGGGCGCGAGCCCGGCCCACCGACGGGTGGATCAGATCCGTCTCAGTGCCGGATCAGGGGATCTGGCGCTCCTGCCAGACGTCCGGGTAGCCGGGAAGGTCCTCGCCGCCGAACTTGGCGTAGTGGCCGTCGGGCATGCCGTCGTTGGCCTCGAGGTAGTCGCCACGCTCGTCCTCGGTGATCGGGGTCTGCGGGAGGACCCACTCCTTCGGGACCTCCTCGCCGGCCCAGATCTTCTCGAGCGCGAGGAGCGGGGTGCGCCACTGGAAGTTGGAGTAGACGGGCGCGAGGCCGGTCAGACCGGTCTCCTCCCACTTGCGCAGGAAGCTCATCTCGTCCTCGCCGGTCATGACCGGCAGGTCGGCACCGAAGTCCTCGAAGGCCTCGATGGCGGCGACGGCACCGTCACCGGCGTCCATCCACACGCCCTGGACCTCGCCCTTGTTGAGCTCGTCGGTGATGAAGGTCTTGATCTCGGTCGGGTCGGCGCCGGTGAAGAAGTCGACCGCCTCGATGCCGTTCTCCTCGAAGAGCTTCTCGGCCGCGGCCCAGCGCTGCTCGAGGACGTCGACGCCGGGAAGGATGCGCAGCGCGACGACCTTGTCGCCCTCCTCGAGGTTGTCGATGAGGAACTCGGCGGTGTCGATGCCCCACGCGAAGCCACCGATCGGGTGGATGAAGGTGGTGGCGCAGTCGGTCTCGACGCCGCGGTCGAAGACCACGACGGGCTTGCCGGTCTCGCACGCACGCTCGACCGCGTCGGTCATGGCGGCGGTGGAGTTGGGCGAGATGATGAAGGCGTCGCAGTTGCCCTCGGAGATGAAGTAGTCGATGTCGGCGATCTGGGTGTTGTCGTCGTCACCGGCGTCGCGGGTCTCCATCTCGGAGATGACGCCCTTGTCCTGCAGGTCCTTGAGCTGCTGGTTCATGGTGATCCAGCCGGTCTGGCGCCACGGGTTGGAGATCGAGGCGTTGGCGAAGCACGCCTTGCCCGCCTTGTTGGACTTGTAGTCGGCGGTGTCGGTCATCTCCCCGTCGATGTACTGCAGCCACGGGGTCTCGGGGTCACCCTCGAAGGTGGCCGAGCGCTGCTCGTACTGCTCGTCGTAGACGGCCTGGTCGAACCACTCCTGGTCGCCGCCCTCCTCCTCCGAGCCCTCCGAGGCGTCGGCGGACTCGGACGTCTCCGAGCTTTCGTCGGCGCCCGACGCCGAGTCAGTCGGGTCCTCGGTGCTGCAGGACGTGGCGAACACCCCGAGCAGCAGGGCCGAGGCCACGGCCATCGGCGCGCGGTGAATCTTTCGGCGCATCAGATTTCTCCTGTTTCAGTGCCCGGACGGGCAGTGGTGGGTGATGGTGCGGATGGAGCAGCGGATGAAGCAGGTGGTGCGGGTGGTGACGTCCGAGTGGGGCGTCGGCCCAGGGACCAGGCGCGACCGGCAGCGGCGACGGCGAGGATGATGATCACGCCCTGGACTGTCGGCCTCCAGGTGGATTCGACCTCCTGGAAGTTGAGGAAGGAGAACAGCAGCTCGAGCGCGAAGGCGCCCGCCGCGGCGGAGAGGATCCAGCCCCGACCACCGCCGAGGACCACGCCGCCGAGCACGACGGCGGTGATGGCCTGGAACTCGTAGCCGGCCCCCACCGAGGGGTGCACGCCGGCGTAGCCGACGAGGAGGATGCCGGCGACCGTGGCGGAGAGTGACGAGAGGATGAAGGCCCGGGTCTTGACCCACCACACGTGGGCGCCGGCGAGGCTGGCGGCGTCCGGGTTGTCGCCGGTGGCGATGATCGTGCGGCCGAACGGCGACCGCATCAGCCACACGCCGGCGACCATGATGACCACGAGGATGATCACGGGGTAGGGCAGCACCTCGAGGACCGGCACGTCCTGGATGCCGCCGCGACCGATCTCGCGGAACGCGTCGACCGGGTTGCCGGTGGCGGCGCCACCGGTCAGGAAGCGGACGAGCCCGCCGAGGGCCAGCATGGTGCCGAGGGTGACGATGAAGCTCGGCACCCGGAGGATCGTGGTGCCCAGGCCGTTGACCAGCCCGACGACCACGCCGATGAGCAGCATCAGCGCGATGGCCGGGAGCACCCGGCTCTCGTCGTCGCCGATGTAGTTGCCGGCGATGACGACCTGCGTGGCGATGACCGCGCCCATGGAGAGGTCGAACTCGCCGGAGACGATCACGTAGTACTGGCCCATCGCCGCGATCGCGATCGGCGCGGTGCGGCCGATGAAGCGGATCAGCTGCGGCGGGTCGCCGAACGACGGGTTCGCCCACACCACGGCCATGAAGAGGATCGCGGCGAGGATGAACACCGCACCGCCCGGGGTGACGGCGCCGCGCAGCAGCCGCTGGACGAGCGAGCCGTCGGTGAGCGGGAGGGTGCGGCCCGCCGTGCTGGGGGCGGAGGTGGTGGTGGCGCTCATGCGGGCTCCCCCTTCGTGGACGGGCCCTTCGCGGCCGGGACGGGCAGGACGGGTCTGGAGGCACCGAAGCGCGGTGGACGTCGTACGACGCTGCGGCGGGCGTAGACGGCGACGGCCAGCACGATCACCAGGCCGCGGACGAAGTCCTTGAGGAACGGGTTGACCTGCATGACGCCCATGACGTTGTCGAGGACCGCGAAGATCGCGACGCCGCCCATGGTGCCGACGACGCTGCCCTTGCCGCCGGCGAGCAGGGTGCCGCCGAGCACGACCGCCGCGATGGACAGCAGGTCGTAGCGGCCCTGCGACCCGATCGTCGGCGACCCGACGCCGGTGCGTGAGAGCAGCAGGAGCGCGGCGAGGCCGGCCAGCACCGAGCAGAGCACGTGGGCCGAGACGACGGGCAGCGCGATGCGCACACCCGACATGCGGGCGACGTCGCGGTTGCCGCCGATGGCGTAGACGTGGTGGCCCAGCCGGGTGTAGCGGAGCATGAGCGTCACCAGGACCGCACAGGCCAGCAGGACGAGGAACGCGGTGGGGATCCATCCCACGATCCCGCTGCGGCCCAGCAGCCTCAGGTCGGGTGCGGCAGCGCCGTGGCTGCCCTGGTAGTTGGTGCCGAGGTAGCCGCTCACGACCAGGCCGATGCCGAGGCTGGCGATGAAGCCGTGGACGTGCAGGAGGCTGACCAGCAGCCCCATCACGAGGCCGATGACGGCGCACACCACGAGGGTGTTGAAGACCGCGGCAGGGATGTTGCCGTCGAGGCCCTTCATGCCGCCGGCGGCGATCACCGTCGCGAGGCTGACGACGTAGGGCACCGAGAGGTCGAGGCTGCCCACGAGGATGACCAGCGTCTGGCCGATCGCGATCAGGCCGAGCACGCTCATCGCGGTGAGGACGGCCCAGATGTTGCCCTGGCTGAAGAAGTTGCGGCCCTCGATGCCGGTGAGCACCGCCGACACGGCGACGACGGCGACCAGCACGAGGTAGATCAGGGCGGTCGAGTCGAGCTGTCGTGCCCCGCGCGGTCGCGCGGCGCGCCGTCGGCGTACGGAATCACCGGGCTCGACGCCCATGGCCCGCTCGGGGGTGCTCGCCGGCTCCGGGGTCCGGTCGGTCGTGGCGCTGCTCTCGGGGTCCCCGCGGCGTTGGTCGCCGGAGGAGCGCAGCGGGGGAGACGGGGAACGTCGTGGGGTGTCGTTCATGCTGCTTCCTCGCTCGCTGCTCCGGTGGCCATCGCCAGCACGGCTTCCTCGGTCGCACCTGCCGGGAGCTCACCGGCGAGGGTGCCGTCGCGCATCACGAGGATCCGGTCGGACATGCCGATCACCTCGGGGAGCTCGCTGGAGACCATCAGCACGGCGACGCCCTGGCGGCTCAGCTCGCGCATCAGCTCGTAGACACGGTGCTTGGCGCCGACGTCGATGCCGCGGGTGGGCTCGTCCATCAGCACGACCAGCGGGTCGATGCTCAGCCAGCGGGCCAGCACGACCTTCTGCTGGTTGCCGCCGGACAGGAACTGGACCTCCTGGCCCAGGCTGTGCGCGGCGACGTCGAGGTTGGACAGCACCCCGGGCATGTCGCGCCGGGCCGTGCCGGTGCGGCGCGGGAAGACCGCGCGCACCACCCCGAGGGCGTTGTCGAGGATCGACTGGTTGAGGGCGAGGCCCTTGGCCTTGCGGTCCTCGGTGATGAAGGCGAGCCGGGCGCGCACGCCCTGGCGGGGGCTGCTGACCTTGAGCGGCGAGCCGTCGAGGGCGATGGTGCCGCGCGAGACGGGGTGGACGCCGAAGACGGTCTCGAGCAGCTCGGTGCGTCCCGAGCCCTGCAGCCCCGCGATGCCGACGATCTCGCCGGCGCGGACCTCGAGGGACACGTCGTCGACGTAGCCGTTGCCGACCCCGGACAGCGCGAGCCGCACGTCGCCGACGGTGACGTCGGCGGGCTTCTCGGGGAAGTACGTCGTCAGCGGCCGGCCCACCATCAGGCGCACGAGCTCGGCCTCGGACAGCTCGGCGGCCGGGCGGGTGGCCACGTGCTGGCCGTCCTTGAGGATGGTGATCGTCGAGCAGAGGTCGAAGATCTCCTTCAGCCGGTGCGAGACGTAGACGATCGCGACGCCGCGGTCGGTGAGGCGACGGATGATCGAGTAGAGGAGCTCCACCTCGTGGTCGGCCAGCGCCGCGGTGGGCTCGTCCATCTGGATCACCTTGGCGTCGAAGCTCACCGCCTTGGCGATCTCCACGATCTGCTGCTCGGCGACCGAGAGGCTGCGCACGAGGGTGCCGGCCTTGAGGCCCGTCACGCCGAGCCCGGTCAGCAGCTCCTCGGTGTCGCGGCGCATCCGGGCGGTGTCGACCGGACCGACCCGGCCGAAGCGGCGCGGCTCCCGGCCGAGCCAGATGTTCTCGGCGATGGTGCGCTCGAGGAGGAGGTTGAACTCCTGGAAGACGGTGGACACGCCGGCGTGCTGCGCCTGGACCGGGTGGCTGAACGAGACCTGCTCGCCGCCCACGACGATCGTGCCGCTGTCGGGGGTGTAGACCCCGGCCAGCATCTTCATGAGCGTCGACTTGCCGGCGCCGTTCTCACCGACGAGGCCGTGGACCTCGCCCGCACGCAGGCTCAGGTCGACGCCGTCGAGCACGGTGTTGCCGAAGAAGCTCTTGGTCATCCCGGTCGCGACGAGGGCGCTCTCGGCCGGGTTGTTCGGGGGGTTGATCGGAGGCACGGCGACACTGTGGCACGCGTCACGGGCTTTTGTCGAGCGCCTGCCAAAAGTGTTACCTCTAGCGTGCAAAGTCATGCATGTGCTTGACTCCGCCCGTGCGCACCGGTGAGCTTTTCGATCTCCTTCGTGACGGAAGGCCCTGGACCCGTGCCCAGCTGGCCGAGGCGACGGGACTGGCCCGCTCGACGATCACCGCACGCATCGACACCCTCATGCGCCTCGGTCTCGTGGCGCCCTTCGGCGGCGCGCGGTCGACCGGTGGCCGCCCGCCGGCCCTCTTCGCGCTCAACCCCACCGCCAAGCTCGTCGTCGGCGTCGACATCGGCGCCACCCACGCCCGGGCCGCGCTCACGGACCTCAACGGCTCCATCCTCGGCGAGGTCGACACGCAGATCGCCGTCGCCGACGGCCCCGAGGCGGTCCTGTCCTGGGTGGTCCAGTCAGTGCGCGACCTCCTCGAGACCAGCGAGCGCCCGGTCACGGACCTCGCCGCCATCGGGATCGGGCTGCCCGGCCCCGTCGAGCACTCCACCGGCCGCCCGATCAACCCGCCGATCATGCCGGGGTGGGACCGCTTCGACGTGCCTGCCTACCTCCAGGAGAAGTACGACGTCCCGGTGCTGGTCGACAACGACGTCAACATCATGGCGCTCGGCGAGCGACGCGGGCACCTGCGCGACGTCGACGACCTCGTGCTGATCAAGGTCGCCACCGGCATCGGCGCCGGCATCGTCTCCGGCGGCGTCCTGCAGCGCGGCGCCCAGGGCACGGCCGGCGACCTCGGCCACGTCCGGGTGCCGGGCGCCGACGACGTGCCGTGCCGGTGCGGCAACTCCGGGTGCCTCGAGGCCGTGGCGGCCGGCCCCGCGCTCGCGGCGGCCGTGCGCGCCCAGGGCGAGCAGGCCGAGACGGGCGGCGACGTGGTCGAGCTCGTGCGCTCGGGCAGCCGCGTCGCGATGGGCGTGGTCCGCCAGGCCGGCCGCGACATCGGCGAGGTCGTCGCCACGATGGTCAACCTGATCAACCCGTCGGTGGTCGTCATCGGCGGCCAGGTCGCGGGTGCCGGCGAGCACCTGCTGGCCGGGATCCGCGAGTCGGTCTACCACCGCTCGCTGCCGCTGGCGACCGAGCACCTGCGCATCGTGACCTCACGCGCGGGCGGCGAGGCGGCCGTGCTGGGCGCCTCGGCGCTCGCGATCGAGCACGTCCTCTCCCCCGACGTCGTCGAGGCCGCCAGCGAGGCGCTGGCCGCCGCCGACGCCGCGGCCGAGGTCGCGGGGCGCTGACCCTGGCCCCGGACCGCGACTCAGCTTGATCCGGGCGTGCCCGCCGCTGGATTCCGCCCTGGCGCGCCGAGGGTGGTCACCGGATATCCGGAGACCACCCCGCTTTGCACCCGGGATCTGGGGTGCGAAGCGGGGATCCCGGGCGCGAAGTCGTCCTGCGAGGGCGGCGTACGACACCCGCTCAACGCAGCTGGTAGTCCTTGAGCAGGCTGCGGCCGATGATCATCTTCTGGATGTCGGAGGTGCCCTCGCCGATCAGCATGAACTTGACCTCGCGCATCAGCCGCTCGATCTCGTACTCCTTGGAGTAGCCGTAGCCGCCGTGGATGCGGAAGGAGTCCTCAACGACCTCGTTGGCGTACTCCGAGGCCACCATCTTGGCCATCCCGGCCTCGACGTCCATGCGCTGGCCGGTGTCCTTCAGCCGCGCGGCCTTGACCATCATCGTGTGGGCGACCTCGACCTTGGTGGCCATCTCCGCCAGCCGGAACAGCACCGCCTGGTGCTCGGCGATGGCCTTGCCGAAGGTCTTGCGCTGCTGGGCGTAGGCGATGGCGAGCTCGAAGCCGCGCCACGCCAGCCCGCACGCACGGGCGGCGACGTTGACGCGCCCGACCTCGACGCCGTCCATCATCTGGAAGAAGCCCTTGCCGGGCTCTCCGCCCAGGACCTGGTCGGCCGCGATCCGGTGGCCCTCGAGGATGAGCTCGGTCGTCTCGACGCCCTTGTAGCCCATCTTCTCGATCTTGCCGGGCACGGTGACGCCCTGGGCGGTCTCGCCGAACCCGGCCTCCTTCTCGACCAGGAACGTCGTCATGTTCTTGTAGACCGACTCCGCGCCCTCGTCGGTCTTCGTCAGCACCGCGACCAGGGTGGAGGTGGCGCCGTTGGTCAGCCACATCTTCTGCCCGGTGATGCTGTAGGAGCCGTCGTCGGCGCGCGTGGCCTTCGTCGACACCGCCGCCACGTCGGACCCGAGGCCCGGCTCGGACATCGAGAACGCGCCGCGCACCTCGCCGGTCGCCATGCGGGGGAGGTACTTCTCCTTCTGCTCCTGCGTGCCGTGCTGGATCAGCATGTAGGCGACGATGAAGTGGGTGTTGATCACGCCCGACACGCTCATCCACCCGCGCGCGATCTCCTCGACCACCAGCGCGTACGTCAGCAGCGACTCGCCCAGCCCGCCGAACTCCTCGGGGATCGTCAGGCCGAAGACACCGAGCTCCTTGAGGCCCTCGATGATCTCGGTGGGGTACTCGTCGGCGTGCTCGAGCTCCTGCGCCACCGGGATGATCTGCTCGTCCACGAACTGGCGCACGGCCTTCAGGATCTCGGACTGGTCCTCGGAGAGGCCGTCGGTCTGGCAGAGGCGGGGCATGTGGGGCTCCTGGGCGCTCGCGGCTGGATCGCTCGGAGTCTAGTTACCGGTCGTTCACCTGGGGCAGGGTCCGGAGCCGAGACAGTCGTCACACCGCCGGATCGTCAGGGACGCGTGAGAGAGTGGAGCGCATGCGAGCCACACGAACGATCGGACCAGCCCTCGGAGCCTCCCTCGTCCTGCTTCTCGCAGCGTGCGGGGAGGACACCACCGACACCGGCGTCGACCCGTCGTCGGAGGGCTCGTCCAGCGAGACCCCCACCGACACGCCGACCGAGACGCCCACCGCCGCGCCGGTCGAGCCCGTCGACTTCGGTGACGAGCCGGCGGTCGAGGCGCGCTACAAGAAGGCCGCGCTGCGAGCGACGAGCGACGACCTCATCACCATGGTCCCCTCGACCCTCCCCGAGGGCTGGACGACGGTGGGCGGCGGCTACGAGCCCGACCCCCAGTGGTGGCGCATGGAGTTCACCGCGCCGACCGGAGACGTCGTCCTCGACCAGCTCCCCGGCACGAGCGACGACGCGCTCGGCGACCAGCCCCACCTGACGGCAGCCGACGACGTCGACCTGTCCGACTGGGGCACCGGCGCGTGGTCGGCGTGGGACCACGACGGCGCCTCGGTCCTGGCCTACGACCTCAAGGGCAGCACCGTGGTGCTCCAGGGCCCCGACCTCGAGACCGTCCGTGGACTCGCCGAGACCCTCCTGCCTGCCGACGAGGCCGTCGAGCAGGAGGGCTGAGCGGGCCTGACCCGCTGGGTCAGTCGTTCTCCCAGGTCGGTCCGGCACCCTTGAGGCGGTCGGGCTCGACCGTCACCATCGGGCCGACACCGACGCGGCGGCCGTTGACCATCTTCCAGGACGAGTACGTCGTGGTGTAGGCGTCGCGGCTGAAGGGCTTCTGCCACATGAGGTTGAAGTTCTTCATGTAGTCGCGGACGTTGCCGCGCCCGTGCATGCTGAACAGGATCTCGTCCTGCGGGGTGCCGAGGCTGGACCAGTTGGTCGAGCCGGTCCACACCATGTGGCTGTCGACGTTGCCCTTGTAGGAGCCCTTCAGCACGAAGTACTTGTGGTGCGTGTAGCGCTCGATGTTCTCCGGCATGTTGTCGATCTCGGGGTCACCGGTCGGCACGTCCTCGGCCAGGTTGAACCCGGTGGACCGCAGCGGCACGCGACCGCGCGCAGTGGGCGCACCGATGTGCTGCTTGGTGTGGTAGCCCATCAGGCCGTAGTTGACCCGCAGGTTGCAGCCCTGCGCGTAGAGGTCGCGCAGCTTGTCGGCGATGTAGTTGCCCCGCTTGCCGCGCATGGAGTGCATCGACAGCGCGAGCTGCGTACGACGCTGCGCGCCCGCCGCGTCGGTGTAGACGCACTGGACGTTGTTGAGGATGTCGATGACGGCGTCGTTGGTCGGCGTCGTGTAGCGCGGGAAGACGATGTTGTAGTACTTGTGCTGGTCGCCCGAGGGGCAGGTGAGGCCCGCCTCGCAGAAGGCGTAGGTCGCACGGCGCTTGTCCCAGTCGGGACGCATGTCGTTGAAGAGGGCGATGAACTGGTCGTAGAGCGTCTTCTTGCCGACCGTGGTCCACAGGTCGTTCCACTGCCAGCGCACGGCGTTGAGCGTCATGTTGTAGGAGCCGAGCATGACGACGTTGCGGTTCTTGCCGGTGCGGCTGAACAGGTAGAACTTGCTGTGCAGGTTGTTGTACTCGTTCTCGTCGGCCCGGCAGCCGGACGTGCAGCGCTTGAGGAAGTTCTTCTTCTTCGTGTTGTGGCCGAGCACGCGCTGGATGCGCACCTGGGCACCGGGCACGAGGTGGTCGTTGAGGAGGACCCGAACCTTGACACCGCGGTTCTTGGCGCGGATCAGCTCGTCGGCGAAGACCTGGCGGTCCAGCGAGTAGGCGGAGATGGTGATCTTCTCGCCCTTGGGCGTGTTGCGGATGGCACGCAGCACGTGGCGCTCGATGACGTAGCGGTCCTTCTCCACCATTGGGTTGTTGAACTTGGCCCCGGTGGGGACCTTCCACTTCTTGTTGGGCTTGCCGGGCTTGCGCGCGGCGGACGCCGTCAGCGTCGTGGACGCGGCGGCGGACCCGGCGGTCGGCGCGGACGGGGCCGCAGTGGCTCCCGAGGTGGACGCGGCCAGCGAGGCCAGCAGCCCGCAGGCGGCGAGAAGGGCAACGAACTTGGAACGCACAAAGACTCCTACGTGGCACCGAGGCGCCCGGATCAGAGATTCCCCCGACGTGGCGGCACATCACCTGTGCACGCGCGGACGTCGGCCACGATATCAGCGACCAGACGTGACGCCGATTCGAGAAGTTCGTCCGCGGTGACCGTGTCGGGCTCGCGACCCGTGGCCCCGCCGCCGTCGGCGGTGAGCGCCGAGAGCTCGCCGAGGACGTGGAAGCCCCGGTCGGCGATCAGCGCCGTGGCTGACCGGTCGAGCTCGGCGAAGCGGGCGAGGTGGCGCTCGGGCAGTCCCCCGCGCTCGCGCGGCTGCCGCGCCAGCAGGTCCTCGGCGAGGTAGCCGCGGATCCACACGCCGCGCTCCTGGGCCGAGTAGGGCGGCAGGTGCTTGTTGACCAGCCGCAGGGTCTCGATCTGCACGATCCCGAGGGCGGGGTTGACCGCGTCGACCGGGGCGTCGTAGGCGTCGGGGTCGATCCCGAGGACCTCGGCGAAGTGCCGCCAGTGCAGGTCGCGCGGCTGACCGGCACCCGGCATCACCAGGACGTGCACCCGGTCGGCCGGGAGGTCGGGCGTCCAGCGCTCGAGCACCCCGGCCAGGTCCCAGGTGCGCATGCTGAACTCGGGGCCGCCGGCGGGCTTGCCCGCCATGACCGCGTCGAGGTCGACGGTGCTGCCGTTCTTGACCGACTCCTGCCAGCCGGCCGAGACGACGCTCGCGGCGTCACGGGCGGTGACGACGAGGTGCACCTCAGCGTCGGTGAAGGCGGCGATCGCCCGGGAGGCCTGCTCGGCGCTGGCGCCGCAGAGGAACTCGTGGGTGACGAGCACGTCGCCGGGGTGCCTGGCGGCCTGGTCGACGAGCCGCTGCCAGGCCCCGGGGGCGTCCGGGTGGCGCCGGGCCAGCCGGGGCCGCTCCTGGAGGTCGAGGGCCGCCCAGAGGTGCTCGCGGTGGCCGAACCCCGGCAGGAGCAACCCTGCCGACCGCAGCCGGTCGCGGTTGGCCCAGACGACCTGCTGGAGGTAGGTCGTGCCGGTCTTGGGCAGCCCGATGTGGAGGAACACCCGGCGTGGCCTGCCCTGGTCACCAGGACCAGGGCTCAAGAGAAGTCCTCCCGGTACTTCCCGAGCAGCTCCTCCAGCTTCTCCTCGTCGCGCGCGGCCACCGGCAGCAGCAGCTCCGTCACGACGTCGGTGAGCTCGGCCAGACGCACGTTGAGGGCGCGGTTCTCCCGGACGGCCTCCTCCAGCGCGGCGACGCGCCGCTCGAGGTCGCCACCCACCTCGGGGGCGGAGCGGTTCCCCCTCCGATTGCCCAGTCCGAACATGTCTGCTCCCACCTCACGCGTTCCAGTCGATGATCATGCGGCACACCTGCGAGCTGCCGGGCGAGTCCGACACGTGCTCGCGGACCTGCTCCAGGATCCGGCCGCCGGACTCCTCCACCTCGGCCACGACGACCGCCGGGTCGAGCGGCTGCCGGGCGCCGGTGCGGCGAGCGTAGCCGTCGCGCCCCTTCTCGCTGAGGAACTGCAGGTGCAGGGTTCCGGTGGTGCCGGCCAGCACCATGCGGGCCGAGCGCAGCATGTTGAGGCGACCCCGGCGCCCGAGGCGCTCGACGACGTGGACGCAACCGACGGCGCGGGGGCCGGGCATGCGGGCGATCCAGGCGGGCACGGCGAGCACGTGGCGCAGCTCGAGGAGGTTGAAGAGCTGGAAGGTCACCCGCGGGTCGTCGGCGCGACGCTCCGCCTCGGCGTCGTACGCGAAGGGCTGGAAGTCGAGCCCGATCGCCGTGACGCCGCGGTCGGCGAACCAGACGACGTCGGTGCCGCGTCCGCAGCCGATGTCGACGTACGTCGCGAGGTCGGGGTGGCGCTCGGCCACCGCCTCGGCGACGGCCGAGACCGACGCGGCGTGGTGTGCGGTGCGCTTGTGGTAGGCGTACCAGCCGGCACGACCGGTGCGCATGCCGCGGAACCAGCCGTTGAAGAGCTCGATGGTGCTGGCCGGGGTGGTGAACTTGTAGGCCGGGTCGGGCACCCGCCACTGGGGCCCGTAGGTGGCGGTGAGGAACCTGTCGGCGTCGGCCGGCACGGGGAACTCGCGGCCCTCCAGGGACGCGGTCCCGAGGGGGTAGATCCACTCGCGCTCGAACGGCACGGCGATCTCGCCCATGAGGTAGAGCTTGCCCGCGCGCATGAACCCGCCGAACACGTCGAGCCCGCGGTCGAGGCCGTCGCTCTCGAGGACGTGGACCTTCAGCGCGATCGCGCTGTAGCGCGTGACGCGGTAGCCCATGTCGGTGAGCGCACGCTGGATCCGGAAGGACTCGCGGATCACGTCGACCGGGTGGTCGTAGGTGCTGACGTAGCCGAGGTCGGCGTCGCTGTCGTGACCGATGAGCCCGCCGTCGCGGATGGCGCCGAGGGCCGTGCCGTAGGCGAGGAAGGCGTCCAGCCCGACCTGGCGCAGCGCGCCGAGGACCTCCTCGATGGCGTCGAGCAGCGGCTCGACCTGCGCGGCGTCGCGGGTGTCGAAGGTCTCGACCAGCTTGAGCGACTTGTCGAGGCTCAGCGGACGCCCGGCGGGGTTGACGACGGCGATCCGGTCGGGTCGCTCCCCGAACTGCACGGTGCGCGAGAAGAGCACCGTGCCGGTGCCCGGGTCGGTGAGGGTCACGTCGGTGACGCCGTCGAGGAACGCGCGCAGCGGCTTGGGCCACTGCAGGCTGATCCCGTCGTCGCCCCTGTGACCGTCGCGCAGCAGCCAGAAGGACCAGATCCGGCGACCGTCGAAGGCCACGTCGACCAGCTGCTCGTCGGCGTCGGCCACCAGCAGGCCCGCGGCGTCGATCCGGAGGACCTCCAGCGCGTCGGGACGGCGCAGCTGGCTCAGGGACCTCACCCGGCGGACTATACCGAGGGCGCGGCCCCCGGCTTCATCGCCTACTCGACGACACCCTGGTCGTCGGCCTCGCCGTCGGTCTCGTCGCCGGACTCCGGCTCCAGGACGCCCTCGGTGAGGGTGGCGGTGGTGTGCACCATGTTGTGGTCGGAGGCCTGGCCCGTGCCGGTGACGGCGTAGCCGTCGAAGGCGACGCCCGTGGAGCCGAAGACCCAGTCGACCTGCATGCCGGCCGGGGGCGAGCAGCCGCCCGCCGAGCTGCCGCCCGCTGCGGCCGTGAACACACCGCCGGCGGTGAAGCGGCAGAAGATCTCCGCGCGCTCGTTGTAGTCGCCGGTGGCGATCACCGGGGTGCCGTCGGCCTGGTGGAGCTCGGTGAGGTGCGCGACCTCCATGGCGGCCGCCTCGGCCCTCCATCGGGCGTTGTTGCCCAGATTGGGCGTGTCGGCCGGGTTGTGGAAGTTGGCGAACCACGCCCGCCGTCCGGTGCTGAGCGACTCCAGCAGGACCACCGGCATGTCGATGCGGTTGCCGCCGGCGTAGGGGATGGGAAGGGTGTGGGCCTCCACCAGCCGGAACATGTCGGAGCGCCAGGCGATGTTGAAGCGGACGGACCTGTTGCCCAGCGACATGCCCGGGTAGAGCGAGTACTCCCCCGCGCGCGAGGTGAACATGCCGTACTGGCTCTGCTCGAACTCCTGGAAGCCGACGACGTCGATGCCGTTGGCGCGCAGCTGGCCGATCGTCATGTCCATGCGCGGGCCGGCGTCGGGCCACCCCGGCCGGTTGCCGCCCGGCCCGGTGTGGGAGTCGCCGAGGACGTTGTAGGAGGCGACCTGGAACTCGAACGACTGCGTACGTCGTTCGACCACCTCGACCTGCCGGGAGACGCGGGCGGCGAGCCGGCGCTGGGCGGCGCGGAATCGGCGTACGGACGCCTCGAGCTGCTCCGGCCTCGGGTGCTCGGGCTCCGCGCCGGCCGACCCGGACGTCTGTCCGGAGCCGCCCTCGTCCCCACCCTGGTCGCGCGGGGAGGTCGAGTCGGACGCGTCGGACGCCGCAGTGGCCTCCGAGGAGTCCGAGCGGTCACTGGCCACGTCGTCGACCGACGAGTCCGACCAGAACGAAGCCCAGACCACGGCGGCGATGATCGCGAGCACCAGGAACGGAGCCCACAGCTCCACGCGCGAACGGCGTGGGCCGCTCGTGGTCTCGGGGTCCTTGCGCTTCACGGCCACCTTCTGCGAGGGGTGAGCCGACTGCTCCGTCGGACGACTCCCCGCCCGGCGTCGACGGCCCGGAGGCGCAAGCCTAACCGTGCGCCGCGCCCCCGCACCAACCGTCCCGGATCAGGACCCGGGCACCAGCAGCGGGTCGAAGGCCTGGAACCGCTGCTGCGGGTCCATCGACGACCCCGGCACCGGCGGCACGCCCAGCGTGCGCGTCACCAGGTTGGTCAGGTCGCCGACCCGGATCGGCTGCGCGCCGGAGTAGCTCGGCTGCGCCCGGCCGGGCGAGCTGAAGGACGGGTTGAGCGCGTAGAGGTCGCTCCCGGCCGGGACGCCCGGACCGGTCATCCACATCGGCACCTTGTAGCTCTTCGCCCAGGTCCGCGACGAGCCGCGCGACTTCTGCGCGCCGCCGGTGCCGGTGACGATCAGCAGCGTCGTGCCGTTCATCGCCGGCGACTTGGCGATGCTGCGGCGGATGCCGGCCACCTTCTGGAACGCCTTGCGGACCGCCTTCTCGTAGGCCGCACCCTTGAACCCCTCGTCGAGCCCGGCCTTCAGGACCCCGGACAGCTCGATGACGCTCAGCTCGGCGGGCTTGCGCTCGATCGTCTCGCGCCACCAGCCGACGCTCCGCGCGTCGTCGCGCATGATCTTGAACCGATCGATCTTGGCGGTGCCGTCGTCGACGCCGTAGGGGTCCTTGCCACCGCTCTTGCGGTTCCAGCTGCGCAGGATGAGCTGGGTCTCCTTGCGGCTCGAGGCGAACATGGTCCGCGCCGAGTTGTTGTGGGCGAGGTCGAAGAGGCTGGAGACGTACTGTCCCGCGGAGTCGTGGACCGTCGAGGGCAGCGTCTTCTCGGAGCCGACGCCGTGCCCGCCGCGCTTGGGGAACACCCGGCGACCGCTGAGCAGCGACATCAGGTTGGCGTCGGCCTGCGTGTTCTCGGTGACGGTGCGCGCGTTGGTGGTCGACGCGCCGTTGCTGACCATGCGGGTGGCCTCGCCCGGGGCCTTGGAGCCGCCCGCGATGGCCGAGGTCAGCCCGGGGACGGCCACGACCACGACGTGGTCCACGCCGTTGGGCGCGGACGCCGGGACGACGGCGTTGGCGTAGTAGAGGGGGTGGTCGCTGGTCTTGGAGACGAAGTCGTTCCACACCCGCGTGTAGGTGTTGAAGAAGACGTCCCGGGTGCCCATGATCCAGTCGATCGCACCGCCGGCGGGCGGCTGGCACGTGCTGCCGTCGACGTAGCCGCCGCTCGCGGACCACATGCCGGAGCCGGGAGCGACCTTGCAGTAGTAGCTGCCGCGCTCGTTCTTGTCGCCGAGCGAGATGAACGGAGCGTCGGGGTAGGCGGCGCGCAGCTCGTTGGCGAGCGCGACCTCCATCGCGAAGCCGGTGTCGCGGTAGGACTGGGCAGGACCGCGGACGTCGGCGGGGTTGTGGGTGTTGAAGAACCAGACCCGGCGCCCCGTCTCGACGTTCTGCAGGAGCACGGCCGGCATCCGGCTGGGCACGCCGTCGAAGTAGGGGATCGGGATGGTGCGCGCCTCGAGGAGCGTCCACACATCGGTGCGCCACCCGATGGAGTTCACCGAGGGGCCGGCCGGGTTGTCGAGGCCCGGGTAGGTCTGCCACGAGGTGCCCATCAGCTCACCGAAGCGGGCCGCCTGCGGCGGCTGGAACTCCTGGAAGCCCACGACGTCGAGGGTGTTCTGCTGGAGCAGGCTCACCACGCGGTCCATGCGCACGGTGCCGGACTCCCAGCCCTTGCGCTTCCCGCCGGGGGCGGTGTGGTCGGCGCCGAGGACGTTGAAGTTGCCCACCCGGAACGAGGTGGCCGGCGTCGTCTGGGCCGTGTCGGCCAGGCGGGCCGCGACGGGCGAGGCCGCGGGCTCTGCCGCGGCGGCGGACGCCGGGCCGGCGTCGGGAGCGGCGGGGGCCACGAGCAGGGCCGTGGCGAGCGTCAGGCCGACGGCGCAGAGGCGTCGGACGGAGGACGGGCGCGAGGAAGCGTTCGTGCCGGGCATGGAAGGGGCCTCACAGATGTCGGGGAAGTGGCGTCGTCGAGGTGACCCGACCGTGACCACTCACCGCACGTGCAGCACGTACCGGCCCGGGCCCGATCGATGTGACAGAAGTGACTCGTGCGACGTCAGGGTACACCACGTCGCCGGCGCGGAGGGGGATCGCGCGAGACGCCGGCACGCTAACGTTGCGGCCGTGAGCACCACCCCGACCCGCGTCTTCGTGGCCCGGATCGTCGGGCTGCCGATCTTCGACCCCCAGGGCGACCAGGTGGCCAAGGTGCGCGACCTCGTCGTCGCGCTCCGCACCGAGACGAGCCAGCCGCGCGTCCTCGGTATGGTCGCCGAGGTCTTCGGACGACGCCGGATCTTCGTGCCGATGACGCGGATCACCGCGATCGACAGCGGCCAGGTGCATACGACCGGCCTGCTCAACATGCGCCGCTTCGAGCAGCGCTCGACCGAGACGCTCGTCATGGGCCAGATGCTCGACCGCACCGTCACGATCAAGGACTCCGGCGTCACCGGGGTCGTCTACGACGTCGCGATGGAGCAGGCGCGCAACCGCGACTGGGTGCTCTCGCGCGTGGCGGTGCAGGAGCCGAGCAAGGGCTTCCGCCGCAAGGGCCAGACCCACGTGGTCGAGTGGCGCGACGTCACCGGCCTCACCCGCACCGAGCCGACCCAGGGGGCCACCCACCTGATCGCCGCGCTCAACGACATGCGCCCGGCCGACGCGGCCAACATGATCCACGACCTCCCGCCGGAGCGGCGTTCGGCCGTCGTCGCAGCCCTCGACGACGAGCGGCTCGCCGACGTGCTGGAGGAGCTGCCTGAGGAGGACCAGGTCGAGATCCTCGAGCACCTGGACTCCGAGCGCGCCGCCGACATCCTCGAGGAGATGTCGGCCGACGACGCCGCCGACCTCATCGCCGACCTGAACCCCGAGACCGCCGCGACCCTGCTCGGCCTCATGGAGCCCGAGGAGGCCGAGGACGTCCGGCGGCTGATGTCCTACGAGGACAACACCGCCGGCGCGATGATGACGCCCGAGCCGGTGATCCTCTCCCCCGACGCGACCATCGCCGACGCCCTCGCCCACGTGCGCAACCCCGAGCTCACGCCCGCCCTCGCGGCACTCGTCTACGTCTGCCGCCAGCCGCTGGAGACCCCGACCGGCCGGCTGCTGGGAGCGGCCCACATCCAGCGCCTCCTGCGCGAGCCCCCCTCCACCCTGGTCGCCGCCGCGCTGGACGAGTCGATGGACCCGCTGCGCCCGGACGCCTCGATGGACCAGGTGGCGGCGCACCTGGCGACCTACAACCTCGTCGCGGCGCCCGTGGTCGACGACGAGGGCCGGCTGCTCGGCGCCGTCACGGTCGACGACCTGCTCGACCACATGCTCCCCGAGGGCTGGCGCGACCACGCGCCCCGGCCCGGCCGGATCAACGGCGGGCCCAGCGCCGGGAGGGCCGGATGAGCGAGAGCCGTCGTGCGCGTCTCGACACCCCCCGGGAGACGCGCCGCTCGATCGTGCGCCGCCCCAGCGTCGACGCCGACGCGTTCGGCGTCTTCGCCGAGTCGTTCGCCCGCTACATGGGCACCGCGAAGTTCCTGCTCTGGATGACGATGTTCGTCGCGGCCTGGATCTGCTGGAACGTGCTGGCGCCCGGTGACCTGCGCTTCGACGAGTTCCCGTTCATCTTCCTGACCCTCATGCTCAGCCTGCAGGCGTCCTACGCGGCCCCGCTGATCCTGCTCGCGCAGAACCGCCAGGAGCAGCGCGACAAGGTGGTCGCCGAGCAGGACCGCCAGGCCAACGCGCGGGCCCACGCCGACATGGAGTTCCTCGCTCGCGAGGTCGCCTCGCTGCGGATGGCGGTCGGCGAGGTCGCCACCCGCGACTTCCTCCGCTCGGAGCTGCGCGGGCTCCTCGGCGACATCGAGGACCTCTCGCGCCGGGAGCCCGAGGACGAGCCGGGCGGGTGAGCCCTCGGGGTGGCTCGTAGACTTCATCCCCATGAGCACCCCCACGCAGCAACAGGTGATGGACGCCCTCGCGACCGTCAACGACCCGGAGATCAAGCGCCCGATCACGGACCTGGGGATGGTCGACTCCGTCGAGGTCGCCGGGGACGGCTCGGTCGCGGTCCACGTGCTGCTCACGGTGGCGGGCTGCCCGCTCAAGGACACCATCAACCGCGAGGTCACGGCTGCCGTCACCAAGGTCCCCGGCGTCGCGTCGGTCGACCTCACCCTCGGCGTGATGACCGCCGAGCAGCGCGCCGGCCTCAAGGAGATCCTCAGCGACGGGCGTGCCCAGCGCGAGATCCCGTTCGCCCAGCCCGGCTCGCTCACCAAGGTCTACGCCATCGCCAGCGGCAAGGGCGGCGTCGGCAAGTCGTCGGTCACGGTCAACCTCGCCCTCTCGCTCGCCTCGCAGGGCCTCAGGGTCGGCATCGTCGACGCCGACATCTACGGCCACTCGGTGCCGGCGATGCTGGGCGTGGCCGACACCCGGCCGACCCAGGTCGACGACCTCATCATGCCGGTGCCCACGCCGAGCGGCGTCTCGGTCATCTCCATCGGGATGCTCAAGCCCCGCCGCGACCAGGTGGTCGCGTGGCGCGGCCCGATGCTCGACCGGGCCCTCGTCCAGATGCTCGCCGACGTCTACTGGGGCGACCTCGACGCGCTGCTGCTCGACCTGCCCCCGGGCACCGGCGACGTGGCCATCTCCCTCGGCCAGCACCTGCCGAGCGCCGAGGTCGTGGTCGTCACGACCCCGCAGGAGGCGGCCGCCGAGGTCGCCGAGCGCGCCGGCACGATGGCCTCGATGATGCACCAGCGCGTGGTCGGCGTGGTCGAGAACATGAGCTACCTCCCCTGCCCGCACTGCCCGCCGGAGGACGACCACCGCCTGGAGATCTTCGGCAGCGGCGGCGGTGCCCGCGTCGCGGCGACCCTGTCGGAGCGGTTCGGCTACGACGTCCCGATGCTGGCGCAGATCCCGCTCGACATCTCGCTGCGCGAGGGCGGTGACGTCGGCAAGCCCATCGTGGAGGCCGACCCGACCGCTCCCGCCGCGCGCGAGCTCACCCGGGTGGCCCAGACGCTGGCGGGCCGCGGACGCGGGCTGGCCGGCATGCAGCTCGGGCTCACCCCGTCCAGCAAGTTCTGACCACGTCCGACGACCGCTCCGACCAGGCAGTAGGTTCTGAGGCATGTTCGACGTCGGGCTCCTCGAGCTGGCCGTGATCGCCCTCGTGGCGGTCGTCGTGCTGGGTCCGGACAAGCTGCCCGACCTCGCCCGTCAGGCGGCCCAGCTGCTCCACCGGGCCCGGGGGCTCGCCACCAACGCGCGCGACGAGCTGCGCAACGAGCTCGGCCCGGAGTACTCCGACCTCCAGCTGCGCGACCTCGACCCCCGCTCGATCGTGCGCAAGCACATCACCGAGGCCATGGCCGAGGTCGACCGCGAGCAGGCCGAGGCCGCCAAGAAGTCCGTGCTCCCCGAGGGCCACGTCCCGCCCTACGACGTCGAGGCCACCTGACGCCCTCAGTCGTCGCGGCTCTGCACGGCGACGAGCCCGGCATAGGGCACGAGGAGCGTCGTGCCGGCGCTGTCGCGGACCTCGAGGAAGTCCGCGCCGACGCGCACGACGTACGCCTCGTGGCGGGTGCCGTCGGCCAGGTGCAGCAGGCAGCGCGCCTCCGCGTCCGCGAGCCGGCGCAGCGCCGCGCGCAGGCCGAGCCGGTCGACCGGCGACCAGGCGAGCTCGGGCACCGAGCGCCCGCTCGCTCCCCGTACAGCGGTGACGGCTCGTAGCGGGACGATCCAGTCCTGGGCCGCACCGCTCAGCAGGCACCACCCCTCCCCCACCCGCGCCAGCCGGCCCTCGACCCGTCCCAGGTGCGGGACGTCGAGCGACACCTCGTGCCCGCGTGAGGCCATCAGCCGGCTGGCGAGGGTGACGGCGCCGTACTCGGTGCGGGCGCGGTCCGCGAGCTCGGCCTCCCGGTCGGCCTCCCAAGCCGCCGCGGCCTGGCCCTCGAGGTCGTCGAACAGCGCGAACAGGTCGTGCTCCCAGGACATGGGCCGAGCCTAGCCAGCCGTGTGGATGACCTCGCAGGCCCGCGTGTCGGGCCGGCAGCGGGCCAACGCCTGGGTGCTCTCGTCCGGGGAGACGAGCTGCGCCAGCAGCTGGTCAGCGGTCTCCCAGCGGAACCCCGGGACAGCGAACCGCCACCCGTCGGGCGCGTCGATGACGTCCGAGCCCGAGCCGTCGCGCCGCTGCACGTGCAGGTCGGTGGTCGTCCACGCCTCGCCGCCGATCGACCCCGGCGGCACGTAGGCGAGCCACTGCTCCCCGGCCTCGAGCACGTCGTGGGTCGGCACCGGGCCCAGCCGGGTGAGCGTGCCGTCCGGTGCGAGGCGGGCGAGGTAGGGCGCCCCGCTGGTCTCGTCGGTCTGACCGTAGGTCGTCCCCGCGTTGACGATGAGGCCCGCGTCGGTCCCCCTCAGGACCACCTGTCCCGGCGCGGTATCGGCGAGGTCCACGACGGCGTTGTCGACCAGGGGTCGCCAGAGCCACTGGAAGTCGGGACCGCCGGCCACGACGAGTCCGTCGTCGGTCACCGCCACCGCCCGGGGAGGCGGGTCGATCGGTCCGCGCGGGAGGTCGACGGCACCGAAGCCCTCGCCGGCGAACTCGGTGTCAGCCCCCACCAGCCGCCACCGGTCGCCGGGCTCGGCCTCCACGTGCGCGGTGTAGCCGCCGCCGGGCGAGATGACGACCGACTGGTCGATCCGACCGTCGATGGGCTGGGGCTCGTCGTCGAAGCCCCACCACCACGTGCGGTCGTCACGCAGCGCGACCCAGTGCGTGCCACGACCCTCCGCCGTGAACCACCGACCGGGCACCTGGGCACCGCCGACGAAGAGGTCGAGGCCCACCGCCACGGGAAGGTCCGTGTCCGGCGCGCCCTCCGCCTCGGGCTCACCGGTGCCCTGCGACGTCTCCTGCACCGTCGGCTCCGCACGTGCGGGTGCATCGCCGCTCGGCAGCGACCCGCACCCGGCCCCCGCAGCCAGCAGCGTGCCTGCCGCCGCGGCCCGGACCGCGGCTCGCTCCGTGATCGTCCTCATCGTCATCGTCCCCCTTGCACCGGGAGACGTCGTGGACCTCCGGTCGGTTGCCGCGGCCCTCGAACTTCTGTGGATGACGCGTTGACAGCATGCGTGAACATTCGTTGAATGAAGCAAACACACGCAAACGAAAGGATCGTGTGATGTCTCGGGGGATGCTCACCGCGTGCCGGCCGTACGCCGTCTGGGCGGGCGTGACGGCTGTCGCGGCGGCCGCCGCCGCGTCGGTGCCGGCCGCGTGGCGCGAGGCGACGCACGCCAGTGCCCACGAGCGCGTCCCCGACGTGCTCGTCGCCGGCTGCGCCACCTTGCTGGCCCTGTCGCTGGGATGGCTCTGGCTGGTCACCTCGGTGACGGTCGCCGAGCTCGTGGCCGGCCGGGTGCCCCGCGGCGCCGGAGGGGCCACCCGGCGCCTCGTGCTGCTCGCGTGCGGAGCTGCCGTGGTCGCCGGTGCGGCCCTGCCCGCCCACGCCTCGGGCGGTGACGGGGCGGAGGTGCTCGTGGGGCTCCCGCTCCCCGAGCGCGCGGTCGCCCCGGCCACCACCCCGGCCATCACCCCGGCCGTCACCCCGGTATCGCCCACTCCTGTCCTGCGGACGACCGGCGACACCCACGTGGTCCGCGAGGGCGACTCGCTGTGGTCCATCGCCCGGGCCCACCCGGCGCCGGGTGTCGGCGTCGACGAGCGGTGGCGAGCGATCTGGCGCCACAACCGTGACGTCGTGGGCGACGACCCCGACGTGATCCACCCGGGTCAGGCGCTCCGCCTGCCTGCCGACCCGCCCACCGACCCAGCCACCCACACCGAGAAGGACGGAGAACCACGATGAGCACACCCGACACCGCCGAGGCCGAGGTCATCGTGCTCCGACCGCGTCCCGGCATGGCCAGCGTCCAGGGGGCGCTCGCCCTGGACCTGACGCCGCGCACCGCTCCCCCGCGGCCGCGCCTGCGCAGCACCCGCGCCAGCGACCTGGCCGACCTCGAGCGCGCCTCCCGGGAGCAGGTGGACGCCTTCGTCGGGCGCTACCTGCAGGCGGCGGTCGAGATCGCGGCCGGCGACCGCCCGGTCGCCCAGCTGCTCCGCCACACCGTGCCGGAGGTCTTCGACGCCCTGGCCGGGCGCGCCCGCACGGTCACCGCCGCCGGTGGTCTCGCCCCGGGCCGGGTCCGGGGAACCAACCCGGCGCGGCCGGTCGTCGTCGGCGTACGCACCGCCCTGATCCGCAGCGACGCGGTCGAGGCGAGCGCGCACGTGCGCTACGGCCGTCGCTCACGCGCGGTCGCCGCGCGGTTCGAGGTCGTGCGCGACCGCTGGCAGTGCGTCGCGATCGCGTGGGGCTGACGCCCGACCCGGGCCGAGCCCGGCCCGGGGTCGCTCAGCCGCCCATGGTCGCGCGGCCGGTGGCGCCACCCGGGGCACCGTGGCAGCGCTTGAACTTCTGTCCCGAGCCGCAGGGGCACAGCGAGTTGCGACCGACGCCCGCGAACGGGTCGTCCGCGCCGCCGGGGGCAGCGTGGACCTCGGCGTCCCCGTCCTCCGACGGGGCGCTGTAGGACAGGTTCTGCGGGCGGTTGGGCTTGTCGAGGCCCTTGGCCCGGATCGTGGGCGCGTGGGACTGGGCCTGCGCGAAGTCGATCTGCGGCGTGGCGGCCGACACCTGCGGCGCGGCCTGCGGCGCGCCTGCGAGGACCGACTCGTCGGACGTGTCGTCGTCCTCCTCCTCCTCGACCTCCACCTGGAGGTTGAACAGGAAGCCGACCGACTCCTCCTTGATGCCGTCCATCATCGCGGCGAACATGTCGAAGCCCTCGCGCTGGTACTCCACGAGCGGGTCGCGCTGGGAGTAGGCACGGAGGTAGATGCCCTCGCGGAGGTAGTCCATCTCGTAGAGGTGCTCGCGCCACTTGCGGTCGAGCACCGAGAGCACGACGCGACGCTCCAGCTCGCGCTGGACCTCCTCGCCGATCTCGTCCTCGCGACGGTCGTAGGCCGCCTGCACGTCCT
The DNA here is from genome assembly GCF_024199985.1 of Nocardioides pinisoli. Classification (GTDB taxonomy): domain Bacteria; phylum Actinomycetota; class Actinomycetes; order Propionibacteriales; family Nocardioidaceae; genus Nocardioides; species Nocardioides pinisoli. Next base: position 333,976 of record NZ_JANARS010000004.1, read on the forward strand.
TCTGCAGGTCTTCGATCAGCTTCTCGCGGCTGAGCCCCTCGACCCCACCGGCCTCCTTGACCACGCCGTCCTTGGTCAGGCCGACCGGGTAGAGCTGGTTGAGGGCGGTGAACAGGGCGTCGAGGTCCCAGTCCTCCGCGTAGCCCTCGGTCGCGCCGCGGACGTAGCCCGCGATCACGTCGTCGAGGAAGCCGCGGATCTGGTCGCCGAGGTCGGCGCCCTCGAGCACCCGGCGGCGCTCGGCGTAGATGACCTCGCGCTGGCGGCTCATCACGTCGTCGTACTTGAGGACGTTCTTGCGCGACTCGAAGTTCTGCGACTCGATGTTGGCCTGGGCGCCGGCGATGGCGTTGCTGACGCGCTTGGCGTCGATCGGCACGTCGTCGGGCACCTTGAGGACGGTGAGGATCCGGTCGACCCACTCGGACTTGAACAGCCGCATCATCTCGTCCTGCAGCGACAGGTAGAACCGGGACTCACCCGGGTCGCCCTGACGCCCCGAGCGACCGCGGAGCTGGTTGTCGATGCGGCGCGACTCGTGGCGCTCGGTGCCGACGACGTAGAGGCCGCCGAGCTCCCTCACCTCGTCGTGCTCGGCGGCGACCTGCGCCTTGATCCGCTCGACCATCGCGGGCCAGGCGGCGTCGTAGTCCTCCGGTGACTCGACCGGGTCCAGGCCCTGCTTGCGCAGCTCCTGGTCGGCGAGGAAGTCGACGGAGCCGCCGAGCATGATGTCGGTGCCTCGACCGGCCATGTTGGTGGCGACGGTGACGGCGCCCTTGTGACCGGCGAGCGCGACGACCTTGGCCTCGTCGGCGTGCTGCTTGGCGTTGAGGACGGTGTGCGGGATGCCGCGCTTCTTGAGCAGGTTGGAGAGGTACTCCGACTTCTCGACCGACACGGTGCCGATGAGGATCGGCTGGCCCTTCTCGTGCCGCTCGGCGATGTCGTCGGCGACGGCCTCGTACTTGGCCTCCTCCGTCCGGTAGACCAGGTCGACGTTGTCGACGCGCTGCATCGGGCGGTTGGTGGGGATCGGGACCACGCCGAGCTTGTAGATCTTGTCGAACTCCGAGGCCTCGGTCATCGCCGTGCCGGTCATGCCGGACAGCTTGTCGTAGAGGCGGAAGTAGTTCTGCAGGGTGATCGTGGCGAGGGTCTGGTACTCCTCGCGGACGGTCACGCCCTCCTTGGCCTCGATGGCCTGGTGCAGGCCGTCGTTGTAGCGGCGTCCGGCCAGGATGCGGCCGGTGTGCTCGTCGACGATGAGCACCTCGCCGTCCATGACGACGTACTCCTTGTCCTTGCGGAACAGCTCCTTGGCCTTGATGGAGTTGTTGAGGAAGGAGATGAGGGGGGTGTTGACCGAGTCGTAGAGGTTGTCGATGCCCAGGTGGTCCTCGACCTTGGTGATGCCGGGCTCGAGCACCGAGATGGTGCGCTTCTTCTCGTCGACCTCGTAGTCGGTGTCGCGCACCATCGAGCGCGCCACCTTGGAGAACTCGGCATACCACTTGACCTCGTCCTGGGTCGGGCCGCTGATGATGAGCGGCGTGCGCGCCTCGTCGATGAGGATCGAGTCGACCTCGTCGACGATCGCGAAGTTGTGGCCGCGCTGGACGCACTCCGCGACCGAGTCCGCCATGTTGTCGCGGAGGTAGTCGAAGCCGAGCTCGTTGTTGGTGCCGTAGGTGATGTCGCACGCGTAGGCCTCGCGCCGCTCGGCCGGGCGCATCGACGGCAGGATCACGCCGGTGGTCAGGCCGAGGAAGTGGTGGACGCGGCCCATCTGCTCGGACTGGAACTTGGCGAGGTAGTCGTTGACCGTGACGACGTGGACGCCCTTGCCCTCGAGCGCGTTGAGGTAGGACGGCAGGACGGCGACGAGGGTCTTGCCCTCACCGGTCTTCATCTCCGCGATGTTGCCGAGGTGGAGGGCCGCCGCGCCCATCACCTGCACGTCGAAGGGGCGCATGCCGAGCACGCGCTTGCTCGCCTCGCGCACGGTGGCGAAGGCCTCCGGCATGACGTCGTCGAGGGTCTCGCCGTTGGCGAGCCGCTCGCGGAACTCGTCGGTCATGCCGCGGAGCTCGTCGTCGGTCATCTTGACGAAGTCGTCCTCGATGGCGTTGACGGCCTTGGACACGGCTTCGAGCTCACGGAGGATCTTGCCCTCGCCGATGCGGAGGAGCTTGTCGATGATGGCAGGCACGAGTGGTAACTGTACCCAGCGAACCCAGCCTCGCGGGATTCGGAGCCGCCCCGGGGGCTGCAACCGGCGCTCAAGCGGACTGCAAGCGACGCGGCCCACGGTGGGTGCCGACAGCCCGGGACCTGCCGGGCGCCCACCTCCAGGAGCCTCCGTGAGCACCACCACCCCTGACGTGACCGACACGCGCGTGATGAACACGCTGCACACCTTCTTCCGGCGCGAGCACCGGCTCGCCGGCGGGCTCCTGCGCGGAGTGGCCGACGGCGACACCGCCCGGGCGAAGGTGGTCGGCGCGCACCTCGACTTCCTCCTGCGCGCCCTGCACCACCACCACACGATCGAGGACCGGGTGCTGTGGCCCCTGCTGCTCGAGCGGGTGCCCGACGAGCTGGCACCGATCGTGCACCTGATGGAGTCGCAGCACCAGCGTGTCGACGGCCTCATCGGTGAGATCGGCGCCCTCCTGCCCGGGTGGGTCCGCGACGCCGACGCCGTCACGGCGAACCGCCTCGCCGACCTGTTCGACACCCTCTACGTGCACCTGGCCGAGCACCTCGACGCCGAGGAGGAGCGGCTGCTGCCGATCGCGGCGCGCTGCATGACCCAGGCCGAGTGGGACCACATGGGCGAGGTGGCCCGGCGCGAGGCACCGCGCGAGGAGGGCATGCTCGCGCTCGGCATGTTCCAGCACGACGGCGACCCCGAGGTCTTCGCCCAGATGCTCGGGGACGCGCCCGCGCCGGTCCGCTGGCTCCTCCCCCGGCTCGCGCGACGTGCCTTCCGGCGGCACGCGCTCGCGGTCCACGGCACCGCCACCCCGTGACCCCGCGTCAGAGGCGGGCCAGCTCGGCGGCGGAGCGGTCCGCCCAGAGCGCCAGGCCGAGGTGCTCGTGCACGTCGCGCGCGGCGTGCAGGTGCTCACGCGCCGCGGCGACGTCGCCGGTGGCGGCGGCCAGCAGTCCCAGTGAGTGGTGGACGCTCCCCCGGAAGCCCACCGGCACCGAGATCGCGAGCCGCTCGGCGTACGGCGTCAGCGCGGCCGCGAGGTCGCGGGCGGCGTCGGCGTCGCCCAGGGCCGCCCACACCTCGGCGCGCACGGCGGTGAGCATCAGCCAGAGGTAGTCCGGCAGCAGCGGCGGCTGGTCGCGCCACTCCCCCAGCAGCAGCCGCAGGTCGTCGTGGCGGCCGCTGCGCACCATCGCCAGCGCGTGCACCTCCCGCAGCCCGGGATGGAAGTGGCGCACCTCCCCGAGCACCGGCTCCATCTCGGCCAGCCGCCCCTGCACGTCACGCACGAGCGAGAGCTGGCACAGCCCGATGCCATAGCCGGACATGGCCAGGGTCGCCTGGAACGCCTCGTTGTCCTCGATGGCGCGCTCCGACTCCTCGAGCCGTCCCTCGAGCGCGAGCCGGAGCGCCAGGCACCAGCCGCTGACCGCGAGGTTCTGGCCGAGGTGGTGGCGCTCGGCGAGCTCGTGCGCCCGGACCACGTCGGAGTGCGCGGCGTCGAGGCGGCCGAGCTCCCCGCGGTCCTGCGCGCGGGCGGTCAGCGCGCCGGCGAGGTCGTGCGGCGCTCCGACCCGTGCGGCGAGGTCGACGATCTCGTCCGAGAGGGGCATCCGGTGGTGCAGCAGGTCGGGTCGCAGGAGCGCGACCTGGGCCAGGCGGAGGGTGAGCAGCTCGCGCCTGCCCCGGTCCGACGATCGATGGACGACGGCCACCGCCTCGTCGGAGAGCCGGGTCGACACCTCGCTGCTCCCCGGCCGGTTGAGGTGCTCGGCGGCCATCGCCGCCGTCAGCACCCCCCACGTGCCGGCCTCGGCCGGGTCGTCCGCGGAGAACATCTCGCGCACCCGTCCCCAGAGCTCGATGGCCTCGTCGTCGTAGTCCGGGTGGGCGCGCCAGCCCCACACCATGCCCTCGGTGACGGTGAGCAGGGCGGCGACGGCCGCGTCCCGGTCCCCACGGCCGAGGGCGGAGCGTGCCGCGCGCTCCGCCGGTGACCACGCATCGACGGGCCGGCCCACCCGGGTCAGGGCCCGGGCCACGGCGACCAGCACGTCCTCGCGCTCGCGGTCGTCGGTGGTCGCGTCGAGTGCCTGGAGCTCCTCGGCGAGGGTGGCCAGGCGCAGGGCCTCGTCGTAGGCGGCCGCCGACGACGCCTCCGCCGCCGCGCGCCGCGCCAGGACCCACCCGGAGCGCGCGTGCGCCGGACCGGCCAGCCGGTAGTGCTCGGCGAGGTCGGCGGCCACCTCGCCGACCCGCCCGGCCCAGACCTCCTCGAGGGCCGCGGCGACGCGCGCGTGCAGCCGGGCGCGCGTGGGTGACGGCAGGGCCTCCTGGAGCGCGTCGCGCACGAGCGCGTGCGTGAAGCGGTAGCGCCCCGGTCCCTCCTCGTCGACGAGACCGAGGACCTGCGCGCCCTCGACCGCGTCGGCGACGGCGGCCGGGTCGCCGGTCAGCACGTCGAGCACCGCGACGTCGAACACCCTGCCCGCCACCGCGGCAGCCCTCAGCACCTCGACCGCCGCGTCGGGCAGCTGGCGTGACCGCTGGCGTACGACGTCGCGCACCCCGCCCGGCACGCGGCTCCAGGCGGGCGCGGCGGGGTCGCCGAGCGCGCCCTCGCCGACCAGGAAGCGGACCAGCTCGGTGAGGTAGAAGGGGTTGCCGTCGGTGCGCCCGACCAGCGCGGTCGCCACGTCGAGCGCGACGTGACGCCCCGAGCGGCGGCTCGCCCAGTCGGCGACGGCCGCGGCGTCGAGGCCGCCCAGGTCGATCCGCACCGGGTCGAGGCGCGCGATCACGCCCATCGCGTCGGCGAGGGCGTCACCGATCTCGGCCGGGGCGACCCGGGAGGTGACCAGCAGGACCGCAGGCGTCCCGGCGAGCCCGCCCGCCATCCGGCGCAGCAGGCGCAGGCTCTCCGCGTCGGCCCAGTGCAGGTCGTCGAGCACCAGCAGTGTCGGCAGGTCGCCCGCGACGGCCGCCAGGACCGCGTCGGCCTGGCGGAAGCTCACCGACGCCGCGTCGCCGACGTCGTCGGCGTCGGTGCCGAGCACGTCGCGCCCCACAGCCTGCTCGAGGGCTCGCGACCACGCGTGGAGCGGCGGTGACCCCTCGGCGTCCCAGCCGCCGCGCCCCACGCGGAACCCGCGGGCGGCGGCGAGCCGGGCGACCGTGTCGGCGAGCCGGGTCTTGCCGATCCCGGGCTCGCCGCTGACGACGACCACGCGTCCACGCCCCTCGGTCGCGCCGTCGAGGGCGCGGGTGGCCGCGTCCACGGCCTCCGTGCGCCCGACGAGCGGGTCCGGGTCGGCGGCCGGAGCGGGCGCGACGGGCTCCGGCACACGGCTCGTGACCGGCGCCCGCGCGGGAGCAGCCGTGCCGCCCGGCGCGTCGAGCGCCTCGTCCTGGCGCAGCACCTGCTCCTCGAGCCGTCTCAGCTCCGGCCCCGGGTCGACGCCGAGCTCGTCGGCGAGGTGCTCGCGCGCCCGGCGGAGGGCAGCGAGGGCGTCTCCCTGGCGGTGCGAGCGGTAGAGCGCCAGCGTCAGCAGCCACCACAGGCGCTCCTGCAGAGGGTGGAGGCCTACCAGGTGCTCGAGGTGGGCCACGGCCTCGGCGTGCTCCCCGCGGGCGAGCCGAAGCTCCCACAGCCGGGCGACGGAGGCGAGCCGCAGCTCATCCAGCCGGGTGGCCTCGGCGCGGAGGCTGGGACTGTCCGCACCGGCGTAGGGGTCCCCCCGCCACAGCTCGAGCGCGTCGGTGAGCAGCTGCTCCTCGTGCGCCTCGTCCCCTGCGCGGGCCTCGCGCAGCAGGCGCGCGAAGCGCCGGGCGTCGACGGCGTCGGCGGGGACGTCCAGGGAGTAGCCGGCCGGGTGCGTGCGCAGGCGGCCGGCCGGAGCCCCGGGCCGGCGGCCGGGCTCCAGGGCACGTCGCAGGCGGGCGACGTAGGACTGCAGGGACGCCTCGACGCGCGCCGGTGGGGACTCGCCCCACATCTGGTCGATGAGCTGCTCGACGGGGACCGGACGTCCGGCCGCCGCGACCAGCAGGGCGAGGAGGGCGCGCGGCTTCGGCCCACCGAGGTCGGCGACCTCCCCTCCGACCTCGACCTCGAGGTCGCCCAGCACCCGGACCAGCACGCGCCCAATCTAGGCGGCGCGGCTGGTCCGGGTCCCCCGAAAATCGGGGTAGTTCTAGCCCACCAGCGCGGGCTGCGGGGTCGCCGCCGTCCGTCGCTGCGGCGCGCCGCCCAACCCGGTGGCCAGAGAGAACAGCGCCAGCGCGATCCCCGCGAGGGCGAAGACCGGGCTGAGCTCCGCCCGCGGGAACAGCAGCGTGAGCGGCACGGAGAACGCGTGGGCGAGACCGGCCACGACGCCGACGAGGGCGATGCCCCGGCGCCAGCCGGTCCACACGCGCCCGAAGGACCAGGCGAGGAACACAATGGCCCAGCCGGTGATCGGGTAGAGCACGGTCGCCAGGCCGATGTGGGTCATCGCGACGGGTGCGGCGTGGCCGTGCGCGAGCTCCTCGGAGTCGACGACGGCAGCGAGGTGGAAGACGGTCTCGACGACGTAGACCGACACGATCGCTGCGACGATCGTCAGGGTGCGCTGGACGCTGGCGGGCCAGGCGCGCGAGCGGACCGCCGCCCACAGGCCGAGCGCGAGCAGCACGGTGCTGGCCGCGACGAGCGAGTGCCCGGGGACCCAGCTCTCGTCGGCGGTCATGGTGGCCAGCTCCTGGCGCAGCGTGTCGGAGCCGTCGGCGGCGGGGTGCATGGGGCCGCCGGCGGCCAGGAGGACGCCGGAGGCCACGAGTAGGAAGCGCCAGCCGTGGGTGCGGAGCAGTGACATGTGATGGACCTTTCGAGTCGGTGGTCGCACCACCGTCGCGGCCGGGGCTTGCAGGACGCTTGACGCCTGCTGGACGCCCGAGCCACCCCGAGCCAACCCGGGTCAGCCGACCGCGGCCGCCAGCGCTCCCGCGAGGTCGCCCCGCCCGCCCACCACCACGTCGTCGAGCCCGAGCCAGCCCGCCAGCCGTCGCAGCTCCGCGGCCAGCTCGTCGGCGGTCTCCGCCGGGGCGCCGGGCTCGGCGAAGGCACCGGGCACGAGCAGGCGCCCGGTCGCCCGGTCGGCCTTGAGGTCGACCCGGGCGACGAGCCGGTCACCGAGGAGGAAGGGCAGGACGTAGTAGCCGTGCACCCGCTTCTCGGCGGGGACGTAGATCTCGATGCGGTAGAAGAACCCGAAGAGCGCCTCGGCCCGGGACCGCTCCCACACCACCGGGTCGAAGGGGCTGAGCAGGGTGCGGGCGCCCACCCGCCGCGGCACACGAGCCTCGCGGTGCAGGTAGGCCGGGCGCTTCCAGCCCTGCACGGCCACCGGCACCAGCTCCCCTGACTCGACGAGCTCGTCGATGGCCACCTTCACGCTCGCCTTCCCCGGGGCGGGCTGGAGGCGCAGGCGGTAGTAGTCGGCGAGGCACAGGCTGCTCGCGACGCCGTGCGAGCGGGCCGCGCGGCTCACGAGCGCGGTCACCGCCTCCTGCGGCGTCGGCGTCGGCGCCGCGAGGACCGCGGCGGGCAGCACCCGCTCCGGCACGTCGTAGAGCACCTCGAACTGGCTGTTGCGCCCGGCGATCGCGACGTCTCCGACGAGGTAGAGGTAGTCGAGGACCTTGCGGGCCTCCGACCAGTTCCAGCCCCAGTGCTCCTTGGTGCGCGGACCGGTGCTGAAGTCGTCCTCGAGGTCACGCGCCGTGACCGGGCCGCGGTCGCGCACCGCGGCGAGCACCTGCGGCTCGAGCGCGGCGTCGGCGGTGAAGCCCCACTTGCCGCGCTCGGCGCGGTAGCTCTCCATGCGGTGCCGCATCAGCGGCCACAGCTCGACCGGCATCAGCGCCTGGACGTGCGCCCAGTACTCCACCAGGCGGCGGGGCCGGCGCGCGGTGCCGTGCTGGGCGCGCCGCAGCAGGTCGACGTCGTAGGGGCCCATCCGCGAGTAGAGCGGCATGAAGTGCGCCCGCTGCAGCACGTTGACCGAGTCGACCTGGAGCACGCCGGTGCGCGCGAGCGTGCGGTCGAGAGTCGCCATCGTGGGCGTGGCGTGCGGGCGGGCGGTGAAGCCCTGCGCGGCCAGCGCGATGCGGCGCGCCTGGAGGGTGGTGAGCGACTCGGTCACGAGGGAACCCAACCACGCGCGTACGACACCCCGGCGCGGACGGCGGGGCACCGGCGGGGTGGTGGTCCTACGGGAGGTCCAACAACTTCTCGCGCATGGCGTACATGACGGCCTCCATGCGGGAGTGCAGCTGCAGCTTCTCCAGGATGTTGCGGACGTGGTTCTTGACGGTGTTCTCGGAGATGAAGAGCTCCTTGGCGACCTCGCGGTTGTTGAGGCCCTTGGCCACCAGGCGCAGGACCTCCAGCTCGCGCTCGGTGAGGCGCAGGGCGGGGCCCTGCTCGCGCTCGGGCTTGGACATCTGCTTGAACTCGTCGATGAGCTTGACGGCCATCGACGGGCTGATCAGCGACTGTCCCTCGTTGACCACGCGGACCGCCTGGGCGACCTCCTCGATCGAGGAGTCCTTGAGCAGGTAGCCGGCGGCACCGTTCTTGACCGACTCGTAGAGGTCGGCCTCCTCGTCGGAGACGGTGAGCATGATGATCTTGGTGGCCGGCACGGCCTCCTTGATCGCGCGGCACGCCTCGACGCCGGTGCGTCGCGGCATCCGGACGTCGAGCAGGATCACGTCGGGCGCGGTGGTGATCGCCAGCTCGGTCGCGGTGATGCCGTCGGCGGCCTCGCCGACGACCTCGATGTCGGTGTCACCGCCCAGCAGCATGATGAGGCCACGGCGGAAGAGCTCTTGGTCGTCGACGACCAGGACACGAACGGGTTCGTTCCCAGCGGATGTTGCCTCGGTCACGCGCGCATCATGTCATGCGCGCGCGACCGGGGGGCAGGGGTCGTCCCGGACGGGATTCAGTCGACCTCGAGGGAGATGACTCCGTAGTCGTAGCCGCGACGGCGGTAGACCACGGCCGGACGCTCGCTCTCCTTGTCGACGTAGAGGTAGAAGTCGTGCCCGACCAGCTCCATCTCGTAGAGGGCCTGGTCGAGGGTCATCGGGACCGCGCTGTGGGACTTCTCGCGCACCACGAGCGGGCCGTCACCGGTCACGGTGATCGGTCCCACCTTGCGCTCCACGACGACGTCGTCGTCGGCGGTCGTGTCCTCGACCTCGGGCATCGAGGCCAGCGCCTCGCCGACCGAGACGTGGGCGTTGCGGCCCTTGTGCACGCGCCTCCGGTCGGCGGCGCGACGCATCTGCGCCTGCATCTTGTCGAGGGCCAGGTCGAGGGCGCCCATCTTGTCCTCGGCCGCCGCCTCGGCCCGGATCACCGGGCCCTTGGAGAACGCGGTGAGCTCGACCTTGGTCGACCGGTCGTGCTGTCGGGGGTTCTTCTCGAGCTCCACCTCCACCTGGACGCGCATGATGCGGTGGTCGTGCTTCTCCAGACGGGAGAGCTTCTCGGACACGTGCTCGCGGAACCGGTCGGACACCTCGCAGTGCCGTCCCGTGACCACAACCTCCATGTGAACCTCCTCAACTAGCGAACGGTCCGCACCCCTCCATTTCGCCGCGGCGGCACACCCGCCGGGGCAGGGTGGGATGGAGCCCGCCCGGCCGACCTGGTCTTCGACCCCACAACCGCCTGCTGAAGCGTTCGCAACTTCTCCGTCACTACTGGCCTTCTCCCGGCATCCGGCACATCTGGTGCCGGAGACGGGGCAGGACTTACTTCTAAGCCGCACCGTGATCGTCCGACGGACGGCGCGCTGCAGGACAGCGCAGTGCCCGGGGACTTACGTGGACCGTTTCGCCTGCGACTGGCATCGGCTTGCCTCGGGTCGGGCCCCACGCCGCACCTGACGGTGACGCGCGCAGCCCTCTCCGTGACGCAACCACGGACCCGGGCGGACTCCATGACAAGACGCTAGCCCCTCCACTGTCCCGGGCCAACCGCGGGGTCACCTGTCGGTCCGGCCGGGCCCGCGGCGGCGCGTGGCGGCCACGGCGGCGACCGCGACGGGCGGCAGGCCGACCGCCTCGAGCGCCCGCTGCGCCTCCCGCGCGGTCGACCCGGTGGTGAGCACGTCGTCGCAGACCACGACGTGCGCCCGGCCCCACCGACGCCCCACGCGGGCGAGGGCCGCGGACGGACAGTGCATCGAGCCGGCCATGTTGGCGGCCCGGCCACCGGCGTCGAGCCCGGCCTGGTCGGCGGCGCCGCGCGAGACGAGCAGCGGCGCGACCACCGCGGGACGCTCCCGGCGTACGCGCGCGGCGGCCCGGCGGACCAGCGCGGCGGTGGCCTCGTAGCCCCGGCGCCGACCCGCACCCGGCCGCGACGGCACCGGGACCAGCAGGAGCGGTACGTCCGGGTCGAGGTCGGCGGCGGCGCCGTGGACGGCCCGGGCGAGCAGGTCGCCGAGCACGCGTCGGTGACCCCACTGGCCGCGGTCCTTGTGACCGACCACCAGGGACCGCACGGCGCCGTCGTAGGCCTCGACGACCCACGGCGCCACGAGTCCGTCGGGCACGGGGGTCGGCCACGCCATCCGCGGGGTGTCGGCCAGGCCGCAGCGGCACGCCGGGCACAGCATCCGCCCCGGCCGGTCGCAGCCCACGCACCGGCTGCCGAGGAACAGGTCGAGGGCCTCGTCGAGCACCCGCCCATGCCAGCAGGAGGCGTCGTACGACGGCAACCGGGCGCGGCCCGGCCTGTGGATCAGCCGACGTAGGTGAGCGAGGTCAGGCCCGGGGCCAGGTCGGGCACCGTGCGCTCGGGCGTGGTCAGGCTGACGACCTTGCGTCCGGCCACGGCGTAGACCTCACCGAGCTCGACCGGGGTGGAGACGAGCGTGCGGATCCGTCCGCGCAGGCTCGTCGCGCCACCGGTGGAGATCTCCCCCGGCGCCCCGTCGACCGACACCGTGCGCACCTGGGCGAGGTCGTCGGTGATGATGTCGCGCAGCACCGACACGGTCGTGGGCGAGCGCCAGGCGACGTCGCGGATGCGGGCGGTGTCCTCCGCGGGCAACGAGAGCTGCTGGGGATCGGTGAAGCCGATGACGGCCCCGGCGGCGTCGTGCCGGACCCGGACGGCGACGACCCGGTCGGTCGAGCCACGGCGCGCGACGGCCACCAGCCGGCTGCCGTCGCGCGAGACGATCAGCTCGCTCAGGCGTCGACCGGTGAGGCCCGGCACCTCCACCTCGCCGGCCACCCCGTCGACGACCTGGATCACCCGGGCGCGCCCGCCGTTGCGGTCGAGCACCCAGATCCGGTCGCGGTAGTCCCAGTGCGGCGCGGCGAGGTCGACGGCGCCCGCGACGACGGTCGTGACCTCGCCGGTCGGCGCGTCGGTGGGGGCGACCACCAGGTCGGCGCCCGTGGAGGTCACGCCCGCGACCCGGGCGCCCGCGAGGTTGACGCCGATGGAGCGGAGGTCGACGGCGGGCTCCTCCTGCCCGAGCGGGCCGAGGGTGGGGCTGAGCTCACCCATCCGACCGGCGACGACGCGGCCCCGGTCGAGGGCGTAGAGGTCGGTGCTGGCCGGGACGCCGTTGGGGTCGTAGGCGCTGCCGAACTGGAGGCTGACCTGGGGGGACCCGCTGGGGCCGACGATGGTCCGGCCGCCGATGCTGAGCTGCACCGCACCGATGCGCGGCTCCTGCCGCAGGGTCCACACCAGCTGCGCCAGCATGCGCTGCGTGGTCAGCTCGTCCACGGCGTCGGGGTCGCCGGACAGGGAGACCTCGGCGACGCCGGACACGATCGGCACCGACAGGCCGTGGGTGGTGCCCGGCGGGAAGTAGCTGCGCGCGACGTCCTCGAGGTCCGCCGACGACGTCGTGAGCAGGCCCCGCACCAGCGAGGACGCGAGCTGCTCGCCGCGCGGCACGAACACCGGCTCGGGGACGAGCACCTCGGACGTCGGGTCGAAGTAGTAGAGCGAGGCCCGCTCGTACCAGTCGTCGAACCACGACTCCGGGACGATGAGGGCGTCGGGCACCTGGTCGATGCGCCACTCGCCGTCCTCCTTGACGAGGCCGATCGACAGCGTGGCGCCGTCCTCGGTGCGTTCCCAGGCTCCGCGCGCGTCGTAGGTGTTGACGTCGGTCAGCGGGAGCCGGACGGACGTGCCGGCCGTGGCGTCGCCGAGCTCGCCGTAGGTGATGATCTGCTTCTCGGGCACCCACGCCTCGGCCGCCTCGCGGGAGAGGAACTGTCGGGCGACGCGGGCGCTCACCGGGGTGGCCGTCATGGCCTCGAAGAAGCCGTCGACGATCTCGGACGTGGCCTGGCCGGCCTGCGGGGGCCGCGGGTCGAACGAGATGCCGGGCACGTCCTCGGTGGTGCCGGTGCCCTCCGACTCCTGCACCGGGCCCGACGTCGGCATCCGCACGCAGCCGGCGAGCAGGGCCGTCACCAGGACCGTCACCAGGACCGTGCCCGCCGCCCTCAGGGACGCCCTCCGGTCGCTCATGCCGTCTCCCGGGCGTCGACCGGCACCAGCGGCAACGGCGAGTGGCGCAGCTGCGTGCCGAGCTGGCGGGGCAGGGTCAGCCGGAACTGGGCGCCCTCGCCCGGGCGGCCCCAGGCCTGCAGCCACCCTCCGTGCAGGTGGGTGTCCTCCAGGGAGATGGAGAGACCGAGGCCGGTGCCGCCGCTGGTGCGGGCCCGCGCCGGGTCGGCGCGCCAGAACCGGTTGAACACCATCGCCGACTCCCCCGGGCCGAGGCCGACGCCGTGGTCCCGCACCGCGATGGCCGCCGACTGGAGGTCGGCACCGACGAAGATCTCGACGTCACGGCTCTCGGCGTGGTCGATGGCGTTGGTGACGAGGTTGCGCACGATCCGCTCCACGCGGCGTACGTCGGCCTCCGCGACGCACGGCACACCGGGGTCGTGCAGCACCACGCGGGTGTCGCGCTGGGCGGCCAGCGCCGACGTCATGTCGACCACGCGACGGGCCACGTCGACGAGGTTCACGTCCTCGGTCTCGAGCACCGCGGCCCCCGCGTCGAAGCGGCTGATCTCGAGCAGGTCGGCCAGCAGCGTCTCGAAGCGGTCGAGCTCCTTCTGGAGCAGCTCGGCGGCGCGACCCGTGACGGGGTCGAGGAACGGCTTGGCGTCGTGGATGACGTCGCTGGCCATCCGCACGGTGGTGATCGGGGTGCGGAGCTCGTGGGACACGTCGGAGACGAAGCGGCGCTGGAGCCGGCTGAGCTCCTCGAGCTGGCGGATCTGCTTCTGGAGGTTGGAGGCCATCTGGTTGAACGACGTCGCCAGGCGCGCCAGGTCGTCCTCGCCGGTGACGCGCAGCCGCTCCTGCAGCTGCCCGGCCGCGAGGCGCTCGGCCACCCGGCGGGCCATCCGGATCGGGGTCACCACCTGCCGGGTGACCAGCCAGGTGAGGCCGGCCACGAGCAGGAGGAGCGGCACGCCCGCGATGAGCATCGCCCGAGAGACCAGGGCGAGCGTCTCCTGCTGCTCGGCCAGCGGGTAGAGGAAGTAGAGGGTGTAGGTGTTGTCGTCGGCCGGGAGCCGGACCTGGCTGCCGACCACGATGCCGGGGCCCTCGGGCAGGCCCTGGATCGGCCGCGTGGTCTGGATGTCGGTGTAGGTCCATGCCGTCGGGGCGAGGGAGTCGAAGCGCGCCTGCATGGACTCCGGCACGCTGGAGAGCTCGAGGCCCTCGGTGAACTTCGCACCACCATCGGCCAGCCGCAGCCCCTCGTTGACCGGCGGTGACAGCACGACGGCGAAGCCGGCCGTGGCCCCGCGCGCCTGCAGCGGCTCGACGAGCGCCTGCTGCTGCGCCGACTCGTCGACGTCCACGCCGAACGCCGCGGCCAGCGCCTCGCGGGCCGCCTCCGTCTCGCCCTCGGCCTCCTGCACGACCGCCTCGACCCGGTGGTCGAGCAGCCCCTCGCGGGTCTGCTGGATGAGGAACCACCCGACGATGCCGACGACCGCCGCGGACAGCAGCACGGTGCTGACCACGACGCGTGCCTGCACCGAGCGCCGCCAGAAGGCGGGCCCGTGCCGCATCACCGGTGGCAGCCGGTCGCGCATGCTCACCCGCGGATCCCTATGACTTGCCGGCCTTGTAGCCCACGCCGCGCACCGTCACGACGACCTCGGGGTTCTCCGGGTCGTGCTCCACCTTCGAGCGCAGCCGCTGCACGTGGACGTTGACCAGGCGGGTGTCGGCGCTGTGCCGGTAGCCCCAGACCTGCTCGAGCAGCACCTCGCGGGTGAAGACCTGCCACGGCTTGCGGGCCAGGCAGACGAGGAGGTCGAACTCGAGCGGGGTCAGGTTGATCGCTTCGTCGCCGCGCGTGACCGAGTGGCCGGCGACGTCGATCGACACGTCGCCGATGGTCAGCCCCTCGTCGGGAGTGACGTCGTTGCGACGCACCCGCGCCCGCACGCGGGCGATGAGCTCCTTGGGCTTGAACGGCTTGACGATGTAGTCGTCGGCGCCGGACTCGAGGCCGACCACCACGTCGATGGTGTCGCCCTTGGCCGTGAGCATCACGATCGGCACGCCGGACTCGGCGCGGATCTCCTTGCAGACGTCGATGCCGTCCTTGCCGGGGAGCATCAGGTCGAGCAGCACCAGGTCGGGCCGGTAGTCGCGGAACGCGTCGAGGGCCACGTCGCCGCGGCCCACGATGCGGCTGTCGAACCCCTCCTGGCGGAGCACGATGGAGAGCATCTCCGCCAGGGAGGCGTCGTCGTCGACGACGAGCACGCTGCCGCGTGCGGGTTCGGCGAGGTCGGTCATGGCGCCAGTCTATTGGGGCGCCATGACCGGCCTCAGCCGAACGCCGGTGCTGCTCAGTAGCGGTAGTGGTCGGACTTGAAGGGGCCCTCCACCGGGACGCCGAGGTAGGCGGCCTGCTCCTTGGTGAGCTCGGTCAGCTCGACGCCGAGGGCGTCGAGGTGCAGCCGGGCGACCTCCTCGTCGAGGTGCTTGGGCAGCACGTGCACGCCGAGCTCGTAGTCGTCGGCCTTGGAGAACAGCTCGATCTGCGCCAGCACCTGGTTGGTGAAGGAGTTCGACATGACGAACGACGGGTGGCCGGTCGCGTTGCCCAGGTTGAGCAGGCGGCCCTCCGACAGCACGATGATCTTCTTGCCGGGCTTGCCGTCCTCGTCGGGGAAGATCCACTGGTGGACCTGCGGCTTGATCTCGTCCTTGACGATGCCGGGGATCTTGGCCAGGCCGGCCATGTTGATCTCGTTGTCGAAGTGGCCGATGTTGCCGACGATCGCCTGGTGCTTCATCTTGTGGAAGTGCTCGACGGTGATGATGTCGAAGTTTCCGGTCGTGGTGATGAAGATGTCGGCGGTCTCGACGACCGACTCGAGGCGCTTGACCTCGTAGCCGTCCATCGCGGCCTGCAGCGCGCAGATCGGGTCGATCTCGGTGACGATGACGCGGGCACCCTGGCCGCGCAGCGACTCCGCGGAGCCCTTGCCGACGTCGCCGTAGCCGCAGACGACCGCGACCTTGCCGCCGATCATCACGTCGGTGGCGCGGTTGATGCCGTCGATGAGCGAGTGGCGGCAGCCGTACTTGTTGTCGAACTTGGACTTGGTGACCGAGTCGTTGACGTTGATCGCCGGGAAGAGGAGCGTGCCCTCCTTGAAGCGCTCGTAGAGCCGCAGCACACCGGTGGTGGTCTCCTCGGAGACGCCCTT
The DNA here is from genome assembly GCF_024199985.1 of Nocardioides pinisoli. GTDB lineage: Bacteria > Actinomycetota > Actinomycetes > Propionibacteriales > Nocardioidaceae > Nocardioides > Nocardioides pinisoli. The sequence continues at coordinate 349,982 of NZ_JANARS010000004.1, forward strand.
GACCATGGGGGCGCGCTTGGTCCAGCGCTGCGGGTCGGACTCGAGCGAGCGGGCCAGGACGCGCAGCACCTCCTTGAACTCCTCGTTGTCGGTGGAGTCCTGCGACGGCACGGCGCCGGCCTTCTCGTACTCGACACCGAGGTGCAGCAGCATGGTGATGTCGCCACCGTCGTCGAGCAGCATGTTGGGGCCGCCCTCGGCGAAGTCGAAGACCTTCTCGGCCTCGTCCCAGTACTCGGCGAGGGTCTCGCCCTTCCAGGCGAAGACCGGGACGCCCTGCGGGTCCTCGGGGGTGCCGCCCTTCGAGGGCGGGCCGACGACGACCGCGGCGGCGGCGTGGTCCTGGGTGGAGAAGATGTTGCAGGTGGCCCAGCGGATGTCAGCGCCGAGGGCTGCGAGGGTCTCGATCAGCACGGCGGTCTGGATCGTCATGTGCAGCGAGCCGGCGATGCGGGCGCCCTTGAGGGGCTGCTCCTTGCCGTAGCGCTCGCGCATGGCCATCAGGCCCGGCATCTCGTGCTCGGCGAGCTCGATCTCCTTGCGGCCGTAGGCCGCGAGGTTGAGGTCGGCGACGTTGAAGTCCATCGGTTGTCTCCTGGTGTGGTGGAGCAGTCTGCGCCGCACATCTGTGCGTCGTCGGGATCTCCCGCGCGGACCAGAAGAGGGTAGGACGGCTCTCAGCGATTCTGGGAATCCTCGGCGGGCGGGTCGGCGTGCTCCGTGCCGCGTCCCTCGGCGCGCTGGTCGGAGCGCTGCGTGCCGTGCTCGTCGGCCTGGTCCGCAGCGTGCTCGTCGCCGTGGTCTGCGCCGTGCCCGCCGCCGATGCCGAAGGCGTGCAGCACGGCCAGGATGATCCCGCCGACCACCAGTCCGACGATGCCGGACAGGAGGGTGTTGAGCAGCCAGCCGAGGAGCGAGCCGAGTGCCCCGCCGACGGCGTCGTGGACCGCCACCTCCCAGTGGTGGATCAGGTCGTAGGGCGCGTGCAGGACGTCGCCGACGGCGGTGCCCTCCAGGAGACCGTCGTGGCCGCCGATCTCGTAGAGGCTGACCAGGAAGATGTGGCCACCGACCCAGAGCATCGCCAGCGTGCCGATCAGCGAGATCGCGGTGAGCAGCCGCGGCATCGCCGAGACCAGCGCGAGGCCGACGCGCTGCGCCCGCTTGGACGGCTTCTCGGCGAGGTGGAGGCCGACGTCGTCCATCTTCACGATCAGCGCGACGACGCCGTAGACGAGGACGGTGATGAGCACCGCGACGGCGGCCAGGACGATCGCGCGCATCCAGATGCTGGCGTCCGGGTCCGACCCGACGACCTCCTTCAGCGCGATGACCATGATCTCCGCGCTCAGGATGAAGTCGGTGCGGATGGCACCGGCGACCGTCTTCGCCTCGTGCTCGGGGCTCAGCTCGCCCGTGCTGGTGAGCTCCGCCTCCGCCTCCTCGGCCACCGGCTCGTGGCCGGCCACCTTCTCCCAGACCTTGTGCGCGCCCTCGTAGGCCAGGAAGCCACCGCCGAAGATCAGGATGGCCGGCAGCAGCTGGGGCAGGAACTGTCCCAGCAGCACCGCGGCCGGCAGGATGAACAGCAGCTTGTTGCGCAGCGAGCCGATCGCGATCTTCTTGATGATGGGCAGCTCGCGGGCGGCCGGGGACCCGTGGAGGTACTGCGGGGTGACGGCCGTGTCGTCCACGACCACGCCCGCGGCCTTCATGCTGGCGCGCCCGGCAGCGGCACCGACGTCGTCGACGCTGGCTGCTGCGATGCGCGCGAGCGCGGCGACGTCGTCGAGAAGGGCGAACAGTCCGCCGGCCATGGGCGATCCTTCGGGTCAGAGGTGTCGTGCTCGGTGGTGGGTCGTGCCGTCGAGCAAGCCTATCGGCGGTCCGCGTGCAGCTCGTAGGCGAGCAGCTCGGCGTAGGGCGGGAAGGAGCCGCTGGTCACCTCGCCCGTCGGGCGCCAGCCGTGCTTGTGCCAGAAGCGTCGCCCGCGCGCGTTGCCCGCGTAGACGAAGAGCCTCGGCCGTACGACGCCCTCGGCGCGCAGTCGCTCGACCAGCTCGTCGTGGGCGGCCGTGGCCAGCCCGCTCCCCCAGGTGTCCAGGGCGGTGCCGAAGTGGAGGACCTCGTCGCCCGCGATCGCCGCGAACCCGGCGACCCGGCCCTCCTGCTCGACGACGAAGCACGCGACCAGCGGGTCGGCGACCTCCTCGCGCCACCGCGTCGCGATGGCCTCGCGCGGGAACGGGTAGCGGTCCTGCGGGAACACCTCCGACAGCCCGGCGACCGCAGCAGGTTCCTGCACCGCCAGGACCGCCGGCACGTCGGACTCGCGCATCTCGCGGAGGACGGGGCGACTCGGCATGGCGGGACAGTAGCCTCGCCCGATGCCGACACCGTCACCCCTCGCCCCGTCCGACACGGCCGACCACGTGTGGTTCGTGGAGGAGCGGGAGTACGCCCGCCACGAGGCCCGGCGCGATCGTCGCCACGCCTTCGAGCACCTCGACCCGCGACGCACGGCGCTCGTGGTCGTCGACGTCGTGCCGTTCTTCGTGCGCGAGTCGGCGTACGTCCGCGGGATCGTGCCGCGGGTCAACCTCCTCGCCGCTGGGCTCCGGGCCGCGGGCGGCGTGGTGGCGTGGGTGGTGCCGGGCTACACCCCGCCCAGCGCCAAGGACCGGGAGCTCTTCGGTGACGAGGTCGCCGAGCTCTACGCCCGGTCCGGGGGCGACGGCCCTCCGCAGTCGCGGCTTGACCCATCCCTCGCGGTTGCTCCTCACGACCTCGTGGTCGAGAAGACCGCGCGCAGCGCCTGGTCCCCCGGCTCGTCGGACCTCCCCGACCTCCTCGCGGCCCGCGAGGTGGACACGCTCCTGGTGACGGGCACCGTCACCAACGTCTGCGTCGAGCACACCGTGCGTGACGCGAGCGCCGCTGGGCTGCGCGTCATCCTGGTCGCCGACGCGTGCGCAGCGATGCGCGACCAGGACCACAACGCCACCCTCCACGTCGTCCACCGCTCCTACGGCGACGTTCGCCCCACCCACGAGGTGCTCGACCTGGTGGCCTCCGGGCCCCGTGGCTGACGGCCTGGTCGTAGCCGCTCTCGCTGGTCGAGGAGGGACGAAGTCCCGTCACCCCTCGTCGGTCGAATAGCCCGCGAGGAACGAGCGGGCGTATCGAGACCCCGGGACCCGCTGGTCGAGTAGCCCGCGAGGAACGAGCGGGCGTATCGAGACCTCGCACCCCCGCTGGTCGAGTTGCCCGCGAGGCACGAGCGGGCGTATCGAGACCCGCACACCCCCTGGTTCCTCGTTGGTCGAGTAGCCCGCGAGGAACGAGCGGGCGTATCGAGACCCCTCGCCCGCCGCCCTCGTTGGTCGAGCAGCCCGTGAGGAACGAGCGGGCGTATCGAAACCCCGCACCCGTTGCCTCCTCGCTGGTCGAGTAGCCCGAGAGGAACGAACGAGCGGGCGTATCGAGACCCCGCACCCGTTGCCTCCTCGCTGGTCGAGTAGCCCGAGAGGAACGAACGAGCGGGCGTATCGAGACCCCGCACCCCCGCTGGTCGAGCAGCCACGCGTCCGAAAGTCGCCCAGCGACCGTCCACACCCGGGCCGTTTCGACAGCGGCCGCTGTCGGTGGTCCACCGTATAATCGAACACATGATCGAAACGCTGGCAGGGTCCGGAGCAGGTGAGGTGCAGGACCTCACCGCCTCCGACCTGCTCACTGCGATCCGCGACCGGCGCCGTGACGAGGAGCGGGCAGCAGCCGACCAGCTCGTCCTGGCCGCGCAGTGGGCGGACCTGCACCCGCCGGAGTCGATCCACGACGCGGCCGTGTTCTCGATCCCCGCCGGCGGCCGGGAGCACGAGGAACCCATCGCGGGTGAGGGATGCCCGCTGGTGGCCGAGTTCTGCGTCGCCGAGCTCGGCAGCGTCCTCGGGGTGTCCACGACGGCGGCGAAGAAGCTCATCGGCCACGCCCTCGAGCTGCGCCACCGCCTCCCCCGCCTGTGGGCCCAGGTCTACGCCGGCCGGGTCCCAGCCTGGCGGGCCCGCGCGGTGGCCGAGACCACCATCCACTCGTGCCCGTCGCTGACCCGTGAGGCGGCGGCGTTCGTCGACGCCCAGGTCGCCGCCGTGGCCGGGAAGGTCGGCCCCGCCCAGCTCGACCGGCTCGTCGCGGAGGCGATCAAGCGCTACGACCTCGCCGAGCCTGACCCGACAGCGGATCCGGAGGACGGTTGGCTCCACGTCGACCCCCGCCACGCCAGCATCGACACCCAGGACGTCCACTACGCCGGGACGATGCGGATGGAGGCCGAGCTCGGCATCGCCGACGCTCTCGACGTCGACCGCGCCCTGGCCCACGGTGCGGCCACGTTGAAGGCACTCGGGTCCACCGAGTCGCTGAACGTCCGCCGGGCCAAGGCCCTCGGCGACCTGGCCCGCACCCAGACCGCCCTCGACCTCCACACCCAAGGCGTCACCGCGGCCGAGTCCACCGACACCAGCACCGACAGCGACACGGGCGCCGACCCGCAGCGCCTGCCAGCCGCGCGGGAGGTCGTGCTGCACGTCCACTTCGCCGCCAACCTCGACGGCTTGTCGACGGTGTTCGGTCCCACCGGACGGCTCGAGGAAGGCCAGCGGCTGGTGCTGCTGGACCAGATCAAGTCGTGGTGCGCCGACACCCGCACCAGGGTCACCATCAAGCCCGTCATCGACCTCGACGCCGACCTGGCGACCGAGGCCTACAAGGTGCCCGACAGGCTGCGCGAGCAGGTGATTCTCCGAGACCGCACCTGCGTCTTCCCCTGGTGCACCAGACCGGCCCGGCGAGCCGACATCGACCACATCATCCCCCACGACCCCGACGCCGCCGCAGAAGGACGCGAGCAGCCCGGACCCACCGCCACCTGGAACCTGGCCTGCCTGTGCCGGTTCCACCACCGGTTGAAGACGCACTCGGCCTGGCGCTACGCGATGGTCTCAGCCGGGGTCTTCGAGTGGACCAGCCCCCACGGCCACCGCTACCGCCGCGACCACACCGGCACGAGCTCGATCGACCCAGCTGATCCTCCCGGCATCCCGCGACCCCGCCGACGATGACCCCGCCCCGCACCCCGCCACCACCCAGATGGCGGGGCCACAGGCACGTTCCGGACCAGGGTGCGGCGTCCGGCTGCGAGGATGCCGGCGTGGCTGACTACACCGGCGACGACTTCTACTGCGACGTGGCGATCCCCCGGGCCGTCCCGCTGGACGTCGTGCACGAGGACGACCTGGTGCTCGCCTACCACCACACCCGCCCCTTCTGGCGGGTCCACCTCGTGGCGGTGCCCAAGCGGCACATCGCCTCGTTCACGACGGTCGGCCCAGACGACGAGGCCGACATCCGGGCGCTCCTCGCGGTCGCGCAGCGGCTCGCCCGCCAGGTCGAGGTGGAGCACGGCGCGGCCGCCGTGCTGACTAACCTCGGCACCTACCAGGACTCCAAGCACCTCCACGTCCACGTGCACTCGGGACCGCAGGTCCGCGCCTGAGTGTCGGTCCCCCTCGCCACACTGACGGCGTGGACACCCGCGCACTGCTGACCGGCCTGGCCGCGACCATCGACGCCCACGACTGGGAGGGGCTGCCCGCCCTCCTGCACCCCGACTTCACCTGTCGGCTGGTGCACACGGGCGAGGTCTTCGACCGGGACGGCTGGGTGCGGCTCAACGCCGACTACCCGGGGTTCGACCGCATGCACGTCGACGACCTGGTCGTCGAGGGCGACCGCGGGGTGCTGCGGGCGCGAGTGACGGGGACGGACGGCGCGGGCGAGCGGCTCGAGTTCGTCGTCGCGAGCTTCGCCACGGAGCGCGACGGACTCCTGGTCGAGCTGGTCGAGGTATGGGCCGACGTCGACCAGGTGCCGCCCGAGGGCACGCGGCCCGTAGCCTGAGCCGGTGCTGCCCGAGCCCACTGCACGCCTGCGGTTCCGCCCCATGCGCAGGAGCGACCTCGACGACATGACGGCGGTCCTGTCCGCCTTCGACCCGGTCCGCCCCGGCGAAGGCCGCCGTACCCGCGACGACGCGGTGCGGTGGATCGAGTGGCAGGAGCGCAACTACGCCGAGCACGACTTCGGGCTGTGGGTCGTCGAGAAGCACGACGGCACCTTCGTCGGCGACTGCGGCCTGACCGTGCAGGACGTCGAGGGCGTCCCGCACGTCGAGGTCGGCTACCACGTCCTGCCCGAGCTGCGCCGCCAGGGCCACGCCACCGAGGCCGCCCGGTCCGTGCGGGACTGCGCCGCCGCGAACGGCGTCGAGCACCTGGTCGCGCTGATCCGGCCCGAGAACACGCCGTCGCAGGGTGTCGCCCGCAACCTCGGCATGGTCCTCGAGCGCACGGCCCACGTCCACGGCGCAGAGGCGTTCGTGTTCGGCATGCGGCTCGGGCAGTCCTGACGAACAACGGAGCCCCGGTCCAACCGCGCACGGCAGTCGGACCGGGGCCCCGTGGAGTCACCTCAGGGGTGGGGTCACCTCATCTTCTTGGCGGTGAGCTTGGCGAGCGGCTTGACGCTGGCCACCGGCACCGCAGCGTCGTCGACGGCGATGACGTTGCCGATCCTCTTGCCGTCGCGGACCACGACGGTGCTGGCGTAGTTGGTGGTCGTGGAGAACGTCGACTGCAGCTCGAAGGTCAGGGACTCGTCGCCGAGACGCAGGTTCTTGCCCTTCGTCAGTGCGAGCGTGGCCCCCGTCTCGGGCTGGGTGTAGGTCGCGCACTTCTTGACGTACTTCTTGTACGAAGCCATGACGGCCTTGGCCTTGGCGACGGACTTGAGCTCGACGACACCGGTCTGCACGATGGGGTACACGGTGGCGGACGATCCGGCCGTGCTCGTCCCGGACTTCACCGACTGCGTCGTGGTCTCCTCGCAGGTCTTGCCCGGCACGCCGATCCGCTTGGTCTTCTCGGTCGTGAACTGGGCGTCGGCGAGCTCGGGGAACGCCTTGACGATGTCCTTCTGGCTGGGCGCGTCCTTCGCGGTCACCGCCGCCTGGGCCGGGGTGGCCGAGACGAGCAGGACCGCGGCGAGGCCGGCGGCGATGGACAGGGAGGTGCGACGCATGGGTGCTCCTGAGAAAGGTGGGAATGACGCTGTGCCCAGCCGTCCTACCCGTTCACACGCGGATCAATCCCCTGCCGGCCGATCCGTTGCGCGATCCGGGTGCACCTAGTCCTCGACGAGCCCGACCCGGAGGTACTCAGCGGCGTAGGTGCCGCTCAGCAGCAAGGACGCGTAGCGCGCGACCTCGGCGTCGGCGTCGGTCTCGAGCACCTCGACCCGTACGCCGTGGCGCGCCGCGGCCGCCTTCAGGTGGCCCGTCTGCTCGCGCACGACCGGGTCGTCGGACCGGTCGTCGAGGATGAGCAGCAGCGGACGCAGGTCACCGGGCTCGTCGGCGAACGGGTCGGCGAAGACGTCGTGGGGCCGGGTCGCCTCGATGACCGGCAGCAGGTGCTCGGCGTCGCCGGCGATCGCGGAGCGCCCGCTCGTACGACGCAGCAGCTCGGCGAGCCGGCGGGCCGCCCGGGCGGCGAGCACGGAGCCGCCCCACACGAGCGGGTTGGTGTCGGCCATCGCGATCGCCAGCATCTTGGCGGGGTTGACGGCCAGGTCGCGGTGCGGCGAGCAGGCCTCGGCGACGCGGTCGAGGGAGGTGGCCACCGACTCGGCGTCGGCGCGCGGCCCGAGGTGGACGTGGGCGAGATAGTCGAGCATCACGACGGCGGTTGCGAGCTGGTCGCCCGTCACCGTCGGCAGCACCGTGACGTGCCGACCGGCGGCGTGCTCGCCCACGAGCGAGCGCTCGGGGCACGCGACCACCACCTGCGACCCGCGGCGCACGGCCTCGGCGACGGCCGACGCCGACCCGTGGTCGTTGCCCTCGGGCGCGAGCATCACGACGAGGTCGAGCGAACCCGCCCACCCCGGGAGGCCGGGGTTGGGCCATGCCACGAACGGGACCGGGCACCACGGCTCGAGCACCGCGCGGAGCAGGCGGGAGTCGGGTCCGGCCGCGATCACCGCGCGCGGCCGGGCCTCGTCGCGACCGCGGGCGATGGCCTCCGCGGTCGCGGCGGCGGCCTCGTGGGCCTCACGGCGCACGCGCGAACCGCTCTCGGCGAGCGTGCGCAGCCGGAGGTCGACCGTCTCCAGCACCCCGGCGTCGTCCAGCCGGGCCTCGTCGAACCAGGTCGCCACGGGAGGCTCCTCAGGTCTCAGGCGGGCTTGCGGGCCTCGTCGACCAGCAGGACCGGGATGTCGTCGCGGACCGGGTAGGCGTTGCCGCAGCCCTGGCACACGAGCTCGTCGACGCCGTCGGAGGAGGCGGGAGACAGCTCGCCGTGGCAGGCCGGGCAGACGATGATGCTCAGCAGCTGCTGGTCGATGTTCACGCCGATGATCCTAGGGGGTGCCCGGGCCCGTCAGTCAGTGGGCGTGAGGACGCGCAGGTGCCCGCGCTTGGCGCCGCGGGTCGGGTCGTCGGTGGAGTGCAGCGGCACCGGCGCGGGGGCGGGTCGACCCGCCTCGCGCACCGCGTCGGCCAGGGCCAGCAGGTCGTCGCTGCTCGGACCCTGGGCCGTCGGGTCGGGGGCGAGCCGGAGCACCTCCCAGCCGCGCGGGGCCGACAGCCGCTCGCTGTGCAGCTCGCAGAGGTCGTAGGCGTGCGGCTCGGCGTACGTCGCCAACGGACCCAGGACGGCGGTCTGGTCGGCGTAGACGTAGGTCAGCGTGTTGACCGCGGGACGGCCACACGCCGTCCGCGAACAACGACGGGCAAGGCTCACGGCGCCGACGCTACCCGGCGTGCACACGCCGGGCGCTTAGGCTCGCGGCGTGGACATCGGCAGGGGCGACGAGGCGGGCACGCAGGCGGCCGGCGGGACCGGCGGGCGCCGGCACCGCACCCGGGACCGCCGGGGACGCGGCATGCGCGGCCCGGGGGTGCTGCCCGAGCGACCCGGCACCCCGGTGCTGCGGACCGCGAGGCAGCGCTTCGACCAGCTCGTGCTCGACGTGGTCACCCCGCTGGACGAGCGGTGGCAGCGCCACCTCGGCCTGGTGGAGTACGCCGTCGAGGACGCGCCGATGCTCCCGGACGACTGGCCCGACGAGACGGTGCCGCTGTCGTCGCTCGTGCGCGGCAAGGGGCAGGAGCCCACCCGGCTGGTGATCTTCCGGCGCCCGATCGAGCACCGCTCGACCTCGCACGACGAGCTCGAGGCGATGGTGCACACCGTCGTCGTGGAGCAGCTGGCCGAGCTGCTCAACCTCACCCCGGGCCAGGTCGACGAGCGCTACGCCGACTGACGACCGCCTACCGCTGGGCGGGGCGCACGTCCGCGACCTCGCTGGTCGTCCCCAGCTGCGCGAGCGGCAGGACCGAGAGTCCCCGGTCGCTGACCTCGACGGAGACGACCGCGCCCGTGCGCTGCACGCGCACCTGCGCGAGCACCGCCTCGTCGGGCACCCGGATGCGCGCCGCCGTGGCCGGGTCCACCTCGACGCGGCGCTCGCGGACCACCGCGTCGCCGTCGGAGTCCCAGGCCCGGAGCGTCACCACGCCCGGGGCGCTCGCCCCGGTGACGACGACGCGCTTGGACCCGGCGGGCAGGGCGACGGCGGCGTCGCCCTCGATCGTGGACCCGGCCGACGTCAGCGCGAGGTCGGAGGCGGTCCGGGTGCGGAGCGTGGCGGTGACCGGCCCGGTCGCCTCGAGCCGGAGCGCCTGCACGTCCTGGAGGTTGCGCCCGCGCAGCACGCCGCTGAGGTCGACCTCGGTGACCGACGCCGGGTCGAGGCTCACCTCCTCGACGCCCGCCGGGGCGAACTCGCTCTCCTCGCTGACCAGCTCGAGCGCGACCCGCACCTCGCTGTCACCGGGGTTGGCCAGGGTGAGGACCCGGTCGGCGGCGGTCGTCCCGACCCCGGCGACGTACGACGTCGGGGCGGGCGCGGCCTGCGCGGGGAGCCACTCGCGGACCGGACGGTCGCGACCGACCGGGTCGACCACGTCGACCACGCTGGAGGCGAGCCGGCCGCGGGAGACGCTGACCCGCAGGGCCAGGGCGTCGCGGTTGGGCGCGACGACCGCGAGGTCGAAGGAGGTCGAGCGGCCGCCGGGCACGCGCACGCCGCGGAGCGCGGGCACGTCCACGACCCCGCTGCCGTCCCAGACGGTGACGTCGGCGACGGCCGGGCCGCGGTCGGGGTTGATCAGGGTGAGGGTCGAGGTGTGCTCGGCGGACGCGCCGACGCCGGTGAACCACCGCTCGGGGGCCGGCTGGTCGCACCCGGTCGCCGAGCCGCCGCCGGAGCGGGAGGCGACGAGACCGGGCGCCAGCTCACCGCTGCCGTTGACGACGACGTACTGCCGCTCGGTGCGGGCCGCCACGCCACCGGAGAGTGCCTGGGTGTCGTCCTGGCGGCCGACGCGCAGCGCCAGGTCGCCCGAGGCCAGCGCGGTGGTGCCCATCCTGACCTCGTCGGCGCCGGGCAGCCGGGCCGGGCACACCACGGTGACCCGGTCGAGGGCGGCCTCGGACGGGGCGAAGGACGTCGGCGCCTGCTCGGCCGGTCGCACCAGGGCGAGGGCCGCGACGGTGAGCAGCGGGATGAGCACGGCGAGGACCGTCACCGGTGACGGGCGGGTGCGGGTGGACTCGGCCGCGCGGCGGCGACCGCCACCGGGCTGCGTGGGCTGCATGGACTCCGTGGGCTCCGTGGACTCTGTGGACTCGGTGGGCTCAGGCATCGCGGCCCCCTCCCCGGCGCTGTCGGACGGTCGGGGCCGCGAGCACGAGGGCGAGCACGATCGCCAGCCCCTGCACGACGAGCAGCACGGTGCGCCACCACGGGCTGGGGCCGTCGAGGGACGCCGGGTCGAGCGGGCGGTCGACGCGCCAGGCGCGCGTGGTGCGGTCCTCCGCGCTGGCCTGCTCGAGCCCCGCGGTGGCGTCGAGCAGCGAGGAGATCCGGCCGTCGGCGGGCGAGGCGAGGACGACGTACTCCACGCCCCGGGCGCCGAGGTCGGCCACCACGGTGGGTGTCGGCGCCGACACCAGGTCACGCACGTCTTGGGTGAGGCCGGCGTCCTCGTCGGCCAGGGTGAGGATCTCGTCCTCCCCCACCGTCGTGCCGTCGTCGCGCCGGATGCGGTAGGTGACGCCGTCGTCCACGGAGCCGGTGAGCACCAGCACGCCGTGCTCCTGGCCGAGCAGCGAGCTCTGCTGCATGTAGACCGGGACGGACTGCTCGGCGTCGCGGGCGAGGACGTCGCCCTCCTCGGAGGTCAGCCACCAGCCGAGGCCGCCGAGGGGCACGGCCGCGGCCACCACGGCGAGGGCGGTGGCGAGGCCGCGCTGCCACCACGGGTGGTGGTCGGCGAGCCGGCGCAGGTAGGCGTCGGCGCCGAGCACGACGGCCACGACGGACGTGCCCTGGAGGATCACCACGAAGAGCCCCAGGCTCGGACGGGTGGTGACCGACGGCAGGTCGAGGGTCACGTGCGACAGCACGCCCGAGACGACAGCCGCCGCCAGCGCCACCAGCCAGCAGATCAGCACCGACACGCGCGTACGCCGCGGGACCAGGGCCGCGACGGCCAGCAGGCCGAGCACGACGCCGAGCCACCAGGGGGCGCCGAGGTCGTTGAGGCGGCCGGTCACCAGGCCGCCGAAGGTCACTTGGTCGACCGTGAGGCGCCCGGCCTCCAGCAGGAACCCGGCCGTCGAGCCGGTGGTGACGAGCGGGACCAGCCAGGGCGCGAGGAGCACCGGCGTGGCGGCGACGGCGACCACGGGCGGGCCCCAGCTGTCGCGCTCGCGCAGCAGCCGCGGCGCGATGACGGCCGCCGACCCCAGCACCACCGCGGTCGCGAGCAGGGCGAAGAGCCAGAGCCCGGGCACGAACGCGGCACCGAGGGCCAGCAGCAGCGCCGTGCGCCAGGCCGCGCGCCAGCGGCGGTCGCGGTCCGGGTCGACGAAGCCGAGCGCGGCGTGCGCGGTCCACGGCAGCAGGGCCGCGACCGCGACGGTCCCGAACCGGCCCTCGCTCCACGCCCCGGAGGTCACCGGGACGAGGGCGTAGGTCAGCGCGCCCCACACCACGAGCCAGCGCGGCAGGCCCAGCGGGTCGACGAGCCGGCCGACCACCTTGAGCAGGCGCCACGCCCCCCACGCCGCCACGGGGACGGCGAGCAGCATGAGGCCGGAGACGACGGCCCCGGTCTGGCCGAGCAGGAGGGAGGCGGCCAGCGCGAACGGCAGCACGTAGGCCGGTGCGGGCACATCGGTGCCGGTGCCGAGCGGGTGCCAGCTCGACACGTGCAGCCGCCACCAGTCCGCGGCCGCGTCGGGCACCGGCGACAGCGCGCCGCCGGTGATCGTCCCGAACGCCTCGCGGGCGGCGAGCAGCGACAGCACGCCGAAGAGCGCCAGGACCACCGCGACCGGGCTGGTGAAGAAGCGGGCGACGAAGCCGGTGTCGGTGAGGTAGGCGTCCTCGTCGTCGTCCTCGGAGGTCCCGCGACGTGCCTCGCGCACTCCGGGCCCGGCGCCGGGCGCGTCCGCCGCCCTGGCCAGGCGGCGACGCTCCGCGACGTCGGCGGCCTGGTTGGTGGCGGCCGAGGCGAGGTCGGTGACGAAGTCGAGTCCGTGGCGGTAGGGCAGCCACCCCGGCGCCAGCAGGCGGCGTACGTCGGCGGGGTCGCCCTGCCGCAGCCTGGCCCGCTCGCGGCGCGCGGCCAGGAGCTGGCGGGGGCGTCCGTGCACGGACAGCGCGGCCGCGAGCTCGTCGAGCGCCTCCCCCACCGAGCGCACCGCGAGGAAGCCGACGACCCGCAGCAGGGACCCGAGGAAGAGCCGGACGTACTGCCAGGCGAACCCGCGCGAGGAGACGTTGGCGAGCGAGGTGAGGAGCGCGGCGCGGCGCTCCTGGTAGTGGGTGTGACGCCCGGTCAGCGGCGTGCGTCGGATGCCGCGGTGCGCGGCCTCGGCGTGGAACACCACGGCCTGCGGCACCACGAGGGTGCGGTGACCGGCCAGCGCGGCGCGCCACCCGAAGTCGATGTCGTTGCCGAAGATCGGCAGGTCCTCGTCGAGCCCGCCGAGCGACTCCAGCACCGAGCGGCGCACGAGCATGCCGGCGGTGTTGACCGCGAGCACCTCCCGCACCGCGTCGTGCTGGCCCTGGTCGTACTCCCCGCGCTCCAGGCCGGTCTCGCGGTGGCCCGTGCCGGTGATGGTCAGGCCGACCTCGAGGAGGCGTCGCAGCGAGGGCCACTCGCGCAGCTTGGGGCCGAGGATCGCGACCGAGGGGTGCTCCCGGGCCGCGGCGAGGAGCTCGGCCAGCGCCGTCGGGGCCGGGTTGCTGTCGTCGTGGAGCAGCCAGATCCACTCGTCGTCGCCGGCCTGCGGCGCCAGGTCCAGGCCGTGGCGCACCGCGGCGGGATAGCTGGTCGAGCCGGGCACGACGTCGACGACGGCCTGCTCACCGAGGGCGCCGCGGACGAGCGAGACGCTGTCGTCGCGGCTCGTCGTGTCGACGGCCACGACCCGGTCCACCGGGTGGGTCTGCCCGGTCAGACCGGTCAGGACTGCTGGGAGCCATCGCGCCCCGTCGTGACTGACGAGAAGCGCTGTGACGGTCACCGGAGAACCCTAGCGAGGTGCTCCGCGCTCCATGAAACCGCCGGAGTGCTGCGGGGGACGGGCCGGACGGACCGGCCCGACCTCAGACTGCGCGCTTCTTCAGCTTGCGGCGCTCGCGCTCGGAGAGACCGCCCCAGATGCCGAAGCGCTCGTCGTTCATCAACGCGTACTCGAGGCAGTCGTCGCGGACCTCGCACGTCAGGCAGACCTTCTTGGCCTCCCTGGTGGAGCCGCCCTTCTCGGGGAAGAACGCCTCAGGATCCGTCTGCGCGCACAAGGCGCGGTCCTGCCAACCGAACTCCTCGCCCTCAGGCTCGAGAAGAAACAGTTCTGCTCTCATGGCTGACGCCCTTTCGACCCTGTTTTCAGAACTGGACGAGACACTGGAACCAACGTAACGACACTGTGGGAATTACATGCCTGTCGTACCCCCCAAGTCAAGCCCGGATCTGATATGGCCATTCTGCTTCCGGCAGGCTGTCGCTATGTCATCATCCGCGTCCACGCTCCGTCGTATCACCGTCCTGTCCGGCGGCGTCGGCGGGGCCCGCTTCCTCCAGGGACTCTTCCACGGCCTGCGCTCCGGCGTCGTCCCGGGCGGGTCCGCCGACACCGAGGTCACCGTCGTGGCCAACACCGCCGACGACTGGTGGATCCACGGGCTCAAGGTCTGCCCCGACCTCGACACCGTGATGTACACCCTCGGCGACGGCATCGACGTCGAGCGCGGGTGGGGTCGCCGCGACGAGACCTGGAGCACCCGCACCGAGCTCGAGGCGTACGGCGTCGAGCCGACGTGGTTCGGCCTCGGCGACCGTGACATCGCGACGCACCTCGTCCGCACCCAGATGCTCGAGGCCGGCTACACGCTGTCGCAGGTCACCGAGGCACTGTGCCGCCGCTGGCTCGCACCGGCGTACGGCGCGAGCGTGCGGCTGCTGCCGATGTCCGACGACCGGGTCGAGACCCACGTCGCCGTCGCCGATCCCGACAGTCCGAGCGGGCGGCGGGTCGTCCACTTCCAGGAGTACTGGGTGCGGCTGCGCGCCGCGGTGGCGGCCGAGGCGGTCCTGGTCGTCGGCCAGGACGCCGCCACCCCCGCGCCCGGGGTGCTCGAGGCCGTCGCGGAGGCCGACCTGGTGGTCCTGCCGCCGTCCAACCCCGTCGTCTCGGTCGGCACGATCCTCGGCGTGCCCGGCGTCCGCGACGCGGTCCGCGCGACCTCGGCACCCGTCGTGGGCCTCTCCCCCATCGTCGGTCCCTCCCACGTGCACGGCATGGCGGCGCAGATGCTCGCGAGCATCGGGGTCGAGGTCAGCGCCGGCGCGGTCGGGGAGCACTACGGCGCACGCGCCGCGGGCGGGGTGCTGAACGGCTGGCTCGTCGACGAGCGCGACGCCGCCCAGCTGTCCCGCCTGGAGCAGGCGGGGATCCGGGCTGCGGCGGTCCCGCTCATGATGTCGGACCACGACGCGACCGCGGCGATGGCGGCCGCCGCCGTCTCGCTCGTCACTGCCCCCGCATGACCCCCCGGCTCGAGGTGTGGGCGCCGGACGGGATCCCCGAGGTCTCCGCCGGCGACGACCTGGCCGGGCTGGTGCTCGACGCGCTGGGCGGAGGCGCCGGGCTCGCCGACGGTGACGTCCTGTGCGTGACCAGCAAGGTCGTCAGCAAGGCGGAGGGGCGGGTGCGGGTGGGCGACCGTGACGCGGCCGTCGAGGAGGAGACCGTCCGCGTCGTGGCGCGCCGGGGCCCGATCCGCATCGTGCGCAACCGCCTCGGCCTCACCATGGCCGCCGCCGGCGTCGACGCGTCCAACGTGGCCGTCGGGTCGGTCGTGCTGCTTCCCCTGGACCCCGACCGCTCCGCGCGCACGCTGCGGCGCGAGGTGCGCCTGCGCACCGGCCGCAACGTGGCGGTCGTCGTCACCGACACGTCGGGCCGCGCCTGGCGCGAGGGCCAGACCGACATCGCCATCGGCGCAGCCGGACTGGTCGTCGCCGAGGACTTCGGCGGTCGCACCGACCCCCACGGCAACCCGCTCGCCGTCACCCTCCCGGCCGTGGCCGACGAGATCGCCGGAGCCGCCGAGCTGGCGCAGGGCAAGCTCGCCGGGCGACCGGTCGCCGTCGTGCGCGGACGCGCGGACCTCGTGTTGCCGCCCGGGGAGGACGGCGCCGGTGCCACGTCGCTCGTGCGCCCCGACGGTGGCGACTTCTTCGGCTGGGGCGCCCGCGAGGCCGTCGTACGCGCCCTGGCCGGGGACGACGCGGACCGGGCCCCGTTCGGGGCGCCCGCCGCGCCCGAGGAGCTGCGCGCGGCGCTCGGCCGCGTGGTCGGCGCCGACCGGCCGCCGTCGTCCGGGCTCGCGCCGACCCACGACGACGACCCCGGACGCGCCGTCGTACGCCTGCCGGGCGGCGCGGACCGGTCCGCGGTCGCCGCTGTGTGCTTCGCCCACGGCTGGCGGATCACGGGGTGGGAGCAGGCCGGAACCGACGTCGTGTGCGACGTGTCACCTGTGACTACGTAGACTCTGCCAGCGCGGACGCATGCGTCGCGCCCAGCAGGACCCCCCAGCAGTCGACCGAGAGACACCGAGCACCGTGGCCAAGCAGGCAAAGACCGACCGTCAGGCGGTCATCGACTCCATCCGCTCCCAGCAGTCCAAGCGCGAGAACCGGCGCGGACTGGCGATCGTGGGCGTGTGCGTCCTCGTCGCCGTGCTGATCGTGGGCGCCGCCGCGTTCAAGCCCATCAAGGACTGGTGGGACCTGCGGGCCTACGCCTCCGACTCGCTCGGCGAGATCGGCGCCAAGGCCTCCGTGTGCCAGGACGTCACCACCAAGACGGCCGAGGGCAGCCAGGACCACGTCGAGGTCGGCACGCCGATGACCTACCCCGACGCCCCGCCGGCCTTCGGCCAGCACTGGAACCTGTGGGACAGCATGGAGCGCAAGCTCTACACCACGTCGGACCGGCCCGAGCTCGGTGAGCTCGTGCACAACCTCGAGCACGGCTACACGATCCTCTGGTACGACGAGACCATCGCCGACGACGAGGGCCAGATGGACGTCCTGCGCGGCATCGCCTCCAAGCTCCAGGGCACCGACAACCTGCGTGACAAGTTCAAGGCCGTGCCGTGGACGTCCGAGGACGGCAAGGACTTCCCCAAGGGCCAGCACGTCGCCCTCACCCACTGGTCGCTCGGCGGCGTCGGCGAGACCGACCCGTCCAAGCAGGTCGGCGTCTGGCAGTACTGCTCCGAGGTGAGCGGTGACGCGCTGGAGACCTTCATGGAGGACTACCCCTACATGGACTCCCCGGAGCCCAACGCCGTCTGACGGCCCGACCCGATGGCCACGACCTTCACCGAGGTCCTCGCCGCCCAGCTGCGGCGCGACCCCGGACGCCCGCTGCTGACGTTCTACGACCACGCGAGCGGCGAGCGGGTCGAGCTGTCGGTCACGACCTACGCCAACTGGGTGGCGAAGGCGTCCGGCCTGCTGACCGACGTCGCCGACCTCGAGCGCGGCATGTCGCTGCGCGTCGACCTCCCGCCCCACTGGCTCTCGCCCGTCTTCCTCGGTGCGGCCTGGACGGTCGGCCTGCGGGTCACCACCTCCGACGAGCCCGACGCCGTGGTGTGCGGCCCCGAGGGCCTCGACGCGTGGGCGCAGCGGGCCGGCACCGTCCCGGTGCTGGCGTGCAGCCTGCGCCCGCTGGGCGTACGGTTCGCCGAGCCGCTCCCGGCCGGCGTGCTCGACGTGGGTGTCGAGATCTGGTCGCAGCCCGACGGCTTCACCGCCTGGGACCCGCCCACCGGCGACGACCTCGCGACGGACACCCTGACCCAGCGCCAGCTCTTCGGGCCGCCGTCCGAGCGTCCGCACGACCTGACGGCCGCCGTCGGGAGTGATCTCACCGACGGCGGCCGTCTTCTCTCGGTGGCCGACCCGGCTTCCCCACCAGGAATGGCCACCTTCACCGAGCCCCTCGGACGAGGAGGCTCGCTGGTCCTTGTCCGCAACCCCGACCCGGCTCGCCTCGACGACGTCCACGACGCCGAGAGGGCGACCGCGCGGGCCTGATCGCGCTGCTCTCCTGACCGCCTCACCCGGCCAGGTCGAAGGCCCCCAGTCCCTCGCCCAGCACCCGCGGGTCGGACACGCCGGACTTGCGGCCGGAGTAGACGTACGCCACCCCGCTCGCACGGTCGCGCACGACGTAGTCGGGAGAGCCCTTCAGGGTCATCGCCTGGACGCCGAGCACCCAGTCGAAGCCCGAGAGGTCTGCCGGCAGCCCGGCCGGCGCGGGGACCGCACCGCCCGTGACGAGGACGCCCGCGCCGAGACCGGTGCCGTTGCCCGGCCAGACCGTCAACCGACCACCGGCGGGGGTGCCGACGACGTCGGGCAGCCCGTCCCCGGTCACGTCGCCGACGGCCCTCAGGCCCTGCACCGGGCCCCAGCCCTGGCCGAGGACGGTGCCCGCGGCGAGGGCGCCGGTTCCGGTGCCGGCGAAGAACCACAGCTGGCCGGAGCCGTCGCGGGTGAGCACGTCGCCGAACCCGTCACGGTTGATGTCGCCGGCGTTGAGGATGGTGTCCATGCCGGCGAAGGAGACGCCGGTGTCGATGGGCGCCCCGAGCTCGAAGGTGTCGCGGTTGGCGACGACGACCAGCGTCTTGCCGACCACGCCGATCAGGTCCGCCCCGGCACCGCCGACCATGTTGGCGCCGGTGATCCAGCGCATCGCCTTCAGGTTGGTGGCCGGCCCCAGCGCGGCGCCGTAGGTGCCGTCGCCGCGACCGGGCATCAGCATCATCTTGCCCTTGGACGACCGCGCCACGAGGTCCGAGCGCCCGTCGCCGTTGAAGTCACCCGCGACGACGCGGTTGTAGCCGCTCCACCGCCCGGCGACGCGCTTGGGTGCGGCGAACCGACCGGTGCCGTAGCCGGTCTGCAGGAAGAGACGGTTCTTGGTGCGCAGCAGGAGGTCGGCGCGGCCGTCGCCGTTGACGTCACCGGCGCCGACGAGCTGCCGGTAGTTGCCGTAGCCCTTGCGGGTGACCTTCCGGGAGAAGCCGCCCTTCTCGGTCCCGAGGAGCGTGGCGAGGCGTCCCTTGAAGCGGGCGACGAGGTCGTTGCGACCGTCGTTGTTGATGTCGCCGGCCGCGGTGATCAGCGAGTAGCCACGCAACCGCATCTTGCGGGTGGTCGAGCCGAACTTGCCGTTGCCCTTGCCGGCGCGCACCCGGACCGCGCCGGACTTGTCGGCCGTCACCAGGTCGGGCAGGCCGTCACCGGTCAGGTCGGGCGAGACGAGGACGTCGGCGCGCTTGTCCCAGCCGCGCTTGCCCACCACGGTGCGGGTCTGGAAGGAGGTGAGGCCACCGGTGGGGAGCACCAGGCCACGGCCGTCCGAGGCGCGCCGCACGACGAGGTCCGGGTAGGGCGAGGCGTCGAGGTTGTTCTGCGGAGCGGGCTCGGAGATCGGGACCTCCTGCGGCGCCGTGACGACAGGAGCCGTCTGTGCGGCGTAGGTCCTGATCAGCGGCAGCTGGGCGTACAGGTACTTGCCGGGGCAGGCCGTCGAGCCGGCGTCGCGGTGGCCGTTGATCGCCTGGAACGTGCCACGGCCGATCTTCTGCGACGTCGACGCCGGGTTGACACCGTGCAGCGAGAGCTTCCACGCGAACAGCTGGCCGTAGGCCCGCAGCATAACGTCGGGCGGCTGGACGGTGTCGAAGTTGCCGATGGCCGACATCGCGAACGAGTAGTCGTTGTAGTTGAGCGTGTGCGCGCCCACGACCGGGCGGTCGATGCCGCCGTAGCGGCCCTCCCAGATCCGGCCGAACCGGTCGACGAGGAAGTTGTAGCCGATGTCGCTCCAGCCCCGTGACTTCACGTGGTAGGCGTAGATGCTGCGCAGGAGCGCCGGCACCTGGGCCTCGCTGTAGTCGTTGGCGTTCACGGTGTGGTGGACGAAGCCGCCGCTGATCGACCCGTAGCGCAGCGCGCTCTTGTCGCGGATGCTCTCGTCGGCGCCCCACTGGGCCCGCGAGAAGATGGTGGGCTGCGCGACGGTCTGCTGGCGCGCCGCCTGCAGCGTGATGCCCTCGGTGGCGGCGTCCGTGCCGTCCTGCTGCGCGAACTCCTCGTCGTACGACGCGCTCGGGTCGCTGCTCGCGGGGTCGGCCGGCGCCTCGGTCTCGGTCCTCGTCGCCGACCCGGGGTCGACCACGGCGAGGGAGAGGTCGTCGGGCAGGGCGACGCCGTCGGTGCGGGCCTCGACCTGGACGTCGTCGACGTCGCCCACGAAGGTGGGCTCGGTGCCGGGCCGCGCGGTCGCCGCCTCGGCGCTGCCGGGGTCGGGGGCGTGCTCGTCGTGGTACTCCAGGTCCTCCCAGGCGCTCCACCCGTCGCCGTCGCGGGTGCGGACCCGGAGGGTGATCTGGTCCTCCTCGAGGTCCTCGCCGCCGGCCCAGGTGACACCGACGGCGCCGAAGGCGTCCACCGGCTGCGGGGTGCTGACCACGCGCGCCCGGGTGGCACCGCCGGCGACGGTGCGCCCGCGCAGGCCGCTGAAGCCGCCGGACTCCCCGGTGAGCGGCACCTCGGTGACGGTGGGCGTCACCGCCTTGGTGGGGACGGTGGCCGACATGAGCGCCGCCGGGGCGGTCGCCGGGGCGGCGGGGGCGCCGGGCGTCTCCCCGACGATGTCGAGGGACACGACACCGGAGGCGGGGGTGAGCACGACGAGCACGACACCGAGCACCAGCACCTGCTGGCAGAAGGTGACGAGACGGGCCTGAAGAGGACGCATGACAAGAACTCCTGCTGTGTGGGGGAAGGTCACACAAGGCAGGAGTTTCACACCAGTCACATCAGTCACGGAAGGGTTTCTGAGTAACTACACGGCTGTAATTTCCACTCGACACGCCGTTACATGGGTGTAATTCTCGGCGATCCTGTCATGAAAGCGCGTGGAGCGGGCGCGAGGGGTCTAGATGTCGGCGCCGAGGCCGTCGTCCTCGCCGGAGTCGTCGTCGCCCTCGTCGTAGTGGAGGTAGCGGATGCCCTCCTCGACGTCGCCGTCGAAGCCGAGTCGTCCGTTCTCCATGACGAGGACGCGGTTGCACAGGTTGCGGACGGACCCGGGGGCGTGCGAGACGTAGAACATCGTCACGCCCGACTTCACGATCTCGTCCATGCGCCGCTTGCACTTGCGCTTGAACGGCCGGTCCCCCACCGCCAGGGCCTCGTCGGCGATGAAGATGTCGGCGTCGACGTTGACCGCGACCGAGAAGCCGAGGCGCGCCCTCATGCCGGAGCTGTAGTAGGCCACGTCGGTGTCGAGGAACTTGCCGAGGTCGGCGAAGTCGACGATCTCGTCGAACTTGCGGTCGGTCTCGGCCCGCGACATCCCGAGGATGGCCGCGTTGAGGTAGAGGTTCTCCCGACCGCTCAGGTTGTTGTCGAAGCCCGTGCCGGTCGCGATCAGCCCCGCGATGCGGCCTCGGGTGAGCACCGAGCCGGAGTCGGGGCGCATGACGCCGCTGATGAGCTTGAGCAGCGTCGACTTGCCGGAGCCGTTGAGGCCCATCAGGCCGACCGACTCCCCCTCGCGCACCGTGAAGCTGACGTCGTCGACGGCGTTGAAGGTGTCGTGGGTCTTGCGGCCCCGGGCCTTGGCCAGCACCGTCTGCTTGAGCGAGCGCTGGTAGGACAGCGTGAAGGCCTTGGTGGCGTTGTCCACCTTGATCATGGTCGTCATCAGAGGCGCTCCGGGACGCGCGCCTCGAGGCGGGCGAAGATCCTCTGCGACACCACGAGCAGCACGAACGCGATGGCCGTCATCACCAGGCCCCGCGTGAACAGGTGGTCGGGCAGGTGCACCGCCGCCGTCGCGTCAGGGTCGCTGGTCGTGCCCGTCCAGAAGCCGCGCTGGATCAGGAGCACGGCCTCGGCCATCGGGTTGAGCAGGTACCAGCTCGCGATCGGCTCGCCGAAGCGCTCGTAGACGAGGGTGTAGGGATACATCATCGGCACGCTGAAGGTGACGAACTGGGTGAGGGTCTGGGCCACCTTGCCGATGTCGCGCATGAAGACGTTGCCGACGCTGAACAGGAGCCCCAGGGCCAGGCCGAGCGCGGCCGTGAGAGTGAACCCGAGCAGCGCGGCCGCCATCCCGACCGGGTCGGGGCGCCACCCGAGCCACACGCACGGCACCACGAGGATCACCAGCATCGGCACGGTGTGCCAGGCCGCGACGAGCATGCGCGCCACCGGGAACATCTCCCGCGGCACGGGCAGCTTGGTGATCAGCGACCTGTTCTGCACCAGCGACTGGGTGCCGCCGTTGAAGGTCTCGGTGAAGAAGTGCACGATCACCATGCCGGAGAACAAGTGGATGGCGAAGTTCTCCATGCCGGCGCCGCGGCCGATCATCACCTGGAACAGGAAGTAGAACATGCAGAACCGGATCGCCGGCTGCAGGTAGCTCCACACCCAGCCCAGCACCGTGCCCTGGTAGCGCGACTTGATGGTGTTGCGCACCAGCATGCTGAGCAGGTAGCGACGACGTACGACCTCGCTCAGGCCCGTGGCCGCGGGCGGGGCCAGCGGCAGGGCCTCCAGCTCGGCCGTCGTGCGCCGGGCCGGGCCGGAGGCTGTGGTGCTCACGGGCGGCTCACTCGGTCGCGCTCGCCGGACCGTCCGCGGCGGGCTCCACGGGACGGTCCGCCGAGTCGGTCCAGGGGGCGAAGGTCTTCTCCCACGCCTCGGGCGAGGTGATGTCGCCGAGCGCGGCCCGGTACTCCGCGGCGAGCCGGGGCCACTCGCGCTGGAACCGCGCGTGGATCTCGACGGTGCGCTTCATCAGGTCGCGGAACCTCTCCGGGTCGCGTTCGTAGAGCGCGGCGGAGCTGCCGTCGGGCATGGAGACCACGGCCGAGTCGTAGCGGGCGATCCGGTACCACTTCGCGTCCATGGCCGGGATCTCCGCCTCCGGGTGGCTCCGGGAGGTGGGACGTACGGGCCGGAGCTGGCGCAGCGGCATCGTCGCGGCCCGCACCAGCAGCGAGACCCGTCCCGGGACCCCGGAGTCGTCCTTGCCCTTGCGGGGCGGCTTGTGCCGCCGCACCGCGGGGAAGGTGTCGGGGTCGACCTGGAGCTGCGCGTCGGTGAACTGCTTGCGGAACGCGTTGACCTCGGCGAGCTTGCCCGGCAGCATCCCGTGCAGCCCGTGGGGTCCGGCGAGCACGTCCTCCAGCGCCATCAGCCGCAGCTCGACGGTGGAGTACTGCATCGAGACCAGGTGGGCGATCTGGTGGTTGAGGCTCTCGCGCACCATGCGGCCCCCGCGCTCGTAGGCCGAGTGCAGCAGCGCGGCCACGAAGCGGTTGCGCTGGTGGAAGTAGGCCTGCCAGTCGAGCGCGTCGTTCTTGTCGGTCCACGGGATGTGCCAGACCGCGGCGCCGGGCAGCGAGACGGTCGGGTAGCCGGCCTCCTTGGCCCGCAGCCCGAACTCGGAGTCGTCCCACTTGAGGAAGAGCGGCAGGCTGAGCCCGATCTCCTCGAGCACCTGGCGCGGGATCAGGCACATGAACCAGCCGTTGAAGTCCACGTCGACGCGCTTGTGCAGCCACCGCGTCGAGCGCAGGTTGCGCGCGCCGAAGTCCCAGTCCTGGAACACGCCCGGCGCGGACAGCCACCAGAAGCGCCACGGCGTGATGATCTCGCCGAAGCTGTGCAGGCGCGTGCGCGCGTAGATGGAGAACATGTGACCGCCGACGATCGTCGGGCGGCGGGCGAGGTCGCCGAACGTCACGGAGCGGATGATGCCCTCGGGCTCGCAGATGACGTCGTCGTCCATCATCATCGCGTAGGTGGCGGTGCCCTTGCGGACGCTCTCGAGCTGGCCGCGGGCATAGCCGCCGGACCCGCCGAGGTTGCCCTGCTCGATGATGCGGAGGGTGTCGCCGAGCGCCTCGGCGGCCGCCGGGAAGAACTCGGAGTCCCGCATCTTCTGCGTGCCCTGCTCCATCACCAGGACCTCGTCGAGGTAGGGGCGGAGCTCGGGAGCGTCGGCGAGCTGGCCGATCAGCTTGGCCACGAAGTCGGGGCGGTTCATGGTGGTGATGCACACGTCGACCGTGCCGTGCTGCGAGCGGTCCTCGGGCACCTGGGCCGTCCACTGCGCCGAGCGGACCACGACGTCGTTGTCGCCGGCGACGACGTCGTACCAGTACCACCCGCCGTCGACGAACGGCTTGAGCGGCAGCTCGAAGGTCAAGGTGGACGCCGTGTCCTCACCGGTGGTGACGGTCTCGACGCGCTGCGAGCGGCCGTTGGCCATCGAGCGGTAGACGGTCACCGTCGCGCCGGCACCCTCGACGGCCAGGGTCAGCGTGACGTCGGTGACGATCGTGTGGCGCCGCCAGTAGGACGCCGGGAAGGCGTTGAAGTAGGAGCCGAAGGAGATCCGCTGCTCCGCCTGCAGGGCGAGCGCCTCGCGGTCGAGGATCTGGTCGGGGTGGATCGTCGCGCCCGTCGAGACCGACTGGCGCATCTGGGCGCTGTTGAGGTTCTGCGCGGCCCGGCTCGAGCCGACCTCGTACTTGTCGGCGTCGAGCACGGCCGGCTCGGGGTCGACGTAGAGCCGGAAGACGTCGGTGTCGCGGTCCACCGGCAGGATCTGCCGCTGCAGCAGCCGGGTCACGGTGCCGGTGCCGGTGGTCGTGGGTGCCTGGGTCGTGGTGCTCATGCGTCGATGCCTCCGCTGGTGAGCTCGGCGCCCTCGGTGAAGTGCGGCTTGAGCTTGTTGTCGTACATCGACAGGGCTGACCCGATGGCCATGTGCATGTCGAGGTACTTGTAGGTGCCGAGCCGGCCGCCGAACAGGACCATCGGCTCGGCCTTGGCCAGCTCGCGGTACTTGAGCAGCTTGGCGCGGTCGTCGGCGGTGTTGACCGGGTAGTAGGGCTCGTCGCCCTCCTCGGCGAAGCGGCTGTACTCGTGGACGATCACGCTCTTGCCGGGCAGGTGGGTCTTCTCCCGCTCGGGGTGGAAGTGCTTGAACTCGATGATGCGGGTGTAGGGCACGTCCTGGTCGTTGTAGTTGACCACGCCGGTGCCCTGGAAGTCGTCGGTGTCGACGACGCTCTCCTCAAGGTCGACCGTGCGCCACGACAGCCGGCCCTCGGAGTTGCCGAAGTACTCGTCGACCGGGCCCGTGTAGACGATCGGGACCTTGCCCTTGTAGCGCTCGGCGACTCCAGTGGTGGGATCCAGGAAGTCGGTCTCGAGGCGGACCTCGATGTTGGGGTGGTCGGCCATCCGGGTCAGCCACGCGGTGTAGCCGTCGACGGGCAGTCCCTCGTAGGTGTCGCTGAACCACCCGTTCTGGAACGTGTAGCGCACCGGGAGACGGGTGATGATGTCGGCGCTCAGCTCGGTGGGGTCGGTCTGCCACTGCTTGGCGGTGTAGCCCTTGATGAACGCCTCGTAGAGCGGGCGGCCGATCAGGCTGATCGCCTTCTCCTCGAGGTTCGAGGCGTCCTCGGTGGCGATCTCGCTTGACTGCTCGGCGATCAGCGCGCGCGCCTCGTCGGGCGTGTGCGACTTGCCGAAGAACTGGTTGATGAGCGCGAGGTTCATCGGCAGGGAGTAGACCTGCCCCTGGTACTTGCCGAAGACGCGGTGCCGGTAGTCGGTGAACGACGTGAACCGGTTGGCGTACTCCCAGACCCGCTCGTTGGAGGTGTGGAACAGGTGCGCGCCGTACTTGTGCACCTCCACGTTGGTCTCCGGGTCGCGCTCGGAGTAGGCGTTGCCACCGAGGTGGTGGCGACGCTCGAGGATGAGCACGCGGAGGCCGAGCTCCTCGGCGCACCGCTCGGCGATCGTGAGACCGAACAGTCCGGCGCCGACGATCACGAGGTCGGGCAGCTGGTCGCTGTCGGTGGTGGGGCCCTGGGACAAGGGATGAACTCCTTGGGTGAGAAACGCGGGGTGAGTCTATCGAGGGGGGCGGGCAGAGGCCGTCAGGCGGCGCATGCCCCGCGCGGAGGCCATGGCGCGGATCACGTTGCGGGCCTCGGCCCGGCCGCCGCGCGCGGGGCTGAGCAGCACCACGACGAGGGTGATCAACCACGGCTTGAGGCGCACGAGCACGTTCTCCCCGTGGCGCAGGTGCACCACGAAGAGGTTGCGATACATGTAGAAGCCCTTCCACCCGGACAGGTCGTGCTGCTGGTTGAAGTCGAGCTGCCTGACCAGGACGGCGTCGCGCACCGCCCAGATCCGGCGACCGGCGCGGCGGGCGCGGACGGCGTACTCGGCGTCGTCGTAGAAGATGAAGAAGGAGGGGTCCGGGAAGCCAATCTCCTCGATCACCCCGCGCCGCGTCATGAAGCCCTCGAAGGCGACGTTGTGCACCTCGACGAGCTCGGGCATCGACGCGCGGTCGGCGTAGGTGTCGTCGACGGTGGCGCGCTTGGGCCGGATGGCCAGGGGGTTGCGGAGGTCGAAGTCGACGGCCGCCTTCTCCACCAGGGCGCCGGCGAGGTCCTCGCGCACGGCGATGAGGCAGTCCTCGTCGACCGCCATCAGCGCCTCGAGGCACCCGGGGTCCGGGACCACGTCGTCGTCCATCAGCCAGATCCGGTCCCAGCCGGCGTCGTAGGCCGCCCGTACGCCGAGGTGGAAGCCGCCGGCGCCGCCGAGGTTGTCCGGGCTGTGGGTGACGTGGAGCGGGAGGTCGGTGCGGGCCTCGAGGACCGCGCGGGTGTGGTCGGTGCTGGCGTTGTCGACGACGATCACCGCGTCCGGGCGACGCGTCTGGGCGGCGAGCCCGTCGAGCATCCCGGCGAGCAGGTCGGCGCGGTTGAAGGTGACCACGACGACCGCCACCGTCTCGGCCGCGGTCGTGCCGGTCACGACAGGAACCTCCGGTGGCCGTCGAAGTCGCCCGCGATGCCCGCCCGCATGGCGCCGGCGCTGAGGCGCAGCCGCGACAGGCTCGGACGGGTGAAGGCGTAGAACCACGCGGTCTTCACGACGAAGGCCAGCGCGTGCAGCGGGCCGCGGTAGTCGCGCAGGTTGACCAGGTTGTTGCGGGCCATGCAGTAGTGCTTGAGGTCGCTCGGCGAGTCGTTGTAGGTCGTGCGGCCGAACATCATCGGCGTCCCGAGGTTGCCGACGCTGGGGTGCCGCACCGTGGCGGTGACCACCGTGGCGACGCGGGCACCGGCCTCCTCCGCGCGGAGACGGTATTCATGGTCGTCGCCCCAGATGAAGAACTCCTCGCGGGGCAGCCCGATCCGGTCGACGAGCTCCTTGGTCACCAGGACCCCGTTGAAGGGGATGACGATCCCGTCGATCCGGTCACGCCGCGCCGCGCGGCGTACGTCGTCGACGGCGTGCACGACGCGGGTGCGGCCGGGCAGTCGGATGGGGAACACGAGGCGGTCGGGATCGGCCTCGTCGACCACCAGCGGGCCCCAGAAGTCGAGGTTGTCGGTCTCCCGGAGCAGCTGGTCGAGACAGTCGACGTCGGGCAGCCCGTCGTCGTCCATCAGCCACACCAGGTCGGCCTCGCGGTCGATCGCCCACGCGAGGCCGTCGTGGAACCCGCCGGCACCGCCGCGGTTGGTCGTGAGCGTGCGTCCGCTCAGCGGCACCTCACCCGTGGTGGGACGCGAGGCGAGCCACTCCCCCGTGCCGTCCGACGAGGCGTTGTCGACGACCAGCACCTCGGCCAGCCCGTCGATCTCCCCGAGGCGCGCCACCAGCTTCTGGAGCAGCTCGAGGCGGTTGAAGGTGACCACGACCGCGACGATGCGGGGCAGGGGTCCGGTGGTCACGGCGTACACACTAGGGGCGTCGCAGCCGCGCTCAGCAAACCGCGCCCAGGTCCTCCGACTGGTTGGCGGCGTAGCCGGTGGACAGCGAGCCGAGCGACCCGCCCGTGACGGCCGGAGGCGCGCTCGGCGTCGTCGGGGTGGCCGGGGCGGGCGACTCCGCCGCGGGGGCGGTGTCCTCAGGCGTCTCGGCGCCCTCGGTCGTCCCGCTCGTCTCGGGGGCCTCGGGGGTCTCGGCCTCGGGAGCCTCGGCGGCCTTGGCCGTCTCGGCGGGCTGCTCCGGCGCGCGCCCCTCCGCCTTGGCGATGGCGGCCGCGACCTTGGCGTGCACCAACTCGATGTCGGGGTCGGCCGTGTTGACCATGGGCGGCACGAGCGACAGCGTGGCGATCTTCTGGCTCTTGGCCTTGAGCGCGAGGTCGACGAAGCGGTCCACCTCGCCGCGCGGGACGTTGGTGGAGACCATCGCCGAGCTGGCGCCGGCGATCTTCTCGAAGTTGCGCAGCGCGACCTGGGGGCTGACCTGCTGCAGCATCGCGCTCATCACGCACTTCTGGCGCGCCATGCGGGAGTAGTCGTCGGAGTCGTGGCGCGCCCGGGCGAACCAGAGGGTGTCCATGCCGTCGAGGGTGCGCGTGCCGGGCTCGATGTAGCGGAAGAAGGAGTCGCTCGGCAGGCCGACCGGGATGCGCTGCCGCACGTTGAGCTCGACGCCCCCGACGGCGTCCACGAGGTCCTTGAAGCCCTCCAGGTTGACCATCGCCCAGTAGTTCATCTTCAGGCCGGTGATCCCCTCGACGCCCTCTATGGTCGCGTCGACGCCGGGGTGCTTCGAGCCCTTGAACAGCTCGGCGTGGTCGAGTGCCCAGGTGGCCAGCCCGTTGAGGTAGAGGCCCTCCTCGTCGAAGCCGTCGGGGAACTGCTCGGCCATCACCGACCCCTCGGGGAACGGGAAGTTCTGCATGTTGCGCGGCAGCGAGATGAGCACCGTCTTGCCGGTCTCGGCGTCGATGCTCGCCACGGTCATCGAGTCGGGTCGCAGGCCCCAGCGGCCCGCACCGGCGTCGCCGCCCATGAGCAGCACGTTGTAGCGGCCGTGGTGGGCGCCGACGGCGTCGCCGTCGCCGAACATCGAGAGCATGAAGTCGCGCTGCACGCCGACCACGTGGGCGCCGAAGAGCAGCGCGCCGGCGACGCTGAAGCACAGGAAGCCGTTGACGCCGACCACCGCGAGCCGGTGCTGGCGCTGCAGGGTCAGGGGCTGGCCGAGCCGCCAGGCGTCGACGAAGAGGTAGGCCCAGCCGACGGCGAGCGCCATGAGGCCGAGGCGGAGGACCTGGAGCAGCACCGTGCTGGTGCCGGCCCAGAACGCGAGGCCGTGCCAGAAGTACGACGAGACCGCCGTCAGCACGCCGACGACAAGCAGCGTGAGCCAGGTCCAGAGCGCGATGCGGCCCACCCGGCGGTTGCCCGACACCAGCTGCGCCGATCCCGGGAGGAACAGGGTCATGAGCATCAGCGACAGCGCACGACGGAACCGGACGCGCTGCGCGCGGTCGACCGTGGTGAACCGCTGCTGGTGCGACCCGGAGGACGGGACGGACGGCATCGGAGGCCTCTCTCTGCTGGGGGAAGTCAGCCCGCCCAGTATCACCAGTCCCACCCGTCCCACCGGGTCGCGACTCGCCGTGAGCCGCAGGTCAGCCGAGGAGTCCGCTCACCCCTCGCGGCCCAGGTCGATCTCGGTCTTGCGGGCCAGCCGGTGCGCCCGGCGGATCTCCGCCTCGCGCTGGCGTCGTACGTCACCGGGCGTCTCGGTCTCCAGCGGCGGCACGGGCCGCGGCTCGCCGGCCTCGTCGATGGCGACGAAGACGAAGTAGGCGCTGGCGACGTGGACCGGCTCGTCGCTGGCGTTGCCCCAGGGCTGGGCCTCGACCCGCACGCCGATCTCCATCGACGACCGTCCGGCCCAGTTGACCTGGGAGTAGGTCTTGATGATGTCGCCGACGTGGACCGGGGCGAGGAAGGTCATCTCGTCCATCGCCGCGGTGACCGCCGGTCCACCGCTGTGCCGGTGGGCGACGGCGCCCGCCGTGGAGTCGGCGAGCTTCATGATCTCGCCGCCGTGGACGTTGCCGAGCAGGTTGGCCTCGCTCGAGTGGGCCATGATGCCGAGGCTCACCCGGCTGTACGACGTGGGACGCGCCGCGCTGCGCTCGGTCATGCCCCGCACGGTAGCGTCTTCGCCCATGGCTGATCGTCCGCAGGGCTCCGGGGTGCCCGAGAAGGGAACACCCGAGTACGACTGGCTCTACGGGAGCCAGTCGAAGAACCCACCGAGCGACGCCACCCAGCGCGTCGAGGCGCAGCCGGTCGGGGCCGCGCGACCCGACGAGACCCGGGTGATGCCGGTGACCCGTCGCGAGGCGCGCGGGTCGGGCGGGCAGCCGCCCGGCACGACGCGTACGCCGGCGACGGCCCCGCCGCCGCGCCCGAAGAAGCAGCGCCGGCGGCCCCGCTTCCGCCTCGGCCTGATCCCCCTCGTGCTGCTCCTGCTGCTCGTCTACCTCGTCGGCGTCCCGCTCTACCACTGGACGACGATCGACAAGGTCGACGCCGCGCCCTCGGGCGACCGGCCCGCCGACCAGCCCGGCACCAACTACCTGATCGTCGGGTCCGACAAGGCCGACGACCTCACCGACGAGCAGCGCGAGGTGCTCGACACCCCCGAGCGGGGCGGCACCAACACCGACACCATCATCGTGCTGCACACCGGCTCCGGCGGTCGCACGATGATGTCGATCCCCCGCGACACCCTCGTCGAGGTCCCGGACGGCGGCACGCAGATGATCAACGCTGCCTTCGCGAGCGGCGGGGCGCCCCTGCTGGTCCAGCGCGTGGAGGCGCTGACCGGCATCCACATCGACCACTACGTCGAGCTCGGCTTCGGCAGCGTCATCAACACCGTGGACGCCTTCGGCGGCGTGGAGATCTGCCCCAAGCAGGACATGAAGGACCCCCGGGCCCGGCTCGACATCAAGAAGGGCTGCCAGGAGGTCGACGGCATCACCGCCCTCGGCTACTCGCGCTCGCGCTACGTCACCGCGCTGAGCGACCTCGACCGGGTCGCCCGGCAGCGCGAGGTGATCAGCGCCCTCGGCGACGAGGCGATGACACCGTGGACCTTCGTCAACCCGGTGCGCTACTGGCGGATCAACGACGCCGCCTCCGGCGCGATCCGCGTCGACGAGGAGATGAACCCCATCGACATGGGCCGCTTCGCCCTCGCGATGACCGGCGACAGCAAGACGTGCACGATGCCCAACCTGCCGGCCCCCAGCGACCCCAACCGGCTCGTCGCCGACCCCGACCGGGCCCCCGCGCTGTTCAACGCGATCATCGACGACTCGACCGTGCCCGGGAAGGCCTGCACGCCCACCGGGCGCGCCCGCCAGTAGGCGTCGATCGCGTCCTGCAGGTCGTGCCGGCCTTGTGTCGAGCGCGCGGCAGTGCTGCCACGTGAGGGCGCTGCGAAGCGCCGCGTGCCGGGCGACAACGTCGCGATAAGTGGCCCTCGGCGTACAGCGGCCACTGGGGAGACACGCGGTGCAGGCGGAGCACAGCGGACGGGCCTCGCGAGGGGACGACCGACGTGCGTTTTCCCGCCGCGCCACAACGTCTCCATCGGGGCCTCGATTGATCCTCCCGCAGCTACTCTTCGGTGATGGAGGACTCGCAGGCAGACGAGCTCGCAGAGCATCGCGCTGCACCATTCCCGCCAGGTGTCGAAAAGGGTTCGCTCTACGGCACCGTTGAGCCCGCCCTTATCGACGCCGACATCTTTGCTTGGGCGAGCCGCTATCGGTTAGACGGCGCGCAGAAGCGCTCGCTGCGCGAGGCCGCAGACCAGTTGGCTCAGTCCCGTGAGTTCTTCCCGGTTGACGCCCAGCCATACTTCGAGCGTCTTGTCCGCATCGCGCGTCGGGCGGTCGCCGACTGAACGCTGGCCGGCCTCTTCCTCGCGCCGTCAAGTCGCGTCTATCCGCCGCCTGTCGGTGCCGTGCAGATGGCCGGATCCGACAGTGACAGTGACAGGGGGATCAATCGTCGATGAGCGATCAGGGAGACCTCTGAGCCACTGCCAGAGGCCCCCTGATTAATCTCAGAGAACGGTGTCGGGATCGCTCCTTTCACGAGTTTGCGCAGCAGCCGCCAGCAGGAGGAGAAGGGCCGCGAAGATCGCCACGAAGACTGCGGCTGGGCCCGTGTGGGTGTAGAGCCATGCGGCGGCTACGGCGCCAAGCGATGTGCCGACATTGGTCACGGAGTTCACCCAGGTACTGGCCTCGGTGTGGTGGCGGGCGTCGGTCTCGTGATCACTTGCGGCATACGCCACGACGTAGATGGGTGCCATGACCAAGCCTGTGATGGAGAGCGTGACAGCGATCGTCCACAGACTCGGATACATCAGGCAGATTGCCGCAAGTGGAATGTAGGCGGCCACGAGGAGTGAGACCTCTTTGGGCCACGGCAAATGTGAACTGCGTCGCCCCCACCACAAGGCGCCGAGAACGGATGCAGCGCCGGTGGCCGCCTCCACGAGACCGACGACCGAGGCTCGCCCTTGCGCGTCGGCGAGTCCAGCAAGGACGGTGAGCCAGGCGCTTGCTGAGAGCCCCACCAAGGCCATCATCAGCATGAGACGTCTGAAGCCCGACCGTCGAAATGGGCCCATCCATTCACGAACACCGGCCATGGCGGGCTGGCGTTGAGGGGTGTACGGCGACCGCACCAGACCGGCTATGCCGATGGGCATCAGAACCGCTGTTGCTGCAACGCCCCACCAAGCTTGACCAACGAACAGAATGACCGATGCCGCGAGTGGGCCCACGAGGAAGAGAACCTCCTCAGCCATCGCGTCTAAGGCATACGCAGGCTCACGCTGATCATCGGGCGTGGCTTCACGCCATTGCGCTCGCATGGCGGGTCCGAGTGATGGGGCTCCGACACCTCCGGCCAGACACAGGGCGATCCAGAACGCGGCGGGCTGCACGCCGGTTGCCGCCGAGGAAGCAGCCACGGCGAGAAAGGCCGTGAACCATAGACCGACCAGCGGAAGGACGGTGGGTTGTCCCAGTCGGTCGAGCAACCGGGCTTGGACGGGCATTACGAGACCGCCGATGCCAAAGACCGCAGTGGCGGTCGCTGCGACTGCAAACGAGCCAGACGAATCAGCGATGCTGAAAAGTAGACAGAGTGGGAGCAACGCGTAACCGGAGCGACCGGCCAAGCCCACCATGAAGGCGCGGCGCAGCGGTCGATCGTTCAGAAGGACGCGATAACTCCCAGCACGGGTGGTGCTGGACATCGAACAATCTCCAATGCATGAAGACCTCCGCACGAACGGAGGTTGAGAACGGGAGGCTCCGGATGCGCCGTTCGACGACGCCGGGCTCTCCTAGTGCTTCATGCAGGTCACGCCGCGAGGCTAGTGCATACCCGCGCCAGGTGCGGCGGTCTCGATAGACGACTGCTCAACAGGCATCCCGAAATCCACATCTTCCGCGATCCACCTGTGACTGTGCGGCATTCCGCCGCTTGTCGGCGCGGCCACGAACGTCCGGATCTGCCGAGACTCACGCCGCTTTCCTAGCGTGCGCAGCATGGTCTCGCGCACCTCTTACGCGTCAGGCTGCCAGTCCGGTGTCGCCGCCCGCAGCTCTTCGACCAGCTGAGTGGCGGTCCAGTCCTCGCCGCCGAGGTGTTCGTAGTTGTTGAGACCTATCCACAACGCGAACGACCGGAGCCCCAGCGCTCGGGCGCGGGCGTCCATCTCGGCGATGAGCTCCGGCGTGTCCGGGGTGCGCTCCGCCTCCGGGACGTTGGTGTGGAAGAGCCGACGCTGCACCCCCAGCAACCGAGCCAGCTCGTCGATGGGGTGCGGGTGGTCATCGACGCGCAAGTCCATCTCCAGGTCGTCACCGCCGTCGAACCCGGCGCCGTCCCTTACCACCAACAGCGCGGCTGACTGTCGGCCCCGGGCATCTCCGCCAGCGTTGTCGCCGGCGGCCAGCGCCGCCAGCAGGCGTTCCGCCAACGGCGTCGACGGCTCACTTGCTTCAAACGCGGCTTGCATCGCTGTCATGACTTCTTCGCCGGTGAGGATGTTGCCCTGGATCGCGTACCCGGCGCCGGTGACCCCGCCGGCCCAGTCGAGACACTCGGACCCGGTATGCGTCGCAGCCCTGCCGTCGAGGTCCACGATGCCGACCTGACGGTGCTCTCTCCCATTGTCCTCACCCAGCAATCGCTCCAGCACCACGGCAGCGTTCCCACCCGTATCAAGGTGTGCCAGGGCGGCGTCCTTGTAGGCGACGTTGGCCCACGCCTGGGTGGCTACCGCGCCGACCCCGGCGCGAGCGGCGGGTACCACCGAGCCGACGGAGAAGAACTTGGACGCGACCGCGACGCCCCAGGACTCACCGTCGTCGGAGCGAGCCACGATCGAGAAGGTCATGCCGTGACCCTAGTGCCCAGCGAGCCTCCTTGAGGCAGTTGCTTGCTAGCGCTCAGGAGGAGACTTCCTGGGCAGCTTTGCGGGCACGTTTGCGGTTTCCTCATGCCGATACCGGCGTCCTTCCGCCGCCATTGCGCTATCCCCACCTGCCCTAACCATTGTTGTACGAACGTATGTTCGATAGAATCGGAGCATGTCACCTTCCGCCTCTTCCGATCAGCCGCCCTCCGCGGCTGGCGCGCCGAGCGCGAAGGAACTGTTGGAGCTTGCTTCAGGGGCCCTTCGAACACGTCGCCTCGCCGAGGTGGCGGAGATCCGGCTCGCGATCGAGTGGGCGGTCGTCAACGGGCATCCTCGCGACGATCGTGACCCGATGGTCACGCCCGGAGGCGACGGGACTCCCTCGCTGCGCGAGCATGCGGTGCCCGAGCTGGCGATGGTCCGCGAGACCCATCCCGCGACGACACGGGCACTGATCGCCGACGGGCTCGACCTCGTCCACCGGCTGCCGCTCATCTGGGCCGTCGTCGAGGCGGGTGAATGCGAGCCGTGGGTGGCCCGCAAGGTCGCCGTCATCTCCCGCGCCCTGCTGACCGAGCAGGTCGGCCGCGTCGACCGGGCGGTCGCCAAGGCCATCGGCGGCCACGCGCCCTCGACCGTCCTCGAGATCGCGCGAGCCAAGGTCATCGAGGCCGACCCCGAGACCCACCGCGCCGAGCAGGAACGGTCCCGCCACGAGCGCTACGTCCGCCTGTCGCGCACCGACGAGTTCGGCTACCGCCTCATCATTGCCCGCGTCACCGCCGGCGACGCCGCCTGGATCGACGCCATGGTCGAGCGCGTCGCCGAGATCCTCGCCGAGACCATGGGCCACGACCACAACCACGACGAGCTCCGCTCTCTGGCGCTGGGCTGGCTCGCGCGCCCTGTCGACCTCCTCAAGCTGCTCCTCGAACACACCCGACCTGGCGCCGACACCGACACCGAGACCGGTGAACCCCAGCAGCCCGCATGGGCGCCCGACCACATGGCCGACACCGTGGACCGGCTCTGTTCACTCCCCGCCCGCAAGCTGGCCATGCTCCGCGGCCGCGGACGTCTCTTCGTCCACCTCACCGACGACGCCCTCCGCACCGGGCGGGGAGTCGCCCGGATCGAAGGCGTCGGCCCCATCGACGTGCGACAGCTCCACGAGGTCCTCGGCAACGCCGACATCAGCCTCACCCCCGTCCTCGACCTCGCGCAGCGCAGCCGGGTCGATGCATACGAGCACCCCGAGGTGGTCAAGGACCACGTCTGGGTCCAGACGGGCGGCGACTGCTTCCCCTGGACCCCACGCACCGCCACTCGCGACGGCGTCGACTACGACCACGCCATCCCCTACGACGACACCGGTCCGCCCGGCCAGACCGGTCCTCATAACTCCGGCCCCCTCCGCCGACGCCACCACCGCACCAAGACCCACGGCGGGTACACCACCCGCGTCGTCGGCCCCGGACGCCACCTCTGGCGCACACCCCACGGCCAGGCGTTCCTCGTCGACCACACGGGGACGCACCGGCTCCCCGAGCAACGGGGCACAGCCATGGCAGAGGCCATCCAGGACGGGGTAGAGCTCTACTTCACGGCACCAGTCGCGTACCGAACCGCCTGACCGCGCCGGCCGGTTAGGACGCACCGGAGCTGGAGCACGCATCGTGCCCGCCCGTCGCGCGCGGAGTGCTGCCGGGCACCGGTCCCGGGACCGATCTCAGGGTTGGTTCCGGGTTGATCCCCCTTGTCCGCCCCCAACCTCCGGCGTACGCTCGCGATATATCGCGATACGTCACCGATAGATCACGACGTACCCGCTCACCGACATCCCCCACCGACCGAGGAGCACGACATGGGACACCAATGGCCCGGCACCGACTGGCCCGGCAACGACGAGAACAACCAAGGCAACGGCGGCGAGCCGGACTACCGCCGGCCGCGCGGGACGTCTGACTGGAGCAGCTGGGGGCAGGCGTTCTCCGGCGGCGGGCGCGGCCACCGCGGTGGTCCCCCGCCGTGGCTCGGCGAGATCTTCGGCTTCGCCACCGCCCAGCAGCGCCCGCAGCAGCGCGGCGCCCGCGTGCGCCGCGGCGACGTGAGGACCGCGATCATCGACGTGCTGCACCGCGCCCGCAAGGCCGACGAGCCGATCAACGGCTACCAGGTCATCCAGGAGATCGCCGAGCTCAGCAACGGCGAGTGGCGCCCCTCCCCCGGCTCGGTCTACCCGACGATCCAGCAGCTGCAGGACGAGGGGCTCGTGGAGTCGGACGACGAGCACGGCCGCCGCACCATCCGCCTCACCGACTCGGGCACGGCCTGGGCCGAGGAGAACGGCACCGAGCTCGCCGCCGTGTGGGCTCCCTTCGCCCGCACCGAGGAGGTCGCGGCCGACCAGCCGTCCGGGCACGCGGACATCAAGAGCGAGATCGGGCAGGTCGTCAGCGCCGTCTGGCAGCTGGCCACCCAGGGCTCGGAGCAGCAGAGGAAGGCCGCCCTCGGCGTGCTGGTCGACACCCGTCGCCGGCTCTACGGCATCCTCGCGGACGGACGGGACGGTGAGCGATGACCGTGCCGGACCCGCGCATGCGCATCGCTGACAGCGATCGCGAGCGTGCCATGGCAGACCTGGCGATGCACTACGCCGACGGGCGCCTCGACCACGAGGAGTACGACGAGCGGCTGGACGCCATCTGGACGGCGCGCACGCGTGCCGACCTGGCCCTGCTCTTCAACGACCTGCCGCGGCTCCAGCCCGCGCAGCCGGCGCGTCCGCCCGCCCGCGCACCCGGCCGTCCCGGGCCGCGCTTCCGGGTGCCGCTGCTCCCGGTCCTGGCCGTGCTGATCGTGCTGAGCGTGCTCGTCGAGGCGCCGCTGTTCCTGCTCATCTTCCCGCTGATGTGGTTCATGCACCGGCGTCGTGGTCCGTGGGCACCGCCCCCGCCGGGCCGCGCCGACTACCGCCGCCACGGGCGCTCGCACGGCTGGTAGGCCGAGCCGCCCGTAGGGCGGTCCCGTCTGCGACGATGGGCCCGTGACGTGGGAGGCGAGGGTCGTACGGGCACGCGCCCCACACGCCCTCGCCCGCGCGCTCGCGGCCACCACCGTCGCGGTCGCCGGCGCCGCGGCGGCCCACACCTGGGCGGGCGGCGACGTCCCGACGGGCCCCGGCCTGGCGCTGGTCGCCGCCGTGGTCCTGGGCGCGAGCCTGCTGGTCTTCCGGCGCGACGTGCCCGGCTGGGCCCTGCTGCCGGCGGTCGCGCTCGCCCAGCTCGGGGTGCACGAGTCCTTCGGACTCGTCGCCGCCCACGACCACACCGCCACCACCGCGGTCGCCGCTGGGGGGCAGGGCTGGTCCTGGCAGATGGTCGGGGCGCACGCCTTCGTCACCCTGCTGACGGCCGTCCTGTGGTGGGTCGGGCGGCGCGCGGCGTCCTGCGCCGTCTCAGTCCACGCGCACCCGCCCCTCCCGGTCGCCGCGCGCGTGCGGCACCGGCCGTCCGGTGCCACGACGCGCTCCTCGCTCGTCCTCCTGCTCGTCTCCCCGAGGCGGGGTCCCCCTCCGGTGGTCCTGCCCACCTGAGCCCGGTCCGGGCTCGGGTGGTCACGCGACCCCGACGACCCGCACCACACCTCAGGAGAGACATGTCCATCCGTACGTTCGCGCGCCTCGCCGCGCTCCCGGCCGCCACCGCCGCGGTCGCCCTGTCGTTCGCCGCCCCGGCGAGCGCGCACGTGACCGCCACGCCGTCGACGGCCGCGGCGGGCGCCTACACCGTCGTCACGTTCAGCGTCGGCCACGGCTGCGAGGGCTCGCCCACCACGAGGATCGAGATCCAGGTCCCGGAGTCGGTGCTCTCGGTGACCCCGAGCCGCCACCCCTTCTACGACGTCGAGAAGACCATCGAGCAGCTCGACGAGCCGGTGGCCGACGCCCACGGCAACGAGGTCACCGAGCGCACCGCGTCGATCGTCTACACCGCCACCACGCCGCTCCCCGACGGGCAGCGCGACGCCTTCGAGCTGTCCTTCCAGCTGCCCGACGCCGAGGGCGAGACGCTGAGCTTCCCGACGATTCAGACCTGCCAGAAGGGCGAGACCGGCTGGGTCGAGGTCCCTGCCGACGGGCAGGACCCCGACGAGCTCGAGAGCCCGGCGCCGGCCTTCGAGATCGTGGCCGCCGAGGCGGGCGGCCACGGTGACGACGCGTCCGCCGAGCCCGCCGCCGACGAGGCGGCCGAGGCGCCGGAGGGGTCCACCGACGAGACCGTCGCCGCGGACGCCGGCGACGCGTCGCCGGCGCTCGGGTGGGCAGGCCTCGTGGCCGGCCTGCTCGGACTGGCCGCCGGCGGCCTCGCCCTGGCGCGGACGCGCTCGTCGTCGTGACGTCGCGAGCCCGACCGGTGCGGCGGCGCCCGGCCCTCCCTGCGGGGTGGGTCCGGGTCGCTGCCGCGCTGGTCGCGCTCGCGCTCGTCGTGCTCGGCGCCGCTCCGGCCTCGGCACACGCCGAGCTGATCGACACCGACCCTGCCGAGGGCGCCGTGGTGGCGACGGCCCCCGACACCGTCACGCTGACCTTCAACGAGCCGGTGCGGCTGACGTCGCAGGAGATCGCGGTCTACGACGCGGCGGGCGACCAGGTCGAGGCGACCTCCCGGGCGAGCGGCACCGAGGTGACCGTCGGCCTCACCGGTGCGGCCGACCTCGCCGACGGCACCTACGTCGTGTCGTGGAACGTGCTCTCCGGCGACGGCCACCCGATCTCGGGTGCGCTGACCTTCTCGGTCGGCGCCCCCTCGGCGTCGGTGACGGCGACCCCCGAGCCGCAGAGCTCGTCGACCGCCGTGACGGTGGTCCGCGACGCCGTCACGGTCCTCACCTACGTCGGCCTGCTCCTCGCCGCCGGCCTCGCGCTCTTCCTGGCGCTGGTCCTCCCCCGCACCTGGCCGGGCACCGAGACGCGCGCGCGGCTGCGCCGCCTCCTCACGTACGCCGCCGGGGCGGGCGCGGCCGGCATCGTGCTGCAGGTGCCCGTCGCGGCCGTCTACGGGCAGGGGCTCGAGCTCGCCGACGTCGTGCCGGCGTTCGACCCCGGCCTGGTCGTCAACGAGCTGGTGAGTGCCGCGCTGGTGCTCGTCGGGCTGGGCGTCGCCGTCGGGTCGGCCTCCGAGGCGCCTCCCGACCGCACGCGCGGCCGGTTGCTGGCCGCGGGCGCGGTGCTGGCGCTCGCGGGACCGTCGGTGGTCGGGCACACCCGGGCCTTCGACCCGTCGGCGCTGCTGGTCGCGGCCGACGTCCTGCACCTCGTGGCGGGCGCGACGTGGCTCGGCGGGCTGGTCGGACTGGTGGTGTCGCTGCCGGCGCTCGCCGGCCGCGAGGTCCTGGCCGCGACCACCCTCGCCCGGTTCTCGACCCTCGCCGGCGGCCTGCTGCTGGCCGTCGCCGCCACCGGCACCTTCCTGGCCTGGCGCATCGTGGGGTCCTGGTCCGGGCTGGTCGAGACGCGCTACGGCTGGCTGCTCCTCGCCAAGGTCGCGATCGCCCTGCTGGTCGCGGGCCTCGGCGGCTGGAACCGGTGGCGCACCCTGCCGGCCGTCACCCGCGCGGTCGGCTTCGGCCACCGCGAGCGCGCCGCCGCTGCGGTCACCCGGACCGTTCGCGTGGAGGCGGTGCTGCTCGCCGCGCTGCTCGGCGTCACCGGCGTGCTGGTCAACCAGTCGCCGCGCCCCGAGCCCGTCACCGCCGCGTCCGGCACCACCGGGGTCGGCGCGGCCACCGCCGGCGACCTGCGGGTGCTGGCAGTGCTGGACCCGCGGCGTACGGGCTCCAACACCCTCCTGGTGCAGGTGCAGGACGCCGACGGCGAGCCCTACGACCCACCGGCCAACCCGGTCGTCTCGCTCCGCACCGAGGGACTCGACCTCGGCACGGTCGTGGTGACGCCGATCGCCGCCGGGACCTACCGCGGCGAGGTGGTGCTGCCGCGTGCCGGCGAGTGGGAGGTGCAGGTCGGCATCGCGCTGAGCCGCTTCGACAACCCGGTCACGACCCTCACGCTGAGCGTTCGACCGTGAGCTCCACCGGCACCGTGTGCAGGAAGCCGTCGACCCGCACCTGCGCGAAGAGGCGGTAGTCGCCGGGATCGTCGATCTCGGCGTGGAAGGTCAGCTCGGAGCCGGCCTCGGTGGCCTCCGGCGCGGCGAGCGGGTGCAGGTGCACCATCGCACCGGTCTCGCGGTGGAAGCCGGTCACGTGGCTGTAGGCGCCGAGGTAGGTGCCGAGCTCGACGGGCCGGCCCTCGGCGTCGCGCACGACCAGCCGCAGCTCGCCGTCGGGACCCGCCGTCGGGGCCTCGGAGACCGCCACCGAGACGGCCCGGTCCTCCGCGGCAGTGTCGCCGGGGTCGCCCGGCGGCAGCGCGAGCGGACGGCCCAGCACGACGTGGTCACCGTTGCCGCCCTCGTCGACCGCGACGAAC
Organism: Nocardioides pinisoli; assembly: GCF_024199985.1. Lineage (GTDB taxonomy): Bacteria > Actinomycetota > Actinomycetes > Propionibacteriales > Nocardioidaceae > Nocardioides > Nocardioides pinisoli. The sequence continues at coordinate 390,601 of NZ_JANARS010000004.1, forward strand.
TCGGTCACGACCCGGTAGCCACCGGCGTCGGGGACGTCGAACGGCGCCGTCCAGGTGCCGTCCTCGTCGCGCGTGGGGTGCAGGTGGCGGAAGACGGTGAGGTCGTCGTTGACGACGTAGAGGTGGAGCTCCTTCGTGAGCTCCTCGACGTAGTCGGTGACCGGCTCGCCGTCGTGGCCGTCGATGCGGAAGCGCAGCTCCCCGATGCCGTCGGGCCGCTCGCGGACCTGCAGGTCGGCGAGCGAGTAGCCGACCTCGCTGACGCGGGTGCCGTCGCCGACGGCGAGGGACGTGTGGCCCTGGCCGGGCGCGTGGGTGTGACCGGCCTCCACCTGGCCGCCGTCCCCGGCACTGCACCCGGCCAGCAGGGCCACGGCCACGACGAGCGGCAGGACCGGCAGGAGTGCGTGGCGGGCTGCGGGCTTCACGCGGACGATCCTGCCCCACGGCCCCTGACCGGCGTCACCGGTGCGCGAGGGTGGAGTCGAGCAGCGTCCGGAGGCTGGCGAAGTGGCGCTCCGCCGACTCCTCGTCGTAGGCCGAGGTGTCGGCCATGGAGTAGCCGTGCGGGCCGGGGAAGACCTCGTTGACCACGGGCAGGCCCGCGGCGGTGATCGCGTCGCCGAGCGCGGCGACGGCCTCGGGCGGCATCGACCGGTCGTGGGAGGCGTGCCCGAAGGCGAAGGCGGCCCGGGCCGTTGCGAGCGCGTGGTGCGGGCTGTCCGGTCCGTCGGTCACCAGGCCCCCGCCGTGCCAGCCGCCCACCGCGACGACGCCCGCGTCGATCCCGGCGGCCCGCACGGCGATGCGGGCGCCCATGCAGTAGCCGGTGACGCCCACGTCCTCCCCGGCGGTCTCGGGACGCGAGCGCAGCGCGGACAGGTAGGCCGGCAGGTCGCGTGCGAGCAGGTCGGTCGTGAGGCCGCGCACCCGCTCCATCGCGCCGGGCATGAACGCCTCGCGCGCGCCGGGCTCACGGAGGTCGGCGCTGGGTGCGAGCTCGGCTGCCTTCCCGTCGCGGTAGAAGACGTTGGGGGCCAGCACGGTGTAGCCCCACGACGCGATCCGGTCGGCCATCTCCTCGATGCGCGGCCGGAGCCCGATCGCGTCGATGACGAACAGGACGCCCGGCGCAGGTGCGCCGCCGGGCGCGGTGGCGAGGTAGGCCTCGGCGTCGCCGTCGGGCATGGTCAGGGTGAGGGTGGGCACCCTCCCGAGGCTAGCCTCAGCGCACCACCGCGACGGGGCACTCCGCGCGCTGCAGCACCGCCTGGCTCACCGAGCCCAGCAGCAGGCCGCCGAAGTAGCCCAGCCCGTGCGAGCCGACCACCACCAGCGAGGCGTTGCGCGACGCGTCGACCAGGCACGTCACCGGCGCCACCGGGACGGCCTCCTGCTCGATCACCACGTCCGGGTGGTCGGACCGCAGCCCGGCCACGCTCTCGGCGAGCAGGACCTGGCGGTGCGCCAGCCCCTTGAGGTCGCGGGGCTCGCTGCTCCACACGTCGGTCGAGGGGGCGTGGGTGCGCCAGGCGTGCAGCGCCACCACCGTCTCGCGGGTGCGCTCCGCACGCTGACACGCGTACTCCAGCGCCGCCGAGCTCGCCGTCGAGCCGTCCACGCCGACCACGATGCGGTGGGAGTCCGTCGCGCGCGCGGGACGTACGACGACCACCGGGCCGGGCGCGTGCCGCGCCAGGTGCTGACTCACCGAGCCGACGAGGAGGTCCGCGGCGCGGCCGTGCCCGCGGCTGCCGATCACCACCATGTCGGCGGAGACCGCGGCGCTCAGCAGCTCACCGGTCACGTGGCCGACGCGCGTCTCGACCTCGACGTCGAGGTCGCCCAGCGACTCCTCGACCCCGGCCAGCACCTTCTCGCCGCGGTGCACCGCCGCCGTGCCCCACGGCGAGGTGGGGACGTCGTCCACCGCGACGACGTGGAGGCCGCGGCCGGTGCCGTGCGCCTCCTCCGCCGCCCACCGGAGGGCGAGCTCGGCCTCCGCCGAGCCGTCGTAGGCGACCAGGATCCGTCGAGTGGCGTGCCGCGTGCTGTCCATGCGCCCAGCGTCGGCCGTGCGGGCGCGGTGCGGCAGGTGAGGACGTCCCCTCCCGGTGGGGTCCAAGGACCCTGCCGACCCCGGCCATGCCGCCGTACGGTCGCTGCATGGACGAGCCGATCACCCGCCTCGGCACCGAGGAGTGCTGGGAGTTCCTGCGGCGCCACGAGTTCGGCCGGCTGGCCCACCACCTCGCCGACGAGGTGCACATCGCGCCCGTCAACTACGCCGTCGACCACGACCCCGCCACGGGCCGGCGATCGCTGCTGTTCCGGACCGCCGAGGGGTCCAAGCTCCTCGGCGTCGTGATGAACCCCGACGTCGCCTTCGAGGTCGACGAGATCGTTGGCGAGCACGCCACCAGCATCGTGATGCGCGGCCGGGCCCGCCGCCTCGAGGAGGACGAGGAGCACCGCGCCGAGAACGTCCCGCTCCGCCCCTGGGTGGCCACCGAGAAGTGGAACGTCGTCGAGGTCGACGTGACCGAGATCAGCGGGCGCCGGTTCGAGCTGTCCCGTCCGTGGCGGCACATGACACCGGACTGAGCCCGACGGGGCTCGGACCAGCGCACCGTCCGCCTCCCAGGCCTTCCACCGCTTCGCGTGTGCCGTGCCACCGTCACTGATGACCGAGCCGCCGCCAGCGACAAGATCACCGTCCTGCGTTCCAGCGTCACCGCCGCGAAATGACGAAACGCCCGTCCCTCCCTGGGGAACGAGCGTTCCGTCCTGGTGGAGCTACTGCGTGATCACCTGTTCCGACTGCGGATCAGGGCCATCGCTCCGAGGCCGACGACGGTCACGTACGCGAGGCCGATCGTTGCCGACGCCAGGAACGCTGCCGGCACGAACCCACCGTCCATCCCAGCCGCATCCACTGCCGCCCAGACCAGGACGATGACGCCCGCTGCGAACATCACCCTCTGGGTCGTGCTGAGCCGCGAGTCGACGACCTGCTGTCGACCCGCCGATCGGAACACCCCGGCAGACGCCAGGACGAGCCCGACCATGCCGAGCATGAAGCCCGCGTAGACCAGGGCCGACCCGATCGTGCCGTCCCCGTTGAGCTGCGACAGCACGACCGCTGCCGCCACGAGGACGATCACCCCGACCACCCAGCGCTCACGGGTGGTCCAGTCGGACCAGTCCCTCACACGCACTGCGCGTTCCCGACGTAGGGGAACCACGTCACCCGCAGCCGCCTGCCGCTCGAGCAGATGCCACGGTTGCCGAGGTACACGAACGCCACCGCCGAGACGACCGCCGCGACCGCGCAGATGGCGGGACCACCGAGGCAGATGGCTGCAGCCAGCGCCGCCGCACCGCCCGCGAGGATCGCCCGCTGGTCGGTCGTGTTGAAGTAGATGCAGTTCTGCAGGAACCCGCACCCGCCGAAGCTGATCTCGTCCGCGCCCACCTTGCCGGCCTTGGGCTCACCGAAGCGCTTGTCCCACGCCTTGTCCCCTGTCGTCACGGGTGGTTCGACGGTCTCGGCCGGACGATGTGCTTCATGTGCGGGGTCCTCCCGTTGTGAACCAGCTCCAGCCGGTCCTGACTGGAACGGTGTTCCCATTTCCACGGGATGTCAACGAAACGGTAAGCAAGGGCATGGTCCCACCGATAGGAGCTGTCGGCGGTATAGTCCATGATCGTGGGACACCAGCGCATCTCGGCCGCGGATCTCTCCGCCGGTGAGCCCGGACGCGGAGGAACCGAAGGTCAGAGCTCTGACTGGACCCCCGCAAGGAGCTGACGTGCCATCACGATGCGCTGGACCTGGTTGGTGCCCTCGTAGATCTGGGTGATCTTGGCGTCGCGCATCATCCGCTCGACCGGGTAGTCGCGGGTGAAGCCGTAGCCGCCGAGGACCTGCACGGCGTTGACGGTGACCTCCATCGCGACGTCGGAGGCGAAGCACTTGGCCGCGGCGCCGAAGAAGGTGAGGTCGTCGTCGCCGCGCTCGGAGCGGCCGGCGGCGGCGTAGGTCATCTGCCGGGCCGCCTCGACCTTCATGCCCATGTCGGCGAGCATGAACTGCAGCCCCTGGAAGTCGGCGATCGACTTGCCGAACTGCTGGCGCTCCTTGGCGTAGTCGAGGGCGTAGTCGAGCGCTCCCTGCGCGACACCCACCGCCTGTGCGGCGATCGTGACGCGGGTGTGGTCGAGGGTCTTCATCGCGGTGGTGAAGCCCGACCCCTCCTCGCCGATCATCCGTGAGGCGGGGATGCGGACCTTGTCGAGGTAGACCTCGCGGGTGGGGCTGCCCTTGATGCCGAGCTTCTTCTCCGGGGCCCCGAACGACACGCCCTCGTCGGACTTCTCGACCACGAAGGCCGAGATGCCGCCACGGGTCTTCTTCTCCGGGTCGGTGACGGCCATGACGGTGTAGAACTCCGACTCGCCGGCGTTGGTGATCCAGCGCTTGACGCCGTCGAGCACCCACCCGTCGCCGTCGCGCACCGCGCGGGTCTTCATGCCGCCCGCGTCGGAGCCGGCGTCGGGCTCGGAGAGGCAGTAGGAGAAGCCGCCCTCGCCGCGCGCGAGCGCTCCGAGGTAGTGCTTCTTGAGCTCCTCGGAGCCCGCGATCTGCACCGGCAGCGAGCCCAGCTTGTTGACCGCCGGGATGAGCGAGGACGACACGCAGGCCCGCGCCACCTCCTCGATCACCAGGACGGTGGCGAGCGCGTCGGCGCCGGCGCCGCCGTACTCCTCCGGCACGTGCGGGGCGTGGAAGTCGGAGGCGAGCAGCGCCTCGGCGGCCTCGTGCGGGTAGCGCGCCTCCTCGTCGACGGCTGCGGCGTGGGGCGCGATCTTGGCGTCGGCCAGCGCGCGGACGGCCTCGCGGATGGCCTGGTGCTCCTCGGAGAGGGCGTAGAGGGGGAACTCGCTCATGGACGAGATTCTAGGACGTCCATGCTTTGCACAGCAGGTGTCGCGCGTGTGGCGATGGCCACCCCGCCGGGCCCCGTCAGGCGCCCAGGCGCTCCCCCGCGTCGGCAGCCTCGGCCGCCTCGGCGTCCCGCAGCGCGGCCTGCACGTCGAGGCCGCGGACCGCGGTGATGAGCTCCCCGAAGGCGGCGGCGGGCAGGGCGCCGGGCTGGGAGAAGACCAGCACGCCGTCCTTGAACGCCATGAGCGTGGGGATCGAGGTGATCTGGGCCGCGGCGGCGAGCGCCTGCTCGGCCTCGGTGTCGACCTTGCCGAAGACGATGTCGGGGTGCTGCTCGGAGGCAGCCTCGAAGACCGGGGCGAACTGGCGGCACGGGCCGCACCAGGAGGCCCAGAAGTCGACGATGACCATCTCGTTGACGGCGATCGTGGACTGGAAGTCGGTGGCGGTCAGGGCGGTCGTGCTCATGGTGCTCCTCTGCTGGGTGGGACCTGCGGTTCGGGCGGGGCGACCGACGGCCGCCTCACCCAGTGCAGCGCTCATACCCCATGGGGTATTCCCCACGTCATGCTGGCGCGCCTGCCTACGGTGGAGGCATGACCACCTCGAAGACCGGCCCCGTGAGCAGCGACTGGCAGGACCCGGCGACCGTCGACCGCATGCTCGACGAGGCGCAGACCTGGGCCGTGGTCGGCCTGTCGGGCGACCCCGGCCGTACGGCGTACTCGATCGCCGCGCTGCTGCAGGAGCGCGGCAAGCGGATCGTCCCCGTGCACCCGGTCTTCGCCGACCCGGCTGCACCCGCGGTGCTCGGCGAGCAGGGCTACGCCACGCTCGCCGACGTGCCGGTGCCGATCGACGTGGTCGACGTCTTCCGCCGCTCGGAGGCGGCCGGGGAGTTCGCCGACCAGGCGGTCGCGGTCGGCGCGGGAGGCGTGTGGTTCCAGCTCGGGGTCGTCGACGAGGACGCCTTCGCCCGGACGACGGCGGCGGGCGTGCCGATGGTGATGGACACCTGTCCGGCGATCGAGTGGCGCAAGCGCGGCCGCTAGCTGTGACCGGTGTCCACGCCCAGCGCGGCGAGACGCCGCCGTGCGTCGTCGAGCCCTCCCTGGTTGTCGGCGCGCTCGACCCCGCCGGTGAGGTCCTCGGTCGCCAGGCGCCCGGCGAAGTAGACGCCCTGGACGGCCTCGCGGAGCCGGCGGAAGGCGTCGAGGTGGCTGAGCTCCGCGTCGCCGAGCGGACCGCGCGCCCGGTAGGTGTCCAGGAAGGCCGACGCGTGCTCGCGCCCGCCGAGGTACATCACCGCTGAGGCGACGTCGTAGAGCACCGGGCCGCGGCGGGCGCCGGCCCAGTCGATCAGGCCGGTCACGCCGGTCGCGTCGTCGTGGACGAACGCCTCGGGCGTCGGGTCGGTGTGCAGCACCGACCACGTGAGGACGAGCGGATCGGTCTCGGCGCGCACGGCCTCGACGACGTCGACGAGCCACGGGTGGTCCGCGACGCCGGGAGCGTCGGGCGAGAGCCAGTCGACCGCGAAGTCCGAGGTGTCCGGGCCCGGGGCGGGTCCACCGGCCGCGTGGACGCCCGCGAGCACGCTCGCCATCCACACCTGCTCCTCGTCCGACTCGCCGTCGAGCTCGCGCCCCGGCACGTGCTCGAGGAGCGCGAGCGCGGCACCGGGCGCGACGAGGTGCCCGTCACGGGTGGGCACCGGCCGGCCGGTCACGAAACCCGCCTCGGCGAGGGCGGTGGCGACCTCGCTGCCCGCCAGGAGGGCGTCGACACCGGCCGGCGCGACGTGCTTGGCGACGTAGGTCCTGCCCCGGTGCTCGACGAGCCAGGTCTCGGAGTTCATGCCGCCGCCCAGCGGACGCACCCGCGCCGCCGCCAGCTCCCAGTGCTCGGCCAGCAGCTCGCTCGGGTCCCTCATCCGTCGAGGTCGACCGTCGCCTCGGCCATCGTGATGCCGAGCTGCCCGAGGGCCTCCTCGAGCACCCACATCACGTCGAGGGTGTCCTGCAGCGGCATCAACGGGCTCTCGGTGAGGCCCGCGGCCAGGCAGCGCTGCACCTCCTCGGCCTGGTGGACGTAGCCACGCCCGGTGGGCAGCCGCTCCACGTCGTCGGGCTCGGCCCCGTTGCGTCGTACGACGAGCGCGCTGGGGTGGTAGAACGGCGGGACGAGCTCGATGGATCCTTCGGTGCCGACGACGATCGCCCGGCCGGGCGTCTGGCTGGCGAGCGTGCAGATGAGCGACGCAGCCCGGCCGTCGTCGTAGGAGAGCTGGATGGCGGCCGACCGGTCGGCGCCGTTGGGGTAGGTCGTGCCGGTCGTGGTGACCCGGTCCGGGCGGCCGAGGAGGTGCTGGGCCAACGACACCGGGTAGACGCCGAGGTCGAGGACGGAGCCGCCGCCGAGCGCGAGGTCGAAGAGCCTGCTGGTGGGGTCGAAGTCGCGCTGGGCCCCGAAGTCGGCCTGCACCAGCAGCACCTCCCCCACCTCGCCGGCGGCCACGAGGTCGCGGACGTGGGCCACGGCGGGCTGGAAGCGGGTCCACATCGCCTCCATGCAGAACACCTCGGCGGCACGGGCGGCGGCGACCACCGCCTCCGCGCCGGCCAGGGTGGCGGTGAAGGCCTTCTCCACCAGCAGCGGGACGCCGGCCTCGATCGCGGCCAGCGCGAGGTCGTGGTGCTGCGGGTGCGGGGTCGCGAGATAGACGACGTCGACGTCGCCGCGGCGACCGGCCTCGACGAGGTCGCGGTAGGTGCCCGCCCCGGGAGCACCGAAACGCTCCGCGAACGCCGCGGCCGAGGACGGCGCGCGGCTGCCGACGAAGGCGAGCTCGGCGTCCTCCACGAGCGCGAGGTCGGAGGCGAAGGCGGCGGCCATCCCACCGGTGGCGGCGATTCCCCAGCGTGTCGTCATGGGAGGACCATAGACACCACGTGCTCCGCGATCGCGAGGCTCGAGGTCGCGCCGGGTGACGGCGCGTTGCGCACGCAGGTGACGCCGTCGTCCCGGGTGATGCGGAAGTCGTCGACGAGGCTGCCGTCGCGGTCGACCGCCTGGGCACGCACGCCGCTGCCCGCGCGGGTCACGTCGGCGACGCCGATGTCGGGGACGTAGCGCGAGGCCGACCGCATGAAGGCCCGTTTCGACGCCGAGCCGACGACCTCGTCGACGCCCGTGCGCCAGTGCTCCCGCGCCAGTCGCCAGAACCCCGGCCACGCCAGCACGTCACGCAGGTCGGCGGCCGACACGTCGCGACGCCGGTAGCCCTCGCGCCGCGTGGCGAGCACCGCGTTGGGTCCGACCTCGAGCGAGCCGTCGACCCGCCGGGTGAAGTGGACGCCGAGGAAGGGGTAGCGCGGGTCGGGCACCGGGTAGACCATGCCGCGCACCAGGTCCTGCTTCGCGGCCGTGACGCCGAGGTACTCCCCCCGGAACGGCAGGATCGCCGGGCTGCGCTCACCGTCGACGAGGGCGGAGACGCGGTCGGCCTGCAGCCCCGCCGCGACCACCACGTGGTCGAAGCGCAGCGGCGTGGCGTCGCCGTCGACCTGCACGAGGACCGTGTCGCCCTCCCGCCGGATGCCGATCACGCGAGCCCCGAGGCGTACGCCTCCTCCCGCCGCGAGGACCTCACCGGCGAGCGCGTCCGTGATCGCGGGGTAGTCGGTGATGGCGGTCTCCGGGGAGTGGAGCGCGGCCAGCCCGCGCGCGTGCGGCTCGACGTCCGTGATCTCCCCGGCAGCGAGCCGGCGCAGGCCCGGCACGCCGTTGGCGCGGGCGGTCTCCTCGAGGGCGTCGAAGCGGCCCATCTCGTCGGCGTCCACCGCGACGACGAGCTTGCCGCAGGCGTCGTAGGCGATCGCGTGCTCGGCACAGAAGTCGCGGAGCAGCCCGCGGCCCCGCGCGCACAGCTCGGCCTTGAGGCTGCCCGGCTTGTAGTAGATGCCGGCGTGCACGACGCCGGAGTTGTGCCCGGTCTGGTGGGCGGCGAGCCGGCCCTCCTTCTCGAGCACCACGACCTCGGTGCCCGGGCGCCGACGGACGACTTCGCGCGCGATCGCGACGCCGAGGATGCCTCCACCCACGACGCCCACCCGCTGCTCCCCCACGGGCCAGACGGTGGCCCCTCGGACGGTCGCCGTCAAGCGACGGCGCCATTCATCCCACAATGGGGGGATGCGCGACCTCCACGTCCCTGCCGGCCCGGGCCTGCCCGAGGGCCTCGTCGTGCCCGCGGCCGAGCTCGTGGAGCGCTTCTCGAAGTCGCCCGGACCGGGCGGTCAGTCGGTCAACACGACCGACTCGCGCGTCGAGCTGGAGTACGACGTCGCGTCCTCGACGGCGCTCACCGACACGCAGCGACGGCGCGCGCTGCGGCGCTGGCCGGGCGGCACGGTGACCATCGCGGCGTCCGAGCACCGGTCCCAGCACCGCAACCGCGTCGCGGCACGCGAGCGACTCGCCGACCTGCTTCGCGAGGCGCTGGCACCGCCGCCCCCGCCGCGCCGGCCGACGAGGCCGAGCCGCGGCGCGAAGGAGCGACGGCTGAAGGCGAAGAAGGAGCGGGGCTCGACGAAGGCGCTGCGCGGGAAGGTGCGCGACCGGGACTAGAAGCCCACCCGGCGGGTGTCGCCCGCCGCCGCCCGGCGTACGACGTCGCCCTTGGCGTGGGCGGTCTCGGCGAGCCCGGCCTGGTAGTCGACGAGGCGCTGCTGCAGGTCGGGGTCGCTGGTGGCGAGGATCCGCGCGGCGAGGATGCCGGCGTTCTTCGCGTTGCCGATCGCGACGGTGGCGACCGGGATGCCGCCGGGCATCTGGACGATCGAGAGCAGCGAGTCCATGCCGTCGAGGTACTTCAGCGGCACGGGCACGCCGATCACGGGCAGCGGCGTCACCGAGGCGAGCATGCCCGGCAGGTGGGCCGCTCCCCCGGCGCCGGCGATGACGACCGACAGCCCGCGGGTGTGCGCCTGGCGACCCCACTCGATCATCTCCGTGGGCATGCGGTGCGCGGAGACCACGTCGGCCTCCCACGCGACGCCGAGCTCGGTGAGGATCTCGCCGGCGGCCTGCATGACCGGCCAGTCGGAGTCCGAGCCCATCACGATGCCGACCTTCGCTGCGGTGTCCGTGCTGTCACTCATGTCGTGGCTCCCATCCGCCGTGCTCACTCGCTCTCGTTGCCCAGGTCGCCGCGGAACCACGCGGCGGCGTGCCGGGCGCGCTCGAGGCAGTCCTCGAGGTCGTCGCCGTAGGCGTTGACGTGGCCGACCTTCCGGCCGGGTCGCAGGTCCTTGCCGTAGAGGTGCACCCGCAGCTGCGGGTCGCGGGCCATCGCGTGCGGCAGGCCGTCGTAGAGGTGGCCGCTGTCGGTGGGTCCGCCGAGGATGTTGACCATCACGGTCCAGCGCTCACGTGGGGCCGGCGAGCCCAGCGGGAGGTCCATGACGGCGCGGAGATGATTCTCGAACTGGGACGTCACGGCGCCGTCCTGGGTCCAGTGGCCGGTGTTGTGCGGACGCATCGCCAGCTCGTTGACCAGGATCCGGCCGTCGGTCGTCTCGAAGAGCTCGACGGCGAGGATGCCCGTGACGTCGAGCGCACCGGCGACGCGCAGGGCGATCTCCTGCGCCTGACCGGCCAGGGCGGGCGCGAGGTCCGGGGCGGGGGCCACGACCTCGTGGCAGATGCCGTCGAGCTGGGTGGACGCGACGACGGGGTAGGCCGCGGCCTGCCCGCTCGGGGCACGGGCGACCAGGGCCGAGAGCTCGCGACGGAAGTCGACCAGCTCCTCGGCCAGCACCTCGACGCCGGCCGCTGCGGCGGTGTCGAAGGCGACCTGCGCCTCGTCGAGGGCGCGCACCACCCACACGCCCTTGCCGTCGTAGCCGCCGCGGGTGGTCTTCAGCACGCACGGCAGGCCGAAGGCCTCGACGTCGGCGGTCGAGGTGACGACGGCGTTGCGCGGGCACGGGACGTCGAGCTCGCCGAGGCGGCGGCGCATCACCGCCTTGTCCTGGGCGTGGACGAGGGCCTCGGGGCCGGGGCGGACGGCGATGCCTTCGTCGGCCAGCGCGTGCAGGTGGGCCGTCGGCACGTGCTCGTGGTCGAAGGTGACCACGGCGGCTCCGTCGGTGACCTTGCGGAGCGTCGGCAGGTCGGTGTAGTCGCCCACCAGGTGGTCGGGGATCACCTGGGCGGCCGAGACGCCCTCGGCCTCGGCGAGCAGGCGCAGCGGCAGCCCGAGCGCGATGGCGGGCTGGGCCATCATGCGGGCCAGCTGGCCGCCCCCGATGACAGCGAGCGTGGGAGCGCGGTGCGAGCCGGTCGAGGACACGACCGGAGCCTATAGAAGGTGCCTGCGCCGGCGGCGTCCGGCCTCGGCCGGAGGGTCAGCTGACGACGCTGCCGGCGACCGGCTCGAAGCGCAGCCCGCGACCGCGGTGGGTGGTGATCAGCGTGGGGTTGCGAGGGTCGTCGCCGAGCTTGCGGCGCAGCCACCCCAGGTGCACGTCGATGGTCTTGGAGTTGGTGTAGAACGACGTCTGCCACACGTCGGCCATCAGCTCGCCGCGGGTGACGATGTCGCCCGGGCGCGCCATCAGGGCGTGCAGGAGCTGGAACTCCTTGCGGGAGAGCCTGATCTCGCGGTCGCCACGCCACACCTGTCGCGAGGTGGGGTCGAGTCGTACGTCCTGCACAGCCAACACGCGGTGAAACGTAGGGATCCGCCGACCCCGAGGTGGTCCTTATGGGTGAATTGTGGACGACTGGTCTGGTCCACCTCGAGCCAACGGCCGGCGGGTCAGCGACGGGTCAGCGGCGGGTCAGCGGCGGCGTACGGCCACCGGCTCCACGAGCCCGAAGCCGCGCACCGGGCGGGCCGGCAGCCGCCGGTCCTCCCACTCCTCGTCGGGGAGCAGGTCGGCGGTGTTCTGGTCGACGATGAGCCGGTTGCGGCGCGCGACCTGGGTCAGCCGGGCCGCCATGTTGACCGGCGGCCCGAAGATGTCGCCGAGGCGCTGGACGACGGGACCGCTGGCCAGGCCGAGCCGGACGTCGGGCATCTTGGGGTCGCGGCCGATCACGTTGATGATCCCCTCGGCCACCCCGACGGCCTCCTCGGCGGTGTTGGTGACGAAGAGGACCGAGTCGCCGAGGCTCTTGATGATGCGGCCGCCGTAGCGGGCCACCACGTCCTGGCACCGGCTCTCGAAGACCTCGACGAGGTCGCCGATCTCGTCGCGGTCGAGGGTGTTGGACAGCGCGGTGAAGGAGACCAGGTCGGCGAAGCCGACGCTCACGTCGATGGTGTGGAGGTCCTCGTCCTTGGCGCCCATCGCCTCGATCCGGCCGACGGCGGCGGCGAGGTGGCGGCGCCAGGCGTAGACCAGGAGCCGCTCGAAGGGCGGGTTGACCTCGTCGATGAGCCGCATCGCCGACCCGATGCGCGAGCCGGTGGCCTCGTCGCCCGCCTCCATCTCCTCCACCCGGCTGACCAGCGTGGAGACCTCCCAGTCGGCGAGGCGGGCCATGGTCTGGCCCACGCCGCGGGTGAGGTTGACGGCCGTGTCGAAGTCGACCGCCCCGGAGTCGACGAAGCCCATGAGGGTCGAGACGGCCTCGATGTCGGCGGCCGTGTAGGCCTTCTCGCCGCTGAACTCGGGGAAGCCGAGCGCGCGCCACAGCCGGCGGGTCTGCTCGATCGTCACCCCTGTCTCGGCGGCCACCTCGAGGGCGTTGAAGGCCGGCTCGCTGCGCAGGATGGCGTGGTCGAGCTGCTCCCCGGGCGCCCCGTGCGGGCCGTCGTCCCGGGGTCCGCCGCGGCGCTTGCGGTCAGGCGCCATCGTCGCTGCGGTCGCCACTCGAGAGGCGGTGCAGCTCCTCGGAGACCTGCAGCTGCACCTTCTCGACGTCGGGGACGTCGTGGAGCATGACGCTGCCGGAGGTGCTGGCGTCGGAGACGACCAGCGTGCCGCAGCCGAAGACCCGGTCGATGACGCCGATCTCGAAGTCCACGCCGCTGATGCGGTTGAGCGGGATGGTGCGGCCCTCCTTGGCGATGAAGCCGGAGCGCTTGATGAAGCGACGGTTGGTGAACGTGTAGGTCGTGGTCAGCCACGCCACCACGGGCCTCAGCACGAACCAGATCGCCACGAGGACCGAGACCGCGCCGGCGACCGCCCCGACCGCCGTCGAGTCCGTGACCCGGCTGAGCACGACCACCGCGGCGACGAGCAGGAGCAGCACGAGGACCGGACCGATGAGCGCCTTGGGGTGCGTGCGGGTGGAGACGACGACGTGCTCACCGGGGTTGAGGAGCTTGCTCGGGAACGCCACGCGCCGATCATGTCACCCGGCGTCGCACCCTGCTAGGCGGGACGCACGTGCACGACGTCGCCCGCGGCAACCGTGAACGCCCCGTCGTCGGTGCCGACCACGAGCGCGCCGCTCGCGTCGATGTCGAGCGCCTCACCGCGTCGTACGTCGCCTCCGGGCAGGTGGACGTCGACGGTCCGGCCGAGCGTCACGCACACGTCGGCGTAGGCCCGGCGCAGCGACTCCACGTCGTCGAGCAGGCCCTGCAGCCCGCGCAGCGAGCCGAGCACCTGGCTCAGCAGGCCGGTCCGCTCCACCGGCTCCCCCGTCTCGAGGGAGACCGAGGTGGCCAGCGCGACGGGGAGCTCGTCGAGCGTCTGGTCGACGTTGATGCCGACGCCGACGACCGCCACCGGGCCGTCGTCGGTCTCGACCCGCTCGACGAGGATGCCGCAGACCTTGCGGCCGGTGCCCGACCCGTCGTCGACGAGCACGTCGTTGGGCCACTTGAGCGCGACGTCGGGCAGGCGGTCGGCCAGCGCTGCCTGGACGGCGTACCCGGTCAGCAGCGGCAGCCACGACCACGACGCGGGCGGCACGTCGGGGCGCAGCAGCACCGAGAACGTCAGCGACGAGCGGGCCGGGGTCTCCCACGACCGGTCGAGGCGGCCGCGCCCGGCGGTCTGGTGCTCGGTGACGAGGACGAGCCCCGGCTGCTCCCCGCCACGGGCGCGCTCAACGACCGCCGCGTTGGTCGACGGGGTGGACTCGACGACCTCCACGCGCCACCCCGCGGGCGCCGCGACGCGGTCGAGGTCGAGTGGTGGGCGAGGTGCCGGGCTGGACGTCATGGGGTCTAGATTGCCCCACATGAGCGCACAGCCGGGTGAGGGCACCGACGTCCCCGCCGACCTCGACCTGCACACCACCGCCGGAAAGCTCGCGGACCTCGAGCGACGCCTCGACGAGGCGGTGCACGCCGGGTCGGCGAAGGCGATCGAGAAGCAGCACGCCAAGGGCCGCAGGACCGCGCGCGAGCGGATCGAGATGCTCTTCGACGAGGGCACCTTCGTCGAGCTCGACGAGCTCGCCCGGCACCGCTCGACCGCGTTCGGCCTGGAGAAGAACCGTCCCTACGGCGACGGCGTGGTCACCGGCTACGGCGAGGTCAACGGCCGGATGGTGTGCGTCTTCAGCCAGGACTTCACCGTCTTCGGCGGCTCGCTCGGCGAGGTCTACGGCGAGAAGATCACCAAGGTGATGGACCTCGCCATCAAGACCGGCTGCCCGATCATCGGCATCAACGAGGGCGCCGGCGCCCGCATCCAGGAGGGCGTGGTCTCCCTCGGCCTCTACGGCGAGATCTTCCGCCGCAACGTGCACGCCTCGGGCGTCATCCCGCAGATCAGCCTGATCATGGGCAACTGCGCCGGCGGCCACGTCTACTCCCCCGCGGTCACCGACTTCACGATCATGGTCGACCAGACCTCGGCGATGTTCATCACCGGGCCCGACGTCATCAAGACCGTCACCGGCGAGGACGTCACGATGGAGGACCTCGGCGGCGCGCGCACCCACAACACCAAGTCGGGCAACGCCCACTACATGGCCTCCGACGAGGAGGACGCCCTCGAGTACGTCAAGGCGATGCTGTCGTTCCTCCCGCAGAACAACCTCGACCCGGCACCGACCTTCGACGAGGTGCCCGACATGGAGGTCACCGGCACCGACCGGGCCCTGGACCGGATCATCCCGGACGGCGCGAACCAGCCCTACGACATGCACGACGTGATCACGGCCGTGCTCGACGACGAGGACTTCCTCGAGGTCCAGGAGCTGTTCGCCCCCAACATCCTGATCGGCTTCGGCCGCGTCGAGGGCCAGTCGGTCGGCGTGGTCGCCAACCAGCCGATGCAGTTCGCCGGCACGCTCGACATCGACGCCTCGGAGAAGGCCGCACGGTTCGTGCGCTTCTGCGACGCGTTCAACATCCCGGTGCTGACCTTCGTCGACGTGCCCGGCTTCCTGCCCGGCACCGACCAGGAGTGGGACGGCATCATCCGCCGCGGCGCCAAGCTCATCTACGCCTACGCCGAGGCCACGGTCCCGCTGGTCACCGTCATCACCCGCAAGGCCTACGGCGGCGCCTACGACGTCATGGGCTCCAAGCACCTCGGCGCCGACATCAACGTCGCCTGGCCCACCGCCCAGATCGCCGTGATGGGCGCCCAGGGCGCGGCCAACATCCTGCACCGCAAGACCCTGAAGAAGGTCGCCGAGGAGGGCGGGGACGTCGAGGCCCGGCGCGCCGAGCTCATCGACGAGTACGAGACCACCCTCGCCAACCCCTACATCGCCGCCGAGCGGGGCTACATCGACGCCGTCATCGCCCCCCACGAGACGCGCATCGAGATCATCCGCTCGCTCCGGCTGCTGCGCACCAAGCGGGAGACCCTCCCGCCCAAGAAGCACGGGAACATCCCGCTGTGACGGACGAGCAGCGACCGCAGCCCGTGCTCACGGTCGTGAACCCCGACGCCACCCCCGAGGAGATCGCCGCGCTCGTCGCGGTGTTCTCCGCCCTCGGGTCGGACGGCGGCCAGGCGCCGGAGCGGCCCCGGTCGACGTGGAGCCACCCCGCGCGAGGCGTACGACGCACGCACCGCAGCGGCCCGGGCGCCTGGCGCGCCAGCGGTCTGCCGCAGTAGGCCCGCAGCCCGCGACCTGACTGGACCACTGCGTCAAGGTTCACCCGACGTTCGGCCCACGGCCCCCGCCGCCGCTCGCGCGGACGTACGTTGCCGTCACCGCAGGACTCCGGTGGGGGTGGACCATGTCAGCTCGTCGATGGTTGGTGCTGCTGGTCGCGGGCGCGCTCACCACGAGCGGCCTCGCCGCCGTGCCCGCGTCCGCCGGGCCCGGCGACGTGCACCCGAGGGTGCAGGCTGCCCGGCCGACGAAGCTGACCCTCAGGACGAGCGCCGAGGAGGCCGTCTACGGCTCCCGCGTGACGCTCTCCGGCAAGCTCACCGCGGGCCGTACGGCGCTCAAGCGCCAGAAGGTGGTGATCCGGCAGCGGACCGCGACGGCCAAGGGCTCCGTCAAGGTCGCCACCGCCACCACCGACCGCCGGGGCCGGTGGCGTGCCACCGTCACCGTCCGCGTGCGCAGCACCTGGGTCGCGACCTACAAGGGGACGAGGACCTGGGCCCGGTCGACGTCGCCCAAGAGGCAGGTCGACGTGTTCGCGCCGCTCACCGACTTCGCCGTCGCTCCGGGCGGCCGCGACGCCTACAAGGACGAGGACTGGACGTTCACCGCGCGGACGGCGCCGGAGCTCGCAGGCCGGTCGGTCCGGCTGCTGCGAGGTCCGTTCCGCGCCCCGACCACCCTGCGCACCGCCACGATCGGCCCCGGCGGCGCCGTCGCCATTACCCACCGGATGGCCGAGGTCGGGCAGGCGGACTACTGGGTGTCCGTCGACGGCTCCGCCCTGATGTACGGCGCCGACTCCCCGCGCGCCTCGATCCGGACCCGTGCCGAGGGCGCGCCCACGATGCCCAGCATCGCCACGGCCTCGCTGCCGACGACCGAGGTGCACGTGCCGTACCAGGCCAACCTGGTCGGAGGTGGCGGCGAGCTGACGTGGTCGGCGCTCAGCGCCCTCCCCCCGGGCCTCGACCTGTCCCCCGCCGGGGTGGTGAGCGGCGCTCCCTCCCAGGTCGGGACCTGGCAGGTCGACGTACGCGCCACGAACGTCGTCGGCTCGGCCACCCGCACCGTGTCGTTCACGAGCGCGCCGGGATCGTTGACGGTGACGACGTGGCCCCTGGAGGACGGCGCCGTCGGCGTCGACTATCCCGAGGGGTCCTTCACCTCCCGCGGCGAGCAGGAGCTGAGCTGCACCCCCTGCCCCGATGGCGCGACCTGGTCGGTCACGGCCGGCGCACTCCCTCCCGGCCTCGAGATGGACTACGACGACCTGATCGAGGAGTCCTACGTCTTCGGGCGGCCGACGGTCGCCGGCCTCTACACCTTCACCGCCACCGCCGTCCTCGGCGGACGCTCGGGCAGCAGGACGTTCACCATCAGGGTGCTGCCCAGCGCCGCCGAGCTGCTGCGGATCTACTACGACCCCCGCTTCGAGGACGTCCCGCCCGGGGAGGTCGGACAGCCCTACACCCACCAGCTCACGACGGTGGGCAACCAGCCCGGCGTCACGTGGTCGTCGTTGGCCGAGCTCCCTCCCGGACTGACGCTCTCCCCGAGCGGAGTCCTCTCGGGCACGCCGACCGTCGCCGGCTACGGCTGGCTCTACGTCGCGGTCACCGACGGCACCCGCTACGACTGGCAGGGCCTGTCGCTCACCGTCGCTCCGTGACCGACCTCCCTCAACAGTGGAGCCGACGGCCCGACCTAGCGGCCGCGCGCTCCACTGTCGGCGCGCGACTGTCCACAGGCGACATCCGCGCGGTGGCGCGGGCACGCTCGGGCGGGCGATGGTCGGGACATGCCCACCCGTACGCCGAGCTCGCTGGACCTGCCAGCCCTGCGCCAGCTGCTGCGCGCGCAGGACGGCGTGGTCGCGCGTAACCAGCTGGTGTCGATCGGCGCCTCGCGGGCCGACGTAAGGCGGATGCTCGCGAGACGCGACCTCGTCGAGGTGCACCCGCGCGTCTACGTGACGCACACCGGCCGCCCGAGTCGGCGGCAGCTCGAGTGGGCCGCCGTGCTCGCGTGCGCCCCGGCCGCCCTGCACCGGGAGTCCGCCCTGGACGCCCACGGGATGAGCCGCGACCGGACCCCGACGTCGTACCAGCCGCCCATCCACCTCCTCGTCGACCGGGACCGCCGCATCACGCCACCTGCCGGCGTGGTCCTCGAGCGGGTGGCCGGGCACCAGAGGTGGGTGCAGCCCCGCCGGCCGCCAAGGGCCGCGTTCGAGTACGCCGTCCTGAAAGCCGCGGCGGACCGTGACGAGGCGGGAGCGGTGGCGCTGCTGTCCGACGCGGTCCACCAGGGCCTCACCACCGCAGACCGTCTGGTGGCGACGATCGCCGCCCTCCCCCGGCTTCGGCAGCGCGCGCTGCTCACCGAGGTGCTCGCCGACGTCGCTGCGGGCACGCGGTCGGTCCTCGAGCGCCGCTACCTGCGCGACGTCGAGCGCGCGCACGGCCTGCCCTCGGGCGAGCGCCAGCTGCGTCAGCACACCGGGGCGGGCGTCGTGTTCCGCGACGTCCGGTATCCCGAGCAGCGCACGCTCGTCGAGCTCGACGGCGCCTTCGGCCACCGCGACTCCGTCGACCGCTGGGCGGACCTGCAGCGCGACCTCGACGCGTCGGTGAGCGACCACGTCACGCTCCGCCCCGGTTGGGCACAGGTCCTCGAGCCGTGTCGCCTCGCCGCGATCGTCGGACAGGTGCTGCAGCTGCGCGGGTGGACCGGGGCGCTGCGACCGTGCGGACCGCGGTGCCCGGTCGTCGACAGTGGAGCGACCGGCCCGACCTAGCGGCCGCGCGCTCCACTGTCGGGTGGAGGCTAGGGTCGCGAGCGTGACCCGCCCCATCGACGCCCTGTGCGACGCCTACGTCGACGACTACTGCGCCCTCGACCCGCTGACCGCCACCTCGATCGGTGTCGCCGGGCACGAGCACGAGATGACCGACTTCTCCCCCTCCGGCTTCGACGCGCGCCTCGAGCTGGCCCGTCGTGCGGTGGCCGCCGTCGAGGCCGCGACACCCGTCGACGACCGCGAGGCCGCGGCCAGGGACGCGTTCCTCGAGCGCACCCGGCTGGAGATCGAGCTGGAGGAGGCGGGCGTCAACCGCTCGCGCATGTCGGTGCTGTGGAGCCCCCTGCACGAGGTCCGCGGCGTCTTCGACCTGATGCCCACCGAGGGCGAGGAGGCCGTCGCGGCCGTCGCGGCCCGGCTCGCCGGGGTGCCCGCCGCGCTCGAGGGGCTGCGCGTCACGCTGGCCGACGAGGCGCGCAAGGGCAACGTCGTCGCCTCGCGGCAGTACGCCGAGGTGGCCGAGCAGGTGCGCCGCTGGACCGGGCAGGTCGGCGAGGCGGGCGACTTCTACCTCGGGCTCGTCGACCGCCTGCAGGGCGGCGACCGCGCCGAGCTGCGCGCCCTGGCCGGCGCCGCGAGCGCCGCCACCGCGGCCTTCGGGCTGTTCCTCACCGACGAGCTCGAGCCCCAGGGCAAGGAGCGCGAGGGCGTCGGGCGCGAGGTCTACGCCCTCGCCAGCCGCTACTTCCTCGGCGCCGAGGTCGACCTCGACGAGACCTACGCCTGGGGCTGGGCCGAGCTCCAGCGCCTGTCCGACCTGATGGACGCCACCGGCGAGCGGATCCTCCCCGGGTCCGACGTCGACGCCGCGGTGGCGCACCTCGACGCCGACCCCGAGCGCGTCGTCCACGGGCGCGAGGCGTTCCGCGACTGGATGCAGGACCTCGCCGACCGCACGATCGAGGCGATGACCGACGTGCACTTCGACATCCCCGAGCCGATCCGGCGCATCGAGTGCATGCTCGCGCCCACCAACGACGGCGGCATCTACTACACCGGCCCCTCGGAGGACTTCGAGCGACCGGGCCGCATGTGGTGGTCGGTGCCCGACGGCATCGACGACTTCCACCCCTGGCGCGAGGTGACGACCGTCTTCCACGAGGGGGTGCCCGGCCACCACCTGCAGGTCGCGCAGACGGCCTACCGCCGCGACACCCTCAACCGCTGGCAGCGGCTCATGTGCTGGTGCAGCGGCCACGGGGAGGGCTGGGCGCTCTACGCCGAGCGGCTCATGGAGGAGCTCGGCTTCCTCGACGACCCGGCCGACCTGCTC
This sequence comes from Nocardioides pinisoli, assembly GCF_024199985.1. Classification (GTDB taxonomy): domain Bacteria; phylum Actinomycetota; class Actinomycetes; order Propionibacteriales; family Nocardioidaceae; genus Nocardioides; species Nocardioides pinisoli. The sequence continues at coordinate 410,731 of NZ_JANARS010000004.1, forward strand.
GGCATGCTCGACGGCCAGTCGCTCCGCGCCGCACGCGTGATCGTCGACATCGGCATGCACCTCGAGCTCGAGATCCCCGACAACCGGCTCGGGCCCGGCGGCGCCCCGTTCCACCCCGGCGAGACCTGGACGCCGGACCTGGGCCTGGAGTTCATGCGGCTGCACTGCCGGATGGACGACGAGGTCATCCAGTTCGAGGTCAAGCGCTACCTCGGCCTGCCGGGCCAGGCCCCGTCCTACAAGGTCGGCGAGCGCATCTGGCTCGAGGCCCGCGAGGAGGTCCGGCAGCGCCAGGGCGCCGGCTTCGACCTGAAGGCCTTCCACCGCGCGGCGCTCGACCTGGGCTCGCTCGGCCTCGACCCGCTGCGCACGGCGCTGGGGCGGCTGTGACGACCGCCCGCGTCCCGCTCGTCCTCGCCTCGGCCTCCCCCGCGCGCCTGGCCACCCTGCGCGCCGCCGGCATCGAGCCGGTCGTGATCGTGAGCGGCGTCGACGAGGACCAGGTGGACGGCCTTCCGCCGGCCGAGCTGGCGCTCCAGCTCGCCGAGCTCAAGTGCGCCGCGGTCGCCGCGCGGGACGACGTACCTCCCGGCGCGCTCGTCCTGGGCTGCGACTCGGTGCTCGAGCTGCAGGTCGCGCCCGGCTCCGACGGGCACGGCGAGGCGCTCGGCAAGCCCCGCGACGCCGACGAGGCCCGGGACCGGTGGCGGGCGATGCGCGGGCGCACCGCGGTGCTGCACAGCGGCCACAGCCTGCGCGAGGTGGCCACGGGACGGGTGGCGGCGGCGACCGGGTCGACCGTGGTGCACTTCGCCGACGTCGACGACGAGGAGGTCGACGCCTACGTGGCCACCGGCGAGCCGCTGCACGTGGCCGGCGCGTTCACCATCGACGGGCTAGGCGGCGCCTTCGTGCGCGGCATCGAGGGCGACCACCACAACGTGGTCGGCGTGAGCCTGCCGCTGCTGCGCGAGCTGGTGCTCGAGCTCGGCCACGCGTGGCCCGACCTGTGGACCTGACCCGATAGCATCCCGGGCGTGGGGAGCGGGGTGCAGGGGGGCACGACAGAGGAGCCGGCCGGGGGGCCGGACGATCCCGGCGATCGCTACGGCATCCGCGAGGAGCGGCTGCTGACGGGCGCGACCGTCATCACCGCCGTCCGCACCATCGCTTCCGTCGTGCTCGCGGCGATGGCCGCCCACCAGCAGAGCCTGACGATGCTGGTCGTCGCCCTGGGCGTCTACTGGGTCGGCGACATGCTCGACGGCTTCTACGCCCGGGTGCGCGACTGCGAGACCCGCATCGGGGCCGTGCTCGACATCATGTGCGACCGGCTCAACGCCGCCGCGTTCTACATCGGCCTCGCGTGGCTGCAGCCCGACCTGTCGCCGGCGATCTTCGTCTATCTGGCGGAGTTCATGGTCGTCGACTGCTTCCTGTCGATCGCGTTCCTCGCCTGGCCGATCCGTAGCCCCAACTACTTCTTCGTCGTCGACCGCACCATCTGGCTGTGGAACTGGTCCAAGCCGGCCAAGGCGGTCAACAGCGCCCTCTTCGCCGTGCTGCTGCTCGTCACCGGCTGGATGTGGGTCGGCCTGGCGATCGCCTCGGCGCTCCTGGTGCTCAAGTGCGTGTCGCTGCGCCGCCTGGTGCAGATCGGCCTGCCGGTCCCCGGAGCCGCGCGCTGATGCTGCTCTGGAGCGTGCTGGGCGCCTCGATCGCCTCCGCCCTCGTGCCGCTCATCAACATCGAGGCCATCCTGGTGGTCTCGGTCAGCCAGGCTCCCGGCCAGCTGTGGGGCCTGCTGGTGGCCGCGACGATCGGGCAGATGCTCGGCAAGATCCTCTGGTACTGGGGCGGCATGCACCTCGACCGGGCCCCCTGGGTCCACCGCCAGCTCGAGAAGCCCAAGGTGCGGGCATCGCTGGACAAGTGGCACGAGCGTGCGGAGGGCCGGCCGTGGTTCACGGCCGGCCTGCTCTTCGTCTCCGCCAGCACCGGCATCCCGCCGTACGCCGTCACCGCCGTGCTCGCCGGGACGCTGCGGGTGCCCTTCTGGATCTTCATGGTCACCGGGCTGCTCGGACGCGGGCTGCGGTTCTGGGCGGTCGTGACGGGGACCTCGTCCCTGGTCGGGTTCTTCTGAGGTCCCCGCCCGGGGTCACTCGGCCGCGGACCACGCCTGGCGGAGGCTCACCCGCCCACCGGTCTGCAGCAGCGCCCGGCGGTAGAGGCGCTCGCCGACCCAGACCGTGACCGCGGCGAACGCGGCCAGCAGGCCCAGGGCCAGCAGCGGCTCCCACCACTCCACCCCGCCGGCCAGGATGCGCTTGGGCATCACGACGGCCGACACGGGCGGGACGAAGGACGCGATGACCTGCCCCCGGCCGTCGAGCGACAGGCCGCCGAAGAACATCACGAGCATCAGCATCGTCAGCGGCGTCGAGGTCGCCTGCAGGTCCTCGGTGCGGGAGGCGAGCGACCCCGCGACCGCCCACAGGCAGGCGAGGGCGACGAAGCCCGCGAAGAAGAAGGCGATGAACCAGGCCGTCGGACCCGACAGCGCCGGGACGTAGGAGGAGTAGGACGTGAACGACAGCCCCACGAGGCCGACGGCGAGGTAGACCAGCAGCTGGATCATGGCCAGGGCGGTGTTGCCGAGCACCTTGCCGGCGAGCAGGTGCCGCAGCGGGATGGCGGCCGCGATGATCTCGACGATCCGGCTCTGCTTCTCCTCGATCACCGACGACGCGAGCTGCATGCCGAAGACGAGGGCGGCGAAGTAGAAGAGGAAGACGAACACGAAGCCGACCGCATGGGCCACGCCCGCCTTCTCGGCGTCCCCGCGCAGGAAGTCGGTGCTGACCGTGCTGCCGGCCTGCAGGGCCTCCACCGTGGTGCCGACGTCGGCGGCGTTGTCGGCCAGCACCTGCTGGCTGACGACCGCCTCCACGACGCCGGTCAGCGATCCCTGCTCGCTCGACTCCGAGGTCAGCTGCCAGCCGTCGTCGCCCGGGTGGAGCCAGGCGTCGGCCTCGTCGTCGAGCAGGGCGGCCTCGGCCGCCTCCCGGTCGTCGACCTCGACGACCGTCACCTCGACGTCCTCGTCGACCTCCGGCGCGCCGTCGGCGACCGCCGTGGCCATCGCGACCGAGTCGGGCGTGGCGGCCAGCGTGACCTGGTCGGTCCGCTCCTCCTGCCACGCGTTGAAGCCGATGAAGCCGGCGATCAGCACGACCATGAACGCCGTGCCGAAGAGGAAGGACTTGTCGGTGATGCGCGAGACGACCTCACGGCGCGTCACGAGCAGCCAGGCGGGCTCGGACCCACGCGCCTCGTTGCCGGGCTGGTTGGTGGGCTGGTTGGTGGGCTGGTCGGTGCTCATGCGGTGGCCTCCCGGTAGATCTCGCTGAGGGCCGGGCGGACCCGGACGAACTCGTGGACGTCGCCGCGGCTGGTCGCCTGGGCGACGAGGTGCTGCTCGGCGCCGTCCTGGCGGACCTCCACCAGCGCGGTCGCGCCGTCGAGGTCGAGGACCTCGAGCCCGCGGAGGTCACGGACCCAACCGGCGTCGCCGCCGAGGACGAGGCGGAAGCGCGGCACCCCCGCGTCGCGCAGCTCCGCAACCGTCCCGGCGGCGACCCGGCGTCCTTGGGCCAGCACGACCAGGCGGTCGCACAGGCGCTCGACGAGGTCGAGCTGGTGGCTGGAGAAGAGGACCGGCACGCCGTCGCGGGTGTACTCCCTCAGCAGGTCGACCATCGAGTCGACCGCCTTCGGGTCCAGTCCCGAGAAGGGCTCGTCGAGGACGAGCGCGGCCGGGCGGGGCAGCACCGAGGCGATGATCTGCACCCGCTGCTGGTTGCCCAGCGACAGCTTCTCCAGGTGGTCCTTGGTCCGCTCCCCCAGCCCGAACCGCTCGAGCAGCTCGGTCACCTGGGTGCGGGCGGCGACCCGCTCCATGCCCTTGAGCTGGGCGATGTAGACGAGCTGGTCGAGGATCGGCTGCTTGGGGTAGAGGCCACGCTCCTCGGGCATGTAGCCGATCCGCCGGCGGTCGTGCCGGGTGATGGCCCGGCCCTGCCAGAGCACCTCACCCTCGTCGATGCCGAGCACGCCCATCATCATCCGCATGGTCGTGGTCTTGCCCGCACCGTTGCCGCCGACGAAGCCGGTCATCAGCCCGGCCGGCACGTCGAACGACACGTGGTCCACGGCGACGTTGTCCCCGAACCGCCTGGTCAGCTCCCTGATCTCCAACATGACGACGACGTTAGTGACGGGAGGGACCCGTGTGATCCGTCGCGCGACGGAACCTCGCGGCGGACTCCCCGCGCGGGTCGCTCACTCCTCCGTCGGGAGGATGAGACCGGCCTCGTAGGCGTAGATGACCGCCTGCACGCGGTCGCGCAGGTGCAGCTTGGCGAGCACGTTGGACACGTGCGTCTTCACCGTCGCCTCGCCCAGCACGAGCGTGCCGGCGATCTCCCCGTTGGACAGGCCCCGGCCGAGCAGCACGAGCACCTCCCGCTCGCGCGCGGTGAGCAGCGCGAGCTCCTTCGGCTCGGCCCGGTCGGGGCCCGTGCCGCCCTCCGTGCCGCCCACAGTGCCGTCGGCTCCCGCGCTCGACCCGCCGGCCATCTGGCCGATGACGCGGCGGGTCACCTCCGGCGCGAGCAGCGCGTGCCCACGGCCCGCCGCGCGTACGGCGTCGAGGAGCTGCTCCGGCCCGGCGTTCTTCAGCAGGAAGCCGCTCGCACCTGCCCGCAGCGCGTCGAAGAGGTAGTCGTCGCGGTCGAAGGTGGTCACGATGACGACCTTCCCGAGGTCGTCGGCGACGAGGTGGCGGGTGGCCTCGATGCCGTCCATCCGGGGCATCTGGACGTCCATCAGCACCACGTCGGGGCGGGTCGCGCGGGCCTGCTCGATCGCCTCCAGCCCGTCGGCGGCCTCGCCCACGACCTCGATGTCGTCCTCGACGGACAGGACCATGGCGAAGCCGGAGCGCACCATCGCGTGGTCGTCGACGAGCAGGACCGTCAGCGGGCGCTCCATCACGACGCCGTGAGGGGGTAGCGGACGCGGACCCGGTAGCCGCCGGTCACGCGCGGCCCGATGTCGACCTGGCCGTCGTGCGTGGCCGCGCGCTCGCGGATGCCGAGCTGTCCCAGCCCGCTGCCCGAGGTGCCGTGCCGGGGTCGGCCGTTGTCGACGACCTCCACCTCGGCGTAGGCGGCGGCTCCGTCGACGCGGACCACCACCGAGACGGTGTCGGCGGTGCTGTGCCGACGGACGTTGGTCAGCGCCTCCTGGACCGTGCGGTAGATCGCCAGGCCGATGCCGCGGGGCAGGCTGCTCGTGGCGCTCGGCCGGTCCTCGACGACGTCGAGGTGCACGGCGAGCCCCTCCCGGCGCACCTGGGCGACCAGGTCGGGCAGGTCGTCGACGCCCGCCTCCGACGTACGGTCGCGGCTCCCGGTGTCCGCGTCGCCGTCACCGTCGACCTCGCGGTCCGCGGGGCCCTCGCGCAGGGTGCCGAGCAGGCGCCGCATCTGCGTCAGCGCGTCGCGGGAGGCCTCCTCGACGTGCGTCAGGGCCGTCCGCGCGGCCTCGGGGTCGCGGTCGAGCACCCGCCGCGCCGCGCCGGCCTGGATGCCCATCGCGGAGACGCCGTGGGCCACGACGTCGTGCAGCTCGCGGGCGATGCGCAGGCGTTCGTCGAGGACGGCCTGCTCGCGTAGCCGGCCGGCCTGGGCGGCGATGGTGCCGGCCTGCTCCTGCAGGCGGATGCGCTGCCGGGCCGCCCGCCAGGACACACCACCGCCGACGATGGCGCCGCCGAAGTAGATGACGTTGACCAGCAGGGTGATCGCCACGGCCGCGGGGATGGCGGGGAACAGCCCCACCCGTTCGCCGTCCTCCGTCGCGTCGACCATGTCCTGGGCGGCCGAGCCGACGGCGAACTGCCAGGTGATCCAGGCGAACATGAACAGCACGATCGTGCCGATCACGACGACCATCGCGCGCCGGTCCCGGGCGTAGGCGACGCCGGAGAGCAGGGCGACGAAGTAGACGATCTGCAGCGACACCTGCCCCATCACCTGCGGCATGGTCACGCCGGCGACGAACATGTGCAGCGCGGCCAGGCTCGCGACCACGAGCGGCCAGCGGCGCCGGCCCAGGAGCAGGGCGGCCCCCGTCGACACGGCGAGCCACTGCGTCCACACCGGGGCGTCGGTGTGGTCGAGCCCGCCGGCGCTGCGTACGAGCTCCAGCGCGAGCAGGCTGACCGCCTCGACGCTCGCGGCCAGCACGACGTCCTGGCGCCCCAGCGGTGGGCGGGGGCGTTCCCACGTGTCGTCGACGCCGAACCAGCGCGCCGTGCGCAGGCGGGCCGGGACTGCGGGGGGCGAGGAGACGGGCACGGCACGCGAGCCTAGGTGACGGCTGCCCCCGCCGGATCCGTCGCCAGAGGGAGATCGAGGTCCTCTTGTAGCGTCGCCTCGGTGTCAGGGATGCATTTCGAGCGGATGGCGGCCCAGTACGCCGGCGCGCGGCCGCCGTACCCGTCACGGCTCTACGACCTCCTCGCGGAGCAGGGCGTCATCGGTCCGGGCACCAGGGTGCTCGAGGTCGGCGCCGGGTCGGGCCTGGCCACGCGGGAGCTGGTCCGTGCCGGCAGCGAGGTCGTGGCCATCGAGCCCGGGCGGGAGCTCGCCCGGCTGCTCGGGCGTGAGGTCCCAGAAGCATCCGTGCTGCTCACCGGCCTCGAGGACGCCACTCTCCCCGACGGAGGCTTCAGCGCTGCCGTGGCAGCGACCTCGATGCACTGGGTCGACCTCTCGATCGGCCTGCCGCGGCTCCACGCGGCGCTGCGGCCCGGAGGCCGGCTGGCCGTGTGGCGCCACCTGTTCGGGGACGACAGCGTCGACACCGAGTTCCGGCGACGGGTGGCGCACGTCGTCGCCCAGCGCCCGCGCGAGCCGGGCGCGCCCCGCGTCGAGGCCCGGCCCACGATGGACGAGCTCGCGGCCGGGGGCTGGTTCGAACCCGAGCGGACGGAGCACTGGCGCTGGTCGATCGACCTGGACACCGACCACGTACGCCGTCTCTTCCGGACGTTCAGCGACTGGAGCGAGCCGGAGGTGGACGCCGTCGCGCGCGCCGCCGACGAGCTCGGCGGCGTCGTCACCGAGCACTACCAGTCGACCCTGCATCTGCTGACCAGGTCAGCGAGTCCACGAGACTGAGGTCCCCCAACGACGCGCTCGGTTTTGCGACGCGACCGTTCCTCGGACCAGCAATCATCCACAGGACCGACTTCGGCGAGTCTGACCACATGTCGGCCTCCGACTGTCGGACCCTCCTGCTTCATTGGTCACATGCCCGCCAGTCGATCTCCTCTCACCGCAGCCGCGATCACGGCGACGCGGCGCGAGGTGCAGGCCGCGCTCGACGGCCCGAGCAGGCTCGACGACGCCGGTCGCGTCGACGCGATCCGGGCGCTGGAGGAGCTGGCCTGCACGGTGAGCGCAGCGCAGGCAGCGCTGGCGGCCGAGCTGGCCGACTCCGTCGAGGCCGACCACGAGGCGCTGGGCGTCCCGTCCGCCCGGCGCGGCCAGGGTGTCGCCGCGCAGGTCGCCCTCGCGCGGCGGGAGTCGCCCCACCGCGGCCAGCGCCACCTCGGGCTGGCGCGGGTCGTGCGTCGCGAGCTCCCCCACACGTGGGCCGCCTGGCGGGCCGGTCGAATCACCGAGTGGCGGGCCACGCTGATCGCGCGGGAGACCTCCTGTCTCTCCCTCGAGCACCGGCTGCTCGTCGACGAGGCGCTCGCTGCCGACCACGACGAGCTCGAGGCGATGAGCGATCGTCAGGTCGTCTCGTCCGCACAGGACGAGGGCGCCCGGCTCGACGCGGCCGCACAGGTGGCTCGGCGCCGCAAGGCCGAGTCCGAGCGCCACGTCTCGATCCGACCCGCGCCGGACAGCATGGTCTGGCTGACCACCTTGCTGCCGGTCAAGGACGGCGTCGCCGCCTTCGCGAAACTGAGCCGCGAGGCGGACAGCGCACGGGCGGAGGGCGATCCACGAACGCGCGGCCAGGTGATGGCGGACGCCCTCGTCCAGTCCGTCCTCGGCGGCGCCACGACAAGGTCCGAGGACGACACGGGCGGCGAGCCCGTCACCAGGGCGAGGAAGACGCTGCGGTCACTCCCGGTCGCCCTCGGCGTGGTGATGACCGACGCCGCGTTGTTCGGCGGCGCGGACGACGCAGCACACCTCGAGGGCTTCGGCCCGATCCCCGCCGAGCTGGCGAGGGAGATCGTGTGCGGCGCCCTCAGCGCGGACGAGGTCGTGACCATCCGCCGGCTCTACGCCTCGCCCACCACCGGCGAGCTGGTCAGCATGGACGCCCGCACCCGCCACGTCGACCACGTGCAGCCCCACGATGCCGACGGTCCCACCGCGGGACACAACGGGCAGGGTCTGTGCGAAGCGTGCAACCACGCGAAACAGGCTCCGCGTTGGCGGGCCAGACCCGAGCCGGACGGCAGCGTGACGACGACCCTCCCGACCGGCCACACCCAGTCCACCCGACCGCCGGCCGTGGCGACGGTCAGGCGTCGGGAGCTCCCCGCCCTGACGATCGACTACGTCCTCGCCGGCCGACACCTGACGACGGGATCGTGCCGACCCGGCTGCCAGACTCCCGCCCATGACCGTCGTCGCGTCGCTCGTCCTCTTCGCCCTGGCCGCCCTCGCCGAGATCGGCGGCGCGTGGCTGGTGTGGCAGGGCCTGCGCGAGGACCGCGGCTGGCTGTGGGTCGGCGCCGGGTTCATCGCCCTGGGCCTCTACGGCCTGGTCGCCACCCTGCAGCCCGACGCCCACTTCGGGCGGATCCTGGCGGCGTACGGCGGCGTGTTCGTGGCCGGCTCGCTGGCCTGGGGCATGGTCGTGGACGGCTTCCGCCCCGACCGCTACGACGTCGGCGGCGCGCTGGTCTGCCTGGTCGGCGTCGCGGTGATCATGTACGCCCCGCGGCCGGCCTGAGCACGGCTCACTCGACCGGCAGGCCGAGACCCCGCGCGATCAGCATCCGCTGGACCTCCGAGGTGCCCTCACCGATCTCGAGGACCTTCGCGTCGCGGTAGAACCGCGTGACGGGGTACTCCTCCATGAATCCGTAGCCGCCGAAGACCTGCGTCGCGATGCGGGTCGCGGTGACCGCCGACTCGGTGGCGTAGAGCTTGGCGACGGCGGCCGCCTGCTTGAAGGACCCCATGGTGACCGAGGAGGACCCGGCGTCCATCGCGTCCTTCATCGCCGCGGCCTTGTAGGTCAGCAGGCGCGAGGCGTCGAGCATCACCTGCAGGTCGGAGACCTGGAAGGCGAGGCCCTGCTTGCGCCCGATGGGCCCGCCGAAGGTCTGGCGCTCACCGGCGTACTGCAGCGACATGTCGAGGCAGGCCTGGATGCAGCCGACCGCGAGCGCGGCGATCGCGACCCGGCCGTCGTCGAGCGTGGCGAGGAACTGGGCGTAGCCGCGGCCCCGCTCCCCGAGCAGGTGCGACTCCGGCACGCGCGCGTCGCTGAACGACAGCGGGTGGGTGTCGGAGGCGTGCCAGCCGAGCTTGTCGTAGGCCTTCTCGGCGGTGAAGCCGGGGGTGTCGGAGGGGACGATGATCGTCGAGATCTCCGGTCGCCCGTCGGCGCGCTCACCGGTGCGGGCGGTGACGGTGACGAGCGAGGTGATGTCGGACCCGGAGTTGGTGATGAACTGCTTCGAGCCGTTGACGACCCACTCGCCGTTCTCCAGCACTGCCTTGGTCTTCGTCGCCCCGGCGTCCGAGCCGGCGCCCGGCTCCGTCAGGCCGAAGCCCGCGATCTTCTCACCGGCGACGAGGTCGGGCAGCCAGGTCTTCTTCTGCTCGTCGGTGCCGAAGGTCAGGATCGGGTTGATCCCGAGCCCGACCGCCGCCTCGAGGGTGATGCCCATCGACTGGTCGACGCGGCCGACCTCCTCGATCGCCAGGCACAGCGAGGTGAACCCGCCGTCCTCGCCGGCCATGCCCGCGCCGCCGAACTCCTCCGGGGCGGTGAGCCCCATCAGGCCGAGCGCGCCCATCTTCTGGACCACGTTGGTCGGGAAGTGGTGGTCGCGGTCCCACTGCGCGGCGTGCGGCGCGATCTCGGCCTCGGCGAAGTCGCGGACGCTGCGGCGGAACTGCTCGTGCTCGGGGGACAGCTCGAAGGTCATGGAGCGAGAATAGCGGGGCAGGTTAGCGATCGCTAACCCCCAGGCTCGGTCGTTCACGTGGCCGGTCCGTGTGACGTACGCGATTCCCCGCCGCACGGCCTCCGGGTCTAGAGTTAGGGCAGCCTAAGCAAAGTAAGGACGCCCCCCGTGACCCCTTCCCCGCGCCGCGCGACCACGCGCGCCAGTGTGGCCCTGGCCGCCACCCTCCTGACCGCCTCGACCCTGTCGGGGTGCGGCGTCTTCGGCTCGCCCGACCTCGTGGTCTACAACGCCCAGCACGAGCAGCTGCTCGACGAGATCGTGCCGCTGTTCGAGGAGGAGTCGGGCCTCGACGTCGAGCTGCGCAACGGCAAGGACCTCGAGATGGCCAACCAGATCGTCGAGGAGGGTGGCGACTCCCCGGCCGACGTGTTCCTCACCGAGAACTCCCCCGCGATGAGCATCGTCGACAACGAAGGCCTGTTCGCCGAGCTCCCCGAGTCGGCGACCGCGTCGATCCCCGAGCAGTACGTCCCGGCCGACCGCACGTGGACCGGCTTCCTCGCCCGCTCGACTGTCGCGATGTACAACACCGACACGATGACCGAGGCGGACATGCCCGCCTCGATCCTCGACTTCGCCGACCCCGAGTGGGAGGGCCGCGTCGCCTTCTCCCCCACCGGTGCGGACTTCCAGGCGATCGTGTCCGCCGTCCTCGAGCTCGAGGGCGAGGAGGCCACGGCCGAGTGGCTCGCCGGCCTCGAGGCCAACGGCGTGATCGTGCAGAACAACCTCGTCGTGATGCAGTCGGTGGACTCCGGCGAGGTCGACGCCGGCATCGCCTACCACTACTACTGGTACCGCGACCGCCAGGAGAACGGGACGGACTCCGACAGCTCGGCGCTGCACTTCTTCGGCAACCAGGACCCGGGCGCGTTCCTCAGCATCTCCGGCGCCGGCATCCTCGACAGCAGCGAGAACAAAGAGGCCGCGGAGGAGTTCGTCACCTGGCTGACCGGCACCGAGGCCCAGCAGGCGATGGCGGAGTCCTACGCCCTGGAGTACCCGCTCAACCCCGAGGCGAGCCTCGCCCCGGAGGTCAAGCCCTTCGACGAGCTCGAGCCGCCGGCGGTCGACGTGGCCGCCCTCAACGGCCCGCAGGTGACCGAGCTGATGACCGCGGCAGGCCTCCTCTGACCACGCTCACCGCCCGCACCGGGCGCCGTACGCCGCTCCCGCTGCTCGTCGCGGGGGCGGCGGTGGCGCTCCTCGCGCTGGTGCCGCTGGTGTACGTGGCCTCCTACGTGGTCATCATCGGCCCCGTCGACCTCTGGGAGCTGCTGGCGCGTCCGCGCATCGCCGAGCTGCTCCGCAACACCGTCACCCTCGCGGTCGTCTGCATGGCCGCCACCGCCGTGCTCGGCGTCGCACTGGCCTTCCTCGTCGAGCGCACCGACCTGCCCGGCCGCCGCCTGTGGCACGGGCTGCTCGTCGCGCCGCTGGCCGTCCCCGCCTTCGTCAACGGCTACGCCTGGGTCTCGCTCGACCGCAGCATCAACGGCTTCACCGGCGCCTTCATGGTCGTCACGCTGTCCTACTACCCGCTCGTCTACCTGCCCGTCGTGGCGATGCTGCGCCGCCTCGACCCCGCGCTGGAGGAGTCGGCCTGGTCGCTCGGCCACTCGCGCGCCCGCACCTTCCGCACGGTCGTGCTGCCGCAGCTGCGACCCGCGGTGCTCGGCGGTGCGCTGCTGGTCGGCCTGCACCTGCTCGCCGAGTTCGGCGCGCTGTCGCTGCTGCGCTTCCCGACCTTCACCACCGCCATCTACGACCAGTACGGCTCGACCTTCAACGGGGGTGCCGCCACCGCGATGGCCGGCGTCCTGGTCCTGCTCTGCTTGGTCCTGCTGCTCGCCGAGCTGCGGCTGCGCGGCAACCGCCGGTACGCCCGGCTGGGCCGCGGCGCCGCCCGCGGCGCGGTGCGCGTCGCCCTCGGTCACGGGCGGTGGCCGCTGCTCGCCGCCGTCGGAGCCGTCGTCGCCCTCGCCGTCGGGGTCCCGGCCTTCTCCCTGGTCCGCTGGCTGGCCGTCGGCACGTCGACGGAGTTCCCGGTGGCCGAGCTGGTCGAGGCGCTGGTCGCGACGGTCGCGCTCGCGCTCGCCGGCGCGGTCGTCACGACGCTCGCGGCGATCCCGGTCGTCTGGCTGGCCGTGCGCCACCGCGGCTGGGCGAGCACGGTGATCGAGCGCAGCACCTACGTCGCCAACGCGCTGCCCGGCATCGTCGTCGGGCTCGCCCTCGTCGTGGCCTCGCTCCGCCTCGTGCCGGCCGTCTACCAGACCGCCGCGCTGCTCGTGGCGGCGTACGTCATCCTCTTCCTGCCGCGCGCGGTGGTGACGGTCCGCGCCGGGCTCGAGCAGGCGCCGACCGTGCTCGACGACGTCGCGCACAGCCTCGGCCACGGTCCGCTCGCGACCGCCCGCCGGGTGACCCTGCCGCTCATCGCGCCGAGCCTCGGCGCGGGCGCGGCGCTGGTGTTCCTCGCGATCTCCACCGAGCTCACCGCGACGCTGATGCTCTCCCCGATCGGCACCAGCACGCTCGCCACCGAGTTCTGGTCGGCCTCCTCCGAGCTCCGCTACGGCGCCGCCGCTCCCTACGCGCTGCTGCTCGTGCTCGTCTCGATCCCCGCCACCGTGCTGCTGATGCGCACCGACAGCCCCGCCACCAAGACCGAGAGGGTTCCCGTATGAGCTCGCTCACCATCACCGGCGTCACGAAGTCGTTCGGCTCCGGCGCCTCGGCCACTCGCGCCGTGGACGACGTGACGCTCCACGTGCCGCACGGCTCGTTCACGACCGTGCTCGGCCCGTCCGGCTGCGGCAAGACGACCCTCCTTCGGCTCATCGCCGGCTTCCTCGTCCCCGAGTCGGGCGCCATCGCCTTCGGCGACACCGTGGTCGTCGGCGACGGCGTACGCCCCATGCCCCCGCAGACGCGACGAGTCGGCTACGTCCCCCAGGAGGGCGCGCTCTTCCCGCACCTCGACGTCGCGGCCAACATCGCCTTCGGCCTGCCCCGCGAGGCGCGCGGCACGACGGGCGCGGACCGCGTCGCGGAGATGCTCGAGCTCGTCGAGCTGCCCGCCGACTTCCGCGACCGGCGACCCGACGAGCTGTCGGGTGGCCAGCAGCAACGCGTGGCCCTGGCCCGCTCGCTGGCGCCGGCGCCGGCGATCGTCCTGCTCGACGAGCCCTTCTCCTCCCTCGACGCCGGGCTGCGCGGCAGCACGGCGCGCGCCGTGCGACGCGCCCTGGCGGTGACCAACACCACCGCCCTGCTCGTCACCCACGACCAGAACGAGGCGCTCTCCCTGGCCGACCAGGTCGCCGTCATGCGGGCCGGCCGGCTGGTGCAGTCGGCCGCGCCGAGCGAGGTCTACCTCTCCCCGAGCGACCCGCAGGTCGCGGAGTTCGTGGGCCGCGCCGTCGTGCTGCCCGGCACCGCCACCGACGCCCGCGCGACCTGCGCGCTGGGCGAGGTCGTGCTGACCGAGCCCGCCACCGGGCCCGTCGCACTGATGATCCGACCGGAGCAGGTCTTCGTCGACCTCGCGCACGACGAGGGCGTCCGCGGCACGGTCGAGGAGGTCAGCTACTACGGCCACGACTGCGCCGTGCAGGTCCGCCTCGACGAGGGCACCTCGGTGCTCGCCCGGATGGCGGGGGTGCGGCGCCCGGGCCCCGGCGACACGGTCCACCTGCGCGTGACCGGGCTGGTCCGCGCCTACCACCCGGCGGGCGCACCGTGACGCTCACCTCGCCCCAGCCCGCGCTCGACCGGTCCGGGAAGGTCGGACCGGTCCTCGACCACGCGCGCTCCGGCGCCGCCCCCGCGGTGGTCGCCGGCGACGCGGTCCTCACGCACGCCGACCTCGCGCGCCGCGTGGCGGACCGGGCGGCGACGTGGGGCCCCGCCCGGCGGCTCGTGCTGGTCGAGGGCGCCAACGAGCTCGACTCGCTGGTCGCCTACCTCGCCGCCCTCCAGCACGGCCACGTCGCCCTCGTCGTGCCCGACGGCCGCTCCGCCCAGCGCGACGCGACCGTCGCCGCCTACGACCCCGACATCGTCTGCACGAGCGGCGCGCACGACGACGTACGCCGCTCGCGCAGCGCCCACGACCTGCACCCTGACCTCGCGCTCCTGCTGAGCACCTCCGGCACCACCGGCTCCCCCAAGCTCGTGCGGCTCTCGCGCGACAACGTCGCGAGCAACGCCGCGGCCATCGCCGACTACCTCGCCCTCACCCCCGCCGACCGCGCCGTCACCACCCTGCCGCTGCACTACTGCTACGGCCTCTCGGTGCTGCACTCCCACCTCGTCGTCGGCGCGAGCGTCGTGCTGACCGACCTGAGCGTCGTCGACGAGTGCTTCTGGGACCTCGTCGCGCGCACCGGGGTGACCGGCCTCGCCGGCGTGCCGCACACCTTCGACCTGCTGGCCGCCAGTGGCTTCGAGGACCGCGACCTCCCCACCCTGCGCCGGGTGACCCAGGCGGGCGGGCGACTCGCGCCGGACGACGTACGCCGCTGGAGCCGGTTCGGCCGCAGTCGCGGGTGGGACCTCGTGGTGATGTACGGCGCCACCGAGGCCACCGCACGGATGGCCTGGCTGCCGCCCGACCTCGCCGAGGAGCACCCGGCCAGCATCGGCGTCGCGATCCCCGGCGGGCACCTGCGTCTCGACGAGTCCGTGGACGACCGGCCGGGTGTCGGCGAGCTCGTCTACTCCGGCCCCAACGTGATGCTGGGCTACGCCGAGGCCCCCACCGACCTGGCCCTGGACCGCGTCACGACCGAGCTGCGCACCGGTGACCTCGCCCGGGAGCGGGACGGTCTCTTCGAGGTCGTCGGGCGACGCAACCGATGGGGGAAGGTCTTCGGGCTGCGCATCGACCTCGACGCGGTCGAGCGCAGCCTGCGCGCCGACGTCGACCGGCACGCCCGGGTGGTCGCCACGGGCCGGGCCGTCCACGCCTTCGTGACGAGCGGTCGCGGCAGCGCCGCCGCGCGGACGCTCGTGGCCGAGCAGTGCGGCGTCCCCCTGCACGCCGTGCGGGTCACGGTCGTGCCGCAGGTCCCCCACACGGGCAGCGGCAAGCCCGACTACGCCGCCCTCGGCGACCTCGCCGCGCAGGTCGAGCAGGAGGAGGGCGCCACCAGCGCGCCGGATGCGCCCGCCCGCGGCGTCCGCGCCGACGTCGTCCGCGTCCTCGGCCGGCCCGACGCCACGGAGACCGACTCGTTCGTGTCGCTCGGCGGCGACTCGCTGTCCTACGTCGAGCTCGCGACCCGGCTCGCCGACCACTTCCCCGACGGGCTGCCCTCCGGCTGGCACGTGCGCAGCATCGGCGACCTCGAGCGCCTCGCCGCCACCGCCGACAACGACGGCACCACCGACGCCCGGCCGGGCACGACCGCCGCGGCGCGCGAGCGCACCCGCCGCGACCGCCCGCGCACCAGGCTCGACACGTCGGTCGCGCTGCGGGCGCTCGCGATCGTGCTCGTCGTGGCCAGCCACGTCGACCTGGTCGGCCTCGAGGGCGGCGCCCACCTGCTCCTGGCCCTCGCGGGGTTCAACTTCGCGCGCTTCCAGCTCTCCGCGCCCGGTGGCGCCCGCACCCGGCTGCGACACGGCCTCGCCGGGCTGGCGCAGCTCGTCGTCCCTGCGGTGCTGTGGGTCGGCACGGTCGCCCTGGTGCTCGGCAGCTACGACCTCACCACCGTCCTGCTCCTCCGCGAGGTGGTCAACGGCTCGGAGTGGGACGACCAGTGGCAGCTGTGGTTCCTCGAGTCGCTGGTGTGGCTCACCGCCGCAGCCCTGGCCGCGACCACGCTGCCGGTGCTGCACCGGCTCGAGCGTCGTACGTCGTTCCGCTTCGCGCTCGCCGTCCTCGCGGTCGCCACGGTGGCGCGGGTCGCCGAGGTCGGCCTGCGCGCCGGCCCGACCGAGCGCTACACCACGCTCGTCGTGGCGTTCTTCTTCGCCCTCGGCTGGGCGGGGGCGCGGGCTGCGACCACCCGTCAGCGCCTGCTCGTCTCCGGGCTGGCCCTGGTGCTGGTCGTCGGGTTCTTCGGCCAGGCGCACCGCGAGGTGATCGTCCTCGGCGGGTTCCTGCTGCTGCTGTGGCTCCCGCACGTGCCGGTGACGCCCCTGCTCGCGCGGGCCGCGGGCGTGCTCGCGGGCGCCAGCCTGTTCATCTACCTCACCCACTGGCAGGTCTACCCGCCGCTCGAGGACGCCGGTCACCAGTGGCTCGCGCTTGTGGCGTCCCTCGCAGTCGGGATCGCCTACGCGCGCGTCGTACGACCTGTGCACCAGGCGGTCGGGCGCGCGGTGCTCGGGCCGCGCTAGCCCCCGAGACACCTCGTCAAGTCGGCTGCAAGAGCGGTACAAGAGCCCGGTCCGAGGCTGTTCGGCATCCACCCGAACATCCGTGAGGACCACCGCAATGTCGCTCAAGCTGCATCACCTCGGCCGAACCGCTGCCGCACACCCCTGGCGCACCATCTGCGCCTGGCTCGTGCTCGCGGGCGCCGTCTTCGCCCTCGCCGCCGGCCTCGGCGGCACCCCGCAGGAGAACTGGGACATCCCCGGGGCTCGCGCCCAGGTCGGTGTCGACCAGCTCCGCGAGCACACCCCCGGCGCCGGCAACGCCACCGCCACGGTCGTCGTCCACGACCGCGACGGGGCGCCGCTGCCGGCCGACATGCTGAAGCCGCTCGCCGACCGGCTGGGCGCGCTGGACCACGTCGTCTCGGTCTCGCCGCCGCGCGCGAGCGCGGACGCGGACACCGCCCTGCTCACCGTCTCCTACGACGTGCCCGTCACCCACCGCGACCTCTACCAGGACGTCGAGCCGCTCGAGAGCGCCATCGCGCCCACCGAGGAGGCGGGCTTCCAGGTCGAGCTCGGCGGCGACCTGCCCGAGACCGCCGCAGCACCGATGCGGGGCACCGGCGAGCTCATCGGCATCGTGGCCGCGCTGCTCATCCTCGTGCTCGCCTTCGGCTCGGTCATCGGGGCCGGGCTGCCCGTCGTCGTCGCGCTCGGCGGCCTGGCGGTCGGTTCCGCCGGGATCACGCTGCTGGCCGCAACCATGGACGTCAGCACCTCGGCTCCGATGGTGGCCTCGATGGTCGCGCTCGGCGTGGGCATCGACTACGCCCTGCTGCTGGTCACGCGCTTCACCGAGTTCCTCGCCGCGGGGCACGAGAAGACCGAGGCCGCCGGCCGCGCCGTCGCCACCGCGGGGCGCTCTGTGGTCTTCGCCTCCGCGACCGTGCTGATCTCGCTGCTCGGCCTGCGCCTCGCGGGCCTGCCGACCTACGACGCCTTCGGGTTCGCCACCGCCATCGCCGTGGTCGCGGTCGCCTCCGCAGCGCTGACCCTCGTGCCGGCCCTGTGCGGCCTGCTCGGTCGGCGGCTGCTGCCGCGCAAGGTACGACGCGCCCGCGGCACCGTCGGCAGTCCCCTCATGGAGCGGTGGGCCACCCGCGTCGGCCGTCGCCCGGTCGCGTGGGCCTTGCTGGCCACCACGGTGATGCTCACCCTGGCCGCCCCGGCGCTGGCGATGCGCACCTGGCCCCAGGACGCGTCGGCCCAGTCGTCCGAGCTGACCACCCGCCGCGCCCACGACCTGGTCGCCGACGAGTACGGGCCGGGCGCCAACGGCCCGATCCTGTTCGTCGTCACCGCGTCGAAGGTCTCCGAGGCCGAGACCGAGTCGCTCGCCGCGTCCATCGGCGGCCGCGACGACATGGCCACGGTCACGCCGGTCACTGCGTCGCCCGACGGAGCCCTGCGCATCTTCTCCGCCGAACCGACCTTCGGTCCGACCGACGAGCGCACCACGGAACTGGTGGGCGACCTGCGCGCGGACGTCCCCGCGGGCGTCGAGGTCACCGGCACCACGCCCCTGTTCGCCGACATCGCCGACCTGCTCACCACCCGGTTGTGGCTGGTCGTCGGGTTCGTCGTCGGCATCTCGGTCCTGCTCCTGGGCCTGGTCTTCCGGTCGGTGGTCGTGCCGATCAAGGCAGCGGTGATGAACCTGCTGTCCATCGGCGCGGCCTACGGCGCCGTCACCGCGGTCTTCCAGTGGGGCTGGGGCGCCGAGCTCCTCGGCATCGACCACCCGATGCCGGTCTCGAGCTGGCTGCCGATCCTGCTGTTCGCCGTCCTGTTCGGCCTCTCGATGGACTACGAGGTCTTCCTGCTCTCACGGGTCCGCGAGGAGTGGCTGGACTCCGGTGACGCCCGGGAGTCGGTCGTGCGCGGCCTCTCCCACACGGGACGGGTCATCTCCGCGGCCGCCGCGATCATGGTCGCCGTCTTCCTCGGCTTCGCCTCGGAGGTCGACGTCGTGGTCAAGCAGCTCGGGCTCGGCATGGCCGTCGCGGTCGCTCTCGACGCCACGGTCGTCCGGATGGTCCTGGTGCCCGCCACCATGACCCTCCTCGGTCGCCACAACTGGTGGCTGCCGGCCTGGATCGACCGCATGCTGCCGACCGTCCGCGTCGACGTGACCGACCTCGACGACGAGCTCGACGAGCTCGCCCCCACCCGCACGCCGGTCGGCGTGTGACCACCCACCACGTCCTTCGAAGGAGCACCCGATGAGCACCACACACCACGACTGGCCGACACAGATCATGCTGGCGGGCCAGGCCGCAGCGCCCGAGGGCCCGGTCGACATGACCATGATGTACGTCATGCACCACGCCTTCCGGCGCGACCTGTCGATGCTGACCGAGGCCACCCGGGCCACGCCGGTCGACGACCGCACCGCGTGGCGGCTGCTCGCGCAGCGCTGGGCCGTCTTCCACGAGGCGCTGCACGGCCACCACACCGGCGAGGACGCCGCGCTGTGGCCGCTCCTGCTGGAGCGCGCCGAGGCGTCCGACCGGCAGACCCTGCTCGACATGGAGGCCGAGCACGCGGAGGTCGACCCGCTGCTCGAGGCCTGCAGCCAGGGCTTCGCCCGGCTCGCCGGGCACGCGGACGACGACGCCCGGGCGGCGCTGGCGGTGCGGCTCGCCGCCACCCGCGAGTGCCTCGCGCGACACCTCCGGCACGAGGAGACCGAGGCGATCGCGATCATCCAGCGGGTGCTCACCCAGGCCGACTGGGACCGGCTCGAGGAGGAGGAGTTCAAGGACGACCTGACCTTCGCCAAGATCGTCCGGGTGGTGCCCTGGGCAGCCTCGGACCTCCCCCGCGAGGTGCTCGACGGGGTCTTCGCGACGAGCGAGCCCGGCTTCAAGGTCATCTGGCTGCTGACCCGGCGGCGGTTCGCCCGCCGCCAGGCCCGCGCGTTCCGCCACGTGGCCTAGCTAGAAGCCGAGCTCCGAGCGCACCGCGGCGAACCACTCACCGGCGAGCGTGAGCTCCCACTCCGCGCACAGGCGGACGGCGTCGTCCGCGTGCCGGGTGGCGAGCTCGCGCTCGCCGGTGGCGTGCGCGGCCATCGCCAGGAAGTGGTCGACGAGCCCGACGATGGTGCCCGAGCCACCGGCGGCCGGCATCCCGGCGTACGGTGCCAGGCGCTCGTAGGCGACCGCCGCCACCTCCGGCACCCCGGCCCGCAGGGACGCCTCGGCCGCCAACGCGAGCGTCAACGGGGAGAACCACCAGTCGGCCGAGAGCTCGGGCATCCCGACGTGCAGCCGGGCCCGTGCCTCGTCGAGCCGGCCGCCGCGCGCGAGCACCAGCGCGACGGACGCGTCCGTGGGGAGCACCTGCATCTGTGCCAGCGCGTCGACCATGCCCAGCAGCTCCTCGTCGCGACGTCCCCACACGAGCTCCATGAGGACCGCACCCAGCACGGCGTCGCCGGCCTGCGGGACCGCCACCCGCTCGGACATCGCGACCATGTCGGCGAGCAGCGTGCGGACCGTGTCGAGCTCGCCGCGCATGGCCCGCCAGGGGATCTCGAGGCCGTCGCAGAAGAGGCGTACGAACAGCTGCCGGACCGCGGTCGCGCGGGCGCGGGTGTCCTCGACCTGCTCGAGGAGACCCTCCACCCGTCCCGACTCGGAAGCGGCCGAGGCCCGCTGGGCGAGGGCCACGCACAGCGAGACAGCGTCGCCGAGCCTGTGGGCGAGCTCGACCGCCTCACCGGCGAGGGCGTGGCGCTGGTGGGCGGTGGCCGGGCTCCACAGGCTCATCGGCACCGTCAGCAGGGTGTCGAGGAGCACCTCGTCGTCGCCGAGCCGACGCGCCATCGCGAGGGCCTGCTCGCTGAGCGCCTCCCGCTCCTGGACCGAGGACTGGTAGTAGATCTCCGTCGCCAGCGCGCTCATCGCGCGGCAGCGGGCCACGCCGTCACCGGGAGGCAGCGCGTCGAGGCAGCGGCGGAGGATCGCGATCACGTGCTCGTCGACCTGCCCCCACACCCCCGTCTGCCACAGCGCCTTGGTGACCAG
Organism: Nocardioides pinisoli; assembly: GCF_024199985.1. Taxonomy (GTDB): domain Bacteria; phylum Actinomycetota; class Actinomycetes; order Propionibacteriales; family Nocardioidaceae; genus Nocardioides; species Nocardioides pinisoli. Next base: position 431,455 of record NZ_JANARS010000004.1, read on the forward strand.
GAGCCCGATCGCGCGCAGCTCGCGCTCCACGTCGCCCTCGACGAGCGCCAGCGCCCGGTGGACCGTCCGGCGGAGCAGCACCAGCTCGTCGGTGAGCTGGTAGGCGCGGGCGAGCGCGCAGACCAGGTCGAACCGCTCCTCGCCGGTCGCCTCCGGGTCGGCCTCGAGGGCGTCGAGCCCGTCGGCGAGGAGCGCCACGGACTCGTCGTAGGCGAAGACCGCGTCGGCGGCCGCGGCGGCGGTGCGGGCGGCGCGCCAGGCCCGGCCGGCGTACGTCGGCCCGGCGGCCAGCCAGTGGCGCGCGACCTCGCTCTCGCGTCCGCCGACACCCTCGAGCATCTCGGCCGTGCGGGCGTGCATGCGCCCGCGCCGGCTCTGCGAGACCGCGGCGTAGCAGGTGTCGCGGACCAGGGCGTGCGCGAACCGGAACCGGTCCACGGCCGGCTCCGCGACGAGACCGGCGGCGAGAGCCGGCTCCAGTCGCTCCAGCACCTCCTCCTCGTCGAGGTCGAGCAGGGGGACGAGGGTCGCGAGGTCGAACTCGCGACCGACCACGCAGCCGACGCGGAGCGCGGCGAGGGTGGGCTCGGGCAGCGCCGCGAGGCGCCTGCTGATCACGTCGTTGACGGCCGCGGGCGGGTGGTCCTCCGCGAGCAGCGCCGTCAGGTCGCCGCCCTCGCGCGCCAGCCGGGCGTACTCCACCAGGAAGAACGGGTTGCCGTCGGTGCGGGCGCGCAGGGCGTCCGCCTCGGCGGACGTCGGGGCCGCCTCGGCGACCGACGTGACCACCTCAGCGACCTCGACGGCGGTCAGGCCGGCCAGCTCCAGGCGCAGCGCATGGCGGCGGGCGAGCATGTCGGCCACGACGGCGAGCTGCCCGGTCGGCGCGGGCTGGTGCCGCCAGGTGCACACCACCATCAGTCCGCCGGACTCGGCCGTCTCGGTCAGCAGCCGCAGCACCCGCAGCGTCGACGTGTCGGCCCAGTGGAGGTCGTCGAGGACGAGCAGCAACGGTCGCTGCCGGGCCGACTCGAGGAGGGTGCCGGTGATCGCCTCCCAGGCCCGGAACCGCGCGGCGCCGTCATCGGCCCCGCTGTCGGAGGCGGGCAGCTCGGCCCCGAGGGCGGAGAGCACGGCGGCCCAGGGATAGAGCGGCGGCGCGCCCTCGTCCTGCGAGCAGCGCCCCACCAGCACCTCCACGCCCTGGGCCCGGGCGACCGCCGCGAGCTCCGCGCACAGTCGGCTCTTGCCGATGCCGGGCTCCCCGGTGAGCGCCGCGAACGCCGGCGCCTCGGCCGACTGCTCCAGCAGGCCCACGAGGGCGGCCAGCTGGTCGTCGCGCCCCACCAGGGGCAGGCCGCCCGGCGACCGTCGCGGGTCCGGGACCGGCGGCGGCCGGTCCGAGGCCGGCGGCGTGCTCGGGACCGGTCCGGCGGCGGGAGCCGAGCCGCGGCCGGACCACTCGAGCTCGGGATCCTGGCGCAGCACGGCGGTCTGCAGCCGACGCAGGTCGGCACCCGGCTCGAGCCCCAGCTCGTCGGCGAGGAGCTCGCGGACCCCGCGCAGGGCCTCGAGCGCGTCGGCCTGGCGGCCGGACCTCGCGAGCGCCAGCGCGCGGAGCCCCCAGAGGCGCTCGCGCAGCGGGTGCGTGGTCGTCAGCACCTCCAGCTCCGCCGCGACCGTGGCGTGGCGACCGAGGGCGAGCCCCGCCACGGCACGGTCCTCCAAGGCGATCGCGCGCAGCTCCTCCAGCCGGGCCCGCTCCGCCATCGCGGCCGGCGCGTCTCCGAGCTCGGCGAACGGCGTCCCGCGCCACAGCCCCAGCGCGTGCTGCAGCTGCTCCAGGAGCGGACCCGCCTCGGCGAGGGAGGGCTGCGGGAGCACGACCGTGCCGAGCACGGCGTGCGCACCGGACACGGCGGACTCGAACTCCCCCGAGTCGAGGTCTGCCTCCGGCAGCGCGAGCACGTAGCCACCGCCGCGGGTGATCAGCACCTCCGAGGGGCCGCGCAGGGCACGCCCGGGCTCCAGTGCGCGCCGCAGCCGGGCGACGTACCCCTGCAGAGTGGCCGTCAGGGCGGTCGGCGGCGCGTCGGACCAGACCAGGTCGACGATCGTGTCGACCGGCACCGGTCGACCGCGGTGGAGCGCGAGGGCGGCCAGCAGGGCGCGCTGCTTGCGCGAGCCGAGGTCCACCGCCGCGCCCTCGCGGCTGGCCTCGGCCTCTCCCAGGATCGCCACCCGCACGAGCGCACCCTATGGCGCCGGTGGGACGGGAGGCGAGAGGAATCCGGACGAGCGATACCCTGCCAACCGTGCCTGAGACGACTCCCCTCCAGAAGGTCCTCATCGCCAACCGCGGCGAGATCGCCGTCCGCGTCATCCGCGCCTGCAAGGACGCCGGCATCGGCTCCGTCGCCGTGTACGCCGACCCGGACCGCGACGCCCTCTTCGTACGCCTCGCCGACGAGGCCCACTCCCTCGGCGGCGCCACCCCCGCGGAGTCCTACCTCGACATCGCGAAGATCATCGCGATCGCCGAGAAGTCCGGCGCCGACTCCGTCCACCCGGGCTACGGGTTCCTCGCCGAGAACGCCGAGTTCGCCCAGGCCGTCATCGACGCCGGGCTGATCTGGATCGGTCCCCCGCCGGCCGCGATCGAGGCGCTGGGCGACAAGGCCCGGGCCAAGCACATCGCCGACAAGGCCAACGCTCCCCTCGCCCCGGGCACCAAGGACCCGGTCAAGGATGCCGACGAGGTCGTCGCCTTCGCCGAGGCCAACGGCCTGCCGGTCGCGATCAAGGCCGTCTTCGGCGGCGGCGGCCGCGGCCTCAAGGTCGCCCGCACGCTCGAGGAGATCCCCGACGCCTACGAGTCCGCGGTCCGCGAGGCCGTCACCGCGTTCGGTCGCGGCGAGTGCCTGGTCGAGAAGTTCCTCGACAAGCCGCGCCACGTCGAGACCCAGTGCCTGGCCGACCAGCACGGCAACGTCGTGGTCGTCTCGACCCGCGACTGCTCGCTGCAGCGCCGCAACCAGAAGCTCGTCGAGGAGGCGCCCGCGCCGTTCCTCACCGACGAGCAGCGCACCGAGCTCTACGAGTCGTCCAAGCGCATCCTGACCGAGGCCGGCTACCACGGCGCCGGCACCTGCGAGTTCCTCGTCGCCCAGGACGGCACCATCTCCTTCCTCGAGGTCAACACCCGCCTGCAGGTCGAGCACTGCGTCTCCGAGGAGGTCACCGGCATCGACCTCGTGCGCGAGATGTTCCGCATCGCCGCCGGCGAGGAGCTCGGCTACGGCGACCCCGAGATCCGCGGCCACTCCATCGAGTTCCGCATCAACGCCGAGGACGGCGGGCGCAACTTCATGCCCGCCCCCGGCACCCTGACGCGCTGGCACGCACCGGCCGGCCCCGGCGTACGGCTCGACGGCGGCTACGACCAGGGCGAGACCATCCCCGGCTCCTTCGACTCCCTCATCGCCAAGCTGATCGTCACCGGCAAGGACCGCACCCAGGCGCTCGAGCGCTCGCGCCGCGCGCTCGACGAGTTCGTCGTCGACGGCATGCCCACCGTCATCCCGTTCCACCGCGCGGTCGTCTCCGACCCGGCCTACGTCGGCGCCTCCACCCCCACCGGCGAGGGCGAGTTCACCGTCTACACCCAGTGGATCGAGACCGAGTTCGACAACCAGATCGAGCCCTACGCCGGCGAGCACGGCGAGGCCGAGGACGACGGCGAGCGGCAGAAGGTCACCGTCGAGGTCGGTGGCCGCCGCCTCGAGGTCGTGCTGCCCGCCGGGCTCGGCGGACTGTCCACGTCCGGCGGAGGCGGGACGAACGGTGCGAAGAAGGCCAAGCGCTCGGCGAAGAAGGCCGGCGCCGCGGCCTCCGGCGACTCCGTCACCTCCCCGATGCAGGGCACGATCGTGAAGGTGGTCGTCGAGGAGGGCCAGGACGTCGCCGAGGGCGACACCATCGTGGTCATGGAGGCCATGAAGATGGAGCAGCCCCTCAAGGCCCACAAGTCCGGCACCGTCGCCGGGCTGCAGGCCGAGGTCGGCGCCACCGTCACCAACGGTGCCGTGATCTGCGAGATCACGGGCTGACGCCTACCGGACGTCATGGGAATGCCCGGTTCGCACCGGCGATTCCCATGACGTCCGTCGCCATCGCCGCTTAGAGAGCAAGCGCTCACTATCTATGTAACACTTGCCCGCATGACAGCCACAGAGCGCCGGACGCAGGCGCAGCGCCGCGAGGGCACCATCGGTGCGCTGCTCGAGGCGACGGTGACGTGCCTGACGGAGCGGGGGTACGCCGCCACCTCGACCGCCGCTGTCTGCGCGGAGGCGGGCGTCAGCCAGGGGGCGCTCTTCCGGCACTTCCCGACCCGGCAGGCGCTGCTGGTGGCCACCGCCGAGCACGTGGCCACCCGCAACGTCGCGGCGTTCCGCGCCACGACCGGGGGCGCGGCGGTCGACTCCGTCGACGACGTGGCGGACGTCCTCGCCCACCTCCGCCAGGCGGTGCTCTCCCCCACCAACCAGACCTGGCGCGAGCTCCTCGTCGCCGCGCGGGCCGACGCCGACCTGCGCGAGGCGCTGCTGCCGGCGCGCGAGGTGCTGCACACGCAGATGCGCGACGTGGCCGCTGACCTGTGGGGCGACCGCCTCTCCGCCGACGACCTCCCCGCCGTCCTCAGCATCGTGGTCAACATGCTCGACGGACTGGCCTTCTCCGCGCTCGACCCCGACCCCGCGGCCGCACCCGGACGCACCGTCGAGCGGGCGCTGCGCCTGCTCGCCGAGCTGATCGTCCACCGCTATCCCGAGCAGGAGCCCCGATGACCGAGTCCACCCCCACCGCCGGTTTCACCCCCGACGTCGTCGTCGTCGGCGCCGGACTAGCCGGGCTGGTCGTGACCCACGAGCTGGCCCTCGCCGGCAAGCGCGTGCTCGTCCTCGACCAGGAGAACCGCCACAACCTCGGCGGCCAGGCGTGGTGGTCGCTCGGCGGCCTGCTGTTCGTCGACAGCCCGGAGCAGCGACGGATGGGCATCACCGACTCCCCCGAGCTGGCGTGGCAGGACTGGCAGGGCTCGGCCCAGTTCGACCGCCTCGGCGACGGCACCGACGGCCCCGGCCGCGGCGAGGACTTCTGGCCGCAGCAGTGGGCCAGGGCGTACGTCGACTTCGCGCACCGCGAGAAGCGCGACTACCTCCGCGCCCTCGGCCTCCGCTCGCTCCCCTTCGTCGGGTGGGCCGAGCGCGGGGACGGCCGGGCCACGGGCCACGGCAACTCGGTGCCGCGCTTCCACCTGACGTGGGGCACCGGCCCCGAGGTGGTGCGGATCTTCGCCGAGCCGGTCGAGCGCGCGGAGGCCCGCGGGATCGTACGCCTCGCGTTCCGCCACCAGGTCGACGAGCTCGTCGTCGAGGACGGCGCGGTCGTGGGCGTGCGCGGCACGGTGCTGGTCGACGACGACGCCGAGCGCGGCGTGAGGTCGAGCCGCGAGCCGGCCGGCGAGTTCGAGCACCGCGCCCCGGCCGTCGTCGTCACTTCCGGCGGCATCGGCCACAACCACGAGCTGATGCGACGCAGCTGGCCCACGGAACGGGTCGGTCCCGCACCCGCGCACCTGATCTCGGGGGTGCCCGCCCACGTCGACGGCCGGATGCAGGGCATCGCCGAGACCGCGGGCGCGACGATGGTCAACCGCGACCGCATGTGGGCCTACGTCGAGGGCATCCACAACTGGGACCCGGTCTGGCCGGACCACGCGATCCGGATCCTGCCCGGCCCCTCGTCGATGTGGTTCGACGCCACCGGCAAGCGCCTCGAGGGCATGTCGGGCGTCCCCGGAGCGGACTCGATCGGCGCGATGAAGCAGATCCTGGCGACCGGCCACGACTACTCCTGGTTCGTGCTGACCCAGTCGATCATCGAGAAGGAGTTCGCACTCTCCGGCTCCGAGCAGAACCCCGACATCACCGGCAAGGACCTGAAGTTCCTCGCCCGGAGCCGGCTGGCGAAGGGAGCGCCCGGCCCGGTCGAGGCGTTCAAGGAGCACGGCGTCGACTTCGTCGTGGCCGACGACCTGACCGAGCTGGTGGCCGGCATGAACGAGCTCGCCCGCGGGCCGCAGCTCGACGCCGACGACCTCGAGCGGGACATCGTCGCGCGCGACCGCGAGGTCGACAACTCCTTCTCCAAGGACATCCAGGTGATGGCGATCCACAACGCCCGCCGCAGCCCCACCGACAAGCTGATCCGCGTCGCCAGGCCGCACAAGATCCTCGACCCCGCCCACGGCCCGCTGATCGCCGTACGGCTCAACATCCTCTCGCGCAAGACGCTCGGCGGGCTCGAGACCGACCTCGACGGTCAGTGTGTGGCCGCCGACGGCTCACGCATCCCCGGCCTGTACGCCGCTGGCGAGGTCGCCGGTTTCGGCGGCGGCGGCGTGCACGGCTACAACGCGCTCGAGGGCACCTTCCTCGGCGGCTGCATCTTCTCCGGCCGCGCCGTCGGACGTGCCCTCGCCGGCTGACCTGGCACGGTGCGAGGCATGGGAGGTGTCGAGCGCGGCGAGGTCACGCCGGGGTCGAGTGGTCAGGTGAGGGCACTCACCAGTGGAGCTGGCGTCGGACGCCGGCTGGCCAGCGGGAGACGTGGTCGGCCTGGATCGAGTCGCCGGTCAGGCGATACCAACCTGCATCGAACAGCGCAGTCGCGTCCTGCACCCACTCGAGGAGTGAGCGCCACTTGGGGTCGAACGAGGGCTCCGTCGTCAGGTGGGGGTCGTCGACCAGGACGGCGCCGCTGCGCGCATCGACCCTCAACGTGGCCACGTTCTCCCAGCCGGCCACAGGGAACAGCTCGCGCGGCGGGGACAGCTCATCTGGATCGTCGTCCGAACGTCTCCCGCCAGATGCTCGTCGCGGTCTCGAGCCTCAGCGCGCAGCCTCTCCGACACCACGCTGTCGGGGAGAGCTGGAGCGAGGTGCCCGACGACGGGTACGCCCAAGGTCGTCAGCCTCGCCTCCAGGGTCTCGAGCGCAGCCAAGAGCTTGGCGTTCACCTCGCTCCTCCTCTGCGATCGAACCGACCGCTCACGCCGATGTCCAGACGCCGCCCGCTGGCGGATCAGCCGACGTTCACGTTGACGCGGGTGGTGACCGCGGAGTCGACCAGTCCGACGTAGCCACCCAGCGCGCCTACGAGCACGCCGATCACGACCAATCGGACGATGGGAGCACCCTCGCGGGCTGACGGACAGGTCCGCTGCCAGGCATACCAGTCGCTGCGGCAGAACGTCGCAAGTCCGGCGAGAGCCCCGGCACCGGCAGCGAGCGCGAGCACGGCGTGGGCTGCCTGAACGGGGCCGTCGATCGAGACCAGGTTGGCAAGCCCGCCGACGAAGGCCAGCGTCAACACGACCCAGGCGAGCACGATCCGGACGCGGCGGGCCCGGACGACACCAGCGGACACGTAGCCGACCAGGAGCGCCCCAAGGGTCATGGACAGGACCTGCGACGCCTCGTCGCCGACGCGACCCCCATGTCGGACCACCAGCAGCGCCTGGCCCGCCAGCGAAGCCAGGGCAAGCACCCAGATCGAACGAGGAAGTGGGGGCGTCACGTCCAGCCGCTCGACTCCCCCGTCAACGGTCACGGGGTCATGGTTGCACCCGGCTCACGCACGCGCTGGCATCAGGCTTCGGACGCGCATGCGGTCTGCGGCAGAGGACGCGAACGGATCTGTCGGAGGCGGGCGTCAGCGACGGGCGATGAGCGCCGCTTCGAGGTCGTCGACGCACTGGCTCAATTCGTCGCGGGAGGCCACGTCACAGTGACGTCCGCCGCCGTCGCTCGGCGTACCCCAATCCATCTGCGCCTCACCTGAGACCCAGACGGTCAGCTGACCCAGTGCATCGTTCACGCTGAGGATCAGCCAGGACGCTGGATTGTCCGTCGGTGACCCGTCGACGACCTCCCAACCGATGCCAGCTTCCGCCCAACGGGCGCTCCGCTCCCGTGCGATGTCACGCAGAGTGCCTAGATCCATCCGCGCAGTCTGGCGCGCAACGTGCAGATCTGCCGCTACCCGACGACCGCTCATGCCGGTGATCGGTCGCCCGTCGTCCACCCCGGGTCACCCGCGGCCAGGTCGTGGGAAACCGCCCCTGTCCGGCAACCGTGCAAGTGTGTCGCCATGGCGGAATCCGAGACCGAGCACGCGTTGGCCACATGGGGTAGCGGCACGCGTGCCGCTGACGCGACACGGACCGGCGACATCGTCCTGAAGTCGAGTGGTCCTTGGGCGCCATCGGTGCTTGCACTGCTGCGGCACCTCGAAGAGGTCGGTTTCGCAGGAGCACCCCGAGTGGTCGGCGATGGCTACGCCGCTGACGGGCGCATGGCGGTCAGTTTCGTGCCGGGCGAGAGTCCCCACCCGCGCGCATGGGATGACCACCGGGTCGGTGGCGTAGGTGGGTTGTTGCGCGACCTGCACCTCGCCACGTCCTCGTTCGCTGCGTCAGCAGGCGCCCAGTGGAAGACGACCTGGCTCCACGAGACCTACGCCTCCGGTGACATGGTGGTGGGTCACGGTGATGCCGCCCCATGGAACATCGTCGGACGTCACGGCTCGGCGCACGCTCTCGTTGACTGGGAGTGCGCGGGCCCGATCGACCGGCTGACCGAGCTCGCCTACGCCGTCTGGCTCAATGCACAGCTTCACGACGACGACATCGCCGAGCGGCAAGGCCTTCCCGATGCGGCGACACGCGCCGGACAGGCCCACACGATCCTCGATGCCTACGGCCTGGCCCCCGCTCGCCGCGCAGACATCGTCGACCGCATGATCGAGCTCGCCATCCATGCCGCGCGAGCCGAAGCCCTGTCCGCCAAGGTGACACCCGAGAGCGAGAGCGCCGTCGACACGGACGGCTACCCCGTGCTCTGGGCGATCACGTGGAGGGCGCGCAGTGCATCCTGGATGATCCACAACCGAGCGCTGCTGCTCCGGCCGCGCTCGTAGTCCGTCTGTCGGATCACGACGGCCGTACATGCCGCTACCCCGTGCATCCGCTCACGCCGGGGTGAGAGGGTCAACCGCCCCTACGAAGACGGCGTGCTCGACATGCGCTGGTGGTCGCTCGACGAGGTAGACGCAGCCCACCGACGGTCGATCTTCTTCGCCCCCCGTGCATACCCGCGCCTCATGCGGGACCTGCTCGACCCAGACCGCTACGAGGCAATGAGACGTCCGTTCGCCCCTGACCGTCCGGACCTGCCGCAATCGCGTCATTCGACCTCCCAGCCACGGGCCTTGGCGTCGACAAGCAGGTCATCGCGGATGGACCTCAGGTCAGCGGCGAGCTGACTCAGTGTTCGCTTCTCGACGCGACCCCATTGGGGCCAGGCGTCCCAAAGGCGGCGCCCGAGTGCCTGGTCGTCCTGGAGCAGGGAATCACCGCCGAAGTTGCGGATGTCCCTGATCAGAGAGTCGACGGGCTCACCGAACGTTGGGCGGTCCCACGTGAAGATGTCGGTGTACCAGTGATCGGTGGGGCCACCCATGTTCATGGGATGAGTCTCGCAGCCGAACGCACGAACCTGCCGCGACCCGAGCATCCGCACATGCCGATGAGCGCCCAGGGCGACCGTCAGACCCAGGTGGTTTCAGCGTTCGCAGCGACGCTCGCGTTCGGCATCGCAGCGGTCCCGGCCAGACTGCCCGTCGGCGGTGTCGCGTCCGCCGCCTCCGCGGAGCACGTCCGACCCCTCGCCGCCCCTGAGGTCGTCGCGGCCGCTGCCACCGAGGAGCACGTCTGATCGGGCGCGGCCTTGGAGTTCGTCGTTGCCTGCGCCCCCGACCAACCGGTTGAGGCCCTGCCACCCCTGGATGCTGTCGTCGCCGGATCCACCACGCATCGTGGCTTTCATGCCCACGCACTCCGACTTGATCTGGGCGTAGGGGGAGTCCTCGGAGTAAGAAGCGCCGCGGAGGGTGTCGTTTCCGCCTTTCCCGACGAACAGCACATCGCATCCCGCCCCCCACAGGTAGTTGTCCTCGGCGTTGCCCCTCAACACCGCGCGCGGCGCGACTACGCCCGCGTGAACGATCCCAGACAGGTTGACCGCATGGACCCCGCCGACCGTCACCATGTTGGTGTCCAGGTCGATCTCCACGTCCTGGTCGGCCGACCAGACAGCGATCCCGCCACCGGTGTAGGTGCCAGGTGTCCCCGTCACAGGCGCGGTGACCGTCAGGTACGCCCTGTCGGCGTCTGTCACGGTGTCATCCGTTCCGTCCGCGTACACCGCTTTGTGGCCAGGTCCCCCGAGGTAGCGGTCGAGACCAGCGCCTAGATAGGTAACGCTTGTTGTCAACCCAGCCTGGGACGCGTCCACCACGTCATCGCCGTCGCCCGCGACCACCAACACGGCGGACGGGCTCACGCACACCAGGTCGTTCCCAGCGACAGCGTAGGTGCGCTGGGAGGTGCCGGTGACGATGACGTCATCACCCGGCGTGCCCTGAATGGCCGGGCCAGTGCCGACGATCGTGGCCGCCCGGCCCTGGCAGGTCTGGCCAGTGTCCGAAGCCGCCGAAGACGGTGCGCTCAGCGCCCCCGTAACAAGCGCGGTGACAACAAGCGTGGTCGAACGTTGAAGCACGGTTCCCCCTGGGTGAGCGCTATCCCCCGATGATGGTGGGCAGCGTGTCGATGACGGTACGTCGCATGCGAGGGTCCTTGCTAAGACGCGCCGACCTCATAGTTAGTTGTCGGCGTTCGCGGTTGCGAGAGTCAAGCGGCTGTCTCGACCGTCCCGCAGACCCCGCTGCGCATCCGGATCTGCCGCGTTGCGGGCGGCTACGCTCGCCCGGATCTGCAGCGTTGCGGGCGGTTACGCCCGCCCGGATCTGCCGCGTTGCGGGCGGCTACGCTCGCCCGGATCTGGCACCCCTCTGTGTCAACGGGTGCTTGGAACGAGGTCCTTCACGGGGTCGCTCTCTGGGCGTAGCGTCGGGTTCGCGGGTTCGGGAAGTGGCTGATCCGAAGTGTCGATGAGCGGGTGCGAGTCGACCGCGCTGGATTGAAGAGCCGCCCCGCAGTGCCCTCCCGGATCCGCTCCATCGTGCTGGTGAGCGTCGGCGATGAGCTGGCGGTAGACGACGTCGGACAGGCGCCGTTTGAGGCAGCGCAGTGCTTCCATCGGTGTCTTGCCGGCGGCGAACTTGCGGCGGTAGTAGGCGCGGCCTTCGGTGTCGTGGCGGATCTGCACGATCGCGGCGACGTGCAGGACGTGGTTCATCCGCCGGTTCCCGGCCCGCGATAACCGGTGGCGGGCTTGCTCGCCTGAGGAGGCGTCCAGTGGTGCGGTGCCGGTCCAGGACGCGAACCGGTTGCGGTCGGCGAACCGGGCTACGTCGCCGACGTCGGCCAGCACGCGGGCCGCGCCTGCCGGTCCGATGCCGTAGATGTCCATCAGGTGCGACCCGCGGGCGGTGACCGCGGCCTTCAGCTCGGCCTTGATCTTCTTGAGCTTGGCGTCGACTGCGACCAGGTCGGCTATCTCTTCGGCGGCCATCCGGCGGCGGGTCTTGCCGGCGATGTCACGGGGTCGCACGGTGGCGAGCATCGCCTTGGCCTGGGCGGCGGACAGGTCGCGTTTGCGCTGGCCAGGCAGTAGTTCGCTGAGGAGTCGTTGTAGCCGGTTGACGGTCTGGACTCGTTGGTGGGCGAGCTCGTCGCGGCGGTCGGTGAGCATCCGCAAGGCTTCGAGCTCACCGTCCTCGACCAGCACCCGCAGCCCCTCGGTGCGGGCCGCGACGACAGCGATGGAGTGGGCGTCCAGGGCGTCGGTCTTGCGGTTGTGGCCGGTGTCGAAGAGCCGCACCCGGGCCGCAAGCTTGGCTGGCACGTCGACGACCTGCTCGCCGGCGGCGACGAGTCGTTGGGCCAGTGGACGACCGGCGCCGTTGGCTCCCTCGACGGCCCAGAGTCGGTCGGGCCACTGCTTCACGTACCGCTGCATCGCGGCGTACCCGGCGTTGGTGGTCTCAAACCGTCCGCTGCCGAGGAGCCGTTCGTGGGTGTCGACGACCTCGATCGTCACCGACATCTTGTGGGGGTCGACCCCGATGATCACGCCCTTCGTCTTGCTCATCTACTCACCTCATCTGTGTTCTGGCATCCACTCGGACGGCGAGGTGGGCAGTGCTACTACGAGCTGGGCAGACCCCTCTTGAGCCACGCCTCGTCACGGTGAACGACGGGTCGCATTCCAGATGAGAGCCACACCCAAGAGCGGGTGGGCAGCCGCGAATGAGAGCGTCCCGCCGATCACCTAGATCAGAGTCTGGCCAGACACCGATCCTGCGGAAAGTCTCCTAGTAGCCGCGTTTAGTGCGCGGATCTGCCGATGTGCCTGCAGACCTTAAGGTCAGAAAGTTGACTCCTGTTGCACCGGACTCGACCTAGTCTGGACGGGTGAGTGCTTCTGGCTGGTTCTCGTACGACCACGTGGGCGCCGCCCCGGAGCCAGAGTCGCCTCCTACTCCCGAGCAACTAGAAGCGGCCGCAGCCCAGAGGTCCGTACCTTCGTCCGGCGTGCGCCGGGTGACTGAAGACATCAGTGACGACGACCTCTATCAAGCGCTCATCGAGTTTCTTGGGAACTTCGGAGTAGCCAGGGAGATCGTCACTGGGGTGATCCGCCTCGACATCGCCGACGACATGTATCCCACCGGTCGCGAAGCAGGCCTGCCGCTGATCGTTCACCTCAGCCGAGCTCAGCTTCGCCGACTGGCGTGGGCTGAGGACGACATCTTCGATGACACAGACCTTGCGGTGGCGCCCCACACGACGCGTCACGTCGAGGTCGGATTCCACACGCTGACATTCATGCTGGCAGAGACCTTCGAGTCTGGGGTGGGCCGCAGGGCGGGCGTGCAGCCCGGCGATCTTGTGTACGACGAGTCAGCGAACCGCCTGCGATACCGCGCACGCTCCTGACCGGGCGGCTGGCAAGGCTCAGGCAGCGCCCGTGACCGCTCATGCCGAGATCCGGGTAGTGCCCCACAAGCCATCCTCCGCGACAGCGCCCCCAGATCGTGTCATCTGGTTGCCCAGGTCCCGGCAGTGCTTCCTCCGCGAGTCAGTCGCTCTCCGCGTATAGGTCGGTCAGGAGCCGGTGGCCGAAACACTCGAAGTCCTCGTCGCCGACTCCGTAGGCCCATACGGCTGTGCCTACCGCTTCACCGACCAGGGCTCGGCGCCACTCCCCCGGTTCGCGCGGGTCACTGCCGTACCCCTCGATGAACGCGGCCTCCAGCTTGGGATCGCGCGCGAAGTCCTGACGTGCAAGCCGGACAAAGTCCTCGATCGGCGGGCGCAGGTCGGCGCGTCCGAAGTCGATGATCCTGACGACGCCGTCGTCGATCAACCAGTTGCGCGGCTGCCAGTCACCGTGCGTAGGTACGACGCGGGCGCCGCCTCTTGGCCAGGTCGACACCTCGGCGCGCACGCGGCCCTCGATGTTGCTGTCGATTCGGTGCGGTAGCGCGAGGTGTCGCTCAACGCGTGCGCGGAACCTGTCGTTCCACTCCTCGTCGAGGATCGAGAGTTGGTTGTGGAAGGTGACGAGTAGCGAGCCCGCTTGCCGATAGGTCTCCGCGTCATCCTGAGCGCTGGTTCCTTCTACCAAGCTGCCCGGAAGGTAGTGAGTGACCAGCATTTTGGCGGCCTGGTCGCCGAACAAGAGAAGAGGAGCGTGCCCGGTGCTGACCCAAGGATGCAGCCACTCCCGGTGCGCGCGGATCTCCCGGGAGATGTGGCCGTCCGTGACGCCGCCAGCCTTCAGGATGAGGCGGCCCTGGTCGCTGACTAGCTCAAGCACCTTCGTTTCGACCAGTCCCCAACTGAGATCGGCGAGCGCCTTTGCGTCGGGTATCCATCGCGCGAGCTGTTGGCGCTGCTCGGGTCTCAACCGGCTCAGGTCATCGGTCACGAGGAGCGATTCTAGATTGGGCGTACGCGCCCATAGCGTGCGCTGCGATTGTCCGGATCTGTTCGTTGAGGGCGGGAACGTTCCCCGAATCTAATGGCTTCTGCCGGTCTGTTTCGGCAGGCTGGTTCCGGTAGCGGCCGGCGGGTCAGCACTCTCCGAATCTGATCGCTTGCAGGTCTCGCGGCAGACCGTGCGCCCGTTGGTCGTGAGCAGGCGAAACCGCTGCTGGGATGTCGTGCCCGTCGCCGATGGTGAGCACTTGGACCATTAGATCGCTGGCTGTCCTCCTCCGCGCTGCTGACCATGGGTGAGGCGAGTAGGAAGGCGAGGCGATGCTCTTCATCGGAGATGACTGGGCCGAGGATCACCACGACGTCGAGCTGGTCGACGACGACGGGCAGGTGTTGGCCCGTAGACGGTTGCCCGAGGGGATCGGGGGCATCGCCGGGCTGCATGCGCTGATCGCCGATCATCTGCCCGAGGACTGGATCGAGCTGGAACCCGAACAGGTGCAGGGGCTGGTCAAGGTCGGCATCGAGACCGACCGAGGAACTTGGGTGGCGGCCTTGGTCGCGGCCGGTTACGAGGTCTTCGCGATCAACCCGCTGTCGGTGGCCCGGTACCGAGAACGCCACTCCACCTCGGGTGCCAAGTCTGATGCCGGCGACGCGCACGTGCTGGCCGAGATCGTCCGCGTCGACCGGCCACATCACCGGCCGCTGGCCGGCGACTCCCAGGAGGCCGAGGCGATCAAGCTCGTCGCCCGCACCCACCAGAGCCTGATCTGGGAACGCAGCCGACACGTGCTGCGGCTGCGTGCGGCGTTGCGGGACTTCTTCCCCGCTGCGCTGGAGGCGTTCCCTGACCTCGATGCCCCCGACGCGCTCGAACTGCTGGCGGCAGCGCCCGATCCTGCCCGGGCGGGTCGGCTGAACCGCCGCCGGATCATCGCCGCGCTCAAGAGAGCGAATCGGCGCAACATCGAGGCCAGAGCCACCGAGCTTGTGCAGGTCTTCGGTGCCGAGCAGCTGCGCCGCTCAGAGCCGGTCGAGGCGGCCTACGCCGCGATCGTGGCCAGCCAGGCCACCATCATCGCGACACTGAACACCCAGATCGAGCAGATGGCGGCGGTGGTGGAGGCGCATTTTGGCCAGCACCCGGACGCTGAGATCTACACCAGCCAACCCGGCATTGGTGTGGTCCTCGCGCCCGGGTGCTCGGCGAGTTCGGCGACGATCCGCACCGCTACACCGACGCCAAGGCCCGCAAGAACTACGCCGGCACCTCACCGATCACCCGAGCATCGGGCAAGAAGGAGATCGTCCTGGCCCGCTACGCCCGCAACCGACGGCTCGGCGACGCCGCGCAGCAGTGGGCGTTCTGCTCGCTGCGCGGATCACCCGGCGCCCGCGCCTACTACCAACAGCTCCGCGCCAAGAACGTCGGCCACCAAGCCGCCCTGCGCCAGCTCGCCAACCGACTCGTCGGAATCCTCCACGGCTGCCTCAAGACCCACACCCCCTACGACGAAACGACCGCCTGGAGCCACCACCTCAGCAACGCTGCTTGACACCCGTAAAACCTGGGATGTCTGCCGCGATGAGTGCGAGGCTCTCGTAGGAGAGTCGCACTAGCCTGAGTAGGTGTCCGAGAAGGCAGCGCGTCGACAAGCACGCCAACAAGTGGCCGCCTATCACGAGGCAGAGCTCGGAGAACTCGTCGCACACGTCGCCGGCGCGATCGATCAATTTCGCGACGGTGATCTCGACCTATTCGATATGGACCGTGTGCTGTTCCAGTACTCCCGTGCAGCGAAAGAGCTCTGGAATTACTGCAACCCGGGCAACCTCGAGGTGGCCGCACGGTACATACGGGAGGACCCGGCGATCGACTGGTGGGAGCGCGGAGCCTTCAGGGAGCGGTGACCCGCCCTGCGTCTTTCCGCCGCGTACCGTCCGGGGCGCGACATTGCGCCGCCTGTCGCGGACATCCGTATCGGCCGAGTTGCGGGCCTCCCTGCCGCTTCGAGTGCGGGCGGTCAAGAAGTCTCGGGCATGTAGGCGTCCAACGGGCGAGCAAGGTTCACGAAGCGCATGTCGGCCCAGCCCCGCTCCGACCGCGCTGGCGGGAGTGGCAACTGTGGCGACCGTGGTGCCGGGACGGTCGGTGCCGTCACACTGTGACCGTGACGTCGCTTCCCGGACTGGTCATCGCCCTTGTGGCGGGCGCCGGCGCGGGCTGGGTCCTGAAACGTTCGTCGGCGCGGACGCGGCCGGGATGGGTGGTATGGCGCCGGTACCTCATAGCATCGGCCGTCCTGGTCGCCTCCTACCCGCTCGTGTGGGGGTGGGCGACGCTCGCGTCGTCATGGATGCCCCATAGCCGTGTTGCGTGGGCGGCGGCCGTCCTGGCCGTCACAGCCCACCTGCCGGTCCTGGCGACCTTCACCGCGCTGCCGCTGCTGGCGGTGCGCTACCTAGGCGGCACGTCCTCGCGATGGCCAGTGGTGGCTGTGCTGGTGCTGGGATGCAGTGCCGCACTCACCATGATGCTGTTCTTCGACGACTTCGCCCCTCTGAGAGCGTCCGCACTGATCCCTTCCTCGACAGGAACGACAGTCGGCATGTCCATCAATGCGCTCTTCCTGGCGACAGTGCTGCTCGGTCCGGTGTGGGCGCTGGTGGCGGCGTGGCGCGCGGAGGACGCCGCGGCACGTCGACTCGCGCTTGTTGCCGCGTCCTCACTGGCAGGGACCCTCCTGGTCATCGCGTGCGGCGCAATCGCCGCTGCGCCCGGGCTGACCTTGCGTGCCTGGTCTGCGGTGCTGGTGGTCGTCGGCATGGACATCGCATTGGCGATCGCAGGGTGGGGCAGCACGAAGGCCCTCACCGAGCACCTAGGCAACGACGCCCACGAGCCTGCTGCGATGCGGGAGCCACCGCCCGAGGCACACGAGGCCTACAAGGCGTCCGGAGGCACCGCACACCTCACCCAGCGCGAGGTCGAGGTGCTGGGCCTGCTCGCCGAGGGCCTCTCCAACGCCGGCATCGCCGCACGTCTCGTCCTCTCCGAACGCACGGTCGACGCACACCTCCGCTCGGTGTTCGCCAAGCTCGACCTGCCCGGGGGGCCCGACTACAACCGCCGGGTGCATGCCGCCGCCGCCATGTGGTCTCAGGACCGGCCCGTCGAAACGGGTTAGGCGAAAGGGCCGATGCGGACCTGACGGGCCGGCTCCTACGGTTCGACGACCTCTGACGTCGTGGCCAGCAAGGGAGACAGTCGTGAAGCAGCACTGGAAGCTTGTCGCACTCGTGTGGGTCCCATTCGTGTCAATCTTCGCGTTCGCTGCACCCCCGCTGGTCGAACGTGTCGGCGACAGCCATCCCCACATCGCCTTCCACATCGTCGCGGCTGGCCTGCTCGGGTGGGCGACGCTCGTGGCACTGCGACTGCGTAGGACGACGTCACCAGATGCCCGGGCAGCCCGCCTCCTGCTCGGCGCCCTGCTCGTGTCGATCCCGGCTGCGGTCCTCGGCAACCTCACCGAGCTAGTGGCAGCCGTGGGGCGGCTGGCGGACGACAGCTGGGAGAGCCGCAGGACCGAGGACCTCTTCGGCGACGACGGTGGCCTGCACTTCCTGGCGTCCAACCTGACGATCCCGGCCTTGATGCTGTCCATGCTGCTCACGCTGGTCGTGGCAACGGCAGCCGCGATCCAGGGGCGGCGACTGGAGTCGGTTCGCTGACACGGCGCCCCGCGGTCCGGACCGACGGTGAGGACAGCGACGTTCAGGACTGCCCCGACCAGCGACGCAGCGAACACGATCCTCCCCGCAGTGAGTTCGCCTCGCGTCCGCAGACCAGGAAATCTGGGTTGCGTCCCGTGAGGTGGTGTAGTTCAGGCCGCTGTTCGTCGTGTTGACGATGACGTAGGCGGCCACCGTGCCACGGTCGGTGAGACCTAGCGATAGAACTCACGGAAGGACCTGAAGCACGATGGCCTTGGACAATGCTGCCCTACTCGAGGTGCTCGAAGCCATGCAGGCCGCTGGTGTCGAGGACCGTGTCCGCACCGCGGCCCAGACGATCTACCAGGCGTTGATCGACGCCGAGCTGACCGCGGTGATCGGCGCCGGCCCCTGGGAACGCACCGCGGACCGCACCGCACAACGCAACGGATCACGTCCCCGGACGCTGACCACGACCGCCGGTGACCTGGAGCTGCGGATCCCGAAGCTGCGGTCCGGGTCGTTCTTCCCCTCGCTGCTCGAGCGCCGGCGTCGGGTCGACCAGGCGCTGTTCGCGGTGATCATGGAGGCCTACCTGCACGGTGTCTCGACCCGGAAGGTCGACGACCTGGTCAAGGCACTCGGTGCCGACTCGGGGATCAGCAAGTCCGAGGTTTCACGGATCTGCGCGGACCTCGACGAGGAGGTCGGCGCGTTCCGGGACCGGTCCCTGACCGGGATCGCCTACCCGTACGTGTTCCTCGACGCCACCTACTGCAAGGCCCGGGTGAACCGGCGGGTGGTGTCCCAAGCGGTGGTGATCGCGACCGGTGTCACCGCCGACGGGCGCCGTGAGGTGCTGGGCTTCGACGTCGGCGACTCCGAGGACGGGGCGTTCTGGACCGCGTTCCTGCGCTCGCTGAAGGCCCGCGGACTCGGCGGGGTGCAGCTGGTCATCAGCGACGCCCACACCGGCTTGAAGGCCGCGATCGGGTCCGTGTTCCTCGGCGCTGCGTGGCAGCGGTGCCGGGTGCACTTCATGCGCAACGTCCTCGCCGTCGTCCCGAAAGGGAACCAAGAGATGGTCGCCGCGGCGATCCGCACGATCTTCGCCCAGCCCGACGCCGACCACGTCACCGATCAGTTCGAGGTCATCGCCGCCATGCTCGGCAAGCAGCTGCCCAAGGTCGAGCAGATGCTCCGCGAGGCCCACGACGACCTGCTCGCCTTCGCCGGGTTCCCGGTGCCGCACTGGAAGAAGATCTGGTCGACCAACCCGCTCGAGCGGCTGAACAAGGAAGTCAAGCGCCGCACCGACGTCGTCGGCGACTTCCCCAACCCCGCCGCCCTGCTGCGCCTGGCCGGCGCGGTCCTGGTCGAGGCCCACGACGAGTGGCAAGTCAGCGCCGAACGCCGCTACCTGTCCGAACGGTCCATGGCCCTGGTGGCCAACCGATCCGAGGAGGAGGTGGCCAAGCCCGAACTCATGACGGCATGATCAGAACCACTGACCCGCACGGTGTCGAGAACTCCACCACTCAGCGGGACGTGACCGGAATCTGACGCTAGCGCCAACATCCGATCATGCCGCGTTGAGGGCGGCTACGCTCGCCCGGATCTGCCGCGACCCGGGCATGCGCACGTGCCGATGAGCGGACGACGTGTCCGGACGCTCTCGTAGCCTGTGCCCCGTGAGTGAACCAGGATGCCTTGTCGTTGTTTCCGGCCTCCCCGGCAGCGGCAAGACGACGCAGGCCAAGAGGTTGCAGGCCGAGAGGCGGGGGATCCGGTTCTGCCCAGACGAGTGGATGACCGCACTAGGGGCGAACCTGTGGGATGACGAACTTCGCGCCCGCGTGGAAGGGCTGCAGTGGGACATGGCCTTCGACGTGCTCCGCGCCGGGGGCACCGCCATCATCGAATGGGGAACCTGGGGCCGAGACGAACGCGAACGTCTGAGGGCAGAAGCCACAACGCTAGGCGCGCGCACCGAACTGCTCTTCCTCGACCCCCCTGCGGATGTGCTGTGGAAGCGCATCGAGGAACGGGGTATGGAGGACCCTCCGATGAAGCACGCGGACGTCGTAGCGATGCACGAGTTCATGCAGAGCCAGCGTCCCGACGAAGCGGAGCGCAGCGCCTTCGACGAGGTCCTGTAGTCATCTCGCCCCACGCGCTCTCGTCCTGACCACAAGCGTCCGGATCTGCCCCGGAGATGTGCGCGGATCTGTCGATGAGCGGACGTGGTGGCCCACCGGTCTCGGGCGTGGTCCTCGTGTGGATCAGAACGTCCGAGGGCAGCCGTGGAGGCTATGTTCCTCAGCGTGAGTTGGTTCGAGATGGGGCCGGCCGCCGCGACACGAGATCTGTGGGTGGGGTTAGCGGGGCCGACAGCGCCCGAGTACGGCGTTTGGAAGACGCCGGGGGGAGAGCCGGTTCATGAGTTGCTCGCCACGGAAGGGCCGCCGGGAGTTCGGGACGTCGAGTGGTACTTCATGCCACTCCCGGGCCATTCCGGCAAGCGCCTGGTTGACGCGGTGTGGCAGTACGGGGATGGGCTGAAGGTGTACAGCGAACGCATGTGTGCGGTGCTTGAGTCGTGCGGCGCTCGTCTGCAGACCTGGCCAGCCGACGTTCGTCTCAGGAACGGATCCCCCGTCGAGGGGTATCTCTCGGTACTGGAAGAGGTCGATGCTCCCGGCCCGGTGCACAGCCTGCGCCGAGGGAGACGCACGGGCCGAGTGATCATCAGCGGAGAGGTTCGGGAAGCATTGCTCGATGCCGGCATGACCGGCCTGGAGACTCTGGAGGCCGACTCTGCCTTCCCTCGTGATGGCGGCTCCTAACCCGGGTACTGACTGACCGGAGACCCTTGCCGTGGCACCGGTGCCTCGTGGGGATACAACGTCGGACCTGCCCGCGATCAGCGCACGGATCTGCCGAGATCCGTGTGGTCTGCAGCGACGCAGCGGGTGCCTGTTGTGCAATCCTGCCCAGATGGAGCGCGGGGTCGACACGTGGTGGGATCACCTGGTCGACGTCCTTGCCACCCTTGGGGAAGTGACCGACCGAGACCCCGGCGGTCTCACCGTGGTGCTTGATGAAGGAGGCGGCTCGACCCGAGCCGTCGAGATCGTCATGACGCCAGACGAGTGGGACGACATGTGCGGCATCGGCGGCTGGGAGATGGATGCGGGAGCACAGCACGTCCGGCAACAGGTGAAGGACCTACCGCGCGACAAGAGCTACCTGGTCTACAGCCTGTACAACCTTGTGCCCTGTGACAGCCCATCGCTGCCGGTCGATCCGGCCTTTGCTCGGTTGCAGGAGCTGGCCGCTCAGCACCCGAACGGCATTCCGGGTGGGCGCTGGTACGCGTACAAGCCGGACCAGGCCTAGACGTCGAAGTCGTCCGGATCTACCGCGTTGCGGGCGGCTACGCTCGCCCGGATCTGCCGCGATGCGTCCGCCATTGCAGGTGACACCAGACGCCGTCAGTGCTCAGATCGGTTCGTGAGCAACGACGAGGCGTTTGACCCAAAGCACCTAGGAGACGGTGTGTACGTCGCAGCGCACGGTCCAGCGCACGAGCCTGCACGCGAGCGCCTCGACGAGGATTCGGTGGGACTCGACATCACGGTTGGCGGCGAAGTCATCACGTTCATGTGGGACTACGGCGTGCGCGTCCCGTTGTGGGGTCCCTTCGGATTGCTGCCTGATGACCCTCGTTGGCTCAGCGCCGTGCTCCGGTTGAGCGACTCGCTCATCGAGGACCTGGCGAGATGGGGCGACAGCATGTTGGATCTGGACGCGGCCCCCAGTCAAAGGACCCAGGAGGCGTACGAGCGCCTCGACGTCCGCGCTCAGGACCTCGTGCAGCGGCTACAGACCGAGGTTGGCTCCACGTACACCGTCCGGTACCGCCCATGGTGACAGCGGCTCACGACTGCCGCCCGAACCAACGACCGAGGCCCGAATCTGC
Source organism: Nocardioides pinisoli (assembly GCF_024199985.1). Classification (GTDB taxonomy): domain Bacteria; phylum Actinomycetota; class Actinomycetes; order Propionibacteriales; family Nocardioidaceae; genus Nocardioides; species Nocardioides pinisoli. Next base: position 453,192 of record NZ_JANARS010000004.1, read on the forward strand.
CGCGAGGAGGGCGGCGGGCACGTCGAGCGGGGCGAGTCGCCGCACGCGGCAGTCAGGCGGGAGTGCCTCGAAGAGCTGGGGATCCGCATCCACGACCCCCGCCCCATCCCGATGGAGGTCAGCGACCCCACCCTCGACGTGCACGCGTTCCTCGTCACCCGCTGGGACGGGGAGCCGGTCAACGTCGCGCCGGAGGAGCACGACGACCTCAGGTGGTTCGAGCCGAGGGACCTCCCGGCCCTCGAGATGGCCCACCCGTCCAGCGTGCCGAACATCCTGAGCGCCATCCGGGGCGCCGACTAGCCGCAGCCGGACGACCGCACCCGAGCCCGGGGAGCGGCGTGCTCAGAACCCCCCGTCGCCGCCCCCGCCACCGTCGGAGCCGCCACCCTCGAAGCTGCTGGCGCGCCGGGTCGCCACCTCCTCCGGGAACGGCGCGAGGGCCGCCTGCATCAGGGCGGCCGCGATGCCCACCACGATCAGTCCACCCATCAAGGCGAGGCCGGCGCCGGTCGTGCCGTTCGAGCGGAACGCCGCGACGAGGCAGGCGCCCAGGGCGACCGTCGAGGCGCCACCGAAGACCGCCCACGACCGCCGATGGCGCGATCGCGTGCTGCTCGCGAGCTGCTGCTGGGCCATGACTGGAGTGTGCCGCACGGCAGGGCCGAGCGCACGGGATCCGCGACGCGGACGGTCGGGCTACTCCAGCCCGACGGTCTCGACCAGCGCCGCGAGGTGGTGCTCGAAGAGGTCGCCGGGGTCGCTGAAGGTGTCGGCGCCGTACTGCCCGAACACCTCGAACGACACGCAGCCGAAGAGCGCCGCCCAGGCGAAGAGCCCGCGCGCGAGGAGCAGGTCGGGGGCCGTGATGCCCATCTGCTTGCGGATCCGGGCCAGGTCGCGGGACAACCGGCGGGGGGTGAGCGGCGCGTCGTCGAGCGAGATCGCACCCGCCTGCCACGCGTCCTCCCACACCTCGACGAGCCGGCCGATGACACGGGTGCCGGGGCCGGTGGTCTGCTCGGCCGGCGCCTCGTAGCCCGGCACCGGGCTGCCGAAGAGCAGGGCGTACGTCGCGGGCTCGGTCAGCGCCCACGCGCGGGTGGCGCGGGCGATGGCGACGATCCGGCCGACGTGGTCGTCCCGGTCGACCGCCTCGAGGGCAGCGTCGACCGCGTCGCCGAGCTCGTCGTAGCCGTCGACCACGAGCAGCGTCAGCAGCTCGTCACGGCTGGCGACGTAGCGGTAGACGGCCGACGACACGACGCCCAGGTCGCGCGCCACGGCCCGCAGGGACAGGGCGGCCGCGCCCTCCGTCGCGAGGTGCTGGCGACCGATGCGGACGATGTCGCGCATCGTCCGGGCGCGCGCCCTCGCGCGCGGGGAGGGGAGGGAAGCAGAGTCGGGCACCCGTCCATCCAACCACAGAGGGTGAGCATCAGTAACAGATGAGAGCGGTGCTCTTGCTTTCACTCCGATCATGCGCCATGCTGGACAACGAGAGCACCGCTCTCTAAATCGCCCGCACCTTTGAGGAGCACACCGTGAACACCGTCCACGTCGTCACCGGAGCCGGCCCCGTCGGCTCGACCATCGCCCAGCAGCTCGCCGACGAGGGCCAGCAGGTCCGCCTGCTCACCCGTTCGGGGACCGGCCCCGTCCACCCGCTGATCGACCGGCGCCGCGTCGACGCCTCTCGTCCCGACGCGGTCGCAGAGGCCTTCGAGGGAGCGGTCGCGGTGCACCACTGCATCCACGGCTCGGCGTACGACGCCCGCGTGTGGCGCGCCGAGCTGCCGCAGGCCGAGCGCGTCGTCCTCGAGGCGGCCGGCCGCGTCGGTGCGGTCGTCGTGTTCCCCGAGAGCCTCTACGCCTACGGCCCGGTCGACGGCACGATCACCGAGTCGACGCCGCGCACCGCCACGACCGGCAAGCTCGGCGTGCGCACCGAGCTGCTCGCCCAGCGCGAGGCCTCGCCCACGCCGACCGTCAGCGTCGCCGCGTCCGACTTCTACGGCCCGCTGGTCCGCAACGCCCACGCCGGCGAGCGGCTGGTCCCCACCGTCCTCGCTGGGCGGACGATGCGCGTTCTGGGCAGCCTCGACCAGCCCCACTCGTTCACCTACGTCCCCGACCTGGCCGCGGCCATGATCGACGCGGCCGGCCGCGAGGAGCTGTGGAACTCGTTCCTGCACGCGCCCACCGCCGCCCCGGTCACCCAGCGACGGCTCGTGGAGCTGGTCGCGCAGGCCGGCGGCGTGCCGGCGCCCAGGACGTCGGCCATCCCGTCGTGGGTGCTGCGCGCGTCCGGAACGGTGTCGCGCGAGATGCGCGAGCTGGCCGAGACCTCCTACATGTTCACGGCGCCGTTCGTCCTCGACTCGAGCGCCAGTGAGGCCCGACTCGGCCTCTCCCCCACGCCGCTGGCCGAGGGCGTCGCACGGACGGTGGCCTGGTGGCGGACGCAGGAGCGGTCGGCAGCCTGAGGCCGACCGGGGTACGGACGGGTAACCCACGTCACACCCACCACTCGATAGCGTGCGGCCCATGTTCTCCAAGGTGCTCGTCGCCAACCGTGGCGAGATCGCAGTCCGGGCCTTCCGTGCAGCGCGCGAGATCGGTGTGCGCACGGTGGCCGTCTTCCCGCACGAGGACCGCTGGTCCGAGCACCGGATGAAGGCCGAGGAGGCCTACCAGATCGGCGAGGAGGGCCATCCCGTCCGCGCCTACCTCGACCCGCAGGCCATCGTGGACGTGGCCGTGCGGTGCGGGGCCGACGCCATCTACCCCGGCTACGGCTTCCTCTCGGAGAACCCCGCCCTCGCCGAGGCGTGCGCCGCCGCGGGCATCACGTTCATCGGCCCCAGCGCCGAGGTCCTCACCCTCACCGGCAACAAGGCGCGCGCGATCGCGGCGGCCAAGGCGGCCGGCGTACCCGTGCTCGAGTCCGTCCCGCCGTCGACCGACGTGGAGGAGCTCCTGGCCGCGGCCGAGCAGATCGAGGCCCCGCTGTTCGTGAAGGCCGTCGCCGGCGGCGGCGGGCGCGGCATGCGCCGCGTCAACGACCGAGCGGACCTGCGCGAGGCGATCGAGACCTGCATGCGCGAGGCCGACGGCGCCTTCGGCGACCCCACCGTCTTCATCGAGCAGGCCGTCGTCGACCCGCGCCACATCGAGGTGCAGATCCTGTCCGACGGGACGGGCTCCGAAGGCGGCGTGATCCACCTCTACGAGCGTGACTGCTCGGTGCAGCGGCGCCACCAGAAGGTCGTCGAGATCGCCCCCGCGCCCAACCTCGATCCCGAGCTGAGGGACCGCATCTGCGCCGACGCCGTCCGGTTCGCCCGCGAGATCGGCTACAAGAACGCCGGCACCGTCGAGTTCCTGCTCGACCCCACCGGCAAGTACGTCTTCATCGAGATGAACCCCCGCATCCAGGTCGAGCACACCGTGACCGAGGAGGTCACCGCCGTCGACCTCGTGCAGTCGCAGATGCTCATCGCCGCCGGCGCCACCCTCGCCGACCTCGGCCTCAGCCAGGACGCGGTGCAGCCGCGCGGCTTCGCGTTGCAGTGCCGCATCACCACCGAGGACCCCGCCAACGGCTTCCGCCCCGACACCGGCAAGATCACCACCTACCGCTCCCCCGGCGGGCCGGGCGTGCGGCTCGACGGCGGCACCACCTACTCCGGCGCCGAGATCAGCCCGCACTTCGACTCGATGCTCGCCAAGCTCACCTGTCGCGGCCGCACCTTCGAGGCGGCCGTCCAGAAGGCCCGCCGCGCGCTGCTGGAGTTCCGCATCCGCGGCGTCTCGACCAACGTCGGCTTCCTCCAGGCCGTGCTGGCCGACCCCGACTTCGCCGCCGGCGGCGTCACCACGTCGTTCATCGAGGACCACCCGAGCCTGCTCAAGGCCAACCTCGGCGCCGACCGGGCCACCAAGCTGCTGGCCTACCTCGCCGACGTCACCGTCAACCAGCCGCACGGCCGCGCGCCGGTGACGGTGTCCGCGGCGAGCAAGCTGCCCGAGCTCGATCGCACCCAGCCGGTCCCCTTCGGCACCCGGCAGCTGCTCCGGGAGGTCGGGCCCGAGGAGTTCGCCCGCCGCCTGCGCGCGCAGGACCGGGTCGCCGTCACCGACACCACCTTCCGCGACGCGCACCAGTCGCTGCTCGCCACGCGCGTGCGCACCCGCGACCTGCTGGCGGTGGCCGAGCACGTCGCCCGGACCACCCCCGAGCTGTGGTCGGTCGAGTGCTGGGGCGGAGCGACGTACGACGTCGCGCTGCGCTTCCTGGCCGAGGACCCGTGGGAGCGCCTGGCCGCCCTGCGCGAGGCGATCCCCAACGTCGGCCTGCAGATGCTGCTTCGCGGGCGCAACACCGTGGGCTACACGCCCTACCCGACCGCCGTCACCGAGGCCTTCGTGCAGGAGGCCGCCGAGACCGGCATCGACGTCTTCCGGATCTTCGACGCCCTCAACGACGTCTCGCAGATGCGTCCGGCGATCGACGCCGTCCGCGCGACCGGCACCTCGGTGGCCGAGGTGGCGCTCTGCTACACCGGCGACCTGTCGTCGCCGGACGAGCGGCTCTACACCCTCGACTACTACCTGCAGCTCGCGGAGCAGATCGTCGACGCCGGCGCCCACGTGCTGGCGATCAAGGACATGGCCGGCCTGCTGCGCGCGCCTGCGGCCCGCACGCTCGTCACCGCGCTGCGGGAGCGCTTCGACCTGCCCGTCCACCTGCACACCCACGACACCCCGGGCGGCCAGCTCGCCACGCTGCTCGCCGCCATCGACGCGGGCGTCGACGCCGTCGACGCCGCCTGCGCCTCGATGGCCGGCACGACCTCGCAGCCGGCCCTGTCCGCGCTCGTGTCCGCGACCGACCACTCCGAGCGCGAGACCGGCCTGTCGCTGGCGGCCGTCAACGCGATGGAGCCCTACTGGGAGGCCGTGCGCCGCGTCTACGCGCCCTTCGAGTCCGGCCTGCCGTCCCCGACCGGGCGGGTCTACCGCCACGAGATCCCGGGCGGGCAGCTCTCCAACCTGCGCCAGCAGGCGATCGCGCTCGGCCTCGGCGAGAAGTTCGAGCAGGTCGAGGACATGTATGCCGCGGCCAACGACATCCTCGGCAACGTCGTGAAGGTGACGCCGTCGTCCAAGGTCGTCGGCGACCTCGCCCTCGCGCTCGTCGCGGCCGGCGCCGACCCCGCGGAGTTCGAGGCCGACCCGGCGTCCTACGACGTCCCGGACTCGGTCATCGGCTTCCTCAACGGCGAGCTGGGCGACCCGCCCGGCGGCTGGCCCGAGCCGTTCCGCACCAAGGCGCTCGCCGGTCGCACCTGGAAGCAGCCGACCGAGAGCCTGACCGAGGAGCAGAAGGCGAGCTTGGCCTCCGACCGCCGCGCCACCCTCAACGAGCTGCTCTTCCCGGGCCCGACCGCCGCCTTCCGCGAGTCACGCGAGACCTACGGCGACCTGTCCGCGGTCTCGACGGTCGACTACCTCTACGGCCTGCGCCGCGGCGAGGAGCACCCCGTGCGGGTGCGCGAGGGCCGCGAGATGCTCTTCGGGCTCGAGGCGATCAGCGAGCCCGACGAGCGCGGCTTCCGCAACGTCATGGCGACCGTCGACGGCCAGATGCGCCCGGTGCAGGTCCGCGACCGCAGGATCTCCGCCGACGTCGTCTCGGCCGAGAAGGCCGACCCGACCAACATCGGCCACGTCGCCGCGCCCTACGACGGAGCGGTGACGGTCACGGTCGCCGAGGGCGACAGCGTCGAGGCGGGCCAGACGGTCGCGACGATCGAGGCGATGAAGATGGAGGCCTCCATCACCGCACCGGTCGCCGGCACGGTCAGCCGGCTCGCGGTCCCCGCCACGCAGGCCGTCGAGGGCGGCGACCTGGTGCTGGTGATCAGCCCTCGTTGAGGACGATCACGTCGGGGTCGGGCTCGGCGTACTCGGTGATCTCCTCGGGGTCCTCACCGGTCACCTCACGGAACACCTCGCTGGCCACCGCGCGCATGCCGTTGACCTTCGGGTGGAAGGGTGCCGCGACGCCGATCCGCAGCTTGGGTCCGTTGACCCACGCGCGGCCCTTCGCGCACACGTCGTGCCCGTCGGAGACCGCCGCCATGTCGACGTACGACGCCCCTGCCGCCCGCGCGCCGCGGCGGAGCGAGGCGTTGAGCAGGCCGGCGACGTCCGCGACCGGGGCCAGCACGGCGGCCGGCACCCCGACCGCCTTGCAGGTGCCCTCGGTGGGGAGGATGTCGGGGTAGCCGACGACGAGGACCTCCGCGTCGGGCGCAGCCTTCGTGATGCGCCGCACGGCCTGCTCGACGCGGCCGGCGACCTTGCCGGCGTCGGCGCGCAGCCGCTCGACCGGGCAGACCGCCGCCGGCCCGCGCTGGCACTGGATGAGCGAGTCGTAGATGCCGAAGTCGTTGCCACCCATCCCGAGGGTCACCAGGTCGGTGTCCTCGGAGAGCGCCTCGATCTGCGGCCCCGTGGTGTTGCCGTCGAACATCACCATCGGCTCGTAGAGGTCCCTGGTCGTGGCGGCCGAGCAGGTCACGTCGGTGTAGCTGGCGACATCGAGCCAGTCGGCCACGAAGGCCGGGTAGTTGTCCTTCGAGCGCGCACAACCTTGCGGGTCGGAGCGCATCGTGCCGATGAACGGGCCGGCCGAGAACGAGTCGCCCATCGCGACGTAGTCGATCGGGGTCGTGACCTCGGTGTCGACGACGGGGTCGGGCAGGTCCACGTCGCCGTCGCCGGCGGCCTGGCCGGACGAGCAGGCCGACGCGGCGAGGGCGAACGCAGCGACTGCTGCTGCCAGGTGGAGCCGACGTGTCACGGGCGGGCAGGTCCCTTCTGGCGCGGGATCACGCTGAAGGTGAACCAGTCGGAGTTGAGGCCGAAGTAGGAGCGGGCGTCGTCACCGCTCAGGCTCGCGCGGCCGCCGGTGAAGACGAACGCCATGTCGAGGACGCGCCCGCCCCAGTCGCCGTTGCCGTCGCGTGTGACGACCTCGATGCCGGTGAGGTCGCCCATCCCGGGCCACTGCTTCTCGACCTGGGTGTCGTCGATGGTGGTCGTCCAGGACGAGTACGTCGGGTTGACGAGGCCGTCGTAGGGGTCGGGCTGCGCCACCAGGTAGGGCATCGAGCCGGCCGAGGAGAAGCCGCCGTTGCTGGCGGAGAACTGCGTGAACGCCGGACGCCCCTCGAAGTAGAGCCCCTGCCCGGCCGTGGCCTCGATGGCCGCCGTCGCCGCCGGGTGCTCGACGTCGACGCCGCCGTAGACCTGGCACTGCGTGGTGTCGCAGAGGTCGTAGTGGGAGGCGGACGGGTGGGAGCGCTCGAACGCGGCGTAGGTGCGCGCCGCGACCGACTGGGCACTCACCGCCGCCGTGGTCCACAGCGCCGGCACCTCCTGCGGCACGACGCCCCGCAGGTAGGCCTCCATGCCGACGCGGTTGACCGTCTCGCGCTTGCCGCCCAGGCGCGGGGCGACGGACTGCAGGGTGCCGCGGTAGTCGCGCCGGGCGCCGGGCAGCACGAGCGTCAGCCGGCCGTCGGCGGCGCTGAACTCGGCCTCCCCCGGGACCTTCCTCCAGGTGCGCCACGAGCCGCGCTTCGTCCACTGCACGGCGGTGTCGCGACCGGCGGCGACCAGGCGCCACTTGCGCGCGCCGTTGGAGGGCAGCCGCCAGGTGCGCGAGCGGCCGACCCGGCCGACCTTGAGGCCGCGCTCGGCCGCGACCTGCACGTCGCGACCCGTGTCGGCGGTGATGAGCACGCGGACCTTGCCGCGGACCGCGCCCCACGTCGTGCCGGGGTAGTAGAACTCGATGATCTGCTGCCAGGTCAGGCCCTGCTGTGCCGCGCCGAGCGCGCCGTACTGCGACAGGCCGTTGCCGTGGCCGAAACCGCGGCCGCTGATGGTGATCGCGCTGCTGCCGGCGACGGCCCACGTCTCGACCTGCCGGCGCGGCTCGGCCGACGACACGTCGGTCGCGGACGCCGGTAGGGCAGGGAGCAGCAGCGCGCTCGTGGCGAGCGCGATGGACAGCAGGCGGGAACGGGTCATCAGGTGGTCTCTCCCCCGAGAACGGACGACGAGCCCCCGAGGTTACAGGCGGTCCGGTCGTGACGGGCAGGGACCGCGGGATCCGTGCGCGCGACCGGGTGGCGGCTGGCGACCGCTGTCGTAGCCGCCTGTGACACTGGACGGGTGCCCGAGGGAGACAGCGTGTGGAAGCTCGCCCGCCGGCTGGACCGCCAGCTCGCCGGCCACACCGTCGCGCGCTCCGACTTCCGCACCCCCGCCCTGGCCACCCGCGACGTGTCAGGACGCGAGGTGCTGGGCCACGACACCCACGGCAAGCACCTGCTGACCCGGCTGTCGGGCAGCGCGGGCTCCCCGCCCGCCACGCTCCACAGCCACCTACGCATGGACGGCTCGTGGTCGACCCTGGCCCCGGGCAAGCGGCTCCCCGGCAAGCTGCAGCCCCACGTCCGCCTGGTGCTGTCCCTCGACGACGGACGCACGGTCCACGGGATCCGGTTGCACGACCTCGCCCTCGTGCCCACCGACCGCGAGGCCGACCTCGTCGGCCACCTCGGTCCCGACCCCCTGCGCGACGACTGGGACGCCGACGAGGCGGTGCGCCGCCTGCTGGCGCACCCCGACGTGCCGCTGGTGACCGCGCTGCTCGAGCAGAGGTCGCTGGCCGGCCTGGGCAACCTCTGGGCCAACGAGCTCGCCTTCCTCACCGGCGTCAGCCCATGGACCGCGATCGGCGAGGTTGACGTCGCGCACCTAGTCGAGCGGGCGGCGACGATGCTGCGGCACTCCGCGACCGTGCCCGGGGCCTACCAGGTGACGACCGGGTCACCGGTCAGGGGGGACGACCACTGGGTCACCGGACGCCAGCGCCAGGGCTGCCGCCGCTGCGGCGGGCCGGTGAGCGTGCAGGCCGAGGTGCCGGGCGACGCCGCCAACCGCCGCACGTGGTGGTGCCGGGCGTGCCAGCCGGGGCCGGGCCCCGAGCAGCGCGTCAGACGTGGTGCAGGCGCCGCGCGGCCTCGGCGACCGAGCCGCTCATCGACGGGTAGACGGTGAACGCGTGGGCGAGCTGGTCGGCGGTCAGCGACTCCGCGACGGCGATAGACACGGGGTGGATGAGCTCGGAGGCGCGCGGCCCGACGACCACTCCCCCGACCACGATGCCGGTGCCCGGTCGGCAGAAGAGCTTCACGAAGCCGTCGCGCACGCCCTGCATCTTGGCGCGCGCGTTGCCGGCCAGGGGCAGGGTGACCACCTCGGCTGCGATCTCGCCGGCGTCGACGGCCTGCTGCGACCAGCCGACGGTGGCGATCTCCGGGGAGGTGAAGACGTTGGACGAGACCTTCTTGAGGTCGAGCGGCGCGACCGCGTCGCCGAGGAAGTGCCACATCGCGATCCGGCCCTGCATCGCGGCCACCGAGGCGAGCATCAGCACGCCGGTGCAGTCGCCCGCGGCGTAGATCCCGCGCGCGGAGGTGCGCGAGACGCGGTCGACGGTGATGAAGCCGCCCTCGTCGACGGCGACGCCCGCCTCCTCGAGACCGAGGTCGGCGGTGTTGGGGATCGAGCCGAGCGCGAGGATGCAGTGGCTGCCCGTGACCGTGCGGCCGTCGGTCAGCGTCACGGTGACCTCGTCGCCCTCGCGGGTCACCGACTGCATGCGCGAGCGGCTGAGCACCTTCATCCCGCGCCGGGTCGACACGTCCTCGAGCACCGCTGACGCGTCGGCGTCCTCGCCGGGCAGCACCCGGTCGCGGCTGCTGACCAGGGTGACGTCGATCCCGAGCGAGAGGTAGGCGCTGGCGAACTCCGCGCCGGTGACGCCCGAGCCGACGACGATGAGCTTCTCCGGCACCTCGGTGAGGTCGTAGACCTGCTCCCACGTGAGGATCCGCTCCCCGTCCGGCTGGGCGCTCGGCAGCGTGCGCGGCGCGGCACCCGTGGCGACGATGATCGCGTCGGCCTGCAGGGTCTCCTCGCCGTCGGCGGTCGTGGCGACGACGGTCAGGTCCGGCCCGAGGCGGCCACGACCGGTGAGCACCCGTACGCCGTCGCGGTCGAGGCGGGCGGCGATGTCGGTCGACTGGTCGGCCGCGAGCTGCTTGACGCGGGCGTTGACCCGGGCGAGGTCGACGCTGATGGTCGTCGCCGCGTCGCCCTGGTGGTCGTGGAAGTTGACCCCGAGCTCGCGCGCCGTCGACATGTCGGTCATCAGCTCGGCCGTGGCGATCAGCGTCTTGCTCGGCACGCAGTCGGTGAGCACCGCCGAGCCGCCGACGCCGTCGGTGTCGACGACGGTGACCTCCGCGCCGAGCTGCGCGGCGACGTGCGCCGCCTCGTAGCCGCCCGGTCCGCCGCCGATGATGACGATGTGATCGGTCATCAGAGGTTGATCATGTGGCCGGCGATGCCGTGGACGGCCTCCTTGACGGCCTCGCCGAGCGTCGGGTGCGCGAAGACGTTGCGGGCCACCTCGTCGGCGGTCAGGTCCCACTTCTGCGCCAGCGTCATGACCGGCAGCAGCTCGGTGACGTCGGGGCCGATCATGTGGGTGCCGATGATCTCGTTGTGCTCGGCGTCGGCGACGACCTTCACGAAGCCGATGGCCTCGCCGAGGCCCATGGCCTTGCCGTTGGCGGTGAAGGGGAACGTCGCGGTCTTGACGTCGTAGCCCTTGTCCTTGGCCTGGGCCTCGGAGTAGCCGAACGACGCGATCTGCGGCATGCAGTAGGTGGCGCGGGGCACGAAGTCGTACTCGACCGGCATGGTCTCGGCGCCGTTGATCGTCTCGGCCGCCACGATGCCCATCGCTTCGGCGACGTGGGCGAGCATCAGCTTGCCGGTGCAGTCGCCGATCGCGTAGACGTTGTCGACGTTGGTGCGGCAGTAGTCGTCGATCTCGATCGCACCGCGCTCGGAGACCGAGACGCCGATGTTCTCGAGGCCGAAGCCCTCGACCCGCGGGGCGAAGCCGAAGGCGGCGAGGAACTTGTCGGCCTCGAGCACCTGCTCGTCGCCGCCCGCGGCCGGGGCCACGGTGACCTTGACGCCCGAGCCGGTGTCCTCGACCTTCTTGACGGCCGTCGACGTGAGCACCTTCACGCCGAGCTTCTTGTAGTGCTTGAGGAGCTCCTTGGAGATGTCGGCGTCCTCGGTGGGGACCATCCGGTCGAGGAACTCCACGATCGTCACGTCGACGCCGAAGTTGGCCATGACGTAGGCGAACTCGACGCCGATCGCGCCGGAGCCGCCGATGACGATCGAGCCGGGCAGCTCGTCGGTGAGGATCTGCTCCTCGTAGGTCACCACGTTGTCGCTGAGCTCCACGCCGGGCACGAGGCGCACGGTCGCGCCGGTGGCGAGGATCAGGTTGTCGAAGGTGTAGCCGGTGGTCTGGCCGTCCTTGCCCTTCACGTCGATCCCGGTCGCGCTGGTGAGGGTGCCCCAGCCGTCGATCTCGGTGATCTTGTTCTTCTTCATCAAGAAGTGGACGCCCTTGACGATGCCGGCGCTGACGTCGCGGCTGCGCTTGTGGGTGGGACCGAACGACATCGTTGCGTCGCCCTCGATGCCGAACTTCGCCTTCTCGTGCTGGAGCGTGTGCGCCAGCTCGGCGTTCTTCAGCAGCGCCTTGGACGGGATGCAGCCGACGTTGAGGCAGACCCCTCCCCAGTACTTCTCCTCCACCACGGCGACCTTCTGGCCGAGCTGGGAGGCGCGGATCGCGGCGACGTAGCCACCGGGGCCGGCGCCGAGGACGAGGGTGTCGAAGTGGGTGTCGGTCACGCGCCCAGCCTAGTTGTCGGCTGCGCGGGGCGACCACCCGAGGTCGCGGCTCGATACTGTGTCGCCCGTGACCCTGTACGCCGCCTACGGGACGAACCTCGATCCCGCCCGCATGGGCGAGCGCTGCCCCCACTCGATCCTCCACTCCACGGGGTGGCTCACGGGGTGGCGGCTGACCTTCGGCGGGGAAGAGCACGGCTGGGACGGCGCGCTCTCGACGATCGTCCAGGACCCCTTCGAGCAGGTCTTCGTGGCGGTCTACGACGTGACGCCCGAGGACGAGCGGGCGCTCGACGGCTGGGAGGCCGCCGACACCGGGCTCTACCGCAAGACCAAGGTGCGCGTGCAGACGATGACCGGCGAGCTCGTCGTCTGGGCCTACGTCCTCGACGCCTACGAGGGGGGCCTGCCCTCGGCGTCCTACCTCGGCGTCCTGGCCGACGCGGCGGAGGCCGCGGGCGCCCCCGAGGACTACGTCATGGCCCTGCGACGCCGCGCCTGCCGGTCCACCGGGCTCTGACCACCAGGCCCTCGGCAGCGCCGGCCGGTCGGTCTAGAGTTCGCGGCGTGACCCACGCTGCCGTCGCCCCGACCCCCTACGAGAGTGCCGCCGAGGCCGCCGCCCGGCTCGCCGAGCTGACGGGCGTGGAGCGCCACGACATCGCCCTCGTGCTGGGCTCGGGCTGGCTCCCGGCCGTCGACGCGCTCGGCGAGGCGACCGCCGAGATCGACACCACCGACCTCCCCGGCTTCAGCGCCGCGGCGGTCGCCGGGCACAGCGGCAAGATCCGCTCCATCCGCAGCGGCGACCGCAACCTCCTCGTCTTCCTCTCGCGCACCCACTACTACGAGGGCAAGGGCGTCGCCGCGGTGGTGCACCCCGTCCGTACGGCGGCCGCGGCCGGCTGCTCGGCCATCGTCCTCACCAACGGATGCGGCGGCCTCAAGGAGGGTTGGCAGCCCGGTCAGCCGGTGCTGATCTCCGACCACATCAACCTGACGGGCACCAGCCCGATCGTCGGCGCCAACTTCGTCGACCTGACCGACCTCTACAGCCCGCGGCTCCGTGCGATGTGCAAGGAGGTCGACGACTCCCTCGACGAGGGCGTCTACGTGCAGTTCCCCGGCCCCCACTACGAGACGCCCGCCGAGGTCCGGATGGCCGGCATCCTCGGCGGCCACCTCGTCGGGATGAGCACCACGCTCGAGGCGATCGCCGCCCGCGAGGCCGGCATGGAGGTCCTCGGCATCAGCCTGGTCACCAACCTGGCCGCCGGCCTGAGCGGCGAGCCGCTCAACCACGAGGAGGTCCTCGAGGCGGGCCGCTCCGCCGCCAGCCGGATGGGCGGTCTGCTGAGCCGGGTCGTCGCGAGGATCTGAGGCCCGCGATGCGTGTCCTGGTCACCGGCGCCGCCGGCAGCATCGGCCGCGTGGTCACCGCCGGCCTGGCCGCCGCCGGCCACGAGGTGGTCGGCCTCGACCTCGTCCCGCCGCCCGACGGCACGCCGTTCGCCTGGCACGAGGCCGACTGCGCCGACGGCGACGCCGTCGAGGCGGTCTTCGCCGCCCTGTCCACCGGGGGCAGGCTCGACGCCGTCGTCCACCTCGCCGGCATCCCCGAGGAGGCGTCGCTGCCCGACGAGCTCACCTCCCACGTCGTCACGACCGCGGCGCTGCTCGACGCGATGGTGGTCCACGACGTGCCGCGCATCGTCTACGCGTCGTCCAACCACGCCGTGGGACGCACGCCCCGCGGCGACGGCACGCTGACCGACCACGCGCTCCCCCGCGCCGACACCTACTACGGCGTCGCCAAGGTCGCCGCCGAGTCGCTCCTCCGCCTGTTCGCCGACCGCCACGGCATCGACGCCGTCGCGTGCCGGATCGGGTCGTTCCTCGAGGAGCCGACCAGCGTGCGTGGCCTGTCGACCTGGCTCTCCCACGGCGACTGCGTCCGCATGGTCGAGGCCGCGCTGAGCACCCCCGCGCCCGGCTACGCCGTCCTCTACGGCATCAGCGCCAACACCCGCGCCTGGTGGGACCTCGAGCCGGGCCGGCGGCTGGGCTACGAGCCCCAGGACGACGCCGAGGCCTGGGCCGACCGGATCGAGCGGCGGCCGGAGGACGACGCGGAGGCCGAGCACGTCGGCGGGCCGTACGCGACCGCGCAGTTCCACCGTCCCGCACTGGGTGCGTGATCAAGGCGGGCAGTGGTCTCGAGGTCGCCCTGGCTGGCACGATGGCACCGAGGTGGATCCGACGATCCCGCCGCGCGCGCCGGCGCTGTCCGACGACACGTGCCTGTTCGGCGTGTGGCACCTGCCGACGCTTGGTCAGGCCACGGTCCTGCACCACGCCGCACTCGCGCTCGAGGCCGAGGCCGGGGTCGCCGAGGCGCTCGGCACCGGCTGGTACAAGGACGGCTGGTTCCCGGTCCTGGTGGCACTCGACGGTTGGCTCGTGTGTGTCGACACGACGGGGTCTGCGGGCCCGGTCGGGAGCCTGTTCGTGTGGGACACCCATGCAGCCAACGACCCGTTCGACCTCCGACCGTGGTTCCCGAACCTCACCGACATGGTCACGGCCATGGTGGCCGCCTACCGGCACGGGCGGATCACGCCGACCCAGGGGTACACAGAGCTCACGGACCTGCCCCGGGAGAGCCGACCACTCGCCTACTGAGGCTTGACTTGGAGCGCACTCCAGGTCGGAGACTGGTCGGATGACCAGCCTGACGATCGCCGAGGCGGCCGAGCGGACCGGGCTCACCGCCCACACCCTGCGCTACTACGAGCGTGACGGGCTGCTCCTGCACTCGGTCGACCGGGCACCGTCCGGCCATCGCCGCTACACCGACGAGGACCTCCGGTGGATCCAGATGGTGACGCGACTGCGCGCCACCGGCATGCCCATCCGCGACGTACGACGCTATGCCGCCCTCGTGCGTGAGGGCGACGGCAACGAGGTCGAGCGTCTGGGGCTTCTCCTCGCGCACCGCGAGGTCGTCGAGCGCCAGCTGGCCGAGGTGACGGGCCACCTGCGCGCGATCGACTACAAGATCGCGCTCTACGAGGGGAAGGTCGAGCAGTCCGCCTGATCGGCCTTGACTTCGAGCGCACTGCAAGGAGTGAGGTGGAGGACATGACCCACACATCCATCGCACAGCGCACCCTCGGCACCGCCTCCCCGCTCACCGTGAGCAGCCTCGGCCTCGGCTGCATGGGGATGTCGGAGTTCTACGGGACCCCCGACGAGCAGTCGGGCATCGACACCATCCACCGCGCCCTCGACCTCGGCGTGACCTTCCTCGACACCGCCGACATGTACGGCCCGTTCACCAACGAGCAGCTGGTCGGCCGGGCGATCAAGGACCGGCGCGACGAGGTGCAGCTCGCCACCAAGTTCGGCAACGAGCGCAACCCCGACGGCTCGTGGGTCGGCATCAACGGCTCCCCGGACTACGTGCGGCGCGCCTGCGACGCCTCGCTCGAGCGGCTCGGCGTCGACCACATCGACCTCTACTACCAGCACCGCGTCGACCGGACGGTCCCCATCGAGGAGACCGTCGGGGCGATGAAGGAGCTCGTCGAGGCCGGCAAGGTTCGCCACCTCGGGCTGTCGGAGGCCGGCGCCCAGACCATCCGGCGCGCCCACGCCACGCACCCGATCACCGCACTGCAGTCGGAGTACTCCCTCTTCACCCGCGACCTCGAGGACGAGATCGCCCCGGTGCTGCGTGAGCTCGGGATCGGCCTGGTCCCCTACTCCCCCCTCGGTCGGGGCATCCTCACCGGCGCCGTCACCCGCGAGTCGCTGGAGTCCGACGACTCGCGCGCCACGGGCCGGTTTCCGCGGTTCAGCGGCGACGCGCTCGACGCCAACCTCGCCCTGGTCGGCAAGGTCGAGGAGCTGGCCGCCGACAAGGGCTGCACGCCGGGCCAGCTCGCGCTGGCGTGGGTGCTCGCCCAGGGCGACGACCGGCTCGGCGTCGCGCCGATCCCCGGCACCAAGCGCGTGAAGTACCTCGAGGAGAACGTCGGCGCGCTCGACGTCGAGCTCACCGCGGACGACCTGGCCGCGCTGGAGCAGGCGGTCCCGCGCGACGCCGTCGCCGGTGACCGCTACGGCGACATGTCCACCATCGACGCCTGAGGCGACGGCTCGGCCCCGCGGGGGCCGGCCGGGATCACGTCGAGGCGATCCCGACCCGGCCCTCGCGGAAGGCGTCGACGAACAGCGCGTGGTCCTCGCGCACGCGGACGGCGTAGGCGATCCCCCAGTCGCACAGCCACGAGACGAACTCGTTGCGACGGCCCTCCATCGACGCGGCGATCGCCTCCTCGACCTGGAAGTCCACGAGGTCCTGCTCGCTGTCCTCGTCGGAGGCGCAGTGGATCTTGGCGGTCGCGCGGCCGAGCAGGTCCACCACGGCGCGCATGTCGTCGGGCTCGTTGATCTCGCTCCAGTCGAGGTCGACCTCGTAGGGCGAGATCTCCGAGACGACGAATCCGACGCCGTCGATGCTCGTGTGGCCGAGCAGCGGGTCGGTGTGCACCTGCAGCGCGCGCTGGCTCACCGCGGTGCGGTGGCCCTCGTGCTCGAAGTAGGCGTCGACGTCGCTGGTGTCGACGAAGCGGCTCACGGCCGGGATGTTGGCCTGCTTCATGCTGAGCACGACGTCGTTGTCGAGCGCCTGGCTGTAGCCCTCGACCAGCACGTTGTACGCCGGCAGGCCGGCGCTTCCGATCCCGAACCCCGACTTGCCGACCACGTCGCGCAGCTCGTAGAACAGCTCGCGGTCGAATCGCTTGGACTCGGGGATGGTGTCGAGGTAGGAGCGGAAGGCAGCGACCACCTTGGCCCGCTCCTCGCGCGGGAGGCGCCAGGCGGTCGCGTCCTCGGCGAAGCGGCGCGTGCCGCGGTGCAGGACGGTGAGGTCGTCGAGCAGGTCCGCGCGACGCATCTCCCGGGCCACCGTGAGGGCGGTGTGGATTGGGCCGTCGGCGTTGTCGAGGCGGATCGCGAAGTCGTGGTCGTCGTCGGAGGCGACGTAGTGGTTGACCTGGGCGAGGTAGCTGCGGGCGAAGCGCGCGACGAGCTTGCGGATCGACTCCTCGGGCAGCGCCTTCTGCCAGCCGACGAGGGCCAGGCTCGCCGCGAAGCGCTGCAGGTCCCAGGTGAACCTGCCGAGGTAGGCCTCGTCGAAGTCGTTGATGTCGAAGATCAGCCGGCCGTCGGAGTTGAGGTAGGTCCCGAAGTTCTCGACGTGCAGGTCACCGTGGATCCAGATGCGCTCCGCGCCGTGGCCGGCCCAGTCGTCCTGCTCCGACGTCACGTCGTTGTAGAACAGGCAGGCGCTGCCGCGGTAGAACGCGTGGGGGTCGCTGGCCATTTTGCGGTACTTGGCGCGGAACGCGGCGGGGTCGGCCCGCATCAGCGGGGCGAACGCGTCGCGCAGCACCTCGATGATCACGTCGGTGCGGGCATCGGTTCGCGCGGTGGCCATGCGGGCACTCTAGGTCCGTCGGCCGATAGGTTGGGGCCATGGCAACCACACAACTCGGACCCAACACCGTCAGCACCGTGGGCGAGCTCCCCGCTGTCGGCTCCCAGGCTCCCGGCTTCGACCTGGTCGACTCCAAGTTCCAGTCCCTCACCGACGCCGACGTCTCCGGCAAGCGGGTCGTGCTCAACATCTTCCCGAGCATCGACACCGGCGTGTGCCAGGCGAGCGTCAAGAGGTTCAACGAGCTCGCCGCCGGCCTCGACAACACCGCCGTGGTCAACGTGTCCGTCGACCTGCCCCTCGCGCAGGCCCGCTTCTGCGGCGCCGAGGGCATCGACGACGTCCTCGTCGGCTCGGCGTTCCGCTCGTCCTTCGGCGAGGACTACGGCGTCGCGATGGCCGACGGCGGCTGGCAGGGCATGCTGGCGCGCGCGGTCGTCGTCCTCGACACCGACCGCACCGTCCTGCACACGCAGCTCACCGACGCGATCGGCGAGGAGCCCGACTACGACGCAGCGGTCGCCGCACTCGGCTGATATGTAGTCCGCGGTTGTCAAGAGTGCAGGGTGAGGCGCCGCCGGCACTGGGTGTGCTGGCGGCGCCTCGTCTTGGCCTGGTGGTGTCATTGCCCTGCCGCAGCGTGTCGTTGTCGACG
>NZ_JANARS010000005.1 GCF_024199985.1 Nocardioides pinisoli
CGTCATCCCCCACGACCCCGACGCCGAAGCCGAAGGCCGACCCCAACCCGGACCCACCGCCACCTGGAACCTGGCCTGCCTGTGCCGCTCCCACCACCGGCTGAAGACGCACTCGGCCTGGCGGTACGAGATGGTCGCGCCCGGGGTCTTCGAGTGGACCAGCCCTCACGGGCACGGCTACCGACGCGACCACACCGGCACGAGCTCGATCGACCCAACGATCACGAAGTCGGGCGCCCCGCCGGATCCGCCCGTCATCCCGCGACCCCGCCGACGATGACCCCGCCCCGCACCCCGCCACCCACCAGGTAGCGGGGCCACAGGCACGTCCCGGTCCAGCAACGCGGCGCCGGCTGCGGCCGGCGGGGTCACGACACCAGCGACGACTTCTCTTGAGACGCGGCGATCCCCCGAGCCGTCCCGCCGGAGGACCCGAGGACGACAGCTCGCGCCCCTTTGTCCGCTGCCGGTGGAATCGTCACCGCCCGGCCCTCGAGGACGCGGCGACGCGTGGGCACTCACAAGCCCCAGAAGGGACCGCTCAAGGCGACGTACGCCGATCAGCGACGTCGTCTGCTTCGACGAGACCGCTCGACGTCCGACGCTCCGGACCTAGTGTGGGCCTCGTGGAGCCGTGGGGAGCAGCGTTGTTCGGAGAGCCGTGCCGGCAGTGTGGCTTCCGCTGGTCGATCACCCCGCCGGAGGCCGTCTCATGGGTGCGTGGTTTCGGGGGACGGGCGCGGGAAACAACCTGTTCCCTGACGGGCGAGGAACAAGTCGACGGCTGGTCGGTTGCCGCCTACGTCGCCCACGTCGGCGACAACCTCCGCCAGTGGTCCGAACGCGTCCAGGCCGCACGTCTGGCGGGGCGGCCCGAGGTGGCCGGCTACGACCCCGATGCGCTCGCCGACGCCAGGGGCTATGCGTCCATCCCGCTCGAGGTCGCGCTGTGGTCGGCGAGCAGCGCCGCCGAGCGATGGGCGGACGTGATCGAGGCAGCGCTGCACGAGGGCGTCGAGCTGCGACACGCGACGCGGGGCGTGCAGCGTGCGGAGGATGTCGCGCGCAACAACTGCCACGACGCCTACCACCACATCTGGGACATCCGCAGGATCGTGGAGGCATCGACACCCCGGGAGCGCTGAACGCGCGCAAGGAACGCGCCCGGGATCGCGCCGACGCCGTACGCGCGTGACCACTCGGCCATCCGGCCGATCCGAGAGCCAGCCACCACGCACTAGCGTGCATCCGTGCTCACCCGCGTCCGTTCACTGGCCCTGTCCGTGTGGCGGCTGCCCGCGGCACCGGGCGCCCGCCCACCCGGACGGATCGACCACGCCTTCGTCGCGGCCGTGGCTGTGCTGGCCGTGGTCGAGGTGGTGCTGGTCAACCCTGACCTGGACGGTCGCTGGCTCGGGCTCGCGGCGTTCCTCGTCTGGCTGCCGTCCCTCCTGGTGCGACGCACGATGCCCCTCGTCACCGCGGGGACGTTCGTCGTCGTGGCGGCCGCACTGGGAGTGGTCGAGTGGACGACCGGCAGCGCTCCCGCCGACCTCGGGACCGCCATTGTGGCGCTGCTGATCCCCTACTCGCTCGTGCGGTGGGCCACGGGCAAGGACGCCGTGCTGGGTCTCGCCCTCTTCGCGATGGTCGCCGCCACATCCTTGTACACCCAGGACCTGCCCACCGGGGACCGGATCGGCGGCATCTCGGTCATCGTGGCGGCCGTCGCGCTGGGCATCGCCGTGCGGGCGCGGTCCATGCTCCACACGCGCCAGCTCGACGACGTACGCCGTGACGAGCGGGAGCGCCTCGCCCGCGACCTCCACGACACGGTCGCCCACCACCTCACGGCCATCGCGATCAGCGCGCAGGCCGGCCTGGCGGTCGCCGAGCGTGAGCCCGGCGCCGCCACGGACGCCCTGCGCCGCATCGACGAGGAGGCGACGCGCACGCTGGCGGAGACCCGGAAGGTGCTGCGCGTGCTCCGCACCGAGGACGACCCGCGCGAGCGGCCGCTGGCGGACCTCCGCGGCCTGGCCAGCGGCGGGCCGGGACCGGTGGTGGCGGTCGCGGTCGACGACGACCTCGACGACCTGTCCCCCACGATCGCCGCCGCCCTGCAGCGCATCGCCCAGGAGGCCGTCGCCAACGCGCGCCGGCACGCCCGCGACGCCACCCTCGTGCAGGTCCGGGTCGTCCGGCAGCAGGACGGCGTGGAGCTCGAGGTCACCGACGACGGGCGCGGCTCGACCGGCAGCGGCGACGGCTTCGGCATCATCGGCATGACCGAGCGCGCCACCCTGCTCGGCGGGCACCTCGAGGCGGGGCCGCGAGCCCCGCTCGACGGGTGGCGCGTCACCGCACGACTCCCGCTGGAGGTCCGATGACGCTGCGCGTGCTGGTCGCCGACGACCAGGAGATCGTCCGCACCGGGCTCGCGATGATCCTCGGCGCCCAAGAGGGCATCGAGGTCGTCGCCACGGCCGTCGACGGGCAGGACGCCGTCGAGCAGGCGCGGGCGCTGCGTCCCGACGTGTGCCTGCTCGACATCCGCATGCCCCGGCTCAACGGCATCGAGGCCACGCGGGCACTGGCCGGACCCGACGTCGCCGACCCGATGGCGGTGGTCGTGGTGACCACCTTCGACCTCGACGACTACGTCTACGGGGCGCTCCTCGCCGGGGCGCGCGGCTTCCTGCTCAAGGACTGCGGGCCGCAGCTGCTCACCCACGCGGTGCGCGCGGCGGCGGACGGCGGGTCGCTGATCGCCCCGACGGTGACCACGCGCCTGCTGCGCACCTTCGCCGGTCGCGACACTCCCCCGCAGCCCGTGACACCCCTGACGGAGCGCGAGGAGCAGGTGCTGGTCGCCGTGGCCCGCGGCCTGACCAACCACGAGGTCGCCGCTGAGCTCTACATCTCGCTCAGCACCGTCAAGACCCACCTCGGCTCGCTCATGGCCAAGCTGGGCGTGCGCAACCGCGTGGAGCTCGCGCTCTGGGCCTACCAGACCCGGCGCCTCGACTGACCGGGGCGGCTGTCCGACTGGCCGCCCGACTGGCTCCGCCGCACCAGCCACTCCGCGACGGCGAGGTTGAGCACCCACGCGAACCCCATCCCGGCCGCCTTGAGGTCGCTGCCCGGCTGGTCGACGAACAGCATCATCGGTCCGAGGACGAGCGCCTGCGTGCCCGCGCCCTGCGCGACGGCGTACGACCTGGCCATCCACCGCTGATGGGCGCGCACGTCGTGGGCGCGGATCGCAGCGAGGCCGAGGACGAGCCCGACCGCCATGAGCGTGCCGAAGAACAGGCGGAGCCACATGAGCGCGGCGTTGTCGTGGACGGGCAGGTCGTCGGAGACCGCCATCACCAGCCCGCTCACTGCGGCGGCGAGGCCGGCGGGGACGAGGACCCGCCCGCTCCACCGGTGCCACCGAGGACGCCGGCGACGCAGGGACGGCACGAACTGGAAGGCACCCAGCACGCAGAAGGTCGTCGCGCCGAGGATGTGGACCACGATGGGGACCGGGAGGTCGAAGAAGCGGGCGTTCTCGCTCGTCCGTCCGGATGAGAGGTCCACGAGCCGGGCGGCGCCCGCGGCCACCGGCACGAACGTGAGTGCCAGCAGGCTCGCGGCGATCCACCACTCGCGGCGGCGACGGGGGCGGGCCGGGTGCGGGTCGGTCCGGTCGGACGCGATGGTCGTCGTCATGCCCACGAGCCTCGCGGCGCCGGACGTACGACGCATCGGCCCGCAGGCCGGCGTGGGTCAGCCGATCGGCCGAGCCGCCGGCGTCGACGACTCGAGCGCCGCGATGAGGGTCAGGGCGTCGTGGGGACCGATGTGGCGGGTGTCGCCGATGAAGAAGGTCGGGGTCCCGCGCACGCCGCTCTCCTCGGCCGAGGCGACGTCGTGGGCGACGTGGCGGGCGAGGTCGTCGTCGTCGAGGTCGCGCAGGAAGGCCTCGACGTCGAGATCCAGGCCGGCCGCGTAGCCGACGAGGTCCTCCAGCTCGAGCTCGTCCTGGTGGGCGAAGAGGACGTCGTGCATGTCCCAGTAGCGCCCCTGGCGCGCGGCGGCCTCGGCGCCCAGGGCGGCCAGCTCGGCGTGCGGGTGGACCGGCAGCGGCAGGTGGCGGGTGACGTAGCGCAGGCGGTCTCCGAAGTGGGCGCGCAGCTCCTTGCCGACCCCGCTGACGCGGGCGCAGAAGGGGCACTCGAAGTCGAGGTACTCCACCAGCGTCAGCGGCGCGTCGACCGGGCCGGCGATGTGGTCGCGGGCGGGGTCGACCGGCCGGCTGAGGTGCGTCGGCAGCGCCGCGTCGCGCTGGCCGAGCAAGCGGGCGGCGAAGCGGAAGGCGAGCCAGCCGGCGAGGCTCGCGAGCGCCGCGGCGAGCAGCACCCCCACCCGCGCCTCGTCCTGCAACCGGGAGGACTCGAAGGCGAGGCTGATGATGAGCAGCGACACCGTGAAGCCGATGCCGGAGAGGGCGCCACCGGCCAGGGTGTGGCCCAGGCCGACCCCCTGGGGCAGCCGTCCCCATCCCAGCCGGACGCTGGTCCAGGCGCCGGCGAAGATGCCGAGCGCCTTGCCGACGACGAGGCCGAGCACGATGCCCCACATCATCCGCGAGCCGAGCGCGTCGGCGAGGACGCCGTCGCGCAGGTCCACCCCGGCGTTGGCGAGCGCGAAGACCGGTACGACGACGTGGCTGGTCGGGGTGTGCAGCGCCTCCTGCAGGCGCTCGTTGACCGAGATGGCTCGGGTCAGCGACCGCCGTGCCACGCGCTGCACCCCGGGCATCGGGGACTGCCGGAAGGCGCGGAAGCTGCGCGCCGCGTCCTCGACGTCGGATCGGCGCGGGTCGAGGGCGGGGACGAGCAGGCCGCTGAGCATCCCGGCGATCGAGGCGTGCACGCCCGACTCGAGCGTGGCGACCCACAGGACCAGCACGACCAGCACGTAGGGCGTCGCCTGCCACACGCCCGCGCGGCCGAGCCCGACCAGCACGAGCAGGCAGGCGCCGGCGACGGCGAGCGCGCCGAGGGAGAGGTCGTCGGAGTAGACGACGCCGATGACGCTGACCGCCACGATGTCGTCGATGACCGTCAGGGTCAGCAGGAAGATCCGCAGCTGGGTTGAGACGGCGGGACCCACCAGCGCCATCACGCCGAGCAGGAAGGCGGTGTCGGTGCCGATGACCGCACCCCAGCCGGCCGCGGCCTCGCCGGACGGGTTGAGGGCGAGGAAGATCGCGGCCGGCACGAGCATGCCCGTGACGCCCGCGACGAGCGGCACCACGACGCGACTGCGGTCGACGAGCTCGCCGATGGCGAACTCCTTGCGCACCTCGAGGCCGATGACGAAGAAGAAGACGACCATGAGGCCGTCGTTGATCCAGTGGTGCAGGTCCATCGTCAGGCCGCCGTCACCGAAGCTGACGGACACCTCGGTGTGCCAGAGGTCCACGTAGGCCTGTGACCAGGGCGAGTTGGCCCACACCAGCGCGACGAGCGCGGCGACCACGAGCATGCCCGCCGAGCCGGACTCGGTCCGGATGAAGTCGCGCAATGACCGCGAGCTCTGCGCTTCGAACGCGGCGGAGCCCTGGCAGGAGGACTGGTCCTCGCTCACACCACGCGGTGCATCCAGCCGAAGGTGTCCTCGGCACGCCCGAACTGCATGCCGACGAGCGCCTCGCGGATCTGCATGGTGAGGTCGGTGCTGGCAGGTGCGGGCGTGACGCCCTGCGGCGAGCGCAGCTCCCCGACCGGGGTCACGACAGCGGCCGTGCCGCACGCGAAGATCTCGGTGATCTCGCCCGACGCGACGCCGTCGCGCCACTCGTCGATGGAGAACTTCCGCTCCTCGACCGCGTGGCCGAGCTTGCCGGCCAGCTCGATGATCGAGGCGCGGGTGATGCCCTCGAGGATCGTGCCGGTCTCGGGGGTGACGATGTGGCCGTCGGCGTGGACGAAGAAGAGGTTCATCCCGCCGAGCTCCTCGATGTAGCGGAACTCCTGGTCGTCGAGGAAGACGACCTGGTCGCAGCCCTTCTCGATCGCCTCGCGCTGGGCGGCGAGCGACGCGGCGTAGTTGCCGCCGGTCTTGGCCGCGCCCATGCCGCCGCGGCCGGCGCGCGTGAAGGTCTCCGACAGCCACAGGTTGACCGGCGTGACGCCGCCCTTGAAGTAGGCCCCCGCGGGCGAGGCGATGACCATGAACGTCACGTGCTGGGCCGGCCGGACGCCGAGGAAGACCTCGGAGGCGAACATGAAGGGACGCAGGTAGAGCGACTTCTCGCCCTGGCCCTGGTCTGACGAGTTCTCGGGCACCCAGCGCTGGTCGGCCCGCACCAGCTCGTCGACGCAGGCCACGAAGTCCTCGACCGGCAGCTCGGGGAAGGCGAGGCGCTGCGAGGAGCGCACCATCCGCGCGGCGTTCTGCTCGGGCCGGAAGGTCCAGATCGAGCCGTCGCCGTGCCGGTAGGCCTTCATCCCCTCGAAGGTCTCCTGCGCGTAGTGCAGGACCGCCGTCGCCGGGTCGAGCGTCAGCGGGCCGTAGGGCTCGATGCGCGCGGCGTGCCACCCGTCCTCGGGCGTCCACTCGACCGTGAGCATGTGGTCGGTGAAGTGCTGCCCGAACCCGGGGTTCGCGAGGATCTCCGCGAGCCTGGCGTCGTCGACGGGCGTGGGGTTGGCGGTCGTGCTGATCTGCATGGGGTCAACCTACTCAGGTCTGGCTCGGGTGCGCCTCAGAGGCGGGCGGCGATGGCGTCCCCGACCTCGCTCGTACGACGACTCGTGCCGGGGTCGCGCTCGGTGAGGTCGGCCAGCACGGCCGCCTCGATCGCGGCCGCCGCCTCGGCGTGGCCGAGGTGGTCGAGCAGCAGCGCGCCGGAGAGGATCGCGGCGGTCGGGTCGGCCTTCTGCTGCCCGGCGATGTCGGGGGCCGAGCCGTGGACGGGCTCGAACATCGACGGGGCCGTCCGGTCGGGGTTGACGTTGCCGGAGGCGGCCAGCCCGATGCCACCGGTGATGGCGGCGGCGAGGTCGGTGATGATGTCGCCGAAGAGGTTGTCGGTGACGATCACGTCGAAGCGGGCGGGGTCGGTGGCCATGAAGATCATGGCCGCGTCGATGTGGATGTAGTCGGTGGTCACGTCCGGGTGCTCGGCGGCGACGGACTCGAAGAGCCGCCACCACAGCGAGCCCGCGTTGACCAGCACGTTGGTCTTGTGGACCAGCGTGAGCTTCTTGCGCGGCCGCTTCTCGGCGCGGGCGAAGGCGTCGCGGATCACCCGCTCGACGCCGTAGGCCGTGTTGACCGACACCTCGGTCGCCACCTCCGCCGGTGTGCCGACGCGGAGGGCGCCGCCGTTGCCCGTGTAGGGGCCCTCGGTGCCCTCGCGCACGACGACGAAGTCGATGTCGCCCTTGCTCAGGACGTGGTCGGCCAGGGGTGAGACCGAGCCCGGGAAGAGCCGCGACGGACGGAGGTTGACGTAGTGGTCGAGCTCGAAGCGCAGGCGCAGGAGCAGCCCGCGCTCGAGGATGCCGGGAGGCAGGTTCGGGTCGTTGGGCTTGCCACCCACGGCGCCCAGCAGGATCGCGTCGTGCTGGCGGATCTCCGCGAGCACCGAGTCGGGCAGCACCTCGCCGGTGGCGAGGTAGCGCTCGGCGCCCAGGTCGTAGCGCGTCGGCGAGAACTTCACCGGCGAGGCGACCTCGAGGACCTTGAGGGCCTCGGCCGTCACCTCCGGCCCGATGCCGTCGCCGGGGATGACGGCGAGGGTCGGGCTGTCGGTGTCGCGGACTGCTGCGGTCTGGGATGGGTCAGGCATGCGGCGAACGTTAGTTGTCGTCCGGACGCTGGCCGCCGCCGTCTCGTAGGTCAAGCGCCCGCTGGACGGCGACCGCCGTGTTCTCGGCGCTGCGCGGGTTCTCCGGGTCGTGGGCCGCGGGGCCCCAGGTGTCGGGGTACATCTCGTACATGGGTCTCACTCCTGGATGACTGGTCGGGGTGAGCCCGAAGCCGCCGACACCGCGGCGGGTGGGGGAAGCAGGACGTCGGGGATCGCCCGGGCCCGGCTGCCGGCCGACGAGCGTGCGGGTCGCGCAGGACTGCGACGGACCCGCCGCGAAGGCGGTGGCTTCGAGCTCGGCTGAGCTGATGCTCAGCGGAGGGGCGAAAGGCCGGGGGGCGGAACCTCGTCACGCCGAACACCGCGACGAGGTGGCCTCTCTGTCAGGCCTCGCCGCGGCAGTCGATGAGTACGAAGACGCTCCGCATGATGGACAGACTGTACGACCGCCACCAGGTCGGCGACACCGGTTTTCCACGAACGTGTCAGATCGTGAGACGTCGGCCCGTCCCCTGGGATCGCGGGCGAGGAATGACAGACTCGGCGACCTCATGTCTGCTCCTCCGGATCTCCCCGACATCGTCCAGCGCGCCTTCGACGTCTGCCGCCAGGCCGGCTACGTCGCGTTCTGCCGCAACGAGACCGGTCGCCTCCTCGCGACCCTCGCCGCGACGCGGGGCGGCACGATGGCCGAGTTCGGCACCGGCTGCGGCGTCGGCACCGCGTGGCTGCGCAGCGGCGTACGCAACGGGGCGCGGATCCTCACCGCGGAGCTCGACGAGTCCCTGGCCGGCGCGGCGTCGAAGATCTTCGACGACGACGCGAAGGTCGAGGTGCTTGCCGCCGACTGGAGCGTCCTGCACGAGCACGGCCCCTTCTCGCTGCTCTTCCTCGACTCCGGCACGCCGTCGGAGGTCGGGGTCGACGCCGTCATCGACCTCGTCGAGCCCGGCGGCATCGTCGTGCTCGACGACTTCGCCCCGTGCGAGTCCTGGCCGCCGATCACCTACGGCCGCGTCGACACGCTGCGAGAGCAGTGGCTCACCGACGAGCGGTTCACGGCGGTCGAGGTGATGGTGGCCGCCGACGCGTCCGCCGTCATCGCCACCCGGCGCTGAGCGCCCGCGCGCGCCCGGCCGTGAGACCTCTCGCCGTGGCGGCTCCGAGCCCGGAGGCCGCGGACGCCGCCGAGGCGATCGCCCGTGCGGGCGGCTCGGCAGTGGACGCCGCGATCGCGGCCGCCCTGGTCGCGATGGTGACCGAGGTGGGGCTCGTCTCGCTGAGCTCGGGCGGCTTCGTCACGGTGCAGCCGGCGGCCGGAGCGGCCTACACGGTCGACGGGTGGATGGACCGGCCCGGCATCGGCCGCGACGCCGGGTCCGCGCCGGCACGGACGTGGGACGTCTCCACCGAGTACGGCGGCGGGGTGGACATCACGATCGGCGCCGGGTCGGTCGCCACGCACGGGTCCCTCGCCGCCTTCGGCGAGGCCCACGCCCGCGACGGACGCCTGCCCTGGGCGGAGCTCGTCGGACCGGCGATCGACGTGGCGCGCGGCGGCTTCGCCCTGGGCTCGGCGTCGCGCTACTACCTGCGCCACGTCCACGAGTCGATCTTCGGGTGGGACCCGGCGAGCCACGCCGCCCTCCACGACTCCACGGGTCGGCTGACCGAGGAGCGCGTCGTCGTCGCCGACCTCGCGACGACGCTGGAGCACATCGCGAGCACGGGCCCGCGCGCCCTCCACCAGGGCGACCTCGCCGTCGCGATCGCGGCCGACGTCGGCGCCCGCGGCGGGCTCCTCGGCCACGCCGACCTGGCGGCGTACGCACCGGTCGTCCGCGAGCCGCTGACCACCCGCGTCCACGGGTGGCGGCTCGCGACCGCGACGGCCCCCTCGGTCGGCGGCGTGGTCCTCGCGGCCATGCTGCGGCTGCTCGAGGACCGGCCCCGGGGCGGCTGGGAACCCGCCGACGTGGAGCACCTCGTCCGGGTGCAGCGCGCGGTCCTCGGCCACCGGCGCGAGGTGCTGGAGGTCGCTGCCGACCTCCCGGCCGCGTCCCGCGCCTGGCTCGACCGGGTCGACGCCGACCACCGGGCGGTGCTCGAGTCCGGGTCGACGGCCCACGTGTCGGTCACCGACGCCGACGGCTCGGCCTGCTCCCTCACGGTGTCGTCGGGCTACGGCGCCGGGATGGTCGCGGCCGGCACCGGGATCTGGCTCAACAACTGCCTCGGCGAGCAGGAGCTCAACCCGCCGGCCCGGCAGGTGACCGCCGGCTCGCGCCTGCTCTCCAACATGGCCCCGGTCGTCGGACGCCACGACGACGGGTCCACCCTGGCGATCGGCTCGCCGGGCGCCGACCGCATCACCACGGCCGTCGTGTCCGCCCTGGCCGGCTTCGTCAACGGCGGGCTCGACCTCCACGCCGCCGTGGCGCACCCGCGGGTGCACGTCCACCGGGCGGGACTGCCCGACGAGGACGTTCGCGTCGAGGACGAGCTGTCGATGTACTTCGGTGGCGTCGGCGCGGCACTCACGCGACCCGACGGGCACCTCGAGGCCGTCGCCGACCCGCGCCGCGACGGGGTCGCCCGGGTGGTCGGAGTCAGTCGACCGCCGGGGCCATCAGGTCGACGGTGAACCAGGGCAGCATCAGCTGGGTGAGCGGGCCGATCGCGAGCGCGTAGACCACCGTCCCCACGCCGAGGACGCCGCCGAGCAGGAGGCCGACGACCACGACGAAGACCTCGAGTCCGGTGCGGACGAGGCGCAGCGAGAGCCCGGTGCGGCGCGCGAGACCCGTCATCAGGCCGTCGCGCGGGCCCCGGCCGAGCTGGGCACCTATGTAGAGCGCGCTTGCCAGCCCGCAGAGCAGGACGCCGCCCGCCATCAGGCCGAGCCGGGCCGCGATCGCGTCCGGCCGGACGAGCACGGCGAGGGTCGCGTCGGCGGACAGACCCACGACGACGGCGTTGCTGATGGTGCCGAGCCCCGGCATCTCCCGCAGCGGGATCCACAGCACGAGCACGACGAAGCTGAAGAGCACGACCGCCTGGCCGAGGGTCATCGGCACGTGGCGGACGAAGCCGGAGTGCAGCACGTCCCACGGCGCCAGGCCGATCGCACCACGCACCATCAGCGCCAGCGAGACGCCGTAGAGGACGAGCCCGACGTAGAGCTGGGGCAGGCGCCGGCCGAGCCGCCCGGCGCGCAGCTGGGCGAGGGGGCCGAGGTCGACGAGGACGCCGCGGGGTGCGAGGGCGGTGCCGGCGGGGCTGCCGGCGGGGATCGGGGTCGTGCGGGTCATGGCACCTATCGTGACCACGATTGGCCTTGTCCGACATAGCCAATCGTGGAACAGTGGCCTGCATGACCCGCGTCCTGCACGCTCAGCGCGTGGCCACCTTGGTCGGCACGTTCCCCCGCTCCCCCGCCTATCTCGGCCTGGCCGAGAGCTTGCGCGTCCTGATCGGCGACGGGCGGATCGGCATCGACGTACGCCTGCCGAGCGAGCGCGACCTGACCGCCGCCCTCGACGTCTCGCGCAGCACCGTGACCCGCGCCTACGAGGTGCTGCGGGAGTCCGGCTACGCCGAGGCCCGCCGCGGGTCCGGCACCTTCACCACCGTTCCGGGCGGGCAGCGCCGCGCGCACGACCGGTCGCTGATGCCGGGCACCGGCGGCGAGGACGTCATCGACCTCAACTGCGCGGCCCACTCCGCGCCGCCCGGCCTGGTCGAGGCCTACCAGCGCGCGACCGAGCAGCTGCCGGCCTACCTGAGCGGCCCGGGCTACTTCCCGCTCGGCGTGCCCGCGCTGCAGGCGCGGATCGCGGCCGCCTACGAGGCCCGCGGGCTGCCGACCGTGCCCGAGCAGGTCATGGTGACGGCCGGGGCACTCGCGGCGGCGTCCGTCGTGGCGCAGGCCTTCACCGCCCCGGGCGAGCGGGTCGTCGTCGAGTCACCGACCTACCCCAACGCCACCCAGGCGGTGCGGCACGCGGGAGCCCGCCTGGTCGCCGCGACGGTCGACCCCGACGGGTGGGACCTCGACCAGCTGGCCGCCACGCTGCGCCAGACCTCGCCCCGCCTGGCCTACCTGATCCCCGACTTCCAGAACCCGACCGGGCAGCTGATGGACGACGACCAGCGCGCGGAGCTCGCCCGGGCCCTCGCCCGCACGCGCACCACCGTCGTCGCCGACGAGGCCCACCAGGCGCTCGCCCTGAGACCGGGCCTGGCCGACGACATGCCACGGCCGCTCGCGGCCCACGCCCCCGACGCCATCACCATCGGCAGTGCGAGCAAGTCGTTCTGGGGCGGGCTGCGCCTGGGCTGGGTGCGGGCCCCGCTCGCCGACATGGACCGGCTGCTGCAGGCGCGCATCGGCCTCGACCTGGGCGCGCCGGTCTTCGAGCAGCTGGTGCTCGCCGACCTGCTGGATCACGCCCACGAGGTGCTGCCGGCCCACCGCGAGCGGCTCCTCACCGGACGCGACGCCCTCGTCGCGGCCGTCCGTGAGCACCTGCCGTCGTGGCGCTTCCGGGTCCCCGAGGGCGGGCTGGCGCTCTGGTGCGAGCTGCCTGAGGCGCTCGGCACCGCGACGACGGTCGAGGCCGAGCGCCGCGGGCTGGTCGTCGCACCGGGGCCGGTCTTCGCGGTGGAGGGTGGCCTCGACCGCTTCGTCCGGATCCCCTGGACCGCCTCCCCCGACGACCTGACCGAGGCCGTACGACGCCTCGCCGCCGCGTGGGAGCACGTGTCCACCGACGCGGCCCGGCCGACAGCGCGTCGCGCTGCCGGGCGGGTGATGGT
The DNA here is from genome assembly GCF_024199985.1 of Nocardioides pinisoli. Taxonomy (GTDB): domain Bacteria; phylum Actinomycetota; class Actinomycetes; order Propionibacteriales; family Nocardioidaceae; genus Nocardioides; species Nocardioides pinisoli. Next base: position 12,689 of record NZ_JANARS010000005.1, read on the forward strand.
CGCCTAGCGGCGACCGCCTCAGACCAGGTCGGCGGCGCGCACCGAGACCGCGTCGATGGCGGCCTCGATCTCAGCGAGGGTCTCGGCCGGGATCGCCGAGTCGACGCTGAGCGCGACGAGCGCCTCGCCACCCTTGCCCTGGCGGGACACCTGCATGCCGGCGATGTTGACCTGCGCGTCGCCCAGGATCCCGCCGACGGTGCCGACCATGCCGGGCCGGTCGGCGTAGGTGAAGAACGCGAGGTGCTCGGTGGGCTCGATGTCGACGTCGAAGCCGTTGACCTCGACCAGCCGCTCCTTCTGCGCCAGCCCCACGAGCGTCCCGCTGACCGACACCTGGGTGCCGTCGGCGAGGGTGCCGCGCAGCGTGATCAGGTTGCGGTGGTCGGGGCTCTCCGCCTCGGTCACCAGGCGCACCTCGGTGCCACGCTCGGCCGCGAGCAGCGGGGCGTTGACGTAGGAGACCTGCTCCTCGACGATGTCGGCGAAGACCCCCTTCAGCGCGGCCAGCTCGAGCACCTTGACGTCGTACTCCGTGATCTCGCCGCGGACCTCCACGTCGAGCTGCTGGGCGACCTCGCCGGCGAGCGCGGTGAAGACGCGGCCCAGCTTCTCGGTGAGCGGGATGCCGGGACGGACGTCCTCGGCGATGACCCCGCCCTGCACGTTGACCGCGTCCGGGACCAGCTCGCCGCCCAGCGCGAGGCGGACCGACCGGGCGACGGCGACGCCCGCCTTCTCCTGGGCCTCGTCGGTGGAGGCGCCGAGGTGGGGGGTGGCGACGACGTTCTCGAGCTCGAACAGCGGGCTGTCGGTGCAGGGCTCGCTCGCGAAGACGTCGAGGCCGGCCGCGGCGATCTGGCCGGTCTTGAGGGCGTCGAACAGCGCGGCCTCGTCGACGATCCCGCCGCGGGCGGCGTTGACCAGGACCAGGCTGCGCTTGGCCCGGGCGAGCTGGTCGGCACCGATCAGGCCGACCGTCTCCGGCGTCTTGGGCAGGTGGACGCTCATGAAGTCGGACTCGGCGAGCAGCGTGTCGAGGTCGACGAGGCGTACGCCCATCTGCGCGGCGCGACCGGCCTGCACGTAGGGGTCGTAGGCGATGACCTTCATGCCGAAGGCGCTGAGGCGCTGGGCGACGAGGACGCCGATGCGGCCGAGGCCGACGATGCCGACGGTCTTCTCGTAGAGCTCGATGCCGGTGTACTTCGACCGCTTCCACTCGCCTCCGCGGAGCGCGGCGTGGGCCGGGCTGATGTGGCGGGCCGCCGCGAGCATCAGCGCGACGGCGAGCTCGGCGGCGCTGACGATGTTGGAGGTCGGCGCGTTGACGACCATGACGCCGGCCTGGGTGGCGGCCCTGACGTCGACGTTGTCGAGGCCGACCCCGGCGCGGGCGACGACCTTCAGCCGCTGCGCCGCGGCGAGCGCCTCGGCGTCGACCTTGGTCGCGGAGCGCACCAGGATCGCGTCGACGTCGGCGATCGCCGGGATGAGCTCGGCGCGGTCGGCTCCGTTGCAGCTGCGGATCTCGAAGTCCGGGCCGAGCGCCTCGATCGTGGCGGGGCTCAGCTCTTCGGCGATGAGCACGACTGGCCGGGCGTGGGTGGCGGGTGCGTTCACAGCGGGGTCCTCGTGGAGTGGCAAGGGTCTGTCCGGGACTGCACGACGCTGTGCCCGGCCCACACTACCCGCGGGTCAGCCCGGCCCTCGAACCCGTCCCACTCCTCAGCCCCGGACCCCACGCAGCCCCCGCTCCCCACCCCGAGCCGTACGCCGGACCGGTGTCGGTGGCGGCCCCTACGATCGGGCCATGGGCGTGATGGACGACGCGGAGCGGCTCGAGCCGGCGACCGTCGAGGAGTGGAGCGCGTGGCTGCGCGAGCACCACGAGCAGCCGCAGGGCGTGTGGCTGGTGGGCCCGCGCAAGGCTGCCGACCGGCCGTTCTCCTACGAGGAGTCCGTCCTCGAGGCGCTGCGCTACGGCTGGGTCGACTCGACCGTCAAGCCGCTCGACGAGCACCGCTCGATGCAGTGGTTCGCCCCACGCCGCCCGGGAAGCTTCTGGACCCGGATCAACAAGGGACGGGTGGCCCGCCTCGAGGAGGCCGGGCTGATGGAGCCCGCCGGCGCCGCGGCCGTGGCGCGGGCCAAGGAGTCGGGTGCGTGGACCCTGATGGACGAGGTCGAGGACGGCGTCGTGCCCGACGACCTCGCCGAGGCCTTCAGCCGGCACCCGGGCTCCCGCGAGCACTGGGACTCATGGTCGGCCTCCGCGCAGAAGCTCATGCTCACCTGGATCGTGCTGGCCAAGCGGCCGGAGACGCGAGCCACCCGGGTGGAGACGACGGCCGCGAAGGCCGCCCAGGGTATCAAGGCGCAGTGACGCGCCGCGTCAGATGGCGCAGCCGTCCGGGCCGCACTCCTGCCCGTCCGCGCTGCCGGTCGCGAGCACCTCGATCGCCGGGCGCGACTCCGCCCACGCCCGCTCGAGCACCTGCGTGAAGACCTCCGTCGGCTGCGCGCCGGAGACGCCGTACTTCTGGTCCACGACGAAGAACGGCACACCGTTGGCGCCGTAGGCCTGGGCCTGCGCGACGTCGGCGTGCACGTCGTCCTCGAACTCGCGGGAGGCGAGGACCTCCTCGACCCGCGTCGCGTCGAGTCCAGCGGCCACGGCGACCTCGCGCAGCACGGCCGGGTCGGCGACGTTGCGCGCCTCGGTGAAGTAGGCCTCGAGCAGCGCCTCCTTCACCCGGCCCTGCAGCTCGTGGCCACCCTGCTCGTGGGCGAGGTGGATCAGGCGGTGCGCGTCGACGGTGTTGAGGTGCAGCGTCTGGGAGAGCCGGTAGACCAGCCCCTCCTCGGCCGCGACCGCCTCGACCCGGTCCTGCATCTGCTGGGCGCCCTCGGGCGACTGGCCGTACTTGCGCGCCAGCATCGTCGTGGTGCTCTCCGTCGGCTCGGTCGGCGCGCCGGGGTCGAGCTGGTAGGAGCGCCAGTGCACCTCCACCTCGTCGGCGTGCTCGAAGTCGGCGAGGGCGTTCTCGATGCGGCGCTTGCCGATGTAGCACCACGGGCAGACGACGTCGGACCAGATCTCGATCTTCACGCCCGGCCCAACGCGGCCGCCGATCCGGGTGTTCCCGGCTCAGGACTCCTGGCGGCGCACCGTCGCCCGGCGGGCGACGTAGGTCACGCCGAAGCCCAGGACGAGCGCGAGCAGCACGCCGAGGTTGGCGTACGCCCACGGTCCCTCCCAGTACGGGCCGGCCGGGTCGTCGACGTAGGTGCCGAGCCCCAGCGGCTCGATCAGGAAGCCCTGCCAGTTGTTCCAGGTGGCGTCGGCGGCGAAGTTGTTGACGACGAGGCCCCAGCCGACGACGGAGGCGCCGACCATCGTGGCGATCGAGGTGACGTCGACCGACCCGTAGCGACCGGACGGGTCGAACAGCGCGTCCTCGTCGTAGTCGCGCCTGCGCAGCGCGATGTCGGCGATCATGATCCCCGCCCACGCGGCCAGCGGGACGCCGAGGGTGATGAGGAAGCTCTGGAACGGGCCCAGGAAGTCCTCGGCGAAGAAGACCACCCAGATCGTGCCGAGGGTGAGGATGAGGCCGTCGACGAACGCCGCGGCCGGCCGCGGGATGCGCACGCCCAGGGACAGCAGGGTCAGGCCGGAGGAGTAGATGCCGAGCACCGCGCCGCTGACGAGCGCGAGGATCGCGGCGAGCAGGAACGGCACGAGGAACCAGGTGGGCAGCAGCGTGCCGAGGGTGCCGATCGGGTCGGCGACGATGCCGGCGGACAGGTCGCTGGACGAGCCGGCGAGGAGGAGCCCGAAGACGACCAGCAGGACGGGGGCGATCGCCCCGCCGAAGGTGTTCCAGCCGACGATGGCGGCGCCCGGGGCGTCGCGGTGCTGGTAGCGCGACCAGTCGGCGGCGATGTTGATCCAGCCGAGCCCGAAGCCGGTCATCACCATGACGAGCGCGCCGACCATCTGCTGCACGCTGCCGTTCGGGATGTCGCTCACCGCGGACCAGTCGATCTCGTCGACGGTGAGCGCGACGTAGACGATGGTGGCGATGCCGGTGATCCAGGTCAGCACCGACTGCATCCGCATGATCACGTGGTAGCCGGCGACGCTGGCCGAGACGATGAGCAGCGCGACGACGACGGTGGCGACCACCTGCGTCGTGGTGCCGCCCGACCAGCCGAGCTGGTCGAAGATCGTGGCCGTCGCGAGCACGGCGAGGATCGCGAGGAAGGTCTCCCAGCCGATGGAGACCAGCCATGAGACGACGCCCGGCACCTTCTGCCCGTTGACGCCGAACGCCGCCCGGCTCAGCACCATCGTGGGCGCCGAGCCGCGCTTGCCGGCGATGGCGATGATGCCGCACAGCGCGAACGACACGACGATGCCGACCACCGTGACGGCCAGCGCCTGGACGAAGGAGATGCCGAAGCCCAGCACGAACGAGCCGTAGCTGATGCCGAACACCGACACGTTGGCGGCGAACCACGGCCAGAACAGGTCGCGGGGCCGCGCGGTCCGCGCGGACTCCTCGATGATCTCGATGCCGGTCGTCTCGACGCCGAGACGACGGGTCTGCTCCAGCCCCGACGCGGGCGTGGTCGTGTTGCTCATGACCGCATCGTCGCGCACCCGTCGCCCGGGAGCCAGCACCGCCCGCCTGCTCGGGCGGGGCGAGCAGCCGGGAGACGCCGACGGCGCGCCGGCGACCAGGTGGTGTGCCGGCGCGCCGTCGGACGCGGGTGCGGGCTGGCTCAGCGGGCCGAGGTGCCCTCGACGTAGTCGGAGTCGTGGGACTTCACCCAGGCCATGAGCTTGCGGAGCTCGCGGCCGGTCTGCTCGATCGGGTGGCTCTCGGCCTTCCTGCGGAACTCGGTGAACTCCGGGGAGCCGTTGTCCATGTCGGTGATGAAGCGGTCGGCGAACGCACCGCTCTTGATGTCGGCGAGCACGTCCTCCATGTTCTTCTTCACCTCGGGCGTGATCACCCGCGGGCCGGAGACGTAGTCGCCGAACTCGGCGGTGTCGGACACCGACCAGCGCTGCTTGGCGATGCCGCCCTCGTACATCAGGTCGACGATGAGCTTGAGCTCGTGGAGGCACTCGAAGTAGGCCACCTCGGGCTGGTAGCCGGCCTCGGTCAGCACCTCGAAGCCGTACATCACCAGCTGCGAGGCGCCGCCGCAGAGCACGGCCTGCTCGCCGAACAGGTCGGTCTCGGTCTCCTCGGTGAAGGTCGTCTTGATGCCACCGGCGCGCAGGCCGCCGATCGCCTTGGCGTAGGACAGGGCGAGGTCCCAGGCCTTGCCGGACTCGTCCTTCTCGACGGCGACGAGCACGGGCACGCCGCGGCCGTCGACGTACTCGCGACGCACGAGGTGGCCGGGGCCCTTGGGAGCGACCATGAAGACGTCGACGCCCTCGGGCGGGGTGATGTAGCCGAAGCGGATGTTGAAGCCGTGGCCGAAGACGAGCGTGTCGCCGGGCGTCAGCGCCGGCTCGATCTCCTCGGCGTAGAGCTTGCGCTGGTGCTGGTCGGGGGCGAGGATCACGATCAGGTCGGACTCCTCGGCCGCCTCGCGCGGGGTGAGCACGCGCAGGCCCTCGGCCTCGGCCTTGTCCCGGCTCTTCGAGCCGGGCTGCAGCCCGATCCGGACGTCGACGCCGGAGTCGCGCAGCGACAGCGCGTGGGCGTGGCCCTGGCTGCCGTAGCCGATCACCGCGACGTTCTTGCCCTGGATCAGGCTCAGGTCGGCGTCGTCGTCGTAGAACATCTCAGCCACTGGGGGCTCTCCTTCATGTTGGGTGTATCTCTCGGTGATCGAGTAGCCGCGAGGAACGAGCGGCGTATCGAGATCTGGATCAGGTGGCGATGGCGGACACGGGGGCGGGTACGGCGACGGGGCGGTGCGTGCGCTCGCTGATCGAGCGCGAGCCGCGCCCGATGGCGACCATGCCCGACTGCACCAGCTCGCGGATCCCGAAGGGCTCGAGGACGCGCAGCAGGTCGGCGAGCTTGTCGGCGTTGCCGACGGCCTGCACCGTCACCGCGTCGGGGGCGACGTCGACGACCTTGGCCCGGAAGAGCTGGACGGCGTCGAGCACCGCGCCACGGGTGGTGGCGTCGGCGCGCACCTTGACCAGGAGCAGCTCCCGGTTGACCGAGGCCTGGCCGTCGAGCTCGACGATCTTGATCACCTCGACGAGCTTGTTGAGCTGCTTGGTGACCTGCTCGAGCGGCGACTCGTCGACGTTGACCACGATGGTCATCCGCGACACCTCGGGGTGCTCGGTGGGACCCACCGCCAGGCTGTCGATGTTGAAGCCGCGGCGGGAGAAGAGGCTGGCGATGCGGGCGAGGACGCCCGGCTTGTTCTCCACCAGCACGCTCAGCGTGTGCTTGTTGCTCATGCCCGGACCTCCCAGTCGTCCTGGACGTCCTCGTACTGCGGCGCCAGGTCGCGTGCGTACTTGATCTCGTCGTTGCTGGTGCCCGCGGCGACCATGGGCCACACCATCGCGTCACGGTGGACGCGGAAGTCGACCACGACCGGCTGGTCGTCGATCGCCATCGCCTTCTCGATCGTGGCGTCGACGGCGTCGGGCGACTCGCAGGCCAGGCCCACGCAGCCGTAGGCGTCGGCGAGCTTGACGAAGTCGGGGATGCGCTTGGAGTGCAGGTCGGTGTTGGAGTAGCGCTCGTTGTAGAAGAGCGTCTGCCACTGCCGGACCATGCCGAGCGACTCGTTGTTGATGATCGCGACCTTGATGGGGATGTCGTTGATCGCGCAGGTCGCGAGCTCCTGGTTGGTCATCTGGAAGCAGCCGTCACCGTCGATGGCCCACACCGTGGTGTCGGGCATCCCGACCTTGGCGCCCATGGCGGCGGGCACGGAGAAGCCCATCGTGCCGAGGCCGCCGGAGTTGATCCAGGTGTTGGGCTTCTCGTACTCGACGAACTGGGCCGCCCACATCTGGTGCTGGCCGACGCCGGCGACGTAGATCGAGTCGTGCCCGGCGATGTGGCTGAGCCGCTCGAGGACGTACTGCGGGGCGAGGGAGCCGTCGGTCGGGGCGTCGTAGCCCAGCGCGTAGCGCTTCTTGACCCCGGCCAGGAAGGTGATCCACCCCTCGTAGTCGCCGTCGGCGCCCTCTGCCTGCAGCAGCGCGACGAGCTGGGCGATGACCTCCTTGCAGTCACCGACGATCGGCACGTCGGCGTGGCGGTTCTTGCCGATCTCGGCCGGGTCGATGTCGGCGTGGATCACCAGCGCGCCCGGTGCGAAGGAGTCGAGGTTGCCGGTGACGCGGTCGTCGAAGCGCGCGCCGAGGCTGATGATCAGGTCGCTCTTCTGCAGGCCGGCGACCGCGGCGACGGTGCCGTGCATGCCCGGCATGCCGAGGTGCTGGGGGTTGCTGTCGGGGAAGGCGCCGCGCGCCATGAGCGTGGTGACGACGGGGATCCCGGTCAGCGCCGCCAGCTGGGCGAGCTCGCGGTGCGCGCCGGAGCGGATGACGCCACCGCCGACGTAGAGCACCGGCCGCCGGGCCTCGCGGATCAGGCGCACGGCCTCCTTGATCTGCTTGGCGTGCGGCGTGGTCACGGGCCGGTAGCCCGGCAGGTTCAGCTCGTCGGGCCAGGCGAAGGTGGTCTGCGCCTGGAGGGCCGACTTGGCCACGTCGACCAGCACCGGGCCGGGTCGCCCGGTCGAGGCGATGTGGAAGGCCTCGGCGATGGTGTGCGGGATGTCGGCCGGGTCGGTGACCAGGAAGTTGTGCTTGGTGATCGGCATCGTGATGCCGCGGATGTCGGCCTCCTGGAAGGCGTCGGTGCCGATCATCGACGCCGCGACCTGGCCGGTCACGGCCACCATCGGCACCGAGTCCATGTGGGCGTCGGCGAGCGGCGTGACCAGGTTGGTCGCGCCCGGGCCCGAGGTCGCCATGCAGACGCCCACCCGGCCGGTCGCGGCGGCGTAGCCCTGGGCGGCGTGGCCGGCGCCCTGCTCGTGGCGGACCAGGATGTGCCGGATCCGGGTCGAGTCCATCAGGGGGTCGTAGGCGGGGAGGATCGCGCCGCCGGGGATGCCGAAGATGTCGGTGACACCGGCCGCCTCGAGGGACGTCACCAGGCTCTGTGCGCCCGTGACCGACCCGCTTCCCTGTGCGCCCTGCTCCGTCATGTCCTTCTCTCCTGCGTCTGCGGTGTCCACTGATGAGCCCATGAAAAAACCCCTCGGCCCGGTGGGCGACGAGGGGTGACGCGCGTGCGTTGGCCGGCCGGCCTCAGCTCACGCGTCGCGTGCGTACAAGAATCTCGGTGCGCATGCGACAACCGTCGTCGCCGGGGTGGTCCGGCGTCAAGCAAGTGTGACAGGCGTCCCAGTATCTGGAACGCGAGTCTCGGAATGTGGCTCGGCAGGCGCCGTCAGCCCCGGTCGAGCGGGGTGCAGATGCACGAGCGGTTGCCGTCGGCGTCCTCCACCACCCAGTACGACGGCGCCTCGGCGTCGCTGACCAACCGGCCTCCGGCCGCGAGCACGGCCTCGAGGCGGCGCTCCCCCTCGTCGTGGGGCACCCACACGTCGAGGTGCCAGCGCTGCTCGGGATCCTGCGGAGGCAGCGCCGCGCCGCCGCCCTCGTCGGGCGACTGGAACCAGACGCCCGGCACCTGCCCGCTCGCGTCGACGATGCCGCCGGGCCCGGCCTCGGCGCCGAGGAGGGCGGCGTAGAAGCCGCCGAGCCGCTCACCGGCGGCGGTGTCGAGCGCGGGCTCGAGGTCGGTCAGCCCGGAGGTGTCGGCGGCGGCTCCCAGCTCGGCCGCGAAGCCGCTGATCCGGCGGGCGAGCTCGACGTCGCGGCTGGTGATGCCGCCGACGTCGTGGCTCGACAGCGTGACGATGACCTCGGGATAGGTGAGCGAGACGTCGGGATGATGGTCTGCCTCGTCGGCCGCGGCCCCGATCCGGTCCACCAGGGCGACGCCGGTCGCGAAGTCGCCGGTGCGGAAACGGGCCTTCAGCCGGTCGAGCACCTTGCGCCAGTCGTCGAGCCCGGCCTCGAGGATCTGGTCGTGGCTCAGGCGTGCCTTCGGGTCGGTGGTCGCGTCGCTCATGGACCCGACCCTGCCACCGTCGACCGACGGCGACCACCCCCGGCGGGGCCCGGCCGGGTCGGATCGCGCGGGATCAGGCCAGGGTCTGGGTGATCTCCCGGGTGTCGCCGTCGACGACGACCCGGGCCAGCGCCCCGTTGACGAGCGGCAGGTGCGGCGGCACGTGGCCGATCTCCAGGTCCCACACGATCGGCAGGTCGAGCCGGCCGAGGGCGTCGAGCACGGCCTCGCGCTGGGTGAGGTCGGCGTGGTCGGGGGCGTTGGTCCGACCGACGAGCACGGCAGCCGCCCGGTCGAACCACCCGGCGAGTCGCAGGGAGTGCAGGTAGCGGTCGATGCTGACGGCGTGCTCCTCGCACGCCTCGACGTAGACGATGGTGGGCTCGTCCAGCGCCTCGGCCCACGCGCGCACGTCGCCGTACGGCGTGCCGGCGAGGTTGACGATCGTCTCGGTGCACCCGCCCACCAGCCGGCCGGTCACGTCCAGGCTGCCGCCGCCCTGGACCTCCCAGCGGCCCTCGCGCACGTGCTTCCACTCGGTGGCCTGCGGGTCCTCCTCGAACCGGACCCACTCGGCCACCAGGCCGGAGTCGCGCTGCACGAACGGACCCGGCCCGCCGACCAGGTCGAGCCAGTGCAGCAGCCCGTCCGGGACGCCGTAGGGCGTGTCAGCGAGGTTGTCGCCGTGGACCGTCGCCCAGCCGAGGCGGGTGGTGATCGGCACGAGGAGCGTCGAGAGGTCGGAGTAGCCCACCAGCCAGGTCGGCTCGGCGTCGGCGAGCGCGTCCCAGTCGAGCAGGTCGACCATGTCGATGGCGGTCTCGCCGCCCCAAGGCGGCACCACGCAGTGGATGTCGGGGTCGGCCAGCATGCGGGTCAGCTCGGCGGCGCGCTGCTCCGCGGGTGCCGAGGTGAGGCCGTCGCCGTAGAGGCACTCCCCCACCACGACGTCGTAGCCGCGACCGCGCAGCCAGTCCAGGCAGAAGTCGATCCGCGCCGCCGAGGGGCCCCCGACGCCGGCGGACGGCGCGGTCACCGCGATGCGGTCGCCGGGGCGGAGCGGGGCCGGGAAGCGGAGTGGTCGAGCCATGGTCCGAGTCTGTCACTGTGTGTCCATGGGTTTCGGTGACGCCGTGCAGCAGGCCATCCACGCAGGCACGGGGGTGCCGCGGCTCTACACCGCGGCGCTGCAGGCGGGCCTCGGACCGTCCGGCGCCTTCGAGGTGCTGCGGATCTCGCGAGCCGCGCTTGCCGCGGCCGCCCAGCACGGCCGCGGCGTCCCGGGACGCAGCAACGCGATGCGGCACTTCATGTGGCAGGCCGCGCTGACGGCGCGCTTCGGGCTCGACGCGGCCCGCTCGATCGCCATGGCCCAGGAGGCCGGGTCGCCCAACCGCCGCGACTCCCGCGCCGACGAGCACAACAACGCCGCCGGGCAGGCCTACGGGGCCGAGCACACCGACGAGCTCGCCGGGCTCGCGCCGTCCGAGGCGACGGCGAGCCTGGTGCCGGTGGCGCTGGCGATGTGGGAGTCGGGCGAGCTGGTGTGGGTCAGCCCCAGGTCGTGAGGCCCTCGCGGTCGTGCTCGCCACCGGGCCAGACCGCGCGTACGACGCCGGCCGCGGCGAGCGCCTTGCGGCAGCCCGGGCACGGCGGGTCGGTGATGTAGGCGGTAGCGCCCTTGGTGTCGCGCGTGGCGAAGAGCAGCGCGTTGACCTCGGCGTGGATTGCGATGCAGAAGCCGGGCGTGCCGGGCCGGTCGTAGTCGCCCAGCCCCGGCACGTCGTCGTACCCCAGCTTGCCTCGCGGGCACGCACCTGCGAGGCAGTCGTCCTCGCCGGGCGCGGCACCGTTGTAGCCGGTGGCGATGATGCGGTGGTCGATCGTGAGGACGGCGCCCACCCGACGTCGCGTGCACTTGGCACGGGCCGCGACGGCGTCGGCGATGCCGAGGAAGTAGTCGTCCCAGCCGGGGACGGCGTGTCCGGTGCTCCCGGTGATGACGGCGCTCACGGGAGCACAGACTGCCCGATCTCGCCGGGGTTGTAGGCCACTTCCCAGCGGAAGCCGTCGGGATCGGCGAAGTAGCCCGAGTAGCCGCCCCAGTCCCGCTCGCTCGCCTCGCCGACCTGCGACGCGCCGGCGGCGCGGGCCTGCTCGAGGACGGTGTCGACGCCCTGCGGGGTGGCGAGGTTGTGCGACAGCGTGACCGGCGGTACGCCGCCGCGCGCCGGCGCCTGGCCGACCTCGGCGACGAAGCCGCTCTCGGTCCACAGGCTCAGCACGACCTTCTCCGCGACCGGGAACATCAGCACCTCCCCCGGCACGTCGAGCGCTGGCTCCCAGCCCAGGCCGTCGACGTAGAAACGGCGGGTGGCGTCGAGGTCGGTCACGACGAGGGTGATGAAGCTGACGCGCTGGTCCATCTCATGCCTCCTGCTGGGATTCCTGCTGGTCGGGCGCCGGCGGTCGGGCGGCCAGGCGGGTGCGTTGGCGCCCCGCGTCGTCGAAGTTGCCGTCGTCGAGCCACGCATCGAGCGCCGCGCGCACGCGCGGCCACTCGAGGTCGGTGATCGAGAACCAGTCGGTGTCGCGGTTGCGGCCCTTGTAGACGAGCGCGTTGCGGAAGCGGCCCTCCCAGATGAAGCCGAGCCGGATCGCGGCACGCCGCGACGGGCCGTTGAGGCTGTCGCACTTCCACTCGTAGCGCCGGTAGCCGAGGTCGTCGAAGGCGTGCCGCATCAGCAGCGCCATCGCCTCGGTCGCGGCGCGGCTGCGCTGCAGCTGGCGGCCGTAGATGATCCCGCCGACCTCGATCGAGCCCATCGCCGGGTCGATGCGCATCAGCGAGCAGAAGCCGACCGCCGCGTCGGTCTCCCGTGCCACGATCGCGAAGGACACCACGGCCGGCGCCTCGACCATGTCGTCGACGATCGCCGCCAGCTCCTCGCGGGTCCGCGGCCGCTCCCACACGAAGTAGGTCCACAGCGGGTCGTCCGCCTCACGGCACAGCGCGGTGAACAGGTCGTCGACGTGCTGCGGCCCGATCGGCTCGAGGCGGACCCCCCTGCCCTCGAGCACCACGTCCTTGGTCGGTGCAATCGCCCCCGTCCACTCGACGGGTCGCCCCAGCGGCTGGCCGTGGTCGTTGGTCGCCCGGGTCCGGGTCGCCGAGAGCCGCACCCCCACCGGCCCGGTCATCGCAGCGCCTCCGCCACCGCGGCGACGCCGCGCTCGACCTCGTCGAAGGAGGTGGACAGCGGGGACAGGCCGATGCGCAGGCCGCCTGGGTCGCGGTAGTCGGGGATCACGTCGCGCTCCCACAGCATCGCGGTGACCTCGCGCATCCGCTCGTGGTGCAGCGTGACGTGCCCGCCACGCAGCGCGGGGTCGCGCGGAGAGGCGAGCGTGACCTCGGGCAGCGTCGCGTCGGCGAGCTCGACGGCGTAGGACGTCAGGGCGACGGACTTGGCGCGGATCGCCTCGATGCCGGCCTCCTCGACCAGGTCGAGCATGTCGCGCATCGCGACCATGCCGAGGATCGGCGGGGTGCCCGAGATGAACCTCCGGATGCCGGGAGCCGGGGCGTAGCCCGGTCCCATCAGGAACGGGTCGGCGTGGCCCATCCAGCCCTGGATCGGCTGGGTGAGCTCTCCGTGCAGGCGCGCGTTGACGTAGCCGAAGGCCGGCGACCCGGGCCCGCCGTTGAGGTACTTGTAGGTGCAGCCGACGGCCAGGTCCGCGTCCCACTCGTCGAGGGCGACCGGGACCGCCCCCGCCGAGTGGCACAGGTCCCACAGCACGAGCGCACCGGCGTCGTGGCAGATCCGGGTGAGCTCGGGGGCGTCGGCGAGCCAGGCCGAGCGGTAGGCGACGTGGTTGAGGACGACCAGGGCGGTGCGCTCGCCGACGGCCTCGCGGAGCTGGTCGGCGGTGACGCCCGCGGAGGTGTCGACGTCGATCCAGCGCAGGGTGAGGCCGCGCTCGGCGGCGATGCCCTCGGCGACGTAGCGGTCGGTCGGGAAGTTGTCGGTGTCGATGACGATCTCCGTGCGGGCCGCGTCGGTGCGCACGGCGTGGTCCACGGCGGCGCGCATCAGCTTGTAGAGCCACACCGTGGTGGAGTCGCCGACCGCCGTCTGCCCGGCGGCGGCGCCGAGGCAGATCCGGGCCAGGTCGTCGCCGAGCGTCGTCGGCAGGCCCATCCACTGCTCGTCCCAGCCACGGATCAGGCGCCCGCCCCAGTCCTGCTCGACGAACGCGGCGAGCCGGCCCGCCGTCGCCGCCACGGGGCGCCCCAGGGAGTTGCCGTCGAAGTAGACGAGGTCGGTGTCGGCCCCGACGAAGCGGTCCCGGAAGCGGGCGAGCGGGTCGGCGGCGTCGAGCTCTGCTGCGGTCGTCACCACGGCAACCTATCGCCGCCCCGGTCCGTCCGGCGGGCCGGGCGTCAGTAGCAGACCGCGCCGTGGGCGGCGCTCTGGACGACCTTGCGGTACTTGCCGAGCACGCCGCGGGTGTACTTCGGCGGGAGCGGCTCCCACCCCTCGGCGCGGGCGGCGAGCTCGGCCTCGTCGACGTGCACGTCGAGCGTCATGTTGGCCACGTCGAGCGTGATCTGGTCGCCGTCACGGAGGAACGCGATGGGTCCGCCGTCGCTCGCCTCGGGGGCGATGTGGCCGACGCAGAGGCCGGTCGTGCCGCCCGAGAAGCGGCCGTCGGTGATGAGCAGGACGTCCTTGCCCAGGCCGGCGCCCTTGATCGCGCCGGTGATGGCGAGCATCTCGCGCATCCCCGGACCGCCCTTGGGTCCCTCGTAGCGGATGACGACGACGTCGCCGGCGGTGATGGCGCCCTCGGCCAGCGCGTCGAGCGCCTTGCGCTCGCCGTCGAAGACCCGGGCGGTGCCGGTGAAGGTGGAGTCGTCGAAGCCGGCGCTCTTCACGACCGCGCCCTCGGGGGCCAGCGTGCCCTTGAGGATGGTCAGCCCGCCGGTGGCGTGGATCGGCCGGTCGAGCTGGCGCAGGATCTCGCCGTCGAGCGGCTTGGGGTCGAGGTCGGCGAGGTTCTCGGCCATGGTCTTGCCCGTGCAGGTGAGCACGTCGCCGTGCAGGTGGCCGGCGTCCAGCAGCGCCCGCAGCAGGACCGGGATGCCGCCGACGCGGTCGAAGTCGGTCCACACGAAGCGGCCGAACGGCTTCATGTCGGCCAGGTGCGGGACGGTGCGGCCGATGCGGGTGAAGTCGTCGAGCGTCAGGTCGACCTCGGCCTCGCGGGCGATGGCCAGCAAGTGGAGCACGGCGTTGGTCGAGCCGCCGAGCGCCATCGCCATCGCGATCGCGTTCTCGAAGGCCGGGCGGGTCATGATCTGGCGGGCGGTGATGCCCTGGCGCAGCATCCCGACGACGGCCTCGCCGGACTTGTGCGCGAAGCCGTCGCGACGGCGGTCCACCGCCGGCGGGCTCGAGCTGCCGGGCAGGGACATGCCGAGCGCCTCGGCGACGCTGGCCATCGTGTTGGCGGTGTACGCCCCGCCGCAGGCGCCCTCGCCCGGGCAGATCGCGCGCTCGATCTCGTCGACCTTCTCGCGGCTGATCTTGCCGGCCAGGCAGGCACCGACGGCCTCGAAGGCGTCGATGATGGTCACGTCCTTGCCGTCGACCTGCCCCGGCATGATCGTGCCGGCGTAGAGGAAGACGCTGGCCAGGTCGAGCCGGGCCGCGGCCATGAGCATCCCGGGCAGGGACTTGTCGCACCCGGCGAGCAGCACCGAGCCGTCGAGGCGCTCGGCCATCATCACGGTCTCGACGGAGTCGGCGATGACCTCGCGGCTGACGAGCGAGAAGTGCATGCCCTCGTGGCCCATGGAGATGCCGTCGGAGACGGAGATCGTCCCGAACTCGAGCGGGAACCCTCCGGCCGCGTGCACGCCGTTCTTCACGGCCTTGGCGAGCCGGTCGAGCGAGAGGTTGCAGGGGGTGATCTCGTTCCAGCTCGACGCCACGCCGATCTGCGGCTTCTCCCAGTCGTCGTCACCCATCCCGACCGCCCGGAGCATGCCCCGGGCCGCAGCCTTCTCGAGCCCGTCGGTGACGTCGCGGCTGCGAGGCTTGATGTCGGGTCCGTCGGCTGCGTGGGTCATGCCTGCAGGTTAGTGGGCGCGCCTGGCGTCTCCGCGTCCTGTCTCACCTCGATCCTGTGGCGGCTCACGCGGCTCACGCGGCTCGCGGGCGGCATCGCTCCTCGCGGCGCTCGTCCAGGTACCGCACCTCGGCGGCGAGCTGGTGCACCGCGGGATGGTCGTCCGGGATGCCGTGCAGCTCCCGCTCGACCGCCTTCCAGAAGGGCGAGGCGTTGTAGTGGATGGCCGGGTCACCGACCAGCCTCGACCGGTCGCGACAGGCGAACGCCTCGACCGAGGTCATCGACCGCAACCGGCGCGGCACCCACCACCCCCTCGCCCGCAGGTCCACGTGAGCGGGATAGCGGCTGCCGGCGTGGGTCCGGGCACCGTCGGCACGCATCGGACCCACCACCTCGCCCTGCTCGTCGTGGACCGTCGCCCGCAGCCGGGCCATCCGCAGCAGCTGCTCCACCACGCACGCTCGGGGGCTCGTGCGACCGGTCTCCCACCGCGCCACCACCGACTGGGACACCTTCAGAAGCGCCGCGAGACCCCGCTGCGAGACGTCCAGGATCCTCCTGATGCGCCGGATCATGCCTGGGAGCCCGCCGTCGAACGGCCCCATGAACCAGTAGTCCCGCTCGGCCTGCGTCCAGTTCGCCATCGAGTCCCAGGTCGACCGGTCGATCTCCCCCTCCTCGAGCAGCTCGCCGCCGTCCTTCACCCCGTCCGGCCCCTCCGTCCCGTCCGTTCCGTCAGCTCCATCAGATCCGCCCATGTCGCCCATCGGGTCAACCCCCCGTCAGTCCGGCACCCGCGGTCGAGCGCCTCGTACCTCCAGTCCAGGCCCCGACACCGACACCGGACCGCCCTCGTCCACAGACGCCCGTCAGAACCGCGGGTTCGTCGCCCTGTGGACACCTCGCGGCCCGCTTGGGTCGGCCCGTGCCGCCCCCGCACCGCCCCGACCGCGCTGTTGCCGGTGAGTCCCTGAGCGACTCACCGGCAAGAACCGGCTCGTGGCGTCGGGAGTGCGGGGCCGGGGTCGCGACGGGATCGAAGTCCGTGAGTGACTCGCGGTTCACGCACGGGTGGCGTCAGGACGCGCGCTCGGACTCGCGTTTGAGGGCGGCGAGGCCGCGGTCGAAGTCCTTGCCGATCGCCCTGTCGAAGAAGAGCCGTCCCGCCACCGACATGGCGGCGCTGCGGGTGCCGGTCATCGTCCAGGTGACATCGGTGACGTCGGTCGCGTCGCCGGTCGGGACGAGGTCGAAGCGCGTGACGTTGGTGGCCTTGAACGGCTTGAGGAAGACCAGGTCGACGACGACCGAGGTCGGCGTGGACCCGGTGATCGTCATCTCCCCTTCGCCGGCCTTCTTGTTGCCGGCCCAGTGGTACGTCGACCCGACGCCGTGGTCGGGACCGGAGTAGTCGCGTCGGAGGTTGGGATCGACGCCCTCCCACGGCGACCACTTCTGCCACTCGCGGAAGTCGTCGAGCAGGGCGTGGACGCGGTCTGCGGGCGCCTCGATGCGGATGTGGCGCGAGAGCGAGAAGTCGGTCATGGCAAGACGCTGGTCCTCCGTCGGGGCGTGTCAACCGAGCCGCGCGGCGCGGACGACGAGGACGTCCGGGAGGTCCTTGTGGATCTCGCGCCAGGACTCGCCCTCGTCGGGGGAGGCCCAGACGCCGCCGTTGCGGCCGCCGAAGTAGAGACCGGGCTGGTCGTGGTCGTCGGCGCACATCGCGTCGCGCATGACGGCGGTGAAGTAGCCGTCGGGGAGGATCCCGTCACCCAGGGGCTGCCAGGACGAGCCGGCGTCGGTGGTGCGGTAGACCCGCGCCCTGCCGTCGACGGGCCAGCGGGCCTCGGCCCCGGTGATGGGAAAGTTGTAGGCCGTGTCCGCGCGATGGGGGTGCGCGACCATGGCGAAGCCGAACTCCGTCGGCAGGCCCGGGGCGATGTCCTGCCACGTCGCACCGCCGTCGTCGGAGCGGTAGACGCCGCCGTGGTTCTGCAGGTAGAGCCGCTCGGGGTCGACAGCGTCGCGCGCCACCTTGTGCACGCACTGCCCGAACTCCGGGTAGTTGCGCTCACCTGGGAAGAACTCCGCCTTCACTCCGGTGTTGGACGCCCTCCACGACGCGCCACCGTCGTCGGTGACGTAGACACCGCCCGTCGACAGCGCAGCGAGCACGCGCGAGGGATCGGAGGGGTGCGGCAGGATCGTGTGGAAGGCCTGCCCGCCGAAGCCCTCGTTCCACTCCGGGCGGTGCGGGTGGTCCCAGAGGCCACGGACGAGCGAGAACGTCTCGCCCCGGTCCTCCGAGCGGAAGATCGCGCCGGGCTCGGTGCCCGCCCAGACCACGCCGTCGCCCCCGTCGGGCGCCGGGCCCGGCTGCAGCTGCCACACCCGGGCGAGCGTGGCGCCCGTGTCCTCGGGGAAGCGGGCCGCGCCGTTGGGGGTCTCGTCCCAGGAGGCACCGAGGTCGTCAGAGCGCCACACCTGAGGCCCGAGCCAGCTCGACGAGGCACCGGCGAGCAGCCGCGGCGTAGTGCCGCGGGTGTCGACCATGACGGAGTAGACCTCCTCCATCGGGAAGTGCGGCCCCGTCCAGTCCCACGACGAACGATGCTCGTCGGACGTCCCGAGCCACATGCCCTTGCGGGTGCCGACCATGAGCAGCGTGCGCGACATCAGTGCCTCCTTGGGCGCCGAGGGAGCATGACTATTCCGATTAGGAACACTACTCTCGGAGGGCCATGAGTCAAGACGTCCCGGTGACGGGCTACGCGATCCTCGGCCTCCTCACGTTCGGCGACGAGCTGACGGGGTACGAGGTCAAGCAGCGCGCCGACGTCACGCTGCGCTTCTACTGGGTCTCGCCGGCCATGAGCCAGATCTACACCGAGCTGCGGCGCCTCACCGGCCTCGGACTCGTCCGGGCAGACGCCCGCCCGGACGGCGGCCGCGAGGTGACGACGTACGCCATCACCGACGCCGGGCAGCAGGCGCTCCGGGACTGGATGGACCAGACGCCGGCGGGCTTCCCCGTCCTCAAGCACACCGTGCTGCTGCGGCTGCTGATCGGCCACGCGAGCGAGCCCGAGCAGACCCGGCGGATGCTGCTCGACTACCTCGACGAGCTCGAGCGCGCCCGCACCGACCTCGCCGAGGTCCGCGAGGCGCTCCGCGGCGCGGACCGGCCGGGAGAACCCTTCCGGTTCCCCTCGCTGGTCGCCGACTGGGGGCTCGACTATTTCGCCGCCGAGGGGCGTCACGCCCGCCGGGCACTGGACAGCCTCGAGGACGGCGAACCGGGCTGAATAGGCTTGCCCGGTGACCCAGCGACCGAGCCAGACCCTGCTCGGCCCCGTCGGCCTCGTCCTCGTCGGGATCCTGTCGGTCCAGCTCGGCGCCGCGATCGCGAAGGGCCTGTTCGGCGAGATCTCCCCCACCGCGATGGTGTGGCTGCGGCTGGTGACCAGTGCGCTCGTGCTCGCGGTGATCGCGCGGCCGCGGTTCAGCGGCCGCACGCGACGCGACTGGCTCGTCGTGCTCGCCTTCGGCGCCAGCCTCGCCACGATGAACTGGGCGATCTACCAGTCCTTCTCCCGCATCCCGCTCGGCATCGCGGTGACGATCGAGTTCATCGGCCCGCTCACCCTGGCAGTCATCGGCTCCCGGCGCGTCCGCGACCTCCTGTGGGTGCTGCTGGCGGGCATCGGGGTCGCCCTCCTCGGCTTCCAGCGCACGGGGCTCGACCTGGTCGGTGTCGCCTACGCCCTCCTCGCCGGCGCGGCCTGGGCGGCCTACATCCTGCTCAGCGCGAGCACCGGCCGGCGGTGGGCCGGTTTCGACGGGCTGGCGGTGGCGAGCATCGTGGCCGCGGCCGGGATGACGCTGCCGGCGCTGCTGTCGGCGGGTACGTCGCTGTGGGACGGCCGGGTGCTGCTGATCGGCGCGCTGGTGGGGCTGCTCAGCTCGGTCATCCCCTACAGCTGTGAGCTCGTCGCGCTGCGCAGCCTGCGTCCTGCGGTCTTCGGGATCCTGATGAGCCTCGAACCGGCCGCCGCCGCGCTCGCCGCCATCGTCGTGCTCCAGGAGCACCTGTCCCCGCTGCAGTGGCTCGCCATCGCCTGCGTCGTGGCCGCCTCGATCGGCGCGACGCGCTCCGGGGCGAGCACCGGCGGGCCGCCCGGTCCGCGCGGTCCGCGCGGCGAGGAGCGTTCGGCGGCACCCGGCACACTGGCCACATGAGATCGCGACTGGCCCTCGGCACGCTGGTCCTCTCGCTGGGAGCGGCCTCGGGCTGCTCGAGCCCCGACGCCGAGCCGATCCCCCGGGTCACCCAGCCCACCGACCTGCCGAGCCAGCCGACGCCCAGCGACGGTGAGGAAGATCCGGAGACGGATTCCGAGACGGAGCCCGGCTCCCCCGGACGCGGCGGACCGCCCGAGGTGGCCGACACCCTCGTCGAGGGCCTCGAGGTGCCGTGGGGCGTGGACTTCCTCCCCGACGGCGCAGCCGTGGTCACCGAGCGCATCTCCGGACGCGTCGTCCGCGTCGGCGACGACGGCCGGGTGACCCCGTTGGGAACCGTCTCCGGCGCGGTCCCGCAGGGCGAGGCGGGCCTCCTCGGCGTCGCCGTCTCCCCCGCCTTCGACACCGACCGGACCCTCTACCTCTACCTGACCACCGGCACCGACAACCGGGTGGTCCGCGCCGAGCTCGACGGCACGCGGCTGGGTCGCACGACGGTCGTCCTCGACGGCATCCCGGCGGGCTTCATCCACGACGGCGGGCGGATCGCCTTCGGTCCGGACGGCCACCTCTACGTCACGACCGGCGAGACCGGTGACCCCGAGCTGGCCCAGGACCCGCAGAGCCTGGCCGGCAAGATCCTCCGCATCACGACCGACGGTCGGCCCGCACCCGGCAACCCCGACCCCGACTCCCCCGTCTGGTCGCTCGGCCACCGCAACGTGCAGGGCCTGGCCTGGGACGACGAGGGACGCCTGTGGGCCTCGGAGTTCGGCGACTCCGAGTGGGACGAGCTCAACCTGGTCGAGAAGGGCGGCAACTACGGCTGGCCGCGGGTCGAGGGCGCCGGCGGGGACGCGTCGTACGTCGACCCCCAGCTGGTCTGGCCCGTCGACCAGGCCTCCCCGAGCGGGCTGGCCTTCGCCGACGGGCACCTGTGGATGGCCGGGCTGCGCGGTCAGCGGCTGTGGCGCATCGCGGTGTCCGCCGACGGCACGGCGTCGAGGCCCAAGGCGTTCTTCACCGAGGAGTACGGGCGGCTGCGCACCGTCGCCACCGCGCCCGACGGGCTGCTCTGGCTGACGACGTCCAACCGCGACGGGCGTGGCGAGCCGGTGCCCGCCGACGACCGCATCCTCCGCGTCCGGCCCTGACGGATCAGCCCGGACGTACGACGGCCCGGCGCGCCGCTCGGCGGAGCGTGGTGAGGATCGCCGGCCCGAGCACCACGATGGCGACGCCGGTGGTGATCGCCCGCCCGGTGTCCCAGCCGCCGGTCGAGGTCAGGAGCGTGTAGATGAGGAAGCGGTGCGCGTTCTCCAGCACCGGCGCTCCGGCCACGTAGGCCAGCGAGCCCTCGTGGCCCGGCACCACGATGCCGAGCGTGAAGGGCCAGAAGCTGAGGTTCATCAGCAGCCCGTAGAGGTAGGAGGCGACGACCGCGTAGGCGACGAGCATCGCGATCTCGGCGCGGCCGCCGACCCGGCGGGGCAGCAGGCCCGCACCCATGCCGACCCAGGCCGCGCAGATCATCTGGAACGGCAGCCACGGCCCCACGCCCGCGGTGAGCAGCGCCGAGGCGAACAGCGACGTGCAGCCCAGCGCGAAGCCGAACCCGGCGCCGAAGACCCGCCCGCCCAGGACCAGCAGGAAGAACACCATCTCGATGCCCGCCGTCCCGGCGCCGAGCCCGCGCATCACCGCGTTGATCGCGGACAGGACGCCGAGCACGGCCAGCACGCGCGAGTCCATGCCGCCCTCGCCCATCTCGGCGAGCACGACCACCATGACGAGCGGGAGCAGCGCGAGGAAGATGAAGGGCGGCTCGACCCGCTCACCGGGCTGCGCCGCGAGCAGGAGCGGCCAGCACAGCATCATCAGGCCCGCGAGGGAGGCGAGGACCAGCACCGCGGCCGTGCGCGGGCCGATCGGGAGGGCGACCGGCGGTGCCGGCGTCCGGGTGCGGGCGCTCCGGGTGCGTTCGAGGATGCTCATGCGCGTCGCTCCTCGACGCGTGCGCGCATCGCCGCGGCGACCTCCTCGACGACCAGCCACGGCGGCCCGAGGACCTTGGTGACCTGCGGGGCGAAGGACGGCGACTCCGCGAGCACGCGGCGCGGCGCCCCGCTGGACACGACCTCGCCCTCGGCCATCACGACGACCTCGTCGGCGACGTGGGCGGCGAACTCGACGTCGTGCGTGGCCAGGAGCACGGCGTGGTGGTCGGCGGCGAGGTCGGCGACGATGCGCGCCAGCTCCGCCTTGCCGGCGTAGTCGAGACCGCGGGTGGGCTCGTCGAGGAGCACCACCGGCGGCCGGGCGGCGAGCACGATCGACAGCGCCAGGGCGAGTCGCTGGCCCTCGGACAGGTCGCGCGGGTGCATGGTCTCGTCGATGCCGGGGGCGAGCCGGTCGAGCAGGCCGCGGCAGGTGCCGGGCTCCGCCTCGGCGCCGGTGTCGGCGGCCGCGCACTCCTCGGCGACGGTCTCCAGGTAGAGCAGGTCGGCGGCCGTCTGCGGCACCAGGCCCACGCGCGTACGCCGTCGGGCCGGCGCGAGGTCGGCCGGGTCGTCGCCGGCGACGTGGACCGTCCCCGAGCGACGCTTCCCGGAGCCCTGGAGCGACCAGATGAGGCTGGACTTGCCCGAGCCGTTGCGGCCCATGAGCACGGTGACGCGTCCCGCCGACAGGGTGAGGTCGACCTCGCGCACGGCGACGTGCGACCCGTGCACCACCGTCACCTTGCGGGCGACGAGCAGCGGCTCGGCCGTGGGAGGCGGCGTCGGCTCGGGCTCGACGAGGTCGGGCAGCGAACGGGCCCGCCGGCGCGCGTCGCGCACGGTCAGGGGCAGCGGGGCCCAGTCGGCGAGGCGGCCGAGCTCGACGAGCGGCGGGGCCACCGGCGAGTCGAGGAGGATCGTGTGCGGGTCGTCGACCCGGATGTCCCCGTCGCCGGTCACCAGGCAGATCCGGTCGGCGAACGGCACCACCCGCTCGAGCCGGTGCTCGGCGAGGAGCACCGTCAGGCCGAGGTCGTGGACCAGCCGCGTGATCGTCGCGAGCACGTCCTCGGCCGCCGTCGGGTCGAGGGCCGACGTGGGCTCGTCCAGGACGAGCACGCGCGGGTGGGTGGTGAGCACCGCCCCGATCGCGACCCGCTGCTGCTGGCCGCCGGAGAGGGTGCGCAGGTCACGCGCGCGGAGGTCGGCGATGCCGAGCAGGTCGAGGGTCTCCTCCACCCGGCGCCGCATGGTCTCCGGCGCGGTGCCGAGCTGCTCCATGCCGTAGGCCAGCTCCTCCTCGACCGTGTCGGCGACGAAACCGGCGAGCGGGTCCTGCCCGACGTAGCCGACGAGGTGGGCGCGCTCACGCGGTGGCTGGTGGACGATGCTCCGCCCGTCGAGCAGGACGTCACCAGTGAGGACCCCACCGGTGAAGCGCGGGACGAGGCCGGTGACGACCCCCAGCAGCGTGGACTTGCCGACACCCGTTCGCCCCGAGACGAGCACGAGCTCGCCCTCCTCGAGGGCGAGGTCCACCCCGCGCAGCACCTGGTCCCGGTCGTAGCGGAAGCCGATGTCGCGCAGCTCGATGACGGCGTGGCCGCTCATGCGGTCACCTCCTGCCGGACGGGGGCGCTGGCGGGCACCGGCGTGGCGATCGCGGGGAGCGTGCCGAGCACGCCGCACGCGAGGGCGAGCGGGGACAGGAACGGGACGACGTCCACGCCCGGGTAGGCGACGACGAGCTGGGTGTGGGCGACGTACCAGCCCAGCACGGCGACCGCGACGCCCACGCCGACCGTGAACAGCTCGGCGCCGCGCCACGCGTCGGGCCGGTAGCGGGTGCGCTGCACCCGTCGCCCGGCGCTGACGAGCCCGAGGACCGCCACCGAGACGCCCACGCCGAGCATCGGCAGCGCGAGCACCTGCGGAGCCGTCGGGTCGAGCCAGGCGTACGTCCCGACGCAGATCCCGGTGAGGGCGAGGAGCAGCAGCGAGCCGGTCACCCACCGCTCCCGGAGGGTCGCGCCGCCGGAGCGACCGTAGCCGCGGGTGTCCATGCCGGCGGCCAGGGCGAGGGACCGTTCGAGCGCGTCCTCGAGGACGGGCACCAGGAACCGCCGGAGCCGCGCGACGCCGGTCGTCGCGCCGCCGCGCAGGGCCTGGGCGGCGCGGACGCGCCGGGCGCTCTCGGCGAGCTGCGGGAAGATCGTCACCGCCACCACGAGCGCGGTGCCGATCTCGTAGAGCGCCGGAGGCACGGAGGCGAGCAGGCGCTTGGGGTTGGCGAGCGAGTTCGCCGCACCGACGCAGAGGATGATCGCGGCGAGCCGGAGCCCGTCGTAGAGACCCGCCAGCAGGGCCTCGCTGGTCACCGGGCCGAGGAGCCGGATGCCGGCCGCCCAGTCGGGCAGCGGGATCTCGGGCAGGTCGAGCAGCACGTGCCCGACCTCCTGGCCGCCGAAGACGATCCGGAACACCACCCGGAGGACCACGGTGAACGCGGCCAGGTAGACGTAGAGCCGGAACGACCGGCCGAAGGGATGACCGGACCGACGTGCCATCACCACCACCGTCGCCGACCCCATGTAGAGGAGCAGCAGCAGCGGGTTGGTGGTGAGCGAGGCCGCGGTGGCCAGCCCGATCGCCCAGGACCACCAGGCGAGCGGGTGCAGGTCACGCGGCAGGGCCGCCGGTCCGGTCACGGCGCGTCAGACCCCCCGTCTGCGACGCGCCAGGACCGCGCTGCCCGCGATGGCGACCACGAGCAGCCCGAGCACGCCCCAGGTGAGGGCGGCCGGCACGCGGGCGGGACTCTCCGCCTGCGGGTCGGCCGCCTCGGAGGAGGCGCTCGGCTCCGAGTCCGCAGCGGACTCGGAGGCGGTGCCGGAGGGGTCGCCCCCGGCGCTCGAGGGTGAGTCGCTGGGCGACTCACTGCTGTCGGAGCCCTTGCGGGACTTCTTCCCGGGCCCCTTCCCGGCGCTCCCGCCGTCCCGGTCGGCACCGGCCCCGCCGGGGCCGGCACTGCGCCGTGAGTCTCCAGGAGACTCAGCGTCCACTGGCGCCTCGGAGGGCTCGGCGGACGCCGACGCGGACGCGGACGCGGAGGGCGACGACGACGGGCCGGCCGACGGGCTGGAGCCCGAACCACCAGAGCCACCCGAACCACCCGAACCACCCGAACCACCCGAGCCACCCGAGGGTGACGAGGGGCTGCTGGGCTGGGTGCCCCCGCCGGACCCGCTGCCCGACCCGCTGCCCGACCCGCTGCCCGACCCGCTGTCGGACCCGGTGCCGGACCCGGATCCGCTGCCCGATCCGCTGCCGCCCGAGCTGGGCGACGCGGTCGGGGACGTGGTCTGCGACGGGGACGACGTCGGCGTGGGCGTCGGCGACGAGGTGGTGGTCGTCTTCGTCACCGGCGGGGCGACGCCGGGCGGCACGCTCGTGCTCGCCGTGCGGTCCTGCTGCCACGCCCAGCCGACCGAGCCGCCGGCCGGGACGGTGAGCGAGCCGACGCCGTAGGACGAGTAGGTCCACGACGCCTTAGACCCGTCGGCCCACCACAGGCCCCAGTAGGCGTTGGCCGGGGACGTGTTGACGCAGGGGTCGCTGGTGGGGACACCGTTGACGCGGCAGACGAACCCGGGTTGCCGGGTCGCGTAGCTGATCTCGACCCCGACCGAGGCGAAGATCGCCGCGGCGCTCTTGCCGCCGCCGTCGGCCGCGCACGCGGTGACGGCGCTGCCGCCGAGCTCGCGGTAGTCGACGACGACGCTGACGCCGCCCGAGGACGCGCACGTGGCGGCGCTGGCCGCCGGGGCCGACCCGAGGGCGAGCCCCGGGGCGGCCACCAGCAGCAGCGCGATGAGCACACGGCGCACGGCGTGGGGCGTCATCGTGACGTCACGCTCGTCGAGCCGGAGCGCAGTGCCGGGAACTGGCCCACGGCCCGGACCCGGACCTTGGCCCGGCCGTCCGGCAGCGCCACCCGGGCGATGAAGCGGCCCTTCGCGTTGGCACGGCCCTTGGCGATCGTCCGACCGCCCACGAGCAGGCGCACCTTCTCCCCGTCGGCGAGGCGGCGCACCAGCACACGCGTGCGGGGGCCGTCGGCGGCCAGCGCGGAGACCTTGAGCGTGCGCTTGCCGAGCACGCGGGTCCGGCCGCTCACCTCGCCGTCCGCGCCGACGAGCACGTAGGCCGCGGTGGTCGTGGCCTTCGGGAGGGTGACCATGCGGGTCAGCGCGCCGTCCGAGGCCGCCACCACGGTGGTGTCCGCGACGCCGGGCCCGCGGAGCACGAAGCGGGCACCGGGGACCGCCCCCAGCACCTCGAGGGCGACCCTGCTGCCGGCCGCGCGGAAGCCTCCGGGAGCCACGAGCCGGACGCCGGCGACGGAGCCGCGAGCGGCATCGGGCTGGGCCGGCTGGGGCTGGGCCGGCTGGGGCTGGGCCGTCTGGGCCGGCTGCGCCGCCGGTCGCACGTCCACCGTGTGCGTCGCCGCGCCGTCGCGACCCGTGAGGGTGTACGTCGCGGGGCCGGCCACGGCAGGCAGGGTGACGGTGGCGTCGAGGACGCGGTCGGCGCCGACGACGACGGTGCGGCTGCCGGCGATGCCGGGACCGGTGAGGCAGAAGCGGTCACCCAAGGCGCCGCCGGTGGCGGTGAGGGTCGCGGTGGCCCCGGGCGCGCTGCCGGTGGAGGTGACGGTGAGCGACGAGGCAGACCCTCGGACGCTCGCCAGGCCGGCGACGGCCTGGACGGTGGCCCGGCGCCACTGGTCGCGGGTCTCCACCGTGATGCCTGAGGTGCGAGCCGCCGCCAGGGTGTCCGCGGAGTAGGGAAGGGCGCCCTCCTCCCCGGCCAGCGGGGAGCCTGCGGGCTCCGCACCGACCTGGAGGGAGGAGACCCACTCGGCGGCTCGTCCTGCTTCCTCGCACCTCCCGGTCGTCGCGAGCGCGGTCGCGGCGAGACCGGTGCTGTTGGTGTTGGGGTCGGGGGTGAAGTCGCTGCCGACGAAGGAGCCGTCGGCACGCTGCGTCGACGCCAGCCAGTCGACCGCCTTCGCGATCGCCGTGTCGACCTGCTGCGAACGTGCCGGGATCTTCGCGAGCTGGGAGACGACCAGCGCCGTGGTGTCGGTGTCGATGCCGTCACGGCCGTCTGCGCAGCCCTGGTCGGGGGCGCTGGGGTCGGAGTTGAAGAAGATCCGGAAGAAGCCGGCCGAGCACTGCTGCTTCAGCAGGAAGTCGGTGACGTCCGCCGCGCGCGGCGAGCCGGCGACCGCGAGGCCCCGGGCCGCGAAGGCCTGCCCGAAGGAGTTGGCGTAGTCGGCCCCGCCGAGCCGGTCGGCGAGCCGACCGCGGCTGGGTCCGGACGTGGTGACGCGGTCCTCGACCTGTGCGACCAGGTCGTAGCCGCCGTAGGCCCTGGGGTTGGCGCCCGACACCTGGGCGAAGACGAGCACCTTGGCGAGCGAGCCGGAGTAGAGGTTGTCGGGCGAGCCGTAGTCGACGTCGCTGACGTAGCTGTCCACCCGCGAGGCCATCGCCTGGCGGATCTGGCGGACCAGCGCCTGGTCGCCGCCGACCTCGTCCATGCTGATGCCGATGTCGACGGTCAGGCCGTAGTCGTCGAAGTCGTACTGGTCGTTGTGGATGACACCGTTGGTGAGCTGGGTGGCGAGCCACCCGGTGCCGGCGCGTGCGGAGCCGGTGGCCGGTGCGTCCGGCGCGGCCTGGGCCGCGGGTGCGAGCAGGGGTTGGGCCAACGCTGTGGCGGCGACCGTGAGAGCGAGGCCCGACAGGGCGGTCCTCGGCGCGGAGAGCTTCATGGTTCCTTCCCTCGCTGCGACAACGAGGGAAGCGGCATGCACCGGCTCGCCCTCGCTGCATTCCTCGACAGCGATGGTGATAAGACGCGTCGAGGCGGGTGTTCCGGCTCGCACGGGATCGCTCCCGTGCCCACGGTTGCGGGTCAGCGCCGGCTTCAGACCGGCTTTCCCCAGCTCGGGCGTGTGTGGTGCCGACCCGGTCGGGTGCGGCTCGGGCAGCCTACGCCCAGACCTGCCCGGGACGCACTCCGGCCCGGCGTCTCGAGACGCCGGGCCGCAGTGGTGGTGCTGGTGGATCGGATGGAGCAGTGGGTCAGTTGCGGACCCGGATCCAGGTACGCGCCTCGTCGTCAGAGGTCTTCACGAGACCCACACGGCGCTGGTTGCCGGTCGGCAGGAGGAGCTTGCGCACGATCTTGGTGCCCTTCGTCTTGCCCTTGACGCGGCGGAAGTCACCCTTGACCTGCATGCACGCGCTCTCGCCGGGCGCCAGACCGTAGACCCGGAACTGGACGCGCTCACCGGCGCGAGCCTGGTCGCGTACCGACTCGATGCGGAACCTGTCCTTGCTCGCCGGGGCGAACTGCAGGCCGAGGATCGCCTGGGCCGTGGCGCGGCGCCACTCGTCGCGCCCGTCGGCAGGGATGCCGCCGGCCTTGGCTGCCTTGGACCGGTCCTTGCGGAAAGCGACGGCGCCGGTGTCCTTGGTCAGCGCGGTGCGGCACTTGTACTTGTCGACCGGCTGGTTCTTGCGCACCCACAGGCCCGCCTTGAGGGCCTCCTCGTCCTGCTTCAGCAGGCCCATGGCGTAGCCGCCGAGCGCCGTCGTGTTGGTGTTGATCTGCGCATCCGCTCCGGAGCTGCGGATCGCACCGCTGTTGCGCTGGCGGTCGGCGAGCCACGCTCCGGCCTTGGCGAGCGCGTCCTTGACGACCTGGCTGGTGTCACGCGACTCGATCAGGTTGATCACCGCGAGCGCGGTCGCGTCCGGGTCGGCCTCGCTGCCGGCCTCACCCTCGGTGCACGACTGGTTGGGCACGTTGGCCTTCGCGAAGTTGAGCCGGAAATAGCCCGAGGCGCACTGCTGCTTGAGCAGGAAGTCGCGGGCGGCGACCGCCTCCGTGGATCCGGCGCGCGCCAGGGCACGCACGGCGTAGGACTGCCCGATCACGTTGGCGTAGTTGCCGGACTCCGACTTGTCGAAGATCCGCCCCGCGAACGCTGCGGCCTGCGGCTCCGCGGCCGGGTCGGCCGGCACGTCGGCCGTGCGCTCCTCGAGGCGCGTGATCAGGTTGGTCCCGTTGTAGTCGATCGGGTTCTCCCCGGCCGCACGGGAGAACGCGGCCGCCTTGCCGAGCGGTCCGGCGTAGGACTCCTTCGTCCCGTCGCCGACGTACTCGTTCACGCGCGGCTCGAAGGCGGCGTTGATCGCGGCGACGCCAGCCTCGTGTCCCGGCACGCTCGCCAGGCCGAGACCGGTGTCCAGGGTGAGACCGAAGTCGGGTTTGCCGGACGTGACCATGAGCCCGTTCGTGAGCTCGCCGGTGATCCAGTCGGCGGCGATGGTCGAGGGCGTGCTGTCGGTGTTCACGGCGGCCTTGGCGGCGCGCAGGGCCGGGGACGGCTCCGCGGAGGCCGGAGGGGCGGTGAGTACGCCGACCCCCAGGGCCGCGGTCGACAGGGCGACGGCGGCCGTGCGGATGGGACGGATGCGATGGTGCATGACTTCCTTCCCGCTCGCCGAGGTCGTCACGACCGCATTCAGCGGCCGAACCACTCCCCCGATGGTGCGAGCGTTTTGGTTGGCGATGTGACCAGTGGGACTCGCCAGCACACTAACAAGTTGTCTAGACCGCGAGTTTTTCCAGGATCAGCTCGCGCACCCGGCCGGCGTCGGCCTGGCCACGCATCTCCTTCATCACCGCGCCGATGAGGGCGCCGGCCGCGGCGACCTTGCCGTCGCGGATCTTGTCGGCGACGTCGGGGTTGGCGGCGATCGCGTTGTCCACCGCGGCGCCGAGGGCTCCGTCGTCGGACACCACGGCCAGCCCGCGCTTGTCGACCACCTCGTCGGGCGTGCCCTCGCCCGCGAGGACGCCCTCGAAGACCTGGCGGGCGAGCTTGTCGTTGACGACCTTCTCGTCGACCAGCGCCTGGATGCGGGCGACCTGGGCAGGGGTGATGGGAAGGTCGACGAGGTCGACCCCGTCCTCGTTGCTGCGGCGGGCCAGCTCACCGAGCCACCACTTGCGGGCGGCCTGCGGAGCAGCACCCTCGGCGATGGTCTGCTCGACCAGCCCCAGCGCCCCGGCACCGACGGTGTCGCGCATCTCCATGTCGCTGAAGCCCCACTCGGCCTGCAGCCGCGCCCTGCGGGCGGTCGGGTTCTCGGGCAGCGTGCCGCGCAGCTCCTCGACCCACTCGCGGCTCGGGGCGACGGGGACCAGGTCGGGCTCGGGGAAATAGCGGTAGTCCTCGGCGTCGGACTTCTCACGGCCACTGGTGGTCATGCCGGTGTCCTCGTGCCAGTGCCGGGTCTCCTGGAGGATCGACCCGCCACCGCTGAGGATCGCGGCGTGGCGCTGCATCTCGTAGCGCACCGCGCGCTCGACCGACCGGAACGAGTTGACGTTCTTGGTCTCCGTGCGGGTGCCGAGCGTGCCGCTGCCCTTGGGCGACAGCGAGAGGTTGACGTCGGCGCGCAGGTTGCCCTGGTCCATCCGAGCCTCCGAGACGCCGAGCGCGACGATGAGCTCCCGCAGCTGGGCGACGTAGGCCTTGGCCACCTCGGGCGCCCTCTCCCCCGCGCCGAGGATGGGACGGGTGACGATCTCGATGAGCGGGATGCCGGCCCGGTTGTAGTCGACCAGCGAGTAGTCGGCGCCGTGGATGCGGCCGGTGGACCCGCCGACGTGCAGCGACTTGCCGGTGTCCTCCTCCATGTGGGCGCGCTCGATCTCGACGCGGAAGGTCTCGTCCTCACCGCCCTCGGTCGGCACCGTGACGTCCATCCAGCCGTCGAAGCAGATCGGCTCGTCGTACTGCGAGGTCTGGAAGTTCTTCGGCATGTCCGGGTAGAAGTAGTTCTTCCGGGCGAACCGGCACCACTCGGCGATGTCGCAGTTCAGCGCGAGGCCGATGCGGATCGCGGACTCGACCGCCTTGCCGTTGACCACGGGCATCGCGCCGGGCAGGCCGAGGCACGTCGGGCACACGCCGGCGTTGGGCTCGCCGCCGAAGACGGCCGGGCAGCCGCAGAACATCTTCGAGGCCGTGTTGAGCTCGACGTGCACCTCGAGGCCGAGGGCCGGGTCGTAGGCCGCCAGCACGTCGTCGAAGGGCATCAGGGTCGTGTCGGTCGCAGTCATCACTCGGTCTCCAGTCGGGGGGCGCGGTCGAGCAGCGGGCCGCCCCACTGGTCGGCGTACAACGCCTCGAGAGCGGCACCGACGCGGTAGACCCGGTCGTCGGCCAGCGCCGGCGCGAGCACCTGGAAGCCGCTGGGCAGGCCGTCCTCCTCGGCGAGGCCGTTGGGGACCGAGATCCCGGGCACGCCGGCGAGGTTGGCGGGGATGGTGGCGAGGTCGTTGAGGTACATCGCCATCGGGTCGTCGAGCTTCTCCCCCAGGCGGAACGCCGTGGTGGGGGCCGTCGGCGACACGAGCACGTCCACGTCGGCGAAGGCGGCGTCGAAGTCGCGGCTGATGAGCGTGCGGATCTTCTGCGCCTGCCCGTAGTAGGCGTCGTAGTAGCCGCTCGACAGGGCGTAGGTGCCGAGGATGATGCGACGCTTGACCTCGTCGCCGAAGCCCGCGTCGCGGGTGGCCCGCATGACCTCCTCGGCGCTGGGGTTGCCCTCCGGCGTCACGCGGAGGCCGAAGCGCATCGCGTCGAACTTCGCGAGGTTGCTCGACGCCTCGGCCGGGAGGATCAGGTAGTAGGTGGCGAGGGCGTGCACGAAGGAGGGGCACGACACCTCCACGACCTCGGCGCCGGCCTTGACCAGCAGGTCGACCGACTCCTGGAAGCGCGCCATCACGCCCGCCTGCCAGCCCTCGCCGGCGAGCTCGGTGATGACGCCGACCTTCACGCCGCTCATGTCGCCCGAGGCGCCGGCCCTCGCCGCCTCGGTGAAGGACGGCCAGTCCTGCTGGATGGAGGTGGAGTCGCGCGGGTCGTGGCCGCCGATGACGTCGTGCAGCATCGCCGCGTCGAGGACGGTCCGGGTGACGGGTCCGGCCTGGTCGAGGCTGTTGGCCAGCGCCACCAGGCCGTAGCGCGAGACGCCGCCGTAGGTCGGCTTCACGCCGACCGTGCCGGTCACCGCGCCGGGCTGGCGGATCGAGCCGCCGGTGTCGGTGCCGATGGCGAGGGGGGCCTCGAAGGCGGCCACGGCGGCAGCCGAGCCGCCACCGGACCCGCCCGGGATGCGGTCGAGGTCCCACGGGTTGCGGGTCGGGCCGTAGGCGGAGTGCTCGGTCGAGGAGCCCATCGCGAACTCGTCCATGTTGGTCTTGCCGAGGATGGGCAGGCCGGCCTCGCGCAGCCGCGCGACGACGGTCGCGTCGTAGGGCGGGACCCAGCCCTCGAGGATCTTCGAGCCGCACGTGGTGGGCAGACCGCGGGTGGTCAGCACGTCCTTCACCGCGATCGGTACGCCGTCGAGCGGGCCACGTGCCTCGCCGCGGGCCCTGCGGGCGTCGGAGTCGGCGGCGTCGGCGAGGGCGCCGTCACGGTCGACGTGCAGGAAGGCGTGCACACCGCGTCCATCAGGTCGGGTGTCCACGGCGTCGATGCGGTCGAGGTGGGCCTCGGTGAGCTCGACGGAGGTGATCTCGCCGGCAGACAGCTGCGCGGCCAGGTCCGCCGCGGTGCTGCGCGTGATGTCGCTCATCAGGCCTCCTCGCCCAGGATCCGCGGGACGGAGAAGCGCTGGTCCTCCACGGCGGGCGCTCCGGACAGCGCCTCCTCGGCCGTCAGGCTCGGCACGACGACGTCCTCGCGGAAGACGTTGGTCAGGGGCAGGGCGTGCGAGGTGGGCGGGACGTCGTCGCCCGCGACCCCGTTGATGGAGGCCACCGACTCCAGGATGACGCTCAGCTGGGGCGCCAGGTGGTCGAGCTCGGCGTCGGAGAGGTCGATGCGGGCGAGCATGGCCAGGTGGGCCACCTCGTCCCGGGAAATCTCGGGCATGGGGTTGATCCTAGGTCCCCGCCCCCGCCGCACCCGCCCCCGGTCGGGACCGTGGTCCGCACCGTCCCGGCCGCCCGGGATCGCGGCCCCATGCGTCGGGATGCGCCCGCGCACGAGCGTCGTGGTCACGGCGTCGGGACCCTCCGCCGCCACGGGCCGAGGAGACGGCGATGCGGGCAGGACGGACGACGGTGGTCGGGGTGCTGGTGACGGTCCTGGTGCTGGTCATGGGGCTGGCGACCGGGTGCGGGGCCGCCGAGCGCGTCGGCAAGGACGGCGGGGGCGACGTCGGGGTCGCGATCGGCCTGCCGCGGGCCCAGGCGGACCGGGCGGCGACGGAGCCGCCGGAGCCCGAGCCCGCTCCCGAGCCCCGCGGCACCGAGGACTGGCGGGTGAGCCGGCCGTCATTCCGGGGCGAGGTCGCGGCCTACACCACGCAGTCGAGCGGCGTGCCGGGCACCCGGGTGGGGCTGAAGGTCTCCACGACCGAGGGCGGCTGGGAGGCGGCGGCGTTCCGGATCGGGTCCTACGAGGGCGGCACCGGCGCGTTCGTGTGGGAGTCCGGCTTCCGGCGCGGCCGCCGCCAGCCGGCGCCCCGCTGGGCGTCGTACGAGCGGCGCACGGTGGTCGCGCCCTGGGAGCGCGACCTCACGGTCGACACCTCGACGTGGGCGCCCGGCTTCTACGTCTTCCGGCTGCGCACCGACACCGGCTGGGAGACGCAGGTGCCCTACGTCGTCACCTCGGAGTCGGCGAGGGGGACCGTCGCGCTGGTCGCGCCCGTCACCACCTGGCAGGCCTACAACGAATGGGGCGGCTACAGCCTCTACGCCGGCGCCAACGGCGACACCCCGAGCCACGCCGTGAGCTTCGACCGGCCCTACAACGGGGCGACCGGGGCCAACGACTACCGCACCGCGGCCATCCCGGTCGTCGTGCGCGCCGAGCGGACCGGCGTCCCGCTGTCCTACTTCACCAACGTCGACCTCCACACCGACCCGTCCGCCCTCGACGGCGCCCGCGGCTACGTCTCGATGGGCCACGACGAGTACTGGACCAACACCATGCGCGACGCGGTCCTCGGCGCCCGCGACGCCGGCACCAACCTGGCCTTCCTGGGCGCCAACACCATGTACTGGCGGATCCGGCTCGAGCCGGGGGCCGACGGCCCCGCCCGGGTCGTCGTCGGCTACCGCCACTCCGCCCACCTCGACCCGCTCTACGCGCAGGGCTCGGTCGACGCCACGGCCCTGTTCCGCGAGCCGCCCGTGCCCCGACCCGAGCACGACCTGGTGGGCATGCAGTACGAGTGCTACCCGGTGGACACCGACTACGTCGTCGCCAGCCCGGACTGGTGGGGCTTCCGCGGCACGGGCGTGCGCCGCGGGACGCACGTCCACGGCCTCGTCGGACCGGAGGCCGACCGCGTCTACCCCGACGCCCGCCTGCCGCGGCCGCTGCAGGTGCTCAGCCACTCGCCGTACTCGTGCCGGGGCGTCACCACCACCACGCAGTCGGTCTACTACACGACCGGCTCCGGAGCCGGCGTCTTCGCCGCCGGCACGCTGCGCTGGGGCTGCGCGATCGTCGACCGGTGCGAGCGCCCCCTCGGCACGGCGACGCTGGAGTTCACCCGGACGGTGACCGACACCCTCGTCTCGGAGTTCGCCCGCGGCCCGGTCGGCAGGCGGCACCCGGCGCGGGACAACGTGGCGGACTTCGACCTCTCCCCCGTCAACACGGTCCCGGCGAGCTGAGACACGGCAGGCTGCGTCGGCCATGATGAGCGGCATGGGCCACACGTGTCGCGTCGGGTGGACCGCGCGCGTCGGCGTCGCGGTCGCGGTGGCGGCGCTCGTCGCCGGGTGCTCGACGGGCGACCGGCCCGACGACGACCGCACGCCGTCGGCCGAGTCCGCCGCGCTGCGGGTGCAGACGGTCACCGGGGCCGAGCGCCTCGACGAGGCGACCCGCACCGAGATCGAGCAGGCCGTCGGTGACGTCCTCTCCGACTACGTGGTGGAGGCGTTCCTCGGGGACTTCCCGCGACAGGAGTTCGTCCGGGCCTTCGAGTCCTTCACCAGCGTGGCCGCGCGCAAGGCCACCCGCGACATCGACCTGCTCACCGCGGCGACGGTGCGCGACGCCACTGCCGTGCGCGCGACCGAGCTCGACGCCAGGCTCTCGTTCCTCGACCGGGCCGGCGTGGTGCACGGCGGGACCGCCGCGGTCCACTTCACCTTCGAGGCCACGATGGAGGACGGCTCGACGCGTCCATTGGCGCTCGACGGACGCTTCCTGCTCGAGGCCGTCGCCGAGGACGAGTGGTCGATCTTCGGCTACGACGTCACCTTCGACGACGGCGACCAGTCGCCCGCCGAGGCCGAGTCGGGGAGCGCGTCATGAGGTGGCTCCGACGCACGACCGCCCGCCTGGCGCTCCTCGCCGGCGTCGTGCTCGCCGTGCCGTCCGGCTCCGTGCACCCGACGACCATCAGCCTGACGACGATCGGCACCGCCAAGGCGGTCGACGCGGGCGACGGCGTCGTCTGGGTCCTCGCCCTCGGCTCCGAGGCCGCCGGGGACGACGTGACGGCGGGCCTGACGGACGCGATCCAGCTCGTCGGGGTGAACCTCGACACCGGCCGGGCCGTCGCCATCGGCCTCCCCCGTGACCTCTACGTCGAGCTGAGCGACGGCCGGGCCCGCCTCAACACCGCCCTGCGCGACGAAGGGCCCGAGGGGGTCGCGCGCGAGGTCGACGACCTGCTCGGGATCGTGCCCGACGTCGTGCTGGTGACCGGGTTCGAGGGGTTCTTGTCGATGATGGGCGCCGTCGGCGACGTCCGCGTCGACTCGCCGCTGGCCTTCACCACCGAGGACGGCGACGTGCGGGTCCGCCGGGGACGCAACACCTTCGGGGCCGACGAGGCGCTCTCCTACGCCCGCACCCGCGACACGCTCCCGGGTGGCAGCGACTTCGAGCGCGTGGCCAACCACCAGCGGCTGCTCCTGGCGACGCTCGAGCGGCTGCGGGACGCCGAGGACCAGGAGGGCTTCATGGAGGAGGTCGCGCTCGCCGCGCTCGGCGGCCTGCAGACCGACATGTCGCCCACGGAGGTCTACCGGCTCGTCCAGGCGCTGACCACGGTCGACCCGGCTCGCACCGACGGCTGCATCATCACCGGCACGTTCGGCACCGAGGACGGCGCGTCCGTCGTCTACCCCGACGTCGCCCAGGCGCGTGCCGTCGGCGACGACGCCCGGACCGACGCACGGCTCCAGGGCGGCTGTCGCGACGGGTCGGGCTGACCTACCCCCCCGGCGCCGCTCAGCCCATCCCGGCCTCGCGCGCCTTCACGATCGCCTGCGCCCGGTGGGCCACCTGCAGCTTGGTGAAGATGTTGCTGGCGTGGTTGCGCACGGTCTTGATCGACAGGCCCAGCTGGCGGGCGATCTCGCCGTTCTCCTTGCCCTCGGCGATGAGCCCCAGCACCACGCGCTCCCGCTCGGTGAGGTCGGGGAACGCGTCGGCGACCGGCCGGCTGCGGGCGCCCGCGAAGTAGGCCATCACGCGGTCAGCGATGCCGGGCCCGAAGATCACCTCGCCGGCGCCCACCGCCTGCACCGCCCGGGTGATCTCGCCGCGGCGCGCGCCCTTGAGGAGGTAGCCGCGTGCCCCGGCGCGCACGGCCGCGAACACCGACTCCTCGTCCTCCATCATCGTGAGCACGAGCACCCCGATGTGGGGCGACGAGGCGACGATCTGCGCCGTCGCGTCGACGCCGTTGACCCGCGGCATGTGCAGGTCCATCAGCACCACGTCGGGCTGGAGGTCGAGGGCCAGGGCGATCGCCATGGCGCCGTCGGAGGCCGTCCCGACCACCTCCACGTCGGGCGTGGCGGCCAGCAACGCCTCCAACCCGCGCCGGAACTCCTCGTGGTCGTCGGCGATCAGGACCCGGTAGCCGTCCATCGCTCCTCCTTGCTCGCGCGGGGACTCGTCGTCCCCGTCATCCCTGGTCGAGCGGCAGCCGGACCCGGACCACGGTGCCGCCGCCGGGGCGGTCCCCCGCCTCGAAGGTGCCGCCGAGCTCCTCGGCCCGCTCCCGCATCGAGGACAGGCCTACACCCGGACGGCGGTCCTCAGCCAGCCCCGCACCCGTGTCGGACACCTCGATGCGGAGGTCCCCGTCGTCCCGCGAGAGGCGTACGACGCACCGGTCGGCGCCGCTGTGCCGCTGTGCGTTGGTCACCGCCTCGACGACGATGCGGTAGGCCGCGACCTCCACCGCCGCCGTGAGCGGCTCGATGTCGTCGTCGGCCTCCACCGTCCACGGCACCGTGCCCGTCCCGCTGCCGTGCTCCGCCGCCCGGTGGCGCAGCGCCGAGACCAGGCCCAGCTGGTCGAGCGCAGGAGGACGCAGGCCCTCCACCAGCCGGCGTACCTCGCCGATGCCCTCGCGGGCCTGGTCGGCGAGCCGCCCGACGAGGTCGGCCGCCTGACCGGGGTCGTCCTCGATCAGGTCGGTGGCCGTCTCGAGGCGCATCGCGAGCGAGGCGAGCGAGGGCCCGAGCCCGTCGTGCAGGTCGCGCCTGAGCCGGCGACGCTCCTCCTCCCGGGCGGCGACGAGCCGCTGGCGGGACACCTGCAGCTCGCGGTTGGCCGTGACCGCCTGCACGAGGGCGCCCACCTGGGTCCCCACGTCCTCGAGCAGCCTCCGGTCGCCGGGGCCGAAGGGGTCGTGACCGGCATCGACCTCCAGCCGTAGGTGACCCACGGTCGTGCCGCCGACGGACAGGTCGACGGTCGCGGGCGTGCCGGCCGGGGTGCCGATGGCGGCGGCGACCGGGCCCGAGGTCGGCGTGGCGAGGACGTCGACGGCCGCGAAGGACAGGTGGAGGCGGCGCGCGAGCAGCTCGAGGGCCTCACGCAGGGCGTCCTCGGGCGCGGTCAGCGCGTCGAGCCGGCGCAGGTCGGAGACCACCCGGTGCGGGAACTCCCGGTCGCCGTAGACCATCCGGCGCACGGTGCGCTGCACCGCGACGGCCGCCGGAAGCAGGAGCAGCGCCAGCAGGCCGCCGGCCAGCATCGAGCCGACGGAGATGTCCGCTGCGGCGTCGACGGCGCGCACCATGCCGACGAAGGCGGCGCCGATGACGAGCAGCACGAGCGCCTGGACGAGCCCGCGCCGGACCCTCGGCTCGATCTCGCCGAGGTGGTAGTGCCCGGTGGCGGCCGCGACGCAGGCCAGGGCGAGCCCTCCGCCCAGCAGGACGAGGAGGTCCTCGCGCACCAACGGCTCGCCGGTCAGCAGGGCGGGCACCGGACCGAGGACCAGCCACGCGGCGACCCCGGCGCCGACGCCGAGGAGCGCGAGCCGGGTCGCGAGGACGTCGGTCCGGTGTCGTGCCCCCGTGTAGGCGAGGGTCGCGACCACGAGCAGGGCCGGGACAGCGGCCCAGAGGGCGGGCGCCCAGACGGTCGCCGCGAGCGACAGGCGCTCGAGGGCCGGGTCGG
Organism: Nocardioides pinisoli; assembly: GCF_024199985.1. Taxonomy (GTDB): domain Bacteria; phylum Actinomycetota; class Actinomycetes; order Propionibacteriales; family Nocardioidaceae; genus Nocardioides; species Nocardioides pinisoli. The sequence goes on from NZ_JANARS010000005.1 coordinate 50,779, forward strand.
CGCCGCCGAGGCGCACCGCCAGCCAGACGGCATAGCCGAGCAGGGGCGCCGCGAGCAGCACGAGCATCACCCACCGGCCACCGGCACCCAGTCGCGTCAGGAGCGCCACCGAGAGCAGGAGCGCCACCAGCCCGAGCGCGGCCATCGCCTCCCCGACCACCTGGGGCCAGACGCCACGGGCGCCGGCGAGGTCGATGACGCCCAGCCCCAGCGGGGTCGAGGTGATCGCGGCCGGCAGCAGCGCGACCGCCGCCAGGAACGCCCGGGCGGAGGCGGCCGCCGGCCGGGCCCAGAAGACCAGCGACCCCAGCACGAGCAGCAGGCCGGGCAGGAGCACCACGTGCGGGGCGCTCTCCACGGCCGCGGCGAGCGGGTAGCGGTGCAGCGTGACGTCGACCTGCTGGATCAGGTCGAGGCCGGCACCGCTGCGGCGTACCTCGTAGCGGACGACGTCGCCCACCTCGCGTCGTACGCCGCCCCCGTCGCCGTCGCCGAACCAGTCGGCCGGCGGCCGTCCGTCGACGGCCTGCACCTCGTCGCCCGGCCGGAGCGGGGTGTCCCCGTAGGTCGTCGCGACGCGGACGGTGTCGTCCCAGCGCGCGCCCGCCGACGGCAGGAGCCTCGAGGAGAGGCTGGTGCCGTCGGACGGCCCGGCCAGCAGCGCGAGGACGGTCCAGCAGACCGGCACCGCCCAGGCCACTGCGAGCACGAGCAGCCTGCTGGTGCGCGCCATGGAGGCATCGTGCCCCCGTGCGAGGCCGCGGGGGAAGCAGACGCGCTGGGTCGGGCGCTCAGCAGCTGGAGCGCTTCTCGGCCGCCTTGCAGGTGTCGTTGCCGCCGCGGCCGCGGGCGATGTCGAAGCCACGTCCGCCGTCGAGGCGGTCGGGCTGCCGGGAGCCGGTCATCACGTCGGCCCCGCCGCGGCCGTAGATCAGCGCGCGGTAGTCGGGGTGGGCGGTGATGACCTCGGAGTCGTTGCTGCCCTTGAAGATCGACAGCGTCCGGGCCGGCAGCACGACGTCGCTGAAGCCGTTGATCTTCCCCTCGATGGTGAAGGGGAGGTCGCGGACCGTGGTCCTCCCCGTTTGGTCGATGCGCAGGGTGGGCTTGATCGCCGGGTTGGAGTTGGGCAGCAGCCGGAGCTTGTCCTGGCCGCCGTGGCCGCGAGCCGAGAAGCCGGACTCGGCGGGGATGGGGAAGGTCACGGTGTCGACGCCGCTGCCGCCGCGGAGCTCTTGGTGGAGCTCGGAGGTCGAGGTGAGCACGTCGGCGCCGCTGCCCCCGACGAAGGTGTCGGAGCCGAGGGTCCCGGACAGGGCGTCGTCGCCCGCGTCACCGTAGAGCCGGTCGTTGCCGACGGCGCCCGAGGCATCGGCGACCACCGTGTCGTCGCCACCCCGTCCGAAGACGGTGTCGTCGCCGCCGCGCGCGGCGACGACGTCGGCGGAGTTGGTGCCCTTGACCGTGTCGCCGAAGGGTGACCCGACCAGACGGATGCCGCCGTTGAAGCCGGTGACGGTGTCGTTGCCGTCGGCGGCGATCGGGACGGTCGCGGCAGCGCCGAAGTCGACCACGACCGGGGCGACCGCGTTGACGTAGGTGACGCCGTCGAGCAGGACCGCGGTGCCCTCGCTGGCGGGGCGCGCGTCGAAGCCCAGGTCGATGGTGTCGTCGCCGGCGCCACCCGAGAGGGTGTCGCCCTTCTTGACGACCCGGCCGAACTGGTCGAGCCGCACCAGGTCGGTCTCGCCGTAGAGGCGGTCGTCGCCCTCACCACCGAGGATCGTGTCGGCGCCGTCACCGCCGCAGATGACGTCGTTGCCGCCGAGACCGCGGATGGTGTCGTTGCCGCCACGAGCGACCACCACGTCGCGCCGCGGCGTGCCCGTGAGGGCGTTGGCGCGGTCGTCGCCCACGATGGTGGCCCTCAGCCCGGCGCAGCTCGGAGCGGCGTGGGCGGTCGGTGCGACCGCGAGGGGTGCCGCGAGACCGGCCGTCGCGACGACGGCGGGCACGAGGTGACGGACGAGGCGCATGCTGACTCCCGGGATCGGTTCGTTCCCGGTCTTGTGACCCGTGACGGCCCGTCTCAAACCTCCAGCGCGTCGGGCCCCTTCTCCAGCAGCAGCGTGAACTGGTCCTCGTCGAGCACCGGCACCCCGAGCTGCTCGGCCTTGTCGGCCTTGGACCCGGCGTTGTCCCCGACCACCACGTAGTCGGTCTTCTTCGACACCGACCCCGACGCCTTGCCGCCGCGGCTGATGATCGCCTCCTTCACCGAGTCGCGGGTGTAGTGCTGGAGGGACCCGGTGGCCACGATCGTGAGGCCCTCGAGCGTGCGCGGGACGGACTCGTCCCGCTCGTCGGCCATGCGTACGCCGGCGGCCGCCCACTTGCGCACGATCTCGTTGTGCCAGTCGGCCTCCGGTCCGTCGAACCACTCGCGCACCGAGGCGGCGATCGTGGGCCCGACGCCCTCGGTCCCGGCCAGCTCCTCCTCGGAGGCGTCGCGGATCGCCGCCATCGACCCGAGCTCGGTGGCGAGGGCACGGGCGGCGGTGGGGCCGACGTGGCGGATGGACAGCGCGACCACGACCCGCCACAGCGGGACGTCGAGCCGGGTGGCGAGGTTGTCGAGCAGCCGCTGGCCGTTGGCCGAGAGCTGCGGGCCCTCCTCCCCCTTCTTCGGGGCGCGGGTGAACAGCTGGGTGCGGACCAGCTTGTCGGCGGTGAGGTCGAAGATGTCGCCCTCGTCCTCCATCACGCCGGCGTCGAGGAGCGCGTGGGCCGCCTCCGAGCCGAGCCCCTCGATGTCGAAGGCACCGCGACCGGCCACGTGGAAGACGCGGTCGAGGAGCTGTGCCGGGCACTTGCGGTGGTTGGGGCAGCGGAGGTCCTTGTCGCCCTCCTTCTGCTGCACGAGCTCGGTGCCGCAGGAGGGGCAGTGGGTGGGCATCACCCACTCGGCGAGGCCCTCGGGACGCAGGGCGAGCACGGGCCCGAGGATCTCGGGGATGACGTCGCCCGCCTTGCGCAGGATGACGGTGTCACCCGGCCGCACGTCCTTGCGCCGGACCTCGTGGGCGTTGTGCAGGGTGGCACGCTCGACGGTGGACCCGGCCACCTTGGTGGGCTCCATGACGCCGAAGGGGGTCACCCGGCCCGTGCGCCCGGTGTTGACCTCGATCGAGAGCAGCAGCGTGTTGACCTCCTCCGGGGGGTACTTGTAGGCGATGGCCCAGCGCGGTGCTCGGCTCGTCGAGCCCAGGCGTCGCTGCAGGGACACGTCGTCCACCTTGACCACGAGCCCGTCGATCTCGTGCTCAACGATGGTGTGCCGGTGCTCCCCCACGTGCTCGATCCAGGCCTCCACCTCCGCGAGCGTCGGCAGCACCCTGACCTGGTCGGAGGTCGGCAGTCCCCACGCGCGCAGGGCGTCGTACGCCGTGCTCTGCGAGGTCGGCTCGAAGCCCTCGCGCGCGCCGATGCCGTGGCAGACCATGCCGAGGTCACGCGTCGCGGTGACGCGCGGGTCCTTCTGGCGCAGCGAGCCCGCCGCGGCGTTGCGGGGGTTGGCGAACATCGGCCGGCCGGCGTCGGCCATGGAGGCGTTGAGCCGCTCGAAGGCATGCGTCGGCAGGAACACCTCGCCACGGACCTCGAGCAGCGCCGGCACCGGGTGCTCGTCGGTCGCGGTCAGCCGGTGCGGCACCGAGGCGATGGTCCGCACGTTGGGCGTCACGTCCTCGCCGGTGCGCCCGTCGCCGCGGGTCAGCGCGCGCAGGAGGCGGCCGTCCTCGTAGAGCAGGTTGATCGCGAGGCCGTCGACCTTGAGCTCGCACAGCAGGGCGGGCGACTCGATGCCCTCGCGCAGGATGCGCGCGTGCCACGCGCCGAGCTCCTCGAAGGTGAAGGCGTTGTCGAGGCTCTCCATCCGCTGGAGGTGGTCGACAGCGGTGAACTCGGTGGACACCGCCCCGCCGACCTTCTGCGTGGGCGAATCGGGGGTGCGCAGCTCGGGGAACCGCTCCTCCAGTGACTCGAGCTCGCGCAGCCGCAGGTCGAACTCGGCGTCGGACAGCGTCGGGTCGTCGAGGACGTAGTAGCGCCAGCGCGCGTCGTCCACCTGCTCGCTGAGCTCCTGGTGACGCTCGCGCGCCTCGGGCGGGGCAGACGCCACGGACGCCGCCGGGGCGTCGGTGGCCTCGAGGTCGGGCTGCTCGGACGTGCTCATGGGCACAGTCTGCCGGTGAGCTCCGACACCACGCGGGACCCGGTGGTCTGGACCGGATGAAACTCATTTGTTCCATCGGAATGGATCCGCCTAGCCTGACGTTGGCGGATACGAAACCGTTCCGTTTCATCGTCTTCCAGTTCATCGTCTTCCAGCACCACCCTGAACCGAGGAGCAGTCGTGACCCCGACCGAGACCGGCACCCGACCACGCGTGGCGGGCGAGCGCGAGCTCGAGATCCTCGACGCGACCCTCGAGGTGCTTGCCGACGTCGGCTACGACCTGCTCACCATGGACGCCGTGGCCATCCGGGCGAAGGCGTCCAAGGCCACGCTCTACCGACGGTGGCGCGGCAAGCCCGAGCTCGTCGTCGCCGCGGTCACCCAGCACCACACCACGGCAACGACGGCGCCCGACACGGGCACCCTGCGAGGCGATCTCCTCGCGGCCTACTGCGGCAGCGGAGGCATCAGCGACCCCCGGGCCCAAGCGGTCCTCGCCGCCGTCGTCACCGCGATGGGCCGCGACCCGGAGTTCGCCGAGATCTACCGCCGCGACTTCATCGGCCCCAAGATCGCCGCGTCACGGGGGATCTACGAGCGTGCCCGCGAGCGCGGGGAGGTCCACCCCGACGCGGACCTCACGATCCTCGGCCCCTCGCTCGCCGGCATCGTGCTGCACCGGGCCTTCCTCCTCGGCGAAGCCGTCACGCCCGACCTCGTGGGCCGGGTGCTCGACGAGGTGATCCTCCCGGCCGCGCTCCACGGCCCGGCGCGCCCCACCGACTGATCGACCACCACGTCCGGCGCCGCTGTCGGACCCCTCTGCTCCACTCGACCCGCACGACCATCCCGAAGGACGTCCCATGACCGACAGCACCCTCACCGCCGACGAGGTGACCCCCGAGCAGCACAAGCGGCTGCGCTGGGCGCTCGTGCTCATCTCCCTGGCGCAGCTGATGGTGGTGCTCGACAGCACCATCGCCAACATCGCCCTCCCCTACATCGGGACCGACCTGGACATCGACCAGGCCAACCTGCAGTGGATCGTCACGGGCTACGCCCTGACCTTCGGCGGCTTCCTGCTGCTCGGTGGCCGGCTCGCCGACCTCTACGGCCGTCGCCGCATCTTCATCGTCGGCGTGCTGCTGTTCGCCGTCGCCTCGCTCGTGGGCGGCTTCGCCTCCAACGAGGTCATGCTGCTCGCGGCCCGTGGCTTCCAGGGCCTCGGCGCCGCCCTGGCCTCCCCCGCGGCCCTCGCCCTGATCACCACCACCTTCCCGGCCGGCAGGGAGCGCAACCGCGCCTTCGCCGTGTACGCCGCCATGGCCGGCGTCGGCGCGGCGGTGGGCCTCATCCTCGGCGGCTGGCTGACGGGGCTCGACCCGATCCTCGGCCTCGAGGGCTGGCGCTACACCTTCCTGATCGTCGTCCCGATCGGCCTGGCCGCGGCGTTCTTCGCCCCGCGCTTCTTCGACGAGTCCGAGCGCCACTCCGGGTGGCTCGACGTCCCCGGCGCGATCACCGGCACCGGCGCCCTGCTCGCCATCGTCTACGGCCTGTCCCGCGCGGGCGACGAGCGCTACGGCTGGGACGACACCACCACCGTGGCCAGCCTCGTCGCGGGCGTGGCGCTGCTCGGTGTCTTCCTGCTCCTGGAGTCGCGCGCCGAGCACCCGCTGATGCCGTTCCGCATCTTCCGCAGCAAGAACCGTGCGGCCGCGTTCGCCGTGATGATGATCGTGCCGGCCGCGATGTTCGCGATGTTCTTCTTCCTCTCGCTGTTCATCCAGCTCGTCGTGGGCTACTCCCCACTGCAGACCGGCGTGGCGTTCCTGCCCTTCTCGATCGCGATGATCATCTCCGCCACCGCGGCCTCGCGCCTGATCAGCCACGTCGACCCGCGCTACCTCTCCGGCGTCGGCACGCTGCTGTCGGCACTCGCGCTCTACGGCTTCAGCCGGATCACGGTGCCGGAGGACCCGGCCTCCATCCTCGCCTCGCTGCCCGCGTCGATGGGCGGCCAGGGCGTGGCGCTGGGTGACGACGTCAGCTACTGGACGCAGGTGCTGCCCTTCGTCGTCCTGATGGCCCTCGGCATGGGGCTCAACTTCGTGCCGCTGACCCTCGTCGCGGTGCACCACCTGCGCGCCCAGGACACCGGCATCGGGTCCGGCGTGCTCAACACCATGCAGCAGGTGGGCGGCGCGCTCGGCCTGGCGACGCTCAGCACGGTGTCGCTGCACTTCGCGCAGACGCGGGCCGACGAGATCGCGCCCTCGATCGCGGCCGCCGCGCCCCAGCTCGACCAGGGGGCGCTGGGCCAGCTGGCCCAGCTCGGTTCCTTCACCGAGGGCGCCACGATGGCGTTCTTCGTCGGGTCGCTGATGATGCTGGCGGCCTCGGCGATCGTGTGGGTCTTCCTCGACGTCAAGCACGAGGAGCTGGCGTCGGAGTCCGCGCCCGAGGGCGTCGGGGTCCACTGAGCCACCCGCTGGGCCACCCGCTGGGCCACCCGCCCATCCAGCGCCGCCGCCGCCCCGAAGGAGAGTCGTGACCGATCCCTTCCTGACGACCGACGACGTACCGGACGATCCGCGCGCGATGGTCCTGGTCCTCCACGGGGGCAAGCCCCGGTCGGACCGGGCCATCGGCTCGACCAGCGCGTCGTGGCGCCGGGCCGCGTGGCTGCGGCGCTCCATCGTCCCGCAGGCGCACGAGGCCGGCGTCGGCGTGTGGCTCGCCCGCTACCGGGTGCGCGGGTGGAACGGTGGTGCCGGACCGGTGCACGACGCCCGGTGGGCGCTCGACGAGCTGCGGTCGGCCTACGGCGACACCCCCGTGATCCTCCTCGGCCACTCGATGGGCGCCCGGGTGGCGGTGCACGCGGCCGACCACCCTTCCGTCGTCGGTGTGGTCGGCCTGGCGCCGTGGTGGTCCGCGGACGACCCCGTCTCGACCCTGGCGGGTCGCGCGCTCCGGGCGGCCCACGGGCGCCGCGACCGGATCACGTCGTTCCGCGAGACCAGCCGCTACGTCGACCGCGCGCGCACCGTCGCGACGAGCGTCGAGCTCCACGACATGGGCGGGCTCGGCCACTACATGCTGGCCGGCTCCCGGCGGTGGCACGACGTCGCCCTCGGCTCGGTGCTCGAGGTGCTCGCGGCCCAGGTCCCGCGCACAGGTCGCTGACCGCCGCCCGGCTCTCAGAGGTTGCGGGCCACGGTCGCGGAGAGCCGTACGGCGCTCCCCGCCCACTCCGCCGTCGCGCCGGAGAGACCGCAGGTCGGTGTGACCACCAGCTGCTCGCCGACTCCGTCGGGGTCCAGGCCGAGCATGTCGAGCCAGCGCTGGACCCGTTCGGTCGTGCGCACCTCGGAGGCGCCCCCGGCCGGCGTGGTCGACGGGACGACGCCGAGGGCGGCGGTCCGGCCGGACTCGAGCACCTCCGCGAAGGTGTCGAGGTCGGCCGGGCCGAGCATGTCCAGGTCGGCGGAGAGCCCGTGGGCCCCGGTCCCCGCGACGAGCGCCCACGGCGTCTGCGGGGCGCAGGAGTGCACCCACGCCTCACCTCCGCCGTCGACGATGGCGGAGACGACCCACTCCAGGTGCGCCGACGCCTCGGGAAGGTCGACCCTGCGGTGCCGCCCGAAGCCGCTGGCAGTCGGGACCTTGCCGGCCACCACGGCCGCCAGCGCCGGCTCGTCGACCTGCACGATCCACCGGTCGACGCCGCGGACCCGCCGGCGCAGGTCGGCCAGGTGGGTGCGCACCCCTTCCGCGAGCGCCTGTGCGAGCTCGCGACGGGCGCCGTGGTCGGAGAGCACCTTGTCGCCGCGCGGCTTCTCAACCGTGGCGGCGAGGGTCCACGGGCCGGCGACCTGGGTCTTGAACGCGCCCTGGTAGTCCTGGGCCAGCTCCTCGACCGTGTCGAGGTCCTGGGCGAGCAGCGACCGCGCGCGACGGTGGTCGACCCCGTCGGCGTCGGTGAGCCGCCAGCCGGCGGGCTGCAGGTCCGCGCCGAGGCCCTCGACGACCGCGAGACCACGGCCGGTCATCGCGGCCGTGACGCCGCGGCCGGGGACCTCGGGCACGTGCGGCAGGTCGGGCAGCTCACCGAGGACGAGGCGGGTCGCCTCCACGTGGTCACCGTCGGTCGTGCCGGGCATCGAGCCCACACCGGTCGCCCTCGTCATGCCCGGTCCCCTTCGTCGGCCAGCAGGCGGGCGCCGGCACCGTCGACCGAGCGGGTCGAGGCGCTGACGAGCGCGACGCCCACGCCGTGGTCGCGGTCGATGCCGACGAAGGACCGGAAGCCTCCGGTCCCGCCGTTGTGCCAGGTGACGGTGCGCCGCAGGAGCGGCCCGGTCAGCCACCCGGCGCCGATCCGCGTGCGGCCGACCATGGGAGCGACCGGGTCCATCGCGTCGGCACCCACGACGCTCCGGTCCAGCATCGCCCGCAGCAGCAGGGCGAGGTCCGCGGCGGACGAGCGCACTCCCCCGGCCGGCGCGACGGCCTCGTTGGCCCAGGGCTCGACCACGCGACCGCCGCGGGCGAGCGGCGCGACCGCGCCGGGGCGCAGCAGGTCGGCGGACGTAGGCACGTAGGTGTCGGTCATCCCGAGCGGACGGGCGATGCGCTCGGCCACCAGGTCGGCGTAGGCCAGGCCCGCCGCGCGGGCGACCGCGTGGCCGAGCAGCTGGAAGCCGAGGTTGGAGTAGGAGGGCCGCGACCCGCGACGCACCGTGACGCCGTCGAGCAGCGCCAGCAGTCCGGGCAGGTCCTCGCGGTAGGGGTTGCGGCCGTGGCGCCACAGCTCCCACGTGCGCCGCGTCATGTTCGCCCCGGCGACCCGCGGCAGCCCCGAGCGGTGGGTGGCGAGCGCGGACAGCGGGATGCGCGCCGGGCGGGACGGCACGTCGAGGTGGTCGCCGAGCACGGCGTCCTCCGCGACCTCGCCGCGGGCGACGGCGTCGCGCCACAGGAAGCCCGTGATGCCCTTGCTCACCGACCCGAGCTCGACGTCGGCGTGCTCGTCGGCGCCGACGGCACCGACCTCGGCGCCGGCCGGGGTCACCAGCGCGACGACGTACGACGTGTGGCGCGGGCCGAGCAGGGCGCCGGCCCGCTGGGCCAGCGTCGTGGTGACGGTCACGCGCGGGCCTCCGCCCGGCGGGTGGCCGCGATGGTGGCCGAGCCGACGACGCGGGTGCCGTCGTAGATCACCGCGGCCTGTCCCGGCGCGATGCCCTCGGCAGGGTCGAGGAGGTCGATCTCCACCCGGTCGCCGGACACGACGACGACCGCCCGGTGCTCGGCGCCGTGGGCGCGCAGCTGAACGGTGCCCTCGACGCGCTCGGGCACCGTGCCGCACCACCGCGGACGGGTGCCGGAGACGTGGTCGACGGCGAGGCGCTCGCGCGGACCGACCGTGACGGTGCCGCTGACCGGCTCGATGTCGAGCACGAAGCGCGGCTTGCCGTCGGCCGCGGGGACGCCGAGCCGGAGGCCCCGGCGCTGGCCGATGGTGAAGCCGTAGGTGCCGGTGTGGCTGCCGACCGCCTCGCCCGTCGTCACGTCGACGATGTCGCCGCCGTGGTTGGGCGCACGGTCGCCCAGCTTCTCGCGCAGCCAGCCGGCGTTGTCGCCGTCGGCGACGAAGCAGATGTCGTGGGAGTCGGGCTTGTCGGCCACCAGCAGGCCGCGCGCCTCGGCCTCGCGGCGCACGGCCGGCTTGTCGGTGTCGCCCAGCGGGAAGAGCGAGTGCCGCAGCTGCTGCTGGTCGAGCACGCCGAGGACGTAGGACTGGTCCTTGGCGTGGTCGGCCGCACGGTGCATCTCGATGAGGCCGTCGGCACCCGTGCGCAGGCGGGCGTAGTGCCCGGTGGCGACCGCGTCGAAGCCCAGGGCCAGTGCCCGGTCGAGCACGGCGGCGAACTTGATCTTCTCGTTGCACCTCAGGCACGGGTTGGGCGTGCGCCCGGCGGCGTACTCGTCCATGAAGTCCTCCACGACGTCCTCGTGGAAGCGGTCGGACAGGTCCCAGACGTAGAACGGGATGCCGATGACGTCGGCCGCGCGACGCGCGTCGTTGCTGTCCTCGATGGTGCAGCACCCGCGCGCGCCGGATCGGTACGACGCCGGGTTGCGGCTCAGCGCGAGGTGCACGCCGGTCACGTCGTGCCCGGCCTCGACGGCTCGGGCGGCGGCGACGGCTGAGTCCACCCCGCCGGACATCGCGGCGACGACCTTCATCTCCCGGCTCCTCAGCGTGACCTGGCGGCCCGGGCGCGCTCCACCACCGGGCCGATGGCCTCGACGAGCGCGTCGACGTCGCCCGGCGTGGTGGTGTGGCCCAGGGAGAAGCGGAGCGAGTGACGTGCCTGGTCGTCGTCGCAGCCCATCGCGAGCAGGACGTGGGAGGGCTGCGGGACGCCGGCGGAGCAGGCCGACCCGGTCGAGCACTCGATGCCGCGGGCGTCCAGCAGCATCAGCAGCGAGTCACCCTCGCAGCCGGGGAAGCCGATGTGGGCGTTGCCGGGGAGCCGCCCCGGCCCGGCCGGCGCACCGTGCAGGTGGGCGTCGGGCACCACCTCGATGACGCGGCGCACGAGGTCGTCGCGCAGGGCGGCGACGCGCACGGCGTGGTCGTGCTGGTTCTTGACCGACTCCTCGACGGCCGCCGCCAGGCTGGCGATCGCCGGCACGTCGAGCGTGCCGCTGCGGATGTCGCGCTCCTGCCCGCCCCCGTGCACCAGCGCGCTGACGGCCAGGTCGCGTCGTACGACGAGGGCGCCCACGCCGTAGGGGCCGCCGACCTTGTGACCGGTGAAGGTGAGCGCGTCGACGCCGCAGTCGGCGAAGTCCACCGGCACCTGCCCGAGGGCCTGGACCGCGTCGGTGTGCACCGGGATCCCGTGCTCGGCGGCGAGGGCCACCACCTCGTCGACCGGCTGCAGCGAGCCGACCTCGTTGTTGGCCCACATCACCGAGACGAGCGCCACGGACGCCGGGTCCCGCTCGATCGACTCCCTCAGGGAGTCGAGGTCCAGGACGCCCTCCGACGACACGGGGAGCAGCTCCACCTCGGCGCCGTCGGACCCGGCCAGCCAGTGCAGCGGGTCGAGCACCGCGTGGTGCTCGATGGCGGTGGAGAGGATGCGCGTACGTCGCGGGTCCTCGGCGCGCCGGGCCCAGAAGATCCCCTTCAGGGCCAGGTTGTCGGACTCCGTGCCGCCGGAGGTGAAGACGACGTCGCCCGGCCGGGCGCCGATCACGCCGGCGATGGTCTCGCGCGACTCCTCCACCACCCGCCTGGCGCCGCGACCCGACGCGTGCAGCGAGCTCGCGTTGCCGACCCCGCCGAGGTGGCGGGTCAGTGCCTCGACGGCGACCGGCAGCATGGGCGTGGTCGCAGCGTGGTCGAGGTAGACGAGCGGCTGGGTCATGACCTGCCAAGCCTACGGGGCCCCCCGAGCCGCCCGGCGGGAGGATTACCCGGCGAGCCAGTGGGCAGGATGACGACCATGTCGACGCCGGTCCGTCCCGGACTCCACTCCCTGCTCGTCGCGCTGCTCGTCACGCTGCTCCTGGCCGGCTGCAGCGGCGGTTCGTCGGTTCCCTCGGACCGCGAGGACCGGGCGACGGGCGGCACGTCGGAGACCGCCGACGCCGACGCCGACGCCGGGGAGCCCGAGCCGGCGGCCGAGCCGACGGCCGACGTCAACGCGGTCGACAACCTCAACCCGTGCGAGGAGGTCGACCCGGAGGACTGGCGCCCCTTCGTCCCCCCGGGCAAGCGCGAGTCGGTCCGCCTGCACAGCGAGCTGACCGGCCCCATCACCACGCTGAGCGCGATCGGGGCGCTCATCCAGGACGACAACCCCAAGTACGGCTGCATCGTGAGCCACCCGGGCAGGAACGGCCAGGAGGTCGACGTCGTGGCATGGGGGTGGTTCCTCGGGAAGTTCGGGCCGACCGACGTCAACAGGATCCTCGCCCTGGCCGGCGGCGACGCCACCAACCGCACCTATGCCGCCATCACCACCTCGGACATCGCCAGCGTCAACGCCTACGGCTACCACGCCGACGAGGAGGTGGGCTTCTGGGTGATCGCCAGGGACGACGCAGGCCGCCGCTTCCAGGAGCGCGACCCGGCGAAGCGGCAGAGGACCACCGACCGCTTGATCGCCGTCCTCGATGCCCTGTCGCTCGAGCGCGACGCCCAGCCCCGGGTGCTGCTGCCCGAGGCGTGCCCGCGCCAGGACGACCCGCGGGTCCGGGCGGTGATCGGCACGGCGACCACCGCGCGGGGCTCCGACGACGGTGCCGGCAAGGTCCAGTGCCTCTACCGCAACCCCGAGCGCGACCGCGTCCTCCGCCTGACGGCCGGGCCGATCCCGCAGGAGCAGGCCGACGCCCTGGCTGCCGATGCCGCCCGGCCGGGGCAGCGGGCCAACCGCTTCCCGGTGGACGAGGGCGACACCGGGATCGCGATCGTCCCCCGCGGCAGCGGCAACGGCACGGCGAGCAGCGCGCTCGTCCACTCCGACGAGCTCCGGGCGGCCTTCGCCGCCGTCGAGTTCGGCAACCTGGGGGTCAGGGCGCCGGCGGTGCCCCGGCGAGCGGTGATCGAGCTGCTGCAGGCTTTCGACACCGGGGTGGCAGGGTGACCCCGGTGCCCACCCACGAGCCCGCCGGCTACGACTGCCCGTTCTGCCGGCTGCAGCGCGGCGGCCACGACGACCACAACCAGCCGGGCGACGTCGTCGCGGTGACCGAGCTCGCCTATGCGCGCATCTCGCCGAAGTGGTGGTCGGCCAACCCCGGCGCCGCGCTCGTGATCCCGCGCGGCCACCACGAGAACCTGTACGACATCCCCGCCGCCGTCGGCCACGCGGTCTGGGACCTCACCCAGCGCGTCGCGGTCGCGATGCGCACGGCGTACGACTGCGCGGGCACCTCGACGCGCCAGCACAACGAGCCGGCCGGCAACCAGGACGTGTGGCACCTCCACGTCCACGTCTTCCCGCGGCACGCCGACGACCGCCTCTACGAGCAGCACCGGTCGACGCGGTGGGTCACGGCCGACGAGCGCGCGCCCTACGCCGAGCGCCTGTCCGCCGCCCTCGGCCTCCCGCGCGAGCTCGGCTGAGCACCTCGTGGGGCAGGATCACCGCATGGACTTCCAGCAGATGCAGGAGCGGGCGCGCCGGGTCAGGGCCCGCTACGCCGAGGTCGAGGCCTCGGCCTACGGCCGGTCGTGGACCGACGAGGAGATCATGCTCGGGTTCCTCGGCGACGTCGGAGACCTGGCCAAGCTCGTGCAGGGGAAGGCGGGCGTACGTCCTCGCGAGGACCTCGACGAGGCACTCGCCCACGAGCTGGCCGACTGCCTGTGGAGCGTCCTGACCCTCGCCGACGCCTACGGCGTCGACCTGGCCGGCGCCTTCACCACGACCATGGACGAGCTCGAGGAGTCCCTGGCCGAGCCCGGCGCCTGAACTTCCACACGCTCGGGTGGACGTCGATCCGGCGGCTACTGCCGCCGGCGCGGCTGGAGCACCACGAGGTCGTCGCGGTGGATGACCTCGCGTTCGTACGCCGTCCCCAGCGCGCGCTTCAGGTCCCGGGTCGAGCGGCCGAGGAGGGCCGGCAGCTCGTCGGCGTCGAAGTTGACGAGGCCGCGGCCCACCACCACGCCGTCGGGGTCGAGCAGGTCGACGGCGTCGCCCGCGACGAACGCGCCGTCGACGGCGGTGATGCCGGCTGCGAGCAGTGAGGCACCGCGCTCGACGAGCGCCCGCACGGCACCCTCGTCGAGGGACAGCGTGCCCTGGCCCGACGTGGCGTGCGCCAGCCACAGGAGCCGGGTGGGACGGCGCTTGCCCGTCGCCTCGAAGTGGGTGCCGACCTCGGCTCCCGCCAGCACGGCTGCGGCCCGGTCGGCCGAGGTCAGCACGACGTCGATGCCGGCACCGGTGGCGATGCGCGCCGCCTCGATCTTGGTCGTCATCCCCCCGGTGCCGACGCCGGCGGCGCCGGCCGAGCCGATGGTGACCGCGGCCAGGTCGTCCTCGGACCGCACCACCGGGACCAGCCGCGCCCCGGGGCGCGACGGCGGGCCGTCGTAGAGTCCGTCGACGTCGGAGAGCAGGACCAGCAGGTCGGCGTGCACCAGGTGGGCGACGAGGGCCGCCAGCCGGTCGTTGTCACCGAAGCGGATCTCGGAGGTGGCGACCGTGTCGTTCTCGTTGACGATCGGCACGACGCCGAGCTCGAGGAGCTTGGCGAACGTCTGGTGCGCGTTGCGGTAGTGCGCGCGCCGCGTGACGTCGTCGACGGTGAGCAGCACCTGGCCCGTGACGATGCCGTGCCGGGCGAACTCCTCCTGGTAGCGGTGGGCGAGGAGCCCCTGGCCCACGGACGCGGCGGCCTGCTGCGCAGCGAGCCCGCGCGGGCGCCGCTTGAGGCCGAGGGGAGCCAGGCCGGCCGCGATGGCACCCGACGACACCAGCACCACCTCGGCGCCGTCGCCGCGCACGGCGGCGAGCACCTCGACGAGCTGCCGGACGCGTGCCGGGTCGATGCCGCCGGCAGCGGTGGTCAGCGACGACGAGCCGACCTTGACGACGATGCGCCGGGCACCGTCCACCAGGTCTGACCGGGTGGCCGAGCGGTCAGTCGTCACTGCCGTCCCAGTCGGGGTCGTCCTTGCTTCCGATCTCGTAGGACATCGGACCGACCCCGGAGCTGCCGGTGCTGCGGTTGGGACCCTTCGTCCTGCGCTGCTCGTCGAGGCGGCGGGCCACGTCGGCGCGGGCCTCCTCCTCGCTCTTGGACTCCATCGCCTCGGCGATGTCGCGGCGGCGCTCGCGGGCCGGGCGGGTCTCGCGGAGCCGCTCGTCCTCGCCGCGGCGACCGAGCATCTCGGCGCCGGCCTCGATGCTGGGCTTGAAGTCGAACACGACCGAGTTGTTCTCCGGCCCGATGATGACGGCGTCACCCTCCTGGGCGCCCATCTGGGCCAGCCTGACCTCCACGCCGAGCCGGTTGAGCCGGTCGGCGAGGAAGCCCACCGCCTCCTCGTTGCTGAAGTCGGTCTGGCGCACCCAGCGCTCAGGCTTGGTGCCGCGCACGCGCCACCCGTCCTCGGTCTCGACGACCTCGAAGTCGTCGCCGCCGTCGACCGCCTTGGGGCGCAGCACGATCCGCTCGGGCACGGCGTCGGGCGCGACCTCGCGGGACGCGACGACGATCTCGGCCATGGCGAACGTGAGCTCGCGCAGGCCGGCACCCGACGCGGCACTCACCTCGAAGACCCGCAGCCCGCGGCCGCGCAGCTCCTCGACCACCATGTCGGCGATGTCCTGGCCGTCCGGCACGTCGACCTTGTTGAGCGCGACGAGCCGCGGCCGGTCCTCGAGACCGCCGTAGCGGGCGAGCTCGCCCTCGATGACCTCGAGGTCGTCGAGCGGGTTGCGACCGGGCTCGATGGAGGCCGTGTCGATGACGTGGACCAGCGCCGCGCAGCGCTCGATGTGGCGCAGGAAGTCGTGCCCAAGCCCACGGCCCTCCGCGGCGCCCTCGATCAGGCCGGGCACGTCGGCGACCACGAAGGTCGTCTCGCCCGCGGTGACCACGCCGAGGTTGGGAATCAGGGTGGTGAACGGGTAGTCGGCGATCTTGGGCCGGGCCCGCGAGATCGCGGCGATGAGCGAGGACTTGCCGGCGCTCGGGAACCCGACCAGGCCGATGTCGGCGACGACCTTCAGCTCGAGGCGTACGACGAGCTCGTCGCCCGGCTCGCCGAGGAGCGCGAAGCCGGGGGCCTTGCGCTTGGAGGAGGCCAGCGCCGCGTTGCCGAGGCCGCCGCGGCCGCCCTGGGCGACCACCATGGTCGTGCCGTGGCCGACGAGGTCGGCGAGCTCGTTGCCGTCGGCGTCCTTGACCAGCGTGCCGTCCGGGACGGTCAGGACGAGGTCCTTGCCGTTGCCGCCGTTCTTGTGGTCGCCGGCTCCCTGGCCGCCGTTCTCGGCACGGCGCTTGGGGCTGTGGTGGTAGTCGACGAGCGTCGTGACGCTGGTGTCCACCTGGAGGATGATCGACCCGCCCTGGCCGCCGTTGCCGCCGTCGGGACCGCCGAGCGGCTTGAACTTCTCGCGCTTGACGGAGGCCACGCCGTTGCCACCTCGTCCGGCCGCGAGGTGCAGCGTGACCTGGTCGACGAACGTGGGGATGGCCATCAGATTCCTTGCATCGGTGGGTGAAAGCACGAAGGGCGCCCCCAGACAGGGACGCCCTTCGCAGAGGTGCTCAGTGTCGAGGTGACGTCACTCGCCGGGGACGATGTTGACGACCTTGCGACCACGGCGGGTGCCGAACTCGACGGCGCCGGCCTGCAGGGCGAACAGGGTGTCGTCGCCGCCGCGACCCACGCCGGTGCCCGGGTGGAAGTGCGTGCCGCGCTGGCGGACGATGATCTCGCCGGCGCCGACGACCTGGCCGCCGAAGCGCTTCACACCGAGGCGCTGCGCGTTGGAGTCGCGGCCGTTCTTGGTGCTCGCAGCACCCTTCTTGTGAGCCATTGTTCAGTCCTTCTCAGATGAGGAGTCCGGATGAGTGGTCGACCTCGGCGGAGCCGGGGAGGAGCGCTCAGAGGGAGATGTCGGTGACCTTGACCTGGGTGTACTTCTGGCGGTGACCCTGGCGCTTCTTGTAACCGGTCTTGTTCTTGTACTTCTGGATGATGATCTTCGGGCCCTTGGTGCGGCCGGTCACCTCGACGGTCACACTCGCCTTGTCGAGGCCGGTCGCGGTGACCTTGTCGCCGTCGACGACCATCACCACGGGCAGGGTGAGGGTGTCACCGGCGGCGGCCATCGCGTCGATCTCGATGACGTCGCCCACGGCAACCTTCTGCTGCTTGCTGCCACTGCGCACGACTGCGTACACGGCGAGTCACTCTCCTCGATACGGACTACAGGTAGAAAAACTTTCGGGACTGCGCACGACACCGCCTGTTTCGGGCGAGTACGCCGCGGGGCGGGCGCGCAGAATCGGTGCGTCGAACACCGAGGGGCAAGACTACGGGATCGGGTGCCGACCCGGCAAAACGAGGTCGGCCACCCGCTCCCGCGGGCTCAGCGCTTGCGTGAGCCCTTCTTCTTGATCGGGACGTGCTCGACCACCGGGGCCTCGGCCCCGTCAGCTCCGGCGACGCCGTCGGCGGCCGGGACGGCCCCCGGCTGACCGGCTCCGGGCTCAAGGCCCGCGGTGCCCGGCTCGACGACGCCCGACGCGGGCGGGGTGCCCACGCCCGACGGCGGCCCGGCAGGACGGCTGGCGGACCGGCGGCGGGTGCGCGTCACCACCTTCGGCTTCTCGGCCTCTGCCGGCGGTGCCTCGGTGACGGGCGCGGCGACGGGTTCGGCGACGGGCTGGGTGACGGGTTCGGCAGACGGCTCGGGAGCCCGGGCACTGTCCACCGGCTCGTGGGACGCCTGGGGCTCGATCGGTGCAGCCACCGGTGCCTCAGGTGCCTCCGCTGGCGCCTCGGTGGCCGGCTCGGTGGCCGCCTCGGCAGCCGTCTCGGTCGACGCCTCCTCGACCGCACGGTCGGCCCTGGCCATGGCGGCGACGTCCTTGGGCGACGGAGCCGGCGTGTGGTGCGGCTCGGCGGGCTTGCCATTGCCGCCCTCGTTGGCGGACTCCTCGCTGCCCGAGCCGCGGCGGCCGCGGCGCCGGCCGGCGCGACGGCCCTCGCCGTCGTCGGGGCGTGCGTCGGGGTCGACGGGCTGGTCCTTGATGACCACACCGCGGCCGTGGCAGGCCTCGCAGTTCTCGCTGAACGCCTCGAGCAGCCCGGTCCCGATCCGCTTGCGGGTCATCTGCACCAGGCCGAGGGAGGTCACCTCGGCGACCTGGTGGCGGGTGCGGTCGCGACCGAGGCACTCGACGAGCCGGCGGACCACGAGGTCGCGGTTGGACTCGAGCACCATGTCGATGAAGTCGACGACGATGATGCCGCCGATGTCGCGCAGCCGGAGCTGGCGCACGATCTCCTCGGCCGCCTCGAGGTTGTTCTTGGTGACCGTCTCCTCGAGGTTGCCGCCGGACCCGGTGAACTTGCCGGTGTTGACGTCGACGACGGTCATCGCCTCGGTGCGGTCGATGATCAGCGAGCCGCCCGACGGCAGCCAGACCTTGCGGTCCAGCCCCTTGTGGATCTGCTCGTCGATCCGGTAGGTCGCGAACACGTCGCCACCGGTCGCACCGCGCTCGAACTTCTGGAGGCGCTCGGCGAGGTCGGGCGCGACCGACTCGACGTAGCCGTGGACGGTCTCCCAGGCGTCGTCGCCCTCGATGACGAGCTTGGCGAAGTCCTCGGTGAACAGGTCGCGCACGACCTTGAGGGTCAGGTCGGGCTCCCCGTAGAGCAGCTGCGGGCCGGAGCCCTTGTGGGTCGCCTTCTTCTCGATGTCCTCCCAGCGAGCCTTGAGGCGCTCGACGTCTCGCGTCAGCTCCTCCTCGCTCGCACCCTCGGCCGCCGTGCGCACGATCACGCCGGCGGTGTCGGGGACGATCTCCTTCAGGAGCGTCTTGAGTCGGCTGCGCTCGGTGTCGGGCAGCTTGCGGGAGATGCCGGACGTGGTGCCGTCCGGGACGTAGACGAGGAAGCGACCGGCGAGGCTGACCTGGCTGGTCAGGCGGGCGCCCTTGTGGCCGACCGGGTCCTTGGTGACCTGCACGAGGACCATCTGGCCGCTGGAGAGCACCGACTCGATCTTGCGCGGCTGGCCCTCCTTGTGGCCGAGCGACTGCCAGTTGACCTCACCGGCGTAGAGCACGGCGTTGCGGCCCTTGCCGATGTCGATGAAGGCGGCCTCCATCGACGGGAGCACGTTCTGCACCCGGCCGAGGTAGACGTTGCCGATGATCGAGGTCTGCGACTCGCGGGCGACGTAGTGCTCCACGAGGACCTTGTCCTCGAGCACGGCGATCTGGGTGAGGTCCTGGCGCTGGCGGATCACCATCACCCGCTCGACCGACTCGCGGCGGGCGAGGAACTCGGCCTCGCTGACGATCGGAGCCCGGCGGCGGCCGGCCTCGCGGCCCTCGCGACGGCGCTGCTTCTTGGCCTCGAGACGGGTGGAGCCGGCCACCGCGGTGATCTGGTCCTCGGCCGAGCGCGTCTTGCGGACGCGAGTCACGGTGTTGGGCTCGGCGTCGTCGGAGGAGCCCTCCTCGCCGGCACGGCGGCGACGTCGACGGCGCCGCGAGGAGCCCTCCCCGTTGCCGTCGGAGGAGTCGGAGTCGCTGTCCGTGGGAGTGGAGGTCGTCGCCTCGACGGTGTCGTCCGCGGCGTCGGTGGCCGCGCCCTCGGAGTCACCGCCCTCGCCGCCGCCCTCACCGGACTTGCGACGACGACGGCCGCCGCGGCGGCGACGACGACGGCCGGAACCGCCGTCACCCTCGGAGTCGTCCTCGGACTCGGCGGAGCCGGAGTCGGAGTCGGAGTCGGCAACGGCGTCGGAGGCATCGGACGCCTCGACGTCCGCCCCGACGGCCTGGGTCGTGGCGCCCTCGTCCTCGTCCTCGTCAATGGGGGCCGCGTCGTCAGGCTGCTCGGCGGCGGCCTTCTTGCCGGACCTCTTCCCGGCCGGCTTCTCGGCAGCGGACTTCTTCGCCGCCGTCTTCCTCGCCGACTTCTTCGCCGCCACGGGCGCCTCGGCGGTGTCCTCGGACGCCACCTCGTCCGGGGCGGCCTCGACAGCCGCCTCCTCGACCGGTGCGGGTGCTGCCTTCTTGCGCGTACGGCGGGTGGTCGTGGTGACGACCGGCGGCTGGAACAGCACCGCAGGACCGGTGGACGTGGGAGCGGGCGCCTCGGCCTCGGGAGCGTCCTCGTCTGCCGCAGCGGCGACGGGTGCCTCGGGCTCCTGCGGTGCCGCAGCGGTCTTCCTGGTGCTGGTCCGCTTGGCGGCCGCCTTCTTGGCCGGCGCCTTGGCGGCCGACTTGCGTGCCGCCGCCTTCTTCGCGGGAGCCGGGGCGTCCTCGCTCACGTCGGCCTCGGGCCCCACCGCGGGAGCCCCGGCCTCGGGTGCCTCGGGTGCCTCGGGGGCCGCCTTCTTCGCCGCGCTCTTGCGAGCGGGCGCCTTCTTGGCGGGCGCCCGGCGCGAGGTCGTCTTGCGCACGACAGGGGCCTCGGCGTCACCGGCCGCGGGGACGGCGTCCGGGACCCCGCCGGAGGCCGCCTCGGGGGCGCCGGGGGCGTCCGGGGCGTCCGCAGCCGGCGCGGCGGCCGCCTTCTTGGCCGGCGCCTTGCGCGTACGACGCGTCACGACGGGCGCGGCAGGCGGCGTGGCCGCGGCGGGATCGCCGGCCGTGCCGGGCGTCGAGGACCCCGACTCGGTGCGGTTGGACTGGTCGGGCTGGTCATCACTGAGCATGTGGTGCTCCTCGGGCACCGTGACGGTGCCGATACGGCGCCCACCGATCTCGATCGGCGATCACGGAGGACGCAAAGCTTCTGTGGCGGCGACACCCTCCGCGTGTGCGTCTCCGTGCAGCTGCGCGCCACCCGCCGCGGTCGCCGGGCCACCGCGAGTCGCTGTCACCGACTCCTGTGGCCGCGTCGCGGTCCGGTGACGTCCACCCACCCGGGGTGCCGACCACTGGCGCGGCCGGCGAGAACGTCGTCGGCTCGACGGATCCCGACGGTGGTCGGGGCGTCGAACGTGGCGAGTATCGCACACCGCGCGTCACCTGCCCCAAGGCGCGCGGCGAACGGGCGCGCCCGGATCCGCCGATATGCTCCCCGGACACCCGAACGCACCCGTTCGACCCGCATCCGATCCTCATCAGGGGGGACGCCCGAGTTGGCCACGACAGAGCGCAAGATCCACCGACGCGAGATCAGCGACGCCGACCTGCTGCGCGAGTCCGACCTCTTCGACGAGGAGTTCTACCTCCAGCACAACCCCAAGCTCCGCGAGCAGGGCAAGGACCCGGTCACGCACTACCTCACGCGCGGCGGCTTCAACGGCAAGGACCCCTCGGCCGCCTTCTCGTCCCGCTCCTACCTCCAGCGCAACCCGGAGGTGGCGGCCGCGAAGATCAACCCGCTGGTGCACTACCTCCGCATCGGGCGGGCCGAGGGCAGGAGCATGAACCCCCTCGCCGACGACATCGCCCTGATCGTCGAGTCCGGCCTCTTCGACCCCGACTACTACCGGCACTTCCACCCCGACCTGCCCGAGGACGCCGACCTGGTCCGCCACTACCTGCGCTTCGGTGCCCGTCGTGGCGACGACCCCAGTGAGCTGTTCTCCACCACCGGCTACCAGCGGCAGAACGTCGACGTCGCCAAGAGCGGCGCCAACCCGCTGCTGCACTACCTCCGCTTCGGACGCCACGAGGGCCGGATCGCGCCCCGGGGCCGGCTGCGCGAGCCCTACTTCGACAGCCTGTTCGCCCAGCAGTGGGCCCAGCTCGCGCCACTGCCGGTCGCCCACCTCGCGTCGGTGACGCCGAGGGTGACCGTGCTGACCGACAGCGTCGGGCCGTCCAGCCTCTTCGGCGGCGTCGGCACGTCGGTGATCCTCGCGATCCTCCTCGCCAACCGCTTCGGCGCGACGCTGCGCATCGCCACCCGCACCGAGGCCCCGGACCCGAGTGTCGTCGCGACCCTCGAGCAGGCGTCCGGCGTGCGGCTCGAGGGGGCGCTCGAGACGGCGTACGTCCCGGTGTCGGGCGACGCGGAGCTGGCGGTCGCCGACGACGAGATCGTCATGACCACGTCGTGGTGGACCACCCGGGCCACGCTCGGCAGCACGCTCCCCCGCGAGCAGGTGCTCTACCTGCTGCAGGAGGACGAGCGGATGTTCTACGCCTTCGGTGACGAGCGGCTGATGTGCAGCGAGACCCTCGGCGAGCGCGGGATCACCGTGGTCGTCAACACCCAGCGGCTGCTCGACCACCTCGGGTCCCCCGACAACTACCCCCACCTCGCCGACGAGGCGATCGCGCTCACGCCGGCGTTCCCCGGCGGACTGCCACGCGAGGGCGCCGACCTCGGCCCGCGGCCCGAGGGCAAGCGTCGCCTCTTCTTCTACTCCCGCCCCGAGAACGCCCGCAACCTCTTCTGGCGCGGCGGCACGGTCCTGTCCCGCGCCGTCGAGCGGGGCATCCTCGACCCCGAGGAGTGGGAGCTGCACCTCGTCGGGCGCCGCACGCCCGACCTGACCTTCCCGCGCGACACCAAGCCGCTGGTCGTGGAGGGGCTCAACTGGCTCGACTACCAGGCGCTGGTGCACACCATCGACGCCGCGCTGGTGCTGATGGACACGCCGCACCCGTCCTACCCGCCGCTCGACCTCGCAGCCGCCGGCGTCCCCGTGCTGACCAACACGCACGGCAGCAAGCAGGACCTGAGCGACTACTCGGCCAACATCCTCACCGCCCCCTCGACGGTCGACGGGCTCCTCGAGGGCATGGAGCGGCTGCTCGCGCTCTCCGACGACCGGGCCCGGCGCACGGCCAACCTGCGGGCCGACGCCATCGAGCGCGACTGGAACACCAGCCTCGCCCCCACCGTCGACGCCCTCGTCGAGCGGTTCGCGGCCGTGATGCGGTCCGGCGATGTTCGCTGACCTGCCACGTCCCACCGGACCGCTCCCGGTCCTGTGGGACAGCACCGTGACGCAGCGCGTCGGGCGGATGCTCGACGGCGAGGTGCGGGTGGCCTGGTTCTACGGCCAGCCCGACACCAGCACCTTCCGCTACCGCGTGGCCAACGTGGTCGAGGCCGTCAACAGCGACCCCGACGGCGTGGTCGGCGCGGGGTGGTTCAGCGACGACGACATCCCCTCCGTGCTCCCGGTCGTGCCGCAGCTCGACGCGATCGTCCTCGCCCGGCACCGCTACGGCGGCAACGTACGACGCCTCGCCGCGACGGCCGCGCGAGCCGGCGTACCCCTCCTGTTCGACACCGACGACCTGGTGTTCGACACGGCCTACGCCGGCCTGGTCATGGACTCGCTCGGCCGCGACGCCACGGTGAGCCTGGACTGGGACGTCTGGTTCTCCTACATGGGCCGGCTCAACGCCACCCTCGGCCTGTGCGAGGGGGCCTTCACGACCAACCAGACGCTCCGCGCCGAGCTCGGCCGTCACCTGCCCCTCGACAGCGTCCACGTGGTGCCCAACGTGCTCAACCGGGTGCAGCAGGACTACAGCCGCAGCCTGCTCGAGGCCAAGCAGTCGTCCGGCTACCGACGCTCGGGCCCGGTGACCATCGGCTACTTCAGTGGCACCCCCTCGCACGTGCGGGACTTCACCGTCGCTGCGCCCGCGCTCGCCCGCCTGCTCGACCGTGACCCCGACGTGGCCGTGCGGATCGCCGGCTTCCTCGACGACGTCGGTCCGCTGGAGGAGTTCCGCGACCGCATCGAGTTCGTGCCGTTCATGCACTACGTCGAGCTGCAGCACTCGATCGCGGAGGTGGAGGTCAACATCGCGCCCCTCCAGCACAACGCCTTCAACGTCTGCAAGTCCGACCTCAAGTTCTTCGAGGCCGCGGTGGTCGGCACGTGGACCGTGGCCTCCCACACGCCGTCGCTCGACGCCGCTGTCACCGACGGGGTGACCGGGCGACTGGCCCGCGACCACGAGTGGGACGGTGCGCTCGCGGAGGCGGTCGACCTCGCACGCGACACGGACCGCTACGCCGCGACCATGACGGCGGCCGCGGAGCACGCGCACCGGACCTGGGCGTGGGACTCGGTCGCCGCCTCCGTGCGCCGAGCGCTCGACGCTCAGCTGGCGAAGGGGTCGCCGACCTCGCCGGTCGCCTCGTCGTAGGGGCCCTGGTCGAGCCGGGTCAGCAGGGCCGGGCCGCTCGCGACCAGCCCGCCGAGCCGAGTCATCCCCGAGAGGATGTCGTCGGCACGCACCGCCGGCTCACCGTGGCGCAGCACCAGCTCGATCGTCGTCGGCGCGCCATCGGCCGCGTCGACGACCGCGAGCGACGAGACCGCCGCGCGGGCGTCGAAGCTGCGCAGGCCGCGCTTGGTCATCCGCTCGACGGTCACCTCGGGGGCGGCGAGGAACGCCTCCACCGCGCGTTCGGCCTCGGGACGGGGCACGTCGACCTCGATCCTCCAGCGACTGGCCTGGAGCCGGTCGGACAGCGAGCCGCCGGACGACTCCACCACCGCCAGCACGTCGAGCCCCGGCGGGAGCGAGGCGTCGAGGAGCTGGTGCACCTCGGCGGGGACCAGCACCTCCGCGAGCGCCAGCTCGAGGTACTCCGCCTCGCTCGCCGCCCCGGTGGGTGAGGCGCCGGCGTAGGAGATGCGCGGGTGCGGGTTGAAGCCCGACGAGTAGGCCATCGGGATGCGCGCGCGGAATACGGCGCGCTCGAACGCGCGGGAGAAGTCGCGATGGCTGGTGAAGCGCAGCCGGCCGCGCTTGGCGTAGCGGACGCGGAGGCGCTGGACCGGGGGCGGCTGCTGGGGAGGATCCTGTCGGGGCATGGCGGGGGTCAGGCTATCGCCCGGTCCGTCCCTCCACCGAGTAGACCCAGCGCGGCTCCCCGCCCCAGTCGAAGCTCCGCTCGGGCCGCAGGCAGTCGAGGTCGAGCTCACGCTTGGCCACGACCGTCGTCAGCCGCGGGAGCCGGTCCGCCACGACGCACGGTGAGCCGGCGACGTGGATCACGTCGGGCGTCGGGTTGGTCCACTCGAGCCGCTCGCGTCCGGACCAGGAGAACCAGATGTAGGCCCCGCCGCGGTTCCACACGTCCTCGTGCTCACGGCCCGGGTCGAGCCGGCCCCAGACCTCCGGGTCCGGGCCCGACATCTGCCGTCCGGAGAACGCCGGGACACCGGTGGCCATCATCAGCGCGTCGACGGAGTAGTGGTCCGAGGCCCACACGCCCCCGTCCGCGCGGGCTGCCTCTCCCTCCTCGAGCATCTCGCGCGCCGCCGTGCTGTCGCGCAAGTCGCCGAGCCCGACGAGCACGGGGTTGACGTGCCACACCAGCGAGAACGCGAGCGCCCCGCCGAGGACGTAGCCCGCCGCGTGGCGGGGCCGGTAGGTGAGGGCGAACACCGTCACGGCGAGGGCGAGCGCCGCCAGCCAGATGCCGCCGACGGTGAGGGCGGGGATGGTCTGCAGACGCAGCAGCGATCCGGCGTACGCCGCCATGGCCGCGGTCGTGCCCGCCGCCATGAGCGACCACGAGACGGTGCCACGCGCCGGCGCAGCAGGCAGCAGCAGGCACAGCAGCAGGACCCCGAGGTGGCCGAGCACCTGGGTCGACCTCGCGGAGGGGACCTGGTTGAGCAACGGGAGGCTGGAGCCGAACGCTCCGAAGTCGACGGTCGACCAGAGCACCCAGAACCCGGTGACGGCCAGCATCGAGACGACGGCCCACCGCTGGCCCGGCACGCGCCACGACACTCCGCGGGCGAGCAGCAGCACGGCGAGCACGAGGGCCACCGTGAACCCCGAGGAGATCTCGGACGAGTTGGACCCGAGCACCTCCACGCCGCCGGCCAGGATGCCGAGGTTGGTGGCGCCGAGGACCGACTGGAGGGCGTTGGCCGAGCCCGAGAGCACCCGGGCCCCGGGATACACGGTGCCGGCGGTCGCGGCGATCGCCTCGCGGTTCTCCAGGTAGAGGGTCGCCAGGAACACCAACGTCAGCGCCGCGACCCCGCCGACCGCCGCGATCGTGCGGCGGCGCGCCGGCGATGCGGCCAGCAGGGCGGCGACCGTGCCGAGCAGGACCGCCGGGACGACGACCACCGCCCACGGCGGGTAGAAGAGCGGTGTGCGGACGAGGAGCCAGGCCGAGGCCACCATCCACGCGCCCGCCTGCCACCACCGGCCGGTCTCGACGATCCGTGAGGCACGCTGCAGCGCCACGGCACCGGCGAGGGTGAAGCCGAGCAGGTTGCCGTGGCTGCTCGACCACCACGCGTTGGCCGGCGAGAAGAGGATCAGCGCGGCGGCGAACCACCCCACCCAGCGGCTCCCGGTCAGCGTCCGGAACCACGCGGGCGCCGCGAGGAGGAGCAACAGGGTGCCCAGCCAGTACCTGGCGGAGAAGAGGATCCCGTCGGGCAGCCAGGGCCCCAGCCGCAGGAGCGACCCGTCGAGGAACAACAGCGACGTGGCAGGACCGGTCGGCAGCCCACTGAGGTAGGCCTGCGACGCGGTGAGTGGGTTGTGGTCATCGGCGTCGCCCGTGGCCGTGACACCCAGGACCAGCGGGCTCGTGGTCAGGAACTCGTCCGATCGCGTGGAGCGTGCCTCCCCCAGCATGACTCCGGACGGGTCTGCCGGGTCGACACGGAGCTCGGACGCCCCGATCGAGGACTGGGTCACCCCGCCCAGGGACACCAGGACGTAGAGGACGAGAGGTGCGACCACGTGCCAAGGGACTGATGACAGCCGGGTCCGACGCGGTGCGCCAACATTGTCGTGGCCCACCGGGACCTGGCCTCCTGACGACTTGGACATGGGAGCGGCCGCGATAGTATCGCGGTCATGTCTGGGAGGCGCGTGCTCATCATCGTGCCCGCGTGGAACGAGCAGGACTCCATCGGTGGGACCATCGCCGAGATCCGCGAGTGCGTCCCCGATGCCGATCTCCTGGTGATCGACGACGGCTCCCTCGACCTCACCGCGCAGCGCGCCCAGGCCGCCGGCGCCTCTGTCTGCTCACTCCCGTTCAACCTCGGTGTCGGCGGCGCCATGCGCACCGGCTACCGCTACGCGCTCCGCAACGGCTACGACGCCGCCGTCCAGATCGACGCCGACGGCCAGCACGACCCGCGCTACCTCGCGCGGCTGCTCACCGAGCTCGGATCTGCCGACGTGGTGATCGGTGCGCGGTTCGCCACGCCCGACGACCCCTACAAGGTGCGGGGGCCACGACGCTGGGCCATGGTCCTGCTCGCACGGGTGCTCTCCCGCCTGGCCCACACCCGCCTGACGGACGTGACGTCCGGCTTCCGGGTCTCCAACCGCCGGGCCATCTCCGTCTTCGCGACCCACTACCCCGCTGAGTACCTCGGCGACACGGTCGAGTCCCTCGTCATCGCGGCCCGCGCCGGGTGCACCATCACCCAGGTCCCGGTGACGATGCGAGCCCGTGTCGCGGGTCGTGCCTCCCACTCGCCGGTGAAGGCCGCGGTCTACCTGTGCCGCGCGATCGTCGCCCTGGTCCTCGCCCTCGTGCGTGACTGGCCAGCCCAGCTCGAGGAGGGCTCGACGGCCGAGGACGTCGAGGGCGGGCTGCCCCCGGGCGTCCACCCCGGCGCAGCGCCTCAGCATCAGGAGGTCCGACCGTGAGCGGCGTGACGATCCTGGGGCTCGCTGGCTCGGTCATCATCCTGCTCGCCCTGTTCGAGATGATGCGTCGCCACCGGCTGCGGGAGAAGTACGCGCTCATCTGGGCGTTCGTCGCGTTGGCAATCATCACCATCGCGGCGTTCCCCCTCATCCTCATCAAGACGTCGGCCGCCATCGGCCTGGCCGTCCCGGCCAACCTGCTGTTCTTCGGCGCCTCGATGGTCATCATGGTCCTGACGCTCCAGCACAGCTCCGAGCTCGGGCGCCTTGAGGAGCGCACCCGCACCCTCGCCGAGGAGATCGCCCTGCTCCGCCTCGAGATCGACCGGCACCGTCACCCCGGCGGCGCGCTCCGCTCCGGCGAGACGCCCGACGAGTTGCGCGAGTGAGCCACGCGACCCCGGGCCCGCTGGAAGTCTTCATTCCCTTCTGGGGCGATCCCGACCTGCTCTACGCCACCGTCGAGAGCGTCAAGGCGCAGACCGACCCCGCATGGGTGGTCACGGTCGTCGACGACTGCTATCCCGACCCGGATGTCGCCACGCACTTCGCGCGTGAAGTCGATCCGCGCATCCGCTACGAGCGCAACGCGACGAACCTCGGCATCGAGGCCAACTTCCAGCGCTGCCTCGACCTCGCCTCAGGCGAGCTCATGATGTTCATGGGGTGCGACGACCTCCTCGAGCCCGGCTTCGTGGCCCGCACCCATGCGCTGGTGCAGATGCACCCGGAGGCCGACATCATCCAGCCTGGGGTCCGGGTCATCGACGACGACGGAACGCCCGCCACCACGCTGGCCGACCTGGTCAAGGCGCGGCTGAGGCCACGGGTCTCCGCGCCCGTCGTCCTCACGGGAGAGCCGCTGGCGGCGAGCCTGCTGCGCGGGAACTGGCTCTACTGGCCCTCGTTGGTCTTCCGCACCGAGCGAGTTCAGCGGTTCGCCTTTCGGCGCGACCTCCCGATCATCCTCGACCTCGCGTTGGTGATCGACATGCTGGCCGACGGCGCAGCCCTCCTCCTGGATCCTGAGGTCACCTTCGCCTACCGACGCCATGCGACCAGCCTGTCGGGCACGGCCCTGGCGGACGGCAGCAGGTTCACCCAGGACAGGCGATACTTCGCCGATGCCGCCGAGCAGATGCACCGGGTCGGCTGGCCCCGGGCCGCGAGGGCCGCAGGTTGGCGGTGGACGTCTCGACTGCACGGTCTTGCCGCGCTGCCCCACGCCGCACGGAGCCAGCGACGCGCGGGCCTGGCCCAGGCACTACGCCACGCCTTCGGCCGTTGAGCGAGGAGCTGCTCAACCTTGACCCGCGAGGGCGCGGTGGAAGACCTCCAAGGTCTCTCGCGCGACGCGCTCCCAGCTGAACGAACGCGACCTCTCCAGTCCGGCAGCCGCCATCACGGACAGCTCGTCGGGGCGGGTGGCCGCCAGCCGTATGGCACTGGCGATCGACTCGAGGTCGAGCGGGTCGAACCACACGGCTGCGTCGCCTCCCACCTCGCGGAGCACCGGTAGGTCCGAGGCAAGCACCGGAAGACCCTCGGCCATCGCCTCAAGTATCGGCAGCCCGAACCCCTCGGCGAGGGTCGGGAACGCCATCGCCCGGGCTCGGGACCGCAGGTCGGCCAGCTCGTCGTCGGCGACCCAGCCACGCAGCTCCACCCAGTCGGCCAGGCCGGCCTCGGCGACGACCGGGGCGAGCGGGTCCTCCCCGCGACCACCTGTGATCACCAGCCGTGGGCGGACGTCCTGCTCCACGAGCGCGAGGGCACGGATCAGGCGGTCCCAGTTCTTGTGGGGACGGCGCTGTCCGCTGGCGAGGATCAGGTTCTCGGTGCGACCGTCGACGGCGACCCGGTCCACCGGCTGCCCCGCCGCCAGCGGCACGACGTGAAGCCGGTCCCGAGGGAAGTCGAGGTACTTCACGATCTCGGCGGCCGACACCTGGCTGTCGGTGATCACGTGGGCGGCGTTGGCCGCCCCTCGCTGCTCCATCCACATGACCGGTCGCGTGTAGAGCGGCGTGGTCATCAGCTCGGGGTGGCTCCAGTAGAGCATGTCGTGGATGGTGATGACGGTCGGCATCGACGTCCACATCGGCCCCAGCGTCGCCGGCGAGTGCACGAGGTCGGCCTTGCGGCGGCTTGCGACCCAGCTGGAGGAGACCAGCTCGCCGAACGCCCAGATGAAACGGTTCTCGCCGCTGATGCGCGACGCGATGACCTCGCCGGGGAACCACGAGAGGTCGAGTCGAGCGCCTTCGAGGCTGGCGAGAGCCACGAAGTCCAGCCCGGTCTCCATTCGTCCGAGGTGGCCGTAGAGCTCGCGCGTGTAGGTCTCCATACCGCCCTTGGTACCTGTGTAGGACAGCATGTCGACGAGGACGAGGGGGCGCACAAGGGTCCTTCCAGGAGGGGCAATGGAGTCCCAGTGTCCATGACCGCCGAGTCGACGCGCACCGGCAGGGGCGGTGTCCCTTCGATGTCAGGTGATGCGATGCTGACGCACACCACGTGAACACCGAGGGAGACCATGGACGGCAGGGCCACCGTATCGATCGCGATACCCGTCTACAACGGCGAGGACTACGTGGCCGAGGCGCTCGACTCGGTCCAGCAGCAGACCCGGACGCCCGATGAGGTCCTCGTCTTCGACAACTGCTCCACCGATCGGACGTGGGAGATCGCGTCGACGCGGGTGGGCGAGGAGAACGTCAGGCGCAGCCAGACCAACCTCGGAGCGGTAGCGAACTTCAACCGGGCCGTCGAGGAGGCCTCCGGCGAGTACTTCGCATGGCTCGGGGCGGACGACCGCCTGGCTCCGGGTTTCGTCGAACGCACCCTCGAGACGTTGCGTGCCCATCCCGGGGCGCCGGCGTGCCTCTCGGCGATCCAGTTCATCGATCCCGAGGGCACCCGGCTCGGTGTGCAGCGTGATGCGGAGCTGTCCTCGACCGACGCGCGGACGAGGCTGCGGTCCTTCCTCAACCGGCGCCGCTGGACGGAGGTCTACTGCCTCTACCGGCGCGACGTGCTCCTGAACTCACCGATGTTCCAGCCGGAGTTCGGCGCGGACGTACTGCTCACCTGGTGGTTCCTGCTGCGGGGGCCCCTCGTCGTGCTGGACGAGCCATTGGTCGAGTACCGGACCTACCCCGTGAAGTCGGCTGACGCCACCGCCGAGTCGCTCAATCCCACGGTCAAACGACGCCGCTGGCTGATGACCACGCTGTGGCGGAGCCTCTGGCGCGACGCCGGCGCACCAGCCGTCGAGCCCCAGGTCAGGCGGGCGGCGCGCAGCGAGCTGGTGCGGTGCCTGGTCCACCGCTATTGGATCAAGCACATCGCGTGGGACTTCTACCTCGTCGGCGGTGACCTCGTCCGGCGACGCCGCCGCGGCGCGCGGACGTGACGGCCGGGCGGGGCGAGACCCGCGCGCTTCGCTAGGGTCGTCGCCTGACATCGCTGGACGAGGAGAAGAGCTGATCGTGAAGACCGTGATCCTGGCCGGGGGGCGGGGAACCCGTCTGGCCGAGGAGACCCACGCGATCCCCAAGCCGATGGTCGCCGTGGGTGACCGGCCGATCCTCTGGCACATCATGCAGCACTACGCGGCCCACGGGCACACGGACTTCGTGGTGGCCCTCGGCTACAAGGGATACGTGATCAAGGAGTACTTCGCCAACCAGCTGATGCACTCCTGCGACATGTCGGTCGACCTCGCGACCGGCTCGGTGGAGTACCTCTCCCGCAGCAAGGTCGACTGGAAGGTGACCCTGATCGACACCGGCGCGGACTCCATGACCGGCGGCCGCATCAAGCGCCTCGCGCCGATCCTCACGGAGCGGTTCCTGCTGACCTATGGAGACGGCCTCTCCGACGTACCCGTCGAGGCGGTCGTGGCCCACCACGAGCGGGTGGGAGCGCTGGCGACGGTGACCGCCGTGCACCCGCCGCCGCGGTTCGGCTCGCTCGGGCTGGCCGACGGCCTGGTCGAGGACTTCCGCGAGAAGCCTCGCGACTCCCACGACTGGATCAACGGCGGCTATTTCGTGGTCGAGCCCGAGGTGCTGGACCTCATCGAGGGCGACGCGACGTCGTTCGAGGCGGCACCGCTCAGCCGGCTCGCCGAGCAGGGACGCCTCGGCGCCTATCAGCACGAGGGCTTCTGGATGCCCATGGACACCATCCGCGAACGCGACGAGCTCAACAAGATCTGGGAGTCAGGACAGGCACCGTGGGTGAGCACCCGATGAGCGACGAGCTGACGCCGCGCGGGGTCCACACGTGCCGCGGATGCGGTGCCGACGGCCTCGTGTCGGTCCTCGACCTCGGTCGGCAGCCGCTTTCGAACGAGATGGCCCTCTCGACCGACGAGCCGAGCCCCACCTTCCCCCTCCACCTGCGGGTGTGCCCGAGCTGCGGCCTGGGCCAGATCGGCGAGTACGTCCTTCCCGACCGGATCTTCGGCGCCGAGTACCCCTACCTCTCGTCGGTGAGCACGTCGTGGCTCGCCCACGCCGGGGAGTACACGCGACACATGACCGAGGAGCTCGGCCTGTCTGAGGGCGACCTGGTGATGGAGGTGGCGAGCAACGACGGCTACCTGCTGACCCAGATGCGCGACAGCGGCATGCGGGTGGTGGGCATCGAGCCGGCCGGCAGGGTGGCCGAGATAGCCCGCAGTCGCGGCGTGGAGACCGTCAACGACTTCTTCGGGCTCGAGGTGGCCGAGCAGGTCGCGGAGACCTACGGCCGCCCTCGTCTGATCGCCGCCAACAACGTCATGGCCCACGTGCCCGACCTGCAGGACTTCATCGCGGGCCTGAGCCACCTGTGCGACGACGACACGGTCGTGACGGTGGAGAACCCGTCCTTCGTCACGCAGATGCTCGAGACCCAGTTCGACACGATCTACCACGAGCACTTCTGCTACCTGTCCGCGCACGCCGTCGCGGCCGCCACCGCCGGCGCCGGGCTGGAGCTGACCCGGGTGGAGAAGCTGACCACCCACGGCGGCTCGAACCGCTACTGGCTGACCCGCACCGGCACGCGGGAGGCGCACTCGAGCGTGGCAGAGGTCATCGCCGAGGAGCTGGCCGCCGGGCTGCTCACGCCGGACCTGTGGGACGACTTCGCCGCCCGGAGCCGCGCGGTGATCGAGGGGCTGCGGACATGGCTCGACGAGCGGCACGCGGCCGGGCGTACGGTCGCCGGCTACGGCGCCGCGGCCAAGGGCAACACGCTGATGAACGCGGCCGGTGTGCGGCACGACGACCTGGTGCTCGTCGTCGACGGCAGCGAGGCCAAGCAGGGCAAGTTCCTGCCCGGCAGCCACGTCCCCGTGGCCGCCCCCACCGAGCTCGCCGCCGCGGCGCCCGACGACGTGCTCGTCCTGCCGTGGAACATCGCGCCCGAGATCAGCCGCCTCGTCGGCGAGCTCGTCCCGGGCGCGACGTCGTGGATCGCCGTGCCCGAGATGCGGGAGATCGGGTGATCGAGGACCTCGGGCTCCGAGGCGCAGCGCTGCTCCGAGGTGCTCGTCACCACGACGAACGAGGGTTCCTGCGCAAGGTGCTGGTGACCGAGGAGGCCCGGGCCCACGGGCTCGACACGACCTTGGCCGAGGTGGTGACCACCACCAACGAGGTCGCCGGGACCATCCGCGGGATGCACTACCAGGTCGCGCCGTCGGCCGAGGTGAAGACGTTGTGGGTCACCGACGGCTCCCTGCTCGACGTCCTCGTCGACCTCCGTCCCGACGAGCCGACCTACGGTCAGTGGATCGCCGTCGAGCTGTCGTCGGCGGACGACGTCGCCCTCCACGTGCCCGCCGGCATCGCCCACGGCTACCAGACGCTGGAGGACGACACCCGGCTGACGTACCTCATCAGCGCCGACCACTCCCCCGAGCACGCTCGGACGCTGAGCTGGGACGACCCGATCGTGGCGATCGAGTGGCCCTTGCCGCCGACCCGGATCTCGGCCAAGGACCGCGAGGGGCACGCGTGGCCGCCGGCACCCTGATCACCGGCGCCTCGGGCCTGATCGGCACCTGGGTGCTGCACCACTGGTCCGACACCGGCACGACGCCGATGCCGGTCCGGCACGCCGACGTCGACCTGCTGGCCCCGGGGGCGGCGGCAGACCTGGTCGCCCGTACGACGCCGGCACAGGTCGTGCACCTGGCCTGGTCGGCGAGCGGCAACGCCGACTACCGCACCTCGGACGACAACGACCGCTGGTTGACGGCCACTCTGGAGCTGGTCGAGGCGGCGCGCTCAGTCGGCAGCGCCGTGTGGCTGACCGGCACCGCGGTCGACGACGCGACCGACGCCACGGACGCCTACACCCGCAGCAAGGCGGGGCTCAAGGCGCGCCTCGCCCCGCTCATCGAGGCATCGGTCGTCGGGTGGCTGCGTCCCTACTACGTGTTCGACGAGGCACGCCGGCGCCCCGCGCTCGTTGACCTCGCCGTGACCACGCGCGAGCGTGGCGAGACCCTCCACCTGCGCAGTCCCCACCAGCACCACGACTTCGTCCACGCCTCCGACGTGGGACGCGCGATCGTGGCGTCGGTGACCCACGGACTCACCGGCGAGGTGCCGATCGGGTCGGGGAGGTTGCGGTCCGTCGCAGACCTCGTGACCCGCCTCGACACCCCGTGGTCGGCCGACCAGGCCGAGCTGGACACCCCCCCGACTCACTCCGGCGACGTCGCCGACACCACCCGCCTGGCCGCCGTCGGCTGGGAGCCCACCCGAACCGAGGAGTTCTTCACCCATGGCTGACACCACCGACCGTTCCTCGCACGGCGACTACGTCCCCGACGGCAGCGAGTTCGCCGACCAGCGTCGGGCGTGGCGCGAGTCCCTCGCCAACGACCAGGCGCTGCGCCAGCAGGCCGTCGACCTGCAGGTCGCAGCGGAGCGCCACAGCTACACCTACCAGTGGGAGTGGGCGGGCGTGCCGGTCATCCGGATCCCCGACGACGTCATGGTGCTGCAGGAGCTCTTCTGGAGCTACCGACCCGAGCGCGTCGTGGAGACGGGCGTCGCCCGCGGCGGCAGCATGCTCCTCAACGCCAGCCTCATGCGCATGTGCGGCATCGAGCCGGCCGTGCTCGGCATCGACCACAAGCTGTTCCCCCACACCACCACCGCCCTCGCAGAGCACCCGCTGGGTGGCGGCGTGACCCTCCTCGAGGCGGACTCGACGTCCGGCGACGCGGTCGACGCGATGCGTGACTTCATCGACGGCGCCGAGCGGGTCGTGCTGGTCCTCGACAGCAACCACACCCACGACCACGTGCTCGGCGAGCTCGAGGCGCTGGCCCCCTTGCTCCCGTCGGGCGGCATGGTCCTCGTGGCGGACACCCTCGTCGAGGAGTTCCCCGAGGGCCACTACCAGGGCCGTCCCTGGGACCGCGGCGACAACCCGATGACGGCGGTCAACACCTTCCTGGAGGCGCACGACGGCTTCACCCGCGCACAGGAATGGGGACGCCGCGCCCTGGTCACCGAGTTCCGGGACGGCATCCTGCGTCGTCGCTGAGCGGCCTCAGGGTCCGGGCACCCGCGGAAGCACCCTCGCGCGCGAGCGCCAGCCGTTCCTGCCGAACACCCACATGATCGCCAGGGCCGTCATGACCCCCGCCAGGGGCGCCGCCGTCGCCAGCCACAGCGGGTCACCTGGCAGCAACAGCACGGCGACGAAGGTCGCCGCCGCACCCACCCAGGCCCACGCGATGCGGTCCCAGTGACCGAGCGCCCCGAGGGCGGCCTGCTGCACGACGCCGATGAACATGCCGCTGCTCGCGGCAGCGAGGACGGCGAGGTTGGCCACCGGGAGGGTGAAGTCCGGCCCGAGGAACAGGGCGAGCAGCAGCTGCCCGCCCACGGCGAAGGCGACGATGAAGGCGACGCCGGCCGCGACGGTCAGGATCTGCGCCCTGGCGCGTACGCGTTCGAACGCCACCTGGTCGGCACGGTCGGCGCTGTCGGACAGGTGCGCGAGCAGCGGGCTCATCACGGCCGAGAAGAACTGGGTCGGTATCCGGCTCAACGTGACGGCACCAGCGAAGGCACCGAGGACGTGTGGACCGACGGCGTCTGTCGACCGCAGCCACGGCACCGACCCGTTGTTGGCGAGCAGGGGGCCTGCGGTCCCGATCAACAGCAGCACGAGCGGGCGCAACGGCACGTCGGCCGCACGAAGTGCCGGCACGGCCAGCCAAGGCCCGACCAGCCGCCCACCAGCGACCAGGCTCAGCACCACCGAGATGCAGCAACCCAGTGCCAGTGAGGAGAGGGAGTCGATCCCCAGGGCCGCAAGGACACCGATGATCACCGCTCGTCCCACGCCGTCCGCGGACAGCTGCGTCGCGATGGCGACCATGTTGCGCCGACCCGTCGCGGCACCGCGCTGTAACGACTGCAGCGCCGTCAGGACCATGAAGACCCAGAGCAGGAGCACGGCCGTTAGGGAGCCGCTGAACAACTCGGCAGCGAGGCCTGGGGCCGCGGCCAGGATCACGACACCAAGCGTGCCGGCCATCACCGTCGCACGGCCGATCATCACCCGCGTCACCGCGGCGGGGTCGCGCCCGCCTGCGAGCTCGAAGATGAGGAGCCTGGCGAGGTAGACCTCGAACACGCCGAAGCTCGTGCCGAGCAGCGTGGCCACCGTCCACCACACGACGAAGTCGGCGTACTCGGGGCTCGGCAGGCTCCGTGCGGCGATGCTGAGCATCGCGACGGTGCCGAGGCCCGTGACGGCCAGGCCGATCGCCACGACGACCGTCCCCGTCATGAGGGTCGTGCGCCGGCTCATCCGTGGGACCGATCCCGGTGCAGGGGCCTGGTCCGACACTGGCGGTGGCTCCTTCGAGGTCCTCGTGATGGTCGGGCGCGGTGGGACGCGGGCCACGACAGCCTACCGTTCCGGCACCCAGAGCCGGACCACGGTCCCGAACGCGGCGCCGTGTGGTTCAATCGCGGCGACGCGCATCGCGAGGACCGCCACGAGGCACGAGGGGACACATGCATCGCACCCACGACCCGGAGTTCTGGTCCGGACGTCGCGTCCTCGTCACCGGTCACACAGGCTTCAAGGGCTCTTGGCTCACCTGCTGGCTGCGAGATCTCGGCGCCGAGGTCTACGGCGTCTCGTTGCCGCCGGAGGCGGGCGAGACCCCCTTGTGGGACAGGCTCGCACTCGAGGGCGTGCACGACGTGCGCGACGACGTCGCCGGCACGGGGTGGCTGACCGGTGCCGCCGCCTTCGAGCCCGAGGTCGTGCTCCACCTCGCCGCGCAGTCCCTGGTCAGCGAGGGCTACCGCGATCCCGCCGGCACCTTCGGCACCAACGTGATGGGGACCGTGCGCGTGCTCGAGCTCGTCGAGTCGCTGCCCGGGGTGCGTGCCGCCCTCGTGGTGACGACCGACAAGGTCTACGACGTCCGTCAGCCCACGCCGTTCGTCGAGGACGACTTCCTCGGCGGCAAGGACCCTTACTCTGCGAGCAAGGCCGCCGCCGAGCTCGTCACCCAGTCCTGGCCCGGCCTTTCCGACCGCGTGGTCACTGCGCGGGCGGGGAACGTCATCGGTGGCGGTGACTTCGCGCTCAACCGGATCGTCCCCGACATCGTCCGCGCGTGGTCGACGGGCCAGACGCTCGTGCTGCGGCGGCCGCTGGCCGTACGCCCGTGGCAGCATGTCATCGAGCCGCTGCTGGGCTACCTGCTCTACACAGAGGACGTGGCACGCGGGCGCGACGTGCCGCGCAGCCTCAACTTCGGGCCCGATCCCGCCCAAGCCGTCCCCGTGCAGGCGCTCGTCGAGCACGCCGCCACGCAGTGGGGCGGGCTCCGCGGCGCCGATACGCCGGTGCGCTGGGAGGTCGAGCCGGATCCAGTCATGGAGGAGACCCACGACCTCACGCTCGCCGCCGGGCAGGCACAGCGGGTCCTCACCTGGGGCAACGTGTGGGGGTGGCAGGACGCCATCGACCGCTCGTTGGAGTGGTACGTCCGGGCCGTCGACGGAGAGGACCCGCATAGCCTGGTCCTCGCGCAGATCCGGGCCTACACCAGCGCTGTAGACGCGCCCGCTCCCTGAGCCGGTGCGCGGGAACCACTGCGAGCCCCGACTGTTGCTACGGTCCAGCCCCATGTCTGCACGGACCCCTCTCGTCAAGAACTCCGGGCCCAGCCTCGGCGGGGTACGCCTGGCGGACCGGCTCGGCAGCAGGGAGAACAACTTCGACGTGCTGCGCCTGGTGGCGGCGTGGTCGGTGCTCGTGTCGCACTCGTTCGCGTTGGTCGGGCGTCACGAGCCGCTGCACCAGTTCGGCACCACGCTGGGCAACGTCGGCGTCCTGGTCTTCTTCGCTGTCAGCGGCCTGCTGATCCGCCGCAGTTGGGAGCACGACCCCTCGCCCCGCGACTTCTGGGTCAAGCGCGCCCTGCGTCTGTTGCCCGCCTTGGCGACGCTCGCGGTCGTGACCGCGTTCGTCCTGGGACCGCTCGTGACGAGTCGGTCCCTGTCGTCCTACTTCTCCTCGTGGGAGACGTGGATCTACCCGGTGCGGATCACCCTGCTCTACACGTTCGGCGCCCCGCTACCCGGCGTCTTCGACGGCAACCTCTACCCCGGCGTCAACGGACCGCTGTGGAGCCTCCCGGTCGAGGTCTTCGCCTACTTCTGCCTCTTCCTGCTGGGTGTGGCGGGACTGCTGGGGCGCCGTTGGCTGGTCACCACGCTCGCGGGGCTGAGCCTGGTCTGGGCGGCCTGGTGGGTGCCCCACACCTCGGAGGCCGTGGGGGCGATCTACGTCCTGTCGGCCTTCGCGCTCGGGGCCGCGGCCTACACCTGGCGCGACCGGCTCGTCCTCGCCTGGCCCGTGGCCCTCGCCCTGGTGCCGGCGTGCATCGCGGCGGGCCTCGGTCCGGAGGCGGTGCGGGTGCTGGTGTGGACGCCGGCCGCCGTCTACCTGTCCTACTGGTTCGCCTACGCCGTCCCTCCCGTGGGCCAGGTGCTCGTGCGGTGGGGTGACGCGTCCTACGGCGTCTACATCTGGGCGTTCCCCGTGCAGCAGGCGCTCGTGCAGTGGGGCGTCGACGACCCGTGGCTGGTGATGGCCATCGCGACGCCCGTGGTCTGGCTGCTCGCGATCGCGTCCTGGCGACTGATCGAGCGGCCGGCGCTGCGCCACAAGCCACGTCCGACGGCACCCCTGGCGGGCGACCCGACGACCTTCCGGGACGCCGCCCCTTGACCCCGTCCGCGGATCGCAGCGCACCGGCAGCTAGGCTCTGCCCTCATGTCGAGGGGGAACCACGGGGCCACGCCCGCGACCACGAGGACGCCCTCGCGTCCCAGTGCCAGGACCGTTGCCGCGTGGCTCGCCACCTGCCTCGCCGCCTTCGTGGCGCTCGCCGGATGGTCGCTGGCCTCGCCGGTCGCGTCCTCACCCGACGACGACTACCACCTCGCCTCGATCTGGTGCGCCCAGGGCCTCGACGCCGACCGGTGCGCGCCCGTCGAAGGGGAGCCGGACCAACGCCTGCTCCCCTACCTCGCCTCAGGTGCCGCGTCCTGCTTCGCGACCGACTTCACGATCAGCGCCTCCTGCCAGGACGACTTCACGTCCGATGCCCCTGCGGTCGCCACCGCCCACGGTAACTGGGCAGGCGCTTATCCCCCGTACTTCTACGCGGCGCTGTCGCTCTTGGTGGGGAGCGACGTGCCGGCAGCCGTCCTCACCATGCGCCTGGTGAACTCACTGATCGCAGTCGGCCTGGTTGCGGCCCTTGCGGTTCTGCTCCCGAGGCCTCGACGCCCGCTCGCCACGCTCCCGCTCCTCGTGACCGCGGTGCCGTTGTCGATGTCGATCCTCACCTCGACCAATCCCAGCTCCTGGTCGGTGTTGGGGGCTGCGGTCGTGTGGCCCGCGCTCTACGTCGCTTTCGAGGAGACGGGGTGGCGCCGCAACGGTCTGGCCGCACTGGCACTGGTGGGATCGTTCGTGGGCGCGGGCTCACGGGCCGACGGCTGCCTGATCGTGATGATGAGCATCGTGCTCGTGCTGATCCTTCGCGCACGCCACCTCAGGGCGGCCCCCCTGATCACGGGTGTGGGGGTGGCCTGCCTGCTTCTTGCGGGAACGATCCTCCTCCAGTCCGGTCACCGCGCCGTCATCGCGGACAGCTTCGGCCAGCTCGACCAGTCGCTGACCTTGAGCCAGCTGGTCCTGATGAACCTCGCCCAGCTGCCCACTCTCTGGCTCGGGATCTTCGGCTCCGGTCCGCTCGGCCGCACCGGCTGGCTGGACACCCCCTTTCCCCCTGTCGTCCCGATGCTGACGATCGCCGTCTGGTTCCCGCTCCTGCTCCAGGGAAGCAGGCGGCTCTTTCCGGCCAAGGTCGTCGGGCTGGCGTTGGTGGGCGCCGCGCTCTTCGTCCAGCCGATGTACCTGCTCGTCCGATCAGGTGTGCTGGTGGGTCAGGGCGTCCAGCCGCGCTACCTGCTGCCGTTGATCGTGATCTTCACCGGCCTGTGCCTGCTCGACCATCGAGGTGTGACAGCACGCCTCTCACCCGCCGTCTACTGGACCGTCGTCGCCACGCTCACCCTGGCGCACTCGGTGGCGCTGCACATCCAGATCCGACGCTACGTCACCGGACTCGACGTCTCGTTCGTGCGGTTCGGGGACGACACCGAGTGGTGGTGGGCCAGCGGTCCCGGCCCCACTGCGACGTGGATCATCGCGTCGATCGGCTTCGCCGTGTTCACGGCGGCGGTGCTGCGGCAGGCG
The DNA here is from genome assembly GCF_024199985.1 of Nocardioides pinisoli. Taxonomy (GTDB): domain Bacteria; phylum Actinomycetota; class Actinomycetes; order Propionibacteriales; family Nocardioidaceae; genus Nocardioides; species Nocardioides pinisoli. The sequence goes on from NZ_JANARS010000005.1 coordinate 91,198, forward strand.
CTCGCAGCCCCGGATCGGCCTCGCGGATCCGCTCGCGCAGGATCCGGTGCGGATCGATCATCGGCGACGCCACTGCGCTCGGCGTGAACGGGTCCTCCTCGGGGATCCCCCAGCGTCGTACGACGGCGTAGCGCTCCCACGCCTCCGCCTTGCCCTCGCGGGTGCGCGACTCGAAGTGGAACAGCTCGCAGTTGGCCACCCAGACGATCGAGCGACCGACGTGGCGGACCTTGTAGCAGAGGTCGACGTCGTTGAAGTTGGCCGGCAGGGTCTCGGTGAAGCCGCCGACCTCGAAGTAGGTCTCGCGCGTCATCGCCGCGCACGCTGCGGTCACGCCGCTGACCTCGCGGTTGACCACCAGCTCGCCGAACGGCCCCGCCTCGTCGCGCGTCCAGAACCGGAACGGGTGACGGTAGTGCGTGCCCCAGTAGGCGTGACAGGCGTGCTGGACGGTGCTGTCGGCGAAGTAGAGCTTGGCCCCGGTCATCCCGACCCGGGGGTCGTCGAGGGGCGCGACGAGGTTCTCCAGCCAGCGGTCGGAGATCACCTCGACGTCGTCGTTGAGGAGCACCAGCCGCTCGCCGGTGGCGGCGACGGCACCGAGGTTCATCTTCTCGCTGTAGTTGAAGGGCTTGGCGTAGGGCACGAGCACCAGACGGTCACCGGCCACCTCGCGCAGCTGCTCGAGCACCTCGGGCGGGGTGGGCGCGTCGTGCACGACGACCACCTCCACGTCCTGGTGCCGGGTGCGGGCCAGGAGCGAGCGCACGGCCTCCACGACCATCACCCGCCGGCGGCCGAAGACGATGTCGGACTGACCCAGCGTCGGGATGACCACCGACACGCGGATACCCGGGTCGAGCTCGCGGTGGATGACGTAGCGGCCGGGCTCGGCGCCCTGGTCGACACGGCCCGCGACACCCGTGCGGTCGAGGTGGTCCTGCACGGCGCGCTGGCCGGCGACGGTGGCGTAGGGCTTGGCGTCGATGGCCGCGGAGGCCGAGCCGGCCACCGCCCGCCAGTGGTAGAGCACCTCGGGGATGTGCACGACCCGCCGGGCGACCTCGCCCACGCGCAGGGCCAGGTCGTGGTCCTGCGACCCGTCGTAGCCCTCGCGGAAGCCCCCGACCTTGCGCACCACCGACGTGCGGATGACGGACAGGTGCGAGGTGTACATCTGGCCACGGAGCCGCTCCGGGGACCAGTCGGGCTTGGCGAAGCGACCGTAGGTGCGGCCGCGGTCGTCGACCTTGTCCTCGTCGGAGTAGAGGTAGTCGACGTCGTCGTGATCAGCGATCCAGCGTGCGTTGACCTCGAGCGCGTCGGAGGTCAGCAGGTCGTCGTGGTCGAGCAGCACGACGAACTCACCACGCGCCGCCTCGATGCCGTCGTTGGAGGCGGCCACGATGTGCCCGTTGACGTCACGCTCGAGCAGCCGGATCCGCTCGTCGGCCAGCATGTGGCGGGTGATCGTCGCGACGACACGCGGGTCCGTGGAGGCGTCGTCGACCAGGATCCACTCCCAGTCGCGGTGCTCCTGGCCGAGCACCGAGGCGATGGTCTCCTCGAGCACCTCGATCGGCGGGTCGAAGACCGGGGTGACGATGGAGAAGAGCGGGGCGTCGCCGCCGCGCGCCGGGCTCACCGCAGCCGCCGGCGCACCGCGCGCGCGACGCGTCGCGGGAACGACGTCTGCGCCGACGCGAGCTCGGCCTCGAGCTGGGCGACCCGGCTGCGCAGCCGCTTGACCTGCTCCTCGTGGCGCGTACGGGAGCGGTCGAGACGCTGCTGGAGCTCGTCGCGGCGCGCCGTCGTGCGCCTGAGCTTGCGCGTGGTCAGCCGGAGCTCCTGGGCGAGCCGGGTCAGGTCACGGTTGACGCGGCCGACCTCGGCGTCGCTGCCGATGACCTGGTCACGGCTCAGGAGCAGCTCGTGACGGACCTCGGCGACCTCCCGGCGGAGCCGCTCGATCTCCGGCTCGCCCGTCGGTGTCGTCGCGTCCTGGGTCACCCTGTCTCCTCCGCCTGCTGCCGCGCGCGGGTGCGCGCCGGTCCTGCTCCGTGCGCGCGTCAGGCTATCCCAACGCCGGGCCGCCGCCGGGCAGGCCCGTCGACGGCACGATCGCGCTCCGGCCCGCCCACGAACCGTGCTCCGAGATCGCCCGGAAGCGGTAGGTCGCGAACTCGTGGTGGAAGTCGCGACGGTCCCGCTCGGCCATCGCCGCGGAGTGTCGCGACGGGTCGGGGACGACCGAGCGTCCGTGGACCATGTCCTCCATCTCCTGCACGGTCCGCCACACCGAGAAGGTGGAGACGGTGCGCGGCGGGCGGAGCGCCGCCACGGCGAGCGTCACGCCCGGGTGGTCGCGCACGAGTCGCTCGACCGGCCGGCCGCTGCGGAGGAACCGGGGCAGCTCGGGGATCCGCATGCGCGCCAGGGTGACGGCCACGACGGGCTCGTCCTGCCGCCAGGTGCCGGCCCGCACGGGCAGTCCCGGGAGCGCGGCGACGGTCGACCAGCGGCGCAGGAACTCGAGGCGGACGTGCCAGCCTCCGGCGAGGTCGCGCCCCAGGGCGTCGCGGGCCAGGAAGCGCTCGAGCGCGGCCTCGTCGCGCCACTGCGCGAAGACGGCGAGCCGGTGGACCTGCAGGCGGTCCGGCGACACGATCGGTGCCCCGAGCCGCATGAGGGACAGGCACTCGAGGTGGTCGAGGCCGGGCGTCGACGGGGCCGGGCCGCGGAGGAGCGCGCGCACGCCGACCCGTCGCGGCACCTCGGCGAGGTGGAAGGAGTGGATCGTCACGACACCCGCTCGAGCTTGTAGTGCAGCCGGACCGCCGAGGCCGTCCACAGCCGCAGCTCGTGGTCGGTCCGCAGCACCCCGTCGGCGTCGACGTAGAGGTGGAAGGTCTCGTGGAGCGGGACCCGCGCGGCGTGGGCACGACGGTCGCGGACGACGACGTACGCCCCGTCCTGGCCGAAACGGCCGCGCGGCGACTCCAGGACCAGGTCGCCGTCCTCGGTGACGCGGGGGCGCAGGAACACCTGCACGTTGCCCGACTCGAGCGGGAACGCGACGTGGACGCTGGGCCGGTCGGCGCCGGGCAGGGTGCGCGCCGAGTAGGCGCCGCTGAAGACCGGCCTGCCGCTGCCGCGCAGCGTGCGGGTCCACGCGGCCGCCACCTGGTCGCCGTGCCGGTCGCGGATCGGGGTGACCCGGCTGTCCATGCCGCGGGCGACGTCGAGGGGGCGCATGGGCAGGGCGAGCTGCTCGACCCGTCGACCCCAGAGCCGTGCGACCAGCTCACCGGCCGGCCAGAAGACCGGCGACCAGCCCGACCACACCTCCATGTGCCACGCCGCCGTGCGCTCGTAGAAGTCGCGGACCTCCGGTCGCAGCCGCGCCGAGTCGAAGCCCGGACCGTCGAGCGCCGCCATGGAGGGCAGCAGCCCGGCCTGCGGCTCGTCAGCGCCGAGCCCACCTCCGTGCCGGGCGGCCTCGGCCGCGAGCCAGTCGTCGCCCACGCGGGGCACCCGGCTCACGGGTGCGTCGAGCCACCGCTCCCGACCCTCGAGGTCGACCTCACGACCCGTGAGCTGCCAGAACTTCCGGGAGCCGAGGTCCAGCACGTGTGGCACGAGCCGGATCATGCCAGTGTCGAGGCGTCTGCGGCGTGCCGATCGGGAAGGATCCCCCCATGAGGGTCGGACTGATCGGCGATGTCGAGGGCGAGACCAGCGCCGTGGTCGAGTGCCTGCGGGTGCTGGGCGAGCGCGGCGACGTGGAGGTGGCCTACCAGCTCGGCGACCTCCGGTTCGGGATGGGACCGGACCCCGACGGCCTGCTCGCAGGGATCGAGGCGGCCTGCGCGGCGTACGGCATCACGCTGCACTGCATCACCGGCAACCACGAGAACTGGGCGCGGCTCGACGCGCTCTGGGCAGAGCGACGGTGGCAGTCAGCCGACGGGAGCCTGCGTCCGCTGACGGTCAGCGAGCACGTCACCATGCTGCCGCGCGGCCATCGGTGGACGCTGGGCGGACGGACCTTCCTCGCCCTCGGGAGCGCGCCGTCGATCAACCGGCACCTGCTGACGGAGGGGGTGGACTGGTGGCCGTCCGAGGTCCTGCGCGACGAGCACGTCGAGGCGGCCGTCGCGGGCGGTCCGGTCGACGTGATGCTCACCCACGACAGTCCGCGGTCCCCCTACTGCGTGCCGGCCGTCGAGGCGATCCTGCGGCGCAACGTCAGGGAGAACCCGATGTGCTGGCCGGCCTCGTCCCTCGCCTACGCGGACGAGGGCATGGCCCAGGTGACGCGGGCGGTGCTCGGCGTGCGTCCCCGACTCCTCGCCCACGGCCACTTCCACGTCGCCGACGAGGACCGGGTCCGCCTCCCCGGTGGCGACGCGGACACCACCATCTGGTCCCTCGCGGCCCGGCACGACCCGGGCAACGTGCGGGTGCTCGACCTGGAGACGCTCGCCGATCCGTCGTGACGGCGGGCGCCACGGGCGACCGGCGCGTCAGACGACGCTGAGAGGCAGCAGCTTCTGGCCGGTCGGTCCGACCTGGATCTCGGTGCCCATCTCGGGGCAGACGCCGCAGTCGTAGCACGGCGTCCAGCGGCAGTCCTCGACTTCGCCAACCTGATCGAGCACGGCGGCGCCGTCGGCGGCCGCGAGCGCGTCCTCCCAGTCACCCCACAGCCAGTCCTTGTCGAGGCCGGAGTCCAGGTGCTCCCAGGGCAGGACCTCGTCGTAGTCACGCTCACGCGTGGTGTACCAATCGACGTCCACGCCAGTCCCGGAGAGGCCGCGCTCGGCGGCCTGCATCCAGCGGTCGTAGGAGAAGTGCTCGCTCCAGCCGTCGAAGCGACCACCGTCGCGCCAGACCTCCTCGATGACGCGGCCGACGCGGCGGTCACCCCGCGAGAGCAGGCCCTCGACGATGCCGGGCTTGCCGTCGTGGTAGCGGAAGCCGATCGCGCGGGCGTACTTCTTGTCCTCGCGGACGACCTCGCGCAGCAGGCGCAGCCGCTCGTCGGTGGCCTCGTGGTCGAGCTGCGGGGCCCACTGGAACGGGGTGTGCGGCTTGGGCACGAAGCCGCCGATCGAGACGGTGCAGCGGATGTCGTTGCGGCCGGAGACCTCGCGACCGGTCTTGATGACGCGCTTGGCGAGGTCGGCGATGGCCAGCACGTCCTCGTCGGTCTCCTGCGGCAGGCCGCACATGAAGTAGAGCTTCACCTGGCGCCAGCCGTGCGAGTACGCCGCCGCGACGGTGCGGATCAGGTCGTCCTCGCTGACCATCTTGTTGATCACCTTGCGCATCCGCTCCGAGCCGCCCTCGGGGGCGAAGGTCAGGCCCGAGCGACGGCCGTTGCGGGAGAACTCGTTGGCCAGCGTGATGTTGAAGGCGTCGACGCGCGTGCTGGGCAGCGACAGCGAGACGTTGGAGCCCTCGTAGCGGTCGGCGAGGCCCTTGGCGAGGTCGCCGATCTCGGTATGGTCGGCGCTGGACAGCGACAGCAGGCCGACCTCCTCGAAGCCGGACTTGCGGATGCCGTTCTCGACCATGTCGCCGATGGTCTCGATGGACCGCTCGCGCACCGGGCGGGTGATCATGCCGGCCTGGCAGAAGCGGCAGCCGCGGGTGCAGCCGCGGAAGATCTCGACCGAGAAGCGCTCGTGCACGGTCTCGGCGAGCGGCACCAGCGGGTTGGCCGGGTAGGGCCACTGGTCGAGGTCCATCAGCGTGTGCTTGCGGACCCGGAACGGGATGCCGGGACGGTTGGGCACGACGGCCTCGATCGACCCGTCGGCGGCGTAGACCACGTCGTAGAACCGGGGGACGTAGATGTTGCCCGTGACCGCGAGCCGGCGCAGCAGCTCCTCGCGCCCGCCGGGCCGGTCCTCTGCCTTCCACTCGCGCACGACCTCCGAGATGGCCAGCACGACCTCCTCGCCGTCACCGAGGACGGCGGCGTCGACGAAGTCGGCGATGGGCTCGGGGTTGAAGGCGGCGTGCCCGCCGGCGATCACGACCGGGTCGTCCTCGCCGCGGTCGACCGCGTGGAGCGGGATCCCGGCCAGGTCGAGGGCGTTGAGCATGTTGGTGTAGCCGAGCTCGGTCGAGAAGCTCAGGCCGAAGAGGTCGAAGGCGCCCACGGGCCGGTGGCTGTCGACGGTGAACTGCGGGATGGGGCCCTGCTCGTCGCCCTCGCGCATCACCTGCTCCATGTCGGGCCACACCGAGTAGGTGCGCTCGGCGAGGATCCAGTCGCGCTCGTTGAGCACCTCGTAGAGGATCTGGACGCCCTGGTTGGGCAGGCCGACCTCGTAGGCGTCGGGATACATCAGGGCCCACCGGACCGTCGGTCCACCGGTCTCCGAGGACTCCGCGCAGTCCCAGTCCTTGACGACCGAGTTGAGCTCGCCACCGACGTACTGGATGGGCTTCTGCACCGACGGAAGCCTCGCCTCCAGGCGCGGGAAGACCGACGCGACGGACATGACAGCAACACCTCGACAGGGCTAGGGACGTGGTCGGGGACCGGGGAAGGGCGGGCGCAGCGGCTGCACCGACCCCCACAGGTTACGTCCCCGCCGGTGGTGCGGCCTACTCACGGCGGATCAGCGGCGGATCAGCGGCGGGTCAGCGGAGGGTCAGCGGCGGATCGGGCCGGCTGACCTCAGGTGGATGTTCTGCAGCAGGCCGAGCGCCAGCATCCCCGCGAACAGCGAGCTGCCGCCGTAGGACACGAACGGGAGCGGCACCCCGGTGACCGGCATGATGCCGAGGCACATGCCGATGTTCTGGAAGGCCTGGAAGCCCCACCAGCAGGCGATGCCGGCCGCCGCGACGCGGCCGAACAGGTCGCCGGCGCGGGCGGAGATGGCGAGCGCGCGCCAGATCACGAGCGCCACGAGCAGGATGAGCACGCCCGCGCCGACGAGTCCGAGCTCCTCGCCGGCGACGGTGAAGATGAAGTCGGTGTGCTGCTCGGGCACGAAGCCCGAGCGGGTCTGCGAACCGTCGAAGAGGCCTTGGCCGAAGAGACCGCCGTTGCCGACGGCGATGCGCGCCTGCTCGGTGTTGTAGCCGGCGCCGCGCGGGTCGAGCCCGGGGTTGGTGAAGGCGAGGAAGCGATCGACCTGGTAGGGCTTGAGCACCCCCAGCGACGCCGCCGCCACGGCACCGCCGACCGCACCCGCGGTCAGGCCCGCGAGCCACATCCGGCCGGCGCCCGCCACCGCGAGCACGCCGAAGACCGTCGCGGACAGCACGAGCATGGTGCCGAGGTCGGGCTGCAGGAGGATCAGCGCTGCGGGCACCCCGGCGATCACGAGCATGATGACGACCTCGAGGCTGCCGACGCGGCGGCCCCACCGCCGCTCGGTCCGCTCGGCCACGACGAGCGCCATGCCGATCACCACGGCCAGCTTGGCGAACTCCGCCGGCTGGATAGACATGCCGGCGAGCTGGATCCACGACCGGGACCCGTTGATCGTGCTGCCGGCCACGAGGACCATGACCAGGCCGCCGACGCTGGCGAGGTAGGCCAGCGGGGCGAGGATCCGCACCCACCGGTGGTCGGTGGCGAGCACGGCGACCATCAGCACGAGGCCGATGGCGATGTTGACCAGCTGCTTGCGCAGGTAGGCGTTGGGGTCGCCGCCGGTGAGGTCGGCACGGGTCGAGGTGGCCGACCAGACGAGCAGGGTGCCGAGGGTGACGAGCGCGAGCGCGGCCAGCATCAGCAGCCAGTCGAGCCCGGGTGCGCGCAGCGAGGTCGCCGCCCGCAGCGGACGGGCGGACGTACGACCGGTGGGGCGGCTGCTCGGACGCGTGGACAGCACCGTCATCGGAGTCACTCCCCCGCCTTGTCGAGCGCTGCCTTGTCGGGGACGGGCGGCATGATCGACCCGTCCTCGAGGAACTGCGGCAGCCGGGCCGGTGGCACGGTGCCCGGGATCGCGGCGCGGGCCGGCCGCACCGTCTCGCCCTCGACGCCGTAGAGCGCCTCCCAGATGGCACGGATGCCGTCACCGGTGGAGCCCGACCCGGTGCCGCCCTGGCTGATCATCATCACCACGACGTAGTCCTCGGAGTAGGACGCGACCCAACCGGTCGACTGCTTGCCGTAGACCTCGGCGGAGCCGGTCTTGGCGCGGATCGTGACGTCGTCGATCGGGAAGCCGACGAGCTTCCAGGCCATGGTGCCGACGCGGGAGACGTTCTCCAGCGCGCCGTCGATGTAGTCGAGGTACTTCTGCGGCACGTCGACCTCGCCCGTCTTGCGCGGCGCGATGCGGCGCAGCACCTTGCCCTCGGGGCTGACGATGGCCTTGGCGACGGTCGGTGCCCACAGCGTGCCGCCGTTGCTCAAGGCGGCGTAGCCGCGAGCGAGCTGCAGCGGCGTGACGATCGTGTCGCCCTGGCCGATCGAGAAGTTCACGGCGTCGCCGGCGCGGTAGAGGTTGCCCTCGAGGCAGAACTCCCGGGCGAACTTGTAGACGAAGTCACTGGTGTCCGCGGTCTGCGGCTTGGCGCTGAGCTCGCAGTAGTAGTCCTTCTGCGACTCGTAGTAGGCCTGCTTCCAGTGCCGGTCGGCGATCCGGCCGGGCGCCTCGCCGGGGAGGTCGATGCCGGTGCGCGAGCCGAACCCGAACTCCTTGGCCTCCTCGACCAGCGGGTCTCTGGCGTCGATGTCGGCCGGGTCGCTTCCGAAGCGCTGCCAGAAGTCGTAGCCGATGCGGTAGAAGAACGTGTTGCAGGAGACCTCGAGCGCCTTCGCGAAGCCGATGCTGCCGTAGGCGCCGGACTCGTAGTTTTTGAACACCCGGTTGCCGACCTGGAAGCCCGACGAGCACGGCAGCGCCGTGTCGGTGGAGTAGCCGTTGGTCAGCGCGCCGGCGGTCATGAAGGGCTTCCACGTCGAGCCGGGGGCGAACTGGCCCTGCGTGGCGCGCGAGAGCAGCGGCGTGCCGGCCCTCTCGGAGTACAGCCTCTTCAGCTGCTCCTCGCTGATGCCGCCGGTCCACACGTCGGGGTCGTAGGTCGGCTGGCTCGCCATCGCGATCACCCGGCCGGTCTTGGCGTCGAGGACGACCGCGGCGCCGGAGTCGGCGGCGTACTTGCGGCCGGTGACGGTGTCGAGCTGCGTGCGCTGGAAGGCGATGCGCTCGGCGAGCTGCCGCTCCACGACGGACTGCACCTTGGCGTCGATCGAGGTAACGAGCGTGTCACCGGGGGTGCTCTCGACGAGCGAGTCGTCGCCCAGCACCCGGCCCATCGAGTCGACGGCCACCCGGCGGTAGCCGGGCAGGCCGCGCAGCCACTCGTCGTACTGCTTCTCCACGCCGGCGCGGCCGACGACGGAGGCACCGTTGAGGGAGCGGTCGTCGCGCTCGGCGGCGAGGTCGTACTCGTCCTCGGTCACGGGGCTGAGGTAGCCGAGCACGTGGGCGAGGTTGATGCCGAAGGGCCGCGGGTAGGAGCGGACGTTCTGCTGCTCGGCGAGCACCCCGGGGTAGTCCTCGGGCTGCTCGAGCACCTGCAGGGCGACGCTCTTGGGCACGTCGGTGGCGACCGGGACGGGCTGGTAGGGCGAGCCGTTCCAACAGACGTCGCGGATGCTGCCGGGGTCGCCGCAGGTCACGAGGCGGGCCTCGACGTCCTCGGGCTCCGCGTCGACCACGACGGCGACGCGCCGGACCAGCTCGGTGCGCTGGCCCTCCCCCAGCTTGCCGAGGAGCGTGCGGTCCATCGAGATGACCCACGACGTGCGGTTGGCCACGAGCGGTCGGCCCTGGCTGTCGACGATCAGCCCGCGCTGCGGCTGGACGACGATGTCGCGCACGGACTGGTCGGCGGCCTGTGCCTGGTAGGACTCCCCACCGATGACCTGGAGGTAGTAGAGCCGGACGAACAACGTGGCGAACAGGGAGAAGACGAGCGCCTGCACGACCACCAGGCGCAGCCGGCTCCGGTCTCCCCTGGCCGCGGTCGGGGGCCTCACGTCGAGGCCCACTGCGGGCTGAGACGGGCGAAGAGCTTCATCAGCGGCGGGAGCACGAACGGGGTAAGCAGCACGTCCCAGGCGACCGCGACCAGGACGACCTCGAGGAGTCCGGCGACCGACATGGCGGGGTCCTGGAGCAGCACGCCGGACAGCGCGAACAGCGAGGTGGCCACGAACGACGCCGCGGCGACGGTGCCGACGACGGCGAGGGCGGTCGGCTTCTGGTCCTGGCGCACGCGGGCGGCGACGAACGCCGCGATGGTCAGGGCGAGCGCCCAGCGACCGGCGACGTGGTCGGCCGGCGGCGCGAGGTCGAGGGTGAGGCCGGCGGCGAAGCCCAGGACGAGGGCGAACGGCGCCTCGACCGTCAGCGCCGCGGCGACCACGACGAGCAGGCAGAGGTTGGGCACGATGCCGTGCCAGGCGACGTGCGGGAACAGCGTGACCTGGACGACGAGCGCCACGACGACGGCGGCGAGGGCGACGCCCCAGCGGAGGTAGCTCACCGGAGGCTCCCGTCGGCCTCGATGACGGCGCGGTCGCTGCGCGAGCCGCTCGGGACCATCACACCCACGACGTCGAGGGCGGAGAAGTCGACGAAGGGCTTGACCACGGCTCGCTGGGAGGCCTCGCGCAGCGAGCTGTAGACCTCGGTGATGGTGCCGATCGGCACGCCCGGGGCGTAGGGACCGGTCGTGCTGCCCCAGGTCACGACGGTGTCGTCGCGGGCCGGGACCGAGGCGTCGTCGACGAGCCGCAGGTCGAGCCCCGACTTCTGGTCGAGCGACCCGCTGCCGGTGACGAACCCGATCTCCATGCTGGAGCCGACGCGGCCGCCGACGGTGGAGTCGGGGTCGATGACGAGCAGCACGGTGGCGGTGGTGCGGGTGACCCGCAGCACCCGACCCACGAGGCCGTCGTTGTTGACGACCGTCATGTCGGGACCGACGCCCGCCTCCGAGCCGGCGTCGATGGTGACCGTGAAGCTCTGCGACTGGCGCGATCCCAGCGCGACGACGCGGGCCGGGACGAGGGCCGACCCCAGGTCCTCCGCGGCGGTGGTGAGGCCGTCGTACTGCTCGAGGCGGTTGCGCTCGAAGCCGGCCAGCTCGACCTGGCCCTTGAGCTCGGCGTTGCTGGCCTCGAGGTCACGCACCTGGTCGGCGAGGTCGCCCTTGCTGCGGAACCAGGTGGGCACGGCGGTGAAGGGACGCACGGCGGCGGCGACGCCGGCCTCGGCGGGACCGAAGGCCTCGCCGACCACGCGTCGGGCCGGCTCGAGCGGCGAGGCACCGTCGCCGGACACGTCGAGCGTGATGAGCGTGACGCTGGCCAGGACCAGCGCGACGAGCAGCGACCGCGGCGCACGGTTGCGCGACTCCAGCTTGTCGAGGCCGGTCCAGCGTCGCTCGCGGACCTCCCGCCCCCCGAAGGCGCCCATCAGAAGCGCCTCGGGTCGGAGACCAGGACCTGCTGGAGCGCCTCGAACTCCTCCACGCACTTGCCGGCGCCGTAGGCCACCGAGGACAGCGGGTCCTCGGCGACGTGGACGGGCATGCCGGTCTCGTGGCGCAGCCGCTCGTCGAGGCCGCGCAGCATCGCGCCGCCGCCGGTGAGGACGATGCCCCGGTCCATGATGTCGCCGGCCAGCTCGGGCGGCGTCTGGTCGAGGGTGGTGCGCACGGCGTCGATGATGCTGTGCAGCGGCTCCTCGAGCGCCTGGCGCAGCTCGGAGCTGGAGACGACGACGGTGCGGGGCAGGCCGGAGACCATGTCGCGGCCGCGGATCTCGGCGTCGGGCTCGCTGGGCAGCGGGAAGGCGGAGCCGAGGGTCATCTTCATCTCCTCGGCCGTGCGCTCCCCCAGCATGAGGGAGTACTCCTTCTTCATCCACGCGATGATCGCCTGGTCGAGGTCGTCGCCCGCGGTGCGCACCGACAGGCTCGTGACGATGCCGCCCAGGCTGATGACCGCGACCTCGGTGGTGCCGCCGCCGACGTCGACGACCATGTTGCCCGTGGCCTCGTGGACGGGCAGCCCGGCCCCGATCGCAGCCGCCATCGGCTCCTCGACGATGTAGACCTTGCGGGCACCGGCCTGGTAGCCGGCCTCCTTGACCGCGCGCTGCTCGACGGCCGTGATGCCGCTCGGCACGCAGATGACCATGCGGGGCTTGGCGAAGTAGCGGCGGCGGTGCACCTGGTGGATGAAGTAGCGCAGCATCTGCTCGGTCGCCTCGAAGTCGGCGATCACGCCGTCCTTGAGCGGGCGGATGGCGGCGATGCTGTCGGGGGTGCGACCGATCATCCGCTTGGCCTCGTGGCCGACGGCCAGCACCTCGCCGGTGGTGGTGTTCATCGCGACGACGGACGGCTCGTCGAGGACGACGCCCCGCCCGCGGACGTAGACCAGCGTGTTGGCGGTGCCGAGGTCCACGGCCATGTCGCGGCCGATGAAGCCCCCTGTTGTGCCATTCAGTGCCATGCCGCTGCTGCCCTCGCAGGTCGGGTCGTGCCGGGAAGAGGAGTCAGCAGGGCTGCCGACCCACGCTCAGGTTAAGGAGCGGGAGCGGGTCTTCCCGGGAGGACACGCGCGGCGGTCAGGCCAGGTCGTTGAACCAGATGCCGATCTCGCGGGCGGCCGACTCCTCGGAGTCCGACCCGTGGACGAGGTTCTGCTGGACGGCCAGGCCCCAGTCGCGGCCCAGGTCGCCGCGGATGGTGCCCGGTGCGGCGACGGTCGGGTCGGTGGCGCCGGCGAGCGAGCGGAAGCCCTCGATGCAGCGCTGGCCCTCGATCACGACCGCGAGCACCGGGCCCGACAGCATGAACTCCACGAGCGGGCCGTAGAACGGCTTGCCCTCGTGCTCGGCGTAGTGCTCGGCGAGGATCTCCGGGGTCGCGGTGCGCAGCTCGACGGCCGCGAGCGTGTAGCCCTTGGCCTCGATCCGGCGGAGGATCTCGCCCGAGAGGCCACGGCGGACGCCGTCGGGCTTGACGAGGACGAGGGAACGCTGGACGTCGGTCATGCGACGCAGCCTAGCGAGGCGGCTCAGCCCTGCTCAGCGCGGTACGCCGCCCACGCGGCGGCGCGTTCGCGCTCGATCTTGCGGCCGAGGAGGTCCGCGGCCGTCCAGAGCGCGGCGAAGACGGCGCCGAGCCCGAACATGACGGGGACGACGAAGCCGAGGCCGACGGCCGCGACCTGCACCACGTAGCCCGCGAGGTAGGCCCACTCGGCGCGCAGCATCCCGGCCAGGAGGAGGCACATGACCGCGAGACCGAGGCCGACGGCCACGGCGGTGCCGGCCGGGACGTCGGCGATGGTGATCATCACCGGCGTCGTCAGCCCGAGGGTGATCGCCTCGAGGCTCAGCACCGCCGCGGCCATCCCTCGCCGCGGGGAGCGCTCGGTGTTGGTGGGGGTCTCGGGCGTGCTCATCGGCGCCCCTTCAGCAGGGACCGCGCCTCGCCCACGGTGACGACCGACCCGGTGACGAGCACCGCGCCGGAGCCGATGGAGACGTCGATGGCCTCCCCCGCCTCGGCCAGCGTCGCGGCCCGCTCGATCGCGTCGGCCAGGTCGGGGACGACGCTGACGCGGTCCTCGCCGAAGATCTCGGCGGCGGCGCGACCGAGAGCGGCGGCCGACATGGACCGCGGCGTGGAGTTCTGGGTGCACACCAGGTGGGCGAGGTGCGGCTCGAAGGCGGCGAGCACGCCGTCGTGGTCCTTGTCCTCCATCACGCCCATCACCCCGATCAGCGGGCTGAAGGAGAAGGAGTCCTCCAGCGCGGCGGCGGCGGCCTCGGCGCCGTGGGGGTTGTGCGCGGCGTCGAGCACGATCGTGGGGCTGCGCCGGATGATCTCCAGCCGACCCGGCGAGGAGACCTCGGCGAAGGCCGCGCGCACGACCTCGTCGTCGAGCGCCTCCGACCCGGCGAACGCCTCGACCGCGGCCAGGGCGACGGCGGCGTTCTGGGCCTGGTGGGCGCCGTAGATCGGCAGGAACAGGTCGTCGTACTCGGCGCGGAGGCCCTTGAGCGAGACGACCTGGCCGCCGACGGCGGGCGTGCGGGACAGGACGCCGAACTCCATGCCCTCCCGGGCGATGGTCGCGCCGACCTCGGCGGCGCGCTCGATCAGCACGGCGGCCACCTCCGGCGTCTGCTCGGCCAGGACGACGACGGAGCCGGGCTTGATGATCCCGGCCTTCTCGGCCGCGATGGTCACGGCGTCCTCGCCGAGGTACTTCGCGTGGTCGACGGCGACCGGCAGCACGACGGCGACGTCGGCGTCGATGACGTTGGTGGCGTCCCAGGTGCCGCCCATGCCGACCTCGACCACGGCCACGTCGACCGGGGCGTCGGCGAAGGCGGCGTAGGCCATCGCGACGATCGTCTCGAAGAAGCTGAGCGGGTGCTCCTGCTCCGCGTCGACGAGGTGGGTGTAGGGGGCGACGTCGTTGAAGGCGCGGACGAAGGCCTCGTCGTCCAGCGGCTCGCCGTCGATGCTGATCCGCTCGCTCATCCGCTCGAGGTGCGGGGAGGTGAACCGGCCGGTGCGCAGGTCGAGCGCGCGCAGCAGGGTCTCGATCATCCGGCTCGTGCTGGTCTTGCCGTTGGTGCCGGTGAGGTGGATCGAGCGGAACGAGTGCTGGGGCTGGCCGAGCAGCTCGGTGAAGGCCTGGATCCGGTCGAGGCTGGGCTCCAGCCTGGTCTCCGGCCAGCGGGAGAGCAGCGCGTCCTCGACCTCGGCGAAGGTCTCGGCGAGGCGGGGGGCGTCAGCGGCGGTGTCGTGGGGGTCAGTCATCTCCCCGCGAGTCTATTGACCTCCGCGCCGCGCGACGAGTCGCCGTCGGGCAGGCCTACGACGTGCTCGGCCATGTCCACCGTGGGCTCGTAGCCCAGGGCGGCGTAGACCTTGTTGGACGTCGGGTTCGCGCGGTCGGTGAACAGGCACATCCGGTGCCCCGACTCGAGGCCGCGCCGCGTGAGCTCGCCGACGACGTACGACGCGATGCCGCGGCCGCGGAACTCCTTGGGCGTGAAGACCGGTCCGATGCGGGAGACGCCGTAGGACGGCAGCCCCGCCCCGGTGAGGTGCGCGGGGGTGCCGTCGGGGAGCTCCCACAGCCACTCCACGCCCTCCCGGATCCGGACCAGGACGCTGTCGAGCGTGTTGTGCTCGCCCGCCGTCGGGTCCGGCTCACGGCCCGCCTGCTCGTCGGCCTCCGCGTGGAACGCGGTGAACCACGCGAGCACCAGCTCGGCGTCCGCCTCGGTCGCCCGCCTCAGTCGTCCTTCCGGTGCCGGCGGCACCTCGACGGAGGTGCACTCCCAGAGCCGGGTCGCCTTGTCGACGACCAGCTCGCCGCCGGAGAGCTCCGCGGTGGCCCGGGCCAGCACCTCGGCCCCCGGGAGGGCGCCGTTGGCGCCCCCGAGGTGCTCACCCCGCTCGTGGAGGGCGGCTGCGAGCGCACGGGCCGCCCCGTCGGGCATCGGCATGGAGAAGGTCGGGTGGGGCCGGAAGGGTGCGGTGCGCATCGCCGCGCTCACCACGTCGCCGTGCCCGTCGCGGACGACGACCCACCACCGCTCGAAGGGGGCGCCCGCCTCGGCCCAGGAGTCCCGGCCGTCGGCGAGCTCGCGGGCGGCCCGCTGGGTCACGCTCGCGATCACGCTGCCCAGCACCGGGTCGGCGGCGAGGAGCGCGCCGGCGGCGTCGAGGAAGGGCTGGGGGGCGTCGTGGAAGTCGAGCGTCCAGGCGTCGTCGGTCGGGAGGGCCATGTCGCCACGCTAGGCGCGACCACGCCGGCCTCGATACTCGTTTTCGCAGGCCGGAGGCCCGTCAATAGACTCGGTGCATGACTGAGAACCCCAGCACCCAGGCCCCGGAGGCCGGTCCGACGACATCGAGCACCGACCCGCGTGCCGTCGTCGTACCGGAGCGACCGGCGCTGGAGGGCCTGGAGGAGAAGTGGTCGCGCGTGTGGGCGGAC
Source organism: Nocardioides pinisoli (assembly GCF_024199985.1). Taxonomy (GTDB): domain Bacteria; phylum Actinomycetota; class Actinomycetes; order Propionibacteriales; family Nocardioidaceae; genus Nocardioides; species Nocardioides pinisoli. The sequence goes on from NZ_JANARS010000005.1 coordinate 107,225, forward strand.
AACGACACCTACGCCTTCGACCGCACCCAGCCGCGGGAGAACGTCTACTCGATCGACACTCCCCCGCCGACCGTCAGCGGCTCGCTGCACGTCGGCCACGTCTACTCCTACAGCCACCCCGACCTCATCGCGCGCTACCAGCGCATGCAGGGCAAGGCGGTCTTCTACCCGATCGGCTGGGACGACAACGGCCTGCCGACCGAGCGCCGCGTGCAGAACTACTTCGGCGTCCGCTGCGACCCGAGCCTGCCCTACGACCCCGACTTCACCCCGCCGGAGAAGCCCGACCCGAAGAAGCAGGTCTCGGTCAGCCGACCCAACTTCATCGAGCTGTGCGAGCAGCTCGTCGTCGAGGACGAGAAGGCCTTCGAGGCGCTGTGGCGCCAGCTCGGGCTCTCGGTCCAGTGGAACCCGACCTACACGACGATCGGCGACCACTCGCGCACCGTCAGCCAGCGGGCCTTCCTGCGCAACTTCGCCCGCGGCGAGGCCTATCTCGCCGAGGCGCCGACCCTGTGGGACGTCACGTTCCAGACCGCCGTCGCCCAGGCCGAGCTGGAGGCCCGCGACTACCCGGGCGCCTACCACCGCGTGGCCTTCCACAAGCCTGACGGCAGGCCCATCCACATCGAGACCACGCGGCCCGAGCTGATCCCGAGCGTCGTCGCCCTGATCGCGCACCCCGACGACGAGCGCTACCAGGACCTCTTCGGCACCACCGTCACCTCGCCGGTGTTCGGCGTCGAGATCCCGGTCCTCGCCCACCCGGCCGCCGAGCCCGACAAGGGTGCGGGCATCGCGATGTGCTGCACGTTCGGTGACCTCACCGACGTCATGTGGTGGCGCGAGCTCGACCTCCCGGTCCGCACGGTCGTCGGCCGCGACGGCCGCCTCACCCGCGAGACGCCCGAGTGGCTCAGTGCTGGTTCGGGTGGGGCCGAGGGAGCCGCGACGGCGTACGCCGAGATGGCCGGCAAGACGACCTTCAGCGCCCGCGAGGCGATGGTCGCCCTGCTCCGCGAGTCGGGCGACCTCGACGGCGAGCCCACGCCCACGCAGCGCATGGCCAACTTCTACGAGAAGGGCGACAAGCCGCTCGAGATCGTCGCCACCCGCCAGTGGTACATCAAGAACGGCGGACGGGACGCGGCGCTCCGCAAGGAGATGCTGGTCCGCGGCGAGGAGATCACCTGGATCCCGACCCACATGAAGCACCGCTTCGACAACTGGGTCGGCGGCCTCAACGGCGACTGGCTGATCTCGCGACAGCGGTTCTTCGGCATCCCGTTCCCGGTCTGGTACCCCCTCGACGCCGACGGGGAGCCCGACCACGACCACCCGCTCATGCCGAGCGAGGACCAGCTCCCCGTCGACCCGTCGACGCAGGCGCCGCACGGCTACACCGAGGACCAGCGGGGCAAGCCCGGCGGCTTCATCGGCGACCCCGACGTGATGGACACCTGGGCCACCTCGTCGCTGACGCCGCAGATCGCGGGCATGTGGGAGGTCGACGACGACCTGTTCTCACGGGTCTTCCCCTACGACCTGGCCACCCAGGCCCACGACATCATCCGCACCTGGTTGTTCTCCCGCGTCGTCCGCGCCGACTACGAGCACCAGGTGGCTCCGTGGACGCACGCGATGATCTCCGGCTTCATCGTCGACCCCGACCGCAAGAAGATGTCGAAGTCCAAGGGCAACGTCGTGGTGCCGAGCGACATCCTCGACAAGTACGGCGCCGACGCCGTCCGCTGGCGCGCCGCGATCGGCCGCCCGGGCAGCGACTCGCCGTTCGACGAGTCGCAGATGAAGGTCGGCCGCCGGCTGGCGATGAAGGTCCTCAACGCCTCGAAGTTCGTCCTCGGCAACGTCGGCGCCACCGAGCTCAGCCCGGCCGTGGTCAGCGCCCCGGTCGACTGCGCCCTGCTCGGCCGGCTCGAGGCGGTCGTCCGTCGCGCGACCGAGGCCTTCGACGCCTACGACTACACGACCGCGCTCGAGGTCACCGAGAAGTTCTTCTGGGAGTTCTGCGACGACTACCTCGAGCTCGTCAAGGAGCGGGCCTACGACGCCGAGGGCGGCGCCGGCACCGACTCCGCGCGCGCCACGCTGGCCATCGCGCTGCACGTCCAGCTGCGGCTGCTCGCCCCGTTCCTGCCCTACGCCACGGAGGAGGTCTGGTCGTGGTGGCAGGACGACTCGATCCACCACGCCGCCTGGCCGACGGCGGCCGACCTCGGCTCGGCCGCTGCCTCGCAGCCGCTGGTGCTCGACGCCGTGGCCGCCGCGCTCACCGGCATCCGTGGGGCCAAGTCGCAGGCGAAGGCCAAGATGCGCGCCCCGCTCTCGCGCGTGGAGATCACCGGCCCGGCCGTGCTCGTGGAGGCCGCGCAGCAGGCGCAGGACGACCTCCGCGCCGTCGGCACGATCGTCGGCGACCTGGACTTCGTCACCGACGAGTCCGCGACCGAGCTGCGGGTGACCGCCGCCGAGCTGGCGCCCACCGAGGACTGAACCGACCTCGACGGATCCCCCTCACGCGCAGCGTGAGGGGGATCCGTGCGTCTGGCCGGGTGCGCCTGTCACGACCCGGTCGGTGGCGCTGCGAACTCCCTGATCCGCGCTGCCACCTCCGGGTCCAGCCCGGCGCACAGCGCGTCGAGGTCGTCGACCAGGAACGACTGGGCGCCACACCAGTCGGACTTCACGACGACACCGTCGATGCACCAGTGGGTGTTGGCGGATCGTCCGTCCAGGACGAGCTGGACGCGCTCGGCGTCCACGGTGGAGCCGTCCAGCAGCTCCGTGGCCTCGACCCCGACCCTGCGCAGCTCCGCCTGCTGTGCGTCCTCACCAGGCTCGCTCTCGTCGAGCTGGAGGTAGGACACGGCGTCCTCGCCGTCGGCGAGCATCTGCGCCAGGACCAGGTGCTCGCCGTACCCCCCGACGGTGTCGGTGAGCTCCGGCGCCACGGTCCCGTCCACGTGGACGGTGCCGTCGGCGTCTCGCGTGCCCGAGTGCTGCGTCTCCGAGCCGGGTGCGTGGTAGGTGAACCGGCGCCACCGCCGGACATCACCGTCGTGGTCGACGACGTGGTCAACGAGGTAGACCGGAGCGTCCTCGCCCATCCTGAACACGGTGCGCGTCCGCATCCGCCGAGGCTCCACGTGGCGCAGGATGGCGCCGCAGCGCCCGACATCCCCGTCGACGAACGCGTGGTACTCGGTCCTCACCGGGTGCTCCTCGCAGGCCTCAGCCCTTGCCGTGCCCATTGCCGTTGCCGTTGCCGTTGCCGTTGCCGTTGCCGTTGTTGCCGGGAGCGGTCGCCGCCTGCGCGGCGGCCTGGGCGGCTGCGCGCTCCGCTTCCTTCTGGGCCTTGGCGGCGTCACGCTCGGCCGCACGCTGGGCCTTGGCAGCCTCGCGCTGGGCCTTCTCGGCCTCACGCTCCGCCGCACGCTGGGCCTTCGCGGCGTCACGCTCCGCGGCACGCTGCGCCTTCGCAGCCTCACGCTCCGCGGCGCGCTGCGCCTTCTCGGCCTCACGCTCCGCGGCACGCTGCGCCTTCGCAGCCTCACGCTGCGCCTTCTCGGCCTCACGCTCGGCCGTACGCTGCGCCTTCGCGGCCTCACGCTCGGCCGCACGCTGCGCCTTCGCAGCCTCGCGCTGCGCCTTCGCGGCCTCACGCTCGGCCGCACGCTGCGCCTTCTCGGCGTCGCGGTCCTCGGACACCGAGGTGTCGTCGTCGGTCGAGGCCTGGTCCTGGTCCTCGACGTCCTGTCCGCCGTCGCCGAGGTCGGAGCCGCCGAGGTCGGAGCCGCCGGGCTCGGAGCCGCCACGACCGGAGTCACCAGCCTCGGAGACCTCGGTACCCGAGTCCTGGGTGCCGGCGGCTCCCACGACCGCAGCCAGCGGCTGGGCGCTCAGCTCGGCCGGGATCACGCCCGGCGCGTCAGGCACGGGAGCCTCGGCGGGCGGCTCGACGGGGGTGCGCTCGGCCGGGGCGGCGATGGGCTTGCCGGGGTGCACGATCTCGCTGAGACCGAACCCGCGACTGACCGACACCGACATCAGGACGGCACAGAGCACGGCGACGAGCGCGAAGCCGACGAGCGGCCGCTTCTGGTCAACCCCCACTGGGTCCCCTTCCCACATGCTGACGAGACGCCAGTCTCTCCGGGCCATGACGCATGTCCGGCGTCGATAGCCCGGAATAGTCCGAAATGACTACGCGGACTAGTCAGGCCGGGCCACGGCCCGGGGCAGGATCAGGCGGACTTCTTCTTCCGACCCTCGGTCTCGCGTGGGATCAGGGTCGGCGCGACGTCGTCCTCGACGACCTCGCGGGTCACGATCACCTTGGCGACGTCGCCGCGGGAGGGGACGTCGTACATGACGTAGAGGAGGACCTCCTCGATGATCGCGCGCAGGCCACGGGCGCCGGTGCCGCGCTCGAGCGCCGCCTCGGCGATCGCGTCGATGGCGTCGTCGGTGAACTCGAGCTCGACACCGTCGAGGTCGAAGAGCTTCTGGTACTGCTTGACGAGCGCGTTGCGCGGCTCGGTGAGGATCTGGACGAGCGCCTCCCGGTCGAGCTTGCTCACGCTGGCGATCAGCGGCAGGCGACCGATGAACTCGGGGATCAGGCCGAACTTCGTGAGGTCCTCGGGACGCACCTGGGCCAGCAGGTCGTCGGCCTCGCGCTCGGCGGCGCCGCGCACCTCCGCGGTGAAGCCCAGCGACTTCTTGCCGACGCGCTGCTCGATGATCTGCTCGAGGCCCGCGAACGCACCACCCACGATGAAGAGGATGTTGGTGGTGTCGATCTGGATGAACTCCTGGTGCGGGTGCTTGCGACCACCCTGCGGCGGCACCGAGGCGGTCGTGCCCTCCAGCATCTTGAGCAGCGCCTGCTGGACGCCCTCGCCGGACACGTCGCGCGTGATCGAGGGGTTCTCCGCCTTGCGGGCCACCTTGTCGATCTCGTCGATGTAGATGATGCCCGTCTCGGCCTTCTTGACGTCGTAGTCAGCGGCCTGGATGAGCTTGAGGAGGATGTTCTCCACGTCCTCGCCGACGTAGCCGGCCTCGGTCAGCGCGGTCGCGTCGGCGATGGCGAAGGGGACGTTGAGCATCCGGGCGAGGGTCTGCGCGAGGTAGGTCTTGCCGCAACCGGTCGGCCCGATCACCAGGATGTTGGACTTGGCGACCTCGACGACGTCGTCCTTGGCCTTGCCGCTGACCGGCTGCAGGCCGGCCTGGACGCGCTTGTAGTGGTTGTAGACCGCGACAGCGAGGGACTTCTTGGCGTGCTCCTGGCCGATCACGTAGGAGTTGAGGAACTCGAAGATCTCGCGAGGCTTGGGGAGCTCCTCGAGGCTGACCTCGGCACCCTCGGCGAGCTCCTCCTCGATGATCTCGTTGCACAGCTCGATGCACTCATCGCAGATGTAGACGTTGGGGCCCGCGATGAGCTTCTTGACCTGCTTCTGGCTCTTTCCGCAGAAATTGCACTTCAGCAGGTCGCCACCGTCACCGATACGTGCCACGAGTCGTGTCCTCCAGTCTCGCCGGATGGGGGCTCCGGCACTCCACACCTTGCACTGTGCTGTCTTGCAGTGGGCCGTACGACGGTACCCCGTGCCGGCCCCGGACGGGGACCGGACACGAGATGTCGTCGACCATCATTTCGAGCGCCTGCTCAGGCTCGGCTCACCGTCCCGTGAGGGCCGGGGCACCCTTGCGGGACTCGATGACCGCGTCGATCAGGCCGTACTCGACGGCCTGCTCGGCGGTCAGGATCTTGTCGCGCTCGATGTCGGCGCTGACCTGCTCGATGGTCTTGCCCGACGAGTCGGCGATCATCTGCTCGAGCAGCTCGCGCATGCGGAGGATCTCGTTGGCCTGGATCTCGATGTCGGAGGTCTGGCCGAACGTGCCCTCGGTGTAGGGCTGGTGGATCAGGATGCGGCTGTTGGGCAGCGCCATCCGCTTGCCCTTGGCGCCGGCGCCCAGCAGGATCGCCGCCGCCGAGGCCGCCTGGCCCAGGCACACCGTCTGCACGTCGGGCTTGATGAATCGCATCGTGTCGTAGATCGCGGTGAGCGCGGTGAACGAGCCACCGGGGCTGTTGATGTAGATGCTGATGTCGGTGTCGGGGTTCATCGTCTCCAGGCACATCAGCTGGGCGATGACCGCGTTGGCCACGTCGTCGCTGATCGGCGTGCCGAGGTAGATGATGCGCTCCTCGAACAGCTTGGCGTAGGGGTCGATGCGGCGGAAGCCGTAGGAGGTGCGCTCTTCCCACTGGGGGATGTAGTAGTTCATCGGTGTCAGTCCTTGGTCCGGGCCGGGCGGCCCTCGTCGGCGGCTTCGCGGGCGCTGGTGATGACCTGGTCGACGAGTCCGTAGTCGACGGCCTGGTCGGCGGTGAACCACCGGTCACGGTCGGCGTCGGCCACGACCTGCTCGACAGTCTGGCCGGTGTGCTCGGCGATCAGGTCGAGCAGCACCTTCTTGATGTGGAGCGACTGCTGGGCCTGGATCTTGATGTCGGAGGCCGAGCCACCCATGCCGGAGGACGGCTGGTGCATCATGATGCGGGCGTGGGGCAGGGCGTAGCGCTTGCCCTTGGTGCCGGCGCAGAGCAGGAACTGGCCCATCGAGGCCGCCAGGCCCATGCCCACGGTCGCCACGTCGTTGGGGATGTAGTTCATCGTGTCGTAGATCGCCATGCCGGCGTCGACCGAGCCGCCGGGGCTGTTGATGTGGAGGAAGATGTCGGCCTCCGGGTCCTCCGCGGAGAGCAGGAGGAGCTGCGCGCAGATCGCGTTGGCGTTCTGGTCGCGCACCTCCGAGCCGAGGAAGACGATGCGCTCACGGAGGAGGCGCTGGTAGATGTGGTCGTCGAGGCCATACATCCCACCGGCGCCGTTCATCTCGGGCGAGAGGGCTGGGCTGGAGTTCTGGTTCACGCTGGCGACACTAGCCGGAAGGACGGACACTTCCACGCGCTGACCCACCCTGTTCGCCCACAGCGGATTCACCGCCGGCACGCTCAGCCGAGCGCGACCTCCTCCAGCACCTCGCGGAAGACCCGCCACCTCTCCGGGCCCACCTGCGCCGCCCACGCCTCGTCGCACGCCGCCAGGACGGCGCCCGCGCGGGCCAGGGCGTCGCGGCCGGCCTCGGTGACCCGTACGACGCGGGCGCGGGCGTCGTGGTCGGCCACCGCGACGTCGACCATGCCGAGCGCCTCGAGCTGGCGGACGAACTGACCGCACCCCTGCGTGGTCATCTCGGTGCACTCGGCCAGCACGCTGATCGTCAGCCCCTCCGGCGGCAGCCACTCCAGGACACGCAGCTGGGAGGGGCGCAGCGCGGGAGCGTCGACGGCCAGCCGCGCCCGCAGCCTGCCGAAGACCATCCCCATCAGCATCGGCAGGTGCGGCCGGGCCGCCGGGAGCCTCTTGAAGCCAGCCATGAAAGCAACTTTCGCGCTGCTGCCGCGGCGTGAGGTGCTCGGGGCCGACGACGTGACGGACGCGGAGCTCGAGGCGATGGTCGCCCACCTGTGGGACCTGCCGGCGGTGCGGCTCTGCGACTCCGCGGCCGAGCCCGTCGCCTACGACGTGCCGTCGATCCTCACCGGGGCCCGGACGTGGGTGCGCGGCCACGCCGACGCCGGCCGGGGCCACGGCGTGCGCGAGTTCACCCTCTTCGTGAAGCGGGTGCACAGCTGGCGCCACTCCCCCGCCTTCGCCGACGTACCGCCCGAGATCGGCGAGTGGGCGGCCGCCTCGCTCCCGTGGCGCGCCGAGCCCCTGGTCTACGCCTCCGACCTGCGCGAGCGGCTCCCCGCCGGCCTCGCGATGCCGCGCGGACTGCGGGTCGAGGAGCGGCCCGACGAGACCGCCGTCATCTGGATGGAGGCGGTCGCCGCCGACCCCGTCCCGTGGGACGCCGACGACAGCGTCCGCGCCGCGCGCCTGCTCGGACGGCTCTCCGCCAGCCCGGCGGTCGCAAAGTTGGCCGGCATCGACCCCCGGCCGTGGCACGTCGACAGCTTCGTCGCCGGTCGGCTTCGACCTCGCCCAGCTGCTGGTGGGCGACATCCAGATCGGCCGCCAGGACGCCGACGACCTGTCCGAGCGGGCAGCCGCGTGCGTGGCGTCGTACGCCGCCGGGCTCGCCGACGAGGGCCTCGACGTCCCCCTGCGGGAGGTCCGGCGCTGCCACGCCGTCAGCCTGATGCTCTTCAACGGCCTGCCCAGCCTGCCGCTCGAGAGGCTCGACGACCCCGACGAGGCCGCCCTCGACCACTGGTCGCGCCAGCGCGCCGCGATCGCCCGCTACGCCCTCGACGTCCTCGCCGAGACCGAGCCGGGCTGACGGTCCCAGCCCCAGAGATGCCGACCGGCGCCCACCCGGGAGGGGTGGACGCCGGTCGTGGAGCGGGGCAGGTCAGGCCTGCTCGGACTCGTCCGTGCTCTCGTCCGTGCTCTCGTCGGTGCTCTCGTCGGTGCTCTCGTCGGCGCTGGCCTCGACCGGCTCCGCGCCGATCGTGCCGTCGGGACGCAGGTTCTTGAGCTCGACCACGTTGCCCGAGGCGTCCTTGACGGTCGCCGCCTCGACGATCGTCGCCAGCGCCTTGCCGCGCAGGATCTCCTGCACGAGCTCGGGGATGTGGTTGTGCTCGAACATGTGGTTGGCGAACTCCTGCGGGTCCTGGCCGGACTGCTGGGCGCGCCGCACGAGGTGCTCGGAGAGCTCGGCCTGGTCGATGCCGAACTCCTCCTTCTTGGCGATCTTGTCGAGGATGAACTGGGCGGCGACGGCGTCGCGGACCCGGCGCTCGAGGTCGGCCTCGAACTCCTCCTGGGTCTGGCCCTCGTCCTCGAGGTACTTCTCCATGGTGATGCCGGCGAAGCCGAGCTGCTGCTCGACGTTCTGGCGGCGGGCGTTGAGCTCGTCGGTGACCATCACCTCGGGGAGCGGGATGGTGACCTTCTCCAGCAGGGCCTCGAGGACCGCGTCGCGGGCCGCGGCGGCCTGCTCGAGGCGCTTGCCCCGGCCCAGGCGCTCGCGCACGTCGGCGGTGAGCTCCTCGGCCGTGTCGAACTCGGAGGCGAGCTGGGCGAACTCGTCGTCGTAGTCGGGGAGCTGCTGCTCCTGCACGGCCGTGACCTTGACGGTGACCTGGACGGGCTCGCCGACCAGGTCGCCGCCGACGAGCTCGGAGTCGAAGGTGGCCTCGTCGCCGGCGGAGAGGCCGACGAGGGCCTCGTCGAGGCCGTCGATCATGCCGCCGCGGCCGACCTTGTAGGACATGCCGGTGACCTCGCCGCCCTCGACGGACTCGCCGTCCTTGGCAGCGACCAGGTCGATGGTGACGAAGTCGCCGTCGGCGGCCGCGCGCTCGACGGGGACGAGGGTGCCGAAGCGCTCACGCAGCGCCTCGATCTGCTCCTCGACGTCGGCGTCGCTGATCTCCACGTCGTCGACGCTGGCCTCGATGCCGTCGTAGGCGGGGAGCTCGAAGTCGGGCTTGACGTCGACCTCGGCGGTGAACTCGAGGGACTCGTTGTCCTCGAACTTCGTCACCTCGATCTCCGGCTGGGCCAGCGGCTCGAGGTCGTGCTCCTGCAGGGCAGCCATGTACTGCTGCGGGACGACGGCGTTGATCGCCTCGTCGAGGACCGGGCCGCGGCCGACCTGGCGGTCGATGACCGCCGGCGGGACCTTGCCGCGGCGGAAGCCCGGGACGTTGATCTGCTTCGCGATCTTCTGGTACGCCGCGTCGAGGCTCGGCTTGAGCTCCTCGAAGGGCACCTCGACGGTCAGCTTGGCCCGGGTGGGGCTCAAGGTCTCGACGGCGCTCTTCACAAATGTCTCCTGATGCTGAAGGTCTGTGGGTGGACCACACGGGGAAAGGGTGCGGCGCCGCCACGGCACGGGGGCCCGGCGACCGCAAACCTCGCCAGTCTATCGACGGTGCGGGCGCAGGCCGAATCACGCCCGGGCAACCCCACGCCCGCGTGACGGGTGGGGTCTGAGTCGGCTGGTGGGTCGGGGCGACAGGACTCGAACCTGCGATCTCCTGCTCCCAAAGCAGGCGCGCTAGCCACTACGCTACGCCCCGCCAAACGGGCCCTCGACGAGCTCCTGGCGGAGGCGTCACGGCCTGCTTGGAGCGGATGACGGGAATCGAACCCGCGTAGCCAGTTTGGAAGACTGGGGCTCTACCATTGAGCTACATCCGCGCGCGTCCCGACGAGGCGTCCCGCCGGTGCGGGTGTCATGGTGCCACACCCGGGAGCAGGCGCCGCAACCCGGCTCAGCGCCGGTGCACGAGGAGCAGCGCGCGGTCGTCGTTGCGCGACCCGAGCGCCTCCACGAGGCGGGTGGCGCCGCCCTCGAACTCGCCGCGCAGCAGCCGCTCGGCCTGGCCGAGCATGCGGTCGATGCCGAGCGCGATGTCGCGGTTGCGCGTCTCCACCATGCCGTCGGTGTAGAGCAGCAGCGCGTCGCCGCGGCGCATCTCCCCCGAGATCGCGGGGAAGTCCGCCCCGTCGATGAGGCCCAGGATGGGCCCCTCCGACTCCAGCACCTCCCAGCGACCCGACCCCGCGTGGCGCAGGGCGGCCGGTGGGTGGCCGGCGCTGCGGATGTCGTAGTGGCCGGTCGTGAGGTCGAGCGAGAGGTGGATCGCGGTGGCGAACCCCTCGTCCCAGTCCTGCTGGAGCAGGAACTGGTTGGCGCCGTCGAGGAACTCGCTGGGCGGCAGGGCGCTCAGCAGCCCGCCCAGGGCACCGCACAGCAGCAGGGCGCGGGTGCCCGCGCCCTGGCCCTTGCCGGAGACGTCGACCACCGCCACCTCGAGGCGACCCTCCACGCGCGCTGCGACGACGAAGTCACCCGCGAACGGGGTGCCCCCGGCCGACCTCAGCTCGCTGGCGGCGTACCACTCCGGGGGCAGGTCGGGGATGCCGCCCTGGCGCAGGATCCGGTCGCGCAGGTCGACGAACATCATCTCGCCCTGGATGCCGGCGACGCCGAGGCGCGTGCGGCGGAACGACGAGAGCAGCACCACGAAGCCGAGGCCGAAGATGATCGCCACGGTCAGCGCCACCCGCACGTCGATGTCCTGGGATGGCACGACCAGCGCCAGCACGAGCAGCACGAACACCACGAACCACGGCAGCTGGCGCGGGCCGAGGAAGAGGCTCGAGAGGACCAGCGGGACGAGCAGGCTGACGAGGGGGACGCTCGGATCCAGCAACCAGATGGCGAGGCCGATCAGCACGGTCGCGACGACGAGCAGCGCGAGCGTGCGTGAGCCGCGCGGGACCAGTCGGCTCGCGGCGGCGTTGAGCGATGGAGAACTCATGCGCGAGCCCCTCCTGCTCTCCCGGTCCCCTTGGTGGCAGATCGTACGGCCCGGGACCGGAACTTCGGCTGGCATTGGGGGCACCAGAACGTGTTGCGTCCGGCGAGCTCGCCGGTGCGCACGGTCGTGCCGCAGACCAGGCACGGCTGTGACGTGCGGCGGTAGACGTAGACCTCGCCACCGTGGTCGTCCTTGCGGGGCGGGCGACCCATCGCCTCGGGCGTGTGCTCGGGACGCACGGTGTCGATGCGACCGGTCTGCACGCCCTCGGCCATGAGCGCGACGAGGTCGGCCCACATCGCGCGCCACTGGCCGCTGCGCAGCGTGTTGCCGGGGCGCAGCGGGTGGATGCGGTGCCGGAAGAGCACCTCGGCCCGGTAGACGTTGCCGACGCCGGCGAGGACCTTCTGGTCCATCAGCAGGTCGCCGATGGCCCGCGGGCTCGCCGAGATGCGGCGCCAGGCGAGGTCGGGGTCGGCGTCGGCACGCAGCGGGTCGGGACCGAGCCGCGCCAGGATCTCGGCACGCCGCCCGGCACCGACGAGGTCGCACACGATGGCGCCGCGCAGGTCGGCGTAGGCCGGCGGGCGCGGGTCAGCGGGGTCCTCGAGCGAGACGAGGCGAAGTCGTACGGCGCCCACCGGGGCGGGCACCATGCCGTCCGGGACCGCGGCGTGCACGTCGAACTGCCCGATCAGGCCGAGGTGGACGTGCACGAAGCGCTCGCCCTCGAGCTCGAGGAAGAGGTGCTTGCCGGCCGAGTCGGCGCCGACCACGCGGGACCCGTCGAGCTGCTCGGCGTCGCCGGCGAAGCGGCCCTGCGGCGACGACACCCGGACCCTGCGGCCCGCGAAGGCAGCGGTCAGGTCGTCGGCCAGCTTGCGGAGGGTGTGCCCCTCAGGCATCCGCGCCGTCGGAGGACGTGTCGGTGGCGGGACCGTCGGCGTCGGGACCGCGGAGGGCGGACTCGGGCAGCGGGGGCAGCTCGCCCGACTCGTCGTAGGTCGAGAGCTGCCCGATGCGCCGCACGTGTCGCTCGTCGCCGGAGAAGGGCGTGGTCAGGAAGACCTCGACGAACCGGGTCATGTCGTCGACCGGGTGCATGCGGCCGCCGACGGAGACGACGTTCGCGTCGTTGTGCTCGCGGGCCAGCATCGCGGTCTCCTCCGACCATGCCAGCGCACACCGGATGCCCTCGACCTTGTTGGCTGCGATCTGCTCGCCGTTGCCGGAACCGCCGATCACGACGCCCAGGCTGTCCATCCCCTCGGCCCGGTCCGCGGCAACACCCTCGGCGGCGCGGAGGCAGAAGCAGGGGTAGTCGTCGAGGGCGTCGTAGACGAACGGACCGTGGTCGACGACCTCGTAGTCGTGGTCCACCAGCCAGGTCATCAGGTGGTCCTTCAGCTCGAGGCCGGCGTGGTCGGAGCCCAGGTGAACGCGCATGGGGAGGAGTTTGGCAGAGCCCGACCGCCGGCACCGAAGCGGCAGGACCGGGCTGTGGACACACATCGACGGTCCACGAGCCCGGGACAGTGCACCAGACGCCGAGACGGCAGGCGGACATGACGCGGACGTTGACACCGGTCCGGCGTCGTGGGACAATCGAACATCTGTTCGAACTGGTCCGAGGGGGTGACGCACATGGATCCCGATGAGTCGTGCGCGACGATCGTGCCAGGGGAGCTCCACGCGCTGGCAGACCTGCTGGGAGACCTCGCCCCCGGATCTGCGCCGGTCGACCACCTCGATCAGCTCGAAGCCCTCGAGCGCATCAAGTCGGCGGCCGCTGCGGCGCAGGCCCTCGTGGCCGCCACCTTGGCGGACGCCACCGACAGCGAGGACGCCGCGGCCAGCGGTCGACGTACGCCGCCACGCGCGATGTCGGTCGGCGCCGAGGTGGCTCTCGCCACCCTCGCCAGCCCCTACGCCGGGGAGCAGCGGGTGCTGCTCTCGCGGCGACTCCGCGACCACCTTCCGCTGACACTGGCAGCGCTGAGGCGGGGCGAGCTCACCGAGCATCGGGCGTTCGCGATCGCCCGCGAGGTCGCCCACCTCACATCCGAGCAGCGGACCCGCGTCGACAACGACCTGGCCCCGCGACTGGCCGGTCTGGGCGACGTCCGCCTCCGCGACGCCGTGCGTCGGTCCTGCCTGACCCACGCCGCTGAGTCCGAGACCCGTCGTTGCCGACGGGCTCGCGCCGACCGGAGGGTCACGAGCCGTGCCCTCGACGACGGCACCGGACAGCTCACCGCCGTCCTCCCGATCGAGACCCTGTCCGCCGTGCGCGCCGCCCTCGACGCCGAGGTCGCGGCGGCCCGCGCGTCCGGGGATGCCCGGACCGCCGGCCAGGTCCGGGCCGACACCCTCGCGGCCCGGATCACCGGCGACGAGACCGGGACCGACGCCGTCCCGGTGCGGGTCGACCTCGTCATCGCGGTGGAGTCACTCTTCGGCGACGGCACCGAGCCCGGTCACGTCACGGGGGCCGGACACCTCCCGGCCGCGCTGTGCATCGACCTGGTGCGCCGCGCCAGCCATGCCGCGAAGGCCACCCTCCGGCGGCTCTTCGTCACCCCCGGCGACCGCGCACTGGTCGCGATGGAGTCGGCCAGTCGCCGCTTCGACGGGCTGCTGGCCGAGTTCCTCGACCTCCGCGACGCCGGCACCTGCCGCACCCCCGGCTGCAACGCCGCCATCCGCCACCGCGACCACGTCACCCGTGCCGCCGACGGCGGTCGCACCGAGGCGAGCAACGGTCAGGGCCTCTGTGAGCGCTGCAACTACGTCAAGGAGTCGCCCGGCTGGACCTCCTGGGTCGCCGATCCGGGGCAGACCGGCCGCCACGAGGTCCACGGCGTCACCGAGCACCTCCGCATCTTCAGGTCGACGGCGCCACCGGCGCCTGGCGGCGACGGTTGCGTCGTCGACTACTCCCCCGTTGAGCTCAGGCTCGCCAGCAGCTACACGTTGGCCTCGTAGTCGAGGGTCTGCTCATGCGGGCATCCGCCCGAATCGCGCCATGCAGTGCCAGAGCCACTTGATCGCCTGCGGGTCGTGGTCACCCGAGCGCGCGGCGACCGCCAGCCGGGCCGGGGTGATCTCGCCCCCGAGCCGGTCGGCCAGGTTGACCGGCACCTCGCCGCGGTAGTGAGGGTCGATGGTGTCCGCGCGGACGGAGTATCCGGGATGCACCTCGACGGCGCAGCCGATGCGGGACAGCGCATCGGCGTGCACCTCGCGGTCGGTGGGGTCCACCACGACGGCGTCGACATCTCCGGCGATCACCAGTCGCCCGTGCACGTGGGCCTCCACGTAGTCGTTCAGCGGGTCGTCGACGGGCAGGTCGGCAGCGCTCGCGGGCAGGAGCGTCCTGTCCAGCACGCCTGCGTCGGCGAGCCGGCAGAGCTCGGTCAGGCTCCCCTGGTCGCCGAACGCCGTGGGCTCGAAGACGCTGTCCGGCCAGCAGAACGTCGTCCTCGTCAGCACCTCGGGTCGCAACCGGAGGTAGGCCGACCCGAACCTCGGCGATGCACCGTACGGGTCGTCGCGTCGGTTCCAGGCGCCGTACACCGGCCGGTCGGGTGCAGCCACCGAGTCGTAGCGGCCGCCGAACATCCGGCTCTCCCACCGCCAGCGGTCGCCACCCGGGTGCGCGGTCAACCCGCCGTTGGAAGTGCCGGTCTCCCACTGCGTGCGATAGACACCGGCACGGGCGAGGGCCTCGACGACGGAGACGTCGCCGAACCCCCACCCCGGGTGGAAGTGGACCGCTACCGCCGGCGCCACAGGTCAGGCGCTCGGGAGGTGCTGGTCGAGCCAGGCGGCGACCTGCCGGACGAGCGGCTCCGAGGCGGCGAACGTCGCGTGCCGCCAGAAGCCGTGCGTCTGGCCGAGGCAGCGGATCCCGACGACCTCGACGCCCGCCTCCGCGATCCGCCGGGCGAGCTCCTCCCCCTCGTCGCGCAGCGGGTCGGCCTCCGCAGTCGCGACGAACGTCGGCGGCAGGGTGTGGAGGTGCTCGGAGAGGAGCGGGGCGAGGTCGGGGTCGTCGTAGTCGGCCTCGGTGCGGGCGTACTGCTCCCAGTACCAGGCGGCCTCCGCGGGGTCGAAGCCCGACTCGACCCCCAGGTCCCAGGAGGGGAACGCGGTGCGCGGGTCGAGGAAGGGATAGACGAGGGCGACCGCGGCGAAGAAGCCGGGGTTGCGCAGCGCGGCGACCAGGGCGAGGTTGGCGCCGGCCGAGTCGCCGTGGGCGACGTAGGGACCGGGCGGCCCCTCGCGCCTGAGCCAGCCGACGACCGCGTCGAGGTCGTCCGGCGCCGCGGGGAACGGGTGCTCGGGCGGGCGGCGGTAGTCGACGCTCAGCACCGGCCGGCGGCCACGGTTGGCGACGCGCCGGGAGATGGCGTCGTGGACGTCGATGTCGTTGAGCACGAACCCACCACCGTGGGCGTGCACCACCAGCCCTGGCAACGGGTCGGCCGGCACGTAGAGCCGGCACCGGACTCCGTCGGCGTCGACGTCCTCCACCGACGCGACGTCCTCGCGCGGGAAGCGGAGGCTGTCCAGCCGGGCCTCCTCGCGGTGGGCGGCGAGGTCGAAGCCGGGCGCGCCGAGCACGGGACCGGTGTCGGCCTCGACGGCCGCGCGGACGTCGGGGTACATCACGAGCGGCGCACGATCTTGAGGTTGAACTCCGCGGTGCCGAGCGCGCCCATCAGCCGCAGCCAGAGCGGCAGCCACATCTCCGCACCTCGTGCGGTCTCGATGCCGCCGAGGTCGATCACGTCGCGGTGGCCGAGCTCGGCCAGCCGCGGGGCGATCGCGCGCCCCACCATCCCGGTGCCGAGGACTGCGACCTGCATGACGACCTCCTGCTGACGAGCGGACTGGTGACGAAGGGACTGGTGACGGAAGGACTGGCGACTAGCGGGACATCAGCGCGTCGAGAGCGACGGCAACGGCGGCCGCCACCCGGAAGTCGACCCGCCGGTCGGGCACGGTGACGCGGTAGCGGTCACCGAGGGACATCTTGCGCTCGACGGAGAAGAGCGGGGCGCCCTCCGCGTCGACGAAGTCGAAGTGGACCGGGATGACGTCGAGCTCGGTGAAGCGACGCAGCAGGCCGGCCACCTGGTTGCGCTCGCGCCCGGTGCCGGTGTAGCCGGGGCCCTCGATGTGGAAGGTGGAGCGCAGCAGGGAGGCGCCGAAGTCCTTCTTGAAGTAGCCGATCTGGGCGCCGGCCTCGTCGGTGATGTCGTAGCCGGCGTTGAGGTCGAGCTTCTTGCGGGCCTTGAACCCGAAGACCGGGCGCGCCTTGCTCGCGTCGGTGAAGAAGGTGACCTGCTCCTTGAACGCCATCCGCTTCTGCTCGGCCAGCGCCATGAGCCGCGTCGGGTTCCCCGACTCGTCGGACTCCGACACCTCGTAGCGGTTGACCATCATGGTCAGCTTCTGCTTGACCACGAAGTGCGGCAGGTACATCTCGGCGGCGGTCCCGGGCATGCGACGAGCCTAGCCAGCAGCGCGGGCCAGCTCCTCCTCCACCACGGACGGGTCGAGCTTGGTGAAGACCGGCGTCGGCTTGTCGACCTTCGCCCCGACGACGACCGGGCGCGACTCCCACGCGGGCGTCGAGGTGTACTCGCCGGTGATGATCGAGTACGACGTGTGGCCGGCGCCGTTGTCGGGCTCGAGCTCGTCGACCTGCTCGATGCGCGGCATCGGCATGAACTCGCCCTCGCCGCCGAGCACGGCGTGCACCTTGTTGGCCGAGTGCGGCAGGAACGGCGAGAGCAGCGTGTTGCAGTCGCTGACGCACTGGGCGGCGACGTGCAGCACGGTGCCGAGGCGCTCGCGCTGCGACTCGTCCTTCATCTTGTAGGGCTCGGTGACGGTCAGGTACTTGTTGACCTCGCCGACGACCCGCATCGCCTCGGCGATGGCCGCTCGCAGGCGGTGCTTCTCCACCAGGCCGCCGACGGTCGCGAAGCCGTCGCGGACGGTGGCGAGCACCTGCTCGTCGACCTCCTTGAGCGGGCCGGCGGCGGGGATCTCGCCGAAGCTCTTGGCGATCATGGTGGCGGTGCGGTTGACCAGGTTGCCCCAGCCGGCGACCAGCTCGGAGTTGTTGCGGGTGACGAAGTCGGCCCACGTGAAGGCGGCGTCCGAGGTCTCGGGCCCGGCGGCGCAGATGTAGTAGCGCAGCGGGTCGGGGCCGTAGCGGGCGAGGAAGTCACCGACGTAGATGACGTTGCCGCGGCTGGTGGAGAACTGCGAGTCGCCGAAGGTGAGGAACTCGCTGGAGACCACCTCGGTCGGCAGGTTGAGCGTGCCGTAGGCGCCGGGCTCGCCGCCCTTGTCGCCCTTCCCGTTGTAGGCAAGCAGCTCGGCCGGCCAGATCTGGGAGTGGAAGACGATGTTGTCCTTGCCCATGAAGTAGTAGGACTCCGCCTGCTCCCCGGTCTCGGAGGCGTTCCACCACTCGCGCCACTTCTCGGGCTCGCCCTGCCGGCGTGCCCACTCGATGGAGGCCGAGAGGTAGCCGATGACGGCGTCGAACCACACGTAGAGCCGCTTGGTCGGCTGGTCCTCCCAGCCGGGGACCGGGATGCCCCAGTCGATGTCGCGGGTCATCGCGCGCGGCCGGATCTCCTTGAGGATGTTCTGGCTGAACTTGATGACGTTGGGGCGCCACAGGCCGGTCGCCTCGCGCTGGTCGAGCCACTCCCCCAGCGCTCCGGCGAGCGCCGGGAGGTCGAGGAACCAGTGCTGGGTGTCGGTGAACTCCGGGGTCTCCCCGTTGATCTTCGAGCGCGGGTCGATCAGGTCGGTCGGGTCGAGCTGGTTGCCGCAGTTGTCGCACTGGTCGCCGCGCGCGGCGGCGTACTTGCAGATGGGGCAGGTGCCCTCGATGTAGCGGTCCGGGAGGGTGCGACCCGTCGACGGGCTGATCGCCGTCTTCGTCGTCTGCTCGACCATGTAGCCGTTGCGGCGGCAGGTCTCGAACATCTCCTGCACCACCGCGTAGTGGTTGCCGGTGGTGGTGCGGGTGAAGAGGTCGTAGGACAGGCCCAGGCCGCAGAGGTCGTCGACGATCACCTGGTTGTACTTGTCGACCAGCTCGCGGGCGGGCACGCCCTCGTTGTCGGCCAGCACGAGGATCGGCGTGCCGTGCTCGTCGGTGCCGCTGACCATCAGGACGTCGTGGCCCGCCATCCGCATGAACCTGCTGAACACGTCGGAGGGCACGCCGAAACCGGCGACGTGGCCGATGTGGCGCGGGCCGTTGGTGTACGGCCAGGCGACGGCGGACAGGACACGAGTCATGCGCTCAAGCCTAGTGAGGGTCGCGCGATGTCTTCACGGCGGTACGACGCGCGGACGGTCGAACGCTCAGGCACGCCCAGGCGTGTGTCGACGCGTTCCGGACCGCGCCAGTCCGACCGACAGGCCGATGAGCAGCACGCCCAGCGCCACCACTCCGGACTCCGGGACGGAGACGACCATGCCGACGAGCATCCAGACGAGCACCGCTGCCGCGATCCCCGCCATCGTCGTGCCCAGCACACGCGCCCGCGTCGGCGCGCTGCCGCGAGCGAGGGCGGCCACCCCCAGGCACGTCGTCATCGCGACGGCCACCAGCAGTGTGTCGAGCATCTGAGCTCCCCGGTCCCTCGTGCGGTGGCCCGAGGCTACTCCCGCGACGAGGGGCCGAGGAAGGACTCAGCTGAAGTCGAGGTCGCCGGTCCGCGAGCGCTTGAGCTCGTAGAAGTAGGGGAACTTCGCCACCGCGACGGCGCCGTCCCAGAGCTCGCCGGCCTCCTCGCCGCGCGGGATCTTCGACAGCACCGGACCGAAGAAGGCCGACCCGTTGATGTGGATCGTCGGCGTGCCGACGTCGTCGCCGACCGGGTCCATGCCCTCGTGGTGGCTCTTCGCCACGGCGTCGTCGAGGGACGCGTCGTCCCAGGCCTCGATCAGCTCGGCGGGCAGGCCCACGTCGGCCAGCGACGCGGCGACGGTCTCGCGCGTCAGCTCCTCGCCGTTGTTGTGGCGCCGGGTGCCGATCGCGGTGTACCAGTCGCCGAGGGTCTTGTTGTCGTGCTGCTCCGCGATGCGGATCGCGACCCGGACCGGCTTCTCGGTGCCCTGGAGCATCTCGCGGTACTCGGCCGGGATGTCCTTGTCCTTGTTGAGGTAGGCCAGCGACATCACATGCCACTGCACCTCGATGTCGCGGACCTGCTCGACCTCGCGGATCCAGCGCGAGGTGATCCAGGCGAACGGGCAGAGCGGGTCGAACCAGAGGTCAGCGGTAGCCATGTCCACATCAATCCCTCTCCCTGGCCACCTATTCCCCACCGGTGTGGGTCGGGCCACATCCCGGTGGCAGGATGCCCGCATGCCTGGAACCAACCTCACCCGGGACGAGGCCGCCACCCGCGCCGCCCTCCTGGACGTCTCGGCGTACACCGTCGACCTGGACCTGACGTCAGCCACCCGCCCCGAGGAGACCACCTTCGTCTCGACCACCACGCTGGAGTTCACCTGCCGCGAGCCCGGCGCGAGCACGTTCGCCGACCTCGTCGCGCCGACGGTGCGCGAGATCACCCTCAACGGACGCAGCCTCGACCCCGCGACGTCGTACGCCGACAACCGCATCGCGCTCGACGACCTCGAGGCGACCAACACGCTCGTCGTGACCGCCGACTGTGCCTACTCCAACACCGGCGAGGGCCTGCACCGCTTCGTCGACCCGGCCGACGACAAGGTCTACCTCTACAGCCAGTTCGAGGTGCCCGACGCCCGGCGCGTCTTCACCACCTTCGAGCAGCCCGACCTGAAGGCCGTCTTCACGTTCAACGTCACCGCGCCCTCGCACTGGGTCGTGGTCTCCAACGCCGCCACGCCCGAGGCCGCCGACCTCGGTGACGGCTCCTCGGTGTGGCGCTTCCCCGCCACCAAGCGGATGTCCACCTACATCACCGCGATCGTGGCCGGCGAGTACCACGGCGAGTTCGACACCTACGAGGGCAAGTTCGGCACGATCCCGCTGGGCCACTACTGCCGCCAGTCGCTCAAGGAGCACATGGACACCGCCGAGCTGGTCGCGCTCACCAAGCAGAGCTTCGAGTGGTTCGAGGAGCAGTTCGACTACCCCTACCCGTTCGGCAAGTACGACCAGCTCTACGTCCCCGAGTACAACGCCGGGGCGATGGAGAACGCCGGCTGCGTGACGCTGCGCGACGAGTACCTGCCCCGCAGCCGGCAGCCGCGCTCGTTCTTCGAGTTCCGCGCGTCGGTCATCACCCACGAGATGGCCCACATGTGGTTCGGCGACCTCGTCACCATGAAGTGGTGGGACGACCTCTGGCTCAACGAGTCGTTCGCCGAGTGGGCCTGCTACTGGTGCGAGGCCAACGCCACCGAGTTCACCGACGCGTGGACCGGTTTCGCCAACGCCCGCAAGCAGACCGGCTACCGCGCCGACCAGCTGCCCTCGACCCACCCGATCGCGGCCGACAACGTCGACCTGCACGCCGTCGAGGTCAACTTCGACATGATCACCTACGCCAAGGGCGCCTCGGTGCTCAAGCAGCTCGTGGCGTGGGTGGGCATCGAGCCCTTCCTCGAGGGCCTGCGCGCCTACTTCAAGGAGTGGGAGTACGGCAACCCGGAGTTCAAGGACCTGCTCGCCACCCTGGAGAAGTCCTCCGGCCGTGAGCTGCAGGGCTGGGCGCAGGAGTGGCTCCAGACGGCCGGCGTCAACACGCTGGCCCCGTCGTTCGAGCTCGGCGCCGACGGCGCCTACACGTCGTTCTCGGTGAGCCAGACGGCCCACGAGGACTGGCCCACGCTGCGCCGTCACCGCCTCGGCATCGGCCTATACGACATGGTGTCCGACGAGGGCGGCGAGGGCCGCCTGGTCCGTCGCGACTACCTCGAGATCGACGTCGACGGCGCCACCACCGAGGTGCCCGAGCTCGTCGGCGTCGCGCAGCCCGCGCTGCTGCTGCTCAACGACGAGGACCACGCCTACGCCAAGATCCGCCTCGACGAGCGGTCGCTGTCGACCGCGATCGAGTCGCTGTCCACCTTCGAGGACTCGCTGCCGCGGGCGCTCGTGTGGGGCGCCGCGTGGGACATGACCCGCGACGGCGAGATGCGCACCCGCGACTGGGCCGACCTGGTGCTCGCCAACATCGGTCGGGAGACCGACGCGTGGGCCGTGACCCGGATCCCGGCGTCCACGGCGCTGGCGGTCAACTTCTACTCCGACCCGGCTCACCGTCCGGAGCTCCGGAGGGCGTGGGAGACGGGCCTGCGCGAGCTGCTGCTCGCCGCCGAGCCCGGGAGCGACCACCAGCTCACCTTCGCCCGGTCCTACGCCGGCGCCGCCCACAGCGACGCCGCGCTCGACGACCTCATCGGCCTGCTCGACGGCTCGTTCGAGGTCGAGGGCCTGGCCGTCGACCAGGACATGCGCTGGGTGTTGATCACGGCACTCGCCAAGCAGGGTCGCTTCGGCGACGCCGAGATCGACGCCGAGCTGGAGGTCGACAAGACGATCTCGGGCAAGGAGCAGGCGGCCGCCGCGCGCGCCGCCCAGCCGACCGCCGAGGCCAAGGCCGCGGCGTGGGACGCGCTCCTCGACCCCTCGACCCCCAACGAGACGTCGCGCGAGATCGCGTTCTCGATCTTCCGGTTCGGCCAGGAGGACGTGATCGCGCCCTACCTGGAGAAGTTCCTCGCCGCGTCGGAGACCCTCGTCGACGTGCTGGGCTTTCACAAGGCCTCGACGATCCTCGAGTACGGCTTCCCGAAGGCCCTCGGGTCCGAGGCCACCCTCAGCCGGCTCGACGAGTGGCTCGCGACCAGCTCGGCGCCCAAGCAGGCGCAGCGCTACGTCGGCGAGGCGCGCGCCGAGATCGCCCGCGCGCTGGTGGCCCAGCGGCACGACGCGAGCTGAGCGTCGTACACACATCACGGTGGAGGCCCGAGGTCATGCGATGACCTCGGGCCTCCACTCGTCTCATGAGGGAGTGCCGTGATGCCGACCGACAGGTCGAGCCCCGCGCTGCTGACGCTGCACGCCGTCCGGCTGCTGGGGTTCGCGGACACGCCGCGCGTCGCGGCCCGCTACCGGCTCGACACGACTCGCACCGCGTCGCTGCTCGAGGACTTCCGGGCCGGCGGCTGGGTAACGAGGTCCGAGTTCGCCGGGACCGGCGGGTGGTCGCTCACCGACTCCGGCCGAGCCGAGGACGAGCGGTTGCTCGCCGACGAGCTGTCAGCGAGTGGAGGACGCGCGGTGGTGGCGCGGGTGCACGCGAGCTTCGTGCCGCTCAACGCGCGCTTCCAGCAGGCGGTGACCCGGTGGCAGCTGCGACCGGTCGGCGGCAACGCCTTCGCGGCCAACGACCACACCGACTTCCGCTGGGACGACCGCGTGATCGCGTCCCTGCGCTCGGTCGGTCGCCGCCTCGGGGCGCTCGAGGACGACGTCACGCAGGTCCTGCCACGGTTCTCGGGCTACGCGGCGCGCTACGACGCGGCGATCGCCCGCGTCGTCGCGGGTCAGCACCAGTGGGTCGACGGCGTCGGCACCGACTCGTGCCACCTCGTCTGGTTCCAGCTCCACGAGGACCTGCTCGCCACCCTGGGTCTCGAGCGCGGCGCCGGGCGCTGAAGCCGCCCGGGCGCAGCGCGCGTCAGGCGTGGAGGGTGTTCTGCGGGCGCGCGTGCTCGGCGAGCATCGCGATGCCCCGCTGGAGCCCGACCAGCACGTTGCCGGCGGCGAACTCCGTCGACATGGCCAGGACGGCGAGCTCGACCTCGGCGTCGGTGAGGTGGCGGCGCACCTCGCCGCCGGTGACGACCTCGATGACGCGGCGGCGCGGGTCGACGAGCACCAGCACGCTCCGGGCCGGGACCACGAGCCGGTTGTGGAGCCGGGTGGCCCAGGCGCGGGTGTCGTCGCCCTCGACGGGGCCGACGTAGACGGAGAACTCGAACCGGCAGGTCTGCTCGGCGAGGCGGATGGTCTTGTCGAGGGCCAGCCGATCCGTCTCGCTCAGCACCTCACCAGCGGCCACTTGCGCCACCCGCCCGGGAGTCCGCACCGTCGGGCGCGGGCAGCTCGGCGACGCCCTGGCGGGGTCCGCCGATCCACTGCGCCTCGCCGGCCGAGTGGTCGGGCAGCAGCTTCTCGCCGCGCACCATGGCGGGCAGGTAGACCGCGAGGGCGATCAGCGCGAAGAGCAGCAGCGGGGCGCCGACGAAGATCCCGAGGGCGTGGAGCACGTCGAGTCCGGAGTGCTCGGTCTGGCCGCCCCAGCCCTCCGGGACGTCGGCGTGGGCCGGCGCTGCGAGCAGGGCGAGGGCGGCGCCGGCGGCCAGGGCCGTGGCACGGCCCGTCCGGCGCACGCGCGTGCTGCGGGACGAGCGGGAAGGGCTGACGTGCGTGGTCACGGGCAACAGGGTATCGCCCATACTGACGGGCATGCTTCACCCCCTCACCACCCCGATCATGACCATGACCGAGGTCTCCGGGAGCGAGACCAACCCCTGCGACGACGACGCCAGCCTCTGCAACCTGACGTGGGAGCAGACCGGCGACTCCACGCTGTCGACGGCCGTGGACTGGGTCGTCGGCAAGCCGTCGGCGCTGGTGGGACTGATCCTGATCGGACTCCTCGTCCGGTGGTTGCTCCACCGCCTCATCGACCGCATCGTCAGCAGGGCCGAGAGCGGGGTGCTGCCCGACCGCCTCAGCCGCGCCGTCTCCGGCGGCCGCATGGGAGCGGCCCTCAACCTGCGCGAGGACCCCGGCTACACCCGACGCGTCCAGCGGGCCGCCACGATGGGCTCGCTGCTGAAGAGCATCGTGACCGGCGTCGTCCTGACGGTCGTCACGCTGATGTTCATCGCCGAGCTCGGCTACGACATCGCTCCCCTGATCGCGAGCGCCGGCATCATCGGCGTGGCTATCGGCTTCGGCTCGCAGGCCCTGGTCAAGGACTTCCTGTCCGGCATCTTCATGATCTTCGAGGACCAGTACGGCGTGGGCGACGTCGTCGACCTCGGTGAGGCCTCCGGCACCGTGGAGGCCGTGAGCCTCCGGGTCACGCGGCTACGGGACGTCAACGGCACGGTCTGGTACGTCCGCAACGGCGAGATCCTCCGCGTGGGCAACATGAGCCAGAACTGGGCGCGCACCGTGCTCGACGTGACGGTCGGCTACACCGAGGACCTGGTCGCCGTACGCCGCGTGCTGGAGGAGGTCGCCCACGACCTGTGGGAGGACGAGGACTTCAAGGGCCTCATCATCGAGGAGCCCGAGGTGTGGGGCGTGGAGTCCCTCGGCGTCGACGGCATCGTGGTGCGCGTGACGCTCAAGACCGCACCCCTCGAGCAGTGGGGCGTCGCGCGCGCGATGCGCGAGCGGGTCAAGGCGCGCTTCGAGCACGAGGGCATCGACCTCGCGGTCGCCCAGCGCGTGATGTGGCAGGAGAGCGCCCCCTCGGCCGCCTCGGCCGACCACTCCGAGGGCACCTGACCCCCGGCTGACCCCCGGCCGGGCGTCCGTCGGCACCGCGCGGGACAATCAGTGGCGTGACCGACACCTTCTACGACGAGATCGGCGGCGAGGAGACGATCCGCACGATCGTGCACCGCTTCTACGCCGGTGTGGCCGACGACGAGGTGTTGCGGCCGCTGTATCCGGAGGAGGACCTCGGCCCGGCCGAGGAGCGGTTCGCCCTGTTCCTCATCCAGTACTGGGGCGGCCCCACGACCTACGGCGACACGCGGGGGCACCCGCGGCTGCGCATGCGCCACGCCCCGTTCCGGGTGACCCCCGAAGCCGCGCAGCACTGGCTGGTGCACTTCCGGGCCGGGCTGGACGAGGCGGGGCTGACCGCGGAGCAGGACGCCCGGTTCTGGGACTACGTGACCCACGCGGCCCAGTTCATGGTCAACTCGATGGAGTGACCGCGGCGACCATCTCGCGGAACTCCTCGGGCACGGGCGCCGGACGTCCGGACGCGCTGTCGATGCACACGCCGACCACCCTCGCGCGGGCGAGCACGTCGTCACCGTCGCGGACGACGGACTCGAACACGACGGACGTGCTGCCGATGTGCGAGACCCAGGTCGTGCAGTCGTAGGGCTCGGGACGGAAGAGGATGGGACGTCGGTAGTCGACGTCGGTATGCGCCACCACGAGGTGGTGCCCCTGCCCCAGCTCGCCGCCCCTGGTGACCATCAGCTGGATGCGGGCCTCCTGGAAGTACTCGAAGTACTTCACGTTGTTGACGTGGCCGTAGACGTCGACGTCGCTGAAGCGGACGTGCACCGGGTAGTGCCCGCCGGGCACGTGGACGACCTCCGGCGCGGAGGGGGGTCGCACCGGCTCGTCGGGCTCGAGCAGCCGGCCGAGGGACTCGCGCTCCTCCGCGTGGAGCCGTCGAGGTCGCTCGGTGGCGAAAACGTAGGGGGTGAGCACGGTGCGCGCCCGGAGGAAGACAGTGCGGTTCCCCGACTCGTCCTCCTCGAAGACCTCGTAGGCCATCGTGAAGCTCGCGGCCCGGATCTCGGTGACCCAGCACTCGATCGAGACCGGCTCGAACCCGAAGGTCAGGGAGGCCACGTAGGTGACCTCGTGCCGGACCACCACGACGCCCTCGGCCAGGTCCTCCGCACGGCTGTCGGGGGCGTGGGTGCGGAACATGTCGACCCGCGCCTCCTGCAGGTAGTCGACGTACGTCACGTTGTTGACGTGGCCGAGCAGGTCGAGGTCGGCCCACCTCAGCGGGCAGCGGTAGAGATGGCGCACCCTGCGATCGTCGCAGATGATCCGCCCTCAGAGCGTCGCAGATCGCGCGAGGTGGCCGCCCGCCCGATGATCAGTGGGCGAAGTGCAGGCGACCGTAGTAGGTCGGGATGGACTCGCGGCGCGCCTTGCGGTCGCCGCGGGTCTCGCGGAGGACGACAGGAGCGGCGGCCAGGACCGTGACGAGGCCGACGAGCAGCACGGCTCCGACGAACGACAGGTAAGTGGCCGTGGCGGAGAGGTCGAGGAACAGCACAGGAGATCCTTTCTTCTACAGATGTAGAACTTCTACGTATGTAGAAGAATACGCCGCTGAGGCGCCACCGCAAGTCGGGCCGGTAGTGTCCTGCGTCACCGCCTGGCCCGGCCCCGGCGGCGTACGAGGAGGAGAGCGTGAGCCCTGCGCGCGAGGAGCTGTCGCCTCGCCGTCGGCAGATCCTGGCGGCGGCGACGACGGTGCTGGCCCAGCAGGGCAACCGTGGCCTCACCCACCGCGCGGTCGACCGCGAGGCAGGACTGTCCGAGGGCAGCTCGTCCGCCTACTTCCGCACCCGCGACGCCCTGCTCCGCGCGCTCGGCGACGTCGTCGCGGACCGGCTGTCCGCCGACGTCGCGGCTCTCGGCTCACGCCTGGCCTCGTGCCCCGGCGACCACGAGCGCGCCGTCGCGGAGGTCTCCCGGCTCTTCTCCCGGTGGCTCAGCGAGCCCGACCTGCTGGCCGCCCGGCTCGAGCTGACGGTCGCCGCGACCCGCGACCCCGCGCTCGCCGAGCGGTTCACCCAGTGGCGCGACGACCTCGTCGGCATGGTGCGTGGGGTGATGGAAGCCGCCGAGACAGGCTCCCGGGCACCCCGTGAAGCGTCGGCCGAGACGCTCGTGGCCGCGCTGGACGGCGTGCTGCTGGCGTCGCTCATGCTCCCCCAGCGGCGTCGTCGCGGGTTCGTGAGCGACAGCGTCGAGCAGCTCTTGTCGGGCCTCGGGCCCAACCCTGCGCAGACCTGAGCCGCGGCGCCGCACTAGTCTGCGACCAGACCCTGCAACCGCCGACTGACCGGAGTTCCCCATGCCCGAGGCAGTGATCGTTTCCGCAGCGCGCACCCCCATCGGTCGTGCCAACAAGGGCTCGCTCAAGGACTTCCGTCCCGACGACCTCACCGTCCTGGCCGTCCAGGCCGCCCTGGAGAAGGTCCCCGGCCTCGATCCGACCACGATCGAGGACCTGCTGCTCGGGTGCGGCCTGCCGGGCGGCGAGTCGGGCAACAACATGGCCCGCGTCGTGACCACCCTGCTCGGCCTCGAGGTGCCCGGCGCGACCGTCACCCGCTACTGCTCGTCGTCGGTGCAGACCACGCGGATGGCCTTCCACGCGATCAAGGCCGGCGAGGGCGACATCTTCGTCTCGGCCGGCGTCGAGACCGTCTCGCGCTTCGCGAAGGGCACCTCCGACCACATCCCCGGCACCCGCAACCCCCTCTTCGACGAGGCGGGCGCGCGCACCGACGAGATGGCCAAGGGCGGCCAGGACTGGCACGACCCGCGCGAGGACGGCCAGCTGCCTGACATCTACATCGCGATGGGCCAGACCGCCGAGAACGTCGCGCGCCTGCGCGGCCTCGACCGCAAGGAGCTCGACGAGTTCGCCGTCCGCTCGCAGAACCTCGCTGAGAAGGCCATCGCCGACGGCTTCTGGGCACGCGAGATCACCCCCGTCACGACGCCCGACGGCACGGTCGTGACCAAGGACGACGGCCCCCGCGCCGGAGTGACGTACGACGCCATCGCCGGCCTCGACCCGGTCTTCCGCCCCGACGGCGTCGTGACGGCCGGCAACTGCTGCGCCCTCAACGACGGCGCCGCGGCCGTCGTGGTCATGTCGGACACCAAGGCCGCCGAGCTCGGCCTGACCCCGCTCGCCCGCATCGTGTCCACCGGCGTCTCGGGCCTCTCCCCCGAGATCATGGGCCTCGGCCCGGTCGAGGCCACGAAGAAGGCCCTCGCCCACGCGGGCATGAGCATCGGCGACATCGACCTCGTCGAGATCAACGAGGCCTTCGCCGCGCAGGTCGTGCCGTCCTACCAGGACCTCGGCATCGACCTCGACCGCCTCAACGTCAACGGCGGCGCCATCGCCGTCGGCCACCCCTTCGGCATGACGGGCGCCCGCCTGCAGAACACCATGCTCAACAGCCTCGACTGGCACGACAAGTCCACCGGCCTCATCACCATGTGCGTCGGCGGCGGCCAGGGCATGGCGATGATCCTCGAGCGGCTCTCCTGAGCCGTCCGGGGCTCCGCCCGCACTAGGCTTGCCCCATGACCGCGACGGGGGAGCCACGATGGCTCGACGACGACCAGCAGCACTCCTGGCGCGCCCTCATGATGGGGTTCACCCTCCTCGAGGAGCGCCTCGACGACGACCTGCGGCGTGAGTTCAGCATGTCGCTCACCGAGTACGAGGTCCTCGTCCGGCTGTCCGAGCGGCCGGGTCGGGCGATGCGGATGGCCCAGCTGGCCGATGCGATGGCGCACTCGCGCAGCCGGGTGACGCACACCGTCGCGCGGATGGAGGCCGTCGGCTACGTCACCCGCGGCACGACGCCCGAGGACGGGCGTGGCGTGGTGGCGACCATGACGGACAAGGGCTACGACCTGCTCGTGCGCGCGGCGCCGTGCCACGTCGAGAGCGTGCGGCGCAACATCGTCGACCTGGTGCCGGCGGAGGACTTCGCCGCCGTGGGCCGGGTCTTCGACCGGGTGGCCGACCACCTGGTCAACCGGCACCCCGAGTCGGAGATCCGTCAGGGCTGACCACGGGACATCCGTTGCCCCGCTGTCCCTGTTCGGTGGGACACGGGGCCCGGCACTGTCTGGACATCGAGATCCACGAAAGGGAGACCACGATGTCCACCACCATCAGCACCACCAACCCGGCCCGCTCCGACGTCACCGCCGGGCCGACCACCCGGCCCGCCGGCACCCGTTCCCGGGCCTGGGCCCTCGCCGGTGTCGGCGCGGCCCTCAGCTCCATCGCCGGAACCGTCGCCGCCGGCTTCGTGCACGGCGTCTACGCCGAGGACACCCGGGGCGACGACGTCGCGATCCTCGACTCGCTCGGGGGCGACGTCACCGCCATGACCGTCTTCCACGTCGGCATCAGCCTGGCGGCCGTGCTCCTCGTCGTCTTCGCGGCTGGGCTCGCACGCCGGCTGCGCGAAGCGCTGCCGTACGACAGCCTCGGTCCCGTGGTCGCCGGCGCCGGAGTCCTCGCGACCGCGGTCGTGTGGGTCATGGCCGGGGCGCTCGACACCGAGTTCATCTTCGGCGCCACCGCGCCGGAGGCGCTCGTCCCGGCGACCGCCGCGTTCTACGGCCACTGGGTCGGCACCGTGCCCGGGTGCACGATGCTCGTCGGCCTAGGCGGCCTGGGCGTCTTCGCAGCCCACCGCCGCGGCGGCGCACCGCGGTGGCTCGGCCTCACCGGCCTCCTCCTGGGAGGCCTGACGGTGCTGCTGGGCATCTCGCCCGTGCAGTACATGGCCGGCGCCACCAGCGCCCTCTGGCTGTTGGTCACCGCCTGCGGCTTCATCTTCGGCGACCGCGCCCACCGCCGCACGGCGTGAGCCGTCGGCTCCTCACGCGGGCAGGGCAACGACGCCATCGCCCGCGAGCTCTACGTGTCCAACAAGACGGTGCGCAACGCGGTCTCGTCGATCTACGCCAAGCTCCACGCCGCCGGCCGGGCCGACGCCATCATCAAGGCGCGCGAGGCGGGGTTCGGCCGGGACTGATCGTCCGGCCTGCCCCGGCGCGTCGTCTCAGTCGCGGGTCAGGCGCCGGTGGGTCACCCGGTGCGGGCGGGCGGCCTCGATGCCGAGCCGCTCGACCTTGTTCTCCTCGTAGGCCGCGAAGTTGCCCTCGAACCAGAACCACTTGGCCGGGTCCTCGTCGTCGCCCTCCCACGCGAGGATGTGGGTCGCGACGCGGTCGAGGAACCACCGGTCGTGCGAGGTGACCACGGCACAGCCGGGGAAGTCGAGCAGCGCGTCCTCGAGCGAGGACAGCGTCTCCACGTCGAGGTCGTTGGTGGGCTCGTCGAGCAGCAGCATGTTGCCGCCCATCTTGAGCGTCAGCGCGAGGTTGAGGCGGTTGCGCTCACCACCGGACAGGACGCCGGCCTTCTTCTGCTGGTCGGGGCCCTTGAAGCCGAACGACGCGACGTAGGCGCGCGAGTTCATCTCGAAGTTGGCGACCTTGATGAAGTCGAGGCCGTCGGAGACGACCTCCCAGACGTTCTTGGTGGGGTCGATGCCGCCGCGGCTCTGGTCGACGTAGGAGATCTTGACCGTCTGGCCGACCTTGAGCTCGCCCCCGTCAGGCTCCTCCTGGCCGGTGATCATCCGGAACAGCGTGGTCTTGCCGACGCCGTTGGGGCCGATGACGCCGACGATGCCGGCACGGGGCAGCTTGAAGGACAGGTCGTGCATCAGCGTGCGCCCCTCGAAGCCCTTCTCGAGCTTCTCGGCCTCGAGCACGACGTCACCGAGGCGCGGGCCGGCCGGGATGTTGATCTCCGAGGTGTCGATCTTGCGCATCCGGTCGGCCTCGGCCGCCATCTCCTCGTAGCGCGCGAGTCGGGACTTGCTCTTGGCCTGGCGCGCCTTGGGGTTGGAGCGGACCCACTCCAGCTCCTTCTCGAGCATCTTGGCGCGCTTGGCGTCCTTCTGCCCCTCGACCTTGAGGCGGTCCTTCTTGGTCTCGAGGTAGGTGGAGTAGTTGCCCTCGTAGGGGTGCGCCTTGCCGCGGTCGAGCTCGAGGATCCACTGCGCGACGTTGTCGAGGAAGTAGCGGTCGTGGGTGACGGCCAGGACGGCGCCGGGGTAGGACGCCAGGTGGCCCTCGAGCCACTGGACCGACTCCGCATCGAGGTGGTTGGTGGGCTCGTCGAGGAGCAGCAGGTCGGGCTGCTGGAGGAGCAGCTTGCACAGCGCGACCCGGCGGCGCTCGCCACCGGAGAGGTTGTCGACCAGCACGTCGGGCGGCGGGCAGCGCAGCGCGTCCATGGCCTGGTCGAGCCGGCTGTCGAGGTCCCAGGCGCCGGCGTCGTCGAGCTCGGTCTGGAGGTCGCCCGTCTCCTGCATGAGGGCGTCCTGGTCGGCGTCGGGGTCGCCCATCTCCATGTAGGCGTCCTCGAGGCGCTTCATCTTGGCCTTGAGGTCGCCGACGGCCTCCTCGACGTTCTCCAGCACCGTCTTGCCCTCGCTCAGCGGTGGCTCCTGCTGGAGCATGCCGACGGTCGCCTCGGGGTCGAGGATCGCGTCACCGTTGTTGGCGTGGTCGAGCTGCGCCATGATCTTGAGCAGCGAGGACTTGCCCGTGCCGTTGGGCCCGACGACGCCGATCTTGGCGCCGTGGAGGAACGAGAGGGTGACGTTGTCGAGGACGACCTTGTCACCGTGGGCCTTGCGCACGTTGCGCAGTGTGAAGACGTACTCAGCCATGCGGGCGAGCCTACGGTGCAGCGCCCCCGCGCGGACAATCGCACCCGTCGGCTCACGCGGCCCGGGCCGGCTGCTCCCCCTCCCCCGCGTCGGCGGCCACGGGCGCCGCGACCTGGGTGCTCATGGGGCTCGTCGTCTGGTCGCTCGTCTGGTCGGTTGCCGCGTCGGCCACCGGGACCGGCCGGGTGAGGACCGTGGTGCCGAAGGAGAGGTCGTGTCCCACCGCCGAGGCGACGACCTCGAAGGACGTCTGCGGCTTGCCGTCACGCTCCCAGACGTCGGCCACGAGCCGGCCGTGGACGACGACCGGGTCGCCGCTCGCGAGGGAGGCGGCGACGTGGCGGCCCAGCCGGTTCCACGCCTTGACGGTGTGCCAGGTCGTCGTGCCCTTGACCCGCTCGCCGTCGCGGTAGCGCGTGGGGGTACACGCGATCCGGAAGGTGGCCACGGCCCGCCCGTCGGTGACCTCGCGCAGGGTGACGTCGCCGCCGATCCAGCCGGCCAGGGTGATCTGGGTGTCGTACATGTTTCTGCCTCCTGATCGTCCGCGGCAGCTGGCCCGCCGCGGTTGCCCCAATCTGCGTCTGGACACCGACAGGAGCGATGCACGTACGACGTGGCCTGTGGAGGGGGCGCGACCACCCGCGGCTGTGGACAGTTGCTGGCCATGCAGCGGTCGAGGCCGGCCGTCGCGCCTGAACGGCCCCCGGCGAGTCCGACGGGTCCGGGGAGCGAGCCCGGCGAGCGGGACTGTGCACCCGAGTTCCGTACTTACAGGTAGAGATCTCTACCTGTAAGTGGGGCGGTCACCGGATATCCGGTGACTCCAGCGAGCAGGCCGGGGACCGCATCGACCCCCGGGAATCAGCGGAGCGCGGTGGACAACCCGTCGCGGGCCGTGGCGTAGGAGGCGAGCTCGGCCTCGATCGGGGCGACGACCATCTCCGCGGAGACCTCGGAGATGGCGCCGCGCAGCCGTTTGTCGGCCGCCCGCGCCCGCGACCGGGCCGTGAGGGCCACCAGCCAGCGGCAGACCAGGGCGAGGAGCAGGCCGAGTCCGATGCCGCCGAGGAGCAGCAGGGTCGGCAGCGGGAAGGCGCCGACCTCCGGCGTCGGCGGCTCGGGGAGCCGGGCGTAGGACCCGAGCGCGAGCAGCGCGAGCCAGCCGGCGCCGACGATCGCGGCGATGATCAGGACGTACTGCAGGACGCGCACGAGACCGGCCCAGGCCGGGATCTTCGTCGCGCCGAGGTCGGTGGCGGCGACGGCGCGGTCGAGGCGGTCACCGAGGTCGGGGAGCCGCGACACCGACGCCGCGCGGACCGACGCGGCCCAGGAGGGCGCCATGCCCTCCCCCACCTGGTCGGCGAGCGCCCGCACCTCCGTGTCGACGCGTGCCCGCTGCACGCCGGTGGCCTGCGGGACGGACGTGCGCGCGGTGCCGGTGAGCTCCTTGCCGGCCGACCCGAGGTCGAGGTGGAGGCGCTTGAGCGGGTCGGGCTTGAGCCGGGAGAACCACGAGGTGACGGGCCAGCCGGTCGCGCGGTTGGCGCGCATCCGGGTGGAGTCGGCCACGGCCTTCACCACGGTGGGGACCCCGGCCGCATCGGCGAACGCGTCGTCGAGCGCGGCGATGCGCTCCTTGGACAGGGTGGGCACCTTGCCGGTGCCGGTCGCCGCCTCGAGGCGCTGGGCCGCGGAGCGCACGTCGGCCTCGAGACGCGACCGCGTGACCTTCTTCTCCGCGACGCGCTTGGCGATCATGCCGCGCAGCTCCTGGATGCCCCAGCCCTGGCGCGCGCTGACCGGCAGCACGGGGACCCCGGCGAGGCCGTCGGCCTCGAGGAGTCGTCGTACGTCGTCGACCATGCCGGCGCGACGGTCCTCGGGGACGGTGTCGATGTGGTTGAGGACGACCAGCATCACGTCCTGGTGGCCCGCAAGGGGCTTGAGGAAGCGGTCGTGGATCGCGGCGTCGGCGTACTTCTGCGGGTCGAGGACCCACACCATCATGTCGGCGAGCTGCACGAGCCGCTCGACCTCGAGGTGGTGGGACACCTCCGTGGAGTCGTGGTCGGGCAGGTCGAGGAGCACGACGCCGCGCATCTCGGCGTCCTCGTCGGCCTTGGACAGCATCGAGTCGCGGGTGACCTGGTGGCGGGCGGGGATGCCCAGCCACTCCAGCAGCTCCTCGGCGCCCTGCTTGCCCCACACGACGGCGGTGGCCCACGACGTGGTGGGACGACGTACGCCGACCGCGGCGAGCTCGAGCCCGCTCAGCGCGTTGAAGGTGGACGACTTGCCGGAGCCGGTGGCGCCGCCCAGCGCGACCACCGTGTGGTCCGCGGACAGCCTGAGCCGGCTCGAGGCACGGGCGGCCACCGCGCGGGCGTCGTCGACGACCGCGTCGTCGACCCGTCCACGTGCCGCCTCGGCGGCGCGCTCGAGTCCGTCGACGCGCGCGCCGATGTCAGAGCTCCTGGTGACCAGCTTCTTGGCCCCTTCGAGCAACGACGTCATGACTCCCTCACCGTCCGAGTGGTGCTGTGCACCCCAACCCTAGGGGGCGTCGTCCGCAGGCTCGGACACCTGGGCAGTCTGCTGCGCCGGGGCGGGCGACGCCTCGGGCGCGTGGCGCGTCGCGGCGAAGCGCAGGTC
Source organism: Nocardioides pinisoli (assembly GCF_024199985.1). Lineage (GTDB taxonomy): Bacteria > Actinomycetota > Actinomycetes > Propionibacteriales > Nocardioidaceae > Nocardioides > Nocardioides pinisoli. Next base: position 141,609 of record NZ_JANARS010000005.1, read on the forward strand.
GTCGACCTTGCGGGCCGCGGCGCGCATCCGCTCGGGCGTCTCGGGCGAGACCTCCATCGTGTCGAGCAGGTCGGTGTAGCGGCGGCGCTCGGCGTCGAGCAGGTCACGCATGGAGGTCTCCAGCCGCTGACGGGCGCGCTCGGCGAGCGAGCGGACGGCCTGGTCGCCGAACACCGCCTCGAGCAGCTTCTGGCCCAGGATCGCGGACCCGCCGGCGATGCCCGCCTCGGCTCCCGTCACCCCCGCGGTGTGGGCGAAGACCACGACCATCAGCGCCACGGACAGGCCGTTGACGCCGAAGGCGAGGAAGCGCGCCGTCGAGCGCTTCTCGGCGCCCTCGGTGCGCACCATGTCGAGCACGTCGGACTGCCAGTCGCGGACCGCGCGCTCGGCCCGTCGGCGGAAGTCGCGCGACGCGCGGCCGAGGTCCTCCCCGGCGTCGCGCAGCAGGATCTGCCCGGCGGCCGTGCTGCGCCACGAGGCCTCGGCGCGCTCGGCTGCCGCCTCGGCGTGCTCGAGGATGAGCGTCTCGAGGCCGGACTCCACCGCGACGGTGACCCGTTCGGCCTGCTGGGGCTTGCCCTTGACGGCGTTGACGACGCGGTCGCGGATCCACCCGACGCGGGTCTCCAGCGAGCGCAGCAGCTCACCGGTGCCGACGAACTCCTGCCAGCGGGCCAGCACCTCGCCGCGCAGCAGGGTGCCGTCGGCCGACGCCTCGCCGACCGCCGTCACGGCCCGGTCGTAGGCCTCGTTGGCGTCCTCGCGCAGGCGGCGCACGGCGTCGACCTGCTCGGTCGCGGCGTCCGCCACCGAGTGCGTACGACGAGCCAGCGTGCGGATCGCGCCGTCGAGCGTCTGCTGCACCACCGACTGGCGCGCCTCCTGGTCCTCGGCCAGTGCCCGGAGCCACTGGCGGATCTCCATCACCGACGAGGAGTCCAGCAGCCCCATGTCGGAGACCTCGCCCTCCTCGACGACGAAGAGCGGGGAGTCCTTGAGGCCGCGGCTGGCGAGCATCCGGGCAAGGTGGGTGGTGATCGTGTCCACCGCCTCCGGCGGCGTGCGGTCCAGGACGATAGCCACCGCGGCGGAGCGGTCGGCGGCCTTGCGGAGGAAGTCCCACGGCACCTGGTCGGCGTAGCGGGCCGCCGAGGTGACGAAGAGCCACAGGTCGGCGGCAGCGAGCAGCTGGGCCGCCAGCACGCGGTTCTGCTCCTCGACCGAGTCGATGTCGGGAGCGTCGAGGACCGCGAGCCCGGGCGCCATGACCGGCGACGGCACGAGCTGCAGCGCCGCGGGGTCGTTGGTCTGGCGGTCCACCCGCTCGAGCTCGGGCAGCAGGCGGTCCTGGCCGAACCACTTCGCGTCGTCGGGGTGGTGCACCAGCACGGGCGACCGCGTGGTGGGCCGCAGGACGCCGGGCGCGGTGACCCGGGTGCCGACGAGGGAGTTGACCAGCGTCGACTTGCCGGCGCCGGTCGAGCCACCGACGACCGCGAGCAGCGGTGCGTCGAGGGTCATCAGGCGCGGGATGACGTAGTCCTCGAGCTGGTCGACCATCTCTGCGCGAGCGGCTCGCTGCTCCTCGGCACCGGGGAGCTCGAGCGGCAGCCGCGCCTCCTGCAGGGCGCCGCGCAGGCGCACCAGTGCGGTGAGCATCGCGGTCGTGCTGTCGGGGCCTGTCATCGCGTGGGGACCACCTGTCCGGGGAAGGAGATGTAGGGGCGGATGCGGCGCAGCTCCTCGACGTGCTCGAGTCCGCGCGCGGAGAAGTCGGCAGGAGCCGTGCCGCGCAGGTAGCGGTGGTGGAGGTAGCCGAGCTCGATGGCCGCGGCCTGGTAGTCCCGCATGCCGCGCTCGGCGAGCGGCCCGCCGTGGTGCCGGGCCCAGCGGCGGGCGTGCCGGCGCGCGCGCAGGTCGACCAGCCACGGGATGTCGGTGGCGGGCAGCAGCCCGCGGTCCGCGGCGTCCTGCAGGGCCCGGACGAGCAGCGGTCGCTCGGAGCGGCGCCGGTAGACGGCGAACGCGACGACGGCGAGGAACACCGGGAACATCAGGGTGCCGTAGACGACGAAGAAGCCGCCGCCCGAGAGGGTCGAGGAGTTCCAGACGCCGTGGAGGAGCGCGGCGATGGCGAAGCCCGCGATCGGCGCCAGCACCCGGACGACCGTGCGCCGCGAGGCGATGGCGAGACCGACCCCGATGCCGATGAACGCGGTGAAGAAGGGGTGCGCGAACGGACTGATCAGGCAGCGGACCACGAAGGTCGTCGTCAGCGCGGTGGTGCCGCCGGGGCCGAGCCCGTCGGTGCCGTCGTAGGCGGCGGCGAGGTAGAGGATGTTCTCGGTGTAGGCGAAGCCGACCCCGACCATCCCGGCGTAGACGATGCCGTCGAGCACCCCGTCGAGCTCGTGACGCCGCCACCACAGGAGCAGCATCAAGAACGCGCCCTTGGTCAGCTCCTCCGTCACCGGGGCGACGACGGCGAGGCTGTCGCGCTCACTGGCACCGCCGGCGAGACCGATGCCCTGGAAGACGAGGGCGGCCCCGGTCGCGGCGAAGGCGCCCCAGAGCAGGCCCGCGACGAGCAGGTTGCGCGGCTCGGGCTCGTAGCGGTCGAGCCACATGAAGCAACCGATCAGCGGGCCCACCGGGACGGCGGCGACCAGCGCGGCGAGCGCCAGGCTGCCCGGCGCACCCGAGAGCGCGACGACGAAGGCCATCAGGATGCCGCCGAGGAGCACCAGCGCCGCCACCACCACGGTGAAGGCGACACTGTCGCGGCGGCCTCGTTGCATGGGTCCGACCCTAACGGGCAGGTGCGGCGGACCCGGTGCCGCCGCACCCCTACGGGCGTCCGTCAGCGGGGTACGACGACCCGGCTGGGCGGGCTGGTCCGCCGGAGGGTCCCGTAGCCGGGCTTGCGCGCGACGACCCGGACCGAGATCCGCTCGCCGCGGTGCGCGGGTCGCAGCGCGAGCCGCCTCCCGGTGCCCACCCTCTCGCCGTCCGCGAGCCAGACGAAGCGGAGCCTCGCGCCCGCGGTCCAGTCGCCCGGCCGCACGCGCAGGACGCCTCCCACCGACGGGCGGCCGAGGACCCGCGGGCGCGGACCGGTCAGGCGCCCGCGCCGGACGTCGACGTCGTCCTCGACACCAGCCGTCGTGGGGGTGAGTCCTCCCGCGGTGCCGGTGACGGCGACACTGATGCGGTCTCCCCGGTGGCGGGCGCGCAGCTCGAGGGTCGGCCCCGACTCGCCCGCCAGCCGCTCCCCGTCGGCGTACCAGGCGTAGGTCAGGGTCGTTCCCGCGCCCCAGGTGCCGGGGTCGACGCGCAGCTCACGGCCCACGCGTGCCTTGCCCCGCAGCGTCGGCGTCCCCGCGGCGACCGCGCCCGCGGTGGGAGACGGCGTCGTGGTGGGGGCTGTCGTCGGGTCCGGGGTCGTCGGCACCGGGGTGGTCGGGTCGGTCGGCTGGCCGGCTGCCGTGAAGGTGCGCACGACCGAGTGGTCGACCGCGCCGTGGGGGTCGGCGGTCCGCACGTACCACCCGTGTTCGCCCGGCTCGACCGGCCAGGTCGCGGTGAGCGGGGTCCCGCTCTCGACGTCGTCGAACGCGGCGATCCGCTCGGTGGTGAGGATGTCGATGCTGAGCTCGTCGGTGGACAGCGTCCTGGTCCGCGGCGTCAGGCCCGACGCGGCGTAGGGGATCTCGAACCGCTGGTGGACCGGCTCCAGCGACGGGTCGTCGGAGTCGAAGTCGTCCAGCGACGGCGAGTAGGTCCGCACGATGATCCGGCCGCCGACGTTGTCGAAGTGCAGCAGGCGCAGGTAGCCCAGGCCGCCCTCCGGCAGGCCCTGGTAGTCGAACAGCATCGAGTAGACCGTGCGGTCCGCGACGCCGTCGCCGTCGTCGTCCATCTCGTCGGTGCGGGTGTAGGCGTCGTGGTAGTGCCCGGAGCCGACCGCGATGACGTTGGCGTTGGGCGTGACGACGTCGTCCATGATCCGCTGCGGGATCGGGCCGAGCCCGCCCGTGGTGAGCATGAACTCGTGCAGGTTGAGGATCACCTTGCGCTCGGGGTGCTCGGCGATCACGCGGTTCAGCCAGCGGATCTGCGGGTCGCCGGCGCCCCAGCCCATCGTCACGACCATCAGGTCGATGCCGTCGGCGCTGACGAGGTTGTAGCTCCCCCGGTTGTTCTCGTGCGACCCGCCGTACCAGGGCTTGTCGGCGTAGCGCGCCTCGCCGAACCACCGGCCGTAGGCGCCGTAGTCGTTGCGGTGGTGGCCGACGTCGTGGTTGCCGGCCAGCACGCTGTAGGGGATGCCGGCCTCGTCGAGGTCGCGGTAGGCGGCGTCGGCGCGCTCCCACTGGGCCGGCTGGTCCCAGTCGTTGACGATGTCGCCGGTGTGCATCAGGTACTGCAGGTCGAGGTTGGCGCGCTGGCCCACGAGGAAGTCGTGGATCGCGCGCTGGTGCCGGTAGAAGTCGGGGTTCTGGTTGTAGTACTGCGTGTCCGACTCCCACGCGACCGTGAAGTCGTAGGCGTCGCGCGGCGTCACGCCGGCGCCGGAGTAGGGCGGCACCCGGTCACCGCGGGAGCTCTGCCCGGGGGTCGTGAAACCCTCGGAGTGCTGCACCAGGACGGTCATCCTCCCGTCCGCGACGTGGTCCTTCGCCGGGACGAGCGCGTCGAGCTCGAAGTCGGTCGGCGCCCCGCCGGTGGTGAGGTGCTCGTCGACCTCGTCCCACTCCCCCGCCGTCACGTCGAGGACGTGCAGCCCGATGCGCGCCTCGGCGTTGGCCGAGCCGGACCAGTGGACGCGAGCGGTGAAGTCGTCGCCCGCGCCGTCGGGCACGTCGACGGTGTAGAGCTGGTAGGGGAAGAGGTCGTCCGACTCCGTGGTGGCGACCAGGCCGTCCGTGGTGGTGATCGCGGCGAGGTCGTCCTCGCCCAGCAGGACCGCCCCGTCGCGCGCCACGCGCCCGGCGTCGTACGCCGTCCCGGCGCTGGCGGTGACCGCCTCGTCGTCGGCCGCGAGGTGGAAGCCACGACGCAGCTCGACGTCGAGCACGTCGCCCTCCGGGTCGGTCGGCGTCGCCTCCAGGGCGACCTCGCCCGCCTCGACCTCGGCACCGTCCTCCGGCGCCTGGAGCGCTGCGGACGGCTGCTCCTTCGGCGTGGTGAACCCGATCGTGCGGGTGCGGGTGTTGCCCAGCACGTCGACGGCGGTGAGCACGACCTCGTGCGGGCCCGCCTCGAGCTCGACCGAGGAGCTCGGGTGCGGCAGCGTGACCTCCTCGCCGTCGAGGGTCGCCGTCAGCGACTCCACACCGGCCCCGGCGTCGGTGGCCTCCGCGTCGACCTCGAACGAGCCGCGCGGGGTGACGCCGTCCTCGATCGACGAGGTGACCTGCGGGGCGGAGTTGTCGACGGCGAGCGTCCGCTTGGCCGACTGGCCGCCGGCGGTCGCGCTGATCGCGTGGGGCCCGTCGGCCACCGCGGCGGTGTCCCACTGGTGCAGCACCGAGTCGAAGGCGTCGTCGGGGACGTCGAACGTGGCCAGGAAGTAGACGAGGTTGGCGTCGGAGAAGCCGATCCGGGCGTCGGGGGCCGGGCACGCCCGCTCGGTGGGCTCCTGTCCCTCGCCGGCGCCTGCGCACGTGACCGGGCGCAGCACCCGCCCGTCGGGGAGGGCGAGGCGCGGGTCGATCGCGGTCCAGTCGTCGTTGTTCTCGTCGGGGTCGGGCTCGGGCCAGGCCTTGGTGCCGGCGTAGATGCCGATCGTGACCTGCCGGCCGCGGACCACCTGCTCGAGGGGCACGTCGGCCGCGACGGTCTCGGTGCGCTCGTAGAAGCCCTCGTCGAAGACCGTCAGGACCTCGTCGCCGATCTTCACGCCGTTGCGGAAGAAGGCGTCGGTGTTGGTCGCCTCGAAGGCGAACCGCGGCGCGGCCTCCAGCGACGGTACGACGTCGTCGACCTGCTGGCCGTCGATGGCCAGCGCGAGGCCCGACGGGTCGCCGTCGGTCGTGGCGGTCAGCGGGGTGTCGCCGGAGACGAAGTCGTCGTCGGCGTGGTTGAGCCGGACGGGCGGGCGCGGCCCGTCGGCGAGCTCGACGCGGACCGGGCCGAGGGTGGTCGTGTGCGTGCCGTCGGAGACCTCGAGGGTGTAGTCGAGCCACTGCTTGCCGTAGAGGTCGACGGACGGGATCGTGTGGACGAACCGGTCGGGCGACTCGAAGCGCAGCGACCGGGTGACCGGGTCGCCGACGTCGGTGGCCAGGGTGAGCTCGGCCGTGCGGACCTGGTGGTCGTCGCGGACGTCGAAGCCGACGGTGAGGTCCTCGGTCTCCGGCAGCAGCGGGCCGCCGGTGAGGTCGTCGACCGTCGGGGGCGCGTCGGCGGCCGGCGTCGCGACGAGCCCGTCCGGCACCTGGCCCGGGTGCGTGTAGCCGGGCGTCGGGACGTCGAGCCCGGTCATGGTCTGGACGGTGCCGTCCTTCGGCTGCGGCACCCACAGGTGGTCGGGCGAGCCGGCCGGGTTCCAGGCGTACTGGATCGCCGTCGTGGCCGTGGTCTGGGCGTCGTTGAAGTAGTAGGTGGTGCTGGTGTCGATGCCGGTGTTGGTCATCACCTGGATCCCGCGCAGGCCGCCGTTGGCCATACCAGCCGAGCGCACCTCGACGAGGTCCTCCCCCGCCGTCAGGCGCGCACCGAAGGCGGCGTTGAAGTCGGCGGCGGTGAGCGCGGCGTTCGCGGCGTTCCGCACCCACAGCACGAGCGTCTGGCCGGGGTCGATCACCGGGTCGCGCGGCGTCGCGGGCCACAGGGCCTGGTTGGTCGTGACGGCGTTGGCGTCGACGTAGAGGTAGTTGAGGGTGAAGTCGCGGAACGCGACCGGGGCGTCGGAGGCGTTGTAGACCTCGACGAACTCGTAGGCGTCGGCACCGCCGACGTTGGCGGTGTCCGGCGCCACCTCGGTGACCTGCAGGACGGGCGCCCGGAGCCCGGGGTCCGTCGGCGGCGCCGGCGGCTGCGTCGGGACGGCCGCCGCGACGGCGGCCTGCGCAGGAAGGGTCACCGCCGCGAGGCTCCCGGCCGCGAGGGCGACGGAGGCGAACAGGCTGGTGAGGGAGGGCAGGGCGGATCTCGCGGACGGCATGGCTGCACCCCACAGGTGGCGCGTGAATCGCTCCGGTACGCCCGGTGAACGCGGCCGCTCGCACAGGCGTCGCGTGGGCCTCGGCGCGTGACCGCGACGGTGCGCGGCGTCGTACAGTGACCGCGTGAGCGAGCCGACTGCCGAGATCCCCGCCGAGACCGTCCAGAGCGTCGACGAGACCGCCGACGAGCCGAAGACCGAGTCGCACGACCCAGCCGTGCCGGCCGCCTACGCCGCCTTCATGCGCGAGGGCTGGGGCGACCGCGAGCTCGACATGCCGCGACACCCGGTCGCCGACCGGGCTGCCGAGCGCCGCGCCAAGCTCGCCGCCGCGTTCCCCGACGACCGCCTCGTGCTGCCCGCGGGGACCTACAAGGTGCGCGCCAACGACACCGACTACCGGTTCCGGCCCGACACCGCCCACACCTACTTCTCCGGCAACCAGACCTCCGACGCGGTGCTGGTGATCGAGGACGGCGAGTCGGTCCTCTACGCCCGACCGCGCTCGGAGCGTGACACCGACGAGTTCTTCCGCGACCGCCAGTACGGCGAGCTGTGGGCCGGTCGCCGCCCCTCGGCGCAGGAGATCTCCGACTCGCTCGGCATCGAGGTGCGCCACGTCAAGGACCTGCCGTCTTTCGGGGACGACAGGAAGACCCGTGACCTGACGCGCGACGAGGACCTCGCCCGCGTGGCCGACGAGCTGCGGCTGGTCAAGGACGAGTGGGAGATCGGCGAGCTGCAGGAGGCCTGCGACATCACCACGCTCGGCTTCGAGGACTCCGTGCGCGAGTGGGACCGGGTGCGCGAGTTCGGCGAGCGCTGGATCGAGGGCACCTTCTTCCGCCGCGCCCGCGCCATGGGCAACGACATCGGCTACGACTCGATCTGCGCCGGTGGGTCGCACGCCACGACGCTGCACTGGATCGACAACACCGGCGCCATCGAGCCGGGCAAGCTCGTCCTGCTCGACATGGGCGTCGAGGGCCACAACCTCTACACCGCCGACGTCACCCGCACCCTGCCCGTCGACGGGCGCTTCACCCCGCTGCAGCGCGACCTCTACGACCTCGTGCAGCAGGCCCAGCAGGCCGGCATCGACGCCGTACGCCCCGGCGTGCCGTTCCTCGCCGCCCACGAGGCCGCGATGAAGGTGCTCGCCCACGGGCTCGAGGACATGCAGCTGCTGCCGGTCCCGGCGGAGGAGGCGCTCGACCCGGAGTCCAAGGTCTACGCCCGCTGGACGCTCCACGGCACCTCGCACATGCTCGGCATGGACGTCCACGACTGCGGCCGCGCGTCCACCGACCTCTACCCCAAGGGCGACCTCGCCGAGGGCATGGTGCTCACCGTCGAGCCGGGCCTCTACTTCCAGGAGGACGACCTGCTGGTCCCCGAGGAGCTGCGCGGCATCGGCATCCGCATCGAGGACGACATCCTCGTCACGGCCGACGGCAACCGCAACCTCTCCGCCTCGCTCCCCCGCACGTCCGCCGACGTCGAGGAGTGGATGGGCTCCCGCATCGGTGGCTGACCCGGCGCCCGCGCCCAGCCTCGCGGTCGTCGACGGGCTGCCTCGCTGCCACCACTTCGACGCGTTCCGGTGCCGGTCGTGCATGCTCCTCGGCACCCCGCGCGGACAGCAGCTCTCCCACAAGGAGGCACACGCTCGCTCGCTCGTCGACTCGCCGGTGTGGCTGCCGACGGTCGCCGGCGCGGACGCGGGCTTCCGCAATAAGGCCAAGATGGCGGTCGGCGGCACCGTCGACGCGCTCACGCTGGGCATCCTCGACCGCGACCTCCACGGGGTCGACCTGCGCGACTGCGGCCTGCACTCCGACGGGCTGCGGGCGGCCCTCGACCGCATCGCCTCGTGGGCCGCCGACGCCGGCCTGACGCCGTACGACGTGGGCGCGCGGCGCGGCGAGCTCAAGCACGTGCTGCTCACGGAGTCACCCGACGCAGAGATGCTGCTGCGGCTCGTGATGCGGTCCACGGCGCTGGAGGCGCGCGTGCGCTCCCGCCTGCCCGCCCTCCTCGACGCGGTGCCGGCGCTGCGGGTGGTGACGATCAACGTGCAGCCCGAGCACAAGGCGGTGCTCGAGGGCGAGCGCGAGGTCGTGCTGACGGCCGAGTCGGCGCTGCCGATGCGGCTGTCCACCGGGGTCACGCTGCGGCTGGGGCCGCGCTCGTTCTTCCAGACCAACACCGCGATCGCTGAGGCCCTCTACGACCAGGCGCGCGCCTGGGTGGACGACCTGCCGGACGTCCGGACGGTCTGGGACCTCTACTGCGGCGTGGGCGGCTTCGCCCTGCACCTGGCCGGACCCGGACGCGAGGTGCTCGGCGTGGAGGTCTCGGCGGACGCGATCGACGCAGCCACGCACTCGGCCGACGAGCTCGGCCTGGAGGCACGGTTCGTCGCGGCCGACGCGACGTCGTACGCCGGCGCTGCCGACGCCGCGCCGGACCTCGTGGTCGTCAACCCGCCCCGCCGCGGGATCGGCGCCGAGCTGGCCGGCTGGCTCGAGGAGTCGGGCGTGCGGCACGTCGTCTACTCCTCGTGCAACGCCGAGTCGCTGGCGCGCGACCTCGCGCTGATGCCGTCGCTGCGGCCCGTCGCGGCGCGGGTGCTCGACATGTTCCCGCACACCACGCACTACGAGGTGATGGTGCTCCTGACGCGGTGATCAGCCGCGGCGGATGCGGGGTCCCGTGCCGACGCGCCGCAGGCGCACGGTGTCGCGGTGGCCGTCGTCCACGGTGGACGCGAGCACGGCGGGGTCGGTCATGGGGAGCGGAGCGGCGGCGGTGACGCCCACCCGGACCCAGCGGGGCGCGGCGAGGCACGCCGTCGGCACGGACACCGCGACCAGGTCCGCATCGGCGTCGAACCGCGCGCGGAGGCCGCGGCAGTCGAGCCGCTCCCCGCGTCGTACGAGCATCACGCGCGTGCGCCGTCCCTCCCCCGCCCGCACGTCGACGTCGAACCAGCCGGCCGCGGTCTGGACGAAGACGCGCGTGGAGTGCTTCCGCACGTCCGCGAGGTCGTGGAAGTGGACCGTGACGGCCAGCCGCCGCTCTCCGTGCGCCGCGACCGTGCGGACGATGTCGGCCGGCGACGGGTCGGGCATCGGTGGGAGCTCGGCGTCCTCCTCCGCGAGCCAGCCCACGACCGTCGCGTCGCCCGCCGGGTCGTGGGTCACCACCCTCTCCGCGTGGGCGGGGGCGGGGAGCAGCAGGAGCGTGAGGGGTGCGAGCAGGCCGAGCACCCGGCGCCCGAGACGGTGCGACATGCCCCGGACTCTAGTGGGCCGCGGGGATGTGACCCGAACCACGGAATCCGGTGGCGGAGGAGCCGGTTGTGCCTGACGTGCGAGCCATAGCGACCCCTGCGACCGTCGGCGACCTGCTGACCCAGCGGCGCGCCGTCGACCTCGCCCGCACCGAGAGCGCGCTCTGTCGCCTCGGACGCATCCTCGACTGACCTCGACCATCCTGCGTCCCCGCCCGGCTCGACACCGTGCGGTCCCGAAAGGTTACCTTTTCAGTATGACTACTTCTGTTACGACGGAGAGGAAGCCCAGCCGCTTCCGCCTCCCCTCGTTCGGCGTCCAGGTCCTGATCGGCCTGGTGCTCGGTGTCGTCCTCGGACTCGTCGCCCGCAGCATGGGTGCGGACGGCGTGGACGCCACGACCGGCGAGGTCGACCCCAACTGGCTCACCGAGACGCTGAGCACCATCGGCGGCACGTTCGTGACGCTGCTGCGCGCCGTCGTGCCCCCACTTGTCTTCCTCGCGATCGTCGCCTCGATCGCCAACCTGCGCGACGTGACCGGGGCCGCCCGCCTCGCGTGGCGGACGCTGGCCTGGTTCGCCATCACCGCGCTCATCGCGGTCGTCATCGGCATCGTGCTCGGTCTGGTGCTGCAGCCGGGTGACCACACGAGCGTCACCTCCGACGCGGCGTCGGCACCGTCGACGACCGGCTCGTGGCTCGACTTCCTGACCGGTCTGGTCCCGGCCAACGTGCTCGGGCTCGAGGGGTCGGCCTCCAACGACGGCTCGGTCGGCCTGTCCTTCAACGTGCTCCAGATCCTCGTCGTCTCGATCGCCGTCGGCATCGCGACCCTCGAGGTCGGCGAGGCCGCCGAGCCCTTCCTCGCGTTCGTCCGCTCCGCGCTCGCCGTCGTGCAGAAGGTCCTCTGGTGGATCATCCTGCTCGCCCCGATCGCGACCGTCGGCCTGCTGGGCAACGCGGTGGCCAGCTATGGCTGGGACGCCCTCGGCTCGCTCGGCATGTTCACCGTGGCGATCTACGCCGGCCTCGCGCTCGTCGTCGCCGGCGTCTACCCCGCGCTGCTCCGCCTCCACGGGCTCTCGGTGCGCCAGTTCTTCTCCGGAGCCTGGCCGGCGATCTCCCTGGCCTTCGTGTCCCGGTCGTCGGTCGGCACCATGCCGGTCACCGAGTCCGTCACCGAGCGCAACCTCGGCGTCCCGCGCGCCTACGCGTCGTTCGCCGTGCCCCTGGGCGCCACGACCAAGATGGACGGCTGCGCCTCGATCTACCCGGCGATCTCGGCGATCTTCGTCGCGCAGTTCTTCGGCCTCGACCTCTCGGTCACCGACTACCTGCTGATCGCGTTCGTCTCGGTCATCGGCTCGGCCGCCACGGCCGGCGTCACCGGTGCCACCGTGATGCTCACGCTGACCCTGTCCACGCTCGGCCTGCCGCTCGAGGGCGTCGGCCTGCTGCTCGCGATCGACCCGATCCTCGACATGGGTCGCACCGCGGTCAACGTCACCGGCCAGGCGCTGGTCCCGACGATCGTCGCGAAGCGCGAGGGCATCCTCGACCAGGCGACGTACGACGCCCCGCGCGGGCGCGACGCCTGGCGCGAGGTCGCCGACTCCCGCGAGCCGGCGACCGCCGCCGCCTGACGGCACCTGTCACCGCACCCGCGCGCCGCGACCACCTCGCGGCGCGCGGGTGCGTTGCTACTGGGATACTGCTGCCCGCTGGCCCCCGTGGCGCAATGGATAGCGCAACGGCCTTCTAATCCGTGGGTTGCAGGTTCGAGTCCTGCCGGGGGCGCCACGTGCCGCTCGCGCACGCCGACACGCCCGCAGAGGTCCCCGACGCGGCGGGCCTGCACCAGCAGGATGTGGTCAGGCCCCGCCACGTATGAGGTAGCGGGGCCGAACGCTTGCCCGGCAGCGACCGGTGCGCAGACGTACGACGGCCCGGAGCAGGAGGTCTCGCCTCCCGCTCCGGGCCGTCAGTCGCGTACGGACGTCCTGGACCTCAGACGCCCAGGTTGAGCGCTGCCAGGATCTGGTTGAGCAGCGTCTGCAGCTGGCCGAGGAGGCCGGCGAGCGGGCCCCCGTCGAGCAGCCCCACGACGGCGCACAGCAGGTTGCCGAGCAGGTTGCCGGCACCGGCAACGGCGGTGATGTCGAGCACGACGCGCTGCAGGTCGATCTGCAGCCCCAGGATGTTGAGGTCCAGCGGACCGAGCACCAGGTTGAGGATGTCGCAGGCCGCGGCGTTGGCCGCGACGCGGCCGTCGGTCACCGAGGCGCCGTTGATCTTCTTGATCGGGATCGTCTGGATGCCCGAGAACTTCGTGTCGGGTCCGGCGTCCTTGATGACGCCGCTCAGGAAGCCCTTCATGTAGAGCACGCCGTCACGCTCGACGACCTTGATCGGGGTGAACGAGCCACCCACCTTGTCGCCGTTGGACGTCTTGCCGATGACCTTGCTCTTGATCTTGCCGGCGTCGGACTTGCCGACCACGGAACGGCTCGAGGTCTCGGGCGCTGACGCGCTCGCACCGGTGAGCGAGGTGAGACCGACGGTCATGGCCAGGGCGACCACCGCCCCTGCGGCGAGCCGCCGGGCTACGTGCGTGAACTGGTTCATGTTCCCCTCCGAGTGAATTGCCTCCCGCAGAGCAGCATCTGCCGCTCCCTCCGCTCGACGCTAGGGACCTGCGCTGCCGCCGGTCATACCCCTTGGGGTGCTGACACCCGGTCGAACTCGCGGTTACGCCCGCGGCCACCGCCCTGAGGGTGAAGACGCTCATGCGGCGCACCTCTCCGGGTACGGACCGGCTGTCCACTCCCCCCACCAGATCGGAGTCCCGATGACCCAGGACCTGGGCTTGAGCCTCCTGACCGTGCTCGGCGTGCTCGCCGGCATCGGAGCACTGCTGTACGTCCTCGCGGTGCTCGACCCCACCAACGTGCGCACGGCCAAGCAGCTCCCGTCGCACCGCGGGGCCCGCGGTCGCACCGACACCTAGCCGGCGACGTACGCCTCGATCTCGTCGGCGATGCGTGCCTTGACGTCCGCCGGGGCGAACGACGCCTCGACCGCCGTGCGCGCCAGGTCGGCGACGCCCCGCTCGTCGAGGTCGAGCAGGCCGGCCGCCACCTCGTAGTCACCGTTGAGCGACGTGGCGAACATCGGCGGGTCGTCGGAGTTGATCGTCACCGTCACGCCGGCCTCGACGAACGTCCGCAGCGGGTGGTCCTCGATCCGGTCGACGGCCCGGGTCGCGATGTTGGACGTCGGGCACACCTCCAGCACCACGCCGGAGTCGGCCAGGTGCGCGAGGAGCTCGGGGTCCTGCGCCGCCGAGACGCCGTGGCCGATGCGCTCGGCGCCGAGCAGGCGCAGGGACTCCCAGATGGTCTCCGGCCCGGTCGTCTCCCCCGCGTGCGGCACCGAGCGCAGGCCGGCGGCGCGGGCGGTGTCGAAGTGGGTCCTGAACTGCGCCCGCGGAACGCCGATCTCGGGCCCGCCGAGCCCGAAGCCCACCAGGGCGTCGGTGCGGTGCTCCAGTGCGTACGCGAGCGTCGCGTCGGCCGCCGGGATGCCCGACTCGCCGGGGATGTCGTAGATCCACTGCAGCACGAGCCCGAAGTCACGCTCGGCCGCGACCCGCGCGTCCTCGATGGCCTCGGTGTAGGCCTCGATCGCGATGCCGCGGGCCACCGAGGTGTAGGGCGTGCAGGTGAGCTCGGCGTAGCGCAGGTTCTGCCCCTCGGCCATCTCGCGGGCGACCTCGTAGGTCAGCAGCCGGACGTCCTCGGGCGTGCGGACCAGGTCGACGACGGCGAGGTAGACCTCGATGAAGTGGGCGAAGTCGCGGAAGGTGAAGAACTCCCGCAACGCCTCGAGGTCGGACGGGACACCGGCCGCCGGGTGGCGTGCCGCGAGCTCGGAGACGATCCGCGGCGACGCCGACCCGACGTGGTGGACGTGGAGCTCGGCCTTGGGCAGGCCGGCGATGAAGGACTGGAGACTCACGCCCCGCAGTGTCGCAGAGCCGTCAGCCGACCATCTGGGCAGCGATGTCCTGCAGGGTCTCGCCCTCGACGACCTCGCCGTCGACGAGCACCGTCGGGGTCGAGTTGACGTCCGCGTCGCCCGCAGCCTCGCCCGCGGCCTCCACCCAGCCCTCGAAGGCCATGTCCTCGATGCCGGGGCGTACGGCGTCCTCCTCCGCACCGGCCTCGACGGCCCACTCGACGAGCTGGTCGTTGTCGGGGAAGGGACCCGACTCCGGCGGCTGGTTGTCGAACAGCAGGTCGTGGAACTCCTTGGCGACCTCGGGACCGGACTCGTCGAGCACCACGGCGAACGCGTTGGCCGCCTGCGGCGAGTAGTCGCTGATCCGCTCGAGGAACGCGATCGGGCGGTACTCGACGGTGACGTCGCCCGCCTCGACGGCCTCGTCGAGCTGGTCGCCGACGGTCTGCTCGAGCTGGCCGCAGAAGGGACAGAGGAAGTCCTCGTAGATCACGATCGACTTCGGCGCGTCGGCCTCGCCCACGACCAGGCCGTAGTCGTCGCTGGCACCGGCGGGCGCGGTGTCGGGCTTGTCGGAGCCGAGGTTGGTGACGAGGAAGTAGCCGCCGATCATCAGGACCAGCACGGCACCGATCAGGCCGAAGCGGGTGAGCTGCTCCTTGCGCTTTGCCTTCTTGCGACGCTCCTCGGCCTCCGCCCGCGCGCGCTCGGTCCGCGCCCGCCGGGCCTCCCGCTTGGCCGCGGTCGCCGCCTTCTCCTCGGCGGTCCTGTGCGAGCTCTTCTTCTGCGCCATCGAGGCTTCCTCCGTGATCGGGGTACTCATGTGCCGGTGCTGCGTCCCCGAGCCTATGAGGCGAGGCTGAGTCGACCCTGAGAGCGTCCAAGTAGGGTTGCCCGTCGTGAGCGACAGACTGGTGTGGATCGACTGCGAGATGACCGGACTCGACCTGGGCGCGGACGCCCTGATCGAGGTCGCGGCCCTCGTGACGGACTTCGAGCTCAACGTCCTCGGCGAGGGCGTCGACGTCGTCATCAAGCCGTCGCAGGAGGCCCTGGACCAGATGGTGGAGTTCGTGCGGTCCATGCACGAGAAGTCCGGCCTGCTCGACGCGCTCGACAGCGGCGTCACGCTCGCCGAGGCCGAGCAGATGGTGCTCGACCACATCAAGGAGCACTGCGCCGACGGGAGCCGCCCACCACTCGCCGGCAACACCGTGGCGACCGACCGCGCCTTCCTGGCCCGTGACATGCCGGGGCTCGAGTCGTTCCTGCACTACCGGATCGTCGACGTCTCGTCGATCAAGGAGCTGTCCCGCCGGTGGTACCCGCGCGCCTACTTCGCCGCGCCCACCAAGCGGGGCAACCACCGCGCGCTCGCCGACATCCAGGAGAGCATCGAGGAGCTGCGCTACTACCGCGAGGCCGTCTTCGTGCCCCAGCCCGGCCCCGACAGCGCCAGCGCCAAGGAGATCGCCGCGCGCCACGGCGGGCAGCTCACCGGACTCGGCCCGGACACCGACGCCGATTCCGGATCCGCCGGCTGAGTGCCCTACACTTCTCGTCGTCCGCAGCCGGAACGCTGCGGGACATGGTGGGTATAGCTCAGCTGGTAGAGCGCCGCCTTGTGGTGGCGGATGTCGCGGGTTCAAGTCCCGTTACTCACCCCAGACAGATCGAGCCCCTGACCTGCAGAGATGCGGTCAGGGGCTCGAGTCGTTCGCGCCGGATCGCGTGCCCACGTGGGACCCACCGGCGGATGCTGGAGAGGTGTCCGGCACGTCCATCTCGACCGCAGCACCAGGAGCATGGCCCCGACCGCTGGCGAGGTGGAGGACGAACGCCATGGCTCCTGCGAGGGCGTACACCAGGGCGAGGAGGAGGTCGAGGCGGTCGCGGTCGGGCCCGGTGACCATGGAGAAGAAGAATGTCGCGCCGAAGGCGTTGACCGACGCGTGCCAGACAGCCGCCAAGGTCCAGGAGCCACGTCGGTGTTGCAGCATCAACAGGGCGATGACCTGGAATCCGGCATTGGCGAGGACAGCGATCGAGAGTGGCATGTGACCCGTGAGGACGAGCGGCATGTGCCACAGGATCCGAAGGGGAGCCAGGACTGCGAACGCTCCGAGCAGCCCGAAGCGGCGAAGCAGGATCGGTGCAGCGAACGCAGTCCACCCCGCCTCCTCGCCCAACCCGACCAGGACCAGCATGGCCACGAACGTCACCGGCACCTCGGGCCAGGCGCCGAGCTGGGCGCCGGTGGGCAGGGGTGCACCCAGGAGGTGATTCACGAACACGATGGATACGTCCAGGAGTAGTGGCGCAACCACCGCAAGCAGGTACAGCCAGGGCGATGCTGCCCAGGTGCGGAGGGACCGCCCCCCGCCGCGGAGAGCAGCCCGTCCCTGGCAGGACGTGACGACAAGGGCGGCCAGCGCCGGCCCGAGCGGCATGTTCTCGGGGTTGGTTCCCAGGCCGACGGCGGCAAGCCCGTACGCCGACCAGCCGAACAGGCAGGCGAGCAACGCGAACGCGGAGATCGGGTGACTCCGTACGAGGTGGACGGGCGAGGACATGGGGACTCCCTGGGTAGTGCCACCCCGAACGAAGCGGCACCACCACAGTCCTGCGTCGAAGACGAGTCGGGCATCGGACGCCGGACTCGACCTTCAGCGGTACTCGGGACCCGTGCCACGTCCCCAGTGTCATTCCCCAGACCGATGTCGCCCGCGAGCGGCGGACCTAGTCTGGTCGGACTCCAGGAGGCGGGACCCATGACGTCGAACGCTGTGCCGATGATCGATCAGCCCCGCCGCGGCGTAGGAAGCCAGGGCGGCCAGCTCGCGTTCGACATGCTCCTGGCCGTGGTGTGCCTGGGGGTCACGCTGGCGATCAACCTCAGCGGCTCCGAGTCCGTCCCCGCGAACCGCGACCACGACGCCCTGACCGTGGGACTGACCGTGCTGGCGGTGGGCAGCATCGCGCTTCGACGCCGCTGGCCATTGGGGGTCCTGCTGGTGACGATTGCCGGAGTCCTCGCACTGGTCGTGGTGAAGGGCACCGTGGGGCCGGCGACACTCGGGCCCATCGTTGCGGCATACACCGCAGCGGCTCACGGCAGCGCCCGCACCGCCCACAGAGCCATCCTCGCGGTGGTCGTGGCGCTGGCGCTCACGTGGTTCCTGGACCCTGTGGACCTCAGCGGTGAGGGAGCGGTGCTCACCGCGATCGTCTTCGCCGCCGTGCTTCTCCTCGGCACCGGAACACGAGAGCGGCGCGACCGCTCCGTGGCCGATGTCTCGGCCGCCGAACAACGTGTGGCGCTGGAGCGGGAGCGGGCCGATGTGGAGCGCGAACGGGCTCTGCAGAGCGCGACCGTGGAGCGCCTTCGGATCACTCGCGAGCTTCACGACGTGCTGGGTCACGCCCTGAGTGTGATGGTCGTGCAGGCGGGGGCGGCCGGACGGCTGTTGGACACCGACGACCGAGGACGGGCCCGCGAAGCCGTGGCCGAGATCGAACGCACCGGGCGGCAGTCGATGACCGAGATGCGCCACCTGCTCGGGATCCTGCGTGACGGCGAGCCCGGGCCCGCCGCCTCGCCCCGCAGGCCCTCCCCGAGCCTCGAGGACGTCGACGCCCTGGTGGCCCGCGTGGGCGAGGCGGGGCTCGACGCCACCGTGACGGTGCGTGGGAGCCGGGGCACCGTGGCCGCCGGCGTCGACCTTGCCGCGTACCGGATCGTGCAGGAAGCCCTCACCAACTGCCTCAAGCACTCGGGCGCCACCCACGCCTCGGTCCTGGTGGACTACCGGACGCGCGAGGTCGAGGTCGAGGTCGTCGACGACGGACGGGGTGCGAGTGCCGTGGAGGAGGAGTCCGTCACGGGGCACGGCGTGGCCGGGATGCACGAACGGGTGGCCATGTACGGCGGCGACCTGGCCGTCGGCAGCCGTCCTGGTGGGGGCTTCAGCGTCCAGGCGACCTTCCCGCGCGAGTTGACGCCATGATCCGGCTGGTGGTGGCTGACGACCAGGCGCTCGTGCGCTCGGGCTTCTCCATGATCCTCGGCGCAGAGCCCGGGATCGACGTCGTCGCTGAGGCAGCCGACGGCACGCAGGCGCTGGCCGCTGCCCGAGTGCACCAACCCGACGTAGTGCTCATGGACATCCGGATGCCGGGCATGGATGGGATCGAGGCGACCCGACACATCACCTCGAGCCCCCTGACCGCCAGCGTCCATGTGCTGGTGCTGACGACCTTCGCGGCCGACGACTACGTCGTTGCGGCGCTGCGGGCCGGGGCCAGCGGGTTCGTGTTGAAGGACACCGAGCCCTCCGAGCTGGTCCGGGCCGTGCGGGTCGTCGCCGCCGGCCACGCCCTTCTGGCCCCTGAGGTCACCCGGCGGATGCTGCATCTGTTCGCCCAGGGAGAGCGTGAGGCACTCACCCTCCCTCCGCTCACCCGGCGCGAGCACGAGGTCCTGGTGGCCCTGGCGCTGGGTCTGTCGAACCTCGAGATCGCGGACCGGCTCGTCGTGAGCTACTCGACCGTGAAGACCCACGTCAGTCACCTGCTCACCAAGCTCGAAGCCCGCGACCGTGCTCAGCTCGTGATGCTCGCGCACCGCGCGGGTCTTGGCGGCTGAGCGCGGTCCCGGGCGGGACCTGTGCGTCCCTGCTCGGGACCTTGGGCACTGCCGGGCGGTCGGCGCTGGCGCCGACGCTGGAGGGGTGGAGGTGACCCCGGTGACCGATGGCCCCGCCCGGCCGCCGCGAGCGTCGCTGCGGTCCATGGTGTACGGCGTCACGCTCGGGCTGCTGCTCATCCTCGGCTTCACCACGGCATGGGCCGCAACGGCGCGGCTCCACGTCGCGGAGGCACAGCAGGAGCTGCGCGACACGGTCCTGCCGGCGTCGGGGGACGTGTCCCAGCTGACGGCGGCGTACAGCGACCAGCAGCGAGGGGTCCGCGGCTACCTCCTCACCGGGAATCCCGAGCTCCTGGAGCCGTGGCGGGAGGGGCGGGCCCGCGGCGCTGCCCTCGAGCACGAGCTCGAGCACCTCCTCGCCTCCGACGACGTGTCAGCCGCACTGGTCGCCGAGGTGTCGAGGAGTGGCAGGACGTGGCGGACCGAGCACGTGAGGCCCGCCCTCGCGCAGCAACGCGCCATCGGGAGCATCGAGTCCCTGTCCTCCGGGGAGGTCCGCGCAGGTGCTGCGGCGTTCGAACAGGTGCGCACCCGGCTGGACCAGCTGAGCACCCGCATGGAGACGCGCACGGACGATCGGTTCGACGACGTCGCGGCCGCGCATCGGCTGACCAGCATCGCGGTCGGCTCTGCGGTGGTGCTGGCCGTCGCGACCGCTGCTGCCGCCGTCCTGCTGGTCCGCCGGTGGCTGGTCCGCCCCATGGACCGACTGCTCGCCGGGGTGGCCGAGGCGGCACGACCCCCACACCCGGCCCGGTCACGGCTCAGGGAACCGTCGAGCTGTGGTCCCTCGCCGCCGGCGTGGAGTCGCTCCGGCTCGGCATGCACGAGAGCGCACGGGAGCTCGCCTTGACGCGCCGCGAGCTCACCTTGCGGCGCGAACGCGAGCGGCTGGCGGCTGACCTGCACGACCTCGTGATCCAGAGGGTCTACGCGCTGGGCCTCTCCCTCAGCATGTTGGCCAGGCGCCACCCCGAGCTGAGGGACCAGCTGGAGCCACTCGTCCAGGAGACCGACCTCGTGACCGGCGAGCTGAGGGAGGTCATCTTCGACCTACGGCACGGGCCGACGACGCTGCAGGCGCTGGGCGAGCTGGCCCGCGATCTCATCGAGGACTCCTCGCGCGTCCTCGGCTTCGAGCCGGATCTCCACGTCCTCGGCAGCGCCGACGCCCCGATCGGCGAAGACGTCGCCCACGAGGCGCTCGCCGTGCTGCGCGAGGCACTCAGCAACGTCGCCAGGCACGCCGGCGCGTCAGCGGTCGAGGTGTCGGTCGGCGTGCAGGACGGGGACGTCGTGATCCGCGTGGCCGACGACGGCGCGCGGGACGTGGCCGTCCCGTCGGCGGACGGTCACGGACTGCGCAACATGCGGGCCCGGGCGGTGCGCCTGGGCGGGCAGATGGACATCGCGCGGCCCGGACGGGGAACCACGGTGACGTGGCGGGTGCCGACGTGCGAGCGCGGCAGTGTCGACGCGCCGGACGGGGTGGAGGGGCTGGACCAGGTCGAATGACCCCGGGGTCGCGCGGGTGGGCTCAACGCCACGCGGCGCCGCGACGCTGCGGCACGCGCAGCGGGACCCGCGCGTGTCCGATCGGGTTGGCCTCGGCGACGAGGTCCATCGCGTCGATGATGTTGCGCAGGTTGATGATCAGCGCGCCGTAGACCGGCCACTCGGGCGAGCGCTCGGTGGACCGGAGCTCCTCGGTGAGGGCCTCCAGCCGGCGGCGTACGTCGAGCAGCGCGGCGGGGTCGGCCTCACTGGTGGCGCGGCCGGCGTCGCCGAGCATCGAGATCCACGCATCGGCGAAGGCCTCGCCCCACGTGTCGCGGTGCGCGCTCTGGCCGCCCAGCGTGCGCGCGAGGCTGCGGGTCTCGGCGACCGCCTGCTCCATGCGCCGCAGCAGGCCGTGCCACTGCTCGGGGTTGCGCATCGCGCGCGCCTGGCGCCGCGGGTTCAGCCGGGCGCTCTCCTCGGCCTGCCGGACCAGCGCCCAGGCCTGCTCGAGGTCGCCGTCGAGATCGCGCGTGCGCTCGACCCACGCGGCGACGTCCGCCTCCTGGCACCCCTCCCCCAGTCCGCCGGCCATGTCGGCGAGCAGCTCGCCGACGCCGTCGTCGATCCGGTCGAGCGCCTTCGCGGCCGTGTGCCGGCGCAGGGGCGGCCACACGATCACGTTGACGAGCAGGCCGACGGCGACGCCGATGGCGGTGTCGATGAGCCGGGAGATGAGCATGACGTCGCTCTCGAACCCGGTGGTGAGGACCACGAGACCGGTCGTGGCGATGGTGGTGGCCTCGGCACCGAGCCACGGCACCGACCCGAGGACCAGCGCCACCACGAGCAGCAGCGCGATCGCCCCGGTGCTCAGCCCCAACGTCTCACCCACGACGGTGGCGAGCAGCACCGCGACGACGGTCGCGGCGACCTGCTGCATGCCCTTGGAGAAGGTGCGGTAGACGGTGGCGTGCACCACGAGCAGGGCCGCCCACGGCGCCAGGAACGGCTGTGGGAGGTCCAGCAGACTGGCCGCGATGACCCACGCCGCGACGGCTGCGAACACCGTCTTGGCCAGCTGCAGCAGGTCGTTCCACCAGATCGGGTCGCCGAGCCGGTCGTCGACCCGCTCCCTGAGCTTCTCCCCCACGCTGTCCCTCATACGGGCTCCTCTCCCTCGCCGATCGACACTACGGCGGTGGTCGAGGGGCTCGCCTCACCCCCCGCGCTGGGCACGGGTCAGGCCAGGGAGAGGAAGAGCTTCTCCATCTTCTTGACGTCGAGGCTGTCGATGTCGCCGTCGCCGGCCACGAGGCACTGCTGCAGCCCGGAGGCGACGATGGCGAAGCCGGCGCGGTCGAGCGCCTTGGACACCGCCGCCAGCTGGGTGACGACGTCCTCGCAGTCGCGCCCCTCCTCGAGGAGGCGGAGCACGCCGGCGAGCTGTCCCTGGGCGCGCTTGATGCGGTTGATGACGGGCGTCATCTCGTCGGGGTCGAGCTGCATCAGTCCTCCTCGGGGGACGGGGCGAGGGCGGCGAGGGCCGCGGTGAGTCGCTGCTTGGCGTCGGCCGCGACGGAGTCCAGGGCCCCGGCTCCGGCCAGCCCCATCATGGCGTCGGGGTCGAAGGCCTCGACCAGGGTGGTCGAGTCGTCGAGGGCGCGTACGACGACGTTGCACGGCAGCACGGCCGCGATCGACGGGTCGACCTGGATCGCCTCGTAGGCCAGCGGCGGCCTGCAGGCACCGAGGATCACCTGCGGCGGGAGGTCGACCCCGAGCTTGGCCTTCATCGTGGCCGCGAGGTCGATCTCGGTCAGGATCCCGAACCCCTGGTCCGCGAGTGCTGTGCGGGTGGCCTCGACTGCGTCCGCATAGGGACGGTCCAGCCGGGTCGAGAGTGTGTAGTCAGCCATGGGGCCAGCATACCCCCGGGGGTGTTTTGCGTTCTCCTCGGATACCCCCTAGGGTATTTCTCATGACGCCCGAGATCACCATCGAGGAGTTCGCCGCAGCGCGGGAGGACGGCACCACCGTCGACGTGCGCGAGCGCGCCGAGTACGCCCAGGTCCACGTCCCGGGAGCGGTGCTGATGCCGATGGGACAGCTGGCCGCGCGCCTCGGGGAGCTCGACCGCTCCCGCCCCGTCCACGTCATCTGCGCCACGGGCAACCGCTCGAAGGCGATGACCGACCTGCTCGTCGCCCAGGGGTTCGACGCCATGTCGGTCGCCGGCGGCACCCAGGCCTGGATCGCCTCCGGCCGCGCGGTGGGGGTGGGCCTGTGACGACCGACCTGACCGTCCTGGTGATCGACACGCCCACCCTCGGCGACCGGAGCTACCTCGTGCACGACGGCGAGGTGGCACTGGTGGTCGACCCGCAGCGCGACATCGACCGCGTCCTCGCCCTCCTCGACGAGCACGGCGTACGCCTCACGCACGTCTTCGAGACCCACATCCACAACGACTACGTCACCGGCGGCCTCGCGCTCGCGGAGCGGACCGGTGCCCACTACCTCGTCAATGGCGAGGACGACGTCTCCTTCTCCCGCACCCCCGTAGCGGACGGAGACGTCGTCGAGGTGGGTGGACGCATGCGCATCACCGCGCTGGCGACCCCCGGCCACACGTTCACCCACCTCTCCTACCTCCTCGTCGACACGGCCGCCGAGGGCGACCAGCACGTCGGGGTGTTCTCCGGCGGCTCGCTGCTCTACGGCGCGACCGGGCGCCCCGACCTCCTCGGGCCCGAGCACACCCACGAGCTCGTGCACCACCAGCACGCCTCGGCCCACCGGCTCGCCGACCTGCTGCCGGACGAGGCGGAGGTCTACCCGACCCACGGCTTCGGCTCCTTCTGCTCGGCCACGCAGTCCGACGCCGCGTCGTCGACCATCGGCCGCGAGAGGCGGGCCAACCCGGTGCTGACGCAGGACGAGCAGACCTACGTCGACGAGCTGCTCGCCGGGCTCGGCCCGTGGCCGGCCTACTACGCGCACATGGCCCCGGCCAACAGCGCCGGCCCGTCCGAGCCCGACCTGTCGCCCCCGGCTCTCGCGGACGCGACCGAGCTGCGGCGCCGCATCGAGGCCGGCGAGTGGGTCGTCGACCTCCGCAACCGCACCGCCTTCGCCGCCGGCCACGCGCCGGGCACGCTCAACTTCGGCCTCGACGGCGGCTTCGCGACCTACCTCGGGTGGCTGATCACCTGGGGGACGCCCGTCACGCTCCTCGGCGAGACCGCCGCGGACGTCGCCGAGGCCCAGCGCGAGCTGGTCCGCATCGGCATCGACCGCCCCGCCGCCCACGCGACCGGCGGCCCCGAGGACTGGAGCGACCGCGCGCTCAGCTCCTTCGCGACGGCGACCTTCGCCGACCTCGCGCACGTTCGCACCACCGCGAGGTCGTCGTCCTCGACGTGCGGCGCGCCGACGAGCACGACGCCGCGCGGATCAGCGATGCCGTCAACATCCCCCTGCACGAGCTGTGGGACCGGCTCGACGACATTCCGGCCGGCGACGTGTGGGTGCACTGCGCGGGCGGCTACCGCGCGTCGGTCGCCGCCTCGATGCTCGACGCCGCCGGGCGCCGGCTCGTGGCGATCGACGACTCCTTCGACAACGCCGAGCAGGTCGGGCTGCACCTCGTGGGGCCCCAGGCGTGATCGAGCTCCTGCTCGCCGTCGTCGCCGGCGCGCTCATCGGCCTGAGCCTGGGTGCGCTCGGCGGCGGCGGCTCCATCCTGGCCGTGCCGGTGCTCCTCGCGCTCGGCCAGTCCCCCGCGCAGGCGACCACCGGGTCGCTGGTCGTCGTCGGCGTGACCTCCCTCGCGGGGGCCGTCACCGCCCGACGTGCCGGCAACGTCCTGCTCGCCCGCGGCATCGCGTTCGGGACGGTCGCCATCGGCGGCGCCGTCGCGGGCGCCCACCTGTCGTCCGCGGTCCCCGAGGCGGTGCTGCTGGCCGCCTTCTCCGCGCTGATGCTCCTGGTGGCGGGCCTGATGACACTCCGCCAGGTCCGCGGCCGACGAGGCGCCGGCGCCCACGCGGCGGCGCTCGAGCGACCGCAGCTCGACGACCCGATCATCACGTTCAGCCCCACCTTCATGTGCCAGTGCCCACGCGCGCTCAAGGTGCTCGTCACCGCGACCGCCGTCGGCCTGCTCACCGGGTTCCTCGGCGTCGGCGGCGGCTTCCTCGTCGTCCCCGCGCTGCTCCTCGCGCTCGCCCTGCCGATGCGCTACGCCACCGGCACCTCGCTGGTCGTCATCACCGTCACCAGCGCCGCCGCCCTCGCCGCCCGGGCCGGGGCCGGCGTCGTGCCGGACTGGCGCCTCGTCGTCACCCTCACCCTCACCGCCGTCGCCGGGTCCGTCCTCGGGGCACGCCTCGCCGCGCGCACCGACACCCGCCGACTCTCCGCAGCCTTCACCGGGCTCGTCCTCGCCGTGGCGGCCTACGTCGCCGTGCTGGCGTTGCCCGCCCTCGTCTGACCCCTGATCCCCGATCCCCGAACTCCGACAGGAGCACGCTCCATGACGTCGACGGCCGCCCGCCGCCACGCTGCCCCCTCACCCCGTCGCAGCCTCCGTCACGACTCCGACCTCGACCACCGTCCCGGCCCGCTCGGGCGGCTCGGCGTGTGGGTGACCCACCACCGGCGGCTGACCGCGGGCGTCTGGGTCCTCCTCGTCATCGGCCTCGGGGTGTTCGCCCCGAAGGTCGAGGCCAACCTCTCGGGTGCGGGCTGGCAGGCCGACGGCTCGGAGTCCGTGGCCGTGCGCGAGATGGCGACCGAGAGCTTCGGCGGCAACGCGAGCTCGGCGATCCAGGTCGTCGTGCACAGCACGGACGGCCCGGTGACCGAGGGTCGCGGCGGCGACGTGCTCGACGAGGTCACGTCCGCCCTCGAGGCCGAGCCACGCATCGCCGACGTCATCGTCCCGCAGCCCGGTGCCACTCTCAGCCAGGACGGCAGCACCGCCGTCGTCCTCGCCGGCGCCGGGGCGGACCCCAACGAGATGGTCCGGGTCGCCGACGACCTCAAGGGCGAGCTCGAGGCCCTCTCGGGTGACGGCATCGAGGTCAACCCGACGGGCGCCTCGCTGCTCTGGTCGGACTTCAACGAGGCCAACCTCGAGGCGATGCTGAAGTCGGAGATGCTCTCCTGGCCGGTGACGCTGGCCATCCTGGTGCTCGCGTTCGGCGCCCTCGTCGCTGCCGGCCTCCCCCTGATCCTCACCCTCGCCGGGCTCGTCGCCTCGGCAGGCTCGCTGGTGCTCATCAACGAGCTCGTGCCCGTCTCCATCTGGGCGATGAACTTCGCGATGATGTTCGCCCTGGCGCTCGGCATCGACTACGCGCTGTTCCTCGTCGTCCGCTTCCGCGCGGCGCGGATGGGACACCACGAGACCCCGCGCCGGGCCATCGCCGAGACGATGGACACCGCCGGCAAGGCGGTCCTGCTCTCCGGCATCACCGTGCTCGTCTCGCTCTCGGCGGTGATGCTCGTGCCCTCGCCGTCCTTCCGGTCCATGGCCGGCGGCATCATGCTCGCGGTGACCTTCGTGCTGGCCGCGACGCTCACCCTGCTGCCACTCGTCCTGTTCTCGCTCGACCACCGCATCAACAAGCTGGCACTGAAGTGGGTCCACACCGGCGAGCACCGCTCGCCGAGGTTCGCCGCATGGGGCGAGCGGCTCTGGAAGCGTCCGGTCGCCTTCGGCCTCGCCTCGCTCGTCGTGCTGCTGGCGCTCGCGGCTCCCGTCCTCGGCCTGCGGACCGCGATGCCCTCCATCCAGGTGCTGCCCGAGGAGGCCAGCGCCCGCGTCGGCTACGACAGGGTCCAGGAGGCCTTCGGCGATGGTGCCCCGGGCACGCTGCAGGTCGTCGCGGACGAGGCGGACGCCGAGGCGACGTACGACGCCCTGGTGGCCGACCGCGGCATCGCGGGCGCGATGCCGGCCGTGCCCGCGGCGGACGACAGCGGGACCGTGCTGATCTCGGCCGTGCCGACCGTCGACCCGTCCGACCCGGCGCTCGGCCCGACCGTCGACCGGCTGCGTGCCGACCTGCCGGCCTCGGCCCTCGTCGGCGGCGCCGCGGTGGAGAACCTCGACCTCAAGGCCCAGCTCGACGAGTCGACCCCGCTCGTCATCGGCGTGGTGCTCGGCCTCGGCTTCCTGCTCCTCCTCGTCGCCCTGCAGGCGCCGCTGATCTCACTGCTCGGCACCCTCGCCAGCCTGCTCTCGACGGCCGCCGCATTCGGCGTGGCGCGGCTCGTCTTCCAGGACGGCATCGGCGCCGACCTGCTCGGCTTCGAGCCGCAGGGCTTCCTCGACGCGTGGGCCCCGGTGTTCTTCTTCGCGATGATCTTCGCGATCGCCATGGACTACACCGTCTTCCTCCTCGCCTCCGCGAAGGAGCACTACGAGCGCTCGGGCGACCCCCACGAAGCGATGGTGGGCTCGCTGGCCCACTCCGGCCGGGTGATCTTCGCCGCCGGCGCCGTGATGGTCGCGGTGTTCCTCACCTTCGCGCTGTCGGGCCCGCTCCCACCCAAGGAGATGGGCATCGTGCTCGGCGTCGCGGTGCTGCTCGACGCGTTCCTCGTCCGCCTCGTGCTGCTGCCGGTGACGCTCCGGCTGACCGGCCGGGCAGCATGGTGGACTCCACGCTGGCTCACCCGCGTCCTGCCCACCATCACGTTCTCGCACGGCTGATCCCCGCCGGCGCGACCCACCCCACACCCCACCTGAAGGAGAACCACCATGTGTCGACCAGTGCGATGCAAGACCTGCGGCAAGACCACCTGGGCCGGCTGCGGCCAGCACGTCGGGCAGGTCAAGGCCGGCGTCCCGGCGAAGGACTGGTGCAACGGCCAGCACACCGCAGCCGAGAAGGCCGCCAGCGGGTCCGGCGGCGGCTTCCTCTCGCGGCTGTTCGGCCGCTGACCCCTCAGGGGTGGTAGACGGCGCGGTGCGGTCGCGGGCTCGCGAGCAGCACCGGGCACGTCGCCTCCCGGAGCACGGCGCGGGCGACCGGGCCGATGTGCGAGCCGATCGGCACGAGCGGGTCGTGGCGACCGATCACCAGCAGCTCGGCGTCGGCCGAGTACTTGACGAGGCACTCCGAGGCGCGCCCCTGCTCGACCTGCACGTCGGCGTCGATCGCCGCGGACAGGTCGCCGACCTGGTCGAGCGCGGCGTTGACCTCGGCCCTCGCGCTGTCGGACGAGCGCCGGACGTCGTCGGCGCTCAGCGCACCCTCGTAGGGCCGCGGCATGGACCACGAGTGCACGAGCCGCAGCTGCGCTCCCCGGGCGTGCGCCTCGGCCAGCGCCGCGCGCAGCACCTCCTCCGAACGGTCGGGGACGTCGACGCCGGCGACGACCACCCGCTCCGCACCGTCGGAGCGCCAGCCGCTCGGCACGGCGACCACGGGCACCCGCAGGTGCGCGGCGACGCCACCCGCCACGGTGCGGTTCACGACCCGCGACAGCCGGGTCAGCCGACGGTGCTCCAGCACCACCATCCGCGCGGTGCGGCCGAGCTCGACGAGCGCGCCCACCGGTGTGCCCCGCACCAGCTCGTGGGTGACGGGCACGGCGTCGCCGACGATGTCGTCGGCCGCCTTGACGGCCTCGGCGAGGCGCTCGGCGCCCCAGGCCTCGATGTCGGCCGCGGGGATCAGCACGTGGTCGGACGGGATCGGCGTGATGTCGACGGCGTGCACCAGGTGGAGCCCGCAGCCGGCGCGCACGGCCTCGTCGGCGGCGAACGCGAGCGCCGACCCGAACTCCTCCGGCCCGATCCCGACCACGATCCGGGGTCCGTGTGTGGTGCGTCGCTGCTCGGTCATGACGTCCTCCTGGCCTGGTCTTGTGCCTCCACTCTTCGCCTGCCGGGACGTCGTACGAAGGGTCCTTGGACCCCGCGGGGACGGCAAAGGGCCCGGCTCCTGCGCCGCCGGACGAGCGAGGTCGTGTCCGACGACACGTCGGCGCGACGACGGCCGGTGTCGCGCCGGGCCGGGCCGCGCCGAGGGTCTACGTTGGATCGGTGAACCCGGGCAAGAGCAGCTATGACGTCGTGGTCGTCGGCGGCGGCCACAACGGCCTCGTGAGCGCCGCGTACCTCGCCCGAGCCGGGCTCTCCGTGCTCGTGCTCGAGCGCCTGGGCCACACCGGCGGGGCGGCCGTGTCGGTCGAGCCGTTCGCCGGGCTGCCGGTGCGGCTGTCGCGCTACTCCTACCTGGTCAGCCTGATGCCGGAGCAGCTGATGGCCGACCTGGACCTCGACGTCCGCCTGGCCTCGCGCACCACGGCGTCGTACACGCCCTGGACGCGCGGCGAGCGCTCCGGCGGCCTGCTGGTCGAGCGCCCTGAGGGCGAGGCGACGCGCGCGTCGTTCCGCGACCTCACCGGTGGCGACGAGGAGTACGCCGCGTGGCAGGCGTTCTACGGCGAGGTCGGCCGGCTCGCGGAGGCCGTCGCGCCGACGCTGATGCGTCCCCTCCCGCTCGAGCGTGACGTCCGCGCCCTGGTCGACGAGCGCATCTGGGCCGACGTCGTCGAGGAGCCGCTCGGGCGGGCCATCACCCGGCGCTTCGCCGACGACACCGTGCGCGGGGTGGTCGCCACCGACGCGCTCATCGGGACCTTCGCCTCGATGGACGATCCCTCCCTCGCGCAGAACCGCTGCTTCCTCTACCACCTGATCGGCAACGGCACGGGCGAGTGGCGCGTGCCGATCGGCGGCATGGGGGCCGTCACCGACGCGCTGGCGAGGGCCGCGGTCGACGCGGGCGCGGAGCTCGTCACCGGCGCGGGGGTCAGCGCGATCACGCCGGGCCCCGACGGCGCCGAGGTCGTCTGGCACGACGGCCAGCAGCAGCGCGCCGTGACCGGGCGGCGCGTGCTGTCCGGGGTGGCCCCCTGGGTGCTGCGCATCCTGCTCGGCGAGGGTGAGGACCCCGACACCAAGCCGGTCGGCTCGCAGCTGAAGATCAACGTCCTGCTCGACCGGCTGCCGGCACTGAGGTCGGGTGCCGACCCGGCCGTCGCCTTCGCCGGCACCCTCCACCTCGCCGAGGACTACTCGACCATCGAGCAGGCCCACGCCGCCGCGGCGGGCGGGGCGGTCCCCGACCCGCTGCCCGGCGAGGTCTACTGCCACAGCCTGACCGACCCCTCGA
Organism: Nocardioides pinisoli; assembly: GCF_024199985.1. Classification (GTDB taxonomy): domain Bacteria; phylum Actinomycetota; class Actinomycetes; order Propionibacteriales; family Nocardioidaceae; genus Nocardioides; species Nocardioides pinisoli. Next base: position 171,500 of record NZ_JANARS010000005.1, read on the forward strand.
TCCTCGGCGACCGGGCGGGGTCCGCGCACACGCTGACCTACTTCGGCCTCCACACCCCGGCCGGGCTCTTCGACGCCGACCCCGGCGCCAAGGACGTCGCCGTCGGGCGGGCGCTGGCCTCGCTCGACGCCGTGCTGGCCGAGCCGCTCGCCGACTGCCTCGCCACCGACGCCGAGGGGCGGCCCTGCATCGAGGCCAAGGTGCCGCAGGACGTCGAGCAAGACCTCGCCATGCCGGGCGGCCACATCTTCCACGGAGACCTCGACTGGCCGTGGGCGCCCAACCGGTCGCGCCTCGAGACGCCGGCCCAGCAGTGGGGCGTGCAGACCGACCACGACGCGGTGCTGCTCTGCGGGTCCGGCGCCCGCCGCGGCGGGGCGGTCTCGGGGCTCGGCGGCCACAACGCCGCCCAGGCCGTGCTCGCCGACCTCTGAGCCGGCACCTCGATTTCGCCTGCCGATCACGAGGCGGTAGAGTTCTACTCGCTTCACCGCATGCGCCATTAGCTCAATTGGCAGAGCAGCTGACTCTTAATCAGCGGGTTCGGGGTTCGAGTCCCTGATGGCGTACCACTCGAGAAGGCCAGGCCCCACCGGGGACCTGGCCTTCTTCGTCGCAACGACGTACGAGCCGAGCGAGCGGGGGCGGGATGGACGAGGCGCAGTGGCGGCTGCTGTCGTCGATCGCGCGTCGCTTCTACCTCGAGGACGCCTCGAAGACCGAGCTCGCCGACGAGTTCTCGATCAGCCGGTTCCGCGTCGCGCGGCTCCTCCAGCAGGCCCGCGAGCAGGGCGTCGTGACGATCGAGATCCACGACCGCGACGAGCCGCGCGACGACCTGGCGGTCGAGCTCGCCCGACATCTCGGCCTGGCCGAGTGCGTGGTGGTCACGGCGGGTGACACCGGCGACGACAACCGGCGCCGGCTGGCCCGGGCCGCGGCGCCGAGGATCGCCCGGACCATCCGCGACGGCGACGTGCTCGGCCTCACGTGGGGCCGGACGCTGGTCGCCATCGGCGAGGAGCTCCCGCCCCTCCCGCCCTGCACGGTCATCCAGCTGACCGGCACCGTGGGCAACGACCTGCGCCAGTCCCCGGTGGAGGTCATCCGCCGCATCAGTGGTCGCTCGAGCGTCGAGGCAGTGGCCGTCTTCGCCCCGCTCTTCGCCGCCTCCGAAGGCGCCGCCGACACGTTCCGCAGCGACCCGTCCATCGAGGCCGCCCTGCGCCGCTACGAGCAGCTCGCGCTCGCGGTGGTGGCCGTGGGGTCATGGGACCCCCCGATCACCCAGCTCGGGCCGCTGCTGACGGACGAGGAGCGCGCCGACCTCGAGCGCGAGGGCGTCGTCGCCGAGATCGCCGGGATCTTCTTCCGCGCGGACGGGTCGGTCATCGAGACCGCCGCGAGCCGTCGTCGTATCTCGGTGACCCCCGACCAGCTGCGGCGCTCGCCCCGCGTGATGGCCGTCGCCGGGTCGGCGGAGAAGGCCGACGCGATCGCAGCGGTGAGCCGTTCGGGGATCCTGAGCTGCCTGGTCACCGACGACCGCGCGGCGGCCGCACTGCTGCGGCTCCCGCCGACCGCGCAGCCCGCCTCGCTCGAGCGCTGACCTCGGGCCTCTCGGCCGCCCCCTCCTCACCCCCCGCCCCACCCCCTGACCCGCGTGCCGGAGCCGCGGGCTATTGACGCGCCCGCACCACGGTGCTGTAATCCATGTCACTCAAACGTGCAGTTTCGCTCATATGAGCACATGGAGGTGCCGGACGTGTCGACTCCCACCCCGTCCAGGGGTCTGACCACGGAGACCGCGCGGGTGCTGGTGAACGGCCTCGAGGTCGAGGTCGCCGTCGACCAGCGGCTCGTCGGGTCCACGCTCGCGCCCGCCCTGGCCGAGGTCGCCGCACGACCGCGTGCGCACCGGCGGGCCGTCGTCTTCCTCGTGGGGCCGCCCGGCGTGGGGAAGTCGACCCTGGCCGCCGTCCTGGCCGAGGCCGGCGCACGGCTCCGGCCGGAGCCCCTCGCCGTCGACGTCGTCGGCATCGACGGCTTCCACCTCCCGCACGACCACCTCGTGTCCCACCGGGTCACCACGCCGGAGGGGACGATCCCGCTGAGCGCCATCAAGGGTGCGCCGGAGACCTTCGACGTCGACGGCCTCGCCCGTCACCTCGCCGCCTCCGCGGACGACGACGTGGTCTGGCCGACCTACGACCGCCGGGTGCACGACGTCGTCCCGGGCACGACCCCGCTCCGCGGGGAGCTGGTGATCGTCGAGGGCAACTGGCTGCTGCTCGACGAGCCCGGCTGGCGCGGCCTCTCGAGCCACGCCCAGTACGTCGTCCTCCTCACCGCCGACCCGCAGCTGCTGCGCGACCGGCTGGTGGAGCGCAAGGTCCGTGGCGGACTGACCCCTGCCGAGGCCCGGGACTTCTACGAGCGCAGCGACCGGCTCAACGTCGAGCGGGTCATGGCCTCCTCCGACTTCAGCAAGGTCGACCTGACGCTGGTGGTCCAGGCCGACGGAACCATCCAGCAAGGAGAGAAGTGATGAGTCAACCGATCGAAGGTGCCCTCCCGGCCGAGACCGGGACCAGCCTGCGCGCGCGCATCCAGGCGTTCGGCGGGTTCCTGACCGCGATGGTGATCCCCAACGTCGGGGCGTTCATCGCCTGGGGCCTGCTCACCGCGCTGTTCATCCCGACGGGCTGGCTGCCCAACGAGGACCTGGCCGCTCCCGTGACCCCGATGATCACCTACGTGCTGCCGCTGCTCCTCGCCTTCACGGGCGGCAAGCTGGTGCACGGCCATCGCGGCGGCGTCGCCGGCGCCGTGGGAACGATCGGCCTGATCGTCGGCGCCGACATCCCCATGTTCCTGGGCGCCATGATCATGGGGCCGCTCAGCGCCTGGCTCATCAAGCAGGTCGACCGGGTCCTCGAGCCGAAGATCCGCTCCGGCTTCGAGATGGTCGTCAACAACTTCACGCTCGGCTTCCTGGGTCTGGGGCTGATCGTCGCCTCCTATCGGGTCATCGGCCCGGTCATCAGCGCGCTCAACGACCAGCTCCTCCGCGCGATCAACGCGCTCGTCGAGACCGGTGCCCTTCCCCTGCTCTCGATCCTCAACGAGCCGGCCAAGGTGCTCTTCCTCAACAACGTCATCGACCAGGGCATCTACTACCCACTGGGCCTCCAGGTCGCCGCCGAGGAGGGCAAGTCGATCTTCTTCATGGTCGCGTCCAACCCCGGCCCGGGCCTCGGCCTCCTGCTGGCCTTCTGGCTGTTCGGCCACAACCGGGTGGTCCGCGACAGCGCACCCGGAGCCGTGATCATCCACTTCCTCGGCGGCATCCACGAGATCTACTTCCCCTACGTGCTGATGAAGCCGGTGACCATCCTCGCGATGATCGCGGGCGGCGCCTCCGGCATCGCGACGTTCATGCTCTTCGACGTGGGCCTCACCGCGGGACCGAGCCCGGGCTCGATCTTCGCCTACCTGGCGCTCACCCCGCCCGGCGACCACGTCGGCGTCATCGCGGGCGTCCTCGTCGCAGCCGCCGTGAGCTTCGTGATCACCGCCGCGCTCCTCAAGTTCGGCCGCGGCGCGGACGAGGACGAGTCGGACCTGGCCGAGCACGCCGCACGCTCGCGCGCCATGAAGGCCGAGGGCAGCGCGGTGCTGACCGGGGTCATGGGCGGTGTGGACGGCGCCGGCCGCACCGGGGCGGACGTACGCCGGATCGTCTTCGCCTGCGACGCCGGGATGGGCAGCAGCGCGATGGGTGCGAGCGCCTTCGGCAAGCGGCTGCGCAGCGCCGGTCGCGACGACGTACGCGTGACCCACGCCGCGATCGAGTCCGTCCCGGTCGACGCCGACCTCGTCGTCGTGCACCAGGACCTCGCCCACCGGGCGCGGGCCGCGCGACCGGACGTGGAGATCGTGACCATCCAGAGCTATCTGGGCGACCCCGCCCTCGACACCCTCAGCGAGCGCCTGACCGAGAGGACCACCACCGATGCCGAGCAGTGACACCAGCCGTCCGACACCGGGGCGCCTGATCCGCGCGGCCCGCATCCACGGGGCCCACAAGGTGGCCGTCAGCGAGATCGAGCTCCCCGAGATCGGACCTGACGAGCTCCTGCTCCGGGTCGTGAGCAGCAGCATGTGCCTGTCGACCTACAAGGCCATGTCCCTGGGCAGCGACCACAAGCGCGTCCCCGACACGATCTCCTCCGAACCCGTCATCACCGGCCACGAGTTCGCCGGTGTCCTCGAGGACGTCGGGGCCGATCTCGCCGACCGGTTCACCGTCGGCCAGAGCGTGGCGATCCTGCCGACCATGGGCCTGCCCAGCGGGTACTCCCCCGGCTACAGCTATCCCTTCTTCGGCGGCGACGCGACCTACTGCATCGTCCCGGCCGTCGCGGTCGAGAAAGGCTGCGTGCTGCCGTACGACGACGGCTACTACGCCAACGGCTCCCTGGCCGAGCCGATGTCGTGCATCATCGGCGCCTTCCGATCCAACTACCACACCGAGCCGCTGGTGTGGGAGCACCACATGGGCCTGAAGCCGGGAGGGCGCCTCGCCCTCCTCGGGAGCGGCGGGGCCATGGGCATCGGAGCACTCGACTACGCCCTCCACGGGCCGTTCACGCCCAGCCTGGTCGTGGCCGTCGACGTCGACGCGGAGCGGCTCGAGCGGCTGCGCACGCTCTTCCCCGCAGAGGAGGCCGCCCGGCGCGGCTGTCGTCTCGAGGTGGTGGACGCGAGCGGCACGGACCCGGTGGACGCGCTGCGAGCGATCTCCTCGGACGGCTTCGACGACGTCGTCGTGTTCGCTGCGATCAAGGAGCTGGTCGAGGCCGGCGACGCCGTCCTCGCCCACGACGGCTGCCTCAACTTCTTCGCCGGGCCCACCGACCGCGCCTTCTCCGCCTCGCTTAACCTCTACAACGTCCACTACGAGAGCACCCACCTCGTGGGGACGTCCGGCGGGTCCCGCACCGACATGGAGGAGAGCCTCGAACTGTCCGCGTCGGGCGCGATCAACCCGTCGCGCATGGTGACCCACGTGGGCGGGCTGGACGCCGTACCCGACGCGCTCTCGGACCTGCCCTCCTTCACCGGCGGGAAGATCCTCGTCTACCCGCACATCGACATGGACCTCACGGCCATCGCCGACTTCGAGGACCACGCGCAGCACGACCAGCGGTTCGTCCGGCTCGCCGAGATCTGCGCCGAGCAGGGCAACATCTGGAACCACGCCGCCGAGGAGTACGTGCTGGACGCGTTCGCGACGGAGGAGAGCGCATGACCGCACTCAGCGACCTGCTCACGCACGAGACCATCGCCCTCGACGAGACCGCCGAGGACTGGCAGGACGCCATCCGCGTGGCCGGACGCCTGCTCGAGTCGGCGGGCGTCACCGAGCCGGAGTACACCCAGTCGATGGTCGACAGCGTGCACGAGAACGGGCCCTACATCGTGCTGGCGCCCGGCTTCGCGTTCCCCCACGCACGTCCCTCGGAGGCCGTCCACCGCACCGGCATGTCGTGGGTGCGGCTCGCGTCGCCGGTCGAGTTCGGGAGCCGGGCCAACGACCCCGTCACCCTGGTGGTGGCGCTGGCCGCCACCGACACCTCGACCCACCAGCAGGCGATGGCCTCGCTCGCCACCGTCCTGACCGACACCTCGCTCCGCGCGTCGCTCGACGAGGCCACGTCGGCGGCCGAGGTGCACGCCATCCTCCGCGGTGACGCCCCCACCGACACCGTCACGCCGTCGGCCGAGGCGGAGCTGTCCCGGTCCGAGGGAGGCGGCCGTACGCGCGACCACATCCTGACCGTGTGCGGCAACGGCCTCGGCACCAGCCTGTTCCTCAAGAACACCCTCGAGCAGGTCCTCGACCGGTGGGGCTGGGGCGGCCTGATCACCGTCGAGGCGACCGACACCGTCTCGGCCCGGGGCAAGGCCAAGGACGCCGACCTGATCCTCACCTCGGGAGAGATCGCCCACGCGCTCGGGGACGTCGGCGTCCCCCTCGTCGTGATCGAGAACTTCACGAGCCAGCAGGAGATCGACGCCGCCCTCCGCGCGTCGTACGACATCTAGGCACCATCCCCGGCAGCAAGGAGAGATCGACATGGACTGGCTTCTGAGCGCGGCGCAATTCGTCGTCAACGAGGTCCTCAGCGTCCCGGCCTTCCTCATCGGCATCATCACCGCCGTGGGGCTCGCGGCGCTCCGTCGCCCGGTCGGGCAGGTCGTCGGCAGCGCCCTGAAGGCCACCCTCGGGTTCCTCCTGATCGGCGCCGGCGCCACCCTGGTCGTGGCCTCGCTCGCCCCACTGGGGGTGATGATCCAGGGTGCGACCGGAGCGCAGGGCGTCGTGCCGACCAACGAGGCGATCGCCGGCATCGCCCAGGCTGAGTACGGCGCGCAGGTGTCGTGGCTGATGATCCTCGGGTTCGCGGTGAGCCTCGTGCTCGCCCGGTTCACGCCGTTGCGCTACGTCTTCCTCACCGGTCACCACATGCTCTTCATGGCGACCCTGCTCACCATCGTCCTCGCCTCCGCCGACTACGCCCCCGCCGTCGTCGTCGGGCTCGGCGGGCTGGTGCTCGGGATCCTCATGGTCGCGCTGCCCGCCTTCGCCCACCCGTGGACGCGCCGGATCACCGGTGACGACAGCATCGCCATCGGCCACTTCGGCACCGCGGCCTACGTCGCCGCCGGCGCGGTCGGCAGCAAGGTCGGCCGCAACAGCCGCTCGACGGAGGACCTCCGCCTGCCCGAGTCCCTGCGGTTCCTGCGCGACTCGATGGTCGCGACCGCCCTGTCGATGGTGATCATGTACGTCGTGCTGGCGGTGGCCTTCCTGGCCCGCCGCGGCGAGGAGACCGCCTTCCAGGCCTTCGAGGGAGGGGCCACCGGCGTGGGCGACTACGTGATGCAGTCGGTGACCCAGGGCCTGCAGTTCGGTGTGGCGGTCGCGGTCATCCTCTTCGGCGTCCGGACCATCCTGGCCGAGCTCGTCCCGGCCTTCCAGGGCATCGCGGCCAAGGCCGTGCCGGGGGCCATCCCGGCCCTCGACGCGCCGATCGTGTTCCCCTACGCCCAGAACGCCGTGCTCCTGGGCTTCCTGTCGAGCTTCGCCGGCGGCCTGATCGGGCTGGCGGTGCTCTCGGTGTGGCTCAACCCCTGGCTGGGTCTGGCGCTGATCCTGCCCGGGTTGGTGCCGCACTTCTTCACCGGCGGCGCCGCCGGCGTCTACGGCAACGCATCGGGCGGACGGGTCGGCGCCGTGCTGGGCGGCTTCATCAACGGGCTGCTGATCACCTTCCTGCCGGCCCTCCTGCTGCAGGTGCTCGGCGACTTCGGGGACGCGAACACCACCTTCGGCGACACCGACTTCGGGTGGGTCGGCATCGCGACCGGCTACCCGGCGCTCCTCGGCTCACCGGGCATCGCCCTCATCGTCCTCGTCGGCGCGGGCATCCTCGGCGCCGCCGTCCTGTGGCAGAAGCGGGTGGTCGACGCCGGCTGGGACCCCGCTCCGCATCGCGAGCCCGTGGGCGGGTCCGCCGAGCCCGGGGAGACACGCCTGCCCGAGCACGCGCTGGCCACGAAGATCGCCCCGCCTCGGGGCGCGCCGGCGCCACCCCCGCCTCTCTGAGGTCCCGGGCGACGGACGAAGGGCCGGTCCTGGCGGACCGGCCCTTCGTCGTACTTCCTCCCGCAGGGTGCTGCTACGTGAACAGGCTGACTCCGCCGGGGCCGACGAGCAGCCCGACGATGATGAGCACGATGCCCCAGAGCATCTGACCCCTGATCAACGAGACAATGCCGGACACCACGAGGATGACGGCGAGGATCCACAGCAGAAATGCCATTGCATGCTCCCTTCGGTTGAACCCTCAACGTAGCCTTCACGGTTGCCGAGCGACACCGAGCCACACCCGGATGGGCGTGTCGTCGGCTCAGGCCGGGCCCTCCTCGCGCAGCCGCGGAGGCGTGAAGTTCTCCGGCTTGATGCCGGTCTTGTCCGCGTAGAACCCCCGCACGAGGTCCATGTCGGCCTGCACGTCACCCGTGGGTCGGAACGTGGGTCCCCAGCCGACCGTGCGCGACGGGGCGTCGATGAAGGCGAGGGTGATCGGCAGGCCGGTCTGCTGGGCGATCCGGTAGAAGCCCGACTTCCAGTGCGTCCCCCGCGAGCGGGTCCCCTCCGCAGCGAGGCCGATGAGCCACGGGGCGTCGCCCTCGGACTCGGCCAGCAGCTCCTTGATCGTGCCGCCGGGGTTCCTGCGGTCCAGCTCCACCGCTCCCGTGCGACGCAGCAGCCACCCCAGAGGGCCGACGAAGAGCTCCTTCTTGACCAGCAGCCGGATGGTGATGCCGTAGGTCCAGGCCAGCAGGATCGTCAGGACCCAGTCCCAGTTGGAGGTGTGCGGCGCACCGACCAGGACGCCGCGCTGCGGCACGTCGCCGACGGTCCGCCACCGGGCCGCACCGAGCAGGACGCGCGCGATCGTGGGCCGCACTCCCCTGCTGCGCGGCGCCGGCACGGGCGCGGCGGGGTCGGCCGCGGCGCTGCGGGTCTCCGCGCGCGCTCGACCGGCCCTGCGCTCGCGATCGAGGTCCCACAGGTAGTGGTCGAAGTCGACCTCCATGGTGTGGCGCGGCGAGGCGTAGAACTGCTTCTTGTCCCGGCGGTGCTCGGCCGCCATCTGGCGTCGTACGACGTCGTCCGCGGGCGGCACGTAGCGACCGGCGAGCGTGTCGGCCACCCACGCCGACTGCGCCTCGGCGATCGGCATCACCGCACCGATGGCCTGCACGAGGCCGATGAAGTAGAGGCCGGGGAGGTCGGGGTGGACGGTGCGCTTCCACAGGGGCAGCTCGTTGTCCTCCGCGGAGACGAGGCCGGGAGCGAGGAACGGGAACGTCACCCGGTAGCCGGTGGCCCACACGATCAGGTCCGCCGGTGCGGTCGTGCCGTCGACGAAGACGACCCGGTCGCCGTCGAGGCGCTCGATGCCGGGCCGCGCGGTCACGGCGCCCGCGGCGAGGCGCTCGCGTATCTGGTCGGACTGGACGGGGTGCGACTGCCCCGGCTTGTGGGTCGGCGCCGGCAGCCCGTACTTCGTCATGCTGCCGGCGTAGGTCGCGCCGATCCGCAGCCGAGCGGCGGTCACCCACCAGGGCATCCACCCCGGCAGGGCGACCTGGTCGCTCGGCTTGCCGAGGAGGAACTTGCGCAGCACCCACTCGCTGCGGCGCACGGACCACGTCGTCGTGCGCGCGCGGAACGAGGACTCGACCGCGATGTCCATCGCCGAGTTGCCGGCACCCACCACCACGACGTCGCGACCGTCGAGCTGCTCGCCCGAGCGGTAGTCGTGGGAGTGCATCTGCTCGCCGTCGAAGGTGCCGGGGTACGCCGGCTCGGGCCAGCGCGGGTCCCAGTGGTGGCCGTTGGCCACGAGGACCGCGTCGTAGGTGCGGGTCTCGGTGCCGTGCGGCCCGGTCATCCGCACGTCCCAGCGGCCATCGGCCGACCGCGACACGTCCTCGACCGTCGTGTCGAAGGTGATGGCGTCGCGGAACCCGAAGTGGTCGACGTACTGCTCGAAGTAGGCGTGCACCTGGTCGTGCCGCGCGTAGGGCGGGTAGTCGGCGGGCATCGGGAAGTCGGAGAACGCCATCCGCGGGCACGAGGTGTTGATCTCGAGCGTGTCGTAGCAGGCCGACTGCCCGTTGGAGTTGTCGAGGACCCAGGTCCCGCCGATGTCGCTGCCCATCTCGAAGCAGTCGAACCCGATCCCGGCCATGTGGAGCTGCTTGGCCGCGGCGATGCCCGAGGAGCCGGCGCCGATCACGCAGGCGCGTGGCAACGACTCGTCGACGGGCACCGGGGAGGTCACCGCCGGAGCACGGTGGGACTGCTTGACGAGGTAGGCCATGGGCGAAGCCTAGGACCGGCCTCCGCGGCAGGATCAGAGGTAGAGACCGGTGGAGCCGCCCTCGAGCCGCTCGGCGGCGACGGCGTGCACGTCACGCTCGCGCATGACGACGTAGACCTCGCCGTGGACCTCGACCTCGGCCTTGTCCTCGGGATCGAAGAGCACCCGGTCGCCGACCTCCACCGCGCGGGCGTGGGGGCCGACCGCGATGACCCGCGACCAGGCCAGGCGGCGCGCGCCCATGGCCGCGGTCGCGGGGATGACGATGCCGCCGGTGGAGCGCCGCTCCCCGGCCTCCTTGTCGACCTCGACGAGCAGGCGGTCGTGCAGCATCTTGATGGGAGCGGCCTTCGGGTCACCGCCCCCGCTCGCCATGCTGCCGGCGGACGCGCTCAGCTCGCGACCCTGCGGACGATGGCGAAGAGCACGACCACCCCGACGACGGCGCCGGCCGCCTTGAGGATGTTGTCGGTGCGCGGGGCACCCGTGTCGAGCTCGACGAAGTGGGACTTCACGGTCGTCACCTGCCGACCGATGATCGTCTTGGGGTGGGCGCGGTAGGCGAGCTGGTCGATCGTCGAGGCGAGCCGCTGGCGGGTCTCCTCGATGTCGCGCTCGAGCGCGCTCATGTCCTGGGTCACCCGGGAAGGCTATCAATGCGCCGTGGGTCGAACCCCCAGGGCAGCTCGAGCCTGTGGGCGGCCATCAGCTCGTCGTCGGTGAGGACGTCGAAGGTGGGCCGGTCGGCGACCACGACCCCCTCGCTCAGCACGACGCTGCGTGGGCAGAGCTCGAGCGCGTAGGGCAGGTCGTGGGTGACCATCAGCACGGTCACGTCGAGGCTGCGCAGGATGTCGGCGAGCTCGCGGCGCGACGCCGGGTCGAGGTTGGACGACGGCTCGTCGAGCACCAGGATCTCGGGCTCCATCGCCAGCACGGTGGCGACCGCCACCCGGCGCCGCTGGCCGTAGGAGAGGTGGTGCGGCGGCCGGTCGACGAAGTCGGCCATCCCGACCCGGTCGAGCGCGTCCATCACGCGCCGCTCCAGGACCGCACCCTTGAGGCCGAGGTTGGCAGGGCCGAAGGCGACGTCCTGGCGGACCGTGCCGAGGAAGAGCTGGTCGTCGGGGTCCTGGAAGACGATCCCGACGCGGCGGCGGATCTCCTTGAGGTGCTCCTTGACGACGGGGAGCCCGCTCACCGAGACCGACCCACGGCCCGCGGCCAGGATGCCGTTGAGGTGGAGCACGAGGGTCGTCTTGCCGGCGCCGTTGGGGCCGAGCAGCGCGACCCGCTCGCCGCGGTGCACGTGGAGGTCGACCCCGAAGAGGGCCTGGTGGCCGTCGGGGTAGGCGAACGCGAGTCCCTGGACGTCCAGGACGGGGGTCGTCACGATCCGTCCGCCTGCGGGAGCCTGCCGTCGTAGCCCCGCGCGAGCATCGCGAGGTGCACGCGCTCGCCGCGCTCGTAGGACCGGATGAAGAGGGCACCGAGGGAGCGTGCGAGCACCGGCCAGTGCCGCGGGGAGCGGGGGTCGCACCCGCGCGAGCGCAGCGCCGTCATCATCCGGCCGAGCTCGGCGGTGACCACGTCGAGGTAGCGGACCATGAAGCCCATGATCTGCACGACCAGGTCGGGCGCCCGCAGCCGCTGGAGCCCGCGGAGCAGGTCCTGCGGCTCGGTGGTGGCGGCCAGGGTGAGCGAGGCGAGGACGCCGATGGTGCCCTTGACCAGCAGCGCGACGCCGGCGACGAGACCGGGCTCGGAGACGCTGACGCCCAGCACCTCGGTCCGCGGCCCATGGGCGATGAAGGGCATCAGCACCGCGAAGACGACGAACGGCAGCTCGACGACCATGCGCGGCAGCAGGTAGCGCAGCGGCACCCGCGAGAGCGCGACGACGCCCAGCAGGACGGCCGCCTCGAGGGCGAACACGGCGTAGGCCTGGCGGGGGGTCGCGACGACCACGAGCATGAAGCCGAGCAGGGCGAGGACCTTGAGGTGCGCAGGCGCGCGGTGCACCGGGCTGTGCCCGTGGAAATGCAGCCGGTGCCCGTGCCCGGCGCCCATCAGGCCTCCGACTGGTGGGCGTGGCGGTCGGCGTCGTGCCCGTCGCCATGGTCGACGTCGTGCGGCTCGCGGCGTCGTACGAGCCAGAACAGGCCGGTGCTGAGCAGCAGCATCACGACCACGCCGATCACGCCGGCCAGGCCGCCGCTGATCCGGGCGTCGTCGACGCCCGAGGTCTGGTAGTCGGCCAGCGGGCTGTCGGCCGTGGCCGAGTCCTCGGCGGAGTCGATGAAGCCGGTCTGCTCGGCGACGTACTCGAGGCCGTCGGGGTGAGAGCTGGCGTAGTAGCTGGCGACACCGGCGACGAGCAGGGTCACGACGAGCGCGACGGCGAAGAACCGGCGGGTGCTCATCGGACGAGTCCCGGCCGGAGCTCGAGATCGCGCTCCTCGAGGAGCGGACGGGCGCCGTGGACGAGGTCGGGGCGCGTCGCGACGACGCTCCCGACGACCAGGCCGGTGACGACCGCCTCGCCGACGCCGATCACGACGTGCCAGCCCAGCATCGCGGTCAAGACGGCACCGAGGTCGACCGAGACGTTGCCGCCGACCGAGAACAGCGCGGTGAAGACCAGGGCGGCCACTGGGACGCTGACGAAGCCGCCGACCGCGGCAGCGGGCGCGACCATGGAGACCCGCTTGGGCAGCACCCGGCGCAGGAGGACGAAGACCGCCCAGCCCACGACGACGGTCACGATGCCGATGAGGGTGATGTTGGTGCCGAGCGCCGTGATGCCCCCATCGGCCATCAGCAGGGCCTGCACGACGAGCACCACCGACAGGCAGAGCACGGCGGTCCACGGCCCCACCAGGACGGCGGCCAGCGCGCCGCCCATCAGGTGTCCGCTGGTGCCCGCGCCCACGGGGAAGTTCATCATCTGGGCGGCGAACACGAAGGTCGCGACCAGCCCGGCCCTCGGCGCCGTACGGTCGTCGAGCTCGCGACGTGCCCCGCGCAGGGACAGGGCGACCGCGGCCACGGCCACCGCCCCGGTCGCCAGCGACGTGGGGGCGTCGAGGAAGCCGTCGGGCACGTGCACGTGGTCGCTCCTGCTCGCGGGGTGGGTGGGACTGGTTGGATGTCTGGTGGCCGGCACGGATCCCCCGATGCCGGGCCGGCACACCTCGACCTTATTGCACATCTGTTGCAACAACCAGCCGGACCGCCGTGTCCGGACCGACCGCGCACAGGAGACCGCATGTCCGACCGCCTCGCCGCCGGCGACACCGCCCCCGACTTCACCCTGACCACCGACACCGGGGAGCAGGTCTCGCTGGCCGACCTCCGCGGCAGGAAGGTGATCCTCTACTTCTACCCCGCGGCGATGACCCCCGGCTGCACCAAGCAGGCCTGCGACTTCTCCGAGTCGCTCGACTCGCTGCGCGGCGCGGGCTACGAGGTGCTCGGCGTCTCGAAGGACAAGCCGGCCAAGCTCGCGAAGTTCCGCGAGCGCGACGCCCTCACCCTCACGCTGCTGTCCGACGAGGACCTGGCCGTGCACCGGGCCTACGGCGCCTACGGCACCAAGAAGCTCTACGGCAAGGAGGTCGAGGGCGTGATCCGCTCGACCTTCGTGATCGACGAGGAGGGCGCCGTCGAGCTCGCCCAGTACAACGTCAAGGCCACCGGCCACGTCGCCAAGCTGCGCAAGGACCTGGGCCTCGCCTGAGCCGTACGCCGCGCTGTCGGTGGCCGCTCATAGTGTCCCGGCATGGGGACGCCGCGTAAGTACACCGAAGAGGTCCTGACACTGGCCGTGCGGGAGTCAACGTCCGTCGCGGGAGTACTGCGTCATCTGGGTCTACGACCGACGGGTGGCGCCCACGCGCACATCAGCCGGACCATCAAGGCGTTCGGTATCGACACCTCGCACTTCCGTCTGTACAACCCGAACTCGCACTCGAGTCGACGCCTGCGTCCCGAGGAGGTCCTGGTCGTACTACCCACCGGATCTCCGCGGGCCAGACCGCCGCTGCTCACCCGGGCCCTGATCGAGTCGGGCGTGCGCTACGCGTGCGCGACGTGCGGTTGCGACGGCAACTGGCAGGGGTTGCCTCTGACGTTGGAGGTCGATCACGTGGACGGCGACTACCGCAACAACCGGATCGACAACCTGCGGTTCCTCTGCCCCAACTGTCATCGCCAGACCGACAACTTCGCAGGTCGCAGCAGGGGCAAGTTCTCGGGCCATGCCACCGCCATCCGATCGGTCAACGCCACTTCGTAGACTTCCGGAACTCACTTGCCGAAGTGGTGGAACGGCAGACACGCGGCGCTTAGGACGCCGTGCCTCAGGGCGTGCGGGTTCGAATCCCGCCTTCGGCACCGAGCTTGAAGTCCGCTCGCTGCACCTACGCGTGCACGTCGACCCAGGCACCGTCGCGAGTCCCGCCCCATGTGACCCCCGTCACCACTAGGGTCCGCGCATGGACTCCGCGCTGACCACCGTCGGACTGCCGCTCGCGCTGGCCATCATCATGTTCGGCCTCGGCCTGGACCTGACGGTCGGCGACTTCAGGCGGGTCGCCCGGGCACCGAGGGCCGTGACCGTCGCGCTCGCGTGCCAGATCCTGCTGCTGCCGGCGATCTGCTTCGGCCTGGTGGTGCTCTTCGACCTCCCGGCCCTGCTCGGCATCGGCATGCTGCTGCTCGCGGCCTCGCCGGGCGGCACGACCGCCAACCTGTTCAGCCACCTCTTCCGCGGCGACGTCGCCCTCAACATCACCCTCACGGCGATCAACACCGTCATCGCCGTGGTGACGCTGCCGCTCATCACCGGCCTCGCGATCGCCTACTACGACCGCCAGGACGACGTGTCGATGCCGCTGGTCGAGATCGTCAAGGTGTTCGCGCTGATCCTGCTGCCCGTCGGCATCGGGATGCTCGTCAACAGGCGCTCGCCGGGGTTCGCCCGTCGGATGGACAAGCCCGTGCGGATCGGGTCGGCGGTCATCCTCGCGATCCTCGTGCTCGGCATCCTCCTCGACCAGCGCGAGAACGTCGGCGACTACCTCGCCGACGTCGGCCTGATCGCCGCGCTCTTCTGCGCCATCAGCCTGGTCGTCGGCTACTACGTGCCCAAGGCGATGGGGGTCACCGGGCCGCAGGCCATCGCGTCGTCGATGGAGGTCGGGGTGCACAACGCGACGCTCGCGATCTTCGTCGCGGTCGAGGTGCTCGACGAGGTCGAGATCTCGGTGCCGGCGGCGGTCTACTCGCTGATCATGTTCCTCTTCGCCGCCCTGTGGGGCATGTGGGTCAGCAGGCAGGTCGGGGCCCGCGAGGAGGCGTCAGTCGCCTGACCCCTCACCGAGGAGGTCCGCGGCGACGTAGGGCGCGAGCTCGCGCAGCGCCCGGCCCCGGTGCGAGATGAGGTCCTTCTCCCCCGGGCCGAGCTCGGCCGAGGTGAGGTCCTCGGCGTCGTGCTCGACCGCCACGAAGACGACGTCGTAGCCGAACCCGCCGCTGCCGCGGACCTCGCGGATGATGCGGCCGTCCATGCGGCCCTCGACGACCCGCTCCCGGCCGTCGGGCATCACCCACGCCACGGCGCACGTGAAGTGCGCGCCGCGACGCTCGTCCGGTACGTCGTGGAGCTGGTCGAGCAGCAGCTCGTTGTTGCGGGCGTCGCGTCCGCCCTCGACGGCCTTGGAGCTGCCCGACCACCGGGCGGACAGCACGCCGGGCATCCCGTTGAGCGCGTCGACGCAGAGGCCGCTGTCGTCCGCGACGGAGGGCAGCCCGGTGGCCGCGACCCCGGCCCGCGCCTTGAGCAGCGCGTTGCCCTCGAACGTCGGCTGGTCCTCGACCGGCTCCACGTAGCCGTCGACGTCGTCGATGCCGAGCACCTCGATGCCGGGCACGTGCTCGGCGAGGATGCGCTGCATCTCGACGATCTTCTTGGCGTTGCCGGAGGCGAGGAAGATCTTCATCCGGCGAGCGCCTCCTGCTGCAGGCGCGTCAGGTCGGCGCACCCCTTCTCCGCCAGGGCCAGCAGGGCGTCGAGCTCGGCGCGGTCGAAGGCGGCGCCCTCGGCCGTGCCCTGCACCTCGACGAACTTGCCCTCCCCCGTCATCACGACGTTCATGTCGGTCTCGGCGCGCACGTCCTCGACGTAGGGCAGGTCCAGGCGCGGCAGGCCGTCGACGATGCCGACGCTGACCGCGGCGACCGAGCCGGTCAGAGGCTCGCCGGCCAGGGCGCCGCTGGACCGCAGGTGCGCGACCGCGTCGGCGAGGGCGACGTAGGCCCCGGTGATCGCAGCGGTGCGCGTGCCGCCGTCGGCCTGGAGCACGTCGCAGTCGAGGACGATGGTGTTCTCCCCGAGCGCCTGGTAGTCGATGACGGCTCGCAACGAGCGGCCGATCAGGCGCGAGATCTCGTGGGTGCGGCCGCCGATGCGGCCCTTGACCGACTCGCGGTCGGAGCGGGTGTTGGTCGCCGCGGGGAGCATGGCGTACTCGGCGGTGACCCAGCCGAGGCCGGAGCCCTTGCGCCAGCGCGGCACGCCCTCGGAGGCGGAGGCGGCGCACAGCACGCGGGTGCCGCCGAACTCGACCAGGACCGAGCCCGCGGCGTGGTCGAGCCAGTTGCGGGTGATGGTGATGGGGCGCAGCTCGTCGTCGGCGCGGCCGTCGGCGCGGGGGGCAGAAGTCATGGGCACGACCCTAGACGTGGCAGAGCCGGGTCCGGTCACCCCCGTGTGTCACCGGACCCGGCTGCGAGCCCCTACCCCTGCGGGGCCGTCCAGTCGTGCGCGGCCCCACGCCGCGCAGCTCCCTCCACGCGGTTGGTACATCCCACCTTCGGGCCGGCCACCGGCCGTTGGCATCGGCCCTGAGGACATCTCGGTGCGACCAAAGTAGGAAATGTGCTCGCTAGCCTGAGCGCCGTGGACCCTCGACCCGACACCCAGCCCGAGCTGACGTGGGTGTCGCACGCCTGGCGCTACGCGCTCTGCATCGTGTTCTCCGCCGCGGTCTGGCAGACCGTCGCCGCGGCCGAGTGGCGCGACCACCGGGTGCTCCTCACCGCCGAGGTGCTGCTGGGCCTCGCCGCCTTCGTCCTGGTGTACTTCCGCCGGCGCGCGCCGGTGCGCGTGGCCCTGGTCATCGCGGCGATGAGCGCCTTCTCCGGCATCGCCGCCGGCCCCGCGACCCTCGCGGCGGTCTCCGTGGCCACCCGGCGCCGCTGGCGCGAGGTGGTGCTGGTCGGCAGCGCCAACTTCGCCGCGGCCGAGACGTGGACGACGCTCGCGCCGATCGAGGACGACGACTTCCTCGTCACCACGCTGGTCAACCTCGTCGTCAACGCCGGGATGATGGGCTGGGGCCTCTACATCGGCTCGCGGCGCGAGCTGCTCTGGAACCTCCGCAACCGCGCCGAGCGGGCCGAGCTCGAGCAGGAGCTGCGACTCACCCAGGCTCGCTCGACCGAGCGGGCGCGCATCGCCGGCGAGATGCACGACGTGGTGGCGCACCGCATCACCCAGGTCTCGATGCAGGCGGGCGCGCTGGCGTTCCGCGACGACCTCGACGCCGATCGCCTCCGCGAGGGGCTCGGACAGATCCAGCAGCAGGCCAACGACGCGCTCCACGAGCTCCGTGACGTGCTCGGCGTGCTGCGCGAGGACGACGCGGGCCCGCCCACCGCGCGGCCGCAGCCGACCTACGACGACATCACCGCCCTCGTCGACGAGGCGAGGTCGCTCGGCCTCGACATCGACTGGGCCGACCACGTCGACGGCGAAGTCCCGGTGCCCCCGGCGACGGGGCGCACGGTCTACCGGATCGTCCAGGAGGGCATCACCAACGTCCGCAAGCACGCCCCCGGCGTCGGTGTCGCGATCCGCTCGTCCGGTGACGAGCGAGGCGGCATCACCGTGGTCATCAGCAACCCGCTGGGCGACCGGCCGAGCGCCGCACCCGGCGCGGGGCTGGGCCTGGTCGGGCTGCGCGAGCGCACCGAGCTGCGTGGCGGGCGGCTGCACCAGCGCACGGAGGGGTCGCGGTTCGTGCTGGAGGCTTGGCTACCGTGGACCGCGTGATCCGCGTGCTGCTCGTCGACGACGACCCGCTGGTCCGCTCGGCGCTGACGCTGATGCTCGGCGGGCAGTCCGACATCGAGGTGGTCGGCGAGGCACCCGACGGCGCGGCCGGACTGGCGCAGGTCACCGAGCACGAGCCCGACGTCGTGCTGATGGACATCCGGATGCCCGTGATGGACGGCCTGGAGGCCACCCGTCTCCTGTGCTCGCGGCCGTCGCCCCCGGCGGTCGTCGTGCTCACCACGTTCGACGCCGACGACCACGTGCTGCGGGCGGTCGAGGCGGGCGCCGACGGGTTCCTCCTGAAGGACACCCCGCCCGGTGACATCGTCGAGGCGATCCGGACGGTCGCGGCCGGCGACGCGATGCTGTCGCCGTCGGCGACGCGCAGCCTGGTGTCGCGGCTGCGCAGCACGGCTCCGAGCGACCGCACCTCGACCGCCGCCGAGCGGCTGTCCGTGCTGACCGAGCGCGAGCTCGAGGTCGCCGTGTGCGTGGGGCGCGGGCTCAGCAACTCCGAGGTCGCCTCCGAGCTCTACCTGTCGATCCCCACCGTGAAGTCACACGTGTCGCGCCTGCTGACCAAGCTCGACGCCACCAACCGCGTGCAGGTGGCGATGGTCGTGCACGACGCCGGCCTCGTGTGAGGCGCTTCCCGCGCCCCGCCTAGACGTCGTACGTCGCCCCGGCGCGGGCCAGCTCGACCGGACCCGACCACTCGGCGCGGGCCTCGGCCTCGGCGTCGCCCGGGTCGTGCCACGGCGGGACGTGCGTCAGCACCAGCCGCCCGACGCCGGCACGCCCCGCCGTGCGCCCGCAGTCGGCGCCGGTCATGTGCAGGTCGGGCGGGTTGTCGTCGCCGGTGCGGAAGGACGCCTCCGCGAGCAGCAGGTGCGCGCCCGCGGCGACCTCGTCGAGCTGCGGGCACGGCCCCGTGTCACCGGAGTAGACGAGCGTGCGACCGCCGGCGGTGACCCTCAGGGCGTAGGCGGTGACGGGGTGGACCACCTGCCGTGCCTCCACGCGGAAGGGACCGACCTCCACCCCCGGCCCGCCGGCGCCGGGGTGGTCGTGGAAGGCGAACTCCTCCGTCATGCCCGGGTCGAGAGGCAGGTCGTAGGCCCGCGCCATCCGCTCGGCCGTGCCGGCCGGGCCCCAGACGGGGATCTGCGGCTGCGGGCCGGTGGGGTGGTACTTGCGCATCACGTAGTAGCCGCAGAGGTCGAGGCAGTGGTCGGCGTGGAGGTGGCTGATGAACACCGCGTCGATGCCGAGGGGGTCGGCGTGGCGGTGCAGCTGCCCGAGCGCCCCGTTGCCGAGGTCGAGCAGGACGCGCCAGGTGCGGCCGTCGTGCTCCTCCTCGAGGAGGTAGCAGCTCGCCGCGGACTCCGGGCCGGGGTAGGACCCCGAGCAGCCCACGATGGTGAGCCTCATCGGCGCCCCCCGGCGAACTGCGTCGCGCCGAGCAGCTCCGAGCCGAGGAAGCGGCGGCCGGTCGTGGCGAAGTCGTCGGGACTGCCGGTGGTGGAGAAGGTGTAGCGCGCCTCGCCGTCGGGACGCATCAGGCCGGTGCGGGCGAGCATCTTGTAGACGTCCTTGGCGCACTCCTCCGCCGAGCTGACCAGGGTGACCTGGTCGCCCATGACGTAGGAGATCACGCCGGTCAGCAGCGGGTAGTGGGTGCAGCCGAGGATCAGGGTGTCGACGCCGGCCTCGGCCAGCGGGTCGAGGTAGTCGTGAGCGGCGGCCAGCAGCTCGTCGCCCCCGGTGACGCCCTGCTCGACGAAGTCGACGAAGCGCGGGCACGCCCGGATGTGCAGGTCGAGGTGGGGTGCGGCGGCGAAGGCGTCGTCGTAGGCCATCGAGCTGGCGGTGGCGCGGGTGCAGATCACGCCGACCCGCTGGTTGCGCGTGGCGGCCGCCGCCCGTCGCGCCGCGGGCAGGATCACCTCGACGACGGGGACGTCGTAGCGCTCGCGGGCGTCGCGCAGCATGGCGGCGCTCGCGGAGTTGCAGGCGATGACCAGCGCCTTGACGCCCTGCTCGTAGAGGTGGTCGAGGCACTCCAGTGCGTACTCGCGGACCTCGCCGATGGGCTTCTGGCCGTAGGGCTGGCGGGCCGTGTCGCCGAGGTAGACGACCGACTCGTGCGGGAGCTGGTCGATGACGGACCGCGCCACGGTCAGCCCGCCGAAGCCTGAGTCGAAGATGCCGATGGGGGCGTCGGCGGTCTCTCGCGGCGTGGGCGTCGGCACAGGAGGAAGGCTAGGCGGTCGGGCCGTCACCGGTCACGCGGTCGCGTGCGTCGGCCCCGTCACACGGCGCTCGCCGGGTTAGGGTCGCCGGGTGACCATGCGTTCCGTCATCGCCTCCCTGCTCGCCTGCTCGGCCATCGGGCTGTGCCCCGCGTCCGCCCCGGCCCAGGTGCCGTCCGGCGACCCGTCGCCCCGCACCCAGCGCGTCTCCGCCGACAACGCCATCGACTCGGTCGTCGCGATCTCCGTCGACGGGCTCAACACCGACGCCCTCGGCAAGCTCGGCCGCGAGCGCACGCCCCGCATCCACGACCTGATGGAGTCGGGCGCCTCGACGCTCAACGCCCGCACCGAGCACGAGCTCACCATCACCCTGCCCAACCACACGGGCATGGTCACCGGTCGACGCGTGGCGGCCGCCACGGGTGGCCACGGCGTGACCTGGAACGACGACCGCCGCCGGCCGGCCACCGTGCAGGCCGCGGCCGGCGAGCGCGTCGAGTCGGTCTTCACCCAGGTCAGCGCGGCCGGCGGGTCGACCGCTCTCTTCGCGAGCAAGACGAAGTTCTCCCTCTGGAAGCGCAGCTGGCCGCTGAGCATCGACACCACCCGCATCCAGCTCGACAACACGCGGCTGACCCGGTCGGTGCGGCGCGACCTGCGCGACCACGAGCGCGCCTTCCGGTTCGTCCACCTCTCGCTGCCCGACGCCGTGGGCCACGACCACGGCTTCATGTCACCGCGCTACCTGAAGGCCGTGGAGCAGGTCGACCGGCTGGTCGGGGTCATCGTCGACGCGGTGCGGTCCGACTCCGAGCTCGTCGGACGGACCGCGATCATCCTGACCAGCGACCACGGCGGGCTCGGCGACGGCCACTCCGACCCCCGGCGCCTGGCCAACTACCGCGTCGCCTTCATGGTGGCCGGTCCGGGCGTGGTGCCCGGCACGGACCTCTACGAGCTCAACCCCGACGACCTCCGCGACCCCGGCAAGCAGCGCACGACCTACGGACAGTCTCCCCAGCCGGTCCGCAACGGCGACCTGGCCAACCTGACGCTCGACCTGCTCGACCTCGGAGCCGTCCCGGGAAGTGAGCACAACTTCGGGCTCGATCTCGACGTCTCACCCCCGCCTGCCTGACCCAGTCGCCCGGACACCGGGCTGAGGAGACCCATGTCCGTGTTGAAGAAGCTGTCCGCAGCGACGGCACTCGCCGTCGCCGCCTCGACCGTCGTGCTCGCCCCGGCATCGGGCCGGGAGCCCGCAGCCACCGACCCCGCAGCCACCGAGCGCGCCGCCGCCGTCATCGGCTGGCCGCCGGCCCCGCCGACCCAGCTGGTCATCGACACGGCGGGTGCTGCGATCGGGCGCGAGGACTACGTGCCCGGCACGGTCACCCTCGACGGCGTCACCCACGTCACCGAGGTGCGCGGACGCGGCAACTCGACCTGGGGCTGGGCCAAGAAGCCCTACAAGCTCAAGCTGGAGGAGGACGCCGCGCTCGTCGGGTCGCGCGACTACGACGAGTGGGTGCTCCTCGCGGGCTTCGCCGACCGCAGCTCGCTGCGCACGGCCGCCGCCTTCGCGATCGCCGCGCAGACCCGCCTCAAGTGGACCCCGCGCTTCCGCTTCGTCGAGGTGGTGCTCAACGGCCAGTCCCAGGGCCTCTACATGCTCACCGAGCAGGTCGAGGAGGGCAAGGGACGCGTCGACCTCCCCGACGACGGCTACCTCCTCGAGATCAACCAGCGCTACCTGCGCGACGACGAGCCCGGCTTCCGCACTCGCCGCAGGACGCCCGTGGCGTTCAAGGACCCCGACGAGGTCACGAAGCAGCAGCGGCGCGAGGTCCGCCGCGCGGTGTCGCGGTTCGAGAGGGCCCTCTACGGACCCGACTTCGCCGACCCGGAGACCGGCTACGCCGCCTACATCAACGTCCGCAAGCTCATCGACTGGTACCTCGTCGAGGAGCTCTTCGCCAACCAGGACTCCAACTTCCAGTCCAGCGTCAACTTCAGCTGGGTGCCCGGCAAGCGCTTCGTCTTCGGCCCCGTGTGGGACTTCGACCTCAGCGCCGGCACGCGGTGGAAGGGCTCCTCGCGGACCGACACCTGGCACACGCGCGTCGGCCGGCACTGGATCGCCCGGATGCTGGAGGACCCGGCCTTCTCCGCCCGGGTCAAGAGCCGGTGGGCCCGCCTGCGGCCGGTCGTGCGTGAGGTCATCTCCCAGATCCCCGGTGCCGCGGCCACGACCGCGCCGGCAGCGGAGTCCGACTGGACGCAGTGGCACGCGGCCGGCGACCTGGAGTGGACCCACCACGGCGGCAGCCGCCAGGCCGAGGTGGACTTCCTCGTCGAGTGGCTGACCAAGCGGGTCGCGTGGCTGAGCAGCAACGAGGTGCGCCTCGGCGGCATCCGCCAGCGCACCGCGGAGCGCGCGCGCACGGTGTGGGTGCCGGTGCAGCTGCAGTCGGCGCCGGGCTCCGGCGTGGACGTCTCCTGGAGCGTGCAGGCCGGCACCGCCACGGCCGGCGAGGACTTCGTCGCCGCGCAGGGACAGGTGACCTTCGCGCCCGGGCAGAAGGAACGCTACATCCCGGTTCAGGTCCTCGACGACAGCGTCACCGAGGGCCGCGAGACGGTGCTGGTGACCGTCACCGGAGCCACGGGCGACGTCGTGGTCGGGTCGCCGTCGGCCGCTGTCGTGGCGATCGACGCCAACACCCGCTGATCCTCCCCGGCGGCCCGGCGGTCAGCGTCGTCTGACCGCCGCGGCCTCCCATGGCAGGGGCCACGGGTTGAAGCGGCACCTGCCGGTGCCCTTGGACTGCTGCATCATCACCGGCGCCCGGCCGCGTCCGCGGCACGACGTGTGAGCGCGGCCCAGCCAGTGGCCGGTCTCGTGGTTGACGACCAGGTGGCGGTAGCCGCGCAACGACCGACCGGCCGCGTTCCAGGCAGGAGAGGCGTGGCGCCAGCGCAGCTGGTTGATCACGACGTGTCGCCCGACCCGGCACGACCACCGCACCGAGCAGCCGGGCGAGAAGGACGGCAGCGTCCCGGGAGCCGCGAGCACCAGCGTGAAGTCGCCGCCCCGCCGCACCCGGCGGAGCTGCACGCCACCGGCCCGCCAGCCACGCGGGTGGTCGAAGGTCTCCTGCGCCTGCCGCCGGAACACCTTCATCGGCGCGCTCACCCGGCCGCGGGTGGTGACGGAGTAGGTGACGCGGCGGCTCACCGGGACGGCGTACGTCGCCACGGCGGGCGTCGTCGGGGCTGCGGCGGCCCGCCGGTGCTCACGGGCGTCCTCGACCGTCGCGTGGACCGGCGTGGTGACGATCGCCAGCAGCGCCAGGACGAGCGGCGCCACCGCGGCGAGGACGCGCACGGGGCGGGGCGCTCGGTCCATCGCCCCAGCCTAGGCCCGGATCAGGCCCAGAGCTGACCGTCGAGCCGGTCCTCCGCCTCGTCGACGGTGCCCTCGTAGGCGCCGGTCGAGAGGTACTTCCAGCCGCCGTCGCACACGACGAAGGCGATGTCGGCGCGCTCCCCCGCCTTGACGGCCTTGGCGGCCTGCCCCAGCGCGGCGTGCAGGATCGCGCCGGTGGAGATGCCGGCGAAGATTCCCTCGAGCTCGAGCAGCTCGCGCACGCGGCGTACGGCGTCGCGCGGTCCGACGCTGAAGCGGGAGTCGATCAGCGAGGCGTCGTAGAGCTCGGGGACGAAGCCCTCGTCGAGGTTGCGCAGGCCGTAGACGAGCTCGCCGTAGCGCGGCTCGGCGGCCACGATCCGTACGTCGGGCTTGGCGCCGCGGAAGTAGCGGGAGACGCCCATGAGCGTGCCGGTCGTGCCGAGACCGGCGACGAAGTGGGTGATCCCGGGGAGGTCGGCGAGGAGCTCGGGGCCGGTGCCCTCCTCGTGCGCGAGGGCGTTGGCCTCGTTGCCGTACTGGTAGAGCATCACCCAGTCGGGGTGCTCCCCCGCGACCTGCTTGGCGACCCGGACGGCCTCGTTGGACCCGCCGGCCGCGGGTGAGGAGACGATCTCCGCTCCCCACATCCGCAGCAGCTGGCGCCGCTCCTCGGAGGTGTTCTCCGGCATGACGCAGACGATGCGGTAGCCCTTGAGCTTGGCCGCCATGGCGAGCGAGATGCCGGTGTTGCCGCTGGTGGGCTCGAGGATCGTGCAGCCGGGACGGAGGGTGCCGTCCTTCTCCGCCTGCTCGATCATCTTCAGGGCCGGGCGGTCCTTGATGGAGCCGGTCGGGTTGCGGTCCTCCAGCTTGGCCCAGAGGCGTACGTCGGGGCTGGGCGAGAGCCGCGGCAGGCCCACGACCGGGGTGTTGCCGACCGACTCCAGCAGGCTGTCGAAACGCATCGCGGGCGGATCAGCCTCCGGCGACGGCGGGCAGCACCACGACCTGGTCGCCGTCGGACAGCTCGGCGTCGAGGCCGCCGATGAAGCGGACGTCCTCGTCGTTGATGTAGACGTTGACGAAGCGCCGCAGGTCGATCGAGCCGGACTTGTCCTCGACGAGGCGGTCCTTGATCCCGGGGTGGTTGCCCTCGAGGTCGTCGATCAGGGCGGACAGCGTGCCGCCCGCTCCCTCGACGGCCTTGGCGCCGTCGGTGTAGGTGCGCAGGATGGTGGGGATCCGGACCTCGATGGCCATCAGGGGGTGCTCGCTTCCTCGGTCTGCTGGGGGTTCGTCAGGGGGACGATGGTGACCTGTTCCTCGGTCACGACACCGTCGATGATTCTGTAGGACCTGAACTCCACCGGGCCCCCACTATTCCCGTGCGCGCGTGTGCTCACGAGCACGTAGTGGGCGTTGGGCTCGCTCGCGAGCCCGATGTCGGTGCGGCTCGGGTAGGCCTCCGTGGCGGTGTGGGAGTGGTAGACGACCACCGGCTCCTCGTCGCGGGCGTCCATGTCCTTGTAGAGCTGCAGCAGCTCGGTGGAGTCGAACTCGTAGAACGTGGGGCTGCCGGCGGCGTTGACCATCGGGATGAAGCGCACGGGACGGTCGCTGCCCTCGGGTCCCGCGACGACGCCACACGCCTCGTCGGGATGGTCGCGCTTGGCGTGCGCCACGATGGCGTCGAAGATCTCCTGGGCGATGGTCAGCACGCCGTCAAGGGTAGGCAGACCCTCGATGCGACCCCGACGCGTCTCACGACATAGTCTTGACGTCGAGAGAGTTCACGAGGGGGAGCTTCATGTCGTTGCCGCAGGCGCAGGCGCCACTGACCCGCCGCGGCATCCCCCTCGAGCGTGACCTGCGCGTCCTCGCGCTCGGCTCGTTCGCCAACCGCTTCGGCGCCGGGGCGGTCATGACGACCAGCGCCCTCTACTTCACCCGGCAGGTGGGCTTCACCGCGGCCGAGGTCGCGCTCGCGCTGGCGGTCGCCGCCGTCGTCGGCATCCTCGTCCAGGTGCCGGCCGGGCAGCTCGGCGACAGCCACGGGCCACGCCGCGTCCTGACGGTCTTCATGGCGGGCGCCGCCCTGGTGAGCGCGCTGCCGGTCCTGGCGCGTACGCCGTGGCAGCTCGCGCTGCTGCTGGCCCTGCTCACCCTCTTCGAGCGCTCGGCCGGCTCCGTTCAGCAGGGTGTCATCGCCCAGCTCGCCACCGGTGGGCGCGGCGTGCAGTTCAAGGCCTACCTGCGAGCCGTGACCAACACCGCGATCGGCCTGGGCTCGGTCTTCGGCGGTGCCGCGCTCGTGGTGGACGAGTCATGGGCCTACGTCTCGGTGTTCGTGCTCAACGCGGTCTTCACCGGCTTCGCCGCCTGGAACACCACCCGGCTGCCGGACCTCCCGGCCTACGTCCGGCTGGAGGGCGAGCCGCGGCTCGCCGTGCTGCGCGACTGGCCCTACGTCGTCGTGGTCGCGCTGACGGGACTCTTCTCCCTCCACTTCTTCGTCATGGAGCTCGGCCTGGCGCTCTACATCTCCGAGCGCACGGCGGCTCCGCCGGTGATGGTCGCCATCCTGCTGATCCTCAACACCGCCTGCGTCGCGCTCTTCCAGGTGCGGCTCTCACGCCGGGCGGAGTCGGTCGAGGCCGGCGCGAGGGCGCTCGTCCGCGGCGCCGTGTGGATCGCCGCCGGCTTCACCATCGTGGCCCTCGCCGACCGCGGTGACGCCACGTTCGCGATCGTCGTGCTCGTCGTCGGGTCGCTGGTGCACGTCGTCGGCGAGATGATCGGCTCCGGAGGCCAGTGGGGCCTGCAGATGGGCCTGGCGCCCCACGAGCGGCAGGGCCAGTACCAGGGCTTCGCCGGGCTCGGCTTCAGCGTGATCGCCGTCATCGGCCCGCCGGTCGTGACGCTGCTCTGCGTCGAGATGGGCGAGACCGGCTGGCTGGTGCTGGCCGGGCTGATGCTGGGCCTGGCCCTCGTCTCGGTCCCCGCCTCCCGCTGGGCGCTCGCCTCGCGCGAGCGCTACGGCGTGCTCACGCACTCCGGCTGACGAGGGCCGGCCGGCTCAGACCCAGATCGCCGCGGGGATCCCGTCGGAGAAGACCTCCGGCACCTCGGGGTAGGACTCGGAGACCCCGAGCGCGTGGCGTACGGCGGTCCAGGCGACGGCGCACGCGTCGAGCAGGTCGTCCTCGCCGAAGCCGGCCCCGCGGAACCACGCCGGGGCCACGATCCCGTGGGCGGCGAGCGCCTCGCGGCGGGCGCGGACGCCGTCGGCGTCCTTCTTGCGCGCGAGCAGGGGCGCGCCGGCCATCCGGGCGAAGCTCACCTCGGGGTGCACCTCGATCACCCGTGCCCCGGGCCGTCCCCGGACCCACGCGTCGACCTGCAGCACCTTCTCGCGCAACGCGTAGGCCTGGGCGCTGACGCTGGTGCGTCCCTCGGTCGCCGCGAGGTTGGCCGCCCGGGCCTCCTCGTAGGTCGCGGCCTCGACCGCGGCCCGCACGGGGGTGGAGAAGACCGACGACGACTTGCCGACGAGCGCCCGCCGGGCCTCGGCGTCGGCCAGCCGCCCGCCCGTGTCGGGCAGCCCGATCGGGATGTCGACGGCGACGACGGGGACGTCGTGGTGCTCGCGGACGAGCTCAACGAGGCCGGTGATGTCGGGCGCGACGAAGACCGAGGTCCGGCGCTGCGGGTCGATGACCACCCCGACCCACCCGGCCGGACAGGCGTCGACGCCGAGCACGGGCGCCGGCGGTGCGAGGACGGGCGGTGGCTCGTCGTCGAGCGAACCGGCCGGGGCGACGAACCGGGCCGCGGTCTCGCCGCTCGTCGCGGCGTCGATCCGCGCGGTCATGATCTCGCTCATCGGCGGCAGGGCCGACAGCGGCCACCACCGCACGTCGCTCGACTCGTCGTCGGCCACGTGGGCCTCGCCGTCGAGCCACGTGCAGGCGAAGGTCAGGTCGAGGTAGGTCGCCCGGTCGCCGTTGTCGTGCACGATCTCGCCGTGGACGCCGGTCGCAGCCAGCCGGTCCACCCGGACCCGGACACCGGTCTCCTCCAGCGCCTCGCGGGCCGCGGCGATCGCGGGCTCCTCCCCCGGGTCGGGGATCCCGGTGACCGGCGTCCAGTGACCGTTGTCGGCGCGCCGCACGAGCAGCACCTGGTCCCCGCGACGTACGACGGCGGTGACGCCGGGCAGCCACAGCGGGTCGTGGCCGATCTTGTCCCGGATCGCCACGACGAAGTCGGGGACCGGGGTCATCCGGCGGTCAGCGCCTCGACCACGGTCTCCTGCAGGTAGCCGACCCACTCGTAGATGTCGTGCGCCTGGGCGCGCGGGTCGTCGTCGGGGAGCGAGTGCCAGTAGTGCTCGTCGCCGGCCTCGACGCCGAGCCGGGTGGCGAGCGCGAGCCGGATGTCGGTGAAGGCGCGCATCCAGGTCTCGGCCTCGGCGTGGGTCAGCTCGACGTCGATGACGAGGCCGTCCTCGGTCAGCTCGGGCGGGAGGCCGGCCTCCTCCAGGGTGTCGATGATCGCGCCGGCGGCCGCGGCCTTGCCGTCGCGCAGCCCGCCCTCGGTGAAGCGGCGGAAGTCGGCGGCCGACTCCTCGTCGTCGGGGTAGGCGGTCGGGAAGAGCCGCGCGAGCACCGGGTCGTCGGGGATCGTCGTCGCGCCCGAGAACTCGGTCATCATCGCCTCGAACGCGTCGGCGGTCGGTGCCGCGGGCTCGGCGCGCTCGTTGCGCAGGAGCTCGACCATCTGCGAGGCGAGGGAGCGCAGGAGGTCCGCCTCGAAGCCGGTGAAGGTGGCGATGACGTGGCCGGACCTGCGGTGTCGCTCGAAGCCGCTCACCTCAGGACGCCTTCTCCATCGTCGCCCAGAGCCCGTACTCGTGCATGGCCTGCACGTCGCGCTCCATCTCCTCGCGCGTGCCCGTCGAGACCACCGACCTGCCCTCGGTGTGCACCTCCAGCATGAGCTTCTCGGCCTTGGCCTTGTCGTAGCCGAAGTACTTCTGGAACACGTAGGAGACGTAGGACATCAGGTTGACCGGGTCGTCCCACACGAGCGTCACCCACGGCTTGGCCAGGAAGGTGATCTCGTCGGGGGTCAGGGTCGGCTCGACCTCTACGGGACTGGCGGCTGACACGAGGTCCATCGTGGCACAGTGTCGGTCGTGACGAGCCCACCCCGTACGTCCACGGCGCTCCTGACCGACCACTACGAGCTGACCATGGTCCAGGCGGCGCGACAGTCCGGCACGGCGGACCGGAGAGCGGTCTTCGAGCTCTTCCCGCGGCGGCTCCCGCCGGGACGGCGGTACGGCGTCGTGGCCGGGGTCGGGAGGGCGCTGGACGCGATCGAGGACTTCTGCTTCGACGCCGCCGCCGTGGCCGCGCTCGAGGGCGTCGTCGACCCCGACATGCTCGACTGGCTGGCCTCCTACCGCTTCTCCGGCGACGTCTGGGGCTACGCCGAGGGCGAGGCGTACTTCCCCTACTCGCCGCTCCTGGTGGTCGAGGGGACGTTCGCCGAGGCGGTCCTCCTCGAGACCGTCCTGCTCTCGATCTACAACCACGACTCCGCGATCGCGTCGGCCGCGTCGCGGATGACGCTGGCGGCCGGCGACCGGCCGTGCATCGAGATGGGGTCGCGCCGCACCCACGAGCAGGCGGCGGTCGCGGCCGCCAGGGCGGCGTACGTCGCCGGCTTCGACGCCTCCAGCAACCTGGCCGCGCGCGCCCTCTACGGAGTGCCGTCCACCGGCACCGCCGCCCACTCCTTCACCCTGCTCCACGACGCCGAGGCCGACGCGTTCCGCGCCCAGGTGCAGACCCTCGGGGTCGGCACGACACTGCTGGTCGACACCTACGACGTCGCCGAGGCCGTCCGCCTCGCCGTCGAGGTGGCCGGCACGGGCCTCGGGGCGGTCCGCCTGGACTCCGGCGACCTCGGCGAGGTCGCGCGTGACGTGCGCGCCCAGCTCGACGAGCTCGGCGCGAGCGCGACCAGGATCGTCGTCACCAGCGACCTCGACGAGCACGCCATCGCCGCCCTCGCGGCCGCGCCGGTCGACGCCTACGGGGTGGGGACCCAGCTGGTCACCGGCTCGGGCCACCCGACGTGCGGCTTCGTCTACAAGCTCGTGGCACGTGAGGACGCGGACGGCGAGCTGGTGTCGGTGGCGAAGAAGTCGACGGACAAGATCTCGATCGGCGGACGGAAGTACGCCCTGCGCCGGCGGGGTCCCAGCGGCGTGGCCGAGGCGGAGGTCGTCGGGATCGGCGCGGTGCCCGAGGACGACGGCGACGACCGCCCCCTCCTCGTGCCGCTCGTGCGCGACGGGGAGGTCGTCGGCCGCGCCACCCTCGAGGAGGCCCGCGCTCGCCACCGCGCCTCGGTGGCCGAGCTGCCCCGCTCGGTGACCATGATGTCGGCCGGTGAGCCGGTGATCCCGACGGTCCACCTCGGCCCGTGACCGGCTGAGGGACCTTTTCCCGGTGCGACCGGGGCCCGTCGGCTGCCATCATGCCGAGATGGGTCTCGTCGCGCGCGACGCCGAGCTCGCGATGATCGCCGAGGTGCTCGACCGCGAGCCGACCTCGGTGCGGGCCCTGGTGCTCGAGGGTGAACCGGGCGTCGGCAAGACCAGCCTGTGGGAGCACGGACTGGCCCGGTGCCGCGACCGCGGGGTGCGCGTCCTGGCCGCCCGGGCCAGTGCGTCCGAGACCGGGCTGCCGTTCGCCGGGCTGATCGACCTGCTCGACGAGGTCGCCGTCGACGAGCTGGCGTCGGTCCCCCCGCCCCAGCTGCACGCGCTGGAGGTGGCGCTCTACCGGGCCGAGCCCGGTGAGCACCCGCCCACCGACCAGGTGGTCTCGCTCGCGCTGCTCTCGGCCCTGCGCTCCCTCGCCCGCGAGCAGCACCTCCTGGTCGCGGTCGACGACGTGCAGTGGCTGGACCGCTCCTCGCAGGCCGCGCTGGCCTACGCCGGACGCCGGCTCCAGGACGGCGTGACCCTCCTCCTCGCCCGCCGCCCCGGCCCCCTCAGCCCCGTGGAGCGGGCCTTCGGCGACGAGCGCGTCGACCGGCTCGTCGTGCGCGCGACGACGCTCGGCGGCACGCGGCAGATCCTCGCGTCCCGCCTCGGCCTCCGGCTCCCCCACCACCTGCTCCGTCGCGTCTACGACACCACCCTGGGCAACCCGCTCTTCGCGCTGGAGGTCGGCCGGCTGCTCGCCGGCCGCGACCCGGCGACGATCGGCGACGAGCTGCCCGTGCCCGACGCCGTCGAGGACCTCCTCGGCCTCCGGGTCGCCGACCTCGACCCGACCACGCGGCGGCTGCTCCTCGCACTGGCCCTCGCTGCCGACCTGCGCGCCCCGCAGGCGCGGGAGCTGGCCGGGTCCGACACGCTGGAGCACGCGTCCGCCACCGGCGTCGTCGACCTCGACGGGGACCGCGTCCGGCCGGCGCACCCGTTGCTCGCCGAGGCGGCGCGGCGGGCGGCGTCGGCGGAGGACGTACGACGTCTCCACACCGACCTGGCCGCCGTGGTCTCCGACGACCAGCGCCGGGTGCTGCACCTGGCCCTGGCGGCGACGGAACCCGACCGGGCACTCGCCGGACGCCTCGACGGCGCCGTCGCGCGAGCCACCGCCCGGGGCGCCATCCGGCTCGCCGCCGACCTCGCCGGCCACGCCCTCCGCCTCACACCGCCCGGCGACGAGGACGCGGGACGCGTGATGCTCCTGGCCAAGCTGCTGCAGATGGCCGGCGAGAAGCAGCGCCTCACCGAGCTCTTGGCACCGAGGGCGGCGAGCCTGCCCGACCGCGCCGACCGGGTGCGCGCCCACGTGCTCCTCACCGGCGGTGTGGTGCACGGCAACGACGACATCCTCGCCCTCCTGCAGCGCGCGCTCGACGAGGCCGGCGACGACCACGCCCTGCGGCTGCGGGTGCTGTGCCACCTGGCGGAGAACGAGGCGGTCATCGAGGTCCGCAACGTCGCCGTCGCCGACGCCCGGGCGGCTGAGGCCGTCGCGGCCTCGGCGAGCGGCTCCGGCGGTGACCAGCGGCTGGCGCTCTACACGCGGGTGTGGACCTCGGCACTGCGTGGGCGGCCCGTCGACGACCTGCTCGAGCGCTACGAGGCGCTCGCGTGCGGCTCGACCTACCTCGCCCGGACCCCGGCGCGGGTGGCCGGGCAGCAGCACGTGTGGCGGGGCGAGCCCGGCCCTGCCCGGGAGCGGTTCGAGGCGTTCCGCGCGCTGGCCGCCGACCGCGGCGAGCCCAGTCCCTACGCGCTGGCCCGGCTGCACCTGTGCGAGCTGGAGCTGCGCCTGGGCCGGTGGGACGACGCCGCGGAGCTGCTCGACGAGTGGGCCGCCTCGATCGACAGCAGCCTGCTCCACTGGCCGATGTACGAGCGGTGCCGCAGCCTGCTCGCCGCCGGACGGGGCGACGCGACCGCGGCACGCGAGTGGGGCCAGCGGGCCGTCGCCCAGGCCGAGGAGACGGGTGTCCGGTGGGACTGGCTGGAGGCCACCCGGGCCCTGGGCGTGGCGGCCCTGCTCGACCACCGCGCCGAGGAGGCGGTCGAGCACCTGCGCGCGGTCTGGGCGCACACCCGCGACCAGGGGGTGCTCGACCCGGGTGCGTTCCCCGCCGCCCCCGACCTCGTCGAGGCGCTCGTCGACGTCGGCCACCTCGACGAGGCGGGCGAGGTCGTCGACGCCGTGCGCGAGGCCGCCGACCTGCAGGACCACGCGTGGGCCCGGCTCACCGCGGGCCGCGGCGCCGCGACGGTCTCCCTCGCCGCCGGGTGGGCCGACTCCGAGGCGCGGACGCTGGCAGCCGTCGCCGCGGCGTACGACGAGCGCGGTCTCGCGGCCGAGGCGGCCCGGACCTGGCTGGCCCTCGGCCGCGCCCAGCGCCGGGCTCGCAAGTGGGGCGGGGCCCGCGACTCGCTCGACCGCGCCGTGCGGCTGTTCGACGAGCAGGGTGCGCCCGGCTGGGCGGCCGCCGCGCGCGCCGACCTCGAGCGGGTCGGCGCCCGCCGCCCCAGCTCCCCCGGACGGCTCACCACGACCGAGCGCCGGGTGGCCGACCTCGCTGCGCAGGGACTGGCCAACAAGGAGATCGCCCGGGCCCTGGTGGTCACCGTCAGCACGGTGGAGTTCCACCTGCGCAACGCCTACACCAAGCTGGGCATCCGCTCCCGGATGGAGCTCGCGCCACGCCTCGTCGAGCTCGACGACGCGCTCGGCTGATCGTCGACGGTCCGTCCCCGGGGAGCGGGCCGGGGCTGTCAACTGGGGTTGTCCCGGGGTCATTTCCTCGGGTCATCCGCAGTTTCGGACACCCTCCCGCGGCGCGCACCGTGGAGCCATGGCCGAGTACCTCGTCGAGCTCTACGTCGCCCTGGGCGACCACGCCGTCGCGCGGCACCACGTCGCGCTGGCGGAACGGGCCGTCGCCGACCTGACCCGGGAGGGTCGACCGGTGCGCTACGTGCAGTCGCTCTTCGTCCCCGAGGACGAGACGTGCTTCTTGCTCTACGAGGCCGACTCGGTCGCCCTGGTCACCGAGGCGGTGGGGCGGGCCGGACTCCGGCTCGAGCACGTCTCGGCGGCCACCACGTCCGTCGCCGGCGCACAGGAGACGCCGGACGGCACCACGAAAGGAACCAGCATGACCAGCACCACCACCAGCACCACAACCAGCACCACCACGAGCACCCCGGACCTCACCGAGCTGCGTGCCAAGCAGCAGCAGGTCTGGAGCAGCGGGGACTACAACAAGATCGCCGCCCTGACGGTGCCCGTGTCGGAGCACCTCGTCGACCACGTCGGCGTCAGTCCGACCGACCGGGTGCTCGACGTCGCGACCGGCACGGGCCACGTCGCCCTGGCCGCCGCGCGCCGGTCGGCCGCGTCCGTCGGCATCGACTACGTGCCCGCCCTCCTCGAGATCGCCCGGCGCCGCGCGGAGGCGGAGGACCTCGTCGTCGAGCTGGACGAGGCCGCCGCCGAGGACCTCCCCTTCGAGGACGCCTCGTTCGACGTCGTGATGTCGGCGATCGGCGTCATGTTCGCCGCCGACCACGACGCCGCCGCGCGCGAGCTGGTCCGGGTGACCCGCCCGGGCGGCCGGATCGGGCTGGCGAGCTGGACGCCCGAGGGCTTCGTCGGCGGCATCCTCCGGACGGTGGGCGCACACGTCTCGCCCCCGCCGGGCGCCCAGCCCGCCACCCGCTGGGGCACCGAGGAGGTCGTCGCCGGGCTGCTCGGCGACGGCGTCACCGACGTCCGGTCGGTGACCGCCACGGTCACCCAGCGCTTCGCCGACGGTGCCGGGTTCGCCGACCTGTTCCTCACCTACTACGGACCCACCTTCGCGGCGGCCGGCCGGCTGGACGACCAGGGGCGCGCCGCGCTCCGGGCCGACCTGGTCGCGCTCGCCGAGTCGCACGACCGCGGCGTGGGCGAGGGCCTGGTCTGCGACTGGGAGTACCGCATCGTCACCGCGACCCGCCGCTGACGCCGGCGCCGGGGGTCCCCGGGACAGCCCTCCCGCCGCGAGGCGGGAGGGCTGCTCACGCGCGCGCCGCCCGCTAGCCTCGGTCCATGGCCCGCGCCCTCATCGTCGTCGACGTCCAGAACGACTTCTGCGAGGGCGGGTCGCTGCCCGTCGCCGGCGGCGCCCGGGTGGCGGCCGACATCAACGACCTGCTGCACCGCTGGCACGCGCGCGGGGACGACGCACCCGCCTACGACGTCGTCGTCGCCACCAAGGACCACCACGTCGACCCCGGTTCGCACTGGTCGGTGAAGCCCGACTTCGTCGAGTCATGGCCGGTGCACTGCAAGGTCGGCACCGAGGGGGCGGCCTTCCACCCCAACCTCGACCCGCAGCCCTTCGACGAGGTGTTCTTCAAGGGCGAGCACGAGGCGGCCTACAGCGGCTTCGAGGGGCGTACGTCGTCGGGCGAGCCGCTGGCCGACTGGCTGCGGGCCCGGGAGGTGGCGGAGGTCGACGTGTGCGGCATCGCCACCGACCACTGCGTGCGCGCGACCGCCCTCGACAGCGCGGGCGCCGGCTTCACGACCCGGGTGCTGACCGCCCTGTGCGCCGGGGTCGCGGAGGAGTCGACGGCCGCCGCGATCACCGAGCTGGCCGGCGCCGGCGTCGAGATCGCCTGAGGTCGCGGGTCAGCACCACTTCTCGGTGACCGTGCGCAGCACCTTGACCGTGCGCGCCGTGCCCTGGCCGAGCGCCGCGAGCTCCTTGGACGCGAGGAGCCGGGAGGTGTGGATGTTGCCGTCGAGCAGCACGTAGGCCGCCCGGCCGTCGACGACGACCACCTCGCCGTCGTGCTCGAGGGCGTGCGCCGCCTCGACGGCCGCGGCGGGAGGCGCGGCGGCGTACAGCGTCACGTAGTGCTGCCCTGCCGGGTCGTGCTCGGCGTGCAGCTCCTCGGCGCGCGCCGTGAGCGCGGCGAGGTCCTTCGTCGTGAACACGACCGTCGGGACGTCGAAGCCCGCCGCGGCGGCGTAGGCCACCTCCAGCGCCTGCTGGACCTGCGCCGCCGACCGCGCCGGGTGGGTCAGGCGGACGTTGCCGGTGTTGATGTAGGTCTCGACGTCCGTCCCCCCGGCGGACTCGGTGGCCGCCTTGATGGCGTCCTTGGGGAACTTGCGCGTCGCGCCGAGGTTGATGGCGCGCAGGAAGGCGACGTAGGTGGGCACGGCTCGATCATGCCCGTCGAGCCCGGGGCGCGGCAGGTCTAGGGTTGTTCCCATGAACACTCGTGCACGTGCCATCGGGACCAGCCTCGCCGCTCTCACCCTGCTCGCGGCGGGGTGCGCGAAGGACGACACCTCCACCACCACCGAGTCAGGCGTCACGCTCGTCGAGGGCGGCACGCTGACCATCTGCACCCACCTGCCCTACGAGCCCTTCGAGTTCACCGAGGGCGGCGAGGTCGTCGGCTTCGACGTCGACGTGCTCAAGATCGCCGCCGACGCCGAGGGCTGGGACACCAAGGTCGTCGACATCGGCTGGGAGACCATCGTCTCCGGCGAGGCGCTCAACACCGGGCAGTGCGACGTCGCCGCGGGCGCGATGTCGATCACGCCCGAGCGCGAGGCCGTCATGGACTTCTCCGAGCAGTACTTCGAGGCCAAGCAGGCGCTGCTGATGAAGGCCGGCGCCGGCTACACGACGCTCGACGACCTGGCCGGCAAGACCATCGCCGTGCAGGACGCGACCACCGGCGCCGACTTCACCCGCGAGAACGCCCCGGAGGACGCGAAGATCGTCTCCTTCGAGGACTCCGCCCTGATGCAGCAGGCCGTCAAGACCGGCAAGGCCGACGCCGGTGTCAACGACAACGGCCTGCTCAACTACTTCGCCAGCCAGAACCCCGACGTCGAGGTCGGCGCGGAGTTCGAGACCGGCGACGTCTACGGCTTCTCGGTGAAGAAGGACGGCAACGACGAGCTCCTCAGCATCGTCAACGACGCCATCGCCAGCGACGACTACGACGCGGCATACGAGAAGTGGTTCGGCACCGCTCCGGAGTGACCTCCCCGGAATGAGCTCTGCGGAGCGACCAGGCCCACCGTCCGTGCCCTGACAGGAGTGATCCATGGCGAGTCCCCGCCAGCGTGCCGCGCGGCTGCGCTACGTCCAGTACGCCGTCCTCGTGCTCGTCCTGGTCGGGATCTTCCTGGTCGCTGACTGGGACCAGCTCCAGCGGGCGTTCTGGGACTGGGAGGTCGTGAAGGCGCAGTTCCCGGACGTCATCACGATCGCGCTGAAGAACACGCTCATCTACACCGCGTGCGGGTTCACGTTCGGCCTGGTGCTCGGGCTCGTCCTGGCCCTGATGCGCCTGTCCACCGTGGGCCCCTACCGGTGGATCGCCACCGGCATCATCGAGCTCTTCCGTGGCCTGCCGGCCCTGGTGGTGTTCATCGCGCTCAGCGTCGGCTTCAGCCTCGCCTTCCCCGACCGTCAGATCCCCTTCGGCAACCTCGGCATCGTCACCCTGGCGCTGGGGCTCGTCGGCGGCGCCTACATGGCCGAGACGATCCGTGCCGGCATCCAGGCGGTGCCGAAGGGGCAGATGGAGGCCGCCAGGTCGCTGGGCATGTCCCACAGCCGGGCCATGATCAGCGTGGTCGTCCCGCAGGCGTTCCGGATCATCCTGCCGCCGCTCACCAACGAGCTGATCCTGCTCACCAAGGACTCCTCGCTCGTCTACATCCTCGGCCTCGCGCTGGAGGACTACGAGCTCACCAAGTTCGGCCGCGAAGGCATGAACACCGCCGCCAACCTGACCCCGATCATCGTCATCGGCCTGTGCTACCTGCTGATCACGGTGCCGCTGTCGATCGTCGTACGCCGCATGGAGAGCCGAGCGGAGAGGGCCCGCTGATGACCACCCCGACCCACGCGCACGACCGCACGACCGCGGCGATCGACGTTCAGGACCTCCACAAGAGCTTCGGTGACAACGAGGTGCTCAAGGGCATCGACTTCCACGTCGGGCACGGCCAGGTGGTCTGCGTGATCGGGCCGTCCGGCTCCGGCAAGTCGACCCTGCTGCGCTGCGTCAACCTCCTGGAGACGCCGACCAGGGGCAAGATCTTCGTGGAGGGCGCCGAGATCACCGACCCCGACGCCGACGTCGACAAGCTGCGCGCACGGATCGGGATGGTCTTCCAGCAGTTCAACCTCTTCCCGCACATGACGGTGCTGCGCAACCTCACCATCGCGCAGGAGAAGGTCAAGGGCCGCAAGAAGGACGAGGCGGTCGAGGTGGCCCGCGCCACCCTGGCGAAGGTCGGGCTGGCGGAGAAGGAGTCGGCCTACCCCGCCCACCTGTCCGGCGGGCAGTCGCAGCGCGTCGCGATCGCCCGCGCGTTGTCGATGAGTCCCGACATGATGCTCTTCGACGAGCCCACCTCGGCGCTCGACCCCGAGCTGGTCGGCGACGTCCTCGCGGTCATGAAGGACCTGGCCTCCGAGGGCATGACCATGATGGTGGTGACCCACGAGATGGGCTTCGCCCGCGAGGTGGGCGACAAGCTCGTCTTCATGGACGACGGCGTGATCATGGAGGAGGGCGACCCGCGCGAGGTGCTCGCCGCACCCCGCCACGAGCGGACGCAGTCGTTCCTGTCGAAGGTGCTCTAGGACCGCCGTCGTCGGTCGACGTCCCGGTCGCGGAGGCGGTGGGTCAGGCCCGCTTGCACTGGCTGGGCGGGGTGACGGCCGGGTCGAAGACGTGCTTGGGCGGCGTGATGCTGGTGTCGTCCGGGGATTCCTTCATCGTCATCGCCCACCACCCGGCCTTGCGGGTCTCGATGGCGGCGAGCTCCTCCTCGGGGAGCGCGTTCCACATGTTGAGGACGTCGACGCCGACCTCGACCAGGTGTCCGTGCGGGGTGACGACCGCCCGGGCCTCGATGCCGTCGAGGGCTGCGGGCACGGAGGGGAAGAGGCCGCGCGGCATGCCGGTCAGCACCGCGGCGGCGGGGACGCCGACGGCGACGCCGTCGCCGGCGAGCTTGACCGCCCGTGCGGCGGTGACGGGCCACGTCGGGTCGAGGTCGGTCGGCAGCGCCCAGCTGCGCGGCTCGTCGTCGGTGATGTCGGCCCAGCAGTCCGCGGCGCTGGGGCCCCAGACCTCGCTGTTGAAGTAGGTGCGACCGGCGACGACCAGGTAGTCGACCTGCTGGACGGCACCCCCGATCGCGGAGTTCATCGACAGCTCGCTGTAGCCGGTCGACGGGCTGTAGCGGCCGTCGAGGTCGAAGATGCGCTTGCCGCCGTTGTCCGGGTTCTTCGTGAGCAGCTGGCCGTGCCACTCGACGATGCCCATCGCGTCGACCTGGCCGCTGATGGACTCGAGCTTCTCGCCCTCCAGCATGAAGTCGTCCGCCTTGGTGGCGGCGGCCTCGCCGGATCCGCCGCAGGCGTTGAGGGTGAGCACCAGACCGGCGCAGAGGGCGGCGGCCCACGGTGCACTTCGACGACGTGCCACTGGGTGTTCCCCGATCAGGTCCTAGACGAGCTCCGTGCTCGATCTCGCTCGGAGCCTAGGTCCGGCTCCCGGGGCTGTCAGGGAAATCACGAGATCTTGACCGACGGGCGCCAGCCCGCCCTCAGCCGGCCATCCAGCCGCGCGCGGCACCCACCACCGCGTCGGTGAGGTCGTCGACGAGCGCCGACCCGAGCCGCCAGTGCTGCCAGAACAGCGGCACCTCGGGACGGCGCCCCGGCACCAGCTCGACGAGGTCGCCGCGCTCGAGCTGGTCGACCACGTCGGACTCGGGCAGCAGCCCCCACCCCATCCCGACGCGGATCGCCCGGTCGAACTCCCGCACCGACGGCACGTAGGTCACCGGCGGTGCGAGGTGGCGGCGGGTCACCCGGCGGATGAAGTCGTGCTGGAGCGAGTCGCTGCGGTCGAAGGCCACGATCGGCGCCTCCCCCAGCGCACCGGACCCGACGCCGTCGGGGAAGTGGATCGCGTGGAAGTCGCGCGTGGCGACCGCGGCGTAGCGGAGTCGACCCAGCCGCACCACCCGGCACCCCGGCACGGGCCTGGGCTCCCCGGTGATCGCGGCCACCACCTCGCCGCGGCGCAGCCGTTCCGCGGTGCGGGTGTGGTCCTCCCGCACCACCTCGAAGACCACGCGGTGCCGCGACTGCACCTCGGCGAGCGCGTCGACGAACCAGCCGTAGAGCGCGTCGGCGTTGACCGCGATCGGGAGCGAGGCGTACGACGTCCCGTCGCCGTCGGCCTCCTCGACGAGCTCAGCGACGGCTTCCCGCTCCAGGAGCTCGGTCTGCGTGGCCAGGCGCACCAGCACCAGGCCGGCCTCGGTGGGCTCCAGCGGCTTGACCCGGTGCAGCAGGACACGGCCGATCCGGGTCTCGAGCGCCTTGATGCGCTGGCTCACTGCGGAGGGGGTGACGTGCAGCTCCCGGGCAGCCGCTTCGAAGGTGCCGAGGCGCACCGCAACCGCCAGTGTGCGCAGGGCCACAGGGTCGAGCTGGGTGATGTCTTTCATAATGAGAGATCCTAATGATTCCTCAGAATCCTTCGCTGGATTGAACCTCGGACGCGCCCTAGCGTTGTCCTCATGTTCCAGGTTGCTCTCACCGGTCTGCTGACCGGACTCGCCCTCATCGTCGCCGTCGGCGCCCAGAACGCCTTCCTCCTGCGTCAGGGGATCCGTGGCGAGCACGTGCTGCCGATCGTGCTGACCTGCCTGGTCTCGGACGTCGTGGCGATCACGGCCGGCGTCGCCGGCCTGGGGATCGTGCTGGAGCGCTGGCCCGCGGTCCTGCCCGTGGCCCAGGTGCTGGGCGGGCTCTACCTCATCGCCTTCGGCGTCCACGCCGCGATGCGGGCATGGCGCCCGGCAGCGCTGGTGACGGGCGAGGCGACGGCCCTCACGCCCGGCCGGGCCGTGCTCCTGACGCTGGCGCTGACCTGGCTCAACCCGCACTTCTACCTCGACGCCGTGCTGATGCTGGGCACGGTCGCCAACAGCTTCGGGACCGACCGCTGGTGGTTCCTCGGCGGCACCCTCGTCGCCAGCCTCCTGTGGTTCTTCGGCCTGGGCTACGGCGCGCGCCTCCTGCGCGGCCTCTTCGCCCGCCCCAAGGCCTGGCGCGTGCTCGACTCAGCGATCGCCGTGGTGATGGGCACCCTCGGCGTGGGCCTCCTCGTCCACTGAGCCGACGCCTGCGCACCCCGCAGAGCGGGGTGCTACTCGTCGCGGTAGGCCAGGCCCTTCTCGGCGAGCGCCTCGCGCAGCCGGGTGATCGCGATCGGCCCGACGCCGTGGATCGCCGCCAGCTCGGCGGCGGTCCGGCCCGCCACCTGCTCCAGCGTCGTCACCCCGACCTCGCGCAGGGCGCGGGTGGCCGGCGCGCCGATGTTCCTCGGCAGCGGGGTGCCGGACTCCCGAGGGGCCCGCTGCCGCGGCGCCGGGAGGCCGGCGTCGACGACGGCCTCGCCCCGCGGCGACAGCAGGTAGCCGATGGCGAGGGACTCGGTGAGACCGAGCTCCTTGAGCTTGCGCACGTCCTTCTTGAAGTCCGCGGTCTCGCGGCCCACCCGGGCGGCGAGGTCCGGCGCCCGGACCGTGGGGTGGAGGTCGATCAGGTCGAGCGTCTCCCGCGTCCACGCGCCGTGGGACGACGCCGCGTCGAGGCGGTCGAGCCGGGCGTTGATCGCCGCGATCTCCTCTGCGTCCGGCACGGCCGCCCGCAGCGCCTCGCGCGGGTCGGGACCGGCGTACGTCAGCCCGATCCGCCAGGCGGGATCGTCCGAGCGT
The DNA here is from genome assembly GCF_024199985.1 of Nocardioides pinisoli. Classification (GTDB taxonomy): domain Bacteria; phylum Actinomycetota; class Actinomycetes; order Propionibacteriales; family Nocardioidaceae; genus Nocardioides; species Nocardioides pinisoli. Next base: position 212,635 of record NZ_JANARS010000005.1, read on the forward strand.
GCCGCCAGCGCCTCCTTGAGCGCCGCCAGCGACGGCGCGCCGGCCCGGCGGGCGTCCTCGGCGCGCAGGCTCGACACGCTGACCTGCTCGACGCTCGTCACCTCGACGACGCCGACGGACGTACGCATCCGGGTGCCGACCACCACCCGCGGGCGCGCCCACCGACGGAACGCGAGGTCGACGGTGCCGGCCTTGATCGCGGCCAGCTCGGCCGGGCGGATCATCATGCGTGCCACCTTCTCAGATCTGCGGGGCGGTGCGTGAGGAGGAATTCGGCCGCTCGGAACACCCCTCACTCACCGCTCACCGGCGCGCCGTACGGCGACACGCGCGCGGGCGGTGAGTGGGGAGGAAACCGGAGACCCGGAATCCCCCTCACGCACCGCCCGCGCGAGAGGAGAAGACGTCAGAGGTTGCCGCGGGCGTCCTGCTCGCGCTCGATGGCCTCGAAGAGCGCCTTGAAGTTGCCCTTGCCGAAACCGAGCGAGCCGTGGCGCTCGATGAGCTCGAAGAACACCGTCGGCCGGTCACCGAGGGGCTTGGTGAAGATCTGCAGCAGGTAGCCGTCCTCGTCGCGGTCGACGAGGATGCCGCGCTTCTGCAGCTCCTCGATCGGGACGCGCACCTCGCCGATGCGGGCGCGGAGCTCGGGGTCGGAGTAGTAGGAGTCCGGGGTGTTGAGGAACTCCACGCCGTTGGCGCGCAGCGCGTCGACGGTGGCGAGGATGTCGCCGGTCGCCAGTGCGAGGTGCTGTGCACCGGGGCCGTTGTAGAACTCGAGGTACTCGTCGATCTGCGACTTCTTCTTCGCGATCGCCGGCTCGTTGAGGGGGAACTTCACCCGGTGGTTGCCGTTGGCGACGACCTTCGACATGAGCGCGGAGTAGTCGGTGGCGATGTCGTCACCGATGAACTCGGCCATGTTCACGAAGCCCATCACCTTGTTGTAGAAGGTGACCCACTCGTCCATCTTGCCGAGCTCGACGTTGCCGACGATGTGGTCGAGGGCCTGGAACAGGCGCTTGGGCTGGTCGGCCTTCTTCTGCCAGCGCGGCTCGACGGCCGCGTAGCCGGGGAGGTAGGGGCCGGCGTAGGTCTCGCCGTCGACGGTGCGCTGCACCAGGGTGTGGCGGGTCTCGCCGTAGGTCGCGATGGCCGCGATGCGCACCTTGCCGTGCTCGTCGGCGACGGTCTCCGGCTCGACGAGGACCGTCGCGCCGGCCTTGCGGGCCTGGGCGATGCACTGGTCGACGTCGGGCACCTCGAGGGCGATGTCGACGACGCCGTCGCCGTGCTTGGCGTGGTGGGCGATGAGGTCGCTGTCAGGGGCGACGGCGCCGCTCAGGACGAACTTGATGGAGCCCGACTTGAGCACGTAGGACTTGTGGTCGCGGTTGCCGTTCTCCGGCCCGGAGTAGGCGATGAGGTCCATGCCCCACGCCGACGCGTAGTAGTGGGCGGCCTGCGTGGCGTTGCCGACCACGAAGCAGATCGCGTCCCACCCGGTCACCGGGAACGGGTCGGCGTCGGCGTCGTACTCCACGAGGCCGACGAGCTGGCGCAGCTGCTCGAGGGAGAGGTCGGCCTTCATCTCGTCCACGGTCAGGGCGCCACCGGTCGAGGCGATGTCAGTCGTCATGAGCCGAACACTGCCCAGTCTCGGCAAGATGTGCAACAGTACGTCGAAACGTTGGGCAATCTGCACAGTCGAGGAGCGCGGATGGACGAGATCGACGGCAAGATGATCGATCTGTTCGCCAAGGAGCCGCGCCTGGGGGTGCTGGAGGCGAGCCGCCGGCTCGGCATCGCCCGCGGCACCGTGCAGGCGCGCCTGGACAGGCTCGTCGCGGCCGGCGTGATCACCGGGTGGGGACCCGACCTCTCGCCGGAGGCCATCGGCTTCCCCGTCACCGCCTTCCTCACCCTCGAGATCCGCCAGGGCTCGGCGGACCGGGGCGGCCACGACGCCGTCGCCCGCCACCTCGCCGACATCCCCGAGGTGCTCGAGGCCTACACGATCACCGGCGCCGGTGACATGTGGGCCCGCGTCGTCGCCCGCTCCAACGCCGACCTGCAGCGGGTGATCGACCTGGTCCTCACCGAGCCCGGCATCGACCGCTCGACGACCGTCATCGCGCTCGCGACCCAGATCCCCTACCGCGTCGTGCCGCTGGCCCGCGCTGCGACGGGTGGGCCCGAGCGGGTTTGACTGATTGTGGCGATGCCTCCGGGGAGGGGGCCGACCTAGCGTCCAGATGGCCGTGCGAGCGGCACGGTCACCCTCATCCCCCGGGGCGAGAACGTCCGAGCCGGCAAGGACGGTCTCTACCGCGTCGCGGTGGACGTCGCGACGTGGCGGGCCGGGGCCGACGTCACCTACCGCGTGGAGGTCACCTGCCGCTGAGGATCGATCCGTGCGGGCGGGGGCTCAGTCCCCCGCCCGCATGATCAAGCAGGTGGACGTCGCGTGAGCCACCAGCCTGCCGGACTCGTCGCGCAGCTGCGCCTGGGCCAGCGCCGTACGTCGTCCCCGCTGGATGACCGTGCCCTCGCAGGTGAGCAGTCCCGAGTCCACCGTGACCGGGCGCAGGAACTTCACCGTCAGGTCAACAGACGTGTAGAGCTCCCCGACCGCGAGCGTCGTGTGCACCGCGCAGGCAGCAGCGGTGTCGAGGAGGGTCGAGATCACCCCGCCGTGCACGCCACCGAGCGGGTTGTAGTGGAACTCCGCGGCCGGCATCTCGACCACTACCCGCCCCGGCTCGGGACGCAGGTCGGTGAAGCCGAGGGTGTCCATGATCGGCGGGTGCGGCAGATCGCCGTCGCGCATCGCCTGGAGCTGCTGGAGCCCGTCGAGCTCGAGCAGGCGCGTGAGGTCGGCCTGGCCCGGTGTGGTCCACGTGAAGGTGCGGCTGTCGGTCGCGTGCTGCCGCGCCGACTCCTGGGTCTGAGTCATGGACTCAGCGTGGCACCCTTGCCTGAGTCTGTCAACGAGACCTAGGGTGGAGGCATGAGCAGCACCCCCTCCCCCGGCCCGGCCGCGCTCGCCTGGTCGACCGCCAACTGCACGGTCGGACGGGCCATGGAGGTGCTCGGCGAGCGCTGGACGATCGTGGTGCTGCGCGAGGTCTTCAACGGCGTACGCCGCTTCGACGACATGCGCCGGCACTCCGGGATCCCCCGCCAGGTCCTCACCGACCGGCTGGCGCTGCTGGTCGACGCTGGCATCCTGCGCCGCGAGCCCTACCGCGAGCCGGGTCAGCGCGAGCGCCACGAGTACCGGCCGACGGACAAGGGGTTCGACCTCTACCCCGTGCTCGTCGCGGTGCGGGCCTGGGGTGATCGCTACCTCGCCGATCCCGAAGGCTCGCCCGTCGAGTTCGAGCACGTGGGGTGCGGGGCCGAGGTCGGTCTGGTGCTGCGCTGCGCGGAGGGCCACGAGGTGACCGGGCGCCGCGACGTCGCCACCCGTCCCGGCCCGGGGATCAAGCCGTTCACCTGACCCCTCAGCGCAGCCGCTCGGCAACCGCGGCCGCCGCGGCGATCACCTGCGGCGCCACGACGTCCTCGTCGATGGCGCCGTCGAGCGTCACGATGCCCACGCTGGCGCGGAGCCCCTCGATCCCGCGGACAGGAGCGGCGAGCCCGCGGGCGCCGGTCTGGAGCTCGCCGCTCGTGACGGCGTACGCCGCCTCGTCCACGTCGACCAGCCCGATGGCCTTGCCTGCCGCGCCCTGCGTCAGCGGGTGGCGGGCACCGACCCGGTAGGACACGTGGAAGTCGGTCCACGACGGCTCGACGACCGCCAGCGCGAGCGCCTCCTCGCCGTCGGCCACCGTCAGGTGCGCGGTCGACCCGAGCGACTCCGCGAGCCCCCGCAGCACCGGCATCGCGAGGTCGCGCAGCAGGGGCTGCACGCCGCTGGCCAGGTGGAGCACGCCCAGCCCGACGAAGAGCCGGGAGCGCGCGTCGCGGCGGACCAGGCCGTGCTGCTCGAGGGTGCTGATCAGCCGGTAGACGACCGTGCGGTTGACCTCGAGCCGGTGCGAGAGCTCGGTGATCGTCAGGCCCTCGGGGCTCTCGGCCAGGACGCGGAGCACCCGCAGGCCGCGGTCGAGCGTCTGGGAGGTCTCAGAGGGCACGGACCCACTATGGCAGCGGGACGCTCAGGAGGTCTTGCGCACGGCCCACTCGCGGATCCGGTTGATCCGCTCGTGGAGCTGCTCGGCGTTGGCCACCGCGGCCGGCGGCCCGCCGCACTCCTTGCGGAGCGCGTTGTGGGTGATGCCGTGCGCCTGCCCGGTGCGGTGGTGCCAAGCGGCCACGAGGCCGTTGAGCTCGCGGCGCAGCACGCCGAGCTGCTGGTGGGTGCTGAGCTCGGCGACGGACTCGACGACGCGGTCGCCGCCGCCGTCGGCGCGCTGCTTGCGGGCGCGCTCGCTCTGGCGCGAGTGCAGGAGCTCGCGCACCTGGTCGGGCTCGAGCAGCCCGGGGATGCCGAGGAAGTCCATCTCCTCCTCCGAGCCGGCGTGCACCTCCCCGGAGTGACCGAACTGCGCGCCCTCGTAGAGGACGTGGTCGAACGACGCGGTGGAGCCCAGCGCCTCCCACGTCATCTCGAGCTCGTCGGACGTGCCCTCCTCGGCGTTGGCCTGCGCGAGCAGGTCGTCCTCCGCGGCGAAGATGTCGTCGTCGTCGGTGACCCGGCGGCCCAGCACGTGGTCGCGCTGGGCCTCCATGTCGGAGGCGAACTCCAGCAGGTGGGGCACCGACGGCAGGAACACCGAGGCGGTCTCGCCGCGCGACCGGGCGCGCACGAAGCGGCCCACGGCCTGGGCGAAGAACAGGGGCGTCGACGTCGTGGTCGCCCACACGCCGACGGCCAGGCGCGGCACGTCGACACCCTCGGAGACCATGCGCACCGCGACCAGCCATCGCTTGTCGGACTCGGTGAAGGTCGCGATCTTCTTGGACGCGCCCTTCTCGTCCGACAGCACGACCGTCGGCGACTCGCCGGTGATCTTCTTCAGCAGCCCGGCGTAGGCGCGCGCGGTCTCCTGGTCACTGGCGATGACCATCCCACCGGCGTCCGGGACGTGGCGGCGTACCTCCGACAGGCGGGTGTCGGCCGCCGCGAGCACCGCCGGCATCCACGACCCGCGCGGGTCGAGGGCCGTACGCAGCGCGTGGGCGTGCATGTCCTTGGTCAGCGGCTCGCCGAGGCGCGCGGTGATCTCGTCGCCCGCGCGGGTGCGCCACTGCATCTCGCCGGAGTAGGCCATGAAGAGCACCGGGCGCACGACGTGGTCGGCGAGGGCGTGGGCGTAGCCGTAGGTGAAGTCGGCGACGGAGGTGGGGATGCCGTCGTCGCCGGGTGCGTAGGAGACGAACGGGATCGGGTTGATGTCGGAGCGGAAGGGGGTGCCGGTGAGCGACAGGCGGCGCGCGGCAGGGTCGAACGCCTCGCGCACCCCCTCGCCCCACGACAGCGCGTCACCGGCGTGGTGGATCTCGTCGAGGATCACGAGCGTCTTGAAGCGCTCGGTGCGGATGCGCATGGCCAGCGGGTTGACCGCGACGCCGGCATAGGTCACCGCGATGCCGACGTAGTCGTCGGAGGTCCTGCCCTTGCCGGCGGAGTAGGCCGGGTCGATCGGGATCCCGGCGCGCGCGGCCGCCTCCGCCCACTGGGTCTTGAGGTGCTCGGTGGGCGCGACGACGGTGATGCGGTCGACGATGCGGCGGCTGAGCAGGTCGGCGGCCACGGTCAGGGCGAACGTCGTCTTGCCTGCGCCGGGCGTCGCGACCGCGAGGAAGTCGCGCGGCTGGGCCGCCTGGTACTTGTCCATCGCCGCCTGCTGCCAGGCGCGGAGCGAGGGCGCGGTGCCCCAGGCGGCCCTGTCGGGCCACGCGGGGGGCAGCGGCGCGTCGGGCCGCCCCGTCACGCCTCGGGACCCGAGCCGTCCGAACCGGACCCGCCGCCGGGGTTGTCGCCCGACTTCATCGAGTCCCAGATCTCCTTGCACTCCGGGCAGACCGGATACTTCTCCGGGGCCCGCGACGGCACCCAGACCTTGCCGCACAGCGCGATGACGGGGGTGCCCATGACCATCGCCTCGGTGAGCTTGTCCTTCGGCACGTAGTGCGAGAACCGCTCGTGGTCACCCTCGTCCGTCGGGACGGTCTGACGCTCTTCGATCGTCTGGGTGCCCGGGGAGAATCCGATGGTGCTCATGATGGGCAAGCCTAACGCGCGGCGTCCCAGAGGAAGACGTTGGCGACGCCGCGGCGGGTGCCGCGCAGCAGGTCGTGGGCGTCGCTGGAGTAGGCGACGCGCGTGACGTCGTCGCTCAGCGAGACACCGTCCTGCTCGCCGCCGGGGCGGGCCGTGAAGGGCGACGTACGTGTCCCCGTGAGCGTGTCGACCACGCGCAGGGGCCGCCGGGCGGTGGCCACGGCGTAGTGGCCCCCGTCCGCGGTGATGGCGGCGCCCTGGTTGCCCCGGGACGGTCCGCGCGACGTGCCGAGCACCGTGTCGTGGACTCCGCCGACGGGGTCGCCGCCGTGGCCGCTGCCACCGGCGAGCCCGGACCCGAGCACCGACACCAGCCGACCGTCGTCCGACACCTCCACCCGGAACGTCGTGCCGAGCTCCACGCCGAGGCGGCCGAGGTCGCGCACGGCGCCGGTGGTGGTGTCGAGCAGCACGCTGCCGTCCGGGCCGACCATCACGGCATGGCGGCCGTCGCCCGACATCCCCGCGAACGTCTGGGTCCCGACGTCCGGGACGACCGTCCGCGTGGCCCCGGTGGCGACGGTCCACTCGATCAGCCGGGGAGCCGGGGAGTCGAGCTCGTTGCCCCGGTCCTGGTAGAGGACGCGGAGGCCGTCCTCGGTCAGCGCCGCACCGACGTCCCGCGGCGCGACCTGGGTCAGGGACCCGTCCGCGCGGTCGAGGAGGAACAGCCCGGCCGTCAGCTGGAGCAGGACCCGCCGGCCGTCGCGGCTGATCCCCCGGACCTGCGCCCAGGCCTCCGGGTGGAGGAGCGCCACGCGTCGGGTCGCGGTGTCCCAGACGTAGAGCCGGCTGACGTCCGGCTGGGGGGTGCCGGCCACGAGGTTAGTGGCCGAGGAGGAGAACAGCACGGTGCTGCCGTCACCCGAGACGACCGCGCCACCGCTCCCGCCGTTGGCGGGACGCCCGTCCATCCCCCGGGTCACGAGGACCGTGCCCGGCGCGGCCCGCTGGGTCACCGCCTTGACCACCAGGGTCGTACGACGGACCTCGCCGCGCTGCTTGCGCACCCCGCGCTCGTCGAGGGTGACCCGCCACGTCCCGAGGCGGGGCGCGGTGCCGGTGAGCCGGCCCTTGCGCAGCCTGAGCCAGCGTGGCAGGCCCTCCGCCTCGCGGACGCGCCAGTTCTGACGCTGGTAGTCGTAGCGCTCCGAGCGCAGGACCGTGTCGACGACACGGTTGGCGTCCGGGGCGGCGTGGCGCACGGTCAGGGCCCGCGCCCCCTGCGGCGGGTCGGCCGCCCCCACCGGCGGGACCGCCGCCAGGCCGCACACCACTGCGGCTGCCGCGGCGGCCGCTCCTGCCCTCCCGATGGTCGGCACGATGGTCCTCACGGTGGTCGTCACGTCAGTGGAGACGCACGCGGAGCCCGACTGGTTGCCCGGGGGCCGATCAGTTCATGTCGGGGTCGACGGGGCGGTTGACGTGCCAGGCGAGCATGCCGGGCTGGCGCCGCATCACGTCGCGCCACAGCCCGCTCGGGTCGTCGCGGAAGGCGTCGGCGGCCTCGCTGGTGACGACGTACCAGCTGCCCTCCTCGACCTCCCCCTCGAGCTGCCCGGCGCCCCAGCCGGCGTAGCCCGCGAAGACGCGCATGGCGCTGAGCGTGCCGTCGACGAGCTCGGTCGGGGTGTCGAGGTCGACCATGCCCAGCAGCCCGGCGACCGGGCGCCACCCCACGGGTGGGTCCTTCGGGTCGCGCAGCGCGCCCACGGCGAGGGCGCCGTCGGTCCCGACGGGCCCGCCGCGGAACAGCACCTCGGGCTCGGCGACCACGTCGCGCCACGCCTCGAGGACGTCGGCGACCGCGATCTGCGAGGGGCGGTTGAGGACCACGCCCAGCGCGCCCTCCTCCGTGACGTCGAGCAGCAGCACGACCGTGTCGGCGAAGTTGGGGTCCTGCAGTACCGGAGTCGCGACCAGCAACATCCCCGATGCGAGCTGCATGCATCCACTATGACCGACCTCCGGTCACCGCACACCACCCCCGTGACGCCGGCCCGGGGACCTACTTCGCGAAGGTGACGTCGCCGTTGACGGCCGGGACCAGCTCGACCCACACGTGCCCGGCGGGCACGGTGAGGTCGCCGCCCTTGGTGGAGAGCTTGATCGCGCCGTTGAGCCCGTCCTTGCTCCACGTTCCCTTCACGACGCGCCCGCCGTGGAACAGCAGCGCTGCGCCCTTGCCCTCGAACTTGGTCTCGGGCACGGGGTAGCCCGCCGGGTCGCGGTAGCCCGCGTCGCCGACGCGCACCCGCAGCACGAGCACGGAGTCGGCCGGGAACTGGTCGCCCTCGGCGGCGTAGGAGTCGGTGTTGACGTAGCCGCCCCGCTGGAACTGCCAGCTGGTGGAGTGCGCGCCGAAGTTCGCGGTGAGCGTGCTGGCCTTCGCGCCCTTCGGCAGGTCGGACTTCTCGCCCCACGGCAGGTAGGCGGGCGGCTCCTCCCCGGCCTCGAGGCGCTTGGCGATGTCGCCGAGGCGGGCGAAGAGGTTGTAGGGGGCCGAGCGCGAGGTCTCGCGGTAGACGCCCGCGTCGCCCTCGGTGATCCAGGGGATCCCCGCTCCGTTGATCCGCTGGATCGTGACGGGGGCCGCGCCGCTCGTCACGACCGTCGCCCCGTCGGGCACGATGCCGATGTCGCTGGCACGCATCGACCGCACCGGGCCGATGCTGGCGGGGACCTTCGAGTAGTAGAACGCCGCCAGGCGCGTGTAGCCGCCCTCGACGAGCTCCTCCACGACCAGGTCGGCCGAGCCCAGGCCCACCTGCGGGGCGCTGGAGGAGGTGTTGTCGACCTTGGTCACGACGACGGGGTGCTTGGGCGCGTCACCCTTGCGCTCGAGGCCGGTCAGCGGCCAGTAGGTCGGCTCCGGCGGCTCCTCGGTGGTCTCGGAGGCGCTGGGCTCGGCCGGCGCCGAGGCACTGGGCGCCGGGTCGTCGTCGCCACCGCTGCAGCCGGCGAGGAGCAGCGAGGCCGCCGCGAGGACGGCGACGACTGCGCGGGACGAGGGGTGGCGACGGTGACGCACGGGGGAACTCCGATCGAGCGGGGGTGTCGAGCTGTCGTGCCGGCGGGCCGGGCCGTGGCCCGGTGCCGGCAGTCTCTGGAAAGTCTGGGGGCGCGCCTCCCCCGATCGGGGAAGGCGCGCCACAGGGTAGATCAGCAGGAAGCGCCCACCAATCCTGCCCTGTCACCCGTCGTCCGGGCGCCGTTCAGGCGCGGCGCAGGGTCCCGCCGAACCACGAGGACGTCCACGAGGCGGCGACGTGGACGCGTGAGCCCGGGCGTGGCGAGTGCACCATCAGCGCCTGCCCGCGCGACCAGCGCAGGAAGATCGCGGCGTGGTAGACCCCGCCGCTGCCGTAGAAGAACATCAGGTCGCCGGGACGCATGTCCTTCTTCGCGATGCGGCGCGCGGCACCAGCCTGGGCGCTCGAGGTGCGCGGCACGGGGATGCCCGCGCGACTGTAGGCGTAGCGGATCAGGCCGGAGCAGTCGAAGCTCGCCGGGCCCGCCGCGCCGTAGGCGTAGGCGTCGCCGCGCTGGCGCAGGGCGATGTCGCGTGCCTTGAGCACCCGGTTGGCCACCTGACGCTTGGCGCTCACGGGAGCCGCCTTCTGCGTCGACGTGGTCGTGGTGGAGGTGGTGCCGCCGGGGGCGGCGGTGGCGGGCACGGCGCTCATCGTCGATGCGGTGATGCCGAGCCCGGCGAGGGCGAGCGCGAAGGCTCGCACGGTGCGAGGGGTCGCAGGCATGGTTGGTCCTTTCCCACGCCTGTGAGGTGAGCTGTCGGGCTAGGGCTGGAAGGTGCCCCGCCACCTCGCTCCCGTCGTGTGACGAGAACTGGGCGGCTTCGCCCCGAGCCGGTCGAGGACCGGCGGTGGAACCTGTGGGTCCCCCACTCCTGCCCCGGTGTGTCTCGGGGGTCGTCCCGGCCGGGCAGGACTCGGCGTAGTCCGGGACGGTTCGGTCTCTCGACCGCTCACCAAGGTGACAGACGACCCACGCACACGCAAGCCGGCCACGGACCCGAGCGTGGGGCCGTGGCCCGGGATCACGTCCGGAGCGGGCTCAGCCCAGCTTGCGCCCGCCGTCGACGTAGAGCGTCTGACCGGTGATGAACGACGCCTCGTCGCTGCACAGGAACGCCGCCGCGGCGGCGATGTCCTCGGGCTGGCCGACGCGCCGCACGGGGGTCGCCTCGGCGTTGAGCCGCTGCAGCTCCTCGGGCTCCATCTTGAGCCGGCGCGCCGTCGCGTCGGTCATCTCGGTGACGATGAACCCCGGGGCGATGGCGTTGGCGGTGATGCCGAAGGGTCCGAGCTCGATGCCGAGCGTCCGGGTGAGGCCCTGGATGCCCATCTTGGCCGCGGAGTAGTTGGCCTGCCCGCGGTTGCCGAGCGCGGAGACGCTGGAGAGGTTGAGGATCTTGCCGTACTTCTGCTCCACGAAGCGGGACTGGGCCGCCTTGGTCATGTTGAAGACGCCCTTGAGGTGGACGTTCATCACCAGGTCCCAGTCCTCCTCGGTCATCTTGAAGAGCAGGTTGTCGCGGGTGATGCCGGCGTTGTTGACCAGCACGTGGATCCCGCCGAGCTCGTCGACCACCCGCTGCACGGCGGCCTCGGCTGCCGCGGAGTCGACGACGTCGCACCCGATGCCCACGGCGCGGGCGCCCTCGGCCAGCTCGAGCCGGCCGGCGGCCTCCTGGGCGGCGGCCTCGTCGAGGTCGAGGATCGCGATCGACGCGCCCTCGCTGGCGAGCCGCTGCGCGATGCCGAAGCCGATGCCTCGCGCTGCTCCGGTGATGACGGCGACCCGGCGGTCGAATCGACCCATGGCGATGACTCCTCAGCTCGGTGACGGTGTGCCTCGTGAGGGTAGTGCGTGGGGCCGGGGGGCTTTCACCCGACTTGTGGAGATCCCGTGCTGCACGCTCGCGCGGACGCCCCGCGTGGCCTAGCGTGCCCACATGGGACGGGGGGACTTCCGCGGCGCCATGGGCGTCGCCGTTGCGATGGCTGCGGCGACCTGGGTCGTCGCGGTCAGCTACGACCTGCCGGTGCGCGACCCGGACGGCGTCTCCGTCCCGACGTGGGTGCGGCTGCCGCTGATCGTCCTGGCCGCGGTGCTCCTCGACGTGGCCGCACGGTGGGCGGCCTGCGTCCGCGCGACTCCGCGGCCCGGCGCCTGGGAGGCACTGCGCACCGTCGTCCGGCAGCGATGGACCCGCGATCAGGTGTGGTTCACCGTGAGCGGGCTCGCTGCCTGGTACGTCGCCTACGTCGCGTTCCGCAACCTCAAGGGCTACCTGCCGTTCGTCACCGACCGGCTGTGGGACACCGAGCTGGCGCGCCTCGACCGCCTGCTGTGGCTGGGTCACGACCCGGCCGGTGTCCTCCACCAGGTGCTCGGCACCGGCTGGGCCGCCTGGGTGATGTCCGGGGTCTACGTGCTGTGGATCGGTCTGGTGCCGGCCGCGCTGGCCATCGCGCTCGTGTGGACCCGGCGCTCGATCGCGGGCGCCCTCTACGTCACGGCCGTCTCCTGGAACTGGCTCCTCGGCGTGGCCCTCTACTACCTGGTCCCCTCGCTCGGACCGATCTACTCACGACCGCAGCAGTTCGCCGACCTGCCCCGCTCCTTCAACACGGGCGTCCAGGAGCTGCTGCTGCGCGACCGCGTCGCGGTGCTGGTCGACGTCTGGGACACGCGGGCGGTCCAGACCATCGCCGCCTTCGCGTCGCTGCACGTGGCCATCACCATCACCACCTGCCTGGTGGCCGAGCTGCTCCGGCTCCCCCGCTGGGTGCGCCTGTCGGGCTGGGTCTTCGCGGGGCTCACCTGCCTGTCCACGGTCTACCTGGGGTGGCACTTCTTCGTCGACGTCATCGGCGGGGTCGCCGTCGGCACGCTGGCCCTCGTGCTCGCCGCCTGGACCACCGGCCACCCCCTCCGGCGCCGGGAGCGGCCGTGGTCGCTGCGCGAGGCGCGGGCCCGCGAGGAGCAGCAGGTCGGCTCCTGACCCGCCGTCACGGCTGGTCGGACGCGAGCGCGTCGCGCAGCTTGTCGGCGTAGCCGGCCGCCTCGCCGTCGTCGTACTTGGTGCGGGGCCAGAAGAAGCCGCGGAGCCCGTCGCCCTTGGTGCGGGGCACCACGTGGAGGTGCAGGTGCGGGACGGACTGGCTCACCGTGTTGTTGATCGCCAGGAAGGAGCCCTGGGCGCCGAGCGCGTCCTTGACCGCGGTCGCGAGGCGCTGCGCCGCGGCGAGGAACCCGTCGCGCTGGGCGGCCGGGAGGTCCGGCAGCGTCTCCAGGTGGGTGCGCGGCACGAGCAGGACGTGCCCCTTGAAGAGCGGCCGGGTGTCCAGGAACGCCACCAGGTCGTCGGTCTCGAGCACGAGGTGACCGGGCAGGTCACCGGCGATGATCTGGCAGAACACGCATCCGTCCACGTCACGGATGGTGCCACGCCGTCGCGTGGGGCACCGACCGTCGGGGTGGGGCGTGACCACTCGCGCCCTGCCTAGCCTCGACCGCGTGCAGACGTTCCTCCCCTACCCGGACTTCGAGGAGTCGGCGCGCGCACTCGACCAGAAGCGGCTCGGGAAGCAGCGCGTCGAGACGATCCAGGTGGTCCGCGCCCTCACGGTCGCGGGCTACGGCTGGGCCAACCACCCGGCGGCCCTGATGTGGAGGGGCCACGAGGAGGCACTCGGCCGCTACGGCCTGGTGTGCTGCGAGGTGTGGCTCGACCTCGGCTTCGGCGACACCTGTGCCGCCACCATCGCCGCGGACCTGGCCGCGGCCGGTGTCAGCTCCATCCGCACGCAGGCCGAGCTCGCCGACGCGGGCGCGCTGCCTCCCTGGCTCGGCGACCCCGAGCTGCACCTCAGCCACCGGTCGGCCCTCGTGCGCAAGGACCCGGAGCTCTACCGCCCCCGCTTCCCGGACGCTCCCGCTGACCTGCCCTACGTCTGGCCGGTCCGCTCCCCCGCCGTGGTCGAGGCCGAACGGCGTCGCGCGGAGAACGCCGTACGACGGGAGCAGCGCGCCGCGGAGCGCCTGCTGGAGGAGGCCGAGCGTGCCCGCCGCCGTCGCAGCCGCGCGGCGAGGAAGGGGTGGGCCACCCGCCGGCAGTCGGGCCCCGGTTGACGCGACCTTGCCCGTTCCGCCAACGTCGAGGCCGCCCCGGTGTGACGCTTGCGTGTCAGCACACCAGATTCCGTGGGGGAACACATGCACCACCAGCTCGTCGGTGCGCTCGCGCTCGCCGTCGTCGCCCTGGGGCTCGCCGCCTCGGTGCAGGCTCCGGCGACCGCCGTCGTCGACCGCGACTGCGGCGACTTCGCGAGCCAGGCGGCCGCCCAGAGCTTCTTCCTGCAGGCCGGCGCGGGCGACCCGCACCGGCTCGACGACGACGGTGACGGCGTCGCCTGCGAGTCCAACCCGTGCCCGTGCACCGGCCGCGGCAACACCGCGCCCCAGCAGCTCGCCAGCACCGGCTCCGGCCAGGCGCAGCAGGGCGCCGTCACCTTGCGCGAGACCGGCAACGTCGTCCGCGTCACCGACGGCGACACCCTCCGCGTGCGGCTCAGCGGCGGGGCCCACGTCTCGGTGCGGATGCTCGGCATCGACACCCCCGAGCGGGGCGGCTGCGGGGCCGCGGGCGCCACCGCCAACCTGCGCAGGCTCGCCCCGGTCGGGTCGACCGTGCACCTGGTGTCCGACCGGACGCAGGCCGCGAAGGACCGCTACGGCCGGCTGCTGCGCTACGTGCAGCGCCAGGGCGGCTACGGCGACCTCTCGTTCCGGCAGGCCTGGGACGGCTGGACCCGGCCCTACGTCTTCGGCGGCAGGCCCGTCGCCCGGCACCGGGAGTACGTGCGCGCGATCGGCGACGCCCGCGACCACGCGCGCGGCGCGTGGGCCGGCTGCTGGTAGCCGGCACTCGGTGCGGGGGCGTCTGTCGCGGTCAGGCGACCGGACGCCCCCGCACCGCCGGGTCAGAGGTCGGCCGGGCGCAGGACGAACGTGATGCCGTGGGCGATCTGGGCGTTGCCCCGGTTGATGTCGAGCGCGAACGGGTTCACGACCGGGTCGACGTCGTCGGGGTCCTGGTCGCGCAGGACGATCAGCGGGAGCCAGCGCCCGAGCACCTTGACCCCGATCGTGGGGCCGAGGGCGGTCGTCAGCTGGGCGCCGTTGGACCGCACGGCGTCTCGGGACGTGATGGTGGCGCCGGGCACGACGTGGTAGAGCAGCACGTCCTCCACTGTGTCGAGGCCGAGGCCCGCGACCGCGGCGAAGACGTCCTGCTCGCTCCGCACCCACTGGCCGGTGAGGTCCTTCACGAGGACCTGGAACGCGCGGTCGTTGGGGATGAACGCCGTCAGGGCGGTCGACCCGTCGGCGAGCAGGCGGACCGGGCTGTTCCCGTCGGTGTCGGCGGCAATGACGGCGAGCACCGCCTCGGTGACGATGTCGTAGTCGTACCAGTCGCGGTCGAACTGGTTGCCGTCCGCGGTCAGCACGGAGGCCAGGCTGGTCGTGCCGGTGGCGTCTGGTCCGGCGGCTCCCGCAGCGGTCGGCGCGACCAACGCCGTCGTCAGGGCGAGCGCGAGTGCTGTGGTGGTGCGGCGGAGAAGTGTCATGGTCCGGTCCTCTCGTCGGTGACCGCGGGCTGCGGTCACCCCCTTCTCCGTCCGGGGCCGCCTGACGGATGCACCCGCGTCGGTCCCTTTTCGCGGGCGAGCGCCGCGTCGCCGACGACGCCGACGTCTAGGCTCGCCGGATGCGCATCGTCTCCCTCATCCCGTCGGCCACGGAGATCCTGTTCGCAGTCGGGGCGGGTGACGACGTCGTCGGGGTGACCTTCGAGTGCGACCACCCGCCCGCTGCCCGCGAGCGTCGGGTGGTGTCGACCTCGGCCATGCCAGAGGGCCTCGCCCCACAGGAGATCGACGACTTCGTGGCCGCGGCGCTCGCCGCGGGCGAGGACCTCTACCGGCTCGACGCCGGGGCGCTCGCCGAGCTCGACGCCGACCTCGTCGTCACGCAGGACCTCTGCGCCGTCTGCGCCGTGGACGTCAGCACGGTCGACGACGCCTTGGGCTACCTGGGGTGCCGCGCGGACGTGGCGACGCTCGACCCGCACTCCCTCGACGACGTGCTGGCCACGATCACCGAGGTCGGGCGCCTGACCGGCACGGACGAGCGGGCGGCCGAGGTCGTGGCGGGCCTCGAGGCGCGCCTGGCGGCGGTCGCCGACCGGGTCGCCGGTCGCGACCGGCCGCGCGTGCTGGTGCTGGAGTGGACCGACCCGCCCTTCGCGCCCGGGCACTGGATCCCGGAGATGGTCGCGCGCGCCGGCGGCGAGCCCGCGCTCGGCGTGGCGGGCACGCGGTCGGCCCGCATCACCTGGGACGAGGCGCTGGCGTCGCGGCCCGACGTCGTGGTCTGCGCGCCGTGCGGCTACGACCTCGACGGCAGCACGACGCTCGCCGAGGAGGTGCGCGACCGCTTCCCGGGCGTGCCGGTGTGGGCCGTCGACGCCGACGGCCACTTCGCGCGCCCCGGCCCGCGGCTCGTGGACGGGGTCGAGGCGCTCGCCGGGATCCTGCACCCGGGAGCGGTCGAGTCGTCGGCCCACTGCCGTCAGGTCTGAGCAGGCTCCGCGCGCACCAGGACGTCGAAGGGCCGGCCGTCGCGCCGCGCGGCGAACGAGCCGACCCGCTCGAAGCCGAGGGACTCCACGGTCCGGCGTGCGCGGGCGTTGAAGGACGCGACCGTCACCCGGAACGCCGCCGGCGCGAAGGTGGCGCGGCCGAAGTCGAGGCCGGCCGCGATGACGGCGCGCCCGAGCCCCTGCCCGGTGAGGGATGGCCGGAGCCCGCCCCCGGTGTCGAGCGCCGAGTCGTCGTAGTCCCAGCCCGAGACCTGGCCGTCCGGCCCGAACGACCGGAAGCCGATCAGCCGGTCGCCGGCCAGCACCGCGTGGAAGCCGAGGGCGGGGTCGAGGAGCTCGTCGGGGTCGGCGCCCGCGAGGTCGTAGACGTCGTAGGGCGGGTCGTAGCGCCAGGTGGCCAGGTCCTCCGCGTGCGCCCTCGTCAGGGGTGCGACGCGGATCGAGGTCGGGTCGATCATGGTCACGGACCGTCGGTCCAGCGGTCCATCGGGTCGGGGGCGGGGAACTCGGTGACCTCGTCGAGCAGGTCGCGGGCCGAGTGCGCGTTGCCCGCCGTGGCCGCGGCCAGCAGCGCCTCTGCCCCCTGGTAGTCGGTGAGCCCGGGCGGCACGACGAGGACGCGGAGCACGACGTCGTCGGAGGTCGTGAGGTCGACCTGGTGGACGTCGTCACGCTCGAGCGAGCCGACGGTCACGAGACCACCGGCCGCGGGTACGGCGTGGGGCACGCGGTCCCAGTCGGCCGGCGAGACCATCGCGTGGACGACGCGACCGAACCCGTCCGGGAAGCGGTCGACCAGGTCGGCGAGCTCCACCGCCAGGTCACGGCTCCGGGGCCACCAGCCCCCGTCCAGGTGGTTGGCGTCGCGGTGCGCCGCCATGCGGAGGCGCAGCAGGTCACGGGGCGAGACGTCGTCGGGCGCTGTCTCGTCGTCGGCCGTCGGCATGCATCCGCCTCTCGACCGGGGGCCGGCCTCCGCGCGGAGACCACCTCGCCGGTCAGTCACGAGGGAGCCTAGCCGGGGGCGGTGACCGCCGGACGGCACGCCGACCGGCCGAGACCCGGATCAGGACGTGAGCAGTCCGACGACCTTCTGCGCGGCCTCGGTGCTGGACGCCGGGTTCTGCCCGGTCACCAGCTTGTCGTCGACCACCACGAAGGGCGCCCACGCCTCCCCCGAGGAGAAGGTCGCGCCGGCCTCGCGCAGGCGGGACTCCAGCAGCCAGGGCGCCTTGTCGGCCAGCCCGGCCTGCTCCTCCTCCGCGTCGGTGAAGGCGGTCAGCTTGCGCCCGGCGAACAGCCAGGAGCCGTCGGCGCGCCTGGCCGGCAGGAGACCGGCAGGACCGTGGCACACCGAGGAGACGACCTTGCCGCCGTCGAGCATGGACACGAGGATGCGGCCCAGCTCGTCGCTGACGGCGAGGTCCTCCATCGGGCCGTGGCCGCCGGGCACGAAGACGGCGTCGTAGGAGTCGAGGTCGACGTCGGCGAGGACCAGCGGCGACTCGAGGCGACCCGCGAGGGCGTCGAGGGCCTTGCGCTGCTTCGCCGACTCCTCCTCGCCGATGGCGTCCGGGGCCAGGCTGCCCTCGTCCACGACGGGCGTCCGGCCCTCGGGGCTGGCGAGGTCGACGTCGATCCCGGCGTCGGAGAACACCTGCAGGGGGGCCAGCAGCTCCTCGGCCCAGAAGCCGGTCGGGTGCTTGGTCCCGTCGTTGAGGGTCCAATGGTCGGACCCGGTGAGGACGATCAGGATCTTGGACATGGGGGGTACTCCTCGATGCGGGGGCTCGGGCGCCGTACGGCGACGTCCCCGACGCTACCCACGAGGTGGTCGCCGGCACGACGAGCGCGAACAGACTGCTGGCACCATGCGACTCGTGGACATCACCGGCGATCTCGCACCGACCGGCACCCTGCGTGCGTCGATCAACCTCGGCAACCCGGTCCTGGCCCAGGGCACGCCCGAGGCTCCGGAAGGCGTCACCGTCGACATCGCACGCGAGCTCGGCTCGCGGCTCGGCATCCCGGTCGAGCTGGTCTGCTTCGACGCCGCCCGCGACTCGTTCGAGGCGATGGCCACGGGACGGGCCGACATCTGCTTCCTCGCCGTCGACCCCGCCCGCGAGGAGACGGTCGCGTTCACCGCGCCCTATGCCGTGATCGAGGGAGTCTTCGCGGTCCCGACGGAATCGACCCTCACCTCGAGCTCCGACGTCGACCGGCCGGGGGTCCGCGTCGGCGTCAAGCAGGGATCCGCCTACGACCTGTTCCTCTCCCGCACCCTGGCCCGTGCGGAGGTGGTCCGTGGCGGCGACGGGACGTCGGTGTTCGTCGAGCAGCGGCTCGAGGTCGCGGCCGGGATCAGGCAGCCGGTCGTCGACTTCGTCGCGGACCACCCCGGTCACCGACTCCTCGAACCGCACTTCATGGAGATCCGGCAGGCGGTCGGCACGACGCGCACCCGCAGCGCGGAGACGGTCGCGTTCCTGCGCACCTTCGTGGAGGACATCAAGGCCACCGGCTTCGTCGCCCGCTCCTTGCACCGCTCCGGTCGGAGCGACGCGACGGTCGCCCCACCCGCCTAGCCGGACCGGCGCACGGAGCCCGGACGCACGACAGCCGCCCCGACGGGTGTCGGGACGGCTGTCGTCAAGAGGGCTGCGCGCGTGGAGCTGCGGGGAATCGAACCCCGGTCCTCGAGCGTCGATCCAGGTCTTCTCCGGGTGCAGTCAGTGATGTCGCTTTTCTCGGCCCCGGCGCTCCCACAGACAGGTCGCCGACAGGCCCAGTCAGGATCAAGTCCCGGTCACCCCTCCTGACAGAGAGTGACCAGCGAGTCTCCTAGATGAGGCCTGGGTCCGGGACGGAGACGGGTGCCCGGTCAGACCCTTCGATCACTGCTCAGGCAGCGAGAGCGAAGTCGTTGCGATTGGTGTTGGCAACTATGGTTTTCCAGCGGTCGTTTACGAGATGACGCTGGCTTCTCGACCCGCTTCCCCTGGAACTAACGTCCCAAGTCGAAACCGATCAGCCCCTCTTGTGTTGTCAAGCAGGCCCGAGCCCGCGGCTCCAGCCTACTGGTCCCAACCGACAGGGGGCCAACCCTATTCCGCCGGCCGCAGCGGCTCGGAGTGCCACACGTCGTCGTCGAGGCGCCACAGCTGGTGCTCGTTGCCGACCGCGAGGTCGCCCGGGACGTCGTGGTCGAAGTCGAGCCCGGCCGCGTGGACGGCCTGCGCGTGCTCGGTCCACGCAGCCGCGTGCCTGGCCTTCGCGTCGGCCTTCTCGGCCTCGGTGGCGCCAGCGGGCGCGAACACGCCGGCGTGCGGCGCCTCGATGCCGGCCGGTACGTCGCTGCCGTCGGGCGCGATCGCGTAGATCCGCTCGTCGGTCATCCGGTGGTCGGCCCGCACCAGGAGCGTGCCGTCGTCGCGCCAGCGGAACCGGACCGACCAGCCCTGGCCCTTGAGGTGGCCGTCGCGGTGCGTGGCGACGGCGTCGTCGGGCAGGAAGAGGCCCCACGTCGCGAAGTGGGCGGCGAAGGTCTGCTGCTGGGGCGTCGGACCGCCCGGCTGCTCCCCCGGCTCGCCCGTCCGCGCGGGCGCGGCGTGGAGGCGTACGCGCGTGATGCGGTGACCGTCGAGCTCCACGACCTCGAGGCGACGGTCCTCGACCACCACCGAGTCGCCGAGCTCGCCCATGCGCGCGAGGCGGTGGAGGACGTAGCCGGCGACGGTCTCGTAGGGGCCGTCCTCGAGGGCGACGCCGGTGCGCTCGGCGAACTCCTCGATCGTCAGGCCGGCGTCGACGGTCGTCGGGTCGGCGGCAGCGGCGATCGCGGCGTCGGTGTCGTACTCGTCGTGGATCTCGCCGACGAGCTCCTCCATGAGGTCCTCGAGGGTGACGATGCCGTCGGTGCCGCCGTACTCGTCCACCACCAGCGCGATGTGAGCGCCGAGGCTGCGCAGCTGGTCGATCGAGGGCAGGACGCGGTTGGTGCGCGGCAGCACGGGCAGCTCCCGCGTGATGTCGGCGACCGTCGTCGAGCGGTCGTCCGCGCGACCGAGCACGTCGCGCAGGTGGAGGTAGCCGAGCACCTCGTCGAACGACTCGCCGGTCACCGGGTAGCGCGTGTACGGCTGGTCGACGATGACCGCCACCGCCTCGGCGAGGGTGAGGTCCCCGGCCAGGAAGACGACGTCGCCGCGCGGCTTCATCACCTCGCTGAGCGACCGGTCGCCGGCCTCGAAGACGTCGTCGACGAGCCGGCGCTCCCCCTCGGGGATGTCCTCGTGCCCGGAGATCATCATCCGCAGCTCCTCCTCGTCGACCTCGTCGCCGGCGGCGTCGGGGTTGCCGCCGAGGAGGCGGACGAGCAGGTTGGTCGAGAGCGACAGCAGCCAGATCACCGGCGTCATCACGGTGGCGAACTTGCCGAGCGGCGGGGCGAAGAGCTTGGCGACCCCGACCGAGCGCTGGAGGGCGAGCCGCTTGGGGACGAGCTCGCCGAGGACCAGCGAGAGGTAGGACACGACCAGGGTGGTGACCACCAGCGACACCGTGTCGGGCGCCGGGGCGCCGATGCCCTCGAAGACGGGCGCGAAGGAGGGAGCGAGCGTCGAGGCGCCGAAGGCGGCGGAGAAGAAGCCCGCCACCGTGACGCCGATCTGCACCGCGGAGAGGAACCGGTTGGGGTCGCGGGCGAGGGTGGCGACCGCATGCCCACGCCCGCCCTGGGTGTCGAGACGCTCGACCTGGCCGGAGCGCAGCGACACCAGCGCGATCTCGGTCGCGGCGAACACACCGCCCACCAGGATGAACGCGAGCACGAGCAGGACGTCGATCCACGTACCGGCTTCCACGGCGACAACCTACCGAGCGGCCACCAATGCGGCCCCGACCGCGGCGACGGGGTAGTGGAGCGGGACGATGCTGAGCCGGTCGGCGAGGCCGAGCGAGGCGAGGAAGGGTGAGCCCTCCCCCAGCGTGCGCAGCTGGCGCACGACCTGCTCCCGCAGCGGCTCCCCGACCTCGGCGACGCCTCCGCCCAGCACGATGCGCTCGGGGTCGATGGTCAGCCCGAGCGCGCGGACCGCGCTCGCCACGCCCCAGCAGAAGCGGTCGCGCACGGTCACGGCCGCGGGGTCGCCAGCGGCGGCGGCCGCGAAGAGTGCGGCGGCCGGCGGGCCACCGGGCGTGGGCCAGGCGCGGGCGAGCGCCCGGCCCGACGCGATGGTCTCGAGGCAGCCGGTCTGCCCGCAGCCGCAGGCCTCGCCGGCGGGATCGACCGGGAGGTGGCCGATCTCGCCGGCCGCTCCGTGCTCGCCACGCCTCAGCCGGCCGTCGACGACGAGCCCGGCCGCCAGTCCGGTGCCCACGCTGAGGTAGACCACGTCGTCCGCGCCGACGAGCGTCGTGGCGGCGAGGGCGGCGGCGTTGACGTCGTTCTCGACGACCACCTCGAGCCCCAGGCGTGCGGACAGCAGGTCGCGCAGGGGCAGGTCGTCGCCGTTGACGCCCAGGTTGACCGCATGCCGGAGGATGCCGCGCTCCCCGTCGACCAGGCCGGGGACACCGACCCCGACGCGGCACTCCAGGGTCCCGCCGCTCTGGCGCGCGAGGGCCTCGAAGACCAGCTGGGCGGTCGCGACCACGCCGTCGGCGCCGGGACGCGTGGACTCCCTGACCTGGGCCAGGATCGTGCCGTCCTCGCCGAGCACGACGCCGTGCGTCTTGGTGCCGCCGATGTCCAGCCCGACGGCCCGCATCCCCGCCCGTGCCACGCTCACCGCCTCCACCCGGCCCCTCGCAGCAGCTCGGTGACGGCGGCGACGCCCGGTGCGGACGAGCCGCGCGTGCTGATGGCGGGGAGGCCCGTGCCGTGGGGTGACGGCCAGCCCCACTCGACGACGACCGCCGGGCGACCGCTCGCCGCGACCGATTGCAGGAGGTCCAGCACCTCGGGCCGCCGGGCCGCGTCGCGCACCTGCACGACCACGGGTACGTCGTCGGGCACCTCGCCCGGCAGCCCGCCGGCCAGCGCTCCCGGGTCGAGGCGGTGGTCCGGCGCGATGCCCCACGCGACGTCGCCGACCGCGATGTTGGCCACGGTCTCGACGCTGACCACGACGGCGCCGGCGAGGTCCGGCAGGTCGCCGTCGACGCGGATCGCGGACGCCGCCGCACCGGCCTGACGCGTCGCGTCGGCGACCTCGGGCGTGGTCGCGGTGGGGGTCACCCGCATCGCCGTGATGCGACCGGCCGCGGCGACGAGCCGCTCCCGGTCGAGGCGCCCGGACTCGACGGCCGCGACGATGGCGTCGCGCACCTCGAGCACCAGCGGTGCCGGCTTGTCGGGGCCGAGGCAGAGCAGGTCGCACCCGGCGACGAGTGCCTGCACGGCCGCCTCGGGGATGCCCAGCGCGGCGGAGGCCCCGGCCATGTCGAGCGCGTCGCTGACGACCACGCCGTCGAAGCCGAGCACCTCGCGCAGCATGCCGAGGACGAGCGGGCTCAGGGTCGCGGGACGGTCGGGGTCGAGGGCCGGTACGACGATGTGGGACGTCATCACCGCCGCGGTGCCCGCCTCGACCGCGGCGTCGAACGGCACCAGCTCGCGCGCGGCGAGCGTGTCGGGGTCGACGTCGATGCGGGGCAGGTCGAGGTGGCTGTCGGTGGCGGTGTCGCCGTGGCCGGGGAAGTGCTTCGCGCAGGCCGCGACACCGGTCGACTGGAGCCCCCGCGTCCAGGCGGCCACGTGGGCGGCGACCTGCTCGGGGTCGACGCCGAAGCTCCGGGTGCCGATGACCGGGTTGTCGGGGTCGCTGTTGACGTCGGCGTCCGGGGCCAGGTCGAGGGTGACGCCGACGGCGGCGAGCTCGTGGCCCACCCAGCGACCGACCGCCTCGGTGAGCTCGAGGTCGCCGACCCCGCCGAGGGCGGCGGCGCCGAGCACCGGGCTGGGCTCGCGGGTGTGCAGCCGGCTGACGTCGCCGCCCTCCTCGTCCACCGCGATCACGGCGCCGGGGTTGGCGGCGCGGATGGCGGCGCTCAGCGCGGCGAGGGCCCCGGGGCCGTCGGCCGTGTTGGAGCCGAAGTAGCAGACGCCGCCGAGCCCCGCCTCGAGGAGCTCGCGGTAGGCGGCGGGCAACGTCGTACCGGTGAAGCCGGGCAGCAGCACCCGCAGCGCCAACGTGCGCGTGTCCTCGGTGATGTTCATCCCTTCACGGCACCTGAGGTGAGTCCGCTGACCATCCGGCCCTGCACGACGAGGAAGAAGATGATGACGGGCACCGCGATGAGCGTGGAGCCGGCCATGATGCCGCCCCAGTCGGTGCCGCGGTTGACGTCGGTGAAGGTCGAGAGCCACAGCGGCAGGGTGCGCTGGTCCTCACGCGTCATCACGACCAGCGCGAGCGTGAACTCGTTCCACG
This sequence comes from Nocardioides pinisoli, assembly GCF_024199985.1. Classification (GTDB taxonomy): domain Bacteria; phylum Actinomycetota; class Actinomycetes; order Propionibacteriales; family Nocardioidaceae; genus Nocardioides; species Nocardioides pinisoli. The sequence goes on from NZ_JANARS010000005.1 coordinate 236,057, forward strand.
CCTGGATGAAGCCGAAGACGCCGGTGGCGACGAGGCCGGGAGCGAGCAGCGGGAGGGTGACGCGGAAGAACGCCTGGGGGCGCGAGCACCCGTCCATCATCGCGGCCTCCTCGAGCTCGTAGGGCACTCCCGCGACGAAGCCGCGCAGGGTCCAGATGGTGAAGGGCAGCACGCCGGCGACGTAGACCAGGGTCAGCCCGACGACGGTGTTGAGCAGGTCCATCGCCTCAAGCATCTTGTACTGGCTGATGAACAGCCCCTCCACCGGGATCATCTGGATCACCAGCAAGGTGACGACGAAGGACAACCGGCCGCGGAAGCGGAACCGGCTCACCGCGACCGCGGCGACGAACGCGAAGAGCAGCGCCACGGCGATCGTCAGGCCGGTCACCATGAGGCTGACCTTGAGCGCGTCGAGGAACTGGTCGGTGCCGAAGACGGTGCGGTAGTTGTCGAGGTCGCCGCCGAAGGGCACCCACGTCGGGGTCGGGCTGCGGATCTCGTTGCGGGCGAGGAACGAGCTGTTGACCATCCAGTAGACCGGGAAGGCCGCGACGAGGAAGGCGATCACGCCCACGGTGTTGGCGGTCGTGCGCAGCGCGCGCGGGGTCGGGCGGCTCATGTCTCGCCCTCCTGTCGGAGCATGGCGCGCACGTAGGGCGCGGTCAGCACGACGGTGAGGGCGAGCATGAAGATCGCCACCGCCGCCGACATGCCGAACTCCCCGCCGCCGATGCCGAGCCGGTAGATGTAGGTGCCGAGCAGGTTGGTGTCGCGCGCACTGCCGCCCGCCTCCTGGAGGATGTAGATCTGCGTGAAGACGCGCAGGTCCCAGATGACCTGCAGCAGGCCGACGACGAGCAGCACCGGCCGGATCGTCGGCAGCACGACGTGGCGGAAGCGCGAGCCCGCGCCGGCGCCGTCGATCTCGGCGGCCTCGACGAGCTCCTCGGGCAGCTGGGTCAGCGCGGCGTAGACCGTGAAGGCGACGAACGGCACGCTCATCCACACCACGATCACGGTGGCGACGAAGAAGAACGACAGCGGCCGCAGCAGCCACCCGTGGCCCTCGTAGTCGAGGCCCAGTCCGGTGAGGACGTGGTTGACGACGCCGTACTGGGTGTCGAAGAGCCACTGCCAGACGGTGAGCGAGGCGACCACCGGCATCGCCCACGCGAGCAGCAGCCCGGTCTGCACGAGCAGCCGTACGCCGCGCGACATGTGCCGCATCAGCAGGGCGAGGCCCACGCCGATGGCCATCGTGAGCGCCGCGTTGACGAGGCAGAAGGCGATGGAGCGGGCGGTGACCCGCCACAGGTAGCCGTCGGTGACCAGCTCGCGGTAGTTGTCCAGGCCGATCCAGTCCGGTGGCCGGCCGAACTGCTGTGCGAGGCCGAAGTCCTGGAAGGACAGCACGACCTGGCGGACGAGCGGGTAGCCGAGCGCCAACGCGAGGGCGAGCACCGCGGGGACGAGGAGGGCGTACGGCAGCGGGCTGGTGCGGGTGCGTCGGGGTGCCGGGCCGTGCGGGACGTCCGTCACCGGCCGGTGCTCCACGTCGCTCAGCGTCCTGCTCACTGCGTCCTCCTCTCCGGTCCCAGTGTGGTGGTGGCGCGGGCGTGCCGCGGTGGGGGCAGCGGCCGGCGCCGCCCCCACCTGTGGTCGACGCCTCAGCCGTTGAGCTGGCTGTTCATCTGCTCGTCGGCGTCGGCGGCGAGCTCCGCCACGTCACCGCCCTGGGCGATGGCGCTGAAGAGGTCCTCGAGCACCCGCGAGCCCTCGACGGTCGCCCACCCGGGAGCGGCCGGCGTGAGCTTGGCGTTGGACGCGGCGGCCTGGGTGGCCTCGGCGTACTCGTCGTCACCGAGGAGCGAGGCCAGCGAAGTGCGGGCAGGCGTGAGACCGGCGTCGGCCATCAGCGTCTGGTAGTCCTCGCTGAGCATCAGCTCGACCGCCTCCTGGGCGAGGTCCTGGTGCGCCGACTTGGCCGCGATGGCGATGTCGGAACCACCGAGCAGGACCGGTGCGGGATCGCCGTCCGGGCCGGGCAGCGCGAAGACGCCGACCTGCTTGGCGTGGCCGTCGGGACAGCCGGTCTCGGGGTCCTCGAGGAGTCCCTTGACCCAGCCGGGCGTCGACATCATGCCGACCTCACCCGCGCAGAACGGCGTCCACGGGTCGGCCTCGTTGCCGTCCTTGGGGGCACCGGACGCCTCGGCGAAGAGCTGCTGCGCCATCTCCAGCCCGGCCACGGACTCGGGCGAGGACAGCGAACCGGTCCACTCGCCGCCGTCCTCGACGGCGAGGTCGCCGCCGGCGGACCAGATGAAGGCGGCGCCGTTGCGCCAGTCCTGGCCGGGGAACCAGAAGCCGGAGAAGTTGGCCGGCTTGGGGTTGTCCTTCTTGAGGGTGATCGCCGCCTGGACGAACTCGTCGAGCGTGGTCGGCACCTCGAGGCCGGCCCTCTCGAAGAGGTCCTTGCGGTAGAAGATGTACTTCGAGCCGGCGTAGTAGGGCACGGCGTAGGTCTCCCCGTCGACCGTGGCGCCCTCGACGAAGCCGGGCAGCAGGTCGTCGCCACCGAGGTCGTCGAGCTCGTCGGTGAGCGGCGAGAAGGCGCCGGCGGAGGTGAAGGTCGGCGCCTGCGTGTTGCCGATCTCGACCACGTCGGGGGTCTCGGACTCGCTGGAGAGCGCAGTGGTGAGCTTCTCGACGAGGCCGTCCCACTCCTGCTGCTCGATGGTCAGCGTGGACCCCGGGTTGTCCTCCTCGAAGGTCTTCTTCAGCCAGTCGCGGGCTTCCTGCGGGGTGTCCGTGCCGTTGAGCCAGACGCGGATGTCGGCCGACTCGGCGCCGCCGTCGTCGGTGGACGATCCGTCGTCATCGCTGCCGCACGCGGCGAGCGTCGTCAGCGCGAGCGCGGCGACCGCCACCCCGGTCAGTGACTTCTTGATGCGCACCACAGTCTTCCTTCCATCGATCTCTTCAGGTGGGTTGGAGGCGCTCACGAGACGCCCAGCTCCCCGGCGAGCACGAGCACGGCCGCTCCCACGACCACGACGTCCTCGCCGAGCTTGGAGGTGCGGACGGCCAGTCCCGTGGAGCTGATCGGCATCGTCCGCTCGCGGATGGTCCGGTCCGTCGCGTCGAGCAACGGTCCGTCGAGCAGCTCCGCGGGGCCGCTCAGCACGATCTCGTGGAGGTTGAGCGCGGCGACGACCGGCGCCAGCACCTCACCCAGCCGGGTCCCGACCTCGGCGAGCACGGCCGGGCCGTCCGCCCCGGGCTCGGCCACGCGGCGCCTCAGGCGGGGCGCGGCCAGCAGGGTCTCCAGGCAGCCGGTGCGCGAGCACGCGCAGCGCTCCCCCGCGGGGTCGACCACCACGTGGCCGATCTCGCCGGCGGCGCCGAGGTGGCCGTGGAGCAGCGACCCGCCGAGGACGAGGCCAGCGCCCACACCGGTGCCGACCCGCAGCACCATCAGGCCGCCGTCACCCGACTCGCCGAAGGTGTGCTCGCCCAGGACTGCCGTGTTGGCGTCGTTGGCGACGAAGACCGGGACGTCCAGCGCCCGGGCCAGGCGCTCGGCGAGCGGGGTGTCGGTCCACGCGAGGTTGGGCGCGTCGACGACGGTGCCGGTCGCGTCGACCACGCCCGGGCTCCCGACGCCCACGCCGAGGACCGGCCGGTCCGTCATCGCCATCAGCTCCGCGGCCAGTCCCAGCACGAGCTCGACCGCCTGCTCGCCCTCGGCGCCGTCGACGTGCACCTCGTGGCGCGCCCGGACGGTGCCGGCGAGGTTGACCACCGCCCCCGACATCCGGTCGGTCTCCGACAGGTCGAGGCCGATGATGTGGTGCGAGTCGGGCGCGAGGCCGACGAGCGTGGGCGGCTTGCCGACGCGGGTCTCCGCGGGCGCGCCCAGCTCGGCCAGGAAGCCCTCGGCCAGCATCTCCCCCACCAGGTCCGACACCGTGACCCGGGTCAGGCCGCTCGAGCGGGCGAGGTCGGCGCGGCTGGCCGGGCCATCGCGGAAGAGCTGCTGGAGCAGCAGCGAGCGGTGGTGGCGGCGGGCGTCCTCCTGGAGCAGCTTGCCCCGGGGACGGAGCGGGCGGCCGACGGGCGTGTGCGGGGTCACATTAGTTAGTTCAGCGCACTTACATATCCGCCGTCAAGAGCGCCCTGATGCCCCTGAGCCGTGGTCCAGACCACCAGCGGTGGCTGAGGAGGATCCCGTCGCTCCGCAATCCGCTTGGGCCACCCCCGCTGGCGCGTCGGCGTACGGCGTGCCGCCGGGCGGTGCCTGAGGAGGGTTTCGGCGACGCGAGATCCCCCTCGCGCACCGCTCGACCGGGCGGGAGTCAGCCGAGGAGGGCGGCCGAGCTGTCCCAGCACACGGCGCGCAGCCACTCCTCCCCCAGGTCGAGCCGCTCGAGCGCCTCGAGCTGGACGACGTAGGGGTAGGGGATGTTGGGGAAGTCGCTGCCGAGGTGGACCCGGCCGGCCAGGCCGAGGTCGCGCAGCCGGGGCAGCAGGTCGCCCGGGTAGGCGCCGCCCATCTCCTCGAAGAAGGGCGTGAAGGCCATCGTGGTGTCGAGCGCGACCCGGGGATGGGACTCGGCCAGCGTGAGGAACTCGGCGTACTCCGGGGCGCCGGCGTGCGCGATCACCAGCCGGAGCCGCGGGTGTCGCGCCAGCAGCGCGGCGACCGGCGCGGGGCCGGTGTGCTCGGTCGCGACGGGTCCGCTGCCGGCGTGGAGCACCACGGGCGTCCCGGCGTCCGCGACGATCCCCCACGCCTCGTCGAGCAGCGGGTCGGTGACGTCGAAGGCCCCGACCTGCACGTGCACCTTCCAGACCTCGACCCGGTGGGAGGAGTCGGCGGTGCGGGAGGCGACGTACGACGCCGCGCCGGGCTCGGGGAAGAACGTGCCGCACACGGCGGCTTCGGGCACCCGCTCCGCGAAGCCGGCGGCCCAGTCGTTGAGGAACTCGGCCATCCCGGGCCGGTGGGCGTAGGGCAGCGCGGTGAAGCGCCGCACGCCGAAGGAGCGGAGCACGTCGACGAGTACGTCGTCGTCGTCGCGGTAGTGCAGCGGCCACGGCCGGCCGATGAGGGGCCCGGCGGCGTCGAACTGGGCGCGCACCTTCGCCATCACCCGCGGCGGCAGGAAGTGCGTGTGCAGGTCGATGAGGCCCGGGAGGCCGAGGGCCCGGGCGAACTCGACGGGGGTCAAGCCCGCCCTCAGTCCCGGTGGCCCTTGAGCCGGCGCTGGACCGCCTCGACCTTCTCGCGGTTGGCCGTGCGCTCGGCCAGCGTGTGGCGCTTGTCGTAGGACTTCTTGCCCTTCGCGAGGGCGATCTCGACCTTGGCGCGGCCGTCCTTGAAGTAGAGCGACAGCGGCACGACCGTGTAGCCCTTGTCGGTGAGCTTGCGCTCGATCTTGTCGATCTCCGACCGGTTGAGCAGCAGCTTGCGGCGCCGGCGGGCCGAGTGGTTGGTCCACGTGCCCTGGCTGTACTCCGGGATGTGCACCCCGAGCAGCCAGGCCTCGCCGTTGTCGATCTCGGCGAACCCGTCGACCAGCGACGCGCGACCCTGGCGCAGCGACTTCACCTCGGTCCCCATCAGGACGAGGCCGGCCTCCCACGTGTCCTCGATGTGGTAGTCGTGGCGCGCCTTCTTGTTCTGCGCGACCATCTTCTGGCCCTGCTCCTTCGCCATGGGTCCATTCTCCCAGAGCGTGTCCAATCGGATCGACCGAGGTGGACGGCGCTCAGAGCCAGTTCATCGGGTCCACGGCCTGGCCGTTGGCCATCACCGTGAAGTGGAGGTGGCAGCCGGTGGACCAACCGGTGCTGCCCTCGAAGCCGATGACCTGGCCCTGCTGGACCTGGTCGCCGACGCCGACGTTGTAGCCGCTGGCGTGGTTGTAGATCGTGGCGACGCCCTTGCCGCCGAGCACGCCGTGGTCGATCACCAGCCGGTTGCCGTAGACGCCGCTGAAGTAGGACGACACGACCCTGCCCGGGGCGGCCGCCCGCAGCGGGGTGCCGCAGCCGCCGCCGAAGTCGACACCGTCGTGCAGGCCCCAGTAGTGGTAGATCGGGTGGGTGCGGTAGCCGAACGGCGAGGTGACGTAGCCGTCGACCGGGTAGGCCAGCAGGCCGGGGCTCGGGGTGGAGGCCTGCGACCGCGCCGAGGCGGCCTTGGCGGCCTCGGCGGCGCGCTGGCGTCGCAGGGCGGCGAGGGCGCGCTTGCGCAGCATCTCCTCGATCTGCTGCTGCTCCCGCTCGAGCTTGCGCAGCTTGGCGAGGTCCTTGGCGCGGGCCGCGCTCGCCCCGGCCCGGGCGTCGCGGCGCTCGATGACGAGCGAGACCACGGAGTCCTTGGCCGCCTGCTCCTCGGCCTCGAGGGCCTGCATCAGCTCGAGGTGCTCGGCGGCGGCCTCCCGCTTCACGGCCACGGCGTCGCGTGCCTCGGCGACCTGGTCCTGGCGCACCTCGAGGAGCACCTCCGAGGCCTTCAGCTCGTCGTACTCCCGCGCCTCCTGGCCGATGACGACGTCGCGTACGCCGTCGCGGCGGGTGAGCTCCTCGGTCGACTCGGCGTCGATGAGCGAGGAGAACGCGATCAGCTCGGGGTCGCCCTCGGAATACATGTCGGCGACGGTGCTGGCGACCTTCTCGCGCTGGGCGTCGCGGTCGACCTGCCCCTGGGCGAGGGCGGCCTCGGCGGCGGCGAGCTCGGCCTCGGCGCTCGCCAGCTCGGCCTGCATCTGCGCGTCGCGCTCGCGGGCGACCTCCACCTTGCCGCGGGCCGTGGCGAGGCGGGTCTTGGCGACGTCGAGCTGCTGCTGCGCCGCCTCGAGGCGCGCGGCGGCCTTGCGCAGCTGGGCGCTGGACTCGTCGAGGTCCTGGTGCGCGCCCTTGAGCTCGCGCTCGACCTTGTTCTTCTTGTCGTCGAGGTCGTCGGCATGAGCAGCGGACACGCCCAGGGCCATGACCGCGACGAGTGCTGCGGCCATGCGTCGATGAGCGGCACGGGGGAAGGTACGCACCGGGGGAAGCCTTTGCGTCGGGGAAGCGGGGAAGGGTGCCCCTCCCGACGTGACGGCGGGCGAGACGCCTAGACGCTAACCCCCGCTGCTCAGACTTTGAGGTATTTGCGCGTCAACACGAGTGTCGGCAGCAAGGTGAGCACGGGCCCGAGGATCGCGATCGCTCCGAAAGCGACCCAGAACTCGTCCCAGCCGATCCACGGCACGAAGCGCAGGTTGTCCGCGAGGTCCCCGATCGCGAAGCGCAGGAACGCCGCCAGGGCCCCGCCGGCGAGGGCGACGCTGACGAGAGCGGTGACGAGCGCCTCGAGGAGGAACGGCAGCGCGATGTAGAGCGTCGAGGCGCCGACGAGCCGCATGATGCCGATCTCCTTGCGGCGCGCGAACGCGGCGAGGCGGATCGTGTTGGCGACCAGCAGCAGGGCGGCGAGCACGAGCAGGCCGGCCGTGCCGAGGGCGTACGTGCGCATCTTGGTGATCGTGGCGAGGATCGGGCCGACCTGCTCGCGCAGGTCACGCACCCGCGAGACGCCGTCGAGGCCCTGCACGGCGCTGCTGATGCCCTCGTACTGCTCGGGGTCCTCGAGCGTGATCCAGATGGTCTGCGGCATGTCCTCGGCGGTCAGCGCGGGGTTGTCGCCGGAGAACAGCTCCTCGCCGTAGAGCTCCTTGGCCTTCTCCAGGGCGACCTCGCCGGACTCGAAGCGATAGTCCGCGACCTCCGGGTTGGCCTCGACCACGGCCTCGATCTCCGTCTTCTGCGCCTCCGTCACCGGGTTGGGGCAGACCGGGTTGGAGTCGTTGAGCCGGCACAGGTAGACCGTGATCTGGAGCTGGTTGCCGAAGTGCTCGGCCGCCCGGGTCGCCTGCTGCTGGAAGAGCAGGCCGATGCCGACCAGCGTCAGCGAGACGACCAGGGTGAGGATCACCGCCAGGTGCATCGTCAGGTTGCGTCGCAGGCCCTGGCCGAGCTCGGAGTAGACGTAGCGCAGCTGCATGGAGTGGGGGTCTCGATTCGTTCGGGGAGGCGGATCGGGTCTGGGCCGGGCCGGGTCGGGGGCGGGCCGGTGTCAGTTCTGGTGGCCGTAGACGCCCTGCGCCTGGTCGCGCGAGACGTGCCCGTTCTCGAGCTCGATGACGCGCTTGCGCATCTGGTCGACGATGCCGGCGTCGTGGGTGGCCATCACGACGGTGGTGCCGGTGCGGTTGATCCGGTCGAGGAGCTTCATGATCCCGACCGAGGTCGTGGGGTCGAGGTTGCCGGTGGGCTCGTCGGCGATGAGGATCATCGGCCGGTTGACGAACGCCCGCGCCACGGCGACGCGCTGCTGCTCGCCACCGGACAGCTCGTCGGGCATCCGGTCACCCTTGCCGCCGAGGCCGACGAGCTCGAGCGTCTCGGGGACGACGTCCTTGATCTCCTTGCGCGACTTGCCGATGACCTGGAGCGCGAAGGCGACGTTCTCGGTGACGGTCTTGTTGGGCAGCAGCCGGAAGTCCTGGAAGACGGTGCCGATGTCGCGACGCAGGCGCGGCACCTTCCACCCGGCCAGCCGGTTGATCTCCTTGCCGGCGACGTAGACGCGACCGGTGGTCGGCCGGTACTCGCGCAGCACGAGGCGCAGGAAGGTCGACTTCCCCGATCCCGAGGAGCCCACGAGGAAGACGAACTCCCCCTTCTCGATGTCGACGGTGACGTTGTCGAGAGCGGGGTGGGGGTGGCCGGGATAGGTCTTGGTGACCTTCTCGAAGCGAATCACGGCGTCGAGGCTACGTGAGGGGTGGACGCGATCGACGAATCCCGGCGGCGCTGTGGCCTGTGAGGTGCCTGACGCCGTTCGGACGGACCGCCTAGCGTCCCTCGGGCAGCTCGAAGTCCGTCGACGCGCGCTCGCCGGTGGCGGCGTCCCACGCGAGTACGCCGTCCTCGTCCGACACGGAGTAGAGGACCGAGCCGTCCGGCGACCAGGCGACGGCGCCCGGGTCGCTCGTGTGCCCCTCGAGCCGCGTCGCCCGGCGGGGGTCACGAGCGGGGTCCCAGAGCGTCACGGAGGTCTCGTCCACCGACGTGAGCGCGATGGTGTCCCCTGCGGGCGCGAACGCCGCCTCGTGGAGACGGGTGCCCCGGAGCTCGGCCACAAGCTCCCAGGTCTCGGCGTCCCAGACCGACGGCTGCCCGTCGGCTCCGGCACCGAGCAGCAGCTCGCCGTCCGGGCTCCAGGCGACGGTGCCGCCGCCGCCGGACGGGAGCTCCAGGGTGTCGCCCTTGACGAGGTCGTGCACCTCGACCGGGCCGTTGCCCGCGGTGGCGATCCGGTTGCCCTCGCGCGAGATCGAGATCCGGTGCACCTCGCCGCTGGTGTCGAGGGTGGCCACCTCGTCGCCGTCGGCCGTCCACAGCACCAGCCGCTGGTCGCCTTCCTCGTCCTGCCCGGCAGCCGCGACCAGCCCGCCGTCGGGGCTGTAGGCCACGGCGGTCACGGGTGAGCCGTCGGTCACGTCGGCGTCCGCGAGCCCGGTGAGCTCGGCGGTCGTGTCGCCGGAGTCGAGGTCCTCCAGCACGACGGTGCCGTCGTCGACCGTCGCGACGGTCGACCAGTCGGGCGCCACGGCGACCGTGCCCCGGTCCGCGACGAGGTCGAGCGTCCCAGCGGCGGCGTCCCAGCGGCAGATGCCGTTCCAGCAGTCGGCCAGCACCTCGTCGCCGTCCGGGCTCACCGAGAGGTCGTCGGTGGCGACGAGCTCGAAGGCGGCGCTGCCGCCGGTGGCGCCCGCGCTGCCCGTCCCGCCCCCGGCGCCGCCCGTCGAGGGCTCGTCGGACCGGTCGTCGGAGCAGCCCGCGACCGCAAGGGCGAGCAACGTCGCGATCGCGGCGACGACGCGCGGCTCAGGCACGGACCGCGGGACCGGGGACCCGGCTGACGTCGAAGTGGAACGTGCGCCCGTCCTGGCACTCGAGCCGGTCCGTGCGGCGCGGCCCGTCGACCAGCAGCCCCTGGCTGACCGGTCGCGTGCCGAGGCTGTCCACGACGTCGTACTCGTCGCTGATGCGCAGCACCGACCAGGGGTGCTCGGCGGTGCCGTCGCCGGTGGCCAGGATGCCGTCGAGCGCGGCCCGCGCGAGCCGGGCGTGCCGGGCGGCGGCCCCGGCGCGGCCGGTGCGCCTGAGGGCGGTGGCCAGCATCGCGTGGACGGCCGGGCTCATCAGCGACCCGGGCATGCTCGCCTCCAGCGCGGCCACCGCGTCGTCGTGGCGGCCCTCGCGCAGGAGGGCGCCGGCCTGCTCGCGCACCCGCAGCTCGGGGTCGAAGCCGGGCGCCGACCGCAGGGCGTCGCGCAGCGGCTCGAGCGTCTCGACGGTCGGGTCGGCCAGGTGGGCGTCCACCAGGTCGGCGTAGGTCGTCGCGGTCATCGCTGTCCCTCCTCGAGGAGCCGCTCGAGCTCTTCCTCGGTCATGTCCTCGAGCTCTTCCTTGCCGATCCGACGTGCGTCGACCTCGACCGGTTGCTCGAAGTACTCCTCGTAGGTGTCACCGTCGCCGGTGGACTTGTAGTCGTCGAAGTTCTCGTCCCACTCCTCGGCCTGCTCCTCGGTGATCCCGTCCTCCTCGTGCATGTCGAACGGGTCGTCCTGCCACGGCCAGTGCCAGGCATCCTGGTCGTCGATGGCCTCGAACTGGCGGGCGTGCCGCATCTCGTGGGCCACGGTGTTGAGGATGAAGGGGTCGTCGAGGATGCCCTCGTTGAGCGCGATCTCCGAGCCGCCGCCGCGCGCCTGGCCCCACAGGTCCCAGGTCTCGGGCTCCCAGGTGATGGTCGGGGTGGGGATGCCGGCCTCGGCGGCCTGCTCCTCGATCATCTCCTCGATCGCCGCACGCCGCTCCGCGTCGGTCATCGTGGCCCACTGCTCGGCGACCTCGGGGCTGGCGGCGCCGTAGTCGTCCAAGGAGTCCACGTAGCCCGGTGGGACCCCGCCCGCGATGGTCGCGTCGGCGGCGGCCGCCCGGCCGAGGATGGTGTAGACGTCGTCGGCCAGCCCCTGTGCGGTCTGCTGGCGGATCCGGGACCACTCGTCGGCCTCGTAGCGGTTGTCGAAGGTCGGCGGGTCGCTCACGTCGCTGACCGTGCCGTCGGAGCTGATCGAGAAGTCCTTGGCGCGCGCCTCCCCCTCGACCTCGGTGACCAGGCGCTCGACCTCGGCGACGATGGTCTCGGCGTCGTAGAGGGCGCGCTGCATCTGGCGCTTGCCGTCGATGTGGCGGTCGAGCTGCTTGACCAGCAGCGTGCGGCGCGCGACCGCGAAGGTCACGGCGATTCCGGTCCACGCCTCGGGCACGCCCTGCGTCTCGAGCAGGTCGCGCGCCCCCTCGAGCGCGTCGAGGTCCTTCTTCAGGCTGTCGCCGGCGGTGCCGAGGGGTCCGGACTGCCAGCGCTTGGCGTCGCCGTAGGTGACGGTCATCAGCCACCGCCCAGCAGGCCGCCGAAGAGGCCACCGGTCGCCTCGTCGACGGCTCGGTAGTCCTCGCCGGCAGCGGCGAGGTCGACGCCGAAGTCGTTGGCCGCGCTCACCCAGGCGGCGACCTCGTCGTCCCAGCTGTCGCCCAGCTCACGGAGGTGGTCGACCGACGACGCCCCCGGGATGCCGCCGGCCGCCCAGGTCAGCGCATCGGCCGACCCGTGGTCCTTGGCGTCGGCCGCGGCGGTCTGCGCGGCGTTGGCCGCGTCCTGCATCGCGGCGACCTGCACCTGCAGCTGCGACATGTGTCCCCCCGGGCTCAGCGTGTCAGTGACAGGCGTCTACCCCCGTTCCGTCGGGCGAAACCCGGGCGGCCAGCAGGACCTCACGCGGGCGGCGCACCACCGGCAGGAGAACTGCGGCCGTACGACGCCCTTGGCGCCCGTCCAGCCGTCGCCCCGCCGCAGTTCCTCGGGCCAGGCTCGTGACCGAGGGACGTCAGGCGTCGACCTTCTCCGCTCCCCGGCGCCAGCGGATGCCGGCCTCCATGAAGTCGTCGAGGTCGCCGTCGAAGACCGAGCTCGGGTTGCCGGACTCGTGACCGGTCCGCAGGTCCTTGACGATCTGGTAGGGGTTGAGGACGTAGTTGCGCATCTGGTCGCCCCAGCTGGCGGCGACGTCGCCCTTGAGGTCCTTCTTGAGCGCGGCCTCCTCGGCCTTCTTCTTCGCCAGCAGCTTGGCCTTGAGCACGACCATCGCCGAGGCCTTGTTCTGCAGCTGCGACTTCTCGTTCTGGCAGGACACGACGATGCCGGTGGGGATGTGGGTCAGGCGGACCGCGGAGTCGGTGGTGTTGACCGACTGGCCGCCGGGACCGCCGGAGCGGAAGACGTCGGTGCGGATGTCGTTCTCGTCGACCTCGATCTCGTCGGTCTGCTCGAGCACGGGCACGACCTCGACGGCCGCGAAGGAGGTCTGGCGACGCCCCTGGTTGTCGAAGGGGCTGATCCGCACGAGGCGGTGGGTGCCGGCCTCGACCGAGAGGGTGCCGTAGGCGTAGGGGGCGTGGATGGCGAACTCGGCGGACTTGATGCCCGCCTCCTCGGCGTAGGACACGTCGTAGACCTCGACGCCGTACTTGTGCTGCTCGGCCCAGCGCGTGTACATCCGCATGAGCATCTCCGCGAAGTCGGCGGCGTCCACGCCACCGGCGCCCGAGCGGATGGTCACGATCGCCTCGCGCTCGTCGTACTCCCCGGAGAGCAGGGTTCGGATCTCGAGCGACTCGACGGACTTCTTGATACGGCTCAGCTCGGCCTCGGAGTCGGCGAGCGTGTCCGCGTCGCCCTCCTCCTGGGCCATCTCGACCATCAGGCCGAGGTCCTCGATGCGGGACTCGAGACCGGTGAAGCGGTCGAGCTCGCCCTGCAGGGCCGAGAGGCGGCCGGTCACCCGGGTGGCGTTGGCCTGGTCGTCCCAGAGGTCGGGCGCCGCGACCTGCTCGCCCAGGTCGGCGATCTCCCCGCGCATCTTGTCGAGGTCGAGGACCTGACCGATGGTCTTCATGGTCGCCTGGAGCTGCTTGATCTCTTGGTCGAAGTCGATGCCTGCCACAAGGAGCAACAGTACGGCTCCCGCGCGAGAGGTGTCGAAAGCGGCCGGACGACGGCAACGGCGGGCACTCCCGGGCCTGTGACCCCGGTCGTGCCCGCCGCTGCGGATCGGATGCGCGTCAGCGCGTGCAGAGCACCTCCGGCGTCGCGACAGCGGCGACGGCGGCGGGCGTGGCGGTGGTGGAGAGGTCGAACTTCAGGCGGAAGACGTCGGAGACGTCGAGGACCTCGTCGGCGACGACCGTGCCGACGGCGAGCGAGTGGACGGCGAGCACGGCACCGTCGGCGGTCACCGTCGCGGCACCGCTGGAGCCGGTGGCCGAGCTGTCGGTGAGGGCGTAGGTCGCACGCAGGTCGGTGCACTTGCGACCGAGCGTGTACTCGATCGACGACGGCGTGCCCGACACGGTGGTGGCGAGGCTCTGGCCGTAGTACTCGGCGCCGATCAGGACGCCGGCGGGCTCGAGGTTCACGCTCGGGCCGCTCGGGCGGTTGATCAGCTTCTCCCAGCGGTAGACCTGCACCTGCACGGACTTGCTGTAGCCCTTCTTGATGCCGCCCTTGCCCGGCTTGAGCACGCGGTACTCACGCGCGCCAGGAGTCGTCGGCTTGTCCTTGAGGACGTAGGTGCCGTTGCCCTTGACCTTCGCGTTGCCCGTGCGGACCCACTTCTTCTTGTTCCCCACGCGCTGCTCGAGGAAGACCTTCTGGCCGGCAGCCTTCGGCTTGACGCGACCGCGGACCTTGATGACGTCCTCCTTGGCGATGGCGACGTCCATGTTGGCCTTGGCGGTGACCTTGTAGGTCCGGGCCTTGGCGGGTGCGGCCTGCGTCGGAGCGGTGAGCGCCAGCGAGCCGGCGGCGAGGGCCACGGTGGCGGCGATTGCGGTGATGCGGTTCATGTGATGTCCCCGTCGTGTGGGCCCGGGTGCGGGCCGTTCAGGAGGGAGACGTCGCGTGCCGGCAGAAAGTTGTCGGCGGATCCCCGAGGATCCGCCGACACGTGCTCTGGCCGCACGATCAGGGCAGGCAGAGCACCTCGGGGTCGCCGACGGCGGACGCGCCGGCCGGCGAGGCGGACCCGGACATGTCGAACCGGATGCGGAACGCCCCGGTGACGTCGACGACGTAGTCCCCGATGATCGTGCCGGTGGCCAGGGCGTGGGTGACCTTGGCGACGCCGTCCACCGAGACCGTCACGAAGCCGGACGCCCCGGTGGCGGAGCCGTCGGTCAGGGCGTACGTCGCCCGCAGGCTGCGGCACTTCCGGCCGAGCGTGTACTCGACGTAACCGGGCTTGCCCGGCGTCTGCAGGAGGAGGCTGTCGTCGAAGAACTCGGTGCCGAACTCGGTGCCGGCGCCGATGAGGACGCCCGTGTTGGCGCCGGGAGTGCGCCACGTCAGCTGCTCCCAGCCCCACACGTCGAGCTGGAGCTCGCGACTCGTGCCGGCCTTGACGCCGTCGGCGGCGGGCTTGAGGACGCGGTAGAACCGGACGCCGGGCCGGCTGGGCTCGTCCTCGAGCACGAACTTGCCGGACGACTTGATCTTCGCCGTGCCGGACTTGCGCCAGCGCTTCGAACCCTCAGGGCGCTGCTGGAGGACGACCTTCTGCCCTGCAGCCTTGGGCTTCGCCTTGCCGCTGACGCGGACCGTGTCCTCGCCGGCGACCGCCTCGGACGTGTTGATGCTGGCCGTGACCTTGTAGGTCTGGGCCGCCTGGCTGGCCCCCTGGTCCGTCTGGTCCGGGGCCGAGGAGGCGGGGGCGACCAGCGTCGGTGACGCCAGTGCCAGGGCGGCGGCCGCGGCGCAGGCGACGCGGGCGATGCGGTTCATGACGGGCTCCCTTCTGGTGCGCGCCACAGCGGGTCCGTGACGCGCGTGGGTTCACCCTCAGCCTGCGTCTTCCGGGCTCGCCCGTGATGGGTCCAAGTGCCCGAGCTTGCCGGGAAGCTGCCCTGTCAGCGCAGCAGCGCGCCGGCACCGGCCGGCACCGACAGCACCCCGTCGCGTACGACGACTCCCGCAGGGGTCTCGAAGAGCACCTCGCGCTCCCCCACGTCGGTCGTCGCCGGCTCGTCACCGGCGTTGACGACGACGAGCAGGTCGCCGCGGCGCATGGTGAACAGCCGCCCCTCGACGGTGCAGGACACCGACCCGAAGGACGGGTCGGTGAGCTGGGGCAGCTCACGACGCAGCCGGCCCAGCCGTCGGTAGCAGTCGAGGAGCACGGCGTGGCGCCCCTCGGTGAGCTCGTCCCAGTCGAGGCGGGAGCGGTGGAAGGTGGCCTCGTCCTGCGGGTCGGGCACCTCGGCCGGGTCCCAGCCCATCTTCTCGAACTCCGCGATCCGGCCGTCGGCGGTGGCCTTCCCCAGCTCGGGCTCGGGGTGGGAGGTGAAGAACTGGAACGGCGAGGACGCCGCCCACTCCTCCCCCATGAAGAGCATCGGCGTGAAGGGGCCGGCCAGGGTGAGCAGCGCGGCACAGGCCAGCTGGTCGTCGTCGAGGTGCTCGGCGAGCCGGTCGCCGCGCGCGCGGTTGCCGATCTGGTCGTGGTTCTGGCTGGCGACCACGAGCCGCCAGGTCGGCATGTGCTCGGTGTCGACGGGCTTGCCGTGGTCGCGGTCGCGGAACGACGAGAACGTCCCGTCGTGGAAGAAGCCCTTCTCGCAGACCTTGGCCAGCGCCTCGAGCGGCTCGAAGTCGGCGTAGTAGCCGGCCGTCTCGCCGCTCAGCGCGACGTGGACGGCGTGGTGGAAGTCGTCGCTCCACTGGGCGTCGAGCCCGTGGCCGCCGGCCTCGCGCGGGCGCACGAGCGTGGTGTCGTTGAGGTCGGACTCGGCGATCAGCGTCAGCGGGCGGCGCAGGTGCGCCGACAGCGCCGCGGTCTCGACGGCCATCTCCTCGAGGAGGTGCACCTCGGAGGTGTCGCTCAGGGCGTGCACGGCGTCGAGGCGCAGCGCGTCGACGTGGTAGTCCTCGAACCACATCCGCACGTTGTCGAGGATGTAGCGGCGCACCTCGGCCGAGCCCTCGCCGTCGAGGTTGACCAGGTCGCCCCAGGTGTTGCGGCCCGCCTTGAGGTAGGGACCGAACAACGGGAGGTAGTTGCCCGAGGGACCGAGGTGGTTGTGCACGACGTCCTGCACGACCCCGAGACCCTTGGCATGGCAGGCGTCGACGAACCGCTTGTAGGCGTCGGGGCCGCCGTACGGCTCGGCGACGGCGAACCAGGCGACGCCGTCGTAGCCCCAGTTGTGGGTGCCGTTGAAGGCGTTGACCGGCATCACCTCGACGAGGTCGACGCCGAGGTCGACGAGGTGGTCGAGCCGCTCGATGGCGGAGTCGAGCGTGCCGGTCGGGGTGAACGTGCCGACGTGCAGCTCGTAGACGACCGACCCGGCGAGCTGGCGCCCGGTCCACGCGGCGTCCTGCCACTCGAACGTCGTGAGGTCGCGCCGCGACAGCTCATGCACGCCGCCGGGCTGGCGGCGCGAACGCGGGTCGGGGCGCGGGTCGGGGTCGTCGTCGAGGAGGTAGCCGTAGTCGACCGGACCGTCGGTCGGCACAGGCGCCGTGGGCGTCCACCAGCCGTCGTCGCCGCGCGCCATCTCGACGACGTCGCCGGCCACGCTCAACCGCACGCGCTCCGGGCGGGGCGCCCAGACGTCGAACGGCCCTCTCGACAACCGAGACATGTCAGTCCTTCCTCACCAGTAGGGCGACGGGGTGGACGGCGAGCAGCTCGGCGAGCCGGCCGTCGGTGTCGAGACCGGTGAGCACGTCGTGCCACCGCCCCTCGGGCAGGTCGAGCGCGGTGTCGCCCCAGCCGTCGGCCGCGAGCCCGACCGGGAGCCGGGTGGCGACGGTGATCGCACCGCCGCGGTCGAAGGCGACCACGTGGCCCGCTGCCGCGCCGGTGGCGTGCACCGGGGCGTACGCCGTGAACAGCTCGGGTCGCTCGCGGCGCAGGGTCAGCGCCGTGCAGGTGACGTGCAGCTTGGTCGCGGCGTCGTCCTCGGCGGTGCCGGCGAGGACCGCGGCACGGTGGTCGAAGTCGACCGGGCGGCGGTTGTCGGGGTCGACCAGGGAGGTCTCCCACAGCTCGCTGCCCTGGTAGACGTCGGGCACGCCCGGCATCGTGATCGCGAGCAGCTTGGCCGCGAGCGAGTTGGCCTGGGCCGGCTCGTCGATGCGGGTCGCGAGGTCGAGCAGCACGGCGCGCACGTCGCCTGCGTCGAAGACGGCGTCGACGGCGGCGTGCACCTGCGACTCGTAGTCCTCGTCGGGCTCGGTCCACGTCGTCCGGTCGCCGGCCTCGCGCATCGCCTTCTCGGCGTAGCCGTGCAGGCGCTCACGCAGGTCGGGGAGGTGGTCGGGCGTCCACGCGCCGAGCACGGCCTGCCAGAGCAGCGAGCCGAAGGCCGGGTCGGGCACCGGCGCGAGCCGGAGCAGCTCGTCGAGCGCCCGCTCCCAGTGGCCCGGCTCCTCGGCCAGCACGGTGATGCGGGCGCGGACGTCCTCGCCGCGCTTGGTGTCGTGGGTGGAGAGGGTGACCATCGCGTCGGGCCAGTCGCGCTGGCGCGCGGCCATGGCCTCGTGCCACTCGTCGACGCTGATCGCGAAGATCGACGGGTCGCCGCCGACCTCGTTGAGGGAGGTCAGGCGCGACCAGCGGTAGAACGAGCAGTCCTCGACACCCTTGGCCATGACCATGCCCGAGGTCTGCTGGAAGCGTCGGGCCGGCTGGCTCCACTCGTCGTGCAGCAGCGGCTCGAGGACGTCGTACGTCGTCGCGAGGTCGGGGCGCGTCTCCCGCGCCCGGGCGAACGCCTGGTCGAGGTGGTCGCGGCCCTCGGGCAGGTAGGAGCGGTAGACCGGGAAGCAGGCGAGGAGCTCGCCGATCGCGTCGGCGACGGCGTCCTCGTCGGTGCCCTCCTCCGCCCCGTCCTGCTTGGTGTGCAGGACGCGCTCGACCTCGCGGGTGATGCGCCGGACCTCGGAGTGCAGGATGCCGTCGGCGACGGCCCGCTTGTTGTCGTGGACCATCTGCTCCCAGTCCACGGGCGCTCCGCGGAGCCGGTCCTCCAGCGCGGTCAGCGGCGCCTCGCCGGCCGGGTCGGTGAGCACCCGGTCGATGAGGGCGAGCGCGTCGTAGCCGGTGGTGCCGTCGGTCGCCCAGTCGGTGGGCAGGAGCTCGCCGGGCTCGAGGATCTTCTCGACCAGCACGTAGGCGCCGCCGGTGAGGGCGGCGAGGTCGTCGAGGTAGCGCTTGGGGTCGCGCAGGCCGTCGGGGTGGTCCACGCGCAGGCCGTCGACCAGGCCCTCGTCGAACCACCGCTTGACCTCGACGTGCGTCTCGGCGAAGACCTCCGGGTCCTCGACGCGCACCGCGGCGAGGGTGTTGACGGCGAAGAAGCGCCGGTAGTTGAGGTCCTCGTCGGCCGCGCGCCAGTTGACCAGCTCGTAGTGCTGCTCCTCCAGCGTCGAGGTGCCGGGGGCCAGCGGGAAGCGCTGGTCGTGGTAGCGCACCTCGCCCTCCCCGTTCTTCGACCGGGCGATGCGGATCGCGCCCTCGTCGTCGTCGCCGATGACCGGGATGACGATGCGACCGTCGCCGGCCGCCCAGTCGACGTCGAAGGCCGCCGCGTGCTCGGACTCGCGCCCGAGCTTGAGGACGTCCCACCACCACGGGTCCTCCGACGGCGTGGCGACACCGACGTGGTTGGGCACGATGTCGACCAGCACGCCCATTCCGAGGCGGCGTGCCTCGGCCGACAGCGCGGCCAGGCCGTCCTCGCCGCCCCGCTCGGGGTCGACGTGGTCGAAGGCGACGACGTCGTAGCCGTGGGTGCTGCCGGGCTCCGAGGCCAGCAGCGGCGACAGGTAGACCCAGTCCACGCCGAGGTCGTGCAGGTAGGGCAGCACCTGCGCGGCGTCGTACAACGTGAAGTCGGGGCTGACCTGCAGCCGGTAGGTGCTGTGGGGCGTACGTCGCTGGGCAGCGTCGGCTCGGTGTGCGTCGGTCACGTGACGTCCGTACCCGAGCGCGCCGCGAGCGATGCAGCCACGGAGTGGTCCGGGCTGACCTCGGGCTCAGTGTGCTCCCGGAGCACGACGAGGCTGTGCGTGCCGAGGTCGAACGTCCCCCCGGCCTCGAAGGTCGGGCCGGCGTCGGCGTCGCCGCCGGTGTCGATCACGACGTCCCACGCGGCGGCGTACTCCTCCGGCGGCAGCGTCACCTGCGCCGGGCCGTCGGCGTTGAAGTAGAGGAGGAAGTGGTCGTCGGTGATCGTGGCGCCGCGGGCGTCCTTGCCGGCGATGCCGTTGCCGTTGAGGTACATCCCGATCGCCTTGCCGCCCTCCCAGTCGCCGTCCTCCATCGGCTCGCCGTCGAGGTCGAGCCAGACGATGTCGTTGAGGCGCTCGCCGTCACCGGTGCGCACGGTGTTGCCGGTGAAGAAGCGCTTGCGGTGGAAGGTCGGGTGGTCGGCGCGCAGCTTGGCCACGGCCGCGGTGAACTCGATGAGCGGCTTGTCGGCCTCGTCCCAGTGCACCCAGCTGATCTCGCTGTCCTGGGCGTAGGTGTTGTTGTTGCCGTCCTGGGTGCGGCTCAGCTCGTCGCCGTGCAGCAGCATCGGCACGCCCTGGCTGAGCAGGAGCGTCGCGATGAAGTTGCGCTGCTCGCGGGCCCGCGCCTCGAGGATCTCGGGGTCGTCGGTCGGTCCCTCGACGCCGTGGTTCCACGAGCGGTTGTGGCTCTCGCCGTCGTTGTTGTCCTCGCCGTTGGCCTCGTTGTGCTTCTCGTTGTAGGACACGAGGTCGCGCAGCGTGAAGCCGTCGTGGGCGGTGACGAAGTTGATGCTGGCGAACGGCCGGCGCCCGGAGTGCTCGTAGAGGTCGGAGGAGCCGGACAGCCGCGAGGCGAACTCGCCCAGCGACGGCTCACCACGCCAGAAGTCGCGCACGGTGTCGCGGTAGGCGCCGTTCCACTCGGTCCACTGCGGGGGGAAGCCGCCGACCTGGTAGCCGCCGGGGCCGATGTCCCACGGCTCGGCGATCAGCTTGACCTGGCTGACGACCGGGTCCTGCTGCACCATCTCGAAGAAGGTGGACAGCTTGTCGACGTCGTAGAACTCGCGGGCGAGGGTGGCGGCGAGGTCGAAGCGGAAGCCGTCGACGTGCATCTCGGTAACCCAGTAGCGCAGCGAGTCCATGATCAGCTGCACCGAGTGCGGGTGGCGCACGTTGAGGGTGTTGCCGGTGCCGGTGTAGTCCATGTAGTAGCGCTGGTCGTCCTCGACGAGGCGGTAGTAGGCCGCGTTGTCGATGCCCTTGAAGCTCAGCGTCGGGCCGAGGTGGTTGCCCTCGGCGGTGTGGTTGTAAACCACGTCGAGGATGACCTCGATGCCGGCGGCGTGCATGGCCTTGACCATCGCCTTGAACTCCTGGACCTGCTGGCCCTGCTGGCTCGACGCGTAGTCGGCGTGCGGGGCGAGGAAGGCCAGGGTGTTGTAGCCCCAGTAGTTGCGCAGGCCCTGGTCGAGCAGCGTCGAGTCCTGCACGAACTGGTGCACCGGCATCAGCTCGATGGCGGTGACGCCGAGCTTCTTGAGGTGCCCGGTCACCGACGGGTGCGCCAGGCCGGCGTAGGTGCCGCGCTGCTCCTCCGGCACGTCGGGGTGCAGCTGGGTCAGACCCTTGACGTGCGCCTCGTAGATGAAGGACTCGTTGTAGGGGATCGAGAGGCGGCGGTCGCCCTCCCAGTCGAAGAACGGGTTGATGACCACGCCGTGCGTCATGTGCGCGGCGGAGTCGTCGTCGTTGCGGGAGTCCTCGTCGCCGAAGTTGTAGGCGAAGAGCGACTGGTCCCAGTCGATCTCGCCGGCGGTCGCCTTGGCGTAGGGGTCGAGCAGCAGCTTGTTGGGGTTGCAGCGCAGGCCCTGCGTCGGGTCCCACGGGCCGTGGACGCGGTAGCCGTAGCGCTGGCCGGGCTGCACGGTCGGGATGTAGCAGTGCCAGACGTAGGCGTCGACCTCGGTGACCTCGACCTTGGTCTCGGTGAACGAGCCGGGGTTCTCCGGGTCGGGGTCGAACAGGCACAGCTCGACGCGCTCGGCGACCTCGCTGAAGAGGGCGAAGTTCGTGCCGGTGCCGTCGAAGGTGGCACCCAGGGGGTAGGCGGTGCCGGGCCAGGTCTCGGTCATGCGAAGAAACTACCGGCGAGGGGCGGGTAGCCGTTCTTCCTGACCATCCAGCGGGGTGGGGGTCGTGACGACCGTCACCGCCTCGCCTCAGCCACTCGGCAGCACCGTCACGGCCGCCGTGCTGCTGGCCCCGACCGTCGGGTCGCTCGGCGAGCCGGGGATCCTGAGCGGCAGGTCGAGCGGCGCGCTCAGCCGGACCGTGACCGAGCGCCCGACCGGGTCGACACGTACGCCGACGTCGATCCCGGGGTATCTCGCGCCGGCGTCGGCGCGGGCTAGGTAGTCGCGCACCGCGGCCTCGACCGCGGCCTCCTGCTGGGTGAGGCGCTCGCCGTCGAGGCCCTGCTCGTAGATGCCGGCCGCGCCGAGGTCCGCCCCGTAGAGGGCGGCGCCGTCGGCGAGGTTGTCGAGGCCCTGGCGCTGGAGGTAGGCGGCCGACGCGTCGACGACCACGACGATCGCCATGAGCAGGATGCTCGCGAAGCCGATGATCAGCAGGGTGACCTGCCCCTGCTCGTCACGGCGCCTCACCGCTCGGCCCCGTCGTCGGACGCGTCCTCGGACCCGCTCTCGACGTACTGCCCGAACGGCACCGTGTGTGTCGCGTCGAGCGAGAAGACCGCGCTGCCCTTGCCGAGGATCGCCGGGAAGAACGGCAGCTCCACCCCGGAGTCGACGCGGACCGTGATGACCGACGTGCCGACGTGGCAGTTGCCCGCAGGGGCGTCGCACGTGACCGTCACGCGGGCGCGCTGCCCGGGGACGCCCTGGTCGGCGAGGACCTGGCGTACGACGGCGTCGGCGCGGGCCGCACCGGTCGCGTCGTCGGGCGCCAGGGCGTAGGCGCGTCCGGCGGCGCGGGCGGCCGCGCTGGTGGCGAACGCCCCCTGCTGCACCTCGAAGACCGAGATCACGATCCAGACGAGCGGGACCAGCAGGATGATCGCGAGCCAGCTGAACTCGACGAGGGCCGACCCCTGCTCGTCGCGGGGGCGGATCGTGCGCCGCCGGCTCACGGCGGCGCCACCTCGGCGACGGCGTGGCCCGACACCCGCACCGGCACCCCGGCACCGCCGAGCCCGAGCAGCCCGACGTCGGCCGTGACGACGGCCTCGTAGCCCGGTGCGCCGCCGACCAGCGTCGGGCGCACGCTCACCGAGCGCACGAAGTCCTGCGAGAGGGCACCGCTGACGAGCTCCTGCACCTTCGCCCGGCCGGCCGGCGCCGACGAGCCGGCGACCGCGGCGTGACGGGCGCCCTCGGCCGCGGCGGAGGCGAGCGTGTTGCGCACGTGGAGGACCAGCGCGAGCTGGAGGATGCCGATGACCAGCGGCAGGAGGACGAGCAGCACGAGGACGAAGTCGACGACCGCTGCCCCGCGCTCGCTGGTGCGGGCGCGGCGAGCCACGTCGGGCCTAGCCGCTGACCATCGCGAAGGCCCGCGCCAGCAGCGCGCGCAGCTCGTCGCTGACGAACGGGGTCAGAGCAGCGACCACGATGGCGGTCATCAGCGTGACCATCACCCAGCCGGGCACGTCCCCGCGCTCGTCGCGCGGACGCGCGGCGAGGTGGAGGAGGAGTCCCGAGACGGACGGATGCATGGTGTGTCCTTTCGTTGGAGGCGTCAGGGGGGTCAAGGAGTGGTGAGCCGCAGGCCCAGCACCCCGGGGTAGAAGGCGAACAGGATCGTCACCGGCAGCACGAAGAACACGACGGGCGCCATCATCGCGATCTCCTTGCGGGCAGCGGTCTCGATGAGCAGGCGTCGGCCGGCCTCCCGTACGTCGGCGGCCTGGGCGTGGAGCACGTCGGCCAGCGGGGTGCCGCGTTCCATGGCAACGGTGATGCCGGTGGCGAACCGGGCCACGATCGGCAGCCCGGTCGACCGGGCGAGCGACTCGAAGGCAGTGCCGACCGGCTCGCCCGTGCGGATCCGGGCGAGCACCTGCGCGAGGTCGTCGGAGAGCGCGCCGTTGCTGCGGCGTACGACCCGGTCGAGCGCCGACACCGGGCTCTCGCCCGCCGCGACCGACAGCGCCAGCAGCTCGGCGACGGTGGGGAACTCGACGAGGACCTGCCGCTCGCGGTCCTTCACCTGGGTGCTGAGCCGGTTGTCGCGCAGGAACACGCCGCAGACGAAGCCGAGCAGGCAGAAGACCACGCCGGACCCGACGCTCCCCACACCGGCCAGCGCGCGCAGCAGCACGACGGCGGCGGCCGCGGCGAAGCCGACGAGCCCCCAGACGACCTGCTCGATCCGGAAGTCCTGGACGGTGCGGTCGAGACCGGCACGCTGCAGCCGGCGCCGGACCGACGCGCTGCCGCCGAGCACCCGCTCGACCAGGTCGGCGGCCTGGCGCAGCAGCGGGCCGAAGATACCCGCGGCGGCCGAGGTGGGGGCGGAGATCGGACGCAGGACGGCGCCCTCGTCGAGGCGGGGCACGTCGCGCAGGTAGGGCAGGACGCGGACCGACAGCTGCGGTCGGCGCAGCACAGCGATCCGCAGGCCGACGAGGAACAGGCCCGCGCCGGCCACGCCGCCGAGCAGGGCGCCCCACACGGTGGTGCTCACGACAGGATCCGCTTCTCGGTCGGCAGTCGGCCGATCCGCATCATCGCCACGTAGGCCAGCACGCACACCCCGAACCCGATGCCGAGCACGAGCACGCCGCCGGGCGAGGCGTACTGGCGGATCGCGGTGGTCTGGAACGACATCAGCAGCAGGACGATCCACGGCGCCGAGACGGCCAGGCGCGCGCCGTTGACCGTCCAGGCCTGCCGTGACTCGAGCTCGGAGCGCGTGCGCGCGTCGTCGCGCAGGAAGCCGGACAGGTTGCGCAGCAGGCGGCCCAGGTCACCGCCGCCGACCTCGCGCGCCAACCGCAGCCCCTCGATCACCCGGTCGCCGACCGGGTCGGCCAGGCGGCCCTTGAGCCGGTCGAGGCACTCCCCGAACCGGCCGGTGACCTGGTAGTCGAGGGCGAACTGGGCGAAGTCGGCGCGCAGCGCCTCGGGGCCGTTGGTGCCCAGGGCGGCGACGGCGTCGGGGAGGGAGAGGCCGGCCCGCACCGCGCTCGCGAGGTTGTCGACCGCCTCGGGCCAGACCTCGGCGAAGTCGCGCAGCCGCCGGGCGGCGCGCTGGCGGAGGACGGCGATCGGGAGGTAGGCCGCCATCGCGGCGAACGCGACGGCCACCGGGACGGTCCGCGACACGGCCTGGACCAGCGCGAAGGCGACGGCGAAGAGCACGGCGCACAGCGACAGCACGCTCGCGGGCGTGACGTCGGACAGGCCGGCACGGCCGAGGAGCCGACCGAGCGCCGTCGAGGTCGGCGCCGTCGACCTCGGCTGACGCGGCAGCGCGAAGGCGGACCAGATCAGCAGCAGCCCGACGCCCACCCCGAGGCCGACGAGCGCGCCCATCAGCGACCGACCTCCTCGGGCGCGAGCACCTGGTGGACGTCGATGCCGACCCGCTCGTAACGCTCGATGCGGGCAGGCACTCCCCCCGTGCGCCGCAGCTCGCCACCGTGCCGCACGAAGATGGGCTCGACCTCGATGACGTCGGCCTCCACCCGCCCCGGCACGGACACGATCTCGTTGACACGTCGTACGCCATCGGCGCCGAGGCCCAGGTGCACCACGAGGTCCACGCTGGTGGCCACCGTCGGCACCACGAAGCGCGCGGAGATGTTGTCGCCCGCGAGCAGCGGCAGGGTGCACATCTTCACCAGTGCCTCCCGCGCGCTGTTGGCGTGGAGGGTGCACATGCCGGGGAGACCGGAGTTGAGGGCGAGCAGCAGGTCGAGGCACTCAGCGGCGCGGACCTCACCGACGATGATGCGGCTCGGCCGCATCCGCAGCGCCTCCTTGACGAGGTCGCGCAGGACGATCTCGCCGGTCTGCTCGAGCCCCGCCTGCCGGGTCTGCATGGCGACCCAGTCGGGGTGCGAGAAGCGCAGCACAAACAACGCAAAGATGCAGACTAAGGAGCGCCCCAATGCAGACCCCCGAAACCGTGGCCCCCAGCGGCCCCACCATCACCGTTCGCGGTCACGAGTATCTCGTGGCCGAGGCTCGGTCCCTCGCGCTCGAGCTCCGAGTCGCGGCAGACTGCGTCGAGCTTGCCGACGCCGGCGCGCTGGACGTGCTCCGCGCGGCCGCGGATGTTGCAGGCACCAACCTCGTCGACCTAGCCAAGGCCGCTCATGTTGGGAGCGATCCGGACTGCTGGACGAAGCACGACGCGCGACGTGTGGCCGTAGCGCTGGGCCAACGGCTCTTCTGAACGGTTACCGCAGCCCGCCTTCGACCCGCCGGTCGGAAGCGGGCTGTGCGTTCTCGACCCTTCGCTTCCGACTCATTGATGTCAGTCCGGCAGCGCGTTGTGGATGGCGCTGCAGTGCGGGCATTTCGGCATGTCCTTGTGGTCTTGGCGTGGAACGAAGAACGAGCCGCACAGGGCCTTCACGCCCTCGCCCTCGACCATGCTCTCGACGAGCCTGCCGCGGTGGGCGAAGTGCGCCGTATCGCCGGGGTCGAACACACCTGGGGCCGCGCCTCTACCCATCGCGTCGTGGGCCGCATCGGCC
The DNA here is from genome assembly GCF_024199985.1 of Nocardioides pinisoli. Lineage (GTDB taxonomy): Bacteria > Actinomycetota > Actinomycetes > Propionibacteriales > Nocardioidaceae > Nocardioides > Nocardioides pinisoli. Next base: position 261,985 of record NZ_JANARS010000005.1, read on the forward strand.
TCTGCACCTTCGAGTACGAGCGAATGAGTCGGCATGCCGGCCACGGGCAAGGAGCGCCAGGCCTGCTCTCGACCATCGATCGCGCTCAGGACGACGAGCTCGGACCACTGCACTAGGGGGAAGTGGGCATAGTCGAGGCACTCGACACTCACGACCACGTCGACGACCGTGACATCGTCGATGCTCTCTGTCGAGATGGCTAGGGTCACCCGGGCGATGGCCAGATCCTCGATCGTCGGGTGGAGGATCTCGAAGCTCGACTCGCCGAGCTCTGCACCCCACAACTCCAGGGCGATACCTCTTGCATCCGCCTGGATCGTGTAGGACCAGGCGTCCAGCCGCACGGCCCTCATCTCACGATCGAGCTGTTCCCGGTCTTCATCGGTCGGAAGGAACGCCGACGCCCCCTTGGCGGCGACCGTCGCCATGAACTCCTTGTAGAAGTCCGTGGCTTCACCCTCCCGGCGATACCCAGCCGCGCACAGCCATGCCTGTCCGGTGTCGGGGTCCTCCCAGACCGCACCTCGCCAGCGCGCGCCGATCTTCACCTTCCACCAGACCGGATCTGAGAGTCCGGAGATGCTCTCGCGTGCCGTCTCTGCGTCACCGCTCGAGGCAGGGAAGTCAGCAGCTGCCTTCCTGATGATGGGGTGCGCGAACTCCGGCAAGGGCTTCTCGGGACGGCCCTGCACTGCAGCAGCGTGGTCGGAAGCGTCTTCCCAGTCGTTGGGCAGGTCATCCTTAAGGCACCGCATGGTGGGCCGTCCGTCCGAGTTCACTCGGTGAATGTTAATCACCGCTCGGACGGACGGCCGACGAGACGCGCCTAGACGTGCAGCGAGTCCAAGGCGGCCTGACGTGCGTCACCGGACCGGGCGAGGCGCTCAGCTAGATCCTTGCTCGCGGCGTCTCGCTCGTTCAGAAGTGCCTTCACGTCGCCGAGCTTCAAGCGGCGGTCACGGCCAACCTGAACCCACGGGATGTCACCGGCATCCATCACCTTGTAGAGATGAACGCGCGAGATGCCCAAGAGCTTCGCCGCCTGCGCCGGGCTCACGAGGTCGGCCTCCTGGCCAACAATCACGTCGCTGCCGTGCCGGACTGCGGCTGCGACAGATGCCAGGAAGAACGCGAGCTCCGAGTCAGGGTGCATCGCCTTGACGGTGTCCTCAAGGCGGCTCAGATCATCGTTGCGTACGGTCGATGCGTCGAGAGTCTTCATGACGGTTCCTTTGAGAGTGGCGGGCCGTCGCTCCGGCCCGCGATTAAAACACCTGCGACATCTCTGTCACAGATGTCATGACAGTAACGTCCGACGCGCCAAATATCCAAAGTATTGATGATGTGCAGTCCCGCACATCTTGACTCTCTCTATACCGGCCCCGGCTGAGATCTTGCCGGTCTCGTCAGGGCACGCTCCGCCGCTGAGTGGCATCCTTCGCCCTCATCATCAGCTCGAGCTGGTCGAGTCGGTACCAGCGGCGCCTGTCATGCATGGTCGACGGCACGCGCCCTCGGCGGGCGCGCGCGCCGAGCGCCACCACGGAGCACCCCAACAGTGCGGCGGCCGCCGGAGTCAGCAGCCACTCGTGATGCCGGTCCGGCGGCCGCGGGCTCGCCGGCGCCGATCGACTGCGCTCGCGCTCGACCGCCCGATGCGCTCGGGCCTGCGCGAGTTCGAGGACCGCAGCGCGTGCCAGCGAAGGCCGCGCTGTCCGTGGCGTCAGGTCGCCGCGTCGCACCAGCTTGGGAATCAGGCTGACGTGCACGCCAAGGAGTTTGGCTGCCTCCCGCTGCGTCACCCAGTCCGCCATGCAGGGAGGCTAACGGCAGTGCCACCCCGGCGAAGTGCTGTGAACGTTAGGTTTCAACCATGGATCTTGACTGGGACTGGCAACTCTTCCTCGAGTACCTCGACGTGCTCGCGTGGCCGCTCGTCGTGGTGTTCATGGTCGTCATCTTCCGGGGCCGCCTCCACGAGCTCATGGGTCGCATCACCCAGGCCGAAGGGGCGGGGTTCAAGGCGCAGTTCACAGAAGCTCGCGCGAAGGCCGAGGTGCTCGAGTCCGCCCAAGACTCGGCTGTTGTTGGCGAACTACGCGGCGAGCTACCCGCCATCACGGGCACCCTCGAAGGCACCTCAGAAGGACCGCCGGAGGCGCCGACCTCGGTTGCGACGAAGCGCCTGGGCACAACTCGTATGAAGGCTTTCGACTTCGGGGACCTCGTTGATGGGTTCCACCTGCTGGAGGCCTATGACGAGGTGGTGCTGGACCTCTCGCACATGAGGAGCGACATCTCTCGATCGGGCGCACAGATGTGGGGCCTCGGCGTGGAGATGGGATCGCGCGCTGGAATCAGCATGACCCAGGACGACGATCGCAAGTTGATGACCCTGAGCCACGCCAACCCATCTATGACCTCTTGAGCGATAGAGGTGGCCGGGGAGCGCGCGAACATCGCGATCCCCGGCCGCTCTCCCGGCGGCCTCATGCGGCCCCAGACCCATCGGCCACCGCCGAGAGAGGTCTAGCTACGCCGCCGAGGCGACGTCGAGCATCCGGAACGCGTTGGTGACCAGCACGTCCGAGCCGGTCCTGAACCAGAGGAACGCGCCCCTCTGGCCGGTCGGGCGGCCATTGGCGCCGAACAGGTGCGGGACCAGCTCGAGGGTGGTGCCGATCCGGTCGACGATGACGAACTGCTTCCAGTCGCCGTACGCCAGGATCATGTTCGACGTCGCACCCGAGGTGGTGACGGTCGAGTCCATGTTCGAGCACTCGTACAGCGGCCGGTTGAGCAACCGGCCGTCGTCGACGGAGGCGAACACACGCGAGCCAGCCGCCGACTCGAACTGGCCGATCGTGTTGATGATCGGCAGCGACGCAACCCACGCGGCGTTGGCCTGGAACCGAGCGGGGAGCTGGTTCTGCAGGTTGTACACGTCGCCCCTGGCGAACGTGTCGTCCGCGGCCGCGTTGACCTCCGAGCTGGTGCCCGTCAGGGCCGTCACGAAGCCCTTGGGCTGGCCGGTGCCGGATCCGGTGGTGAACGCCGTCGCCTGCAGCTGGTCGGCTGCGTCGCGCAGGACCACGGACAGCTCCTCGGTGAAGCGGGCCGCGTCCATGCCGACCTCGAAGGAGTAGGGCACGAACACGTCACCGAAGTGCACCGGGATCGGCTGGTCGTCGATCGTCGGGGAGCCGTCGGCGGCCTGGGCGGCCTCGGCCTTCCACTCGGCGGTCGCACCGGCAGACGTGATGCCCGTCCAGCTCTCGGTCGCGGTCTGCACGACGCGGGCGACCTGGCGCAGAGGGTTGATGCTCCCTGCGTTGGTGAGGTTGATCGCGGGGTCGAGGGTCAGCGGCACCATGTAGCCGCCGTTGGCGTCAGTGAGGCTCATGGCGCGGAACTCGGACTGCACCTCCTCGACGCGCTGGTAGGCCGCGCGCTCCCGCTCGTCCCACATCATGTGGCCGCGCACCGGGTCCGCGCAGACCTTCGCGAACGCCGTCAGATACGCCGGCGAACCCGTCGCGACCGCCCACTTCGCAGCGAGCGACCGCTCGTGCTGGCGGCCGTGGTCGACCAGGTGCTGCGCCTTCTCCGCGGCGTGGTCGGCCAGCAGCCCCGAGCGGACCGCGGCGTCGATCGTGCGGGACGCCTCGTCACGGCCGCGCGAGGTACGGACGTCGTCGTCACCATGCGAGCCGGGCTCGACGCGGCCGCTGTCAGCGGCCGCGAGGACCTCGTCGTAGCCGTTCGCGCGAGCGATGCACTGCGACTCGAACTTCAGCTCGTCGAAGCGCTCCTCCTGCGAGCGCGTCATCTTGTCGTGGCCGAGGAGCCGCTCCAGCTCGTCGGCGATCGCGCGAACGCGCTCGTTGCGCTCGTTCACGCTGAGGCGGCGGGCCGCCTCCAGAGAGTCGATCTTGATGGTCATCGGGGGTCCTCCTGTGGGACGCGTCGAAACAGGGACGTGGGGTGAAGCCCGCTATCCGTGTCGAGGCGAGTCCCGCTGGACCGCGACGTCCCCACCGATGGGGCAGTCGTTCTCGACGGCTGCGAAGCCGTGCCGGCCACCCAGCTGGGCCAGACCGACACCACGATTGTGGCAGAGCCTTCGGACATCACAGCGCATCTCGCACCGTGTGCAGGACGAGCCCGTCGCCGTACACGTCGACGCTCTCGGCCGCGCCGCCGTCCGCAGCCGACCGAGCGCGCCAGTACGGGCACGTTGGGTCGTGAGCCACGGAGACGACGCGCAGCGGCGCACCCGTGACGCTGCTCCGGCCAGCCGTCTCGGTAGCCTCCGGTACGCAGTCCGCGCACGGTGCCTTGTCGAGCTCAGTGGTCATCGTGGGTTCCTCTCGGTAGGAGCTGTTCACTCGTTCGCCGGCGTTTCCGCCGCCGAAAAAAAGGGGCGACTGCTGGGGTCTTCCGGGTGTCGTCGTTCTCGACGGCACCCCCTCCCCCGGTGGTGTCGTCGACGCGCTGGGCGTCGAGGTCGTCGAGCTCGGCGAGGTGCTGGCGGTAGGCGTCGCGTGCCCGGATGACGCCAGCGGTGTACCTAGCCAGGGCCGCGGCGCGGTGCGGGTCGCCTGTGGCTGAGGCAGGGGGAGAAGAGAGAAGGGTTGAGCGTGAAGCGTCCGGGTGGGAGCAGGACGCTTGGGGCGAAGTGTCCGGGTGGGGCCCTGACGCTTTGGCCGAACCGTCCGGGTGGGGGCAGGTCACTTCGACCTCCGCCTGTGGACGGGACACGCAGCTTTCGGCTCACCGATCGGGCCCTTGTCGACGGCGTGGAACGGCACGACCAGACACATCGAGGTGCTGCCCTCGGCGAGCCAGCCGAACTCAACTGCCATCTGGATGTGCTCGTGGAGCCGGCGCCGGTCGAGTGGTTGGCCGGGGAGCCCGAGGGTTGCGGCCACGTCGCCACGCTTGAAGGTGGCGTGGCCGTTGTTGCCGTGCGAGCCGTAGGCGAGGGCCGCGACGCGTAGCCACTTCGGCAGGCGAGGGTCTCCCGAGCGGCGATGCCACTCCTCCTGCGAGTGGCGGGCGTGGTCACCGACGATGGGGTTGTCCACTCGGGTCACCACAGGCCGGGCTCCTGCTCGGGCGGAGCGGGCTCCGGCTCGTCGCCGGCGGCCGCGGCGACGTCGACGGACTGGGCCGCAGCGATCGTCACGGCATAGCCGCGTGACTCGGCCAGAGCGATGAGGTCGCGGGCGGTGTGCTGCTGGGCGACCCAGCGACGCGATCTCGTGTTGAAGACCGGCGGGCGGCCGCGGAGCTCGAGGTAGAGCGACCTGCTGCCCCAGCCGGCGAACTCTGCCCATCCGTCGCCGATGACGACCTCGAGGGACCGGGCCATCTCAGAAGAGCTCCATGCCGTCGCGCAGAGCCGCGACCCAATGGCGAACGGCGTGAGCCGTGCCCTGGACGTCGATGTCGTGGTGGCGGGCGCGGGCTCGCAGGACGTCGACGCCGGCCGGATCGGGCCTGATGGCGCCAACGACGAGGACCACGCGGGCGCCGTGGGGTGCGTGCTCGATCGCGGCACAACGGCCCTTGATTCGTTCCTGGTCGACGTCGCGCAGGTCGATAACCACGGTCCCGCTGATCACGAGCCACCACCTGCAGTCGGGCGCAGCAGATGAGTGAGGCGTGCGCGCTGCTCGTCAGTGAGGGGCGGCGCCTCGTCGACGGTGCGCTGGATGTAGGCCGCGAGCTTTTCGGCCGCGTAGTCGCGGCGAGCGTCGAGGACGTCGGCCGCGTTGCCGGCCTTGACGGCGCGCGCGACTGCTGCGCGCTTCAGGACGACGGGATCCTGAGTGGACATCGGAGGGGACCTCCGGGCACGGGTACTCCCTCGCCCGGTGGGGCGAGATTTCCTCCGTGTAGGCCCGGCGGCCCGCTCGCGTGCGGCTACTTGCTAGCTGTCCGCCCCTGAGCTGTTGGGACTGACATTAAACCCAACCGCTACAGAGCTTCGGTGACAACTCGCCGACCACCTGGACCGGCTTCGTCTTTCATCCGCTCAAGGATCGGCACCAGCTTGTCGTGCCGCAGTGGAACGTTATGGCCCTTCCTGCAGCGCAGCACGGTGGAGGTGTTGAAGCCTCCCGGCTCGACCCCGGGACCTTCGAACCATGGCTCGCCGTCGTCGCCCTCGAACGTGTAGAGACCGATCGTGCCGAGGCGCCGGTTCTCACTGCTGCCGCACGCTCGGCAGGTCACGCGGATCCCGACGTACTGCTCGGATGGCGGCCGGGTCACGGTGTCCTCCACCCGATCCGAACGGTCTCGGGGTCGAAGTCACGGCGCCCGGACTCGGGCTTCAGCAGGGTGACGGTCATCAGCGCGTCGACAACCTGCCGGCGTTGCGCGATGTCGAGCCCCGACCAGGCCTCAACGACGTCCTGGGCGGCCACCAGCGGCCCCAGGGCGTCCGTGTGGACGGCCGCCGCGATCTCGGCCTCCGTCGCCTCCAGCTCCGCCTTGAGGCGGGCGCTTGACTTCCTGACGGCGGCCAGGGTCAGGATGCCCTCCTCAAGGCCGGTGGCGAGGTCGTCGAGGCGCTCACGAATACCGGAGGCGCGGCTCTGGAGGCCGCGCAGCTCGTCTGTGTCGCTGCTGCGGAGAAGGTCGGCCGCGTCGGGACGGGAGAGCCGCTCGACGACCACAGCCTCGACGAACTCGTCCACCGGCTCGGCCTTGCGGCTGATGCACTTGTTGGCTCGGCAGACGTAGACGCGTCTCCCGTGGCGGGTGTGCCCGGTCATGACGTCGCTCCCGCACTTCCAGCACAGGGCGATGCTGGGCAGCAGGTACTTCCGAGCCGTCGTGAGGGTCGTACGACGCTCGGGGACCGACAGGATCGCCCGGACCGTCTCGTGGGTGCCCGCTTCGACCAGGGCTGGCCACACGGCGGGGCCGACGACCTCGCCGCGGTAGGTCCGCAGGCCGGCATAGCGCGGGTTCTGCAGCATGCGGCGCACCGTGGTGTGGTCCCACGCGTTCCCGGCCGTGGTCAGAGCACCGGCGTCGTTCCAGCGCTTGGCAATGCTCTTCAATGAGGCGCCGTGCATGACGTCGGCGTACGCCTGGCGCACGTGTCGGGCCTCGGCTTCGTTGACCGTGACGCCGTCGCTGGCGTACCCGAACGGTCGACGGCCGCCTGCGGGGCGTCCCTGCTCGGCGGCCTGCTGCTGGGCGCGCTTCTGGCGGGCGCCCTTGCGCTCGACCTCGCCGCGCGCGACGGAGGCGAGGATCCGGCCGACGAGCCGACCAGCGTCGGTGGACAGGTCGACGTCACCCGTCACAGTCGCGATGCGGAGGCCGGTGCGCTGGGCGAGGTCGATCAGCCCCTCGAGCTCGGTGAGGCGGCGCGTGAGCCGGTCGACGTGCCAGGCGACCACAACGTCTGCTCCCCCGGACTCGACCGCCTCGAGCATGCGCCCGTACTCCGGGCGCGGCTTGCGGGAGGAGGCCGACACGTCGTTGTCGACGAAGACGCGCGCGACGTCCCAGCCGCGCTCGGCGCACAGCTTCAGGCAGTCCTCGCGCTGGCGCTCCACCGCGGCGCCAGAGCCCGTGCGGTCCAGGCTTTGGCGGAGGTAGACGAAGGCCCTTTGTGGGGTGTTGACAGTCCCGGCCATGTCTGTACTCTAGCAATGTTCGATAGCTCGAAGACCTCCTCCGCGCTCACCACCCGCTCGCCACCGGGCACCGCCGCGGCGAGGCAGTTGAGCATCGTGGTCTTGCCCGCCTGCGTCCCGCCCGCGACGAGGACGTTGAGGCCGGCGCGCACCGACGCCTCGAGGAACCGTGCCGCCTGGGGCGTCAGGCTTCCCAGCGACACCAGGTCGGAGAGCCGGTGGGCACGGAGCAGGAACTTGCGGATGTTGACCGCGGTGAAGCCACGCGTGATGCCCTCGAGGACGACGTGGAGACGGTGCCCCTCGGGCAGCATCGCGTCGACGAAGGGGGTGGAGATGTCGAGCCGGCGCCCGCTGGACTTGAGCATCCGCTCCACGAGCTCGTTGACGTGCGCAGCGTCGAGGCGCAGGTTGGTCAGCTCGTGACGGCCGCGGCGGGCGATGAACACCCGGCTGGGGTCGTTGATCCAGATCTCCTCGACCTCCGGGTCGTCGAGGAACGGCTGCAGCGGCCCGAACCCCGACACCCGCGCGACCAGCTCGCCGACCATGGCGCTGTCGTCGGCCACCGGCGCCACCGCGCCGGTCAGGCTCAGGTCGTCGTGGTCTCGGACCACGTCCTCGGCGATGCGTCGCACGAGCGATGCCTCGCGCTGCGGGTCGACGCCCTCGCGCCGCACCCGCTCGCGGACCTGGAGGTCGAGCCGCTCGACCAGGTCGTCGACGTGCGGTCGCGTGATGCGATCAACAGCCATCGTCCAGCACCTGCTTCCCCGAGAACGTGCACCGTCACGCTACCCACGCCCGGCGCCGGCAAACAGTGGTCTGGACCGACCTGTGGATGAAGGTGGCGGATGCGGGACGTTCGGCACTGGTGCGCCCACCCGCGGAGCCGAAAGGCTTGTGGCAAGACGACCACGAGGCGTGAGCAACCGATGAGCACTCTGCTGATGACCGGGTTCCCCGGCTTCCTGGGATCCGCCCTGCTCGGCCGACTGCTGGCGCGGCGCCCGGGCACCACCGCGACCTGCCTGGTGCAGCAGCAGCACCTGGCGGAGGCCCGGGAGCGGCTCGCGGCGATCGAGGACGAGGAGCCGCACGTCGCAGGCCGCGTCAGGCTCGTCGTCGGCGACCTCACCGCACCGGGCCTCGGGCTCGACGCGGGCGACGAGGGGCTGCTCGAGGACGTCACCGAGGTGTGGCACCTCGCCGCGGTCTACGACCTCACGGTGGGCGAGGAGGTGGCCCACCGGGTCAACGTCGACGGCACCGACCGGGTCCTCGACCTGTGTCGCAACCTGCCCGGCCTCCGGCGGCTGCAGTACGTCAGCACCTGCTACGTCAGCGGCCGCTACGACGGTGAGTTCCGCGAGGACGACCTCGACGTCGGGCAGGCCTTCCGCAACCACTACGAGTCGACGAAGTACGAGGCGGAGATGCTGGTCCGCAAAGCGATGGCCGCCGGGCTGCCTGCGACGATCTACCGCCCCGGCATCGTCGTCGGCGACTCCCGCACCGGGGAGACCCAGAAGTACGACGGCCCCTACTTCCTGGCGACCTTCCTGCGCCGCCAGCTCCCGGTCGCCGTCGTGCCCGCCGTGGCCGACCCCGACGCCGTCCGCTTCTGCCTGGTGCCCCGCGACTTCGTCATCGACGCGATGGACCGGCTGTCGGTGCTGGAGGCGTCGGAGGGCAGGACGTACGCCCTGACCGACCCCGAGCCGCCGACCGCCCGCCAGCTCGTCGACGCCTTCGCCCGGCGCCTGCACAAGCGGGTCGTCTGGGTGCCCCTCCCCCTGTCCCTGACGCGGGCCGCGGTGTCGCTGCCCCTGGCCGAGCGGTTGCTGGGGCTGCCGGTCGAGGCGCTCGACTACTTCGCCTCGCCCACGACGTACGACACGACCCGCACCACGGCCGACCTCGCGGGCACAGGCGTCACCTGCCCGCGCTTCGAGGACTACGCCGACCGGTTGCTCGACTTCATGCTCGAGCACCCGGAGTACGACTCCGCGGCCATGGCGTGACCGCGACACCCCCGACGTCGGGAGGAACGACATGACAGCCAGAGCACCCGTGGTCCTCGAGGTGAGCCTCACCGGCCCCGAGCAGGACCACGACACACGCGTCACCTTCCTCGGACAGCGCTTCCGGATCGTCCGCCGCGGCACGTCGGGGGACGTCGACGCGGCCCGCGAGCTGGTCCGTCAGTGGGCCCCGACCGCACGGGCCGTCGCGCTCACCGGCGTCCGTGAGGCCCAGGTGGCGGGCCTCTACCGCGGCCCCGCCGCCGCGGCCCGCACGCGCATCGCGGACGAGGCGGGGTCGACCCCGGTCACCGAGGGCGACCAGCTCCTCGAGGTGCTGCAGGAGTGGGCCGTCCGGCGCGTCGACACCGAGCTGCCCGGCCACCTCACCAACGCGCGCACCGTCGTGCTGGGCGGGCGCAACCACGCGCGCACCACCCGCGTCCTGCGCGAGCACACCGACAACATCGAGTTCGCCGACCCGCGCCTGCGCCTCGACCTGGGCGACCGGCTGCACGCCAACCCGGTCGTCGGGCTCGCCGCCGACGTGCTCGGCGAGGTCGGTGCCGTGCCGGCGCGGATGGTGCCCTACGCGCTGCGCACCCGTCTCGGCTCGCCCGCCCGGCAGGCGGCCCACGCGCTGGCGCGCCGGGCCGCGCGCGACTGCGACGTGCTGGTGGCGACGTACGCCGAGCTGGCGGGGTTCGGGCTCGAGGACCTGGCCGGCAAGACGCTGCTCACCTCCGCCATCGACGAGGACCGCCTGGCCGAGCTCGGCGGGCGGGGCGTCGACCTGGTCGTCGACATCACCCCCCAGCCGTTCGCCGTGGTCGTCGAGGCGGCCGTGCTCGAGGCGCTGATGGTCGCGACGGTCGAGGGCAGCGCGATGACCGACGACGACCTCCTGGACATGATCGTCGGCGCCGACCTGCAGCCCCGGCTGCTCCACCCCAACGGCCCGCGCCGCAAGAGCCGGTTCGCCTTCGTCATCCACCCGCTGTCGCAGCAGTACTTCCGCAAGATGGAGCCCCTGCGCACGGTCTCCCGGTTGGCCCCGCAACCGGTGATGGACCTGGTGGAGAAGGCGGTGGCCTACAGCCCGCCGTTCACCTACAGCCACGTCACCGGGATCACGTCGCCGACCGGCGCGGAGGCGGAGGGCTGGCTCATCACCGTGGGCGGCACGCCACGCGAGATGATGGCCCACGACCCCGAGTTCACCTACCGCCGGCTGCTGACGGCGGCCGAGACGGCCCGCAAGCTCGGCGCCCAGATCATGGGGCTGGGGGCCTTCACCAAGGTGGTCGGCGACGCCGGGGTGACCGTGGCCCGCCAGGCCCCGCTGCCCGTCACCACCGGCAACAGCTACAGCGCGTCCGCAGCCCTCTGGGCGGCCCACGAGGCGCTGGGCCGGCTCGGTCTCGTCGAGGTCGACGCCTACGGCGCCCTCGCCGGCAACGCGATGGTGGTCGGGGCGACGGGAGCGATCGGCTCGGTCTGCTCGCGCCTGCTGGCGGTCGCCGGCGCCCGGCTGTGGCTGGTGTCCCCGGAGTCGGCCAAGCTGCTGGCGCTCAAGGCGCTGATCGAGCGGGAGCACCCCGGGTCGGAGGTCCACGTCGCGACCAGCCCCGACGCTGCGCTCCCCGCGATGGACCTGGTCGTGACGGCCACGTCGGGTGCCGGCAAGCGCGTCCTCGACATCACGGCCGTGAAGCCGGGTTGCGTCATCACCGACGTCGCCCGCCCCCTGGACCTCTCCGCGGAGGACGTCGCGAAGCGGCCGGACGTCCTGGTGATCGAGTCGGGCGAGATCGAGCTCCCCGGTGACGTGCACATGCGCGACATCGGCCTGCCGAAGGGCGTGGTCTACGCCTGCCTCGCCGAGACCGTGGTGCTGGCCCTCGAGGGGCGCTACGAGTCCTTCACGGTCGGGCGCAACATCGAGTGGGAGAAGGTCAAGGAGATCTACCGGCTCGGCCTGAAGCACGGGATGCGGCTGGCGTCGATGTCGGGCGTGAACGGCGTCGTCACGGACGAGGACCTCGAGCGGGTGCGCTCGCTCGCGGTCGCTGCCCGCGCCGGGACGGCGCCCCGCGACCTCGCCGAGGCGCTGCCGTGAGCAGCACCCGGCGGCCGGCCCGTCACACCCGGCCGCGCAGGATCCGCCGCCAGTAGACCTGCGGCAGCGCGTAGCGGTCGACCCACCACGTGACCGCCCGCGGCTTCGTCAGGTCGAGCCAGGGCACGGTCGGCTGCGGCCGGCCGTCGCGGTCGACCTCCACCAGCATCAGCCGGTGGCGGGCGGTCGTGATGGGCATGACGGTGTAGCCGTCGTAGTGCCCGAGCGGGCGGTCGAGGCGGGCGGCGAGGAGGTTGGGCGCGAGGACCGCCACCTGCTTGCGCAGCGCTCCCCCGGACGGCCGGGTGCGCAGGTCGGCCACGTCACCGAGCGACCAGACGTCGGGGAACCGGCGGTGCCGCATCGTCAGCGGGTCGACGTCGACCAGGCCGGCCGGGTGGTCGCCCGCCAGCCCGGCGTCGACCACCCATCCCGGCGCCCGGTAGTGCGGGACGACGTGGGCGAAGGCGACGTCGTCGGCGACCTCTTCCCCCGTCGGCGTGGCCAGCGTGACGCTGCGGCCGTCGAGCCGGGCGACGGTCGCCTCGCGGTGGACGTGGACGTCGTACGACGCCAGCGCGTCCTCGAGCCGGCGGTCCGGGCCGTCGAGCCCGAGCGGCGACCGCCCCGGCAGCACGAGGTGCACCTCGACGTCGGCGAGCACGCCGGTGCGGCGCCAGTGGTCGCACGCCATGAACAGCGGCTTGAGCGCGGTCGCCGCACAGGGCGCCGGCTCGGGCGGCACCGTGAAGACCACCCGCCCGGACCGCATCCCGCGCAGCGCCGGCCAGACCCGCGCGGCGGTGTCGTCGTCGAAGGTCGACGCGGCCCACCCGGCGTCGTAGGCCTCGCGCAGGCCCGGGGTGGCCGCCCAGTCCTCGTCGAGGCCGGGGCACACGACCAGGGTCCGGCAGGTGAGGCGGCGCCCGGACCGGGTCTCGACCGACAGGTCGCCCGGGTCGACGGAGACCACCTCGTCGCGGAGGGTCGTGCACCCGTCGGGCACGACGCTCGCGGCAGGGCGGGAGAGGGACGCCATCGTCGCCTCGCCGCCGCCGACGTAGCTCAGGAGCGGCCGGTAGCGGTGCACCGGCCGCGACTCGACGACCGCGACGTCGGGGGCGCCGTCACGCAGCAGCCGGGCGGCGAGGGACGTCCCGGCGTTGCCGCCGCCGACGATGAGGACGTCGTGGTGCTGCGGGGTGTCGGGCACCCACCCAACGTAGCCGCCGGGTCAGACCCCGGTCTCGAGGCGGAAGCCGACCCCGCGGATCGCCACGACCTTCTCGCCGGCCGCGGCGGCCTCGAGCTTGCTGCGCAGGCGCCCGATGGTGACGTCGAGGGTCTTGGTGGAGCCGTACCAGTTCTGGTCCCAGACCTCGTTCATCAGGGTCTCGCGCGGCACGACCTTGTCGTGGTTGTTGGCCAGGACGGCCAGCACGTCGAACTCCTTGGCGGTCAGCGCGATCTCGCGGTCGCCGAGGTGCACGCGCCGCGAGCCGGCGTCGATCTTCAGGCCGGAGGACGTGGTGACGGTCGTGTCGTCCTGGGCGGGGGTGCTGCCGCTGCGCCGCAGCAGGGCGCGCACGCGCGCGAGGAGCTCGGCCAGGCCGAACGGCTTGGCGAGGTAGTCGTCGGCGCCGACGTCGAGGCCGACCACGCGGTCGAGCTCGCCGGCCCGGGCCGTCACCATGATGATGCCGCCGAGGAAGCCGCCGGAGCGCATCTGGCGGCACACGTCGATGCCGTCCATGTCGGGCAGGCCGAGGTCGAGGATGACGACCGCCGGTCCCTCGTCGACGGCGAACGACACGGCCTCGGCCCCCACGGACACGCGGTTGACCTCGTAGCCCTCGCGCTCGAGCGTGCGCATGAGGGGGACGGCGATGTCTTCCTCGTCCTCAACCACCAGCACGTCGTGAGCCATGGCGACGAGCATAGATGCAGGTCGCGACGCTGGTGAGTCGAATCCCCGCGCTGGTCGGGGCGGGACACACCCGCACGGAGGGGTCAGGCCTCGAAGACGTCGCCCAGCGCGGCCACCCGCTCCAGCACCTGGTCCATCGTGAGCTGCTCGAGCGCCAGGTCGTCCGCGGCGCCCTCCTCGACCTCGTCCCACGTCAGCGGGGCCGCCACGGTGGGTCGCTCGCGCCCGCGGAGCGAGTAGGGGGAGATGGTCGTCTTGGAGCCGGAGTTCTGCGACCAGTCGAGGAAGACCTTGCCCGGCCGCTTGGCCTTGGTCATCACGCTCGTGACGAGGTCGGGGTGCTCCTTCATCAGCTCCTCGGCGACCTCCTTGGCCAGGGCGGTCGTGCCGTCGCTGTCCAGGCTGCCGCGACCGGTGGGCAGCGGGGCGTAGAGGTGGAGCCCCTTGCTGCCGCTCAGGACCGGGGTGCAGCCCAGGTCGCGCTCGGCCAGCGCGTCGCGCACCATCAGCGCCACCTGCGCGCACTCGTGGAGCCCGGCCGGCTCGCCCGGGTCGAGGTCGATGACGAGGCGGTCGGGGTTGCGGGGCCGGCCCTTGGCATCGACGGTCCACTGGTGCACGTGCAGCTCGAGCGCGGCGAGGTTGGCCAGCCAGGTGAGCGTGGCGAGGTCGTCGCAGATCGGGAAGCGGATCGTGCCGTCCCCCTTGCCGGAGCGCGATCCCGTGGTCGGCACCTCGTGCGTGCGCACCCATGACGGCGTGCCTGCCGGCGCGTTCTTCTCGAAGAAGCTCGCCCCCTCCACCCCGTGCGGCCAGCGGATCCGGGTGACCGCGCGGTCCTTGAGGTGCGGGAGCAGCACGGGCGAGACCTGGGCGTAGTAGTTGAGCACCTCGCCCTTGGTCGTGCCCGTGCGCGGGTAGAGCACCTTGTCGAGGTTGCTGATCGTGAGCGTGCGGCCCTCGACGTCGACCTGGACCTCGCTGCCGGACGCCGGGCTCATCGCCCGATCCCGATGACGGGGACGCGGGCGGGGTCGAGCAGCCGCACGAGCGAGCGGATGAAGCGCCGCGGCGCGCTCACGCAGCCGGCGGTCGCGCCGCGCCCGTTGACGTGGAGGAAGATCCCCGAGCCGCGGTGGCGCACCTGCTCGAGGTTGAAGTCGGTGACGATCGACCACTCGTACTGCCTCGGGTAGTCGGTGAGCCGCTCCGAGGCGTCGGGGTCGGACGGCGGCAGCCACCAGCGGAAGCCGCCCTGACGCTGGTTGCGCAGCCGGTTGTAGAAGTCCGAGGCGTTGTCCTGCACCCAGTGGTCCCCCTTGCGGATCCGGTGGTGCGGCAGCCGCGCGCGCCGGTCGGCGGCGTGGGTGCCGAAGGTGGAGGTCAGCCCGTAGGTGCCCAGCGGGGTCGTGCCCGATCCCTGGCGGCGGCGGTCGCCGTCGACGAGCCCGCCGTGGCCGGTGCGGCCGTCGGCCGTGGTGAGCTGCCGCTTCCAGCCCTCGGCGGTCAGGCGCCACAGCGAGACGCGGGCGCGGACGCCGCGGGTGTGGTCGACGGTGACGACCTGCGCGGTGCCCTCGCGCAGCTCCACCCGTACGCCGTCGAGGCGCACGACGTCGGCCGGCCGGGTCCCGGCCGGGGCCTCGGCCGCCGCGCCGGTCGGTGCGGCCGCTGCGGTGAGCGCCAGCACGAGCGGTGCGCCGGCGAGCAGGGTCCTCATCACAGGTCCTCCGGGGCGAGGTCGTCGCGCACGCCCTGGAACGACGGCTGCCGCAGGCGCTCGTAGCCCAGCCCGTGGGTGTCGATGTCGACCACGACCCGGGGCTCGACCCAGAACGTGCCCGCCGCGTCGACACGCGGCACCTCGTCGGCGAACGGCGACTCCCCGGTCGCCAGCGGCGCCAGCAGCGCCGCGAGCCGGGTGCTGGTGGCGCCGGTGATGCCGCTGCCCACGCGGCCCCGATAGAGCAGGCCGTCGGGGGTCGGCTCGCCGACGAGCAGCGACGCCAGCCTGTCCGTCGTACCGACCTGGGGGCGCCAGCCGCCGACGACGAACGACCCGCGGTGCCGGTGGGCGAGCTTGCGCCAGTCCTCGCTGCGGGTGTCGAAGCGGTAGCGCGAGCCGCGACGCTTGCTGACCACCCCCTCCAGTCCCTGCTGCAGGGTGGCGTCGAAGAGCATGTCGCCGTCGTCGTAGGCCGCCGGGACCTGCCACGTGGAGTCGCCGAGCGGCAGCCCCTCCAGCAGCGCGCGCCGCTCCTCGAGCGGGAGCGAGGTCAGGTCCTTGCCGTCGAGCCGCAGCAGGTCGAAGACCATCAGGGTGGCCGGGACCGCCTTCACGAGCCGCGCGACCTCGCGGGCATTGCGGACGTGCATGCGGTTCTGCAGCACGCGGAAGTCGGGGACGCCGCGCTCGTTGAGGGCGATCACCTCGCCGTCGACCATGAGGTCACGGTCGCCGAGCGGCGGCGCGGCCAGGTCGGGCCAGGCCGGGGTGACGTCGTTGTCGTTGCGGCTGGTCATCCGTACGACGCCGTCGCGGACGTCGACGAGCACGCGCACGCCGTCCCACTTGACCTCGTGCAGCCACTGCGCGCCGGTCGGCACGCGGTCGGTCTTGGTGGCGAGCATGGGGCGCACGGCTGCAGTCTGGCATCCGTCGGCGCGCGCCTGCGGCACCCTCTGAGGGGAGACGACCGTCGGCGGTGGCGGCTATCGTCGGCCCATGCGCGCGATCTGGAAGGGTGCCGTCTCCTTCGGCCTGGTCAGTGTCCCGGTCAAGCTCTATGCCGCCACGGAGAGCCACGACGTGTCGTTCCGGCAGGTGCACGCCAAGGACGGCGGCCGGATCAAGTACCAGCGGGTCTGCTCCCTCGACGGGGAGGAGGTGGCCTACGCCGACATCGCCAAGGGCTACGAGACCGAGGACGGCGAGATGGTCATCCTCACCGACGACGACATGGCCGAGCTGCCGTCGACGTCGTCGCGCGAGATCGCGGTGGAGAAGTTCGTGCCGCGCGAGCAGATCGACCCGCTGCTCTTCGAGAAGTCCTACTACCTCGAGCCCGAGGGCGCCGGCGCCAAGCCCTACGCCCTGCTGCGCCAGGCCCTCAAGGACGCCGACCGGATGGCCGTGGTGACCGTGGCGCTGCGCCAGCGCACCACCATCGCGGTCCTGCGCGTGCGCGAGACCGAGGCGGGCGAGGTCATCGTGCTGCAGACGATGATGTGGCCCGACGAGGTGCGCGTGCCCGACTTCAAGGTCGAGGTCGACGACGCCAAGCCGCAGGAGGTCAAGATGGCGCACATGCTCGTCGAGACCCTCGCCGGCGACTTCGACGCGACCGAGTTCGAGGACGACTACGCCGGCGCCGTCGAGGCGCTCGTGAAGTCCAAGATCGAGGGCGGCGAGATCAAGCGCACCGAGACCTCGACCAAGACCTCCGGCGAGGTGGTCGACCTGCTCGCCGCCCTGCAGAAGTCGGTGGCCGCGGCCAAGACCGCTCGCGGCGAGGCCGACTCGTCGGACGACTCCGACGACGCGGCCGAGGACGAGAAGCCGGCGAAGAAGACGGCGGCCAAGAAGTCGACTGCCAAGAAGGCCCCGGCGAAGAAGACCGCCGCCAAGAAGTCGACGGCCAAGAAGACCGCGACCAAGAAGACGGCTGCGAAGAAGCAGGCCAAGAAAGCCAGCTGAGCCCCCGTTGACCCCACCAAGCGGTGGCTGACCCACCGCTCGAGCACGCGCCCGACACACCACCAGCGGTGGGTGAGGCGGGTTCTGCGCGTGCAGAACCCGCCTCACCCACCGCTGACCCTCGACCGAGCGCGCGGGCGGTGCGTGAGGCGGGTTTGCCGGGCTCAGAACCCGCGTCACTCACCGCTCCCCGGCAGCGCGGGCGCGCGAGACCGCCGCGACCGCGCGTCAGGACGCGTGCGCCACCGGCGTACGACCGCCGAGCTCGCGCAGGCGCGCGCCCACCTCGGCCGCGACCGCGACGGCGAGGTCGCGCGGTGACTCCCCGTCGATCTCTGGCACCACGTGCTGGACGACGCGGTCGGCGAGGAGGTCGGCAGCGCGCACCCGCTGGCGCGTGGCCATCTCGGCGGCGTGGGCGGTGTCGCCGTGCACGATGAGGCTCGCGCCCTCGGGCGGGAGCGGGGAGAGCCAGGCGTGCTCGGTGGCGATGACCGTCCGGGCGGGCAGGAACGCCAGCGCCCCTCCCCCGCAGCCCTGCCCGAGGATCACCGACACGGTGGGCACGGTCATGGTGGTCAGGGTCGCGATGCAGCGGGCGATCTCACCGGCGATGGCGCGCTCCTCCGCCTCGGGCGAGAGCTCGGCGCCCGGGGTGTCGATGACGCTGACCAGCGGCAGCCCGAGCTCCTCGGCCAGCCGCATCCCGCGCCGCGCCTCGCGCAGCGCGCCGGGTCCCATCGCATGCCCGGGCACCTGGCGGGAGCGGTCCTGCCCGATGACGACGCACGGCTGGTCGTCGAGGCGGGTCAGCGCGACGAGCACGGTCGAGTCGCGCTCGCCCTCGTCGGTGCCGCGCAGCTGGAGTGTGCCCGCTGCACCGTGGGCGAGGAGATCGCGCACGCCGACCCGGTCCGTACGACGGGTGCGCTCGACGCTGTCCCAGGCGGGGTGGTCGCCGATCGGGCGCGCCGCGCGGATCGGCAGCCGGCCGGGGCCGGGCGGGTCGACGAGCACGGCCAGGGCGCTGTCGACCATGGCCGGGAGGTCCTCGGCGGCGACGACGCCGTCGATGACGCCCGCGGCGGCGAGGTTCTCAGCGACCTGCACGCCGGGGCGGAACGGACGCCCGTTGAGACCCTCGTAGACCTTGGGTCCGAGGAAGCCCACCAGCGCCCCGGGCTCGGCGACGGTCACGTGGCCGAGCGAGCCCCACGACGCGTACACGCCGCCGGTGGTCGGGTGGCGCAGGTGGACGAGGTAGGGCAGGCCGGCGGCCCGGTGGTCCATCAGGGCGCGGGAGATCTCGACCATGCGCACGAAGGCCGGCGTGCCCTCCTGCATCCGGGTGCCTCCCGACGCGGTGCTGGCGAGCAGGGGCAGCCCCTCGGCCGTCGCGCGGCGCACGGCCGCGGTGATCCGGTCGGCGGCGGCGCGGCCGATCGAGCCGGCAAGGAAGCGGAACTCGTTGACCACGACCGCGACCGGCCGGCCGCGGACCTCGCCGCGGCCGGTGAGCACGGACTCGTCGGTGCCCGCCTTCGCGGCGGCGGCCTCGAGCTCGGCGCGGTAGCCCGCGTCGGCGTAGGACAGGTCGACGGGCTCGTCCCACGAGGTGAAGGTGCCCTCGTCGAGCACCAGGTCGAGCAGCTCGTGGGCGGTCCAGCGCTTCGTCTGCTGCGTCACGGGGCCACCGGAGCGTTGTTCGGGGGAGCGCAGCGGAGGAGAAGAACGTCGTGGGGTGTGTTCACGCGCCGCCCCCGCCGACCCAGGCGCGGATCTCGTCGGCGTGCTGGTCGAGCAGCGGCGGCGCCACGTGGTCGCGACGGGTCACCTCGGTGCCCTCGGCGTCGAAGAACCGCAGCGGCGGACCGGGCAGCGTCAGGGCGCCGAGCGACGGGTGCTCGACGTCGACCAGCAGGCCCTGGCTGGCGACCTGGTCCCACTCGTAGACCTCGTCGAGCGTGCGCACCTTGCCGGCCGGCACGCCGACCTCGGCGAGCCGGGCCAGCAGCGGCTCGGCGTCCCAGTCGGCGAAGGCCTGCTCGACCAGCGCGATGACGTCCTCGCGGCGCGCGACGCGCTCACCGTTGGTGGCCATGCCCTCGGTGTCGGGGTCGAGCCCGAAGCCCGCGCAGAACTTCCGCCACAGGCCCTCGCTGCCCAGCGCGATCTGCACCGCGCCGTCGCGGCAGCGGAACAGGCCGTAGGGGGCGATCGACGGGTGGTGGTTGCCCTGCGCACGGCCGACCTCGCCGGCGACGGTCCAGCGCGTGCCCTGGAAGGCGTGCACGCCGACGACGGACGCCAGCAGCGACGTACGCACGACCTGCCCCCTGCCGGTGACGTCGCGCTCGTGGAGCGCGGCGAGGATCCCGTAGGCGCCGTACATCCCCGACAACAGGTCCGCGATCGGTACGCCGACCCGCTGCGGGTCGTCGGGACCCGAGCCCGTCAGCGACATCAGGCCGGCCTCGCCCTGGGCGATCTGGTCGTAGCCCGCGCGGCCGCCCTCGGGGCCGTCGTGGCCGAAGCCGGTGATGGAGAGGACGACGAGGCGCGGGTTGCGCCGCATCAGCTCCTCGATGCCGAGGCCGAGGCGCTCGAGGACGCCGGTCCGGAAGTTCTCGACGAGCACGTCGGCACGCTCGACGAGGCCGACGAGGACGTCCTTGTCCGCCGCGTCCTTGAGGTCGAGGGCGATCGACTCCTTGTTGCGGTTGGTGCACAGGAAGTACGTCGACTGGCGCGCGTCGGGCTCGCCGACGAACGGCGGCCCCCAGCCGCGGGTGTCGTCGCCGCTGCCGGGCGCCTCCACCTTGACCACGCGGGCGCCGAGGTCGCCCAGCATCTGGGTGGCGTGCGGCCCGGCGAGGGCGCGGGTGAGGTCGACGACGAGCAGGTCGCTGAGCGGCCCGGTGCGCGGGGCCCGGTCGGCCTGGTCGGTCAGGTCGGTCTGGTCGGCCTGGTCGGTCAGGTCGGTCTGGTCGGTCTGGTCGGTCAGGTCGGTCTGGTCGGTCATGGGGGTCACCATCCGGGGAGGACGAGGGCGGCCCAGACGAGCAGCGGGCCGACGAGGGTCACGATCGCGGCGTAGCCGAGGATCTGCTTGTAGTAGGTGTTCTCGTCGATGGTGTCCGGCCGGTTGGCCAGCATCAGCGCACCGTTGGTGCTGAAGGGGCTGACGTCGACGATGGTGGAGCTGACCGCGAGCGCGGCGACGAAGAGGCCTGCGGACAGGCCGCCCTCGGCGACCAGCGGGATCGCGATCGGGATGATCACGGGCAGCAGCGCGGTCGAGGAGGCGAAGGCGGAGACCACGCCGCCGACGTAGCAGAGGATCAGCGCGCCGATGGCCGCTGCGCCGAGGCCCGCGGCCCACTTCCCGACGAACTCCGGCGAGCCGGCCGTCGTCAGGATGGTCGCGTAGGTGCTGACGCCCGCGACGAGGAGCACGGTGGGCCAGGCGATCTGCTTGACGGTGTCCTTGTAGGCCTTCGGGGTCAGCATCGACAGCAGCACGGCGGCGGTGATGGCGGCGAAGCCGATGTTCTTGTCGAAGGCGAGCGCCACGACCGCGACGGACAGGAAGGCGAGCAGCGTCAGCACGTGCTCCTTGGTGCTGCCGGCGTCCTCGGTGCCCGCCGGGTTGGGGGTGCCGGTCGTCGGGGTGGCGCCGGTGGCGGAGCGACGGTCGGAGCGGTCCGGGTGGGCGGAGCTGCGGGAGGACGTCGCGGTGGTGCCGGACCCGGCACCGACCGTGACGAGCTCGCCCTCCTCGGACATGCGGAGGGACAGCAGCCTGCGGCCGCCGAGGGCGACGAAGAGGATCGCGGCCATGAGGGTGTTGACCAGCAGGCTGGAGAGGAAGATCGTCATCTCGCTGGTGCCGAGCCCGGCGTCCTCCATGACGGAGTTGGTGATCGTGCCGTAGATCGAGATCGGCGAGAAGCCGCCGGCCTGGGCGCCGTGCACGACGAACATGCCCATCATCAGCGGGCTGATGCCGTAGCGACCCGCGAAGCCGAGCGCGATGGGGCCGATGATCGCGCACGCCGCGGGGCTGGCCGCGCCGATCGCGGTGATGACCGCGGTGACCGCGAACATCACCCACGGGATCAGGGCCACCCGGCCGCCGACGGACGACACCGCCGTACGCACGATGAGGTCGACCGTGCCGTTCTGCCGGGCGATGGCGAAGAGGTAGGTGACGCCGATCAGGGTGAGCACCAGGTCGGCGCTGATGCCGGCGAGGATCTCCTTCTCGTCGAGGCCGAGCGAGTACATGCCCACGAGCCACGCCGCCACGTAGGCCAGCGCGCCCATGTTGATCGGCAGCAGCGTGCCGACCACGAAGAGGGCGACCAGCGCGATGATCGCGATCCATTCCGGACCCATAAGTCGTTGCCTTCCGAGTCGAGGCCGCACAGCGGGCCCCGGGGGGTGGCCCTCGTCACAATGCTGGCTCAGTGGCCTAGCCAATAGGACAATGAAACGAACGTCAATAGGGTGGATCCATGTCCGAGTCGTCCTCCTTCCCGCCGCGGCTGCTCCGCACGCGTCTCTACGAGCAGGTGGCCGGGCAGATCTCGACGTGGATCGACGACAACGGCCTGCGCGCGGGCGACAAGCTGCCGCCGGAGCGCGAGCTCGCCCAGCGCCTCGGCGTCAGCCGCGCCACGCTCAGCCAGGCGCTGGTGGCGCTCGAGGTGGTCGGCGTGGTCGAGGTCCGCCACGGCGACGGGACGGTCGTCACCGCCCGCCACCAGACGTCGAGCCGCATCGTGGAGGCGATCCGCAGCCACGCCGACCGGCTGCCGGAGATCATCGAGACCCGCGACGCGCTGGAGACCAAGATCGCCGCGCTCGCCGCCGTGCGCCGCACCGACGACGACCTCGCCCGCATCGACGACGCCCTCGCCTCCATGGCCGCCGACATCGAGGCCGGCGGGCGCGGCGTGGAGGGCGACGAGCGCTTCCACGGCGCCGTGACCGCCGCCTCCCACTCCCTCCTGCTCGCCCGGCTGATGGACGAGATCGGTGACCTCATCAAGGAGACCCGGCTGGAGTCGCTCGGGCAGCCCGGGCGTCCGCAGGACTCCCTGGCCGGGCACCGCGCGATCGCCGAGGCGATCCGCGCCGGCGACCCCGCGGCGGCGGCCGAGGCGATGCACGCCCATGTCGCGATGGTCAGCGACGTCGCCCTCATCCGCGAGGCGCAGTGACAGCACTCGAGGCGCTCCTGGTGCTCGCCACCGGGCTGGGCGCCGGCGTGCTCTCCTCCACCGTCGGGGTGGCGTCGCTCCTCAGCTTCCCCGTGCTGGTCGCGCTCGGCCTGCCGCCGGTCGTGGCCAACGTGTCCAACACCCTCGGCCTGATCCCCGGCGGGATGGGCGGCGTCCTGGGCTACCGCGCCGAGGTGCGCGAGGCCGGCCCCATCGCCCGCACGATCGTGCTCGTCTGTGCGCTGGGGGCGATGCTCGGGGCGGCCCTGCTGCTCGGCCTTCCCCCCGGTGTCTTCGAGACGATCGTCCCCTACCTCATCCTCTTCACGTGCCTGCTGGTCGGCGTGCAGCCCCGCATCGCGGCCTGGCTCCGGGCGCGCCACGAGACCCGGCACGGCGTCGCGATGGCGGAGCGCCGGCACATGTCGCCAGCCACCACGGCCTTCGCCACGATCACCGGGGTCTACGGCGGCTACTTCGGTGCCGGCGCGGGCGTGATGATGGTGGCCGTCCTCGGCATCGGCACCGACCTCGAGCTGCGCATCGTCAACGGCCTCAAGACGCTGTCGCTCATGGTGGGCAACGTCGTCGCCGGCCTGATCTTCATCGTCGTGGCCGACCCGCGCTGGGACGTCGTGGTGCTGCTCGCCGCCGGATCGCTGGTGGGCGGCTACGTCGGCGCCCGCATCGGTCGCAAGCTCCCCGACGCGGCCTTCCGGTGGGCGGTCGTCGCCGCGGGCGTCGTGGCCGCGGTCCTGCTCTTCTGAGCCGAGACGTCGTACGACGTCAGGACAGCAGGCCGCGCACCACCCGCAGGCCGACGGACAGCCGGGCCAGCTCCGCGCTCTCCTCGCGGCAGATCTCCTCCAGCGTCGACGCCGAGCGGGCCACCAGGTCCTCGTCGGCGTCCTCCCAGGCGGCCACCCGGGCGGGCGCGGAGTCGGCGGCGTCGGTCGACTCGAGCACCTGGGCGGTCAGCTGCTGGTGGACGCCGTAGAGGTCGTCGCGCACGGCGGCCCGGGCCATCGTCTGCCAGCGGTCGTCGCGGGGCAGGGCGAAGATCCGTTCGACGAGGGCCGGCAGCCCCAGCCGCTCGCCGAGGGCGAAGTGGACCCGGGCCACCTCGACCGGGTCGAGGCCGAGCCGGTCGGCGGTCTCGACGATGCCGAGCAGGGCGTAGGCGGGCGCCAGCACCGCGACGCGCGAGGCCAGGTCGTCCGGGACGCCCTGGTCGGTGAGGCGCTTCTCGCGCGAGCGGTAGTCGTCGAGCTCGCGGCCGCTCATGATCCCCGGCAGCTCGGCCATGACCGCCTGCACGCGGCCGCGGAAGAACTCGACCGTGGCGCTCGAGTCGAGCGGGGGCCGCCGGTTGGTGACCAGCCAGCGCGACGCGCGCTCGACGAGCGTCCGCATCTCGATCCGCATGCGGGTCTGGCGCTCGGCCGGCACCTGGTTGTCGAGGGCGGCGATCTCCTGGCGCAGCGGCAGCGAGCCGAAGATCTCGCGGGCCACGAAGTTGGCCCGGGTCAGGTCGGCGGGGCTGGCCCCGGTCTCGCCCTGCAGGCGCGGCCAGAAGGTCATCCCGGCGCCGTTGACCAGGTCGTTGACCACCTGCGTCACGATGATCTCGCGCCGCAGCGGGTGGTCCTCGATGGCCGCCTCGAGGTCGGGCTTCATGCGGCTGGGGAAGTAGGCGAGCAGGTCCTCGCGCAGGTAGGGGTCGTCGGGCAGGTCGGACTCGACGAGCTCCTCGGCCAGCACGATCTTGGTCCACGCCAGCAGCACCGACAGCTCGGGCGCCGACAGCGCCTGCTTGCGGTCCAGGCGGCGTCGTACCTGCCGGGTGCTGGGCAGGCCCTCCAGCTCGCGGTTGAGCACGCCGCGCTTCTCCAGCGCGCGCATCCAGTCCTCGTGCACGTGCAGCAGCGACGGGGCGTGGGCCTGCGCGTTGGCGAGCGCGAGGTTCTGCTCGTAGTTGTCGCGCAGGACGAGCTGGCCGACCTCCTCGGTCATGTCCGCGAGGAGCTCGTTGCGCGCCGCCTCGGTCATCGCACCCGAGCGCACGACGCGGTCCAGGAGGATCTTGATGTTGACCTCGTGGTCGGAGGTGTCGACGCCGGCCGAGTTGTCGATGAAGTCGGTGTTGATCCGGCCACCGTCGCCGCGGGCGCCGAACCGGGCGTACTCCACCCGCCCGAGCTGCGTGAACCCGAGGTTGCCGCCCTCGCCGACGCACCTGACCCGCAGGTCCTCGCCGTTGACGCGGATCGCGTCGTTGGCCTTGTCGCCGGCGTCGGCGTTGGTCTCCTCCGCCGACTTCACGTAGGTGCCGATGCCGCCGTTCCAGAGCAGGTCGACCGGTGCGAGCAGGATCGCCTTCATCAGCTCGGCGGGGGTCATCGCCGTGGTGCCGGCGGGGATGCCGAGGACCTCGCGCGCCTGCGCCGAGATGGGGATGGACTTGGCCGAGCGCGGCCACACGCCGCCGCCCTCGGAAATCAGCGAGGTGTCGTAGTCCTTCCAGCTCGACCGCGGCAGGTCGAAGAGCCGGCGCCGCTCGGCGTAGGACGACGCGGCGTCGGGCGATGGGTCGATGAAGATGTCGCGGTGGTCGAAGGCCGCCACCAGCCGGGTGTGCTCGGAGCAAAGCAGGCCGTTGCCGAAGACGTCGCCGGACATGTCGCCGATGCCGACCGCCGTGAAGTCCTCGGCCTGGCAGTCGACGCCCATCTCGCGGAAGTGCCGCTGCACCGAGACCCACGCACCCTTGGCGGTGATGCCCATCGCCTTGTGGTCGTAGCCGACCGAGCCACCGGAGGCGAACGCGTCGCCGAGCCAGAAGCCGTAGTCCTTGGCCACGCCGTTGGCGATGTCGGAGAAGGTCGCGGTGCCCTTGTCGGCCGCCACGACGAGGTAGGAGTCGTCACCGTCGTGCCGGACGACCTCGCGCGCCGGCACCGTGACGCCGTCGACGAGGTTGTCGGTGATGTCGAGGAGGCCAGAGATGAAGGTCTTGTAGCAGGCCACTCCCTCGGCCAGCCACGCGTCGCGGTCCGACGGGTCGGGCAGCTGCTTGCAGAAGAACGCGCCCTTCGCGCCGACCGGCACGATCACGGTGTTCTTGACCATCTGCGCCTTGACCAGGCCCAGCACCTCGGTGCGGAAGTCGTCGCGCCGGTCCGACCAGCGCAGGCCGCCGCGGGCGACGGCGCCGAAGCGCAGGTGCGACCCCTCGACGCGCGGGCTGTAGACGAAGATCTCGAAGCGCGGGCGGGGCTCGGGCAGGTCGGGGATGGCCGACGGCTCGAGCTTGAACGAGATGTAGGGGTGCACCTGGCCGTCGGCCGAGCGCTGGAAGAAGTTGGTGCGCAGCGTCGCGCGGACCAGGGTGCGGTAGGAGCGCAGGATGCGGTCGTGGTCGAGGCTGACCACGTCGTCGAGCGCCTTGGCCAGTCGCTCCTCGACCGCCTCCACCTTGGCCACCCGCGCCTCGGCGTCGTGCTCCAGCGACCGGTCGCCCCGACCCGGGTCGAAGCGCGACTCGAACAGCTCGACGAGCAGCCGGGTGATGTCGACGTTGCTGCGCAGCGCGCCCTCGATGTAGTCGAGCGCGAAGGGCGAGTTGCCCTGCTTGAGGTACTTCGCGTAGGCCCGCAGCACCGTGGCCTGTCGCCACGTCAGGCCGGCGGCGAGGACGAGCTGGTTGAAGCCGTCGATCTCGTTGTAGCCGTCCCAGACCGCGCGGAGCGCCTCGGCGAACAGGGTCCGCTCCTGCGGCGAGAGCGTCCGGCCGTGGCGCAGGCCGAACTCGTAGATGTAGGAGGGGCGCGCGAGCCCGCTCAGCTCGTAGGGGCGCTCGTCGACGACCTCGACGCCCATCGAGGTGAGCATCGGCAGCATCGCGCTCAGCGACAGCGGCTCACCGACCCGGAACACCTTGAGGCGCGACTCGGCACGGCGGTAGGTGCCGCGCGGCTCGTCCTGGTCGAAGAGCGCGAGGTCGATGCCTTCGTCGCCCTCGATGGCCTCGATGCGACCGAGGTCGGCCGACCCGCGCTGGGGCTGGTAGTCCTCCTTGTAGGCCTCGGGGAACGCGTTGGCCCACGCCCGCGCGAGCCGCGACCCCTCGTCGACGCCGTACTCCCCCACGACGGCCGTCACGAAGTCGTCGCGCCACGACCGCGAGGCCTCCATCAGCCGGCGCTCGAGGTCGGCGACGTCGATCTCGGGGACGTGGCCGCCCTTGGGCGGGTGGACCACGAAGTGCACCCGGGCGGTCGTCGACTCGTTGACCCGGGCGGTGAACTCGACGTGCTCCCCGCCGAGCTGGTCGCGCAGGATGTCGGAGAACCGCTCGCGGACCGCGGTGCTGTAGCGGTCGCGCGGGAGGTAGACGAGGACCGACACGTAGCGGCCGTAGGTGTCGCGGCGCACGAAGGCCCGCAGCTGGCGGCGCTCGCGGGCGCTCATCACGTCCTGCGCGACGGGGGCCAGCTCGTCGGGCGAGGTGTGGAACAGCTCGTCGCGCGGGTAGTTCTCGAGCGTGTCCATCAGCGCCTTGCCGGCGTGGCTGCGCGGGTCGAAGCCCGCGTGGCGCATGACCTCGGTGACCTTCTCGCGCAGCACCGGGATGCGGGTCACCGACTCGGTGTAGGCGGCGCTGGAGAACAGGCCGAGGAAGCGGCGCTCCCCCACCACCTCACCGTCGGGGCCGAACGTCTTGACGCCGACGTAGTCGAGGTAGGCCGGGCGGTGCACCGTGGCGCGCGAGTTTGCCTTGGCGAGCACGAGCAGCTTCTTCTCGCGGGCCTTGGCCTTGACCAGCGGCGGCAGCTTGGCGAAGGACGCCGACAGGTCCTGGTCGTGGCGCAGGATGCCCAGGCCCGACCCCGGGACGGCGCGCAGCCCGCACTCGTCAGGGGCGCCCTCCTCGGCCTCGAGCAGGTACTCCCGGTAGCCGAGGAAGGTGAAGTGGTCGTCGGCGAGCCACGTCAGGAAGTCGCGCCCCTGGCGCAGCTCCTCGGCGGACAGCGGCGGCGGGTCCTGGTCGAGCTCGGCCACCACGGCGAGGGCCTGGGCGTGCATCTTCTCCCAGTCCTCGACCGACTCACGTACGTCGCGAAGCACCCGCTGGAGGCCCTCGGTGATCTCGGCCGCCTCGTCGTCGTCGGTGCGGTCGATCTCGACGTGCATCCACGACTCCGCACCCTCCTGGGTGGCGGGCCGGGTCTCGGACTCGATGGCGGCCCGGCCACCACCGGTCGGCTCCTGGGCGTGCACGTGCTGGAGCTCGCCGGTGATGTCGCGCTCGACGGTGAGCTGGGGGTGGAAGACCGCGTGGACGTTGTGCCCGAGCCGGTTGAGCTCCATCGTCACCGAGTCGACGAGGAACGGCATGTCGTCGGTGACCACCTCGACGACCGAACGGCCCGACGCCGACCAGCCGGAGTCGGCGATGGTGGGGGTCACGACGCGTACGGCGGCGGTGCCCTGCGGGCGCGAGGACGCGAGCTCGCGGTGCGAGGCCACCGCGCCCAGCAGGTCCTCCGGTGACCGCTCGGCCACCTCGTCGGGTGCGACGTGGCGGTAGTAGTCGCGCACCAGGTCGCCCCACTCCGGTCGGGCCGCCGCTGCTGCGTCGAGCTGCTGGTGCTTGGTCTCCTCAGGCGTCGCCACGCTCCGACCCTAGAACCCGGGTGTGACGGCCACAACACGGGGGTGCGGGCACCGTTGGGCCATGATGAGCGCCATGAAGAAGCTCACCAAGACGCTGACCTACGACGCCTCCACCGACGCCGTCGGGGCCATGCTCGACGACGCCGCGTTCCGCGAGGAGGTCCTGCGCCAGCAGCGCGTCGTACGCGGCTCGGCGGACGTGGACGGCGACGTGGTGCGCATCGAGCAGGTGCGCTCGGCCGGCGACGTCCCGTCGTTCGCGCGCTCCTTCGTGGGCGACGAGATCGTCATCGTCCAGACCGAGACGTGGACCTCGGCGACCACGGCCGACCTGGCGATCGCCATCCCCGGCAAGCCCGGCGAGGCGTCCGGCACGATCGGGCTCACCGAGGCGGGAGGCCGGACGACGCAGACGGTCGAGCTGGCCGTCAGCGTCCGGCTGCCCCTGGTCGGCGGCAAGGTCGAGTCGATGATCGTCGAGCTGCTGGGTCACGCGCTCGACGTCGAGCACCGCGTGGGCCAGGAGTGGCTCACCCGCTGACCCCGCCTCGCGACCTCGAGGCTCACGGAGCGGGGTCGGCCTTTGCCTCCGGCTGGGGCCCGTCGCCCGGGGGAACGGGGACGTCGGCGCCCGGCTCCCGGGCGGCCTCGCGCGACACCTCCGTGGCGTCCTCGCCGCGGCGCCGCCAGATGACCAGGCCCAGCACCACGAACGGTCCGAACGCCAGCAGCAGCGTCAGCGCCTGCTCGTAGGGATGGAGGGACCCCATGTGCCACAGGGCGCGGAGCGGGAGGACGGGGACGGGCACGCCCCCATCCTCCCCCATCTCGGCGGGACCGCGGTGGTCAGCCCTGGTGCGGGTAGCGGTGGTCGGTCGGAGGCACGAAGGTCTCCTTGATCGAGCGCGGCGAGGTCCAGCGCAGCAGGTTGACCGCCGCGCCGGCCTTGTCGTTGGTGCCCGAGGCGCGGCCGCCGCCGAAGGGCTGCTGGCCGACGACAGCGCCGGTCGGCTTGTCGTTGATGTAGAAGTTGCCGGCCGCGAAGCGCAGCGTCTTGCGCGCCCACGCGATCGCGGCGCGGTCCTGCGCGATGATCGCCCCGGTGAGGGCGTACGGCGCGAAGGACTCCATCTGCGCCACCACCGACTCGAAGTCGGCGTCGTCGTAGACGTGGACGGCCAGGATCGGGCCGAAGTACTCCTCGGAGAACATCTGGTCCGTCGGGTCGGTCGACTCCACGATCGTGGGCCGCACGAAGTAGCCGACCGAGTCGTCGGTCTGGCCGCCGGCGAGCAGGGTGAGGTGGTCGGTGCCCTCGACGCGGGCGATCGCCTTGCGGTGCTTGGCGAAGGCCCGGTCGTCGATCACGGCGCCCATGAAGTGCGACAGGTCGGTGACATCACCCATGCTCAGCGCCTCGGTGTCAGCGATGAGCTGGTCCTTGATCTTGGCCCACACCGAGCGCGGCACGTAGGCGCGCGAGGCCGCCGAGCACTTCTGGCCCTGGAACTCGAAGGAGCCGCGGATCATCGCCACGCGCAGCACGTCGGGGTCGGCCGAGGGGTGGGCGACGATGAAGTCCTTGCCACCGGTCTCGCCGACGATGCGCGGGTAGGCGCGGTAGCCGGTGATGTTCTCCCCCACCGTGCGCCACAGGTGCTGGAACGTCGGGGTCGAGCCGGTGAAGTGGATGCCGGCCAGGTCGCGGTGGGCCAGCGCGACCTTGGACACGTCGAGGCCGTCGCCGGGGAGCATGTTGATGACGCCGGGCGGCATGCCGGCCTCCTCGAGCAGCTCCATCGTCAGCGACGCGGCCAGCTGCTGGGTCGGCGACGGCTTCCACAGCACGGTGTTGCCCATCAGCGCAGGCGCGGTGGGCAGGTTGCCCGCGATCGCGGTGAAGTTGAACGGCGTGATCGCGTAGACGAAGCCCTCGAGCGGGCGGTGGTCGGTGCGGTTCCAGATGCCGGGGCTGTTGGCGATCGGCTGGTCGGTGAGGATCTGCTTGGCGTAGTGGACGTTGAACCGCCAGAAGTCGATCAGCTCGCACGCGGCGTCGATCTCGGCCTGGAAGGCCGTCTTGGACTGGCCCAGCATGGTCGCTGCGTTGAGGCGCTGGCGCCACGGGCCGGCCAGCAGGTCGGCGGCCTTGAGGATGATCGCGCACTTCTCGTCGAAGGGCATCGCCTGCCAGCCCGGCGCAGCCGCCGCCGCGGCGGCGATGGCGTCCTCGGTGTCCTTGGTGGTCGCGCCCCGCAACGTGCCCAGCACGTGCTGGTGGTCGTGGGGCTGGACGACCTGGGTCTCGGCGCCGCCACCCTCGCGGTGCTCACCGCCGATGACGGCGTGGAAGGTGCGCTGCTCGCCCTCGAGGCGGGCCAGCTCGGTGACCAGTGCCTCGCGCTCCGGGGCGCCGGGCGCGTAGGTCAGGTTGGGCTCGTTGGTGGGAGCCGGCGGGAAGGTGATGGCGTCCATGCGGGTGATCGTGTCAGACCCGCAGGCGCGCCTCAAAGTGCCGGATCCTGGGCGACGAGGTCGCCCACCTCCTGGGTGGCCCACCAGGCGAGGTCGTCGTCGGCGTCGGCGTCGTCCTCGGTGTCGACGTGCACCGCGACGACGTCGCGCCAGCGGACCGGCGCGTCGGCGGTGGAGGTCTCGGCGACCACGACGACCCGCCGCCGCGCACCGTCGGGGAGCGCCGCCACCAGCTCGGCCGAGGCGTCCGCGGCGCTCATCAGGGCGGCGTACTCGCTCTCCTCGCCGTCGTCGGCGGCCAGGACCGCGTCGACGACCCGCGGACCGTCGGCGGCCCAGTCCTCGGCCAGTCGCGGCAACGTCGAGGGCAGGTAGCGTCGCGTCACTTCTCCTCCTTCCCGGCGGCCTTCTTGCCGGCGGCCTCCTTGCGTCCGCGCGGGGCGCGCGGCCGGGTCTCGGACGCCGAGTCCTTGAGCTCCTCCAGCGCATCGAGGACGCACTGGCCCAGGACGTCCGCGTCCGGTACGGCGTCGCGGTCGGCCGTGATGCCGTAGAACACACGGCCGTCGTAGGACGTCACGCCGATCGCCAGCGGGTGGTCGGGGAGCAGCGGGTGGACGGGGTAGGACTCGAGCATCCGGGCGCCGTCGGCGTAGAGCGGGAACTGCGGGCCCGGCACGTTGGTGATCGAGACGTGGAAGCCGCGGCGAAGCTCCGCCGTGGCGAGGCGCGCCCCCAGCGCGTGGAACGTCGTCGGCGCGAAGCCGGCGATCCCCGAGAGCCGGCGGGCCGAGACGTTGCGGCCGTTGTCGCGGTGCGCCCGCAGGTCATAGCTGACCTGGTGGAGCCGGACGACAGGACTGGGCTCGCCGATCGGCAGGTTCACGAGGTGGCCGGTGATCTGCGTGCCGAGCGACGTCGGCTCCAGCTCGTCGTCGATGACCGACATCGGCACGATGGCCTTGATGGTCTTCAGCCCGCCCAGCGACTCGGCGCGAGCCATCAGCCAGCCGCGGAAGCCGCCGGCGAGGGTGGCCAGGATGACGTCGTTGACCGTGCCGCCGTGCACCTCCCGGATCACCCGGTAGTCGGAGAGGTCGGTGCGCACGGTCACGAACCGGCGCTGCTGCGAGAGGCGGCGGTGGACCGGCGTGGAGTGGACGGGGCCGCGGCCGGCGAGGGCGTTGGCCACCTCGGCCACGCGGGCCCCCGAGGCAGAGGCCGCGCGAGCGAGCGACTCGGCGTTGGACCGCGTGGTCATCCAGAGCGTGCGGGGGCTCTCCAGGTTGTCGGTCACCGCGTGGAGCGCGGCCGTGACCGGGCCGGCCGGACGGCTCGGATGCCAGTCGTCGTCGTGCCCGAGGGTCGAGCTGTCCGGGGACGTGTCGAGGAGCACCTGGCCGATGTCGACGGTCTCGCGGCCGTCGACGAGGATCTGGTGGCTCTTGGTCAGCAGCGCCACGCGCCCGTGCTCGAGGCCCTCGACGAAGTAGCACTCCCAGAGCGGGCGGGTGCGGTCGAGCGGGCGCGACGCGATGCGCGCGACGAGCTCGCGGAGCTGGTCGATCGAGCCCGGTCGCGGCAGCGCCGAGCGGCGTACGTGGTAGCCGAGGTCGAAGCCCTCGTCGTCCACCCACGACGGGTTGGCCAGCCGCCCCGGCACCGACTGCAGGCGCTGGCGGTAGCGCGGCACGAACGCGATCCGGTCGGCGATCAGCTGGACCAGCCGGTCGTGGTCGAAGCCGGACTCCCCCGGGTCGAAGATCTCCACCGTGGCGTTGTGCATGGGCGTCGTGGGGGACTCGGCGGCCAGGATGGCCAGGTCCCGCGGCCGTAGCCGGTCGCTCATGCAGCTGCCCTCTCGTCGATGATCTTGTCCCGCATGGGATTCTGGCAGAGGCAGTGATGCGGCGGGTGCCGCGGTCGCTGCCTGCCCGTGCAGCTGTCGAAGGAGATCTCCTGTGTCCGGTCGCGTCCTCACGCGCCTCGCCCCTGTCGTGCTCGTCCTGGCCGCCTCGCTGACGGCGTGCGGTGGAGACGGCGACGCCGACCAGACGTCCACCTCGTCCGACACCGCGTCCGACACCCCGTCCGACACCTCCGCCGACACGCCGTCCGACACCCCAACCGAGTCCAGCGACGCCGCCGACACCGTCGCGGTGACCGTCACCCGTGAGGGCGGCTCGTTCACGCCCAACGGCGAGCGGGTGGAGCTCGGGGTCGACCAGGCCCTGGTCCTCACCATCGAGGCCGACGAGGCCGGCGAGCTCCACGTGCACAGCACCCCCGAGCGGGAGATCGCCTACGAGGCGGGGACGTCCGAGCACAAGATCGTCATCGACCGGCCGGGTGTCGTCGAGGTGGAGAGCCACGACCCCGACGTGATCCTGCTGCAGCTCGAAGTCCGGTGATCCTCGGTCCCGCCACCGTCGGCGGCTCGATCTCGGCCCACGGCCTCGGCGGCGCGAAGGACCTGCCGATCCCGTCCGAGCTCGCGATCGCCGGCGCCGTCGCCGCGCTGGTCGTCTCCTTCACGGTGCTGGCGGTGGCCTGGCGCGAGCCTCGCTACGACGCAGCCACCAGCGGCCGCCCGGCGCCGGCCTGGCTCGACCGCCTGGTGTCCTCCCGCGCCCTGGCCGTCTCGGCGCGCGTGCTCGGCATGGTCTTCTTCCTCTACGTCGCCGCAGCGGCGGTGTTCGGCGAGGACACCCTGATCAACCCGTTCCTCGGCACGGTCTACGTGCTGCTGTGGGTCGGCCTCGTCCCCGCGTCGCTGCTGCTCGGGCCCGTCTTCCGGGCGATCAGCCCCGCGCGCACCATCAGCATGCTGTTCGCCAGGATCTCCGGCGTGCCCGAGGGCCAGGGCCTCTACACCTACCCCGCCCGGCTGGGCTACTGGCCGGCCGCGATCGGGCTGTTCGCCTTCGTCTGGCTCGAGCTCGTCTATCCCTCCTCAACCGACGTCGGCCCGGTGCGGCTCTGGTTCGCGGCCTACCTCGGCATCATGCTCATCGGCTCGGCAATGTGGGGTACGACGTTCCTCGCCCGCGCCGACCCGTTCGAGGTCTACTCCTCGCTCGTCGCGAAGCTGTCGGTCTGGGGTCGCCGCGACGGTGCGCTCGTCCTGCGCAGCCCGCTCGCCAACCTCGACACCGTCGTCCCCCGGCCGGGACTGGTGGCGGTGGTCGGCGTGCTCTTCGGCAGCACCGCCTTCGACTCCTTCCGGGAGTCGACGCCCTGGCTCAAGCTCGTGCAGTCGATGTCGACCTCACGCGTGTGGCCCGACACCCTCGCGCTCATCGCGTTCTCGGCCGGCGTGGCGCTGGTGCTGGCGGTGGCCACCATGGCGACGGGCGTCGCCAGCGACACCCCGCGGCGGGAGCTGCCCAACCAGTTCGCGCACTCGGTGGTGCCGATCATCGTGGGCTACATCGTGGCCCACTACCTGACCTACTTCGTCGAGTACGGCCAGCAGACCGTCATCCAGCTCAGCGATCCGTTCAGCCGGGGCGACGACTTCCTCGGCACGGCCGACCTGCAGGTCAACTACTGGCTCTCGACTCACCCGACGTTCCTCGCCGTGAGCAAGGTCGCCGCCGTCACGCTCGGGCACGTGGTGGGCGTGGTGGCCGCCCACGACCGCGCGGTCAAGCTTCTGCCCCGCCGCCACCAGCTCACCGGTCAGCTGCCGCTGCTGGTCGCGATGGTCGGCTTCACCGTGGGTGGCCTCTACCTGCTGTTCGCGGCCTGAGCCGCGCCGGCCTCAGCCCTGGGGCGGGATCGCGCCGTAGGGCCAGCCGGCCGGCAGCACGTCGGTGACCTCGACGGACTCGCACGAGCCGCGGTAGTCGATCACGTCGGCGGGGTCTCGCCAGCCGACGAAGACCACGCGGTCGGCGTTGCCGACGTCGCCCAGCGTCGGGTCGTCGCAGTGGATCTTGTCCTGCTGGCCGTCGGGGAGGACGTAGATCGTGTCGTTGCCCTGCTCGGTGAAGACCTTGTCGGCGCCGGGGCCGAGGAAGACCGTGTCGTCACCCTCGTCGCCCTTGATCTTGACGTCGTTGCCCTCGCCGTCGATCAGCACGTCGTTGCCGGGACCGCCCTGGATCGCGCCGTCGTCGCCGGGGCCGGCGTCGATCCAGTCGTCGCCGTTGTTGCCGATGTGCTTGTCCGAGCCGTCACCGCCGAAGAGCTTGTCGGCACCCTCGCCGCCGCCGACGAGGTCGTTGCCGCCCTCGCCGTGCACGAGGTCGTCGCCGTCGCCGGCGGTGAGCTTGTCGTTGCCCTCGCCGCCGTAGATCACGTCGTCGCCCTGGCCCCCGTCGACCGAGTCGTTGCCGAGCCCGCCCGAGCCCCAGTCGTTGCCGGGCTGGAGGGTGATCCAGTCGTCACCGTCGTCACCGCTCACGGTGTCGTGCCCGTTGCCGGCGTAGACCTTGTCGTTGCCGCCGCGGGCGGTGACCTCGTCCTGGCCGCCGATCGCCATGATCTTGTCGGCGCGGTTCTTGCCCTTGATGGTGTCGTCGCCGGTCGTGCCCTGGAAGAGCTTGGCCGACGCGGGAGCGGCCGTCAGGACGACAGCCAGGCTGGCGACAGTGGCCAGGCGAAAGGGACGTGGCATGGGAGGGCCTCCTCGAGAGATCAGCCCTCAAAGTACGTCAAATCTTTACGGTTTTCTGAATTTTGACCTCTTGACTTGCCTGACTTCACGCGTGGCGCGGCGGTCTCCGCCCGCGCCCCGGGCCGTCCGGTCGCGCCGCAGTCGGGCCCGGACCGACACCTGGCCGCCGCCGTCGGCGTGGTCCGGGAACACCGCGTCCACCAACGAGGCCAGGGCGTCGACCAGCGGAGAGTCGCCGAGGTCGGTGACCGGACGCCCGCTCACCAGCGCCCGGTCGAGGCCGGACCGGTCCTCGGGCAGGAAGTGCAGGCCGGCGACCCGGCTGAAGCCCTCGACCATCCCGGCGATCTCCTTCTCCGACCACCCGATCGAGGGCCGCATCCGGTTGACCACGACGCGCACGGGCGTGCCGGCGGCGCGCTCGCGCAGGTCGACCAGCCCCCGGGCGAGCCGCGTCAGGCCCACCGGGTCCGCCGCTCCCACGACCACGACCTCGTCGGCCTGCTCCACGGCGGCCAGCGTCAGCGCGTTGCGCCCGGGCCGGCCGCCGACGTCGGAGCCGGTGTCGTCCTCGATGCTGAAGCCCGTGTCGACGACGACCTGGCCGTGACGACGGGAGCGCTCGAGCAGCTGGTCGACCTGCGCCGCCCGGACCTCGCGCCACCGGTCGGGGCGGGGCAGCCCGGTGACCACGGCCAGGCGGTCGCCCGCGCCCCGGCACACCGAGGGGAACCGGTCGTCCAGCTGTCCGGCGGACGCCAGGCGCGAGGCCGACAGCAGCCCGGACACCTCGTCGAGGATGCCGAGCTGCTGCGCGACGGCGCCGCCGTAGGGGTCGAGGTCGGCCAGGACCACCGCCACGTCGCGACGGGCGAGCTCCCACGCCAGGTTGGTCGCGACCGTCGTGCGGCCCGGGGCGCCGGCCGGTCCCCAGACGACCACGAGCCGGCCCACCTCCGCCGCGGGATCCACGGCCGGAGCGTCGTCGCCCCCCGGCACGTCGCTCCGCACGCGGGTGTCGGCGACGTCCTCGACGGACGTGACGACCCGGGGAAGGGAGGCCAGCTCACCTCGGCCGACGAGCGCGGTGATGCCGAGACGTGCGGCGTGCTCGCGCGCGTCGAGGTCCTCCGGCAGCGCCGAGGTGACCGCGACGGGTCGCACGGCATGACGTCGCAGGTGGGCGACGCTGGCCGGGTCGAGGCCGGGGGCGTCGAGGGAGACCACCGCGACGTCGGCCTGCCCGGTGGCGACCGCAGCGAGCAGGTCGTCGACGTCGACGCACCGCTTGAGCACGACCACCCCGGGGTGGGCCTCCAGGTCGGCCATCGCGGGCGACTCCCACGCCTCGCCCGCGGCCAGGAGCAGCACGCAGATCACGGCCGTCAACCCCGACCGACGACCCGGACCCGGTCGTCACCGACGGCCGCCAGGACCTCCCCGAGCGACTCCTCGTCGGTCTCCGGGACGGCGAGGACGAGCTGCCTGCTGGTCGCCGACGCGAAGGCGTCGGACACGACGGGCGCGTCGAGGACGACGACGTCGCCGAGCACCATCTCGGCGGGCGGGCGCCCGCGTCGCGGGGCGACGGTGCGGTCGGCCACGACCCACACGTCGACCCGCGATCCCCGGACCAGGTCGGTCGGGACGTGCTCGGTCGCCACCGCGAGCGAGAGCGACACAGTGTCGTCGGCCGCGTCCTCCCCCAGCGCCGCGGCGGGCACCAGCTCTCCCGCCGACAGCGGCCGGGTGAGGGTGAGCGCGGCCGGGAGCTCGTCGTCGACGCCGAGGTAGCGGGCGTGGTCGGCGGCCTCGTCGAAGCGCACCCGGGCGGGCACGAGGTCGGCGGCGGTGAGCGTCTGCCCCGCGACGAGGTCCGACGACGCGGCCCAGACCGGGGTCAGGTCGTCGGCGCCGGAGAGGATGCGCGCACCTGCCACGACCGACCCGGTCACCAGGACCAGGCCGACCCAGAGCCGGGGGTCGCGCCACCCGGGCGCCGTGGCGCGGGTCGCGGCCGGCACGTCGGTGCCGCGGGCGGGCGCGTGCGGCGGGGCGTGCGGCGAGGAGCCGCGTGCGGGGATCCGGGAGCTGGTCCGAGAGGTGGTCCGAGGCACGACGACATCATTGCCGCACGAGCCGGACTTCACACCTGTCTCTCCACAGGGACGGCCGGGCGACGACGGGAGCCGAGCGCGCGGTGGCACGATGGCCCCATGGCCGACGACCCCCGCTTCCTGACGCTCGCCGACGTCGCGGAGGTGCTCAACACCTCTGGCGCGCAGGTCTACGCGCTCGTCCGCCGCGGCGAGCTGCCGGCGATCAAGATCGGTGGCCGCGGCCAGTGGCGCGTGGAGCGGGTGCAGCTCGAGGAGTTCATCCAGCGGATGTACGCCGAGACGAGGACGTTCGTCGACCAGCACCCGTTCGTGGACGCCGAGGCCGAGTCGTCCGACAGCTAGGTCGTGGGGTGACTATCCGACCTTGCCGTCGAGCTCGACCTTCACGACCCGCTCCTCGCCGCCCCGGAGGACCGACATCTCGACGGTCTCGCCCGGCAGGTGGGTGCGGATGGCCACGATCAGGGCGATGCCGTCGCTCACCGGCTGGTCGTCGACGGCCGTGATGACGTCGTCCTTCTCCAGCCCGGCCCGCTCGGCCGGGGTGTCGGGCATGACCTCGGTGATCGTCGCACCCTCGGCGTCGACCTCGCCGCCGGTGCGCACCTGCGCTCCGATGACGGGGTACTCCGCCCGGCCCGTGCGCAGGATCTGGTCGACCGTCGTGCGGACCTGCTCGATCGGGATCGCGAAGCCGACGCCGATGTTGCCCGCCTCGCCCGACGCGCCACCGTTGGTGGCGATCGCGGAGTTGACCCCGACGACCTCGCCGGCGAGGTTGACCAGCGGGCCGCCCGAGTTGCCCGGGTTGATGGCGGCGTCGGTCTGGACCGCGTTGATGTAGGACGAGTCGTCCTCCGACTGGCCCGACGTGGTCACCGGCCGGTTGAGGGCGCTGACGATGCCCGAGGTGACGGTCTGGCTCAGCCCGAGCGGCGCACCGAAGGCGATCACGGGGTCACCGACGCGGAGGACCTGGGAGGAGCCCAGGGCGGCCGGCTCGAGCTCGCCGCCGCCCTCGACGGACAGCACCGCGAGGTCGTAGACCGAGCTGCGGCCGACGACCGAGGCCTCGAGCCGCTCCCCCGTGTGGTCGATGACGACGATGGGGCCGTCGTCCTCGGCCGCGGACGCGACCACGTGGTCGTTGGTCACGACGTGCCCCTCGCGGTCCAGCACGAAGCCGGAGCCGGTGGCGCCACCGGCCTGGCCGTCGAGCTCGGCCACGATCTGGACGGTGCTGGGCAGCAGCGCCTGCGCCACCGCGGCGACCGAACCGTTGTCGACCTCCAGCGGAGCGGCGGTCTGGGTGCGGACGCCGCTCAGGCCGTTGTCGTTGGTCCCCGGACGGGCGGCGAGCTCGTCCTGGATCGCGCCACCGGCGAGCCCGCCGAGCACTCCGACGACGAGCGCGAGGCAGGCGACGGCCGGCCAGACCCACAGCGGGACCCGGCGGAAGGCGCGCGAGGGTCCGGCGTAGGGCGGGCGCGGGTGCGGCCCCGGACCGAAGTAGACCTGCTGACCGGGCTGCTGACCGGGCTGCTGATCGGGCCGCTGACCGGAGTAGGGCGCGTAGGGCCCCTGGGTCGGGTAGGGCACGGTCGGGGCCCCGGCCTCGTGAGCGCCCGGCCGCGGCTGCTGCTGGGGTGGCTCACCGTAGGGCGTCCGGTGCGGCGGCGGGCCGTCGAGCATCCCGGACCCGCCCGGAGCAACGTCGTCCCGGGCGGCTGCGTCGGGGGCCGTGTCGGGGGCATCGGCGGAAGCGGCGTCAGGCGCGCCGTAGGCCCGGCCCTCGGGCTGGACGGCCGACGGGGCGTGTTCGGCATCAGGGGACGACTCGGGCGCCGGCCCAGGGGCCGACTCCGGAGCAGCCGGTCCGGTCGGCCGCCAGCCGGCCAGCGGCTGCGTGGGCTCCTCGGGTCGCTCGCCGGGAGCGGGCTGGTCGGTGACCTGCTCGTCCGGGGTCTGCTCGTCGGGCCTGTGCTCGTCGCTCACGGAGCAATCTTCTCCCGGATCGCAACAAGGCGCTCGGCCAGGGGCGTCCGGGAGGGTGCGGCGGGGGTGCGGGCGGCGCGGTCGTCGGTGACGACCGGGCTCGAGGAGCCGGTCGGCCGGCTCAGGTCGGTGACAGGTGGGCGGGGGTCGACGCGGGGGGTGCCGGCCACGCCGAGGGCGAGCACGCCGACGACGCACGCGCTCGCCGCGCCACCGCCGATGGCGACGAGGCCGCGGCGGGAGCGGTGTCGTGAGGTCGGGAACTGCGGTGCGACCAGGCCGCGGCCCGAGCCGGACTGCATCGCCGAGCAGCGACCGAGCAGCTCGGACTTGAAGTCGCGGGAGGGCTGGCCGGGGCCGTAGGACAGCTGGGCGAGCTGGGTCTTGACCCATCCCTCCTGCTCGACGAGGTCGCGGCAGGAGTGGCAGGTGTGGACGTGGTTCCAGCAGCGCTCCTCCTCCTCCGGCGCGAGGCGACCGTCGAGGAGGGCGCTGACCCGGGATCCGAGGTGGCTCATCACGACACCTGTCCGCGGGAGCGCGGGGCGCGGGGGCCCGAGTAGCGCGAGCGTCCGGCTGCCGGCTCGCGGTGGGCGAGGGCCTTGCGGAGCATCGTGCGACCCCGGTGGATGCGCGAGCGCACGGTGCCGAGCTTGGCGTCCATGATCTCGGCGATCTCCTCGTAGCTGAGGCCCTCCACGTCGCACAGCACCACGGCCGCGCGGAAGTCGGGCGGCAGGGTCGCCAGTGCCGTCTCGATGTCGTCGTCGAAGGTCCGGTCGGCCAGCGCGAGCTCCGGGGCCGGGGCCGGGCTGGTCAGCCTGGCGGCGCGCTCGTCGGACAGCGTGTCGAAGCGGATCCGCTGCTTGCGGCGCGCGCCGTCGAGGAAGAGGTTGGTGGTGATGCGGTGCAGCCACCCCTCGAAGGTGCCGGGGGTGTAGCCGTCCAGGGACCGGAAGACGCGGACGAAGACCTCCTGGGTGAGGTCCTCGGCGTCGTGCCGGTTGCCGGTCAGGCGGTAG
This sequence comes from Nocardioides pinisoli, assembly GCF_024199985.1. Taxonomy (GTDB): domain Bacteria; phylum Actinomycetota; class Actinomycetes; order Propionibacteriales; family Nocardioidaceae; genus Nocardioides; species Nocardioides pinisoli. The sequence continues at coordinate 302,547 of NZ_JANARS010000005.1, forward strand.
GCCAGCCGGAACACCCGGTCAGAGTGCTGCTCGACGACCTCGTCCCACGTGGGCACGTCGACGGCTTCCGGCGTGGCGTCGACCTGTTCACCCACGGGCGCTCCCTGGCTTGGCTTCCTCGACCGCAGCTGCAACGGTTCGATGTCCTTCCTGACGCTAGGCATCCCGCCTGAGAGTTCCCTGTGAACACCATGCGGACCGGCCAAGAACTCCTGGCCGGGTCAATCGCCTCCAACGAGCGAGCCGGGCCGTGTGTTCCCGGCCACGTCGCGCGGCTGCTGCGTGAGTGCCGAGCGGGGGTCCCGCCCCCCGGCGCCCGGCGATAGAGTCGCCGCGTGCCGAACAACACTGCGCCGATCAAGCCGGCGAGCTGGTCCTACGCCGAGAACTTCGTGGCCGAGGACGAGCTCCTGGCCGCCGCCCGCAGCCGCGCCGAGGAGGTGGGAGTCGCCCCGGTCGGCCCTGGCGTCGGTGCTGCGCTTCGCTTCCTCGCCTCCGTGCTCGACGCGCGCGCGGTCGTCGAGGTCGGCACCGGCACCGGTGTCTCCGGCCTGTGGCTGCTCCGCGGCATGCGGGCCGACGGCGTGCTGACGACCGTCGACATCGAGGCCGAGCACCAGCGCCTGGCGAAGGAGACCTTCACCGAGGCCGGGATCCCCGGCAACCGGGCGCGCACCATCGCCGGCGCCGGGCTCGACGTGCTGCCCCGCCTCACCGACGGCCACTACGACCTGGTGTTCTGCGACGGCGACAAGCGCGAGTACGCCGCCTACCTCAAGGAAGCGCTGCGGCTGCTGCGCCCGGGCGGGATCGTGGCGTTCGACAACGCGTTGTGGCACGACCGGGTGGCCGACCCCGCGCAGCGCGACGAGGAGACCGTGACCATCCGTGACCTCGGCCGGACCATCCTCGAGCACGAGGCGCTGGTGCCCGTGCTGCTGCCTGTCGGCGACGGCCTGCTGGCCGCGAAGAAGGAGTGGGCCCCCGAGGCCTGACCCAGGTCAGCCGGTGCCGCTCAGCGGCTCGAGGCGCGGGGCGGCGGCGAAGCCGTCCCAGCCCTCGGCGACGGCGACGATGTCGCACGCCTCCACGAGGATCGGCGGGCTGCCGATGATCTGCGAGCCGGGCGCCTCCGCTGCGGTCTCGGTGAAGGCGCGCTGGAACTCCTCGCGTGCCTCGCTGGTGGCGAAGACGTAGCAGCCCTCGAACCACTCGCCGCGGACCTGCCGCCAGGTCTTGAAGCGCAGCCCGGCCATCCCGGTGAAGCGGGCGTGGGAGGTCTCGGCGACGTAGGCGGCCAACCGGTCCTCCACCCCCTCGGGCGCGTCGGCGAGCGACCAGCGGACGGTGAGCCCGAGCATCAGGCGATCCCGGCCAGCGGGTCGTCGGAGCCCAGCCAGGTCAGGAGCAGTCGCGGACCCCAGCCGCTGGGCCCGGCCGTCCACTCGTGGCGGTCGGCGGGCGACTCCGCGGCCGAGGCGAAGTCGATGTGGGCCCACGGCACGTCGCCGGCGAAGTGCTGCAGGAAGAGGGCGGCCGTGATCGCGCCGGCACCTCCGGCGGCGTTGTCGCCGTCGGCGATGGCGGAGGCCACCTTGTCCTCGTAGTCGGCGACCAGCGGCATCCGCCAGACGTTCTCGCCGGATGCGGTCGCCGCGTCCCGGACGTGGTCGGCGAGGCCCTCGTGGTTGGCGAAGTAGCCGCCGGTCCACTGGCCGAGCGACACCTTCATCGCACCGGTCAGCGTCGCGATGTCGACGAGCGCGGCCGGGGCGAGCTCGCTGACGGCGTACGCCATCGCGTCGGCGAGGACGAGCCGTCCCTCGGCATCGGTGTTGTTGACCTCGGAGGTGCGGCCGCCGAAGTGGGTGATGACGTCACCGGGACGCATCGCGGAGCCGCTGACGGCGTTCTCCGCGGCCGGCACCAGTCCGACCACGCGGACGGGGCAGTCGACGTCGCGGAGCGCAGCCATCGTCGCGATGACCGCGCCGCCACCGCTCATGTCGCGCTTCATCGTCAGCATGCCCTCGCTGGGCTTGATGTCGAGGCCGCCGGTGTCGAAGGTGATGCCCTTGCCGACGATCACCACGGTGGGCATGCGCTTGGTGGCGCCGCGGGGGGTGTAGTCCATGCGGATGAGCCGCGGCTCGTGGACCGAGCCGCCGCCGACGGCGCGGATGCCGCCGAAGCCCTCGGCCTCCAGCCGGGCGTCGTCCCAGATCTCGACGTCGAGCCCGGCTGCCTCGCCGACCTCGACCGCCTGCTGGGCCAGCCAGGCCGGCGTCTTGAGGTTGGCCGGGACCGTGGCCAGCGTGCGCGAGCGCCAGCCGGCCCCGCCCAGCGCGATCGCGCGGGCCAGCTCGTCGTCGGCACCGTCGTCGTCGACACCCGCGAGAACGATCCGGGCGACCGGGCGCTCCTTGGGGCCGGTGGAGCGCCAGTGGAAGGCGAACGAGCCCAGCATCGCTCCCACGACGAAGGCACCGAGGGCCTCGACGGGTGCGATCGCCGGCACCGACGTGGCGAGGCTGGCGCGGTCCTTGGTCGCACGGGCCAGCGCTGCGCCGGCGCGACGGAAGTCGGTCGGGGTGGCGTCACCGACGCCGACGAGGAGCACCAGCCCCGGTCCGTCGGCCGCGCCGTCGGAGGTGGCCTCGGAGGTGGTCTCGGATGCGGTCTCCGAGGTCGTCCGGCCACCCACCGGGACGGACGTGAGCTCACCGGTGCGGCCGGTGGCCCGCGACGCCTCGAGCGCGGCGAGGAGGTCGACGCCGAGCGCGTCTCCGGCCTCGTCGGCACCGGGGCCGAGCAGCGGACCGTCGTCACCCGGCAGGACCGGGAACGCCCAGACCTCCGCGCCGCCGATCTGGTGGGGCAACGCGGGGCTCAGGGCGAACCCGGGCGGAGAGACCTGGGGCGGCAGCGGGGAGGTGGGCACGATCAGCCGACGACGCCCTTGAGCGCATCACCGAGAGCCGTGGCCTCATCGGCGTTGAGCTCGACCACCAGCCGTCCACCGCCCTCGAGCGGGACCCGCATGACGATGCCGCGCCCTTCCTTCGTGACCTCGAGCGGTCCGTCGCCCGTGCGGGGCTTCATGGCGGCCATCGGCGCACCCTCTTCCTGTTCAGCCATCACTGGATGTGGCTCTTCACATGCGAAACGAGGCGGCTGAGTCGTGCTGGCCACCTCGATCGGCGTCGTACGACGTCCATTATCCCCCATGACCCGGGTGATCGGCACCACAGGGCGAACCGACACCTCGTGTCCGTCGGGCAGACTGCGGCCATGACGACCTCCCAGCCCGACCGCGCGGACCGTTCCAGCGCTCACGACGGCGCCGACGACGCCCCCGTCCTGCTCCACGTCCAGGACGGGATCGCGACGATCACGCTCAACCGGCCCGAGGCGATGAACGGCCTCGACGTCGCCACCAAGGACCTCCTGCTCGACACCGTCCACCGGGTCGCCGACGACCCGGAGGTGCGGTGCGTGGTGCTCACCGGCAGCGGCCGCGCCTTCTGCGTGGGTCAGGACCTCAAGGAGCACCTCGCCGGGTTGAAGGGCGAGGCCGACGTGCCGCTCTCCGAGACCGTCGAGCAGCACTACAACCCGATCGTGCTCGCCCTCGCGACGATGCCGAAGCCCGTCGTCGCGGCCGTCAACGGTGTGGCGGCCGGGGCCGGGGCGAGCCTCGCGTTCGCCGCGGACTTCCGGGTCGTCGTGGACTCCGCCGGCTTCAACACCTCCTTCGCCGGCGTCGCGCTCTCCTGCGACACCGGGTCGAGCTGGACGCTCCCCCGGCTCGTCGGCCGCGCCAAGGCCATGGAGCTGCTCTACTTCCCGCGCACCGTCACCGCCCAAGAGGCCCTCGAGCTCGGGCTGGCCAACCAGGTGGTCACCGCCGACGAGCTCCAGCAGGCGGTGGGCGAGCTGGCCGCCCGGCTGGCGTCGGGGCCGACCGTGGCCTTCGGCTCGATCCGGCAGGCAGTGGCCTACGCCGCCGCGCACCCGCTCGAGGAGTCGCTGGCCTTCGAGGCCGACAAGATGGCCCTCACCGGCGGCACGGAGGACCACCTCGCGGCCGTCGACGCGTTCATGGCCAAGGAGAAGCCGGTCTTCCACGGCCGCTGACCGGACCCGGTCGAGTGCGCCGCGCTGCGGCGACCACAGCCGCGAGCGCACTCGACCCGGTCGTCAGTCGCGGCGCGCGCGGGCGCCGATCGCGTCGAGCAGCTGGCGGGGCGCCTGGACGGCCATCCGGTGGCGCGAGGGCCGGCTGCCGTACTCGACGGTGAGCGCCGATCCGCGGAAGTGGTGGTTGAACCACATCGTCATGGTGCCGTGGCACAGCCCGCCGCAGTCGAGGGTCGTCCGTGGCAGCCTCAGCGCCCGCGCCAGTCGCCGCGCGAAGCCCGGGTCCTTGGTGTCCGTGTCGACGCCGTGCAGCGGCTGGTGGAAGCTGATCACCCGGCGCGGGTCGACCTCCTGCAGGAACCCCATCACGGCGCGCGTCTCGGGTTCGCTCGCCGGCCGGGGGCCGGACTCATAGCTGCCGTCGAGGTCCCGCCAGCGGTGCGGGAAGTTGCGGTTGAGGTCCACCCCGCGAGCGTTGCGCCGGGTGCCGCGGACGAACCCGTCCGGGTTGTAGGTCGGCACGACCCACAGGTCCACGCCGCGCACCGGCCGACCGTCGCGCAGGGTCTCCAGGATCCGGCGGGTGTGCGGCTCGTCGCCGTGCATCGTCGAGACGAGCACGATCCGTCGCTTGCCCGGCTCGCCGAGCCGCCAGGCCCGGATCGGCCGGCCCTTCACGGAGTGGCCGATCGTGCGGACCTCGACGACGGCCGGCCGCTCGCCGGGACCCGCGTCGACGGACACCGCCTGCGCCGGGAGGGCGAGCCCGGCGGTGGTCAGCCCCAGCGCGACGACGTACGCCGACGGGGCGCGCATCACACGGCCGCCGAGAGGTAGGCGTAGGTGAAGACCAGGACGCCGACCACCATGCCGAGGTGCGCCAGCAGGGACAGCCCCGGTCCGTCGCTCCACGAGTCGCCGGCGGCCTCGGGCGCGTGCCGGCCCTTGGCCGGCAGCCACCGCGCGAGGATCAGCAGTCCGCAGATGGCGGTGACCCACCAGAAGGCGATGGCGAGGATCCCGACGAAGGCTCCCCCGACGAAGGAGTCCTCCGGGGCGACCAGCACGCCCAGCCACAGGACGAGGGCGACGACGCCGGCCACGAAGTGCGCGAGCGGCACGCGACTGCTGATCGAGAAGCGGCCCGCCGCTGCCTCGCCGCGGAGGCGCAACCGGGTCAGCACGATCGCCACGGCGGCGAGGGCCGTGAGGATCCAGACGACGATCGGGAACGACATGACGGGGCAGTCTGCCCTAGACGCGAGGCGGCTCGCCAGACGAGGTCGGGGCGTCCGGGTCGGGGCCCGACCCGCCGCTCGGCCGGTCCTCGAGCTCGCCCGCGAGCCGGGCGAGCAGGGCGTCGACGTCGGACATCCGGTAGCCGCGCAGCGCGAGCGGGAACCGCACCGTGCGCAGGTCGTGCGCCTCGAGGGGGCGGTCGTCGGGCAGGGCGAGGTCGGGCCGGTCGTCGTAGGCCGGGGGCATCGACCCGCCGCGTCCGGAGGCCACCATCGCGACGCCGCCCATCGCGAGGACGATGAGGATCGCGAAGAACCACGTCATCATTCGGGTCGCTCCGGCTCCGGTGAGGGCCAGCGGTCCTCGCGCGCGGCCACCATCAGCGACACGGCCTCGTCGACGTCGTCGGTGAGCACCAGCATGTCGAGGTCGGCGGCGTTGATCTTGCCCTCGGCCAGCACGGTCTCGCGCAGCCAGCCGACCAGGCCCGACCAGTAGGACGTGCCGATCAGCACGATGGGGAACGACGTCACCTTGCGCGTCTGCACGAGCGTCAGCGCCTCGAAGAGCTCGTCGAGGGTGCCGAGGCCGCCGGGCAGGACGACGAAGCCCTGGGAGTACTTGACGAACATCGTCTTGCGGGCGAAGAAGTAGCGGAAGTTGATGCCCTTGTCGACCCACTGGTTGAGGCCGGACTCGAAGGGCAGCTCGATGCCGAGGCCGACGCTGGCGCCGCCTGCCTCGCAGGCACCCTTGTTGGCCGCCTCCATGGCGCCCGGGCCGCCGCCGGTGATGACGGCGAAGTCGGCCTCGACCAGCTTGCGGCCGACCTCCTCGCCGATCGCGTAGAAGGGGTGGTCGACCGGCGTGCGGGCGGAGCCGAAGACTGCGATGGCGGGGCCGGTCTCGGCGAGCGCGCCGAAGCCCTCGACGAACTCGGCCTGGATCCGCAGCACGCGCCAGGGATCGGTGTGGACCCAGTCGGTGGCGCCCCGGGAGTCGAGCAGGCGCTGGTCGGTGGTGCTGCCCTCGTGGACCTGGCCGCGACGCTCGATGACCGGTCCGGCCATGCGGTCGACCTGCCGGTCGCTCACGCGAGCCACTCCTTGAGGATGCGCTCGCAGCGCTCGACGTGCTCGGCGGGGACGTGCTCGTCCTGCTTGTGGGCGAACATCGGGTCGCCGGGGCCGAAGTTGACCGCCGGGATCCCGAGGCGGGTGAACTGCGCGACGTCGGTCCAGCCGAACTTCGGCGCGGCCTCGCCGCCCACCGCATCGACGAACGCCTTCGCGGCGGGCCGGTCGAGCCCGGGCATCGCGCCGGCGGCCATGTCGGTCACCGTGACGTCGTAGCCCTCGAAGAAGTCGCGGACGAACGCCTCCGCGTCGGCCTCGCTGCGGTCGGGGGCGAAGCGGAAGTTGACCTCGACGACGCACTCGTCGGGGATCACGTTGCCGGCGACGCCGCCGCGGATGCCGGTCGCGTTGAGGCCCTCGTGGAAGGTCAGGCCGTCGATCTCGGGCTGCCTCGCGACGTAGCCGTTGAGCCGGTCGAGCACGGGCCCGGCGAGGTGGATGGCGTTGACGCCCTTCCAGCTGCGGGCGCTGTGCGAGCGCTCCCCGGTCGTCCGCACGTCGACGCGCATGGTGCCCTGGCAGCCCGCCTCGATCGAGGCGTTGCTGGGCTCCATGAGGATCGCGAAGTCGGCCTGCAGCAGGTCGGGGTCGCTCTCGGTCAGCTTGCGCAGGCCGTTGTGGACCGAGTCGACCTCCTCGGCCTCGTAGAAGATGAAGGTGAGGTCGCGGTTGGGCTCGGTGAGGTCGGCGGCGAGCTTGAGCATGACCGCGTCGCCGCCCTTCATGTCACAGCTGCCCAGGCCGTGCAGGACGCCGTCCTCGAGCCGCGAGGGCAGGTTGTCGTTGAGCGGCACGGTGTCGATGTGCCCGGCGAGCACGACGCGCTCACCGCGGCCCAGGTCGGTGCGCGCGACCAGCGTGTGCCCACGGCGGGTGACGGTGAGGTGCGACAGCCCGCGCAGCGCCTCCTCCACGGCGTCGGCGATCTCCTGCTCGTGGTGGCTGACGGAGAAGATGTCGACGAGCTCCTGGGTGAGGGTGACGACGTCGGCGGAGAGATCGAGGGGCATGCCGCTCATCCAATCACCCGGGCCTCGCGACGATCGCTCACCCACGCCCCGGCTGCCGGGACGCGAGGTGGGCGAGGAGCCCGTCCACGATGCGCCCCAGGCCGAAGTCCAGCTCGCGGCGCTGGTCGCTCGCGGCCTGGTAGGCCTCGCCGGCGGCCGTGCCCACCCGGCCCGCGAGGGGGTAGTCGTGGCCGGCCATCACCTCGGCGAGCGCCTCGTGGTTGGCCTCCCACCACTCGGCATCGGTCATCCCGGACTCCCGCTCGGCCGCGCGCACGGCCTGCTCGGCCCGGGCCACGCCGGTGCCGAAGGACACCAGGAGGGTCACGGCCTGGTCCATCTCGACGTCGTCGAGGCCGATCCCCTCGACCGCGGCCAGCTGCCACTCGTAGCGGTCGGCGACGTGGGGACCGAGCCAGGCGCGCACACCGGTGACCTCCAGCAGCCACGGGTGGGCGCGGCACTCCTCGTACTGCAGGCGCGCCACCTGCTCGAGCCGCTCGCGCAGGTCCGCGGGGTGTCCGGGCAGCGTCGTGCGGCCCAGCACCTGGTCGACCATCAGCACGACGAGGTCGCCGCGGTTGGCGACGTAGGTGTAGAGCGTCATCGCCCCGAGGTGCAGGTGCTGCGCCAGTCCCCTCATCGACAGCGCCGCCAGGCCGTCGCGGTCGGCGAGCTCGATGGCGGCGTCGACGACGTCGTCGAGGGTCACCTTCGGCCGCGGCCCCCGGCGCGCCCCGGCGTCCGCGACGGCCGGCACGCGGTGTCGCCACAGCAGCCGCAGCACGGGGTCCGGTTCGGTCACAAGCGCCACCCTAACTTCTTCGTACGTCGTACGGAATAAATGGTAGGGTCCACCCGCTTCATTCCGTACGGCGTACGACAAAGGAGGCACGATGACCCAGGCACCATCCCTGCCAGCACCGGCGACAGGGCCGGCCCTGCACGCCCGAGGGCTGCGCAAGCACTACGGCGGCACGGCCGCCCTCGACGGCTTCGACCTGACCGTCGAGCGCGGGACCGTGCACGCCCTGCTCGGTCCCAACGGGGCGGGCAAGTCCACGGCCGTCAACACCCTCGCCACCCTGACCCGGGTCGAGGAGGGAGAGGCACGCGTCGCCGGCCTCGACGTGCGGTCACAGCACGCGCAGGTCCGCTCGGCGATCGGCCTGGTGGGCCAGGCGGCCGCGCTCGACGAGGTGCTCCACGGACGCGAGAACCTCGTGATGTTCGCCCGGCTGCACGGACTGTCCACGCCGGCGGCACGGGACCGGGCCGCCGGGCTCCTCGAGGCCCTTGACCTCACCGAGGCCGCCGACCGCAAGGTGTCGACGTACTCCGGCGGCATGCGACGCCGGCTCGACATCGCCGTCGCCCTGCTCACCCGCCCCGCGGTGCTGTTCCTGGACGAGCCGACCACCGGGCTGGACCCGCGCGGCCGGGCCGACGTGTGGGAGGCCGTACGCCGCGCGGTCGCGCTCGGCACGACCGTGCTGCTGACCACCCAGTACCTCGACGAGGCCGACCAGCTCGCCGACCGCATCACCGTCATGGACGCGGGTCGCGTCGTGGCCGAGGGCTCCCCCGCCGAGCTCAAGTCGCGGCTCGGCGGCGACCGGGTCCTGGTCGGGCTCCCGGACGCCGTCGACGCGGCGGTCGTGCGCGACGCGGTGGCCGCGGTCACGCACTCGGAGGTCCACGTGGACCGCGACGCTGGGGGGCTCGTCGTCGAGGCCGGCACCGCCGGCGGCACGCACGCGCTGGTCGCCGTGGTGCGCGCGCTCGACGCCTCGGGCGTCACCCCGACGCACGTGCACCTGCGCGAACCGACCCTCGACGAGGTCTTCCTGCACCTGACCGACCGCACCGCGACCCCTGAGGAGAGCCACTCATGAGCGCCACGACCACCCTGCGCCAGAGCTGGATCATCATGCTGCGCGACCTCAAGCACTGGCAGCGCGAGCCGTGGACGCCGCTGTTCGGCATCGCGTTCACGATCATGCTGGTGCTGGTCTTCGGCTACCTCTTCGGCGGCTCGATCGTGCTGCCGGGCGGTGGGGACTACCTCGACTACCTGATGCCCGGCATGTTCGCGCTGGCGATGATGTTCGGCCTCGAGGGCACCATGACGGCGATCGCCAACGACTCGAAGCGGGGCGTGACCCAGCGCTTCCGGTCGCTGCCGATCAGCAGCGTCGCCGTGCCCCTCGGCCGCGCGGGCGCCGACCTGGCCAACTCCACGGTCGAGCTGCTGGTGCTCGTCGGCGGCGGGCTGGTGATCGGCTGGCGCGCCGGCGGCTCGTGGTCCGAGAGCCTGCTCGCCGTGGCGCTCCTGCTGTGGCTGAGGTTCGCCCTGTTGTGGGTGGGCATCCTCCTCGGCCTCGTGCTGCGCGGCGAGGGCGGCGTGATGGCCGTCCAGGTGCTGGTGTGGCCGCTGGGCTTCCTGTCCAACGTCTTCGTCTCGCCCGAGGACATGCCGGCCTGGCTGGGCACCGTCGCCCAGTGGAACCCGGTCTCCGCGACCGCCGCGGCCTGCCGGGACCTGTTCGGCAACCCGACGGGGATCACCACGGGCCCGCTGGCCGAGCACGCGACCACCGTGGCCCTCGTGTGGCCACTGGTGATCGCGGCGGTGTTCGTCCCGCTGTCCGCGCGGGCCTACCGACGGCTGTCCGGCTGAGGGCGGGGTCGCCCGGGCCGCTCAGGCCCGGGCGACCTCGACCGACACCTCTGCCGCGTCGGCGTACGCCACGCTCGTGGCGAGGGTCTCCTCGGCGATGAGCCCCTCGTGGGTCCGGGCCGCCGCCAGGGTGGCCTCGGGTCCGGAGAGCGTGAGGGCGATCCGGTCGCTGACCTGGAGACCGGCGTCCTTGCGGGCCTGCTGGACCGCGCGCACCAGGTCGCGGGCGGTGCCCTCGGCCTCGAGCTCCGCGGTGACGGCCGTGTCGAGGACCACGAAGCCTCCGCCGGGCAGCATGCCGATCGCCGTGTCGTCGGAGGAGGACCCCGCGACCGTCTCGAGGGCGTACTCCCCCTCGACCAGCGCGAGCCCGCCCGCGGTCACGGTGCCGTCGTCGGCGACCGACCAGTCGCCCGACTTCGAGCCCTTGATGGCGAGCTGGACGTCCTTGCCCAGGCGCGGCCCGGCGGCGCGGGCGTTGACGGTGAGCCGCTGCGAGACGCCGTAGGCCGCGGCCTCGGGTGCGTCGGCGGCGAGGACGTCGACCGCCTTGAGGTTGAGCTCGTCGGCGACCAGCGACCCGAAGCCGGTGAGGTCGGCGTCGGTGACGACGGTCAGCCGCGCGAGCGGCAGCCGGTTGCGCAGGTTGGCGGCCTTGCGCAGCGCGGAGCCGGCCGAGCAGACGTCGCGGACGGTGTCCATCGACGCGACCAGCGACTCGTCGGCGGGCAGGTCGTCGGCGGACGGCCAGTCGGTGAGGTGGACCGACCGCTCGCCGGTCAGGCCGCGCCAGACCTCCTCGGTGGTCAGCGGCAGGAGCGGCGCCGTGGCGCGGCAGACGACCTCGAGCACCGTGTAGAGGGTGTCGAAGGCGTCGGGGTCCTCGTCCCAGAAGCGCTCGCGCGAGCGCCGGATGTACCAGTTGGTCAGCACGTCGAGGAAGCCACGGGTGGAGTCGCAGGCCGCGGCCACCTCGTAGTTGTCGAGCTGGTCGGTCATCGTGGCGACGTAGTCACGCAGCTTGGCCAGGATGTAGCGGTCCATCGGGTGGGCGCTGTCGGTGCGCCAGGTGGCGTCGTAGCCCTCGCCGCCCTTCGCGGCGTTGGCGTAGAGGCTGAAGAAGGACCAGCTGTTCCACAGCGGGATGAGCACCTGCCGCACCGAGTCGCGGATGCCCTGCTCGGTGACCACCAGGTTGCCGCCGCGCAGGATCGGGCTCGACATGAGGAACCAGCGCATCGCGTCGGCGCCGTCGCGGTCGAAGACCTCGCGCACGTCGGGGTAGTTGCGCAGCGACTTCGACATCTTCTGGCCGTCGTTGCCCAGCACGATGCCGTGGCTCAGGCACGTCGAGAACGCCGGGCGGTCGAAGATCGCGCCGGCCAGGACGTGCATCGTGTAGAACCAGCCGCGGGTCTGGCCGATGTACTCGACGATGAAGTCACCCGGGAAGTGGCTGTCGAACCAGTCCTTGTTCTCGAACGGGTAGTGCACCTGCGCGAAGCTCATCGAGCCGGAGTCGAACCAGACGTCGAGGACGTCGGTGACGCGGCGCATCGTCGACTTCCCGGTCGGGTCGTCGGGGTTGGGGCGCGTCAGCTCGTCGACGAACGGGCGGTGCAGGTCGGGGTTGCCGTCCTTGTCCCGCGGCAGGCGCCCGAAGTCGCGCTCGATCTCCTCGAAGGAGCCGTAGACGTCGACGCGCGGGTGGTGCTCGTCGTCGGACTTCCAGACCGGGACGGGCGAGCCCCAGAAGCGGTTGCGGGTGATCGACCAGTCGCGGGCGTTCTCCAGCCACTTGCCGAACTGGCCGTCCTTGATGTGCTCGGGCACCCAGCGGATGTCCTGGTTGAGCGCCATCAGGCGCTCCTTGACCTTGGTCACCTCGACGAACCACGACGAGACGCCCTTGTAGATCAGCGGCTGCCGGCAGCGCCAGCAGTGCGGGTAGGAGTGGTCGTAGGTCTCGCGGCGCACGAGCACGGTGCCGGGGGTGACGGAGCCGGCGGCCTCGCCGCGCGTGGCCGCCTTGAGGTGGTCGAGGATCTGCAGGTTGGCGTCGAAGACCTGCATGCCCTCGTAGTCGGTGACGGGGAACGTGAAGCGCCCGTCCTTGCCGACCGGCATGACGGCCTCGATGCCCTCGCGGTCGGTGACGACCTTGTCGTCCTCACCGAAGGCGCCGGCGGTGTGGACCAGCCCGGTGCCGTCCGTGGTCGTGACGAACTCGGCGGGCACGAGGCGGAAGGCGCGCGGGTGGCCGGCGTAGTAGGAGAACGGCGGGGCGTACTCCAGGCCGACGAGCTCGGCGCCGGTGCCGCGCCAGGTGACCTCCGGCGACTCCCCCAGCTCACGGGCGTACGACGCGAGGCGGGCCTCGGCGACCAGGTAGCGCTCCGGGCTCCCGGTCGGGCCGTCGGAGCTGACGACGACGTAGTCGATGTCCTCGCCGACCATCACCGCGAGGTTGGACGGCAGCGTCCACGGGGTCGTCGTCCAGACGAGGACCTTCACGCCCTTGAAGGGTCCGTCGGTCGTGACGTCGTAGCCGACGGTGACGGCCGGGTCCTGGCGCATCTGGTAGACGTCGTCGTCCATGCGCAGCTCGTGGTTGGACAGCGGCGTCTCGTCGTTCCAGCAGTAGGGCAGCACGCGGAAGCCCTCGTAGACCAGGCCCTTGTCGTGCAGCTGCTTGAAGGCCCAGATGACCGACTCCATGAACTCGGGGTTCATGGTGCGGTAGTCGTTGTCGAAGTCGACCCAGCGCGCCTGGCGGGTGACGTAGTCGCGCCACTCGCCGGTGTACTTCAGCACGCTCTGGCGGCACGCCTCGTTGAACTTCTCGATGCCCAGCTCGACGATCTCGTCGGTGGTCTTGATGCCGTTGAGGCGCATCGCCTCGAGCTCGGCGGGCAGGCCGTGGGTGTCCCAGCCGAAGCGGCGCTCGACCTTGTGGCCGCGCATCGTCTGGTAGCGCGGGATGAGGTCCTTGACGTAGCCGGTGAGCAGGTGGCCGTAGTGCGGCAGCCCGTTGGCGAAGGGCGGGCCGTCGTAGAAGACGAACTCGTTGGCGCCGTCCTGGCCGGCGTCACGCTGCTCGACGCTTGCGCGGAAGGTGTCGTCCGACTCCCAGTAGGCCAGCACCGCCTCCTCGATCTCGGGGAAGCGCGGGCTGCTCGCGACGGTGGTGGCGTCGGTGTGCGAGACCTTGGGATAGGCCATCGGGGGTGCTCCTCGCGGTGGGTCGTTCGACTCGGGCTTGTCACCACGAGGACGATCTGCTGACCGCGGTACCACCTCGCTTGCCCGCCCCGGCTGGGACGGACCGCTTCGTTCGGCTGTGTCGGGCCGTACCCGTCGGGGTCTAGTGAGGCCGCGGCCGGATCGCCGTACCCGTTCTTCCCGAGGCTCGCCGCTGATGACGGCTCAGACGCCTGAGCCGATCGTACGGCGCTCGCGCGCGGGCGCGCCAATTGATTGGCGCGCCGCCATCGTCCGCGGGCCCCGGGCCCGAGCCCCGCGCGCGGTAGTCCACCGGGATCCGGTTGTCCGACAGCCCTCAGGGCAGCAGGATCCCGGTGGACTAACCCTTCTGGCACGCGGGTGCGGGGCTGGTGCGCGGGCCGGCGTCCGCCGGCTCAGGCCGTACGCCGGTAACGGAGGAGCCGCGTCCTGTCGTGGTCCTGCAGCCCCCGGCGGAGAGCCACAGTGTGGGTCGGCGTCCACCACGCGGGCTCCTGGAGCGTCCACAGGCGCCTGCCGTTCCCGGCCGCGGCTCGTCGCGCAGCGGCGTTCAAGCGCGCGACGAAGTCGTCGAGGTCGCTCCGGTCGGTCGCGAGCATGGTCACCGTCTCCAGGCCGAGGTCGCGGTAGGCCGCGTCCTTCTTCGTGTCGGCCGCTGCACCGGCGAGCGAGAGATGGTCGCTGCCGTTGTACTGCGCGACGAGACCGAGCACAGGCGCGACGAGGTCCGGCGTGCCCACGTGGTGCCCGTCCAGCGAGAAGACCGGCCGGTTCGCGAGCGGGCGCTCGAGGTCCGTCATCCTCGTCCACACCCCGCGCATCATGGTCTCCTGCGGCGACCACGAGTTCTCGTCGCCGAGCGCCAGCGCGTCCCGCGCCTGCTGGACGCCTGTCACCGGACCGAGCTCCCGGATACGGGTCGCGACCTCGGCCAGGCTGACCAGGTCGGCGTAACACGCCATGTCGAGAGCGACCACTGCGTCGCCGAGGGTTCGGGCAAGGCGCATCTCGCGGAGGACCGAGCGCACGGCGTGGGTGACCGGGACGCCGTCCACCGAGGTGATCTCGTCGGGGTGCAGGAACTCCTGGCTCACCACGGCGCCGCGAGGGGCGGCCCGGTCCCGACGAGCCAGCAGCGGTACGTCGCGCAGCGCGGTGGGGCCGGTGGTGCCGTCGAACCATGCAGCACCCATCCAGCGAAGCGATGCCCACCCGGTCACCGCCTCGTCGTCACGCAGCACGACGGCCGCCTCCACGATCCGCTGCTCGGGACTGCGCTCGACATCGGACGGGACGTAGAACCCCTGGCTCGTGCGACGCCAGCCGGGTCCTCGCGCGCTTCCCGGCGTGGGGCCCTCGAGGCCAGCGGGATCGACGCGGACGGGGACCACCAGCCGGGGTCGGCGTACGCGGAGCGAGGTGGGTTCCAGCACGGGGACGTTCTTCCCCGGTGGGCTGGCCCCAGCCGGTCGTCCACAGGGCAGTTCAGGCACGCACACCGTCTCCGCGGGGGGGGTAGTCCACCGGGATCCGGTCGTCGAGGGGCCGCGAACACGACGGAATCCCGGTGGACTACCAGCACCCGCGGACGGTTGGCTGGCCTCATGGCGAACCCCGGACACGACGGCATGTGGCTCCCGAGCGACCAGGACCCGCGGATGCAGATGGGCCCGACGCGCGGCGAGCGCGAGTGCCTGCTCGGCTACCTCGAGCACTACCGCCAGACGCTCGCTCTGAAGTGCGACGGGCTCACCGCCGAGCAGCTGGCGACGAGGGCGGTGCCGCCGTCCAACATCTCGTTGCTGGGCCTCGTCCGCCACATGGCACGGGTCGAGCAGAGCTGGTTCCGCCGGGTGATCGAGGCGCGGATGGACCTCCCGCGGCTGTTCCAGGACGAGTCGGAGGACGCCGGCTTCACCTTCCCCGACGCCGACGACGACCTCGTCCGGGCGAGCCACGCGCTGTGGCAGTCGGAGATCGCCTACGCCCGCGAGGTCCTCGACCGCGCCGACCTCGACGCGATCGTCGACGTGCACGGCGAGCCCACCGAGGTGCGCGACATCGTGGTCCACATGATCGAGGAGTACGCCCGCCACTGCGGGCACGCCGACCTGGTGCGGGAGTGCATCGACGGCCGCACCGGCCAGTAGACCTCACCCCCGGGCGGGTGGGTCGCCCTCCGTAGGCTGTGCCCGTGACTGCTGCTTCCGGCTACGGCCTGCTGACCCTCTCCCCCGGACCGTCCGGCGACACCGTCCTCGACGCGTGGTTCCCCTCCCCGGTCCTCGGCGCGACCGAGGGTGACGCCCCGTCGGAGCTCACGGCGCTGGAGGGTGACGACGAGGTCCGCGGCGTACGACGTGAGGTGCGGCTGGTCGAGATCGCCGACCTCGACGAGGCACCCGCCTCCACCGAGGACGTCTGGCTCCGGCTGCACCTGCTCTCCACCCGCCTGGTGAAGCCCCACGGGCAGAACCTGGACGGGATCTTCGGCCTGCTGACCAACGTCGTGTGGACCTCCGCCGGCCCCTGCGCGGTCGAGGGCTTCGAGGCGACCCGCGCGCGCCTGCGCGCGAGCGGCCAGCACGTCACCGTCTTCGGCGTCGACAAGTTCCCGCGCATGGTCGACTACGTCGTCCCCAGCGGCGTACGCATCGGCGACGCCGACCGCGTGCGGCTCGGCGCCCACCTCGCCGAGGGGACGACGGTGATGCACGAGGGCTTCGTGAACTTCAACGCCGGCACGCTCGGCACCTCGATGGTCGAGGGCCGGATCTCAGGCGGCGTGGTCGTCGGCGACGGCTCCGACGTCGGCGGCGGGTCGTCGATCATGGGCACCCTGTCGGGCGGCGGCAAGGAGGTCATCTCCATCGGCGAGCGCTGCCTGCTGGGCGCCAACGCCGGCATCGGCATCTCCCTCGGCGACGACTGCGTCGTGGAGGCGGGCTGCTACGTCACCGCCGGCACCAAGGTCACCGTCAGCGACATGGACGGCAAGCCCACGGTCGTCAAGGCCGGGACCCTCTCGGGCGTCGACAACATCCTGTTCCGCCGCAACTCGGTCAGCGGCGCCGTCGAGGCCGTGCCGTGGAAGGGCGAGGGCATCGCCCTCAACGCGGCACTGCACGCCAACTAGGGCCCCGGTGCCCTCCCTCCGCACGGCTGCGGTCGGCGCGGTGGTCGCGCTCGGCGTCGTGGCGACCGCCGTGGTCCTCGTGGACCGCGGGGCGGTCCCGCCCCTGCTCGACACCAGCGGGTGCACCGCCGAGGTGGACGGCCACACCGTCGAGGTCGACCTCGAGCAGGCCGAGAACGCCGCGCTCATCACGGCGATCTCCGTCGAGCGCGGCCTGCCCGCGCGGGCGGCGAGCATCGCGCTGGCCACGGCCTACCAGGAGTCCGAGCTCTACAACATCGACTACGGCGACCGCGACTCCGTCGGCCTGTTCCAGCAGCGGCCCTCCCAGGGCTGGGGCAGCGTGGCCCAGCTGACCGACCCGGTCTACGCGACCAACGCGTTCTACGACGCGCTGCAGCAGGTCGACGGCTACGACTCGATGGAGATCACGGTCGCCGCCCAGGAGGTGCAGCGTTCGGGCTTCCCGGACGCCTACGCCGACCACGAGAAGGACGGCCGCGTGCTCGCCTCCGCGCTCACCGGCAACTCACGCGCCGCCCTGTGGTGCGACGTCCCCGGCGACGCCGACGAGGCGGGTGACGTGCTCGACGAGTCCGGGCTCGTCGCCCGCGCGGTCGCCGTACGCCGTGACCTGGAGGAGCGCTTCGGGGCGCTGTCGCTCGGCGGGTTCGAGCCCGGAGGCGTGTCGAGCGGCCACATGGAGGGCTCGGCCCACTACGAGGGGCGGGCGATCGACGTGTTCTTCCGGCCGGTCAACGACGAGAACAAGAAGCGCGGCTGGGCGATGGCCCACTACCTCGTCGCCAACGCCGACCGGCTCGACATCAGGACGATCATCTTCGACGACCGCATCTGGCGCGCCGGGTCGTGGGCCGGCGACGGCTGGCGCGACTACCGCGTGCCGTCGTCGTCCGGTGGCGACCGGGCGATCCTGGAGCACCGCGACCACGTGCACGTCGACGTCTTCGACTGACGGGTCGTCGTCCCACGCGCCCGTCGAGTCCCCGCTCGAGCGGGGACTCCGCCACTTGGTGGCCGTTGCAACCCCCGCGAAGTGTCAGACTCCCCCGACAGGTCCGACGCTCAGCCCGCGAGTCGGGCGACGGCGGCATCGATGCGCTCGTCGGTCGCCGTGAACGCGACGCGTACGTGCTGGCGGCCGGCCGCGCCGTAGAACTCGCCGGGCGCCACGAGGATGCCCCGCTCGGCCATCCACGCGACGGTGTCCCAGCAGTCCTCGGCCCCTGCTTCGGTCAGACGCTGTGCCCAGAGGTAGAGCGAGGCCTCCGAGTGGTCGATGCGGAACCCCGCCGACTCGAGGGCGTCCTTCAGCTTCGCCCGGCGCGCGGCGTAGCGAGCGTGCTGCTCGTCCACGTGGGCGTCGTCGTCGAGCGCGGCGATCATCGCGCGCTGCTGGGGCCCGGGCATCTGCAGGCCGAGGTTCTTGCGGACGGCGAGCAGCTCGCCGACCAGGGCGGGGTCGCCGGCCAGGAACGCGCAGCGGTAGCCGGCGAGGTTGGAGCGCTTGGAGAGCGAGTGGACGGCGAGGATGCCGTCGAGGGAGCCGCCGTTGACCTGCGGGTCGAGGACCGACAGCGGCCGCTCGGCCGGGTCGTCGGACCACGCGCACTCGATGTAGCACTCGTCGGAGACGAGGACGGTGCCGCGCTCGCGGCACCAGTCGACGACCTTGCGGAGGTGGGCGAGCGGCAGCACCCGCCCGGTGGGGTTGGCCGGGCTGTTGAGCCACAGCAGGCGTGGGGTGCGAGGGCCGAAGGCGGTGAGCGAGTCGGTGGCCAGGCTGTCGGCGCCGGCCAGGGCGGCACCCACCTCGTAGGTCGGGTAGGCGAGGGCCGGGTAGCCGACGAGGTCGCCCGGGCCAATGCCGAGGTGGAGCGCCATCGACCCGATCAGCTCCTTGGAGCCGGTCACCGGCAGCACGCCGTCCAGCCCGAGGCCCGTCACGCCGTGCCTACGGGCCAGCCAGTCGATCGCGGCCTGGCGCGTCGCCTCGAGCCCGATGGTGGTCGGGTAGCCCGGGGAGTCGGCCGCCGCCCGCAGCGCGTCCTGGACGACGGCGGGCGTCGGGTCGACCGGCGTACCGACCGAGAGGTCACAAACCCCGTCGGGGTGCGCGCGTGCGGTCGCGGCGTAGGTCGTGAGCTTGTCCCACGGGAAGTCCGGGAGCCGGTGCGAGACCGGCTGCGACATCACTCGTCGTGCTCCTGCGGGGGCAGCGCGGCGACGAGCTCGTGGTCCTTGTCGATGACGCCCATCTTGGCGGCACCGCCGGGCGAGCCGAGGTCGTCGAAGAAGTGGACGTTGGCGTCGTAGTAGCCCTTCCACTCCTCCGGGGTGTCGTCCTCGTAGAAGATCGCCTCGACCGGGCAGACCGGCTCGCAGGCGCCGCAGTCGACGCACTCGTCAGGGTGGATGTAGAGCATCCGCTTGCCCTCGTAGATGCAGTCGACGGGGCACTCGTCGACGCACGCGCGGTCCTTGAGGTCGACGCACGGCTGGGCGATGACGTAGGTCACCAGGTCCTCCTGAAAGGCGGATGGTCGGATCGGGCTGGAGTCCTCTCACTCTAGTATCCGGCGGGTGCCCGACACGTCAGAACCCCACCCCGGCGAGACGGACGAGGCGCGCGTGGGCCGACACCGCCTCGGTCCCCACGTCGTCGGCCAGCGCGTCGTCGTGCGCCACCTGCTGCCCGACGGCCGCGCGAGCGACGTCCTCGGCACCTGTACGGCGTGGGGCGAGGACTCGCTGACCATCGACCGCGACGGCCACGGACCCGTCGTCGTGGCGCTGGCCGACGTGGTCACCGGCAAGCCGGTCCCGCCCCGGGCGTCGGTGCGCGCGCGGGTGTCGGCGCAGGAGGTCGAGGAGCATGTCGCAGCGCTGTGGGACTCGGTCACGACCGAGCCGCTGGGCCGGTGGCTGCTGCGGGCCTCTCCCCCGCACGGCGGCCGGCTGCGACGCCGGGGCAACTCCGCGCTGGCGATGCACGAGCCGGGCATCGGCTGGGCCGACGCCGCGTTCGGCGTACGTCGCTTCTACGAGGCGCTCGACCAGACCCCGACCGTGCAGGTCGAGCGCGGATCGCTGGTGGAGCGGACGCTCGCGCCGCTGGGCTTCGTGCCGATGGGCGACGGCGACGCGCACGCCCAGCTGGCCTCCGTGGCCCGGGCGCTGCGCTCGGTCCGGTCGGCCGCGCCGGACGTCCCCGCCACCCTCGACGAGCGTCCCGGGTCGGTCTCGGTGTCGGTGGGCTCGGGAGTCGCGACAGGGCGCGGGGTGCTGTCCGGGGACTGGCTGCTGGTCGAGTCGCTCGTGGTCGAGGCGGCCGCGCGGCGCCGCGGCCTGGCCACCGCCGTGCTGTCGGAGGTCCTGGACTGGGGCGCGTCGCGCGGCGCGACCACGGCCCTGCTCCACGTGGAGACGGACAACGCGGGAGCGCTCGCGCTCTACGAGCGGCACGGCTTCGTCACCCACCACACCAACCGCTACCTGGTGGCCTCGTAGCGCCGCTTTCCGTCACCTGCGGTCGTGTTGGATGGCGACGTGAGCACCGCGCAGAGGACCGCACCCGCCGCCACCGGAGCCGACCGCGGCCGCCAGGTCGTCGTGACCCTGGCCGAGGTCTTCTGCGTGATCGGGACCCTGGTCGGCGTGGGGGTCATCGGCACCCGCGTCGAGGAGTCCTCGGGCGGTGCGCTCGCCGCGGACGCCACCCTGCTGGCCCCGCTCGGCCCGGCCTTCTCGATCTGGTCGGTGGTCTACGCCGGGCTCGCCGCCTACACCGTGTGGCAGTGGCTGCCGGGCTCGACGACCGACCCGCGCGCCCGCCGCACCGGGTGGCTGGCCGCAGCCTCGATGGTGCTCAACGCGGCGTGGCTGCTCGTCACCCAGCAGGGCTGGCTGTGGGCGAGCGTGGTGGTGATCCTCGCGCTCGTGGTCGTGCTGGGGATGCTCGTGCAGCGCCTGGCCGACCTCGGACCCGCGCCGTCGCTGGTCCAGCGGGTCGTGGTCGATGGCACCTTCGGGCTCTACCTCGGCTGGGTCGCGGTGGCCACCTGCGCCAACATCACCGCCACCCTGGTCGCCGAGGACGTCGAGACCTCCACCCTCGTGGGCGAGCTCGTCGCGGCCCTCGTCATCGCCGTGGTCGTCGTGGTCGCGGCGGTCGTCGTGGCCCGGACCGGGCCGCGGTGGGCCTTCGCCGCGGCCGCCGCGTGGGGCCTGGCCTGGATCGCGGTCGGGCGGCTCACCGACGAGCCGGCCTCCACCCTGGTCGGCGTCGTCGCGGCGGTCGCCGCCGTCGCGGTGCTGGCGATCACCGCCCGCACTGCTGTCCGCGACGGTCGAGTGCGGGGCCACGCGGCGACCACGACCGCGTGAGCACTCGACTCGCGGCGACAAATCGGTCGCGCAGCATCCCCCGACCCACCTAGGGTCGTCGCGACGACCGCGGGGCCTGACACACCCCCTGCCACCGGCAGAGCAGCGGCCGTCCGCGCGTCCGGCGTCACCGACGAGAGGCCGGGCACCTCCCGAAACGGAGCCAGCCCGGCGAAGGTGTGGTGGCACCGCGACCTAGCCCCCGCCCACACCTCCAGGGCCTCATCCACCTGGAGGACATCATGAGATCGCTCTGCTCGTCGCTCGGCACCGCCGAGGCCGGTTCGACCGTCACGCTCGAGGGGTGGGTCCACCGCCGCCGCCAGCTCGCGCGCGTGACGTTCCTGGTCGTGCGCGACCGCAGCGGCCTGGCGCAGGTCGTCCTGCCCGCCGGGGCCGCCGTGCCGGCCGAGGAGACGACCGTACGCGTCACCGGGACCGCCACCCGCAACCCGCAGGCACCCGGCGGCACGGAGGTCACCGACGCGACCGTGCTCGCCCTGACCGAGGACGCCGCGACACCGCCCGCCGAGCTGTGGCGACCGGACCTCGACGTCTCGCTGCCGACGCTCCTCGACCACGCCCCGGTGCTGTGGCGACACCCGGCCCAGCGGGCGCGGTGGGAGCTCGCGGCCGCCTCCCTCCGCGGCTTCCGCGCGACCCTCGACGGCCTCGGCTTCACCGAGGTGACCACCCCGAAGATCGTCGGCACCGCGACCGAGTCGGGAGCCAAGGTCTTCCCGGTCGACTGGTTCGGGCGGGAGGCCTACCTCGCGCAGAGCCCGCAGTTCTACAAGCAGCAGCTGGTCGGGGTCTTCGAGCGGGTCTACGAGGTGGGGCCGGTCTTCCGCGCCGAGCCGCACGACACCGTGCGCCACCTGGCCGAGTACCGCTCGCTCGACGTCGAGCTCGGCTTCATCGAGGACCACCGCGACGTGCTGGCCGTGCTGCGTGACGTGCTGGCCGGCATGGTCGACGCCGTCCGGGCGGAGGAGCAGGCGGTGTCCCGCACGGGCGCGTCGCTGCCTGTCGTGCCCGACGAGGTGCCGGTCATCCACTTCAGGGACGCGCTGGCGCTCGTGGGGGCGCCGGCCGACGAGCCGGACCTCGCGCCCGAGCACGAGCGCGCCGTCAGCGCGTGGGCGCTCGCGGAGCACGGCAGCGACCTCGTCGCCGTCGAGGGCCAGCCCCTGGCGAAGCGGCCGTTCTACACGCACCCGTGGTCCCGTGACGGCGCCGGAGCGCCTGCTCGAGCGACGGAGCGGTCGTCCAACAGCTTCGACCTGCTGTTCCGCGGCCTCGAGCTGGTCACCGGCGGCCAGCGGCTGCACCGGGTGTCGGACTACGAGCGGGCGATCCGCGCGCGCGGCGAGGACCCGGCGACGTACGACGCCTACCTGCAGGCGTTCCGTCACGGGATGCCGCCGCACGGCGGGTTCGCCATCGGGCTCGAGCGCTGGGTCGGCCGGTTGGTGGGGGCGGCCAACGTGCGCGAGGTGACGCTCTTCCCGCGCGACCTCAACCGGCTGGCGCCGTAGGAGCGCTACTCGTCGACGGCGTCGGGGTTGGTGCAGATCACCGTGTCGCTGGGGGTGTAGGTCGTGCTGAAGACCTCGTCCTCACGCGTCTCGGTGTTCTCACCGACCGGCCGGAAGTAGCGCACCACGTCGATGTCGAAGCCGCCGAAGCCCTCGTTGGGGTGGCAGGTCAGCGAGTCGATGCGCCGGGTCTCGGGCTGGGTGAGGTTGTGGCGCTCACCCGTGGTGGTCGTGATGTCCCAGTGCTTCGTGGAGTACATCGTCACGGTCACCGCGCCCGAGGACGACGGCGTGGAGTCGGTGAACGAGGTGTCGATCAGCACGCCGTAGGGGGTGTCGTTGCGGAAGCGCAGGTCGACCGCGCCCCAGGCGACGGTCGCCTCGCGGCCCACCGGGTAGCGGTCGATGTAGAACGAGTGCGGCTTGTGCTCGACGTCCTCGAGACCGGCGAAGAACATCGCGTTGAACAAGGTGGTGGCCATCTGCGAGACGCCCCCGCCGAGGTCCTGCACGAGGATCCCGTCGTTGATGACGTAGCCCTTGGTGAAGCCGTTGGCCTCGGTGCGCTCGCCGACCGTGTCGTTGAGGGAGAAGGTCTCGCCCGGCTTGAGGAGCGTGCCGTCGATGACCTCCGCGGCGCGGCCGATGTTGACGTTGCGGTACTCCGCGTAGGGGAAGTAGGTGGTGAACGTCGAGACCCGCTCGCGGACCCGCAGGTCGCGGGCCTCCCTGGTGGTGAAGTCGGGCTTGGCCACCGTGGCGGTGAGGGCGAGGGTCCGCTCGCCCTGCGGCGCGGCGACGGCGGCGAGGAACCCGGCCTCGAGCTCGGCGGGGTCGAAGGTGACGCCCGGCTTGGCGGGCACGACCTGGGGGCGGCCGCCGACCAGGGCGACGGTGGCGTCGACCGGCGCGCCCTGGGTGATCTTGGCGCCGACGACCTCGTTGAGCGTGGCCGGGTCGAGCGTCGGCACCAGCTCGCCGTCGGTCGGCACGAGGGTCAGGGCGGCGGTGTAGTCGGCCGGGAACACCTTGACGTCCGATCCCTCGAACGTCAGCGTCACCGGTGCGGCGACAGCCGGGGACGCGAAGCCGTCGAGCGCCTCCTGCACGTCGGAGGCGTCGATGTCGGGCTGCACCTGGACGGTCTCGAGGGCGACGACCTCGGGGTCCTCCTCGAGGAACGCCCCCTGCAGGGCCGTCAGCGTGTCGCTCGGGTCCAGCGCCCGGCCGGCGCGGGCCTCGGTGGTGTCGATCCGCGCGCCGGTGAAGGCGATCGCCCCGTCGCGGGCCGTCGCGCCGTGCTTCTCGTCGAGACCGGCGAGGAACGTGTTGTAGGTGGCCTCGTCGACCTCGACCTCGGCGTCGAAGGCCTCGCCGCCGGTGAAGTAGTTCCAGAGCCGGACCGGGTCCCAGCTCTCCTCGCCCCCGGCCTCGGCGACGGAGGCCTCGTGGTCGACGGAGAGCCCGGCCTGGGCGGGGTCGACGGCCACCTGCTCGCCGTCGACGGTCGTCGCGATGTCGCGGGCAACCCGGTCTGCCAGCCCGGCCCGGAGCCGCTCGGCGGCCTCGTCCTGGGGGTGGCCGCCGATGCGGACGCCGGCGACGGTCGTGTTGCGCGGGACCTTGTCGCCGGCGGCGTAGTGCGCGGCGACGTAGAGCCCGCCGAACAGCACCACGAGCCCGAGGAGCAGCCACAGCACGACCTTGGCGCCCGCCCTCTCGCGGGGCTGCGCGTCACTGGTCTGGTTCTTCGGCACGCGGCGAGTCTAGGAGGGCAGGCCCCGAACTCCCGGATCCTCGCCGCGCCCTGTCTCGGGCACCGGGGGCGTACGACGTCCCGCTCCCGCGGTCGCCACGGCCGCCACCAGGAGCACGGCGGACCCGGCCAGGAACGACCACCCGACCGCGTCGGCGCCGATCAGGAAGCCGCCCCCCGGACGCTCCAGGGCGCCGCGCAGCACGGGCACGCACCAGCCCGCCGCGAAGGCCAGTCGCGGCCCTCCCGCCGGGAGCCAGGCCAGCGTCGCCAGCGCGGCGCCGAGGGCGAGCGCGAGGCCCCACCAGCGCTGGTGCACGAGGGTGCCAGCAGCCCCGGACACGAACCCGACGACCAGGGCCGCCAGCCCCAGGGCCGCCCTCGCAGCCCCGCTCACAGCCCCGCGAACAGGTCCTCCTCGAACCCGTCCGCGCCCGTCGCGCCGGGCGTGCCCTTGGCGAGGCGGTAGTACTCGTCGGACCACCACGAGTGGCCGCTCTCGGCGCCGGCGAAGAAGTGGCCGTCCGGCTCGACCTGGGTGGCGTGCTTGGCCAGGGCGTCCATCTTGCGCTGGACGGTGGCGGAGCCGTCGACCCGCGCGCTGATGAGCTCGTCGGGCGTCACGAACGGCGGCAGCTTGCCGTCGGGCTCCATCCCGGCGAACGTCTCGGTGTCGCCGGACTCGCGCAGCTGGCGCAGGCTCTCCCGCATGCGCGACTCGCTCATCGCGGTCCAGTAGATCTTCGCGACCTCGTGCGGCTCACCGAGCTCGAGCCGGTAGGACGGCACGGCCGCCAGCTGGGCGGCGTACATCGCGACGCGGTGCGCCTGGATGTGGTCGGGGTGGCCGTAGCCGCCGAACTGGTCGTAGGTGACCAGCACCTGCGGGCGGACCTCGCGGATCACCTCCACCAGCTCGTCGGCGGCCTCGGTGAGGTCGGCGTTCCAGAAGGCGTTGTCGGGGATCTCCTCGGCGGGCACGGCGTGACCCTCCTCGTGCCAGGCCATCCCGGAGTCGTGGAAGCGGCCGAAGCCGCCGAGGAAGCGGTGGTCGGTGACGCCGATGACCTTCATCGCCTCGTCGAGCTCGCCGCGGCGGTGCTCCCCCAGCCCGCCCTTCTCCTCGTAGGCGAGGTAGGAGAGCTCGGGCACGAGCACCTCGCCCATCTCGCCGGCCGTGCAGGTGACCAGGGTGACGCCCACGCCCTCGTCGACGTAGCGGGCCATGGTGGCGCCGTTGTTGATGCACTCGTCGTCGGGGTGGGCGTGGACGAGCAGCAGGCGGTGGTCGGGGCGGTGCGTCATGGAGGTCAGCCTAGGTCTGGGCGCTTGATGCGCTTGGGCGCGGTCGGCAGGTGCAACGGCGCCGGGGGGCCGCCCTGTTCCCGGGGTTCGCCGGCCGTGCCGGTCCCGTCGTCCTCGTCGAGCCACCCGTCGTGGGCGTCGACGAGCACCTCCAGCATGAAGGCGGGAGCGTCGCTCAGCACCGCCCACGGGTGGTCCTCGTCGTCGTCCTCGCCCGCCAGCCGCTCGCGCTCGAGGTGCGCCTCGAAGCCGTCGGCGCGCAGCCGGGCGACGACCGCCTGCGCCTGGTCCTCGTCGAAGAAGATCGCCCTCACGGGGGTCATTGTCCACCGGACCGGCTGGCTAGGGTCGGGGGATGTCGACCGCCTCGCAGCCGCCGTCCGTGCAAGGGGTCCACCTGCACCGCACCGACGAGAACGCCCGCGAGATCGCCGCGCTGGCCTCGGTGCTCGGTGAGCCGACCGGGCTCGACGGTCTGCTCGGCGACCTGAAGTACGCGGTGCGGCGGGCGCGGGTGCCCCGGCTGCTGGGCCGGGCGGTGCGCGAGGCCTACCGGTGGGACGACTACGACGAGCGTGACGTGCAGTGGTACCCGCAGGGCATCTCCAGCAGTGCCGACGCCTCCGACACCGAGGCCTTCCAGACCGACGCCGGCGCCGGCCGCCGGATCGTGGTGACGACCTGGTACTCCACCGGCCGCGACGGCGTGAAGCGCGGCTCCCGGGTGACCTTCGTCGACCTCGACTCCGGTACCTACCGCCACGTGCTGCTGGTCTCCCCTGTCCTCGACGAGGCGGGCAACCTCACGCTGAGGCCGATGAGCATCCACGCCGGCGGCATCGTCTGGGCCGGGCCCTACCTCCACATCGCCGCGACCAGCCGCGGCTTCGTGACCGCCCGGGTCGACGACATCATGCGGGTGGCCGGTGACGACGACCACCCGGACCGGTTCGGCGTCGAGGGCACCTCGGTCCACTCCTACGGCCACCGCTACGTGCTGCCGGTGCGCTTCACCTACCGGGCCGCCACCGACGAGGGCCACGAGAAGCTGCGCTACTCCTTCCTGTCGCTCGACCGGCGCTCCGAGCCCCCGGCGCTCCTGGCGGGTGAGTACGCCCTCGACCCCGACGCCACGACCCGGCTCGCGCGCTACGAGCTCGACCCCGCGACCTGGCAGCTCGCCACCGGCGACGACGGGTTCTCCCGCCCGCTGGCGATCGACGAGGGCGGCGTACGACGGATGCAGGGCGTCGTCGTGGCCGCGGACCGCTACCACGTCACGGTCTCCAACGGCCGGTGGATGCCCGGGAGCGTGTTCGCCGGGCGGCCCGGCTCGATGCGGGAGCGACGCTGGGCGCTGCCGATGGGTCCGGAGGACCTGACCTACTGGCCCTCCACCGACCGGATCTGGTCGGTCACCGAGCACCCCCGCCGCCGCTGGATCGTGGCCATGGACCGTGGCTGGTTCGACTGAGCTCAGGAGCGTGGCTGCAGGGCCAGCTGGCGGCTCTGGGCGACGAGGCGGCCGGCGGAGTCCCAGACCTCGCAGTCCTCCTCGAACATCCCGCCCGCGACGTTGCGGGTGCGGTGCGAGACCTTGAGCCAGCCGGGCGCGGGGACGGCGCGGACGTGGACGGTCAGCTCGAGCGTCGGCGCCCAGCCCGGCCGGCCGAGGTCGAAGGTGACCGGAGGCAGGGCGTCGCACACCATCAGCAGGCCGACGGGGTCCACGTCGTGGCCGTCGGCCATCCGGAACCAGGCCTGGATGTGACCGTTGCCGCTCGGGGCGCCCACCGCCCACCCGACGCAGGCGGGGTCGAAGCGCAGGTCGAAGCGCTCGAGCAGCGGGGCCGCCCGGCGGACGTCCTCCGGCGCGAGGGAGGCCGCGACGCACTCCTCGACCGGTGGCAGGGTCGGCTCCTCGGCCGTGGTGGCCACGTCGGTGGGCATCGCCCGCAGGTCGCCGTACGTCGCCAGCGCGGTGATGCGCGTGGCACCCTCCTGGCCGAGCTCGGCCGCCACGGTCGCGACCGAGCCGCCGTCACGCAGCACCCGGGTGGAGACCTGGGCGGGCCCGGGCCTCGAGGCCGAGAGGTAGTAGGCGCTGACGGCGAGGGGGTGCGGCTTCGCGGGCAGAGTCTCCGCGACCGCGCGGCCGAGGACGCCGAGGAGGTAGCCACCGTTGACGCCGCCGCCGACCACCCAGCCCGGGTCGAGGTGGGCGCCGAAGAGGCCGTCGCCGGCGGCGGTCAGGGAGGTGTGGGTGTCCCACTCGGAGGCCATCCCCCGAGCGTAGGTCCGCCCCCGGTCAGCGCGCGCGGAGCCAGTCGGTGACCTGCGGCACACCGTCGGCCCAGCCCAGCTCGGCGGCGTAGAGCGCCCGCTGCCCGCGCTGCCGCGGCTTGTGGTCCCACTTCCCCGAGCCGACGCACGGGAGCGTGGTGCCCCGGCACGTCCAACCGTGCAGGAACATCGCGAGCTCGCCGTCGCGCCGCTCGACCAGGTCGGCGCCGCCCGGACCGCAGAGGCCGGTGGTCGTGGTGTCCAGGAACACCCCGCCCACGGCCGCTGACCAGTCGAGCAGCGCGACCGACCGCCGCCAGGTCGTCGCGTAGCCGCAGCGCGTCCAGTCGCCCTCGGACGCCAGCAGCACGTAGCCCTCCGGGCGCACGGTGAGCACGGGGTTCTCCAGGACGCCCTCGGAGCGGAGCAGCTCCAGGCTCGTCGCCCCGGACTTCACCGACTGGCCGTCGCGCGTCAGCGCCACGACGCGGATGGTGGAGGGGATCCGGTCGGTCTTGTAGAGCAGGTAGGACGACCCGTCGACGTCG
This sequence comes from Nocardioides pinisoli, assembly GCF_024199985.1. Lineage (GTDB taxonomy): Bacteria > Actinomycetota > Actinomycetes > Propionibacteriales > Nocardioidaceae > Nocardioides > Nocardioides pinisoli. The sequence continues at coordinate 330,968 of NZ_JANARS010000005.1, forward strand.
CGGAAGAAGGACGGGTCGATCACGCCGGCGCGCGGGAGCGTCGGGTCGCGCGGCAGCAGCGGGTCCTGCGCGGTCGGCGTGCCGGCGTACGACGGGCACACCAGAGGAGCGCTCCCCACGGGCCGGAACGGACCGCGCGCGGCGCGCGATCGGGCCACGCCGATGCAGCGGCCGTGCTCACCCATCCCCTTCACCGGGGTGGCGTAGTAGAGCAGCCAGCGGCCCCGGACGCGCGCGACGTCCACCGCCCACACCCCGCCCTCGCGCGACCAGGACGGCTTGTGCGTCAGCAGGCTCGGCCCGCGCCGCCACGGGCCGTCGGGCTGCCGGGACCACGCGTGCGGGACCAGGTCGCCGGTGGCATAGGCGACCAGCCCGCCGGGCGCGGCGACGACCGCGGGGTCGGGGAAGTCCACGTTGAGCACCGGGCGCGGCACCCACTCCTCGGCGGACGCGGGACGGGCCAGCGACAGCACGGTCGCGGCGAGCAGCAGCACGAGCAGGCGCGCTGCTCCTCGGTTCGGCACCGGGGGAACCTACCCCGGCGTCGGCTCACGCGGGCAACATCCGGCGCAGTGCCTCGACGCTCCAGTGCGGCGCGACCCCGCCGGCTGCCGCCAGGTAGGCGACCCGCGCGTCGGCGTCCAGCCCGAACCCGTCCGCGAGTCCTTCGAGCATCGTGCGGACGTAGGCCGCGGACGGGGCGTTGGCAGCAGGGAGGCTCGTGCCCGTGAGGGTGAGCATGCGGTGCCCGTCGAGCTCGCCCAGGTCGAGGAGGACGTCGTAGGTGCGCGAGAGCCCGTGACGGGTCGGACCGTCGACGGCGAGCACCAGGTCCGTCCCGACCGGGCGTCGTGCCTCCTGTGCGACCAGGTCGCCGAGCTGCTGGAGGCGCAGCAGGTAGGCGCGGGCATGCACGACGTCCCCGCCGTCGACGGCGAAGAAGGCCATCCCGCCGCCCCACACCCCCGACTCGCCGGCGAAGGACAGGCGACCGGCCAGCTCGACGGGCCGGTGGTCGCGGGGCGGGGACGTGTCGCGGCACCCGTCGTAGTGGCGGGCGGCTCCGGACGGGCGGCCGCCGGAGACGTAGCAGCGCAGCCGCGCCGTCGACAGGTTGGTGCCGTAGGCGGCGTACCAGACGTAGGTCTCCGGGTCCGTCACGTGGGCAGGGTCCCCGGCACCCGGGCCAGCGCGGCCTCCTCCAGCAGCGCCTCCGTGGCGTCCTGGTAGGTCTGCCAGGCCTGCTCGGGGCTGTCGCCGATCGCCGTCATGCCGAGCCGGCCGCACTCGGTGACGCAGCTGAGCATGTGGAACACGACGCCCGTCTTGTGGGAGTGGTCGAAGTGCAGGCGCCTGCGCACGACGACGTCGAACACGTCGCGCGGGGTGAGCGCCTTGAGACGGTCGTCCTCGAGGTGGTCGGTCGCGACGAGGAACTTGGGGGCACCGGACGCCGTGCGGTAGAGCCCGGCGTCGCCGTCGTACTCCCCACCGACGAGGAACTGCAGGGTGAGGAAGGGGTGCGTCGTGCCGCCCTTGCGGAGGTTGAGCTCGATCGCGTAGGCGGTCCAGTCGTCGGCGCCGTCGCGGACGGCGACGAAGTCCACGGCGAAGCGGCCCAGCACGCCGCGCTGGGCGAGGTCGCGCCCGACGGCCATGGCCGGCTCGGTGATCAGGCGGGAGTACGCCGGGTCGGCGGGGAACACGCACCCGAGGTACTGCTGCCCGCTCGCTCCCCCGAGCAGCTGGTCGTGGGTCGAGAGGAGCTCGACGGTCCGGTCGGGCAGCACCCGCATCTGCACGCTCGGGCTGGTGAGGGCCGTGCCCGTGATCCGCTCCTCGACCACGCCGCCGAGGCGCTCGAAGGCGGCGAGGAACCCGTCCACGTCGAGGTCCGGCGCCTCGGGCCGCAGCTCGCGGATCCTGGCGCGCAGGGCCGGCGCCTCACCGGGGTCGCCGCGGACGGGCAGGCCGGAGAGGTCGACCAGCGCGTTGCCCGACCCCGACACGCCCTCGTCGGTCTTCACGATCACCTCCGCCAGGGTCGGCCGGTCGGCCCGCATCGCCGCGACGGCCGTCACCAGGTCGTCCACGGTCCGGAGGCCCTCGGCCCCGACCGGCGCGTCGACACCGACCTCCGCGAACAGCCGACGACAGCCGGACTTGCTGCCCAGCGGCGCGAGGCGCGGGTCGGAGCCGTACATCGGGATGCCCAGGCTGATCGCGACGTCACGCTCGAGCTCGGTCGTGGTGTAGGGGATCAGATGGCTGACCGACCGGTCGGGGATCAGCTCGCGGATGCGACGGAGCACGCGCGGCCGGTCGAGCACCTTCTGGCTCAGCGGTCGCGTCGACGCGTCGCCGACCGACACCAGCCGCAGCCGGCGGCGCGCGTTGCTGGGGATGACCCCGGGCAGCAGCCCGAGGTAGTAGTCGACGATCTCGTCGGCGATGGGCGAGGAGGTGACGTAGACGAGGGTCAGCATCGGCTGCCGCAGGAGCAGCAGCTGGAACAGCGCGCGCTCCTCCATCGCCTGCATCAGCGTCCCGCTCGACGCCGTCGTGCGCTCGAGGCTGATGGACGGCACGACGACCGCGGACTCCTCGGGGCGATCGCGTCGCATGACGTTCCACACCTCCGGCAGGTGCTGCTGAAAATGGTCGAAGAGGGCGTAGCGCTGCTCCTCGTCCAGGTCCGCCAGGGTCGCCGCCGTCTCGTCCATCCGGGTGTCCACCCGCCTACCCACCCGTCGTCTCCAGCACGTCGTGCACCCGCACGGGCCGGCTGAATCCCTTGGGCCGGACGTCGCCGACCACGTCGGCGGCGACCTGCTCCTCGACCTGGGCCAGCACCCGGTCCGTGACCAGCACCTGCCACGGACCGGCGTCGGAGCACAGCCGGGCCGCGAGGTTGGTCACGCTGCCGATGGCCGCGTAGTCCGAGCGGCCGGGATAGCCGATCTGGCCGAGCGTCGCGAACCCCTGGGCCACGCCGACCCCCAGCGAGAGGTCGTGCCCCCTGCGCGCCCAGCCGGCGGCGAGGCGTCGTACGTCCTCGCGCACCGCCACCGCCATCGCGATCGCCGCGCCGGCCGGGTCGGGCACCGGGACGGGGTCGTTGAAGAAGACCATCACGCCGTCGCCGGTGAACCGTTCGAGCGTCCCGCCGTGCTCCTCGATCCGTGCCCCCAGCGCCAGGTGGAACTCGCCGAGCACGTGCATGACCTCCTCCGGCTCGGAGGCCTCGGCGAAGGAGGTGAAGCCGCGGAAGTCGCAGAAGACGACGACGATCTCGCGGCGGTGGCTGGCCAGGAGTCCCTCGTCGTTGACGACGACGTCGGCGAGCTGCGGTGACAGGAAGCGGCGCAACCGTCCCATGCGCTCGATCTCCTCGACCTGGGCGACCACCCGGGCCTCGAGCTCGCGGTTCCAGGCCGCGATCTCGTCGGCCTGACGACGCACGGTGTCGTGGTAGCCCTTGATCCGCGCGAGCGAGCGGACCCGGGCCAGCAGCTCGGACTGGTCGAAGGGCTTGGTGATGAAGTCGTCGGCGCCGGCCTCGAGTCCCTCGAGGCGCTGCGCGCCGCCGCCGGCGGTGATCATCACGACCGGGAGGAACTCCGTGCGCGGGTCCTGCCGGATCCGGCGGCACACCTCGCACCCGTCCATCCCGGGCATCTGCACGTCGAGCAGCACGACGTCGACGGGCGTCGCTGCGAGCAGGTCGAGGGCCTGCTGGCCGCTCGAGGCGGTGCGCACCTCGAAGCCACGCGGCGAGAGCACCGCGTCGAGGAGGCGCAGGTTGGCCGGCTGGTCGTCGACCGCGAGCACGGTCCGTCCGGTCACGGTGCACCCCTGGCGAGGAAGCGCTCCACCTGCCCGGGGAGCGACCGCGCACTGATCGGCTTCTCGAGGTAGCCGTCGAACCCCGTGCTGCGCGCGCGGTCGCGGTCCTCGGCCATCGCCAGGGCCGTCACGGCCACGACGGGCACGCCGTCGGGCAGGACGCCGTCGCGCAGGCGACGAAGCGTCTCGTGGCCGTCGATCCCGGGGAGCTGCAGGTCGAGCAGCACGAGGTCGGGTGGCTCGCTGACCGCCGACGCGACGCCCAGCTCGCCCGTGGCCGCCGCCGTCACGTCGTAGCCGGCGTGCTCGAGGACGTCGCGCACCAGCTTGAGGTTGAGCGCGTTGTCCTCGACCACCAGGACCTTGGGGCTCACGGGACACCACCGCCCACCGCGTCGAGGTCCGAGCCGAGCCCGGGGACGCCCAGCGCCTCCAGGAGGTCCTCGCGCCGCACCGGCTTCAGCAGGTACGCCGACGCCCCGAGCCGCAGGCCGCGCTGCCGCTCGTCGACGATCGACACCACCACCACGGGGATGGACCGGGTGGCCGGGTCCGCCTTGAGCCGGGTCAGCACCTCCCAGCCGTCCATGCGCGGCAGCCGGATGTCCAGCACGACCGCCACCGGGCTCGCCGTGCGGGCGAGGGCGAGCGCCTCGAGGCCGTCGTGCGCGCGCAGGGCCTGCACGGGGGTGGCCGAGAGGTAGGCGGTCATCAGGTCCAGCGAGGCGCGGTCGTCGTCGACGAGGAGGACGGTGCGCCCACCACCGCCGGCGTCCCCGTCCGCGGCCTCGACGCGCGGCAGCGGCACCCGGAGGCCGAAGGTGCTCCCGCCGGCGTCCGACTGGGGCTCGAGCCACAGGGTCCCCCCGAAGAGGGCGACGATGCGACGCGACAGGGTGAGCCCGAGGCCGGTGCCCTCCTCCTGGGGCGCGTTCCGACGGCCCTGCTGGAAGGACTCGAAGATGCGCTCCCGGTCCTCCGGCGGCACGCCGACGCCGGTGTCCGTCACCCGGATGAGCACGTCGCCCTCGTCGCGCTCGGCCCGGACGTCGACGCGCCCGCCGTCGTGGGTGAACTTCACCGCGTTGGACACCAGGTTGAGCACCACCTGCTTGAGCCGCAGCTCGTCCCCCCACACGATCCCGACGTCGTCCGCCACCTCCAGGCCGAGCTCGATGCGGTGGGCCGCGGCCCGCTCACGCACGAGGGACAGGACGTAGTCCAGGCAGGCCTGCACCGAGACCAGGCTCGGCTCGAGGACCATGCGTCCCGCCTCCACCTTGGAGAGGTCGAGGATCTCGTTGAGGAGCTCGAGGAGGTGCTTGCCCGACGCCCAGATGTCGCGGAGGTACTCCTCCTGGCGCTCGTTGAGGTCCCCGAACAGCCGGTCGAGGAGGACCTCCGAGAACCCGATGACCGCGTTGAGCGGGGTCCGGAGCTCGTGGGACATGCTCGCGAGGAACTCCGACTTGTGCCGGCTCGCCACCTCGAGCTCGGCGCGCTTGGTGTCGAGCTCGCCGAAGAGGCGCGCGTTGACGATGGCGAGGCCCGACTGGTTGGCGAAGGTCTGCAGCAGCTCGGGGGTCTCGGCGTCGAAGCCCCCGCGCGAGCGGCGCCTGATGACCAGCGCGCCGACCAGCTGGTCGCGCCGGACCAGGGGCACGGCCAGCAGCGAGCGCCAGCCGTCGGCGTGGAGCACGTCGAGGTGCTCGTCGCGGGGCATCGCACCGAGGTCGGTGACCTGGAGGGTGGTGCGCTCGGCCGCCGAGCGACCGACCGCCGAGGTGGCCCGCGCGATGCGGAGCTCACGCAGCCGAGCGGTCAGCTCCTCGGTGCCACCGGCCGTGGCCCGCACCCGGAAGCAGTCCTCGGCGGTGTCGTACTCCATGATCGAGCCGCCGTCGGCGCCGGTGAGCCGTACGGCGCCGCTGACGATCTCGCCGAGGACCTCCTCCAGGTCCAGGCTCGAGCTCACCGCCTCACCGATCTCGCGCAGGACCTCGAGCTGGCTGACCTTGGTGGCCAGCTCCTGGCTGCGGGTCTCGAGCGCAGCGACGAGCTCGACCTGCCGCAGGACGATCGCCGCCTGGGAGGCGAAGGTGCTGAGCAGGTCCACCTCCCCCTCGTCGAAGGGACGCGCCTCGGTGCGCCAGACCGACAGGATGCCGATCACCTCGCCGTCGAGGATCATGGGCGCCGACATCAGCGTCCGATAGCCGGCGAGGTGCTGGAGATCGTGGCGACCGTAGTCGGGGTCCTCGAGCACGTCCTGGATCTGTTGGGTCCGCCGGTCCTGCGCCACGCGCCCCAGGAGGCTGTCGCGGGTCATGGCGACCGGGTGCTCCTCGACGTAGTGGACGAAGTCCGCGGAGACCTCCCCGGAGACGCGGGACAACCGGAACTCGTCGCCCTCCACCAGGTAGAGCTGACCGGCCCGGGCCCGGCACATCCTGACGGCACGCTCGATGATGGTGTCGAGGATCTTCCCCGGCTCGGCACCCGCACGTCCGAGGGCCTCGAGGATCTCCCGCGTCGCGGACGCCTGCTCCTGGGCGTCGACCAGCCTGCGGTGCACGTGCGCACCGCTGCCGGTTCCCGTCGTCGGGCCTTCCTCCATGGCACCGTCCCTGCAGCCCCCCCGCGCTTTCGAGTGTGCTCCCGCCGTCGTGGGCCAGCAAGCCCCCAATTGGGGATGGCGCGTAGGGCTCTTGGGCCGGGGCTAGGGCCGCAACGTGGCGGGGAGCGTCTCGAAGCCGCGCAGGATGCGGGTCTCGCGGCGCCGGGCGCCGGGCTCGAGCCGCAGGTCGGGGAAGCGCTCCCAGATGGCACACAGCCCGACCTCGCCCTCCATCCGCGCGAGCTGGGCACCGAGGCAGTGGTGACGGCCGGCTGAGAAGGAGATGTGCTCGCGCGCGTTGGCGCGGGCGACGTCGAAGCGCAGCGGGTCGGGGAACACGTCGGGGTCGCGGTTGGCCCCGCCGAGGATCGCGGTGACCATGGATCCGCCACGCACGTCTCGCCCCGCGACCTGGGTGTCACGCACGGCCATGCGCGCGGTGAGCAGCACGGGCGGGTCGAGGCGCAGCGCCTCCTCGACGACGTTGGGCCACAGGGACGGGTCGGCCGCGAGCCGCGCCCGCTCGGCGGGGTGGTCGTGGAGCAGGGCGATGCCGTTGCCGAGCAGGTTGACGGTCGTCTCGAAGCCGGCCGCCAGGACCAGCCCGGCCGTCGCCTTGAGCTCGGTCTCGTCGAGCCCACGGCCCTCCTCGCGGACGGCGACGAGCTGGCTGAGCAGGTCGTCGCCGGGCGTGCGGCGCAGCGTCTCGAGGTGCCCACCCAGCCAGGCGTCGAACTGCGCCAGTGCCCGCGAGACGGACCGGTAGAGCCGGAACCCCAGCCCGAGGTCGAGGCTCGGTGCCGCGGCCGAGCCGAAGGCGAGCACCTGGCCCCGGTCCCGCTCGGGCACGCCGAGGATCTCGGCGATGACGGTGACGGGCAGCACGGAGCAGTAGGTCTCGACGAGGTCGACGGGCCCCGACGCCCGCCGCTCGAGCTGGTCGAGGAGGTCGGCGGCGATCTCCTCGGTGCGCTCGCGCAGCCGCTCCACGGCCCGCATCGTGAAGACGCGGGTCACGAGCTTCCGGTAGCGCGTGTGGTCGGGCGGCTCGGTCACCAGCAGCGACGGCGGCTCGACGGGGTGGAGCGTGGTGGGGGCGGCCCAGCGCGAGACCCGACCCAGCGGCCCCTGGGCCGTTGGCAGCCCCGTGCGGAAGTCGTCGCTGGTGAGCACGTGCCGCACGGCGGCATGGCTCGTCGTGACGTAGCCGATGCGGGAGCGGTAGACCGGGCCGCGCGAGCGGATCTCCTCGACCAGGTCGAAGACCTCGTCGGTGCCGGTCGCCCCGAGCCGGATCAGCCGGGCCTGGAGGTCACCCTTGGCAGCAGCGCGCCGCAGGAACAGCGTGGGCAGGCCGTGGGCGACGCCCCAGTGGACGCCCGAGCGGAGCTCAGTGGCGGGCGACGACATGACCCGAGGGTAGTGCTGCCTAGGCTGACCGGCATGTGGCTCGTGGTCGACCTCCTGCTCGTCGCCGTCTTCGCGGTGATCGGGCGGCTCAGCCACTACGACTCCCTCACCGCTGCCGGCTGGTGGACGACCGCCTGGCCCTTCCTCGCCGGCACCGTGGTCGCATGGGCGGCGTTGGCCGTCGCGAGGCGACCGCCGGCCGCGGTCACCTCCGGCGTGGTCGTGTGGGTCGGGGCGCTCGTCGGGGGCATGGTGCTGCGGCAGGCGAGCGGGCAGGGCACCGCGACCGCGTTCGTCGTGGTGGCCACGCTCGTCCTGGGCGCGCTCCTGGTCCTGCCCAGGCTCGGTGCGAGGTTCGGTGCCCGTGGCTGACGCCGCCGCCCGCACGCGCGACGCCGTACGCTCCACCGGCCTCGCGTTCGGCGTCCTCCTCGCCGCCGTGGTGCTCGTCTCGGTCAACCTGCGACCGGGCGCGTCGTCGGTCGGACCGGTGCTCGAGGAGCTGCGGACCGGGCTCGGCATGAGTGCCGCGGTCGCCGGGGCGATGACCGGCCTGCCCGGACTGGTCTTCGGCCTCGTCGGTGCCGTCTCGGTGGCCTTCGCGCGCAGGGTCGGGATGACCGCCGGCATCACGATCGGCCTCGCCCTGGCCGCCCTCGGCCTGCTCCTGCGCGTCACGACGGACGACGTCCCGGTCTTCCTGCTGCTCACCGTCGTCGGACTGGCCGGGATGGCCGTCGGCAACGTCCTGGTGCCGGCGTGGATCAAGGCCCACGGGCACGCCGTCGCCCTCATGACCGTCTACGGCACCGGACTCGTCGTCGGTGCCACCCTCAGCTCGGTGGCGACGGCCCCGGTCAGCGAGGCGGCCGGTTCGTGGCGCGCCGGCCTCGGCATGTGGGGACTCCTCGCGGCGATCGCGCTGCCGCTGTGGGCCTGGCTCACCGTGCACGAGCGCCGCTCCCCCGCCGAGCACCAGGTCAGCGGGGACGCGGCCCCCAGCGGTCGCATCGTGCACTCACCGACCGCCGTGGCGCTGACGGTCCTCTTCGGCGTGCAGTCGATGCACGCCTACGTGCAGTTCGGCTGGCTGCCGCAGGTCTACCGCGACGCCGGCATCTCCGCCTCGCACGCCGGCGCCCTCCAGGCGCTGCTGTCGAGCGTCGGCATCGCCGGCGCCCTGGTCCTGCCGACGATCATCGAGCGCGGTCGGGGCCTGCGCGTGATGGCAGTGTCCTTCGGCGTCCTGCTCGCCCTCGGCTACAGCGGGCTGGTCGTCGCGCCGGCCACGGTCCCCTGGCTGTGGGCGCTGATGCTCGGCTACTCCGGGCTCGCCTTCCCGACCGCGATCGCGCTCATCGCCGCCCGCACCCGGCACCCATCGGTGACCGCGCAGCTCTCCGGCTTCGTGCAGCCGGTCGGCTACGCGCTCGCCGCCATCGGGCCCTTCCTCGTGGGCCTCGTCCACGAGGCCACCGGCGGCTGGACGCTGATCCTGGTCCTGCTCGCCCTCACCTCCGTGCCGCTGACCCTCGCGGGCGTGCGCGTGGCGCGGCCGACGTACGTCGACGACGAGATCTGACCCGCACTCGGCGCCGCCTCTGTCAGGATCTGCGCGTGAGGCAGTGGGTGGTGGTCGTCGGCGGGACCAACATGGACGTGGTCGCCCGCACGTCCGCGCCGCTCGTCCCCGCGTCCAGCAACCCCGGCCGCACGCGGATCTCCCCCGGCGGCGTCGGCCGCAACGTCGCCGCCTGCCTCGGCCTGCTCGGCGCACCGGTGCGGCTGGTGTCGGCCGTGGGCGACGACGCCTTCGGCGAGGAGGCGCTGCGGGTGACGGCCGCGTGCGGCGCCGACGTGTCGGCCGTACGCCGCGCACCCGGCGCGACCGGCACCTACACCGCCGTGCTCGACGACCGCGGCGAGCTCGTGGCCGCCGTGTCCGACATGGCGGTCGTCGACGAGCTGCGGCTCGAGACCGTCCACCTGACCGACGCGGCGCTGGTCGTGCTCGACGGCAACCTCGCCCGCGACCAGGCGGTCCGGGTCGTCGGCGCCGCGGCCGAGGCGGGGGTGCCGCTCGCCTTCGAGCCGGTCTCGGTGGCGAAGGCCGACCGGCTCGCCGACCTCGTGCACGACCTCTTCCTCGTCACGCCCAACTCCGACGAGCTGGCCGCCATCACCGGTCGGGGACCCGCCGAGTGGCGCGCCTCGGTCGACGACCTGCACGGGCGCGGGGTCGACCACGTCTGGGTGCGGCTCGGCGCCGACGGATCCTGGATGTGCAGCCGCGATGGGGAGCCGGTCCACCTGGCGACGGTCCCCGCCGAGGTCGTCGACGTCACCGGTGCCGGCGACGCGATGCTGGCCGCCTGGGTGGCTGCCTGGCTGCGCGGCGCCAGCCCGGTCGAGGCCGCCCGCGAGGGCCACCGCGCCGCGGCCGCCACCGTCGCCAGTCCGCACACCGTCCGGCCCGACCTGGCCGCCGCCATCGAGCAGCTCCCGTCCGAGAAGGGGTCCTGACATGCTGACCGTCACCGACGAGGTCCGCGACGCACTGGCGTCCGGGCAGCCGGTCGTCGCGCTGGAGAGCACGATCATCAGCCACGGCATGCCCTACCCGCAGAACGTCGAGATGGCGCGCACCGTGGAGGGCATCGTCCGCGACGGCGGCGCCGTGCCGGCGACCATCGCGGTGCTCCACGGCAGGCCGACCATCGGGCTGTCCGCCGACGACCTCGAGCTCCTCGCCTCCGACGCGTCGGTCATGAAGGTCTCGATCCGCGACCTGCCCTACGTCGTCTCGCGCGGGCTGCACGGCGCGACGACCGTCGCGTCGACGATGCGGCTCGCGGCCCTCGCCGGCATCCGCGTGTTCGTCACCGGCGGCCTCGGCGGCGTGCACCGCGGGGCGGAGACGTCGTACGACGTGTCGGCCGACCTGACCGAGCTCGCGACGACGTCGGTGGCGGTGGTCTGCGCCGGGGTGAAGAGCATCCTCGACATCGGGCTGACCCTCGAGAAGCTCGAGACGCTGGGGGTGCCGGTCCTGGGCTACGGCACGGACGAGTTCCCGTCGTTCTACTCGCGCTCGTCGGGCTTCGCCGCGCCGATGCGCGTCGACTCCCCCGCCGAGGTCGCCGCGCTGGTGCGGGCCAAGTGGGACCTCGGGCTGGCCGGCGGCGTCGTCGTCGCCAACCCGATCCCGGCCGAGTCGGAGATCCCGGCCGAGGAGATCGGCGTGATCATCGAGCAGGCGCTCGCCGACATGGACCGCCTCGGCATCACCGGCAAGGACGCCACCCCCTACCTGCTGGGCCGCATCGTCGAGATCAGCGGCGGCGCGTCGCTCACCGCCAACATCGCGCTGGTCGAGCACAACGCCCGCCTCGGCGCCGCGATCGCGCGCGAGCACGCCGCGCGCTGAGCCCCTCGTCGGCACCAACACGCCGACACAAGATGTGGTCCCCCACTTCTTCCGCGCCCCCACATATGGTGGTCGACGCAGCTGGTTCGCCGCGCCAACCCGGGCGCGTCGAGGCAAGAGGGAACCCGGTGTGACTCCGGGACTGCCCCGCAGCGGTGAGTGGGAACGACAGCCGTCACCAAGCACTGGACCGAGAGGTCTGGGAAGCGACGGCCAGTAGGGGTCGAGCGGAGAGATCCGTGAGGCGCGCCCGCGAGTCCGAAGACCTGCCAGCGCACCGCACCCGACCGGGTGCGGTGGTCCGAGGCCTCGTGGGAAGGCCGGTGGGCTCCTACGACGTCGCGCCAGCGCGCCCGTCGTACCCCTCCCCTCCCCGCGCGACCCGGACCTCACGTCCGTCTCGCGAGGAGAGAGAAGTGACCATCACCGAGTCACCGGGCCGCACCGCGATGCAGGTCCGCAAGAGGAACGGCGACGACGAGCCCGTCGACGTCAACAAGATCGTCCGCGCCGTCGACCGGGTGGGCGCCGACCTGGCGCACGTCGACCCGATGCGCGTCGCCACGCGCACCATCAGCGGGCTCTACGACGGCGCCACCACCGCCGAGCTCGACCGGCTGTCGATCCAGACCGCCGCGGAGATGATCGGCGAGGAGCCGCAGTACTCCCGGCTCGCCGGGCGCCTGCTGGCGGGCTACGTCGACAAGGAGGTCCGCAACCAGGGCGTCGCGTCGTTCAGCCAGTCGGTCGCGCTCGGTCACGCTGAGGGGCTGATCGGCGACGAGACCGCGGCGTTCGTCAAGGACAACGCGCGCAAGCTCGACTTCGCCGTCGACGAGGCGGCCGACCGCCGCTTCGAGTACTTCGGCCTGCGCACCGTCTACGACCGCTACCTGCTGCGCCACCCCTCGACGCGGCTCGTGATCGAGACGCCGCAGTACTTCCTGCTGCGGGTGGCGTGCGGGCTCGCCCGGAGCACCGGCGAAGCGATCGAGTTCTACCGGCTGATGTCGCGGCTGGCCTACCTGCCGTCGTCGCCGACGCTGTTCAACTCGGGCACCCGCCACACGCAGATGTCCTCGTGCTACCTCGTCGACTCCCCGCGCGACGACCTCGACTCGATCTACTCCCGCTACGCGCAGGTCGCCAAGCTGTCGAAGTTCGCCGGCGGCATCGGGATCGGCTTCTCCCGCGTCCGCAGCCGCGGCGCGCTGATCCGCGGGACCAACGGTCAGTCCAACGGGATCGTGCCGTTCCTGCGCACCCTCGACTCGTCGGTCGCTGCGGTCAACCAGGGCGGTCGCCGCAAGGGCGCCGCGTGCGTCTACCTCGAGCCGTGGCACCCCGACGTCGAGGAGTTCCTCGAGCTGCGCGACAACACCGGCGAGGACGCCCGCCGGACCCACAACCTCAACCTCGCACACTGGGTCCCCGACGAGTTCATGCGCCGGGTCGAGGCCGACGAGCCGTGGTCGCTGATCGACCCGGACCAGGCACCTGAGCTGCCCGACCTGTGGGGCGAGGCGTTCGACGAGGCCTACCGCCGCGCAGAGGCGGAGGGCCGCGTGGTGCGGCGGGTCAGTGCCCGCGAGCTCTACGGGCGGATGATGCGCACGCTCGCGCAGACCGGCAACGGCTGGATGACCTTCAAGGACGCCAGCAACCGCACCTGCAACCAGACCCGGGACCAGGTTCCCGGACAGGGGCCGAGCGGCCCGGTCGTGCACCTGTCCAACCTCTGCACCGAGATCATCGAGGTCTCCTCCGACGGCGAGACCGCCGTGTGCAACCTCGGCTCGGTCAACCTCGCCCAGCACCTCGCCGCCGACGGCATCGACTGGGAGGCGCTGCGCGCCACGGTCCGCACCGCGGTCCCGCTGCTGGACCGCGTCATCGACGTCAACTACTACCCCAGCGACGAGGCGGCCGCATCCAACCCGCGGTGGCGCCCGGTCGGTCTCGGGCTGATGGGGCTGCAGGACGTCTTCTTCGCCCTGCGCCTGCCCTTCGACTCCCCCGAGGCGCTCGAGCTCTCGACCCGGGTCTCGGAGGAGATCTACCTGACCGCGCTCGAGGTCAGCTGCGAGCTGGCCGAGCGTCACGGCCCCCACCCGGCCTACGCCGAGACCCGCGCCGCGGGCGGCGTCCTCCAGCCCGACCTGTGGGACGTCACCGGCACCCAGGTCGAGCGCTGGGCCGCGCTGCGCGAGCGGATCGCCGAGCACGGCCTGCGCAACGCGTTGCTCGTCGCGATCGCGCCGACGGCGACGATCGCCTCGATCGCCGGCTGCTACGAGTGCATCGAGCCGCAGGTGTCCAACCTCTTCAAGCGCGAGACGCTCTCCGGCGAGTTCCTCCAGGTCAACACCGCCCTCGTGCGCGAGCTGAAGGAGCGCGGCCTGTGGACCGCCGAGGTGCGCGAGGAGATCAAGCGTGCGGAGGGTTCGGTGCAGGGTGTCGCGGCGATCCCCGACGACGTACGCCGCCTCTTCCGCACCGCGTGGGAGCTGCCGCAGCGCGCGCTCATCGACATGGCCGCCGCCCGGCAGCCGTTCATCGACCAGAGCCAGTCGCTCAACCTGTTCATCGCCGGTCCGTCGATCGGGAAGCTCTCGTCGATGTACCTGCACGCCTGGAAGTCCGGCCTGAAGACGACCTACTACCTCCGTTCGCGCCCGGCGACGCGGATCCAGCAGACGACGACGTCGGTCAGCGTCCCCGCGCCCGCCGTAGTCGTCGAGACCACCCCGACCATCCCCACCACCTTCTCCGACGGCGCGGCGCTCGCCTGCTCGCTGGAGGACCCCGAGAGCTGCGAGGCCTGCCAGTGACCACCACCGAGAACCCCACCCGGATGCTGCTCGACCCGGGGATGAACCTGACCCTGCGACCGATGCGCTACCCGCACTTCTACGACCGCTACCGCGACGCGATCAAGAACACCTGGACCGTCGAGGAGGTCGACCTGCACTCCGACCTCAAGGACCTCGCCCGGCTCAGCGAGGCCGAGCGGCACCTGGTGTCGCGACTGGTGGCGTTCTTCGCCACCGGGGACACGATCGTGGCCAACAACCTGGTGCTCAACCTCTACCAGCACGTCAACTCCCCCGAGGGCCGGCTCTACCTGTCGCGCCAGCTCTTCGAGGAGGCGGTGCACGTGCAGTTCTACCTGACGCTGCTCGACACCTACGTGCCCGACGAGACCGAGCGGCACGAGGCGTTCTCGGCCGTCGACAACATCCCCTCGATCAAGGCCAAGGCCGACTTCTGCTTCCGGTGGATCGACTCGGTCTTCGACCTCGACGCGCTGGAGACCCAGGAGCACCGCCGGAAGTTCCTGCTCAACCTGATCTGCTTCGCGGCGGTCATCGAGGGGCTGTTCTTCTACGGCGCGTTCGCCTACGTCTACTTCCTGCGCTCGCGCGGCTTCCTCAACGGGCTCGCGTCGGGCACCAACTGGGTCTTTCGCGACGAGTCGATGCACATGGCGTTCGCGTTCGACGTGGTCGACACGGTGCGCGAGGAGGAGCCGGGGCTCTTCGACGAGCAGATGGCCGCCGACGTCCGGCAGATGATGGTGGACGGCGTCGACGCCGAGGCACAGTTCGCCGAGGACCTGCTCGGCGGTGGCGTCGCCGGGTTGTCGACGGCCGACATGCGCTCCTACCTCGAGTACGTCGCCGACCGCAGGATGGAGCGCCTCGGCCTGCCCGTCATCTACGGCTCGAAGAACCCCCTGGCGTTCATGGAGCTGCAGGACGTGCAGGAGCTCTCCAACTTCTTCGAGCGCAAGGTCTCGGCCTACCAGGTCGGCGTCACCGGCGCCGTCGGGTTCGACGAGGACTTCTGAGGGCCGCACGTGCGCGGCGTGTCAGGCGAGCAGCTCGGACTCCCTCGGGCCGCCCGTCCACGGCGGGACGACGCGCCGCGCGCGGGCGGTGTCGAGGAAGTCGTCGGCCAGACCACCGGGGAGGCCGACGTAGGGCGAGGACTGCGAGGCGTGCGCCGCCATCGCCAGGTCGAGGGCGCGACGGTGCTCGCCCACGTCGACCACGGTCGTGATCTCGTCGTCGGGCGTGCCGAGCCGGGCCTCGTCGACGTCGAGGTAGGGCGAGCCGGGGTTGACGACCTGCTGGTGGTCGGCCCAGCGCCGCATCAGGGACCGTGAGAGGCAGGCGACGTAGACGCGCGGCACCGCGGCGTCCTCGGCGGCGCGCAGCACCGCATCGCGCACCAGCACGTGGTCGCGGTGCCCGTCGCTGCCGTCGAGGGTGACCAGCACGTCGGGCGAGAACGCGCGCACCTCGGCGAGGATCGCCGCGACCAGCGCGTCCTCGGTGGCGCCGCACACCGTCCCGGGCCCCGGCTCGCCCGCCATGCCCGAGTCGGCGAAGCCCAGCAGGGCCACCCGCTCGACGCCGAGCAGCCGCGCTGCCGTGCGCAGCTCGGCCTCCCGCACGGCACCCAGGTCGTCATGAGGGGTGGTCGACTCCCCCGCCTCGCCCCGGGACGCGCACACCACGGCGGTGCGTGCACCCCGGTCCGCGGCGTGCAGGAGCAGCGAGCCGCAGCCGAACGTCTCGTCGTCGGGGTGGGCCACGACGACCTGCACCCTCGGCGCTCGCGGTCGGGCGGGAGGCGTGCTGCCGGTCATGTCGTGGTCCCCTCGTCAGTGTGCTGGGCCAGCGTCACCGCTCGGGTGCCCCGGCGGCAAGGTGCACGCCGGCTCACGGCGCCGTCGTCGCCTCGACGGGACGGTTGCTGCGCAGGGTCCCCAGCGGGTCGGACTCGCCCTTGGCCCGGACCAGTCGCTCCCGGTCGGCGTCCGACCACCACGTCGAGCGCGCGTGGGCGCCGCCGAAGTTGAGCAGCGTCCGTCCGCTCGCGGCGTCGGCCACGGCTGCGCCGGTGCGCTCGAAGCACGCCTCGATCACCGGGACCAGCTCCGGGACGGCGGGGATGCCGAGCAGGAACAGGTTGTACGGCTCGCGCACCGGGCCGTGCGCGCCGCCGCCGTCCGGCGTACGGGTGAAGGCACCGCCGAGGTGGCGCACCTGCACCACCGGCAGCGGCGAGCCGCTGCCCGCGCCGACCGCGCGCACGAAGGCGTCCATCGTGTCCTCGTCCAGGCGCGACAGGAGCTGCGACCACTCCATCCCCGGGGTGGGGTCGGTGGGCTCGGCGGCGATCCCGTCCAGCTCGGCGAGGGGCACGTCCCCCGTGAGGTCCATCGCGAGGTCCGGCACCACGCGGTAGGGCGCCAGCAGCCGCTCACCCTCCTCGGCCTCCCCGAGGAACGCGACGGCGACGCTGGCGAACGAGCGGCCGCGGAACGGCTCGGGCACCTCCGGGAGCGGCGGGAACTGGTAGGCGTGCAGCCACGTGCTGAGGGTCTCCGGCGCCTCAGCGGTCGAGCGGGCGAACACCCGCAGGAGCTCCGGGAGCCGCTCCAGCGGCCACAGCAGGCGACCTCCCCAGACGTGCGGAGCCGGGTGCAGGGCGACCTCCATCCGGGTGACGACGCCGAAGTCCCCACCTCCTCCGCGCACGGCCCAGAACAGGTCTGCGTCCGGTCCGTGGCTCGCGGCGCTCAGCGTGCGGTGGCGGCCGAGGCCGTCGACCAGCTCCACCGACACGATGCTGTCCGAGCCGATCCCGTAGGCCCGACCGAACCAGCTGATGCCGCCCGTGAGCGTCATCCCGACGACCGTCGGGTCGGAGCTCGACCCGGCGAGGAAGGTCAGCCCGGTGCCGTCGAGCGCGGCCAGCAGTGCTCCGGCCTTGACGCCGGCACCGACTGTGGCGGTGCGCCTCTGCTCGTCCACGACGATGTCCTGCAGGGCGCCGGTGCGCAGCAGCAGCACGTCGCCGCCGAGGCCGTGCACGGCGCCGTGACCCGTGGGCTGGGCGGTGACCTGGAAGCCGAGGTCCACGGCCCAGCGGACCGCGGCCCGGACGTCGCCCTCGTCGCGGACGTCCACGACGGCGAGCGGCTGCTGGTCGACCACGACGTTCCACGGCATCCTCGCGACGTCCCAGTCGGGGTCGCCGGGGGTGTGGACCGTGCCCGCGACCCGGCGGCGCAGGTCCGCGAGGACCTGACTGCGGTCGGGGTGGTCGAGGGTGGCGGCGACCGTGGCCTCGGCCCGGTCGAGGGTGGTGTTGTCGGCGTTCATCTCTTCTCCTCTGGTCGGTGCGACAGGAGGAGCATCCGGCGACGTCCTTGCCGGACGCCTGCACGCGCCTTACCGGGCGCCCAGCCGACCCGCGAGAACCTGCGAACGTCGCTGCCACGGACGGCACTCGAGCCGAGCGTTGAGCTCGACGGCACGCGCGGCCGCCTCGGCGGCGCGGGGGTCACCGAGCGCCTCGAGGCCGAGGGCGTGGAAGTGGTCGACCACGCCGTAGTGGAAGATCGAGCCGTAGTTGGCCGGGACGCCCAGGTAGGGCTCGATCAGCGGCATGGTCTCGCGGACGCCGTCGAGGTCGCGGAGGGCAGCGAGCACCGCGACCCGGAGGCACCGGCCGACCGTCGAGCTGTAGGTGATCTCCTGCACCGGGGCCGCCGGGCCGAGCACGTCGCGGGCCCCGTCGAGGTCGCCGTCCTCGACCAGCGCCCAGGCGGTGACGGCACGCAGGGCCGCGCTGCCGCCGGCCGCGAGCGCGACGGCGCTCGGGGGGACGGACGCGCCCACGGGGCGTGAGTGCAGCGCGTGCAGGCACTCGAGCTCGCGGGCGGCGATGAAGCCCGCGCGGCGGTGCATCTCGAGCGCCCGGTCGCCCAGAGCCCCGGCCTCCGGCGACTCCGCGTCGTGGGCGCGCGCCCAGTGCCACCACGCGAGCGGGATGTCGACACCGCTGTGCCTCAGCGCCTCGGCCGCCGCGCCGCACCGCGCCATCGCGTCGTCGGCCGCCTCGACCTGGAGGCACTCGTAGCGCAGGAGGCCGAGGTAGAAGAGCGCGGCGAGCTCGATCTCCCCGCGCGGCCGGCGGGCCACCAGCTCCTCGACGAGCTCGACCCTGCCGGTCATGTCGCCGCTGCCCATCATGCCGACCATGCGCACCATCAGCATCTCGTCGAGCAGCGCCCGGTCCCCCATGCTGCGGGCGATCCGCACCGACTCATCGCCGTACTCCTGCACGACGTCACCGCGCGGGCCGTAGTAGTGCTCCATCTGGAGCGTGGCGAGCACCCGGGCGCGGGGAGCGAGCTCGAGGTGCTCGGCCGCCTCGGTCAGCATGCCGATGAACTCGTGGTCGACCTTGCCGTGCTCGCGCCAGCTCCACACCCCGGCCCCACCGAGAATGGCGGCGGCCTCGGCGACGAGGTCCCACCGCGCCAGGTCCCGGGCGGTCTCGACCGCCTCCTCGACCGCCGTACGCGCCTCGGGCGTCCGTCCCAGCCGGAGGAGGGCGGCCGCGCGGCCCCGCTGCGCGCGAGCGGCCTCCGAGGACTCGCTCCGGGCGTGCGTGAGCGCGAGCGACCACAGGTCGAGCGCCTCCTGGTGGGCGGACCGCGCGGCGGCGACCTCCGCTGCCCGGGACAGCCACACGACGGCGCGCCGCGCCTGCTCGGCACCGAGCGGGGCGGCCAGCTGCGCATGGTGCGCGACGTCGGCCGCAGCGTCGCGGTCGTCCCCGCCGCGCTGCTCGAGGATGCGTGCCGCGCGGTCGTGGAGGTGCATCCGACGGGCGGCCCCCATCCGAGAGCTCAGGGCCTCCCGGGCCAGGGCGTGCACGAACGCATAGCCGTGCTCGTGCTCCTCCGCGAGCCCGCTCGCCACCGCCTGGTCGAGGAGCTCCAGGGAGCGGTCCACGTCCAGCCCGCTCAGCTCGGCGACGAGGGCTGTGTCGATGGTGCGGTTCACGACCGCGGCGGCCGTCAGGAGGCCGATCCCCTCGGGCGAGAGCCGCTCGATGCGCTGGCGCAGCACGTCGGTGATGCCGTCCGGCACCGGCAGCGTGGCGGGCTCCACCGAGGCCAGGTCGGGCAGGCTCGCCAGCAGCCGGGCGTACTGGAGCACGAAGAACGGGTTGCCGGCCGTGACGGACGAGACGTGGCGCACCAGCTCAGCGCCGACGACCGACGAGCCGAGCGTGGACTCCAGCAGGTCGCCCACGCCGGCGCGGTCCAGCCCGTCGACGCGCAGTCGCTCGGCACCGGCGCGGGCGAGCGTGGCCATGGTGTCGACCAGCTGGTCGCCGGTGACCGTCTCGGTCGTGCGCCGGGTGATCACGACGGCGAGGGGCGCGTCGGGGGCGGTGTCGGCCAGGTGGCGCAGCAGCTGGAGCGAGGTGGAGTCGGCCCAGTGGACGTCCTCCAGCACGACCAGCAGCGGCCGGCGCGCGGCAGAGCGCGCGAGCAGGTCGACGACGGCGTCGAACATCCGCAGGCCGGCGCCGGCGCCGGTGTCCTCGACGTCCGCGTCGTCGAGCAGCGGTGCCAGTCGTGGGTCGGACGCGCTCTCGCCGTCGTCGGCGGCGAGCTCACGCACCATCGCCAGCCACGGCCACAGGGCAGGTGCGTAGCCACCCTCGTGGGCACGCCCGACCACCACGCGCCAGCCGTCGTCGCCCGCACGCCGCGCCACGTCCTGCGCGAGCCGGGACTTGCCGATGCCCGGCTCACCGGCGACGAGCAGGAACCGGGTGCGACCCGTCGTGCCCGCCCGCGCGACGACGGCGGAGGCGAAGCGGGTGGTGTCCTCGCGGCCCACGGTCACGGGCCCGCGCGCCGGGTCGTGAGCCGTTCCGCGGGCATCGCCCGCACCCGCGACGGCGTCGAGGTGGCCGAGCGCGTCGTCGGGCACCCTCGCCGGCACCATCAGGTCGGGGTCCTGGCGCAGCAGCCGCTGCTCGAGGGTGCGCACCTCCGCCGACGGGTCCACGCCCAGCTCGTCGGAGAGCCGCTCCCGCAGCGCGCGGAGCGTGGCGAGCGCGTCCGCCTGCCGCGCGCAGCGGTACTGGGCGAGCGCGAGCAGCGCCCACAACCGCTCGCTGTAGGGGTTCTGCCCGGCGACCTCGGCGGCGTCCCGCAGCGCGTCCTCAGCGCGGCCGACCTCGAGCAGGGCACGGATGCGCTGCTCCTGCACGGCCAGGCGCAGCTCGACGAGCCGGTCGGCGGCCGCCCGGACCAGCTGGCCGTCGACGGTCGCGTACGGCGTACCGGTCCAGCACGCGAGCGCCGCGTCCGTAGCCGCCAGGGCCTCGCGGCCGTCGCCCGCACCCAGCGCATCGCGGGCGGCCGCCTCGAAGGCCCACGTGTCGACGTCCGCGATGTCCGCGGCGATCGCGTAGCCGGCGGCGGTGCTCACCAGCGCGGACCGGTCACCCGGCCGACGTCGGGGCTCGAGGAGTCGGCGCAGGCGGGACACGGCCACCTGGACCGAGGCGAGCACGCGGTCGGACGCCTCCGCGCCCCACACCTCGATCGCGAGACGCTCGGCCGGGACGTGCTCGCCGTGGGCGGCGAGCAGCGCGCACAGCACGCCACGCTCGCGCCCGCGCGTCACCGGCACGCTGACCCCGTCGACGACCACGGCGGTCTCCCCGAAGGCAACGTAGGTCAGCGCCACGGCGGCATGGTGACACAGGCGGGGCCGTGCGTCGCCCCCTTTCAGGCGGGTGGAGCTGGCTCCGGTGAGCGGTGCGCCGGGCAGACCCAGCCCGCGCGACGGTGGTCCCAGTAGCAGGTCCACGTGTGGCGGTGGCGGGGGCGGGCGGTCGGGTGGTCGGTGGGAGTCGTGTCCACGACGATCCTTCCGGGGTGACGGCCGGTCAGCAGTGGACCGTGGGGTTGAAGGCGGCGAGCAGCCCGTCCGGGTTGTGCTTGAAGAGCCACGCGTGCAGGTCGTAGTGGACCGGCATCCCGGGCTCGTGGCCGGGCATCGGACCGTCGAACGGCACGCCGAGCAGGTCGGGCCGGTCGTCCGAGGTCGTGACGTCCTGGTCGCCGTCGGGGGCGAACCACTCGACGGCACCGAGCGTCAGGCCGCCGGCGCTGGGGACGTAGACGAGGATCGGCGGGCGCTCCGGGTCGATCGGACCCATCAGGCTCGGGTTCACGTAGTGGTAGCCCATGCCTCCGCCGGGCGAGGCGGCGCACTCGGTGCTCGGCAGGTAGCCGTCCGCGACGGCCGCGGCCGGGGATCGGTAGCGGGCCAGCCGACCCTTGAGCTGCATCAGCTCGCGGAGGGCGGGCTTCGGCACGTCCCGGACGCTGGAGCCGTAGCCGTGCGATCCGCCGTCGTCGTGGGCCGACGCGGACGGTGCGGCCAGCGAGAGGAACGGGAGGGTCAGCGCGGCGGTCAGCGACGAGGCCAGCGCGGTACGGCGGATGCGGCGGGTGGACTGCAGGGACATCGGTGTCTCCTTCGGGTGGACGACGCCCGGAGAGGACCGGGCTGTGGTCCCACGCTGTCAGCGGGGACTTGCCGGTCACTTGCACGCCGCTGATCGCCGCACGTGCGCGGTCGTCAGAGGCCGACGGCCTCGGGTCGCCCCTCAGCGGTAGCGGTCGAACTCGCCGCGGTCGGTGGGCACGATGTCCTTGCCGAGCGGCGCCAGCGAGATCGGGATGAGCTTGAGGTCGGCCAGGGCGAGCGGGATGCCGATGATGGTGATCGCGAGCGCCACGGCGGACACGACGTGCGCCAGGGCCAGCCACCACCCGGCGAGGACGAACCAGACCACGTTGCCCAGGAACGAGCCCACGCCGGCCGACGGCTTCGCGACGACGGTGCGGCCGAAGGGCCACAGCGCGAACACCGCGATGCGGAAGGACGCGATCGCCCACGGGATCGTGATGATCGGGATGCAGAGCAGCACCCCCGCGAGCAGGTAGCCGAGGAACAACCAGAACCCGCCGAAGATCAGCCAGATGACGTTCAGGAGCAGGCGCACGTCACGAGTATGCCCGTGCTTGGATCGCTGCATGGCCTCCCGACTGACCGAGATCTCCCTCGACTGCCACGACCCCGACCGGCTCGCGGACTTCTGGTGCGCCGTGCTGGGCTGGGTCGTCGTCCACCACGAGCCCGGCCTCGTGGAGATCGGCCCCGAGCGGGTCGAGGACCAGGCGCTGCTGGACGCCGTGCGTTCCGGCCCGGTCTGCCCGACGATCTTCCTCGCGAAGGTCGAGGAGCCCAAGACGGTGAAGAACCGTTCGCACTTCGACGTCTCGCCGGTCGACGCGTCGCACGAGGAGGAGGTCGAGCGCATCCTCGCCCTGGGCGCGACCCGGGCCGACGTCGGGCAGAGCGGCGAGGAGTCGTGGACCGTGCTCGCCGACCCGGAGGGCAACGAGTTCTGCGTGCTGCGCAGCCTCGCGCCCGGTCACTTCTCGCTGTGAGCGGACTCGACGTCGTCCTGCCGATCACGACCGACCGGCTGCTGCTGCGGCCGCACCGGATGGACGACCTCGACGACCTCGTCGTCTTCCACTCCGATCCCGAGGTGGTCCGCCACGTCCCGTGGCCGGTCCGCGACCGCGCGGCGACCGAGGAGACGTTGCAGGTCAAGCTGACCCAGACCGAGCTCCTCGCCCACGGCCAGTGGCTCGTGCTGGCCGTCGAGCTGCGCTCGACGGGCACCGTGATCGGCGAGGTGCTGCTCAAGTGGGCCTCCGAGGGTCAGGGCGAGGTCGGTTTCGCCTTCGGCCGCGACCACCAGGGGCAGGGCTACGCCACCGAGGCCGCCACCGCGATGCTGCGCCTCGGTTTCGACGCCCTCGGCTTCCACCGCATCACGGCCGTCTGCATCGAGGAGAACTCCGCCTCCGCCCGGCTGCTGGCTCGGCTCGGCATGCGGCAGGAGGCACGCCTGGTCGACAACGTGCTCTTCAAGGGCGCGTGGGCCACCCAGCTAGTTTTCGCGATGCTCGAGGACGAGTGGCGCGTCAGCCCTCACCGGTCCCCCGCACCGCGGCCCCACCGATCGGATGAACGATGACCGGCGGGGCCTCGACCGTTCCCCCTGTCGGCCTGTCCCGACATCTACTCCTCGTTCGCCGGGACTTCCACACCCTCAAGGCGGGTCGGCAGACCCTCCCCTGCGGCGCCGTCCGCGGCCCCGGACATGAAGTCGCGGAGCACCTGTGCGAAGCGGTCGGGATCGTCGAGGTGGGGGAAGTGGCCGGCGCCCTCGAAGAGCTCGACCTGGCACTCCGGTAGCGCGCGCTGCGCGCTGAGCGCGTGCCAGGCCGGGATCATCCGGTCCCTCGAGCCCCACACGATCAGGGTGGGCGGCGGCGTCACGCCGGCGAGGTGGTCGTGGGCACTGATGCTCTGACCACCGATGTCGATGACGGCCCGGGTGGTCGCGAGGAACGCCCGCCGGCTCTCGCGGTCGGCGAGCGAGGTGAAGCCGCGCCAGATCGCACCGATGTCGGCGCCGGGCCTCCAGCCGACCTTCTGCGCTCCGCGGCCCAGGGCCTCGACCCGCTCCAGGACGGGCCCGGAGGCGATCACGCCGAGCACCTGCTCCGCGCCCGGGAGGGTGGCAGAGCGCAGCACCAGGTTGACCTCCCGCCCGAGGCCGCCGCTCGCGACGAGCACGAGCCGGTCCACCCGCTCGGGGAAGAGGTAGTAGAACTGCATGGCGATGCCACCGCCGAGCGAGTGGCCCACGAGCGTCACCCGCTCGATGCCGAGGCGGTCGAGCAGGTCGCGCAGGGTCGCGGCGTGCGCGCCGAGGGAGTAGTCGCCCGTCGGCTTGGCCGAGTCGCCGTGCCCGAACAGGTCGGGCACCACCACGCGGTGGTCCTCGTCGAGCTCGTCGACGAGGTGGGACCACTGTCGCTGCGACCCGAGGATGCCGTGGATGAAGAGGATCGCGGGCCCCGAGCCGGTGTCGACGTAGGACAGGTCATGGCCGTGGAGCACGACCGTCTGCGGAGCCAGGCGGACCATCGCTCCTCCGTCGTCGAAAGGCTGGTTACCCCACAGTAGCCGCACGGCGAGGACCGTGCCCCGGGTGCGCGGAGCTTCTGGGTCGAACGTCGACGGAAACTTCGGTGGAACAATCTTGTATTGAACTGAGTCCTGGTCCACCGTAGGTGACGGAGGCGAGCAACATGGACACTCTCGACACCCCGGCGGACACACGGATGATGGGCATCGTCCACGAAGCGCTGAAGCGTGACCTTCGGCACGTCCGACAGGTGCTGCAGGACGAACCGGCCCCCCGCGGCCGGCAGCGGATCGCGCTGGGCCGGCACGTGCTCTGGATGCTGGACTTCCTGCACGCCCACCACAGCAGTGAGGACGCGGGCCTGTGGCCCCTCGTGCTGCGACGCAATCCCGCCGCGGCGGAGCTGCTCGCCTCGATGGAGGCCGACCACGCCCGGATCGCCCCGGCGGCCGACGCGGCCGCCGCGGCGGCACGGACGTACGCCTCGACGACGGCCGATGCCGACCGGGTGGCGCTCATCGGGGCCCTCGACGACCTGCTCGCGGTGCTCGTGCCACACCTCGACCGGGAGGTGGTCGAGGCCATGCCCGTCGTGGCTGCGAGCATCACCAACCGCGAGTGGGACGCGGTCGAGCAGGAGTACAACATCAAGCCGAAGACGACACGGCAGCTCGCGACGGAGGGTCACTGGCTCATCGAGGGGATCGACGCAGAGGGCTACGACGTCGTGGTGCACAAGGTGCCGGCGGTGCTCCGGTTCGTCCTCATCCACGGTTTCGGGCGCGCCTACCGGCGCCAGGCCGACGAGCGATGGACACCCGACCCCTCGTCCGTCGCGGACCCGGCCCGGTGACCGCCGCTCCCGGAGCGGCACGACGGCCCTACCGGTCGGCGCACCGCCGGCAGCAGGCAGTGCGGACGCGCGCCCTGGTCCTCGAGGCCGCCACGTCGCTGTTCGCCGACCGCGGCTGGTCCGCCACCGGGATGCGCGACGTCGCCAAGGGCGCCGGCGTCGCCGTGGAGACGGTCTACAGCAGCTTCGGCTCGAAGACCGACCTGCTGCTGAGCGCCATCGACGTCGGCGTCGTGGGCGACGACGAGCCCGTGGCGCTGTCCCAGCGCCCGGAGTTCGCTGGGCTCGGGGTCGGCAGTCTCACTGATCGTCTCGCTGCGGCGGTGCGGATGGTCACGGGGATCAACGAGCGGACCTGGGGGCTGCGACAGGCGCTCAGCGAGGCGGCCGGGAGCGAGCCGCAGCTCGCGGCGAAGCTCCACGAGCTGGAGACCCGGCGGCGCGAGAACATCCGTGAGGGCGTCGAGATGGTGATCGGCCGACCGGTGGACGACGAGGTGCTCGACGGGCTCTGGGCGGTCATGGGCGCCGACGTCTTCCGCCTGCTGACCCAGGTCGGAGGGCGAGGAGTCGACGACTACGAGCGATGGTTGACGACGACGACGCGTCGGCTACTGGCGGTAGATGTTCCCGAGCCGCCCCCGGGTCCGTCGACCGGGAGGGACGGGTGAGCTAGGTCCAGAAGCACTCGCAGGTCGAGGTGGAGGTCGACGCGGCCCTGCCTGCCAACCGGCGCAGCGACCGCCCTGGCCCTGACAGGCACGCCGGCAACAGCAGACAGCAGCACCAAGACCGGCCAGTCCGCGCTCTCCTTCACCCAAGGCTTCCGCAAGGCCGTCTCGGTCGAGCGCATCCGCCGGCACCAGGCGGCCCTCCAGGGGTTCTCCGACGAGGGCGGCACCGGGAACCGCGTGGGGGGCTCGCCGGCCAACCGCGCCTCGGTCGACTACGTGGCGGCCAAGGCGGCAGCAGCCGGCCTCGACGTCACCGTGCAGCCGTTCGAGTTCGAGTACAACGCCGACGCCTCACCCGCCGTCCTCAACCAGGTCTCACCGTCCCCCACCTCGTACGTCGACGGGACCGACTTCGCATCGATGACGTCGTCGGGCAGCGGCGACATCACCGCTCCGGTGATCGCGGTCGACCTCGTCCTGCCGCAGGCGCCCGCTGCGGGCCTGACCACCTCCGGCTGCGAGGCCGCCGACTTCGCGGGCTTCCCGGCGGGCGCCATCGCCCTCATGCAGCGCGGCACCTGCCCCTTCGGGACCAAGGCCGACAACGCGGCCGCAGCGGGTGCCGTCGGCTCGGTGATCTTCAACGACGGTGGCGACGCAGGCCGCGTCGCGGTGGTCAACGGCACGCTCGGGACACCGGTCCGCACCTTCCCGGTCGTGGGCGCCTCCCTGGCGGTGGGCCAGGACCTCGCCAACGGGATCGCCAACGGCAGCACCGGCAGCACCGCGCGGCTGAAGGTCGACCGGGTGGTCGAGACGCGCACCACCTACAACGTGATCGCGGAGACCCCGGGCGGTGACCCGGAGGAGGTGGTCGTCGTCGGCGCGCACCTCGACAGCGTGCCCCGAGGCCCCGGCATCAACGACAACGGCAGCGGCTCGGCGGCCATCCTGGCCATGGCCGAGGCGCTCCAGGGGCGTGACGTCCACAACAAGGTCCGCTTCGCGTGGTGGAACGCCGAGGAGTTCGGGCTCCTGGGGTCGGCGTACTACGTCTCGCAGCTGAGCCAGGAGCAGAAGGACGACATCGCCCTCAACCTCAACTTCGACATGATCGGCTCGCCCAACTACGTGCGGTTCGTCTACGACGGCGACAACTCCGGGTTCCCGGTCGGGCCGGGCGCCGCGGCAGGCCCCGACGGGTCGGGCCTGATCGAGAAGGTGTTCCACGACTACTTCGGCGCGGTCGGCATCGCCAGTGCGGAGACGCCCTTCAGCGGACGCTCGGACTACGGACCCTTCATCGCCGCGGGGATCCCTGCGGGTGGTCTGTTCACCGGCGCCGAGGGGATCAAGACCGCCGCGCAGGCAGCCGTCTTCGGCGGCACCGCAGGCCAGGCCTACGACCCGTGCTACCACCTGGCGTGCGACACCTTCGCCAACAACAGCAACGCGGCCCTCGACGAGATGGGTGACGCCGCCGCGCACACCCTCCTCACCTTCGCTCGGTGGGACTTCTCCAAGCGGGCGCTCACCAACCCCGCGGGCCCCGTCGAGCCGCGCAGCGGCAGCTCCGCCGGTGGCGAGGGTGGCGGGTTGCACGACCACGACCACGAGCCCGAGGTCTCCTGACCCGAGCAAGGGTCGTCGTGGCGCCCGTGAACCGGGAGACGGCTCACGGGCTCCACGACCTCGGGCCGCGGGCGGTCGGGCCTCACCGACGCCAGAAGATGTGGTGGACCACCCCGCTGGGGCTCGGCACCCGCTCGAGGTGGAACCGGTCGAGGAGCTCGTCCGGGCTCTCCCACAGGCGCACGCCACGCTCGAGGTCCACCGGCGCCACTGCGACGTGCATGGTGTCGATGAGGTCGGCGTCGAGGAACTCACGCACCGTCGTGACGCCGCCCCCGATGCGTACGTCCTTCCCGTCCGCGGCCTCCATCGCGCGTGCCAGCGCGTCGGCCGGCGACGCGTCCACGAAGTGGAAGGTGGTCTGCCCCCGGACGATGGACGGGCGCGGGTGGTGGGTCAGCACGAACACCGGCGTGCGGAACGGCGGCTCCTCCCCCCACCAGCCCTCCCAGTCGAGGTCCCGCCACGGCCCACGCTGCGGGCCGAACTTGTTCCGGCCCATGATCTCCGCGCCGATGTTGCGGGCGAAGTCGCGCGTGAAGTAGTCGTCGAGGCCGTAGGTGCCGCCGGGCTCGGTCCGCATGGGCGCGTGCGCGGTGGCACCGGACCAGGAGAACATCGTCGCCGGATCGGCGTGCCCGAAGGGGCGCTCCAGGCTCTGCCCCTCCCCTGTGCCGAAGCCGTCCCGGGAGACGTTGAAGTTCTGGACTCGGACGAGTTGACCCACGAGATTCCCCTCTGGTTGCACGCAGTCGTCGGGCCTCGACACTAGCGAGACCGGTGACCTCCCGCGGCGGACGGACTGCTCGTCCGCGACGACCGGGCGGCCCGGCTCCCAGCCCAGCCGATCAGAAACCGAGCCGCTCGCGTGCCTCGTCGAGCCACTGCGCGTAGGCGTGCCAGCCCCACTCCATCGCCGTGGCGTGGGCCGCGGTGGCGTAGTGCCGCGCGTCCTCGGTGTCCCCGAGCGTGGCCGCCGCGAGGGCGAGGTAGCCGCTGATCGGGCCGAAGCAGGCCGCCGCGCCGGCCAGGGCGATGCGATCGGCGTACGGCGCGAGCACGGCACGGCCCCGACGGGCGAGGTCGACGTCACCCACCGCGGTCGCGGCCTCGACCTCCTGGCACCAGTCGGCGAGCTGTGACCACTGGGACGGGTCGTCCACGGTCACCCGCGAGTCCGGCAGCAACCGGCGCAGGTCGTCGAGGAGACCGGCTCGCGCGAGCATCTGGTGCACCGGGGCGTCGACCATGCCCGACTGCTCGAACAACGCGAGCATCGGGCCGATCGTCCCACCGACCGTGCCGTCCCAGAGCGAGGCGATCATCGCGGCCGCGGGCGCGTGGACCTCGGCCATCGGCAGTGCCACCTCACGCCAGGTGGTGGCCAGACCGGCCTGGTGCTCGGCGACGGCGTCGGTGTCCCCGCTCATCGCGGCCAGGGTCATCTCCACCCAGTGCAGGGTGAACATGACGTACGGCAGGCGCTCGCGCCGCGCGATCGTCTTGGCGGCCTCGCTGTGCTCGGTCCATCCGCGGACGCGGCCCAGCACCAGCTCGTCGATGGCCAGGGCGGTGAGCAGCACGGCCTCGGCTGCCGGGTCGTCGGCCCGGCGGGCGGCCACGAGTCCCTCCTCGGCCAAGCCCATCCGCTCCACGAGGTGCGGCGCCGCCCAGCTCGCCAGCCACGCCGTCCGCATCGCCCACCAGGTCAGCTCCGGGTCGTCGATGCGGCGCGCCAGCGCGAGGCCCGTCTCGACCAGCGCTCGGCGCTCGGCCGACGACTCGGGCACGTAGTAGAGCTCGACGGCAAGTGACAGCTGGAGGCGGCAGCGCGTGGCGGGGTCGTCGTCCGGAGCGTTCGCGAGGGCCCAGCGGAGGTCGTCCACGACGTCCTCCAACACCACCTCGAGGTCATGGGGAAGCCAGACGCAGTAGCGCGTCAGGGTGCTCGCCGCCGTGCCCACCAGGGCCGGCGAGCCGAGGGCGCGGCCGAGGGCGATGGCCTCGCTCGCGGCCTCCTCGACCCGGTCCCACCGGGCCGCGTACGCCGCATCGGTCGCGAGCTCCAGCAGGAGGTCGTAGCGCTCGGTGTCCACCCCGTCGGCCGCACGTCGATGGGCCTCCACGGCGGCGGCCCGCAGGTGCATCGCCTCGGTGTGGGCCCACACCGTGCGGGCCTGGGCGGCGGCAGCACGCGCCGCCCGCCAGGCTCGGTCGGCGTTGCTGGGCCCCGACCGGAGCCAGTGCTGCGCCAGCTCGGCGGTCAGCTCGGGGTCCGGCACCAGGCGGCGGAGGACCGGGTCGGACTCGAGCGCCCGCGCCACCCGCGCGTGCCGGCGCGCCCTGCGGTGCTCGGGCTCGGAGAGGTAGACCGCGTCACGGGTGAGGGCATGGACGAACGCCAGCCTCCCGTCCTCCTCGTCCACGACCAGGTCGGCCGTCCGGGCGGCGTCCAGGTCGTCGGCGACGTCGTCGAGCTCGTCGCCGTTGGCGGCGGCGACCAGCTCCGGGCGGAACCGGTGACCGATGACCGCCGCCGTGACCAGCGACTCGCGGGCGCGCTCGGGCAGGAGGGAGAGCCGGCGGGTCACCACCTCACGCACGGTCGGCGGCACCCGGTCGGGGTCGTCGGCGCCGAGCCTGGCGAGCTCGACGAGGAAGAAGGGGTTGCCGCCCGAGCGGTAGTGCCAGGCGTCGAGCAGCTCCTCGGGCAGCGGGTGTCCCGCCACGCCGGTCAGCAGTGCCGAGGTCCCCTCGCGCTCGAGACCGCTGAGCTCGACGCGTGCCGCGTGCCGGCTGGCGAGGGCCTCACCGACCAGCGCCAGCGCCCCGGTCGGTTCGGGATGGGCCCGCCGCGTGCCCACGACGCAGATCGACGACTCCGTCGGCGTGGACGACAGCAGGTGGGCCAGCGTCCGCAGGGTCGCCTCGTCGGCCCAGTGCAGGTCCTCCATGAGCAGCAGGAGGGGTCGGGTCGCGGCCGCTGCGCGCACCCGCCGAACGATGCGGTCCCAGCGGTCGAAGGCCACCTGCGCCGGCGTGGCCTCCGGATCGAGCGGGGCGTCCTCGGGCGTCGCACTCTCGCCCAGTGCCTCGAGGACCGCGCGCCAGGGCCACAGCGGCGGCGCGCCGTCGTCCTGCGAGCAGCGCCCCCAGGCCACCCCGAACCCGCGCTCGCGCGCCTCGGTCGCCAGGTCCGTGACCAGCCGCGTCTTGCCGATGCCTGGCTCGCCGACCACCTGGGCGCAGGAGAGGGCTCCGCCCGATGCGCGGGTGAGCACGGCGGACAGCGCTGCACGCTCGGCCTGTCGGCCGACCGTGAGGTCGAGGGGGTGGTGGCCGCCGTCCGGACCGGCCGACGGGCCACCGGCGTCGGCCGCGGCGGGGGCGGCAGGGGCGGCGGCGGGGGCGGGGGCGGCCAGGGTCTGCTCCAGCTCGGGTGCCTGCCGCAGGACAGCCGCCTCCAGCGTCCGCAGTCGCGCCCCGGGGTCGATGCCGAGCTCCTCGACCAGGGTGGACCGGACGCTGCGCAGCGCCTCGAGGGCGTCGACCTGTCGACCGGCGCGCAGCAGGGCGAGGGCGTGGGTCGCCCACAGCGCCTCGTCCATCGGGTTGCGGGCCGTCGCCGACTCGGTGGTCGCGAGCACCCCGGCGTGGTCGCCGACCGCCAGCAGGCCCAGCAGCCGGGCCTCCTCGGCGCCCGCGCGCAGCCGCTCGAGGGAGGATCGCGCGGCCAGCACCTCGGGGTGGTCCGGCAGGTCGGCGTACGGCTCCCCGGCCCAGGTCGCGAGCACGTCGTCGAGCCGGTCGATCGCCTCGACCACGTCCGCACGCCCGGGCCACGCAGCGGTCGGTCCGACGTCGAACTGCGACACGAGCGGCGCCAGGACGCGCCCGGCCGCAGCGACGCGATCGGCGAATGCGTGGGCGTCGATGTCCGCCGCAGGGGTGCGCAGCACGTAGCCGTGGTCCGTCGTCTCGATCACCGAGGCCGCTCCCCCGGTCGGGCGCTCCGGCTCGAGGGCGGCGCGCAGGCCGGAGAGGTAGGCGTGCAGCGACCCCGCTGCGGTGCGGGGCGGTTCGCCGCCCCACACCAGGTCAGCCAGGGTGTCGAGCGAGACCGGACGTCCCGGGGTCAGCGCCAGGGCCGCGACGATGGACCGCGGCTTGCGCGAGCCGAGCTCGACCTCCGCGCCCACGTGGTCGATGACCCGGCTTGCGCCCAGGACACAGATCCGCACGGGCACACCCTAGACCGGCTCACTCGACCAGGAGCGGAACTCGCTCGTCCTTGACGGGCTCCTCCTCCGCGCCCGTCGGACCCTCCCCCTGGAGGCGGGGCAGCAGCCGGTCGAGCCACGCGGGCGTCCACCAGTTCCGCTCGCCCAGCAGGGTCATCGTCGCGGGCACCAGGACGAGGCGTACGACGGTGGCGTCCAGGAGGATCGCCACCCCGAGCCCGAAGCCCAGCATCTTCACCAGCGTGGCCGTCTCGGAGGTGAAGCCGAGGAAGACCAGCACCATGATCGCGGCCGCCGCAGTGATGACGCCGCTGGTGGCCGCCAGGCCGCGAGCCACGCTCCCCCGGGCGTCACCGGTGCGCTCGTAGTCCTCCCGGATCGCCGCGAGCAGGAACACCTCGTAGTCCATCGAGAGGCCGAACAGGATGGCGAACATCAGGATCGGCATCCAGCTCGACATCGGCAGGGTGTGGTCGACCCCGAGCAGCTCGAGGCCCCAGCCCCACTGGAACGTCGCCGTGACGACGCCGTAGGCCGCACCGACGCTCAGCAGGTTCATCACCACCGCCTTCAGGGCGACGACGGGCGAGCGGAACATCAACATCAGCATCAGCGCCGAGACCGACACCACGAAGCCGATGACCAGCCAGATCTTCTCCCCCAGGACCGACGAGAAGTCCGCGAAGAGTGCGTTGGAGCCGGCGAGCTCCGCACCGTCGGGGAGCAGCTCGCGCAACGAGGCCACCTGGTCAGGGGTGCGGGCGTCGTTGTCGGCGAACGTCGACTCGGCGCCCACCACCGCCACGCCGCCGTCGGGCGAGACCACCGGGTCGCTCACCTCCACCAGGTCGTCGCGCGCCCGCAGGTCCGCCACCAGGTCGGCGACCTCCGCGTCCCCGAGCCGGGAGCGGTCGGCGACCACGACGTACGGCGTGGGCGCGCCGGGACCGAACGCCTCGCTCAGCAGGTCGTAGGCCTGGCGCCCCTGCACCGACGTGGGGTCGTCGCTGCCGCTCTGCGGCCAGGTGCGCATCTCCAGCACCGGGGCGGCCAGCAGCAGCATCACGGTCACCGCGGCCAGCGCCCACGCGAGGGGTCGGGCGGCCACCCGCTCGGCCCACCGCTGGGAGCGGCTGGGTCCCTTCGAGCGGGTGACACCACCGCGTCGTACGCGCCGCGGCAGCAGGCGACGGTGCAGCAGGCCGCACAGCGCGGGGACCAGCACGAGGGTGCTGACCACGACCGCCAGCACGGTGAGCGCGGTGGCGAGGCCGAAGGCGGAGTACGTCGCCAGGCCGGCCAGGCGCAGGCCGAGCAGCGAGACCAGCACCGTCGCGCCCGCGAGCACCACCGAGCGCCCGGCCGTGACCGCGGCCCGCTCGACGGCGTCGACGACGCCCAGGCCGGCGGCGAGGTGGTAGCGCGTGCGGGTGAGCAGCAGCAGGGCGTAGTCGATGCCGACGCCCAGACCCACCATGGAGGCGACCATCGGCGCGCTCGGGCTCACCGACATGAGACCGCACAGCACCGTGATGCCGGCGCCGCCGACCGCGAGCCCGGCCACGGCGACCAGGACCGGCAGGCCCGCGGCGACCACGGAGCCGAACATCAGCAGCAGGATCACGAGGGCTCCGAGGATGCCGATCATCTCGCCGGTGCCCTTCACCTCCGCCTGGGCGGTGGCGGGCAGCTCGCCGCCGAGCGCCGCCTGGAGGCCGGTGGCCCGGGTCGCGGCGACCGCGTCCTCGAGCGGCTCCGCGTGGCCCATCAGGTCGCGGTGCGTGACGGGCACGTCGTACCTCACGGTGAGCAGCACGGTGGCCCCGTCCGCCGAGACGCGTGGAGGGTCCACGGCCAGCACGTGGGGCATCGCGGCCAGGCGGGTGGCGAGGGCGGCCACCTCCCTCCCGGGCACCGGCGCCTGCCCCCGGTCGTGGACCACCACCTGGGCGCTGGCGTTGCCGGCCTCGGGGAGGTGCTCGCGCAGGAGGTCGACGCCTCGCTGGGCGGGGGTGCCGGGAGCGTCCCAGTCCTCCTGGGCCGGGCCGCCGACGGCGGCGGCCAGGGAGAACGCGGCTGCTGCGCCCACGAGCCACAGCAGGAGGGTGCGCCACGGATGGGCGGCGCTGAGGCGGGCCATCGGGCCGAGGATCCTGTTCATCTCAATGTCCTTGTACGAGTGGTGGACGGGTCGGTGCGCCGAGCCTGCGGGCCACGGCTTGCGCAGCGCTTGTGGCGAGGTCCGCGCCCGTCACAAGCCGCGCACAGGCCGGGCACAAGGGCCGGGTCCGAGGCTCGGCTCATGCACCAGATCTGCCTTCCCGGTCAGGCCCACGTGGCCGAAGGACCGCACGACCAGTCCGGCATGTACCTCATCCACCACGCGTTCCGCCGCGACCTCGACCGCTTCCGCGACGCGGTCCGGCTGACACCCGTCGAGGACCACGACACCTGGCGGGCGCTCGCCCGGCGCTGGGGGCGGTTCGCCGGGATCCTGCACCACCACCACACCGTCGAGGACGACCACATCTGGCCCCTCGTCCGGCGCCGGGTCGAGGAGCGCTCCGAGCCCGGAGGACTCGAGGTGCTGCAGGCGATGGAGGACGAGCACGAGCTCGTCGACCCGGCGCTCGAGTCGTGCGGCCGTGGTTTCACCGCGCTCGTCGAGTCGCCCTCGGAGGACCGGCGCAAGGCGCTCGACGTCCACGTCTCGACCACGCGCACCCTCCTGCTGGAGCACCTGCGGCACGAGGAGACCGAGGCCCTGCCCCTGCTGCAGCGCACGCTGACCGTCGAGGACTTCGCTGCGACCGAGGCGGCCGCGGAGCGGGCCTACCCCTTGCGCACCCTGGCCTTCCTCGTGCCGTGGGTCGCCGACGGCGTGCCCTCGGACGTCGTCGACCAGACCCTGGGCGACGCCGGCCCCGGCTACCAGCTCCTGCTGCGGCTGTGTCGGCCGTGGTACGCCCGCGCCGAGCGGCGCGCGTTCGTCCGTCTCGGCTCATGAGCGACCTCTCCACGGAAGGGACACCGATGACCGCGCACGCCCCCCACCCCATCCACTCCACACCGCCGCAGGCGGTGCCTCGGCTGCTGGCCGCGTCGCTGGCCGCCCTGCTCGTCGTGGACCTGGTCGGCGGCCTGTGGGCCGGCCTGGCCGGGGTCAACACGTGGGACGACGCGTGGGGCTCGCACGCCCTGCTCGCCGCGCCGCTGCCGATGATCGTCGGCCAGGTCGTGCTGACCGTGGCCGCCGTCCGCGGCCGGAGCCGCAGGGCGGCCGTCCCGTCCGGCCTGCTGGCCGTGGCGTGCCTGGTGAGCCTCGCCTCCGGCTTCTTCGACGGCGGCCTGGGCCACGCCGGGCTCGAGCCCGGGATGGGGGCCTACCAGGCCTTCCTGCTCGCCGTCACCGGAGTGGTCGGCGTCCTGGCCGCCGCCCGCACCGCCCAGCTCGCCGCGCGACCTCGCGCTGTCCCGTCCAGCCACCCGCTCACCACACCCGCCCACCCCACGGAGGAGAACGTGTCATGACCCAGCTGCACCCCACCACACCCGGCGTGAGCGCCCCGCCACGCACGCGGCGCGAGCGCTGGCCGCTGCTCGCGGCAGCCGCCGGACTCGCCGGCCTCGTGTCCACGATGGTCCTCGACGGCCGCACCCTGGGTGACGAGGGAGCGAGCCTCGACCACCAGCTGTTCGTCGACCTCGACCCGCTGACGTTCAGGTTGAGCATGATCATCGGCTACCTGACCGTGGTCCTGCTGCTCGTCCTCGCCGCCACCTGGCGCCGGCGCGTCGAGCCGCTCCTCCCGGACTCGACGGCCGCCCACCTCGTCCCCCTGGGCCTGGTCTCGTCAGCCGCGGGACTCGCCTACGGCTACGGCTGGAAGGGAGCCCTCGGCAACTACCTGCCGGGCTCGTTCGAGCCCACGGCCTTCGACGACGCGGGCCTCTACGTCTACTACGTGCTCAACGACTTCGGCGCCTGGATCGGGTGGCTGGGGGTCGTCGTCGCGGCCGGCGCCGTCGCTGTGCTGGGACTGCGCGAGCGCGCCGTGCCCCGGTGGCTCGGCGTCCTCGCGCTGCTGCCGGTCCTCCAGACGACGGTCATGGTCGCGGGGCTCGGCGTGCCCGGCGTGCCCGCCCTGCTCGGCCCGACATGGCTGGCCATGACCGGTCTGGGTCTCTACTTCAGCAGGAGCACGATCGTCCGGCCGGTGTAGCGACGCTCGGCGGGCGGGGACGGCGTGCCGCAGCCGGCCCCGACGCCGATCGAGTCTCAGCGTGGCCGCTGTCGTCGTTCGTCGCCCTCCTGCTGTCCGAGGCACGCGAGGCTGTCGACGACGGTGACCCCGCCTCCCTCGCCCGGGTCGGGGAGCACCGACTCCGGGTCGACGACGACGACCTCGTGACCATCGAGGGTGACTCGGCGCGCGACCTCGCGCAGCATGCGTCGCGCCACGTCGTCGAGCGAGTGGACCATCGTGAGGTCGATCGCCATCCCCGCCTCAGCGGGCACGGTGCTCACGGCCTCCCTGACCACCCGCTCGGCGCCCGCGAAACGGATCTCGCCCTGCAGCTGGAGGACCCTGATGGCGCTCGCGCCGGTGCCGACGACGTGGTTCGACCGTACGGCGGACCGTGCGGCGGGCGGGACCTCCATCAGGTGCATGCCCATGTCGGAGGAGAACCGTTCGAACAAGGACACCCCGCGCACGCTTGTCCCGTGGCTGTCCAGCCGAGGCGAGTAGGTCGCGATGCCGATCTGGCCCGGAAGGGCGCCGATCAAGCCGCCGGCGACGCCGCTCTTCGCCGGGATGCCGACCTGGGTGGCCCAGTCGCCCGCGGCGTCGTACATGCCGCACGTGCTCATGACGCTCAGCACCTGCCGGACCGCGCGCTCGGGCACGACGCGCTCGCCCGTCCGCGGATTGACCCCGCGGTTGGCCAGGGTCGCCGCCATCAGGGCCAGGTCGCGAACGGTGACGAGCAGCGAGCACTGGCGGGTGTAGCCGGCCACGGCCGCGGTCGGATCCTCGTCGAGGATCCCGTGGCTGCGCAGCATGTGCGCGATCGCGAGGTTGCGGTGCGCGTTCTCGAGCTCGGAGGCGCACACGCCGTCGTCGATCTCCAGTCGGCGTCCG
Source organism: Nocardioides pinisoli (assembly GCF_024199985.1). Lineage (GTDB taxonomy): Bacteria > Actinomycetota > Actinomycetes > Propionibacteriales > Nocardioidaceae > Nocardioides > Nocardioides pinisoli. Next base: position 367,724 of record NZ_JANARS010000005.1, read on the forward strand.
GCGAACGCCGAGAGTCCCGCCACCACGCGTTCGAGGCGCGCGCCCGCGTCGAGCTCCTGGGACCCGGCGAGCGAGTGGGTCGTGATCGCACCGGCGTTGATCATGGGGTTGAGCGGGCGGCCTGACCCCCTCTCGAGGGAGATCTCGTTGAACGCCTCCCCCGAGGGCTCGACGCCGACCTTGGCCAGCACGGCGTCGAAGCCTCGGTCGGCCAGGGCCAGGGCATAGACGAACGGCTTCGAGATCGACTGGATCGTGAGCTCCACGTCGAGGTCTCCGGCACCGTAGACCTCGCCGTCGACCGTGGCGAACGCCGCGCCCAGGAGGTCCGGGTCGGCCGTCGCGAGCTCGGGGATGTAGTCCGCCGGCGCACCCGAGGTGTCGGAGGCGACGTCACCGAGTGCCTCGGCCAGGTAGTCGGGGATCATCGACCTCACGACCCGTCCCCTCCTCGGTGTCCGGCGACGTGCACGATGGCGAGAACGACGGGGCTCATGGCAGTGATCCTCTCGGATGGCGTCGGGCGAAGTCCCAGACGATGGCGCTGGCGTCCGGCCCGGCGTGATCGGTGAACAGGCCCTCGCCGGACGGGCCCGGCCAGACGTGTCCCATGTCCTCGACCAGGTAGGACTCGACCAGGGACGCGCCGCCCCGGGTGGCGATGGTGGTGCGCACGTACGCATGCTCGTCCGGGCCCCCCGCCACCGTCGTGGTCTCCTCGACCAGGTCCAGGCTGTCGTTGAGCAGGCCGTCGTCGGTCAGGTCGCCCACGGCCGTCCACTGCTCGACCAGCCGGGTGGCGACGAGCGGCGGGACCACCTCGTCCTCCTCGCCCTGGATCACGAGGAGCGGCACCTGCCGCGCCCGCTCCCCCATCTGCGCCCACGCCTGGCGGGCGGTGTAGTCCGGTGGCGTCGAGTCGGGGGCGTCGGGGTCCACCTGGTCCAGCCCGTACTCACCGCCCGCGACGGACGTCGCCGTCGCGAAGACGTCGGGATGGGTCGCGGCGAGGATGACCGCCGTGCCTGCCCCGGAGGACGCCCCGGCGACGTGCACCTGGTCCGGGTCCGCGCCGTAGGTCTCGACCACCTCGCGGGCGACCCCGGCGAGGAGCGCGGGCTCGCCGGTGTGGCGGTGCTGCTCACGCGGGTCGCCCGAGTTCCAGCAGTTGATCGCGCTGCGGAACAGCCGCTGCGTCGGGTAGACGACGATGAAGCCCTCGCGGTCGGCCAGCCGGTTGAGCTGGGTCGTGGACTTCATCGAGTTCCAGCCGAAGCCGCTCATGCCGCAGCCGTGGATCGCCATGATGACCGGCAGCCGGGCCGTGCCGTCGTGCTGCGGCGGGAGGTGGACCTGGTAGCGCTGGGAGCCGGCGTCGCTCTCGTGGACATGGTTGCGGTCGCCCTCGTCCAGCCACCAGGGAAGGCCGAGGTGGAAGACCGCCATGGCCGTCCCGGCCACGACCACGAGCGCCGCAGCCACACCGGCGACGACCGACGGCCATCGTCGGCGACGCCGCCGGGTCCGGTCCCTCCGCCGCCCGGCCCTCCCCTGCGCGTGCTCACCCGTGGCCATGGTCGCTCCGCTCGGCGCCGATCCGTCCGAGGTGGGTGCTGCGGAACGACTCCGGCAGCTTGAGGCCGTAGCCGAGGGCGCGGTCGACACCGACGTGGAACGCCCACGCGCAGGCGAGGACGCCGGCGGCCGTCGAGGCCGCCGACGTCACCGGCTCCACGGCGAGCGCCACCAGTCCCGCCAGCGCCGGGAACGCGTAGTTGTGGACCGAGTTGTACGTCATGGCGCCCGCCGCGGTCGACCGCGCGTAGCCCAGCATCGAGAGGTCGAAGGCGAGGAACGCCGCCGGGACCACCCACCACCAGTCGGGGTACAGCGCGACGGCGGCGGCGATGGCAACGAGCGCCACCGCCCCCGCCTCGACGCGCTGCACCAGGTGGACCTGTCTGGTCATCACCTCATCCGAGGAACGCGCGCAGGGCTGCGTTCACGTCGTCGGCGTGGGTCCAGAGCAGCCCGTGCGGCGCACCCTCGATCTCGATGTAGTCGGCATGCGGGACCAGGTCGCGGAAGCGTCGGCCGGTCGCGTCGATGGGCAGGATGTTGTCGGCCGTCCCATGGAGGATCAACGTCGGCAGGCCGGCCTCGCGGACGGCCTTGGTGTCGTCGCGGAAGTCCTCGATCCAGCTCGGCACGACGGCGTACGCCGCGACAGGTGCGCTGGCGGTCGCGGTGTTCCAGTTCGCCCGGACGACGTCCTCGCTGATCCGCGTGCCCAGCGTCTCGTCGAGGTTGTAGAAGTCGCGGTAGAACTGGGTGAACCAGGCGTAGCGGTCGGTCCTGGCCGCCATCGCGATGTCGTCGAAGACCTTCTGCGGCACGCCGTCGGGATTGTCGTCGCGCTGCACCAGGAAGGGCTCGAGGGAGGCCAGGAACGCCAGCTTGGCGACCCGCTCCGTGCCGTACGTGGAGACGTAGCGGGCGAGCTCGCCGGTGCCCATCGAGAAGCCGACCAGCACGACGTCGCGAAGGTCGAGGGTCTCCAGCAGGGTGTTCAGGTCGGCGGCGAAGGTGTCGTAGTCGTAGCCGCTGCCGACCTTGGACGACTGGCCGAAGCCGCGCCGGTCGTAGGTGATGACGCGATGGCCCGCGGCGAGGAGGTCACGCGTCTGGCGCTCCCAGCTGTGACCGTTCAGCGGGTAGCCGTGGATGAGGACGACGGCCTGACCTGCGCCCTGGTCCTCGTAGTAGAGCTCGATCGGGGTGCTGTTCTCTTCTCCGACGGTGATGAATCCCATGATGTGCTTCCTTCTCGTTGTCGTGCTGTGTGGTCGGTGGCCGAGTCATCGGCGTGGTTCCCAGCTGAACAGGCGGACGGCCATGGCGACCGAGACAGCCACCCAGCCCAGCGTGGTGGCCAGCAGGGGAAGTGAGTCGAGCAGGGGGACGCCGCCGTTCCAGGCGTTCATGACCATCTCGGTGGCAGAGCCACCGGGGAGCAGCCTCTTGAGGCGGGCGAGGTCCTCCGTCCCGGTGATGCCCACCCACGTGGCGACGGCGATGACCGACAGGCTCACCGGCAGGGTGGTCACCTGCGCGTGCTCGGGAGAGTTGGTCAGTCCGGCGGTGGCCAGGGCCAGAGCGACCATCATGGCCGTGGTCGCCAGGACCGCCACCGCGAGGAGCGCGACCTGGTCCGGCTCTGTGGTCACCACTCCGAGCACGACCAGGATGGCGACCACCTGGACGAGCGCGATGACGGTGGCCGGAAGGACCAGCCCGGTGAGGATGCCGGCGTCGCCCGCCGCGGTGGAGCGCAGGCGCTTGAGGAAGAGGTTCTGCCGGCGCGAGGCGAGGGTGGTCACAGCGGTCGTGTAGAGCCCGAAGGCCAGCACCGTGAACATCACGATCGCTGCGATGTAGCCGACGCTGCCGAGGTCGGCGAACCGTTCGTTCTCGTAGACGAAGTAGCCGCTGATGGCCACCGGGATGACGAGGCCGGTGACCAGGACGAGCCGGTTGCGGAAGATCTGGATCATCTCGCTGCGAGCGATGGCCAGCATGGTCGGGGTTCCTCTCGTGGGCGGGTGCCGCGGTCCGTCGGCGCGTGGCTCAGGTGGCATCGAGGGCGCGGAACACGTCGTCGAGGCGGGTCGGGCCGGCCTGCAGGTCCTGCAGCTCCACCCCGCGGTCGTGCGCCCACGCCAGGAGGCGGTGGAGGTCGTCCTGGAGGTGGAAGGTCTCGATGTGGAAGGCCCCGTTGCGTGACCCGATCGTCGGCGGCTCGGGGGCGCCGGGAGGCAGCCTGAAGGTGATGACCGACGGGAGGGTCTGGGTGAGCTCCGCGACCGTGCCCTCGCGGTGGAGCCTGCCCTGGTGCATGAGGCCGATGCGGTCGGCCCGCTCCTGCGCCTCCTCCAGGTAGTGCGTGGTGAGGACGACGGTGGACCCAGCCTCCCGCAGCCGGTCCACCGCACCCCAGAGCGCGTCGCGGGACTGGATGTCCAGCCCCGTGGTGGGCTCGTCGAGGATCACCAGCTCGGGCCCGCCGTACACCGCAGTGGCGAAGTCCAGACGACGCTTCTCGCCACCGGAGAGCTGGGCGACGATCGTGCTCGCCTTGCGGGTGAGACCCACGACGTCGAGCACCCGGTCGGTGGTGTCGTCCCGTCCGCTCAGGGAGCCGATCAGGGCGACCGACTCCTCCACGGTCAGGTCCGGGGAGAACCCGCTCTCCTGCAGCATGATGCCCGTGCGCGGCCGGATGGCCTGTCGATCCTGAGGGCTCGCGCCGAAGATCCGCACCGTGCCGGACGTGGCCCGCCGGTGACCTTCGACGACCTCCAGGGTGGAGGTCTTGCCGGCTCCGTTGGTGCCGAGCAGGGCGTAGAGCTCCCCGCGTTGGACCTCGAAGGACAGGTCACGGACAGCGGTGAAGTCGCCGTAGGTGACGGTGAGACCGTCGACGTCGATCACGGGCGAGGCGTTCATCCGGTCACATCCCTTCGTCCTCATGAGCACGCAAACACCGTCGTCTGCGCCGCTCCTCGCCCGGGGATCCCCCGATCCCCGAGGCGAGGAGGTCGGCAGGCCGGTCAGCCCCGGTTGCTGCCGTGTCACAAGGCTCGCCCGGAGCGGGTCGAGATCGCGTCGGTGGGAGTCCCGTACATCGCGCTCCACGAGTCGTGGCAGGTGCTGGGTGCTGGGCTGGCAGGTGTTGTTCGCATCGGCAACAATCACCTAGTCCGGTGCCGACCGGGCCAGGGAGGAGTTCTTCGTGGACCTGGTGGGCCGGCGCCCCGAGCGCGAGGCGGTCGAGCGCCTGCTCGACGAGGCGCGGGCCGGGCGAAGTGGGGCGCTCATGGTGTCCGGCGAAGCCGGTGTCGGAAAGACGGCGATGCTCGAGCACGCTCGCTCGGTGGCTGCCCTGTCGGGGTTCCGCGTGGAGACCTCGGTCGGGCTGCCGTCCGAGACCCAGTTCGCGTTCGGGGCCCTCCACCAGCTGTGCGCGCCGCTGTTGGGACACCTCAGCGCGCTGCCCGGGCCCCAGCAGAGCGCCATCCGTACGGCGTTCGGGCAGGAGGCGGGTGCCGCTCCGGAACGCTTCCTGGTCGGCCTGGCCGTCCTGAACCTCCTGTCCGAGGTCGCGGAGGAGGGGCCGCTGCTGTGCCTGGTGGACGACGCGCACTGGATGGACGAGGCGTCCGCGCAGGTGCTGGCCTTCGTCGCCCGTCGGGTGGCGGCTGAGCGACTGGCGCTGCTGCTGTGCGTGCGCGACCCCACCGACGACGGGGACCTGCGGCCGTTCATCGGGCTGCCCGAGGTTCGCCTGAGCGGCCTGACCGAGAGTGAGGCGCGGGCGCTGCTGGCAGCCTCCGTACGCACACCGCTCGACGAGGAAGTGCGCGACCGCGTCGTCGCCGAGGCGCGCGGCAACCCGCTCGCGCTGCTCGAGCTGCCCCGCAGCGCACCCCCGGCGCGACTGGCCGGCGGCTTCGAGCTGCCCACCGCGCTCAGCGTTCCGCGCCGCATCGAAGACATGTTCCACCAGCGCTCGAGGGACCTGCCGTCCGAGACCCAGCTGCTCCTGCTGCTCGCGGCTGCCGACCCGACCGGCGACGGTGCCCTGCTGTGGCGAGCGGCCGAGACTCTCGGGATCGAGGCCCGCGCAGCCGAGCCCGCCGAAGAGGCAGGGCTGCTGACGATCGACAGCCGCGTCCGCTTTCGCCACCCGCTGGTGCGCTCAGCCGTCTACGGCGCATGTTCGGAGCCGGACCGTCGGCGCGCGCACGGCGCGCTGGCCACCGCCACCGATCCCCGGTTCGACCCTGACCGGCACGCGTGGCACCGGTCGCAGGCAGTGCTCGGCGTCGACGAGGGGGCCGCTGCCGACCTCGAACGCTCGGCCGGACGGGCGCGGACCCGCGGCGGCCTGGCCGCCGCGGCTGCGTTCCTGCAGCGTGCTGTCGACCTGACCCCGGAACCTGCCGTCCGTGCCCGTCGGGCTCTGGACGCCGCTGAGACCATGCACGAGGCGGGAGCCTCGGAGTCAGCGCTCGACCTGCTGGCCATCGCCGCGGCCCAGCCGCTGGGCGATCTCGGACGTGCCCGGATCCAGCTCCTCCGGGCCACGATCGCATTTCACCGCACGCACGGCAGCGAGACGCCGGGCATGCTCCTCGATGCAGCCAGGACTTTTGCCCCGCTGGACGCGTCGCTGTCACGCGAGACCTACCTCGACGCGCTCGACGCAGCCATTGTGCTGGGCGGCCCCGGTCACCCCCGCGCCGCGCTGAACGTGGCCGAGGCCGCTCGCTCCGCCCCGCCTGCCCCCGGACCACCGACGCCGGCGGACCTGTTGCTCGACGGGTTGGTGACGACGTTCACCGAAGGATACGAGGCAGGTGCACCCAGCCTGCGCCGGGCAGCACAGGCCCTCGACGACGACCTGTCAACCCCGCACGTCGCGGCCGAGCCAGACGGACGCCGTTGGCTGTGGCTCGGCAGCCGGGCCGCCGTAGCGCTGTTCGACGACGACCTGGCCTACCGACTCAACTGTCGAAACGTCAGGCTCACGCGTGATGCCGGCGCGCTGGCCGCTCTTCCCCTCGCGCTGATCAACCTGTGCACCAACTACCTCCTGGAGGGCGACTTCGCCCGCGCCGAGGAGCTGGCCGCCGAGGAGGTTGCGATCACGAAGGCGATCGGAGCGAAGCCGATGGCCCTCACGACGCTCACGATCGCTGCCTGGCGGGGGCACCGCGTCGAGACGATCGCGGGCCGGGACTCGTTCGCAGAGGGTGCCGACGGACTGCGTACCGGTACGGCAGTCAGCTGGGTCGAGTACGCGTCCGCGGTGCTCAACAACGGTCTCGGCAACTACCGGACGGCGATGGATGCTGCCGTGCTGGCGTGCGAGAACGACGAGCTGCCGCAGAGCAACTGCGCACTGCCGGAACTGGTCGAGGCGGCCACCCGGGCCAGCCGGCCGGCGGTTGCAGCGGCCGCGCTCGACGAGCTCGACTCGCGGGCGCGCGCCAGCGGGACCGCCTGGGCACGCGGGCTCGCGGCGCGCTCGAAGGCGCTCACCAGCACCGGGCCCGCTGCGGAGGATCACTACCGCGCAGCCATCGAGCTGCTCGGTGCCTGCCGCATCGCCACCCACCTCGCCCGCACCCACCTCGTCTACGGCGAGTGGCTGCGTCGCGAGGGCCGCCGCCAGGACGCCCGCGAGCAGCTCCGCACCGCCCACGAGATGCTGTCCGAGATGGGCGCAGGAGCGTTCGCCGACCGCGCCGCCCGCGAGCTGCGCGCCACCGGCGAGCAACCGCGCAAGCGATCCGCGCAACCCACCGACGCACTCACCCCGCACGAGCTGCAGATCGCCCGCCTCGTGGCCGCCGGGGCCACCTCGCGAGAGGTGGCCGCGCAGCTGTTCCTCAGCCCCCGCACGATCGAGGCCCACCTGCGCAACATCTTCCGCAAGCTCGGCATCACGTCGCGTCGCCAGCTGCGGGACCTACAGCTCGCGTGACCGCCGTCGGCGCGAAGCACCGACACCTACCCCACCCCGATCCGTCGGCACTCAGGGACTTTCACCGACGCGAAGACGCCGCTCGTCGCACCAGCATGTCTTCCATGTCGACCGACGTGATCGTGACCATCAACCCAGAACGGCGACGCTACGAGGCGTTCGTCGACGACACGACGCTGGCCGGGTACGTCGAGTACCAGGAGACCAGCGAGCTCGTCGTCCTGACCCACACCGAGGTCGACCCGGCGTACGAGGGCCGGCGCGTCGGCAGCACGCTCGCGCGCGCGGCGCTCGACGACATCCGCGACCGTGGGCTGAGGACGCTGGTGGTCTGCCCCTTCATCATCGGGTGGCTGCGCAAGCACCCCGACTACCAGGACCTGCTCTTCAACGCGCCCGCGTCCACGGTGAGCGACTAGGGGCCGGCATGACGGAGTCATCAGTGGACGCCCCAGTCGCAGGGCCTCGCTTCGACGATCTGAGTGCCGTCTTCGTCAACGCGACCCTCAAGCGCTCGCCAGAGCCCAGCAACACCGACGGGCTGATCCGTGTCAGCACTCGGATCATGGAGGAGCGCGGGGTCGAGGTCGAGGTCATCCGCGCGGTCGACCACGAGATCGCGACCGGCGTGTGGCCGGACATGACCGAGCACGGCGCGGACGTCGACGAGTGGCCGGCGTTGCTCGAGAAGGTGCTGGCAGCAGACATCCTCGTCCTCGCGGGGCCGATCTGGCTGGGAGACAACAGCTCGGTGATGAAGCGGGTCATCGAGCGGCTCTACGGCTGCTCGGGGGTGCTCAACGACGCCGGCCAGTACGCCTACTACGGCCGCGTCGGCGGCTGCCTGATCACCGGCAACGAGGACGGCATCAAGCACTGCGCGATGAACGTGCTCTACAGCCTGCAGCACCTCGGCTTCACCGTCCCGCCGCAGGCCGACGCGGGCTGGATCGGGACGGTCGGCCCCGGGCCGTCGTACCTCGACCCCGGGTCGGGCGGCCCGGAGAACGACTTCACCAACCGCAACACCACCTTCATGACCTACAACCTGATGCACCTCGCGGCGATGCTGCGCGACGCAGGCGGCGTGCCGGCGTACGGCAACAGGCGCAGCGAGTGGGACGCCGGCTGCGCGCCGGACCAGGCCAACCCCGAGCACCGGTAGGACTCCCTGCCGGGAAGGAGAACACGTGACAACAAGCCACATCGGCTCACGACGGGCGTGGCCGCGGCTGCGGGTCGACGACTGGACCGAGACCCGCGACACCGTGCACATGTGGACCCAGATCGTCGGCAAGATCCGGCTCTCGCAGTCCCCGCTGCTCAACCACTGGTGGCAGGTCACCCTGTACGTCACCCCGCGCGGCCTGACCACCGGCACGATCCCCCACCGCGGCGGTTCCTTCGACCTCGAGCTCGACTTCGTCGAGCACCACCTCCGGGTGCGTACCAGCGCGGGCGAACAGCGGTTCGTCGGCCTGTCGTCACGGCCCGTCGCCGACTTCTACTCCGAGACCATGAGCGCGCTCGACGACCTCGGCATCGACGTGGTCATCGACGTCCGGCCCAACGAGGTGGACCCCGCCGTCCCGTTCCCCCAGGACCGTGTGCACGCCACCTACGACCCGGAAGCGGCGCAGCTGTTCTGGCGCCAGCTCGTGCACGCCGACCGGGTGATGGGCGAGTTCCGCTCCCACTTCGTCGGCAAGGTCAGCCCCGTCCACTTCTTCTGGGGCGCCATGGACCTCGCGTGCACCCGCTTCTCCGGCCGCGAGGCCCCGGAGCACCCAGGCGGGGCTCCCAACTGCGGCGACTGGGTGATGGTGGAGGGCTACTCCCGCGAGCTGAGCAGCGCGGGGTTCTGGCCCGGCGGCGGCGAGGAGGGCGCCTTCTACGCCTACGCCTATCCCGAGCCCGAGGGCTTCGCCGACTACCCCGTCGGCCCGGACGCGGCCTACTACAGCGTCGAGAACCGCCAGTTCCTGCTGCCGTACGAGGCGGTGGCCGAGGCCGAGGATCCCGACCGGGCGCTGACGGAGTTCCTCCACACCACCTACCGGGCCGCCGCCGACCTCGGCGGCTGGGACCGGAAGAGCCTCGAGGACGACCCGCACCGGTGGCCGCAGCACCGAGCCCCGAGGAGACCGCTGCACGTGGACGGGGGCGAGAACCAGACGTGAGCGGGCAGACGCAGCGACGCGCCGTCGCCACCGGCGCCGGGACCACCCGGGGCCTGGGGCCCACGACAAGCATCGCTCTCGCGCTCGCCCTGGGTGTCGCCGTGGGTGTGCTCACCTCACTGCTGCAGAAACCCCTCGACTATCCGTGGCTGGCGCTGGTCAACGCCGCAAGCCCGTGGCTCACGACAGCCTTCGTCGCAGGAGCGCTCCAGTCGCGGCTCCCGACCGCGGCGCTGGTGGGGATGGCGGCGACGCTGCTGCAGGTCGCCGGCTACTACGTCACCGCAGACCTGCGCGGCTTCGGCGTCTCGACGGCCTACGTCGTGGTGTGGTCGCTGTGCGCGGTGCTGGGTGGCCCCGTCTTCGGTGCTGCGGGCCACGCCTGGCGGCGCGCGATCCCGGTCGGCGCGGGAGCGGCCCTCCTGGTCGCGGCGTACGCGAGTGAGGCCGTGGTCGCCTACCACTTCCGGCTGGGCTACTCGTCCACAGCGTGGTTGTTCGGCGCCCTGGCCCTCGGTCTCGCCGTGGGCCTCGGTCGGCACCGATCCCAGTATCCCGCCCTCGCACGCTGGCTGATCCCCACCTTCATCGCCGGGGTGGCCGGTCATGCGGTCCTGGGACTGGTGCTCTAGCACCTGCTCCATCCTCTCGATCGCCCACAAGAGATCGGAACACTGATGACGACCTTCGGCATCATCGGATCAGGCCAAGCCGGCAGCGCGCTGGCGCGCGCCTCGATCGCGGCCGGCTACGACGTCGTGATCGCCAACTCCCGCGGACCTCAGACCTTGCGGGGACTCGTCAGCGAGCTGGGCCCGCGTGCACGGGCCGCGGACGCCGCGGAAGCGGCCGCGGCAGCCGACTTCGCCATCCTCGCGTTCCCCTACACCCCGAACAGTCGGCTACCGGTCGAACAGCTCGCCGGCAAGGTGGTGATCGACAACAACAACTACATGGTGTGGCGCGACGGGAACCTCCCTGACGTCGATGCAGGACTCAGGACGATCCACGAGCTGCGGCAGGAGCAGATCCCTGCGTCGAAGGTCGTCAAGGCGTTCACCCATGTCCAGTTCCACGCGCGCTCGCCCATGCGGGTCGCGAGCGATGCGATACCTGCCGTGCTCCGCCTCGCCCGACCGGCGGGGGATCCTGACCGCAAGGCGCTGGTCGTGTCGAGTGACCACCCGGACGCCGTCGAGCTCGTGACCAGGTTCTACGACGACCTGGGTTTCGACACCGTGGACAACAGCCCCCTCAGCGAATCGTGGCGCAGCGCGCCCGGAACACCGATGTGGCGCCACCACGTCGACGGACAGAGCCGAGAAGAGCTCATCCGCAACCTGCAACGGGCGGAGCGTTCCCTCAGCTGAGCCTCGCCCATCACGGCGAGCGGCTCTGCCCGCTCGCCCTGCGCTCCGAGACGACCGGGACCGTCCGCCCGTAGCCAGCGTCCATAGGTGCGGCTTACCCTCGGAGCTCCTCCCCTCGCTCGAGAATCGTTGGTGACCGACATGCCCGCATCGACACACTCTGCAGGTCGCGGATTCGCGAAGGCGGCTGGTGCGGCCGTGCCGCTGGCCCTGGTGGCCAGCCTGGTTGCTGTCGCCCCTTCGGCTGCAGCCGTTGCGCCGGACTCCGCGGTGTTCATCAACGAGCTGCACTACGACAATGCCGGCGCCGATGTCGGTGAGTTCATCGAGGTCGCCGGCCCGGCAGGCACGGACCTCGCGGGCTGGACGATCGTTCCCTACAACGGCAGCAACGGAACGACGTACACCCCGCAGGGCGCCCTGACCGGCACCCTGAGCGATGAGACAGGATCGGGCTTCGGCTTCCTGTCGGTGCCCCTGGTCCTGCAGAACGGCGCGCCCGACGGTGTCGCACTGGTGGACGCCGGCGGCGCCGTCGTGCAGTTCCTGTCCTACGAGGGAACGATGACCGCCGTGGGAGGGCCTGCCGACGGCCTGACGAGCACGGACATCGGGGTCATCGAGAACGGCGCCGGTCCCGTCGGTGAGTCGCTGCAGCTCACCGGCACCGGTGACACGTACGCCGACTTCACCTGGGCGCCGTCTGCCGCCCAGACGCCCGGTGACGTGAACAACGACCAGGTCTTCGTCGCGTCCGGGGACCCCCGGCCGCCGACGATGAGCTGCGAGCCCGACGTCGAGACGACCGCCGGTGACGGAGCCACGTCACCAGTGTCGGCCACCGACACCGACAGCGGCATCGACGACCTCGTCATCACCTCGGACCCCGTGCCCGGGATCACGCTCCAGGGATCGACCGCCCCCACCGGACAGGGAGAGCCCGCGACCGCGACCCTCACGGTCGCGGGTTCGACCGAGGTGGGCACCTACCAGGTGGAGATCACGGCCACCTCGGACGACGGGGCCCAGGCCGTCTGCACGGTGACCGTGACCGTCACTGCGCCGCTGGAGACGACCCTCGTCTCGGCCGTCCAGGGCTCGGGATCCGCGTCACCGCTCGCCGGGCAGACGGTCCAGGTCGAGGCGGTCGTCACCTCGCTCATCACCAGCAACGACGTCCTCACCGGCTTCTACGTCCAGGAGGAGGACGCCGACGCGGACGCCGACCCCGCGACGTCCGAGGGCATCTACGTGTTCTGCGGCTCGACCTGCCCGACGGGCCTCGCCGCAGGCGACCTGGTGGAGGTGGTCGGCACCGTCGCCGAGTTCTTCGACAACACCCAGATCGACGTCACCACCGGGGACGTCGACGTGCTGGCCTCCGACCTGCCCCTTCCGAGCGCCGCCGTCGTGACGCTGCCGGCGAGCTCCGCCACGACGGCCCCCGCGACCTTCGAGCCGGTCGAGGGCATGATCACGACCATCTCCACCACCCTCGCGGTGAGCGAGTACTTCGAGCTCGCGCGGTTCGGCGAGGTCGTCCTCACGGCCGGCGAGCGCGAGTTCCAGTACACCCAGACCGACACGCCCACCGTCGAGGGCTACCAGGCGTTCCTCGACGATCTGGCGACGCGCCGCATCATCCTGGACGACGACAGCAACGACCAGAACGACGCGACCAGTGGCCCGCTGGACAACGAGCCCTACTACTACCCGACGCCGGGACTCAGCACGGGCAGCTACTTCCGCGGCGGTGACACGATCACCGACCTGACCGGTGTCATGGAGTACTCCTTCGGAGCCTGGAAGCTGCGCCCCGTCCCCGGCGTCGACTACACGTTCGAGGCGGCCAACCCCCGCCCCGCCACGCCCGACGACGTCGGCGGCCGGCTGCAGGTGGCGAGCTTCAACGTGCTGAACTACTTCGCGACGATTGACACCACGTCGTCGAACAACAGCGGTCCGTGCGGACCGAGCGGGACGGACGACTGCCGCGGCGCCGACTCCGAGCGGGAGCGGCAGCGCCAGCTCACCAAGATCGTGGCTGCGCTGGAGGCGATCGACGCCGACGTCTTCGGGCTGATCGAGATCCAGAACGACGCAGGTCTGGCCACCGAGCAGATCGTCGACGCGCTCAACGCCGCCACGGCGCCCGGCACGTACGACTCCATCGACACGGGCTTCATCGGCACCGACGCGATCAAGCAGGCCTTCCTGTACAAGACGGCGACCGTGGCACCGGTCGGAGCCTTCGACCTCCTCACCGAGGACGACGACCCCCGCTTCGACGACGATCGCAACCGGCCGGCCCTGATCCAGACCTTCGACGAGGTGTCGACGGGTGAGCGGTTCACTGTCGCGGTGAACCACCTCAAGAGCAAGGGTTCCGGCTGCGGGGCCGGCGACGACTCGCCCGCTGACGGGTCCGGCAACTGCGACCTCACCCGCACCCGCGCGGCTGCGGCACTCGCCGACCACTTGGCGAGCGACCCGACGGGGAGCGGTGACCCCGACTTCCTGGTCATCGGCGACCTGAACTCCTACTCCATGGAGCGGCCGATCACCACGCTCGAGACGGCGGGCTACATCGACCTGCTCGAGCGCTTCGAAGGCCTGGAGTCCTACGGGTACGTCTTCGACGGTCTCCTCGGCCACCTCGACCACGCACTGGCCACCGAGTCCCTCGCAGCCCAGGTGACGGGCGCGGGCGGCTGGAAGATCAACGCCGACGAAGTGCCGTTGTTCGACTACAACGACGACGTCCGCGACGCAGGCGAGGCAGCCTTCGAGCGCGAGTCGTCGGCTCTGCCGCTCTACGAGCCCACCGCGTACCGATCCAGCGACCACGACCCGGTCGTCGTCGGCCTGGACCTCAACACTGCCCCGGTCGCCGACGCCGGCGGTCCGTACACGGTGAAGCCGGGTGCTCGCATCCTGCTCGATGCCTCGGGCTCCTACGACCTCGAGGGTGACGACCTCACCTACGCGTGGGACCTCGATGGCGACGGCGAGTTCGACGACGCCACGGGCCCGACGGCGACCTTCCGGGCAAACCGGCCGCCGGGCGGCTACCCCGTCGCGGTGCAGGTCAGCGACGGCAGCGAGTCGACGATCGACGAGACCGTCGTCAACGTCGTGCCCCGCGGCCAGCAGTCCGACTGAGCTCCGCGACTCACGCGCCGGGCCGGGCGCCCCGCCACCGACTCGCTACGACCGCGATGACCCAGATGACGAACAGAGCGGACGTCATGAACACAAGTGCGGTCAGGCCGACCAGGACGGCAGCTGGATAGCTGGCGCTCGCGAGCCAGCGAGGGAGCAGGCCGGGCGTCCGTGCCGCGATCGCGATGAACATCGCGGCGGGCAGCATCGCGCCCAGGCCGAACGCGACCCAGCCGAACTGGGCGAGGACGGACTGGCCGGACTCGAACCCGGGATCGTCGACCAGCGCGCCGAAGGTCATGCTGAGCGGCACGGTGGCCCAAGCGAGGGCTGCGACGATCATGCCGATCGCCGCGGTGGCTCCGGTGACCAGGAGCGGGACGCGGAAGGTCCCCGCTGCGCTCGACAGTGCGTACGCGAACCAGACGAACGACAGGCCCGCAAGCAGGAGAAGGACTGCTCCTGCGACGTACACCGCCCTGTTGCCGGCGTCGGCATAGATCGAGACGAACTGGCTGTCGGGGTCTGCGAACGACCCGGCGACGTCTCCGTTCAGGATGGCCGCGGCGACGAAGACGACGAGGAACACAAGTCCGGGACGTGAGACGTCGAGCATGGTCGTCGAACGCGAGTCCTGCTGCTCGTTCGAGGAGCGTGGGTTTGTGCGGCTCACGATCGCCCCGCGCAGTCCCCAGCACCGTCACCGGTCGGACCAGCGGGCAGCACGACGGCGTCGAACACACGACCGAGGCTAGGTGGCCAGCACCCGCCCGTCCACGACCTGCTGCCCAGGAACCGTCAGACGTCCAGGCGGAACGGGGACCCGGGGGTCTGCGGACCGCTGGACGGCCGGACGTCGTCGCGCGCTCGCCAGCGCGAGGAAAGCCGAGGATGCCGCCGGGATCGCCTTGGCTGGGTCCGCCTCCAGGCCGTCGTGGGCGGCGGCGGCTTCAGAGTGCAGCCACGAGTCAGAGGCCAGCTCGAACGCCTCGTCCGGGTCGACCGACAGAGCTCCGATTCGCTCAGCGACATGACGTCAGGTGACTCCGCTCGCCGAGGCCTGCCCCAGAGGATCGGGTCGCCGCTGCCGCCGATGTGGTCCAGGAGCAGCGCAATCGTGCGATCGGTAGCAGCGGCCCCCTCGGCGCGAAGGACATCAACCGGCTCTACGAGGGGAGTTGGCGGCTGAGGGCGACGATGATCTCCTCATCCGTGAAGCCCAAGCCCCGGGCTCGGGCCACGAAGTCCGCCGCCATGCCACGGAGCAGTTGGCGCCGATCCGTGGCACGAGCTCGTCCGGCCGCAGCGACGCGGGTGCCACCGCCGCGACGGGAGGTCAGCAGCCCCTCCAGTTCGAGCTCACGGTAGGTGCGCGCGACCGTACCGACGGCCACTCCCAGGTCTCCGGCGAGCTGGCGCAGCGGGGGGAGCCGGTCGCCGGGGCCGAGCTGACCCGCCGTGATCAGGTCGGCGAGCTGGCGCCGCAGTTGCTCGTACGGCGGGGTCGGGTCGTCGGGGTCGAGGGTCAGGACGAGGCTCACCGCGTCCCCGCTGGGTGTGTGGGGAGGGCGGCAGGGAGCGCTCCGGGGGTGACGATCCGGCCGAGGCACCAGCCGAGCAGCAGCAAAGCTGCTGGCATGCTCGCCACGAGCACCCAACCGGCCGGGTCCATCCAGGCGCGTTGACAGTCCATCCTGAGCAGTGCCGTCCCGGCGAAGAACGCGATGCCCACGTGGCTGGCAGCCACGGCTGCGCCTGCCGCGGCGAGGATCCGTGTCGCGGACAGATGGCGCAGTTCGTCGTCCCCCATGTCGTCCGGCGCAGAACCGCGCGGCCTGCGTACGACAGCCATCAACGCCGCAGCGGTGGCCAGTCCGATGGCCAGGAGCAGGAGTGTGAGTGGGACGGAGTAGAAGCTGCCCGGGTAGGGACCGGCTGCGCTGCCGGTGTTGCCGCACCGGGCGGCGATCTGCCGTCCGGTGCGTCCGAGGTCATCCGTGGAGGCGGATGCCGTGGTCAGTGCCAGGGTGGCAAGGTGGAGCGCTGTGATCCCCCCGACCGCGGTGGTGAGTGCCCGCGGCAAGTAGTCGGCCACCTGCCGGGGAGCAAGCGAAGCAGTCCGGGGACCGGTCGGCCGTCTCGGTCGCACCACGGTCTCCGCGAGGCCCACCCCGGCGACCACGAAGAGACCGAGGACCGCGGGGACCAGCATCGTCCCCCGGCCGAGGTCAAGGCTGCCGTGGACCAGCCATGCGACCACGCCGCCCACGCCAAGGGCGGCAACCCACATCAGGCGAACCCACCTCCACTCACGGCGCGGGTCGACGCGTCCGCCGGTGAATGTCCGGCCAGCAAACGCGATGACCATCAAGAGCAGCGGCCCACCGACGAGGACGAGCAGGACGGACAACGACATGGGCACCCCTGGTGACTTTGTGTCAAATGATTGTGACAAGTAGAGCGTGAGTCGCCGCATCCTTTGTGTCAAGCATTCGACACAAACGAAGGCCGCCCGCACCCCCACCGGTTCGGGACCAGTGAGCCGCCTGCCGGCGTGCTGACTGCTGATGAGCAAGCGGGCGCGTGGAGATCGCCCCGCGGGTCACAGAACTGCAACTACCGGACTTCTCAGGCTGCGCGTGGTGAATCCCTCAACAGTCCCTCAGGGGCGCTTGGTGTAGTCCTCTCCGGCGGTGGTCCGACGGAACCCCCGAAAACGTCGGGCCACCGTCCACCCACTGAGCTGGGCCCGCCGCGCCACGCCCGAGTCCATGCTCCGGCGCGTCGTCCTTTCGCCGCCCAGGAGCAACGATCGGGGACCCCTGCCCATACGGCGCATGACTTGCGCCTCTACCGCCGGTTCGGCAGCCCGAATCAGACTAGGAGTGGATCGCTAGGAGGTAGACATGACATCACCGATGCAAGACCAGTCCCCGGTCCGGTCGCCTCGTGAGGGCTGGGCCTCACGGATCCTCGTTCGCGAGATGTGGGCCACCTTGGGGATCGTCGCCATGTGGGTCGCCGTGCTGTTCGTCGGCGTTTATGGAGGCCAGGCGACCTTCCACAGTGTCGACTCGAGTGTCACCACCATTCCCTCGAGCGTCTTTGTCGCCCTGTTCGCCGCTATCGGCACCGGGTCCATCGCCAAGCGCGTGTTCGGACCCAAGCCGGAGTAGCGACCGAAGCAGGTCGTTCGGCAGGCACGTGACGTCTGAGGTCGGGCCCAGGCGGTCAAGGAGCGGTGCGTGCGGCAGGTGCTGGAGCATCTGCCGGAGTACCCGTCGCTGACCGCGGCCGCTGAGTCCGTCGCACGTCGCGAGGGTCTAGGGAAGGAGACGGTGCGCCGCTTGGTCGTGCAGGCCCAGGTCGACGTTGGACAGCGCCAGGGTGCGACGACGAGGAGCTGGCCGAGATGAAGGATCTGAAGGCCAAGGTCCGCCGGCTCGAGGAGGACAACGAGATCATGCGCAGGACCGAATGCGTCCACACCACGGGTTCCACGCCAGCCCCTACCGGACCATCGGCGATGTCGAGTACGCCACTGCCGGCTGGGTCGACTGGTACAACAACCGGCGACTGCACGGCACCCTTGGGATGATGACCCTGGTCGAGTTCCAGCAGGCCCACTACGCGGCCCTCAACCGAGAGCCGCAACCCGTGTAGGAGCGGCAGAAGACCCGCGGCGGTTCAGGTTGCCCCCGACAAGCGGCGGTTTGCGGCAACGCCCAGGGCCACGCCCATGAGGGGTGGATCGCCGCACCAGAACACCATCGGCTACCGGTGGCGCACCATCCTCCAGCGGGCCGGGGTGGCGGGCGTCCGATATCACGACCTGCGCCACTTCTATGCCTCCGGGCTGATCGCCTCGGGCTTTGACGTGGTCGCCGTCCAGCGCGCCTAGTGGACGAAGTCGTTCGTTCTGGTGAGGGCACAGTGAGGGCAGAACAGGCCTGACGAGCCCCAGAAATCGCCTCTGACCTGAGCAAACAGTGAACCGTCAGACGTTGAAGCGGAACTCCACCACGTCGCCGTCGGCCATGACGTAGTCCTTGCCCTCCATGCGGACCTTGCCGGCCTCGCGGGCCTTGAGCATGGAGCCGGCGGTCATCAGGTCGTCGAAGGAGACGACCTCGGCCTTGATGAAGCCCTTCTGGAAGTCGGTGTGGATCACACCGGCGGCCTCGGGTGCGGTGGCGCCCTTCTTGATCGTCCAGGCCCGCGTCTCCTTGGGGCCGGCGGTCAGGTAGGTCTGCAGGCCGAGGGTGTCGAAGCCGACGCGCGCGAGCTGGTCGAGACCCGACTCGGTGATGCCCATCTCGGCAAGCATCTCGTGCGCCATCTCGTCGTCGTCCATCTCGGCGAGGTCGGCCTCGAACTTGGCGTCGAGGAAGATCGCCTCGGCGGGCGCGATGAGGCCGCGCATCCGGTCCTTCAGCGCCTCGTCGGCGAGCTCGTCGGCGTCGCAGTTGAAGACGTAGATGAAGGGCTTGGCCGTCAGCAGCGACAGCTCGCGCAGCAGGGTGCGGTCGATGTCGGTGGCGATGATCGGGGTGCCGGACTCCAGCGCCTCCTTGGCCGCCTTCGCGGCCTCGAGGTTGGCGACGAGGTCCTTGACCTTGCGCGACTCCTTCTCCAGCCGGGCGATCGCCTTCTCGACGGTCTCGAGGTCGGCGAAGATCAGCTCGGTCTGGATGGTGGAGATGTCGTTGGCGGGGTTGACCTCGCCGTCGACATGGGTGACGTCCTCGTCGCGGAAGACGCGGGTGACCTGGCAGATCGCGGCCGACTCGCGGATGTGGGCGAGGAACTTGTTGCCCAGGCCCTCACCCTGCGAGGCGCCGCGCACGATGCCGGCGATGTCGACGAACTCCACCGTGGCCGGCAGCACCTTGGCCGACTCGAAGACCTCGGCCAGCCGGGGCAGCCGCTCGTCGGGGACGCCCACGACGCCGACGTTGGGCTCGATGGTGGCGAACGGGTAGTTCGCCGCGAGGACGTCGTTCTTGGTCAGTGCGTTGAAGAGCGTCGACTTGCCCGCGTTGGGGAGACCGACGATGCCGATGGTGAGAGCCACGGGCGGGGAGTCTACGGCCGCGCTCGGCGCGCGGGCGATTCGCGGCCCGGGGACGGCAGAGGGCCCGGCCGACCGGCCGGGCCCTCCCTCCTGCGCGCCTGGGCGGCCGTCAGGAGCCGTAGACCGACCGCACCCCCGCGCGATCCGTCCCGGTCATCGACAGGTCGCTGGACGACCCGTTGCACTGCGGGTAGTGCATGATCGACGCCGCGTCGTACGCCGTCAGCGGCCGCCAGTTGTTGTCCTCGAAGCAGGTGCCGGCCTCGGGCCGGGTGTGCTCGTGGCGGAACCCGAGGGCGTGGCCGAGCTCGTGCGCCATGATGTTGCCCGGCGTCCACGACCCGCTGTTCATCAGCGAGCCGGCGTTGACCAGCACGTTGCGCTGGCTGTCGGGGCTGCTCGGGAAGAACGCGCGCGCGATGTACTGCGTCGTGTAGGTCGGCTCCACCGAGAAGAGCACCGCGTTGTTGCTCGTGCGGCAGTTCGCGTCCTGCGACGGCACGTAGGTGAAGTTGACCCCGGACGAGGCGGACTCCCACTGGTAGGCGCCGTTGGCCATCGCGTTGACGATGTTGGTCTTCTGGCTGCCGAAGTTGTTGGACACGCAGTAGGTCAGGTTGCGAGCGGTGGTCGCCGACCACTTGTCGTCGCGGCCGTAGACGCGGTTGATGATGAGCTCGCTGGAGGCACCGCCCTCGACCTCGCGCTCGTAGGCGGCGAGCATCTCGTCGTAGTAGCCCTGCAGCTGCTGGGTGTCGATCACGGTCTCGTCGCCGTTGACGACGTACTGGCCCGCGGTGTCGCGGTAGGTCGTGGACTGGAACTGGCCGAAGGTGGGGACGGCCCGGTCCCGGGCCGGGGCGGCGGTGGCCACGGGGGCGAGGGAGGAGGCGAGGGCGCCGGCTGCGATGACCGCGGTGGCGGTCTGCAGCAACGTGCGAACTGACATGGTCGATGTCCTTCTGGTGGTCACGGTGGGTGGAGCAACGCGTGCTCACCCAAACCGGAGGGGACCACTCGGCGGAAGCCATCCGCTGGGTCAGGTGTGTGCACTGCACGAACCTGCAGAAGTCGCACGCTCGCCTCTCGACGACACGCGGTTGCACAAGTCTGCTGCGGACCGCGGCTCGGGGCGGCCGGCAAGGACGGCCCAGCAAGACGACCCTGCAAGACTTCGCCCATGACTGACGTGGGGGGTGTGCCGGTGCTGCGCGCGCCGGCCAACCGGGTCTCGCCGCAGGCGGTCCCGTTCTGGACCGTGTCGGCCCTGCTGGGCGACGCCGTGCTCGTGGTCGCCGCCGTGCTCGTCTGGCTCCTGGTCCCGGGCCTCCCGGGCTGGGCCGGCCTCGTGGTGCTCCTGGTCGCGGTGGCGGCGGTGGCACACGTCGTGCTCATGCCCCGGATCCGCTACCGGGTCCACCGGTGGGAGGTCACCGACACGGCCGTCCACACCCGCGAGGGGTGGATCGGCCGGCAGACCCGCATCGCCCCCATCAGCCGCGTGCAGACGGTCGACTCCCGGCAGGGTGCGCTGATGCGGCTGTTCGGCCTGGCTTCGATCACCGTCACCACCGCGTCGGCCGCCGGGCCGATCACCGTCGACTGCCTCGACGCCGACACCGCACGGCGCGTGGTCGCGCAGCTCACCGCCATCACCGCGGCCACCGAGGACGACGCGACGTGATCCCCGAGCCCGGCGAGGGCTACGTCCGGCTCAGCCCGCGCAAGCTGCTGCTCGACCCCGTGAAGGCCGTCGGGCAGATGGTCGTGCCCGTGGCGATCGCGCTGATCGGGATCAGCCGCAGCGACACGAAGTTCTGGCCGATCATCCTCCCGCTCGCCGTCTTCGGGCCGCTCGTCCTCGGCGCGCTGCCGTGGCTGACGACCCACTACCGCCTCACCGCCACGCAGATCCAGGTCCGCAGCGGCGTCCTCAACAAGACCACCTCGACGGCGCCCCTCGACCGCGTGCGCAGCGTGGACCTCGAGGCGTCCCTGCTCCACCGCGTCCTCGGCCTGCAGAAGGTGCAGATCGGCACCGGGGTCGACGACGACCGCATCACCCTCGACGCCCTCGCCGCGCCCGACGCCCAGGCGCTGCGTACGACGCTGCTGACGCGCCGCGCGGTCGCCGACCAGCAGGCCGCGACCCCACCCGTCGACCAGCCCGCCGACCAGCCCGCCGACCAATCCCTCGGCCTGTTGCCCGACCAGCAGTCCCGGCCCGTGGCTCCTCCCCCGCCGGCACCGCCCGCGCCGGCGGTCGCGCTGGCACGGATCGACTGGTCGTGGCTGCGCTTCGCGCCCTTCAGCCTGGGCCGGCTCGTGCTGCTCGTCGGCGGGCTCGGCGTGCTGTCGCAGTTCGCCGACGAGCTGCCGATCTGGAACGAGGAGACTGCCACCTCGGCGTGGGAGTGGCTGACCCAGTTCGCCGTCGTCGCGATCGTCCTGGTGCTCGCGGTCGGCGCGCTGACCCTGTGGCTGGTCGTGTCGGTCGCCGGCTACGTCCTGCAGTGGTGGGACTTCCGCCTGGTGCGGGAGCACGGCTCGCTGCACCTCACGTCCGGGCTCGTGACCACCCGCTCGATCACGGTCGAGGAGGCGAAGGTCCGCGGGGTCGAGCTGACCGAGCCGGTGCTGATGCGGCTCGTCGGCGGCGCGGAGCTGTCCACGCTGGCCACCGGCGTGGAGAACGGCGTCACGCAGGTCCTGCCGCCGTGCCCGCGCGAGGTGGCCGTCGCGGTCGGCGAGGCCGTGCTCGACCGTCCCGGACCGCTGACCGGACGGCTCGTCGCGCACGGTCCGAAGGCGCACCGGCGCGCCTGGTTCCGCCAGCTCCGCAACGCGCTCGACGTCATCGTGCTGCTGGCCCTCGGCTGGTGGTGGTTCGACCTCACGTGGTGGTGGCTGGCCGCGATCGGAGCCACGCTGCTCGCCCTCGCGGCTGCGGCCGGCGAGGCGTCCTACCGCCACCTCGGGCACGCCCTCGCCGGGGACCACCTCGTCGTCGGCGGCGGGACCTTCGCCCGGATCCGCACGGTGCTCGAGACCGACGGCATCATCGGCTGGGTGGTCTCGCAGTCGTGGTGGCAGCGCCGCATCGGGCTCGCCGACCTGACGGCCACGACGGCCGCGGGCACGGAGCGGGTGCTGGTGCGCGACGTACGCCTCGACGTGGCGGTCGCGCTCGCCGACCGGGCCACGCCGGGGCTGCTGACCGACTTCGTCGAGCCCGACCGGGTGCCGGCCTAGAACCAGGCGTCGCGCATCTCGAGCGTGGTGGTGTCCCCCGAGGCGAGCAGGTCGAGCATCGGGCCCACCTTGGGAAGCTCCCAGCGGAAGAAGTAGCGCGCCGCGGCCCGCTTGCCGTCGTAGAAGTCGCCCGTCCTCTCTCCCACCGCGACGAGCTGCTCGAGCCACATCCACGCGACCACGACGTGGCCGGCGGCCTCGAGGTAGACCGTGGCGTTGGCCATCGTCCGCTCGGGGTCGCCCAGCCCGGCCAGCGCGAGGGTGACCTCACCGAGCCGGTCGACCGCGGCCTGCAGGGCGTCGGCGTGGGCGGCCGGCTCCTCACCGAGGTCGCGGGCCCGGCCGACGGTGTCGGCGATCCGGGCGGCCAGCGCCATGAGCGCGGCACCGCCACCGCCCAGGACCTTGCGGCCGAGGAGGTCGAGCGCCTGGATGCCGTGGGTGCCCTCGTGGATCGGGTTGAGCCGCTGGTCGCGCCAGTGCGCCTCGACGTCGTAGTCACGGGTGTAGCCCGACCCGCCGAGCACCTGGATGGCCAGGCTGTTGCTCTCCTGGCCCCACTGCGAGGGCCACGACTTCGCGATCGGCGTCAGCAGGTCGAGCAGCCGGCCGGTCTCGGTGCGCTCCTCCTCGTCGCGCGCGGTCGCCTGCAGGTCGAGCAGCCGCGAGCAGTAGAGGTTGAGCGCGAGCGCTCCCTCGACGTAGGACTTCTGCGCCAGCAGCATGCGACGCACGTCGGCGTGCTCGATGATCGGCACCTGCGGGGCGGTCGGGTCGGGAGCCGTCAGCCGACGGCCCTGCGGGCGGGAGCGGGCGTACTCCAGCGACTTGAGGTAGGCGGTGTAGGCCGTGGTCGTCGCGGACATCCCGACCCCGAGGCGCGCCGCGTTCATCATGTGGAACATGTAGGAGAGCCCCTTGCCGGGCTCCCCCACGAGGTAGCCGACCGCACCGGGGGCGCCTCCGGGCGTGTGGGCGCCCCCGCCGAAGACGGGCGCGGTGTTGACCGTTCCGCGGTTGCCGAGCTTGTGGTTGATGCCGGCGAGGGCGACGTCGTTGCGCTCGCCGATCGAGCCGTCCTCGCCGACGAGGTGCTTGGGGACGACGAAGAGCGAGATGCCGCGGGTGCCCGGCGCAGCGTCGGGGAGCTTGGCCAGCACCAGGTGGACGATGTTGTCGCCCATCTCGTGGTCGCCGCCAGAGATCCACATCTTGCTGCCGAAGATCCGGAACGTGCCGTCGTCGGCGGGGACCGCGCGCGTGACCACGTCGCCGAGGCTCGAGCCGGCCTGGGGCTCCGACAACGTCATCGTGCCGAAGAAGCGACCCTCCAGCATCGGGGTCACGTAGCGCTCGACCTGATTGGGCGTCCCGTGGGCGAGCAGCAGGCTGGCGTTGGCCATGGTGAGGAAGGAGTACGCCGCGGTGCCGATGTTGGCCGCGGTGAACCACGCCATGCACGCCGACGCCACGACGTTCGGCAGCTGGTGGCCGCCGACCTCCGCGTCGAGGGTGAGGCCCAGCAGGTCTGCCTCGGCGAACTTCGTGAGCGCGGCCTCGATCTCCGGGATCAGCCGCACCTTCTCGCCGTCGAACACCGGCTCCTCGGTGTCGCTCTTGCGGTAGTGGGGCGCGAAGTGCTCGGTGGCGAGCTGCTCGCACAACGCCAGCAGGGCGTCGTACGTCGCTCGGTCGTGCTCGGCGAACCGCGGCCGCTCGGCCAGCTGCTCCACGTCGAGCCACTCGAAGAGCAGGAATTGCAGGTCGCGCGCGGAGAGGATCGTGGAGGTCACGCTCCGACGCTACCCGCAGGTAGCCAGTCCCGCGCAACGGTCCGGACGGGCCGAACGCCCCCTCCGCTCGGGACGGAAGGGGCGCTCGGGGCTACGTGACGAACGTGCGTCAGGGGTAGGCGATGGCCGCACCCTGACGGTCGGTCGCCGTCATGCTGAGGTTGCTCGACGTGCCGTTGCACTGCGGGTAGTGCATGATCGACGAGGAGTCGTAGGGCGTCAACGGGACCCAGTTGTTGTCCTCGAAGCACGTGCCGGCCTCGGGCCGGGTGTGCTCGTGGCGGAAGCCCAGCGTGTGGCCGAGCTCGTGGCCCATGATGTTGGCCGGGGTCCAGGAGCCCGAGGTCCAGATCGAGTCGTCGACCAGCACGTTGCGCGAGCGCTTGGGGGTGCTGGGGAAGAACGCGCGGGCGATGTACTGCGTGGTCTGCACCGGCTCGACCGAGAAGAGGACCGACTTGTTGCGCGTGGTGCAGGAAGCGTCCTGCGACGGGACGTGGACGTAGTTGATCCGCGGCGCGGCCTCCTCCCAGAGGGAAGCACCGGCGGCCATCGCGTTGACGACGTCGGTGTAGCGCGACCCGAACTTGGTGCTCACGCAGTAGGTCAGGTTGCCGACCTGCGCCGTGGACCACTTGTCCTGGACGCCCCCGACGGTGTTGACGACGAGGCCCTCCTCCATGGCCTCCTCCGAGCCGTGGACCATCCGGTCGTAGTAGGCCTTGAGGTCGCCGGTGGTGCTGACCGGCTCGTCGCCGTTGACGATGTACTGCTGGTCGGTGTCCTTGTAGGACGAGGACTGGAACTCCTGGAAGGACGGGATCTCCGAGTCCGTCATGGCCATGGCCGGTGAGGCGAGGGCCGCGCCGAGGAGTGCGGCGGAGCTGAGGGCGATCGCCCCGAGTCGACTGCGCTGCATGCTGGTTCTTCTCTCGTGATGGGGGATGGGGCACACGCCATCTCGGAGTTCTCAGCAGCGCCGGACGTGACCAGAAGAGTGATGGGGTCAGCGTCCGACAGGGTGGAGCAGGAGCTTGCACTAGTTCCCGAGACAGGTGCGTGCCGACGAACTTCCCCCACGGGGCCCCGATCTGTAAAGGGTTTGCGGTGCAAAGACTTCCTCGCCCCACGGCGTTCGGCGCGAACCGCCTTCCTTAGGGTGGACGCGTGCGCATCGCGACCTGGAACGTCAACTCCCTCCGCTCCCGCATCGATCGCGTCGAGGCGTTCGTGCAGCGCCACGACATCGACGTGCTCGCCCTGCAGGAGACCAAGGCGCGCGAGGACCAGCTGCCGCTGATGGGTCTGCAGGCGCTCGGCTACGACATCGCGGTGGCCGGGCTGAACCAGTGGAACGGCGTCGCACTGCTCTCGCGCGTGGGCCTCGAGGACGTCGAGGTGGGCTTCACCGACATGCCGGGGTGGGGCGACCCCGTGGCGGCCGAGTCGCGCGCGATCGGGGCGACCTGCGGCGGGGTGCGCATCTGGTCGCTCTACGTCCCCAACGGCCGCAAGCCCGACGACCCGCACTACGTCTACAAGCTCGACTGGCTGGCGCGGCTGCGCACGACCGCGAGCGGCTGGCTCGACGGCCAGACCGCCCTGGTCGGCGACTGGAACATCTGCCCCACCGACGACGACGTCTTCGACGTCAAGCAGTTCGCGAAGTCGACGCACGTGACGCCGCCCGAGCGGGCCGCCTTCCAGGGGTTCCTCGACGACGGCTACGCCGAGGTGACCCGCGCCCACGACCCCGGCTACACCTATTGGGACTACTACCGCCAGCGCTTCGAGCGCGACCGCGGCCTCAAGATCGACTTCGTCCTCGCCTCCCCCGCCCTCGCCTCGCGGGTCAGCGGCGCCTTCGTCGACCGCGACGAGCGCGACCCGGCGCAGGGCACGGGCTCGCCGTCGGACCACGCCCCGGTCGTCGTCGACCTGCACTGAGCCTCACACCACCCCGGCCCTCGTCCGCTGGACCGCGGGCTGCGGCGTGCGCGCGATGGCGTACGACATCAGCGCGGCGACGGCGCAGAGCCCGGCCGCGGCGTAGAACGCGGGGTCGTAACCGCCGGTGACGTCGCGGACCACGCCGGCACCGGTCGCCGCGACGGCCGCGCCCACCTGGTGGCTGGCGAAGACCCAGCCGAAGACGATCGGGCCGGCCGCCGCGCCGAACCACTCCCGGCACAGGGCGACCGTCGGCGGGACCGTCGCCACCCAGTCGAGGCCGTAGACGATGATGAAGACCCACATGCTGGGCGCGACGTGCGGCGCCATGAGCGCGGGCAGGGTCATCAGGCCGACGCCGCGCAGGACGTAGTAGCCGACCAGCAGCAGCCGCGGGTCGACCTTGTCGGTGAGCCAGCCCGAGGCGATCGTGCCGACGACGTCGAAGATGCCGACGACCGCGAGCAGGGAGGCGGCCGTGGTGGCCGGCATGCCGTGGTCGTGCGCCGCCGGGACGAAGTGGGTCGCGATGAGCCCGTTGGTCGTCATCCCGCAGATCGCGAAGCCTCCGCCGAGGAGCCAGAAGGTGCGGCTCCGCATGGCGTCGCGCAGCACGCCGAGGGCCCGGCCCGCGCTCGACCCGACCTGCTGGTGCGGCGGCGGGCCGGGGTCGGCGTCGGTCGCGCCGTAGGCCCGCAGCCCGAGGTCGATCGGGTGGTTGCGCAGCAGGAGCAGGACGAGCGGTACGACGGCCAGCGCGGCCGCGGCGGCCAGGAGGGCCGCCGTACGCCAGCCGTGGTGGGTCGCCAGCCACGCCACCACGGGCAGGAAGACGAGCTGGCCGGTGGCGTTGCCGGCGGTGAGGATGCCGCTGACGAGCCCGCGCCGGGCCACGAACCACCGGCTGGTGATCGTCGCGACGAAGGCCATCGACATCGAGCCCGTGCCGATGCCCACGAGCAGGCCCCAGCAGACGACCAGCTGCCACGGCTCGGTCATGAAGACGGTCAGCCCGCTGCCCACCGCGACCATCACCAGCGCGAACGTGACGACCGGCCGGACGCCGAAGCGGTCCATCAGCGCCGCCGCGAACGGTGAGATCAGGCCGAACAGCATGAGGTTGAGCGACACCGCCGAGCCGATCAGGCCGTGCGACCAGCCGAACTCGTCGTGCAGCGGCTCGATCAACACGCCCGGCACCGACCTGAAGGCCGCCGCGCCGACGAGCGTCACGAACGCCACGGCGGCGACGACCCAGGCCCAGTGCAGGCCCTGCGGTCGCTGGAGGGCCGGCTCGGAGGGGGTGGTCGTGGTCACCGCGCCAGTCTCCCGGCGACCGCACCCGGTCCACGAGTGGCCGGAACGCCAACATGTGCAAGAATTCGGCCATGGCCTCTCCCGCACCGCACCGTGTGGTCGTGCTCGCGGTCGCGCCCGTCATCGGCTACGACCTCACCATCCCGCCCCAGGTGCTGGGCGAGGCCCACGACGCCGCCGGCGACCCGCTCTACGAGGTCGCGGTGGTGACGCTGGACGGGCGACCCGTGCAGGCGACCGGCGGCTACGCCATCGCGCCGGCGGCCGGCGTGGACGCCCTCGCCCGGGCGCAGACGGTGGTCGTGCCCGGCACCCAGGTCCGCGGACCGCGACAGGACGGGACGATCGACGACGACCTCCGCGCCGCTCTCGCCTCCGTGCCCGCTGACGCCCGCTGGGTCTCGATCTGCACCGGGGCGTTCGTGCTCGCGGCGGCCGGGATCCTCGACGGGCACCGTGCGACGACGCACTGGAAGTACGCCGACGACTTCCGCCGCCTCTACCCCGCCATCGCCGTCGACGAGGACGTGCTGTTCACCGACGACGGCCGGGTGCTGACGTCGGCGGGCTTGAGTGCCGGCATCGACCTCTGCCTCCACCTCGTGCGCAGCGACCACGGCACCGCGGTCGCCAACGCGGTCGCCCGCCACATGGTGGTCCCGCCCTGGCGCGACGGGGGGCAGGCGCAGTTCATCGAGCGCCACGTCCCGCGTCGCGTCGACGAGGCCACCAGCGACGTACGTGCCTGGGCGCAGGCGCACCTCGACCAGCCCCTCGACGTCGCGACCCTCGCCCGGCAGGCCTCGATGAGCGTGCGCACCTTCACCCGGCGCTTCCGCGAGGAGACCGGCCAGTCCCCCGGCGCCTGGGTCACCCAGCAACGGGTCCGGCACGCCCAGCACCTCCTCGAGGAGACCGACCTGACCGTCGACGACGTCGCGGCTCGAGCCGGGATCGGCACCGCCGCCTCGTTGCGCCAGCACCTGCGTGCCTCCCTCGGAGTGTCGCCCTCGGCCTACCGGCGCACGTTCCGCGGCGCGCCCGTCGCGGCCGCCGACGGCTGAGGTGCGGACGGCGTCCCTGTCGGCGCCGTCTGGTCTGATGGTTCGCATGCCTGATCCCGGGGGACCACAGACAGCCACGCCGCAGCCCGACCGCGGCAGCCAAGACCGACGATGGGGCGACGCGCTGGCGCTGCCCCTGGGGCTGGGCACCAACACCTTCGGCCGCACGACCGATGCCGCTGGGTCGCACGCCGTCCTCGACCGGTTCGCGGCCGCCGGCGGCACCCTGGTCGACACGGCCGACACCTACTCCGACGGTGCGGCCGAGACGATCCTCGGCGAGTGGTTGCGCGACAGAGGCAATCGCGACCGGATGGTCGTCGTGTCCAAGGTGGGCAACCATGCGCGCTTCGACGGACTCGCGGCTCCCGTGGTGACGGCCGCGGTCGACGAGTCGTTGCGCCGGCTCGGCACCGACCACCTCGACCTCTGCTTCGCCCACTACCAGGACGTCGAGACGCCCGTCGAGGAGAGCGCGGTCGCGTTCGACGCGCTGGTCCGGGCCGGCAAGGTCCGTGCCTACGGCCTGTCCAACTTCGACGCCGACACCGTGGCCCGGTGGCTCCGGGCGGCCGAGGAGGGCGGGCTCGCGGCGCCGGTCGCGCTGCAGCCCCACTACAGCCTGGTGCACCGGGAGCCGTACGAGTCCGCGCTGGCGCCGCTCGCAGCTGCATCCGACCTCGCGGTCCTGCCCTACCGGGCCCTCGGCGGCGGCTTCCTGTCCGGGAAGTACCGCACCCGCGCCGACACCGAGGGACGGGCCCGCGGCGCCGGGGTGACGCCCCTCCTCACGCCGGCCGGCCTCGCCCTTCTCGACGCCGTCGAGGCGGTGGCGCGGGACCACGAGGTCGCTCCGGCGAGCGTCGCGCTGGCCTGGCTGCGGGTGCGGCCCCACGTCGTCGCGCCGCTGGCCTCGGCCACCGACGCCACCCAGCTCGACGAGGTGGTCGCCTCGAGCACGGTCGAGCTCGGCCCCGACGAGCTCCACCGCCTGGACGAGGCGTCCGCGCTCCTGGGCTGACCAGGCTCCGCGTCGACGGGCACGGATCCGAGGCGATGTCGGTGGTCGCCCCCATGCTGGGCACATGGACACCTTCCCCCTCGTGCTGACCCTGGCGGCCGTGCTCGCCGTCGGGCTCGGCCTCGGTGCCGTGATCGGCGTGCTGTGGGCACGCAGCCGCCCGGCCGACGACCCGGCGATCGCCGCGCTCCAGCAGCGCGTCGCCGACCACGCCGTCGTCCGCGACGGCCTCGAGCGGCTGCAGGACCAGCTGAGCGACCTGGCCCACGACCGCACCGCCTGGCAGGCGCAGCTCCACCAACAGGTGACCGACGTACGCCACTCCACCGACGTGCTGCGGCACGAGACCCACACCCTCGCGACCGCGCTGCGCAAGCCGCAGGTCCGCGGGCAGTGGGGCGAGCTGCACCTGCGTCGGACCGTCGAGCTGGCCGGGCTCGTCGACCACTGCGACTTCGCCGAGCAGACGCGCCTCGACGACGGACGGCTGCGCCCCGACCTCGTCGTCACCCTCGCCGGCGGGCGCACCATCGCGGTCGACGCCAAGGCGCCCCTCGCCGCCTTCCTCGACCTCACCGGGGCCGACGACGCCGCCGAGCACGAGCGGGCGCTCACCCGGCTGGGCGAGCACGTGCGCAAGCACGTCAGCGACCTCGGGTCGCGGCGCTACTGGGAGGCGCTGTCCGGGACGCCGGAGTTCGTCGTGCTGTTCCTCCCCGGCGAGGCGATCCTCCAGGCCGCGCTGCAGGCCGTGCCCGACCTCGTCGAGCAGGCCGCGACCCGCAACGTCGTCCTGGCCACCCCGTCGACGCTCATCGCGCTGCTGCGCACGGTCGCCCAGGGGTGGCAGCACGAGGTGCTCAACGCCCAGGCGCAGGAGGTGCAGCGGCTCGGCCAGGAGCTCCACGCCCGGCTGGGCTCGATGGCCGGGCACCTCGACAAGGTCGGCCGCTCCCTCAACGCGAGCGTCGTCGCCTACAACCAGGCGATGGGATCGCTCGAGGGGCGGGTGCTGGTGTCCGCTCGCCGCTTCGCCGAGCTCGGCGTCACCAACGACCGCCTCGAGGGCCCCCGCCAGGTCGAGACCGTGGCCCGCTCGGCGGCCGCCCCCGAGCTCGAGGTCCTCGACGACGTCCCGGGCGCCACGGGCGACCCGACGCTCGACGAGCTCCTCGACGAGCACCCCGGCACGGGGCCGGTCACGGCGCGCCGCGCCCAGGGCGCCTGAGATCGGTCCTAGGTTGAGCCTCGTGACACGGACCGGTGCGTTCGGGCAGGCCGGGCAGGAGCCGGGCCGCCAGGTCGTGCTGCTGGGAGTGGCCCTCACCCTCACGGCCGTCGCGGTCGACGTGCTGCTCGTCGGCAGCCTCACGCTGTTCTTCGACCTCTGCTTCATGGCGCTCTGCCTGGGTCTGGCGGCGCTCGTGCGACGGCAGGACTTCTACCTGGTCGCGCTGCTGCCGCCGGTCCTGATGGTGGCGGTGTTCGCCTTCGTCTCCCTCGTGGCCCGTGACGCGATCGCCGACCCCCGCGACAGCGTCCTACAGGCCGTCGTCTCCGGCGTCGCCACCCACGGCATCGCCCTGTTCGTCGGCTACGCCCTGTGCCTGGGCTGGCTCGCCTGGCGCCTGCACCGCAAGGGCGACCTGGTCTCCGAGCTCGAGCACGAGCTGGGCCAGCCTGCCCGCTGACCCGGTCCGGTCCACCTCGCTGCAACCTGTTGCTGGGCCCGGCACGTATCCACACTGACAGTGGAGGCCGGGAGGTGACATGGCACGACGGGACGACACCGAGTTCGCTGCCTTCGCCGCGGCGTGCGCTCCCGGCCTGCGCCGGACGGCGTACCTCATGTGCGGCGACTGGGACCGGGCCGCCGACGTCGTCCAGGAGGCCTTCATCCGCGTGTACCTGGCGTGGCCGCGCCTCGACCCGGAGCGGGATGTCCGCGCCTATGCCCGCCGTACGGCGGTGCGGGTCGCCATCGACCAGAGCCGCAAGGGCTCCTCCCGGGAGGTTCCCACCCTCCGTCTCGGCGAGCGCCCCGCCACCGACCCCACCGACGGGGTGGCCGACCGCGCGCTGCTCATGGCCGCGCTCGCCGACCTGCCCCCGCGGCAGCGGGCCTGCGTGGTGCTGCGCTACTACGAGGACCTCAGTGTGGAGACGGTGGCCGAGGTGCTCGGCTGTCGCACGGGCACGGTGAAGAGCCAGACGGCACGAGGGCTGGCCGCCCTGCGGGTGGCCTACGCCCGGCACGGGGGCGAGCTGGCCGACCCCGAACCGGCCGCTCGCACCCACGCCGAGGGGGTCATGCCGTGAGCGCCGACCTGCGGACTGCCCTGCGAGACGCCTTGGCCGACGAGCCCGCCTTCAGCGTGGACGCGGCCGCGATCGCGGATGCCGGCGGTCGCCGCGCACGTCGGCGTACCGGGTTGGCGGTCGCGGCGGCCGCGCTGTCGACCACGGCAGTGCTCGCGGCTGTCGCCGTGCTCTCCCGCCCCGCCGACCCGGACCCCGCTCCCGCGCCCACCGAGGTCGTCCACCTCGGCCTCGACAGCGCGGACGAGGCACGCCTCGACGTCATTGCCTCCACTCGCACCACGTGGAGGGACGACGGCAGCGACGAGTTCTTCCGGCACGACCGCCTCGAGGGCCTGACCGCCGACGGGCTGGTCCTTCGCAACCGTCGGACCGGTCCCAGCGTCGGCGCGCTCCTGGGGTTGCTGGACCCACGCACCGGGACGACGGACTGGCTGCCCGACCCGCCCGCCAACCTCTACGGCATGCAGCCGCTGGCCCTCGACGTCGACCGCTTGGTGCTCGGCGTCGGGCAGGGCAACGGTCACTCCGTGCTGGTCTTCGATCGCGCCGCACGTCAGTGGCGCCGTGAGGTGGTGGAGGTCCCCTACGGGCTCGAGGTGCACGTGCCACCCCGCCTCGAGCTGCACGAGGACCGGGTATACGTCGGCAGCATCATGGAAGGCAACCCCGGTCCGATGCGCTGGTGGTCGGCGCCCGTGCCGGACGGCGGCCCGGCCGACCCGGAGCCCGACCTGGAAGGCGCCGCCGCCACGTGGGGTTCCGGCATGCGGCTGACCGCCCACCCGGACGGACGGGTGGTCCTCACGCGCGCCGAGGGGTCGACCGTCGTGGCAGAGGACCTTCCTGCCGGCTGCGAGCGACCCACGGACTTCCCGGACGCGGCGCCCGACGTCGTCCTGGCCGGCGATGTCCCCGTCGTGACCTTCCCCTGCGAGGGGAGCCAGGTCACGATGGTCTACCGCCCGGGCGAGGTGCCCGTGGCCATCCGCGGGGTCTCAGCCCTCGCTGGCGACGACGGGCACGTGGTGCTTGCAACTGCCCGCACGTTCTTGGGTGCGCTGATGATCGAGCCGGGCACCCCGGCACGCACCTACCTCCTCGACCTCGATGACCTCAGCCTGGGCCGCGTCGGCATGGGGCCGCACGAGGTCGACGTCGCCCTCGCTGCGGGAATGCTGCTGTGGAACGAACCCGGCCCGGGCGACAGCAAGGACGCCTACGACGTCGTCTGGAAGGTCGCGAGGCTGGACTGACCGGTGGTCAGGCCTCGAAGCGCGACGGGTCGCCCGCCCCGCGGCGTACGACGACGGGCTCGGTGTCGGACCAGTCGATCACCGTCGTGGGCTCGGCGGTCACCTCACCCGACTCGACCACGATGTCGACGACGTGGTCCAGGTCCTCCTTGATCTCCCAGCCCATCGTCCGCGCCTCGGTCTCACCGGGGAGGATGAGGGTGCTGGTGAGGATGGGCTCGCCGAGCTCCTCGAGCAGGGCGCAGACCAGCGTGTGGTCGGGGATGCGGACGCCGACAGTGCGCTTCTTCGGGTGCATCAGCCGTTTGGGCACCTCGCCCGTCGCGGGGAGGATGAAGGTGTAGGGACCGGGGGTCGCGGCCTTGATCGCCCGGAACGCGCTGTTGTCGACGTGGACGAACTGCCCGAGCTGGGAGAAGTCCTTGCACATCAGGGTGAAGTGGTGACGGTCGTCGAGGTCGCGGATCTTCAGGATCCGGTCGCGCCCGTCGCGGTTGCCGAGCCGGGCCCCGAGGGCGTAGCCGGAGTCGGTCGGATAGGCGATGAGCTGGTCGGCGCGCAGGGCCTCGACGACCTGGGTGACGAGTCGCGGCTGCGGGTTGTCGGGGTGGATGTCGAGGTAGCGCGCCATCGTGGTGCCCGTCAGGCCTTCTGCGCCGCGCGGAGGTCGCGTCGCAGCTCGGGCGGCAGCGCGAAGATCAGCGACTCCTCGGCTGAGTGCACGGCGCGCGCGTCGGGGAAGCCGCGCTCGGAGAGGAAGGAGAGCACGCCCTCGACGAGGTCCTCGGGCACCGAGGCGCCGGAGGTGACGGACACGGTCTCGACACCGTCGAGCCAGGCCTCGTCGATCTCCGTGTGGTCGTCGACGAGGTAGGACGCCTTGGCGCCGGCCTCGAGGGCCACCTCGACGAGCCGCACCGAGTTGGAGGAGTTGCGGGAGCCGACGACGATCACCAGGTCGGCGGCCGCGGAGATCTCCTTGATCGCGAGCTGGCGGTTCTGCGTGGCGTAGCAGATGTCGTCGCTCGGCGGGTCGAGCAGCAGCGGGAACTTCTCCCGGATCGCCGCGACCGTCTCGAGGGTCTCGTCGACGCTCAGCGTCGTCTGGGAGAGCCAAGCCACCTTGGCGGGGTCGCGGACCTCGATGCCGGCGACGTCCGCGGGGCTCTCGACGAGCTGGATGTGCTCGGGCGCCTCACCCGCCGTGCCCTCGACCTCCTCGTGCCCGGCGTGCCCGATGAGCAGGATGTCGTAGTCGTCGGAGGCGAACCGCCGGGCCTCGTGGTGGACCTTCGTCACCAGCGGGCAGGTGGCGTCGATCGTCTTCAGGCCGCGCTCGGCCGCCTGCGCGTGGACGGCCGGCGAGACGCCGTGGGCGGAGAAGACCACGGTCCGTCCCTCGGGGACCTCGTCGAGCTCCTCGACGAAGATCGCGCCGCGCGACTCGAGGTTGGCCACGACGTGCTTGTTGTGCACGATCTGTTTGCGGACGTAGACGGGCGCTCCGTAGAGGTCGAGCGCCTTCTCGACCGTGATCACGGCCCGGTCCACGCCGGCGCAGTAGCCGCGGGGGGCGGCGAGCAGCACGTTCTTCGCGGTCTCGGGGTCGAGGACGGGAGGAAGGCCGAGGTCGGTGCTCATGGGGGCGAGTCTACGGGCGTGTCCGCGGCCTCCCCTATCCTCGCCGCGTGCCCTCACTCCGCGACGCCACGGCTGAGTCGCCGGCCCCGGTCCGGGCCGTCGCCAACGCCGTCGCGCAGTGGATCGACAAGCTGGGCGGCGTCTGGGTCGAGGGCCAGATCGCCCAGGTCAACCGGCGCCCGGGCATGCAGACCGTGTTCATGACGCTGCGCGACACCGTGGCCGACATCTCGGTCACGCTGACCTGTCCCCGGTCGCTCGTCGACTCGATGAACCCGCCCCTCGTCGAGGGCGCCAGCGTCGTCGTGCACGCGCGGCCCAGCTTCTACGCCAACCGGGGGTCGTTCTCCCTGGCCGCGCGCGAGATCCGGATGGTCGGCATCGGCGAGCTGCTCGCCCGCCTCGAGCGGCGCCGGCAGCTCCTCGCCGCCGAGGGGCTCTTCGCCGCCGAGCTCAAGCGCGACCTGCCGTTCCTCCCCGCCCGGGTCGGCCTGGTGACCGCTCCCAACAGCGCCGCCGAGCGGGACGTCCGCGAAAATGCGCTGCGACGCTGGCCGGCTGTGCAGTTCGAGGTCGCCTACGCCGCCATGCAGGGCACGCGCTCCGCCGCCGAGGTGATGGAGGCGCTCGACCGGCTCGAGCGCCACGCCGAGGTCGACGTGGTCGTGGTCGCACGCGGCGGCGGCTCGATCGAGGACCTGCTGCCGTTCTCCGACGAGGCGCTGATCCGGGCCGTGCACCGGATGCGTACGCCCGTGGTGTCCGCGATCGGCCACGAGCCCGACCAGCCGCTGCTCGACCTCGTCGCCGACGTCCGGGCCTCGACCCCCACCGACGCCGCCAAGCTGGTCGTCCCCGACATGGCCGAGGAGGTCCAGGGCGTCACGTGGGCGCGCGACCGGCTGCGCCAGGTGGTCACGCAGCGCATCGCGCGCGAGCAGGAGTGGCTGGCCCAGGTGCGCTCACGCCCGGCCATGGCCGACCCGCGCAACCTGCTCACCGCCCGCTCCGACGAGGTCGACGACCTGCTCGCCCGCGCCCGACGCACCCTCTCCCACCGCCTCGACCGGGCGAGCGACGACATCGGCCACCAGCGCGCGCGGGCCCAGGCCCTCTCGCCGCTCGCCACCCTGCAGCGGGGCTACGCCGTGCTCCAGGACGCCGACGGCCACGTCGTCACGTCCGTCGCGCAGGCCGCGGTCGGCGCCGCGGTCTCCGTCCGAATCGCCGACGGACGCATCCACGCCACGACAGACCGCATCGAAGCAGCCACCCTGGTCGAGGAGGACCCCGATGAGTGACGCCACCCCCGAGCAGCCGAGCTATGAAGAGGCTCGCGAGGAGCTCATCGAGGTGGTCCGCACCCTCGAGGCCGGCGGGACGACCCTCGAGGAGTCACTCGCGCTCTGGGAGCGCGGCGAGGCGCTCGCCAAGATCTGCCAGCAGTGGCTCGACGGCGCCCGCAAGCGCCTCGACGAGGCCATCGGCACCGACGACGACTGATTGTCTGGCTCGGACCTAGGCGGAGCGGTGCGCCACGCGGGTTCCGCCGCTTGAGAACCCGCCTCGGCCACCGCTCGTACGCCGACACGCCGCGGCGCGCCGACCAGCGGTGCGCCACGCGGGTTCCGCCGCTTGAGAACCCGCCTCGGCCACCGCTCGACGGTGCGGACCGGACGTCTCAGCGGGTGAGCAGGCCGAGGTAGACCTCGATGTCCTCGGCCGGGGCGGAGCCGTAGACCAGGAGCGCCTCGTCACCGAGCTCGGTGGAGTAGCCGACGTCGCCGCCCTCGTCGGACCAGGTCTGCCAGGTGTCGGCGATGTCGGAGTCGACCGTGACGTCGTCACCGGCGACGGCCTCCTCGTCGACGTAGAGCTCGACGAGGTCGGAGACCGAGGTGTCCTGCTGCCGGATGCCGACGAAGCGGCCCTCGTCGGTGAGCACGCCGAGGCTCCAGCGCGGGTCGTCGCCCGCGGCCAGCTCGGTGCTGGTGGCGGTCCACCCCGCCGGCAGCTCGCGCGGGTGGACGACGGCGAGGTCCGCCTGCTGCGCCAGCTCGACGCGCGCCTGCCAGTCCACCGCCTCCGGCTCGGTCTCCACGTCGGTGCGCCAGAGCCCGCGCCACGCCACGAAGGCCAGCACGGCGACGACCGTGACGATGAGGGCTCCGGTCATCCCGCTGAACGAGCGCGTGTAACGGCTCGGCTGTCCCTGCCCACTCACGGGACCATCCTCCCAGTCGGCCCCTGAGCACCCCGCGGCCGGGTACGGCAACCGCATGCGCGGTGGAAGCGCGATGAATCAGCCGCACGTGCGGCATACTCCACGGGTGGTCACCTACCGAGTCGCGGAGGCAGCCGAGATCCTGGCGGTCAGCGACGACACCGTACGCCGCTGGGTGGACGCCGGCCGCCTGCCCTCGCGCCGCGACGGTGGCCGCACGACGGTGGACGGTCGCGACCTGGCCGAGCTCGCCGAGCACCTCGCGGAGTCGGGCGAGCTCGCGGAGCGCGACCGCACCCGCGCGGGCACCGTGAGCGCGCGCAACCGGATGAGCGGGATCGTCACGCGGGTCAAGCGCGACCCGGTGATGGCGCAGGTCGAGATGATCTGCGGCCCCTACCGGGTGGTGTCGCTGATGAGCACCGACGCCGCCGACGAGCTCGGCCTCGAGCCCGGCGTGCGCGCGATCGCCAGCGTGAAGTCGACCAACGTCGTCGTGGAGGTGCCCCAGTGAGAGGCGCAGTGAGCGGCTCACGGGTGAGGCGGCTGGCCGTCCTGGCCCTGCTGCTCCCCCTCACCGCCTGTGGGGACGGGGCCGCAGGCGGCGACGACGAGCTGACCGTCCTGGCCGCCGCGTCGCTCACCGACGTCTTCGAGGAGCTCGCCACACCGTTCGAGGAGGAGCACGACGTCGACGTCGTCCTCTCCTTCGGCTCGAGCACCGACCTCGCCGAGCAGGTCGCCGACGGCGCCCCCGGCGACGTGCTGGCCACCGCCGACGAGGCGTCGATGCAGCTGGCCGAGGACGCCGGCGTGACCGGCGAGGTCGAGACCTTCGCGACCAACGTCCTCACGATCGTCGTACCACCGGGCAACCCGGCCGGCGTCGAGTCGCTCGACGACCTGGGCGACGCCACGTGGGTGCGCTGCGCCGACGAGGTGCCGTGCGGCAAGGTCGCCACCGCGGTGCTCGACGCCGCCGGCGTCAGGGCGGAGCCGGTGAGCCTCGAGGAGGACGTCCGCGCCACCCTCGACAAGGTGGTCTCGGGCGAGGTCGACGCCGGCCTGGTCTACGCGACCGACGCGGTCGCGGCGGCCGACGACGTCGACGCCGTGGAGATCCCCGGCGCGGAGGCCGCCCCCACCTCCTACCTCGCCGCGACGCTGGAGCAGTCCGGGGACCCCGAGCTCGCCGCCGCGTGGGTCGCGTGGGTCACCTCGGACGAGGGGCAGGCGATCCTCGACGATGCCGGGTTCGGCAGCCCGTGAGGGACCGCCTCGGCCGGCCGCCGGCGCTCCTCGTCGTGCCCGCCGCCGTCGCCACGCTCCTCCTCGTCGTCCCGCTCGTGGCGATGGTCGCGAGCACCGACTGGCAGGCGCTGCCGGGTCACCTGACCTCGCAGACCGCGGTCGACGCCCTGCGCATCTCGCTGCTCACCTCGACCGTCGCCATCGCGATCTGCCTGCTCCTCGGGCTCCCCCTCGCCTGGCTGCTCGCGCGGGTCCACTTCCGCGGACGCGGTGCCGTGCGCGCGCTGGTCACGGTGCCGCTGGTGCTGCCGCCGGTCGTCGCCGGCGTCGCGCTGCGCAGCGCCTTCGGACGCACCGGCGTCATCGGCGAGCCCCTGCTCGAGCTGACCGGCTTCGCCTTCCCCTTCACGACCTACGGCGTCGTGCTCGCGCACGTCTTCGTCTCGATGCCGTTCGTGGTGATCTCCATCGAGGGCGCGTTCCGCTCGGCCGACCCCAGGTTCGACGAGGCGGCCGCGACCCTCGGCGCGACGAGGTGGACGACCTTCCGCCGCGTCACGGTGCCGCT
Organism: Nocardioides pinisoli; assembly: GCF_024199985.1. Classification (GTDB taxonomy): domain Bacteria; phylum Actinomycetota; class Actinomycetes; order Propionibacteriales; family Nocardioidaceae; genus Nocardioides; species Nocardioides pinisoli. Next base: position 406,715 of record NZ_JANARS010000005.1, read on the forward strand.
GGCCCTGCCCGGCGTGGTCGCCGGGACCGTCCTCGGGTGGGCCCGCTCGTTCGGCGAGTTCGGCGCCACCATCACCTTCAACGGCAACTACCCCGGCACCACCCAGACGATGCCGACGCTGATCTACGTCACCCGGCAGTCCGACCAGGACGCCGCCCTCTCGCTGAGCCTGGTGATGCTGCTGGTCTCGATCGGCGTCCTCGTCGCGCTGCGCGACCGCTGGCTGGGTACGCCATGAGCGCGGCGCCGAGGAGACGACTGGTGGCCGACCTGCGGGTCGCCGACCGGGTCGAGGCCGCGTTCACCGCCGAGCCGGGCGAGGTGCTGGCCGTCATCGGTCCCAACGGCGCCGGCAAGAGCTCGCTGCTCCACGCCGTCGCCGGACTCGTCGACGTCGACGGGAGCGCCCGTCTCGGCGACGCCGACCTGCTGACGCTGCCCGTGCGCGAGCGTCGGGTCGGCCTGGTGTTCCAGGGGCAGCTGCTCTTCCCGCACCTCTCCGCCCTCGACAACGTCGCCTTCGGGCTGCGCGCCCGCGGCGAGCCCCGTGCGGCCGCCGAGGCGGTGGCGCGGGACTGGCTCGAGCGCTTCGGCATCGCGGAACTCGCGGCCCGCAAGCCCCGCGAGCTCTCAGGCGGGCAGGCGCAGCGGGTCGCCATCGCGCGGGCCCTCGCGACCGAGCCCGACGTGCTGCTGCTCGACGAGCCCTTCACCGGGCTCGACGTGTCGGTGCAGATGGCGCTGCGGATCGAGCTCGGCCGCCACCTGCGCGACTTCCCGGGCATCGCGCTGCTCGTCACCCACGACGCGATCGACGCGCTGACCCTGGCCGACCGCGTCCTCGTCCTCGACGACGGCCAGGTGGTGCAGGTCGGACGACCCGCCGACGTCGCCGCCGAGCCCCGCACCTCCCACGTGGCCCGGCTCGTGGGTCTCAACCTGGTCGCCGACGGCGACGAGCTGATGGCGTTCACCCCCGACGCGGTGGTGGTGTCGCTGCACGAGCCCGAGGGATCGACGCGGCTGCGCTGGCACGGCCCGATCGCGACGCTCGCGCCGCACGGTGACGCCGTACGCCTGCTGGTGCACGCCTCCCCCGACCTGCTCGCCGACCTGACGCCCGCAGCCGCGACGGAGCTCGAGCTGGCGCCGGGTCGCGAGGTGTGGCTGTCGGCCAAGGCGACCGCGGTGAGTCGCTACGCCGCGCGCCGATAACATGCGCGACATGAGCCCCACCTCGTCCCAGCTCGCCCCGCAGCCCGAACGCAACCTCGCCCTCGAGCTGGTCCGCGTCACCGAGGCGGCCGCGATGGCGGCCGGGCGCTGGGTCGGTCGCGGCGACAAGAACGACGCCGACGGCGTCGCGGTCGAGGCGATGCGCTACATGATCTCCACCGTCGAGATGCGCGGCACCGTGGTGATCGGCGAGGGCGAGAAGGACAACGCCCCGATGCTCTTCAACGGCGAGCAGGTCGGCGACGGCACCGGACCCGAGTGCGACGTGGCCGTCGACCCGATCGACGGCACGACGCTGACCGCCAAGGGCATGAGCAACGCGATCTCGGTGCTGGCGGTCTCGCCGCGCGGCTCGATGTACGACCCCAGCGCGGTCTTCTACATGGACAAGCTCGCCACCGGGCCCGAGGCCGCCGACGTGGTCGACATCCGGCTGCCGGTCAAGGAGAACATCGCCCGCGTCGCCAAGGCCAAGGGCATCTCCATCCACGACGTCACCGTCGTGCTGCTGGACCGGCCGCGCCACGCGCAGCTCGTCGAGAGCATCCGCGAGACCGGGGCTCGCATCAAGTACATCACCGACGGCGACGTGGCCGGAGCGATCATGGCGGCCCGCCCGGACACCGGCGTCGACCTGATGCTCGGCATCGGCGGCACCCCCGAGGGGATCATCGCCGCGTGCGCGATGAAGTGCATCGGCGGCAAGATCCAGGGCCAGCTCTGGCCGCAGGACGACGACGAGCGCCAGCGCGCCCTCGACGCCGGCCACGACCTCGACCGCGACGTCGTGCTCGGCACCGACGACCTGGTCACCGGCGACGACGCCTTCTTCGTGGCCACCGGCATCACCGACGGCGAGCTCATGCGCGGCGTGCGCTACCGCGGCGACGGCGTCACCACCCACTCGCTGGTGATGCGCTCGCGCAGCGGCACGATCCGCTCGATCACCGCCGAGCACCAGCTCGCCAAGCTACGCAATCTCTCCACGATCGACTTCGACAACTGACGCTGCCACCGCCGGCCGCAGCGCGGTCGACACCGCGCTGATCACGACCGGGTCGAACGCCATCCCCACGTGGGACGAGCGCACCTCCACCGGCCGCGCGACCGGGTCGATGCACGCACGCCAGTCGACGATGCCGTCGCGCCGGGAGAAGATCGCGGTGAAGTCGACGCCCTCCGGCAGCGCCGCGCGCGCCTGGTCGAAGCTCTCCTGGGCACAGTGCCCGGCCACGCAGTCCTCCGCCATCAGCCCGCGCATCCCGGCCCGGTTGAGCCGCACGAGCAGGTCGACGCTGCGCGCCAGCGACACGTGGTGCGCGCCCGGCGCCAGCATCGGGCTGCCCAACGTCACGATGCCCGCGACGAGGTCGGGGCGCCGGGCCGCGACTCCCCTGGCCAGCATGCCGCCGAGGCTGTGGCCGACGATCCGCACGTGCGAGCCACGCCGCTGCGCGATCTCCTCGAGCCGCTCCTCGAGCTGCGCGGCTGCCGACAGCGTGCACCCGACGTTGGCGCGGATGTCCGCGCGATAGGTGCGGAAGCCCTGGTCGCGCAGCCTCCGGCTCATCGGCGCGAGCGAGGAGTCGCCGGCGAGGAAGCCCGGGACCAGCAGCACCGGCTCGCCCGTCCGCGGCGGGCGCGAGCCCAGCGGCGTACGACGTCTCGCACTCCGCGAGCCGAGGGCGGCGACGGCGTAGCGACCCGCCTCCGTGATGACGGAGCTCTCGCGCAGCACCGCCACCACGGAAGGCTGTGAAAAGCCTTCCGGGGTGAGGAAAGCGGCCACTGTGCGCTGTGTCACAGTTCTCGAACCTAGCCCAGAACCCGCTCCGGAAGGGGGATGCGGGGCACCATGCGTTTTTTTGGGGACGCGCGTCGTGTTCACTGGCTCCATGTCCGCCCCGCACCCCGACAGCGACCAGCCGCCTGTCGCCTCCGACGAGCTCCGCGCTCCGATCGGCAACGAGGTCGAGCTCTGCTACCAGACCTTCGGCGATCCCGACGACGAGCCGCTGCTCCTGGTGATGGGGCTGAGCGGACCGATGACGTGGTGGGACCAGGCGTTCTGCGAGCAGCTCGCGTCCGCCGGCTTCCACGTCGTGCGCTACGACAACCGCGACACCGGGAAGTCGTCGCGCATCGCGGCCCCGGCCCGCCCCGACCAGCTGGTCAAGGCCTTCGCGACGGGCCGTGCCAGCGTGCCCTACACGATGTCGGACCTGGCCCACGACGCCGTCGCGCTGCTCGACCACCTCGCCCTCGAGGCGGCCCACCTCGTGGGCGTGTCGATGGGCGGGATGATCGCGCAGACCGTGGCCGTCGAGCACCCGGGCCGGGTGCGGTCGCTGACGAGCATCAGCTCCACGACGGGCAAGCGGACGGTCGGCTGGCAGCACCCCTCCCTCCTCCCCCGGCTCATCGCTCCGCGCAAGGCCGGGCGCGACGCCTACGTCGAGACCAGCCTCGCCATGTGGTCGCTGATCGGCTCCGCGGCCTACCCGTCGGACCCCGACACCCTCCGCACCCGCGCGGAGGCGACCTTCGACCGCGGCGTGAGCGCCAGCGGCGCGGTACGCCAGATGCTGGCCATCCTGACGCAGGACGACCGCACGCCGCGGCTGCGCAGCCTCCGCGTGCCGGCCCTCGTCATCCACGGCACGGCCGACAAGATGGTCCACGTCAGCGGCGGTCGCTCGACGGCGGCGGCCATCCCCGGCGCCGAGCTGGTGACCATCGACGGCATGGGCCACGACCTGCCGCCCGAGCTCTTCGACACCTTCGTCGAGGCCATCCGCCGCACCGCCGACCGGGCCACGGAGCGTTAGCGGGGTCAGCCCTCCAGACGGTGGGCGCCCTGCGCCGGCCGGGCCGTGAAGAGGTCGGGCTCGGCGAAGCCGGCGTCGGCGAAGGCACGTCGTACGGCGTCGCTCGCCGCGTCGACGGACCGCGCAGGCACCAGCCCGATCACGCAGCCGCCGAAGCCACCGCCGGTCATCCGGGCCCCGAGCGCGCCGGCCTCCAGCAGCGCGTCGACGGCGGTGTCGACCTCCGGCACGGTGATGCGGAAGTCGTCACGCATCGACCGGTGCGACGCGGTGAGCAGAGGCCCGATGTCGGCGAGCCGGCCGTCGTCGAGGAGCCGCACGACCGACAGCACCCGGTCGTCCTCGGTGACGACGTGGCGGACGTAGCGGCGCAGCTCCTCGTCATCGAGGCGGTCGAGCGCCGCGTCGAGGTCGTCGGCGGTCACGTCGCGCAGGGCGTCGACACCCAGCCGGCGCGCCGCCTCCTCGCAGCCGCTGCGCCGGGCGCCGTACTCGCCGTCGGAGTGGCGGTGGGGTGCGCGCGTGTCGGCGACCAGCACCGCCAGGTCGGTGCCGGCCAGGTCGAGCGGCACCGACCTGGTCGCGTGGCTGCGCATGTCGCAGAAGAGGGCGTGCCCCGCCTCACCGCGCAGGCTGACCAGCTGGTCCATCCCGCCGGTCGGCGCACCCACGGCGTCGTTCTCGACGTCGCGGGTCAGCGCGAAGAGGGCGTCGTCGTCGAGGCCGAGACCGAGGTGGTCGTCGACGGCCCGCGCGACCGAGCACACCAGCGCCGCCGACGACGACAGCCCGGCACCGGAGGGCACGTCGGAGTCGACCTCGATCTCCAATGGAGGGACGTCGACGCCGCGGTCGGTGAGCAGCCACAGCGCGCCCAGCACGTAGCGCGACCACTCGGGGACGTCCGCGCGGTCGGCGTCGGCCAGGCCCGAGCGTCGTACGACGACCGGCTCGGGCTGCTGCGCCGAGCGGACCGTCCAGCCGTCGGCATCGTCCGAGGCCGTCGACACCGACGCCGTGCACCCGACCTCGAGGGCGAAGGGGAGGACGAAGCCGTCGTTGTAGTCGGTGTGCTCACCGACCAGGTTGATCCGCCCCGGGGCGCGCCAGATCGTCATCGAACCCCTACTCGTCAACCTGTGGGCGGGATACCCGTTGGAATGGGATGAATGTTGCCAAATGGTGTCAGGGACCACTAGACCAGAGGCCCGAACTAAACGAGGAGGGCGCGGATGTCCCGAGCACCGTCGATCCGGCAACGAGGCCGGCCCAGGGGGAGACGGAGGGCGGCACCGCTCGCAGCTCTCGCTCTCGCGAGCGGTCTCCTGTCCGCCTGCGGAGGCGACAGCGGTCCCCCCGAGCTCACCTGGTACATCAACCCCGACAGCGGCGGGCAGGACGCCGTCGCCGAGAAGTGCTCCACCGACGACTACACCATCTCCACCCAGGTGCTCCCCCAGGACGCGGGCCAGCAACGCATCCAGCTCGCGCGCCGCCTCGCGGCGGGCGACACCGAGATCGACCTGATGTCGATCGACCCGCCCTTCACCGCCGAGTTCGCCGAGGCCGGCTACCTGGCCGACATCCCCGACGACCTCCAGCAGAAGTTCAGCGAGCAGGCCTTCGAGAGCGCGGCCGCCGCTGCGACGTGGAAGGACGAGCTCGTCGTCGCGCCCTTCTGGTCGAACACCCAGGTGCTGTGGTACCGCAAGTCCTTCGTCGACCAGACGGACCTCGACATGTCGCAGCCCGTCACGTGGCAGCAGATCATCGAGGCGGCCGAGGCCAACGGCGGCAAGATCGGCGTCCAGGCCAACAAGTACGAGGGCTACAGCGTGTGGATCAACGCCCTCGTCACCGGCGCCGGCGGCCAGATCGCGGAGGAGACCGAGAAGGGTGTCGACGCCAAGATCACCATCGACTCCGAAGCGGGCCGAGCGGCCGCCGAGGTGATCCAGACGCTGGCGGAGTCGGAAGCCGCACCGGCCAACATCTCCGTCTCCAACGAGGGCACCGCCGGCACCACGTTCGGCAGCGACGACGGCGCCTTCCTCGTCAACTGGACCTACATCTGGGGCAACTACGGCGACGACCGGCTCGGGGACGACATCGGCTACGCCCGCTACCCGCGTACGGTCGAGGGTGAGGAGTCGCGTCCGCCGTACGGCGGCATCGGCATCGGTGTCAGCTCGTCCTCCAAGCACCAGGACATCGCGATGCAGGCGCTGGAGTGCCTCACCAGCCCGGAGAGCCAGGCGATCAACGCCGAGATCACCGGGAACATGCCCAGCAGCCCGGCCGGCTACGACCAGCCCGCCGTGCAGGAGCTGTTCCCCGCCGAACTGCTGGCCTTGTTCCAGGAGAGCCTCGAGGCGGCCGCTCCCCGGACGCCGACGCCCTACTGGAGCGACATCTCCGGAGCCATCCAGGCCACGTGGCACCCGCCGTCGACGGTGGACCAGGAGACTCCGAAGGAGTCCGCGCAGTACATCGAGGACGTGCTCCAAGGAAGGAGCCTGTTGTGAGCAGCACTCTCGCGAGACCCCCGGCCGACGTCCGGGAGAAGCCCCAGGTGAGCGACCGTTCCCGCGCCGAGAACCGGCTGGGCCAGAAGCTCGTCGCTCCTGCGGTGATCCTCATGCTCCTGGTCACGGCCTGGCCCATGCTCCAGGCGCTCTACCTGTCGCTGTTCCGCTACCGCCTGACCGCGCCCGACGACCGCGAGCTCATCGGCATCGACAACTACGTGACGGTGCTGACGGACAGCCTGTTCTGGCAGGACATGTGGAACACCGTCCTGATCATGGTGCTCACCGTGGCCGTCGAGCTGGTCATCGGCTTCGCCTTCGCGATGGTGATGCACCGCGTGATCTTCGCCCGGGGCGCGATCCGCACGTCGATCCTCATCCCCTACGGCATCATCACGGTGGTGTCTGCCTTCGCCTGGCAGTTCGCCTTCAGCCTCAACAACGGCTTCGTCAACGGCTGGCTGCCGTTCGTCGACGAGAACTTCAACTGGTTCGGCGGCCACTGGTCGGCGATGTTCGCGATCATGGTCTCGGAGATCTGGAAGACCACGCCCTTCATGGCGCTGCTGCTCCTGGCCGGACTCGCGCAGGTGTCCGAGGACATGCTCGAGGCCGCGAAGGTCGACGGCGCGACCTGGTGGCAGCGGTTGTGGAAGGTGATCCTTCCCAACATGCGAGCGGCCATCATGGTCGCGGTGCTCTTCCGGGCGCTCGACGCCTATCGCATCTTCGACAACATCTTCGTGATGACCCGAGGCGCGCAAGAGACCGAGTCCGTGTCGTTCCTGACCTACCGACAGGTCATCGAGCAGGTCCAGCTGGGACTGGGGTCGGCACTGTCCGTGATCCTCTTCCTCAGCGTCCTGGTCCTGGCGTGGTTGATCATCAAGTTGTTCCGGGTCGACCTGGCCCAGGCGAGGGGTGAGGGCTGATGAAGAACAAGACCACCATCGGCACGTGGATCGGCTTCGTCGCGATCCTGGTGTGGTGCCTGCTCCCGGTCGTCTGGATCATCTCGCTGTCGTTCAAGTCGGTCGAGGAGACCGCCGCAGGCAGCGCCCAGTTCCTGCCCAAGGACCCGACCCTCGACAACTACCGCGACATCCTGTCGAACGGCGACTTCCTCGCCGCCCTGCGCAACTCCTTCGGGATCGCCGTCATCGCGACCTTCCTGGCTGTGGTGTTCGCGACCCTCGCGGCGTACGCCATCGCGCGGCTCGAGTTCAAGGGCAAGCGACTGGTCCTGTCGCTGGCCCTGGCCATCGCGATGTTCCCGGTCGTCTCGCTGGTCGGGCCGCTGTTCGACATGTGGCGGACCTTCGGCCTCTTCAACACGTGGCCGGGCCTCATCATCCCCTACATGTCCTTCACGCTGCCGTTGGCGATCTGGACCCTCTCGGCCTTCTTCCGCGAGATTCCGTGGGAGCTGGAGCAGGCGGCCCAGGTGGATGGCGCGACATCGTGGCAGGCCTTCCGGAAGGTGATCGTCCCGCTCGCGGCGCCCGGCGTCTTCACGGCGGCGATCCTGACCTTCTTCTTCGCGTGGAACGAGTTCGTGCTCGCGATCTCGTTGACCTCCACGACGGCCTCGCGGACGGTGCCGGCCCAGCTGTCGTACTTCGTGGGTCCCGATCCGTTCAACCCACCGTACGGCCAGCTCGCGACCGCTTCGGTCGTAGTCACCGTGCCGATCATCATCATTGTCCTGCTGTTCCAGCGCAAGATCGTCGCCGGCCTCACCTCCGGCGCAGTGAAGGGGTGATCAGCTCATGGCTGGCATCGAGATGAAGAACATCGTCAAGCAGTACGGCGACGGCTTCCCCGCCGTCAACGACGTGAGCATCGACGTGGAGGACGGCGAGTTCCTGATCCTCGTCGGGCCCTCGGGCTGCGGGAAGTCCACGCTCCTGCGGATGATCGTCGGGCTGGAGGACATCACCGACGGCGACATGATCATCGGCGGGAAGAAGGTCAACGACCTCGCGCCGCGTGATCGCAACCTGTCGATGGTCTTCCAGAACTACGCGCTCTACCCGCACCTGACGGTCTACGAGAACATCGCCTTCCCGCTGCGGCTGGCCGGCAAGTCGGACTCGGAGATCGACGAGAAGGTGCGCGAGGCGTCGAAGACCCTCGAGCTGGACGAGCACCTCGACCGCAAGCCCGGCAACCTGTCCGGTGGCCAGCGCCAGCGCGTCGCGATGGGCCGCGCGATCGTCCGCGACGCGGAGGCCTTCCTCTTCGACGAGCCGCTGTCCAACCTCGACGCCAAGCTCCGCGGGCAGATGCGCACCGAGATCTCCCGGTTGCAGAAGCGCCTGGGCATCACCACCGTCTACGTCACCCACGACCAGACCGAGGCGATGACGCTGGGCGACCGGGTGGCGGTGCTGAAGAGGGGCGTGCTCCAGCAGCACGCCACACCGCGTGAGCTCTACGAGAACCCCGCCAACCTGTTCGTGGCCGGCTTCATCGGCTCGCCGCCGATGAACTTCCTGCCCGCCAAGGTCGACGGGAACCGGGTCGAGCTCCCCTTCGGGACCGTGACCATCCCCGAGGCACGAGCGGCGAAGGCGCAGGGCAGGGACCTGCTGATCGCCGGCATCCGCCCGGAGCACTTCGAGGACGCCAGTGTCGTCGACAGCGACAAGGTCACCGACGAGGCGACCTTCACGGCCACCGTCGACGTGGTGGAGTGGCTCGGCAACGAGGCCTACGCCTACATCCCGTTCGAGGCGCCCGACGAGGTGCGCGAGCAGCTCACCCAGCTCGAGAAGGACCTCGACGGCGAGTCGCTGCGCACGCAGCTGGTGGTCTCGCTCGACGGGGCCAGCCGGATCAGCGAGGGCGACGAGGCCACCATCTGGGTCGACGCCCGCAAGATCCACCTCTTCGACCCGAGCACGGGCGACAACCTCACCATCGACCCCGACAACGCGGGCATCATCCCCGGCGGCAACACCATGGCGAAGGCCGAGGAGGTCGGCGAGCAGCAGGACGGGGTCAAGCCGAGCGCCGGTTCGTCGCCGAGCTGACCCCCGGACGTCCGACCCCGCTGGTCGGTGCGGAACCGAGGCCCCGGGAGCTGCTCTCGGGGCCTCGGCCGTACTGGTGGGGGTAGTCGCCTCAGGTGGGCGACGGGGCGGCGTGCAGCCACACCGAGGCGTACGGCTCCAGCCGGACCGCGCCGTCGTGCAGCCCCGGGGCGCGACCCGTCAGGGCGTCCACCAGGCCCCCCTCCAGGCCGCCGGGGTGCAGGCCGAGCCAGAGCAGGACGTCGGCGGACACCCACGCCTCCCGGTCCGTGACGTTGGCGGCGGCGAGGAGCGGGCCGTCCGGGTGCCGCCGGACCACGAGCAGCACGCCGGGGTCGCGGGGGTCCCACACCTCGGTGGGCGAGGCCGCGTGCAGGTGCGGCAGCGAGCGTCGTACGTCGACCAGGTGCCGCAGGCCGGAGGCGATGCCGTGCGGATCCGGGTCGGCCTCCACGTCGGCCCACGGCATCCGTGGCCGGTGCACCCACCGGTTGTCCGCGGCGTGGTCGGGGTCGTCGGCCCAGCCGCGGTCGTTGAGGAGTCCGACCTCGTCGCCCATCCAGATCACTGGCAGCCCGCCGAAGGACAGGACGACCGCGTGCGCGAGCAGGATCCGTGCCACGGCGTGGGGGTCGCCCGCCTCCAGCCCGGCGAGGGAGGCCAGCGAGCCGGAGATCCGCCGGTCACCGGTCTGCTCGTTGTGCTGGAACACCAGCCCCCGCGCCCACGAGCCGGGGAAGGACCCGGAGTACCAGTCGGACAGGAAGCGCCGGTGCGCGACGGGGTCGAGGCCGACCGCACGCGCGTCCTCGTCGGAGATGGCCCACCCGATGTCGTCGTGACAGCGCACGTAGGTGATCCAGGCCGTGGTCGACGGCGGCTGCGGCAGCTGCTGCAGGGCGTGTGTCGCCAGCCGGGCGTCGCGGGAGGCGAGCATCGACCAGACGTGCACCATCAGGCCGTTGTGGTAGGCGAGGTCGCTGACCCGCCCGGCGTGCTCGCCGACGCCGAGGTAGGCCGGCAGGTGCTCCGGGCCGACGATCGCCTCGGCCTTGAAGAGCACGGCCGGTGCGGCGATCCGGGCCACCGTGCGCAGCGCACGGGTGAGGTGGTGGACCTCGGGCTGGTTCTGGCAGTCGGTGCCGAGGCGCTTCCAGATGAAGGCGATCGCGTCGAGGCGGAACACCTCGACCCCCAGGTTGGCCAGCGACAGGATGAGGTCGGCGTACTCCCGGAGCACCTCGGGGTTGGACCAGTTGACGTCCCACTGGTAGTCGTTGAAGGTCGTCCAGACCCAGCCCGCGAGCTCGTCGTCCCAGGTGAAGCTGCCCGGGGCGAAGTCGGGGAAGACCTCCGGCAACGTCGCCTCGTAGGCGTCGGGCACCTCACGGTCGGGGTGCACGTGGAAGTAGGCCCGCTTGCCCGGGTCGCCCGCCCGCGCCGCGACCGCCCACTCGTGCTCGCGCGCGACGTGGTTGAGCACGAGGTCGACGCACAGGCTGATGCCCTCGCCGCGCAGGGCGGTCGCGAGGTCGCGGAGGTCGTCGACCGTGCCGAGGTCGGGCCGCACGGAGCGGTAGTCCATGACCGCGTAGCCGCCGTCGTTGGGGGCCGGGCGCGGCGTCAGGAGCGGCATCAGGTGGAGGTAGCCGACCCCCAGCGCCTGCAGGTGGGCGACCCGCTCCCCCACGCCGCGCAGGGTGCCGGCGAAGCGGTCGGCGTAGGCGGCGTAGCCCACCATCGACGGCCGCTGGAACCAGTCGGGCTCGCGCAGCCTCCGCGCGTCCAGCGCCCGCAGGTCGGCCGGACGGGCGGCGTGCGCCGCTCGGGCGACCTCGACCAGGGCTCGGGTGACCTCGGGCGCGGCGTCGGGGCCGTAGACGTGCGCCAGCGTGTTGCGGAGGTCGGGCTCGAGGGCGGCCAGCCGCTCCTCGAAACCGGTGTCGGACCCCGGGGACGGCTCCGTCTCGATGCGGCTCACGCGCCCAGTATGGCGAAGCCGGGGGGTCCTACGCTGGTCCGGTGACCCACGACCCGTCCCTGCGCCCGCGCGACCACTTCACGCCTCGCCGGGGCTGGATGAACGACCCCAACGGGCTGGTCGTGCACGACGGCGAGCACCACCTGTTCTTCCAGCACCTGCCCGACTCCCTCGTCCACGGACCCATGTCCTGGGGACACGCGGTGAGCACGGACCTGCTCGACTGGACCGAGCTCCCGATCGCCCTCGCCGCCACCGACACCGAGCACGTGTGGTCGGGCAGCGTGGTGCACGACGCCCGCAACACCTCGGGCCTCGGCGTCGACGGCGTCGGGCCGCTCGTCGCGCTGTGGACCGCCCACGAGCCTGTCAGCGGCGCCCAGCGGCAGTCGCTGTCGTGGAGCGTCGACCGCGGCCGCACCTGGACGTCGTACGCCGCCAACCCGGTGCTCGACATCGGCTCCACCGCCTTCCGCGACCCCAAGGTGCTCCGCGACGGCGACGGCTGGCTGATGGTGCTCGTGCTGTCCGACGAGCGCACGGTCGAGACCTACCGCTCGGCCGACCTGCTGCACTGGGAGCACGCGTCGTCGTTCGGTCCTGCGGGCTCGGTCGAGGGGATCTGGGAGTGCCCCGACCTGCTCCGCGTGCCGGTCGAGGATCGCGACGAGACGGCCGTGGTGCTGCTCGTCAGCGTCCAGGAGGGGGCACCGGCCGGCGGGTCGGGCATGCAGTACTTCGTCGGTCAGCTGGACGGACCCCACTTCCGCCCCACCCAGGACGCCCGGTGGGTCGACCACGGCGCCGACTTCTACGCCGCGGTGTCCTACTCCGACGCACCCGAGCCGCTGGTGCAGGGCTGGATGAGCAACTGGCGCTACGCCGACCTGGTCCCCGCCGCGACCCACCGCGGCTCGATGACGCTGGCCCGTCACCTCGCCCTCCGCCCGCGCGACGGGGAGCTGGTGCTCGTGCAGCGACCGGTCGTGCGCGACTCGCCGGTCGTGCACGAGGTCCGCGACGTGCCGGTGCAGGGCATCCTGGTGCTGCCGGTGCGGGCACGCACGTGCCGGGTCGTCGTCGACATCGATCCGGGTGACGCCCGTCGGGTCGGTGTCCACGTGCGTGCCGGGGACGGGCACCGGACGACGGTGTGGCTCGAGCCGGCGTCGAGCACGGTGGGGCTGGACCGTCGTACGTCCGGCGAGACCGGCTTCCACGACGGCTTCGCCGCCGAGCACACCGCGCCACTGACGGTCGGCGACCACGCGGTCCGGCTCGAGGTCGTGGTGGACGAGTCGTCGGTGGAGGTGTTCGCCGGCGACGGCGAGGTCGTGCTCACCGACCTGGTGTTCCCCGGCCCCGGTGACGACGGCCTGGCCGTCTTCGCGGAGGGCGGCACGGCCCTGGTGCAGCACCTCGTCGTGCAGGCCTGAGCCCCCGGGAGCAGGGCTCCCGGGGGCTCAGGCGTGGGTCACTCGGCTCGCGTCAGTCGGAGAGGCGCTCGCCCGACTCGGTGTCGAACACGTGGACGTGCTCGGGGTCGGTCGTGACGTAGAGGGTCTCGCCCTTCTGCGGGTGGTGCCGGCCGCCGCTGACGCGCACGATGACGTTGGACGGCGTGCCCTCCACGTCGCTGGTGCCGTAGACGTAGCTGTCGGCGCCGAGCTCCTCGACCACCGTCACCTTGACCGGGAGGCCACCGTCCTCCGCCGACACCAACCGCCAGTTCTCGGGGCGCACGCCGACGGTGACCTTGCCCGACATCTTGCGCTCGGCGGTCGGGTCGACCGGCACCTGGTAGCCGCCGATCTTGACGCCGCCGTCGGCGGCCACGCCCTCCATCAGGTTCATCTGGGGCGAGCCGATGAAGCCGGCGACGAACAGGTTGGCGGGCTTGTCGTAGAGCTTGAGCGGGGTGTCGACCTGCTGGAGCACGCCGAGCTTCATCACCGCGACCCGGTCGCCCATCGTCATCGCCTCGACCTGGTCGTGGGTGACGTAGACGGTCGTGACGCCGAGGTCCTGCTGCAGGCGGGCGATGTCGGTGCGGGTGGCCACGCGCATCTTGGCGTCGAGGTTGGACAGCGGCTCGTCCATGCAGAAGACCTGCGGGTTGCGGACGATCGCGCGCCCCATCGCGACACGCTGGCGCTGACCACCGGACAGTGCCTTGGGCTTGCGCTCGAGGTACTCGGTGAGCTGGAGGATCTCCGCCGCCTTGGCGACGCGCTCCTTGCGCTCGGCCGCCGGGACCTTGGCCATCTTGAGCGAGAACGCCATGTTCTCCTCGACCGACATGTGCGGGTAGAGCGCGTAGTTCTGGAAGACCATCGCGATGTCACGGTCCTTCGGCGGGATGTTGGTGACCTCGCGGTCACCGATGTAGATCTTCCCGTCGTTGACCTCCTCGAGGCCCGCGAGCATGCGCAGGGTGGTGGACTTGCCGCAGCCCGAGGGCCCGACGAGCACCATGAACTCGCCGTCCTTGATCTCGAGGCTGATGCCGGGCACGGCCGGCTCGTCGGCGCCGGGATACCACCGCTGCGCCTTCTCGAACGTCACTGATGCCATTGTCTGCTCCTTCACCGGCAGGTACGTGCCGGACGATCCGTAGTGAAGTGACTGGGGTCACAGACCCCGGGGTCACAGTAGGGCCCGCGGGCGGGGGGAGCAATGGCGGGGCCGTCGGGCCGGACCCGGCGCCGGCTCACACCGGGCGGACCGAGCCGCCCGGTCGCACGCGCATCGGTACGGAGTCGGTGCCGACGTGGTCGTCGGGGTCCAGCAACCGGCGTACGGCGAGGGCACCGAGCTCGGTGAAGGGCAGCTCGACCGAGGTCAGCACGGGCCGCAGCCACCCCGCCAGCGCCGACCCGTCGAACGACACGACGCTGACGTCGTCGGGCACGCGCAGGCCGTGCTCCGCGAGCGCCTGGTAGACGCCCATCGCGAGGCGGTCGTTCATGCAGACCAGGCCGTCGGCGCGGCCACCGTCCGCGAGCCAGCGGCTCGTGGCCTCGAACCCCTCGGTGACCGACCAGTCGCAGCGCACCAGGCCCGCGACGTCCAGGTCGTGGGTGGCCAGCTCGGCGCGGATCCCGGCCATCCGGCGCGGGCCCGCCGTCGCCTCCGGCACGGGGTCCTCGCCCACCACCCACACGTCTCGGGCGCCGGCGGCGAGCAGCGTCGCCACGGCGGCACGCCCCCCGCCCTCGTCGTCGGGCACCACCGACGGGAGCCGCTCGTCGGGGTCCTCGCAGTTGAGCAGGACCGACCGCACGCCGCGCAGCCCCTCGGGCAGGTGGACCGTGCGAGCGGTCCGGGTCGCGTAGACCACCCCGTCGACGTCGCGCTCGAGCATCTCCTCGATCAGCAGCCTCTCGAGCTCGGGGTCGCCCCCGCTCTCCCCCATCACCACGAGGTGGTCGAGCTCGCGCGCAGCGAGGCTCGCCCCGGTCAGCATGCTGCTGCCGTACTGCTCCCCGGCGATCTGGTCCGACACGAGTCCCACCGTCGCCGTACGCCGGGTGCGGAGGCTGCGGGCACTGCGGTTGGGCCGGTAGCCGAGGTCGGCGACGGCCGCCTGCACCTTGGTCACCGTGGCGGGTGCGATCCGCATCTCGTCGGCCCGCCCGTTGAGGATGTACGAGGCGGTGGTGGCCGAGACCCCCGCCTCGGCGGCCACGTCCGCGAGCATGACGCGTCGTCGTTTCCTCACTGCTGCTCACCCTCTCTGTTCGGGTCCTCACCGTCGCCGCGGACCGCCCGGTCGCGCGCCAGAGCATGCCGCAGCCACCGTGTGCCGGTGGCGGGACCGTGTCCGAACCGTTGCTTGACACCAGTCCCACCCGGCGCACATGATGCGGCTGATTCGATTCAGCAGTGGTACACGTCACACTACGACACAGCGGCTGAGCGGGACAGACCCCGCCACCCGAGGAGGCACCCTCATGCGACTGACTGCGACACGGCGACGGGCTGCGTTGGCCACCACGGCGGCGGCACTGGCCCTCACCACGACCGGCTGCCTCGGCAGCAGCGACGACGGAGGCGGCGGAGGTGAGAGCTCCGGCGGGGACGACGGCACCGTCGAGATCCTCGCCACGACCGACCCCCTCGTCTTCGACGGCCTGAAGGCCAAGATCGAGCAGGAGGCCGAAGCCGCTGGCATCGACGTCACGATGGAGCGCGTCGACAACATCAACCAGCTGATCCTCACCCGCATCCAGGCCGGCGACCCGCCGGACATCGCGGTCATCCCGCAGCCCGGCGTCATCAAGCAGATCGTCGACCGCGGGGAGGGCGTCGAGCTGACCGACGACATCGTCCCCGCCGACTCGATCGCCGACATGACGCCCGGCACCCTGGAGGCCGGCCAGATCGACGGCACCCAGTACGGCCTGATGATCAGCATGAACGTCAAGAGCCTCGTCTTCTACAACAAGCAGGCCTGGGAGAAGGCGGGCTACGAGGCCCCGGAGACCCTCGACGACCTCGCCGCGCTCACCCAGCAGATCAAGAGCGACGGCGGCACCCCGTGGTGCTTCGGCATCGAGTCGGGCACGGCCACGGGCTGGCCGGCGACCGACTGGTTCGAGGACCTGATCATGCGTTACGGCGGTGCCGACGTCTACAACCAGTGGGTCACCAACGAGGTGAAGTTCGACTCCGACGTGGTCCGCCAGGCCGCCGACTTCCTCGAGACCAACGTGCTCGACGACGACAACGTGCCCGGTGGACGCGACTCGATCGCCAGCGTGGCGTTCGGCGACGCCGAGGACACCATGTGGGACGACGACCCGGGCTGCTGGATGCTCAAGCAGGGCAACTTCATCGTCTCCGCCGACTTCATGCCGCAGGAGGTCGTCGACAACGTCGACGAGCGGATCGGCGTCTTCGGCTTCCCGCCGGCCGAGTCCGGCGGCGAGAACCCGGTCATGGGTGGCGGCGACCTCGCGACGCTGCTCCAGGACAACGAGGACTCCCGCGCGATGATGGAGATCCTGGCCGACGTCGACCTCGGCACCGAGGCGGCACCCGAGAGCTCCTTCATCTCGCCGCACACCGAGTTCGACACCTCGCTCTACCCGAGCGACCTGACCCGTCAGATCGCCGACGTGGCCTACCAGGCCGACCCCTTCCTGTTCGACGGCTCCGACCTGATGCCCGGCGAGGTCGGTGCCGGCAGCTTCTGGAAGGAGATGACGGCGTGGATCAGCGAGCAGCAGGACCTCGACACCACGCTGAAGAACATCGACGACAGCTGGCCCTCCAGCTGAGCGACGCTCGCAGGGACGGGGGCTGCCGCGCCACGCGGCCGTCCCCGTCCCGGCACCCGTCCACCACCCGTCACGTGCCCCCCGAGGAGCGAGACACATGGTCCTGAAGATCCTCAACACCCTGATCACCGTCGGCGTGGGTGTCGCCGCCGCGGTCGTCCTCTACTGGCTGCTCAACAAGATCGCGGAGCTGCTGCCCGGGCCGTGGGAGGACCGGGTCAAGCCCTACCTCTACATCCTCCCCGCCTACGCAGCCCTCGTCTTCTACCTCGTCTACCCCGCCGTCCAGACCGTCGTCTTCAGCTTCGCCAACGCCCAGAGCACCGCGTGGGTCGGCTGGGACAACTACACCAAGCTCCTGCAGAGCAGCAGCTTCCAGGACACCCTGTTCAACACGTTGCTCTGGATGATCGTCGTGCCGGTCGTCGTGGTGGCGCTGGGGCTGGCCATGGCCGTCCTCGCCGACCGCCTCAACCCGACCTGGGAGAAGACCTCCAAGACGATCATCTTCCTGCCGATGGCGATCAGCGCCGTCGGAGCCGGCGTGGTGTGGGGCCTGGTCTACAACTACCGTCCGGAGGGACGCGAGCAGATCGGCCTGCAGAACGCCATCATCACCGCGCTCGGCTTCGACCCGGTGGCATGGCTGCAGATCAGCGAGTTCCACGTCAACAGCTTCTTCCTGATGATCATGCTGATGTGGGCCCAGGTCGGCTTCTCGATGGTGCTGCTGTCCGCGGCGGTCAAGGGCGTCCCCGACGACACCCTCGAGGCCGCGCGCATCGACGGGGCCAACGAGCGGGCGATCTTCTTCCAGGTGGTCGTGCCGCAGATCTGGGGGACGGTGCTGACCGTCTACGTCACGACGCTCATCGGCGTGATGAAGATCTTCGACATCGTCTACGTGATGACCAACGGCGGCTTCAACACCAACGTCGTCGGCAACGAGTTCTTCAACCAGCTCTTCAGCAACTTCAACAACGGCGCCGCCGCGGCGATCGTCGTGATGCTGATGCTGGCGACGGTCCCGATCATGTTCTACCAGGTGCGCAACTTCCGTCGTGAGGAGTCAATGGCATGACCTCGACACAGACCACGATGGCGGCGGCCACGCCGACCGAGAAGACGCGCCGCCGGTCCTCCCGGGAGGGACAGCCGCAGAAGGCGGGATGGTTCGCCCGGATCGTCGTCTTCATCCTGTGCTTCCTGTGGATCGTGCCGGTCGTCGGGCTCTTCCTGACGTCCTTCCGGCCGCGCGACGACGCCAACGAGACCGGTTGGTGGACGATGTTCTGGACCCCGTCGGCGTGGAGCCGCCTGAGTCTCGACAACTACGTCACGGCCTGGAACGACGCCGACCTCGGCCGGGCGTTCGTCAACAGCCTGGCGATCGCGCTGCCCGCGACGTTCATCCCGGTGCTCGTCGCGGCGTTCGCTGCCTACGCGTTCGCCTTCATGGAGTTCCCCGGCCGCAACTTCCTGTTCCTGGCCGTCGTCAGCCTCCTGGTCGTGCCCAACTACATCGCGTTCGTGCCGATCCTGCGCATCTACAGCGACCTGGAGATCGCCGGGACGTTCCCGGCGGTGTGGCTGGCGCACATCGGCTTCGGCATGTCGCTGGCGATCTACATCCTGCGCAACTACATGGCGACGTTGCCGAGGAGCCTGATCGAGTCGGCCAAGATCGACGGTGCGAGCCACTTCCAGACGTTCTTCCGGCTGGTGCTGCCCATGTCCGTGCCGGCGCTGGCGGCGTTCGCCATCTTCCAGTTCCTCTGGGTCTGGAACGACCTGCTGGTCGCGCTCATCTTCGTCGGACCGGGCGAGAACGCGCCGATCACCGTGGCGCTGCGCAACAACCTGATGGGGCAGGCCGGCGCGGGCCAGAACCTCGTCACGGCCGGCGGGTTCCTCTCCATGATCCTGCCGATCGCGGTCTTCCTGGTGATGCAGCGCTACTTCGTCCGCGGCCTCACCGCGGGCGCGGTCAAGGGCTGAGCAGCACCCCGGGTCGCCCGGCGCCGGTCGCCGGGCGACCCGGGGCGCCTCGCGCCCGTCAGTAGGTGCCGAGGTACTTCTTCGGTGTGCCCGGCGCCGGCTGGCGCTGCACCGTGACCGACCCCATGAGGGCTACCCCGCGGATGCGCAGGACGGGTGAGCCCGGACCGACCTGCGCCGGCACCTTGTCCTTGGCCTGGGTGAACTCGCCCATGATCGGGGTGCCGTCCATGACGACGTGCATGTCGGCCGGCACGATCACCTTGACCTCGCCCATGATCGCGCTGGCGTTGACCAGGGTCTCGTGGGCCGAGAGCTGCGCCTGGCGGAGGTCGATGAGCACCCCGCCCATCATCGCGAAGGCACTGTGGTGCTCGGGCACCGACCAGACGCCCTGGCGCTTGCACTCGCTCATGATGGCCACCGACGAGTTGTGCCCGACGGCCGGCACCGCCGACGGCGTACGACGCACGGGCGAGCCGGCGGGCGGCGCCACGGGACCGGTCGCCTGCAGGTCGAGCGTGATCGGCACGAGCTCGCCGTAGGTCTTGGCCTGCCAGGTCAGCTCGAGCCGCTCCTCGAGCTCGTCGAGGTCGATGCGGCCCTCCCCCGCGGCGTCGCGCAGGACGTCGGCGACGCGCTGGCGGTCGGCGTCGGAGATGCGCATCTGCGACGGGTCGTGCGGGCGGTTCTCGATCTCCCCCATGGCGACAGCCTAGCGAGCAGCGGGAGTCGCGACCCGTGACGGCCGTCAGGGTCCGGGCACCTGCCGTTCTGTGGTCACCCTGTCGTCGAAATGCGTGGACACGACCCCTCGGGAGTCGGATTCTGGGAAGAGGACGTCTCGGGCACTGCACCAGTGGCTGCCGGAGGTGACATGGGCGCGCTACCCAGCCCGGACCTGCCACCGGGCGCGCACCACGACCTGGTCCGTGGCCTGCACGACCTGCACCACCGGGCCGGCTGGCCCAGCCTCCGCACGCTCGCCCGGCTGACCGGCGTCTCCCACACCACGGTCTCGAAGGCCTTCTCGAGCGGTGCCCTGCCACCGTGGGGGACCGTCGAGCTGCTGGTGGAGGCGCTGGGCGGGCGCCGGTCGGAGTTCCACGCGCTGTGGCTGGCGGCGTCGTCGACGGACGAGGCTCCCGCCCCGTCGCCGGAGATCGCGGGTCGTCGCACCGAGCTCGCGGTGGTGCGCGACCACCTCGCCGGCAGGGGCGGCCTCCTGGTGGTGACCGGGGAGGCCGGCATCGGCAAGTCCACGCTCGTGCACGCGGCCGCGGCCCGGACGGACACCCACGTGGCCGTCGGGCGGTGCCTGCCGTTCTCCACCGACGTGCCGCTGATGCCCGTCGTGGAGCTGCTCCGGTCGATCCACGACCCGGACGGGGGCCGGTGGGTCGACCTCGCGCTGTCCGGGTGCCCGGGCTATGCGCGCGGGGCGCTCGCCCGGCTGCTGCCGGAGCTGGGTCGCGACGCGCCCTCCACCGACGACGTCGACTTCGCCCAGCAGCACCTCTACGCCGCCGTCGCGGCCGTGCTCGCCGGGCTCGCGGCGTCACGCCCGCTCGCGCTGGTGGTCGAGGACCTGCACGTGTCGGACGACACCACCCTCGACCTGCTGGAGTACGTCCTCTCGCGCGACCGCGACGTGCCCGTCACGGTGACGTGGCGACTGGACGACCCCACGGTCCCGCGGCGGCGCAGCGACTGGCTCGGTCGCGTGCAGGCGCTGCCGGGGGTCCGGACCGTCGACCTCGGCCCGCTCACCCTGGAGGAGACGCACGACCAGCTCCGGCTGGCCGGGTGGCCCGACGTCACGCCGGACCGGGCCCGACGCATCCACGCGCGGTCCCGGGGGCACCCGCTCTTCACCGCGCAGCTGGCGGTCCAGGGGGACGACCCGACGCTCCCGCCGCTGCTCGCCGACCTCCTCGACCGGCGCCTCGGCGACCTCACCCCCGAGCAGGACCGGGTGACCACCGCTCTGGGGGTCGCCGACCGGCCGCTCGACGTCGAGCTGCTCGCGCGCGCGACCGGTCTCGACGAGGACACCGTGCTCGTCGCGCTCCGGCAGCTCGCGGGACGACACCTCGTGAGCGTGGGCGCGACCGACA
The DNA here is from genome assembly GCF_024199985.1 of Nocardioides pinisoli. Classification (GTDB taxonomy): domain Bacteria; phylum Actinomycetota; class Actinomycetes; order Propionibacteriales; family Nocardioidaceae; genus Nocardioides; species Nocardioides pinisoli. The sequence goes on from NZ_JANARS010000005.1 coordinate 427,720, forward strand.
TGGTCAGGCTGGCGCACCCGCTCCTCGCCGACGCCGCCCGTCGCCGGCTGCTCCCCGGCGAGGTACGACGGCTGCACCGCACCTTCGCCCGGCTGCTCGGGCACGGTGGAGCCGACGCGGCCGTGGTCGCGGAGCACTGGCGGCTGTCGGGTGACACCTCGGAGGAGGCCCGGTGGCGAGCCGCCGCCGCCCGTCAGGCGCGCCGCCGCACCGACCCACGCTCCGAGGCCGAGCACTGGCTGCGGGTCCTCGAGCTGGGTCGCCAGCACGTCGTCGCGCCCGAGGGCGTCGTCACGGCCTGGCTGTGCGCCTTCGACGCCCTCCAGCTCTCGGGCCGGCTCGAGGCCTGCGCGGCCCTGGTCGACCACGAGCAGCCCGACGTCGACGCGCTCCCCGACGAGCAGGCGGCCAGGGTGCTGCGTCGCGCGGCGCAGGTCGCCTGGCTGGTGGGCGACGACCCGGAGGCCGCCGTCGCGCTGGCCGGCCGCGCGCTCGACCTCCTGGCGGGCCACCCCGTCAGCGCCGGCCTCGTGCACCTCCTCGACCAGCGGGCCAACGCCCTCATGGGCCTCGCCCGCTACGACGAGGCCACGCAGGACCTGCAGGCCGCGCTCGACGCGTGCGCGGAGCTCGACGACGGCGCCCTCTACCTCCAGACCGCCGCGACCCTGGGCTGGCACGTGGGCCACCTCGGCGACCTCGCCGCAGCGCTCGACCTGTTCCGCCGGGCGCGGAGCCGCGTGCGCGGCACGGCCGGACCGTGGCGGGAGGCCTACCTGGCGATGATGCACACCGACGTGCTGCTGCAGCACCACCGCCCACCACAGGAGGTCGAGGAGGCCGCCCGGCGGGCGCTCGACCTCGGGCGCGAGTGGCAGCTCGACTTCCACCTCCTCACCATGGTCAAGGCCAACGTCGTCGAGGCCTACCTCGATGCCGGCCGGACCAGTGACGCAGCCGCCCGCATGGCCGAGGTGCCTCGCTCGCAGAGCTATGACGACTGGCCGGGGCAGTGGGCCTCGGCGCGCCTCGCCATCGTCCAGGGTCGTCCCGAAGACGCGCGCCGGACGATGCACGGGCTGGTGAAGCTCGGCGGCAGCACCCGCAACCGGCTCAACCGGGCGGTGTGGGAGGCGATGGCACTGCTGTGGCAGGAGGAGCCGGAGCAGGCGTGGGCGGTCCTGCACGACCCCCTCGAGGCGTTCCTCGACTCACGCGGGATCGTCGACTACTGGCTCGCCTACCTGGTGCTCGCCAGGGCCGTGGCCGACATGTGCACGCGTCCCGGACGCAGGACGAGGGACCCGACGGCACCGCGGGCGCTCGCGGCGCTGGAGGACCTGCGTCGACGGGCCCGGCTCGACCCGCTGGATCCCCGGCGGTCATCGGCGGGGGTGGCAGCCGGCGCGACGTGGGACGTCGAGCTCGTCCGTGCCCGCGGCACCGACACGGTGGACCAGTGGTCGCGCGCCGCGACGGCCTGGGGTCACCTCGGCCGACCGCACTCGGCGGCCTACTGCCGGTGGCGTGCGGCCCAGGTCGCGCTCCGCGAGGGACAGGGCGTCGTCGCCGAGCGGCTGCTGCGACGTGCCGCGGCCGACGCCCGCGAGCACGTCCCGCTGTCCCGCGTCATCACCGAGACGTCCGCCGGGCAGACGGCACGACGTCGCTCGACGGGCGGGACCGGTTGACCGCTCCCGAGCCGGGTGCCGGCCGTACTCGTCCCTGAAGTCGAGGCGGTTGCCCGAGGTGTAGTCCGGCACGGGGACGCTTCTCCTCTCGACCACCTCGTCGCGGCTGGTGTCCGTGACCGGCATGTCGACGTAGGGGGTGCACGCTGCAAGGCCCGCCCAGATGACAGCCGCCGCGGCCAGGGTGGTCACCCAGCGGCGGACCGCGTGCGCGTCGGTGCCCGTGTCGGCGCCCATGGCCGTGTCCCTCCGTGGTGCCGGGCCCGGCTGGACCGGCAGTCCCTCCACAGTGGAACCGCCACGGCCGTGGTTGACACGGGTTGACGAAGGCTGACACCGCACTCGTCAACGGTCTGGACCGTCACGCCGAGCGGGTCATCGCCTCCGCGGTGCCGCGACGTGCTGGTAGTCCTTCGACGACTCCCAGTAGCCGCCCCACTCCCAGCCGATCCGGGCGAACGCCGTGACCGGGAGGTCGCCCGCGCGGATCACGCCGAGCCGGTCCGGTGCCGAGCGGTCCCGGCGGACCCCGGCGTAGGCCCGCCCCGCCGGCGGATCGATGCTCCCGGGGCGGACGTAGGGGTTCTGCACCGGGTTGATGTCGATCGCCTCCCCGTAGGCGTGCTGCGACCAGCTCGTCTGCCCCGCGACGCGCCGGCAGTTGAAGCCGGAGGTGTTGTTGGCCGCCATGGAGAGGTCGTCGTCGGCGCGGTAGTCGTCGACGAGCCGCATCCGCGCGATCGGGAAGCCCGCGTCGTAGAGGCGACCGAAGACCTCGGTCACGTCGTCGGCCCACCGCCGGTGGACGACCATCTCGCCGGTGCGGGCGCGGCCGTCGAAGTCGCGGTGCGTCATCCGGAGGTGGCGCAGCTCGCGCAGCGGCACCGGGCACCCGGGCCGGTGGCTGCGGCGCATCCGGTCGGCGAGGTCGGCGTCGACGCGGCTGACCGTCGAGGCGTACGCCGGGTCGTCGGCCTGGGCCTGCCCCCGCTCGCCCGCCAGCCCCGTGCAGCGCCGCCGGTCGCGCCAGTCGGCGACGGCGCGGGCCCGGGAGGCTCCGGCGAGCGGCACCGGCCGGCCGTCGTCGGGCGAGATGCGCGCGGGAGTCCACGACTTCCCCACCGCTCCCCCGCTGTCGAGGGTGACGGAGAGGACGCCGGACGCGGCCTGCCGGTCGTGGTACCAGACGAAGTTGCCCAGCCCGTAGCCCACCACCGCGTCACCCACCCAGCCCGTGCCACCGAGGACGTGCGAGTGGCTGCCCACGACGACGTCCGCACCCGCGTCGGCGAGGTCGCGCGCGAGCAGCCGCTGCGACTGCGTCGGGCAGGACTGGTACTCCCGTCCCCAGTGCAGGTAGACCACGGCGAGCTGGTCGCGCGCCGACGCCGCCTCGACGGCGGCGACCAGCGCGTCGGCGTTGCTGCCGCGCGCCGAGGCCGTCCCGAGACGGCCGGGGCGCGCGGTCCACACGTCGCTGGAGCCCTCGCGCTGGACCATGTCGGCCGCGAGGAAGGCGACCTCGAGCTCGCCGACCTCGACCACGTGGGGGGCGTACGCCGCCTCGCCCCGGCCGGCGCCGACCATCGCGACTCCGCGCTCCCGTCCGGCGGCCAGCGTGTCCTGCAGGCCGGTCGCGCCGTAGTCGCCCGCGTGGTTGTTGGCCACGCTCACCACGTCGACACCGGCGTCGGCGAGCACGTCCAGGGCAGCAGGGCGGGTGCGGAACCAGTAGCGGTCACCCGCGTTCTCCAGCTCCTTGGGGTCGCGCCGCCCCCGCTGCGTCACCGGCGTCTCCAGGTTGACCATGGCCACGTCAGCGGCGCGCAGCGTCCGGGCGATGCTCCCCAGCCCACCCGGGCGTTCGAGCAGCCGGTCGGCCACCCCCTCGAAGTGCACGTCGCCGCCGAGGGCGATGGTCACCTGACCACTCCGCTTCGGCGACGTCGTGGTCGTGCTGCCGGTCGCGGCGCCGGGTGGCGGGGGCTCCTCAGCGGGCGACGGCGACGTGCAGCCGGACGCGACGAGCACGCACGCGACGACTCCGGCCAGGTGTCGTGCCCGTCCCTCCATCCCCCGAGTCTGCCGGGGCCACCCCAACGGGTGGCGGCGTCACGAGGTGAGCAGCCGCTCGAGGACGAGCGCGACCCCGTCGTCCTCGTTGGAGGCGGTGACCTCGTCGGCGACGTCGAGTGCCTCGGGCACCGCGTTGGCCACCGCCACGCCTAGCCCAGCCCACGCGAGCAGCTCCACGTCGTTGGGGGCGTCGCCGAAGGCGACCACCTCCTCGCGGTCGATGCCCAGCCGTTCGCACAGGCGCGCGACGCCCCAGGCCTTGCTGACGCTGGCGGCCATCACCTCGAGGAACGGTGCGCCCGAGTGGGTCAGCGCGACGTCGTCGTGCCCGAGCGCGCGGGCGGCCGCGAGCAGCTCGGGCACGCCGAGCTCGGGGTGCCGCACGATCAGCTTGAGGCTCGGCTCGGCGAGCACCTCCGCGAGGTCGTGGCCCGACATGGTCGACACGTCGCGCTTGTGGTCCTCGTAGGTCGCCAGGGCGGCGTAGCCCTCCTGCGCGACGAAGCCCTCGCCGCCGTCCCGGACGCTGACGTGCAGCAGGCCCGGGATGCGCTCGGCCAGCGCCGCGACCAGCCGCTGCTGCGCCTCCACGGCGACCGGCTCCTCGAAGATCCGCTCGCCGGTGGTCAGGTGGATGCCCAGCGAGCCGTTGGAGCACACCGCCCACCCGTCGAACCCGGCCGCCTCGGCGAGCGGGCGGACCCCCAGAGGCTGCCGCGCGGTGACCGGCACGACGTGCACCCCCGCGGCGCGGGCGGCGTCGAGCGCGGCGCGGGTGCGCGGGCTCACGCTGCGGTCCCCGCGCAGCAGGGTGCCGTCGAGGTCGGTCGCCACCAGTCGGAGTCGCATGCGGAAGACGCTATGCGCCCGTCAGGCCGCCGCAGCGGCCAGGTGCCGCGACACCGCGAGCGCGGCCTGACGACCGGCGCGCGAGGCACCGACGGTGCTCGCCGACGGGCCGTAGCCCACCAGCTGCACGCGCGGGTCGCGCACCGTCGTGGTCGCGCCCTGCACGTTGCCGGGCACGGGGACGAGGGCGATGCCGCCCTCCGGCGACCTGAGGCCGAGGGGCGCGAGGTGGTCGACGGCGGGGCGGAAGCCGGTGGCCCAGAGGATCACGTCGACCGGCTCGAAGCGCCCATCAGCCCACCGCACCCCGTCGGGCTCGATCCGCTCGAACATCGGCAGCCGCCGGTCGTAGACGCCGAGCCGGGCCGCCTCCTGCTCCTGCGGACGCAGCGCCAGGCCCGTCACGCTGACGACGCTCGCCGGCGGCAGCCCACGTCGTACGCGCTCCTCGACGGCGGTGACCGCGGCGAGGCCGGCAGCGGAGTCGAAGTCGGCGTCGCGCCACACCGGTGGGCGGCGGGTGACCCACATCGTGTCGGCGACGGGCCCGAGCTCGCCGAGGAGCTGGACCGCGGAGGCGCCGCCGCCGACCACGAGCACGCGCCTGCCCCGGAAGTGGTCGGCGCCCGGGTAGCCGGCGGTGTGCAGCTGCTCGCCCGCGAAGGTGCCGATGCCCGGGTAGTGCGGCACGAACGGACGCGTCCAGGTGCCCGTGGCGTTGACCAGGGTCCGGGTGCGCCAGACGCGGTCGCCGGCGCGCACGACGAGGAGGTCGCCCTCGCTGTCGACGCGGTCCACGTTCACCGGGCGCACCACGGGGAGGTGGTGCCACCGCTCGTAGCCGTCGAAGTAGTCCGGCACCACGAGGTTGGCCGCCCGGCCGCTGCCGTCGGGGGCGGTCGACGCCGGCAGGTCGGCGACCCCGTGCACGTCGTCCATGCTCAGCGACGGCCACCGGTGCTGCCAGGCCCCGCCGGGCCCCGGGTTGGCGTCGAGCACGAGGTGGTCGATGCCCCGCTGGCGCAGGAAGTAGGACGCCGCGAGCCCGGCCTGGCCGGCGCCGATGACGACGGAGTCGAGGACGTGCATGCCGTCCCAACGCCGACCCGCTCGGCTCTATGCCCGTGACCGGCCACGTGGCAGCCTCGGGGCATGGACATCGCGACGCGCGCCACGACCCTCCTCGACCTCCACCACACCGGCTCCACGCTAGTCCTGCCCAACGTCTGGGACGCCTGGTCCGCGAAAGTCGTCGCCGGCGCCGGCTTCGGCGCGCTCAGCATCGGCAGCCACCCGCTGGCCGACTCCCGTGGCCAGGGCGACAACGAGCACATGACGCTCGACGACGCCCTCGACGGCGTACGCCGCATCTGCTCGGCCGTGCCCGAGGCCCCGGTCACCGCCGACATGGAGGCCGGCTACGGCGCCGCGCCGGCCGAGCTGGTCGAGCGGCTGCTCGAGGCCGGCGCCGTCGGCCTCAACATCGAGGACACCGTTCACTCCGAGGGCGGGCGGATGCGGTCGGTGGCCGAGCACGCCGACTACATCGGCGCGATCCGCCAGGCCGCCGACGCGGCCGGCGTCGACCTGGTGGTCAACGCACGCACCGACGTCTTCCTCAAGAAGGACCGGTTCGAGGACCCGGTCGGCGAGGCGATCACCCGGCTGCAGGCGTGCGAGGAGGCGGGCGCGCGCTGCGTCTACCCCGTCGGCGTGCCCGACGCGGCGGCGCTGCAGGCCCTGCTCGACGCCCTCTCCGGGCCGGTCAACGTCATCGCCAACCCGCGCACCGGCAGCGCCGCCGGGTCGCTGGAGGACCTGCAGGCGATGGGCGTGCACCGGGTGACCTTCGGCCCCAAGCTCATGCAGGAGCTCGCGCCCGAGCTCGCGGCACTGGTCGAGCCCTGGAGGTGACGTCCGGGCGGGCGCCGACCCGGCGTAGCATCACGGGCCGTGAGCGCCGCTGAATTCCACTACTCCGACCTCCTCCCGACCGCCGGTTCCAACGGCGCGGAGGAGACTCCCTACCGGTTGATCACCACCGAGGGCGTCTCGACCCAGGAGGTCGACGGCCGCACCTTCCTCAAGGTCGAGCCCGAGGCGATCCGGCGGCTCACCGAGGAGGCGATGCACGACATCAGCCACTACCTCCGGCCCGGCCACCTCGCCCAGCTGCGCAAGATCATCGACGACCCCGAGGCGTCGGGCAACGACCGCTTCGTCGCCCTCGACCTGCTCAAGAACGTCAACATCTCCGCCGGCGGCGTGCTCCCGATGTGCCAGGACACCGGCACCGCGATCGTGATGGGCAAGAAGTCCGAGGGCGTGCTGACCGGCGCCGACGACGGCGAGGCGATCAGCCGAGGGGTCTACGACGCCTACACGCGGCTCAACCTGCGCTACTCGCAGCTCGCGCCGCTGACGACGTTCGAGGAGAAGAACACCGGCACCAACCTGCCCGCGCAGATCGAGCTCTACTCCACGCCCGCGAAGGACGTGCCCGAGTACAAGTTCCTCTTCATGGCCAAGGGCGGCGGGTCGGCTAACAAGTCGTTCCTCTTCCAGGAGACCAAGGCCGTGCTCAACCCGACGCGGCTGATGGAGTTCCTCGACGAGAAGATCCGCTCGCTCGGCACCGCCGCCTGCCCGCCGTACCACCTGGCGATCGTCATCGGCGGCACCAGCGCGGAGTTCGCGCTCAAGACCGCCAAGTACGCCTCCGCGCACTACCTCGACGACCTGCCGACCGAGGGCTCGATGGCCGCCCACGGCATCCGCGACACCGAGCTGGAGGAGAAGGTCTTCGAGCTCACCCAGTCCTTCGGCATCGGCGCCCAGTTCGGCGGGAAGTACTTCTGCCACGACGTGCGCGTCGTCCGGCTCCCCCGCCACGGCGCGTCCTGCCCGGTCGCGATCGCCGTCTCCTGCTCCGCCGACCGGCAGGCGCTCGGCAAGATCACGCCGGAGGGCGTCTTCCTCGAACAGCTCGAGACCGACCCCGCCCACTACATGCCCGACGCCGGCATGGCCCACGACATCGAGGGCGGCGCGGTGGTGCCGATCGACCTCAACCAGCCGATGGCCGACATCCTCGCCGAGCTCTCGAAGCACCCGGTCAAGACGCGTCTCTCGCTCACCGGACCGCTCGTCGTCGCCCGCGACATCGCGCACGCCAAGATCAAGGAGCGCCTCGACGCCGGCGAGGAGATGCCCGACTACCTGCGCAACCACCCGGTCTACTACGCCGGCCCCGCCAAGACCCCGGAGGGCATGCCGTCCGGCTCCTTCGGCCCGACCACGGCCGGGCGCATGGACTCCTACGTCGAGCAGTTCCAGGCCGCCGGCGGCTCGATGGTCATGCTCGCCAAGGGCAACCGCTCCAAGGCGGTCACCGAGGCGTGCCACGCCCACGGCGGGTTCTACCTCGGCTCGATCGGCGGCCCGGCCGCCCGCCTGGCGCAGGACTGCATCCGGTCGGTGGAGGTCGTGGAGTACGAGGAGCTCGGCATGGAGGCGGTCTGGAAGATCGAGGTCGAGGACTTCCCGGCCTTCATCGTCGTCGACGACAAGGGCAACGACTTCTTCACCGACCCCTCCGGCGCGGTCACCGTACCGCTCAGCTCGTTGACGGGGGCCGGGATCCGGGTCCGCTCGGCCGAGAAGTAGTCCCTCAGCGGGTCGCGCTGAGGCGCGCCGCCAAGTCGGCGGCCGCCTCGCCGATCCGGTGCCCGAGCGCCTCCGCTCCCTCCACGCGGCCCTGGTGGGCCCCGCCGAGCAGCACGGTGGCGATGGGCGCGATCGCCTGAACGGCCTCGCGCACCGCCGGCAGGTCCTCCACGGTCGGGACCGAGAGCACGACGGCGTCGGGCATCAGCACGCGCGCGGTGTCGACCCAGCTCTCGACGGGCAGGTCGGCGCCGAGGTAGGTGACATTGACGCCCCTGCTGCGCAGCACCAGCGCGAAGGCCAGGACGCCCAGCTCGTGGCGCGAGCCCCGTGCCAGCCCCGTCATCACGTGCGGCGCCCCGGGCTCGGCGTGCGGGAGCTGGTGGAAGGCCTGCGCCAGCCGGCGCAGCACCGCCGCGCTCACGAAGTGCTCACCGGCCACGCTCACGGTGCCCTGCTGCCAGGCCTCGCCGAGGCGCACGAGCGACGGCATCAGCCACTCGTCCACCGCGATCGCCAGGTCGCCCTCGGCGAACGCCTTGTCGAGCATGCTCTCCAGCCGTACGACGTCGAAGTCCTGGCCGCACGAGGCCAGGTCGTCGAGCCGCGACAGCGGCGACCCCGGCCGGGGCTCGGCCGCCACGGTGCCGACCGGCTCGTCCAGCACGCGCCGGGCGGCGTCGCGCGGCGCCCACCCCGAGTCGACGAGGTCGCGCATCACCGAGAGGCGGCGGACCGCCTCGTCGTCGTAGAGGCGGTAGTTGCCCTCGGTGCGGGCCGGGGACACGACTCCGTAGCGCTGCTCCCACTTGCGCAGGGTCTCGCGGGGCACGCCCGTGAGCTGTGCGGTGCGTCCGACGGTGTACACACCCATGAGGGTAGCGAACTTTGGACAAAGTGTGGACAGAGTCCTACTGTCCTCTTGTCCACCAACGGTGGACAAACTGTGGACAACCCGCAGGCGCACTCCTCAGGAGAACCCATGACGACGATGACGGCCCTGCCGACGACCGACCTCGAGGTGCGCTCCGGCCGTGGCCTGCGCGTGGCGGGCATCGCGGTCCTCGCGGCCGCGGCCCTCGGCTCCGTGCTGGGCGCGTCGCCTGCGATGTCCGAGGCCCCCGCGACCGACAGCCACTGCCGCATGGACATCGTGGGCAGCTACTGGTTCAGCAGCGGCTGCGCCGAGGAGCCGACGGCGACGACCGCCCGCTGAGCCCCCGCCCGCTGAACCCGGCCCGCCGAGCGCCCGCGTCAGCTGACGGCGCCGAGGCGGGTGGCCAGCGCCGCCGCTGCCGCACCCGCGTGGTGCCCGAGGTGCACGGGCCCCTCGACACGGTTCTGGTGGGCACCACCGAGGAGCACCTCCGTGAGCGGCGCGAGCGCGTCGCTCACCTCGCGCACGGCGGGGAGGTCCTCGATCGTCGGGGCGGCGAGCACGACCGCCCGGGGCTCGATGAGCCGGACGGCTCCCACCCAGGCCTCGAGCGGCAGGTCGCCCCCGAGGTAGGTCACCGCCACCCCGCGCGAGCGCAGCACCAGGGCGAACGCCAGCACACCGATCTCGTGGCGCGAGCCCCGCGCGAGACCGACGACGACACGCGGGCCACCGCTCGGGGCCGGCTGCAGCGACTGGAAGGTGATCGCGAGCCTGCGGTGCACGGCGCCCGTCACGAAGTGCTCACCGGCCACCGAGATGAGCCCGCGCTGCCACGCCTTGCCGAGGTGGACCATCGAGGGCAGCAGCCAGTCGTCGACCACCGACACGACGTCGATGTCGGCGAAACCCTCGGCGAGCAGCTGCTCGAGCCGGGGGACGTCGAAGTCCTGGGCACAGCCGACGAGGCCCTCGAAGCGGGCCTCGTAGGCCGGCTCCTCAGGGCGCCCGACCTCCGCCTCGGCGGCCGCGACGTCCTCGGCCACGTGGCGCGCCGCCTCCTGCGCGGTCCAGCCGGCCTCGACGAGGCTGCGCATCACGCTGAGGCGGCGCACCGCCTCGTCGTCGTAGAGCCGATAGTTGCCGCGCGAGCGCTGCGGGGCGACCACCCCGTAGCGCTGCTCCCACTTGCGGAGGGTCCCGGAGGGCACGCCGGTGAGCTCTGCGGTGCGGCCGACGGTGTACACACCTTCACGGTAGACGCGCCCGGCGCGTCTGGGCAGCCATTTCGCGACATGATCTGGCGTGCGCCGACCATGGACAGGGCTCGCCGTCAGGCCCGCGCGCGGGCGGCCGCCGGGACCCCCTCGGGGGTTGGCAGGATGGCCCCATGGTGAGCCAGGGGACGCCCCACGACGTCGGGACGAGCACGGGATCGACCGCGGGATCGACCGCGGGATCGAGCGCGGGGTCGAGCGCGGAGGTCGCCCGGGCGGAGAGCCCGCGCGGCGAGGTGGTGCTGCGGCGGCGTACGTCCGGGACCGGCGCCGACGTCCTCGAGCTCCGCGTTAACGGGGTCTTCGTGATGGACACCCTGGAGACGACGAGCGAGATCGAGCTCGCCGCGCAGGCGCTCGAGCTGGTCGACGAGCCGTCGGCGGTGCTGGTCGGCGGGCTCGGCCTCGGCTTCACGTTGCAGCGGGTGCTGGCCGACCCGCGTGTCGAGCGGGCCGTCGTGGTGGAGATCGAGGAGTCGCTGATCCGGTGGATGCGCGACGGGACGGTGCCCCACGGGCCCGCCCTGCTCGCCGACACCCGAGCGAGCGTCGTCAACGCCGACATCGCGATGGCGATCGCCGAGGCGCGCTCGTCCTACGACCTGGTGCTCCTCGACGTCGACAACGGACCGGGCTACCTCGTGCACGAGAGCAACGAGGCGGTCTACGAGGAGGAGTTCCTCCGGCGCTGCCGCGACGTCCTGGGCCCCGGGGGCGTCCTGGTGGTGTGGTCGGCCAGCGCGGCGCCCGAGCTGCTGGACTCGCTCCGGACGGTGTTCGGCGCCGCGGAGGAGCAGGCCCACGACGTGCTGCTGCAGGACCGCCCGGAGGAGTACTTCCTCTACCTGGCCCGCCGCTGACCGGCCCCCAGCGCCCTCGGCACCTTCAGCGCAGGAAGGCCTCGAGCACCGGGCCGGCGGTCTGCGACCCCGAGACGCCGGTCTCGACGAAGACCGCGACCGCGAGGTCGCCGCGCGTCGCGATCATCCACGCGTGCGTCGGAAGGGCGCCGGAGGCGTCCGGCTCGCCGTGCTCCGCGGTGCCGGTCTTGGCACCCACCTCGCCGGGGACGTCCTGGAGGAAGCGGCCCGACCCCGTGGTCACCACGGCCCGCATCAGTCCGCGGAGCGTGCCGGACTCGGGACCGGTGAGCGGCGCCTGCGGGGGCACCTGCTCGACCTGGTGGTCGGGCAGGAGCACCGGCAGCACGGCCCGCCCGGCCCGGACCGACGCGCCGACCGTGGCCATCGCGAACGGGCTGGCCAGCACGGTGCCCTGGCCGATCATGTCGGCGGCGGCCCCCGTCTCGGTCTCCGGCGGCGGCACCTGCCCGAAGTAGACCGGGAAGCCGAGGTCGTGGTCGGTGCCGAGCCCCAGGGCCTGCGCGGCGGCCGCGAGGTCGCCCTCGGCGAGGCGGTCGGCGTTGCCGATGAGCGCGGTGTTGCACGACTGGGCGATGGCCTGGGTGAGGGTGATGTCACCGATCGCGGTGGCCGGGTAGTCGTCGTAGTTCTTGAACGACCGGCCGTCCACGACCGTCGTGGCGGGGCAGGACACGACGTCGTCCACCCCCATCCCGCTGCGCAGCAGCGCGAGCGAGGTGACGACCTTGAACGTCGACCCGGGCGCGTACTGCCCGGTCATGGCGAGGTCGGCGCCGGCGGCCCCGGCGCCGTTGGCGCTCGCCAGCACGGCGCCGTCGGAGGGCCGGATCGCCACGAGGGCGGCTGCCGGGGCACCCTCGCCGAGGCCGGCGAGCACGTCCTCGGCCTTCTGCTGCAGGACGGGGTCGAGGGTGGTGGCGAGGTCGGCGCCGTCGGCGGCGGGGACCTCGGCGAGCGTGCGCAGCCGGTCGTCGGCGTCGCGGGCGACCACGGACGTGCCGGCCACGCCGCGCAGCTGCTCGTCGTAGCGCTCCTGGAGGCCGGACAGTCCGACCTCGTCGCCGGCGGCGATGCGCCCGTCGGAGGCCTCGACGACCTCGGCCGTGGCGGGTCCGACCCGGCCGAGGAGGGCGGCGGCGAACTCGCGCGTCGGGGCCAGCGGGAGCGTGTCGCGCACGGCGAGCGCGCCGCGGATCTTCGCGAACCCGGGCAGCACGTCGAGGGCGTCGTCCTCGCGCAGGACGAGCGCCTCGACGAAGGCCTCGGCGCCCATCGCCTCCGCGCGCTCGACGTAGGACGCGACGTCGACGTCGAGGACCCGGGCGATCCGGCGGGCGCTCCGGGCGACCTGCGGGCCATCGACCTTGGTCTTGTCGAGCCCGTAGCGCAGCACCGGCCGCTCGGTCACGAGGACCGCTCCCCCGGCGCCGGTGATGTCGCCGCGCACCGGCGGGAGGGTGCGCAGGCCGAGGGTGTCGCCCTCGGCGAGGTCGGGCACCAGCGCCTCCGGCGCCCAGTCGACCTGCCACCCGGTCCCGTCGGGCACCAGCGCGACCGTGGTGTCGTACTCCCACGGCGCGGTGTCGGTGAGCTGCCACCGCCAGGCCAGCGTCGCCGTGGCCGAGCCGGCCTCGTCACCGGCGCCCTCGACCTCCTCGACCGAGGCGACCTCGACGGCGACCGGCACCTCCTCGAGCGGCGAGACGAGCTCGGCGAACGCGGCACGGTCGGCCTCGTCGGTCAGCGGCACGTCGCCGAGCGAGTGCCCCGACAGGGCGGCGGCGAGGTCGTCGGCCACTCCGGACGGCGGGGCGGTGTCGTCGCCACCGAGCACGGAGCAGCCCGAGCCCACCCCCACGAGCAGAGCGGCGACCCCGAGACGGAGAGATCGCATGCCCCCATGCTCCCGGTCGGCGAGCGCCGCTCCAAGCGGCCACGCCGCGAGGCGCGGCTCAGGCGAAGCGCTCGCGGTAGTCGGACGACCCGCCGGCGTAAGCCTCCCAGTCGACGCGGTCCACGTCGTCACCCGAGAGCGCCGCGCCCAGGCGGTCGAGGTAGTAGTCCCAGCCCGGCCCGACGCTCGCGGCCATCTCGACGCCCGTCGCGCCCGGTGCGAGCACCTGGACGAACCGCAGCGAGGTGACACCGTCGGTCTCCTCCAGCTCGAGCTCCATCTCCCAGAACGCGGTCTCCCCGGAACCGTCCTCGCTGAAGGGCTGAGGCTCACGACCGCGTACGACGAAGCGCCGCGGCGGCTCGCACGCCAGGACGTCCATCTCCTCGGCCGGCACGTCGTCACCCTCCGCGGTCATCCGGAAGCTGACCGACCCGCTGGCCGGGTCGCCGCTCCACGTGCCGATCCAGCGCTCCATGCGCGACGGGTCGGTGCACGCCGCCCAGACGTCCTCCACCGGGGCCCGGAACTCGCGCTCGATCACGAGCAGGGTGCTGCCGTCGCGCTGCTCGCGCCGGCCGGTCATCAAGGTGTTGCTCATGCGGTGTCCTCCTGCGGTGGGGATGGGTGGCTGGTCGGGCGCCCGGGTGCAGGCTCGGTCGCGGCCCGGCGCTCGCGGCCGGTCCGGCGCACCTCGAGGTCGAGGCCGTCGAAGTCCGAGGTGGTGAAGCGCGGCCGGGGGGCACCGGAGCCCTCCAGCGCGGCCAGCCAGTCGCCCAGGGCCGCGAGCCCCTCGCGCCGGAGCCGGTAGTGCCGCTCGCGCCCACGGTCCTCGGCCTCCACCAGGCCGGCCTCGGCCAGCACCCGCAGGTGCCTGCTGATCGCCGGCCGGCTGATGGCGTGATCGGCGGTCAGGTCGACCACCCGCGCCGGTCCCTGCGCCAGCCGCACGACCAGGTCACGGCGGACGGGGTCACCGAGGGCGGCGAACGGGTCCACCCAGTATTAGTAACCTTTGTGTTACCAATTGTCAAGGCTGGCCGAACATCCCGCCGCCCGACGACGACTCTGGACAAACCTCAGACAGACCTTGGACAAACCCTCGACACGCAGGGCCGGGCGGTGGTTCGGTGGGCGTCCGACCTTGATCCCCCCACAAGGAGCAACGACATGACCCGCACCTCCCGCACCGCCGCCGGCCTCGCCGCCGTGTCCCTCGCCGCCGCCACGGTGGTCCTCGCTCCCGCCGCGGCCCAGGCCAAGCCGGACACCGACTGCATGCGTGCCGGCATCAGCACGCTCAAGACCGCCGGGCTGTTCTCGACCGTGGCCCGCGACGGGCTGCCCATCGCCACCGCCGTGTCGGTCGGCGTCGCCCCTCGCGCCGGCACCGATGTCGCCGCCCTGCCCGACCCGCTCCCCCTGTCGGTCGTCCTCGCGGACCACCGCGCCGGCGACGACAGCCTGTTCATCTACCCCTGGTGCTGATCAGTCCCTGGCACTGACCACTCCGCCACCGACGCCCCGCCGACCGTCCCCGGGTCGGCGGGGCGTCCTGCACCGGGCCCGATCCGTGCCGCCGGCGAGGCGTACGCGCGCTGACAGTGGGTACGGTCGAGCCGTGACCGAGACACGGACAGAGCACGACTCGATGGGCGAGGTGCAGGTGCCTCGCGACGCCCTGTGGCGGGCCCAGACGCAGCGTGCGATCGACAACTTCCCGATCAGCGGCCTCACCCTGCAGCCGCGCCATGTCCAGGCGCTCGCCCACGTGAAGGCAGCCGCCGCGACCGCCAACGCCGCACTCGGCGTCGTACGGCACGAGCAGGCGCAGGCGATCGTCACCGCCGCCGACGCCATCGCCGCGGGCACCCACGACGCGGAGTTCCCGATCGACGTCTTCCAGACGGGCTCCGGCACGAGCTCGAACATGAACGCCAACGAGGTCATCGCGACCCTGGCTGCCCGCGCGGGCGTCGAGGTCCACCCCAACGACCACGTCAATGCCTCGCAGAGCAGCAACGACACGTTCCCGACGAGCATCCACGTCGCCGCCACGCTCGCCGTCGTCGACGACCTGCTGCCCGCGCTCGACCGGCTCGCGTCGTCCTTCGAGGCCAAGGCCGAGGAGTTCGCCGACACGGTGAAGTCCGGCCGCACCCACCTCATGGACGCCACGCCCGTGACGCTCGGGCAGGAGATGGGCGCCTACGCCGCGACCCTGCGGCTCGGCGTCGAGCGGCTCGAGGGCGTGCTCCCCCGCGTGCGCGAGCTGCCCCTCGGCGGGACCGCCGTCGGCACCGGCATCAACACCCCGGCCGCGTTCGCCGAGCGGGCGATCGCCGCCCTGTCCGAGCGGACCGGCCAGCCCTTCACCGAGGTGCGCGACCACTTCGAGGCGCAGGGCACGCGCGACTCCCTGGTCGAGCTGTCCGGCGTGCTGCGCACCATCGCCGTCGGCCTGACCAAGGTCTGCAACGACCTGCGCTGGATGTCGTCGGGACCGACCACCGGGCTCTCCGAGATCCACCTCCCCGACCTGCAGCCCGGGTCGAGCATCATGCCGGGCAAGGTCAACCCGGTGCTGCCCGAGGCGACCCTGATGGTCTGCGCCCGCGTCGTCGGCAACGACGCCACCATCGCGTGGGCCGGGGCGTCCGGCAGCTTCGAGCTCAACGTGCAGATGCCGGTCATGGCGCACGCGCTGCTGGAGTCGATCCACGTGCTCTCCACCTCGACCGTGCTGCTCGCCGAGCGCTGCGTCGACGGCATCACTGCGGATGCCGAGCGGATGCGCCGCTACGCCGAGTCCTCGCCGTCGGTCGTCACCCCCCTCAACGCCCACATCGGCTATGAGGAGGCGGCCAAGGTGGCCAAGAAGGCGCTCGCCGACGGGGCGACGATCCGCGAGACCGTGATCGCCATGGGCTACGTCGAGCGTGGCGACCTCACCGAGGAGCAGCTCGACGCCGCCCTCGACGTCGACTCGATGACGGGCCGCTGACCGACACGGGCTGACCGACACCTCCTGGCCGGGCGCCTGCCGCGACGACGTCGGCGGTCCGTGAGAGCGTGCACCCGTGGACGACATCACCAGCCCCGAGCACGTGCGCGACCAGTACGGGACGGAGGGACGGCTCGAGACGCGACGCTCGGTCTGGCGCCCGACCGACGACGGCCGCGACCCCGCCGACGAGGCCTTCAAGGCCATCGACCGCGCGATGACCGGCGACTCCTCGGTCCTCGAGGTGGGCTGCGGCACCGGGGTGATGGCAGAGCGGATCAACGCACTGCCGGGTGTCACGCTGGTCGCGGTCGACCTCTCCGAGCGCTTCGTCGAGCTGACGGCGGCACGCGGCGTCGACGCCCGACAGGCCGACATCTGCTACCTCCCCTTCGAGGACGACACGTTCGACGTCGTCTACGCCGGCTGGATGCTCTACCACGTGCGTGACATCGACCGGGCGCTCGCGCAGGTCCGCCGGGTGCTGCGCCCGGGTGGCACGTTCGTCGCGGTCACCAACGGTGACGACACCCTCGCCGACCTGCGCCGCGAGGCCGGGGGCCGCCGGATGGTGACGACCTTCTCCAGCGAGAACGGCGAGCACGCGCTCGGCCGGCACTTCAGCGACGTACGCCGCCAGGACCTCGAGACGCGCGCCGTGTTCGCCGACCACGCCGAGGCGCAGGCCTACCTCGACACGGCCGGGGAGGGCCTGGTGCTGCCGCCCTTCGAGGGTCCGCGGACCTGCGCCGGCCACGTCACGGTCTTCGAGGCGCGCTGACGACAGGGGCTGCCGGTCGTCCGGAACCCGGCCTAGCCTCGGCAGATGACCGCGACCCGAGGCGAGACGTCGTACGAGATCAAGCCCCTCACGCCCGAGACCTGGCCGGCCTTCGACGACCTCGTCATCCGGCACAACGGCATCTTTGGCGGCTGCTACTGCATCGCCTTCCACCCCGACGGCCCCGATCGCGGACAGGGCAGGGAGGCCAACCGGGCCCTGAAGCGCTCGTTCGTGGAGCGCGGCGCCTGAAGAACTGCGTGATGACGACGACCGTGCCCGCCACCCGACCCTTGACGTAGATACCCCCCGGGGGTATGGTCCGACGCATGGACCACCCACACGCCACCCACCTGGAGCACGACTCCCACCACGACATGGGCAGCACCAACGCGATGGCGGTGTCCGCCACCCTCCACTGCCTCACCGGCTGTGCCATCGGCGAGGTCCTCGGCCTGATGATCGGCACCGCTCTCGGCCTCGGCAACCTCGCCACGATCGCCATCGCGGTCGCCTTGGCCTTCCTCTTCGGCTACGCGCTGTCGACGCTGCCGCTCCTGCGTGCGGGCCTCGGCCTCGGCGCGGCGCTGGCCGTCGTCCTCGCGGCCGACACCCTGTCGATCGCCACGATGGAGCTCGTCGACAACCTGGTGATGGCCGCCATCCCGGGCGCCATGGAGGCGGGGCTGGTCAACCCGGTCTTCTGGCTCTCCATGATGCTCGCGCTGACCGTGGCGTTCTTCGCGGCCTGGCCGGTCAACCGCTACCTGCTGGCGCGCGGCAAGGGCCACGCGCTGACCCACGGGTTCCACGGCGCCGAGCCGGAGGGCGCGCGGCGCTTCATCCCGGACCTGGCGACCTCGGCGCTCGTGGCCACCATCGTGGCGTTCATGCTCGGCGGCCTCGTCGTCTCGATCGCCGACGAGCTCGAGTCCCCGTCCGAGGTGGAGGCCCCGTCCGACACCGGCGGCCATGCGGCCGGCGTGCGGTGATCAGTACCAGCCGTTGCCCTGCTTGAAGCTCCACGCGCTGCACGGGGTGCCGTAGGTGTCCTGGATGTACTCGAGGCCCCACCGGATCTGCGACTCGGCGGAGGTCATGTAGTCCGCGGGCAGGTCGTGGAGCTGCGTGAGGGCCTGCGGGATGCCGTACGCCGACGAGGTCGGGTTGTCGGCGTCGACGCGCCAGTCCGACTCGCTGACGTAGAGCGAGTCGAGGCAGGAGAACTGGTCGGAGGAGAAGCCGTAGGCCGGCAGCAGCGCACGGGCGATGTCGCGCGGGTCGCCCTCGGACAGCCTCTCCGAGCGCGTCACGGCCGAGCCACCGGTCATCGCGAGCGCGGCGGCCTTCGTCTTGTCGGTGCGCCGGGCCGAGCGGGACGCCACCTCGCGCGACGAGCGACGCTCGGGCGCGGCCGACTCCGACGCCTCCCCGGCGGCCTCGGCGGAGGCGGTCGGGGACGCGCTGGGGGACGCGGTCGGGGACGTGGTGGCCACGTCCGCGGCCGCGGGGGTGAGCACGTCGGGGTCGCTCGAGGCGAGGCCGCCGGTCACGCTCACGCCGGTCACGGCGGCGGCCAGGCCGGTCAGGGCGACGCCGGTGCGCAGCGCACGACGTGGCGCGCGCACGGCCTTGTGCTTGCCGGGCGCGCGGTGCTTCGGGACGTACTTGTCTGACTTCGACACAGGGGCTCACGGGGGGTTGACGACAGGGGTGGTGGTCACGCCGGGTCGTGCACGGGGGCGCGGGTCGACCACGAAGGACCGGGTCCGACAGGACGGGCGGTTGATGGGGGGTTCCCGCGTCCTGCCGACGACCGAGGTCACGAAACGGTCACGAGACACCCTGCATGAGGCTCGGACCGCGTGCAAACCGAACTGCACAACCGGTGTCGTCACTTGCGTCACAAGCGTCACGTAGGTTCACACTGACCTCACCCGCCGCGCGGACGTGACCGCTGTAACGCCGGGTTGAGGGCTGTACCCACCGTGATGCACGGGGGTGGGTACAGCCTCTAACCCGGCGTCACAGCACCGGCGAGGGCCGCGACACCGGTCGCGTCAGAGGGTGACGTCCTCCAGCATCTCGGTCACGAGCGCGGCGATGGGCGAGCGCTCGGAGCGGGTGAGGGTGACGTGCGCGAAGAGCGGGTGGCCCTTGAGCTTCTCCACGACCGCGACGATGCCGTCGTGGCGCCCCACGCGGAGGTTGTCGCGCTGGGCGACGTCGTGGGTGAGCACGACCTTCGAGTTGGCACCGATGCGCGAGAGGACGGTCAGCAGCACGTTGCGCTCCAGCGACTGGGCCTCGTCGACGATCACGAACGCGTCGTGGAGGGAGCGGCCACGGATGTGCGTCAGCGGCAGCACCTCGAGCATCCCGCGGTCCATCACCTCGTCGATGACGTCCTTGCCGGTCAGCGCGCCGAGGGTGTCGAAGACGGCCTGCGCCCAGGGCGACATCTTCTCGTTCTCCGACCCGGGCAGGTAGCCGAGCTCCTGGCCGCCGACGGCGAAGAGCGGCCGGAAGACCACGACCTTCTTGTGCTGGCGTCGCTCCATCACGGCCTCGAGCCCGGCGCAGAGCGCCATCGCCGACTTGCCGGTGCCGGCGCGACCGCCGAGGGAGACGATGCCGACCTCGGGGTCGAGCAGCATCTCCAGCGCCACCCGCTGCTCGGCGGAGCGGCCGTGGATGCCGAAGGCGTCGCGGTCCCCACGCACGAGGTGCACGCGCTTGTCGGCCCCCACCCGGGCCAGCGCCGTGCCCCGGTCGGAGAGCAGCACGAGCCCGTTGTGGCACGGCAGGTCGCGGGCCTCGGCGAGGTCGACGACCCCGTCCTCGTAGAGCTCGTCGAGGTCGCCGGCCGTGAGCTCGAGCTCCGCCATGCCGGTGTAGCCGGTGTCGGAGCTGCTGACGGCCTCGGCGCGGTACTCCTCCGCGTCCAGCCCGACGGCGGAGGCCTTGATGCGCAGCGGCAGGTCCTTGCTGACCAGCGTGACGCGGTGCCCCTCGTTGGCGAGGTTGCGGGCCACGGCGAGGATGCGGGTGTCGTTGTCACCGAGCCGGAAGCCCGACGGGAGCGACTCGGGGTCGGTGTGGTTGAGCTCGACGCGGAGCGTGCCGCCCTCCGTGCCGATCGCGACCGGCTGGTCGAGGCGGCCGTGGACGATGCGCAGCTCGTCGAGCGCCCGCAGGGCGGAGCGGGCGAAGAACCCGAGCTCCGGGTGGTTGCGCTTGCCCTCGAGCTCGGTGATCACCACCACCGGGAGGACGACCTCGTGCTCGGCGAAGCGCTTGATCGCGGCCGGGTCGGCCAGCAGGACGCTGGTGTCGAGGACGTAGGTGAGGCGGTCGCCCGGGTCGGCGGACGGGACGGGCGGTGCGGAGCTGCTGGGTGAGGTCTTGCTGGCCACGACTAACCCCTTGCTGCGGGTCGGCGCGCGCACTCCTCGCCCGGCCCGATGTCATTCAACGGACCGGAGAGCTCCCATCTGAGTGCCCAAGGTTTCCTCCCGGTTCAGCAGGCTTCCCCACCTGCCGATGTGGCCGAAATTACGCCCGGCGGCGCCCCGATCCGGGACGACACGCCCGAACGCGAGGTGACGGGGAGATGACGTCTGCGAGCAGCCGGCTCAGCCGCCGAAGCGGCGCTCGCGCTGGGCGTACGCCCGGATCGCGCGCAGGAAGTCGACCCGGCGGAAGTCGGGCCACAGGGCCTCGCAGAAGTAGAACTCCGAGTTGGCCGACTGCCAGAGCAGGAAGCCGCCGAGGCGCTGCTCCCCCGACGTGCGGATCACCAGGTCGGGGTCGGGCTGGCCCTTGGTGTAGAGGTGCTCGGCGATGTGCTCGACGTCGATGATGTCGGCGAGCTCCTCGAGGGAGGTGCCCTTGGCGGCGTGGTCGGCCAGCAGGGCGCGTACGGCGTCGGCGATCTCGCGACGCCCGCCGTAGCCGACGGCGACGTTGACGAGCAGGCCGTCGATGTCGCGGGTGGCCTCCTCGGCCGCCTTGAGCCGCTCGGCCGTCTCGGTCGGCAGCAGGTCGAGCGCGCCGACGGGGTGGATCCGCCAGCGACGGGCCTCGGCGAGCGACTCGACGGCGCCCTCGATGATCGTCAGCAGGCCGGTGAGCTGCTCGGGCGGACGGTTGGTGAGGTTGTCGCTGGACAGCAGCCACAGGGTGACGACACCGACACCCACCTCCTCGCACCAGCCGAGCAGCGGGCGGATGTTGTCGGCGCCGGCCTGGTAGCCCTCGGCGGTGTTGAGCCCGACCGCCTTGGCCCACCGGCGGTTGCCGTCGAGCATCACGCCCACGTGGTGGGGGATCTGGTCGTGGGGCAGGAACTTCACCACACGGGACTCGTAGGCCGGGTAGAGCACCCGTCGCACGGCGTCCTTCACGTTGACCACCCACCGATCGTAACGCCGTGTGGCCGGGCACTCGGTCATGACGACTGCGCGCCTCACCTCCGGCCGGGTAGTTTCTGCTCCATGGAGACCCCGGCATGACGTCCCGCGACCGCGTCGAGCACGCCGTGGAGCGTGCCGGCGAGGTGATGGCCGACAAGATGGCGGAGATCAAGCCCCACCTCCGCGGCTGGTTGCACGCCGGCACCGCCCCGGTGGCCCTGGCCGCCGGCATCGTGCTCGTCGCCCTCTCCCCGACGCCCGCCACCCGGATCGGCTCGGCCGCCTTCGCGTTCTCCGCACTCCTGGTGTTCACCGTCTCGGCGATCTACCACCGCGGCACGTGGTCGCCGCGCACCTGGGCGTTCCTGCGCCGCTTCGACCACGCCAACATCTTCGTGCTCATCGCCGGCACCTACACGCCCTACGCCCTGCTCTTCCTCGAGGGCAGCGCCCGTACGACGCTGCTGCTCGTCGTCTGGGGTGCCGCGATCGCCGGCGTGCTGTTCCGCGTCTTCTGGACCGACGCGCCTCGGTGGCTCTACACGCCCATGTACATCGCCCTGGGCTGGGCGGCGGTGTTCTTCATCCCGCAGTTCATGGAAGGTGCCGACCGCTTCAGCAGTGGCATCGCGGTCGCGACGCTCGTGCTGGTCGCGGTCGGCGGCGTGCTCTACACCTTCGGCGGCGTGGTCTACGGCCTCAAGCGACCCAACCCCTCGCCGCGGTGGTTCGGCTTCCACGAGGTGTTCCACTCGTTCACGATCCTGGCCTTCGCCGCCCACTACGTCGGCGTCTCGCTGGCGACGTACTCCCTCCGCTGACATCCGCGGGGTCGTCCTGGCCCTCGGGGTCGCCCGGGTCGTCCGGGGTCGTCCGGGGTAGTCGGGGTCGTCCGGGGTAGTCGGGGTCGTCCGGGGTAGTCGGGGTCGTCCGGGGTAGTCGGGGTAGTTAAGGACGAAATGGTCGTCAGGACCGACTGGAATGACCATCTGGTCCTTAACTACCCCCGGGACCGGCCAAATCGGCCTTAACTAACCCCGGGACCGACCAGATCGGCCTCGACTACCCCGCGACCGGCCCGCGACCGATCACCTCGCGAGACCTCGCGTCAGCCGAGGCTGAGCACGGCGAACACCACTAGCGAGGCGGCCACGACCACGCCCGCCAGCACCCAGGCGGCGAGGGGCGAGCGGCGGGCCAGCCGTTCGAGCCCGAGGTAGGTGGCCCCGATCACGGCCAGGCCGACGGTGACGTGGAGCAGCACGGCCAGCATCACCCCGGCGATCGCACCCGCCATCCGCAGCCGGCCCCAGAGCAGGCTGAGCGCCAGCGGCAGCACGACGGCACCCGCGAAGCCACCCGCCAGCTCGACCCACCACGGCCGGTCCCCCATCCACGGCACGTCGACCGCCCCGACCCACGAGCGGTCGAAGAGGTCGCTGGTCGCGCTCCAGCCGAGGTAGACGATCGAGGCGATCGTGATCGCCGCCGCGACCCGGTAGGACCAGTGCCTGGCGCGCGACCACGGCACGGCCCGGCCGACGAAGATCGTCGCCACGGTCACGGCCGACCAGACGATCCAGCGCCGGATCACCCCGGTGCCGGTGTCGGCCATGGCGTCACGGAAGACGCGGTCGGCCTCGACCCGGTCCACGTCGTGCCCCTCGGTGGAGACGTACGACGTCGCGTCGCCGCGGCCGGCCACGAGCGCGTCGTGGAGAAGTGCGGCCGACAGGTGGGCCCCGGTCTTGGGCACGAGCCACGTGAACAAGGCCGGCACCGAGGTCAGGTCGGTGCGGAAGTCGGCGCGCGAGGGGACGAGCAGCTCGCCGAGGTGACGGTCGAGGTAGGCCAGCCGGCGCTCGAGCGCGAACGTCTCGACGCCCTCCTCTGAGTGCCGCTCCAGGACGATGCGGGGATCCGAGCCGGGGTCGGGCGGCTCCCCCGGCCCCGCGGCGGTCGGCAGGGTGCCGCCGTCGTAGAACCGGCGCGGCTCCACCGCGACCTGCCTGCCCATCCCACCCGTGCGCTCCCGAGCCCTCATCCCCCCAGTCTGGCGTCGTGGACCGACAGCCTCCAGCGCCCGTGCGTAGGCTGCAGCCACCATGCGCATCCTCGTGACCTTCGTCGGCGGGCTCGGTCACCTGGCGCCCCTCCTGCCGCTCGCCCGCGCGGCGCGGGCAGCCGGCCACGACGTCGCGATCGCCGGCTCGGGCGGCCTGGTCCCGCGGATCGAGGAGGCCGGTTTCCGGGCGTACGCCACGAGCCCGGTCGCGCACCACGGTGGAGCACCCCAGCCCCGCGCCGCCGAGCCGCTCGAGGTCATGGACGCCCGGGCGAGCGAGGTCGAGTTCGCCGCCAACTTCGCGTCGCGGGGCGCGCGCCGGATGGCTGCGGCGATGCCGGACGTCGTCACCGACTTCCGGCCCGACGTCGTCGTCCGGGACGAGACCGACCTGGGTACGACGATCGCCGCGGAGCTGCTCGACGTCCCGGTCGTCACCCACCTCGTGCTGGCCTCGGGCCTGCTCGTGCGTCCGGAGCTGGTCGCCCCCGAGCTCGACGCCGTACGCGCCGAGCACGGGCTCGCACCCGACCCCGACCTCACGCGGCTGACGAGGGGACCGGTGCTGTCCGACGCGGCGCCCTGCTTCCGGAGCCCGGAGTCGCCCGTCCAGGTGCACCCGGTCCACTACCGGTCGGCGGCGCTCGCCCCGCCGCGGCCGACGACGGGGAGGACCACGGGCAGGCGACGCGTGTACGTCACGCTCGGCACGATCTTCAACAAGGGCTCGGGCGACCTGTTCGAGCGCCTGCTGGCCGGCCTCGGCGAGCTCGACGTCGACGTGGTGGCCACGGTCGGTCGCGATCTCGACCCCGACGACCTCGGCCCCCAGCCGGCGCACGTCCGGGTCGAGCGGTTCGTGCCGCAGGCCGAGGTGCTGCCGGGCGTCGACCTCGTCGTCTCGCACGGCGGCTCGGGCAGCCTGATGGCCGCCCTCGCCCACGGGCTGCCCTCCCTGCTGCTCCCCCTCGGTGCGGACCAGCCGCACAACGCGTCGCGGGCCGGGCAGCTCGGTGTCGCCGCGACGCTCGACGCCGCGACGGCGACCCCCACCGAGGTCGCGCGGCAGGCGCGCGCGGTCCTGGCCGACGACGCCATGCTCCGCCGCTGCCGGGCGGTCGCGGCCGAGATGCACGCCCTCCCGGACGTGGACGCCGCCGTCGCCGTGGTCGTCGGAGCGGCCGCGCCCTAGGTGTTGTCCCTACGGAGGTTGGGCACGCGGTCGGCCGGTGAGAGGCCTTGGAGCGCGGTGTGGCCGCGGTGGTGATTGTAGTGATGGATCCAGGTCGGGTAGGCGGCGACGCGGTCGG
>NZ_JANARS010000006.1 GCF_024199985.1 Nocardioides pinisoli
GCAGCGATAGCGGCTGAGGACCTTGTGCACGGTCGAGGGGTGCAGGCCGAGGTGGTACCCGATCCGGGCGGGGCCCCAGCGGCGGGTGATGCGGAGCCCGACGATGCGGCGTTCTGTGCGGCGCTCCAGCCGGGTCGGGCTGCGGCGCGGACGCGAGGACCGATCGAGCATGTCGCCTGCGACGGGGACGCGGCCGGTGGCCAGAACCTGCCGGTAGCGACGCACCCACCGTCCGACGGTCGAGGTGCCGACCGAGAACCGCTCCGCGGCACGGGCGTAGGGGAAGTCGCCTTCCACGACGAGCTGGGCCAGGCGTAGGCGACCTGCCGGGGTCAAGGTGGCGTTAGCGTGGGACATGAAGGCCTCCGTTGGTGAGACGTGGTTGCGTGGTAGCTCCACACCTCACCCGGAGGTCTTCGTCATCGTCCACCCGACCCGCCGTGCTCAACGTCCGTGGTCAGAACACCTAGGGTGCGCCCATGACCACCGCACGCACCGTCCCCGTCACCACCGAGATGGACGGTGACGAGCTGGACGCGATGGACGCCTGGCACCTCGCGCGCCAGCACGGCCTGCGGACCATCGCGGTCGAGTCGTTCGTGCGGTTCCGCTACGGCGACGGGTTCACCAACTCGCGTGCGCTCGCCCTGCAGGCGTGCCTCGCCGTCGTCCCCTTCCTGCTGGCCCTGACCGGCCTCGCCTCCGACATCGACGAGGAGCGTCCGGCCGCCGTCGTCGCCCACGTCGTCGACTCCCTCTCCCCCGGCTCGGGCGACGGCGACGCCCTCGCGTCGGCGGTCGACGGGTCGGACGCCTCCGAGCGCGCCGGGGAGATCGCGCTGGTCCTCGGCCTGGGCTTCGCGCTCGTCTCGATGACCACGGCGATGGCGCAGGTCGAGCGCGGCGCCAACCGCATCTACGGCATCCGACGCGACCGCAAGGCGCTGCACAAGTACGGCCGGGCGGCGGTGCTGACGGCCGTGCTCGCCGGTCCTGTGGGCATCGGGTTCGTGATGATCGTCGGGGGCGGCGCCCTCGGCGAGGCGATGGCGGACAACTACGGCTGGTCCGACACCTCGGTCGACTGGTGGAACGGCCTGCGATGGCCGATCGGCATCGCGCTGCTCGTCTTCGCGATCGCCGTGCTGCTCGACCACGCGCCGCGACGGCGCCAGCCGGCGCTGTCCTGGCTCGCCCTCGGGTCGGGCATCGCGGTCGTGCTCAACGCGATGGCCACGGCCGGGCTGGCGGCCTACGTCTCGTTCAGCGGCTCGTTCGGCAGCGTGTACGGCCCGCTCGCCGGCATCTTCGCCCTGCTGCTGTGGGCGTTGCTGTCCTCGGTCGCCTTCTTCTACGGCACCGCGGTGTGCGCGCAGCTCGAGGCGCTGCGCGCCGGCGAGGTCGCCCCGGCGCTCGACGACCCGGGGCGCCCGCACGCGCGCACCGTGGGCGACCAGGTCACGGGCTGACCGACGGCACGACGGCCAGCAGCGGACGGAGGTCGTCGTGCACTTCGACCGCGCCGGCCGCGCTGAGCTGCGCGTGCTCGTGCGTCGTCCGGATGCCGTGCACGCGACGTACGCCGGCGCCGAGGGCCGCGCGCACGCCTGCGGGTGAGTCCTCGGCGGCGACCGCGTGCTCCGGGTCGACGTCGAGCCGCTCGCAGGCGAGGGCGTAGCCGGCCGGGTGCGGCTTTCCGTCGACGACGTCGCGAGCGGTGACGACGAGGTCGACCGCGTCGAGCGGCAGGGACAGCGCCGCGAGCGACCGCTCGACCCAGGCGGGTCCGGCCGAGGTGACGATCGCGAGGGGTGTGTCCGCCGCGCGGGCGGCGACCAGCAGGTCGCGCGCGCCCGGCACCGGAGCGGGCGGCTCGTCGGGCACGAAGGCGACGACCTCGCGCGCCATGTGGTCCGGGTCGAGCCCCGACCAGGGACCGGGCTCGGTCGCGAAGACGTCCTCGGCGCGGCGGCCCGTGAAGATCGCGAGGTCGGGGAGCTCCCAGCCGCGGTGGGCGAAACCAGGCGACGTACGACGCGCGGTGGAGCGGCTCGGAGTCGACGAGGGTGCCGTCGAGGTCGAGCAGGAAGGCCGAGACCGGCGCGCGGCCGCTCACGGGGTCCTGAAGAGCAGGTCGCCGGCGGCGACGGCCGCACCGATCGCGTCGCTGGTCACCGAGCCCTTCTCGCCGTCCATCAGCACCACCGGCACGACTGGCGAGACGTCCTGACCGCCGGCGGTGGCCGGCAGCGCGGACGGGTCCCACGTGATCATCGGGTCGCCCGCGGCGACGTCGCTGCCCTGGGTGGCAAGGACGTCGAAGCCCTCCCCCTCCAGCCGCACGGTGTTGATGCCGAGGTGCACGAGCACGCCGACGCCGTCGCCGAGGACGACGAAGGCGTGCGGGAGGAGCTTGAGGACCGTGCCCGCGATCGGCGAGACCACGGTGGTGCGGCCGCCGGACGGGTCGGCGAGCGGCTCGATGGCGACGCCCGGGCCGACCATCTCCTCGGCGAAGACGGGGTCCGGCACGTCCGTCATCGCGACGACCCGGCCCGGGCAGGGCGACAGCACGTCCGTCACATCAGGTCCTCGATGTCGTCGGCCAGGTTGTCCGCCTCGGGTCCGACGACGACCTGGACGACCGCGCCGCTCGCCATCACGCCGTGGGCGCCGGCTGCCTTGAGGGCGGCCTGGTCGACCAGCGAGCCGTCCTTGACCTCGGTGCGGAGCCGGGTGATGCAGGCCTCGATCTCGACGACGTTGTCGGCGCCGCCGAGCCCGGCGAGGATCTGCTCTGCCTTGGTGCTCATCGATGGTTCCTTTCGGTCTGGGTGACCTTGTCGAGTCCACGGGGGTTGTCGGGATCGAGGCCGAGGCGTCGCGCCATCTGCTCGATCATCCTCTGCGCCGGGACGATCGACGCGAGGGGCTCGACCACCTCCGGGAGGTCCGGGCCGGCGAGGTGCAGGTCGCAGCCGCGGGCGAAGTCGCGCGTGCCCCCGATGCCGAGGACGTGGGCGCCGCGCTCCTGCAGGTCGCGCACGAGGTCGG
This sequence comes from Nocardioides pinisoli, assembly GCF_024199985.1. GTDB lineage: Bacteria > Actinomycetota > Actinomycetes > Propionibacteriales > Nocardioidaceae > Nocardioides > Nocardioides pinisoli. Next base: position 3,055 of record NZ_JANARS010000006.1, read on the forward strand.
CCATCGGCTCGGCCAGCGGTCCGCTCGCGGACGCGACGAGGACGGCGAGCAGACCCTCGCTGACGACGGAGATCGGGCCGTGCCGCAGGTCGGCGTAGGAGTAGCCGCGCACCGGGCGCAGGCAGGTCTCCTCCATCTTCAGCGCCGTCTCAAGCGCCGTGCCGAGCAGGAGCCCGCGACCCGACACGACCACCCGACCGGCGCTCGCGAGCGCCTCGGCCGCGGCGGAGACGTCGGCACCGAGCAGCCCCTCCACCTCGTCGGGCACCCGCGCGAGCTCGGCGGCGAGTGACGGTCCGGTGCCGAGCGCGTCGGCGAGGACGGCGAGCGCCACCAGCTGCGTGAGGTACGTCTTGGTCGCGGGCACGGCGACCTCCGGCCCGGCCTGCGTCACCAGCGCCACCTCGGCGGCGTCGACGAGCGGCGAGCCTGCGACGTTGCTGATCGCGACCGTCGTGGCGCCGCACGAGGCGGCCCATGCCTGCGTCTCGACGATCTCGGCCGTGGCACCCGACTGCGACACCGAGACCACCAGCGCGTCGGACAGGTCGAGGCGCGCGCGGTAGTGCGTCGCGACGCTGGGAGCGGCCAGCGCGGCGGGGACGCCGGAGGAGACCTCCAGCAGGTAGCGGCCGTAGGTCGCGGCGTTGTCGCTGGAGCCGCGCGCGACGAGCAGCACGCGGCGACGACCGGCGAAAGCCGCGCGCAGCCGCTCCTGCTCGGGCAGCAGGTGCTCGAGCGTGCGACGCACCGCATCGGGCTGCTCGGCGATCTCGGAGGCCATGCGGGTGCTGCCGGCGATCGCCGTGCTCGTGCTGGTGCTCATGGTGGTCCTTGACAGATTCGGCTCGCGGTGGCCATGCTCCCAACTGGTACGTACCAGACCGTACCAATGGATCCACCGGGAGTCGAGAGGTCAGATGAGCCGCAGGATCGACGACGGCCCGCGGCCCAAGCACGCGCAGCTGAGCGACGCGCTGGCCGAGCTCGCGACCCGCGAGCTCGACCCCGACACCGCCATCCCGTCGGAGCGCGAGCTGATGGCGACGTACGACGTCTCGCGCGCCACCGTCCGCAAGGCGATCGACGGGCTCGTCGCCAGTGGCCTGCTGCACCGCATCCAGGGCAAGGGCACCTTCGTCGCCCGCCCGCGCGTGGAGAGCCGGCTGCACCTCGCGTCGTTCACCGAGGACATGCGCCGGCGCGGGCTGACCCCCTCGACGCGGCTGATGCGTGTGGACGAGGAGCGCCCACCGGCGGAGATCGCGCGCACGCTCCGCCTCGGCGCACGCGGCACGGCGTGGCGCATCGACCGCGTACGCCTGGCGGACGGCCAGCCGATGGCGATCGAGCAGGGCTGGTACCCCCGCGCCCTCCTGCCCGACCTCGACACCGAGGACCTCACCGGCTCGCTCTACACCCTGTTCGCCGGGCGCTACGACCTCGTCATCGACGGCGCGGAGCAGACCCTGTGGGGCGAGGCCGCCGAGGGCGCGACCGCACGCCGCCTCGAGGCCCCCGTCCACACGCCCCTCCTCGTCTTCCGCCGCTTGTCCAGCGCGGCCGGCCGACCGGTCGAGCACGTCGTCTCGCGCTACCGCGGCGACCGCTACCAGGTCCACATGAGCCTCGGCGCCGCATCGGGCGACGCCGGGAGAACCAGCACCGCCAGAAGGGAACGATCCTGATGACCACCCAGGACACCACGCAGGACAGACGCAGGCTCAACCTCGCACCGGTCCAGAAGTTCGGGCGCAGCCTCATGCTCCCGATCGCCGCCCTGCCCGTCGCGGCGCTGCTGCTGCGCCTCGGGCAGCCGGACCTGCTCGGCGAGGACGGGGTCGGCTGGACGAACGTCGCCGCCGTCATCGGCGCCGCCGGCGACGCGCTGTTCGCCAACCTGCCGCTGCTCTTCGCCGTCGGCATCGCGATCGGCATGGCCCGCAAGGCCGACGGGTCGACCGCGCTCGCCGCGGTCGTGGGCTACCTGGTCTTCACCGGCGTCGGCGACGCGATGTCACCGGTCATCCTCGGCCTGCCCGAGGGCGACGCCGAGCAGGAGCTGATCAACTACGGCGTCCTCGGCGGCATCGTCACCGGCCTGGTCAGCGCGTTCCTCTGGCAGCGCTACCACCGGATCTCGCTCCCGCCCTACCTCGCGTTCTTCGGCGGGCGCCGCTTCGTCCCGATCATCACGGCCTTCGCGATGCTCGCCGTCTCGGTGCTGATGAGCTTCGTCTACCCCGCCTTCGACGCCGGCATCACCGGCCTCGGCGAGTGGGTGACCGCCAACGCGGTGCTCGGCGGTTTCGTGTACGGATTCCTCAACCGGCTGCTGATCCCGCTCGGGCTGCACCACATCCTCAACAACCCGCCGTGGTTCATCTTCGGCGAGTACCAGAGCGGCGGCGAGGTCTACCACGGAGACATCGCCCGCTTCCTGGCGGGCGACCCCACCGCCGGCGCGTTCATGACCGGCTTCTTCCCGATCATGATGTTCGCCCTCCCCGCCGCGGCGCTGGCGATCTGGCACGAGGCACGCCCGGAGAACAAGAAGCTCGTCGGCGGCATCATGCTCTCGGCCGCGCTGACCGCCTTCCTGACCGGCGTCACCGAGCCGCTCGAGTTCGCGTTCATGTTCGTCGCGTTCCCGCTCTACGTCATCCACGCGTTCCTCACCGGCACCTCGATGGCGCTGGTCAACGCGCTCGGGATCAAGGACGGCTTCGGCTTCTCCGCCGGACTCTTCGACTACGTCCTGAACTTCAACATCGCCACCAAGCCGCTGCTGATCATCCCGATCGGCCTGGCCTACGCGGCGATCTACTACGTGCTCTTCCGGTTCGTCATCCGCAGGTGGAACCTCAGGACTCCGGGCCGCGAGGACGACGGCGACCCGGCCGCCGGCGGCTCGATCGTCGAGCAGGACGACAAGGCCTGACGTGATCCTGACGGCAGCACAGGTGGTCACCCCGGCGCGCATCCTGGCGCCGGGGTGGCTGCTCCTCGACGGCGACCTCATCGCCGGTGTCGGCGAGGGACCGCCGCCCCGACCGGCCGACGTCGACCTGGGCCCCGTCACGGTGACCCCCGGCTTCGTCGACCTGCACGTGCACGGCGGCGGCGGGGCGTCGTTCGACGTGGGTACGGCGGACGCTGCCGCCGTCGCGGCGTCCACCCACCTCGCCCACGGCACCACCTCGATGGCCGCCAGCCTGGTCACCGACACCTCCGACCGGATGGCCGCCGCCGTCCGCGAGCTGGCGCCGCTGGTCGAGGACGGCCGGCTGGCCGGGATCCACCTCGAGGGTCCGTGGCTCAGCCCACGGCGCTCCGGCGCCCACCGGCCGGGCTCGCTGTCGGACCCCGGACCGGCGGCGATCGACGGCCTGCTGTCGGCCGGCGACGGCGCGATCCGCATGGTCACCCTCGCCCCCGAGCTGCCCGGCGGGCTCGACGCCGTACGACGACTCGCCGCGGCCGGCGTGCTCGTCGCGATCGGCCACACCGACGCGACGTACGACGAGGCGCGCGCCGCGATCGACGCGGGTGCCCGCCTCGGCACCCACCTCTTCAACGCCATGCGTCCCCTGCACCACCGCGACCCCGGGGCCGTGGGGGCGCTGCTCGACGCGCCCGTCGACGTCGAGCTGGTCGCCGACGGGGTGCACCTGCACCCCGTCGTCCTCCGCACGGTCTTCGCGACCAAGCCGGGCCGCTGCATCCTGGTCACCGACGCGATGGCGGCGGCCGGCGCACCCGACGGCGACTACCGGCTCGGCCCGATGGCGATCGAGGTGCGCGAGGGCGTCGCCCGCCTCGCCTCACCGGGCGGTGACGGCGCCATCGCGGGCTCCACGCTGACGATGGACGCGGCGGTGCGCTTCTGCGTGGGCACCGCCGGCCTCCCGCTGCTCGACGTCGTGCACGCCGCCAGCACCGCCCCCGCCCGCGCGTGGGGCCTCGACGACGTCGGCGCGGTCGAGCCCGGACGCCGGGCCGACCTGGTCGTGCTCGACGAGCGGCTGCACGTCGTCCGCGTGATGCGCGCCGGCGTCTGGCACGACTGGTGAGGGGTTGAGCAACGCCGCCGCAGCAACCTGCGACGGCGTTCCCCTGCATCTGGACGGGTTGGCTGCCTATCAGTAGTCGCTGGGGCACCAGAAGTTCGACGATGCGTACGCCCGGCCGTTGACCACTGCGAAGGCGCGGTACTTGCCGGCGTAGGACGGGTGATTCGCCCAACCAGTCCGGAAGGTGTTGACCGTGCCTACGAGTTCCAGCGCGCCTCGACACACCACGGTCGACGACCATGAGTTGTATCCGACTTCCTTCTGGAGGCAGAGCCGATCGCCCTGGCGAATCGTGCAGTCGTTGAAGCGTCCCTCTGCGGTGATCGTCCCCCACATGTATCGGGACACGTGCACGTTCGGTGCGCACGCTGCGTTGGCCGCAGGGATCGGAGCCAACACATTGACGAAGCCCGCCGCGAGCAACCCCGCAAAAACTGCCCCTTGTCGAGGAAACCCGTTGGTCCAGTCCGTCAGCCCTTGGTCGACCCCAACGTCAGACCGGAGACGAACTGCTTCTGCAGCGCGAAGAACACCACCAGCACGGGCAGCGCCACGATGATCGATCCCGCCGCGACCAGGTTCGTGTCGGTGAAGAACTGGCCCCGGAGGTTGTTGAGCGCCGAGGTCACGGGCAGCTTGTTGCCCTGCTGGATCAGCACCGTCGCCCAGAAGAACTCGTTGTAGATCCACGTCACCTGCAGCGTGGCGAGGGCGGCGAGGGCGGGGCGTACGAGCGGCATGGTGAGCTGCCAGTACTGGCGCCACACGCTCGCGCCGTCGAGCTCGGCCGACTCGTAGATCTCGTAGGGCAGCGTCTTCATGTAGTTGCTGAGCACGAAGGTGCAGAAGCCCATCTGGAAGGCGGTGTTGACCAGGATCAACGCCCAGAAGCTGTTGAGCAGGGAGCCGGTGTCGCTCATGAAGAGCGGGAGCGGCACCTCGCGGAACATCCGGAAGACCGGGATGAGCAGCGCCTGCGGCGGCAGCAGGTTGGCGGCGAGGAACACGCCGAGCAGGGTGAGGTTGAACCGGTAGCTGAACCGGGCCAGCACGAAGGCGACCATCGAGGACAGCCACAGCGTGAGCAGCACCGCGGGGACGGTGATGAGGAGCGAGTTGCGCAGGTGGAGCCCGAAGTTGCCGCGAGACCACGCGTCCTCGTAGTTGGAGGTGGTCCACCCGCCGAAGGAGAGGTAGCCGTTGGCCTGGGTGTACTCGTACTCGCGGAAGGAGTTGATCAGCGCCCACAGGAGCGGGAAGAGCCACGCCAGCGCCAGCACGGCGACGATCACCGTTGCGATCGCACCGCGGCGCCGGCTCAGCACGCCGCCCTCCTGCCGCCGTGGCGGCACGGGGGCCGAGGCCGGCGGCGCGGCGGTCGGGGTCTGGGTGCTCATCGGGTGCGCTCCTCACGGAAGACGTTGCGCAGGTAGATGGTGATGAAGACCGACGAGATGAGCATCATGATCACGGCCAGCGCCGAGCCGAAGCCGTAGCGCGTCGCCTCGCCGATGACGTTCTGGGCGACGAGGGCGCCGATGACCTCGAGCCCGTTGCGGCCCTTGTTGATGACCCACACGATGTCGAACGCGCGCAGCGACTCGATGACCACGATGACGATCACGATCAGGTTGATCGGTCGCATCACCGGGAAGATCACGTTGAAGAAGGTCTTCACCTCACCGGCGCCGTCGACCGCCGCCGCCTCGCGGAGGCTGGCGTCGACGCCCTTCAGGCCGGCCAGGTAGATGAGCATGATGTAGCCGGTGTGCCGCCACGCCGTGGCGACGAGCACCGCCCACAGGTTGATGTCGGGGTCGCCGTACCAGTCGATCTGGGTGCCGAAGACGTCGTTGATGAGGCCCTGGTCGCGGGAGTAGAAGAGCTGCCAGATGAAGCCGATCAGTGCCATCGAGAGCACGACCGGCATGTAGAACGCCGTCTGGTAGAACCGGCTGCCGCGCATCTCCCGGTCCAGGACGACCGCGAGGAGCATCCCGAGCACCGTCGGGAAGAGGAAGAGGAACACCAGCCAGATCAGGTTGTGCTGGATCGCCGGCCAGAACGGCGGGTAGATCGTGGCGATGTCCTTGTAGTTCTGGAAGCCGACCCACTCGATGGTGTCGAGGTCGCCGAAGCCGTTCCACTTCCCGAAGGACAGGGCGAAGGACAGGGCGGCCGGCACCCACACCAGCAGCACGACCAGCACGAGCGGGATCGTGACCATCGTGATGACGACCCACCGGTCCCGTGTGGGCAGCTTCTTCTCGCGCCCCTGGGGTGGCGCCGCAGCACGCTGCTGCTGCGGCGCCTCCGCTCGGGTCTGCTCGATGTCGGTCATGGTCAGAAGATCGAGTTCGCCTGCTCCTGGATGCTGGCGGTGATGCCGTCGATGTCGTCGGGGTTCTTCAGGAACTCCTGGATCGACGGGATCATCACCGTGTTGGCGAAGTCGGCGTTGGTGTCGCGGTCCATGAACTGCGCGATGTTGGCGGCCGCACTCACCACCTCCACCGACTTCTTCTGCAGGTCGCTGTAGGTCGAGGTGCTGGCGCCGGAGTTGGCCGCGATGAACGGCGCGTCGGCCGCGTTGTTGCCCGCGTCGGCCGCCTGGGCGCTCCCGAGCCACTTGATCATCTCCTTGCCGGCCTCCTGGTTCTGGCCGGCCGCCGCCACGCAGAAGCCGTCGATCGGCGCGTCGAGGGAGTCGGCCGGGATCGAGGAGTCGAGCTGGGGGAAGGTGAAGAAGTCCAGGTCCTCGCCGTTCTCACCGAGGGCGTCGACCACGAAGGTGCCGAGGAGGTACATGCCGCACTCGCCCTTGCCCATCGCGGTCGCCGCCTCCTGCCACGTGCGGCCGAGCGGATCGGCCTGGTGGTAGGGCAGCAGCGTGCGCCACGTGTCGAAGACGAGCTTGACCTCGTCGCCGTCCCACGCCTCGTCGCCGGCCATCAGGCTCATGTGGAAGTCGAAGCCGTTGAGGCGCATGTTGAGGATGTCGAACGTGCCCATCGCCGGCCAGCCGTCCTTGTCGCCGAAGGCGAACGGCGTGATGCCCTTGCCCTGCATGTCGTCCATGAGCGCCATGAAGTCGTCGTTGGTCTCGGGCGCCACCCAGCCGTTCTTCTCGAAGACGGACTTCCGGTAGAAGACCGCCCACGGGTAGTAGCTCACCGGCACGAAGTACTGCTTGCCGTCGGGCGCGGTGGAGGCCTGCTTGAACGAGTCGTTGAGGCCGTCGATCGGCCAGACGTCACTCAGGTCGGTGATCAGGCCGTTCTCCGCGAACTGCGCCATCCGGAAGCCGGCGAACCAGGTGAACACGTCGTCGGGCGTGCCCTGGAGGTAGGTGTTGATGCTCTCCTGGAAGGTGTTGTGGTCGACGGCGTTGAGGCTGACCTTGGTGTCGGTCTCCTTGGTGTAGGCGTCGGCCATCCCCTTGAGCCGGTCGTAGGCCGGGCCCGACCCGTCGGCCTCGTTGATGCCGAACTTCACGGTCGCACCGGAGCCCGACGAGGGCCCGGAGTCGTCGTCACCGCCGCACGCGGCGAGCAGGTTGGCCCCACCCACGGCGAGGCCGCTGAGCGCCATGCCGCGCAGCACGGTGCGGCGCGAGGCGGCCATGGTGGTGAGCGCCGAGCGGGGGATGGCGCTGGAACGGGACAGTGACACGACGGCCTCCTGGACACGCTTGGGACAAAACCAAACAGGGGAGCACAGCATGTGACGGTCGCCACAGCCCCGTCAACCCCTGGGGAGGGTCATTTCGCACCAGATCAAACATTTCCGAACCCAAATCCTCGTTGAACCGTTGACTTTGCGATGTGAGGGTCGACACAGTTGGCCGCATGCCGACATCCCTGCCCGCACTGGCCTTCGGCGGCGACTACAACCCCGAGCAGTGGCCCGCAGCGGCCCATCGCGAGGACCGCGAGCTGATGCGCGAGGCGGGGGTCGACCTCGTCACGCTCGCGGTCTTCTCGTGGGCCTGGCTGCAGCCGCGTCCCGGCGCGTGGGAGTTCGGCTGGCTCGACGAGCAGATGGACGACCTCCACGCGGCTGGCATCAAGGTCGACCTCGCCACGGCCACCGCCTCCCCGCCGCCCTGGCTGACCCACCGCCACCCCGAGATGCTCCCGGTCACGCAGGACGGACGCACGCTGTGGCCGGGCGGACGGCAGTCCTTCTGCCCCAGCTCGCCGGTCTACCGCGAGCACGCCCTCGAGCTCTGCACCCGGATGGCCGAGCGCTACCACGACCACCCCGCGCTCGCTCTCTGGCACGTGTCCAACGAGCTCGGCTGCCACAACGCCCGCTGCTACTGCGACACCAGCGCGGCGGCGTTCCGGACGTGGCTGCGGGCCAGGTACGACGACGACGTGGCCCGCCTCAACGACGCGTGGGGCACCGCGTTCTGGTCGCAGCGCTACGACGACTTCGCGCAGGTGCTGCCGCCCCGGGTGGCACCCACCCACGCCAACCCCACGCAGCAGCTCGACTTCGCGCGCTTCTCCTCCGACCAGCTCCTCGACAACTTCGTCGTCGAGCGAGACGTCCTGCACCGGCTCTCCCCGGGCGTCCCCGTGACGACCAACTTCATGGTGATGCGCCAGACGCCGCAGATGGACTACCTGCGGTGGGGCCGCGAGCTCGACGTGGTCTCCAACGACCACTACCTGATCGGCGAGGAGGACGGCGGCCACCGCGAGCTGGCGTTCAGCGCCGACCTCACGCGCGGCACGGCGGACGGGCGCCCGTGGCTGCTGATGGAGCACTCCACCAGCGCGGTCAACTGGCAGCCGCGCAACCGGGCCAAGCTCCCCGGCGAGATGATCCGCAACAGCCTGTCGCACGTCGCGCACGGCGCCGACGCGGTGCTGTTCTTCCAGTGGCGCGCCTCGCGCGCCGGGGCCGAGAAGTTCCACTCCGGGCTCCTCCCCCATGCCGGCACCGACACCCGCCAGTGGCGCGAGGTCGTCGAGCTCTCGCGCGTGCTCGACGCCGCCGAGGAGGCTGCGGGCAGCACGGCGCGCAACCAGGCGGCGATCCTCTTCGACTACGAGGCGTGGTGGGCCTGCGAGCTCGACTCGCACCCGAGCATCGACGTGCGCTACCGCGACCGGGCCGAGGACCTGCACCGGGCGCTGTCGGCCCGCGGCGTGGGCGTCGACGTCGTCCACCCGTCGACCGACCTGTCGTCCTACCGGCTCGTCGTGGTGCCCACCCTCTACCTCGTCGACGACGCCGCCGTGGCGTCCCTGACCGCGGCCGCGGAGGCGGGCGCCACGGTGGTGATCACCTACTTCAGCGGCATCGTCGACGAGTCCGACCACATCCGCCTCGGGGGCTACCCCGGCGCCTTCCGTGACCTGCTCGGCGTCCGCGCCACCGAGTTCCTCCCGTTGCTGAGCGGCCAGTCGGTGGTCGTCGAGGGACTCGGCAGCGACCCCGTCACTGCCGACACCTGGGCCGAGGACCTCGAGCTCGCCGGTGCGGAGGCGGTGGCGACGTACGCCGACGGGCCTGCCGCGGGGCTCCCCGCCGTCACGCGCCGGGCGGTCGGCGAGGGCACCGCGTGGTACGTCGCGACGCGCCTCGACCCCGCCGGCACCGACCGGCTGGTGGAGCGTCTCGTCGACGAGACCGGCGTCGAGACGCTCCCCGGCGCCGCGGACCTCGTCGAGGTCACCCGCCGCGTGGGCGAGGACGCGAGCTGGCTGTTCGTGATCAACCACGGGGAGGCGCCCGCCCCGGTCGACGTGCACGGGCGGGAGCTGGTCACCGGACGAGACGTCGCCGGGGACCTTCGGGTGCCGCCCGGCGGCGTGGCCGTCGTCCGCGAGTCCGCCCGACCGGCCGGCAGGGAGGCGTGATGCTCGCCGCCCAGCGCCGCGGACGGATCCTCGCCGAGCTCAACCGCGACGGGACGGTGCGCGTCACCGACCTCGTCGAGCTGCTGGGCGTCTCCGACATGACCGTGCGGCGCGACCTCGTGGCGCTGCACCGCGAGGGGCTGCTGGAGAAGGTGCACGGCGGCGCGCTCGCCGTCGACGAGCCGTCGTCGTCCGAGCCCGGCTTCGCCGCGAAGTCGGTGCAGCGTCGGCGGGAGAAGGAGGCGATCGCCGCAGCCGCGGCCGAGCTGGTGCACACCGGCATGGCGATCGCGGTCTCGGCCGGCACCACCACCCACGCCCTCACCGAGCACATCGCCCGGATCCCCAACCTCACCGTCGTCACCAACTCCGTGTGGGTGGCCGACGTGCTGCACCGCACCGGCGACGCCACCACCTCGGTCCTCCTCACCGGCGGGCTGCGCACACCGTCCGACGCCCTGGTGGGCCCGGTCGCGGTGTCGTCGCTGCGCAGCCTCCACGTCGACGCCTTCTTCATGGGTGTCCACGGCATGGACGTGCGCGCCGGCTTCAGCACCCCCAACCTGCTCGAGTCGGAGACCAACCGCGCGATGATCGAGCGATCGCGCCGCCTGATCGTGTGCGCCGACTCGAGCAAGTGGGGGGTCGTGGGGCTCAGCAGCATGGCCGGGCTGTCGGAGGCGGCGGTCCTGGTCACTGACTCCGGGCTCTCCGCCCACGCCAGCGGCGCCCTCGCCGACCACGTGGGCGAGCTGGTCGTCGTGGACCCGGTCGACGGCGACGACGACGCCCTGGCCGAGGCAGGCGACTCATGAGCGCCGCGCCCGTCCACCTCCAGCGTGGCGGCGTCAGCGTCGTGCTGGCCCGCGACACCGACGGCATCCCGCGCGTCGTGCACTGGGGCGCCGCGCTCGGCGACCTCGGCGAGGCCGACCTGACCGGGCTGGCCGATGCCCGGCGTCCAGGCGTGTCCCACTCGGCGTACGACGGACCGCGCACGACCGGGCTGGTGCCCGACGGCACGCGAGGCTACGCCGGCACCCCGGCCCTGTCCGGCCACCGCGTGGGCGGCAATGCCCGGGCGGTGACGCCGAGCCTGGTCGCGTGGGACGTGCACGTCGACGGTGACGCGAGCCTCACCTGCACCTCCACCGACGACGAAGCGGGCTGGTCCGTGCGGGTCGGGCTGTCGCTGGACGACGCCGGGCTCCTCCACGCCCGCACCTCGGTGACCAACACCGCCGCCGGCGACCTGCACCTCGCCTCGGTCCTGACCGCGCTGCCCGTCGGCGCCCACGCCACCGAGTTGCTGGACCTGACCGGGCGGTGGTGCAAGGAGCGCTCCCCGCAGCGGCACCCCTGGGTGCAGGGCACCCACCGCCGCGACGCGCGCCACGGCCGCACCGGCCACGACGCCACGCTGGTCATGGTCGCCGGCACTCCCGGGTTCGGCTTCGGCGCCGGCGAGGTGTGGGCCCTGCACACCGCGTGGAGCGGCAACCACACCCACTACGCCGAGCGCACGCCCGAGGGCGAGTGCCTGATCGGCGGCGGCGAGCTCCTCGACCCCGGCGAGGTCGTCCTCGCACCCGGCGAGACCTACGACGGGCCGCGCGTGCTGGGCTCCTGGTCGGGCACCGGCCTCGACGCGATGAGCCACCGCTTCCACGCCCACCTGCGCTCGCTCACGCCGCGGGTGCGCACCGAGCGGCCGGTCATCGCCAACTCGTGGGAGGCGGTCTACTTCGACCACTCCCTGGAGCGGCTCGCCGAGCTCGCCGACGCCGCGGCCTCCGTCGGCGTCGAGCGCTTCGTCCTCGACGACGGCTGGTTCCTCGGCCGCCGCGACGACAAGTCCGGGCTCGGCGACTGGGCGGTCGACCCCGACGTCTGGCCGCAGGGACTGGGCCCGCTCGTCGAGCACGTCACGGGCCGCGGCATGGAGTTCGGGCTGTGGGTGGAGCCGGAGATGGTCAACCTCGACTCCGAGACCGCTCGCAGCCACCCCGGTCGCGTGCTGCGCGGTCGCGCCGCCGCGCCGCCCGAGTGGCGCCACCAGCAGGTGCTCGACCTGCAGGACGAGGGGGCCTACGACGACCTGCGCGCCGCCCTCCTCGCCTTGCTCGACGAGCTCGACATCGCCTACCTCAAGTGGGACCACAACCGCGATCTCACCGACGCCGTCCACGACGGCCGCCCCGCGGTGCACGGGCAGACGCGCGCGTTCTACCGGCTCCTCGACGAGCTGCGCGACGCCCACCGGACGCTCGAGATCGAGTCGTGCTCCTCGGGCGGCGCGCGGGTCGACGCCGAGGTCCTGTCCCGCACCGACCGGATCTGGCCCAGCGACACTATCGACGCCCTTGAGCGCCAGCACCTCCAGCGCTGGACCTCGCTGCTCGTTCCGCCCGAGCTTATCGGCTCGCACGTCGGCGGCCCGACCGCGCACACCACGGGGCGGACGCACTCGCTGCGCTACCGGGCCGCGGCCGCCCTGCTCTACTGGTTCGGCATCGAGTGGGACGTGTCCCGACTCGACGAGGCGACCCTCGCCGAGCTGCAGGAGTGGGTCGCGCTGCACAAGCGGGTGCGGCCCCTCATCGGCACCGGCACCCTCGTGCACCCCGACCACCCGGACCCCGCGGTGGTGGTGACGGGCATCGTGGCCGAGGACCGCTCGGAGGCCTGGTACGTCGTCGCGACGGTGGCCGCCACCGCGACCCAGCACCCGGCACCGCTCAGGCTCACGGGGCTCGACCCGGACCGGCGCTACCGCCTGACCGAGGAGGTGCCGCGAGGCATCGGCGCCGACCTCAGCGGAGCCTGGTCCGGCGACGGTGCGGAGCTGAGCGGGCGCGTCATCGCGAGCTCCGGGGTCGCGCTGCCGGTCATGCGTCCGGAGGAGGCCCTGGTCCTGCGGGTCGTGGCCGTGGGCTGAGGCGGCCTCCCGGGCCTACCCTGCTGGACATGGACGCACACGCCTGGGACGAGCGCTACGCCGCGAGCGACCTGGTCTGGTCGCGCGAGCCCAACCAGTTCGTGGCCGCCGAGCTCGCCGACCTGGCTCCGGGCACCGCGGTCGACCTCGCCGCCGGCGAGGGCCGCAACGCCATCTGGCTCGCCTCGCGCGGCTGGTCGGCCACGGCGGTGGACTTCTCGCAGGTCGCCCTCGACAAGGGGGCGCGCCTCGGCGAGGGCCTCGACGTGGCGTGGGTGTGCGCCGACGCCACCGCCTGGACGCCGGACGAGCCGGTGGACCTCGTGGTGATCGCCTACCTGCAGGTGCCCGCCGCCGACCGCCGGCGGGCGGTCCGCAACGCGGTGCGGATGCTGCGCCCGGGCGGGACGCTGCTGCTGGTCGCCCACGACTCGACCAACCTGACCGACGGCACCGGCGGGCCGCAGGACCCTGCCGTGCTGATGAGCGCCGACGACGTCGTCGGTGACCTGACCAGCGCCGACGACCTCGACGTCGAGGTGCTGCGCGCAGAGCGGGTCGCCCGCGAGGTCACCTCGGACGACGGCCACGGTGGCGAGGAACGGCGTACGGCCTGGGACTGCCTGGTCCGGGTGGTCAGGCGCTGAGCGCGCCCGACCACCCGGGACCGGTCACGGCTTCGACGCTGGGGTGACCACTCTGACCTGTGCCGTCCCGCTGCCGGGCTGCACCTCGTCGTCACCAGCGTAGGTGGCGACCAGCTCGACGGTCCTCGGTCTGCCGAGCGGACCGATCGTGATCCGTGCCTGACCGTCCACCAGCTCCACAGCAGGCAGCTTCTTCCCGTCGACCGAGAGCACCACCTCGCCGGTCGGGGGCTCCTCTGCTGACGAGCTGACCTCGATCAGCACCTGGGCCTTCTTGCCGGTCCTCACCTCGTCCGGCGCCTGGATCGTCACCGTGGAGGCGACGGGTCCGGAGTCGACAACCTTCAGCTGCGCGCTCCCCTGGCCCGGGTCGGTGGCCACGTCGCCGGCGTAGTCAGCCACCAGCTCCACGGTCTTCGGGCCCCCGAACGGGCCGACCTCGAAGGTCGCCTTCCCGTCCTCGAGCTCCACCGCCGGCAGCTCGGTGCCGTCGACCGACAGCACCACCTCACCGGTCGGCGCCGCCTCGGCGGCCGAGTCGACCTCGACCACGACCTCGGCCTTCTTGCCCGTCTCGACCTCCTCGGGGGCGGTGACGGTCACCTCGGCCGGGACGTTCTCCGGGTCGGCGAGGTCCATGACCTGCACGTCGCGGTAGAACACGCTCTCACCGCCGCCGTGGTTCTGCAGGCCGATGTACGACGGCCAGGTCAGGCGCTTGGTCTCCGTCTCCGGGCTGGTGAAGTCGTTCACCAGCTCGTCGTTGAGGTAGATCCGGATCCGCTTGCCCTCCACCTTGATCTCGTAGTGGTTCCACTCCCCGACCGGGTTGAGCGCCGCGTCGCGAGCCGGCAGGTCGGCGGACTGGAAGTTGTAGACCGCGCCGGTGGTGCTGTCGGGGTCGTCGGTGGCGTCGATCTGGATTTCGTAGCCACGGTCCACGGCCACCCACGGGTCACCCGCCGGGTTGGCCGGGTCACCGTCGTACCGGGGCGTGGTCTCCGGGTTCGGGAACCCGACGAAGACGCCGCCGTTGTCGTCCTTGACGAGCTTCCAGTCCAGCTGCAGCGAGTAGTCGCCCTCGAGCGGCTCCGAGTGCCACAGCAGGCCCAGGCCGCCGTTGGTCTTCAGCGTGCAGTCGGCCTCGCGGGTGAACACGCCGGGACCGGCCATGTTCCACTCCTCCAGGCTCTCCGCCGTGCCGTCGAACAGCGTCCGGTAGCCGGGGTCGGCAGCGGTCGCCTCGCACGTGTCGGGCTCGATGACCGGGTCGCCGCTGACGCGGAACCAGTCGAACGCGCCGACCTGGCTGCCGGTGCCGTTGTAGGCGGCGACACCGATCTTGGGAGCGACCAGCCCCGTGGCGGGGTAGCCCGCGCCCATGGACTGCCACGTGGTGCCCTGGTCGGTCGACCACCGGCCCTGGATGGCGGAGCCGGTCGAGACCAGCTGCAGCTGGAGCTCGTCCGGAGCGGCGCCCTCGGGAAGGTCGGCGTTGGTGTAGACCATGTCGCCGTTGATGCGGCGACCCAGCTCGAGCACCCAGTCGCCGTCGGGCTTCTCCATCGCGACGAGCTTGGCGTAGTTGGTCGCGCTGGTCCAGGCGACCAGACCACCCTGGAGGTAGTCGTCCGTGCCCGTCATCGTGAGCTGCGTGGTGGCGGCCCAGGGACCCTCGGCGGGCGAGTCCTGCAGGACCATGTTCTTCGCGTCGACCGCGCCCCCGGAGAGGTCACCGGCCTGGGCGTTGATGCGCAGCTGGCCACCGGACACCGCGACGCCGCTCGCCGTCTTGTTGAGGATCGTGCTCCAGCGGCAGGTGTCGAGCGTGGAACCCTCAAACTCGTCGTCGGCACCCGGCGTCTCGCCCGGCGCACACGCCGAGCGGGCACCGAGGGCCAGGTAGTCGAGGTTGACGTTGCCGTTGTCACCGGCGTCGCGGGCGATCCTGACGACGTTGGCACCGGCCTCGAGCTCGATCTGGTCCTCGTAGGTCAGCCAGGTCTTCCACGACTCACCCGGCGGCAGGAGCAGCTTCTTGACGAAGACGTCGTTGACGTAGAGCGACATCTGCTTCGTCTGGTTGGGCTGCGGGTTGGGGCCGTTGGCGTAGCCGAGCTTGATCGCGTGGAAGCCGGCCGCCGTCGTGGTCAGGTCGAAGGTCACCGCGGTTCCGTCGTTCTCGAAGCCACCGACGTAGCCGGTGCCGCTGTAGCCCGCGTGCTCGGTCTGGACCCGGTTGCCCTGGCCCGTGATGGTGCCGTCCTCGGCCTCGACACGACCTCCGGTCGGGTCGATCAGCTTCACGTGGTCGAGGTTGACGTGGCCGTCGTCGCCCTGCTCGTAGACGATCTCGACCCTGGTGGCGCCGGCAGGAAGCGTCACCGGGACCGTGACGGTGCCCCAGGTCTTCCAGTCCGCGAACGGCGGCAGTGCGACCTCCTGGCGCTCCTCGCCGATGTAGAGGCTCATCTTCTTGGTCTGGTTGGGCTGCGGGTTGGGGCCGTTGGCGTAGCGGATCTGCAGCTCGTACGCCCCGGCCTTCGGCGCGACCACCTCGACCGCGCTGCCCGAGCCGACGGTCTGGATGCCGTCGACGAAGCCCGAGCCGGTGTATCCGGCGTGCTCGGTGTCGATGCCCGCCGTGCCGGACAGCTCGCCGTCCTCGAGCTCGTAGATGCCGTCCGGAGCCGGCTCCGGCTCCTCGGCGACGTAGCCCGGGTAGCTGTTGAGGGTGTACCACGCCTCGGTGCTCCAGAGCGTCTCGCCGGAGGCGGACTCGAACGGGCGCGGCGAGCGGACGTGGACGACCCGGTCGGGCTTCATGCCGTCGATCTGCAGGGTGACCGTACGGCCGTCCTCGCTGGCCGTCGCGCCGGTGACCTGGAGCGACTCCTCGTCCAGCTTGGGGCCGCCGTACTGCGCGGTGGCGCGGTAGCGCCACTGCTCGACCTGGTACTTGGACGCCAGGTCCTCCAGCGTCGCGGCGGAGAGGGGCTCGGTGTAGGTGACCTCGAAGCCGCCCTCGACGACGTCCATCGACGCCATGTCGAAGGGCACGTCACCGCTCAGGTCGAGCTTCTGCAGGCCGTAGCGCAGCTTGCCGGTCTGTCCCCAGTTGCCGCCGGCGCCGAGGCCACCGACGACGATCGAGCCGTCGGGGCCCTTGAGCACGCGGCTGATGCCGGCCTCGAGGCCCTGGGTCATCCGGAAGAGAGCGCCCTGGTAGCGGCCGTCGACCTTCTCGAGGTCGGCGCGCTGCAGACCGCCGTAGGTCACGTCACCGATGAACATCTGGCCCTGGTAGGGGCCGGCGTCGACCATGACGGGCGTGCTCGGCGAGTTGGCGATCTCGTTCTGCGGCATCCACAGGACGGGCTTGGTCACCGGCTGGTCGTCGAAGCGACCGGGCGAGCCGTCGGGCTCGGTCGTGAAGTGGTTGTAGAACTCTCCGGGCTTGACCTCGATGAGCTTGTTGGCAGGCAGCCAGCCGCCCTGGTTGTCGGTCACGAAGATCTCGCCCTCGGGACCCCAGCCCATGCCGTGCGGGGTGCGCAGGCCGCCGGCGACGTAGTCGATCGCGCCGGTCTCCTTGTCGATGGTGATGTGCGTGCCACGGTCGTAGGAGCCCTGCGGCACGGTGGTGGCACCACCGAGGTTGATCGACACGGACAGGTTCACGTGGAACTTGCCGTCCTTGTAGAGCATGCCGAAGCCGAACTCGTGGAAGTTCCCGTCGAACGGGTACTTCGCGATCTCCTGCTGGCCCTGGAACACGCCCTGGGCGTCCTCCTCGGTCAGCTTGATGAGCCCGGTCTTCTCCGAGATGTAGATCTCGCCGTCGACGACCTTGATGCCCTGCGGCTCCTTCAGGCCGCTGGCGATCCTGGTGCGGGTGACGTCGGCGGGCGACGTCGCGTCCTGCACGCCGCTGAGGCGGTGGAGCTCGCCGAGCTCGACGTTTCCCTGGTCGTTGCCGTTGCCGCCCCAGGTGAGGACGAGGAGGTCCTCGCCGTCCCACTCCAGGCCGGTCACCTGCGGCTCGAAGCCGTCGGGGCGCAGGTCGACGAGGTCGTAGGCCGGGTTGACGGAGTCGAGCTGGAGCCCGTCTCCCGCGGAGTCCTGCTGTCCCTCGCACTGCTTGAAGCCCGGGGCGGTGACGCGGGTGACGTCGGCCTCGGTGCTCAGCGCGCTGGCGGGGACCAGGGAGAACGTGGTGGCGCCCGGCGGCATCCACTCGAGGGTCAGCCGCTCGCCGCCACCGGCCTCGAAGTAGTCGACGCGCAGTGCGTGCACGGCGCCGGCGGTCAGCGTGACGCTGCCCTCCATGGCCGTGTCTCCGTGCAGCCCGTCGTGGTCGACGACCACCTGGTCGTCGATCGTCAGCCGTGAGCCGTCGTCGCTGGTGAGGCGGAAGCGGTAGGTGCCGCCCGTCTCGACGCTGAGGTTGGCCAGCGCCTCCACGACGAAGTTGTCCTGCAGGCCGCCGAAGTCGGAGGGCGAGCGCCAGTCGACGACCTGCTTGAGCTGGTCGACGTTGGGCGTCTGCCCGGCCTTGAGGGTGCACAGCTCCGAGATCGGCTGGCCCAGCTGGAAGGCGCGCATGGTGATGCCCGGCTCGTCGCCGGCAGGGATCGCGGACGCGCTGGGCGTCACCGCGGCGAGGCTGGCCGCCACAGCGGTGGCCAGGGCCGCCGTGGTCCAACGGGACCGGCGGCGAGACCGTGCGCCGACGGCGCGCGATCGGGTGTGGACGGGGAACGACGACACTCGGAACCTCCTGGGACCCCGACGGCACGACACACGTCGGGACGGTTGTGACGTCGCTCACCCTAGGACGCATCCGACGCTTTGTGAACAACTTTTGACTGGCAATCGCCAAAAGGGTGGACCACCGTTACAGTCACGCTCGTGCTCGACGACCTCGGACGACTGCTCCACCGGTGGCGACGGGGGGTCCTCGGGGCGTGGGCGGTCCTCGTCGTCCTCGGCGGGGTCCTCGGCGGGTCGGTCTTCGACGTGGCCGAGGCCCCCGACCCCCTCCGCGACGACGCCGAGTCGGCCCAGGTGGCCCAGCTGCTCGAGGCCAGTGACCCCGAGGGCGAGCTGGTGGTCGCGGTGCTCTCGGGCGCCGACATCTACGGCGTCGACCTCATCGACCAGGCCACGCGGGTGCTGCACGACGTGCGCGACCTGCCCGACGTCGTGGAGGTGCGCGACCCGTGGACCACCGGCGCGCAGGACCTCGTCCGGCCCGACCGCCTCGGCACGATTGTCACCGTCGAGATCGACCACACCGTCGATCGCGACCGCGCGCTGGCCGCTGCCGCGAAGGTGGAGGAGACGCTGCAGACGGTCGGGATGCCGGAGGTGCTGGTGGGCGGGCCCCTGCTCGCCGAGGAGGCGTTCGGGGAGCAGGCGGTGCAGGACGCCGCGCGCGGCGAGGGGGTTGCGGTCCTCGTGCTGGTCGTCGTCCTCGCCCTCGCCCTGGGCGGGCTCGTCGTCGGGCTGCTGCCCGTCGTCACGGCGCTCGGCTCGGTCAGCGTGGCCCTGCTGGCACTGGCCGGTCTGGCGCGCCTGACCCCGGTGAGCGACTACGCCGTCAACGTCGTCACGCTCCTCGGCCTCGGCCTGGCCGTCGACTACGCCTTGCTGGTCCTGGGCCGCTTCCGGGAGGAGCGGGCGGCGGCATCACGCGACGCCGACGTGGGCGCCGTGCTGGGACGCACCCTGGCCACCGCCGGACGTACGGTCCTCGTCTCGGGCCTCACGGTCGCGACCGCGCTGGCGGGGCTGCTCGTGCTCCGCGACCCGGTGCTCTCGCCCATGGCTGTCGGCGGCCTCGTCGCGGTCGCGGGCGCGACGCTGACCGGGCTCACCCTCGCGCCGGCCCTCGTCGCGGTCTCGCACGCCCGGATCCCCGCCCCGGCGGCCCGACGGGTCCTGGGCGGCACCCCCAGCGCACACGCGCTGCTGCCGCGTCTGGCACGGCTCGCCCAGCGCCGCCCGTGGCCGGTCCTGCTCGGGTGCACGGCCCTGCTGCTCCTGCTCAGCACTCCGCTCCTGGCGCTCGACCTGCGCAACTCCGACGCCCGCACCCTGCCCCGCGACAGCGAGCCGCGCCTGACCCAGGCGGCCATCGAGGCCGGCTTCCCCGACCAGGACGAGACCCCGATCACCGTGCTGGTCGAGGCGGAGTTCACCTCCCAGGAGACCGCCGACGCGATGGCCGGCCTCGCGGGCATCCCGGGCGTGGTCGACGTGCTGCTGTTCGACCCGGTGCCCGGCGAGGTCAGCCAGCTGCTGGTCGAGCCGGAGCCCGACGCCGCCGGCGACTACGACGGTCCGAAGGTCCAGGACCTCGTACGCCGCATGCGCGCCGCCGACCTCGGCGTGGACGTGCTGGTGGGCGGTCCCACCGCGGAGCTGGTCGACACCCGCGACGCCCTCGCCGACCGGGCGCCGTGGGCGATCCTGGTCGTCGCGCTGCTCACCGCCCTGCTCCTGGGCCGCCTGACCCGCTCCGTCGTCGTACCGCTCAAGGCGGTCGCCCTCAACCTGCTCTCCCTCGGGGCGACGCTCGGCGTCGTCGTCGCGGTCTTCCAGTGGGGCTGGGGGTCGTCGGTGCTGCGCTTCGACTCGTGGGGCGCGCTCGACGTCACCACTCCCCTGCTGCTGTTCATGTTCGCGTTCGGCCTGTCGATGGACTACCACGTCTTCCTCGTCGCCCGGATCCGCGAGGCCTACGACGAGGCCCTGGCGCGGCCGCGACGCAAGCGCGACGGCCCGGCCGACCTGCGGGCGCTGAGCGACGAGGCCGTCCTCACGGGCATCACCGCCTCGGGGCCGGTCGTGACGCTCGCCGCCGTCGCGATCGGGATCGTGTTCCTGGGGTTCGCGCTGGGCAAGCTCGTCGCGGTGAAGGAGATCGGCGTCGGCATGACCGTGGCCGTGCTGCTGGACGTCACCGTCGTGCGCGGGCTGCTCCTGCCGGCGTCGATGACGCTGCTGGGAGGGTGGAACTGGTGGCTGCCCGGGCGGGGGCGGCAGGACCGAGGAGCGGCTCAGCGCTCGTCGGTGGGAGCGGAGGAGTCCGCCTCCTCGGTGCGCTGAACCGGCTCGTCGCCGTAGACGCCGGCGTCCTTGGCCGCCTGGGCCTTGCGCAGCTGCTTGACCAGGCTGAACGCGATCACGACGACCGCCAGGATCATGAAGATCCACACCGCGAAGCCCAGCGGCCCGGCCTTGACCTCGGTGGGCTCGGGGGTCTGGTCTTCGAGGAGGACGATCAGCAGGTCGAGCATGCCTCCATCATCCCACTGACCTGTTCAGGAGCAGGCGTCGGCCCGTCAGGGAGCGGGCGTCGGGATGCCGGCGAAGAGGTCGTCCTCGGGGCGTGCGCTCTCCACGTGGGAGTGGACCAGCTCGTAGTCCTCGGTGGGCCAGACCTTCTGCTGGATCTCGCGCGGGATCGCGAACCACATGCCGTCGGGGTCGATCTGCGTGGCGTGGGCGAGCAGCGCCTGGTCGCGGACACCGAAGTAGTCGCCGCACGGCACCCGCGTGGTGATCCGGTCGTCCCACTCCGGCTCGCGCTCCCACTTCTCGAGGCGCTCGGTGTAGGGCGACTCGAGGTCGTGGGCGAGCATCGCCTCGTGGAGGGCGTTGGTCTTCGCCCAGCTCCAGCCGTGGTGGTAGTAGAGCTTCATCGGCTGCCACGGCTCCCCCGCGTCGGGGAACAGCTCGGGGTCCCCGGCCGCGTGGTAGGCGGCGACGGAGACCTCGTGGCAGCGGATGTGGTCGGGGTGCGGATAGCCGCCGCGCTCGTCGTACGTCGTCAGCACGTGGGGGCGGAACGAGCGGATCAGCCGGACCAGGCGCTCGGTCGCCTCCTCGAGCGGCACCAGCGCGAAGCAGCCCTCCGGGAGCGGCGGCAGCGGGTCGCCCTCGGGCCAGCCCGAGTCGACGAAGCCGAGCCAGTCCTGGCGGATGCCGAGGATGTCGCGCGCGCGGTGCATCTCCTCGCGGCGGATCTCGGTGATGTTCTCCCAGACCTCCGGGCGGTCCATCTTGGCGTTGAGCACCGACCCGCGCTCTCCGCCGGTGCACGTGACGACGTGGACGTCGACGCCCTCGGCGACGTACTTCGCGGTCGACGCCGCCCCCTTGCTCGACTCGTCGTCGGGGTGGGCGTGGACGTGCATGAGTCGGAGTCCGGCGCGGGGCCGGTCGGCGGGAGGCTGGGCCATGGCCCGCAGTCTAGGAGCCCCCGCTTAGGCTTCTGTGCGTGACCACCGACCTCGCAGACCGCTACGGGGCACCCGCGCGGTGGCGACGTCCCGCAGTCGTCGGGCTGGCGGTCGTCCTGGCCGTCGTCGGGCTCACCTGGCTCGGCTGGACGGCGTGGTTCCACGGCAGCCCCGACGTCCGCTCCGAGGTCGTCACCTTCGAGGTGACCGGCGATCACCAGGTCGAGGCGCGCGTCGACGTCCGGCTCGCCGACGGCGTCGAGGCCAGCTGCCGCGTACGCGCGCTCGCCGAGGACAAGACGGCGGTCGGCGAGCTCGCCTTCACCCCCGTCGACGGCGTCAACCAGGTGGTCATCCGCACCGAGCGCCGCGCGACCTCCGTGGAGAAGCTGGGGTGCACCGCACCCGACCAGCCGCGCCCCCGCTGAGCCGTCGGCCTGCACTTTTGCCGCAGGCTTGCTAACCTGATCGTTCTGCCCGTCCGGGTGCGCTGGCCGACGTCCGTCGCCGCGCCGACTCCGATCGGACGGAAGACACCACCGACCCGATGCGGGCGCGCTGAGGCACACCTGCATCCAGTACCACGTGAGCAGGAGCATCGACATGACCGACCAGGGCACCATCTGGCTGACCCAGGAGGCCTACGACAAGCTGAAGGCCGAGCTCGACGACCTCAAGGGTCCCAAGCGCCAGGAGATCATCGAGCGCATCTCGGCCGCCCGCGACGAGGGCGACCTGAAGGAGAACGGCGGCTACCACGCCGCCAAGGACGAGCAGGGCAAGCAGGAGGCCCGCATCCGTCAGCTCGAGGACATGCTGCGCAAGGCGGAGGTCGGCGAGACGCCGCCCAACGACGGCGTGGTCGAGCCCGGCATGGTCGTCACCGTCGACTTCGGCGACGGCGACACCGAGAAGTTCCTCCTCGGCGCCCGCGAGAACCTCTCCGAGGGCGACGACCTCGACGTCTACTCCCCCCAGTCCGCGATGGGGGCCGCGATCAACGGGCAGTCCCGCGGCGACAAGGTCTCCTACACCGCGCCCAACGGCAAGGAGCTGACCGTCACGATCGTCGACGCGGAGCCCTACAAGGCCTGAGCGTCACCGCCGCACGCGCTTCTCCTGAGCGGTGCGTGAGGGGCATCCCGGAGCCCGGGAATCCTCCTCGCGCACCGCTCAGCCGCATCTCCGGGCGCGTCGTCCCCCGAGCGGTGTCGCACGCGGCTTCGACGCCGGCCGTGTGCCCCTCATCCACCGCTCGTTGAGCACGCCGCTCAGGTGTTGACCCGGTAGCCCCGCTCGCGGAGGCGCTCCATCAGGTGCTCGGCGTGCGCCTCGCCGCGGGTCTCGAGCTGGATGCGCACCTCGACCTCGTTGAGGGTGAGCGACGGGGAGATCCGTTCGTGCGCCACCTCGAGCACGTTGGCCCCCTCCGCACCGACCTCGCCGAGGAGCGAGGCCAGGCCTCCGGGGAGGTCGGGGATGCACACGCGCAGGTAGAGGTAGCGCCCGGCCGCGGCGAGGCCGTGGCGGATGACCTTGCTCAGCAGGAGCGGGTCGATGTTGCCGCCGGAGAGCACCGCGACGGCCGGCGTCTCGAAGCCGGTCGGGTTGTCGAGCATCGCCGCGACGGCGGCCGCGCCGGCGGGTTCGACGACCTGCTTGGCCCGCTCGATCAGGGCGAGCAGCGCCCGCGAGAGCGACTCCTCGGAGACGGTCACGATCTCGTCGACGTGGTCGCGCACCGCCGCGAAGGTGATGTCACCGGGGCGGCCCACCGCGATGCCGTCGGCCATCGTGCTCATCGACTCCAGCGGGACCGGCCGGCCGGCCGCGAGCGACCCGGGATAGGCGGCGGCACCCTCGGCCTGCACGCCGACGACGCGTACGTCCGGGCGCAGCGCCTTGACCGCGATCGCCACCCCGGCCAGCAGCCCTCCCCCGCCGGTCGGCACCAGCACGGTGCGTACGTCGGGTGCCTGCTCGAGGACCTCGAGCCCGAGCGTGCCCTGCCCGGCGACGATGTCGACGTGGTCGAAGGGGTGGATGAGCACGGCGCCGGTCTCCTCGGCGAACTGCCGGGCGGCGGCCAGCGAGTCCTCGAGGTAGCGGCCGTGGAAGACGACGTCCGCGCCGTAGCCGCGGGTCGCCTTCTCCTTGGGGATGGGCGCCCCCTCGGGCATGAAGACCGTCGACTTGATGCCGAGGGTGGTGGCCGCGAGCGCGACGCCCTGGGCGTGGTTGCCGGCGGACGCCGCGACGACGCCCTTGGCCCGCTCCTCGGCGGAGAGGCGCGCGATCCGGACGTAGGCGCCGCGGGACTTGAACGAGCCGGTGCGCTGGAGGTTCTCGCACTTCAGCGAGACCGGCCCACCGACCAGCGCGGAGAGCCAGCGCGACTCCTCCATCGGCGTGGTCACCGTGACGCCCTCGAGCATCTCGCGCGCGGCGACGATGTCGGCCAGGGAGCATTCCTCGGTCATGACCGGTCCTTCTCGTCAGGGTCGTCGGGGGCGTCGGGGCCCGCGAGCGGGCTGTCGTCGTGGACCTCGTCGCGCTCGTGGGGAGGTGGCGCGATGTCCTCCTCGAGCGCGTCGTCCGGGTCGTCCTCGCCGACGTCGGTGTAGGACGCCAGGTGCTGGGCGACCGCGTTGCCCGCCGCGGCCAGGGGGACGGCGATGAGCGCACCCGCGATGCCGGCCACGAGCACTCCGCAGCCGATGGCGACGATCACGCCGAGCGGGTGCAGCGACACGAAGCGGCCCATCAGGAACGGCTGCAGCACGTGGCCCTCGATCTGCTGGACCAGGATGACGCCGCCCAGCATGAGGAGCGCCGTCCAGGGCCCCTGGTCCACGAGCGCGACGAGGATGGCGACCAGACCGGCGACGGTGGCGCCGATCATCGGCACGAACGCGCCGAGGAAGACCAGGACGCCGATGGCGACCACGAAGGGCACGCCGAGGAACCAGGCGACGAGCATGATGCCGATCGCGTCGGCGAGGGCGACCAGGACGGTGGCCCGCACGAACTGCGTCAGCGACACCCACGCCACGCGGCCGGAGGCGTCGACGCGCTCGCGCGCGGCACGGGGGGCGATGCGCACCAGCCACGACCAGATCCGTTCGCCGTCGGCGAGGAAGAAGTAGGTGGAGAACAGCACGATGAAGAAGCCCGCGACCACGTGGCCGACGGCCGTGCCGACCTCGGTCGCGCGGGTGAGGATCCCGTCGGCACCGGTGCTGCCGGAGACTGCGGACTGCACCTGCTCGATGTAGCTGTCGAGCTGGGACTCCGACACGTGGAAGGGCCCCGTTCGCAGCCACTCGCGGACCTGGTCCAGGCCGGTGACCACCGAGTCGGCGAGGTCGTTGGCACCCTGGGCGACCTGCTGGCCGACGAAGGTGAGCAGCAGCGCCACCGTGCCGATGCCGAGCAGCATGACGACACCGGTCGCGAGACCGCGCGGAACCCCGATCCGCCGCAGCCAGATGACCATCGGCGTGGCCAGCGCGGCGACGAGCAGCGAGATCGCGATCGGCAGCGCGATCACCGCGAAGAAGCGCAGCGTCCACAGCAGGCCGAGCGCCGCGACCGCGATGACGATCAGCCGCCACGACCAGGCGGCGGCGAGGTCGAGCCCCCACGGCACCTGGGCCCGGCTGAAGTTGGAGGGACCGGTCGTGAAGGCGGGTTCGGACCGGCGCTCGGCGCGCCCCTGGGCCCACTGCGCGACGATGCGCTCGGTGAGACCGTCCTCCTCCCGGGCGAGGGCGGCGAAGAGTCGCCGCCGCCCCCTCTCCAACTCGGTGTCACCCGGCGCGTCGGGTGACGGTCTGCCCTGGTCGCTCACGTCCGCCACGCTACCGATCCCCCGCGGACCTGAGACCACCCAGCAGACGGTGTGCGGCGACGGGGTGCTCCTCGGCCAGCAGGCCGGCGGCGGCGAGCACGTAGTCGTGGTCGACGACGACCCGAGGAGCGCGCGGCAGCTGCCAGCCGCCCTCGAAGGCGTCGCCGGTCGCCGGCGCCAGCACCCGGCGTACGGCGTCAGGGCCGCCGTGGCGCAGCACGCCGCCCGACCCGACCAGCAGGTCGACCTCGCGGAGGTCCTTGCCGCTGCGCTCGACCACGCGGCCCTCCGGGCTCACCACGACGCGGCTGCGGCCCGCGTGGCGCTCGAGGGCGATGCGGACCGCTGCCGCGGCGATGGCGAGGTCGGCCTCCTGCTCGGCGGCCGGGTCGGGGCAGCCGTCCGGGAGGAGGTCGGGACGTTCGCGACGTCGTACGGCGGCGGCGTGCAGGTCGTCGTGGCCCGCCGCCTCGACCGTGGAGACCGCCGACCAGCGCATGCCGAGGTCGCCCTCGACCGTGCGGGTCACGGGAGTGGTGGCCACGACCTCGCGGGCGAGAGCACCGTCCTCGGGGTCGAGCTCCACGACGCTGTGCACGTCGGTGGTGGCACCGCCGACGTCGACGACCACGACGTCGCCGGCCCCGCGGTGCTGGTCGTCGAGGCCGCGCGCGAGCAGCTCGACACCGGTGAGCACGACGTCGGGCGTCGCCCCGCGCACCATGGCGGTGAAGGTGCGGCCATGGGCGTCGGTGCGGCTGCTCAGGTGCTTGCCGCCGATGACGTGGCTCAGGAAGATCTCGCGGATGGCGCGCCGCGCGCCGTCGGGGGCGAGCACGCCGATGCGGGGCACGACGTTGTCGGCGAGCACGTGCGGGGTGCCGGAGGCGTCGAGCAGCTCGGCCACGACGGGCTGCGAGTCGACGTTGCCGGCCACGACGACCGGGCCCGGCCACCGCACGCCGGTCAGGAAGCGGGCGTCGCCCTCGAGCACCTCGGCGTTGCCGCCGTCGGTGCCGCCGACCAGCAGCACCACGTCGGGCTCCGCGGCCCGGAGCTCGGCCAGCTTGGCCTCGTCGAGGCCGCCATGCAGCACCAGCACGACCTTGCCGCCGCTGGACAGGGCGACACGGCGCCCGGCCTCGGCGGTGACCAGCTCCTCGTTGCCGACGACCGCGATCCGCAGCCCGCCGCCGGCGCTGGAGCAGGCGAGCACCTCGGCGTCGAGGGCGCTCGGGTCCTGCTCGGCGAGCGCGGCCACGCAGGCGTCGTAGCCGTCGAGGACGTCGCCGTCGCCCGACGCGTCGGGCAGCGTGGTGGGGTGGCTCGCGGTCGCGAGCAGCGCGCCGCTGTCGAGGTCGACGAGCGCGGCCTTGGTGAAGGTCGACCCGAAGTCGACGCAGACGACCGCGCTCACGCGACGAGCACGCTGGCGACGCCCGCGACGACGGCGACCAGCACGGCGCCCGTCATCACGACGGCGGTCACCGTGTTGGTGGGCAGCGTCTCGCCCCGGCGGATGGCGCGGTCGGCCCTCCTGAAGTGCGAGTAGCCCGCCACGCCCGACAGCGCACCCGCGGCCAGGAGGACGAGGGAGAGCGTCGTGGTCGCCACCGTGACCTCGAAGAGGTGGAAGACCGCGACACCGGCCGCGACCAGCCCGATCGCGGTGCGCACCCAGGCGAGGAACGTCCGCTCGTTGGCGAGGGTGAAGCGGATGTCCGGATCGGCCACGGTCAGCCCAGGGCCCGGTCGAGGTCGGCGACGAGGTCGTCGACGCTCTCGATGCCGACGCTGAGCCGGACGAGGTCGTCCGGGACCTCGAGGTCGGTGCCCGCGACGCTCGCGTGGGTCATCCGCCCGGGGTGCTCGATCAGCGACTCGACGCCGCCGAGCGACTCCCCCAGCGTGAACACCTCGGCGCGCTCGCAGACCGCGAGGGCCTGCTCGAGGCCACCCGCGACGCGGAACGAGACCATGCCGCCGAAGCGGCGCATCTGGCGCGCGGCCACCTCGTGGCCGGCGTGGCCGGAGAGGCCCGGGTAGATCACCTCGGTGACCCGCGGGTCGCCGTCGAGGAACGCCACGACCCGCTCCGCGTTGTCGCAGTGGCGGTCCATCCGCACGCCGAGGGTCTTGAGGCCGCGGTGGGTCAGGAACGCGTCGAAGGGTCCCGCGACCGCGCCCATGGCGTTCTGGTGGTAGCCGATCCTCTCGGCGAGCTCGAGGTCGCGCACGACGACCGCTCCCCCGACCACGTCGCTGTGCCCGCCGACGTACTTGGTCGTGGAGTGCACCACCACGTCCGCGCCGAGCGTGAGGGGCTGCTGGAGGTAGGGCGAGGCGAAGGTGTTGTCGACGACGAGCAGCGCGCCAGCGTCGTGGGCGACGGTGGCGAGGGCCTCGATGTCGCCGATGGTGAGCATCGGGTTGGTGGGCGTCTCGACCCACACCAGCTTGGTGCGGCCGGGCTCGACGGCCGCGGCCACCGCGTCGGTGTCGGCGACCGATGCCGAGCTGTGGTCGGTGCCCCAGACCTTGGCGACCTTGTCGAAGAGGCGGTGCGTGCCGCCGTAGGCGTCGTCGGGGATGACGACGTGGTCGCCCGGGCGGGTCAGCGCGCGGATGATCGTGTCCTCGGCGGCGAGGCCGGAGGCGAAGGCGAACCCCTTCTCGCCGTCCTCGACCGCTGCCAGCGCGCCCTCGAGCGCCGTACGGGTCGGGTTGGCGGACCGGCTGTACTCGTAGCCGCCGCGCAGGCCGCCGACACCGTCCTGCTTGTAGGTGCTGCTGGCGTAGATGGGCGGGTTGACCGCCCCGGTCATCGCGTCGGGCTCGTAGCCGGCGTGGATCGCACGCGTCTCGAACCCGGCCTTGTTGGCGCGTTCCTGGGTCACGATCCGAGGGTAGACCCCGCGGTCCTCGGCCCGGACAGGGGAACGACCGACTTGTGCGGGGCGCGACAATGGAGGCATGTTCGGATTCGGCAAGCCCACCACCCTGCCCACCCCCGACCAGGCGCTCCCGGGGCGCGAGCAGCAGACGTGGACCCTGGGCGAGCACGTGGTCCTGCACACCCCCGTCGTCAGCGACGACGTCCCCGACGGCCACGAGGTCGCGATCCTCGGCCTCGGCTGCTTCTGGGGCGCCGAGGAGATCTACTGGCAGGTCCCCGGCGTCTGGTCGACCTCCGTCGGCTACGCCGGCGGCAGCACCCCCAACCCCACCTACGACGAGGTCTGCAGCGGCCACACTGGCCACACCGAGGCCGTCCGTGTCGTCTTCGACCCGGCGAAGGTGTCCTACGCCGACCTGGTGAAGAAGTTCTTCGAGATCCACGACCCCACCCAGGGCATGCGCCAGGGCAACGACGTCGGCACCCAGTACCGCTCGGCGATCTACTGGACCACGCCCGAGCAGGAGCAGGTCGCCCGCGAGCTGACCAAGGCCTACGGCGAGGAGCTCGCCCGCCGCGGCCTCGGCGAGATCACCACCGAGATCCGCCCTGCCAGCGAGACGCCCTACTACTACGCCGAGGACGCCCACCAGCAGTACCTCGCCAAGAACCCCTTCGGCTACCGCTGCCACGCCAACACGGGCGTGAAGTTCCCCGAGACCGTCTGAGCAGGCTGCTGCCGGTCACACCTGGCGGCCACGCTCGATCAGGCTCAGCACGGCACGCGCCGCGGCGTCGGCCGCCCCGACGTCGACGTGGTCCTCCTGCTGCTCCCCCACCTGCAGCCGTACGACGTGCCCGCCCGAGCGCGCGGTGAGGCTGAGGAAGTGCCTGCCGAGGCGCTCGAGCAGCTGGTCGAGGCGCGGCAGCCACACCGCCTCGTGGTCCTCGATGGCGTCGAGGGCCCACTCGGTCGTGCCGTTGAGGGCGAGGACGCGGCCGGTGGGGTAGTCCCGCACCTCGACGACCATGTCGCTGACGGTGAAGACCTCCTGCTCGAGCTCGCGGTCGGGCAGCCAGAACCGGTCGCCGTTGGCGGGCGTCCACGCGAGCCCGGCGTCGTGCAGGCGGCGGGCGAGGTCAGGGGAGATCACCTCGCCAGTGTCGCTCAGGCCGGGTGACGCAATCTCGCTGGCGCGTCACGAGGTCACACCTGCACGATGACCCCATGACGGCCCCGAGCGGACTCCCCGACGGACTCACCACCCGGCCTCTCACCCTCGCCGACGCCGAGGCGGTGCACCGCGCCATCGCTGCCGAGGAGGTGGTGGACCTCGGCGAGGCGGAGATGACCCTGGAGGACGTCGTCGCCGACTGGCAGCGGCCCAGCTATGACATCGCCGCGCGCACGATCGGCGTCTTCGACGGCGACCAGCTCGTGGCCTACGGCGACTTCAGCGATGTCGACGTGGCCTACGCCGCGGTCCTCCCGACCTACCAGGGCCGCGGCATCGGCACCGCCATCGCGCGGTGGCTGCAGGCGACGGCCCGCGCCGCGGGGTCCACCAGGATCGGCACCCAGGTGCCGCAGGACAGCGCGGCGGACCGGCTCATGCGCGACCTCGGCTACGAGGAGCGCTGGACGGCCTGGGACCTCGAGCTGCCCAGGGACACCAGCATCGAGGCGCAGCCCCTGCCCGAGGGCTTCGTGCTGCGCGACGCCACCGAGTCCGACCGGGCCTCGGCCTGGACGCTGGTCGAGGACTGCTTCCTGGAGTGGTCCGAGCGCGACCGGATGAGCCTCACGGACTTCGGCGCGCGGGTGTGGGACCGACCCGGCTTCGCACCGTGGAACCTGCGCCTGCTCGTCTCGCCCGACGATGGGCTCGTGGGCGCCACCCATGTCTTCCTGGCCGGTGACAGCGCCTACGTGGCCCGCATCGCGGTCCGCCCCGACCACCGCGGTCGCGGCCTGGCGCCGTCGATGCTGGTGGACGCGTTCGGTCGAGCCCGCGAGCACGGCGCCGACCGCTGCTACCTCTCCACCGACACGCGGGCGGGGGCGCGCGGGCTCTACGAGAAGGTGGGCATGGTCGTGGCCTCGACGTGGGTGAACCGGGCCATCACGCTCTGACAGCACCGGGGTCCGACCCCGCCCGCTAGCCTCCTCGCCATGGTCGAGGTGGTCGTGCACGGCCCGGCGTCGTGGAACCAGGTCGTCGACCTGGACGAGCTTCCCGCGCCCGTGCCGCACATGCAGTTCGCGCGGGCGCACCGGAGCGTGCTCGGCGGCACGTCCGCGGGCAAGGCGGCGCACCTCCGGGAGCTCGGCGTCGACGTCGAGCTCCACACCGTCCTGGGCACCGACGCCGCGGCGGCGGAGATCGAGGCGGCGCTGCGGCGGGCCGCGGTCCGGAGCGTGACGACGTACGTCGACGGGCCGAGCGAGCGGCACCTCAACCTGATGGACCCCCGGGGTGGGCGCGTCTCGCTCTACCTCGACGTCCCGCGGGTGGGGCCCGAGCACACCGCCGCCGCGACGCCGACCCTGCGCCGAGCAGCCGCCGGTGCGCGCGCCGTCGTCCTCGACCTGAGCGAGACCTCACGCGCCGTGGTCGACGACGTCGTCGCGAGCGGCACCCCGATCTGGACCGACCTGCACGACTGGGACGGACGGAGCGCCTTCCACGCGCCCTTCGCCGACGCGGCGAGCTTCGTCTTCATGAACGGCGACCGCGCGCCGTCGGTGCGCGAGCTGCTCCGGGCCTGCGTCTCGCGAGGAGCGGAGCTCGCCGTCTGCACGCTCGGCGCCGACGGCGCCCTGGCGATGGACGGCCGGGGCGAGGAGATCCACGTCGCGGCCGAGCCGGTCGCGAGCGTCGTCGACACCAACGGGGCCGGTGACGGGTTCATGGCCGGCTACCTCGCCGCCCACCTCGACGGCGCGGACGTGCCCACGGCGCTGGCGGCGGGCGCGCGGCAGGCCGCCCGCGCCCTCGGCACCCACCAGCTCTGCCCCTCGCTCGACGGCTCGTCAGACCTCTCGTCCGACCGGGCTGTCGATCCGGGCGGGCCTCGTCCGTCAGAGTGGTGACGGGCCGCACGGGGCGGCCGCACAGGAGGAGCGACATGACGCAGTACGCCATCTACTTCAACCAGCAGTGGGTCGGGGACCACCCGGCCGAGTGGTTTCAGACCCGGGTCGAGCCGAGCATGGCGGTGATCGGCGAGATGAAGGCGGCCGGCGTCCTGGTCTTCGCCGGCGGGCTCGAGGAGGACATCTCCCAGGCCTTCAGCGCCGACGCGACGAGCGGGACCATCTCGATCACCGACGGTCCCTACACGGAGACCACCGAGTTCCTCGGCGGTCTCACCGTCATCGACGTCCCCGACGACGACGCCGCCCGCTACTGGGCGGGACGGGTCGCCGAGGGATGCGGCTGGCCGCAGGAGGTCCGCCGCTTCGGAGCCGTGCCCGAGCTCGGGTCGAGGGACTGAGCCGGTGGCCGACCGACCCGAGATCGTCTGCATCTGCGGCTCGACCCGGTTCGCGGACGAGATGAGCATCGCGAACCGCGACCTGACCTTCTCGGGGGTCATCGTCGTCGCGCCGGGCGTCTTCCTGCGGACCGCGGAGCACGGGACGGACGGGGCCGACGAGGCGGGCCGGACGATCACCGACGAGCAGAAGGCGGCGCTGGACGCCCTGCACCTCCGCAAGATCGACCTCGCCGACCGGGTCCTGGTCGTCAACCCGGGCGGCTACATCGGCGAGTCCACGAGCCGGGAGATCGCCTACGCCCACGCCACCGGCAAGCCGGTCTCCTACACCGAGGCGGCTACTGCGCCACCCAGCCGGTGAAGCTGCGCGGCTCGCCGAGCCAGTCGGTCGGGGTGGTGCTGCCGTCGGTGCGCGTGCCCGCGACCCGCACGGCGACGCGGACCTCCTCCGGTGAGCCGAGCGCCTCGCGCGAGATCCGGAACCGCACGTGCTCGGTGTCGTAGTCGACCTTCATCCGATACGAGCCCTCGACGGGCTCGCCACGCCTGTCCGAGAAGCCGTCGACCGCGAGCAGCTGGTAGTCGGTGCCCTCGAAGAAGCCACCCGAGAAGAGGTACTCCGGGCCGCGGTCGTCGGGGTCGGTGTCGAGGAACACCGAGCCGGACGACCCGGTCCGCCAGGACGGCCGCAGGTTGGTGTGGGTCGTCGTCACGACGACGTTGGCGCTCTTGTGCTCGACCTCGACCGACAGGAGGTCGACGCCGTGGCCGAGGTCCGCGGGGTCGGAGACGCCGATGCCGTCGGCGTTGGCCGCGGAGGTCTGGGTCAGGGCGAGGGCGGCGACCGCGAGGGTCGCGGCGCTCAGGAGGGTCGTACGCATCGGTGCTGGTCCGTTCTGTCGTCGGGCCCCCCGGGCGGGGGACTGACAGGAGAGACGCGATCGAGCGCCTCGAGGTTGCACCGGACGTCCCTCAGTCGCGCCCGACCTGCATCCGCACCTCGACGACCTGACCGAGATCGACGTCCTCGGCGCGACGCACGGCCACCTTCAACGGGAGGAACCACGTGTCCTCGCGGGGGAACATGGCCGTGGTGAACTCCGTCTCGCCGATCCACGCGCGGACGGGCACGACGCCCCAGTAGACGACCTCGGCCTTCACCTCGTCGACGAGGTCGGCCGCGTCGGACGGGAGCACGACGAAGACGTAGGGCGCCGGGCCGCGCCACTCGACCACCTCGCCGGCGAACTCGATCTCCATCGCCCCACCTTCCCAGCAACCGGGCCCGCGGGCGTGCAGGTGCCCGCACGGACACCGAGGCGGGCGGAAGACCCCACGGCCTCCGCCCGCCTCGCACCGTCGCGCCCCTGTCGCACGACGGCCCTCCTCGGAGGGTCTGGTCCAGCCCTGTGGTGAGCCGGTGCTCAGCCCAGGGCCGCGACTGCCGCCACGACGTCGACCAGGCCGTGGCCCTTGTCGTACGACGTGGTGCCGACCGGGCCGGACTGGTAGGCCGCCCCGTCGGTGAACTTGTGCGCCGATACCTTCAGCGCCCATTCGATGTCGGCGGGCGTCGCCGTCGGGTCGGCCTGGAACAGCTGGGCCACGATCCCGGCGACGTGCGGCGCCGCCATCGACGTACCGCTGATGGTGTTGAAGGTGCCGAGGTCGAGCGCGCCGGGACCGTTGCGGAAGTCCAGGCCGGTCGAGCAGATCGCCAGGTAGGGGCGGCACGAGGACGTGATGTTCTCGCCCGGCGCGGAGATGTCGGGCCAGGTCGAGGCGTCGGAGGCCAGGCCACGCGAGCTGTAGTCGGAGACGACGCCCTCACGCGTGCCGGTGTCCTGGTCGTAGTAGGACGCCACGGAGAGGATGCCGCCGGTGGGGTCCTGGCCGGGCGGGTTGGTGAGGCTCGTCGAGCCGTCGCCGCCGTCGTTGCCGGCCGCCCAGACGGTCACGACGCCCTCGGCCGCCAGCGCCCGCTGCAGCTTGACCGTGGCCGACTCCGGGTCGAAGTCGCCCCCGCCGCTGGGACCGTAGGAGTTGTTGGTGACCTTGATCGGCGGGCACGTCGACGCCGGTACGCCGGCCCCGCACGGCGCCTCGTGGTTCTCCAGCACCCAGTTGAGGGCGGAGTCGGCGCCGAGGATCACGATGCCCGCACCGGTGGAGATGGAGACGAGCTTGGCCCCGGGGGCGGCGCCCTGGAGCTTGCCACCGTCGGTCAGCGTGGTCGGCCGCCCGGCGACGATGCCGCTGACGTGGGTGCCGTGACCGCCGACCGAGAGGGTGTCGGTGTCGACGAAGGCGGGCACGCGCTGCACCGAGCAGGTCTCGGTCAGCGGCTCGCACAGCGCCTTGAGGTTGGCGACGACCGCGCTCGAGCCGTCGGCCTCCTCGAAGTAGGGGTGGGTCGGGTCGACGCCGGAGTCGATGACCGCGACGCTCACCCCGCGACCGGTCAGCGGCGTGCCGTCGGCGCCGGTGAGGGTGGCAGCCGCCTCGGCACCGCGGGTCGCGGTGTTGGAGGTCTCGGCCAGGTCTTGGCTGAAGAACTCGATCGGCTGCGCGCCGCCCTCGACGTAGGTCACGCCGGGCGCGGTGCGCACCGCCTGGACCTGGCTCCTCGACGCGTGGGCGATGACGACGCCGATGCGCTCGAACTCGCCGGCCTTGCTCATCCCGGTCGCCGCGACGGCCTCGCGCGCGGCGCGGATCGAGGTGCCGTGCACCATCACCGTCGTCCTGCCGGTCAGGCCGGCCAGCTGGCCGGCCAGGAAGTCGGAGACGTCGGCGGGCGCGGCGCTCTGCGAGGCGGCCTGCCCGGCGGCCGGCGCTGTGGCACCGACGCCGAAGGTCGCCGTCGCGGCGAGCACGCTCGCGGCGCAGGCGAGAAGGGTCTTGGGTCGCACGTGTTCCTCCCGAGAGGTAGCGGTCGTCGTGGGGCTCAACGAGGCGGCGGGCCGGAGGTCACGCACGGGTTCCGCGGAGTCGCCTCCAGCGGAGGTGACCGGCCATCAGCGATGATGGAGGCATGACCGACCTCCCGCGCAAGGCCGCCGCTCGCACGGCCCGGCTCGCTGCACTCCCGCTCGGCTACGCGGGCCGTCAGGCGATGGGGCTGGGCAGGCGTCTCGGCGGCGCGTCCGCGGACGCGGTGCTGACCGACGTCCAGCAGCGCACGGCCGAGCAGCTCTTCCGGACGCTGGGCGAGCTCAAGGGCGGGGCGATGAAGTTCGGCCAGGCGCTCAGCGTGCTGGAGTCGGCCCTGCCCGAGGAGGTCACCGCGCCCTACCGGGAGCACCTCACCGCGCTGCAGGACTCCGCTCCGCCGATGCCGACCTCGACGGTGCGCGAGCAGCTCACCACCTACCTGGGGGACGACTGGCGAGAGCGGCTGGTCTGGCTCGACGGCGCCCCCACCGCGGCCGCCTCGATCGGCCAGGTGCACCGCGGGACGTGGCGCGACCTCGCGTCCGACGAGATGACCGAGCGCGACGTGGCGGTCAAGGTGCAGTACCCCGGTGCCGGGGAGGCGCTGATGTCCGACCTGCGCCAGATCTCGCGGGTCGCACGCGGCATGGCGCCGGTCTTCCCCGGCCTCGACATCAAGCCGCTCGTCGCCGAGCTCCAGGCACGTGCCGCCGACGAGCTCGACTACCACCTCGAGGCGGAGGCGCAGTCGGCCTTCGCCGAGGCCTTCGCCGACCATCCCGACATCGTCGTGCCGGAGGTGGTGTCGGTCGGCGAGCAGGTGCTCGTGACCGAGTGGATGGAGTCGCCCCACTCGCTCGCCCACATCATCCGTGACGGCACGCAGGAGGAGCGCGACCACTACGGCGAGATCTTCGTCCGCTTCCTCTTCGAGGGGCCGAAGCGCACCGGCATGCTCCACGCCGACCCGCACCCGGGCAACTTCCGGGTCCTCCCGGCGCCCGACGGCAGTCCCGGCCGTCTGGGCGTCCTCGACTTCGGTGCCGTCGCCCGCCTCGCGGAGGGCGGGATGCCCGAGGCGACGGGGCGGCTGATGCGCATCGCGCTGGACAACGACGACGAGTCGTTGGTCGCCGGGCTCCGCGCCGAGGGCTTCATCAGGGACCGGATCGAGGTCGACCCGCGACAGGTCCTCGAATACCTCGCGCCCTTCATCGAGCCCGCCGCCCAGGAACGCTTCACCTTCACGCGCGAGTGGATGCGCGAGCAGTTCGAGCGCGTCAACGACCCGCGCTCGGAGTCGTTCACCCTCGCGATGAAGCTCAACCTCCCGACGTCCTACCTGCTGATCCACCGCACCTGGATCGGCGCCATCGGCCTGCTCAGCCAGCTGGGCGCCAGCGTCCCCTTCCGCGAGATCCTCGAGGAGTCGCTGCCGGGGTTCGCTGAGTAGCCCGTCCGGCACTGGCACGATGACGCGCATGGATGCAGCCGCCGCCCTCGCCCGCTGGCACGCCGTCGTCGAGAGCCGCGACCCGGCCGGGTTGCCGGGCTTCATCGCCGAGGACGCGGTCTTCCGGAGCCCGGCGGTGCACACGCCGCAGGTCGGGCGGGACACGGTGGTCGGCTACCTGACCGCCGCCTTCACCGTCCTCGGACCGGCACTGGCCTACGAGCGTGAGTGGCTCGGCGAGGACTCCGCCGTGCTGCAGTTCCGCACCGAGGTCGGCGGCCTCGACGTCTCGGGCGTCGACATGATCACGTGGGACGCCGACGGGCAGATCGTCGACTTCACGGTGATGGTGCGCCCGAAGAAGGCCCTCGACGTCGTCATCGAGCAGATGGGCGCCGAGCTGCTGCGGATGCTCGAGGCCGCCGGCTCCTAGACCCAGAACCCCCGCCCGCCGCCGTACCAGTCGCCGAAGTGCTCGCGGTAGGACGACGCGGGACCGCGCGAGCCGAGGTAGGACCCGACGACCGCCGCGCCGAGGTCGTCGAGCTCGGGGCTCACCATCCGCCCGTCGACCCGGCGCGCCATCGAGTCGATGAAGCGCGCGAGACCGGGGTCCTCGCCGAGCCGGAAGAACGTCGTCTGCGCCCCGAGGCGCGCCGCGGCGTCGAGCTCGCGCACCGAGTGGGCGATCGTCAGCGGGTGCGGCGGGTAGGAGAACCACACGTCCCCGTCGGGCTCGAGGTGCGCCGTCGGCTCGCCGTCGGTGACGACGAGCAGCACGGGCTGCGCGTTGGGGTGCTTGCTGAAGAACCGGTTGGCCAGCAGCAACCCGTGGTGGAGGTTGGTGCCCTTGTCCCACCGGGCGTCGAGGGCGGTCAGCTCCTCGATCTCCATCACCTGGGCGTGCCGGCCGAAGGCGATGAGCTGGATGTCGTCGCCCCGGAAGCGGGAGCGCACCAGCTGGTGGAGCGCCAGCGCCGTGCGCTTCATCGGCACCCACCGCCCGTCCATCGCCATCGAGAACGACGTGTCGACCAGCAGCGCGACCGCGGCCTGGGTGCGGGCCTCGGTCTCGACGACCTCGATGTCGTCGACCTGGATGCGCACCGGCGAGGCGCCGCCCCGCAGCACGGCGTTGGTGATCGTGCGGGGCACGTCCCACGGCTCGGTCGAGCCGAACTCCCAGCGCCGGGTGGCGCCCGACTGCTCGCCCGCGAGTCCCGTCGTACGCGTCTCGCGCGCGCCGGCACGCCCGCTCATCCGCTCGGCGACGTCCCGCAGCAGCGCCTTGCCGAGCTGGCGCATCGCCTTGGGCGAGAGCCGCAGCTCGCCGTCGGAGCCGCGCTTGAGGTAGCCGCTGTCCCGCAGCGCCCGCTCGAGCTCCTGCAGGGTCTTGGCGGCGACCGCGGCCTCGCTGCCGAGCTGCTTGGCCAGGGCGTCGAGGTCGACGTCGTCCATCCGCGCGCCGTGGTGCGACTGGGCGAGCTGGTCGGCGAGCGCGTCGAGCTGGGCGAGGTCCTGGAGCGCGCCGGTGCCGTCGCCGAGGCCCATGCCCTGGTCGCCCTCGAAGCTCTCCGAGCCCGACCAGTCCTCGCCCGGGCGGAGGGCCTGCAGGTTGGCGTCCATGCGCGCCAGCTGCTCCATCAGCTGCGGCGACCCGAAGGCCTGCTGGGAGAGCTCCATCAGCTCCTGGCGCTGCTCGGGCGTCATCGAGTTGAGCATCCGCTGGGCGGCGGCCGCGCGCTGGGCGAGCGAGTCGAGCAGCTCGTCCATGTCCTGCGGGTCGTCGGGGAAGAAGTCTCCGTGCTTGTCCATGAAGTCGCGGAACTCGTCGTCGGTGACTCCCCCGGCCGCGTGCTTCTCCAGCAGGTCGTTGAGGTCGGAGAGCATCTCTTGGACGGCCTGCCGGTCCTCCTCGGTCGCCCCCTCCAGCGCCTGCTTCATCCCGGCGAAGCGCTGGTCAAGCAGCTCGCGGCCGAGGAGGTCCTTGATCTCCTCGTAGGCCTCGCGTGCCTCGGAGGACTGCCAGTCGTACGACGACAGCTCGCCCACCGCGGCCGGCGTGGAGGTCGGCAGGTTGTCGAGCATGAGCTCGCGGAAGGCGCGGTCCCCGTCGTCCATCGTGATGTCGCGGGCGAGCTGTCCCCGCTCGGCGAGCACCGCCTTGTCGAGGAGCTCGCGGACCTCGCGCATCGTGCCGTCGAGGTCGTTGCGCTGGAGGATCTCGCGGCGCTTCTCCGCGACCCGACGAGCCAGCTCGTCGAGCCCGGCCTGGTCGGTGCCCCCGCGTCGCAGGAACTCGCGCATCGCGCGCTCGGGCGAGTAGCCGGCCATGACGTCCTGCCCGATGGCGTCGAGCGCCTCGGCCAGGTCGACCGGCGGGGCGAGCGGGTCGCCGCCGTCGTACTTGCGGAACCTGCTCATCGGAGCCTCTTCACCATCCACACGTCGTCGGGCCACTCGCCGTCACCGACGCGCTCGACCTCCTCGAAGCCGCGGGCGCGGTAGAAGTCGTAGGCACGGTCGTTGCCGGCGACGACCTCCAGCCACAGCTCGTCCCCCTCGACCATCGCCTCGATCCCGGCGAGCAGCCGGGAGCCGATCCCCCGGCCGTGGTGGTCGGGATGGACGTAGAGCTTCCACATCACCTCGCGGTCCCCGCCGGCGTGCGGGTCGGTGACGTGGGGGAAGTCGCGGTAGGACCGCGAGAGCCGGCCGAGGTTGGCCAGTGCGACCACCTCGCCGTCCACCTCGGCGACGAGGTGGACGTTGCGGGCGAGGGACGTCTCGAACACCTCGGGCACCCACCACTCGTCGAGCATCCGCTGGGCGTAGGCGGAGTCGATGGGACCGTAGGTCGGCGGCACGACCGCCTCGCCGAGCGCACGGAACGCCGCGATGTCGTCGGTCGCGCCGCGGCGGACGGTGACGACGTCGCCGACGGTCGCCTCAGCCATAGACGGTCTCTCCCGCTTCGGTGTCCTTGCCGATCCGGCGGGCGAGGTAGAGCCCCTCCAGCGCGAGCTCGATCGCGGCCGCCCGCTCGCCGTCGTTGGTGGCGCCGAGGCGGTCGCAGACCTCGTCGTAGAGGTCGGACTCCCCCAGCACCGGCAGCCCGGCCAGGAAGTCGCGGGCCCCGACGCGGGCGCCGGTGCTGACCATCGCGCCCTCCTCGATGGCCTCGACCAGCAGCCGCAGGTCGATCCCGGCCAGGTGCGCGCGCACGGTCTCGGCGACGGCGGTGCGGAGCAGGTGCGTGAGGATCTCGCTCTCGCGGCCCTCCTCGCCGGTCTCGAACTCGATCTTGCCGCCGAGCACGTCGACTGCGGTCTCGAGGTCGACGACCCGCGCCACGGCCTCGTCCTCGCCCTGGGTGGTCGCCCGGTGCAGCGCAGCGGCCGCGATCGTCTCCGCGCCGGCGATCGCGAATCGGGCGCTGACGCCCGAGCGCTGGTCGACCGACTGGGAGTCGCGCAGGTGGCGGGTGAAGCGCGCGAGCACTTCGAGGAGGTAGGCGGGCACCTCGGCGACGAGGTCGGCCTCCTGCTCGATGACCGCGATCTCCTCTGCGACCTGGCGGGGGTAGTGGGTCCGGATCTCGGCGCCGAAGCGGTCCTTGAGCGGGGTGATGATGCGGCCGCGGTTGGTGTAGTCCTCCGGGTTGGCGCTCGCCACGACGAGGACGTCCAGCGGGAGCCGCAGCACGTAGCCGCGGATCTGGATGTCGCGCTCCTCCATCACGTTGAGCATCGCCACCTGGATGCGCTCGGCGAGGTCGGGCAGCTCGTTGATCGCGACGATGCCGCGGTGGCTGCGTGGGATGAGCCCGAAGTGGATGGTCTCCGGGTCGCCGAGGTGGCGCCCCTCGGCCACCTTCATCGGGTCGACGTCCCCGATGAGGTCGGCGACCGAGGTGTCGGGCGTTGCCAGCTTCTCCGCGTAGCGCTCGTCGCGGTGGCGCCACGAGATGCGCAGGTCGTCGCCGTAGGTCGCCACGGCCTGCTGGGAGGTGACGGTCACGGGCTCGTAGGGGTGCTCGCCGAGCTCGGAGCCGGAGATGACCGGGGTCCACTCGTCGAGCAGCGCGACCAGCGAGCGCAGGAGGCGGGTCTTGCCCTGGCCGCGCTCGCCCAGGAGCACGATGTCGTGGCCGGCGAGCAGCGCCCGCTCGACCTGTGGGATGACGGAGTCGGAGAAGCCGTGCAGCCCGGGCCACGGGTCCACGCCCTCGCGCAACCGCGCGAGGAGGTTGTCGCGGAGCTCCTGGCGCAGGGGCTTGAGCTGGTGGCCGCTCTCCCGGAGCTGGCCGAGGGTGCTGGGTGATGGGTGCTGCTTCTGGTCCACGTCGGTCACGTCCTCCACGCTAGACCGGCCCGTCAACGTCGAGTGCGCTCGAAGTCGGCGCAGCCGGCGGTCGGACGACTCCCGCCCCTTTGACGAAGGGACCTTCGACCCTGCCCCGGGAGAGGGGCGTGGGCAAGGGTGGAGGCCCACCTACAGGAGGCACCCCCATGCACACCACCCACGACCTCTCCCGGGAGGACTGCGCGCGCCTGCTCAACGCCGGCGTCGCCGGTCGGGTCGCGGTCGGCACCCCGACAGGACCGCACATCGTGCCGGTCAACTACGCCGTGGACGAGGAGTCGATCCTCATCCGCACCACCGCCTACAGCCTCCTCGGCACCTACGGCCGTGGCGCGCTGCTGTGCTTCGAGGTCGACCAGTTCGACTACGAGCTCAAGCGCGGCTGGAGCGTCGTGGTGCGCGGACGTGGGTCGTTCGTCGACGACCAGGACGAGCTCGCCGAGATCTCCCGGCACTGGGAGCCGCGCCCCTGGGCGACAGGGCAGCGCAACCTCGTCGTCCGCATCCCGTGGACCGAGGTGACCGGTCGCCAGCTCGGTGGCGGCTGGGACCCGTGGGAGCATCTCCCCGTGCAGCGGCTCGCCTAGCGGCACACTGGTGGGTGTGACCCACACTCCCGCCCCCGATCTGGGGGCCGACGCCCGTTCGCTGCTCGAGGCCGTCACCGCGATCTCGAGCGACCTCGACCTCACGAGCGTGCTCACCCGCATCGTCGAGGCGGCGACCGCGCTGACCGGCGCGACCTACGGCGCGCTCGGCGTGCTGGGCAGCGACGGCGAGCTGGTCGAGTTCGTCACGACCGGCATCGACGAGCGGTCCCGCGCGCTCATCGGCGACCTGCCCCGCGGGCGCGGCATCCTCGGCGTGATCATCGAGGACCCGTCCGGCCTGCGGCTCACCGACCTCAGCGCGCACCCCTCGTCCGTGGGCTTCCCGCCCAACCACCCGCCCATGACGTCGTTCCTCGGCATGCCGGTGCGGATCCGCGGCACCGTCTTCGGCAACCTCTACCTGACCGAGAAGGCCGGCGGCGGCCCGTTCACCGACGCCGACGAGCAGCTCGTCGAGGAGCTCGCCCGCACGGCCGGCTACGTCATCAGCAACGCGCGCGCGTTCGCGCTGAGCGAGCGTCGGCGGCAGTGGCTGGAGGCGTCGGCCGAGCTCGCCGAGCTGCTGCAGCCGCCGGTCGACCTCGACGAGGTGCTGCCCCAGATCGTGTCGACGGCGCGCCAGGTCGCCCACGCGCGGGCGGTGGCGCTGTGGTCCTCGCGAGGTCCCGACCACGACACCGTCAGCGTCGCCCCCGACCTGGACGCCGACGACGACGGGGTCGCCACCCTCCTCGCCGAGGCGCGGGCCGGCCTCGACCACGGCAGCGGCGGTGCGGCGGTGACCACCACGATCGAGGGCGCGGGCGGCGTGCCGCTCGTCGTCGTCCCGCTACGGTCCCACCTCGCACCCGTCACCGCCCTGGTCGCCGTCGCCCAGCCCGGCTCCGGCCTGCTCGACGTCGAGGAGCGCGACCTCTTCACCGGGTTCGCCGACCAGCTGGCGCTCTCCCTCGACCGCACCCAGGCCCTCGCCGACCGCCAGGAGCTGGCACTGATCTCGGACCGCGAGCGGATCGCCCGCGACCTGCACGACGTCGTGATCCAACGGCTCTTCGCGACCGGCCTGCAGCTCCAGGGCGTCGCGGCGATGACCGAGGGCAGTGCGATCTCGGAGCGGCTCGACAAGTCCGTGGCAGAGCTCGACGACACCATCAAGGCGATCCGCGGCACGATCTTCGAGCTCCAGGACCGTCGCGGCGACTCCCTGCGCGCGGCGATCCGCAAGCTCGTCAAGGAGTACGTCCCGGTGCTGGGCTTCACGCCGGTCGTGCGCACCTCCGGGCCGGTCGACACCGCGGTCCCTCCCGCGCTGGGCGCCCAGCTGCTCGCCGTGCTCCGGGAGGCGGTGTCCAACGTCGCCCGCCACGCCCTCGCCGACGGCGCCGAGGTCGACGTCGGCGTGGTGGACGACCGCCTCGAGCTGCGGGTGGCCGACGACGGCGTCGGGGTGCCGGCCGAGGTGTCGGAGAGCGGCTTGCGCAACGCGCGCCGGCGCGCCGACGACCTCGGCGGGACGCTCGAGGTCTCCCGGGCCGGTGCCCGCGGCACCGTGCTCAAGTGGCGGGTCCCGCTGCACTGACCCGGCGTCAGCGGTTCCCGGACTGCGCCCACGCCAGAGGACCCGGCGCCGGGGAAGGCGCCGGGTCCCCGTGAGGGCCTGATGTCATCGCAGGACGGGGTACTTCCGTACCAGTCCGGTGCGGTTCCACCAGTGACCCAGCCCCCACGTGGTGCCGGCCGCGCCGAGTGCGAGGACGATCATCGCGATGAACCCGATGAGGTGGTCGTCGACGATCGGGTTGTTCTCCAGCGGGAGCACGGCGGCGTACATGAAGGCGTACATCAGGGCGCCGGCAGCGGTGCCGATCCGCATCCCGACCCCCAGCAGGAGGGTCACGCCGACACCGAGCAGGCCGGCCATGAAGAGCCAGTCGGCCCAGGCGTCACCGGCCATGTTGGTCCACATGTCCTTGAGCGGGTTGTCGGCGGGGACACCGAAGGAGAGGAACCCCTCGGTCGGGCTGCCGCCGTTGAGCCAGGCGGCGTCCTGTGCCATGAAGTCGATCCCCGCGCGGGAACCGTCTTCGGCGTACTGGGCCCCGGTGCTGAAGCCCAGGGCGAAGGTCTTGTCGAGGAAGGCCCACAGGAAGGTGAATCCGAAGGCGATCCGGAGGGCGGCCAGGGCGCGGGCAAGGCCGATGCTGCGGACCTCTTCCGTCTCCGAGGTGGTCACGCCCTCGTGACTGATGTGGTGCTGGCGGTGGATGACGTTCATCGTCATCTCCTCCTCGAGTGGTGGGTTTACCGGGTCACCACCAGAGTCCCAACACGGCGCTGCAGCCGTCAGGGTCGCCGGTCACCGCGTCGGCGGGACCTAGGTCCCGAGCTGCGCAGAGGGCCTCAGCGCGGGGTGTCGCCGAGGAGCTTGGAGGCCAGCACGGCCGCCTGCGTGCGCCGCTCGAGGCCGAGCTTGGCGAGGATGCTGGAGACGTAGTTCTTCACCGTCTTCTCGGCCAGGAACATCTGCTCGGCGATCTGCCGGTTGGTCAGGCCCTCGGCGATGTGTCCCAGCAGGATCCGCTCCTGGTCGGTCAGCGAGGCCAGCTCGTCGGGCGTCTCGGGACCCTTGCGGATCCGCTCCAGCACGGTCGCGGTCATCGCGGGGTCGATCAGCGACCTGCCGGAGGCGACGTGGCGCACCGCGGTCACCAGGTCGGAGCTGCGGATCTCCTTGAGCACGTAGCCCGCGGCGCCGGCCATGATGGCGGCGAACAGCGCCTCGTCGTCGTCGTAGGACGTGAGGATGAGGGCGTTGATCGTGGGGTCGACCGCCCGGACGGTCCGGCACACCTCGATCCCCGAGCCGTCAGGCAGCCTCGCGTCGAGCACGGCGACGTCGGGGCGCAGGGCCGGGATGCGGGCCGCCGCCTCGGTGGCGGACGCGGACTGCCCGACCACGACGATGTCGTCCTGCTGCTCGAGCAGGAACTTGAGGCCCTCACGCACGACGTCGTGGTCGTCGAGGAGGTAGACGCGGATCGGCTCAGCCATGGGGACATTCCACCAGACGCGGACCTGCCCGCGCCTCGTTCGCCACGGATCAGCCCAGGTCGAGGTACATCACGTGCAGCCCGACCCGGCCGTGCTGCGCGCTGTCGAACGCGCCGGGCACGGTGCCGACGATCGCGAAGCCCAGGTCCTGCCACAGCCGGACCGCGGCGGTGTTGGTCTCGACGACGGCGTTGAACTGGATGCCGGCGAACCCCTCCGCCCGGTGCCAGGCGACCATGTCCTCGGCCAGCCGCCGGCCGACGCCGCGACCGCGCGCGGATGCGTCGACCATGAACGACGCGGTGCCGACGTGGGCGCCGCGGCCCGGGCGGTTGGGACCCATCTTGGCGGAGCCGAGGATGCGGCCGTCCTCCTCGAGGACGGTCACGCGGCTGCCGTCGAACCACCACCCGCGGGCCTGGTCCGTCGTGGCGCCGAGCGGGTAGGCGTAGGTCTCACCCGCCTCGACGATGTCGCGCCAGAAGGGCCAG
Organism: Nocardioides pinisoli; assembly: GCF_024199985.1. Lineage (GTDB taxonomy): Bacteria > Actinomycetota > Actinomycetes > Propionibacteriales > Nocardioidaceae > Nocardioides > Nocardioides pinisoli. Next base: position 47,987 of record NZ_JANARS010000006.1, read on the forward strand.
ACCGCCGGCCAGTCGGTCTCGCTCGCCGCCCTGATCCCCATCCGTGCTCCCCTTCCTCCACCGGTCTGGAGCAGTCTCCCGACCCTGTCCCGACGGGCGCACACTGGGGGTGACCAGGCCGAGAGGGAGGATCCCATGTCGCTCACGCACCGCACGGTCGCGATGATGATGCCGGTCACCGACGTCGACCGCGCCCGCACCTTCTACTCCGAGTCGCTCGGGCTCGACTACACCGGCACCAACGACGAGGGCAGCGCGATCTACGCGCTCGACGGCGGGTCGACGCTCGTCCTCCTCCCCCGCCCCGACAGCCGTCCGTCCGACAGCACCGCGATGAGCTTCGAGGTCGACGACATCACCGCCGAGATCGATGAGCTCGAGCAGCGGGGCGTCGTGTTCGAGGACTACGACCTCCCGGACCTCAGGACGGTCGACCACGTGTGCGTCCTGGGCGCCGAGAAGGCGGCGTGGTTCAAGGACCCCGACGGCAACGTGCTCTGCCTGCACCAGGAGACCTAGACGTCGGTGGCGCCGTCGATGGACTGACGGATCAGGTCGGCGTGGCCGGCGTGGCGGGCGTACTCCTCGACCATGTGGACCAGCACCCAGCGGATGGTGGCGGTCTGGCCCTTCTCGAGCGGGCGCGGGCGCGCGACCGGACGGCCCAGGTCGGGGTCCTCCGCGAGCGCGGCGTCCAGGCAGGCGTCGGACCGCTCGATGGCGGCGGCGAGCAGGGCGTCGAGCTCGGCGTGGGTCTCGCCGGCGGCGCTGTGCCAGTCCCAGTCGGCGTCGTCGTCCCAGGGAGCGGTGTCCCACGGCGGAGCGGGCTCGTTGGCGGCGAGGTGGTAGGAGAACCACCAATCCTCCACGAAGGCGAGGTGCTTGAGCATCCCGCCCAGGGTGAGGTCGCTCGGCGCCAGCGGCTGGTCGAGCTGCGCGTCGGTGAGCCCGCTCGCCTGCAACCGGATGGTCGCGCGGTAGTGGTCGAGGAACGAGCGGAGCATCCCGACCTCGTCGTTGCTGAAGGTCGTCGCGGGCCGCTCGATCGTCATGCCCGCACGTTAGCTGCTCAGAGGGACGGACCCTCCCCCCGGAGCTTGTCGACCTCCGCCATGGCGTCGCGCAGCTGGTCGAGCCACTCGTCGGCGTGCTCGCCGACCAGGCGCACCGACCACGCCAGGGCGTCGGAGCGCGACCGGGCGACCCCGGCGTCGACGAGCGTGTCGAGCACGCGACGCTCGGGCTGGCGCAGCCGGGTCATCACCGGCGCGGCCACGTGGGTGAAGAGCGCCTCGGTGTCACCGAGCCGCACCCCCCACGACACCTTGCGCTCGTAGCGGGCCTGGGCCTCGAGGGCGATCTCGATGCGCTCGGCCTTCGTCTCGGAGCGGAAGCGGCCGATGCGGCCCTCGGCCTCGGCCCCGCTCACGTCGTCGGCACCGGCCAGGGTGCCGACGACCAGGATCTCCTCGCGGTCGACGGTGACGTCGACCGCGCTGAACCATGCCTCGGGCAGACGCCCGTGGAACCACTCGGACGCGTCGGACGCGTCCGGCAGGTCAGCGACCTGCCACCCGCCGCGGCGACCGCGACGGCTCTCATCTGTCTTCATGTATTACATGATTACACCGCAACACAAACGAGGGCCGGTACGGTCAGGAGCGTGCTCACCAGTCCCTGTCCCTGCGGGTCCGGCGCGACGTACGACGCCTGCTGCGGGCCGCTGCTCGCCAACGTCGCCCAGGCCACCTCGCCGGAGCAGCTGATGCGGTCGCGCTACACCGCCTTCGTCACCGGCGACGCCGACCACCTCTTCCGCACCTGGCACCCCCGCACCCGGCCCGACGACGTGCGTCCCGATCCCGCCACCCGGTGGACCGGGCTCCGGATCGTCGCCGCGGAGGGCGACACCGTCGAGTTCGTCGCCCAGTGGGAGACAAGCCGGGAGGGCGGCGAGATGCACGAGGTGAGCAGGTTCGAGCAGCGCGCCGGCCGGTGGTGCTACGTCGACGGCGACGTCACCTGAGGGAGTCGGTCCAGCGCTCGCCGACGCTCTCGAGGACGCCCTGCCCGGCGGTGGCCGCCGCGACCGCTGCTTCCACCCGGCCCACCTCGTCGGGTGCCGCGGCGAGCAGCACCCGCACGCGGGCGTCGTAGGCCACGTCGAGCACCACGACGCCGCGCGAGCGCAGCTCGCCCTCCACCCGCCCGGCGTCGGCGTGGTCGAGCTCGAGGGCCAGCTCGGTGAGCAGCGACCGGCGCAGCACCCCGGCCTCCGCCACGGCGCCGCGCACCGCGTCGCCGTAGGCCCGCACGAGGCCGCCGGCCCCCAGCAACGTGCCGCCGAACCACCGGGTCACGACGGCAGCGACGTCACTCAGCCCGGCCCCACGGAGCACGTCGAGCATCGGCGCACCGGCGGTGCCCGCCGGCTCGCCGTCGTCGGACGAGCGCTGGAGGCTGCCGTCCGGGCCCAGCACGAAGGCCGAGCAGTGGTGCCGGGCGTCCCAGTGCTCACGGCGCAGCGCCGCGACGAGCGCGCGGGCGTCGTCCTCGGTGGCCACGCGGCGGAGCGTGCAGAGGAAGCGGGACCCGCGGTCCTCGACCACGGAGGTCGTGCCGCGGGCGATGGTGAGGTAGGACGTCACGCCGGCCGCTGCGTCGGCTCGTCCGCGGTGCCCGGTGGGGCGGCGGGCTCCTCGTCCTCGTCCTTGCGGTCCGCCGGCCCGGGGTCCCAGCGGACCACCACCTTCTCGAAGCCCTTGTGCCGCTGCATCCGGGCGTAGAGGGCGTAGGCCTCGCGGTCCGCGTCGGTCAGCTGCACGTTGTCGGTGAAGGGGGTGAGCAGCGCCCGGGGCCACAGCCGCCGCGCCAGCACCACGTTGACCTCGGTGGCGAGCACCGCCATCACGGCGCCGATCCACAGGAAGCCGATGAGGCCGAGGACCAGCCCGAAGGTCTTGGTCATCGACGAGGTGTTGACCAGCACCCGGTCGACGTAGGCCGCACCACCGATCTGGAGCAGCTGCCACAGCACGGCCAGGGTGAAGCCGCCCGGCGCCGCCCGCCAGAACGAGTGCTGGCCGGTGGCGGCGAAGCGGAAGAGGTAGGTCAGCCCGGTGCCGACCACCAGGACCGTCAGCACCGGCAGCAGCGCCTTGAGCCCGTTGCCGATCACCTCGGTGAAGACGTCGGTGGTGCTCGCGATCGTCGACACCACGGTCACCGCGAGCAGGGAGAGCCCCGCGGTGAGGAGCAGCAGCAGGGTCTTGACGCGCGCGTAGAACGGGTTGGGGCGGCTGTTGCGCGGCACCGACCACGCCACGTGCTGGGTGTTCTGGAGCGCCTGGCCGAGGCCCATCGCGCCGTAGAGGGCCGCCAGGCCACCGATGACCACACCACCGACCGAGCCCTGCAGCCCCTGGGGCCGGCCGAGCTCGTCACCGATGATCGGGAACTGCGACAGCGCGGAGTTGAGGATGGACTCCTGCCACTGCGGCTCCCCACGCAGGATGAGGCCCAGGATCGAGGTGCCGAGCAGCATGAGCGGGAAGATCGCGATGAAGGCGTAGTAGGCGAGCGCGGCCGCGAGGTAGGGACCCTGGTCGTCGAAGTACTTGTAGACGACCGCGATCGGGAAGCCGAGCACCCGGTGGCGCCGCTGGAACCCGTCGACTGCCGAGACCGCTCCCACGAGGTGGAGGCTACCGGCCGGGTCACCACCAGCCGAGCAGGCCGCCGCCGAGCCGCACGACGAAGCCCGACACGACGACGAGGAAGAAGGCGCGCACGAAGCGGGCACCGCGTGCCATCGCGGTCCGGGCACCGAGGTAGCCGCCCGTCACGTTGGCCGCCGCCATCACCAGCGCGAGGTCCCAGATGACCGCTCCCTGAGGGATGAAGACGGCGAGGGCGGCGAGGTTGGTCGCCCAGTTGGCGAGCTTGGCCTTGGCGGAGGCCTCGAGGAAGTTGTAGCCGAGCAGCCCCACCAGCGCGAAGACCAGGAACGACCCCGTGCCGGGGCCGATCGCGCCGTCGTAGAAGCCGATCGTCAGGCCGGTCAGCGCGACGACGGTGAGGTGCCGGCCGCCCTGGAACCGCAGGCTGGTGAGCTCGCCGACGCTCGGCTTGAACCACACGTAGCCGCCGACGAGCACGAGCACCACCAGGATGATCGGGTCGAAGGCGCTGCGCGGCAGCATCGAGGCGACCAGCGCTCCCCCGGCCGACCCGAGCCCGGCGGCGAGCATCAGCGGCAGGAAGGTGCGGGGGTCGGGCCGGATGCGCCGGACGTACGTCGCCGCGCTGATGGAGGTGCCGCAGAACGACGCGAGCTTGTTGGTCGCCGCGATCTGCACGACCGACGCGCCGGGCAGGCCCACGAGCAGGGCCGGCAGCTGCACGAGCCCACCCCCGCCGACCACCGCGTCGACGAAGCCGGCGACCAGCGCCGCGGCCACCAGGAAGAGGATGACCTCCACGGAGAGGTCACCCATGGCGAGCCCCCACGTCAGCCGGAGGTCGTGTCTCGGCTGAACTCCTGCACCACGACCGCGTCGTAGTCCTCGGGCATCGTGGCGCTGAGGCCGGGACAGACGAACTGCTGCGACTGGTCGGGGAGCATCGACCGCGCCGAGCAGTTGACGGTCGCCAGCGCCGACCCGTCGGCGGAGAAGACCATCTGGAAGAGGGCGGTCCGCTCCTCGTCGGAGGTGTTCTTGATCGTCCCCTTCACCTCGGGGGTGACCACCTTCTCGTCCATGCCGGCCGAGCGCTCGATGCCGGTGAGCTCCCAGCCGTCCTCGACCGCGAAGTCGTTCCAGGTGAAGGCCTTGCCGACCTCCACCTCGACCGGGTCGGTGCCGGCGGCCGCGCCGGAGCCGTCGTCGTCGCTGCAGGCGACCAGGGTGGCGAGGCACGCGACCACGACGAGGCCCCTCGTGAGCCCCGCTGCGGGGCGCCTCACGAGGCGGCCACGAAGGTGAGCAGGTCCTGCCTGGTCAGCACGCCGATGGGCTTGCCGTCCTCGTGGACCAGGACCGCGTCGGCCTTCTCGAGGAGCGACACGGCGTCGGCCGCGGCCTCGGTCGAGCCGATCGTCGGGAGTGCCTCGGACATGTGGTCCTCGACCTGGTCGGTGAGCCGGGCCGTGCCGGCGAAGAGGGCGTCGAGCAGGGTGCGCTCCGACACCGACCCCGCGACCTCGGCGGCCACGATCGGCGGCTCGGCACGCACGACCGGCATCTGGCTGACGCCGTACTCCTGGAGGATGTGCACGGCCTCGGCGATCGTCTCGCCGGGGTGGGTGTGCACCAGGTCGGGCAGCTGGCCCGACTTGCCGCGCAGCACCTCGCCGACGGTGCGCTGGTCGGCCTGCGCGCCGCTGGCGAAGCCGTACTGGGCGAGCCAGTCGTCGTTGAAGATCTTGGTGAGGTAGCCGCGACCGGAGTCGGGCAGCAGGACGACGACGACGGCGTCGGTGCGTCCCTCGGCGGCGAGCTCGTGGGCGACCTGCCGCGCGGCCCAGGCCGCCATGCCGCAGGACCCGCCGACGAGCAGCGCCTCCTCGCGGGCGAGGCGGCGGGTGAAGGCGAAGGAGTCGGCGTCGGAGACCTCGATGACGCGGTCGGCCACCGTGCGGTCGTAGGTGTCGGGCCAGAAGTCCTCACCGACGCCCTCGACGAGGTAGGGGCGGCCCGTTCCGCCGGAGTAGACCGACCCCGCCGGGTCGGCGCCGATGACCTGGATGTCCGGGTTCTGTTCCTTGAGGTAGCGCCCGACGCCGCTGATCGTGCCGCCGGTGCCCATGCCGCACACGAAGTGGGTGATCTTCCCCTCCGTCTGCTCCCAGATCTCGGGGCCGGTGGTCTCGTAGTGCGAGCGCGGGTTGTGCGGGTTCGCGTACTGGTTGGGCTTCCACGCACCCGGCTGGGAGGCGAGGCGGTCCGAGACGTTGTAGTAGGAGTCCGGGTGCTCGGGCGCGACCGCGGTCGGGCACACCACGACCTCGGCGCCGTAGGCCTTGAGCACGTTGCGCTTGTCGACGCTGACCTTGTCGGGGCACACGAAGACGCACTTGTAGCCCTTCTGCTGGGCCACCATCGCCAGGCCGACACCGGTGTTGCCGGAGGTCGGCTCGACGATCGTGCCGCCGGGCTGGAGCTCGCCGGACGCCTCGGCCGCCTCGATCATGCGGGTGGCGATGCGGTCCTTCACCGACCCGCCCGGGTTGAGGTACTCCACCTTCGCGAGGACCAGCGGACCGTCGGACGCGGTCTCGGGGAGGTCCAGGGTCCGGCTGAGCCGGACGAGGGGGGTGTTGCCGATCAGGTCGATGACGGAGTTCGCGTACTGCACCCGGCCAATCTAGCCGTCTACTCGTCCGTAGCCGTCACTGCCGGTTGCGTAGCATCGACGCCGTGGGGGCAACTGGAGCAGCACGCAAGCTGGCATCGGCCGCGGCCCTGGGCGGCGGCGGACTCTCCGTGCTCGGCGCCGGGCTCTACGGCGTCCTGGTCGCCGAGGCGAAGATCGCGCGGAGGGTGATCGGCAACGCGACCGACGTACCTCCCCAGGCGACGGGCTGGTACGGCCGCGGCCGGCCCGGCCCGGCGATCCGCATCGCCCTCCTCGGTGACTCCGCCGCGGCCGGCTACGGGGTCGACCGCGTCGAGGACACCACCGGCGCCCACCTCGCCACCGGCGTGGCGGCCCAGGCCGACCGCCGGGTGCACCTGCGGTCCTTCGCCGTCGTCGGGGCCCAGTCCAGCGCGCTGGCCGAGCAGGTCGACGCCGCGATCGGCACCCACCCGGACGTCGCCGTCGTCCTCATCGGCGCCAACGACGTGACCCACACCGTGCTGCCGTCGGCGTCGGTGCGCCACCTCGCCGAGGGCGTACGACGCCTGCGCGAGGAGGGCGTCGCCGTCGTGGTCGGCACCTGCCCCGACCTCGGCACGATCCGACCCATCCCGCCGCCGCTCAAGCAGGTGGCGCGCGAGTGGTCGCGCCGCCTCGCGGCCGCGCAGACCATCACCGTCATCGAGAACGGCGGCCGGACGGTCTCCCTAGGCGACATCCTCGGCCCCGAGTTCGACGCCGCACCAGCCCTGATGTTCGGCCCCGACCGCTTCCACCCCTCGGCCGACGGCTACAAGCAGCTCGCGTCGGTGCTCATCCCGTCGTGCCTCGCCGCGCTCGACCTGCTGCCCGAGGACGAGGCGCTGCCCGAGCCGCGCCGGCGCGAGGGCATCCTCCCGGTCGCGGCCGCGGCCGTGCGTGCTGCTCGTACGCCGGGCACCGAGGTCGACGGCACCGAGGTCGGCGGCACCCAGCGCGGCCTCCGCGGCCGCTGGGTCGAGCTGCGCCACCGCCGCCGTCGTCCCTCCACCGACGCCGAGTCGCCGCGCGAGCACGAGGAGGACTCGGCCTCCGACATGCCGACGGCCCGCCCGAGCTGAGCTCGAGCGGGCCGGCGGGGTTGATCAGCGGTGGATCAGCTGAGCGGCTGGATCAGTCGCCACGCAGGATCGCGAGGATCCGGAGCAGGTTGGTGTAGATCCAGACCAGGCTGACGGTCAGGCCGAAGGCCGCGCGCCACGACTCGCGGTCCGGGAGGCCTGCGGCGACGCCGTTCTCGACGAAGTCGAAGTCGAGGATCAGCATGAAGACACCGAGCACCAGGCCGGCGATCGCCATCACGAGGCCGAGGGGACCGAAACCGAAGAGACCCGTCTGGATGCCGAAGAGGCTCAGCACCATCGACAGCAGGCCGAGGCCCACCATGCCGAACATGGCCGCGATCACGAAGGTGCGGAACTTGGCGCCGACCTTGATGTCGAGGAACTTGTAGGCGGCCAGCGTGCCGGCGAAGGCGGCGAAGGTGCCGAGGACCGCCTGCGTGACGATGCCGTCGCCGAACTGGGCGTCGAACACCTTGCTGATCGCGCCGAGCGCGACACCCTCCGCGGCGGCGAAGGTCAGCACCAGGGCGGGGCTGATGACGCGCTTGAAGCTGTTGACCAGCGACAGCAGGAAGGCCGCACCGGCGCCCAGCATGGACAGCGTCAGCGCGCGGCCATAGGCCTCCTGGCTGACACCGTTGACGTCGACGATGTCACCGATCCACCACCAGGTGGCGAAGGCTGAGGCGAAGACGAGGGCGATCGAGATGGCGGTCTTCTGGACCACCGAGTCGACCGTCATCCGGCCCTGGTCCACCTGCCCGGGCGTGCCGGTGCCCCACTGCGAGGGGTCGGTGCCGGTGTCGCCGTAGCCGGGGTAGGACGAGCCACCCGCGGGGTAGGTCTGGCTGCCGTAGGCGTTGGAGGAGGCTCGGTTGAACTCCTCGGATCGGGCGAAGACAGGGTTGTTGCTTCTCATGGTCTCTCCTTGGAGGCCGCCTCCGGAGCTTCCGGAGGGTCGACGCCGTCGCGGTGACGGCGCCTGTCGTGTCAGCCCACTCTAGCCGGGGTGACATCACGTCAAACGTGGGCGGACGGCGCGCTGTTCCCGTCACAGCAACTTCTCAGGATGCGCGTGGCCGCTCGCAGCCGAGCAGCTCCTCGCCGCGACAGCGGTCCTCGCCGCGGCCGCCCACGACGCGGTCGCGACCCCGTCCGCCGAGAAGGACGTCGTCCGCGGCCGACCCGATCAGTACGTCGTCGCCCCCGCGGCCGCGCGCGGTGTAGGCCGAGCTCCCCCTGACCCGGTCGGGCCCCGCGGTGCCGAGGTAGGTCCACCGCCCTGCGCCGGACGGCATCACCACCCGCTCGACCCCCGTGAGCGTGGCGCGGACCGCCCGCTGGCGCGCGAGGCGTACGACGAACCGCCCCCGCGCGAGGTCGACCACCCCGCGGGCCCGGCGGCCGGTGTTGCCGACCGACAGCAGGACCTCGTCGCGTCCGTCACCGCCTGCGACCGTGTGGCGTCCGACGTCGAGCTGGGCGACCAGACGGTCACGGCCGGAACCGCCGTCGAGGGTCGCGGGACCGCGCGTCTTGGTGAGGTCGTCGCGGCCGGCACCGCCGAGCAGCACGTCGTCGCCCCCGGACGAGTCGAGGGAGTCGTCTCCGTCTCCCCCGTCGAAGACGTCGTCGGCCGGTTCGCCCGGGGCGGGTGAGTACTCGTCCCAGTCGTTGAGCACGAGGTCGTCGCCACCGCGGGCGTCGACGCGGTCGCCGCCGCCCTTGCCGATCAGCTGGTCGGAGCGCTCGGTCCCGAGCAGGTGGTCGGCGTGCGTGGAACCGATCAGCTCGACGACGTAGCCGATCCTCGGCTGCGGCTGGTCGACGACGACGGTGTCGTTGCCCTCACCCGTCGCGACGCCACTGACGAGGTCGACGGTCACGCCGGCCCCCGAGCCGGAGTAGTCGATGGTGTCCGGGGGGTTCCAGCCGTCGCCGCGCAGGACGGTGTTGACGCCGACGTCGACGAGGTCGTCGCCCGGACCGGGCACGAGCGCGTCGCCGGCGGGCTCGTCGGCGCTCTCGAAGACGTTGACCAGGCCGTTGGTGCCGCCGAAGAGGCGGTCGTCGCCCGGTCCTCCCGCGAGCTCGTCGGGCCCGGCGTCGCCGCAGATGGTGTCGTCGCCCCCGCCGCCGACGATGACGTCGGTCCCGTCGAGGCCGGCGATCACGTCGTCGCCCGCGGTGCCGACGAGGCGGTCGGCGCCGTCGGTGCCCACGATCATGGCCGGCAACCCGTCACAGGTCGCCGCGACCGACCGCGCGGGCACAGCGGATGAAGCGGTCACGGCGCCCGACGCGGGAGCGACCGCGACGACAGCGCAGGCGAGGCAGGCGAGGCAGGCGAGGCAGGCGAAGGTGGCGCCGAGCGCGTTCCGAGATGGCATGGGCCCACCATGCACCCCGCCGCGCCCGAGCGCCTACGACGCGAGGGTGAAGCTGCTCGCCAGCCGGAGCTCGGCGGGCGACCAGGTCACCTCCCCCGCCGGACCGCCGGGGAGCGGCGGGGAGGTGGACCGGATGATGCGGAGGTGCTCGGTGACGCCGTGGACCTCGTGGCGGCTGGTCTGACCCGGATCGGCCACCCAGGAGGCCCAGCCGGGTGACTCCTTGACGTAGTTGCAGCGCTCGCACAGGCCCTGGCCGTTGCTGGCCTCGGTGCGGCCGTCGGCGGCGGCAGGGACGACGTGGTCGTGGTGCCGGATGGCAGCGTTGCAGCCAGGGGTGCGGCAGGTGCCGCCGTCGCGGAGGTGGATGAGCTCGGCCAGCAGCCCCTCGAAGCGGCGGCTCGTGGACTCCATCGCGACAAGGGCGCGGTCCTCGGGGCTCGCGAAGAGCCGCCGGAGGGCAGCCTTGGCGGCGTGGCTGGCGCGACGCACCCACGCAGTGCACAGCTCCGCGGGCAGGAAGCCCTCGCCCTGCACCAGACCGGGCTCGGTGCCGTCCCCGAGGAGCGACTCGACGCCGATGACGAGGTTGACCCGCACCGGGACGGCGTCGGTCACGGTCTCGTCGCCGGTGATCCGCGCCGCGAGGGTGTCGGCCCGGACCTGGCCGGCGGTGCGCTGGTCGCCCTGCGCCCGGGCGGTCGCGGCCGCGTCGTCGAGGGCCGCTCGGACCGCGGAGAGGACCTCGAGGGGCAGCGTCGCGGTGAGCTGCCCGGTGCCGTCGTCGAGGCGCCGCGACGTCACCCGGCGCTCGGCCCGGGCCCGGGCGTGCCGCCTCGCCTCTGCCTCCGCGGCGACGGTCAGGCACGAGCGTCGGACCGCCTGGCGCAGGCGGGCGTCGCCGAGTCCGGCGAGCCGCGGGGCGAGGTCGTCGTCGACACGGGCGCGCTGCTCGGGCGCGAGGTGGGCGACCTCGCGGGCGATCATGAAGGCACGGTCCTCGGTGAGCTCGCCGCGGCCGAGCGCGGCCAGCGTGAGCGGGAGGTCGTCGCGGAGCCGCCGCGACAGCAGCACGCGCTGCTCCCCCGCATGCGGGCTGGCCAGCGTCGCGAGCGCGACCTCCGCGCCGATCGACATCGCCCGCGGCGGCGTACGACGTCCGGCCGCCGGCACGTCCTCGGTGGCGGCGTCCTCTGCGAAGGTGGTCGTGACGACCGCCTGGGCGGCCGCGGCCGCGGACTTGATCCGCTCCAGGGCCTCGAGCCGGTCGAGCAGGTCGGCACCCCCGCCGGCAGGCGCCAGGGCAACCAGGGAGTCAGCCAGGAGGTCGGCCAGCGCGTGCAGGTCATCGGCCTGCCACGCCTGGCCTCCTGCCTGAGCCACCATTCCGACACCTCCCGTGTTGGTCGAACGTATGTTCGATTGTCTCACGCCTCTCGGCCCAGGTCAACGGCCCGAGAACATGTGGAGATGCCCCAAGCGCCTCGTCAGCGGGGGTCGGTCGCAAGGACGTCGTAGGTGAGCTCGTCGGTGAAGGTCCCGTCGAGGAGCAGGTCGCTCTGGCGCATGCGTACCGTTCGCCGGAACCCGGCCGCCTCAGCCACTCGCTGCGAGCCCACGTTGCCCACGGCCACCACCAGCGTGATCCCGGCCAGACCTCCACCACCGTCACTCACTGGCGTGAAGGCCTCGCCGACGACCGCCCGAGCAGCGGCGGTGGTGACGCCGGATCCACGCGCTTCCGGATGTGCCCAGTAGCCCAGTGCAGCAGTGTCGGTCAGCTCGCCGCCGCGGCCGATCAGGCTGATGTGACCGAGCAGGTCGTCGGTCGCCGTGTCGGCGATTGCCCAGCTCATGTGGGTGCCCGCCTCGACGCCGGCGAGCGCGCGTTTGATCAACCCGTGAGCATGGTCGAGGCCGTACCGCTCGTTGATGACCTCACCTCCGAGCCACGTGACCGTCTCCGGGTCCGCGCATGCCTGCTGCCCCCGCTGGCCACTCGGTGCCCCGGCTGGGGTTCGAACCCAGACTGTGCGGTTTTTAAGACCCTCAACTAGACCCTATAGGGTCCACGGCGGTCCGGGTCGGTCCGCGCCCTCGTCAGCCGTTTGTGCTGGTCAGCCTGAGTTTTGCACGCCTCGCACACGGTTTCAGTGGGGATTCACGTCGAGGCCGAATGCGACTGATGCCGGAGCGCCGAAGGAGCGCCGTGACGCGTGGGCACTCGGCAGTGCAACCCACGCACACCCCGACCTGCGGAATGAGGAAGACGCCCAACGGCAGGCGTACGGTTCGCCGCTCCTCGCGCTCTGCAAGGGAGCGCCGAACCGAAGGGAATGGCTGCCATGCCCGAGAACAGCACCCGAGTCCGACACGCGGTAAGCCGCTCCACAGGAGCGACGACCTGGACCCGCAAGGACGGCGACGAGTGGCGCACGACCTGCCTCAACCACGGGGCGGAGACGACCGCCTCCGCTCGCGGCCAAGCTTGGAAGAACGGCTCGACCCCAGCCAACTTCTGCTCCAAGTGCAAGGCCATCGTTGCCGGCAAGGCGGAGAAGATCACGGAAGGTCGGCTTGACCTCCCCGCCCCCAAGGCGAAGAAGCCGGCAACGAAGAAGACCGCCGCGACGACCACCGTCAAGAAGGCCGCTCGGGTTAGCGCCGCGTAGTCGTCCAGTCACACCCCGCTCGCAAGGCTGGCCCGTCGAGGCCCGGCCTTGCAGCACACCCGCTGGGAACCAACTATGTAGCCATGGACATTAGTGAGACCAGCGAGGTCATCAAGGCCCTAAATGCTGCCGCATCCGGTTCGGAGACATGGCGCCAGGAAACGTTCGTTATGCAGCGTGAGAGCGAGACTCACGGCTGGCAAGACGTCACGATCACCATCCTTGATCGGGGGCCCTCAATCTCACCGCGTTACGCGGTGTCGGCCGAGACCGCCGGTGGGCAACGGTGCGCGGGCAATTCGGGCGACGACCTCGAGGTCGTCATTGCGACTGTTCATTGGTACCAACTCGACCACTGACGAGGCGACCGCAAGTTGTGCTTAGGCGGATCGGTAGGTCGCGCTGGGCGCTCGCCCCAGCCGCCCGGCCTAGATCCGCCTCAGGTGGGTTTGCGGGCTGTCGGGTGGGGCGTGCGCCGCTAACTCGGCGGAATCTAGCGGTTGCCCTTCGCTTGATTGTGGGTCTTGCAGAGCATCTCGCAGTTCGCGAGATCCGTCTTGCCGCCCTTCGACCAGGCGGTTACATGGTCGGCGTCCATCTCGGCCCGCTTGTAGATCCGAGCTTGGTTGGCGTTGGTCAACCCCGCGCACGTCGGGCAGTTGGACACGCCCTTCGCCTTGGCCGCTTTAGTCTGCTTTTCGTAGGCGGCGCGCTTGACGGGCTCCTCGAAGAGACGGATGTCTAGAAGCTTCGGATCGGATTCGCCGCCGAGCAAGTACTCATAGATGCCCTTGGGCGCTCTCACGGCGTCGTCCGCGCGCAACTCGTCGATCCGCTTGTCAAGCGCCGCGGCGCTGTAGGAGGTCTTGTTGTACTCCTCGTACAGACGACCCCACTCAAGACCCTTCATCTCTGGGTCCGGGGAACGGGTGAACACGCTCCCGATCCAGTCGATCACTGTCGTGAAGTAGGTCTTGAGGCCGTCGATATTGGTGTCATTACGATGAGCCGCCATGTAGGCGTCGATCGATTGGCCCTCCGACGCTGCAACCCAGTTGAGTGCAACCCCGAGGACTTCCTGACGCTTCACATCGCCTCTGATGTACGACTGCCACTTCTGGAGGTTGGCGTTGCGAGGGTTGCTGTACTCAGCCTTGGCCGCAGTGATGAACGGCCCGGAGTAGATCGCATTGAGAAGTTCCTGAGCGTTCAGCGGGACGCCAGCGATATTGATCGTCTGGAACCACTCCTTAATCTCCTTCTCTTTGCCTTCGCACTCGTAGACCAAGAGATCGCTGTCCAGGATCTTCTGCTGCTCATCCTTAGGAAGCGACGAGAAGGTCTGCTCGTTGCCATTGACCTTGATGGCGAACTTGCCAGTAACGAAGCGCCCCACGCTCGTGATGCGCTGCTGGCCGTCCAAGACCTCTAGGTCGCCGTCCGGCTTGACGTTGAAGTAGATAAGTCCGAGTGGATACCCCTTTAACAGCGAGTCGATGACAGCCTTGTCGCGGCCCTTGGCGTCATCGTAGATGTAGTTCCGCTGATACTCCGGCTGGATCGTCAACTTGCCGTTGAGGCCGAAGACACCCTTCGCCTCCAGCATGTTGAAGACAAAGCCCTCAACAACCTGTTCGACGGTGTAGTGCTTGAGGTTGGTCTTCACTTGGCGACCTTTCGCTTGATCAGGACTCGCTTGAACGAAGACACGTAATACTCGCCATCAACTTCGTAGTAGGGCTCGCCGTCTGGAGGGCTGTCGAGCTTGAACGCGGGACCACTGTTTAGGGCCCCCACCTTCTTGCGCGACCCATCGGGCTTCACCAGTGTCTGACCAGGATAGGTCTTCGTGGATATGTCCGACCACGTTTGAGTGAGGCTTACGATCTCAAACTGGTCAGGGTTATACCTATCAAGAAATGAGATCGGAACGCCCATCAAGCCGTCGTAGTCACTGGGGATGGCATCGGTCCGCGGGACGTCGATGGCATCGAAGTTGTCCATCGTGCGATAGCCCTTGCCTCTGACCACCTTGTGCTTGCTGAACTTGATGTTGTCTTCCATAGACATCAACTGCATCGGCTCGTGACGACGGCCGTGATCCAGGTTGGTCCACCAGCAAGAATTTCCGAGCCTGGTGAAGTTGTGCAGATCGTTGGGCGCGTACCCGAGACGCTTTGCCTTCGCAGCGTCCTTCGGATCCACCGCCATGCCCTTCGGGACGCCGAATACCATGTCGGATGTGTTGCCAGTCGCACCCTTCCAAATCGTGTTGCTCCTGACGAGGGCGAAGAAGTCCTTCGTCGTGACGGCGGCATCGCTCCCGATGACGGAGAACTTCTTGTTGCTCTCGATGAGCCAAGCGATGAATGCTCGGAACATGCTGAACGGCGGATTGGTGATGATGACGTCCGCCTCATCGCGAAGCGCCGTCACTTCCGCGCTTCTGAAGTCACCGTCGCCCTCGAGGTACTCCCATTGGAGGTCGTCGATATTGATGACGCCGTCACCGTTGTGGTCCTCGCGCTCTAGGACAAACTTCTTGCCGTTGACTCGAGTCCTCGACGGGTCGAAGTGCTCGTCCTCTGTCTCGAACAGAGTCGGAGCGTAGAAGCTTCCAGCCGGGTTGCTGTCTGGCGCATACGACGTTGAGATCAACTTCTTGAGACCAAGTGTGGTGAAGTTGAGAGCGAAGTACTTGGCGAAGTTGGACCACTCGGGATCGTCACACGGGCAGAGGACGACCTTGTCGCGGAACACGTCAGGGTCGTACTCCCGGTAGGCGTTGATCTCACTTTCGATGTCAGCCCACTGCGTGTAGAACTCGTCCTGCTTCACTCGCCGCGCTGTCGAGAGATGGCTGTTGTTGAACCCGGTTGACGTCACAGGGCGACCCTAGAGGAACGCGGCGACAAGACCCGACGATCCCGTCCCCAAAGCAACTTTGGTCTCAGTCCGCGGCTCTCAAGAAGCCGACACCGGCAGGCGCGTGACGTTAGGGGCCGCCCACATGGCTGCGGTGGCGTTGCGCTTGTCCCGGTCGGGCTGTGAGTGTGAGTAGCGGTCGAGCGTCATCTTGGTGCTGGCGTGGCCCAGACGCTCGGCGATCTCCACGATGCTCAACGCGCCTGGCCGGCCGATCTGCTCGACCAGCCACGAGGCGTGGAAGTGCCTCAGGTCGTAGAAGCGCACCGACGTCGGCAAGCTTGCGCTGGTACGCAGGCTCGACCAGTAGCGCATCGTGAACCACCCGTGTCGCAATGGACGGTTGAACACCAGCCAGTCGACGTCCGTCCCGGTCTTGCGCTGCTTCGCGCCGCGCTTGAACTCCCCCACCCCGGGGACCACGGGTAGGAGGGAGGGGTCAGCGGGTAGCCGGTCGGGGTGAGCGGCGAACCACCTGGCGGCTCGGGCCTGCTGCGTCGTCAGGTGAACGCGGAGCGCATCAGCGGTGAAGTCATCGAGGTCGATGGTGCGGCGGGAGCGTCGAGTCTTGGGTACGTCCTCGTAGATCGACTCCCCCGTGGTCCGGTCCTTCACGAGCACGCGCCGAACGAGTATCTGGTCGCACGCGGCTGATACGTCGCGCAGTTGCAGCGCGCACAGCTCTTCTGGTCGCATCCCCGTCGCAGCGGCTAACCGGACGTAGATGCCCCACGGCTCAGGAGTGTTTGCGATCAGCAAGTGAACCTGCTCGACGGTCGGGATGACCCGCTCGGCCTGCTGCGTGCTCAAGTCACGCTGTCCAGGGACTGCGACGCCGACGGTCGGATCGCGCAGGATCAGTCCGTTTTGCACGGCGTACCGGATCACTCGACGGAACGTGTAGAAGTTCTTCCGCGCCGTGCTGGGGCTTCGGGTGGCCGTGGTCTCCTTCAACCACGCCGTGACCTCGCGGTGGGTGATGTCGCCGATTCGCCTGTGGCCCCAGTGGGTGCGGACGAGCGACCGCGACCCGAGCACTACCTGCGCGTGCTGGCTGTAGCCAGCCTTCTTGCCCGACGCACTCGTGTAAGTGCCTAGCCATTCCTCAGCGACGGTCTGGAAGGTGGCGTCGCCGCGCGCCGGGTCGACCCACGCGAGCCGCTGGGAGTGCTTGGCGGCCGGTGACTCTTCGTCGCGCCAGCGCTCGGCGTCGCCCTTCGTGCGGAACCCACCCTTGGTGCGCTTCTTGAAAGCTTGATGCGGGTCCTCATACAGAACCTCCCACCGGCGCTTGCTCGATGGGAGGTTCTTGGTGCGGTACGACTCGCGTATCCACGCACGCGGTCCTGTCTTCCTTCTGGCCATCAGTCGGCCTCCTTCTTCTTGGGTCGTCGAGGTCTCCCGAGCAACTGCGTGGGGTTCGGCTCGTCCCGCAACGGGTAGCCGAGAATCTTCTTCTGGTCAGCGAGCGGCACGAGTGCTGAGAAGACCTTGCGCCGGGCTTCCTCGCGCTCGCGCTCAATGCGGCGGTCGTACTCGTCCGGGTCCCAGGGAGGGGGCGAAGCGGGGGTGGTCATCAGGCCACCGCCTTGGTTGCGCTGTTGTAGATGCGCCGCACCGTCGAGGGCTGCCAGTGCGGACGACCCTCTGGACTACGGATGCCCTCATCCGTCAGCACCTGGGCGATGGCGTTGAAGGACTTGCCGTCCTCGCGCTCGGCACAGATGCGCTTGACCACCGCCGTGGATGCGACGCGCTTGCGGCCGAGCGGCTTGCCCTCACGGCGACGCTGCGCCATGCCGTCACGGATGCGAGTCCGGATCAACTCCCGCTCCAACTCGGCGAACGTCGCCAGCATGTGGGCGAGTGCGCGGCCTTGAGGCGTCGCTAGATCGATGCCCAGGTCGAGCACCACGAGGTTCCAGCCCTGCGCCTGCGCCGTGGCGAGGATGTCGGCAGCGTGCGCCACCGACCTGGCCAGCCGGTCAAGCTTGCTCACGACGAGGGCGTCAGCCCTACCTCCGGCGAGCATGTCGAGTGCTCGCGCTAGGTCGGCGTTGATGTACGCGCCCGAACAGCCGGGGTCACTCGCCCACTCGACCTCCCATTCCTCTCGAGCAGCCCTCTCTCGAATCGCCTCGCGTTGAGCGTCGAGCGAATGGCCGTTGGCGGCCTGCTCTCGCGTGCTCACGCGGGTGTAGCCGATCACGTGCATCGGCTCTTGCCTCTTGCCCATCAGCACTCCTCTCGTCGGTTCCGACGGGGCGCTAACTACAGGTCGAGCCTTACGCCCCGCCCCGCGACGCTAGGTTGCGGCTGTGAGGCAGCGCTGCTCTCGCACGTCACTTGGGGTTTGCCGGGGCCGCGCGGCTCGGTTGGGGCCGAGCCCAGCCGGCCCGGCCTCACCCAGGCTCACGCCCATACGGCCACGCGGTCGTGTGTCCCCGGTCGTACTCGCTCGGCACGCCTCGGGTGTCAGGCGGCTCCGGAAGGATGCTCACTACCTCGCCGGGCACGGTGTCGGCGTCGGGGTCGATGCGCTGAGGCTCGTCCTCGTCGTCGTACGGAGCCCAAGCTTTCGCCTGCGCTTCCGTGGCGTGCGTCTCCATGTCCTCCCATGAGTGATCACCAGATGCGAGGGCTGATGGTGAGTGGCCCCGGTCGAGTTGGACGGTTCCCGTCGCCGGGTCCAAGCCGACGGCATCGGCCAACACCTGGTCGAACTTGGTCATCCCGACCTCGATCACCATGCCCGGCTTGAAGCCGGTGCGGTCCAGCACCAGTTGCGCGGCCCGGACCTTGTTGTGGTCGTCGGTGTTCGGATCGGTCAGCACCTTGTGGAGTGCCGCGAGTGCCGGATCGACCAACTCGAGAAGCCGTTCCTTGGCGGCCTTCTTCTGCCCCGGGTGGTTGCCTCCGTGCTTGATGCAGACGAGTGCTCCCGCACGTGGGTTCGCTCCGCACGGCTTCCCCGCGTTGGGGCCGTGCTTGGTATGACCGGCGCATCGCCCGTGAACCTGACCGCACTTGTCGCATGGCGGTCGCTTCGCGGACGGCGCCGCACTTTCACGCTGCTTCGTGCTGCGGGCCTTGCCCCGGCCGTCCTTGCCAACGGTCGTTCTAGGCGCGCTCCCCTTGCCCTTGTTCTTCTTGCCCATCACTTCCTCCTTCGATCCGAACCGGTCGAGCGGTTCGTTCGTTTGGGGTCCGAGCGGTTCGGTTCGGGCGGTTCGCCCCTACGGGGCGCGCGAACCGCCGAACCGCTACCCGTACGCGGTTCGCGATCGGACCGCCGAACCGTTCCCGAACCGCCGAACCGCACATCAGTCAGCACCCCCAGGAACCACTCGAAGCGCCGAGAACTCCTGCTTGACCACGTACTGCGCGCGGTTGCCAGAGCCCTCATTCGCCACGAAGCCATCACGGCACAGGTGCTCGACGGCGAGGGCGATGCGTTCGTTGGTGCCCTTCACGCCGCTTCGGACCAGACGCAGTGAGGCACCGGGGTTCTTACCGATGAAGTCACAGACGTCCTGCATGAGCATGCGGAAGCCGTACTGCTCAGCGAGCGGCTTGTCCGCTTCAGGATCGACGGCCTCGTTGACCTCCGTGGTCTCGATCCAGGCATCGACCCCGGCCCCGCCGCCAGTCGCGTCGCAATGAAGGTCGGCTACGTAGCGCTGGCGGGCCTTTCCGCCAATCGATACGTACGCCACGCCGCCTGGGCTGTCCTTGGCGAGCAGCAGCCGGGAGACGCCGTGCTTGCCCGCCCCGAACGGCCGCAGCGACTCGACCATGTACATGGCGCCCTTGATGCCGGCCTTCTTATGCTGCGTGCCGATCGTCCAGTTGCCGCGTCCGTCGCGATCCTTCACGACGTGATCCAGTTCCACGATGGCTGGCCCGTCGTAGCCATCAACCGCCCCCTTGGTCTGGAAGCGGCGAGCGAACAACGCGAACCAAGCGGCAGCGTCCTCGGAAGAGTTGATGCTGAGCCCGTGCAACGAGTAGGCCTCCGTCACGCCATCGAGCACCACCAGCGACGGCGACCATCGCTTCACCATCAGTCGGAAGCGCCGCTGGTCCTCCTCGCTGATCGCATCATCAGGCCGGAAGTAGTGGAAGTGCTTCTTGATGCGAGCGTTGGTCGCGCCGAGCAACTTCAGCCGGTAGACGATGGACCGGTCGTTCGCCTCCATGTCGACGTACATGACATGTCGCCCGAGCTTGATCTCCTGCACGCTGGCCAAGAGCAGTAGCCACGACTTCATCGACTCCGGCTCGCCACCGACGCTGTGGACCTCGTTCGGATAGAACAGGGCGCGAGTACGGCTCTTGTCGCCGCTCGTGTCCGTCCACGTACCCACGGCAGGCTCAGGCGGCGGAGCACCGGCCAGAGCAGCGTCGAGGTTGATCGGCTTCGACCAGTGCGTGCGCTCGCTCATTGCGCGACCCCGCTCTGGTATTCGCGCCAGGAGATGCGCTCGCCGGACGCCCGCAAACTCGCCCTGTAGGTGCCTGCGCGCTCCCGAACCTCGCTAGGCCGCAGGCGCTCGTAGGCAGACAGCCCTAGCCCCACCCCAGCCACGTCAGTGAGGTCCTTATGGGCCGGGTCGATGGGCCGGTAGAGGCGTATCCGCTTCGGGTCGACACCCGCGCCGACCAGCCGCCTACGCCGCAGGTTTGCTGCGTAGTGACCGGCGTCGTCGTTGTCGACGAGGATCTTGATCCGCGACCGCGACCCGTACCGCGTGAACCACTCGGCCTGATCGGGGTTGAACTCAGCGGCGCCTTGCCAGTTCGTAGTCGTTGCCCAGCCCCAGAGCGCGGTGCCGGTGTCGCAGTCGCGCTCGCCCTCGCAGAAATAGACCGGAGCATGCACTCGCAAGGCAGACAGGAGGGAGGGGAGGTTGTACATGGCCTTGGCCGACCAGTCGGGCTGGTACCGCTCAAGACAGCCGCGACTGCCCTTCCACGCCATGTATCCGTCGCGGTACACAGCGGCCTGCTGACGGAACTTGTAGCGCCTCTCTTCCCACCCCTCCCTCCTGATCTTGCGCAGGACGGGACGGCCTCGGACGTCGGTGTAGTGGTAGACCGCACCATCGCGCTGCATGGTCACACCAGCGCTTGGGCCCACGCGGGGCCAACGGTCATGAACTCGGTGACGTCTGCTAGATCGGTGATCCGATCCCAAGGGATGATCACTGTCCAGCCGTCTTGCTCATGTCCGGTGTCATCGATGTGGAGCACGAGGCTGTGCTCACAGGAGCCGATGACCCAACCGAGCGCATCAGCGCCGGTGTCGGTCTCTACGCGGACGATGAGGTCCGTACGGGAACTAGCCTTGAAGTGCGACATGGGAACTCCTTCCACGGGTTTGTCGCGAGGGTGCAGCGCCGGTGAGGCTGCTCGGATCGACGTAAGGCCCCCACCGGCGCTGCGGATCGTGGTCAGGCCTCGCCGGGCCTGTACTGCGCTGCGAGCCAGCGCTCGAATGACTCGGGGCTGACGCGGATCTTCCCGAGCCGGATGGACTCGACTTCTCCAGTGGCGACGAGTCGCCGCACCATGCGGAATGAGACCTCGTATTCCTCTGCAAGCTCGCGCTGGTCGGGCCAGTCGGCCGCCTGTCGAGCGATCGTCTTCATGTCAGCCATCGGTGGCCTCCTTCGTGATGAGCACGTCAGGTCGCAGGCGACTCGCGCACGAGCCGCACAACAGCAGCGGGACGAGGTTGCGAGGCACAGCGATCACCGCGGCACCCGCGATGCGCCGCACGGAGCGGCATCGGTCGCACTCCCCACCTAGCGGCATGCTCCCGATGACTTGCCGAGTGATGTCGTGCTCGCTGATCGCGTCGTCGAGGTCGACCAGCCGGCCATTGGCCCACAGCAGGTATGCGCGGTCGTCGCGCAGACCCGGCCAGTCGTCCCCCAGCCGCTCAAGAACGACGCGCTCGACCTCGGCATCGGCCATGAGTTGCTGATTCCAAGGCCACGCGTGCTCGACCTCATTCACCAGCGCCAGCACTTGATCAACATGCGCTCGCTGTCCAGGCGTCAGTCGGATATCCATCAGCCGACCCCGACGAACTGCGACGGCGCGGTGTACGTACCGCTCGCGGTGACCTGCAGAACCGCAGCCGCACCCCGGTGCCGCACGCCGGTGCCGAAGCCACGGACGAACAAGGCATCCTGTAGCGGATAGTCAGGAACACGACCTCGCACGATGTTGAGGCCGCGCAAGCTTGTCGTCGGGTGCTCGCGGAAGCCGACGGGGTTGAACTGACTGTTGTCGCCGCCCGTGGATACGCAGAGCACGTAGCCAGCAGGGATGAGCGAATTCTCCCCAACCCACGCGGGCCCGTACGCACCGATGAGCGGCTGATCGCCGATCGATGCCGGAGGCGTGTCACCGACCACCGTCTCAGTCGTGAGCCGAGCCGGAGCGCCAGCGCCAGGGATGAAGTCGAACGAGCCAGAGCCGCCACTGGCGGTGCTGCGGAACCCGCGGATCACGTTCGCCTGCGCGCGGTTCACCAACAGGACGAGCCGACCGTTGCGGCCTTGCCCGTAACCGTGCTCCAGAACAAGCTCCATGAGCGCATCCACGCTGACCTGAGTGAGGCTCGCGTTGGCCGTCGTGACGTAGTGAGTGTGAGTCGGTCCGAAGGTCCTTCCGTCGTAATCCGGCGGCACCATCGAGTCGCCGTTCCACAACGGCAGAACCGCCTTCCCCTCCTTGTTGGTGCGGGCGGTGTTGTTGAACAAGGCCGCCATAACGCCTTGAAAGACCTGCTTGGAGTCGGCCTCCATCACTGAGTTCGTGATGGCGTCCGTCTGCTCCTTGGTAGCGTCGGCGAGGAACTGCCAGGTGAATCGCGTCGCCGCGTCGCGCCAGCGGAACATGAAGCCCAGTTCCGCCTGAGTGATAGTGGGCCGCGTGCCAACCGGCTCGCCGTACTCGGACGCGTCCTCGAAGTCGTTGCCGGTGAAGGTCTGGAGGACCGCGTCAACAGAGAGCGTGGTCTTGAACGAGAGCAGGTTGACGATCGTGCCGCGGCGAGCGTTGTACTCGGCGACCGCGTCGCTGTAGTCCTGCCAAAGCTTGTTGAGATCGGTGCCGTCAGCGAGCGCAGTGAGCAGATCGCCTCCGGCGTTGATGCCCCTTGCCATGAGCGTCCCCTTCCGGGATTGATTGAGCCTTCAATCAACGACGCTAAGGTGCTCGCTCGACCGGTCTGTGCCGTTCGTGTGCGCCCCGTGCGGCGCTCACTCCTCTGGCGACCTCTATTGAGTTGTCAATCCGAGCGTCCTGCTGAGCGCCCTCACCCACCCCCGACGACTTGGTCAGGAGTGAGAGACAGCGCTCAGGAAGCGCGTTTTGGAGCCCGACCGGCCTTCTTGCCGACGGGCACCATCGACCGCTCCATGAGCGCTTCGAGGTCGGCGGTCTTGAAGAAGCACGGCCCTGTGGGACCGCCCGGATAGAAGCGGTTCAGCCGCCCCTCGTACGACCAGCGCTTGAGTTGGCGCTCGGACAGTCCGAATACGGCGGGGACGTCCTGCTTGCGGATGTACATCGGGTGCTCGGTCACGCGAGGCTCCTCGGATCAGCGGGTCCGAAGACGACATTGGCCACCAGACCCGACGTTGCTGTCGGATCGGTGGCCCATGGAGCACCAGCCGTCACTGGTTGGGCTACCGCGTACCAGGGTGCGTCCTCTGCCAGCGATCTCTTTCGCTGCGGGGCTCGTCGCCTGCCTGACGTTCTGCCGCGATCCTACGCCGGTCCACGAGCATGCGGTTGCTGCTCAGCAGCCTCCCTCGACCGCCTCCGGCCGCCGTGGACCGCGGTGAAGCCGTGGTGTTGTCGGAGCGCCGAAAGAGCGCGACATTCCCTGCACGTCGAGCGCTCCGATCCCGAATCGCGGTCGCCGCCGCAGGTAGGCGTGGGTTTCACTCGGTGCCCCGGCTGGGGTTCGAACCCAGACTGTGCGGTTTTTAAGACCGCTTCCTCTACCGGTTGGGATACCGGGGCGTCGACCCGCAGTCGGGTCAGAGGTAGGTCTTCCGAGCGTAGACGGCGTGCGCGCCGGCCGCGCGGTCGAGGAAGAGCAGCCCGTCGCAGTGGTCGATCTCGTGCTGCAGCGCCCGCGCCTCGAAGGCCTCGGCCTCGAGCTCGACCTCCTCGCCGGTGCCGGGCAGCCATCCGCGTACGACGATCCGGCTGGGGCGCTTCACGTCGCCGGTGAAGTCGGGCACGGACATGCAGCCCTCGCGCGCCTTCTCGTTGCGGCTGCCGGAGACGACCTCGGCGTTGCACAGCACGAAGGTGCCGTGGTGCCCGCGGGTCTTGGGGTGCTCGGACACGTCGACGCAGAACACCTTGGCCCCCACCCCGACCTGGGGCGCGGCCAGCCCGACGCAGCCGGGCGAGACGCGCATGGTGGCGACGAGGTCGGCGGCGAGGCGTACGACGTCGGGCGAGGTCGGGTCGACCGTCTCGCCGAGCGTGGACAGCACGGCCGCGGGCGCGCGGACGACCTCGCGCACCTCTCCGGCCACGCCGAGATCGGTCTCGGCCCACTCCAGGACCCGAGTGTTGACGACCATGGCGCGGCCGCTCAGAGCTCGTCGGCGTCGGCCGGGTGGAGCGAGACCCCGACACCGAGGTCGGCGGCGACGCGCGTCAGCTCGCCCTCGACGGCGGCCACGTCGGCGCCCGCCGGCAGGTCGACCTCCGCGACGAGCAGGTAGAGGTCACCGGCGAGACGCGTGGTGAGGTCGGTGATGTTGCCTCCCGCCCCGGCGACGACCGCAGCGACGGCCGACACGATGCCGGGGCGGTCCGCGCCGTGCACCGACAGCACCCACGCGGTGCCGTCGCCGGCTTCCACGTGCTCGGTCGGGACCTCCCGGACGGTGACGGTGAGGCTGCCGTCGGCGGTGAGCGGCGCGAGCGCCTGCTCGATCTCCGCGTCGGGCGCCGCGCCCTCGCACACCAGCATCATCGCGAAGTGGCCGCGCAGCAGGGTCATCGTCGAGTCCTCGAGGTTGAGGCCCAGCCCGGCGAGCTTGTCGGTGGTCTCGGCGATGATGCCGGGACGGTCGTGGCCGAGGACGGTGATGGCGTGGAGGGTCACGTCCGACATGGTCTCAGAGGTCGGAGCGTGTCAGCGCCCGTGCCCGCTCGAAGACCTCGTCGGTCATCTCGCGGGTGAGCCGGCGGGTGTAGGTGTTGTGCGGCGAGGGGTGGTAGCAGCCGAGCAGCGTCACGTCGCCCAGCGCCACCTCGGCACCGTGGGCGAACTTTGGACGCCTCGCCGGTGCGGGCGCCCCGGCCGCGACCAGCGAGCGGACGGCCCCTTCCCACCCGAACGCCCCCAGCGCCACGACCGCCCGCACGGTGGGGAGCAGCGCCAGCTCGGCGGCGATCCACGGCGCGCAGGTGTCGCGCTCGACGGCGGTCGGCTTGTTGTCCGGGGGCGCGCACCTCACGGTCGCGACCATGCGCGCCCCGACGAGCCGCTGCCCGTCGCCGGCGTGGTCACTGGTCCCCTGCGCCGCCCAGCCCGTGCGGTGCAGGCTCGCGAAGAGCCAGTCGGCGCTCGGGTCGCCGGTGAAGATGCGGCCGGTGCGGTTGCCGCCGTTGGCCGCCGGGGCCAGCCCGACGACGAGCAGCGACGGCTCGGGGTCGCCCCAGCCCGGGATCGGGCGCCCCCAGTAGGGCTGGTCGGCGAACGACGCCCGCTTCTCCACCGCGACGCCCTCGCGCCACGCGACCAGCCGCGGGCACGCCGAGCACACGCTCACCCGGGCGTCGAGCTCGGGCAGCGGCGCGTCGTGGGCGAGTCGTCGTACGTCGTCGGCGTCGCGCGCCACCGGCGTGTCCGGCGCGCCCGGGTCGTCGGGCCACCCGACGCCGGGAGCCACGGGGCTGGTGAACGCCCCGCCGACGACGGGGTGGGGCAGCAGGACGGGGCCGGTCATCGCGCGATGGCGGCGGCGATGCCGTGCAGGATGTCGGCCTCGGAGACCACGTGCTCCATGACCGGCACGCGGTCGAGGATGCGGGTCCAGATGAGGGCGCCCGCGCCGATGACGTCGGCGCGTCCGGGGTGCATGTAGGGCAGCGACCGTCGCTGGGCGACGGTCATCGCGAGCAGGTCGGCGACGTAGGAGGCGGTCGCGGCGTTGGGCAGGACGGCCTGGTCGAACGCCTCGCGGTCGTAGCAGCCCAGGCCAAGCACGCCGCACGCGACGGTCTTGATCGTGCCCGAGGTGCCGACGACGGTGCGCGCGCGCCCGAGCGGGATGCCGGAGTCGTCGAGGTGCCGGTCGATGTCGGCGACGCACGCCGCGACCTCGTCGGCGGTGGGCGGGTCACCGGCGAGGTGGCGCTCGTGGAGCCGGACGGAGCCGATGTCCATCGACACCGCCCTCCGGTCGCCGCCGCGCCCCAGCACCAGCTCGGTCGAGCCGCCGCCGATGTCGACGACGAGCACCGGCTCGGGCGGCATCGGGACCTGCGCGGCGATGGCGCCGGCGTAGACCAGCGCCGCCTCCTCGTCGCCGGACAGCACCTCCGGCTCGATGCCCAGCCGACGGCGTACGCCCTCGGCGAAGACCGCGGCGTTGCTCGCGTCACGGGTGGCGGACGTGGCGCAGAAGCGCATCCGCTCGGTCGGGACACCGTGGCGCCGGATCACCTCGGCGAACTCGTCGATGGCCGCGAAGGTGCGCTCCAGCGCCTCGTCGGCGAGCAGGCCCGTGCGGTCGACGCCCTGGCCGAGCCGCACGACGCGGGAGTCACGCAGCGCGACGTCGAGCCGTCCGTCGTCGCGGACGGTCCCGATGAGGACCTTGATCGAGTTGGTCCCGCAGTCGATCGCCGCGACGGTGGTCTCCGACTGGGTCATGCCGTCATTGTGCCGGGGGCCGCTCGACGCAGGGACCGGACGCCCACCAGTCGCCGAGCAGGTCGAGGACCTCGTCGCCCAGCGGGTTGACCCCGCGGCCCATCGCGAGGGACTGGCCGGCGAGCACGTGGAGGCACTTGACCCGGTCGGGCATCCCGCCGGCGGTGATGCCCTCGATCTCGGGGACGTCGAGCCCGGCCCGCTCGCCCACCTCGGCGCGGAAGGCGAGGTAGCGCTCGTGCGCCGTCCGGTAGGCCGCCGCGAGCTCCTCGTCGGTGCCGAGGCGCTCCTGCATCTCCTTCATCAGGCCGGACCCCTCGAGGGTGCCGATGCGTGAGGCGGCGCGCGGGCAGGTCAGGTAGAAGGTCGTCGGGAACGGGGTGCCGTTGGGCAGCCGGGGCTCGGTGGTCACCACGTCGGGGTTGCCGCACGGGCACCGGTGGCCGACGGAGTCGATGCCGCGGGGTCGCCGCTTGAGCTGGGCGTGGATGGCGGCCTCGTCGGCCGGGTCGATCTTCTGCTGGTTCACTGCTTCGTCCCGTCGACGAGGTCGACCGGCTCCTGTTCGGGCGGGGGCGGGTTGCCGGCGAGCTCCATCGACTCCCACGCCGATGTCCACCAGGCCTTGGGCACCGTCTTGATGACGTCGTCCGGGTCGTTGAGCGAGGCCTGTGCCTCGATGGGCTCGCCGTCGGGCCCGATCACCTCGAAGCCGGCCTCGCCGGGCATCAGGTAGCCGAACCGGGCGCGGGCCTGCGCCTTGACGTAGGCGGGATCGTCCCACCGCTTCTTCTCACGCTCGAGGTCGTTGATGCTGGCCTCGCGCTCGGCGATCTGGGCCTTGAGGTCGCCGATGTGGGACCGCTGCTGGAGGTAGGCCCGCAGCGAGGACGCGTAGGACACGGTCAGCACCGCGAGCACGAGCACCAGCACCGCGGCACGCCCGGTGAAGCGAGGCCGGCGCGCGGTGCTGCGCGTGGCAGGACGCGCCGTCGCGGCGAGGGGCTCCGCGGTCCGCGAGGACGTCGTACGCGTCCCGGCCGCCCTCGGTCGTGAGCCGCGGGCGCCGGGGTGCGTGCTGGAGCCCTGCCTCGGACCGCGCGACCCTCCGGGCCCGCCCCGAGGCGTACGGCGCTGGGAAGGCATGCAGGCCAGTCTGCCTGCTTCAGCCCTTGAATCGCGGGAAGGCGCCCCGGCCGGCGTAGCGAGCCGCGTCACCCAGCTCGTCCTCGATGCGGAGCAGCTGGTTGTACTTCGCGACGCGGTCGGAGCGGGCCGGCGCACCGGTCTTGATCTGGCCGCAGTTGGTGGCCACGGCGAGGTCGGCGATGGTGGTGTCCTCGGTCTCGCCCGAGCGGTGGCTCATCATGTTGCGGAAGCCGGCGCGGTGGGCGAGCTCGACGGCGTCGAGGGTCTCGGTGAGCGAACCGATCTGGTTGACCTTGACGAGCATCGCGTTGGCCTGGCCGCCGTCGATGCCGCGCTGCAGGCGCTCGACATTGGTGACGAACAGGTCGTCGCCGACGAGCTGGGCCTTGGTGCCGAGCGCCTCGGTGATCGCCTTCCAGCCGTCCCAGTCGTCCTCGTCGAGCGGGTCCTCGATGGAGACGATCGGGTAGCTGGCGACGAGGTCGGCGTAGTAGTCGACCATCGCGTCGGTCTTCACCTTCTTGCCCTCGAAGGTGTAGGAGCCCTTCTCGAAGAACTCGCTCGCGGCGACGTCCATCGCCAGCGCGATGTCCTTGCCGAGGGTGAAGCCGGCGGACTTGACGGCCTCCGCGATGAGGTCGAGCGCGGCGCGGTTGCTCTCCAGGTCGGGGGCGAAGCCGCCCTCGTCGCCCAGGCCCGTCGACAGGCCCTTCTTCTTCAGCACCGACTTGAGGGCGTGGTAGACCTCGGCGCCGTGCTGGAGGGCCTCGCGGAAGGTCGGCGCGCCGATCGGCGCGATCATGAACTCCTGGACGTCGACGTTGGAGTCGGCGTGGGCGCCGCCGTTGACGATGTTCATCATCGGCACCGGCAGCAGGTGGGCGTTGGGGCCGCCGACGTAGCGGAAGAGCGGCAGACCGGCCGACTCCGCGGCCGCCTTGGCGGTGGCGAGCGAGACGCCGAGGATGGCGTTGGCGCCGAGCTTGGCCTTGTTGGCGGTGCCGTCGAGGTCGAGCATCGTCTGGTCGACGAGGCGCTGGTCGTCGGCGTCGAGGCCGACGACCGCGCCGGCGATCGAGTCGATCACGCCGTCGACGGCCTTCTGCACGCCCTTGCCGAGGTAGCGCTTGCCGCCGTCGCGCAGCTCCACCGCCTCGAAGGCGCCGGTGGAGGCGCCGCTGGGCACGGCCGCGCGGCCGAAGGCCCCGTCGTCGAGCATGACCTCCACCTCGACGGTGGGGTTGCCGCGCGAATCGAGGATTTCGCGGGCACCGACTGCAGCGATGATCGACATGGCAGGACTCCTGTGGGGAACGTCTGAGGATCTCGAGGGACCCGGTGGGATCCCGTGGGGCGGCTGCCAGCCTAGTCACGCGCGAGACGTACGTCGTCGGGGTGTCCGTGCGCGCCGCTACCGTGCGCCGCGTGCCGACCCCCGCCGACCACCTCCTGGCCCTCGTCGAGCGCGCCGGGCGGGCCGGGGAGGACGACGCGATGCTCGACCGGCTGCGCCTGGCGATGGCCGGGGAGTCCCCGGCGAGGTTCGCCGGCCGCCTCGTGCTCGAGCGGGCCGCCCACCTGGTGGCGACGACCGATCGCACCCTCGGCGACATCGCGTCCGAGTCCGGCTTCCGGGGCTACGACGTCTTCGCGCGCGCCTTCCGGCGCGAGCTCGGCGCCCTGCCGTCGCAGTGGCGGGCCGACCCGACGTCCCACCTGATCGACGCCCCGGGCGACGCCCACGTCCACCCGCCGGACGGCGTCCGGCTGCCCGCTCGGTGGACGATGGACTCCGTGGACCTGGTCGTCGACATGGCAGAGCGCCACGTGCGCCTCGTGACGAGCCTCGTCGAGGCCGCCGCACAGGTGGCCGGGCCCGAGCTCGACCGACCCGTCGACGGTGGCGCCCTCCGATCGGCCCTGGCCTCCGCCGTGCGGCAGCTGACCGTCTTCACCGCCCTCGCCCGCGACACCGACGCCGACACCGACACACCGGCCGACGACGAGCACCTGGGCGTGCTGCTCGAGCGCGTGGCGCGGGTCGGTCCCGACTTCGTCGGGTCGGTCGCCCGGCTGGGCGCGACCGGTCGCTTCGACGAGGCGTTCGTCGAGGCGTTCGGGCCGGAACCCACCACGACCTCGTTCGCCTCGATGCTCACCCGCATGCTCACCGACGCCGACGACACGCTCCTGCTCGTCCGGACCCGGCTCCGCGAGTGCGGCGTCGCCTGGCAGGTGCCCGCATGAGCGCCCAGCCCGCCCTCGCCCGCCGCCTGGGCACCGCCGACGCGGTCGTGGTCGGGCTGAGCGCGATGCTCGGGGCGGGCGTCTTCGTGGCGTTCGCCCCGGCCGCGGAGGCCGCCGGTCGCGGGCTCCTCCTCGGCCTGGCGATCGCGGCCGTCATCGCCTTCTGCAACGCCGTGGCGTCCGCCCAGCTCGCCTCGTCGCACCCCGCGTCGGGCGGCACCTACCTCTTCGGTCGCGAGGTCCTCGGCCCGTGGTGGGGCTTCCTGGCCGGGTGGGGGTTCGTCGTCGGCAAGACCGCCTCGTGCGCCGCGATGGCCATGACCTTCGCCGCCTACGCCGCGCCCGGCGCCGGCGCGTGGCAACGCGCACTCTCGGCGCTCGCGGTGGTGGCGTTCACCGTCCTCAACCTGCGCGGGGTCACCCGCACGGCGACCGCGGCCAAGGTCCTGCTCGCCGCCACCCTCGTGGTGCTCGTCGGGTTCCTCGTCCTCACCGCGGCGGGCGACGCCGCGCCGGTCGGCCCCCTCGCCGCGACCGGGGGCGCGTGGGGCGTCCTGCAGGCCGCGGGGCTGCTGTTCTTCGCCTTCGCCGGCTACGCCCGGATCGCCACCCTCGCCGAGGAGGTCCGCCGCCCCGAGGTCCTCGGTCGCGCGATCCTCGTCGCGCTCGGCACCGCGGTCGTCCTCTACCTGCTCGTCGCCCTGGCCCTGGTCCACGTCCTCCGCGACGCCCTCCCCACGTCCGAGGTGCCCGTCGCCGACGCGACCGCGTCGCTAGGCGCCGACTGGGCCGTCCCGCTGGCCCGGGTCGGAGCCGCCGCGGCCGCCCTCGGCGCCCTGCTCGCCCTCCTGGCCGGTGTCGGGCGTACGACGCTCGCGATGGCCCGCGAGCGCGACCTGCCGGCGCCCCTCGCCTCGGTCGACGAGCGCCACCGGGTGCCCGACACCGCGCAGGTCGTCATCGGCGTCGCGGTGGTCGCGCTCGTGCTGCTCGCCGACCTGCGCGGGGCGATCGGCTTCTCGTCGTTCGGGGTGCTCGTCTACTACGCCGTCGCCAACCTCGCCGCGATGCGCCAGCCGCCCGAGCAGCGCCGCTGGCCGCGGGCGCTCCAGGTGCTCGGCCTGGTCGGCTGCGTCGTCCTGGCCGCCGCTCTCCCCCTCGGCTCGGTGCTGGCCGGGCTCGCCGTGCTCGGCGTCGGGGTCCTCGGACGGGCGGTCGCGCTGCGACGCCGTACGTGACCGATCGCTGACGTCATGGGAATCGGCGGTGCGAACCGACGATCCTCATGACGTCCCGTCGCCGGCCGCCTTCTCCGCCTTCTCCGCCTTCTCGGCTGCCTTGGCCGCGTTCCACAGGCGCAGCACCTCGGCGGCGTCGGTGGCGACCGCGTCGCCGAAGACGTGGGGGTTGCGCCGCTCCATCTTGGCGATCACCCCGCGGGCCACGTCGTCGAGGGTGAAGTCACCCGCCTCCTCGGCGATCACCGCGTGGATGACCACCTGCAGCAGCAGGTCGCCCAGCTCGTCGCATAGCGCGGCCGGGTCGCCCGACTCGATCGCCTCGACGACCTCCTCGGCCTCCTCGCGCACGAACGGGATCAGCGAGGTGTGGGTCTGCTCCCGCTTCCACGCGCACTCGCGCCGCAGCACCCGCATCTGCTCGGCGAAGTCCTCCAGGGCCGAGCCCTCGGGCGAGGCGGTCACGAGCTCAGCCGCAGCGGTGGCTGACCGGGAGCGTCTCGGCGAAGGCCGGGTCGGGCTCGGTCGCCAGGCCCGCCTTCGCGGTCTCGCCGACCGCCACCGACGTGTTGGTGTCGACCGCGGACAGCACGCCGTCGACGTTGCGCAGGCCGAAGCGCGGGTCGATCTCGAGGTCGTGGGTGTTGGGCCACTGGTTGAACACGTCGATGCCCGCCTGCGTGGTCTGCTCGGCGGTCGGCTCGGTGACGCCCTGCTCCTCCAGGACGATCCGGCCGACCTGGTCGAGGATGTCCTGGGCGTAGGCCGAGGTGGACGCCAGCTCGACGAAGTCGTCGCGGACCTCCTCGGGCTGGGCCTCCGCCGCGGTCTGGCGCTGCGCGACGTCGTCGTAGTAGGTCGAGCCCGGCTCCACGCCGTACTCGTCGGCGATCTGCGAGGCCTGCGAGCGCAGCGTCAGCAGCTGGACGACGTACTGGCGCACGAAGCCCATCGGCACCGCCGACTCGAGCTCGCCCACCGCCGTGCAGTAGTTGGACGTGACCTCGTCGACGTGGCGCGTCGAGATCTCCTCGTCACCGACCTTGACCGCGACACCGGGGCTGGCGCTGCCGCATCCGGTCAGCAGCAGTCCTGCGAGGGCCACCATCACCCAGGTGGGCGCGGCCGTCAGGCGGGTCTTGCTCACGAGGTCACTCCTTGGTCGAGACGGTCGAGGCGGTCGAGGCGGCGACGGGCGCCGGAGCGGCGATGACGTCGTCGATCACGCCGCGGGCCCATTCAAGCAGGGCGACACCCGCCACCGGGCGTACGGGGAAGCCGTTCTCCTGCGGCCGCGGCACCAGGATCGTGCTCGTGGGCGCCTTGACGACGCTCTTGGGGTGCAGCCGCTGGAGGCGTACGACGCGCGAGTCGGGCAGGTCGACCGGGGCGAACCGGACGAACTTGCCGGCCAGCGTCACCTCGCCGACCCCGACCTGGCGGCAGCGGGCGCGGAAGCGCGCCACGACGAGCAGCGACTCCACGACCGCGGGCGGGTTGCCGTAGCGGTCGAGCAGCTCGGCGCGGACCTCGTCGACGTCGGCGTCGGTGCGCACCTCGGCCAGCCGCTTGTAGATCTCGAGCCGCAGCCGCTCGCTGGGGATGTAGTCGTGCGGCAGGTGGGCGTCCACCGGCAGCTCGATGCGGACCTCGGCGAGCTCCTCCTCGTTGCCGCCCTTGAAGTCGGCGACGGCCTCGCCGACGAGCCGGACGTAGAGGTCGAAGCCGACGTCGGCGATGTGGCCGGACTGCTCACCGCCGAGGAGGTTGCCCGCCCCGCGGATCTCGAGGTCCTTCATCGCGATCGCCATGCCGCCACCGAGGTCGGAGTGCTGCGCCAGCGTCGCGAGCCGCTCGTGGGCGGTCTCGGTCAGCGGCTTCTCCGCCGGGTAGAGGAAGTAGGCGTAGGCCCGCTCGCGGGAGCGGCCGACGCGACCGCGCAGCTGGTGCAGCTGGGAGAGACCGAGGGTGTCGGAGCGCTCGATGATCATCGTGTTGGCGTTGGACACGTCGAGGCCGCTCTCCACGATGGTCGTGCAGACCAGGACGTCGAAGCGCTTCTCCCAGAAGTCGAGCATGACCTGCTCGAGGGCGTGCTCGCCCATCTGGCCGTGGGCGGTGGCGACGCGCGCCTCCGGGACGAGCTCGCGGATCCGGGCGGCGGCCTTCTCGATGGACTGCACCCGGTTGTGGATGTAGAAGACCTGGCCCTCGCGCAGCAGCTCGCGGCGCACGGCCGCGACGACCTGGCGGTCCTCGTAGGCGCCGACGTAGGTCAGGACCGGGTGGCGCTCCTCCGGGGGCGTGGTGATCGTGGACATCTCGCGGATGCCGGTGACCGCCATCTCCAGGGTGCGCGGGATCGGCGTCGCGCTCATCGAGAGCACGTCGACCGACGTGCGCATCCGCTTCATCTGCTCCTTGTGCTCGACACCGAAGCGCTGCTCCTCGTCGACGATGATGAGGCCGAGGTCCTTCATCTTGATCTCGGGGTTGAGCAGGCGGTGGGTGCCGACCACGATGTCGACCGAGCCGTCGGTCAGGCCGGCGATGACCTCCTTGGCCTCCTTGTCGGTCTGGAAGCGCGACAGGCCCTTGATGACGACCGGGAAGCCCGACATCCGCTCGGAGAAGGTCGACATGTGCTGGGTGACGAGCAGCGTCGTCGGCACCAGCACCGCGACCTGCTTGCCGTCCTGCACCGCCTTGAAGGCTGCCCGCACCGCGATCTCGGTCTTGCCGTAGCCGACGTCACCGCACACGAGGCGGTCCATCGGCACCACCTGGCGCATGTCGGCCTTGACCTCGTCGACGGTCGTGAGCTGGTCGACGGTCTCGGTGAACGGGAAGGCGTCCTCGAGCTCGCGCTGCCACGGGGTGTCGGGGCCGTAGGCGTAGCCCTTGGTGGCCTGGCGCGCGGCGTAGAGCTTGATCAGCTCGGCCGCGATCTCGCGGACCGCGCGGCGCGCCTTGTTCTTGCGCTTGGTCCAGTCGCCGCCGCCGAGGCGGTCGAGGCTGGGGTTCTCGCCGCCGACGTAGCGGGTGACCTGGTCGAGGGTGTCGGCCGGGACGTAGAGCATGTCGTTGGGACCGCCGCGCTTGCTGGGGCCGTACTCGAGGACGAGGTACTCCCGCACCGCGCCGCCGATCTCGCGCTGCTTCATCTCCACGAAGCGGCCCACCCCGTGCTGCTCGTGCACGACGTAGTCGCCGGCCTTGAGCTCCAGCGGGTCGATCTGCTTCTTGCGGCGCGTGGGCATCTTCCGCATGTCGCGGGTCGAGGTCTTCTGCCCCGACAGGTCGTCACCGGTGACGACGGCGACCTTCGCCTCGTCGTCGACGATGCCGTGCACGAGGTGTCCGCACGTCACGGTCACCACGTTGGCCCCGGCGGACTCGCCCTCCTCGACGAGGCGCGCGGCGAGGTCGTTCTCGCCCAGCAGCTCGACGAACCGCTGCGCGGGTCCGTGACCCGCGTGGACGACCACCACGTCGACGCCGTCGGTGAGCCAGCCGCGGATGTCGTCGACGGCCTGCTGGAGGTCGCCGCGGTAGGCCTCGGCGGGGTGCGTGGGCAGCGCGAGGGAGCTGTCGTCCTCCTCGATCCCGAAGGGGCTGACCGTCCACCACGCGTGCCCGAGGCCGAGGGCGTGGAGGCGTACGTCGGCGATCTCGCGGTAGGACGCCGCGCCGAGGTCGATGGGTGCGGTGCCGCCACCCGCCGCGGCGGCCCACGAGGCGCCCAGGAACTCCTCGCTCGTCGCGACCAGGTCGTGGGCGCGGGTGCGGGCGCGCTCGGGGTCGAGGACGAGGACGGTGGTGTCGGCGGGCATCAGGTCGACGAGCAGCTCCATGGAGTCGACCAGCGCGGGCGCGAGCGACTCCATGCCCTCGACGGCGATGCCGGCGGCCATCTTGTCGGTGAGCTCGAGCAGCTGCGGGTGCGCCTGGCCGAGCTCGGCGGCGCGGCGTCGTACGTCGTCGGTGAGCAGCAGCTCGCGGCATGGGGGCGCCCAGAGC
This sequence comes from Nocardioides pinisoli, assembly GCF_024199985.1. GTDB lineage: Bacteria > Actinomycetota > Actinomycetes > Propionibacteriales > Nocardioidaceae > Nocardioides > Nocardioides pinisoli. Next base: position 83,015 of record NZ_JANARS010000006.1, read on the forward strand.
CGGTCCACCGCCTCGAGGGTGCGCTGGTCGGCGACGGAGAAGCTGCGGATCTCCTCGACGTCGTCGCCCCAGAACTCCACACGCAGCGGGTGCTCCTCGGTGGGCGGGAAGACGTCGACGATGCCGCCGCGGACCGCGAACTCGCCGCGCCGCTCGACCATGTCGACGCGTGAGTACGCCGCGTCGGCCAGGCCGCGCACGACGTCCTCGAGCGAGGTGGTGTCTCCCGGGGCCAGCTCGACCGGCTCGATGTCGGCGAGCCCGGTGACCTGGGGCTGCAGCAGGCTGCGGATGGGCGCGACCACCACCTTCAGCGGCCCGTTGGCGGCGTCGGTGCCGGGGTGGCGCAGGCGGCGCAGGACGGCGAGCCGGCGGCCGACCGTGTCGCTGCGCGGGCTCAGGCGCTCGTGGGGCAGCGTCTCCCAGCTCGGGTAGTAGGCGACCGCGTCGGGGTCGACGAGGTCGGCCAGCTCCTCGACCAGGTCCTCGGCCTCGCGCGAGGTCGCGGTGACCGCGAGGACCGTCCGGCCGCGCTCCACGAGGCCGTGGACGACGAAGGGCCGGACCGCGCCGGGCCCGGTCAGGTCGAGCGAGGACTGCACCGCGGCGTCGGCGAGGGCCCCGCCCAGCGTGGGGGCGGCGACGACGCGCCGGGCGACGGCGGCGAGGGGCGTGGACGGCACGGGAGGTTCCTTCGAGAGCACGCGGAAGAGCCCCCACATGGGCAGGAGGCGGGGGAGGATGAAAGTCTACGGGGGCTGCCGGACACGGGCGCGCGGGGGACGAGGGGTTTGTCCCGTGCGGCTCAGGGGTAGCACCAACCTCAACGCCCGGCGTCGCCGGGCGGACAGAACTTCTCCTGAGAGGAACAACGGGGACATGCGCACCACTCGTCTCATCGCCGGCGCGGTCAGCGCCGGACTGCTCGGCCTGACGCCGATCGCCATCGCGGCGCCGAGCCAGGCGGCCGACACCTGGACCACCGCCACCACCGCCACGCCGAGCACCGACAAGGTGGTCTACGGCGGCGACCTCTACATCACCGTCGACCTGACGAGCTCCGACGGCTACGCGCCCGGCGGCACCGAGGGCACCGTGACCCTGATGGCCCTGGAGGCCGGCGGCAGCGCCTGGGTCCCGGTCGCGACCGCGGAGAACACCTACGCGTCGTTCTACGACGTGAAGCCGCAGATGAACACCCAGTACAAGGTCGTCTACAGCGGGTTCACCGCCACGACCAGCTACCAGGACAACTACACGCCGAGCGAGTCCGCGCCCTTCACCATCGGCGTCGCGCGCAAGATCACCGCGCCCAAGTCCGGCTTCGTGATCAAGGGCAAGGTCACGCCCGACTACGCCAAGAAGAAGATCGTCATCAAGGTCTCCAAGAAGGAGAAGAAGGGCTACAAGTCCTGGAAGACGATCAAGACCAACAAGAAGGGCAAGTACGAGGTCCGCCTGCCCCGCCGCGGCGGCACCTGGTACTGGACCTTCACCACCAAGGGCGACTCGAAGTACCTCGCCAACGGCTTCGGCTGGCGCACCTGGGTCTCCTGACCCCCTCGCACCTCACGCACGTCCCGCGCACGGCCCGGCAGAGCACCGCTCTGCCGGGCCGTCGCACGTCCGCCCAGCGGTCAGGGGGCGCCGTCGCGGGTCGGCTCGGCGGCGTCGGCGCGCGTCTCGTCGACCTCGCTCGCCGGGTCGGAGCGCGCGGGCCGCGACAGGGCGGCACGGATGTGCTCGACCGGGGCCTTGGGCTGCCGGTCGGCCGTGAGGAGCCCGTTGTCCTCCTGCTCGGTGTCGGTCAGCTGGGTGTAGCAGAACCCCGCGATCGTGGGGCTGTCCACGAGCGCATCGACGAGCTCCGCCAGCTTGGCGACGAGGTCCTCGGCGCTGGCGACGGTCGAGTAGCCGAACCACTCCTGGCCCTCGTCCGGCTTGAAGGACAGGCCGCCGAACTCCGTGACGACGACGGGTTGCCCGCGCTCGGTGCCCTCCTCCAGCAGCACCCTGCGGCGGCCCGGCCGCCCGTCGCGCAGGCTCCGGTCGAGGGCCTCCTGGGTGCCGTAGCGCTCGCGGAGCCCGCGGCCGCTCGGGCCGTAGTCGTGCACGCCCCAGATGTCGCTGTCCGTGTGCTCCCAGCCGTCGTTGCTGATCGCCGGCCGGCTGGCGTCCACCGACCGCGTGAGGTGGTAGAGCGCGGAGGCGAAGTGCCGCTGGGCGGGGTCGTGCTCGACCATCTGGAAGCCCCAGCTCTCGTTGAGCGGCACCCACGTGACGATGCAGGGGTGGCTGCGGTCGCGCCGGACGACCTCCAGCCACTCGCGGGTGAGGCGCTCGACCATCGTCGGCGAGTAGGCGTAGGGGCTCGGCATCTCCCCCCAGACCACCAGGCCGAGGCGGTCGCACCAGTAGAGGAAGCGCGGGTCCTCCACCTTCTGGTGGACGCGGACGCCGTTGAAGCCGAGGGCCTTGATGAGCTCGACCTCGCGGCGCAGCGCCCCGGGCGAGGGCGCGGCGAGGTGGGACTCGGGCCAGTACCCCTGGCCCAGCACCAGCCGCAGGAAGTAGGGCTGGTTGTTGAGCAGGAAGTGACCGTCGGCGTAGCCGACCCGGCGGAAGCCGGTGTAGCTGGTGACCTCGTCGACCGGCTCGCCGTCGCGCAGCAGCGCGAGGTCGACGTCGAGGAGGTTGGGCCACTCCGGTCGCCACGTGATCCGGTGGACCTCTTGGTAGTTGCGCGCGAACGGCAGCTCCACCGAGACCCGCACCTCGGGGTCGATGACGGCCACCGTCGTCTCCGCCAACGTCTCGCCCTCGAACCGCACGCGGCACCGCAGGGCGAGGCCGGTCCCCGCGGACCGTGGGACGCGCGCCTCGACGTCGACGCGACCGCGGACGACGTCGGGGCTGATGTGCAGGTCGGTGAGGTGGGCGGGGCTGACCCGCTCCCACCACACCGGCTGCCAGATCCCGGTCGTGCGGTGGTACCAGATGGTGTGGGGCTTCTCGGCCCAGTCCTGCTTGCCCCTCGGCTGGGTGACGTCGTCGTGCCAGTCCTCGGCGCGGACCACCACGACCTGGTCGTCGGTGGAGGCGTCGAGGGCGTGGGTGACGTCGAGGGTGAAGGAGGAGTGCCCACCTTCGTGGTCGCCGACGCGGTGGCCGTTGACCCAGACCGTGCAGCGGTAGTCGACCGCCCCGAAGGTGAGCAGGATCCGGTCGCCGTCGTCAGGACGCGGGCACGGCACGACGCGTCGGTACCAGACGACCGGGTGGTAGCCGGTGTCGTGGATGCCCGAGAGCCGGGACTCGGGCGGGAACGGGACGACGATCTCGCGGTCGAACACGGCCTCCTGCGTCCACCACGACTCGTCGAGGCCGCGGTCCGCGTCGTCGTGGGCGAAACCCCACGCGCCGTCGAGCTCGACCCACTCCGCCCGGGCGAACTGCGGCCGGGGATGCAGGACCTCGTCCTCCTCCGTGACGTCCGGTGCTTCCTGGGCGTCCGCGGTCTCCGGCGCTTCCGGTGCTTCCGGTGCGGTGGCGGGCGGCTGGGGCACGTGCTCTCCTAGGGTCGAGGCGGGCGCCGGGCGGCACGCTGGCGTGCGGCGATGGGGGGCTCCCCGTATGTTTACATCGTTGGAGAAGCCCAGCAACCCGCGCGTCACGCCGCGCAGTGCGTCACGGAGGACAGGTCATGGCTGTCAGGCTGAAGGACGTCGCCGAGATGGCCGGCGTGTCGGTGAAGACGGTCTCCAACGTCATCAACGGCTACCCGCACGTCAGCGCGACGACGCGCGCCCGCGTGGAGGCGGCCGTCGAGGCGCTGGGCTACCGGCCGAACCTCCAGGCGCGCAGCCTCCGCACGGGTCGCAGCGGGGTCATCGCACTGGGGGTGCCCCGGCTCGACGAGGTCTACTTCGCCGAGGTGGCGGCGCACGTGATCGACGCCGCCGGCGCGCTGGGACTGACCGTGCTGGTGGAGCAGACCGACGGCGAGCGGGAACGCGAGCTCGAGGTGCTGTCGGGGATCCGGCCGGGGATGGTCGACGGGGTGATCCTGAGCCCCCTCGGGTTGAGCCGCACGGACGTCGACGAGACCACGCGTGGGGTCCCGGTGGTGCTCCTGGGCGAGCGGGTGTCGGGAAGCGCGGTGGACCACCTGCGCATCGACAACGTCGAAGCCGCTCGACAGCTGACGCGCAGCCTGCTGACGAGCGGCCGGCGACGCGTCGCTGTCGTCGGCGTACCCACCGGCTCGCACGCGAGCGCCGCCCGGCTGCGCCTCGACGGCTACCAGCGCGCGCACGGGGACCTCGACGTCGCCTGGGACGACGAGCTGTGGATGTCGGTCGCCGGCTATCGGCGCGCCGACGGCGCGGAGGCCGTGCACCGGCTGGTCGGGACCGGGAAGCCGTTCGACGCCATCTTCTGCTTCAACGACCTACTCGCGCTCGGCGCCCTCGCGGTCCTCCGCCGGCACAGCGTCCGGGTGCCCGAGGACGTTGCCGTCGCGGGCTTCGACGACATCGACGAGTGCTCCTACAGCGTCCCGACGCTGACCTCGGTGTCCCCCGACAAGGGTGAGCTCGCGCTGCGCGCCGTGCACACCCTGCAGGCGCGCATGGACGGGGCCGGCGACGTCCCCGACCCGGAGGTCCCCTTCGCCGTCGTCCAGCGCGAGAGCACCGCGTCCAGCCGCTGAGGCGCGCGTACGAGGCCCGGAGCGCGGCTATTTACATCGTTGGAGAACCGGTGTAGACCAGTGGCCGTGTGAACCCCGACACACGCCCGAGGAGTTGAGTGATGGCCCTGACCCGACGACAGCTCCTGGCGATCGCCGGTGGCGCTGCCATGACGTCCGTCGTGAGCGGGTGCGGCGGATCGACGGTCCCGACCATCGACACCGGATCGGCCCTCGGCGCGAGCTATGACGGGCCGCCCGTGACCATCAGCTACTGGCACGGTTTCACGGGCGGCGACGGTCCCGCCATGCGCGACCTGGTGGACCGGTTCAACTCCGAGCAGGACCGCATCACGGTGGAGCAGAACACGATCAACTGGGCGCAGTACTACCAGCGGGTGGTGGCCGCGATCCACGCCGGCCGCGGGCCCGACGTCGGGGCGATGCACCTCGAGCAGCTCGCGACGCAGGCGGCCCGCCAGACCGTGAACCCCCTCGACGACGTCCTCGAGGAGCTCGGCCTCAGCGCAGAGCAGTACCCCGAGCAGGTGTGGAACGCCGGGGTCGTCGACGGCGTCAGGTACGGCGTCCCGCTGGACGTGCACTGCCTGGCCAGCTACGCCAACCGGTCGATGCTCCAACGCGTCGACGTGTCGCAGCAGCCGCGCACCGGCGCCGAGCTCCGCGAGGTGCTCGACGCGATGACCGCCGCCGGCCTCGAGACGCCGTTCTGGATGCCCAACCGCTGGCCGGCCCACCTGATGTTCCTCTCCCTGCTGTGGCAGTTCGGCGGCGAGCCCTACGCGGAGGACGGCAGCGAGGCGCTCTTCGACAGCGACGCCGGCGTCGAGGCCCTGTCCTGGATGCGCCAGCAGGTGGAGGACGGCTACAGCCCGGACAACGTGGCCGTGGACACCCAGTACACCGCGTTCAAGAACGGCGAGGGTGCCTTCACCTGGGACGGCATCTGGCAGGTCAACGACCTCCAGGCGGCCGCGGAGGACCTCGACTGGGGCATGGCGCCGATCCCGACCATCGGCGAGAAGCCGGCGGTGTGGGCCAACTCCCACCACCTCGTCCTGTTCCGCGACCGGAGCCCCGACGACGACCGGCTGCAGGCGGGGAAGGCGTTCATCCGCTACCTCACCGAGCAGTCGGCCGCGTGGTCGGGCGCCGGCATGATCCCCGCCCGCAACGAGGCGCGGGAGACCCCCGAGTTCACCGACTCCCCCCAGGCGGCGCTGGCTCCGGCCATCCCCGCGATGCGCTTCCTGCCCAGCGTCCCCGGCGTGCCCGACGTGCAGGCGCAGACGCTGGAGACCGCGGTGAGCGAGGCGATCCTCGGGCGCCTGGCCCCCGACGCCGCCCTGCGCGACGCCGCCGGCCGCGCGACCAAGCTGCTGCAGGCCAACCTCGACAAGTTCGGGCGGTGACACGATGACCACGACCCAGACGCGGGACGACGCGAGCCAGGACGTCCGACCCGACCCGGCGCGAGGCACGCCGGGCAGCGGGCGGCGCCCGCACGAGAACCGCGACGCCTACCTGTTCCTGGCCCCCTACCTGCTGCTGTTCGTGGCGTTCGTGATCGCCCCGTTCGGCTACGGCCTGTGGATCAGCCTCCACGAGTACGACTACTCGCTGCCCGAGAAGCCCTGGGTGGGCCTGGACAACTACACCGGGCTCCTCGACGGCACGTCCCCCTACGCCGAGGCGTTCTGGGACTCGATGAAGGCGACGTGGATCTTCACCGTCCTCTCGGTGCCGCTGCTGCTGGTGCTGCCGCTGCTCGTGGCCATGGTGATGAACGAGAAGTTCCGCGGCCGCAACCTCTTCCGGGCGATGTACTTCGCGCCCTACGTGCTCGGCGTGGCCGTGGTCGCCGTGCTGTGGCGCTACCTCCTCGACTCCAACATCGGGCTGGTCAACCACTACCTCGGCGTGCTCGGGCTGCCGTCCGACACCGCGTGGCTGACCTCGCAGCCGTGGGCGTGGATCTCCCTCGTCGCCGTCACCGTGTGGTGGACGCTGGGGTTCAACGCGATCATCTACCTCGCCGCGCTCGGGGAGATCTCCCCCGACCTCTACGAGGCCGCCCGGATGGACGGCGCCAACGGCTGGCAGCGCTTCGTCCACGTCACGCTGCCGGGCCTGCGTCCCGTGCTGCTGTTCGTCACCAGCGTGACGATCATCGCCTCCGTCAACATGTTCGGCCAGTCGTTCCTGATGACCCAGGGCGGACCGGGCACCGAGACACGCACCGCGATCTACCAGATCGCCGACACCGGCCTGACCAACTTCAACTCGGGGGACTCGACCGCGATGTCGATGATCTTCTCGTTCTTCCTGATGCTCGTCAGCGTCCTGGTCTTCTTCCTCTTCCGCGACCGTGAGCCGGAGGGCAACCGACGATGAGCACTGCCACCCCCACCCGCGAGCACGACACCGAGCGACCGCACGAGGACGACGGCGGCAGCCCTGCGCGGCTGCGCCGGATCCTGAAGTACGGCGTCCTCGGCGTCCTGACGCTGCTCTTCGTCAGCCCGCTGCTCTACATGCTGTCCACGGCGTTCAAGACGACGGGCGACGCCGCCTCACCCGACCCGCAGTGGATCCCCGACAACCCCACCACCGGTGCCTTCGAGGCGATCCTGGGCAACGACGGCACGCCGGTCGTGCGCTGGCTCGTGAACTCGCTGGTCGCAGCAGGCCTGCAGTCGCTGCTCATCGTGGCCACGGCGGCGCTCGCCGGCTACGCGCTGGCCCGCATGGACTTCGCCGGGAAGAAGTGGGTCTTCGGCATCATCATCGGCACGCTGTTCATCCCGCCGGTCATCCTGCTGATCCCCAACTACCTGATCACCAGCCGCATCGGGTGGCTCGACACCCTGGCGGCGGTCATCGTGCCGGGTGCCGCCGGCGCGTTCGGGGTGTTCTTCATGCGCCAGTTCTTCCTCGGCATCCCGCCCGAGCTGGAGGAGGCGGCCTCCATGGACGGCGCCGGACGGTTCCGCACCTTCGTCACCGTGGTGCTCCCGCTGTCGCGGCCGGCACTGGTGACGCTCGGCATGCTGTCGTTCCTCACCAACTGGAACGACTTCCTGTGGCCGGTCTACGTCCTGTTCTCCCCGGAGAGCCAGACCCTCCCCGCAGGTCTGGCCACGCTGCAGAACGCCAACGCCGTGCGCTACGACCTGCTCATGGCGGGCGCGGTGATCGCCTCGGCGCCCGTGCTGGTCCTCTACGCCGCCGCCCAGCGCTTCGTCGTCGAGGGGGTCTCCCGAGCCGGGTTGAAGGGCTGACGCCCCAATCCTTTACCGTTCGACTGCCGAACACATAGGTTCGCTCTCCATGAACCACATCTCGGGATCCGACCAGTCCACCCTGCGCAGGAGAAGCCTGCTCGCCGGAGCCGCCGGCACCGTCGCCGTCGTCGCGGCCGGCCAGCCCGCCTGGGCCGCCGACACCACACGTCCGGGCGCCGTACGAGCTCCGTCCCTCGCCGTCCTCGACCGCCAGGTCGTGAAGGGCATCCGCCCCTCGCGCGCGCTGGCCGACCTGCAGGTGCTGTCCGAGCGCATCGGCCCGCGCATCGGCGGCACCGCCTCGGAGAAGGCGGCCGCCGAGTTCGCCCTGACCTCCTTCCGCAGCGCCGGCTGCAGCGACGTCCGCCTCGAGCCGTTCGCGGTGGCCGACAAGTTCCTCGCCGACATCGGTGACCCGGACGGCCAGCTGCCCGACGACATCTGCTGGCAGGCCGGCGCGTCCCCCGACGCCGGGCTCGATGCCGCCCCCGTCACCGGGCGCGTGGTCGACGTGAAGGCCGCGACCGCACCCGCGTGGCCCGCCGACCCGGCCGCGATCACGGGCGCGGTCGTCCTGGCCGACGACGCGCAGGACCCGGTCCCGGCGACGCGGGTCAACCTGCGCGCCGCCTTCGTGCTCGAGGCGCAGCGGCGCGGGGCCGCGGCCGTGATCCTGCTGCCGGCCGACCTCGAGTACCCCCGCCGGGCGTCGGCGGCGTCCCTGCGCCTGGTGCCCACCACGGGCACGTCGGCGCCCCCGTGGACGCCTGTCGCGGCGATCCCCGTGCTGGGGGTCGCGCAGGTGCAGAAGCGGGTGCTGCGCGAGGACCTGGCGGTCCGGCCCCTGCGGCTGACCGTCGGCACGACCTCGCACCGCGGGCTGACGAGCAACAACGTGTTCGCCGACATCCCCGGCCGATCCGGCGCGTCCGGACCGCTCGTCTACATCTCGGGCCACTACGACTCCGTCATCGGTGCGCCCGGCGCCAACGACGACGGCTCGGGCACCGTGCTGACCCTCGAGCTCGCCCGCGTCCTCACCCGCCTGCGCAAGCCCGAGGCCACCGTCCGGCTGGCGCTGTGGGGCTCGGAGGAGCAGGGTCTGATCGGCTCGCGCTACCACGTCGCCCAGCTGCCCAGCGCCGACCGCGCCCGCATCCGCGGGGTCTTCCAGAACGACATGGTCGGCACCAGCTGGAGCCCGGCCACCCGCTACTGGCAGCTGTCGTTCTCGGGCACCGGCAACGCCACGACCGACCAGATCACGGCCGCCGCCGGCCGGCTGGGCTACGAGCCGCAGATCTCACCGGTGACCCAGCGGGGCGCCAGCGACCACCAGTCCTTCCAGGAGGTCGGGATCGCCTCGGCCAACTTCTCCTGGCGCGGCGAGGCGACGCCCGCCCTGCTCGAGCCGCCCTACCACTCGCCCGAGGACACCATCGAGAAGAACATCAGCATCGACCGGCTGACGGTGAGCACGGAGATGATCGGCTGCGCGGCCTACGCCCTGGCCCAGTGAGTCACGCGGGCGGGGGTGGACCGGCGTCCACCTCCGCCTGCGAGCGCAGCACGCAGAACTGGTTGCCCTCCGGGTCCGCGAACACGACCCACCCGGTGCCGGGCCCGTACTGCCCGCGCTGGTCGGCGACCTCCGTGGCGCCGAGGCCACGCACCCGCTCGATCTCGTCGTCCCGGCTGCCCTCCCGCGGGCGCAGGTCGAAGTGGATCCGCTTGGCGGGCAGGTCGGCGTCGGGCAACTCGATGAAGAGGATGCTGTGTCCGGTGTCGGGGTCGAGGATCATGCACTCCTCGTGCCCCGGCTCGTTGGGGTCGCCGTCCACGTCGACGTAGCCGAGCAGCGACTTCCACCACTCCGAGAGCGTGTAGGCGTCGTGGCAGTCGACGGTGGTGTGCGAGACGAAGGAGGTCATGGCGCCACGCTGTCGCGAGGCAGCGTCTCCCCGCAAGCGGATATGCTCGAACCTGCCCCGACCCGGGGCGACCGGACGAGGGAGCCGTACCCGGAGACGCGACAAGACGGCCGTCGAGGAGATGGCCATGGCGTGGTTCGTGCTCGTCCTGTCGGGAGTGCTGGAGGCCGTGTGGGCCACCGCGCTCGGTCGTTCGGAGGGCCTCACCCGCCCGGTGCCGACCGCCACCTTCCTGGTCGCGCTCGCGATGAGCATGGGCGGCCTGGGCTACGCCATGCGCACGCTGCCGGTCGGCACGTCGTACGCCGTGTGGGTCGGCATCGGCGCGGTGCTGACCGTGGTCGTCGCGATGGCCACCGGCACCGAGGCCTTCTCGGTGGTGAAGGCACTGCTGCTGACCGGCCTCGTCGGCTGCATCATCGGGCTCAAGCTCGTCCACTGAGCCTGAGCCCGCCCGGCTTCGGCTCAGGAGGTTCCGTGGCGCTTGACGAAGTCCACGATCTGCTCCGCGAGCTCGGGGCGGCAGACGATGAGGTCGGGCAGCGAGGTGTCGTCCTCGTTGTAGACCAGCGGTGAGCCGTCGACGCGGCTGCAGTGCAGGCCGGCGGACCGCGCCACCGCGACCGGGGCCGCGTTGTCCCACTGGTACTGCCCACCGGCGTGGACGTAGGCGTCGGCGAGGTCGCGCACGACGCTCATCACCTTCACACCGGCGCTGCCCATCGGCACGAGCTCGGCGTCGAGCTCCGCGGCGAGGGCCTCGACGAAGGCCGGCGGACGGCTGCGCGAGACGGCGATGCGGGGACGCTGCGACGTCCGCGGCGGCACCACGCTGGGTCGTCCGGTGCTGAAGGTCTCCCCCAGCGCCGGCTGCGCGACGGCGCCGGCGACCAGGTCGCCGTCCTCCCAGAGGGCCACGTGGACCGCCCAGTCGTCGCGGGGCGGCTCGGAGAACTCCCGGGTGCCGTCGAGCGGGTCGATGATCCACACGCGCCGGGCGGTCAGCCGCGACTTGTCGTCGGCCGCCTCCTCGGAGAGCACGGCGTCGTCGGGACGGTGCTGGGTGAGGATCCGGTCGAGCTCGGCCTGCGCGGCGGCGTCGCCGGCGTCCTTGAGCGCCTTCCCCTCCAGGCCGTCGGCCTGCGCCCCGGCGCGTACGTCGAGGAGCACCGAGCCGGCCCGTTCGGCCGCCCAGACGGCGAAGGAGTGGTCGTCGAGCGTGGTGGGATCCATCATGGGCGCAGCCTATCGACGGGCGACGCCCACCCTCTCGCCGCGGCTGCGGTCGTCACCCGGGTCGTCGCCCGGGTCCTCACCCGCCTGCCGGGGTCGGGGCACCAGGTCGGAGCCCGTCACCTCGTAGACCTCGTGGAACATCGCGACGGCCTTGAGCTGCGTGGAGGCACCCAGCTTGGCGCGCAGCGCCTTGACGTGGCTGCGGACCGTGCCCTCGGCGACCCCCATCTCCACCCCGACCTCGGCGACCCGCCGCCCGGAGGCGAGGAGCTCGAGCACCCGACGCTGCTGGGGGGACAGCGACTCGAGCTGCTCTCGCACGTGCCGGCGGCGGTCGCGGTCGAGGGCCCAGGAGGTGCGCAACGCCGCTCGCTCCTCGGGGTCCATCGACGAGGCGCCGGCGGTCAGGCGTTTGACGACCTCGGCGAGCTGCGTGACCGAGGTCGTCACGGTCACGACGTCGACGGCGTCGTTGGCGAGCAGCCCTCCCCAGCGGGTGGAGGCGTCGGCGGAGCTGACCACGACGACGCGCACGTCGCCGGGCTGGGCGAACGCCTCGACATGGCCGACGACCGCGGAGTTGTCAACCCCGTCCACGATGGCGATGACCACCGCAGGTCGAAGCGGTGTGGACGACTCCGAGACGTCCTCCTCGAGCACCGACTCCCACCTCCGGGTCTCGGCCGGCACGCCGACCGAGCGCAGGGCGGCCGTGACCGCCTGCGCCACCAGGAGGTGCGGGGACAGCACCCACACCGGACCTGCCACGCTCATGAGCCCCTCCCTCCGCCTGACAGTGGGACCAGCCTCTCCGGCGCGGGCCCCGGCACGTCGACCCTTTGGCGAACGTGCACCTATTTGGGGACGCGGCCCGCCTCGACCTGCCCCACGACCCCGGCCCGGCACCCTCGCTTACCCCCTTGAGGGGAAATCGGCCCGCGCTGACACCGCGCTGGGGACGTCCTGAGGGGCTCCTTGACGAAGCCTCCACGACTCCTGCGAACGGCGGACCAGACCGCCTTTGCCCCAATTGCGGTACGACCACACAATCGTTGGACCCCCCGCACCGTGAGCTGCAGTCTCGGCCGAGAGCCTGGCTCACACGAATGACGCACACGGCAACAGGGACACACGCAACAAGGACACACGACGGGTCGACAGCTTTGGGAGGCGGTCGACGCGTCTCGACGACACACGGCAGTAGCAGGGGGGGTAGCAGGAGATGCTGGGGTTCTGCAGGGGGAACATGCGCCACCGGTGCCGGACGGGCGTCACGGGGCTCGCCTCGTTCCTCGTCCTGGTCTGGATCGGCTCGGGGACGGACCACGCGTGGTGGTCGCCGCCGTCGGCGTCGACGGCGCCGTCGCTCGGCGAGGGGGTCGTCAGCGGGGTGTTCGTCGCCGCCGCCGGCTGCACCGCGCTCGTCATGTGGCGCAAGCACGCCGGTGCGGTCGCGGGCTGGATCGTGGCGACGGGCGCGCTCGTGGCCGCACAGGCCCTGGGCGTGACGCTCATCGCGCTGCACAGCGCGCCGCCGCGGGGGACGCTCGTGCAGCTGCTGCTGCTCGCGGTGGGCCTGGTCGGGATGATCGGGGTGGTCGTCCCGCTCCTGGCGCCCGAGCGCGTACGACGTGTCGTCGACGAGACCTTCGTGATCGGCCTCGGGCTGGGACTCGTCGCGGCGGGTCACCTGCTGCTCCAGTTCCCGCGGGTCCAGCCGCCGTCGTCGATGATGCAGCTGCTCATCGGGGTGCTGCTGGCGACCCACCTGCTGTCCGCCGTCCTCGTGCTGCAGCAGCGTGCGGCGTCACGGCCGGTCAGCGCGCTGCTGCTCGTCACGGTGGGCGTGGTGGTCCTCGGCCAGCTCGTCCCCCCGACGGGGCTCGCCGGTGGCAGCATCGATGCCGCCCTGTGGCTCGCCCGCACCGCGGTCGGCGCCGCCTGGCTCGGCATCGCCTGGGCCACCCTGCGCCGCGCCCTCGAGGACGAGCAGCGACGCATCGACTCCTTCGAGCACGTGCTCGTCGACGCGACCCGCGAGCAGCGCGAGCGGATGCACGAGCTGCGCAGCACGATCGCCGGGCTGGTCACCGGATCAGCGATGCTCGACCGGGAGGACCTCCCCAGCGAGACGCGTGAGCGGCTGTGGACATCCCTGCGCCGCGAGCTCGACCGGATGGAGCGGATGCTCGCCGGGACCGGCCCGCAGGCCACGGACCTGCGCCTCGACGACGCGCTCACCAAGATCCTCGACCTGCAGCGGCTCAAGGGCCGCCACGTCGAGCTGCACTCCACCGGCGACGTGGTCCGGGCTCCCTACGACGCCCTGTCCGAGGTGCTCAACATCCTCGTGGACAACGCCGCCAAGCACGGCGGCACCGACGAGAGCGTGGTGGAGGTGATGCGCCGCGACGAGGAGACCGTCGACATCACGGTGACCGACTTCGGCCGCGGCATCCCCCACGAGCAGCGACCCCAGATCTTCGAGTGGGGCAAGCGCGGCACCGGGTCGCGGGGCGAGGGCATCGGCCTCAACGTCGCCCAGCGCCTCGTCACCGAGGCCGGCGGGTCGCTGCGGCTCGCGGACCGGGACGGCGCGGGGTCGTCGTTCGTGATCTCGCTGCCCGCGGTCCGACGCTCACCGGAGAACGACCTCCAGCCCACGCGGCTGGTCCCGTCCGCCCCGGCCATGCCCGACCTGACGATGGAGGACGGCCGTGCCTGGCGCTTCTCGGGGTGAGCACAGGGTCCTCATCATCGACGACCACGTGCTCTTCGCGGAGTCGCTCGAGCTCGCCCTCTCCCTGGAGGGCTACGACGTACGACGCCTGGAGCCGCCGGACGAGGGCGGGTCGATGGCCACGCTCCGGTCGCTGGCCCTGCGGGCCAACCCCCGCACGGTCCTGCTCGACCTCGACCTCGGCCGCTTCGGTGACGGGATGAACCTGGTCGCGCCGCTCGCCCGGGCCAACGCCAACGTGGTCGTGCTGACCGCGTCCGACGACATCGGTCGCTGGGGGGCGTGCATGCGGCTGGGGGCGCGCAAGGTGCTGTCCAAGACCGGCGCCCTCCAGCAGGCGCTCGCCACCGTGCGGCGGCTGCACCAGGGGCTGCCGGTGGTCACCCGCGAGGAGCTCGAGTCGCTGCTCGAGGCGTGGGCCCGCGACCGGCAGGCCCACGACGACGTACGCCGCCGGCTCGACCTGCTCACCCCGCGCGAGCGCCAGGTGCTCGGTGCCCTCATCGAGGGGCGCACGGTGCGGGCGATCGCCCAGGACAGCGTGGTGTCGGAGGCGACGGTCCGCACGCAGGTGAAGTCCATCCTCGGCAAGCTCGAGGTGTCCTCGCAGCTCGCCGCCGTCGGCATGGCCAACCAGGTCGGCTGGAAGGTCGGCGTCTGAGCCCACCGGCTCTCGCTGTGCTGGTCGGCAGAGCCGCGTTCCCCGGGTGGGGGGACGCGGCGGTCGAGGAGGGGGACCTCGACCGCCGCCCACTGGTTCACATCGGTTCCGGGTGACGAAGCGTGGGGTTCCGCGTCACGCCAGCGGCCACCAAGGGCGGCCAGTGCGGGGCTGGCCCGAGATAGCGAACCAGTGTGTGGTGCACCACATCGAGAGTAGGTCCGCCCGGCCTGACCTGCCCATCCCTTCGAATGGGTATCTCCCGGGCGTGCAGGGCTTTCGCTCATTTACGGCATGCCCGCCCGGTCAGGCGTTCCTAGGCTCACTGGAAGGTCAGCAACGGGTGCCTTGGGCGGTGTCCCGGAGGGGGTTGAGATGACGCAGGTCGTGAGCGACAGGGTCGCTGAGGTGGTCTCCGAGGTGGCGGCCGGGCTGGTGCCCGACATCGTCGCGGAGGCGACAGCGGACGGCGCCCTGCTGGACCCGCAGGTCCCCCGCCCTCGCGAGGCCACGACCCTGCCGCCGGTCGCACCCGGCGCCGCCCCGGCCGAGCCGCTCGCCGACCCGGCCCCGCGCCGGACGGCCACCCGGCCGGCCGCGAGCTGGCTGGCGCCGGCCCTGGACCTGGTCCTCGCGCTGGCGCTCGCCGTGCTGTGGGTCTCGCAGGACCGCCTCCAGCTCCTCCCCGCGGCCGCGACCGCCCTGGCCTGGCCGGCGCTGCTCGCGGTGTCCGGTCGCTACCGGCGCCAGGCACTCGGGCAGTCCCGGGGAGCCCGGGCGGCGGTCGTGCTCGCCGCCGGAGGGCGCACCGCGGTGCTCACGCTGGCGGTCTCGCCCCTGCTCTGGCACGCCGACCCGCTCGCCCTCGCCGCCTTCGTCGGCGCCCTCACCGTCGCCAGCGCCGGGCCGTTCGTGGCCGGCGTACGTCGTCCCCGTCCGCGCGTCGTGCTGGCGGGCCGGCCGCGTGACGTCCGTGAGGCCGTTGCGCAGCTGCGGGCCAGCGGGACCCACGAGGTCGTGGCGGCCTGCCTGACCCGCTCCTCCAAGACCCCGGTCGAGGGCGACGTCCCGATCTACGTCGGGCTCGAGGCGTCCTCGACCGCGGCCCACGACCACGCTGCCGATGCCCTGGTCGTGCTGCCCGGGGCCAAGCTCTCCCCCGTCGAGGTGCGGCGGCTGCACTGGTCGCTGTCGGGGCTGGGCACCGAGCTCTTCCTCGGCACGGGGCTGCTCGACGTCCACCCGCAGCGGACGCGAGTCATGTCGACGGCCGGCCTCGACGTCCTGCACGTCGGCAAGCCCACGCTCCGCGGACCGCGCCGGCTGCTCAAGGACGTGGTCGAGCGCACGCTCGCGCTCGTCGCGCTGGTCCTGTCCCTCCCGCTGCTGGCCGCCCTCGCCGTGGCCATCCGGATGGAGACCCCCGGCCCCGCGTTCTTCCGCCAGGAGCGCATCGGTCGCGACGGCGTCCCCTTCACCATGCTCAAGCTGCGCTCGATGGGCGTCGACGCCGAGGTGGCGCGGCACGAGCTGGCCGAGGACAACGAGAAGGACGGCGTCCTGTTCAAGATCGCGCAGGACCCGCGCGTCACGCCGCTGGGCAGCAAGCTGCGCCGCTACTCGCTCGACGAGCTGCCGCAGCTGTGGAACGTCGTCCGCGGCGACATGTCCCTCGTGGGCCCCCGCCCGGCCCTGCCGTGCGAGGTCGCCCGCTACGACGTCGACCCGCGGCGCCGGCTCGTGGTCAAGCCCGGCGTGACCGGCCTGTGGCAGGTGTCGGGGCGCTCGGACCTGACGTGGGCCGAGTCGGTGCGGCTGGACCTCAGGTACGTCGAGAACTGGTCGCTGCGCCACGACCTCTCGATCCTCGTCCGCACGGTGCGCGCGGTGCTCGGCCACCGCGGCGCCTACTGAGCGCGCACCGTCTCGTCAACGACCGTGGGGGTCGAGAAGCAGATGAACACCAGACCTGTGCGGGTCGCCGTGATCGGCGTCGTCGCCGCCCTTCTCCTCGGCGGCTGCGGCGCCGACGGCGCGCCCCCGGACGCCGGTCCGTCGGTCGCGGGCTCGTCGGACGCCGGATCGCCGGGCGCCGGATCGCCGGGCGCCGGGGAACGCACGAAGGACCGGCGGGACGACCGCAGGGCCCGGTCGGCGGACCAGGGCGCCGACGAGACCAAGGGGGCCGAGGGGGCCGAGGACGCGACGCCCAGCCCCGATGCCGCGCCGAGCACCGACGCGGACGCCGACGGGGCTGAGGACGGCACCGCCGACGGCTCGGCTCCGGCACTGGAGATGCCGGAGGCGCCGGCGCCGACGGTCGACAGCCTCGCCGACCTCCTCCCACCGTCGAGCACGGCCCCACTCGTCACGACTCCGCTCCCGCGTGCCGCGAGCGCACAGGGGCGGCTGCTGCCCGGCTTCCCCGACGCACTGCGACCCGACCGGGCCACGCGGGTGCAGAGCAGCAGCGTCTCACCGTCGGGCGACCGGCTGCAGGTCGGGCTGGTGGCGACGTCGTCCCGGTCCCCCGAGCAGGTCCTGCTCGCCTACCGCACCCGCCTGGCCCGTCGCGGGATGGCGGAGACAGCGACCCCGCCGAGCGTCGCCGGCTCCCGCGCGGCCGCCTTCCGGCGCGACGGCAGCGTCGTGACCGTCACGGTCACCCCCCGGGGCTCCGGGACGAGCCTGGCCGTCCACGCCTCGCTGCGCGCCGAGCGCGGGTGACCGGGATGTACATCTCGGTCCGCGACCGGCCGGCCGCCGGCACCACCAGCACGCGCGGCGCGACCTCGACCCGGCCCCCCGTCGGCCGGGTCGTCGTCACGCTCGGGGTCGTGTCGCTCCTGACCGACGTCTCGTCGGAGTCGGTCTCGGCGATCCTGCCGCTCTACCTCACCGCGGTCGTCGGCCTCACGCCCGTGGCGTACGGGCTCGTCGACGGTCTCTACCAGGGGGTCAGCGCCCTGGTCCGGCTCGGCGGCGGCTGGCTGGCCGACGCCTCGGACCGTCCCAAGTGGGTGGCGTTCCTCGGCTACGGGCTCTCCGCGGTGGCACGCGTGTTCCTGCTGTTCGCCTCGGGTGCTGCCGGGATCGCCGCCGTGGTCACCGCCGACCGGATCGGCAAGGGCATCCGGACGGCACCGCGCGACGCGATGATCAGCACCTCGACCCCCACCGAGCACCTCGGCCGCGCCTTCGGCGTGCACCGGATGCTCGACACCATCGGGGCCGCCCTGGGCCCGTTGATCGCCTTCGCCCTGCTGTGGCTCGTGCCCGGCGGCTACTCCGTGGTGCTCGTGGTGTCGCTCGCCTTCGCGATCGCCGGGGTGGCGCTCCTGGGCCTGCTCGGACCGGACGTGCGGACGCGGCGTGACGCGGCGACGCGCAGCGGGCCCACGCCGCCGCCGTTCCGCTGGCGCGACCTGACCGACGCGCGGCTGCGGCCGCTCCTCGCGGTCGCCGGCGTGCTCGGCCTGCTGACGATCGGCGACGGCTTCATCTACCTCGCCCTGCTCGACCACGGCGGCGCCAACGTGGCCTGGTTCCCGCTCTTCTACGTCGGCACCAACGTCGCCTACCTGCTGCTGGCCGTGCCGGTCGGCCGCCTCGCCGACCGGGTGGGGCGGGCCCGCACCCTGGTCGTGGGCCACCTCGCGCTCGTCGGCGCCTACCTGTGCGCCGTGCTCCCGACCTCGACCGCCGCCGCCACCGTCGGGACGCTGCTCCTCCTGGGCACGTTCTACGCCGCGACCGACGGCGTGATCGCCGCGATCGCCGGCCGCCTCGTCCCGGTGCAGGCGCGCTCCAGCGGCATCGCCGCCGCGCAGACCGTGGTGGCGCTCGCGCGGATGCTCGCCTCGGCCGGGTTCGGCGTGCTGTGGCTGGTGCTCGGTCCCACGGCGGCGATGACGACCGTCGCCGGGCTCCTGGTCGTGGCCGTCCTCGCCGCCGCGACCCGGATCACGCGTCTCGACGGCGCCGCGGTCACCCGATGAGCAGCTCGTGAGCCCCCGCGTCCGCGTGCTGGCCTTCGTCGCGGTGGTCGTGGCGATCGCCCTCGCCGCGACCGCCTACGTCGTCGTCGAGCGTCGTGAGGTCCGTGCCGAGCGGGCCGCCGATCCCGAGGCCGAGCAGGCGCCGATCGCGGAGGTGACCGACGGACCGCGCATCGTGTTCCGGCACACCGGCAACGACAGCCAGTACGGCGTGGTGGCCGTGGTGCCGCTCGACGACCCGGGCGGCCCCCGCGCGTTCACCGGCGTCACCTGCGACCGGGTCGCGGCCCGTGCGGAGGGCGCCTCCTGCCTGGTCACCGACCCGGGGGTCGCGGCCGCGTACGAGGGGTTCGAGCTCGACGCCGACTGGCAGCAGGTCGCGAGCCACGACCTCCCGGGCATCCCGAGCCGCACCCGGCTCAGTCCCGACGGGACCCTGGTGGCGACGACCGTGTTCGTCGCGGGCCACTCCTACATGTCCACCGGCTTCTCGACGGCCACCGAGGTCCACGAGTTCGGCGACGGCGAGCGATGGGGCAACCTGGAGGACTTCCGGCTCGTGATCGACGGCCGCGAGGTCGACTCCGTGGACCGCAACGTCTGGGGGGTCACCTTCGTCGACGACGAGACGTTCTACGCGACGGTCGCCACCGGCGGCCGGACCTGGCTGGTCGAGGGCGACCTGGCCGAGCGCACGCTGACCTCGGTGTCCCGGGACGCCGAGTGCCCCGCGTTGTCGCCCGACGGCACCCGCGTCGCCTTCAAGGTCGACGTCGACCCGGGTCGTCGGGTCGTGTGGCAGCTCGCCGTGGAGGACCTCGCGACGGGTGACCGCACCCTCCTCGAGGCGGGTCCGCGCGGGCTCGACGACCAGGTCGAGTGGCTCGACGACGACACCCTGATCTACGGCCTGCCGCGTGCGGACGAGCCCGGAGTGACCGACACCTGGGCCGTCGACACCTCGGCGGAAGCGACCCCGCGGCTGCTCATCGAGCAGGCGTGGTCGGCCACCGTCGTGCGCTGAGGGACGTCACACCGTGGCGGGCATCGTCGCGCCCAGCGGCAGGTTGGCGACGTTGAGGACGAACGACACGGTGCTCGGTGCCGGATCGACGCGGCGGCGGAGCATGTCGTCCACCCACTGCTCGTCGAGGACGGCGCTCACCGTGGTCCGGTCGAGCAGGTGCGGGTGGGCGCGCCAGTGATCGACCACCTTGCCGGCCAGCACCGTCCCACCGACAGGCGGGCGGGTGCTGTGTCCCCACCGCTGCCGCGCCTTGACCACGGCCTTCCGACCGAGCTTGTGGAGTGCCTGGACCCGGTCACCCACCCCGGGGTACGCGAAGGCGCGCGGCGCGGGACGCCCGTCGAGCGGCACCTGGGCGAGGTCGTCGTCGAGCGCGACCTGGAGTCGGGCGAGGAACAGCGAGCCGCGCTTGCTCTCGGGAGCCATCGATCGGGCGATGTGGATGAATCGGTCGTCGAGCATCGGGTTGACCACCGAGCGGTCCAAGCAGATCGCCGTGTCGGTGACTCCGGCCCAGCGCTGCATCCGCTGGTCCAGGTAGAACTCGTCGGTGGCCTCGAACCAGTCCTTCCCGCTCGAGGCCATGAGGTGGTGGACGCGGTCCACAGCCCGGTCGCGCGCCCCCTCCCGCAGGTGCGGTGCGAGGGCGAGTGGGTCGATCGCCTCGTTGGCGAACATGCGCCACGAGGTCAGCCGCGCCACTCGCTCCCGCGTGACCGGCACAGGACGCGGGCGGCCGAGGTAGTAGAAGCCGCGGGCCACTTCACCGCCGAGGCCTGCGATGCGGTGGCCCTGGTCGAAGCGCTGCTCGGCGATCGACAACGCCGCGAGGGCGAGGGGGTCGGCCATCCCCTCCAGCCGAGCACTCGAGCGCACTGCCAGGGCGTGGGCCTCGTCCGCCGGCATGCGCGCGAGGTCCTCGAGCGCCTCGACGTGGTGTCGTACGCCGGTGCGCGCCGCCAGGTCTGCGGCGATCGCCACGTCCGGCGAGCCGGGGACCGCGAGCGTGATCGCCGCGAGCCCCCTCCGCAGGTCCGGCGGGACGGCGCTGAGCAGGATGCGGGAGTCCTGCCCGCCGGTGAGCTGGAGCGTGGCGTCAGGGTGGTCGGTGACGTACGTGGTGAGGTAGCGGCGGAGCAGGTCTGCCGCCTGGTCCACGGCGTCGTCGAGCTCCAGCCGCTGGAGGGAGGCCGCAGGGGCCCTCACGACGTCGAGGTGCCCGTCACGCACTCGGACGAGCTCGCCAGGAGCGAGCTTGGTCACCCCGTCGAAGAGGGTCCACTGCCCGACCTGCCAGCCGAGCAGCGACTGCAGGGTCAGCGCATCGTGGTCGAGTCCGCGATCACCGAGGACTGCCAGGACCCGGGCCGAGGTGCTGATGGCGGCCCACCCCGGACCATGTGAGTGGTAGACGTGCCGGAAGCCCAGCGCGTCGGTCACCGCGACCGCCTCCGAGACACCGGTCCGCGTGAATGCCGCGAACGGAGGAAGCACCTCCCGGAGAGCCCCGACATCACCGCGCACCATCAACGGCGTCACGTCACCCGCGTCCAGGTCGGCCTCGTGGCGGCGCGTCGCGCGCGTCAGCATCGCGGAGCCGTCGCCGTCGAGCTGCAACCCACCCCACGTGGCCACCAGCAGTCCGGGTGCTTCCCGCACGACGGCTGACGGGACACCCGCCATTCTCAGCACCTCGCGAGCGCCCTGGAGGTCCGGCAGGCCGCCGGCACGCGAGATCGCGAGCACGCCCGGATCCATGTCAGGCTCCCCGCCGGCCGGCCATCATGACCGCCTCGCCGCGACGAACTCGGCGAGTCCTCCGACGGTGGCGAACACCTCGCCCGTGACGTCCTCGTCGTCGACCTCGATGCCGAACCGGTTCTCCAGCGCCACCGCCAGCTCGACCACGCCCAGGGAGTCCAGCTCGGGCAGCTCTCCGAACAGCGGGGTGCCGGCATCCATCGTGGCGGCCTGGTCCTCGATGCCAAGCGTCGAGACCACGACCTCGATGACTGCCTCGACGTCCTCGCGCGTTGCCTGCATGGGCCTTTCCTCTCTACGTCCTCTGATCGGGTCTGCGAATGTCGCCGGTCGTTTCACACGAGCACCTCGGCCGGGCCCGGATGACCGAGGAAGGCGGTCGGGCTGGCGGTGAGTCCGTAGGCACCGGCCTGGAAGACGACGACCAGGTCGCCGACGTCGGCGCGCGGGAGGGTGACCTTGTCCCCCAGCACGTCCAGCGGCGTGCACAGGCAGCCCACCACCGTGACCTCCTCGTGCTCCCGGTCCTCCGGGACGCCCGCGACGGCGATCGGGTAGTTGCGGCGTATCACCTGGCCGAAGTTGCCCGAGGCGGCGAGCTGGTGGTGCATGCCCCCGTCGACGACGAGGTATGTCGTACCCCGCGACGTCTTCCGGTCGACCACGCGGGTGACGTAGAGCCCTGCCTCCCCGACGAGGTAGCGGCCCAGCTCGATGCCCACGGACACGTCGCCGAGCACGGGCCGCAGACGCTCCTCGGTCAGGCGGTGCAGGTTGTCGCCCACCGCAGCGAGGTCGAGCGGCCGGTCCTTGGCGAAGTAGGGGATCCCGAAGCCGCCGCCGAGGT
The DNA here is from genome assembly GCF_024199985.1 of Nocardioides pinisoli. Classification (GTDB taxonomy): domain Bacteria; phylum Actinomycetota; class Actinomycetes; order Propionibacteriales; family Nocardioidaceae; genus Nocardioides; species Nocardioides pinisoli. The sequence continues at coordinate 105,211 of NZ_JANARS010000006.1, forward strand.
TGAGGTAACGGACGGGTCGCGGCGCGGCCTTGGACAGCTCGAGCACGAGGTCCACCGTGCGCGACTGCGCCTCCACCAGGATGTCGGCGTGCAGGTTCTGCGACCCCGCGAAGACGTGGAACCCCTCGCACTGCAGTCCCAGGTCATTCATCATCGACATCAGCGGCACGACCTGCTCGGCGTCGACGCCGAACTGCTGGGGTCCGCCGCCCATACGCATCCCGGATCCCTTGACGGCGAAGTCCGGGTTGACCCGGATCGCGACGTGCGGGACGGCGCCGACCTCCTCGGCAGCGCGGGCGACCCGGCGCGCCTCCCCCGCCGACTCCAGCTCGACGAGCACGCCGGCCGCGACGGCACGAACGAGCTCGGCGTCCGTCTTGCCGGGCCCCGCGAACGTCACCTTCTCCGCGCGCTTCCCCGTGTCGAGCGCCACGGCCATCTCACCGACGGACGCGACGTCGAGAGTGTCGACCAACGGCGCCATGTGCTGGACGACCGCAGGCATCGGGTTCGCCTTGATCGCGTAGCCGAGGTCGAGGCCCTCCGGGAGGGCGGCTCGCACGGCGGCCACACGGCGACTGATCGCCTCGCGGTCGTAGGCGAAGAACGGCGTGCTGCCAACCCGTGCGGCCAGACGCTCGAGTCCCACCCCGCCCACTGCCAGCATGCCGTCGGGGCCGAGGTGCGCGGCCACGTGCTCCTCGTCGTTCATCCGCGCACCGCCTCGGCGAGAGCGACGCGGTCGAACTTGCCGTTGGGCGAGCGCGGCAGCTCCTCCATGACCAGCACCTCCGACGGCACCATGAAGAGAGGCAGCTCGCGCCGGAGCACGGACGTGAGGTCTTCCGGAACCAGCTCGGACCCCTGCGGGCCGGCGACCACGAGCACCACGCGGTGGCCGAGCCTCTCGTCGGGGACGCCGAGCGCCACCGCGTCCCGCACCAGGCCCGTCTCGTAGACGGCCTCCTCGATCTCCGTGGGGCTGACCCGGTAGCCCGAGGTCTTGATCATCTCGTCGGCACGACCCACGAAGCTGAGGAAGCCCTCCTCGTCCGCCACGACGGTGTCGCCCGACCAGACGGCCCTCTCCTCGGGCTGCCAGGGCTGTCGTCCCGGGAGCGCCCTGAATCGCTCGGCGGTGCGCCCGGGGTCGTTCCAGTAACCCTGCGCCACCAGCGGCCCGCGGTGGACGAGCTCGCCCTCCTCGCCCGGTTCGCACTCCGTCCCGTCGGGGCGCAGCACGAGGATCTCCGCGTTGGGGATCGCCTTGCCGATCGAGTCGCCCCGGCGATCGACCTCGTCGGGGTCGAGGTAGGTCGACCGGAACGCCTCGGTGAGGCCGTACATGAGGTAGGGGCGCGCCGTGGGGAAGAGGTCGCGGAGGCGCTTGAGCGTGGCGGACGGCATGCGACCACCGGTGTTGGCGAAGTAACGCAGGGACGAGCGTGCTCCCTCCGGCCACTCCTGCTCCACCAGCTGCACCCACAGCGGAGGGACGCACGTCAGCCCCGTCACCCGGTGCTGCTCGCACAGCTGCACCACGTCGCGGGCGCCGAGGTAGTTGGCGAGCACCACGTGGGCGCCCACGGCGAGTGCTGTGGTGACCTGGCTCAGTCCGGCATCGAAGCTGAGCGGGAGGGCGGCCAGGATGACGTCGTCCGCGTGGTTGTGCAGGTAGCTGCTCACGCTCTCCGCGCCGACCACCAGGTTGCGGTGACTGAGCACGACACCCTTCGGACGGCCCGTGCTGCCGGACGTGTAGAGGATGGCGGCGAGGTCGGAGTCGGGCGGACGCGGAGTGGGTCCGGGCGCCGCGGCCGTGCGGTGGAGGTCCGCGAGCGCGTGGAGGGCCGGCGACCCGGACGACTCAGCGGAGCGCAGGCCACCACCGTCCACCAGGACCACGTCGCGCAGCCCCGTTCCCGCCAGCGTCGGCGCCAAGGTGGTCCAGCGACGAGCCGTCGTCACCAGGACGCGAGCGCCGCTGTCGCCGACGATGTGCGCCACCTGCCGCGGCTTGAGCACCGGGTTGACCGGGACGAAGACGCCCTCGGCGAGGGAGGTGGCGAGGAGCGCCGTGACGGTCTCGATCCGCTTGTCGAGGAACACCGCGACGCGGTCCCCCGCGCCGACGCCGAGGCCGGACAGGCCGGACGCGGTCCGGCTCACGGCCTCCCAGGTCTCGCCATAGGTGGCCGTGTCGTGGCCCGCCGTCAGCGCAGGAAGGTGCGGGTGCATCCCGGCACGCTCCTCGAGCAGGTGGTGGATCCGCGTCCTCATGCGCCGGGCCCCTTCTGTGTCGTCGTCACCATGCCACGCATGCCAGCTCGCTGTAGAGGTAGTCGACATCCGAGGCGTCGAGCGTCTCGCTGCGGAACATCTTGGGTCGGGCCCGCGGCAGGTCGATCGCCCGCGCCGGGCGCCAGCCCGCCACCCGATCCTCGAGCAGGGTGGCGAACGCTCCGTGGCTCAGCAGCAGGTGGGTGGAGAGCCGGTTCCACACGCGTGGCAGCTGCTGGCGGTCCGAGACGTGCAGCAGCGACGCGAACACGGGCAGGCGCTTGCGCCGGTCCTTGCGGAACATGACGTAGACGTCGGCGCCGCTGGACCGGAGAACGACGTGGCGGGCCGCGGGCGCGTGCCTGTGGTCCTCGAAGATCTGCCGCTGACGACCATGCAGGAGCATGGCGATGCGCTCGTGCTCCGACACGGCGGTGACCCCTCCCCCCGGCAGCACCAGGTTGGGGACCAGAGCGCTCGCGGTGTCGAGGTGCTGGAACTTGAGACGCTCGTTGAGCGCGACCACGTTGCCACTCGGGGAGAGGTCGGTGAAGTGGTAGCCGCGCTGAGCGAGGAGCGCAAGGACGAGCCGCAGGCCGTGCGACCGCTGGTCCTCGTCGACGCACCAGGCGGCGAGGTTGCACACCCGCTCGGTGCGACCACGGACGTCACGCTCGGCGTAGAAGGCGACCGCGGCGCCGACCACCCGGCCTCCGCTGCGCAGGTGGAACCCGTGGTTGGGAGCGTCGTGCTGCCACGGCGGCACGATCGAGCGCTCCCACTCGCGGGCGCTCAGCCGCGCGTTGAGACTGTGGTGCAGGTAGTCCGCCACGTCTGCGACGTCGGCCCGCGTGGTCGGCGCCACCACGACGCTCCTCTCCCCCATGGGACCAGCATCCGACGGCGGGCTCGGTCCGGTGGCCGTTGCTGACGGCAATACCGCATTTTTGGCAATGCTTCCGGCGCAGCCCTACGTCCCGACCCGGTAGCCGTACGGTCATGGCCATGGGATGGGGGGACGAACGGGTCAACGTGTGCTTCCACGGCATCGGCTCGCCCCAGCGGCCGCTCGAGCCCGGTGAGGCCCGCTACTGGATCACGGTGGACACGTTCCACGAGGTTCTCGACCTCTTGGCCGACAGGCCGCAGGTCCGCATCAGCTTCGACGACGGCAACGCCTCCGACGTCGAGATCGGGATGCCCGCGCTCGTGGCGCGCGGACTGTCCGCGACCTTCTTCCCCCTGGCCGGCCGCCTCGACGCCCCCGGGAGCCTGTCGACGTCCGACCTGCGCGACCTGGCGTCAGCCGGCATGACGGTCGGGACCCACGGCATGGACCACGTCCCCTGGCGCGGCCTCGACCCCGCGTCCCGGCACCGCGAGCTGGTCACGGCGCGCGACCGGCTCGGCGAGGCGGTCGGGATGCCGGTCGACGAGGCTGCCCTGCCCCTCGGTCGCTACGACCGTCAGCTGCTGAACCACCTGCGCCGCCTCGGCTACACCCGGGTGCACACGAGCGATCGCCACCGGGCCAGGCCCGGTTCGTGGCTGCAGGCTCGCTACTCGATCCGCAGCGAGGACACCGCCGCCTCGTTCGGCGACACCGTCCTGTCCAGCCCGTCAGCGGGCCGACGGGTCGAGCGCCTCCTGGCCGGCACCGTCAAGCGCCTTCGCTGACACGGTCGGTCCGGCCGCGGACCGGCCGTGGGCGAGGTCCTCGATCACCCGCACCACGTCGCTCCCAGTCCGTCCCCAGCTGGTCCCGGCCACACTGGCTGCCGCTGCTGCGGCGGTCGCGGGTGACGATCGGGTGACGGCACGCTCGAGGGCCAGCGCCAGCGACGTAGGCGTGGGGAGGGCCCACTCTGCGTGCGGGTTGTCGAAGTCCGCACGCACGTCAGGACTGTCGTTCACCACGGGCAGGCACCCGGCGGCGAGCATCTCGTCAGGCACCATCGAGACGTTGGTGAAGGACAGCGCGAGCCCCGCCGCGCAGCTGTTGTAGAGCTCGTTCAGCTCCGCCGGCGTGGGTCTGCCGTGACAGGTGACGGGGAACCCGAGGCCGGCCACGTCCGCCCCGAAGACGTGGATCTCCTGGTCGGGGTTCCTGCGGTGGAACTCCGCGAGCGCGAAGACACCGAGGCGGTAGCCCCGCCGGGGTGTGTCCGGGCGCGCGAAGAACGCGACCCCCGAGCGGTGCCCTCGGTTGGAGAGGGAGTACGTGTGGGTGTCCCGACCCCAGGCGACCGGGGCGGACGGGACACCCGTCATCGTGAGCCAGCGGTGGACCATCCCGCCCAGCGCGATGTTGGTGAAGCCGAACCGGTAGGTGTCGGCGGCCAGGGCGTGGTCGGTGCCGTGGGGGTAGAACAGCGGCTCGTAGTCCTGGATGAAGTAGGCGCGGTGCACCACCTCCTCGGAGCGGCTGGCGAGCACGTGGGCCGTCTCCCACCCGGTCGCGACGACCACGTCGAGACCACCGAGGCCGTCGTCGATCGAGCGCACCCTGGTCTCGGCCCACGGCCATGACGAGTGGATGACGGCCGCGCTCGCCGACGTGTCACCCCGGTGCCGGTCGTAGAGGACGACCTCGCAGGTGTGACCCGCGTCGACCAGCGCCCGAGCCACGCGGAACATCGTGGTGTGACCGCCCGACCCCGCCATCGGGGGCGTGCAGAGCCACCCGACGCGCAGCGGGCGCCCGTCGGGGACGAAGGGCGGCGTCCTGAGCACCAGGGCCGTCGAGTCGGCGACGTCCTCCGGGAGCAGGTTGAAGTCGAGCGCGGCGCCGTCGAGCCTCTGGTGCAGTCGCCGCACCACCCGGCGGGCCACGCCACCCGGTCCTTCCGTCCGCAGCTTGGCGCTGAGGTTCGCGGACAGGTGGCCCGCTCGTCGCATCGCGGTGGGTCGGCTCATGCCGGGATCCTCTCGACGGCCTCGGCGTCGCCGAGGGGATGGCGCAGCTCGGACAGCCGCCGTCGCGCCCACGGCAGCATCGGCAGGAGGTAGAGGCCGACCACGCACGCGGCGCCGCCCGCCAGGAGGAGCAGTGGGGGGCCGCCGGACCGGGCCAGCACCCAGCATGCGACGGTCGCGGGGACCGCGGCCACGAGGGGCAGCACGCACGTCCCGGCGAGGGCCGACACGTCGACCCCCACCCGCCGCAGTGCGACACCGTAGGCCGGCACGACGACCACGACGACGACCACGACGTGCGCCCACCCTGCTCCGGCCAGGCCCCAAGCGCGGACGGCGACCACCATGGCAGGCACCATGCACGCCAGCCAGAGCAGCTGCACGAGCAGGACCGCTCGCGTCTCGCCGGCCGCGATGAGGAACGTCGCCACCAGGTCCAGCAGCACCCGGGAGGCTCCGAAGACCGCCAGCCCGACGAGTGCGCCTGCAGCGGCCGTCCACCTCTCGCCGTACAACAGGGTGACCACGGAGGTGGCCATGGTTGCCAGCCCGACGCCCATCGCTGCCGCCACCATCACGAGAAGACCGGTCGAGCGAAGCAGGCCCTCGTTGCGCTCGCGCGCCGACTCCGTCTCGGCGAACGCCGGCAGGGCGACGACGCGGACCGCCTGCCCGACGGCCGACATCGGCCACGACGACACGTTGAACGCCAGGACGTAGAGGCCGAGCGCGACGATGCCCAGCTCGCGGGAGACGATGAGGTTGTCGACCGTGATCAACGTCCACGAGACCAGGTTCGCGACGGCGAGCGGGATGCTGAACGACAGGGACTCCCGAGCCAGCCGACCGTCGAGCCCGAACCGGGGACGGTGACTGGCCGCGACGTGCAGCGCGACGAGCATCACGGCCTGGCCGGCGACCTGTCCCCACGCCAGCGCCGTCGCGCCTGCTCCGAGCAGGATCAGCGACACCGTGCACCCCGCCGAGGCCACCAGCCCGGCTGCGTAGACGCCGAACAGCGCACGCTGGCGGTACGCGCGCTGCAGCAGCGCAGCCGGGACGATGGTGAGCCCGAAGAGCGCCGGCACGAGGGACATGACGCGCAGGGCGTCCGTGGACTCCGGGCTACCGAACGCCGCAGCGACCTCCCCGGCGGTGACGGCCATCGCGGCCGCGGCGACCAGGCCGATGACCGCGCCGAGGGTCGCCACTGTCGGTGCGCGTCGCGCGGGGTCCTGGGCGCGGACCAGGTCGGCACCGAGCCCGAACTCCGACAGTGCGCTGAGCAGCATCCAGACGGTGAGCGCCACTGCGAAGACGCCGTAGGTCTCTGGCGCCACCAGCCGGGCGACCAGGACGCTCACGGCCAGGTTGCCCACGCGCAGGAGGACGGTGCTGAGAAGGCTCCAGCCGAGACCGCGTCCCACCCGGGAGGCCTTCCCGGGCGTCGCGTCGCCCACCTGGTCCGCCACGGCGTTCAGACCCCCCACCGTCGCTCGCGCCTCCACTCAGCGTGGTGGCGCACGCGCTCGCCCCACGCATGGACGGCGGACGCGCGGGTGCGGTCCCCGTGGGCGAGCAGCATGCGGGTGGCTCGCGCGGTCGGCGAGGTCATGCCCTCAGGCCACGTCTCGCGGGCGAACGCCAGATAGGCATCGACCTCCGCCGCACCGACGGAGCCCGACCCCCGGGGGACCGATCTGGCTCGCCGCAGCGCCTCCCGAGCGAGTGCGCGGCTCGCGACCGGCCGCAGCCGGGTCACCTCGGTGACGTCGTGCGCACGCTCGTCGAAGAGGATGTCGAAGGTGAGCCGGCGAGCCTTGAGGTCGGTCAGCCAACCGGCGTACGAGGTCAGGTGCATGTTGGCCTCGTGCACGCGGTAGTGGGCCTGCGCGGGACCGTTCACCCGCCCGATGTCCCACCGCACCGCGGTGCGCAGCCACATGTCGAAGTCGCCCGAGTGGGGCAGCCGGGGGTCGTAGAGGTCGGTCTCGGCGAGGGCCTCCCGCCTCATGACCGCCTCCGGGCTGACCAGCAGGCAGCGCCCCATCCGAGCCGAGAGGCCCAGCCACTGCCGGCCCGGCCAGACCGACCAGTTGCGCGTCACGTCGGGCGCGGGCTGCGGCGAGCTGGTGAAGGAGCGCGCGTAGCCGTAGACCAGCCCCACCGTGGGGTGGTGCTCCATGAGCGAGACGGCGCGGGTCAGGGCGTTGCGGGGCAGCAGGTCGTCCGCGGAGAGCAGGACCACGTAGTCGCCGGTGGCTCGCTCCAGGCCGTCGTTGTAGGTCCGGATGTGGCCGGTGTTGACCTGGTGCTCGAGCACCTCGACCCGCGGGTCCTTCTCCGCGAGGCCACGTGCCACGCGCGCGCTCCCGTCGGGAGAGGCGTCATCGACGATGAGGACGTCGACGTCGAGCCCGTGCTGGTCCAGCGCGCTCGCCACGGCGTCAGGCAGGTAGTGCCCGTAGTTGTAGCACGGGATCACGACTGACACCCGTGGCCGGCGCTCCAGCCCACGCGGGCGGTGGAACCTCATCCTCGGCACTCCCCTCGATGTGCTCAGGTCGACGTGGTGAAGCCTGCCCAGAGTGCGCGTCCCGGTCGGCTCGTGCCGTGGTTTGTCCCCAATTTTTGGTGGCCCGCGCCTGCCGGTCAGGGGGCGGCACGGAAGAGGACGTCGACGAAGTAGTTGGTCGAGTTCCACGAGCCCGTCGGGTGCCCGCCGCCGGCGCCGTAGCGGTAGCGCCCGTTGGCGCCGGCCGGGGCTGTCAGCGGTCCGACCGTGCGCGGAGTCGCGAAGTAGCCGCCCGTCGCCGAGAAGCGACCGGTCGGTGAGTAGTAGGAGACGACGTAGGTCTGGCCTGCGGTGACGGGGACCGCGGTCGAGAACTCGGCGGACTGCCACCCCGACGCCGTCTCGTCGGTGAAGGTGACGGTGCCGAGACGGTTGCCGTCGGGGTCCCACAACGACCCGGTATGCGTGCCCGTGTTGCCGGCGCCCTTCCAGAACCGGACCCCGACGACCGATCCGGCGGTCGAGGGCGTGAACGCCATGCCCAGCTCGATCGGGTCGGAGTCCTGAGTGTCGACCGCTGGCGTCACCCCGTCGAGCAGACGCGACACGGGTGTCGTGGCAGCAGCCGTCGTGAAGGACCAGGACTCGGCCGTGAGAGCGATCCCATCGCTCGAGCGCACTCCCGACACGTCCACGGTGTACGTCGTGCTGGCGGCCAGCGGCGCGTCGGGGGTGAAGCTCAGCTGCTTGCCGTCCGCGGACAGGGCCGCCGAACCGGGCACACCGGTGCTGCCCTGGCGTACAGTCATCGACCACCCCGACGGCTGGATGGCGTCGGAGAACGTGATGCGTGGCGTCACGTCGGCGGGAACCTCGGTCGCGCTCGCCACTGGTGCCCTCGACGAGACCGTCACGGGGCTCGGGTCCCTCTCGAACACGACGTCGACCCAGTAGTTGGTCGCGTTGTGGCTGTAGGTCGGGAACCCGCCCGCGCCGTAGAGGTAGCGGCCGTTGGAGCCACCGGGGACGGTGAGGTCCCCGGAGGTGAAGGCATTGCCGAAGAAGCCGCCCGACGTCGCGTAGTGACCGTTCGGCGCGTGGTAGGACACGACGTACGTCGTGCCGGCCGTGAGCCGTACGGGCGAGGCGAGCATCGCCGTCTGCCAGCCCGATGCGGTCTCCCCCACGAAGGTGACCTCGGCCAGCTTCGTGCCCGTCGCCGACCACAGGGTGCCTCGGTGGATACCGGTGTTTCCGGTCCCCTTGTAGAACCGGATGCCGGTGACCTGTCCGTCCTTCGAGGGCACGAAGGACACGCCCACCTCGACAGGGGAGCTGTCGTCGGCCGCCGCCTGGGCGGGCTGCTGGCTCCCGAACAGCGTCTGCTCGGCGGCGGGTTCGCCGGACCTCGTGGTGAAGCTCCACGCCTGGTTGGCGAGGGACACGCCCTCGGTCGACCTCAGTCCCGTCACGTTGACGGCGACGACGCCCCCGTCGGGGAGCAGCCCGGACGGGGTGAACGTTAGCCGCGTGCCGTCGTCGCTCAAGGCGGTGCTGCCGGGCACGGCGGTCCCGCTCGACGTGACCGACATCCCCCAGCCCGGGGCGAGGGGCGTGCTGACCTCGAGGACGACCGAGCTGGTGCGCCGCACCATCGTCGCGCCGGACGCGGGTGCCTGTCCGACCACGGTGAGGGGCGCTGGTGCGCGCTCGAAGACCACGTCGACGAGGTAGCTCGTGCTGGACGTGGCCGCGGGATATCCGGACCCGTAGGTGTAGGCGCCCGAGCCGGTTGCCACTACGAGTGGCGATCGCGACATCGACACGAAGCCACCGGGGGTGGCGGAGTATCGGCCGCCGGGGGCGCGGTATGACGCGATGTACTCGGTGTTGCGGGTGATCGGTACCGGCTGGTCGAGCACGAGGGTCTGCCACCCCGCCGTCGTCTCACCGCTGAAGGTGCCCGTCGCGAGCTGCGTGCCGCCAGTCGACCACAGCGTCCCCGTGTGGACACCGGTGTTGTTGGGCCCCTTGTAGAAGCGGATCGCGGTGGCGAACCCGTCGACCGTCGCGCTGAACCTGGTCCCGAGCGTCACGGGAGACCGGTCGGAGTCCTCGAGCACCGCGGGCTGGGCGTCGTCGTCGTAGAGCGTGCAGGGGCACACGCCGGGCGCCGCTGCGGGCTTTGCGGTGCGGAAGCGCCACGTCGCGCCGGAGCTGACGTCCTGCCCGAGCGTGTCGGTGCCGGCGACCGTCGCGGTGTACTCGACGTAGCCGGCCAGCGGCGTGGCCGGGGTGAAGACGACTGTCCGGGTCGCGGCGTCGTACGTCGTGCTGCCCTGGACCGTCTGGCCGAGCTCGTCCTTCAGCACGAGGGACGCCGAGCCTGCTGCCACGGGCTTGGAGAAGGTGGCGCGCACGGTGGTCCCTGTGGGGACGCTGCCCGACCCGGGGATCGGCAGGCGGTCGGTCACCGACAGCGGCGAGGTGTCGACGGTCGTGAAGAGCACGTCGACGTAGTAGTTGCTGCTCTGGTGGGAGCCGGCCGGGAACTGCCCGGGTGAGCCGAAGACACCCGCGGGAGCGGCTCCGAACCCACCCGAGACGGTGAAGGGCGGAGCCGTCCTCGGTCCGGCCCAGAAGGCGTCGGGCTGCAGGGCGTACCGGCCCTGCGGCGCCGTGTAGGACACCACGTAGGTCTGGCCGGCGCTCACCGCCACGGCCGAGGTGAACTCCAGCGACTGCCAGCCGGTCGCGGTCTCGTTCGCGAACGTCCCGCGCGCCAGCAGCTCCCCCGTCGAGCTCCACAGGGAGCCCTGGTGGGTGCCGCCGTTGCCGGTGCCCTTGTAGAAGCGAACGCCGGAGACGTAGCCGCTGCTAGTCGGGGTGAACCGAAGGCCGAGCTCGACGGCGCCGGAGTCGTCGGTCGCGGGCACGGGCGGCACCTCGGCCCCGAAGACCGAGCACGGGCACGTCACGTTGACGGTGCGGCTCACCACCGGGCCGATGTTGGCGCTGTCGTCCGAGGCGCGCACCTTGAGCGAGACGTCCCCCATGCCCTTCTGGACGTAGGAGTACGACCACGACGTGGTCCCGGTCGCGGGGTGCCACGTGTCGCCGCCGTTGGTCGAGACCTCGACCCCGGCGACGCGACCCCCGCCCGAGTCGGCAGCGGTGCCGGTGATGGTGCGCTGCGAACCGTTGGCGAGGGTCGCACCGGCGGCCGGTGAGGCGATGGTGACGGTCGGACCGGTCGTGTCGGTCGACCCGGTGGACGCGACCAGCCCGGCCATCAGGGTGCTCGGTTGGGCGCCCATGTCGGCGAGGAGGTTGACCTGCGCCTGCTGCATGCGGACGTCGGCCGGTTCAGGTGCGAACGGGCTGTCGTGCTGGGAGTCGAGCCCCCACGTCCACTGCACAGAGCCCGCGCTGAAGACGAGCGCTCCGCTCGGGGCCTTGTAGAGGGTGAGGTTGTGGGTCGTGGTCCCCGGGGTCACCACGTTGCCGTAGTCACGCAGGTACTCGGGCGTCGGTCCCACGGTCGTCGAGAGTCTCACCAGGCCAGCAGGTCGGTGGCCGTTGTCGACGTCCTCGTTGGACTCGTAGCCGACGGTGTGGGGAGCCAGTGCCCTCGTCTGCCCCGCGGTCATCGTGGCCAGCGACGTGTTGCGCCAGAGCCGGTACTTGCCCTCCTCAGCGCTGACCGTCACCGGCAAGTCACTGTAGTTCGCCTGGTACATCGTGCCGGTGAGCGCGTTCTCGGGAAGCCCACCGCCCAGCTCCTGCGGCGCGTAGCGCGGGTCGCGCCACGTTCCGGTCCACTGCGGGCTCGGGTCTGACTTCCGCCGGTCCCACGTCTCCTTGTAGGTGACCAGGGTCCGGTAGGGCGTGCGGCTGCTGTCGAGTGACGACTCGTAGCGCGTGCGCCAGTAGACCTCGTTGCCGCTGAGGAACTGCAGGTTCACACCCGCGTCGCGGGCCGCCTCGACGTTGGCGCGCTGCGCTCCGCTCCAGTACTCGTCGTGCCCGACCGAGAGGAAGACCTCGTGGTTCTTGAGGAGGTGTCCTCGACGGTCGGTGTCCACGCCCGCCATGTAGCTGATGTCGTATCCGTTGCGCTCGAGGAAGCGGACGAGCGGGTACTCGTTGGCGAAGAAGAAGTCCCGCCCGCCGACGCCGCCGCGTGTGTACATCGGGCGGTTGTAGGAGACCTTGAACGCCCTTCCGTTGGCGCCACCGTTGTAGAAGTTCGACCCGCCGTAGTTGTTGTACGCCTGCCACGTGGGGTCTGAGGTCTGGAAGACCACGTCCGACGTGCTGGCGTCGTCGCGGACGATGAAGGTGATGTGGCTCGCGTCGCCGTTGCTCCGCTCGAGGTGGGCGATGTAGACACCCGAGACGGCGGTGGACGGCACGTTCCACGAAGCCGAGACGGCCCAGTTGCCGCAGTCGACGGTCTCGGTGGTCAGGTCGTTGAGGCAGTTGGGCTGGTTCTGCGGGAGGGGCACGCTCGGGGCGATGGAGGTGATCTTGCGGGCCCCGTTGCCCTGGTAGTAGCCGATCCGGTAGATGTCGATCGTGTAGGCGGACGCGTCGGTGTCGATCTTGAAGTCGATGCGCTGGCCGACGTTGACGGAGATGTCGGTGGAGAACCCCTGGATCGACTCGGAGCCCGCCCCCCACAGGTCGTCCCAGATCGCCGGATCGGTGCCGGGCTTGGAGTTCTCGCAGGCGATCTTGTTGCCGCCCGGGGCGCACGGATCAGCCGCGTTCGCGGGCGCAGGTCCGCCCAGCAGGACCGGACCGAGAAGTGCATTGAGCGCTGCGACCAGCACCAGAGCAAGCAGCCTCACCGTCCATGCCCGCCCGAGACCCACCGTGTGACTCGCGACAGCACCCATCTCATCCCCATCCTTCGGCGCACCCCAAAGGCGCCACGGTCAGATCTTCTTGGCGCGACGCCCGAGCGACCACCGAGGGGACCGGATATCCCCAATTTCAGGACGTCCTCATGCGCCGGTCATCGCGACCGGCGTCCGACGGCCGCGCTGGCGAGGGATCCGCACGCCGCTGATGTGCAGCGGGGGCGGGTCGGACACCTTGGTGACCGTGCGGCTCGCGGCGGCCACGAGGTCGCGCGCCTTGAGGCTGTCGGCGTCGCGGGAGATGCAGAGGTCGCGGAGCGCGAGCTCGAGCGCGATCGTCAGCTGGTGGTCGTCGACGTGCTCGCCGTGCATCGCGCGGCGGGGCACGAGGACGGGGCACTTGCCGTTCTCCAGCGCCATCAGCGCGATGCCGGTGCCGGCGTGCGCCACGACGACGTCGGCGTCGCGGATCGCCGCCGACATCTCCTCCGACGGCACCCGCACCCGGGCGTCGATGCCGAGTCCGGTGGTGTCGGTGCCCCCGGTCTGCCACAGCACCTCCGCGTCCGGCGGCACCAGCGGCACCAGCCGGTCGAGGAGCCGCCGGAACCCGTAGCCGTCCTGCGTGCCGAGGCTCACCACCAGCGAGCGCACCGGACGCTCGGCGGCCGGGGTCGTCTCGTAGAGCTCCCAGGGCGAGGCCAGGAACTGCCAGTGACCCCGCGCCAGCGCGCTGGACTGGCTGAAGGTGGTGATGCCCGGCACCATCGCGAGCGCGCGACCGGACAGGGAGGGGGCGTCGAGCCGGGTGGCGCTCTCGATGTAGACCGTCTCGATGCCCCGCAGGCGCGCCTGCGGGAGCACCGCCAGGGCGAGCGCCGCGCCGGTGCTGACCACCAGGGACACGTCGTGGTCGGAGAAGAGCACCCGGCAGGCCATCGCGTTGCGGGCCAGCGCCCGGGTATCGCGGGGCGGGCAGGGGTGGGCCCAGTGGACCCGCTCCCCCGCCAGCAGCGACTCGGTCTGCGGGGTCCGGGGGGTCACCCACACCACGTCGTCGCCCACGCCGAGCCGCGGCCGCAGGGTGTGCAGCTGCATCAGGTGGCCGCCGTCGTTGGCGACGAGGAGGGTGGTCACGACGGGCCGCCTGCCACCGCGTCGGCCAGCACCTCGACGACGCGGTCCTGCTGCGCCTCGGTCAGGTGCGGGTGCATCGGCAACGAGAGGATCTCCCCCGCGGCGGCCTCGGCGACCGGGGCCGTCCCGGGGCCGAGACCGAGGTGTGCGTAGGCGCCGGTCCGGTGGACCGGGTAGGGGTAGTGGATGCCGGCACCGACCCCGGCCCTCCCGAGCTCGGCCAGCACCCGGTCCCGCTCGGCGACCCGGACGACGTAGAGGTGCCACACGTGCTGCCCCTCGGCGCCCAGCAGCGGGCGGCGTACGCCGGGGACGTCGGCCAGCAGGCTGTCGTAGCGAGCGGCCGCGCGGACCCGCAGCTCGTTCCACTTCTCGAGCCGGTCGAGCTTGGCGCGGAGGTAGACCGCCTGCACGGTGTCGAGCCGGGAGTTCATGCCGATCACGTCGTGCACGTAGCGGGTCGAGGAGCCGTGGTTGCGCAGGCGCCGCACCTCGGCCGCGACCGTGGCGTCGTCGGTGGTGACGGCGCCGGCGTCGCCGGCCGCGCCGAGGTTCTTGCCGGGGTAGAAGCTGGTCGCCGCGACCGTGCCGAGCGCACCGGCGCCGCGACCTCCGAGCCGGGCGCCCTGGGACTGGGCGGCGTCCTCGACCAGCGGGACACCGGCATCCTCGCAGACCTGCGCGAGGCGCTGCATCGGCGCGAGCTGGCCGAAGAGGTGCACGGCCACCACGGCCTGCGTGCGGTCGGTGATCGCGTCCTCGACCAGGGCGGGGTCGATGAGGAGGCGCTCGTCGTCGCAGTCCACGAGCACCGGCACCGCCCCGATCCGCGAGACCGCCTCGGCGGTGGCGATGAAGGTGTTGGCCGGGATGACGACCTCGCCCTCCGGAGCGACACCCACCGCCCGCAGGGCGAGCTCGAGCGCGTCGGTGCCGTTGGCGACGCCGACGCAGTGGTCGACGCCGACGAACGAGGCGTACTGGTGCTCGAAGTCGGCGACGGCCGGCCCGTCGACGAACGCGGTGGCCGCGAAGACCGCGGCGATCCCCGCCTCCACCTCGGCCGCGACCTCCGCGTGCTGCGAGGCGAGGTCGACGAAGGGGACGTTGCTGGTCTTGCTGGTCTTGCTGGTCATGCTGGTCTTGCTGGTCATGCATGGACTCCTGTCCGGATCGGTCGGGCGGGCACTCCCGCCCAGGTCTCTCCTGCGGGGACGTCGTCGAGGACCACGGCCCCCATCCCGACGGTGGCGTCGGCCCCGATGTGCACGCCCTCGCGCACCGACGCGTTCATGCCGATGTAGGCGGCCTCGCCGACCTCGACGTCACCGCCGAGGGACACGCCGGCGCACAGGGTGGCGAAGTCGGCGACGGTGCAGCCGTGCGTCAGCGTGACGTGGGGCATCAGCACGACGTGCTCGCCGACCTCGACGTCGGCCGTCAGCACCACGCCGTCCAGCGCGATCGAGCCGCGCCCGACGTGGCAGCTGCCCGGCAGCACGATCCGTGGGTGGAGGAGCGTGGCGTAGCGCGACGCGCCGAGGCCGACCATGGCGAGGCGTGTCGCGACGCGGCGACGCAGCCGGCCCTTGCCGAGGGTCAGGACGACCTCGTCGTCGACCAGCTCGGTGACCAGGTCGACGCCGCCGAGCACCGGCGCGAGCCCGTGCAGGGTGCCCCACCGGGCGGGGTCGTCGTCGACGACCTGGACCGGGCCAGGGTGCTGGACCAGCACGGCGACCGCGGTCGCCTCGCGGGCCAGCCCGCTGGCGCCGACGAGGACCAGCCCGCTCACGACCGCCCCGCCGATCCGAGCGCGTCGCACACCCGCTGGTGCTCGGCGTCGCTCATCTGGTGGAAGAGCGGCAGCACCAGCGTCGCGTCGGTGAGCCGCTCGGTGACCGGGAGCGGCGCGTGCGGGCGCTCGGCGTGCGCCGGCTGCCGGTGCGCGGCCATGATCCCGCGTCGGGCCGAGATGCCGGCGGCGGCGAGGTGCTCCATCATCTGCTCGCGGTCGAGCGGGTGCTCGGGGAGGACCTCGAGCCAGCAGGACTGGAAGTTGCTGGTGCCCCAGGCGGGGTCCCCCACGAGTCGGAGGCCGGGCAGGCCGGCCACCGCGTCGGCGTACCTCGCGGCGAGCTCGCGCCGGCGGGCGACCATCTCGGGGAGCCGGCCGAGCTGGACGAGCCCGACCGCCGCCTGCAGGTCGGTCATCCGGAAGTTGAAGCCGACCTCGTCGAAGCTCTCGGGCGGTGCGAGCAGGCTGGCGTGCCGATCGGCGGCCGAGACGCTCATCGCGTGCTCGCGCAGGCGCCGGGCACGCGCGGCCCAGTCCGGCCGCGAGGTGGTGAGCATCCCGCCCTCGCCGGTGGTGAGCAGCTTGCGGGGGTGGAAGGACCAGGTGGCGATCTCCGCCTCCGCCCCCGCCGGGCGGCCGTGGGAGGTGGAGCCGGCCGCGCAGGCCGCGTCCTCGACGACCGTGATGCCCAGGGGGTCGCACCACGCGCGGATCGAGCGCAGGTCGAGCGGCACGCCGCCCTGGTCCACGGCGATCACCGCGCGCGTCCGCGGGGTGACCACCGTGGCGATCGTGGCAGGCGTGAGGTTGCCGGTGACGGGGTCGACGTCGGCGAAGACCGGTGTGGCCCCCACGTAGGTCGGCGCGTTGGCGGTGGCGACGAAGGAGAACGACGGCACCACGACCTCGTCTCCCGGACCGACGCCTGCGACGACGAGCGCCAGGTGCAGCGCGGTCGTGCAGCTGCTCAGCGCGACCGCGTGCGCGACCTGCTGGGACTCCGCGAAGGCGGCCTCGAAGGCGGCCACCCGTGGACCCTGGGCGACCCAGCCGGAGCGCAGCACCTCCGAGACGGCCGCGACCTCCTCCTCGCCGAGCCACGGCTGCATCACGTTGATGCGCGTGAGCTCCTGGTCGACGCTCACCGCGCCACCGCCACGGCACGTCCCGCGGCGATCTGCTCGCGCTGCGGGCGCCACCACTCGACGAGCTGGCGCAGGCCGTCCTCGAGGCCGGTGGTCGCTGTGAAGCCCAGGTCGCGCTCGGCCGCGGTGGTGTCGGCGAGGCGGCGTACGACGCCGTTGACGCCACGCTCGGGACCGTGCTCCACGGGGAGGTCGGAGCCCATGACGCGCAGCAGCGCCTCGGCGAGTCCCAGCAGGCTGGTCTCCTCGCCGCGGGCGACGTTGTAGACACCCTCCACGACGTCGGAGGACGCCGCCAGCACGTTGGCGCGGGCGATGTCGGTGGTGAAGACGAAGTCCATCGTCTGGCGGCCGTCGCCGAAGATCAGCGGCGGCAGCCCGTCGTCGATCCGCTCCATCCAGCGCACCAGGACCTCGGTGTAGAGGCCGTGCACGTCCATCCGCGGCCCGTAGACGTTGAAGTAGCGCAGCGCCACGTAGTCCAGCCCGTGCATGGCCCGGAAGCTGCGCAGCATGCCCTCGTTGAAGGTCTTGGCGGCGCCGTAGAAGGTGTCGTTGTCGTAGGGGTGCTGGTCCTCGGGCGTCGGGAACCGCTCGGCCAGCCCGTACACCGACGCCGACGACGCGGCGACCAGCTTGTCGACGCCGGGCGCCGACGCCGCGGCCTCGATGACGTTGAAGGTGCCGTCGACGAGCACCTCGAGGGCGAGCCGGGGCTCCTCGGCGCACTGGGTGATCCGGATGGCGGCCTGGTGGAAGACGACGTCGCACCCGCGGGTGAGGTCGTGCACGAGGTCGCGGTCGCGGATGTCGCCGCGCGCCACCACGAGGTCGGCCCCGTCGCGCCCGAGGGCGTCGGAGAGGTTGGCCTCGCGGCCGCGGACGAAGTTGTCGAGGACCCGCACCTGGGCGGCCCCGGCGTCGAAGAGCTGGTCGACCAGGGTCGAGCCGATCGTGCCGGCCCCGCCGGTGACCAGCGCGGTCGCGCCTGCCAGCGCGGTCATCGCGCGCCCTCCATCACGGGCTCGCCCACGGGTGCGCCGACCTGGCGGGGCACCGGCGGCGGGCCGGCCGCGACCGGAACCGTGGTGTCGTACGACGTCTCGGCGCGCGCGGCCAGCCGGTGCGAGGCGGCCTCGAGCACCTCGAGGACGCGGAGCCCGGACCGGCCGTCGGTCAGCGCCGGGCGGCCCTCGTGGATCGCCGAGGCGAACTCGGTGACCATCGACCCGAGGGCCTCGCGCTCGGGCAGCGCCGGCGACCAGGTGTCGCCGAGGCGGTAGGACACGGTGGAGGCGGCGCGGTCGGCGCCGGCGAC
The DNA here is from genome assembly GCF_024199985.1 of Nocardioides pinisoli. Classification (GTDB taxonomy): domain Bacteria; phylum Actinomycetota; class Actinomycetes; order Propionibacteriales; family Nocardioidaceae; genus Nocardioides; species Nocardioides pinisoli. The sequence continues at coordinate 123,188 of NZ_JANARS010000006.1, forward strand.
CGACGTGCGGGCCAGGTCGACGCCCCGGTCGTAGATGCTGAGCCGCTGCTGCGGGTTGAGGTCGTCCCACACGAGCGTGCGGCGCGAGCCGCCGATCACCATCTGGCGGATCTTGGTGGGGCTGAGCCAGTTGACGTGCACGTGCGCCAGCCCGTCCTCGGGCAGCGGCAGCGTCAGGTGGCCGACACAGGCGCGACCGGCACCGATGGGGTCGGCGCCGGTCGCGCCGATGCCGGTGGTCGGCAGGCCGCCCGGCAGCACGAAGTCGAGGATGGCGAGGTCGTGCGGGGCGAGGTCCCACAGCACGTCGATGTCGGGCTGCACCAGCCCGAGGTTGATCCGCACGGAGTCGACGAAGTGCACTTGGCCGAGCTCGCCGCTGCTGACGAGGTCGCGCATCTTCTGAACGGCCGGCGTGTAGCAGTAGGTGTGGTCGGTCATCAGGGTCAGGCCCTGCGCGTCCGCCAGGTCGACCATCGTGCGGCCGCGGGTGACGCTGTCGGCCAGCGGCTTCTCGACCAGCACGTGCTTGCCCGCGCTCAGCGCCTGCAGCGCCAGCCCGTGGTGGGTGCGGGCCGGGGTCGCGATCGCGACCGCGTCGATGCCCGGGTCGTCGAGCACCCGCTCCACGCTGTCGGTGACCTCGACGTGCGGACCGGCCACCCGGCGCGCCCGCTCCAGGTCGAGGTCGCAGACCAGCCGGAGGTCCCAGTCGGGGGACGCCCCGAAGTTGCGGACCAGGTTGGGGCCCCAGTAGCCGGCGCCGATCACGGCGATGCCCAGCGGGCCGGGCGTGCGGGTGCTCATCGTGCTTCCTCCAGTCGGCCGTCGGCCTCCACGTAGACCTCTCCGGTGACCGGGCAGATCCACCGGTCACGGTTGTCCGAGACGAGCGGGACGCCGCTGCGGCCCACCCAGCCGATCCGCCTCGCGGGCGAGCCGACGACGAGCGCGTGCGCGGGCACGTCGCGGGTGACGACCGAGCCGGCCCCCACGCTGGCCCACCGGCCGATCCGCACCGGGGCGACGCACACGGCGCGTGCCCCGACGGACGCTCCCTCCTCGATGGTCACCCCGACGGGCTCCCAGTCCTCGGCGCCCTTGCGCCGGCCGTCGGTAGTGACCGCGCGGGGGTAGGTGTCGTTGGTGAGCACGACGGCCGGGCCGATGAAGACCCCGTCGCCCAGGACGGCCGGCTCGTAGACCAGCGCCTGGTTCTGCACCTTGCAGCGCTCGCCGATGCGCGCCCCCGGGCCGACGTAGACGCCGCGCCCGAGGATCGTGCCGTCGCCGACCTGCGCGCCCGACCGGACGACGGTCTGGTCCCACACCTGCGCGCCGGGACCGACGCGGGCGCCGTCCTCGACGGTCGCCGTGGGAGCGACGAGGGCACGGTCGCGTGGGCGGGGCCGCGCGTTGGACAGTGAGGTCATGTGCGTGAGCTTTCGTCTCGTTGCCAGGTGGTGAAGTCCCCGGACCTCAGCGCCTCGCGGGCGCCGAGCCGGGCGGCGACGTGGACGGCCACGAACACCGGGAGTCGGAGGGCCAGGCCGGGCCGGGTGACGGCGAGGCCGAGCAGGGTGCGCGCGCTGGTGCGCGAGGCGGGACGTCGCACGCCGAGCTGCGCGGCCTGGGTGTTGCCCGTCGCGATGCGGATGCGCCGGCGCACGAGGTCGCGGACGGTGCGCGGCGGGTGCACCACCGCGACGGCGGTCGGCACGACGCGGCGCTCGTCGCTGCTGAACGAGTCGGACATGCCGAGGTCGTCGCTCATCATCCGCGGCAGCGCGGTGACCCGCGCCTGTCCCTGCTCGGACAGGACGACGACGCCGCGGCCGAAGAGGCCGGCCTCGACCTGGGGCAGCGCCTCCCAGACGTCGTAGTACCACCGCACCCAGCGCGAGCAGCCGGTGCGCGGCACGTCGCGGCGTGGGGCGGTGGCGAGGACCTCCTCGCGGGCGACCGGCTCGATGAGCCGGAGCGCGGCGGCGCCGTCGAGCTCGATGTCGGCGTCGAGGTGGATGCGCGGGAAGACGTCGGTGGCGGCGTTGCCGACCCGGACGGCCTCGGCCTTCGACGGCTGCGGGATCTCGATCACGCGGGCGCTCGGGTCGGCGGCGCGGGCCGCGTCGGCGGTGGCGTCGGTGCAGCCGTTGCAGACCACGACCACGTCGAGGTCGGCGCCGGTGCCTCGGCGCAGCGCACGCAGGTTGCGGCCGATGGTGGCCGCCTCGTTGTGGGCGGGTATGACGACACTGGCGACAGCCATCTCACTCCCCCGGCTCGAGTGCCGGGCCCCACGCCCGGCACGGTCCGATCTTGTTGACCGCGACGGCCCGGACGGACCGGGCACGGGGGCTTTCGCCCATTTTGGGGAGCCCTACCGGGCAGCGGCGGCGAAGGTGATGTCGGCCGACCTCAGGTCGCGCAGGTGGAGCACGAGGAGGTCGAGCTCGGCCACCGACCACGTGTCGTCGACCGAGACGCCGGAGGCCGTCGTGCGCAGTGTCCGGTAGAGCTCGAGCGGCTGCTTGCGCAGCTCGGCGTGCAGGGTGCCCTCGAGCACGAGGCGCAGATAGTCGTGCTGGGCCACCGGGTCGGATCCGTAGCGGTAGGCGGCGTCGACGTCGTTGTCGGCGGCGAGCCGCGCGAAGGTCCGCCAGTCGATCGCCATGACGTGGTCGACGCGACGGCCCGCCGACGACTCCACCGCGGCCACCGCCGCGCTCGCCGGCCCGGCACCCAGCCCGGCGCGGTCGTCGTACGGCATCGGCACGGACACCACCCTGGCGCTGCGCCCGTCGGCCGGGACCTCGACGAGCATCACGGACTCGACGGCCTGGTCGCCCGGCAGCCAGGCCACGTCGTCGTCGCCGCCGGGCCGGGTGCCGACCATGAGGATCGTCTCGCCAGGCTGCTCCGGCGGTCGCTCGCCCAGGCCGTCGAAGGCGCCCTCGATGCGGCCCATCCGGTGGGTCAGGCTGAGGTTGAGGCCCACGGCGGCGGCGAGGCCGAGCACGCCCAGCAGCGTCGCGACCGCCAGCAGGCGGCGCAGCCGTGGGCGCCCAACCCGGCCGGATGATCCGGCTCGTGCCATCGATGGTCCCCCGTCCGTCCGGTGCCCGACGCTAGGCGGCGGGGCGGGAGAACCTCATGCCCCAAACAGGGGACCGTCCAGCGGAGGCTAGGAGTTGAAGCGCTGCTGGGTCTTCTCGAGCCCGTCGGTGATGAGCGAATCGACGGCGTCAGCGGCGTCGGCGACCTGGAACGGCAGCTCCTTGCGCTCGACCGTGGAGTAGTTGGACAGCACGAAGTCGGCGACGTCCTGCCGGCCGGGCGGGCGACCGATGCCGGCGCGCACGCGGTGGAAGTCGCCGGTGCCGAGCGAGGACCGCATCGACTTCAGCCCGTTGTGGCCGTTGTCGCCGCCGCCGAGCTTGATGCGCAGCGTGCCGAAGGCGATGTCGAGCTCGTCGTGGATGGCGATGATGTGCGCGGGGTCGACCTTGTAGAACGTGGCGAGCGCCTTGACCGGCCCGCCCAGCTCGTTCATGTAGCCGCGGGGGCGCGCGAGCACCACCCGCGGGCCGCCCAGCGACAGCCGGCCCTCGACGACGTCGGCACGGCCCGACTTGTGGCTCCTGAAGGGCGACCCCATGCGCGAGGCGAGCTCGTCGGTCACGAGGTAGCCGATGTTGTGGCGGTGCCCGGCGTAGGCGGGGCCGGGGTTGCCGAGGCCCACCACGAGCCACACCTCGCTCGCCGTGGTGGCCTGCTCTGTCGTCACGTCCCCATCCTTCCATCGCCGACCGGGCACTTCCTCGCGCTACGAAGCGTCGACCGGGCACTTCCTCGCGCTGTAGCGCGAGGAAGTGCCCGGTCAGTGCGGTTCAGCGCGAGGAAGTGCCCGCTCAGTGGGTCACTCGGAGTCGGTGCCCTCGGCAGCGCCCTCCGCGGGAGCCCCGGCGCCCTCGGCAGCCTCGGTCTCGGCCTCGGGGGCGTCGTGCTCGATGCCGGCCTCGGCCTCGGCCTCCTCCAGCTCGGCCTCGAGGGCCTCGGCGGAGATCTGCTGGGTCACGTTGACGATCAGGAGGTCCTCGTCGGCGAGCAGCGTGGTGCCCGACGGCAGGTCGAGGTCCTTGGCGAGGACCTGGGTGCCCTCGGCAGCGCCCTCGACGGAGACCTCGAAGAACTCGGGGATGTGGGTGGCCTCGGCCTCGACGGAGACGACCGAGTTCTCGGTGACGACCAGGGTCTCGGGAGCGGCGTCGCCCACGACGTGGATCGGGACGTCGACGGTGACCTTCTCGCCGCGGCGCACGGCGACGAAGTCGAGGTGCTCGATGACGCGGCGGATCGGGTCGATCTGCACGTCCTTGGTCAGGGCGAGCTGCTCGGAGCCGTCGACGTCGAGCGCGAGGAGCGCGTTGGCGCCGCCGTGCTTGAGGGCCATCATCGTCTGGTGGCCGGGCAGGATGACGTGGACGGGCTCGTTGCCGTGGCCGTAGATGACGGCGGGGATCTTGTCCTCGCGGCGGATCCGGCGGGCGGCGCCCTTGCCGAACTCGGTGCGGGGCTCGGCGGCGATCTTCTCGGGGGCAGACATGATGTTCTCCGTACGTCGGTGGCTGGGTGCTTCGTGCTGCGTGCGTCGTGCTGGGCGCGGCCCGGGGTGTGCTCGCGCGTTCAGTTCGGGGGCCTCGGCCGGAGACGACGAACGCCGCGCTCCGGATCGGGGGCGCGGCGCAGCGGGTGCGGTCCGGCCCAGTCGATCACGGAGTCCCGTCGTGCGGGCTCCCTCGCCGAGGCAACCCCAGAACTCTAGACGGGGTCGGGCGTCAGGTCGAATCTGCGCAACTAGGGTGGCCCGGTGCCCCTGATGCTCCCCGAGGCGCGCGAGCGCGCCGCCCTGCTGACCGACGTCCACTCCGAGCTCCACCTCGACCTGACCTCCGCCGAGGACTTCGGCGTCGAGGCGACGATCTCGTTCAGGTGCACGCAGCCGGGGGCCTCGACGTTCCTCGAGCTCAACGGCGGCACCGACGTGACGCTCGACGGCCGCCCCGCGCCCTACGCCGACGGACGGATCGCCCTGACCGACCTGGGCGAGTCCAACACGGTCCGCGTGACGGCCCGGATGCCCTACGTCACCGACGGCGACGGCATGACCGTGACGATCGACCCGGCCGACGGCGAGCGCTACGTCTGCGCCCACACCTCGATGGACATCACGCAGAAGGTCGTGCCCTGCTTCGACCAGCCCGACATCAAGTCGACCTTCACCCTGACCGTCACGGCGCCGTCGCACTGGACGGTCTTGGGCAACGGGCCGCTCGAGGCGCGCACCGCGGGTGACGGCGCGGACACCTGGACCTTCGGCACCACCCCGCCGTTCTCGTCGTACCTCTTCACCCTCGTCGGCGGACCGTGGGTCTCGGTGACGTGGGACGAGCCCTACGCCCCCGCACCGGGCGGCACGCTGCCCTTCGGCTGGCACGCGCGGGCCTCGCAGGGCCGCGAGCTGCAGCGCGACGCCGACGAGCTCAAGCGCATCACCAGCGCCTGCTTCCAGCACTACACGACGATCTTCGAGCCCGACTACCCCTACGCCGACTACCAGCAGGTCTTCGCGCCGGGTCTCAACTGGGGCGCCATGGAGTTCCCCGGCTGCGTGGTCTTCCGCGACCAGGCGCTCACGCAGGGCACGCCGACCGAGCTCGAGCGCGAGTGGCTCGCCTCGACGATCGCCCACGAGATGGCCCACATGTGGTTCGGCGACCTCGTGACGATGAAGTGGTGGGAGGACTCGTGGCTCAACGAGTCGTTCGCCGACTTCATGGGCTACGACGTCGCCGGCGTCGCGGCCGGCTACACCGACGCCTGGACCTCGGCCGCCATCACCCGCAAGCCGGCCGGCTACCGCGCCGACCGGCGACGCTCGACGCACCCGATCGCCGAGGACACCGACAAGATCGTCGACGTCGACACCGCCTTCGCCAACTTCGACATGATCACCTACGCCAAGGGCAACTCCGCGCTCGCGCAGCTCGGCCACTGGCTCGGCGAGACCGACTTCCTCGCGGGCGTCAACAAGCACCTCACCACCCACGCCTTCGGCAACGCGACGCTGGCCGACTTCCTCGACTCCCTCGACGCCGCCAGCGAGAAGGACGTCCGCGCCTGGGCCGAGGCGTGGCTGCGGACCACCGGCTTCGACACCCTGCGCGTGACGCGCGGGGCCGACGGCGTCCCCGTCCTGACCCGCGAGGGCTCGCGGCCGCACCGCCTCACCGTGTCGGCGTACGACGACGCGATGCGGCTCGTGGACTCCCGCGACGTGCAGCTCGGCGACGAGCCCGTACGCCTCGAGGAGCTCGCCGGCCGGGTCGTCGTGCCCAACTCCGGCGACGAGACCTTCGCCGTGGTCCGGCCCGACGAGCAGTCATGGGCCGCGATCACCGCCGGCCTGTCGACGGTGGAGTCGCAGCTGACCCGGGCGATGCTGTGGTGGACCGCGGTCGACCTCTGCGAGTCGCAGGTCATCGGGGTCGGCGAGCTCGTCGACCTGGCCGACCGCCACCTGCGGCCGGAGAGGCACCCCGTGGTGTTCGAGGGCGTGATGCGCGCCCTGCAGTCGGTCACCCGCCGCTACACCGACCCGGCCGCCGCGGCCGGCCACCTCGCCGTCATCGCCGACATCGCGCGCGGGGCGGTCGACGACGGCTCCCCCGCCCTGGCGCCCGGCGCCTCGCGGGTGCTCGCCCGGACCAGCGCGGACCGCGGCTTCCTCGTCGACTGGCTCGGCCAGGACGACGTCGACCAGGCCATCCGCTGGGCGGCGGTGCAGCGGCTCGCGGAGCTCGGCGACGACTCGTGGATCGGCCCCGAGGAGGAGCGCGACAAGTCGGTCTCCGGCCACCACGCCGCGCTCACCGCCCGGGCCGCCGTCCCCACCCCCGAGGCGAAGGCCGCCGCGTGGGAGCAGCTGATGGGCGGCGAGCTGGGCAGCCACGAGTTCGACGCCGTCGGCGCCGGCTTCTGGGGCTGGGACCAGGCCGAGCTCGTCCGCCCCTACCTCCAGCGCTACGTCACCGACGGCCTCGCCCTCGCCCAGCGCTCAGGACAGGCGATGGGCGACGTGATCGGCGACGCCTTCCCGCTGCTGCCGCTCCCGGTCGACGTACGCCACGAGCTGCGCGCCGCGGTCGCCACCGCCCTCGAGGGCGACGTCCCCACGGTCCTCGCGCGCTCGTGGAACGACTCGCTCGACGACCTGGACCGCACGCTCTGACGGGCGCCGAGGGGCGGTCACCGGATATCCGGTGACCGCCCCACTTTGCACCCGTGATCTGGGGTGCGAAGCGGGAGTCTCGGGTGCACAGTCACCGATCGACAGGCGAGAACGGCCGTCGTGGCGGCGCCCGGCGATCTCAGCTGCTGGATGCGACCTAGGCGTGACCGTCGAACATCGAGGTCACGGAGCCGTCCTCGAAGACCTCGCGGATCGCCCGGGCGATGAGCGGGGCGATCGAGAGGGTCGTGAGCTTGTCGAACTGCTTGTCGGCCGGGACCGGGAGCGTGTTGGTGACCACGACCTCGATGGCCGACGAGTTCTTGAGCCGGTCGACCGCGGGGTCGGAGAGGATCGGGTGGGTCGCGGCGATGATCACGCCGGCCGCGCCCGCGTCGACGCACGCCTCGGCGGCCTTCACGATCGTGCCGCCGGTGTCGACCATGTCGTCGGTCAGGATGCAGATCTTGCCCTCGACCTCGCCGACGACGCGGTTGGCGACGACCTCGTTGGCGACGTCGGTGCGGCGGGTCTTGTGGATGAACGCCAGGGGCACGCCGCCGAGGCGGGCCGACCAGCGCTCGGCGACCTTGATCCGGCCGGCGTCCGGGGAGACGACGGCGAGCTGCTGGTCGCCGTACTTGTGCTTGACGTAGTCGGTGAGGATCGGCAGCGCCATCAGGTGGTCGACGGGGCCGTCGAAGAAGCCCTGGATCTGGTCGGCGTGGAGGTCGACCGTGATCAGCCGGTCGGCGCCGGCGGTCTTGAAGAGGTCGGCGACGAGGCGGGCCGAGATCGGCTCACGGCCGCGGTGCTTCTTGTCCTGGCGGGCGTAGCCGTAGAACGGCATGACCACAGTGATCCGCTTGGCCGAGGCCCGCTTGAGGGCGTCGACCATGATCAGGTGCTCCATGATCCACTCGTTGATCGGAGCGGTGTGGCTCTGGATCACGAAGGCGTCGCACCCTCGCACGGACTCCTCGTAGCGCACGTAGAGCTCGCCGTTGGCGAAGGCCCGTGCGTCCTGGGGCACCAGCCCGCACTCGAGGAGGTCGGCGACCTCCGTGGCGAGGTCGGGGTGCGCCCGGCCGCTGAAGACCATCAGGTTCTTCTCGGTGGTCCGCTTCATTCCGGTCACGCGACGCGACTCCTCGCTGTCCTGGTCAAGCCTCGGGGGTGGCTCGTTCGGAGGTGCTCGACAGCAGTCTGACCCACAAGCCGCCCACCACCAACCCCGGGGTCACTGGTCGGTCGTCTCCTGCTGTTCACGCGCCGTTCGCGCGGCCTCGGCCTGGGCGGTGCCGGCGCGCTTGGACTCCGTCCAGCCCTCGAGGTTGCGCTGCGGGGAGCTGCTGACGGCCAGCGCGCCGGCCGGCACGTTGCGGCGTACGACGGTGCCGCCCGCGGTGCCCGCGCCGTCGCCGACCTCGACCGGCGCGACGAAGGTGTTGTTGGAGCCGGTCTTGGCGTGGCGGCCGATGACAGTGCGGTGCTTGGCGACCCCGTCGTAGTTGGCGAAGATCGTGCCGGCGCCGATGTTGGTCCCCTCGCCGATCTCGGCGTCACCGACGTAGGACAGGTGCGGCACCTTGGCGCCGTCGCCGATCGTCGAGTTCTTGGTCTCCACGAAGGTGCCGATCTTGCCCGCGGCACCGAGCCGGGTGCCGGGGCGGAGGTAGGCGAACGGCCCGACGGAGGCCTGGTCGCCGATGACGGCGAGCTCGCCGTGCGTGCGTACGACGCGCGCGCCGGCGCCGACCTCGCAGTCCTTGAGCGTCGTGTCGGGGCCGACCACGGCGTCCTCGTGGACGACGGTCGCACCGAGGAGCTGGGTGCCGGGCAGGATCGTGGCGTCGGGCTCGAGGACCACGTCGGCCTCGATCCAGGTGGTCGCCGGGTCCATGACCGTCACGCCCTCCTTCATCCAGTGGGTCACGATGCGCCGGTTGAGCTCGCGACCGAGCTCGGCCAGCTGGGCGCGGTCGTTGGCGCCGGCCGTCTGGGCGACGTCGTCGATGAGGTGGGCGCCGACGGTGAGCCCGTCCTCGCGCGCCAGGCCGACGGCGTCGGTGAGGTAGTACTCGCCCTTGGCGTTGTCGTTGGTGATCCGGGCCAGCGCCGAGACGAGGAACTCGGCGTCGAACGCCAGGATCCCCGAGCTGATCTCGTCGATCTCGCGCTGCTCCGGCGTCGCGTCCTTCTCCTCCACGATCGCCTCGACGTCGCCCTCGTGGTTGCGCACGATCCGGCCGTAGCCGAAGGGGTCGGCCAGCCGGCCGCTCAGGATGCTCACCGCGCGCTGCGCGGCGTGGTGCTCCTCGGCGAAGGCGCGCAGCGACTCGCCCTCGAGCAGCGGGGTGTCGCCGGCGGCCACGATCACGGTGCCGTTCGTCGTGCCCGAGGCCTCCATCGCGACGCGTACGGCGTGACCGGTGCCCTGCTGCGTCTCCTGGACCGCCAGCACCGCGGACGGCAGCAGCCCGGTGATGTGCGGCCCGACCTGCTCGCGCTGGTGACCGACCACCGCGACGACCCTGGTCGGCTCCACGGCCTGCACGGCGTGCAGCACGTGGCCGATCATGGAGCGCCCGCCGATCGGGTGCAGCACCTTCATGGTCTTGGATCTCATGCGGGTGCCGCCGCCGGCGGCGAGGACGATGACGGTGAGGTTGTCCATGGCCGCAGTGTGTCACCGGTCGACCGTCCAGCGGATCAGCGGCCTGCAGCCGCCAGCTCCCGTCGCTGCGGCAGCGGCTCGACGCGACGCGATGATCGACGAGCCTCGAGGGTAAGGACGGCGGCCAGGGTCAGTCCGGCACCGAGCAGACCCGTCATCACGAGCGCCCGGGGACGGCTTCCGGTGACCCCGTAGACCGTGGGGACCTGGGGTGAGGCCTTCACCGTGATCCGGTTGCGCTGCGAGACACCCTCCGCCTCCTGCAGGTCGTCCAGGCTGGTGGCGATCCTCTCGCGGAGCTCGCGCACCTTGTCCAGCACGAACGTCTGCGAAGGACCCACGGCCTCGATGCTGAGCACCTGGCTGTCGAAGTTCGTCGCCCACTGGCCGCCGTTGTCCGGGAGTCCGATGGACCATCCCTCGCGGACACCGGCGCCGACCAAGGTCGCCTCGGGAGAGGCGTACTTGGGGACCCGGCCGGGTCCGAGCACGACCTTGGCAACGGCTCCGGCGGTGATCACGATCGACTCCGACGACGACAAGGCGTTGGGGTGGAACTCGTTGCGGGGCACGAGGAAGACGACCTCGGTCCGGGTCCAGTACACCGTGCGGTACTGGATCGCGAGCAACCCCGCGGCCAGGGTGACGACCAGGCCCAGCACGACGACGACTCGGTGACGCCACGCGGTGGCGAAGAGATCTGAGAGTGTCATCGGTCCGGTTCTCGCCGTGGGAGTACAACTTGAGACAGGTTGCTATCGTACGCGCCAGCCTCCAGTCAGACTCAGGGGCCAAGCACGCCGACTCACGGGACACGGACTCTCATGGACAAGCCAGCCCTCATCGGCATCGCTCGCCGACGCTGGTACCTCTTGGTGCTCGGGGTCCTGGCATCCGCCGTCCTCGGGTTCGGAGCCTCGGTCTCCAGTCCGCCCACCTACACCGCGCGCGCACTCGTCATGCTGCTGCCGTCGCAGACCACGGTGGGCGACGACGGCAACCCCTTCCTCGAGCTCAGCGGCCTCGAGCTCCCGGCACGCGTCGTCGTCGCCTCGCTCAGCAGCACCTCGGTGCGCGACAAGTTCGGTGACCAGTTCCCCGACGTCGGCTACGCGGTGACCATCGAGGAGTCCACCCGCGGGCCAATCGTCGCGATCGACGTCTCCGGGTCGTCGGACGACACGACGCTGGCAGCGCTGCCACCCCTCATCCAAGAAGCGATCACGACGCTCGAACGACTGCAGAACGAGGTGGGCACGCCCCCGGAGGCGACGGTGCGGGCGATGGTCCTGACCCAGGACGAGACCGCCACGGCAGACAGAGGAGGAACCGTCCGCCTGGTCATCGCAGCCGTCGCTCTCGGGCTGGTGGCCACGGTGCTCCTCGCGAGCGCCATCGACGGGCGGAGCCGTCAGCGCCGGGTCCGCGCGATCGCGGCGGAGAGCGGCGCGGTCGCACCGGAAGACCCCCCGCAGGACGATCCAACCGGACTTCCTGACCGGGCCGGCGGCGTCCAGCCGGAGGACGCGGAGCCGAACGGGTCCGATCCGGTCGACCCCGAACCACAGCCAGCCTCGCGTCCTGTCGCAGGCAGCCCAGCACAGCGAGGCCGGACCGGCCGGCCTCGCAGCGGCAAGGCCCGCTCCAGGAAGCCGCACTGAGCACGACCTCGAGCCCTGACCATGAACCCGATCTCCTGGCTCACCGCCTACCTCGTGCTCCTGCTCGGTGTCCCGTCGACCCAGATCATCGGGCCGTTGGGGAGCGCGGGATCGCTCGCCATGGTGTTCGGCCTCGCCAGCTTCCTGCTCTGGGTGGTCCTCCGGACGGCGGCCGCCCAGACCAGCGACGCAGGGCCGCAGCCCGTGCGTCGCGCGCTCGCGTTCTTCCTCTTCTGCGTCGGCCTGACCTACGCCTGGGCCATGTCCCACCCGATCAGCCCCGACGAGGTCAGCCCGGCTGACGTCGCGGTGCTGGCCCTCATCTCCTGGTCCGGCACCTTCCTCGTCGCCCATGACGCGCTGGACACCCTGCCCGAGCTCCGCACCCTTGTCCGGCGCATCGCCTTCGGCGGGGGCCTGCTCGCGGTCCTGGGACTCCTCCAGGCATTGACCAGGCAGTCCTGGGTGGACCGCGTGTCGATCCCGGGGCTGACGGTCACCCAGGTGGCGGGCAACTTCGACCGCGGCGGCTTCCCACGACCGTCCGGCACGTCGGTCCACCCCATCGAGTTCGGTGTGGTCATCGCCCTGCTCCTCCCCATCGCGCTCCACGTCGCCTTCCACGACACGACGCATCGCGTGTGGGTCCGGTGGTTCCCGGCGGCTGCTATCGGGGCGCTCGTCCCCCTGACGTCCTCCCGCTCTGCCTACCTGGGGGCGATCGTGGGCCTGGTGATCTGCATGACCGGCTGGGAGGCACGTCGTCGTTGGCAGATCCTCGGGCTGGCGGGCGTCGGTGTCGTCGCGATGCTGGTGGTCACGCCCAACCTCCTGAACTCAATCGTGCGGCTGTTCTCGGGAGCCTCCGAGGACCCGAGCGTCGCCTCCCGCACCGGGAGCTTCGACCTGGCCGCGACCTTCATCGAGCGCGCTCCCGTGCTGGGGCGAGGGCTGGGCACCTTCCTGCCCAAGTACCGCATCTTCGACAACCAGTACCTCCTGCTCCTCGTCACGGTCGGTCTTCTGGGAACCATCGCCTTCCTCACCCTGGCCGTCGTCGCCGTCCGCACTCTGCTCCGCGTCAGGCGGCAGAGCGACGACCCCGCCAGCAGGGATCTCGCGACCAGCCTCGTCGCCAGCGTCGTGGTGGGGTTCGTGAGCCTGGCCCTCTTCGACGCCTTCGCCTTCTCCCAGACGATGGGCACCCTCTTCCTGCTGCTGGGCCTCAGCGGGGCACTGCGCCGCCTGACGTCGGAGGGGGCGCCCGTCCCGCCCTCTCGGCCACCCACGCGCCAGGACGCGCCGTCCGCATGATCCCACGAGGGTCCTGCGGACCCTCGGCGTGGCTATAGTGCGTTCGTGCTCCTGGACGTGGCGGTCGTGGTGGTCACGTACAACAGTGCGGCGCACGTCTCTGAGCTGCTCGACAGCGTGCCTGCAGCGATGGGTGACCTGACCTACAGCGTCACCGTCGTCGACAACGGGTCGACCGACGGGACCCTCCCGCTCCTCGACGCCCGGACCGACTGCCGGGTGATCCGATCGTCCAACGTCGGATACGCGGCCGGGGTCAACCGTGGCGTCGCGGAGTCGAGCCCCGCACGGACCTATCTCATCCTCAACCCGGACGCCGCGCTGGACCCGGGCGCCGTGCCCGCCATGGCCGCGGTCGCCCGCCGACCGCACGTCGGCGTGGTGGCACCGCGCGTGCGGGAGGCGGACGGCACCCTCTCCCCCACGCTCCGGAGGAAGCCGAGCCTGGCACGGGCGGGGGGCCTCAGCTTCACCGGACTCGCCACCTTCGCCGAGCGGATCGAGGACCCCGCGGCCTACGAGCACGAGCATGCAGTGGACTGGGCGGTCGGGGCCATCCTCCTGATCGACGCCGAGTGCTACCGCGCCGTGGCGGGACTCGACGAGACCTACTTCCTCTACTCGGAGGAGACCGACTTCAGCCTTCGCGCGAAGGACCTGGGATGGATGACCGTCTACACCCCGAGCGCGGGAGGGATGCACGTGGGCGGCGGCTCCGGCGAGAGCGCGACGACGCACACCATGAAGATCGTCAACCGGATTCGGATCTATCGTCGTCGTTCCGGCACGGCGCTCGCCTGGGTCTACTTCGTGATCACGGTCCTCAACGAGCTCCGACGCGCGGTCATGGGGCACCGCCGCTCCTGGCCGACGCTCCACGCGCTCCTGCGCCCTGGCCGGCGCCCAGTGGTGCTCGGCGCCTCCGACCACCTGCTTCCGAGCTGACCCCGACGAGGAGGACCAGTGCGCGACGTACTGCTGATCGCCCCCGCTTGTGACGGACAGGACGTCGGTGAGTCCTGGCTCGCCCACCAATGGGCCGAGCTGCTGTCGCAGCGTGCCGACGTCACTCTCCTGACCAGCCACAAGCGCGACCACGTCCCCCCTTCCCAGCAACTCAGCGGCGTACGGATCGTCGAGTGGCCCGAGCCCCCGGGCGTGGGCCGCTTCGAACGGTTCAACAGCCTCCTGCAGCCCGGATACGCGCCGTTCTACGTCCGCGCGCGCCAGTGGATCCGCCGTCGGACCGCCGAGGGGGAGCACTTCGACGTCGTGCACCAGGTCGTCCCGGTCGCGATGCGCTACCCGAGCCCCGCGACCGGTCTGGGTGTGCCGGTGGTCCTCGGCCCCGTGGGCGGCGGCCTCGAGTCTCCGCCGGCCTTCGTCGAGGAGGAGGGCGGGACACCGTGGTACCAGCGGCTCCGCGCGCTGGATCAGGCGCGACTCGCGCACGACCCGCTGCTCAGGCGTACCTACGAGCAGGCCGCATGCGTCGTGGGGATCGCGCCCTACGTCGGCGACCTCCTCGCCGGGCTGACGTTGACGCGGTTGGCGATCATGAGCGAGACCGCGGTGCGCGAGCTCCCCCCCGAGGTGGACCGCTCGGCCCGTCGCGGCAGCGTCCGCCTGCTCCACGTCGGACGCACGATCCGGACCAAGGGCCTTCGCGACGTCATCCGGGCGCTCGACCAGCTGCGCGACCTCGACGTCACGCTGGACGTCGTGGGCGACGGCAACGACCGGAGCGCGTGCGAGGAGCTGACCACCGCGCTGGGGCTCGGTGCGCGGGTCCGCTTTCACGGCTCGCTCCCTCGCGAGCAGGTGATCGGCTTCTACGAGCGCGCCGACGTCTTCGTCTTCCCCAGCTATCGCGAGCCCGGGGGCAACGTCGCCCTCGAGGCGATGGCAGCCGGCCTGCCCGTGGTGGTGTGCGCGCGCGGCGGCCCCGGCGCCAACGTCGACGACGATTGCGGCTTCAGGCTCCGGGCCGAGAGTCCGACACAGCTGGCCGAGGACGTCGCAGCCGCCCTGAGGCGGCTCGTGACCGACCCCGGCCTGCGGGCCCGGATGGGTCGGGCAGGGCGGCGCAAGGTCGAGTCCACCCACTTGTGGGAGCACCGGGTCACGCAGATGCTCGACCTCTACGAGGAGGTCATCGACGCGCATCCCGTGCCGAGAGTCGGACAGTCCCGACCCTGACCCGTCCCCCGCCTCAGGCCGGAGGCACGCGCTGCTTGCTGTGGCGCCACCGGTTGCCGCTCCAGACGTTGCCGGGCGCGGACTTGTCGAAGTCGGTGATGGCGAACCAGTAGCCGCAGTTGCCCGTCGGGCCACGCTCGAAGACGTTGTCGATGAACCTGATGTTGTTGACGCCCTCGGAGTAGGGCTTGCCGCGCGTGGAACCGCCGTAGGCACACGCACCCCCGGTCGAGGCGAGGAACAGGTTGTTCTCGATGAGGTTGTCCTCGACGACCGCGCCGTCTCCGTAGCCGGTGAGGCTGGCCGAGCAGCCGGCGTCGGGCGGGACGTCGGGAGCGTCGCAGGTCAGCGTGTTGTGGATGAGCTTGGCGCGCGACCCCATGCGGATGCCGGACTCGTGGTGCACGCCCGTCTCGTCGGTCATCTGACCGTGGACATAGCTGTCGATGACCTTGCACTTGAACCAGCACATGATCGAGCGTGACCCGCCCACCACCTCGACCCGCCGGGCGGTGAACCTGATCGAGCCGATGCCCGTCCAAGGCTCGTCGCCGGCGTCCACGTTGGACCGCTTGATCTTGAACGAGGTGTCGTGCGCCTCGTAGTCGTTCCACACCGTGCCGTTGATCCTCGACCTCGTGATCACCACGCCCGCCGCCTGGATCTCGAGGTCGCAGTCGACCAGCTTGGCGTCGATGACCGTGCCGTCACGGGTGATCGTGCAGGGACCGCGGTAGGGCTGCAGCTGCACGCCTGCGGGCACGCCGGTGTTGGCAGCGGACGGCCACGGCTTGCGTCGTGCCTGCTCACGCGGTTGTGCGACCGTCTCGCTCGCCGAAGGTCGGGGCGATGACGCCTCCGAGAGCGGCACGGCGCCCTGCACCCCGGTTGGTGCGACCAGGAGGCTGAGGGCCAGTCCCGGCAGGGAGACGAGCGCCGCAGGCCGAAGCCAGGTGGGCTTTGAGCTCATGGCAATTCATCCTTCGAGGCATTGGGCATCGTCGTTTCGGTGCATGGCACGAGCGCCCCCTGCCATCACGCAGAGGCAAACGTAATGCACATCCGGGGTATGCCTGCGGGCAAAATTTGGGGATTCTCCTACGAGCGTTCGCGAGATCTCGGGACAACGGTGTATCCGGTTGTGCGAGACGCAGACGCGACCGACTCGCCCAACCCGGCCGCACCTGAAGCGTCCGGCCGCTGGATGGCCTGCTTGCGACGGGGGAACTTCATTGAGCACCGACAAGTCACTCGAACAGCTGAACCGCGAGATGGAAGTCGCGGAGACCGACCCCTTCACCGTGCGACGCTACGGGCAGTTCGCCCAGCGCCTGCCCGGCTCGGTCGAACGGATTCTCGACGTCGGGTGCAACACGGGGCGAGGTGGGTCGGTCATCCGAGCAGCCTTCCCCTCGGTGACGCTCCACGGAGTCGACCTCGTACCGGAGTACGTCGCCGAGATGGCGCCCGGGATCTACGACCGGCTGAGTGGGGGGTACCTGCAGGACTACGTCGGCGACGGTGAACCGTACGACGCGATCCTCCTCGGGGAAGTGATCGAACACGTCCCGCTGGACGCGATCGACGCGTTGCTCGAAGCAGTGCGGCGACTCCTGCGACCATCAGGGAGACTCCTCCTCACCACGCCGAACCCGCACTACTTCCTCCTGCGACTTCGATACGGCGGCACGATGTTGGGCAGTGCCCACGTCAGTGCGCACTGCCCGACGGCTCTCACGCAATACCTGCGCTTCAAGCAGTTCTCGGTCGAGGAGGTCGCCGGGACTGGTCGGTGGTCGTCCGTGATCGGAAGACGGCTCCCGCTACCCCTCTATGGCAGCTACCTGATGACCGTCCGACGACCAGCCTGAGGTTCGCACGAGCCTGTCGACCGGCCGCGTCGTCGATCCGGTCCGTCGCGCCTCGCTGCCGGCCGTCCCTGAGCCCACCGGGTCGCGGGTGGCGGGGCGGGACCTTCAGCCCTATCCCGCACGCCCTGTGCGCGCTCGACTGGGCGAACCGCATCGGGAAGGGGGCCACATGAACGCGTCGAGGCGTCCCCGGGGTCCACGACCTCCCGGCGGACGGGTGCTGCGGCGCGACGTCCTCGCCGGGATCACTGTGGCCGCCTACCTCGTTCCCCAGGTGCTGGCGTACGCCGGTCTGGCCCGCATGCCGCCCGAGGCGGGGCTGTGGGCGGCGTTCGTCGCCCTCGCGGTCTACTTCGTGGTCGGCTCCTCGCCGCAGCTGTCGGTGGGGCCGGAGTCCACGACCGCGCTGATGACGGGCGCCGCGCTGGCGTCGATCACGGCACCCGGCGCGTCCACCAGGGACACCGCGGCGCTGCTGGCCCTCGCCGTCGGCGCGGTGTGCCTGCTCGCCTGGGCCGGCGGGCTGGGCTTCCTCTCCGACCTGCTCTCCAAGCCCGTGCTGGTCGGCTACATGGCCGGCATCGCCGGCCTGATGATCCTGTCCCAGGCCGGCCGCGCCACGGGCGCCGACGTCCCCGACGGCGACCCGCTGGCCGAGGCGTGGTGGCTGGCGCAGCACCCGTCGGCGATCCACGGGCCCACCCTCGCGGTGTGCCTCGGCACGCTGGCCGTGCTCCTGCTCGGGGCCCGCCTGTGGCCCACCGGGCCGGTGCCGCTGGCCGGGATGCTGGCCGCGACGCTCGCGGTCTCCGTGGCCGGGCTGTCCGACGACGGGGTGGCGGTCGTCGGCACGCTGCCGTTCGCGCTGCCGACGGTGGGCCTGCCGTCCGTGTCGTCCCTGGGGTCGTGGGCACTGCTGACCACGGCCCTCGCCATCGCGGTGGTCGGCTTCACCGACAACGTGCTCACCGGGCGCGCGTTCGCCGCCCGGCACGGCGACCGCGTCGACGCCCGGCGCGAGCTCCTCGCGCTGGGCGCCGCCAACATCGCGGCGGGGGCGGTGCACGGCTTCCCGGTCAGCAGCTCGGGCAGCCGTACGGCGATCGCCGACGCGGTCGGGGGCCGGACCCGCTGGACGGGGCTCGCCACGCTCGGCGCCGCGCTGCTCCTGGTCGTGGCGCTGCGCCCCGTCCTCGCCCGGTTCCCCGACGCGGCCCTGGCGGCGGTCGTGGTCTACGCCGGCCTGCGCCTGGTCGACGTACCCGAGTTCGCCCGGATCGCCCGCTACCGGCGCGCGGAGCTGCTGATCGCCCTGGCCACCACGTTCGGCGTGGTCGTCGTGGGCGTGCTCGAGGGCGTGCTGGTCGCGGTCAGCCTCTCGCTCGTCGACGTGCTCCGCCGGGTGGCCCGGCCCCACGACGCGGTGGAGGGACTCGTCCCCGACCTGGCGGGCATGCACGACGTCGACGACTACGACGACGCCGAGGCCGTGCCCGGGCTGCTGGTCTACCGCTACGACGCCCCATTGTTCTTCGCCAACGCGGAGAACTTCCTGTCCCGCGTGCGCGAGTCGGTGGTGGCCTACGACCCCGAGTGGGTGCTGCTCAACTTCGAGGCGATGGGCGAGGTCGACCTCACCGGCGCCGACGCGCTCGAGACCCTGCGCGCCGAGCTCGCGGAGCAGGGTGTCGTGCTGGCGATCGCCCGGCTCAAGCAGGACCAGCGCGACGTGCTCCAGCCCAGCGGGGTGCTGCAGCGGATCGGGGCCGAGCACATCTTCCCCACCCTGCCCACCGCGCTGGACGCCTACCGGGCGGCCTCCGGGCCTACCCCTCCCCCATCAGCTGCCCCATGAGCTCGACCCACTGGATGAGGTGCCGGTCGGCCAGGTAGTGCTCGTGCACCCGGAGGTGGGCGGCCCGACCCATGGCCTCGCACCGGGCGGGGTCGGACAGCAGCGACGCGAGGGCCGCCACCAGCGCCGCCCCGTCGTGCGGGTCGTCGAGAAGCAGCCCGCTGACGCCGTGCTCGACCTGGTCCCGGATGCCGCCGACGGCGGACGCCACGACCGGCCGGCTCTTCCACATCGGCTCGGTGACGGTGAGGCCGAACCCCTCGGCGAGGCTCTTCTGGACCACGACGGTCGACCACCGCTGCAGGGCGTTGACGGTGAGGCCGTTGACCTCGACGTCGTCCATCGGCACCGACACCAGGTGGCTGCGCTCGCGCGCCGGTGCGCGCAGGGTGCGCCACTGGGCGCGGCACTCGGCCAGCACGCCGGCCGCTTCCGGGTCGTCGGCCACCGCGGTCACCTCGGGTCCGGCGAGCACCAGGTGGACGTCGGGCGGGAGCTGCTCGAGGTGCCGGGCGAACGCGTCCAGCACGCCGGCCATGTCCTTGAGCCGGTCCCACCGGCTGACCTGCAGCACGACCCGCCCGTCCACCGGCAGCGGGGCGCCCTCGACGACCAGCCCCTCGCGGTGCACCAGCGCCCGGACCTGCGTGTCGGAGAGGTCGGTGTTCTTGGAGCTGAACGGGTCGAGGGACGGCGGGATCACGCGCAGCCACGTCCGGTCGACCCAGTCGGGCGCGAACTGCGCGCGCGAGAAGACGCAGGAGTGCGCGGGCTCGACGAGCTCGCGGAGGAACCCCCAGGCCTGACGCGTCCACGCGTTGTGCTCGTCGAGGCCGACGTGGCACCGCCAGATCACCCACGCGCCGCGGTCGCGGAGCGAGACGGCGAGTCCCGCGGTCTGGGGGTCGTGGAGGAGCACCACGTCGCCCGGCCGGACGAGGTCGAGCACCTCCCGGCCCTGCCGCGCAAGGGTGGCGTCGTACGTCGCACGGGCGGCGGCGTCGAGCGCACCCGAGTCGCCCGCGACGCCGTGCAACCGGTTGTGGATCCGCTTGGTGATCGCGAAGAAGTCGGGGTCCCCGCCCACGACCAGCCAGCGGATGTCGACCCCCGTGCCGGCGGCGTACGCCACCAGCCCGTGGAGCATCTCCGCGACCCCGCCGCCGCGCGCCGTCGAGTTGACGTTCCACAGCGTGCGGCCGTCCAGCATCCGGCGGGCAGCGTCGGCGTAGCGCTCGAGGCGCTCGACGCGGTCCGGCGGGAGCAGCGACGCCAGGCGCTCGAGGGGGACCGGGACGACCCCGACCTCCCGCACCCCCGTCGTCACGGTCACGTCGCGCGCCGGGGCCGTGGTGGCTCGACCGGGCTGCCCACGCGGATCTGGAGACCCGGCGCCGCACGCCGGGCGACGTCGAGGGCCTCGTCCATGCGGCGGATCACGCGGGCGCGCTCCTCGTGGTCGCACGCGGGCACGGTCGGCTCGACGAGCTCGACGGCGCGGGCCGAGGCCCGGGCTCGTCGCGCGGCGACCCTGACGCGCTCGGCGAGGTCGGGGACGTCCTCCACGAGGACCCGCACCGGGTCGGGCGGGCTGGGGGCTGGCGCGTAGGGCATCACGGGAGTTCCTCCTCGGCTGTGTGGTCCGAGTCTCGTCCGGCCCTTCCCGGGCCGACAGGGTCCTAGGTCCTGCCCCGGGACTCCCGCGGAGAGGTCGTTCGGCCCTGCCTGCCCGCCCGTGCGCACGGCGACGATCGAGGCGAGGAGCGGTCCGGCCGGGCCACGCCGGGCCGGGCCGCCTACTGGAGAGGAGACCCCCGATGACCACCTCGACGGCTCCGACCGCCTACCCCGTCCACGTCGACGCCGACCTCGACCCCCGCCTGAGCCGGGGGCTCTGGCTGGTGAAGTGGCTGCTCGCCATCCCCCACTACGTCGTGCTCGCCTTCCTGTGGCTGGCCTTCTTCGTGATGAGCGTGGTCGCGTTCTTCGCCATCCTGTTCGCCGGCCGCTACCCGCGCGCGATCTTCGACTTCAACGTCGGCGTCATGCGGTGGAGCTGGCGCGTCTCCTACTACGCCTACGGCGCGCTCGGCACCGACCGCTACCCGCCGTTCACGCTGGCTGACGTGCCGGACTACCCCGCCCACCTCTCCGTGGACTACCCCGAGCGGCTCTCGCGCGGACTGGTGCTGGTGAAGTGGTGGCTGCTGGCCATCCCCCACTACCTGATCGTGGCGCTGTTCGCGGGCGGGGTCGCCTACGGCGTGGACGCGGCCGACGACGAGAACTGGATCGGCATCAGCCTGATCGGCGTCCTGGTCCTGGTCGCCGCGGTCGTCCTGCTGTTCACCGGCCGCTACCCGCAACAGGTCTTCGACCTCGTCCTCGGCCTCAACAGGTGGGTGCTGAGGGTGGCGGGCTACGTCGCGCTGATGACCGACCAGTACCCGCCCTTCCGCCTCGACATGGGCGGCCACGAGACGTACGACACCGCGCTCCCGCCGGCGGGCCCGTCAGCGGGCGCGTCACCCGCTGCGTCGTCCGCCGTACCACCCGCCGTGCCGCCCGCCGCGCCTCCGCCGGCCACCCAGCAGGCCCCCGGTCAGCCCCCTCCGCAGGCTCCCGTGCCCCCGTCGCCGTACGGGCCGCAGCCCCCCGGTCCCGGCGGGCGGGGCGGCTGGTCGACCGGTCGCGTCGTCTCCGTGGTGATCGGCTCCCTGCTGGTGCTCATGGGGCTCGGCTTCGCGGGAGCCGGCGGCACGCTGGCCCTGGCGAGCGCCACCGGGCGCGACGACGGCTTCCTGATGACCCCGACGACCTCGCTGGAGAGCGCGACCTACGCCATCACCACCGAGGACGCGGAGATCGACACCGACGGCGCGACCTCGTGGGTGCCGTCCGTGTGGCTCGGCGAGGTCCGCGTCCACGTCCGGGCGGACTCGGGGACACCGCTCTTCGTGGGCGTCGCCCCGACGTCCGACGTCGACCGCTACCTCGGTGACGTCTCCCGCGACACCCTGCGCGACTTCCGCGACGGCGAGGCCGTCCTGGACGCCACGGACGGAGGAGCGCCGGAGGCGGCGCCCACCGACCAGACGTTCTGGACGGTGCAGGCCACCGGCAGCGAGGCCACGCTGACCTGGGACCTCGAGGACGGCGACTGGACCGTCGTGCTGATGCGCGCGGACGCCGGCAAGGGCGTCGCGGCCGACGTCTCCACCGGAGCCGAGCTGCCCGTCCTCAACGCGGTCATCGCCGTCCTGTTCATCCTCGCCGGCATGTTCCTGCTGGCCGGCGCCCTGCTCATCGCCATCCCCATCCGATCCGCGACAAGGAGTCACCCATGAAGGCAGCAGTAGTCCCCGCCCTCGGCGAACCGCTCGAGATCCGCGACGTCCCGGTCCCCGAGCCCGGCCCCGGCCAGGTGCTCGTCCGCATCGACACCTGCGGGTTGTGCCACACCGACATCCACGCCGCGCGCGGCGAGTGGCCGGCGAAGCCGAAGGACCTGCTGATCCCGGGCCACGAGGGCGTCGGCACGGTCGAGGCGGTGGGCCCGGGCGACGCCGAGCTGCCGGTGCGGGTCGGCCAGCGCGTCGCCCTCCCCTGGCTCGGTCACGCCTGCGGCCACTGCCGTGCCTGCGTCGCCGGCTGGGAGACCTACTGCTCGACCCCCGCCTACATGGGCTTCAGCATGGACGGCGGCTACGCCGAGTACGCCGTCGCCTGGGCCAGCCACGTCGTGCCGGTGCCCGACACGGTCAGCTCCCGCGACGCCTCCCCGCTGACCTGTGCCGGCGTGACGACCTACAAGGGGCTCAAGGTCGCCGCCCCGCAGCCCGGCGAGACCGCGATGGTCGTCGGCATCGGCGGGCTGGGCCACCTCGGCCTGCAGTACGCCCGGGTCTTCGGCTCCCGCACCGTCGCGGTGGACGTGCACGACGACAAGCTGCAGCTGGCCCAGGACCTCGGTGCCGACCACGTGGTCGACGGCCGCGGCGACCAGCAGGCCGAGCTCGAGGCCCTCGGTGGCGTCGACGTCGCGCTGGTGACCGTGCCGTCCCCGGCGGCGATGCGCGCGGCCCACGCCGCCCTCAACCCCCACGGGCGGCTCGTCCTGGTCGGCCTCCCCGCCGACAACCGCCTCGAGCTCCCGGTCTTCGAGACCGTGCTGAAGGGCATCTCGGTCATCGGGTCGCTGGTGGGCACCCGCAACGACCTCACCGACTGCTTCGACCTCCACGCACGCGGCCTGACCCGGGTGGTCACCGAGCCCCGCCGCCTCGAGGACGTCAACGCCTGCTTCGAGGAGGTCCTCGCGGGCGAGGTGCCCGCGCGCCTGGTGTTCGAGATGTAGGAGCCGGTGGTGGGCACGGCCGCACGCCGCGGCGTCACGTGCCTGGTCCTCGTGGCCGGGCTCGTCCTCCTCGCCGTCGGCGTCGGCACCGGCCCCCGCCACTACGCCGAAGCAGGTCCCACCGCCGCCGCGGCGTGGGGGTTCGCCCTGCTGGCGGTCGGTCTCGTCGGGTCCGCGTGGGCCGCGGTCGTGCTCCTGCGCAGCACCCGGCGGCGGTGGTGGGTGGTCACGGTGCCGCTCCTCCTGCTCGGCACCTACCTGTCGCTGTGGACGATCGGGCAGGCGGTCGCGGCCGCCTACCCGCCGCGTCCGGAGCTCGACGGCCGCACGCCGGCCGACGTGGGCCTGGCCTATCGCGACGTCGCCTTCCCCAGCAGCGACGGCGTACGGCTGGAGGGGTGGTACGTCCCCTCCCGCAACGGCGCCGCGGTCGCGCTGCTGCACGGCGCGGGCTCCACCCGGACCGGCGTGCTCGACGAGGCGGCGGTGCTCGCCGGGCACGGCTACGGCGTCCTGCTCTACGACGCACGGGGCCACGGCGCCAGCTCGGGCCCCGGCATGGACTTCGGGTGGTACGGCGAGCAGGACGCGGCCGGGGCCGTCGACCACCTGGCGGACCTGCCCGACGTCTCACCCGGGCACATCGGGCTCGTCGGCCTGTCCATGGGTGGCGAGGAGGCGATCGGCGCCGCCGGCGTGGACGACCGCGTCGCGGCCGTCGTGGCGGAGGGGGCGACCAACCGCACCGCGGACGACAAGGGCTACCTGTCGGCGTACGGCGCGCGCGGGGAGGTCCAGCAGTGGATCGACGACCTCACCTACGGCGTCACCGACCTGTTGACCGACGCCCCGGAGCCGGCCTCCCTGCGCCAGTCCGTCGACACGGCGACCGGTCGCGGCGACCCGACGACGTTCCTGCTCGTCGCAGCGGGCGGGGTGGAGACCGAGACGCTGGCCGCCGACTTCATCGCCGGCGACAGCACGGGCGTGGAGGTCTGGACCGTCCCCGAATCCGGGCACATGCAGGGCCTCCGGACGACGCCCGAGGAGTGGGAGCGCCGGGTGGTCGGCTTCCTCGACCGGGCGTTGCTGCCCGACGCCGCGGACGGGTCCGCCGACCAGTAGCCGCGGCCAGCCGGGCTAGTCAAGGGACATCCGTCCCTCGACGGGCCCGACCCGGCCCACCTCTCCCTTGACTACCCCCGGACGGACGAGGGCCCGGGGGGGTGTCGACGCGTCAGGCCTCGTCGCGCACTGCGAGCCGGCTGCGGACCACGGCCTCGAACGCGGCCACTGAGCCGTCCATCTCGTCCAGCTCCTGCGCGCCGACCAGCTCGCGCCACGCCCCGCCGTCGAGCGCGAGCACGACCGGGGCCCGCGTGGCCGCGACCGCCGCCGCCTGGGCCTCGTCCACCTCGTTGAGGTGCAGCATCCGCACCGGCACCGGGAGGGTCGCCACCATCCGGTCCCACTCGCGCTTGCGGCGGACCGTCGCGTGGGTGATGTCGCACAGCCCGCAGTGCCGGGTGCCGCGCACCTTGCCCCAGACGTACGCCACCTCACCGAGCAGGCCGCCGTCCGCGTCGTAGACGCCGACGATCTCGGAGATGGCCATGCCGCGACGCTACAAGGGACCGGCCAGCTCCCCGGGTAGGAGTCGAACCTACGTCGCTAGTCCTGATTCAAAGTCAGGCGGGCCCTACCGGCAGACCAACCGGGGAATGTGGGCCCAAGCCTAGGGCCCGCCTCGGGCTGGACTGCCGAAGACCCGATCTTCACGACACCTCCACAGGGATCGGGACGATCCCTGATGCCATGCAGTGGTCACCCCGCTAGCGTGGCGGTCGTGACGGGGGAACTCATGGGGCTCGCGCCGGTCATCTCGACCGCGGGGCTCACCAAGCACTACGGGACGGTCCATGCGCTGACCGACCTCACGGTCGAGGTCGGCGACGGCGTGACGGGACTGGTGGGCGCCAACGGCGCCGGCAAGTCGACGCTCATCAAGGTCCTGCTCGGGCTGCTCGAGCCCACGGGCGGGCACGCGAGCGTGCTCGGTCACGACATCGAGCACGAGGGCCAGGAGATCCGACGGCTCGTCGGCTACATGCCCGAGCACGACTGCCTGCCTCCCGACGTCAGCGCGAGCGACTTCGTCGTGCACATGGCCCGGATGTCGGGCCTCGGGGCGTCGGCGGCGCGCGAGCGGGCCGCCGACGTGCTGCGCCACGTCGGCCTCGACGAGGAGCGCTACCGGCCGATGGGGGGCTACTCCACCGGCATGAAGCAGCGCGCCAAGCTCGCGCAGGCGCTCGCCCACGACCCACGCCTGGTCTTCCTCGACGAGCCGACCAACGGCCTCGACCCGGCCGCCCGCACCGACATGCTGAACCTGGTGCGGCGCATCGGCACCGAGTTCGGCATCGCCGCGCTCGTCACGTCCCACCTGCTCGGCGAGCTCGAGCAGGTCAGTGACCACGTGATCGTCCTCGACGGCGGCCACCTGCTGCGCAGCAGCGCGACCGGCGACTTCCTGCAGCGGACCGGCGGCCTGCTCGTCGAGGTCGTCGGCACCGAGACCGAGCGCGACCGGCTCGGTGAGGCGCTCGCCCAGCGCGGGCTGACCTGCCGGCCCCGCGGGACGATGGTCGCGATCGACCCACCGCCACCCGAGCTGGCCGAGGGCGGGGCCGTCCACGACCTGATCCGCGACGTCGCCGCCGACCTCGGCCTGGGCCTGATGCGGCTCCAGCCCGACCGGCGCCACCTCGAGGACGTCTTCCTCGAAGGAGGCACCCGTGTCTGACCTCTCCCCCGACGCCGGTCGCCCCGGCGTCATCCACGACCTCGGCTACCGCCACTTCGACGGCGCCCGCGAGGGCACACCGGCGATCGCGCGCACCCTGTTCGTCACCGGCCTGCGCCACGCCTACGGCCTCGGACGGTCGGGCAAGTCCAAGGTCATGCCGTTCGTCCTGCTGGCGATGTCGCTCCTGCCGGCCACGATCGTCGTCGGCGTCGTGGTGCTCACCGGCCTCGGCGAGCTCCCGGTGTCCTACGCCGACTACACCAACCAGACGCAGCTGCTGGTCAGCCTCTTCGCGGCGGCGCAGGCGCCGGTGCTGTTCTCCCGCGACCTCCGCCACCGCTCGATCGTGCTCTACCTCGCCCGCCCGCTGCCGGCGCCGTTGTTCGCGGTGGTGCGGTGGGCCTCGCTCACGCTCGCGATCTTCCTCTTCACCGCGATCCCCACCGTCGTGCTCTTCGCGGGCGCGATGCTGGCCGGGCTCGACAAGAGCGACCAGACGACCGCCGTGCTCAAGGCGGTGGTGCTGCAGGCGCTGCTCGCCCTGATGCTCGCCGGTGTCAGCGGGCTGATCTCGTCGGTCTCCCTGCGCCGCGGCTTCGCCGTCGTCGGCTCCGTGATGGCGCTCATCGTCCTCACCGGGATCGTCACGGTGCTGCAGAACATCGCCTACTACGAGGGCGACAGCGAGACGGTCCCGGTCGCCCTCGGGCTGTTCTCGCCGTGGTCCCTGGTCAACGGCCTGGCCAACGCCTGGGACGCCGGCGTCGACACCCCGGTCCCGGTCGACGGCGCCTGGGTGCCCGCGTACGCCATCGTGGCGGTGCTGCTCGTCGCCGCCTGTCTGCTCGGGCTGGTCGCCCGCTTCCGGAAGGTGGGGTCGCGATGAGCACCCTCGTCCTCGACTCCGCGTCACGCTGGTTCGGCAACGTGATGGCGGTCAACGACGTCTCGCTCACCATCGGCCCCGGCGTCACCGGCCTGCTCGGCCCCAACGGCGCCGGCAAGACCACGCTGATGGCGATGATGTCGGGGTTCCTCGCGCCCTCTGCAGGACAGGTGACGCTCGACGGCAAGCCCGTGTGGCGCAACACCAAGACCTACCGACGGATCGGCCTGGTGCCCGAGCGCGAGCTGAGCTTCGGCTACCTCACCGGTCGCCAGTTCGTCCGTGCCAACGCCGACCTGCACCGCCTGCCCGACGCGGCCGCCGCCACCGAACGGATCCTCGAGGTCGTCGACATGGTGGAGCCGGGGGGCCGCCGCCTCGACACCTACTCGAAGGGCATGCGGCAGCGGATCAAGATCGCCGCCGCCCTCGTCCACGACCCGGCCGTGCTGCTCCTCGACGAGCCGTTCAACGGTGTCGACCCGCGGCAGCGGATGCACCTGATGGACCTCCTGCGCCGCCTCGGTGACGAGGGCCGCACGGTGCTGTTCAGCTCCCACATCCTCGAGGAGGTCGAGCGGCTGGCCCGCCACATCGAGGTGGTGGTCTCGGGCCGCCACGCCGCCTCCGGCGACTTCGGCGCGATCCGCCGGCTGATGACCGACCGGCCGGTGCAGTACGCCGTCCAGTCGAGCGACAACCGCCGGCTCGCCACCGTGCTGATGGCCCAGGAGTCGGTGCGGTCGGTCGGCCTGCGCCGCGACTACCTCGACGTCCAGGTCGGCGATCTCGGCAGCTTCGCGGTGGACCTCCCCGCGCTGGCCCGGCAGCACGACGTGACCCTGTTCGAGCTCTCCCCCAGCGACGAGTCGCTGGAGAGCGTCTTCGCCTACCTGGTGGCCCGATGATCAAGGACCCCTCATGAACGGGACCATTGCCAAGCTCGCCCTGCAAGCCCTGCTGGGTCGACGCCGCTTCCTCCTGCTGCTGGCCTTCCCGGTGCTGCTCATCGGGCTCGTCGCGCTGGTCACCGTGCTCGTCGACGGCGACGCGGCCTACGAGGTCCTGCCCAACCTCGGCTACCCGCTCGTGCTCCCGCTCGTCGCGATCCTCGCGGCGTCCTCGGTGCTCGGCCCGGAGGTCGACGACGGCTCCATCGTCTACCTGCTGTCGAAGCCGGTGAACCGCTACGGCATCGCGATCAGCAAGTGGCTGGTGGCCCTCGGCGCCACGCTGGCGGCCGGCGCGCTGCCGATCCTCGTCGCCGCCCTCATCGCCGGCGACAGCACCCGGGCGACCGCGCTCTTCGTCGGCGCCGTCGTCGCCGGGACGGCGTACTCCGCGCTCTTCCTCGCCATCTCGGCGGTCACCCGCCACGCCGTCATCGCGTCGCTGATGTTCGTGCTGATCTGGGAGAGCCTGCTCGGCAACCTCTTCAGCGGCATCGCGTGGCTGAGCATCGGCCAGTGGGGCCTGCGCATCGGCCACGAGATCTCCGCCGAGCTGCCCGACCCCGCCGACCTGGGCTACGCGATCGTCGCCGGGATCCTCGTCACGGTCGTCGGGGTCTGGTTCGCCGGCGACCGGTTGCGCTCGTTCTCCCTCAGGGGCGAGGACTGACCGGCGTCAGCGCCGACTGGCCGCCACGGCCGCCCGCACCTCGGCGGCGAGCACCTTGCTCCCCCCGGGGTGCGCGCCGGCGTCCACGACCAGGTCGCTACCGCGCGACCGGGCGCACCACGGCCACGGCGCGAGTCGACGATGCTCGACGGACACCGAGTCGACCGGAGCGAGGTGGACGGTCGTGCTGCGCGGTGTGACCGTGTCGACGTCGGCGAGGGCCAGCTCGCTGCGCAGGCCGCGCTGCTCGTCGACCACCCGCGTCGAGGTGAGCCAGGTGCCGCCGACCCGGAACCGCCCCAGCGCCGCAAGCACGGGGAACCCGAGGAAGTAGACGGCGGGCACGACGGCGAGGACCGGCCAGACCCAGCTCTCCTCGAGGGCACCCACGACGCCCATCGCGGCGAACCAGCCACCGAGCAGGGTCATGACGACGAGCCCGAGCAGCTGGGCGCGTCTCCCCGGGCGGGGCAGGAACCTGGCCGGTTCGCCCTCCCAGGTGACCTGGCGCTCGACCGGAGCAGGGTCCTGCCCCGCACCGACGAGGGACAGGACCACGACCAGCCCGAGCACGACGAAGAGCGCCGCACCCGTCGCGCCGAGGGCGCTCTCGGCCCGCAGCAGCAGGGACACGCCGATGGCGATCGCGACGAGACCGACGACCAGGCCGAGGAGACGCGTGCCGGGCGTCTGCGGGGTCGGGGTGCTCAGCTGAACCACCCACCCACGGTCTCGGCGACCCCGGAGACGCCGTCCACGATGGCGTCCCCGGTGTCGGCGAGCGCGTCCACGCCCTCGTCCCACGCCTGCCCCACGTCGGGGCCGTTCTCGAAGAGCGAGTCGATCGCGCCGTCGGCGAAGATCGCGACGCCGGCGCCGACGGCAGTGCCGACCACGGCGCCGACCGCCGTGCCGACGCCAGGGACGACCGAGCCGAACATCGCGCCCACAGCGGCGCCGGACGCCGCGCTGGCACCGATGCCGGCGGCGACACCGAGCCCGGTGGAGACTCCTTGGGAGACCGCGACCTGGGTGGTGCTCTCACCCTCCTGGTAGTCGTTGAAGACCCCGAGCCCGAAGCCGATCGGGCCGAGGACCCGACCGAACCGGCCGAGGTAGCGCGGGGCCCGGGCGTCGTCGAGGCGGCGCGACTGGTCGAGCAGGTCCTGGGCCTCGTCGAGCTTGCCGGCGATCGCGAGCCGGTCGGCCTCGAGCCTGGCCTCGTCGAGGGTCTGGAAGAAGAACCACTTGCGCTTGAGGTAGCGCTCCGGGTGGGCCTGCAGGTCGTCGATCATCCGGGTCGCCTCGTCGAGCAGCCCCTGGGCGCGCCCGTGCAGGTTCGACTTCTTCGAGGCGATGTCGACGCCGATGGCGCCCGCGGCAACGTCGCCGAGGATGTCACCCACGGTGAGCAGCCACGCGGCGTGCTGGCCGGGCGTGTACTGGTCCTGGAGGTCGCGGCACGCGGTCGCGTAGTAGCGGTCGATGCGGGAGGCCTCCGCCGAGGCTGCGCTGTAGGCGCGGATCTTGTCCTGGTGGGCGTCGTAGGCCGCGACGCGGCCGTTGTGGGCGTCGACCTCGGCGGGGGTCCCCTCGAAGCCGTCCGGCGGGCGGACCGGGCCGGCCCCGGGGTCCTCCACGACGAAGCCGTTGACGGTGAGGTCGGCACCGCGTGCCTCCGTGCGCACGTCCCCCATCTGCTCCTGGGCGCGGCGCAGCTTGCCGGCGAACTTGTCGAGGTCGTCGGCCATCGTCCTGACGGCGCCCTCGAGGTCGTCGATCTTGCCCCGGGCGCGCGCCATCACGCCGACGAACTCGTCGCCGGCCTCGGAGTTCCACGACCCGTCGGCGGAGCGCCGTGCGTCGTTGGCCCGATCGGCGGCGTCGGCGAGCTCGGTGGCCAGCGAGGAACGCAGCCAGTGGGCCGCTCCCTCGATGGCGGTCGGGCTGCCCTGGATCTCGGTGTCGACGCTCATGGCTGCATCGCCCGGCGGATCTCGTCCATGCCGGCCGAGGACTCGGCGTCAGCGCTCTGGTAGTAGGTGCGGGCCAGCCGCACGCTGTCGGCGGCGCCGGTGAGCGCGACCGACACGTTGCCGGCGCTGTCCACGACCTGGCTCAGCATGCTCGCGACGACCGCGGACATCGGCCCGGCGTCCACGCCGGACGGGACGCCGCCGGCCAGCCCCTCGAGGCCCGAGGCCCCGCTGTCGAGGCCGCCGGCGATGGTGGCGAGGACGGAGAGGTCGACGTCGATGCCGCTCATGCCGTCACCTGCTCGCCCGCCTCGGCGTCGCGCAGGCCCGGGTCGACGTCGAGGAAGAGCAGGTCGTAGGGCGTCTGGTCGTGGACCCGCTGGAGCGCGGCCACGTCGCACACCACCCACGGTGAGTCGGGGAGGTAGAAGCGGTGCAGCCGGTCGATCGCCGAGTAGGTGTAGAGCGCGGTCCGCCCGTCCTGGACCTGGTGCATCAGCACGCGACGCGTGGCCGGGTCGTCCTCCCCGGTGGTGGGGACGTAGACCACGGGAGGGAAGCTCGGCCGGCTCCTCTCCTCGGGGAGCGGCGGCGTCGAGGCGTCGTACATGCGGGCCTTTCCTTGGGCTGCGCGGACGAGGACGCCGCTCATCATGCCCACGTCGAGCAGGCTCGACCCCACCGGCCCCACGTCAGGTCGAGAGCCGGCGCACGACGCGCACGAGGAAGAAGACCCCGACCGCCGCGACGAGCAGGCTCGGGACCACCCAGTCGCCACCGGCCCGCAGGCCGAGGACGGTCAGCCAGCCTGCCAGGACGAGCAGGCCGAGGTCGAGCGCGGTGGTGTGCCGGAGGTCGGCGACCGCCACAGCCGCGTCGGTCCCCCTGGCACGCGCGATCGCCAGGAGGAGCGTCGCCGCAGCGGCGTAGAAGGTGTAGACCGCCAGCGCCTGCATCGCCGGCAGGTCGCCGGCGTCGGAGGCGACGACGCTCCACCCCAGGAGGGCCGCGACCGCGGCGAGCACGAGGTCGAGCACGACCTCGACCCATCGGCCCCGGGTTCGCGACGGTGCGACGGCGCGTGTCATGCCGGAAGTCTAGGAACGTGCGCCCGACTAGGCTCTGGGTGTGGACCTCCCCGTGATGCCGCCGGTGCAGCCGATGCTGGCCAAGAGCGTGAGCGGTGTGCCCGACCCGGCGAGGCACGGCGGGTTGAGCTTCGAGCCCAAGTGGGACGGCTTCCGCTGCCTGGTCTTCAAGGACGGCGACGAGGTCGAGCTCGCCAGTCGCAACACCAAGCCGCTGACCCGCTACTTCCCCGAGGTCGTCGAGGCCGTGCGCGAGCAGCTGCCGGAGCGCATCGTGCTCGACGGCGAGATCTTCGTCGGCCTGCAGGGCCCGGACGGGTGGCGCCTGGAGTTCGAGACGCTGCAGGAGCGGATCCACCCCGCGGCCAGCCGCGTCGACAGGCTCGCGGCCGAGACGCCTGCCGGGTTCGTCGCCTTCGACCTTCTCGCCCTGGGCGACGAGTCCTTCATGGGTCGCCCGTTCTCCGAGCGCCGCGCCGCCCTGCTCGAGGCGCTGGGCCACCTCGACGGGGGCGGACCCTGCTTCCTCACCCGCACCACCGAGGACCCGGCCGAGGCCGAGCGGTGGTTCGAGGAGTTCGAGGGCGCGGGGCTCGACGGCGTGGTGGCCAAGCCGCTCGGGGCGTCGTACGAGCCCAACAAGCGCACCATGCTCAAGATCAAGCACGAGCGCACCGCCGACGTCGTGCTCGCCGGCTACCGCGAGCACAAGACGTCGACGCCCGACGAGCCGCTGGTGGGCTCCCTGCTGCTCGGGCTCTACGACGACGACGGCGAGCTGCAGCACATCGGCGTCTCGGCGAGCTTCACCGCCAAGCGGCGCGCCGAGCTGTGGCAGGAGCTGCAGCCGCTGGTCTGCGACATCGCCGACCACCCGTGGGGCCGCTGGAACGAGTTCCTCACCGCCAACCCCGACCGCGTCCCCGGCACCCAGAGCCGCTGGAGCGCCGGGAAGGACCTCGGCTTCACCGCGCTGCGGCCCGAGCGGGTGCTCGAGGTGAAGTACGACCACATGGAGGGTCGGCGCTTCCGGCACACTGCGCACTTCAAGAGGTGGCGTCCCGACCGCGACCCGGAGAGCTGCGGCTACGCCCAGCTCGACGAGCCGGCGGGCTACGACCTCACTAGAATTCTCAGCACCGACCCCGGAGGCGCGTCATGACCGAGCACACCGACATCCCCCACGACTCGAGCTCCGACGACTCGATCCACGACGGGCAGGGCACCTACGACGTGGTGCTCCTCGTCGAGCAGGCCCTCACGCCCGCCGACGCCAAGCAGGTGCGCTCGCTGCACACCGAGATCGAGGACCCCGTCGTCTACCACGTGCTGCTGCCGCTCGAGGACGCCGCGGCGCGCATCGAGGCGTCCCTCGGCACGCTCGGCGCCGGCGACCTGATGGCCGCGCCCGCCCTCGCGATGAACGACGTCGACATCGAGGCGCTGCGCCGCGAGTGCGAGGAGCACTCCTCCTCCGACCTGAAGAAGACCCTCCTCGCGATCCACGACGCCGGCGGGAAGGCGACCGGCAAGGTCACCTCCGAGCCCCCGGTCGACGCGCTCGCCACCCTCGTCGCCTCGGTCGACGCGCGGGAGGCCATCATCCTCACCCGCTCCCACGTGGTGGCGGAGTTCTTCCACGTCGACTGGACCTCGCGCGCCCGCCGCAAGCTCGGCGTGCCGGTCCTCCACCTCATCGAGCACGAGAACTTCGACGAGCAGGCCTCCGGCGCCGGCGAGGGCGTCAGCGGCGTCTGACGCGGAGGTCCCACCTGAACTTGTCAGGCAGTGCAAGGGCCGACCTGTTCAGGGATCACCGGTCGGCCGGGGGTTCCTGAACTTGTCAGGCCGTGCACCGGCCGACGAGTTCAGCGGTCAGCGGCGTCTGACGCGACGTACGACGGCGCGGCGGAGGATCCCGGCCGCCTCCCGACCGCCGACGGCGGGCTGCGGCGCCGAGCGGGCCCGCTCGAGGTCGCGGCGCAGCTGCTGGACGGTCGCGCGCTGCGCGTCGCGCGCCTGTCGTCCCGCGAGCGTCGACTCCGCCTTGGTGTGGTCGAAGGTGAGCGCGACGGCGTCGGCGTAGCGCGCGCGGTAGTCCTCGTGGATCGCGTCGAGGCGGGCCAGGGTGTCGGGGTCGTGCGGCGTCGCGGTGAGCACGCCGAGCAGCTGCCAGACCTCCTCGGCCATCTCGCGCAGCCAGTCGGGGGTGCGGACGTCGTCCCAGGTGAGCTGCGACTTGCGCATCGACGGCTCGATGAAGTCGTCGACGGGGTGGTGCTCGCGCTCGCCGGGAGGGGCCGACAGGTCGGTGTCGAGGTCGAGCTCGAGCTGCTGCTGGACGGGCGCCAGGGCGGCGCGCCAGTCGGCCAGCAGGTCGACGTAGCGCACGAACGAGCGCTTCGAGCCCCGCCCGGCCTGCTCGGTGAGGAGCGCGGCGTGCACCCAGCCGGCGACGTTGGAGGTCTCCTTGGTGAGGCGGAGCTCCTCGGACTGGCTGGAGAGGTAGGCGATGTCGCGCGAGCCGACGACCTCCGCGGGGTGGCGCAGCGCGGTCAGCCACCGCAGGTCGGCACCGAGCTCGGCGCTGACGACCTCCCAGACCTGGGCGAACCAGAACGCGTGCGGGTCCTTGACCACGATCTGCGCGTCCTGGTGCTCGGGCAGGGCGAGCTGGCCCGCGAGCCACTCGTGGAGCTCACCGGTCGGCACGCCGGTCTCGACGTGCCGGGCGACGATGTCGACGGCGGCCGGACGGCTGTCGATGTTGAAGAGCGCGAGCTCCTTGAGGTGCCGCTTGTGGAAGTCGATGACCCACTGCGGCTCGTAGAACCCGCGCGGGTTGGTCTCCGAGGCCTCGACCTCGGGCTGCGGCACGTGGAGGCCCAGCCGCTTGAGCGTGCCGGCCAGCGAGCTGGTGCCGCTGCGACCCGACCCGGAGACGAGGACCAGCGGCGTGGGGGACGTCGGCATGGCCGTCACCCTATCCGCCGGGCCGGCTCCCCCTAGGATCGTGGCGATCCTGCCCCCACCGTCGAGACGCAGAGGACTGAGGACCACGTGGCACTGACCGACAGGCTCGGCGGGAAGGTGCGCTCCGCGATGCGCCGGGTGCGCCGTGACGGCCCGCTGGACGTCGTCTTCGTCCTCTTCAACGCCGACGGCATGGGCGGCACCGCCCGGTCCGGGATCGAGCAGGCCAACGCCCTCGTCGGCCTGGGCGAGGGCCACCGCGTGCGCATCCTCAGCGTCACCCGCAGCGGTGACGCGACCCACTACCCGCTCGCCGAGGGGGTCGAGGTCACCTACCTCGTCGACGTACGTCCCGAGCGCCCGGTCGCGGTCTCGGACAGCCCCCCGGCCGAGGTCGCCCACGAGCTGGCGGAGCGCGAGTCGACGATCGTGCCCCGCAGCTGGGACGCGCTCTACAACGCCCTCACCGACGCGACGATGCGCGAGGCCCTCGGCAGCATCGCGGCCGACGTGCTCGTCACCACCAACCCCGAGCTGCTCGCCGCGGTCGCCCAGCTCGCCCCCGCCGACGTGGCGCTGGTGCACCAGGAGCATCGCGCGTCCTCCAGCCGCGTCAACGACCTCGGCGCGCTGCTGCAGTTCGCCCCGCGGGCCGACGTCGTGGTCTCGCTGACCGAGTCGATGTCGCGCTGGCTGGCCGGGCGCCTCGGCGGCGCGGCGCCCGAGCTGCAGGTCATCCCGAACCCGCTCCCCTCGCACCCGCAGGCCCGTTCGTCGCTCGACCAGAGGACGTTCGTGACGGCTGGCCGGCTCGCGCCGGAGAAGCAGTTCGAGCACGTCGTCGACGCCTTCTGGCGCATCCACGAGCAGGTGCCCGGCTGGACGCTGACCATCTGGGGCGACGGGCCGCGCGCCGACAACCTCGCGGCGCAGGTGCGCAAGCTCGGCCTCGAGGACCGGGTGCACCTGCCCGGCTCGACCGACGACCTGTCCGCCGAGTGGGCCCGCGCGAGCGTCGCCGTCCTCGCCTCCCGCGGTGAGGGCTACCCGCTCGTCCTGCAGGAGGCGATGTCGGCGGGCGTGCCCCCGGTGACCTACGACTGCCCGTCGGGACCGCGCGAGATGATCACCCACGACGTCGACGGGCTGCTCGTGCCGCCGGCCTCGAAGGCCGCCCTGGCCGCGGCGATGCTGCGGATCGCCACCGACGACGATCTGCGCACCCGGCTCGGCGCCGCCGCCCTCGAGCGCTCGCACCGCTGGGACGGCGAGGTGCTGGCCCGCCAGTGGGTCGAGACGTTCCGCACCGCCGTCGCCCGCCGCGCCGACCCGCTCGCCCCGCGTCGGGTGCTGCACGGCCTGCGCCCCGGACCGCTGGGCGACCTGCCCGAGACCACGGGCGCTGCGGGCGTCACCCCCGCCCAGGCGCGTACGACGTCCCTGCGGGCGCTGACCTCCGCCGCCGCGGCGACCGGCGACGGGTGGTTCGTGATGCCGGCGCGCGGGCTCGACCCGCACCCCGTGGTCGTCGTCCCCTCCTCGGCCCGTGGTGCCTTCCTGTCGGCGCTGGCCGCCGGCTCGGTGCCGGAATGGCTGTCGGTGCGCGACCCGGCCGAGCGCGGCTGGCCCGAGCGCCGCGGCACCGTCGCGGTCATGACCGAGGAGCTGGCCCGCACCCGGACCGCGACGCTCTTCCTCGAGCCGTGGCCGATGCGCGGCGGCCACGACGGCGTGCTCGGTGAGGGCGTCGAGGTCGGCGTGCAGTTCTGGGAGGAGTCGCCGGAGGGCGACCTGCTCGCGCCCGGCCCCAACCGCTACGGCGACCGCGTGCCGGCCGGCACGCCCCGCACCACGACGCGGGTCGAGGACGTCGAGGTCCCGACGCTCGAGGTGATGGCGCTGCCGACGATCGACGACGTCCGCTTCGATGTCGACGTCGTCTACACCTGGGTCGACGGCGACGACGAGGCATGGCTCTCCGCCCGCGACGACCGCATCCGCTCGCTCGGAGGCACGCCGAGCGACCGCGCCGGCGGGGCCTCGCGCTACCGCAGCCGCGACGAGCTGCGCTACTCGATGCGCAGCCTCCACCTCTTCGCGCCCTGGGTGCGGCGGATCCACCTCGTGACCGCCGGGCAGGTGCCGTCGTGGCTCGACCAGAGCAACGACCGGATCCGGGTGGTCGACCACCGCGACATCCTGCCCGAGTCGGCCCTGCCGACCTTCAGCTCGCACGCCATCGAGACCCGGCTGCACGCCGTGCCCGACCTCGCCGAGCACTTCGTCTACGTCAACGACGACGTCTTCCTCGGCCGGCCGCGGCGCAAGGAGCACTTCTTCGCCCCCGGCGGGCAGTACGCCGCCTTCGTCGCCGACCACCGCGCCGTCGGCCTCCCCGGCACCGACGACCGGCCCTACCTGACCGCCGCGCAGAACAACCGCCGCGTCCTCGAGGACGCCTTCGGGGTGGCGCTGACCCACACGATGATGCACAGCCCGCACCCCCAGCGGCGTACGACGCTGGAGGAGATCGCCGCCCGCTTCCCCGAGGAGGTCGACCGCACGACGCACGCGCCCTTCCGCTCGGAGACAGACCTGTCGCTGCTGTCGTCCTTCGCGCAGAGCTACGGGCTCGTCACCGGGCAGGCCTTCCGCGCGGGCGCCCACCACGGCTACGTCGACCTCGGCCACCAGCAGCTGCCGGTCCAGCTCAAGCAGATGCTCAGGCGCGACCGCGACTTCTTCTGCATCGCCGACAACCTGCTCGCCGCCTTCGACGAGGAGCGCGCCGACGGGCTGCTCCACGACTTCCTCGAGCAGTACTTCCCGATCGCCGCCCCCTGGGAGAAGTCCTAGTGGCCGGGCGGCGGGCGGCGCCGGTTCCGGAGTCACCGGATATCCGGTGACCGCCCCGCTTACAGGTAGAGATCTCTACCTGTAAGCAGGCAACTCGGGTGCAGAGTACGGGCGAGCCGCGCGGCCGTACGCCGGTCAGTCGGCGATCCGGTTGCCGTCGGCGTCCCAGTGCGCCTCGACCTTCTTCGACGGCTGCACGCGCGGCGGCTCGCCGGGCATCTTCGGGTGGTCGGGCGGGAAGTTGAGCTCGACCGGGTGCTCGTCCCACAGGTCGAGGAGCGGCTGGAGCGAGTGGTGCACGTCGTCGATCGCTGCCCAGGGGTCGCCGACGGCGGCCAGCCGCTCGGGCACGGTGAAGAGGCTGAAGTCCGACGGCGAGGAGAGCGTGGCGAGCTCGTCCCACGTCACCGGCGTCGAGACCGGCGCCCCGGGGATCGGGCGGAGCGAGTAGGCCGAGGCGATGGTGCGGTCGCGGGTGTTCTGGTTGTAGTCGACGAAGATCCGCTCCCCTCGCTCCTCCTTCCACCACGCGGTCGTCACGCCGTCGTCGCGCTTCTCCAGCTCGCGCCCGAAGGCGATGGCGGCGTGCCGGACGGCGGCGAAGTCCCACTCGGGCCGGATCCGCACGTAGACGTGGATGCCGCGGTTGCCCGAGGTCTTGGCGAAGCCGGTCATCCCGAGGTCGGCGAGCAGCTCCCGCGCCACCCCGGCCACGCGTACGGCGTCGCCGAACGTCGTGCCCGGCTGCGGGTCGAGGTCGATCCGCAGCTCGTCGGGGTGGTCGACGTCGTCTCGCCGCACCGGCCAGGGATGGAAGGTCAGCGTGCCCATGTGCGCGCACCAGACGGGCACCGCGATCTCCGTCGGGCAGATCTCGTCGGCGGTGCGGCCGGACGGGAAGGTGATCGTCGCGGTCTCGAGGTAGTCGGGAGCGCCCTTGGGCACGCGCTTCTGGTAGAACGCGTCGGCGTTGCGGTCCTGCGGACCCGTCGCGAGCTTCATGCCGGGCCGGACACCGGACGTCCACCGCTCGAGCGCCGTGGGCCGGTCGCGCAGCGCGCGCATCAGCCCGTCCTCGACGCTCGCGAAGTACTCCGCGACCATCAGCTTGGTGACCTCGGCGGTGGTGTCCGTCGCCTCGTAGATCACCCGCTCCGGCGAGGAGATCCTGACCTCGCGCTCCCCCGCCCGGACGTACGCCTCCGACGCCTTCGCCATGTCACGACCCTAGCCGGGAACGACGCAGTCGTGCCCGGCGTGGGTCGGGAGGTTGAGCAAGCGCGCGAGCGAGCCTGCGAGCTCGCGACCGCGCGTCGAAACCGTGCTCCGCCGATGCCGCGCTGGAGCGCCTCCGTAAACTGGGGACATGGCCTACGACGTGCAGAAGACCGACGAGCAGTGGCGCGAGGAGCTGACCCCGGAGGAGTACGCCGTGCTGCGACAGGCCGGCACCGAGCGTGCGTTCACCGGTGAGTACACCGACACCGAGACCGAGGGCACCTACTCCTGCAAGGCCTGCGGATCCGAGCTGTTCACCAGCGACACCAAGTTCCACTCCGGCTGCGGCTGGCCGAGCTTCTACCAGCCGATGACCGACACGGTGGAGTACATCGAGGACAACTCCCACGGCATGAAGCGCGTGGAGGTCCGCTGCGCGACGTGCGGCTCGCACCTCGGCCACGTCTTCCCCGACGGGTTCGGCACGCCGACCGGCGACCGCTACTGCATCAACTCGATCAGCATCACGCTCAACGAGAAGAAGTGATCACGAGGTCGGCTCCAGCGCGGAGCTGACCTCCACCAGTCCCTCGCCGTAGGTCGCGTCGGCCCACGCCTGGATGGAGCCGTCGTCGTAGACGACCTGTGCGTCGAGGGAGTCCGGCGCGAAGGAGCCGCTGGTCAGCAGCTGGTCGCCGAGCGCGGTCTGGAGCTCCTGGTTGACCTGGTTGAGGTCGGCATCGGTCTTCTCGACCGTGGTGACGCAGAGCATCCCGCCCCACGTCCTGCGCAGCTCGGCCTCGGCGCCCTCCGGGTCCTCGGTGACCGCCACGTTGATCGTGTTGCCGGTGAGCCAGGCGGAGGCGTACGACGGCAGCGCGGAGGCCGCGGCCAGGGTGGCGTCCATGTCCTCCGGCGTCGCCTTCGCGGTGTCGGTCGTGGTCGGCTCGTCGCACGCGGCCGCGAGGGGCTCCTGCTCGGGCGCGGCCATGGTGTCGTAGAGCGCGGCGGGGATGGCGTCGGTGACGGTGAAGGTCTCGCCGTCGAAGGTGCCGGTGAGGGCGTAGGAGCCCCACCGCACGCCCGACGCCTGCTCCGAGCCCACGTCACCCCAGTCGAAGTCGACGAGCGCGGGGCCGCCGCACTGCGGCGGGTAGGACTCCGCGATGGCGCCCAGGCACATCTCCGGGCCGTCGCCGTCGTCGATCACCATCACCAGTCCGCTGGTGCGCACCTCCCCGTCGGGGACCGGCCGGGGCGCCTCGCCCGAGGAGGCGTCGGCGGCGGCCGCCGAGCCCGACGGGTCGACGGCCTTCATCTCGGCCTCGGTGGAGCAGGCGGTGGCAGCGCCCAGGACGGTCAGCACGGCAGCAGCGGCGAGGATCCTCATGATTCTCCGACGCTACTGCGCGCCGAGGCGTTCCCGCGTCAGGGCAGGCGGTCGAGCAGCTCCTGGGGCGAGACGCGGGCGCCGGTGTAGAACGGCACCTCCTCGCGCACGTGGCGACGCGCGTCGGACGCGCGGAGGTCGCGCATGAGGTCGACGATGCGGTGCAGCTCGTCGGCCTCGAAGGCGAGCAGCCACTCGTAGTCGCCGAGGGCGAAGGACGCGACCGTGTTGGCGCGGACGTCGGCGTAGCCGCGGGCCTGCTGGCCGTGCTGGGCGAGCATCCGGCGGCGCTCGCCGTCGTCGAGGAGGTACCACTCGTAGGAGCGCACGAAGGGATACACGCACACGTGGGCGCGCGGCTCCTCGTCGGCGAGGAACGCGGGGATGTGCGACTTGTTGAACTCCGCTGGCCGGTGCAGCGCCATCTGCGACCAGACCGGCTCGAGGCGCCGCCCGAACGAGGTGCGACGGAGGGCGTTGTAGGCGCTCTGGAGCTGCTGGGAGTCGGCGGCGTGCCACCACACCATGAGGTCGGCGTCGGCGCGCAGGCCGCTGACGTCGTAGAGGCCGCGGACCTTCACGTCCTGCTCGGCCAGCACCTCGACGAGTGCGGCGAGGTCGGTGGCCTCGGCCGCGCGGTCGGCGTCGTCGCCGAGGACGTCGCGCAGCTTGAAGACCGACCACATCGTGTAGCGGATCGTGTCGTTGAGCTCGCGCGTGCGGGCGGCGTTGGTCTGCGTCTCGACAGAGGTCGGGGTGGGCTCGGTCATGCGTTCATTCTGCCCGTGTGACCGAGGCCACGGCCTGCCGGGCCGAGCCGATCACCGCGGGGATGCCGACGCCGTCGTACGACGCCCCGCAGACCGCGAGCCCCCGCTGGGCGGCGACCGAGGCGCGGACCCGGGCGACCCGGTCGAGGTGCCCCACGGCGTACTGCGGCAACGCGCCGCCCCACCGCTGGACGTGGGTGTCGACGGGTCGGGCGGTGATGCCGGCCATGGCGGCGAGGTCGGCGAGGGAGACCCGCACCAGCCCCTCGTCGCCGGCCTGCAGGGTCGCCTCCTCGCCGTGGCGTCCGAGGGAGGTGCGCAGCACCACGACGTCGGGGTCGAGGTCGCGCACCCACGCCCACTTGGCGAAGGAGAAGGTCGAGGCCTTGATGGTGCGGCGCTCGACGGGCGGCACCAGGAAGCCGGACCGGTCGAACAGCGCGTCGGGGACGTCCTGGGCGCGGAAGGCGAGGGTCACGACCGCGACGCTCGCGGCCTCGACCGCGCCGAGCTCCGCAGCCGCGTCGGGCAGCACGTCGCCCAGGAGGCGAGCGGTGGCCGCAGCCGGCGTGGCGAGGACGACCGCGGCGGCCTCGACGGTCTCGGCGCCGGTCGTCGGGCCGACGGTGAGCGCCCAGCCCGACCCGGACCGGCCCGAGGTGACGGGGCGCAGGGCACGGACGGTCGCTGAAGTGCGCACCTCGAAGCCACCGCCGTCGACGACCAGGCCGGGCAGTCGTCCCATGCCGCCGGGGAGCGCGGCGAAGACCGGCGCCGTGGAGGTCGGCAGGTCGGCGACCTGCTCGAGCAGGCTGCCGCGGCGGGCCATGGCGAGCAGCTGCGGCACGGCCGCGGCGGCGGAGATGCGCCGGGCGTGGCCGGCGTACACCCCACCCAGCAGCGGCTCGACGAGCCGCTCGACGAGCTCGTCGCCGAGGCGTCCGGCCACCAGGTCGCCGACCGAGACGTCGTCGTCGACCGCGGTGCCGGTCTCGGCGCGCGCACGGGCCAGCCCCCCGGGGCTGAGAACCCCGCTGCCGGCCAGCTGGTCGAGGTCGAGGGGGACGCCCATGAGCGAGCGCGGCAGCGCGCGCAGCGCCCCGCGCGACCAGACCGCGGACGTGGCGGGCGTCGGGTGCACCACCTCGGCGCCGACCTCCTCGGCGAGGGCCAGGCCCTCGGGACGGCGGGCGAGCATCGCCTCGGCGCCGACGTCGACGGTGAGCCCGGCGACCTCGGCGCTGCGCAGCTTGCCGCCGACCTGCGGGGAGCCCTCGAGGAGCAGGACGTCGCGCCCGGTCGCGGCGAGCCCGCGGGCGGCGACCAGTCCGGCGATCCCGCCGCCCACGACCACCACGTCCCGCCTCACGCCACCAGCCTGCCAGAGCCGTCCCGCTCGCCTGCGTGGACCTAGGCTGCACGCATGGAGTCCACGGGAGCCGCCGACCGGGTCGCGGTCATGATCGATGCCGACAACACCCGCCCCGCCTACGCCGACGAGGTGCTGGGCGAGGTCGCGAAGTACGGCGACCCGACGATCCGGCGCGTCTACGGCGACTGGACCAACCCCCACCTCACCCAGTGGGCGCGCAAGCTCAACCGCCTCGGCCTGCGGGCGATGCACCAGAACGCATACACCTCGGGCAAGAACTCCACCGACCTCGCGCTCGTGATCGACGCGATGGACCTGTTGTACGACGGCAACGTCGAGGCGTTCGCGCTCGTCACCAGCGACAGCGACTTCACCAGCCTCGCCCACCGGCTGCGCGAGTCGGGCAAGAAGGTCTACGTGCTCGGGGAGAACAAGGCGCCGGAGTCGCTGCGCAACGCCTGCGACAAGTTCATCGACCTCGCGGTGGTCACCGACCGCCAGGACGACGCCGAGGACGTCGACGACGAGTCGGACGACGCCGGCGAGGCCGAGGCGCCCTCGATCAACCTGCAGAGCGCGCTCACCCGCGCGGTCAACGCGGTCTCCGACGACGACGGCTGGGCGATCCTGCCCGCGCTGGGCAACCAGCTGATCCGCACCCACCCGTCCTTCGACGCGCGCAACTTCGCCGGGCCCGGGGCGCGGCTGAGCACGCTCGTCACCGCCCAGCCCTACCTCGAGACCGCCGGCTCCGGCAACGCGATGCGGGTCCGGCTCAAGGGTCACAAGCCCGACGGGAAGAAGGCCGCGGCGACCAAGGTGACCGCGCCCAAGGTGACGGAACCCAAGGCGACGGCACCCAAGGCGACGGCCACGAAGACCCGGTCGAGGAAGGCGCCGCCGGCCCCCTGACGCATCACGGTTGCGTCACGGGTGCGTCACGGCTGCGCGACGGCCGGAACCGGCGGCGGACGTCGCGGCGTCGGACGGCCATGACCCTCTCGA
This sequence comes from Nocardioides pinisoli, assembly GCF_024199985.1. GTDB lineage: Bacteria > Actinomycetota > Actinomycetes > Propionibacteriales > Nocardioidaceae > Nocardioides > Nocardioides pinisoli. Next base: position 166,376 of record NZ_JANARS010000006.1, read on the forward strand.
CGACCCTCACCGTGGCCCGCGCCCGCACCGCCGGAGTCCTCACCGCCCTCACCATGACGGCCCTGCTGGCCGCCTGCTCCGCCGGCGACAGCGGCGACGGCGGAGGCGACGCCACCTCCGGCGACGTGTCGAGCGAGGCGTCGAACGACGCCTCGGGCAGCTCTTCCGGCAATTCGTCCGGCAGCTCGTCCGACCGGTCCGCGCCGGGGGCGGACGCCGGCGCCACGGCTGAGGACTCCACGGCGGGCGACACGGCTGGCGACGGCCCCACCACCCCGGAGCTGCGGCGCTCGGTCATCTCGAGCGGCACCGTCTCGCTCGCCGGCGAGGACGTGCGCGAGACCCGCCGCGACGTGCAGCGCGTCGTCGACGCGCAGGGTGGCGAGATCACGGAGGAGACCACCGAGACCGACTCCGACGGCGACACCTCCTACGTGCGGATGGTCGTGCGCGTGCCCAGCGCGAAGTTCGGCGAGACGATGTCGGCGCTCGAGCAGGTCGGGGTGCTCCGCTCGTCCGACCGCGGCTCCGAGGACGTCACGACCCAGGTCATCGACAACGGCGCCCGCGTCCGCGCCCAGGAGGCCAGCCTGCGCCGCGTCGAGCTCCTGCTCGCCGACGCGCGCGACCTCAAGGACGTGATCTGGATCGAGTCCCAGCTCACCGGCCGCCAGGCCGAGCTGGACTCGCTGAAGTCGCAGCAGTCGTGGCTGGCCGACCAGACGTCGCTCTCGACCATCACCGTCGACATCTCCACCCACCAGGTCGTCGAGGACGCGCCCGAGGAGAAGGAGCGGCCCTCGGGCTTCCTGGCCGGGCTCGACGGCGGCTCGAAGGCGCTCGGGGCCGTGGTGACGGTGCTCAGCACCGTCCTCGGCGCGCTGCTCCCCTTCGCCGCGGTGGCGCTGGTGATCGGCCTCCCGGTCTGGCTCGTCGTCCGACGCCGCCGGGGCGCCACGACCCGTACCCCGGCGGCGTAGACGCCGCGTCTACGCAGGCACCCGCTCGTGCACCGGCTCGATCGTCGGGTCCTCGCGGTCGAGCCGGGCACCTCGGGTCTCGGGCAGGAAGCGCGCGCAGGTCAACGAGATCGCGGCGACCAGCACGTTGTAGCCGGCGACCCACCACAGCGTGCCGTCACCGCGCGTGACCAGCCAGGCGCAGATGAGTGGCGTCAGGCCGGACGCGACGATGCCGGAGACCTGGTAGAGGGTGCTGAGCGCGGTGTAGCGGTAGCGAGTGTCGAACAGCTCGGACCAGAAGGCCGCGAGCGGTCCGTAGACCGTCCCGTAGACGACGCCGAGGCCCACGACGAACACGAGCGAGATGGCCCACCGGTCCCCCGTCTGCACGAGGAACGCCGCCGGGAAGGCGAAGAGCAGACCCACCCACGCGCCGACGCGGTAGACCGGCTTGCGGCCGACCTTGTCCGACAGCGCCCCGGCGAGCGGAACGAGGACGACACCGAGCGCCGCGCCGACGATGATCGCGTCGAGCGCCCAGGCGCGCGGCAGCTCCAGGTTGGTCGCGACGTAGGCCAGCAGGTAGACCGAGAACAGGTTGAAGGTGAAGCCCTCGACGAAGCGAGTGCCCATGCCCAGCAGCAGCGGCCGGGGCTGCTCGCGCAGCAGGTCGCGCAGCGGCAGCCGCGAGATCTCCTTGCGCTCCTGCACCTTGGCGAACTCCGGCGTCTCCATCACCGAGAGCCGGATGTAGGCGCCGATGCCGAGCAGGACGATGCTGACGAGGAAGCACGCGCGCCAGCCCCAGGCGAGGAAGTCCTCCTCCGGCAGCAGCCCGGCGAGCGAGAACGCGCCGGCGGCCAGGACCAGCCCACCGGGTACGCCGATGTGGGCGAAGCTGCCGTAGAGGCCGCGGCGCCCGGCCGGGGCGTACTCCACGGCCAGCAGCACGGCGCCGCCGTACTCCCCACCCACGCCGATGCCCTGCGCCACCCGCAGCAGCACCAGGGCGATCGGCGCCCAGACGCCGATCTGGTCGTAGGTCGGCAGCAGGCCGATGAGGGCGGTGCCGACGCCCATGATGACCAGGGTCAGCAGCAGCATCTGCTTGCGTCCGATGCGGTCGCCGTAGTGGCCGAACACCAGCCCCCCGATCGGGCGGGCGAAGAAGCCGACGGCGAAGGTCGCGAAGGCGGCGAACTGGGCGGCGGGGCCGTCGAGGCCGTTGAAGTAGAGCTTGTCGAAGACGACGGCGGCGGCCGTGCCGTAGAGGAAGAAGTCGTACCACTCGATCGTGGCGCCGACCGCCGAGGCGAGGGCGACGCGTCGGGGCGTCGGTGCCGTCGGGGTGGGGCGCGCGGCATGGGCGCTCACGCGGCGTCCTCCGCGTCGTCGCGGGACCCGGCGGAGCCCGGGTCGGCTGCGCCGCGGTCGACCTCGGCGCCGTTGATCCGGCCGTCGAGCCGGGCCGGGTCGAGGTCGTCACGGTGCAGCTTGGCGAAGGCGGAGCGGTGGAAGACGAGCGGGTGCTCGCCGTCACCGGCCCCGACCTCGTGCACCTCGAGCAGCACGATGACGTGGTCCCCGGCGACGACCTCCTCGTGGAGGGAGCAGTCGTAGGTCGCCACGGCCTCGTCGAGCAGCACCGCGCCGTTGCCGGTGACCTTGAACGGGAGGCCGGCGAAGCGCTCCTCGCGGGGCCCGGCGAGCTGCCGGCAGACTGCGTCGTGGTGGTCGGCCAGCACGCTGATGCCGAGGTGCTCGGCCTCGCGCAGCAGCGGCCAGGTGGAGCTGGTCGTCGAGATCGAGAACGACACGAGCGCCGGGTCGATGCTCACGGAGGTGAACGACGACGCCGCGATGCCGGTGAGCTGTCCCTTCACCGACGCCGCGACGGCGACCACCCCGGAGGGGAAGGCGCCGAAGGCGTCGCGCAGCGTGCGCTGGTCGATGGCAGGGACGGTCGCGGGGTGTGCGTGTGCGGTCATGCGGACGTGACCTCCAGGGCGGGAGCGGGAAGGGTCGGCAGGAGCTGCTCGGCGGTGGCGAACCACGCGTCGTAGGGCTCGCGCCGGTCGTGCTCGGAGTCGAGGACGTAGAGCCCGCGCGTCGGCACGGTCGCGCCGAGCTCGACGAGCAGGGGGCGGAGCCCGTGCTCGGTGGCGAGCGCGTGCACCGGCGACGCCCCGAGCATCAGCGGGATGGCGGTCACACCACCGAGCCCCTGGTGGGGGAAGCGGTCGAGGAACGCCTTGAGCAGACCGGTGTAGGTCGCCTTGTAGGTCGGGCTGGCGACGACCACGACGAGGCTGGAGGCGACCTCCTCGACCAGCTCGGCGACGCGCGGGGCCTCCCGGTCGAAGAGCTCCGAGGCGTGGTCGGCGAGGTCGACGACGAGGTCGGCACCACCCAGGCGGTCGGCGAGGGTCAGCGCCGACTCGTAGGTGCGCGAACGGGGCTTGGGGTTGCCGACCACGACCGCGACGCGGGCGGCTGCCCGGGCGCTCACGAGGCCGCCCGCTGTCCGCCGAACGGCACGGACGCGCGCGCCGCCGTCGGCGCGGGGTTGGTCCACAGGCCACGCTGCTCCAGCACCGGCAGCACGCCCTCGCCGAAGTGGTAGGCGCCCTCGAGGTGCGGGTAGGCCGAGAGCACGAACTCCTCGATCCCGAGCGCGGCGTACTCCTCGATGCGGTCCGCGACCTCCTCGTGGCTGCCGACCAGCGCGGTGCCGGCACCGCCGCGGACCAGGCCCACGCCGGCCCAGACGTTGGGGTGGATCTCGAGGCCCTCGCGCGAGCCGTTGTTGAGGGCGAGCATGTTCTGCTGCCCGACCGACTCCGACTTCTTGAGTCCCTCCTGGACGCGGCGGATCTCGGCGTCGTCGATGCCCTCGAGCAGGCGGTCGGCCTCGGCCCAGGCCTCCTCGGACGTGTCGCGGTTGATGGTGTGCATCCGGATGCCGAAGCGGATCTCCCGCCCCTGCTTCTCTGCCAGCTCGCGGATCCACGCGATCTTCTTCGCGACCGCGGCCGGCGGCTCGCCCCAGGTGAGGTAGACGTCGGCGTGCCTGGCCGCCACGAGACCGGCTGCCGGCGAGGAGCCGCCGAAGTAGATGCCGGGGACCGGGTCCGGCAGCTGCTGCAGGCGCGCCTGCTCCACCCGCAGGTGTCGCCCGGCGAAGGTCACCTCGTCGCCGGTCCACAGCCGCCGGACGATCTCGAGGAACTCGTCGCAGCGCTCGTAGCGCGCGTCCTTGTCGAGGAAGTCGCCGTAGGCGCGCTGCTCGTGCGACTCGCCGCCGGTCACGACGTTGAGCAGCAACCGGCCGCCGGAGAGGTTCTGGAAGGTGGCGGCCATCTGCGCGGCCAGCGTGGGCGAGGTCATCCCGGGCCGGAACGCGACGAGGAACTTCAGCCGCTCCGACAGCGGCGCGAGCATGGCCGTGGTCAGCCAGGCGTCCTCGCACCAGGCGCCGGTCGGGGTCAGCGCCGCCTCGAAGCCGAGCTGCCCGGCGCTGCGGGCGACCTGCCCGAGGTAGGGCACGCTCGCAGGCCGCCCTCCGGCGCCGTGGGAGACGCCGTGGCCGCCGCTGACGACCTGTCGGCCGTCACCGCCGTTGGTGGGCAGGAACCAGTGGAACTTCATCGTTGATCCTTTCGCGAGGGTCAGGGATGGCCTGGGAAGCGGGCCGTCAGAGCTGGCCGTGGTTGGGCGGTGGCGTGCCGTCGGCGACGTACCTGCCGAGGTGCTGCACCTTCCACGCGGCCGGGTCGTGCAGGGTGTGCGTGCGGGCGTTGCGCCAGTGGCGGTCGAGGTTGAGCGAGTCGAGGGCCGAGCGGGTGCCGGAGACCTCGAAGAGCCGGCTGGACACCTCGACTGAGACGCGTGCGGAGTGGGCTCGTACGGCGGCCACCGCCAGGCTCGCGGTCGTCGCGGTGTCGGCGGTCAGGTCGGCGTCGGCGGCGTCGACCGCCCGGGCGGCCTCGCGCAGCAGTGCCTCGGAGGCGCGTACGTCGAGCTCCATCTCGCCCAGCGCCTGCACGACCAGCGGGTCGTCGACCGCCCGGTCCACGCCGGCGTCCGGGTAGGGACGCGACCTCGTGCGGACGAAGGCCGCGGCCTCGGTCAGCGCGGCGCGGGCGATGCCGACGTCGAGGGCGGCGTGCAGCACCTGGGCGAAGGCGCCGTAGGTCTGCGGCCCCTCGAAGGTCAGGTGGTAGGGGGTGATGCGGTCCGTGGCGACCTCGACCTGGTCGAGCCGTACGGTGCCGCTGGCGGTGGTCCGCTGGCCCATGCCGTCCCAGTCGTCGGTGACGCTCACGCCGGGCGCGTGCCGCTCGACCCAGGCCACGTGGAGCGGGCCGGTGCCCGGGGCGGCCAGCGTGTCCTGACGGGCGAGCACCGGGATCCAGTCGGCGAAGAGCGCGCCGGTGCTGTAGCCCTTGGTGCCGGTGAGCGTCCACCGCCCGTTGCCGGCCGGCGTCAGGGTGGTGCGGATGTCGCGGACGTGCCTGGTCCCGACCTCCGACTGGGCGTTGCCGAACCGCTTGCCGCTCAGCACCTCGCGGAAGAAGAACCACTGCTGCTCGCGGGTGCCCTGGTGGCGCAGCGCGTTGACGTAGACGAAGTGGCTGTGCGGCACCTGGGCCACGCTCGGGTCACCGGTCGCCAGGATCCGGAAGACCTCGGCGAGGGTCTCGACCGGCAGACCGGCGCCACCGTGCTCGACCGGCACCGTCACCGCGAGCAGGCCCGAGGCGGAGAGGCGGTCGAGCTCGCGCTCGGGGAGCAGGCGGTCCCGGTCTCGCTCGAGCGACGTGGCGGCGAGCTCGGCGGCGATGCCCGTGGCGACCGCGATCGCGTCGTCGCGGGACAGGACCGGGACGGCCTCGACCTCTCGGACGGTGGCGGCGCTCATCTCTCTCTCCTCGCAATTAACTCTATTGATCTTGTAGACAAACGTAGCAGCGCTGCGCCCGGTACCGGGGACCGGCGCCGCGCGGGGGTGTCGAGGGGGTGGAAGGCAGCGCCTTGCAGGCAGCGCGAGGCACGTCCCTCCACCCCCTCCGGAGCCGGTGCGTGACCGGTCGGTCCTCAGTCCGCGGCATCCCCCGTGCGCGGCCGGGAGTCGTCCCAGTCCTGGCGCCGTCGGGTCCCGCCGATGGACCAGGCGTAGGGCGGCGGCGTGCCGTTGACGGCGTGGGCGCCCACGACCCGGGCCTTGAGGATGCGCGGGTTGTGCGAGGCGACCGTGCGGGCGTTGCGCCAGTGGCGGTCGAGCGCGAGGGGGCGGGCGGTCGCCGAGGCACCCAGGGCGTCGAAGATGTCGGACGTGGCGCGCAGCACGAGCTCCGACACGACGACCTGGGCGGTCGAGGACTCGATCTCGCCCACCTCGACGAGGGCGGCGACCTCCTCGCCGCTCGCCAGCGGCGCGTCCGCGACGGCCTGGATGCTGGCCGCCACCCGCAGCGTGGCGGCCTCGGCGGCGTAGACGGCCGCGGAGACCTCGCCGACCAGGGCGAGCACCTGGGCGTCGTCGCGCACGCGCGGCGCGTTGGCGTGGGAGAAGTTGCGGGTGCGCCGCTGCACGGCGTCGACCACGTCGCGCAGCGCCGCCCGGGCGATGCCGGTGAGCGTGGCGAGCAGGTTGAGCTGGTAGAAGGCGGTCTGGTAGGGGAAGCGGTCCTCGAAGGGCAGCACGTGGTCGGCCGGCACGCCCACGTTGTCAAAGGTCGTGGTGCCGCTGCCCGTGCCCTTCTGGCCGAAGCCGTTCCAGTCGTCGACGGTGCGCACACCCGGGTCGCGGGTGTCCACGAGGGCGATCGCGGTCGGGTCCTCCACCTCGTCGGGGTGCCCGGGCCGCGCGACGCGGGCGTGCACGTCGGCCCACTCCGCGAAGATGGTGCCGGTCGTGTAGTACTTCATGCCGTCGAGCCGGTACGACCCGTCCGCGCGTGGGCGGAGGACCGTGCGCGGCAGGTCGATGTCGGAGCCGACCTCCGACCACGCGTTCCCGGCCATCTCGCCGGCGACGAAGCGGTCGAACCACACCCGCTGGTCACTGGTGCGGGCGTGGTGCCACAGCCGGTCCTCGACGAGCGCGAAGTGCCCGCGGAACGCCTGCGGGAGGTTGGCGTCGACCGCGGCGAGCTCGATCCACAGCCGGGCGAGGTCGACGAGGTCGAGGCCGCCGCCGCCGAAGGAGACGGGCACGCGCAGCGCGCCGAACCCCTCGGCCTTGAGCAGCCGCACCGCCTCGACGGGCAGCTCGCCGTCGACCACACGCTGCAGCGCGCCGTCGGCGATGGACGCGAGGACCGCGCCCCAGTCGGTGGGCCGGGGCTCGGTCGGGGAGCTCGTCCGGCTGAGGACGGGCCGGACACGCAGGGTGGTCATGGGTGGGTTCCTCCTGTTTTGTATAGTTACTTAGTAGACTTTAGGGAGTCGACGTCGCGGACCCCGCAATCCCGGTAGCAGGTTTTGCCGTCCACCCGTGATCCGGCCCCACCAGACCCCCCGACAGACCCCCCGACAAACCCACCGGCAGGAGCAGAACGTGCGGATCGAACAGCTTGAGTACCTCGCGGCGGTGACCGAGCACGGCTCTCTGCGCCGCGCGAGCGAGGCCATGCACATCTCGCAGCCGGCCCTGAGCGAGGCGGTGACCAAGCTGGAGAAGGAGCTCGGCGCGACCCTGCTCGACCGCCGGCGCACGGGGTCGCGGATCAGCCGTCAGGGGCTCGACCTGCTCCAGAACATGACCGAGGTCCTCGAGGCCGTCGACCGGTTGCGCCAGGCCGCGGGCCAGCAGTCCGTACGCCGTCGCGACCTGCGGATCGGCACCGTGGTGACCGCGTCCGCCAGCCTCCTCGCCCCCGCCCTGCGCGACCTGCACGCCCAGCACGGGTCAGGAGGCGTCGAGGTCGTCAACGGGCGCCAGGTCGACATCCAGCAGGGCCTGGCCGAGGGGTCGCTCGACCTGGGCCTGGTCAACGTGCTGCCCGGCGACGAGGTGCCGCCGACGCTCGTGGCGGACCGGCTGATCGAGGGCACCCCGGTCGCCTGCCTCCCGGTCGGGCACCCGCTGACCGCCAAGGAGCGGGTCACCGTCGACGACCTCCGCGCCGAGCCGCACGTCCTGATGCGGCCCGGCTTCGTGATGCACCGCTACGCGCACCGCCTCTTCGCCGGCAACCTGCCGGGCACGACGTACGCCACCGACGGCGCCGAGATGGGCAAGGCGATGGTGGCCGCGGGGCTGGGGCTCTCGGTGCTGCCGGACTTCTCGATCGTCGCCGACCCGCTCGTCGGGGCGGGCGTGCTCACCACGCGTCCGATCCAGACCGACCAGACGACCGTGACGCTGCTGATGCTGCGCCGGCGGGCCGAGCGCGTGCCCGAGCCGCTGCGCGACCTGCAGCGGGCGCTGGCGCGCCGGGCCCGGATCTACCTCGCGTCGGCCGACCAGCCCTGGACGAACTCGGTCAGCGCCGTGAGCTGACCCGGGTCGGTCGCGGGGATGACACCGTGCCCGAGGTTGAAGACGTGACCCTTGGCGTGCCGGCCGGCCTCGAGGACCTCGGCGGCCCGCGCGGTCATCACCTCGGTCGGCGCGAAGACGAGCGTCGGGTCGAGGTTGCCCTGCACGGCGCGGTCGCCCACGAGCGGGATCGCGTGCTCCAGCGGCGTACGCCAGTCGACGCCGACCACGTCGGCACCGGCCTCGCCCATCAGGCCGAGCAGGTTGGTGGTGCCGACGCCGAAGTGGATGCGCGGCACCCCGAGCTCGCCGGCCGCGGCGAGCACCCGCTGGGAGTGCGGCATCACCGACGCGCGGTAGTCGGCAGGCGTGAGCGCGCCCGCCCAGGAGTCGAAGAGCTGCACGGCCGACGCGCCGGCCCGGACCTGGATGGCGAGGTAGGCCGCGGCGATGCCGGCGATCTTGCGCATCAGCGCGTCCCACACGTCGGGTGCGCCGAACATCATCGCCTTGGTCTTCGCGTGCTCCTTCGACGGCCCGCCCTCGACGAGGTAGGACGCGACGGTGAAGGGCGCACCGGCGAAGCCGATCAGCGGCGTCGCGCCGAGCTCGGCGACGAGCTGGCCCACGGCGCGCGTGATGTAGGGGACGTGCTCGGGCGTGAGGTCGGGGATCGCCTCGACGTCGGCCAGGGTGCGCACCGGCGAGGCCACGACCGGACCCACGCCGGGCTTGATGTCGAGGTCGACGCCGACCGCCTTGAGGGGCAGCACGATGTCGGAGAAGAAGATCGCCGCGTCCACGCCGTAGCGGCGCACGGGCTGCAGGGTGATCTCGGTGACCAGGTCGGCGTCCATGCAGGACTCCAGCATCCCGACGCCCTCGCGCACCTTCAGGTACTCCGGCAGCGACCGGCCCGCCTGCCGCATGTACCAGACCGGGGTGTGGGAGGGGACCTCCCCGCGCGCCGCCGCGAGGAAGGGGCTCGAGGCCAGTCCGGGGTGGGGCGTGCGTACGGCGTCGGTCACCCACGAATCTTCGCAGGTCAGGCGGCGTGGCGGCACATCGGCAGAGGCGGGCGCTGGCCTACGCTGACCTCATGGTGGCCCGTCACGAGACCCACCCGGGCAATGCTGCCGCGGCTGGGCCCGCGGAGTTCCGCGCGGCTGTGAAGTCGATGCGTCGGGCCACGCTGCGCCCGGAGGTCTTCTGCGAGGAGATGCCCGCCCCGCAGCGCATCGCGCCGTGGTCGTCGGCGCTCAGCGGTGACGTCACGGTCGACGAGGAGGACCTCGGCACCGGCCGGCTGATCCTGCTGCACGACCCCGCCGGCAACGACGCGTGGGACGGCACCTTCCGCTGCGTGGCCTACGCGCGCGCCGACATCGACCCCGAGCTCGGCGCCGACCCGATGCTCGCCGCCGTCGGCTGGTCGTGGCTGGTCGAGGCGCTCGACGCCCACGGCGCCGGGCACCACGCGGCGTCGGGCACCGTCACCTGCGTCACCACCGAGAGCTTCGGCGGGATGGCCGACGAGGCCGGCTCCGCCCAGGTCGAGATCCGCGCCTCGTGGACGCCCGAGGTCGACGAGGACGGTGGCCTCGACATGACCGCGCACGTCGAGGCATGGGGCGAGCTGATGTGCACCGCCGTGGGCCTGCCGCCGGTGCCCGAGGGCGTCACGGCCATCCCAAGCCGACGCGGGCAGCGCGGCACCTGACCCGATGCCCGACACCGCTGACCACTCCCCCACTGGCGCCCGACCCGAGGGCGACCCGGCCGACGTCGCCGCCACCGAGACCCCGGCCGCCGAGACGCCGGCCGCGGAGCCCGAGGCCCCGCCCGCTCCGCTGCTCGAGCTGCGCGACGGCCTGCCCGACGTGGTCGACACCGACGCGGGCCTGCTGGAGGCGTGCGCGGCGCTCGCGGCCGCGACCGGGCCGGTCGCCATCGACGCCGAGCGGGCCTCGGGCTACCGCTACTCCAACCGCGCCTACCTCATCCAGCTGCGCCGCGAGGGCGCCGGCACGTGGCTCGTCGACCCGATCGGCATGTCGACGCTGGCGCCGCTGCAGGAGGCGCTCGAGGGCACCGAGTGGATCCTGCACGCCGCCACCCAGGACCTGCCGTGCCTGCGCGAGGTCGGCCTCACGCCGACCAGCCTCTTCGACACCGAGCTCGCCGGCCGCCTGCTCGGCTACCCCCGCGTCGGTCTCGCCACGCTGGTGGAGACGGTGCTGGGCCAGCGGATGCGCAAGGAGCACTCCGCGGCCGACTGGTCCACGCGCCCGCTCCCGGAGTCGTGGCTCGAGTACGCCGCGCTCGACGTCGAGGTGCTCCTCGAGCTGCGCGAGCACATGGTCACCGAGCTCGAGCGAGCCGGCAAGGCCGAGTGGGCCCGCCAGGAGTTCGACCACCTGCTCGACTTCGAGCCCACCGTCCGCGTCGACGCGTGGCGTCGTACGTCCGGGGTGCACCGGCTGCGCGGGCGTCGCGCCCTCGGCGCCGCCCGCGCCCTGTGGGAGGCGCGTGACGAGATCGCCGCCGAGCGCGACGTCACACCGGGCAGGATCCTGCCCGACTCGGCGATCGTGGTCGCGGCGACGGCCATGCCGACCGACCGGCGGGCCCTGCTCGCCACCCAGGGATTCCACGGCCGCGGCGCCAGCCGCTACGCCGCGACCTGGGTCGAGGCCCTGCGCCGCGTCCGCGAGATGGACGAGGACGAGCTCCCCACCCGGGCTCCCCGCGGCGACGGCCCCCCGCACCCGCGCACCTGGGCCGAGCGCGAGCCGGTCGCCGACCGTCGCTTCAAGGCCGCGCGTGAGGCCATGCTCAACCTCGCCGAGGTGCACCACCTGCCGGTCGAGAACCTGCTCACCCCCGACTACCTCCGCCGGCTGATGTGGTCGCCCCCGGAGACGCGCGAGCCGGCCGAGCTGGCCCAGGCCGTCCGCGCGCAGCTGGCGTCCTACGGCGCCCGGCCCTGGCAGGCCGAGCTGGTCACCGGCGCGCTGGTCGGCGCGATCCTCGGGGCCGAGCGGGAGTAGCAGTCACTCCGACGGGGACTCGCTCGGGTCCTCCGTCGGCTCCGGGCTCTCCGACTCCTCCTCCGGCGAGAGGATGGTGCGCGACGTCTCGTCGATCTGCTCGGTCGTGGCCTCGAGGTCGAGCACGCCCGGGGAGGTGACGAGGCTCTCGAGCAGCGGGGTGACCGCCTCGACGAGCTCCTCGCGCTGGTCGATGAACGGCGGCACCACCATGTAGCGGATGTTCTGGTTGAAGATGTCCGCGCTCGCCGGCTCGTCGTAGGGCGCGAGGAACTGCGGCGAGGCGGCGACCGAGGTGTTGGCCGGGACGATGTAGCCGGTCGTCGCGACCGTGGCGCTCGCGGCGTCCGACACGGCGTAGGCGATGAAGTCGGCCGCGTCGCCGGTCACCTCGGAGTCGGCCGAGATGCAGAGCCCGCTGACGTCACCGACGGTGGCGCGGGTGTCGATGATCGGCATCGGCAGGACGTCGAAGTCGAGGTCGTCCGCCGCGCGCAGCTCCGGGACGAGGTTGCGGAAGCCGGCGATCATCGCGAGCTCGCCGCGCTTGAAGAGCTGCACGGGCGTGGCCCGGGCGAGCTGGGCGTTGGTCGGCGTGAGCGTCGGGTCGCGCAGGATCTGCAGGGTCTGCTCCAGCGCTTCGCGCGTGTTGTCGTCGGAGAAGGCCAGGGACGTCGGCTCCTGGTCGTCGTCGAAGACCTGGCCGTCGCCGGAGTAGATGAACGGCGCCAGCCCCTGCAGGGTCGGGTCGATCCAGACGCCGCGCGGGTCGCCGCGCCGGCTGGCGAACCGGGCGGCCGCCTCGAACTGGGCCAGCGTCCACCGCTCGCGGACGCCCTCGTCGTTGACGGTCGGCACGTCGAGCTCGCGCCGCTCCATCTTCTCGAAGTCGACGATGTCGGTGTTGTAGTAGATGACCATCGGGGAGACCGAGTAGGCCATGCACTGCAGCTCGTCGTCCATCGCGAAGGCGTCGACGGCGTCGCGCGAGAAGCGGTCGCCGAAGTCGACGCCGCGCTCGTCGAGCAGCAGGCTGACCGGCTGCAGGGCCTCCGCGTCGACGAGCTCGTCGAGGTCGATGCGCGAGGTGAGGAAGGCGTCCGGGGCGTTGCCGGCGAGCACGTCGGCGAGCGCCGACTCGTGGTCGGGCCACGACTTGAGGGTGACCTTGCGGGTCGTGGAGGAGGCGTTGAAGGAGTCGACGACGCTCTGGAACGCCGCCACCTCCTCCTCGCTGCCGTAGGCGCCGAAGGTGACCTGGCGCGGCTTCTCCGTCGGCTTGCCCGACGCCCCGGCGCTCGGCGAGCGGGTCGGCTGCGGGTCGGGCTCGGCCTGGCTGGTGCAGGCGGCTGTCGTCAGCGCGACCGTGAGGGCCGTCGCAAGCAGGGCACTGCGGCGTGAGGAGGAGCGAGACACGGCGAAACCCTAACGTCCGAGACCACGCCGGGCCTCGACGACGGACGTGAAGATCGTCTCGTCGAGCGCAGCCCCCTCCCGTCGTACGCGGCCGCGCTCGAGGTGGATCAGCCGGTCGAGCCGGACCTCGCTGGGCCGGCCCTGGGAGTCCCACCCGCCGGTGCCGACGTCCATCCAGTAGCGGCCCCATCGGGCCTCGTCGGCGGCATCGCGGTCGTGGTCCTGGCTGCTGAGCATCAGCCCGACCCAGCCGTCGCCGTCGGTGTCGAGGACCAGCACGGGCCGGTCCTTGCCCTGGCTCGGGTCGTCCTCGTAGGGCACCCACGCCCAGACGACCTCGCCGGGGTCGGGCTCTCCGTCGATCTCCGGCGCGTACGACGCCCCGGCCGCCGGGCTGCCCGGGCTGGCCGGGCTGGAGGTGCCGCTCGGGGTCGAGGATCCGGAGAAGAACGCGCTGATGCGCTTGGCGATGCCCACTCCCGGAGCGTAGTCGCGGGACGAAAGTGAGTGAGTGCGCCGGACCGGGAGCGCCTCACGGCGCGTGGCCGCTCGTAGCGGCTTATTTTGGGACCCGGGGCTGCCACAGCCCGACGCACTCACGGATATTTTAACGCCTCAGGCGAGACTGTCCCTGATTTCCACCTGTCCGGCGGCCTCGAGCTGCTCGGAGAGGGCCAGCATCCGGGTGATCTCGCCGTGCGACGCGCTGCCGAGCGTGGCGCGGCCGGCGGCGACGATGCGGGCGAAGGCGGCGGCGCGGAAGAGGGTGACCGCGAAGTCGCCGCGGGTGATGCCGCGCAGCACGTCGTCGACCATCCGGCGCAGCTCGTCGGGACCGGGCGGGTCGGCGACCCCGGCGACGACGCGGGCGACGTCGACGCGACGTTGCCCGGCCTCGTAGTCCCCCGCCACCCGGTCCGGGTCGGCGTGCACCCACGAGCGCAGCAGGAACAGTCGCCACAGGCTCCCCGCGAGCGTGTCGGCGGGGGCGCCCGACCAGACCTCGGCGAGCGTCTCGAGCCCCTCGGTGTCGGCGAGGTGCACCACGCGCTCGGCCAGCTCGGGGTCGTCGGACGCGCGGGCGCCGCGCACGAGGACCGTCGCGGCCAGGTCACCGGCCTCGCGCACCTGCGCAGGATCGGCGCCTCCCACGATGTCGGCGAAGAAGCCGTCGCCGGGCGTCATCGGGCGGTGGTGCTGGCGGGTCACCGGTCCAGCGTAGGACGCCGCTAGGAGGACGCGCGCGCCATCACCTTGCGGATGCGCTGGTCGCTCACCTTGGTCGCCGTCCCGAGCTGCTGGGCGAAGAGCGAGACGCGGTACTCCTCGAGCAGCCACCGGGCGTCACGCAGGTGCTGCGGCACCGGCTGCCCCTCGGGGAGCGCGGCGACGGCGTGGAGCCACGCCTCCTGCAGGCCGGCGAGCTGGTCCATCAGCTGGCGGTCACGCGCGACCTGGCCGTCGAGCCGCTCGCGCCGATGGGTGACGGCGGCGAGGTAGCGCGGGTAGTCGCGCAGCCGGCGCACGCCGGCCTCCCCGATGAACCCGGGCGCCATCAGCCGGCCGACCTGGGCGCGCATGTCGGTGAGCGCGGGGAGCGTCATCAGGTCGGCCCGCCCCGAGATCGCCTTGTCGGTGGTGCGCCACGCCTCCAGCACCCGCATCACGTCGTGCACCGCCGGGCCCAGCCCCGCGGCGACGGCCTCGCGGGAGGCCGCCACCACGGCGTCGTACGCCGCCTCGTCGCGCACGGTCGGGTGCTGGTCGACGACCTCGCCGACGATGCCCGCCCGGACGTCGTCGAGCAGGTCGGCCACCGACGGGTAGGGCGAGCCGACGAGGGCGAGCTTGGCGCGCTGGTCGAGGCCGGCCGCGGCCAGCACGTCGTCGACCGGGTCGGCCGGGCCGAGCGCGAGGAGCACGAGACGTCGTACGCCGAGCCGGTGGTGGGCCGCGGCCTCGTCGGCGGTCGCGAGCACCTGGAGACCGACGGTCGTCCCCTCGTCGACGAGCGCCGGGAAGCCGCGGACCTCGTGGCCCGCGCGGCGCTGGACGAAGGACTCCTCGACGGTCCCGAAGGTCCACCCCACCTGGCCGGTCGCGGTCACGCCCGAGTCGGACGCGACGTCGGCCATCGCCCGCTCGAACGTGGGCCGCAGCGGCTCCTTGAGCGCGTCGAGGTCCTTGCCGCGACCGGCCTCGGCACCCTCCTCGGTCACCACCCGGTAGGTCGGCTGGAGGTGCGCCGGGACCTTGGACCAGTCCCACGCCTCGCGCGGGATGACGAGGCTGCGCGTGCTGCGGGCGAAGCGCTCGAGGGCGTCGAGGATCGGCTCGGCTCCCGGCGGGGTCGTGTCGAGGAACTCGCGGGCGGTGTTGGGCGCGGGCACCATGGCGACGCGGAGGTTCTTGGGCAGCGAGCGGATCAGCTCGGTGACCAGCTCCTCGCGCAGCCCGGGCACCAGCCAGGAGAAGTCGTCGGCCTCGATGCGGTTGAGGGTGGCGACGGGGACGTCGATGGTGAGCCCGTCGTCGGCGGCACCCGGCTCGAAGTGGTAGCTGATCGGGAAGGTCAGCCCGGCCTCGTCGCTGTCGTGCCACTGGGTCGGGAAGTCGTGCGCCCGCACCTCGCCGGCCGTGTCGTGCGTGAGCATCTCGGGGTCGAAGGTGAGCAGGTCGGGCAACTTCTGCCGCGCGCGCTTCCACCACTGGTCGAAGTGCTGCCCGCTGACGACGTCGGCGCCCACGCGCGCGTCGTAGAACTCGAAGAGCGTCTCCTCGTCGACGACGATGTCGCGGCGCCGTGCCCGGTGCTCGAGCTCCTCGGCCTGCTCGAGGAGGCGGGTGTTCTCGACGAGGAACCGGTGCCGGGAGTCCCACTCGCGCTGCACGAGGGCGTGGCGGATGAACAGCTCGCGGGCGAGGGGGGCGTCGATTCGGCCGTACTGCACGAGCCGGTCGGCGACCAGCGGGACGCCGTAGAGGGTGACCCGCTCGCGTGCCATCACCGCGGCGCGCTTGCGCGACCAGTGCGGCTCCGAGTAGGTCCGCTTCACCAGGTGGGCGCCGAGGCGCTCGGCCCACTCGGCCTTGATGGCGGCGTTCTGGCGGGCCCACAGGCGCGAGGTCTCGACCAGCTCGGCGCTCATCAGGAAGTCGGGGTTGCGGCCCTTGAGGACGCTGCCGGGGAAGATCGCGAAGCGGGCGTTGCGGGCACCGAGGTACTCCCGCATCGGGCGCCGCTCCCCCGGCTTGGCCTTCTCGCGCTCCTCGAGCGCTCCGACGTGGCTGAGCAGGCCGGACAGCAGGGCCTGGTGGATGCCGTCCTCGTCATGGGCAGCCCCACCTTCTGCAGCCTTGTCGGTGGTCGAGTGCGCGGCGAGGGACGAGCCGCGTGTATCGAGACCCATCTCCTTGCACACCTGGCGCAGCTGGGACTCGTAGTCCTGCCACTCACGGATGCGGAGGTAGTTGAGGTGCTCGCGCTTGCACATCCGCCGGAAGGCGCTCGAGGACAGCTCGCGCTGCTGCTGCTTGAGGTGGCGCCAGAGGTTGAGCCAGGTGAGGAAGTCGCTGGTCTCGTGCTTGAAGCGCGCGTGCAGCTGGTCGGCCTGCGCCCGCTGCTCCTCCGGCCGCTCCCGCGGGTCCTGGATCGACAGGGCGGCCGCGATGACCAGGACGTCGCGTAGGCAGCCGAGGCGCTCGGCCTCGAGGATCATCCGCCCCAGCCGCGGGTCGATCGGGAGCCGGGCGAGGCGGCGGCCGACGTCGGTCAGGCGCACGCCGGGACGGGACGTCATGGGTCTCGCCGGTTCGGACCGACGATTCTCATGACGCCCGGCATCGGCGGCAGTCGTCACCGCGCCGAGCTCCTCGAGCAGGTCGGTGCCGGCCTTGATGTTGCGGCGGTCCGGCGGCTCCACGAACGGGAAGCGGGCCATGTCCCCGAGTCGGAGGGAGGCCATCTGCAGGATGACGCTGGCGAGATTGGTGCGCAGGATCTCCGGGTCGGTGAACTCCGGGCGCGCCTCGAAGTCCTCCTCGGAGTAGAGCCGGATCGCGATGCCCTCCGAGACGCGGCCGCAGCGCCCCGAGCGCTGGTTGGCCGAGGCCTGGCTGATGGGCTCGATCGGCAGCCGCTGCACCTTGGTGCGCACGGAGTAGCGGCTGATCCGCGCGACGCCGGTGTCGACGACGTAGCGGATGCCGGGCACGGTGAGCGACGTCTCGGCGACGTTGGTCGCGAGCACCACGCGGCGCACCAGCGAGGAGTGGCTGGAGAAGACCTTGTGCTGGTCGGCCGCGCTGAGCCGGGAGTAGAGCGGCACGATCTCGAGGCGATCGCTGCGCAGCGCGTCGAACGCGTCGGCGGTGTCGCGGATCTCGCGCTCGCCGGGCAGGAAGACGAGGACGTCGCCGGGCCCCTCGGCCGAGAGCTCCCGCACGGCGTCGAGGATCGCCTCGGTCTGGTCGCGCTGGACCGGCTCGCCCTCCTCGTCCTCCTCGGGAAGCTCCAGGAGGGGGCGGTAGCGGACCTCCACGGGGTAGGTCCGACCGGAGACCTCGACCACGGGCGCGTCGAAGTGCGCGGCGAAGCGGTCGACGTCGATCGTCGCGCTGGTGATGATCACCTTGAGGTCGGGCCGGCGCGGCAGCAGCCGCTTGAGGTAGCCGAGCAGGAAGTCGATGTTGAGGCTGCGCTCGTGCGCCTCGTCGATGATGATCGTGTCGTACTTGCGCAGGTCGCGGTCGCGCTGGAGCTCGGCGAGCAGGATGCCGTCGGTCATCAGCTTGACCCGGCTCGCGCGGCTGGTGCGGTCGGTGAAGCGGACCTGGTAGCCGACGACGTCGCCGAGCTCGGTGCCGAGCTCCTCGGCGATCCGCTCGGCCACCGAGCGGGCGGCGATCCGGCGCGGCTGGGTGTGGCCGATCAGCTTGCCACCGTCGGCCGACCCCAGGCCGCGACCGAGCTCCAGGCAGATCTTCGGCAGCTGGGTGGTCTTCCCCGACCCGGTCTCGCCGGCGACGATGACGACCTGGTGGTCGCGGATGGCCGCCGCGATGTCGTCGCGGCGCGCGGAGACCGGGAGCTCCGGCGGGTAGGTGATCTTCACAACGGGCGCCATTCTCGCCCACCGGTGGAAGTGATTTTCGGGCGCGGTCCTCTTCAGCGATCCCCGGCCGGCCGGGGATCGCTGAACATGTCGGCCCGTGCAGCGCCTGACAGGTTCAGGGAACGCCTGACAAGTCGCCCACCTCGGGCGGTGCGACCTCAGCTGGCGGAGCCCTCCTCGTCGTCGGGCGCGGTGGTGGGCGGCAGCTGACCCGGTACGCCGCGGGGGCCGCCGGGCATGCCACCGCGGTCGCCCGGACCGCGGTCGTCGTCGCGCTGCACCCAGCCGTCGCGATCCGGGCCGTGGTCGTCGTCGACCGCGGCACTGACCGCGGCCCACCCCAGGCCGCCGACGATGAGGCCGGCCAGCGCGGACGCGATGAGGGCAGCGAGCCCGTACGTCCGGTCGCCGTCGCGGGAGCCGCGCCACGTCCGCAGGCGCTCGCGGAAGCCGCGCCTCTGCGCGGCGTACGCGGCCGCCGGGGGCTCGGTGGCCGCCGGCGTCGGCGGGGGCGTCGGCGGGGCCGTCGGCCGGGGCTCGGCACCGGCGGGCCGCACCGGCTGGGTCTCGTCGTGGGGCTTGTCATCACTCATGGTCCGAGCGTGCGCGTCGTTGCTGTGCGCGGGCTGTGGACCGTCCCTGAGCCCGCCGTGAGGCGCTCGGAAGAACTGCGGCCGAACGACGCTCGCACGGCTCCGCGGTCGTCGTACGGCCGCAGTTCTTCACCCCTCGTCGACGCGCCGGACTCCTCTCGGAAGAAATCCTCTGGTGGATGTCGAGGACCCGCGTCCGGCTCCGTCCCCGGGGTGGACGCGGCCACAATGGGCTGCACCTGACAAGGAGAACGACATGCCGAAGTACCTGCTCCTCAAGCACTACCGCGGCGCCCCGGCCGCCGTGAACGACGTCCCGATGGACCAGTGGGCACCCGAGGAGGTCGATGCGCACATCCAGTACATGGACGACTTCGCCAACCGACTCCGGGAGACGGGCGAGTTCGTCGACGGGCAGGCGCTGGCGCCCGACGGCATGTGGGTCCGCCACGACGGTCCGGGGAAGGCGCCTGCGGTCGACGGCCCGTTCGCCGAGACCAAGGACCTCATCGCCGGGTGGATGATCATCGACGTCGACGACCGCGATCGGGCGGTCGAGCTAGCCGGCGAGCTGTCGGCAGCACCCGGTGCCGGCGGCAAGCCGATCCACGAATGGCTGGAGGTGCGTCCGCTCCTGCAGCACCACTCCGAGAGCGTGGAGTGAGCGACCCCTTCGACGGGGCCACGCTGCGTCCGCTCGTGCCGGCGGTCATCGGCGTCCTCGTCCGCCGCGGAGCCGACTTCGCGACGGCCGAGGACGCCGTGCAGGAGGCGCTCGTCGAGGCGTGGCGCACCTTCGGCGCCGGGTCGGCGGAGCCGCCGCGCGACCTCAAGGGCTGGCTGGTCACCGTCGCCTGGCGACGGTTCCTCGACGTCGTACGCGCCGAGACCGCGCGGCAGCGGCGCGAGGTGGCGGTCGACCTCGAGCCCGAGCCGGGCCCGACCGAGACGGCCGACGACACGTTGCGGGTGTTCTTCCTCTGCGCGCACCCGGCGCTCTCGCCGACGTCGGCGGTCGCGCTGACCCTGCGCGCGGTCGCCGGGCTCACGACGCGGCAGGTCGCCGAGGCCTACCTCGTGCCCGAGGCGACGATGGCGCAGCGGATCAGCCGCGCGAAGCGGACGGTGTCGGGCGAGTCGTTCGACCGGCCCGGCGACCTCGCGACGGTGCGCCGGGTGCTCTACCTCGTCTTCAACGAGGGCTACACCGGCGACGTCGACCTCGCCGCCGAGGCGATCCGGCTGACCCGCCAGCTCGCCGCGCTCGCCGGCCCCGACGGACCGGACCCGGAGACCGACGGCCTGCTCGCGCTGATGCTCCTCCACCACGCGCGTCGCCCGGCGCGCAGGCGCGACGACGGTACGATCGTGCCCCTCGCCGAGCAGGACCGTGGCCTGTGGGACACCGCCCTGATCGAGGAGGGCGTCCGCGTCCTGCAGGCCGCGCTCGCCCGCCAGCGCCGCGGCGAGTACCAGCTCCAGGCAGCCATCGCCGCCCTCCACGCCGACGCCCCGAGCGCCGCGGAGACCGACTGGGTGCAGGTCGTGCAGTGGTACGACGAGCTGCTGGCGCTCACCGGCAGCCCGGTCGTGCGGCTCAACCGGGCGGTGGCCGTGGGCGAGGCCGACGGACCCGGGGCAGGCCTCGCGGCGCTCGCCGAGGTCGACCCCGCGCTGCCCCGCCACCGCGCCGCAGCGGCGTACCTCCACGAGCGGGCCGGCGACCTCGCCACCGCCGCGCGGCTCTACGCCGAGGCCGCCGAGCTCGCGACCAACCTCCCCGAGCGCACGCACCTGACCCGGGAGGCCGCCCGCCTCAACCGGGCAGCCCGCTGACAGGCGACGCACAGCAACCCCACAGGAAGTCGGGGCAGGATGCTGTCCGTGCAGCAGCTCACCCGCCCCGACGGCTCCCCCGTGCGCGTCCTCGTCGTCGACGACGAGGTCAACATCGCCGAGCTCCTCGCGATGGCGCTGCGCTACGAGGGCTGGGACCTCCGCATGGCGCACAGCGGCAGCGACGCGGTCGCCGCCGCGCGCGACTTCCGGCCCGACGCCGTCGTGCTCGACATCATGCTGCCCGACTTCGACGGGCTCGAGGTGCTGCGCCGGATGCGCGCCGACGGCAGCGACGTGCCGGTCCTCTTCCTCACCGCCAAGGACGCCGTCGAGGACCGCATCGCGGGCCTGACCGCCGGTGGCGACGACTACGTCACCAAGCCGTTCTCCCTCGAGGAGGTCGTGGCCCGGCTGCGCGGGCTGATCCGGCGCGGGGGCACCGCGGCCCAGGCCGAGGCGAGCAACGTGCTCGTCGTCGGCGACCTCACCCTCGACGAGGACAGCCACGAGGTGCACCGCGCCGGCGAGGAGATCACGCTGACGGCGACCGAGTTCGAGCTGCTGCGCTTCCTGATGCGCAACCCGCGGCGCGTGCTGAGCAAGGCGCAGATCCTCGACCGGGTCTGGCAGTACGACTTCGGCGGGCAGGCCAACGTCGTCGAGCTCTACATCTCCTACCTGCGCAAGAAGGTCGACGCCGGCCGCGAGCCGATGATCCACACCATGCGCGGCGCCGGCTACGTGCTGAAGCCGGCGTCCTGATGGACCTCACCGGCCCGCGGCTGCCGCGCACGCTGACGGCGCGCCTGGTCGCGGTCGTCGTCGTGCTCGTCGCCGCCTCCGCGCTCCTGATCGGCGCCGCCACGGCGCTGGCCATGCAGCGCAACCTCGACCAGCGCCTCGACGCCGACGTCCGGGATGCCGCGCGCTTCGTCGCCGGACCCCGTCGACCGGACCGCGACGACGACGACTTCGGTCCCGGCCAGCGGTACGGATCGATCGAGGCCTACTACCCCGACTCCGGCGAGTCGTGGGGAAGCGTGCTCTCCGAGCGTGAAGGGGAGGGCTGGTCCGCCTCGACCGCGCTCGACACCGCCCAGCTCACCGCGCTGGACTCCCTCCGCGCGGACCGCGACCCCCAGAGCGTCGACGTCCCCGACCTCGGCAGCTACCGGGTGCTGGTGACCGACGTGTCGGGTGGGACGGTCGTGGCCGGGCTCCCCCGCAGCGAGGTGGCCGAGACGGTCGAGCGGCTCGTCCAGCTCGAGCTCCTCACCGGCCTGCTCGGCGTGCTCGCCGCCGCCGGCGCGGGCACCTGGGTCGTACGCCGCCAGCTGGCCCCGCTGCGCGAGGTGGCCGCGACCGCGCACCGGGTCGCCGAGCTGCCGCTGGCGTCCGGTGAGATCGAGATGACCGAGCGGGTGCCGGCCCGGCTGACCGACGAGCGCACCGAGGTCGGCCAGGTCGGCTCGGCCCTCAACGCGATGCTCGACCACGTCGAGGCCTCCCTCGGCCAGCGCCACCGGAGCGAGCAGCAGGTGCGCCAGTTCGTCGCCGACGCCTCGCACGAGCTGCGGACGCCCCTCGCGACCATCGCCGGCTACACCGAGCTGGCCCGCCACCGCCCCGAGACGAGCGGCACGGCGCTCGACAAGGTGGAGACCGAGTCGGCGCGGATGACGGCCCTCGTCGAGGACCTGCTGCTGCTCGCCCGCCTCGACTCCGGCCGGCCGCTGGAGCGGCGGCCGGTCGACCTGTCGCGGCTGCTGCTCGAGGCCGTCGACGACGTACGGGTGGTGGACGCGGAGCGGTCGTGGCGGCTCTCGCTGCCCGACGAGCCCATCACCGTCACCGGCGACGAGGCCCGCCTGCACCAGGTCGTCAGCAACCTGCTGACCAACGCCCGCAAGCACACGCCGCCGGGGAGCACGGTGACCGTGACCGCGACCGACCGGGGCTTCACGGTCCACGACGACGGTCCCGGGTTCGCCCCCGGCCTGGCGCCGCACGCGTTCGAGCGCTTCACCCGCGGTGACGCCGCCCGCACCCGCGGTGGGGCGGGCCTCGGGTTGTCATTGGTGGAGGCGATCGTCGGCGCCCACGGCGGGACCGTGACGCTCGACAGCCGGCCCGGTGACACGACGATCGCCGTCGAGCTGCCCTCCCCCCGGCCGTAAACGCGAGTTACGGTGGCGGCATGAGCCTGGGCACCCTCACCGACAAGGTCGTCGTCATCACCGGGGCGGGCGGCGGCATCGGCCGCGCCCTCGCCCTCCGCAGCGCGCGGGCCGGGGCGCTGCTCGCCCTGTCCGACTGGGACGGCGACAGCCTGGCCGAGACGGTGGGGCTGGCGGAGCAGGCGGGTGCGACCAAGGTGCGCCACGACGTCGTCGACGTCTCGGACCGGGCCGCCGTCGCGGCGTGGGCGGACGGCGTCGCCGAGCAGTTCGGCCGGGTCAACCTGGTCGTCAACAACGCGGGTGTCAGCGCCACCGGCGACTTCGCCGACCTGACCTACGACGACCTCGACTGGATCGTCGGCATCAACTTCTGGGGCGTGGTGCACGGCTCCAAGGAGTTCCTCCCCCACCTCGTCGCCAGCGGCGACGGCGCCCTGGTCAACATCTCCTCGCTCTTCGGCCTGGTGTCCGTGCCCGGCCAGTCGGCCTACAACGCCACCAAGTACGCCGTCCGCGGCCTGACCGAGGCCATCCGCGGCGAGATGCTCGTCGCCGGCCACCCCGTCACGATCACCTGCGTGCACCCCGGCGGGATCCGCACCGGGATCAGCCGCCACGGGCGCAAGGCCGCCGGCCTCGACGCGGCCCGCATCGACGCGCTCTTCGACACCAAGCTCGCCACGATGTCGCCCGACCGGGCGGCGGAGATCATCCTCGACGGCGCGCTCGCGGGGAGGCCGCGCGTCCTCGTCGGCCTCGACGCGCACGTCATCCACCACTTCGCGCGGATCCTGGGCGCCCGCTACCAGGACGTCGTCGCCCGCTGGACCGCCCGCATGCCGCTGCGCTGACCGGGCACTTCCTCGCGCACCACCCCGCTGACCGGGCACTTCCTCGCGCCCCACCCCGCTGACCGGGCACTTCCTCGCGCACCCTCTCCCCCTCTAGCGCGAGGAGCTGCCCGGTCGGCGCTCCCTAGCGCGAGGAAGTGCCCGGTCGGCACCATCTGGCGCGAGGAAGTGCCCGGTCGCCTAGGTTGAGGGCCATGGAGCCCGGGACCCCGATCCGCTGCGAGATGACCAAGTGGGGTGACCGCCCGCACTGGCAGTTCCCCGGACTCCACCTCGGCGCCGACGAGCACGGCGAGTGGCTCGGCTTCCCCGCGGGCACGCACAACCAGCGCCCCGGGCACCAGTTCCACTCCGCCGTCGCCGCCGTGACGCTCGTCCAGCCCGACCGGTGGCACCTGCCGACCTTCCAGGCGCCCGGCATCTGGTGCGACCTCTACATCGACATCACCACCCCCGCGACGTGGGACGGGCACGTCCTCCGGGCGGTCGACCTCGACCTCGACGTGATCCGGCTGTCCGACCCGCTGCCCGACGAGGTCCGCGACGAGGCCGTGGACGAGGGTCGCACCGCCGGCGAGATCTTCGTCGACGACGAGGACGAGTTCGCCGAGCACCAGGTCGCCTTCGGCTACCCCGCCCACGTCGTCGCCGGGGCGCAGGCCAGCTGCGACGAGCTCGTCGCGGCCGTGCGCGCCGGAGTGCCGCCCTACGACGGCGCGCACCGGCGCTGGCTCGACGAGCTCAGCCGTCTGACGTCTGCCTGAGGGCGCGTCGCTCGGCCCGGGTCATCGCCCGGAACGGGCCGACCAGTCGCGGCCCGGCCAGCCTGCTCTCCAGCTTGCGCGCCTCCCGCTTCAGCGGCTGGGCGACGTACTCCCCGAGGATCACGCCGGACGCCAGCGCGATGGCGACCGTGATCGCCGTCATCAGCGCGAGGATCCCCTGGGAGGTGAAGGCGCCGCCCTCGGCGAGGAAGGTGAGCCCGCGGTAGATCGACAGGCCGGGCAGGAACGGCACGATCGCCGGCACGGCGACCACCAGCGGCGGCACCCGCACCCGCCCGGCCACCGCGTAGGCGACGAGGCCGATGAAGAACGCCGCCGCGCCGGCCGCCGTGGCCCGGCCGAAGCCGGCCACCGAGATGCCCTGCGAGATCAGGGCCGCGACGGCGGTGATGAGCGCGATCGGCAGCACCGCGCGCCGAGGGGCGTACGACGCCACGCTGAAGGCGGCCGCCGAGACGGCCGCGCCGCCGAGCACCGCGGGCAGGTCGGAGATGCCGAGCGCCCCGGGCACCAGCTGGCCGAGCTCGAGCCCGGCGCCGGCCGCCACCGAGATGCCGAGCCCGACGCCCGCGATGATGCCGGCGGTGGCCATCATCGCCTCGATGAGCCGGGCGCTGGAGGTCAGGTAGAAGCCGGTGAGCGCGTCCTGCACGGCGCCCATCAGGCCGATGCCGGCGAGCAGCAGGATGATGTTGGCGGTCACCACCACCGACGGGTCCACCTCGATCGGTGTCGCCGCCACCGCGGCGGCGAGGAGCGTCGCGATCGCCCCGCCGGCGACCTGGAGGTAGAAGAACGGCAGCCGCCGCCGCGCCAGCACGATCTGCACCCGGTCGATGAGCGCGGCCGCGACCGCCGCCACGATCGAGACCACCGGCCCGCCGCCCAGGAAGACGCCGACGGCCGCAGCCATCACCATCCACGCGACGGTGACGCCCCAGCGCGGCAGGGCATGGCCGAGCGAGACGATCGTTGCCATCCGCGACCGCGCCAGGTAGAGGTCCGCCTGGTCGGTGAGGATGTCGCGGACCAGGTGGTCCACCGCGGTCAGGTCCTGGTAGTCGATGTCGCGCTGCTGGACGTGGCGCAGCATGAGCGTCGGTACGTCGTCGGGCGAGCGCTGGTGGCTCATCGACAGGGCCGTGAAGGTCACGTCGATCTCGGCCGAGCGCAGGCCCAGGTGGTCGGCGACCGAGCGCATGGTCGCGGTCACGTCCGCCGCGCCCGCGCCCGAGGACAGCAGCATCTCCCCGATGCGCAGGCAGAGGTCCATCGTCAGGTGCACCTCGCGGGCCCGCTCGGCCTCGAGCCGGGCCTCCGGGTCGGTCTCCGGACCCTCGTCGTCCGGCGTGCTCGGTCGTGCGTCCACCTGGTCCACGCGGCCATGGTGGCAAAGGCGGCGTCCGGCCCGACACAGGGGTGAGCCCGCACCGCGGGGGCGTCCTTAGACTCGAGGCATGCGCATCGACTTCCACGCGTCGCCGGAGCCGACGCTCGGCGTGGAGTGGGAGTTCGCCCTCGTCGACCGGACCAGCCGCGACCTCGTCAGCGTCGCCTCCGAGGTCCACGAGCTCGCCGCGGGGCGGCTCGACCGGCCCGAGCGGCTGCACAAGGAGCTGCTGCGCAACACCGTCGAGGTCGTCACCGGCATCTGCGACACCGCCGGCGAGGCCGTCGCCGACCTGCGGGACACGCTGGCCGTCGTCAGGCCCGCGGCCGCCGAGCTGGGGGTCGACCTCCTCGGCGCCGGGTCGCACCCCTTCGCCGACTGGTCCCACCAGCAGCTCACCGAGGGCCACCGCTACGCCGAGCTGATCAACCGCACGCAGTGGTGGGGCCGCCAGATGCTCATCTGGGGCGTCCACGTGCACGTGGGGATGCCCGAGCGCGACCGGGTGATGCCGGTCCTGGCGTCGATGCTGACGACGTACCCCCACCTCCTCGCGCTGTCGGCCAGCTCCCCCATCTGGGCCGGCCAGGACACCGGCTACGCGTCCAACCGCGCGCTGATGTTCCAGCAGCTGCCGACCGCCGGGCTGCCCTTCACGTTCGAGACGTGGGCCGAGTTCGAGAAGTGCATCGCCGACCAGACCACGACCGGGATCATCGACTCGATGGCCGACGTGCGGTGGGACCTGCGCCCCGCGCCCCACCTCGGCACCCTCGAGCACCGCGTCTGCGACGGCATGTCCGACCTGGGCGAGCTCGGCGCGCTCACCGCGCTCGTCCACTGCCTCGTCGTCGACCTCGACACGCGGCTCGCCGCCGGCGAGGACCTGCCGACCCTGCCGCCGTGGCAGGTGCAGGAGAACAAGTGGCGCGCCGCCCGCTACGGCGTCGACGCGATCATCATCCTCGACGACCGCAACCGCGAGCGGCTGGTCACCGAGGACCTCGACGACCTGCTCGAGCAGCTCACGCCCGTGGCCAAGCGGCTCGGCTGCGAGGACGAGCTGCGCACGGTGGCCGACATCCCGGTCCGGGGCGCGTCCTACCAGCGCCAGCGCGCCGTGGCCCACGAGTCCGGCGGCGACCTGGTCGCGGTCGTCGACGCCCTGGTCGACGAGCTGGCGCACTCGCTGGAGTCCTGAGGCCCCTCTCCCGGGCGCGGTCCTTGCGTGCGCCCTTGTGGCGCCCGCCGGGGGACGAGAGGATGCCCGGACCTCGCGCCCCACCGGGCGCGAGGGCAGACACGGAGGAGCAGCCAGTGGTGGACCCGATCGACCCGACCGCGACCGGCTTCCTGCTCGCCGAGAACCGCAACATGCCGATGCACGTCGGCGGGCTGCAGCTCTTCGAGAAGCCCGAGGGTGCGGGCCGCGGCTACGTCCGCGAGATGTACGAGCAGATGCGCGACGTCGAGCAGGTCGCCCCGCTCTTCCTCAAGCACCCGCACCGCTCCGTGCGTACGGCGGGGCAGCTGGTGTGGGTGCCCGACGAGCAGTTCGACATCGAGCACCACGTCCGGCACAGCGCGCTGCCGAAGCCCGGCCGGATCCGTGAGCTGCTGGAGCTCTGCTCGCGGCTGCACAGCACCCGGCTGGCCTGGGAGCGTCCGCTCTGGGAGGCCACCGTCATCGAGGGCCTGCGCGACGGCCGCGTGGCGATGTACACCAAGACCCACCACGCCCTCGTCGACGGCGTCTCGGCCATGCGCCTGCTCGCGAGCGTGCTGTCGACCGACCCCGACGAGCGCGACATGCCCGCCCCGTGGGCGATGCGCCCGCGCACCCGCACCTCGTCGGAGGAGTCCTCGAGCACCGGCGACGCGTCTCTGGCCGACGTCACGGCCGCCACGATGCGTACGGCGCTCGCGATCGCCTCGGAGGCCGCCGGCATGCCCGGCGCGCTGGTGAGGACCCTCAACAAGAGCGTGCGCAACGAGACGTCCGCGCTGTCGCTCTACGCCCCGCGCACCATGCTCAACCAGAACATCACCGGATCGCGCCGCTTCGCCGCCCAGGACTGGCCGGTCGAGCGGCTGCGTGCCGTCGGCAAGGCCACCGGCACCACCATCAACGACGTCGTGCTCGCCATGGTCAGCGGCGCCATGCGCACCTACCTGCTCGACCTCGACGCGCTGCCCGACACCACGCTCATCTCGATGGTGCCGGTCGGGCTCAACGCCAAGCAGTCGCAGCTCGCCTCGACCGACGGGGGCAACGCGGTCGGCTCGGTCATGGTCCAGCTCGGCACCCACCTGCCCGACCCCGCCGACCGGCTCGCCGCGATCCACCGCTCGATGAAGGACGGGAAGGACAGCCTCTCGTCGATGACGCCTACGCAGATCCTCGCGATGAGCGCGCTGGGGCAGGCGCCCGCCATCCTCGGCCCGTTCCTCCGGATGCAGGGCATCGTCCGCCCGCCCTACAACCTCATCGTCAGCAACGTCCCCGGCCCCCGCACCACCCACTACTGGAACGGCGCCAAGCTCACCGGCACCTACCCGCTCTCCATCCCGATCAACGGGATGGCCCTCAACATCACCTGCACGTCCTACGACGGCAAGATGTGCTTCGGGCTCACCGGCTGCCGCCGCACCGTCCCCCACCTCCAGGTGCTGCTGCAGTACCTCGACTCCGAGCTGAAGGCCCTCGAGCGCGCCGCCGGCGTCCGCTGATCCTCGCGGCGCCACTCCTGTCCCTGGAGTCACCGGATAACGGCTGAGACTCCCGCTTTGCACCCCAGATCTGGGGTGCAAAGCGGGGCGGTCACCGGATATCCGGTGACCGCCCCTCGGCGACCTCGAGCCCGCCGCCGACCCGGTCCGCGACGGCGGTCAACCGGGCGCGGGTGATGTCGGCGACGGTGTCGAGGCCGGCGAGCCGAGCGTTGGAGCCCTCCCGGGTCGGCTCGGCGGAGTTGATGCTGATGCAGCGGCGGGTGCCGCCGTCCGCGGCGTTGGCGAGCGCGACCGCGTGCCCGGTGGTGCCGCTGCCGGCGAACGGGTCGAGCACGACCACGTCGGAGGGCAGCGTGGACAGGATCCGGCGGACCAGGCCCGTCGGCTTGGGGGACTCGAAGACGTGGCCGACGAGCGCCTTGAGCTCGGCGACGGCCGTGTCGGTCGAGCCGATCTCCTCGGCCAGCCAGATGGTGCGCAACTTCTTGCGGCGCCCGCCCTCACGGTGCAGCCAGTCGCGCTGGAAGATGTCGGCCCGCTCGCCGCCGCGGCCGCGGATCACCCGGCACTCGAGGTCGTCGGGGCGCTCCTCGACCCGCGGCCGCGACCACCGCCACACCGCCGGACGCCCGTCGCCGAAGACCGGCGTCAGCGCCGTGCTGCCGGCGAACTCGGTGATGGAGACCCGGCCGGTCACCGGGTCGCCGTGCAGCGGGTAATGGAGGGTCGGGGTGCTGACGGGGTTGAACTTCTTGTTGGTGTTCCTCAGCGGCAGGTAGCGGAACCGTCGCCCGTCGGCCGTCGTCAACGGGAAGTCGGCCTCGTCCACGGCCTCGGTCGTCGACCCGTCCACCACGCAGGAGGGCAGGTCGCGCGCGTACGCCAGGACGTACTCGTGGCTGGTCGCGAACCCGCGGCCGAGCTGGCGGCCCTTGGGGTTGAGGTTCACCACGACCTGGGCGAGGAAGTTGGCCTCGCCGAAGACCTCGTCCATCAGCAGCCGCAGATGGGCGGCCTCGTTGTCGTCGATGCTGACGAACACCGCCCCGTGCGGTGCCAGGACCTCGCGGACGGCCTCGAGGCGCGGGCGCATCATCGCGGTCCACGCCGCGTGCCGGCCGGCGTACGGGTCGGTGTGCGAGGCGTCCCGGAAGCGGTCGGCGTAGGCGAAGTCGTTGCCGGTGTTGTAGGGCGGATCGGTGTAGACGACGTCCACCGACCCCGCCGGGAGCAGCGGGAGCACGTCGAGGTTGTCGCCGACGTGGAGCGTGTTCCACGGCTGACCCCGGTGCGGGTACGTCGACGCGTCGGGCACGCCCGGAAGCCTAGGCGCTCGGCCGGGCCGAGGGCCCGACGTGGCCGGCGAGGGCGGAAATCGGTGATCCCAATTTTCCCACCAGTCCCACAACGTCCTTTACTGTGGAGCGCGTGTCTTCCTCCACGCGCCGCTCCCAGCCCGCCGCCCGCCGCTCCGCGCCCGCTCGCGGACGGGCGCTGACGCTCGCCACCGCGGGGGTCCTCGTCGCGGGCCTCGCGCTCAACGTCGGCGTGGCACCGTCGGTCGCCGACGACGGCGACCGCACCGGTGACGTGCAGGGCCGCGGGCTGACCCAGGGCGGCGACAGCGGCTACCGGGGCCGCAACCAGACCTCCGACGGCAAGCCCGGACTCGTGGTCGGTCCTCCGGTCAACGCGCGTGGCCGCACGGCGCGGGTGCTCAACGACGTCAGCTACGAGATCGCGCCCGGCGTCGTGCTGCGCGAGTGGGACCAGGTCGACGGCCGCCAGCCCATCGGCCAGGTCCGGATGAACCTCGTGACCGTCAGCCTCGACGCCCCCAACATCTCCTTCGAGGAGTTCTCCCCGACCTACGTCACCAGCCGCAAGAAGGTCAGCCAGCTCGGCGGGTGGAACGACGCGCTGACCGCCGTCAACGGCGACTTCTTCGACATCGGCCGCACCGACGCCCCGCTCGGCGTGACGATCAACCGCGAGGACGGCATCCTCACCGGGTCGCGCGAGGGCTGGATCCCCGGCGTGAACTCGTCGCTCTGGTTCGACGACTCCGGCCCGCACGTCAGCCCGCTGGCCATCGACTGGACGATCCGCCAGCGGCGCGCCTGGACCGTCAGCGGCGTCAACCACCCGATCGTCCCCTCGGGCCAGATCGGTGTCTTCACCTCCGACTGGCACCGCACCGAGGGCTACCAGGTGACCGCCGGAAAGAAGCGGGCGCGCGAGGTCGTGCTCCACAAGAACCGCGTCATCTCCAACCGGCCCAAGCTCTCCGACGGCCGCAAGATCAAGCAGAAGGAGCGGGTGCTCATCGGCACCGGCCCCGCCGCCGCCAAGCTCAAGACCCTCAAGCGGGGCAAGAAGCTGACGATCTCCCAGCGCATGGTGGGGGGCAAGCCGACCGTCGCGATCAGCGGCGACCGCCCGCTGCTCGTCAACGGCGTCCGCAGCGTCGTCAACAACACCATCGCCCACCCGCGCACCGCGGTCGGCATCGACGCCGACGGCCGCAAGCTGCTCATCCTCGTCGTCGACGGACGCTCGTCCGCGAGCCGCGGCTACACGATGGTCGAGCTCGCCGACATCATGACCGCCCTCGGCGCGGAGAACGCCATCAACCTCGACGGCGGCGGCTCCTCGGCGATGTACACCCGCACCGGCACCGGCGCCTTCGGCATCGTCAACGAGCCGTCCGACGGCGGCGAGCGCCTGGTGCCCAACTCGTTCGGCGTTGTCTACCACGCCGAGCTCCCGCCGGTGGTCCCGATCCTGCCGACCACCCCGACGCCCACGCCCACCCCGACGCCCACCCCGACGCCCACCACTCCTCCGACGACGCCGCCCACCACGCCGCCGGTCCCCTGACGGGGCTGACGGGGGCTCAGGCGTCGGGCGCGGCGAAGACCACGACGTAGGTCACCGGCGCGAAGCACTGCACGGTGTTCTTCGGCAGCGTCGGCACCACCTGGAAGCCGGCCTCGCCCGCGTCGACGGCCACACTGCTCGGCGGCTCGCAGCCGGTCGACACGACGGCACCGTAGGGCGTCGCACCGGGCGAGCCCACCTCGGCCACCGCGTCGGTGACCAGCTCGGGCAGGCCCGCCTGGAGGCCGACGACGAAGTCGTCGACCGCCTGCTCGGTGTCGAGGGCGAGGGCCATCGTCGAGGGCGCCCCTCCGCCCTCGGTCGCGCTCACGACGACCGCCTCGGTGACACCGGCGGACCCGGTCGTCCGGATCGGCGCGACGTCGCCCGGCGTCGACGCGGACGGCGTCTCCGTCGGCGACTCGCTGGGCGACTCGGAGGGCGTCTCGCCCGGGGTCTCCGACGGACTGGGCGTGCTCGTCGTCCGTGCCGGGTCGGTGGCCGTGGTGCCGTCGTCGTCACCGCAGGCCGCGAGCCCGCCTCCCAGCGCGAGAGCGGCCAGGACGGCGGGGACGACGGACGCGGACCGGGTGCGGGCGCCCGATCGGCGCGGTGAGGTGCTCATGGTGCTTCGACGATAGCGACGCCCGTCCGGCTCCCCCGGAGGCTCGCGCGCGGGACGTCGCATCGACGTCGTACGGCCCGCACTGGCAGGCTGGCGCCATGAGTGGCCCCGAGAACCAGGCCGAGCCGGTCAACCAGTCCGAGCTGGTCAACCAGGCCGAACCGGTCCGCGAGGCCGTTCGCGCCTACGCCGCCCGGCAACCGCAGCTCGTGGCCGCGACCGCCGGGTGGGTGACGCTGGTGCGCACCCTGCTCGACGACGCGGGCATCGACTACCTCAGCGTCACCGGACGCACCAAGAGCGTCGCGTCGTTCTCGGCCAAGGCCAACCGCGTCCACGACGGCCGCCCGCTCTACGCGGACCCGCTGCAGCAGGTGACCGACCAGATCGGCGTCCGCGTCATCACCTACGTCCACAGCGACGTGGCCGCCGTCGCGGAGCTCCTCGACGAGGAGCTGACCATCCTCGACGACCGCGACCTGGGCGAGGAGACCGCACGCGCGGGCCGGTTCGGCTACGCCAGCCGGCACCTGCTCGTGCGCACCGACGCCGGCGACGACCAGCACCCCGAGCTCGTCGGCGAGCGGGCCAGCATCCAGGTGCGGACGGTGCTGCAGCACGCCTGGGCGGAGTTCGAGCACGACATCCGCTACAAGGGCAACGTCCCCGAGGACGCGGCCGCCGACCTCGACCGCCGCTTCACCCTCGCCGCCGGGCTGATCGAGCTCGCCGACCGGGAGTTCGCCACGATCCGCGAGCGCATCCAGCAGGCCGCGCCCGGCAGCACCACCGAGGCCGACGCCGACCACATCGTCGGCCAGGAGCTGGCCACCTTCCTGGCCGGCCACTACAGCGACGCCGGCTGGTCGCACACCGACCACTACGACTGGATCGCCGGGCTGCTCACCCAGCTCGGCATCGACAGCGTCGACGACCTGGCCGACCTGCTCACGTCCGTCGACGCCGACGCAGTGATCCGGCGCATGGGCTACCGCTACCCCGCCGGGGCCGTACGCCGCCTCGACGACGCGCTGCTCGCGATCTTCGGCGAGCAGTACGTCACCCTCGAGGGCAACAGCCACCGGGTCCCGCTGCTGCGCGCGCGGCTGGAGAAGCTCACCACGCCCGAGGCCTGAGGTCGGCTGGAGCTGCGCCCCTAGGGTTGGCCCATGCTCCGGCCGTCGTGGACCACCGTCACCCCTCTGCTGGCCGCGATCGCGCTGGGGATCGCCTGGCCCCTGCACCCCGACAGCGCGCCCGTGCTGGGGGTCCTCTCGGTGCTGCTCATCGGCGCCGTGCTCGCGGCCGTGCACCACGCCGAGGTCGTCGCCCACCGCGTCGGGGAGCCCTACGGGTCGCTCGTGCTGGCGGTCGCGGTGACGATCATCGAGGTCGGCCTCATCGTCACGCTGATGGTGACCACCGACAAGGACACCGCGGGCCTGGCCCGCGACACCGTCTTCGCGGCCGTGATGATCACCCTCAACGGCATCGTCGGGATCTCGCTGCTCGTCGGTGCGCTCAAGCACCACCTCGCGGTCTTCAACCCCGAGGGCACCGGCGCCGCCCTCGCCACCGTCATCGCCCTCGCGGCGCTGTGCCTCGTCGTCCCGTCGGTCACCACGTCGGAGCCCGGGCCGGAGTTCACCGGCGCCCAGCTCACCTTCGCCGCGATCGCCTCGCTCGCGCTCTACGGGATGTTCGTCTTCACCCAGGCCATCCGGCACCGCGACTTCTTCCTGCCGGTGACCCAGGACGCGCACTCGCCCCTCGTCACGTCGAGGGCGGCGGCCGACGCCGCAGCGGACGCTGCCGCCGCCCGCGCGGCCGCCGACGCCGGCTCGTTCGAGCACGAGCCAGTGGACCTCGACCACGACGGGCACGCGGACCCGCCCACCGACCGGGCCGCCCTGACCAGCCTCGGCCTGCTCGTCGTGGCCCTCGTCGCGGTGGTCGGCCTGGCCAAGATCGAGTCCCCCGCCATCGAGTCCGGCGTGGCGGCGCTCGGCTTCCCGCCGGCGGTCGTCGGCGTGGTCATCGCCCTCCTCGTGCTCGCCCCGGAGACCATCGCGGCCGTCCGGGCCGCGACCCGCAACCGGGTCCAGGTCAGCCTCAACCTCGCGCTCGGCTCGGCGATGGCGTCCATCGGCCTGACCATCCCCGCCATCGCGGTCGCCAGCATCTGGCTCGACGGTCCGCTCGAGCTCGGCCTCAACCAGCTCCAGACCGTGCTGCTGGTCCTCACGGCGGCCGTCGCGATCCTCACCGTCGTACCGGGCCGGGCGAAGCCGCTCCAGGGCGGTGTCCACCTCGTGCTGCTGGCGGCGTTCCTCTTCCTCACCGTCGCCCCCTGAGCGCCCCCTGATCGCCCCCTGAGCGCCCCTCGAGGCGCCGGACGCAGCGCGGCCCGGCAGATGTCCCTGCCGGGCCGCGGGCGGAGGTCGATCAGCCGAAGTAGGTGGCGTAGATCTTGTCGTAGGTGCCGTCCTCGCGGAGGTCGGCGAGCGTGCTGTTGATGACGCGCAGGAGCGGGATGTTGCCGTCCTTCTTGACCGCCATGCCGTACTGCTCGCCCGTCTCGAACTCGCGCGACAGCTTGAGCTTGCGGTTGTCGGAGACGAACTGGCCCGACACGGTGTTGTCGAGCATCGCGGCGTCGAGCTCGCCCGCCGCCAGCGCGGCCTGCAGGCCGGCCGCGTCGTCGTACGCCATCACCTGGGTGGTCTCCGGGGCGAAGTCGCTCAGGTAGGTCTCGCCCGTGGTCTCCTTCTGCACACCGACCCGCTTGCCGGCGAGCTCGGGGAGCTCGTCGAGGCCCGAGCCGCGCGGCGTGATGAGCGCCTGCTTGGCGTCGAAGTAGGGGCTGGAGAAGTCGAGGACGCGCGCCCGCTCGCCGGTGATCGTCATCGCCGAGATGGCGACGTCGCACACGTCGTTGTTGAGCGAGTTGCCCGACGTGATGTCGTCGAACGACACGTCGATCACGTCGAGCTCGGCGTCGAGGCTCTGCGCAACCTTGCGCACCAGGTCGATGTCGAAGCCGGTGGGCTTGCCGCCCTCCTCGTACTCGAACGGCGCGTAGGGCATGTCGGTGCAGACGGTGAGGGCGCCGCTGAAGACCAGCGACACCTCGCTCAGCGCGTCGGCCTCGTCGGCGCTGGCGCTGCCGCCGCAGGCGCTCAGCGTGGCCATGAGGGCCACGGAGGAGAGGGCGGCGAGGGCCGTGCGGGCAGGGCCCAGCCGTCGGACGGTGCGGTTCATGGCGTCAGTTCGCATTCACGGTGAGCGACTCGCGCAGTCGCATGAGGGCGTATTCGGTGATCTTCACGAGCGCACCCTTGGCCTGCTCGCGGTCGCGGGCGTCGAGGCTGATGATCGGTACGTCGGCGGGCAGGGCCAGCGCGGCGGCGATCTCCTCGGCGGGGTAGCGCGGGACGCCGTCGAACTCGTTGACGGCGACGATGAACGGGATCCCCTTGGACTCGAAGTAGTCCAGCGGCGAGAACGACTCGTCGAGGCGCGCCACGTCGACCAGCACGATGGCACCGATGGCGCCGCGGCACAGGTCGTCCCACATGAACCAGAAACGGCGCTGACCGGGCGTGCCGAAGAGGTAGAGCACGAGGTCCTCGGCCAGGGTCAGGCGGCCGAAGTCCATCGCCACGGTCGTGGTGGCCTTGGTGGGCACGGCGGCGAGATCGTCGACGCCCTCGGACTCGTTGGTGACGAGTGCCTCGGTGCGCAGCGGGTCGATCTCCGACACGGCACCGACGAGCGTCGACTTGCCGACGCCGAAGCCGCCGGCGATGACGATCTTCGTCGACGCGGCCGCACGCTGTGCCTTAGTAGTTTCGAAGTCCACGGAGGGTCCTTTCGATGAGCTCGAGACGCTCATCTGTCGACGTGCTGTCGTTGATGGTGGCCTGGATACGGACCAGGCCCTGCTCGATCAGGTCGCCCAGCAGCACCCGGGTGACTCCGATCGGCATCTTGGTCAGGGCCGACACCTCGGCCACGGAACGCCGGTCGCAGACCTCGAGAACCTGCGCGGCGGACGGCGAGAGGGCGGGAGCCTCCGCGCCCGCCTGGAGACGGAGCGTGGCCTCCATGGCCAGCTCGATCTTCGCGGCCGTCCGGCCTGCGGTGAGGGTGTAGGACCGGATCAGTCGTGGGCGGTAGCCCTCGTCCTCCGGCTCGGGTGGCGGCGTCACGGCACGGGTCCGGCTCAGCCGCCCGTACCGACGCGGGCCTGGGCCTCGACGGTACGTCCCACGCGGTCCACCAGCAGGGCCATCTCGTAGCCCACCTGGCCGATGTCGGCCTCCTCCGTCGTGAGGACGGTGAGGTTGGAGCCGTCACCGACGCTCATGAGCATCAGGAAGCCCATCTCCATCTCGACGATGGTCTGCATCACCGAACCGCCCTCGAAGAGGCGGGCGGCGCCGACCGCGAGGCTGGCCAGACCGGACGAGACGGCCGCGACCTGCTCGGCGCGCTCACCGGGGATGCTGGTGCTCGAGGCCATGAGGAGACCATCGGCGGACACGAGGATCGCGTGCGCGGCGTCGGGTACGTCGTCGACGAAGCGCGACATCACCCAGTCGAGGTCTCGGTCGTCACCGGTCGAGCTGGCGACGGGGGCGGCGGAGGTGTCGTGAGTCATGCGGGGCCTGCTTCCGTGTGCTGGGTGGAACTCTGGGCTGCTCGTCGACCGCGGGAGACTCCTGCGGTGTGAGCCTGGAGACGGCGGCGGATCGCTTCGGGGTCGCGCGTCTTGGCCGCCGTGGGGGGTGTCACGCTACCGGGGACGAGGCGCTCCCCCGGCGCACGTCGCGGCAGTCCGACCGGGGTGGACTCGACGACCGGAGCCGGCTCGGCGACGGTCTCCGCGATCTCCCAGCCGCGGTCGACCTCGGTCTCGTGCCACTCGCCCTTGCCCTCGCCGGCGAGCCATCCGGACCGCATCGACTTGAAGATCGGGGACTCGCCGCCGGACCGGGCGGGCTCGGCGTCGTGGTGCGACAGGCCGTTGCTGCCGTGGCCGTTCGTGCCGTTGGTGCCGTGGCCGTTCGTGCCGTTGGTGCCGTGGCCGTTCGTGCCGTGGCCACTGGCGCCGTGGCCGTTGGTGCCGTGGCCGTTGACCCCGTGGCCCTCGGTGAGCAGGGCGGCGGCGTCGTAGGACGGCACCGGCTCGAGCTCTGGCTCCGGGCGCGACTGCGGCTGGTGCTCGGCGACCTCGGTCGCCTCCGGCTTCGGCTCGGTCACACTCTGGGTCGGCCGGACCGGGGCGCCGAGACCTAGCGGGTCGTCGGCGTCGACCTCGACCTCGCCGTGGTGGCCGTGGTCGGACCGGGCCGCGGGCTCGGTCTCGACGACGGGCTCCGGCTCGACGACGGGCTCGGGCTGGGCCGCGACCCCGGCAGCCGGCTCGGGCTGCTCGGTCTGCTCGACCTCGACAGCCGGCTCGGGCTGCTCGGCGGCGACCGGCTCGTCGAAAGCGTCGGCGGGCAGCGGGTCGGACAGGGGGTCGGACAGCGGGTCGTGCGCCCGAGCGGGCTGCTCGACAGGCTGCTCGACGGGCTGCTCAGCCACCGGTGCCTCGATCGGCTCCTCGGCGACCGGCTCCTCGACCACCGGCTCCGCGGGCGCCTGGGCGCTGCGGGCCTCCTGCTCGGCCTGGGCGCGCTGGCGCGAGGCCAGCGCAGTGATCGGGACGACGCGGGCGACCTTCTCGGCACGCTCGGTCGCGGCCCCCGCGTCACCGGAGTCCGCCTTCGCCGCGGGAGCACCCGCGGTGTCGGCGCGCTTGCCGAAGAGCGGGCCGGTCGCGCCGGAGGTCTCCGGCGGCAGGAAGGCCTCGGCACCCGTGCGGGGCATGTTGGCGCCCGGGTCGCGGCGCGGCAGGAGGCTGCCGAGCGGCGGGCGGTCCGGGGTGGGCTCAGACGACGACATCGACGACGACGACGAGGAGGCAGTCGGGGCAACCGCGGCGGCCGGCTCGGCGACCGGGCCGGTGGCGGGCTCGGCGACGGCGTCGCCCGCGGTGGTCGTCGTACCGGTGGCGGCCGGCAGCGGCTCCAGGTCGGACTCCGACTTGGCGGCCTTCGCCTTGGCCTTGGCCTCGTTGGCGGCGGCGCGCTCGGCGGCCTTGGCCTCGGCCTTCTCGGCGCGGGCGCGGTTGCGGGCCTCGCGCTTGGACAGGACGGGGGCGGCTCCGGCCCCGACGAGCTCGGTGGAGCCGGTCGAGGAGGCCGTCGCGGACGACGCGGCCTCGGCGGCAGCCGGGGCGGCCGGCGCACCGGACTGCGGCACGTCGGGCAGCACGGACGGCGGGAGCAGCACGGTTGCGGTCATGCCGCCACCGGGGTTGCGCGCCAGGTGGGCGTCGATGTCGTGGCGCTCGGCGAGGCGGGACACCACGAACAGGCCCATGCGCCGTGCGGTGTCGGGCGTGGCCTCGGCGCCGTGCTGGAGGTCGCCGTTGAGCTGCTCGAGCTCGGCCGGCGGGACGCCCAGGCCGGAGTCGGTGATCGTGATGGTCACACCCTCGGGGCCCTGCTTGGCGGCGAGGCGCACCGGCTCGGACGGGGGCGAGAAGCTGAGGGCGTTGTCGACGATCTCGGTGAGCAGGTGGACGACGTCGGCCGCGGCCTCGTCACCGACGCGGGTGTTGAGGTTGGAGAGGATCTGCACGCGCTGGTAGTCCTGCACACCGGACGTCGCGGCCTGGAGGGCCTCGCCGACGGTGAGGCTGAACTGGCCGGCGGCACGGTTGGGGGCGTCGGCCAGGATCAGCAGCGAGTCGGCCGTACGACGCATGCGCGAGGCGAGGTGGTCGAGGCGGAAGAGCGACTCGAGGCGCTTGGGGTCCTCCTCGTCGTGCTCGAGGCGCTCGATCTGGGCGAGCTGCTGGTTGACCAGGGAGGTCGACCGGCGCGAGAGCGTCACGAACATCGCGTTGACGGTCTGGCGGAGCTGGGCCTCGCCCGAGGCGAGGTGGATGGCCTGGCGGTGGAGGTCGTCGACCGCTCGCGCGACCTGGCCGATCTCCTCGTTGGTGTGGACGTCGATCGTCTTGATCGGCTCCGGCTCCTGTCCGGCGCGGATCCGGGCGACCGCGTCGGGCAGCCGGTGGCGGGCTACCGCGAGGGCGCCGTCGCGGACCTTGCCGATGGGACCGAGGAGGCTGCGTGCGATGAAGAAGGCG
This sequence comes from Nocardioides pinisoli, assembly GCF_024199985.1. Taxonomy (GTDB): domain Bacteria; phylum Actinomycetota; class Actinomycetes; order Propionibacteriales; family Nocardioidaceae; genus Nocardioides; species Nocardioides pinisoli. The sequence continues at coordinate 205,487 of NZ_JANARS010000006.1, forward strand.
AGCGCGATCGCGGCGGCGAGGGCGAGGAGCGTGAGCACCGCGCCGACGAGCGCGGCGCGCTGGGCGGCACCGGCCGCCTCGTCGAGGGTCTCGGTCACGCCGGTCACGAGCGTCTCGGTGATGGCGTCGTAGGGCGCGTAGGCGTCACGGCCGTCGAGGTCGGTGGCGGCGTCGTCGCGGATCTCACCGGCGTGGCGGGTGTTCTGCTGGCGCAGGAGGGCGGTCTGGTCGTCGGCACCGGTGACGGATCCGGCCAGACGGTCGATGGCCGCGGCCTCCACGCCGATCTCGGAGAAGAGCTCCTGGGAGCTGGACTGCGACAGCGTGGTCGCGAGGAGGCCCTGCTGGAGCGCGAGCGACAGGCGACCGCTCATCGCCTGCGAGAGCTGCTCGAGGCGCGGCTCGGGCGTCTCCTGGGCGGCGTTGACGCTGGTGATGAGCTGGCTGACGCTGGACTCGAGCTGACGCACGAGCGCGATCCAGGTGGCCGGGCCGAGCGTCTCAGCGCCCTCGCCCCGCATGGCCTGGCTCAGGTCGAGCAGCGCGTTGACGTGGGCGGTCTGCAGCTCGTCGAGGTCGGCCTCGCCGCGCGCCTGCTCGAGGGCCTCGGCGTTGCTCGAGATGTCGCTGATCGCGTCGATCAGGTCGCCCTGGCTGGCGGCGCTGTCGGACTGTGCGGCCACCATGGCGGCCTCGGAGGCGGTCAGGTAGTCGACCGCGGGCTGGATGATCGTGACCTGCTGGGCGCTCCGGGCGGCCTGCCGGGAGTCGCCGTAGTCGCCGACCACGCGCAGTCCACCGAGGACGGCCGCGAGCAGCAGCGGGATCGCCAGGGCCAGGGCCATCTTCCGGCCCAGTGGCCAACCGGCGACCGAGAGACCAGCGCCCTTCCGGGCCTGGGCTGCATCCTGAGTCATGTGTGCCTCGCGTTTGGTGAGCGACTACGTCGAAGTCAGAACGCACCGGTCGGACCGGCGCAGGCTCAACCTAAGGAGTTCCGCGACATTCCGTGGCGTTTTCGCAGAACTGGGCGCGCGGGGTGTAAAGAGCCCTCGGAGGTTCCCCGGGCCTTCGACGCGGAGCGGGCCGGGCGATCCGGCGCCGGCCCCCGGTCGACAGTGGAGCCCGCGGCCCGTAGGTCCGGCCGGTGGCTCCACTGTCGCGCTCCCTCATCCGGGGGATGCCGTCGCTGCGCGCGGTACCTGCTGTGCGGACATGCGTCGAGCCCTGTTCACGCCCGCCTGAGCCGGCGCAGCGGCCTCAGGCCCGCTCGACCTCGCTCTGCAGCTTGAGGACGGTGGTGCCGTCCTCCTGCTCGATGACGTAGGCGGGGTCGTCGTCGCTGCCCTTGCGGGTCACCTTCTCGCCCTTCGTCGTGCGGGAGACCTCCTCGTGGTGGACCTCCTTCACGGTGCCCTCGGCCCACGAGGAGCCCCACTTCCACTTCACGGTCGTGCCGGTGCGGATCGCCATGGATCCACCGTGCCACCTCGCGCCCGGACCGCCCTCACCCCTCAGGAGCGGACATGCATCCGCTCGCCCTGGGGGCCGAAGATCGCCAGCACCTCCGCCGGTGTCGGTCCGGGGTTGCCGATCCAGTGCGGCGTCCGGGTGTCGAACTCGACGACCTCGCCGGGCTCGAGCACCAGGTCGCGGGTGCCGAGCAGAAGACGGATCCGGCCGCTGAGGACGTAGAGCCACTCGTAGCCCTCGTGGGTCTGCAGCGTCGGGCGCGGGTCCTTCTCGACCGGCATGACCATCTTGAAGGACTGCAGCCCGCCGGGGCGGCGGGTCAGCGAGATGAAGGTGCGTCCGTGCCGCACGACCGGCTTGGAGCGGATCCGCGGGTCGCCCGTCTCCGGCGCGTCGACCAGCTCGTCGAGCGCGACGCGGTGGGCGCGAGCCAGCGGCAGCAGCAGCTCGAGCGTGGGCTTGCGCTGGCCGGACTCCAGCCGCGACAGCGTGCTGACGGAGATGCCGGTCTCCTCGGCCAGGTCGGTCAGCGTCGCCTCGCGCTCGAGCCGGAGCTGGCGCAGTCGCGGCCCGACGGCACGCAGCACTCCCTCGTCGTCCATGCGCCCAGTTTGCCACTACGGCAAGAATGTTTGTCAATCGGGCACGCCTGCCTGGATGCTCGGTGACATGAGCGAGAACAAGATGTACGACGTGGTGGTCATCGGTGGCGGCGTGGCGGGGCTGAGCGGCGCGATGGCGCTGGGCAGGTCGAGGCGGTCGGTGCTGGTGATCGATGCCGGCGAGCCGCGCAACGCCCCCGCGGACCATGCCCACAACTACCTGGGGCGCGAGGGGGTCCCCCCGCTGCAGCTGCTCGAGGACGGCCGCGCCGAGGTGGCGGCGTACGGCGTCGAGGTGCTGACCGACCGCGTGGTCGGGCTGTCCGGCGCGGCCGACGCCTTCCTGGTGACCACCGCGGGCGGACGGAGGTACGTCGCCCGGCGGGTGCTGGTCACCGGCGGCGTGGTCGACGAGCTGCCCGACGTGCCGGGGCTGGCCGAGCGGTGGGGCGTCGACGTGCTGCACTGCCCCTACTGCCACGGCTGGGAGGTGCGCGACCAGCCGCTGGCCGTCCTCGCGACCTCGCCGATGGCCGCCCGCCAGGGCCTGCTGTTCAGCCAGCTGTCCGACGACGTCGTGATGGTCGTGCACGACGGCGTCGAGCTGCCCGACGAGGAGGTCGAGAAGCTCGGGGCGATCGGCGTCCGGTTCGCGCACGGCACACCGCAGGAGGTCGTGGTCGAGGACGACGCGCTCGTCGGCCTGCGTCTCGCCGACGGCTCGATGCTCGAGCGGCAGGCGATCGTCGTGGCGTCGAGGCCGCACGTGCGCGCGGACTACCTCGGCCCGCTCGGCATCGAGCCGCAGCCCTTCGAGATGGCCGGCACCGTGCTGGGGACCGTCATCGCGGTGGAGCCCACCGGCGCCACCGCGGTCCCCGGCGTCTTCGCCGCCGGCAACGCGACCGACATCTCGATGACGCTGATGGCCTCGGCCGCGCACGGCAACCGGGTCGGCGCCTGGATCAACGCGGAGCTCGCCTCCGCCGACGCCACCGCCGCGGTCACGGCGCTCCGGGACGGGTTCTTCGAGCGCCCCGCGTGGGAGGAGCGCTACTCCGGCGACCGCGTCTGGAGCGGGCGGGTCAACGTCCAGCTCGCGGCCGAGGCGCCGCGGCTCAAGCCGGGCCGCGCGCTCGACATCGGCTGCGGCGAGGGCGGCGACGCGATCTGGCTGGCTCAGCAGGGCTGGGAGGTGACGGCCGTCGACTTCGCCGAGGCGGCGCTGGCGCGCACGGCCGAGCACGCCCGGGAGGCCGGGGTCGGCGACCGGGTCGACACCCGCCAGGTCGACGTACGCGCCTTCGAGCCGGCAGGTGAGACCTGGGACCTCGTGACGTCGCACTTCTTCCACCTGCCCGACGGCGGCATGCCCGGCGTCGTACGACGTCTCGCCGCCGCGGTCGCTCCCGGTGGCACCCTGCTGGTGGTGGGCCACGCGCCGAGCGACCTGCACACCGGGTTGCGGCACGGCCACCACTCGTTCATGCACACCGCCGACCAGCTCGTCCCGGCCCTGCCGGAGGACTTCGTCGTGGAGGCCTGCGAGTCGCGGCCGCGCACCCAGGCGCACCCGGAGACGGGCGAGGAGATCGCCATCGCCGACACGGTGCTGGTGGCGCGCCGCCCGGCCTGATGACCGGCTGCCCGGCCCGGGCTCGCGTCAGGCGAGCCCGAGCCGGGCGAGCACCATCGCGGCGAGCCGCTCGGGCGGCAGCGCCGGGTCGACGTCCATCCCGCGCTCGTCGGGTCGCAGCGGCTCGAGGGTGTCGAGCTGGGACTCCAGCAGGCTCGGCGGCATGAAGTGCTCGCGGGCGTTCATCCGGTCGAGCAGCATGTGCTTGTCGCCGGTGCAGTGCACGAAGAACGTGCCCTCTCCCCCGCGGCGCAGGACGTCGCGGTAGGACTTGCGCAGGGCGCTGCAGGCCATCAGCGTCGGCTCACCGCGAGCGTCGCGCTCGGCGGCCCACTCCGCCAGCGACTCCAGCCACCCCCAGCGGTCGGCGTCGGTCAGCGGCGTGCCCTCGCTCATCTTCGCGACGTTCTCCGGCGGGTGGAAGTCGTCGCCCTCGGCGAATGCCCAGCCCAGCCGCTCCTGGACAGCGCGTGCCACGGTCGACTTCCCCGAGCCGGAGACGCCCATGAAGACGAGGTGGAGCGGCGGCTCCTGCGTTGGTGTCATCCGACCGCCCAGAGGCCGAGGGCGAGCACGAAGATGCTGACGCCGAGGGTGGTCTCCATGACGGTCCAGGTCCTCAGCGTGGTCTTGACGTCCATCCCGAAGAACCGGCCGACCAGCCAGAAGCCCGAGTCGTTGACGTGCGACAGCACGGTGGCGCCCGCCGCGATCGCCAGCACCAGCGCGACGAGCTGGAGGCTGGACGGGTCGGCGTCGGCGACACCGGCCGAGATGAGCCCGGCGGTGGTGGTCAGCGCGACGGTCGCCGAGCCCTGGGCGACGCGGAGGATCGTCGCGATGACGAAGGCGCTCACGATGAGCGGCAGGCCGAGGTCGGAGAGGGAGTCGGACAGCGCGGCGCCGATGCCGCTGTAGCGCAGCACGCCGCCGAACATCCCGCCCGCGCCGGTGATGAGGATGATCGCGCAGATGGGGCCGAGGGAGTCGTTGAGCAGGGTCTCGACCTCGCCGCGCGGGTAGCGACGGACGGCCAGGGTGTAGGTCGCGACGAGCAGCGCGATGAGCAGCGCCACGGGCGTCTGGCCGACGAAGACGAGGACGTCGACGAAGGTGCCCTCCTCGGCGATCGAGCCGTTGGTCCGCAGGGTCGTGAGAACGGTGTTGGCGCCGATGAGCACGAGCGGGAGAAGCAGGATGCCGAGCACGTGGGCGAACGCGGGCGGGTTGTCCGTGTCGGCCTCGCGGCCGCCGGTGAGGACCGAGTCGTCGATCGGGACGTAGACCTTGCCGAGCCACCCGACGGTGACGAGGTAGACGCCGACGAACCACGCGATGACCGCCACGACGACGCCCACCAGGAGGGTGAGGCCGATGCTCGCGTCGATCTCGGTGGCTGCGGTGACCGGCCCGGGGTGGGGCGGGACGATCGCGTGCATGGCGGCGAAGGCGCCCGCGGCCGGGAGGGCGTACATCAGGACGGAGCCGCCGAAGCGCTTGGCGACCGAGAAGATGATCGGGAGGAAGACCACGAGCCCGGCGTCGAAGAAGATCGGCAGGCCGAACAGCAGGGCCGCGACGCCCAGCGCCAGCGGCGCCCGCTTCTCCCCGAAGCGCCCGACGAGGGTGTCGGCGAGGACCTGGGCTCCTCCGGTCACCTCCAGGAGGCGCCCGATCATCACGCCCAGCCCGACGAGCAGTGCGACGGTGCCGAGCGTGCTGCCGAAGGCGGCTATCGCGACGGTCGGCACGTCGACGACGGGTACGCCGGCGGCGACCGCGGTGCCGAAGCTGACGAGCACGAGCGCGACGAACGCGTGCATGCGCAGCACGATGATCAGGACGAGGAGCACGGCGACGGCGAGCGCCGCGATCAGCAGCAGGGTGCTCGAGCCGTAGACCGGCGTCATGGTGTCCACGTGGGGGCCTCCGAGATGGGCGGGAACGGTCGCCCCACCCTAGGACCTCCATCGCGCCGTGTGCGTCGCCTCTCCGCGCGCGAAAGGAGCGGTCGCGGTTGTCTCCAGATCCCCTCAAGGACGTGTAGACCCCGGGGGGCCGTGGGTAGTGGCCCCCCTTGATCATCTCCGGCCACCTCCAGCACGACCGCTCCGGCCGCGCCGTCGTGTCCTCGTTCACCGCCGCTCGTGTCGCCGAGGTCGACGCCCGGCGACGCGCCGCGCAGGCCAGCATCGACGATCTCGTCGTGGCCTGGCAGGGAGGGACGGCCCGCCACCAGAGGTCGGGCTGGGAGGAGTGGGACGAGGCCGCGCGCGACACGATCGACGCGCTGGCCGCGCTGCTCGGGGCGATCGACCTCGCACGCGAGGAGATCGGGGACCTCGAGCGCGGGCCGATGGTGCCTCGCCAGGTCGGCCGACGCGCCGTCGACCGCTGAGGTCGGAGCGCTCCTCAGCCGATCGCTCGTCCCCGGGTCGCTCGTCCCCGGGTCGCTCGTCCACAGATCGCTCGCGAGGGGTGTCGCCGGGCCACCCTCGGCGACGACGATCGGGACATGATCATCTCGGGAACCCTCCAGCTCGACCCGCAGGCCCATGCCGCCGCCACGGCCTCGCTCGGTGACCGGCTCGCCGACCTCGACGCGCGCCGGCGGGCCGCCGAGACCGCCGTCCAGGCCCTGCTGGCCACCTGGCGCGGCGACGCGGCCGCCGCCTTCCGCGAGCAGTGGGAGGTGTGGAGCCGCGCCGCGACGGACGTCGTCGACGAGCTCGGCTCGGCCGTCGCCGCACTGACCCCCACCGCGTCCGACCTCGTGGGAGCCGACGAGCGCCGAGGTGCCGCGAGCGACCTCCTGCGCGGGCGCCTCGGCGGGAGACTGCCGTGAGGGCCTACGACGTCGACCTCGCCGAGGTCCGGCACGCCGTGGCGCAGCTCGCCGCCTGCCAGCGGGACCTCCTGGGCCTCGCCGTCGACATCGACCACGCGCACGACCGGCTGCAGGCCGACTGGCTCGGCCGGGCGAGCGACGCCGAGGCGACGTCGTACGACTCCTGGCGTGACGGGTGCGCCGACATGGTCACCGCGCTCGCGGCGCTGCGCGGGATCGTGGCCGCCGCCGACGACCACTACTCGTCGGCCGTCGAGGCCAACGTGGCGCTGTGGCAGCGGGTCAGCGGCTGACGACGACCCGCCCCGGAGCCACGCACGTCGCGTAGACACCCAGCATCGGCTCGCCGGCGCGGTTGGTCGGCCGCGCGCGCACGAGCGCCGCCAGCAGGCGGACGTCCTTGGCGCCGGTCTCCGGGTGGTGGTCGATCACGGCACAGCGCGGGACCGGTCCGCCGACGCACACCACCGCGTCGCCGACCGAGAACTCCCGCCCCGCCCAGGAGTCCTCGACGTAGGGCTCGTCGGTCTCGACGACGAGCGTCGCGCGGAGGCGGCCGGCCTGGTCGGCGAGCTCGGCATGTCCCGTACGACGCGCGAGCTCGCGCAGCGACGCCGTGCCGACGACGGTCAGCGGATCGCCGAACACCACCCCGCCGCGTGGTGCGGCAGCCACGCGCACCCGACGGCCGAGCCAGTCGGAGACCAGCTCGCCGTGCGGGCCGTCGGTGAGGTCGAGCTCGACGGCGCGACCCCAGTAGTCGCAGGTGATCGTCTCCCCGGTCCTGCCGGCCGTCGCCCTCGTGGCGTCGCCGGTCGGCAGGGTCAGGTCGAGGACGTCGCCCTCGGCCCGCGCGACGACGCCGATGAGCGAGGGGTGCTGCACGGTCTTGAGCACCCGCGCCTCGTCGGGGTCGACCAGGCACCAGGCCCGGTCGCCGACGGCGCCCCGCGCGTCGAGCTCGACCGCCTCGAGAGCCAGGTGGCGCATGCCCTTGACCGGCGCGAACCCGGCCCGGCGTACGACGAGCTCCTCCGGCATGCGGCCATGCTCGCACGGGCGTCGCCTCAGGCGCGGCGTGGCCGGAACTCGATGACGTTGTCGAACTGGCCGTCGTGGGACCGCGCCGGCTGGGGCGTCGCCGTCACCTCCTCGCACGGGGTCGGCATCGACGTACCGGTGACGAGGTTGTCCTCGACCGTGACGATCCGCGCCGCGCGCTGGCCGAGCCCGCGCCCCACGACGGCGCCGGACGCCACGTGGTCGAAGGTGAACCCGGCCAGCCTGGGGTGCCCCTCGCCCTTCGCCCCGGGCCGCAGCAGGTGATCGACGACGAACCGCAGCGACTCGACCATCCACCTGGGGTCCTCGAGGTAGGGGTTCCACTGCAGGCAGCACCCGGCGGGGCACGGCTCCCACGCGAGCCGCGCGAACGGGACGTCGGCGTCGCCGCGGCCCGTCGGCGTGCCGCGCAGGGTGCGGTCGGAGTCGAGGACGTCGATGAGGAAGTCGCACTCGGCGTCGTTGAGCGCGGGCTGGATCCGGATGCAGCCGATGAAGCGTGGGTCGAGCGCCATGAGTCCTCCTCGTCGTGTCGGGGCGTAAGAGGTGTCTGCCCGCCCTGGGGCGTCGGAAACGTGAGGGGCGACGGCTGTGGAGAACGGGGTTGTCCACAGATCGCCCGGACCGTCTGGTGCGCCGAGTGCGGCGTCGGGAGGCTTGCCGTCATGCGGATCACCGTGGAGTGCAGCGGGTTCACCCGGGCAGCTGACGCCTGCCTCACCGCCAACCACGTCGCCGCCCTGCTGACCCAGTCGCTCAGCTCGCGGCTCGCCTCCATGGGAGGAATGGCGGGCGACGACGCCACGAGCGTCGACTTCGCGACGGCCTACGACGCCGGGGCTGCAGAGGCCGTCGCCGCCCTCGCCGACCTCACCCACGCGTTGACCGGGGCCGGCCGGCTGCTCGCCGCGACCGGCGACAACCACGACCGGGCCGAGACCGCGGCGGCGCAGCTGCCCTACGACGGGAGCACCGGCCCCGACGACGGCGCCTTCGCGACCGTCGACCCGCCTGCGCCGCCGTCGAGCCTGGGCGCGCAGGAGCCGTCCCTGGGGGCCGTCGACGCGTGGATCCTCGACCAGGTCGAGGGCTTCGTGTGGCCGGGAGCCGACGTGGACGCGCTCGCCACCGCGGCATCGGCGTGGCGCCACGCGGCCTCCACGACGGCCCGGCTCGCGGACCACGTCGACGTCGCCCTCACCCTCCTCGAGGCCCAACGCTCCCCGGAGGTGCCGCTCGCCATCGACGCCCTGACCGAGCTCACCACCCTCATCGGCGACACCGCCTGGCAGCTGTCAGCCCTGGCGACGGCCTGCGAGGACTACGCCGCCGCCGTGGAGTCCGCGCGCGACCGCACCCGCGCCCTGCTCGCCGAGGTCGCGCAGATGATCGTCGAGGGCGCCGTGATCTCGGTGATCGCCGCCGGCCTGTCGGGTGGTCTCGGCGGCGGCGCCGCAGCGGCCGCCGCAGCGGCCCGCGTGCGCTCGGTGGCGCCGCGCTTCTACGCCCTGCTGGCCACCTTGCGCGCCGGCGTCGCGACCGCGGCGGCCAGGCTCGAGCGGGCCCGCGACGAGCTCTCGGAGGTCCGGGCAAGGCTTGAGAAGTTCCTCCGGATCCAGGCGCGCGACGAGGCCGGGACGATCAAGCATCCGGGTGGGTGGTTGCCGCGGCGGCCGGGGTGGCTGAAGGATCACGAAGTTCCCGGGCACACCATCGAGAGACATGTCGGTATGTCTGAGCAGCAACTCGTCGATCGATTGCAGCGCCACCCCCGACTGCGCCAAGCGTCCACGTTCGACAACGAGTCGACCGCCGAGAGGCTGATCGCGACTGTCTTGGAGCGGCGAGCAGCCGACGTCGACGCGTGGTCGCGGAGTCCCACCGGTCGTCTGACCCTGACCGAGGACCTTGGCGTGCGCACTGGCACGAGCGTCGGGCGAGACGGAGGCGCGGTCACGCCCACGGGCGTTCGGGTGATCCTGCAAGCTGATGACGGCGCGCCGACGGGTTGGCGCATACTGACAGCGTTCCCCGACTAGGTGAGGTCGAGTCATGGAAGCCGTGAAGTATCTGATGAGCGCCTACTTCCACCAGGACTGGGACCTGGACGGTGGCGCTGTCTCCGACACCGTCGCCTCGTTCCTCAACGAGCGTCGCGACCTGGTCAGCTCGTGCGCGGATGAGATCGACGAGCTCCTGCAGCAGGACTTCCCCGAGGGCGGGCTTGCCGCGCAGCTCGCCGAGTGGGGCTGCGACTACTTCGCCGGAAACAGCGATCAGGACTATCGCCAGTGGCTCGACGAGATCCGTCAGCAGATCAGAGCGGCGTTGGCGAGCAGCGCTGCTTCCTGACACGCGCCTTCCTGACCCGACGCCGGAGGACCGCCGGGTTCATGACCCGATCCACCGCGCACTCGTGGGCACAACCCTCACACTGTCCGGGTGTCCCGCTCCTCGACGAGGCTGACCGTGGTGCTCACCGCGGCGATGCTGGCTGCGGTCGTCGCCTGGCACCCGGCCGACCAGGTCGAGTTGATCCGGCGCGCGATCGGGCTGGGGCCCGAACGGCCGATGCCGGCACCGAGCGTCGTACAGCGGGGTGGGACCTTCACCTGGGCGATGACCCAGCCCGGGAGCGACGACCCGGTCGGCTGGGACCCGTGCCAGGCGATCCGCTACCGCATCAACCCGGCCGGCGGGCCGCCCGGCGGGGACGAGCTGGTCAGGAGGGCCATCGACCGCGCGAGCGCGGCGACGGGGCTGGCGTTCGACGACGAGGGCGAGACGGAGGACCGGCCGTTCCCGGGGGGCGTGAAGCTCTTCGGGCGGCCCGACCCGGTCGTGATCGGCTGGGCCGACGAGGCCGAGTACGCCGACCTGGCCGGGCAGGTCGCCGGGGTCGGCGGGGCGGTCGCCGAGCGCGACGGCGGCGGGCGGCTCCGGTTCGTGAGCGGGGGCGTGGTGCTCGACGTCGACGCCTTCACCGCCACCGCGGTCGCCCAGCAGCCGCGGGTGATGGAGGCGATCGTGCTGCACGAGGTCGCGCACGTCGTCGGGCTCGGGCACGTCAGCGAACCCATGGAGCTGATGTACGCCGACAACACCGGGCAGGTCGAGCTCGGGCCCGGCGACCGCGAGGGCCTCGCCCGCCTCGGCTCGCTCCCCTGCCGCTGACCGCGCCGACATACGACGCCGCCCGGGGCCGCACCCCCCGCACGTGCGGCCGACGCGTGCACCATGAAGGCAGTTCGCGTGTCCGTCCCCCGGTCCCACGCTCAGTCAGCCGGCGCGAGCCACGAACTGCCTTCGTGGTGTCCGGCCACAGTGCCTCAGGGCGCCCGGTTGCCGCGCGCGTCCTCCTGCTCGACGAGCTCGGTGAGGTCCTTGAGCCGGTCGAGCCCGCGCACCGCCCGGCTCATCCGGTGGTTGCCCTCGAACCTCTCGCGGTGCCGGTCCAGGAACCACCAGTAGCCCGCGCTGAACGGGCACGCGTCCTCCCCCACCCGCACCTTCGGGTCGAAGCGGCACGAGCCGCAGTGGTCGCTCATCGTGTTGATGTAGGCGCCGCCCGACGTGTAGGGCTTCGTCATCATCTGCCCGCCATCGGCGTGCTGCGACATCCCGACGATGTTGGGCACCATCACCCAGTCGTAGCCGTCGACGAAGGCCCGGTGGAACCAGTCGGTGACCTGGCTCGGCGCCCACCCGCGCTGGAGGGCGTACGACCCCAGCACCATCAGCCGCGGGATGTGGTGCACCCAGCCGTGCTCCGCCACCTGGTCGAGCGTGTGCGAGAGGCAGCGGGCGTCGGTCGCCGCACCGTCGAGCTCGGCGAACCACTGCGGGATCCGCTCCCGAGCGGCCAGCGCGTTCTCGCGGCGGTAGCCCTCGCCCATGTGCCAGTAGACGTGCCAGACGTAGTCGCGCCACCCGATGACCTGCCGGACGAAGCCCTCGACGCTCTCGATCGGCGCCGCACCGCTGCGGTAGGCCTCCTCCGCACGCTCGACGACCTCGAGCGGGTCGAGCAGCCCGAGGTTCATCGGTGCGCTGACCAGGCTGTGGGCCATCCACGGGTCACCCTCGAGGATCGCGTCCTCGTGCGCCCCGAACTCGGGGAGCCGGTGCTCGACGAAGTGGTCGAGCGCCGCCAGCGCCTGGCGCCGGGTGGCCGGGAAGATCCGCGGGCCGTCCCGGCCGATGAACGACACGTCGCCGTCGCGCTCCCACCGGTCGAGGTCCTCGCGCACCTGGGCGTCGATGTCGTCCTCGGCCGGCCACCACGGCTCGGTGACCCCGAGCGTCTCGGCGCCCTTGGGAGGTGGCTGCCGGTTGTCGTGGTCGAAGTTCCACTGCCCACCCGCGGGCTCGCCCCCGTCGAGGAGCACGCCGTGCGCCTGGCGTGCGCGCCGGTAGAAGTCCTCCATCAGCAGCCGCTTGCCGCGCCGTCCGTCGGCCCACCGCTCGAAGTCCTCCCGCGCGGTCGCGAAGCCGCGCGGCGGCAGCACGGTGCAGCCGAGCCGCTCGACGAGACGCAGGGCGGCGTACGACGTCGGGTGCACGACCTGGACGGACTCCTCGTCGAGCCGCTCGCGCACCACCTCGGCGTAGGTCTCCGCCTGCACGTAGGTCAGCCGGTCACCGAGCTCGGCGGCGCGGTGCCGCATCGCGCTCAGGACCAGGTGCGCCTTGGCCCGGTGGAAGCGCCGACGCCGGAACACCCCGACCGACTCCACCATGAGCAGCGGGCCGCGGTGGTCGTCGACGAAGTGCGGTCCGAGCTGGTCGCCGAAGAGCCACCGGGTCGTCATGTCGCCACCCTAGAGAGCCGCCCCCACGGGCGGCAGCGCCTCAGAGGTGGTGCAGCTTGGGGTAGGGGTGCGCGATGCGGACGGCCTTCGACCCGAAGTCGACGGTCACCGCGTGGCTGTCGAGGTGGGTCACCTGGCCGAGGCCGTAGATGTCGTGCGTGACCCGGTCGCCGACCTCGAACACCTCGACCACGGGCTCGACGGCGGGCTTGAACGGGCTGCTGGGGAGGTGCTTCGGCCGTCGGCCGCTCGGAGTCGTCATCACCCCTGAGTATGCGCCCCCCGGAGCGCCGGTGGGACATCCCGGGCCCAATCGTGACCTTCTCAGCCCCGCACCGAGCCCGCCGTCAGCCCCGCCACGAAGTAGCGCTGGAGGAAGACGTAGGCCACCACGAGCGGCGTCGAGGCGACGAGCACCCCGGTGAAGAGCAGCGGGTAGTTGGTGAGGAACTCGCCCTGGAAGTCGAGCAGTGCGAGCGGCAGCGTGCGCTTCTCCGGCGTCTGGATGAACAGCAGCGGGTAGAGCAGGTCGTTCCACTGGATCACCACGAGGAAGATCGCGGTGGCCGCGACCGACGGCAGCGACAGCGGCAGGACCACGGACTGCAGCGTGCGCCACGGACCGGCGCCGTCGAGCGCCGAGGCCTCGTAGAGCTCGGGCGGCAGGGTGCGCATGAAGCCGGCGAGGATGAAGACGGCGACCGGCAGGCAGACGACGGTCTCGATGAGCACCAGCCCGACCAGGCTGTTGAGCAGGCCGAGCTGGTCGAAGAGGACGTACTGCGGGATCATGTTGGCCTGCGCCGGCACGGCCATGCCGAGCACCAGGAAGCCGTGGATCGCCCAGCCGCGCCACCCCGGGATCCGGGCGATGCCGTACGCCGCCAGGATCGCCAGCGCCAGCGTGAGGGTCACGCCTCCCGCGGTGACGAGCGCGCTGTTGCGCAGGGCGGTGGACATCGCCTGCTCGCCCAGCACCGTGCGGTAGTTGTCGAGGCTGAGCGAGTCGGGCAGGCCGAACGGCGAGTCGAAGAGCTCCGGGGTGGTCTTGAAGCTGCCGGTGAGCACCAGCGACACCGGCAGCAGGATGAGTAGGGCGTAGCCGACGAGCAGCACCCCGCGGCTGACGGTGACGGTGGTGGCGGTGGTGGCGGGCACGGCGACCTCACGCCCCCTTCTGCGTGAGCTTCAGCGCGCGACGCTGCAGCACGGTCACCGCGAGGATGATCACCATGAAGAGCAGCGACTGCGCCGCGGCGTAGCCGAACTCGGAGTTGGTGAACGTCGTGTAGATGCGGGTGGACAGGATGTCGAGCGAGCCCCGCGGCGGGTTGCCGCCGAGGCCCAGGACCAGGTCGAAGGCCTTGAACGACTGGATGGTCGTGTAGGCGACGACGATGGCCGTGGTCGGCGCGACCAGCGGCCAGGTGACGTGGCGGAACTGCTGCCAGCGCCCGGCGCCGTCGAGCCGCGCGGCCTCGTAGAGGTCCTCGGGGATCTGCTGCAGGCCGGCGATGAAGATGACCATCAGCTGCCCGGCGTGCGCCCACACCTGAGTCATCGCCACCCAGTAGATGGCCTGGTCGGGGTCGCCCAGGAAGCCCGACTGGAGGCTCTCGAGGCCGATCGCGGCGAGACCCTGGTTGATCGGCCCGACGTTGGGGTCGTAGACGAAGCGCCAGATGAAGGCCACCGACACCGACGACAGGATCGCGGGCAGGAAGTAGACCGAGCGCACGAAGACCGACACCTTGGTGTTGCGCAGCAGCATCAGCGCGAGCCCCAGCGACAGCAGCGTCTGCAGCACCACGACGACCAGCAGGAACTTCAGGTTGTTGGTCAGCGCGTTGGTGAACAGCGAGTCGCCACCGGTGGCGAGCTTGACGAGGTTGTCGGCGCCGACGACCTCGTAGTCGGGGCTGAAGCCGTCCCAGTCGGTCATGGCGTACTGCACCGCCTGCACCGTCGGGATGACGAAGAAGACGATGTAGAGGACGACCGCGGGGAGGGGGAACAGGTAGAGGGCCGGGTGGGGACGTCCCGGCCCGGTCAGCTTCCTCATCCGATCTGCTCGTCGACGATCTTCTGGGCCTCCTCGGCGGCCTGCTCGGGGGACTGCCCGCCGACGACGGCGACGCACGCGGCCTCGACCGCGGCCTCCACGTCGAGGTCGAGGAACTGGTAGCGCGGGGCGAGGGCGGTGTTCTTCGACAGCCACGGTTCGAGGCGCTTGAGGTCGGCGTTGGTGTACTCGACCCCGTCGACCGTCACGTGCTGCGCGGTCCCGTTGGCGTACTCACCCGCGACCTCGGGGTCGGACAGGTGCTCGAGCCAGGCGACCGCGGTCTCCTGCTTCTCCGAGGCGCTGTTGACGCCGAGGATGAACGTCGCGTTGTGCACGCCCTCGAAGCGCGCCTCCTCGGCGGTGGTGGTGATCGGCGAGAGCACGTCCATCGCGAACTCCGCGCCGAGCGCGCGAGTGGCGGCGATGTGGTAGCTGCCGGTGGCGAGCATCCCGGCCTCTTGCTCGGTGAAGAGCTGCTGCAGCGGCTCGGGGGCACTGCCGGAGGCGTTCTTCTGCATGTAGGGAGCGAGCTCGGCGTACTGGCCCAGGGTCTTGAGGAACCAGTCGTCGGTGCACTTGTAGTCCCCCGACTCGATCTTGGCGCAGTAGTCGTCGGAGGGCGCGTTGTTCATCGTCATCGAGTTGAACAGCTGCGCCGCGTTGCCGGCGTCACCACCGGGCCACGCGATCGGGGTGACGTCGGCCGACCGCAGCTGCTCGCAGAGCGCCAGGAAGCCGTCCCAGTCCTGCGGCAGCTCGGAGACACCGGCCTTCTCGAAGAGGTCGACGTTGTAGATCGGCATCAGGAAGACGACCTGGTAGGGCAGGCCGTACTGCGTGCCGTCCTTCTGCCCGACCGGCCGGAAGCGCTCGCTGTAGGCGGAGACGAAGTCCTGGTCGGCGAGCTCGGCGAAGAGCCCGGCGGCGACCATGTCCTCGAACTGAGCACCGCGGAAGGCGGTGAACGCGTCGCCGACCTCGCCGCCGCGCAGGCGCTGGATCGCGCTGGACTGGTAGTCCTGGGACGGCGAGATGTCCTGCTCGACGCCGGCGTCGCTGTTGGAGCCGGTGAAGCCGCCGATGATCGAGTCGAAGACCTGCTGGTCCTCGGCGCGCCAGTGGGCGAAGGAGATCGTGTCGGTCGCCGACCCGCCCGTGGGCGCGGGTCCGCCACCGCCCGACGTCGAGCCGGGACCGGCGCAGGAGCTGGCGGCGTACGCGACTCCCGCGGCCCCCATCAGGCCCATGAGCCCCCGTCGGTCGATGCTGATCGGGAGTCGGTGGGAGGACGGCATGGTGGTTCCTTTCGGCCTTGACTACTAACTCGACTACCTTAGTCGGGTTAGGGCTGGCCTCGACACCGCCCCTGTCAGGACGTGCGCGACCCGAGAAGTCCCTTGACGTAGGCAGCCTGCCCGAGATGTTGCAGACAGTCACCCTGGATGCTCACCAGGCGTACGCCGGCGGTGACCGGCGGGTCCCACCGCTGGTCGACCTCGCGCTCGAGCTCCGCCTCGTCGACGGTCTGCAGGTAGCGCGCGGTCGCGAGGGTCACCTCGTGGTGGTAGTCGGCCAGCAGGGCCGGGTCCTCGATCCGCAGGGCGTCGACCTGTGCGCTGGTGTGGCCGTAGCCGATGTCGTCGGTGCCGTTGGGCAGGCCGAAGCGCTCCTGGAACCGCTCCCAGACCTGCGACTGCCCGGCGAGGTCGGCGACGTGGTCGTCCTGCACGCGCGCCAGGTGCCACAGCAGCCACCCGATCGGGTTGCCGGAGCCGCCCGGGCGGTGGTGGAGACCCGCGTCGTCGAGGTCGTCCAACACGGTGGTGTAGAGCTCGGTGATGCGACCGAAGCCCTCGGTCAACAGGCCACGCACGTCCACGACGTCACTCCACCGGTGCCGCGGACCTGACCTGCGGCGCTGAGGAGTGCTCGTCCTTCATGCCGTCGATCTCGGCGAGGATGCGGGTGCGCTCGTCGTCGCTCACCGAGACCCCGGCCTTGGCCAGGCCCCGGTCGAGCTGCTCGGCGATGGTGCTGTCCTCGGCGCTGTACTGCCAGGAGGAGACCTCGTCGACCACTCGCTGGGCGGCCTCGATCGCTGCCTGCTTCACCTCGTCAGTCATGCGACCACCGTAGTGAGCCGACCGGCCGGGACAACCGTCCAACGGGGTGTGCTCACCTCACGCGGTGCGTCGGACCCAGGCGAAGTCGTCCACCCACGTCCGGTCCTCCTCGAGGAACCCCAGGAAGGCAGCCACCAGCTGGTCGACCTCGGCGACCTCCGCCTGCACGTGTCCGTTGACGTGCTCGCCCGCGGTCTCGAGCAGGAAGTGCCCCGGAGGCAGGCCGGCCGCGGGCCCCCAGGCGGCCTGGACGAACCCGCCGGCCGTCTCGCGCAGGACCACGAACTCGATGCGGGCACCCAGGTTGCCGACGGCGTCCCGCACCGTGTCGGCGGACGCCGCGTCCACCTGCGCACCGTCGACGAGCTCCAGCCGTTTCACCTCAGTCGCTCCCCAGCCCGACGCCCTCGACGGTGCCGCCCGGGGCGTAGAGGCCCACCGACAGGCTCGGCACCAGGGCGCCCATCTCGTCCGGCACCGCCTCGATCCCCTTCGCGCCGAGCGCCTCGACGAGTGACTCGACGCTCTCGCCGACCAGCCGCACGCCCTCGATCTCCACCTCGGCCGAGTCCGCCAGCTCGAGCAGCACGAGCAAGCCGTCCGCGTCGTACGTCGCCATCGCGCCGCTGTCGACGAACTGGTCGGCCTCCTCGCTGTCCGGCGTACGACGGAAGGTGCGGAAGTCGCCGAGCGTCCCGCGGACGTCGTCGCGGCTCTGGCCGAGGCTCACGACGTCGGTCTCCGTCGCGCTGAGGATCCGGAACGTCCTCGTCGTTCGAGCGGTCATCGTGTGCCCTCCGGCTCGAGGTAGGCGTCGTGGGTCGCGTAGTGGATCACTGCGTCGGCCAGCTCCTCCGTCGTCGGCGTCCGCCCGTCGCGCCACGAGCTCCAGACCTCGGCGACGTCGTGGACCAGCTCGACCTCGAGGAGGTAGGTGAGCCCTGACGGGGCGTGGCTCCCGCCGTCAGGTTCGACCTGGCACGCGGCGTCGCTGTGGCGCGTCCAGGGTCTGGCCGCGTAGATCACCTCGTCGCGGTCGAGGTCGTCCAGCCGGCCCAGGAGCTCGACGAGGGAGCTCATCGCTCCCCCAGCTGCTTGGCAGCGTTCACGCCCAGGTCCGGGTCGTCGAGGAGGCCCTCGAGCGCTTCCGTGGCCGCCGACGTCCGCAACCGCTTCAGCCCGAGCAGGAGGATCAGCCGGGACTCGCCGTGCTCCTCCCGGTGCGCCTCCGCGACGAGCTCGTCGACGGTGTCGTCGGTGACGGTGCCGGCCATCGCGACCGCGAGTCCCTGCTGGAGGTCGAAGGAGTCGGTCGTGGAGCGGTAGAGCTCGACGATCGCCGGCCAGGCGGGCGCCGCCCTGCGGAACGACAGCGACCGGGCGATGCCCTCGCGGACGCGGTCGGGGTAGGACTCGTCCTGCAGGTGCTCGACCAGCACGGGGACGGCATCGGCGTAGTGGTCGTCGTCGCTGTTCACCAGGTCCCAGACCGACCGCACCTCGACGCCGACCTCGGCGAGCGCGGCCACCACTGGCGCCTCCGCCTCGGCATACCGCGCGTCCTTCTCGGCCACCCGGCGCTCGTTCTCGGCCTGGGCTGCCCGCCACTCCGGGTCCGCCTCGAGCTCCTCCATGAGCTCGTCCGCCGCTATCGGCTTGCGCCTGCTCACCGCTGCCTCCCCGGCCGACCTGTTGTCGGTGCGTCCGACCCTAGGCACCCGTCGGGGGTCTGTCGCCCGCCGTGCGGGTGAAGGTCCAGAACGCCTTCATCAGGTCCTCGATGCCGGGCGAGCCGACCACGACCTGGGTCAGCAGGACCGCGACGGTGCCGTCGGGATGGACGTACGCCGACGTGCCGGTGCCGCCGACCCAGCCGTAGCGCCCGACGACGTTCCACGGGTCGACCAGTGCGGTGTCGACTCCTCCGCCGAACCCCCAGCCCTGACCGTCGAGGAAGAAGCCGCCCATCTCCCGGTGCTGCGGTGTCGTGTGGTCGGTGGTCATCAGCCGCACCGACTCCGGGCTCAGCAGCCCTCCCCCGTCGGCCAGCAGCATCCGGCCGAAGGCCAGCCAGTCGTCCGCGGTGGTGAGGAGCCCGCCCGACCCGGACGCGAAGGCCGGTGGGCGGGTGAGGGAGCCGTCCGGCTCGTCGCGCACCCGCAGCGCGCCGTCGTCGTCGGTGCCGTACATCGTGGTGAGCCGGTCGCCACTCCCCTCCCGGAGGTGGAAGCCGGTGTCGGTCATGCCCAGCGGTTCGAGGAGCCTCTCAGCCATCACGTCGGCGAGGTCCTGCCTGGCGGCGCGGGCGACGAGCACGCCGAGCACGTCGTAGGAGGCGTTGTAGGTCCAGCCGTCGCCCGGCTGGTGGATCAGCGGGATCCGGGAGAGCCGCCTCATCCACTCGTCGGGAGCAGGCACCGCGTGGACGTCGTCGTCCGCCTGGTGGAGCTGCTCCATGAGCAGCGGCACGACCGGCGACTCCCAGGTGCAGAAGCCGTGGCCGGCCGTCCCGGTGAGCAGGTGCCGTGCCGTGATCGGACGCTCGCACACGACCGTGTCGTCGAGCGGGCTCTGCAGCGTCCGGAGCACCCGCGGCTCGGCGAGCTCGGGGAGCAGCTCGTCGACCGGGCCGTCGAGGTCGACCAGCCCGTCCTCGACCAGCGTCATCGTCAGCGCCGCGGTCAGCGGCTTGGTGATCGACGCGGCGCGGAAGATCGAGTCCCGCGCCATCGGCACGCCGCTGGATCCCTGGGTGCCGAGGGTGACGACCTCCACGTCGTCGCCCAGGGCCACCAGGGCCACCAGGCCCGGGATGTCGCCGGCGTCCACGAACGGGCGCAGCATGTCCTCGAGGTCCGCCATGTGCCGACCGTACGCTCGCCGTATGACATCCCCCGTCGCCCTCGTCACCGGCGGCTCGTCCGGCATCGGCGAGAGCACCGCCCGCGCCCTGCTCGCCAAGGGCTTCACCGTGTACGCCGTCGCCCGCCGCGTCGACCGGATGGCCGACCTCGCGGCTGCGGGCGTGCACGCGTTCGCGATGGACGTCACCGACGACGACTCGATGGTCGCCGGCATCGACCGGATCATCGACGAGCAGGGGCGCCTCGACGTCCTGGTCAACAACGCCGGCTACGGGTCGTACGGCGCCGTCGAGGACGTGCCGATCGACGAGGCGCGCCGGCAGTTCGAGGTCAACGTCTTCGGCCTGGCCCGCCTCGTCCAGCTGGTCACGCCGCACATGCGGGCGCAGCGGTCGGGCCGGATCATCAACATCTCCTCGATCGGCGGGAAGTTCTACGAGCCGTTCGGCGCGTGGTACCACGCCACCAAGTTCGCCGTGGAGGGCTTCAGCGACAGCCTCCGCATGGAGCTGCGGCCCTTCGGCATCCAGGTCGTCCTCATCGAGCCCGGCCCGATCCGCACCGAGTGGAACGAGATCGCCCGCGACTCGCTGCTCGAGCGGTCCGGCGACGGCCCCTACGCGTCGTACGCCCACCGCGCCCGCGGGGTGATGGAGCGCTTCGACGAGCCGTCCCGGGCCTCGACGCCCGAGGAGGTCGCGGACAAGATCGTGAAGGCGGCGCTGGCCAAGCGGCCCGCCGCCCGCTACCCGGTCGGCCGGGGCGCGCGGACCATCACGACCTCGCGCGACCTGCTGCCGGACCGCTTCTTCGACGAGGTCGTCAGCCGCACCTACGGGACGCGCTGAGGCCTCGGCTGGGCGCGGTCAGGAGGGCGCGAGGACGCTCATGCCCAGCGACGTCGCTGCGTCCGTCATGCGCGCGTCGTAGGTGATCACGGCGTCGACCTCGAGCCGGATGGCCGCGGCCAGGTGGAGAGCGTCGAGTGACCTCAGGTCGGCGCCGGGGAGCAGCCCGGCCTCGGTGAAGAGTGGCGGCGGCAGCTCGTAGAGGTCGACGCCTCGCAACAGGTCGCTGACCGCGTGCTGGGTCAGGGCGGGCTCCCGCGCCGCCATCCGACGCAGCTCGGTCTCGAGCAGGAGGCACGCCACCAGGACAGGTCCACGGCGACGCAGCGCGCCGGCCAGCGCCTCTGACTCCGATTCGTCCACCAGGAGCTTCGCGGCCGCGGACGTGTCGAGGTAGCAGCGGCTCACCGATCGCCTCGGCGGTCGTCGAGGAGATCTGACGTCGACTGCGAGGCCGTCACGCGTGGCAGCGCGGCCAGGTCACTCCCCGGGTTGCGAGGCCTGACACAACGGAGGTCCGCCTCCGGCACAGGCGTCACCCGCGCGACCGGGACTCCCCGCTTGGTCACCGTGAAGGATTCCCCCGCCTCGACGGCACGGATGATCGCAGCGTTGTCGTTGCGGAGCTCGCGCTGGCTGATGGTCCTCACGCGCCCTAACGTAGCACCTTGTAGCACCTTGTAGCACGGCCGCCTGCCGAACCGGGTCGACCGTCATCCCGCCGCTCGGGAGGCCTCGGCGAGGTCGAGGAGCAGGCCGCGTGCTGGTGCGTGCACCAAGGCCGCCCACCGCTCCCAGACGCCGTGCTGGCCCTCGCGGACGAGCATCCTCCGTGCGTCGGCCTGGGCGCCCGGCTGAAGGATTGCTGCCGCGACGTGCGGCGCCTCGGAGTCGGGCATGCCGCCGGAGGCGACGCTCCGCAGGATGCGGAAGGCGGCTCGGGGGATCTCGTCGCGGCCCGAGCGCAGCTGGGCCGTGACCCGCTCGAGATCTGCCGGGGGCGTGCCGATCCGGAGCAGCTCGATGCCGAGCACGTCGGTGACCAGCTCGAGGTCGGCGCGCATGAAGTCGCGCTGCACGAGGTCGCCCTCGTCGAGCGCCTGCTTCACCCGAGTCCAGGGCTGCTCCGCGCCCGCGACGTCGCGGGCGACCTGCTCGGGTACGGCGATCGGCGGGGTGTCGAACATCAGGAGGTCGCGCACGCCGCTGGGCACCAGTCGTCCGAGGACCCAACCGTCGGCGGCGTTGGCCCGCGCACCCAGGTCGAGCACCTCGGTCCAGCAGTCGGCGGCGAGGTCCTCGACGCGGAGTCGGCCGCCGGGCAGGCTCGGCCCGACGAGGAAGCCGCTCAGGGGGGCGCCGGCCCACGACCGGGCCAGGTCGGCGTGCTCTGCGAGACGCCCGGTCGCGAGCTCGTCGACGAAGCGCTCCAGCCCGCCCAGCTCGTGGACCAGGACCTGGTGGAACAGCCACGACTCCCCCAGCACCCGTGAGACGACCTGGACCGGGTCACCCCCGTTGGCGTGGCAGTCGGCGAGCTGGTCGTCGTGGAAGGTCTCGATGGCATAGGTCAGCGCGAGCCGTTGGATCGTCCCCGTCTCGGTGTCCGGGTCCTCGCAGCGGACGGCCTGGTAGGCGATCCAGCGCGCCCACACCCAGTCGGGGAGCTCGTCGCCGAGGGAGGCGAGCTGGGTCAGGAGCACGTGGTGGCGGCTGCGCAGGTTGAGCGCCGGCACGGACGCGTGCAGCTCGAGCGCGCGGGCGGCGTCACCGGACCGCTCGGCGGCGAGCGACTGCTCCACGATGTCGAAGTGCGCGGCGGTCATCCGGTCGGCGACACGCGGCTGCCGGCGAAAGCCGGGAGTGAGGTTCCGAGACATGCCTCCACCCCAATGCTCGCGCGGGGGCCACCACAAGCCACTCGAGCGGATCTGTGGACAGTGGCGGGACCCTGTGGAGACGCGTTCGCCACGTGCCTCGTCGGAGGGCAGTCTCGGTCCATGTTCGAACCAGTCCTCACCACCCAGACCCAGCTGGAGCATGCGTGGCGCGAGCTGATGGGGCCATGGAGCTTCGGTCGCCACAGCGTCTGGATGATGCTCATCGTCGACGACCGCCCGCTGCCGCAGCTGACCGAGATCGACGAAGCGGTCCACCCACCTGACGCCGAGCACCTGGACGGTCTCGCGGAGCTCCTGCTCATGCTCCATCGCGAGGTGGCGCCGGGACTGCGCGTCGCGTTCCTCCGCTCACGCCCCGGCAAGGACTCCGTCACCGACACCGACCGGGCCTGGGCGACGAGCCTCTACGCGGCCGCACGTCGCGCAGGCGTCCCGTGCGAGGTCGTGCACCTCGCCACCCGCGGCGCGATCCGGCCCCTCCCCGCCGACGTCGTGGGGATCCGGTAGGTCGCGCGCCACGCTCGCCCTGCGTCGCGCCGGGTGCTCGATGACCGGGCGGGCACGTGCCGAGGGGGCCTCTAGGCTCGCGCCATGCCTTCTCCAGCGGCCGAACCACGGCACGCCAGCCAGACGGCCGGACCGCTGGACGCCCTGGTCGACCGTGCCCTGTCGCTGCTCGAGCGGGCCGAGCGGGTCGTGCTCGGCATCACCGGCCCACCCGGCGCCGGCAAGTCGACGCTCGCCGAGATGCTGATCTCGCGACTGTGCGCCGACCTGGGCGAGGAAGCCGTCGGCCACCTGCCGATGGACGGCTACCACCTCGCCGACGCGCAGCTCGACCGGCTCGGCCGGCGCGACCGCAAGGGTGCGCCCGACACCTTCGACGTCGACGGCTACGTCGCGACGCTGCGGCGCCTGCACGACGAGCCCGACCGCACCGTCTTCGCGCCGGGCTTCGAGCGTGACCTCGAGCAGCCGATCGCCGCGGCGCTCTCGATCCTGCCGTCCGCGCACCTCGTGGTCACCGAGGGCAACTACCTCCTGGCCCCCGACGGCGGCTGGGAGCGCGTACGTCCGCTGCTGGCCGAGGCGTGGTACGTCGACGTCGACCCCGCCGTGCGCCGCGAGCGGCTGACCCGCCGGCACGAGCAGTTCGGCAAGTCACCCGGTGCCGCACGGGCCTGGGTCGAGCGCGTCGACGAGCCCAACGCCGAGCTGGTCGCCCGGACGCGGGACGCGGCCGACGTGGTGGTCGAGCTCGACCGGCTCGGGCTCGGGTTCGGGTGAGGGGCATGATCACCCCATGAGCGAGCGCAACGTCCTGGGCGGAGAGCTCGAGTCCTGCGGCACCGACCCCGTCACCGGCTTCTACCGCGACGGCACGTGCACGGTCGGCCCGCAGGACGTCGGCCTGCACGCCATCTGCGCCGTCATGACCGAGGAGTTCCTGGCCCACCAGGCGTCGGTCGGCAACGACCTCTCCACGCCCCGTCCCGAGTGGCACTTCGCCGGCCTGGTGCCGGGCGACCGCTGGTGCGTGGTCGCCGTCCGCTGGCTCCAGGCGTACGACGCCGGGGTGGCCGCCCCGGTCGTGCTGTCCGCGACGTCGGAGCGCGCGCTCGACGTCGTACCGCTCGAGGTGCTCCGGGCGCACTCGGTGGACGTGCCCCCGGACCTCAGCGCGCTTGACTGACCGCGACGCTGGACTGACCGCGACGCTCCACTCGCATGTGCCTCGGACCCTCGGGTACGGGACGTCTTCGACCACCCCCGATCCGAAGGCGGTAGACCCGCGATGAAGGCAGTCACCTGGCAGGGCGTCCACGACATGCAGGTCACGGAGGTCCCCGACCCCCGCATCGAGCAGCCGACGGACGCGATCATCAAGATCACGTCGACCGGCCTGTGCGGCTCCGACCTGCACCTCTACGAGACGCTCGCACCGTTCATGGAGGCCGGCGACGTCGTCGGCCACGAGCCGATGGGCATCGTCGAGGAGGTCGGCCCGGGGGTGAGCAACCTCAAGGTCGGCGACCGGGTCGTCGTGCCCTTCAACGTGTGCTGCGGCTCGTGCTGGATGTGCGACCAAGGCCTCTACAGCCAGTGCGAGACCACGCAGAACCACGAGCACGGCACCGGCGCGAGCTTCTTCGGCTACAGCAAGCTCTACGGCCAGGTCCCCGGCGGCCAGGCGGAGTACCTCCGCGTCCCGTTCGCCGACTTCCTCCCCGTCAAGGTGCCGCACGAGCACGCCGACGACCGGTTCCTGTTCCTCTCCGACGTCCTGCCCACGGCTTGGCAGGGCCTGCAGTACGCCGACGTGCCCGACGGTGGCACCCTCCTCGTCCTCGGCGCCGGCCCGATCGGCGACATGGCCTCCCGCATGGCCGTTCGCGCCGGCCACCGTGTCATCACCGTCGACCGCGTGCCCGAGCGGCTGGCCCGCGTCGAGGCCTTCGGCGCCGAGCCGCTCAACCTCGACGACGCCGAGGAGGTCGGCAGCGTGGGCGACGTCGTCCGCGAGGCCACCGGCGGCCGCGGCCCCGACGCCGTCATCGACGCGGTCGGCATGGAGGCCCACGGCTCGGGCGGCGCGCAGGTCGTGCAGAAGATGACCGGGCTGCTGCCCGACGCCATCGCCGAGCCGATGATGAAGACGGCCGGCCTCGACCGCCTCGCCGCGCTGCACACCGCCATCGACGCCGTCCGCCGCGGCGGCACGATCTCGATCTCCGGCGTCTACGGCGGCATGGCCGACCCGATGCCGATGATGCAGCTCTTCGACAAGCAGATCCAGGTGCGGATGGGCCAGGCCAACGTGCGCCGCTGGACCGACGAGCTCCTCGCCATGCTGGTCGAGGACGACCCCTTCGGCGTCGACGCGTTCGCCACCCACCACCTCCCGCTCACCGAGGCGCCCGACGCCTACGCGCACTTCCAGAAGAAGGAGGAGGGCATGGTGAAGGTGGTCTTCCAGCCCTGATCCGCACGGCGGGGCGAGGGACGTCGACAGCCCGCAGGCCTATCCACCGGCCCGCCCGGAGGTGTAGGCAAGGAGGGCGAGGGCGTCCCTCGCGTCCGCCGGACGAGGAGATGGCATGGCCGCACTCGAGACCACCCAGCTGCTGACCGAGCTCGAGCCGGTGGTGGAGGACAACCTCAACCGCCACCTGGCGATCGCCGACGAGTGGATGCCCCACGAGTACGTGCCGTGGAGCCTGGGCCGCGACTTCGCCGACCTCGGCGGCGATCCGTGGGAGGTGGCGCAGTCGCAGCTCTCACCGATCGCGCGCACGGCGCTCGAGGTCAACCTCCTCACCGAGGACAACCTGCCGAGCTACCACCGCGAGATCGACCGCGCCTTCGGCCGCGACAGCGCGTGGGGCGCCTGGGTCAACCGGTGGACGGCCGAGGAGGGCCGGCACGCGTTCTGCATCCGCGACTACCTCCTCGTCACCCGCGGCGTCGACCCCGTCGAGCTCGAGCGCGCGCGGATGGAGACGATGGAGACCGGCTACGAGGCGATGGACAAGTCGCTGCTCAACGTCTGCGCCTACGTGTCCTTCCAGGAGCTCGCCACCCGCGTCTCCCACCGCAACACCGGGCGCTACACCGAGGAGCCGGTCGCCGACAAGCTGCTCGCCCGCGTCGCCAAGGACGAGAACCTGCACATGATCTTCTACCGCAACCTCGTCACCGCGGCCCTCGAGCTCGCGCCCAGCCGGACGATGCGCGCGATCACGGAGGAGGTCGTCGGCTTCGAGATGCCCGGCAGCGTCATCCCAGGCTTCTCGCGCAAGGCGGTGCAGATGGCCAAGGCCGGCATCTACGACCTCCGCATCCACCACGACGACATCGTCTCGCCGCTGCTGCGGCAGTGGGGGGTGTGGGAGCTGACCGGCCTCGACGCCGACGGCGAGGCGGCCCGCGACGAGCTGGCTGCCGCCGTGGCCGCGCTCGACGGCGAGGCGACGCGCTTCGTCGAGCGACGCGACGCCGCGGCAGCCAAGAAGGCGGCACGCCAGGCCTGACGCGGCGCTCCGGGCAGCCGCTGCGGTCAGCCGCTCGAGTTCAGTGCTGCGCCGGCACGACGTGGGCGTCGGCGCCGGGGTAGACGAGCCCCTCGTGGCCGTCGCTCCACTTCACGACGTACGGCGGCCCGCCGTCCTCGCCGCGCACCTCGACGATCTGCCCCTGCCGGGGGGTCTTGTCCACCCTGTTGCTTTCGGCGACCAGGCTGTCGCCCACCTGAGCCTTCATGCGTCCACCATGCGACGGGGTCGACCTCCCGGCAAGGGACCTTCTGCCCCCGTCCGAGGGCCGGCGTGACCGGGCCCGACAGCCCGCGACTCGTGGCCCGCCACCAGCTGGTGGACCACGAGTCGCAGGGGGCTTCAGCCCAGGACGCTGCCGATCATCAGCACGCCGTCCGGGTCGTACGTCCGGCGCGCCCGCCGCAGCCGGGCGAGGGTCACCTCGTCGTAGGCGTCGGCGTACTCCTCCGGGGTGAACGTGAAGTTCGGCAGCCGGTGCGTGCCCACCCACGGCGCCATCGCGTCGAGGATCGCGCCGGCGTGGTCCTCCACGCCGGGGATCCCGGCGATGCCGACCACGAGCAGCGAGTACGCCGCGTCGCGAGAGGCGAAGGCGCTCGGGTGCTCGCCCGGCCGGGCGTAGGCGCCGCCGAGCTGGCGCACCTCCACCAGGATCTGCGGCGAGGGGACCCCGGGACCGGTCAGCGCCAGCAGCGCGTCCGCGGTCTCGGCGGTGAAGTCGGCGAGCACGTGGCCCGCCTCGTAGGCCGGGGTCGGGTCGAGCGGGTCGGTGTGGACCGAGTCGATCGCCGTGTAGGGCTTCTCGCTCACGTCGTCGAGGATCACCGGAGCGGCCGCCCGCATCGCGGCGAACCAGCGCTCCCCGTCCTCGGCCGAGCCCGTCCAGACGTAACGGACCGAGAGCGTCAGGCGGCCGGCGAGCATCGGCGGCACCCCCTCCATCTCCGGGAGCTGGAAGAGCGCGAACGACGTCGTGCCCTCCTCGGGCAGCTCGGCCGACCAGGCCCGCCAGGCGTCGATGACGGCGGGGGCGTCGGCGCCGTCGAACCACATCGAGCCGCCGTAGAACCGCGGCTGCTCGACCAGGTCGAACTCGATCGCCGTGATGATGCCGAGCATGCCCTTCGCGCCGCGGAGGGCGAAGAACAGCTCGGGGTGCTCGGTCGGGGTCACCCGCCGCAGCACGCCGTCTCCGGTGACGACCTCGATGGCGCGCACCTTGTCGATGGCGAGGCCGTAGGTCCGGGCCATCGGCCCGAGGCCGCCGCCGGTGGTGTAGCCGACGATGCCGACGTCGGTGATCGAGCCCGAGAGCGGGGCCAGGCCGTGCGGCGCGGCGGCCTCGACCACCTTGAGCCACTTCACGCCGGCTCCGGCGCGGGCCCAGCCTTCCTCGGGGTGGATGACGACCTCGTCGAGCTCCTTCGTGGTGACGAGCAGCCCGGTGGTCAGGTCGGCCATCGGGCCGTGGCCGGTGGCCTGCGGGGTGACGCGGAGGCCGTGGCGGGCCGCGAACTGCACGGCCTCGACCACGTCCTGGGCGTCATGCGCCGCCAGGACGGCCGCGGGCCGCACCGGGACGGCGACGTTCCACGGCGAGACGAGGGCGTCGTACTTCTTCTCGCCCGGCACCGCGACGGTGCCGATGGTGAGTGCGTCCAGCTCCGCGAACGGTACGGCTGCGGCGCTGGTCTGTGCGATGGTCATGCTTTCCTCCGTGTGGGTCGTCGTTGACCAGACGAAGGTGCACCCCGAGGCTTGCGGGCGACTTGAACCCGACTTGAGCCCGACCGCGGAATCAGTCGTTCGAGGCGGCCTGAGGGCCCACGAACAGTCCTTGCGGGTCCACTTGACGACGGATCCGCAACAACCGGTCGTACGCCGCCGGCGACCAGCCGCGGCGGGCGGCGGCCTCGTAGGCCATCGACAGGTAGGCCGCGCTCGAGGTCCACGGCGAGAGGGAGTCGAGGATGCGCAGGGCGTCCTGGCGCACGGCGCTCCACCCGGTGCCCACGTCGAGACCGACGCCGAGCACCAGGAACGACCCGTCGAGGTGGTCCATCGCGCCACCGCGCGGCGCGGGTCGCGCCAGCGCGCCGCCGAGCTGGCGCAGCTCGACGAAGAGCAGGTTGCTGCCCGACCCCGGCCCGGCCACGTCGACCAGGGCGTCGACCGCGTCCGCCGGCAGTCCGTGGACGAGCACGCTGTTGGCGTAGACCGCGGTGGGCTCCTGCGGGTCGAGCTGGAGGTGGGCGATGTCGGCGGCCGGCATCTGGGTGAACGTGTCGACCTCGGGCCGCAGCGCGCGCAGCGGGGCGATCGCGCGGGCACCCGCCTCGGCATCGCCGAGCACGACGGCGTCGACCACGACCAGCTTGCGGGCGCGCAGGTGCGGCGGCAGCCACTCGATGTCGGGGATCTGGAAGATCCGGGCGACGCTCGTCACCGCCTCCGGAGCGTCGGCCGTCCACTCGCCCCAGGCGGTGAGCACGCGCCGGGCGTGCTCCCAGTCCCACGCGAGCATCCCGGCGTACGCCGTCCGCACCGGCAGCAGGTCGAACTCCAGGGACGTGACCACCCCGAAGCCGCCGCTCCCCCCGCGCGCGGCCCAGAGCAGGTCGGCGTCGTGGTCCTCGGTCGCCCGCACGAAGGTGCCGTCGGCGAGCACCAGCTCGACGGCCGTGATCGCGCTGCACTGCAGGCCGTGCTGGCGGGCATACCAGCTCACGCCGCCGCCGAGCGAGGAGCCGACCACCCCGACGCTCGGGCTCGACATGTGCATCCCGGCCAGCCCCACCCGACCGGCGCGGGCGACGACGTCGCCCCAGAGCACGCCGGCCTCGGCGCGCGCCGTCCGGGTGGCGACGTCGACGCTCAGCCCGGTCATCGCGGAGGTGCGGAGGAGGACGGCGTCGCCGAGCCGGCCGGCGAGCGGAGGGGCGCCGTGGCCGGTGCCCTGCGGCGCGACCCGGAGCCCGGCCGCCGCAGCGGCCTTCACGACCCGGGCGACCTCCTGCGGGTCGGCCGGGTAGGCCACCGCGGCCGGGTGCTCGTCGACCTGGAGGTTCCACGGCATCCGCGCCTCGTCGTAGAGGGGGTCGCCCGGCAGGTGGACGGCACCACCGGCCAGCCCACGCAGCGCCCCCGCGTCGGGGTAGGCGTCGGCGGTCGGGAGGGGGGCGGAGTCGGGCACGTCAGCACCTCACTGTGTCTGCACCCCAGCGTCGCCGAGGCGACTTGAGGATGACTTGAGCCGTCGGTTGAGCCGCTCGACCAGCAGGGCCCGCTCGCCCGCCGGGACGTCGGAATGGATCGCGTCGCGGACCAGCGGGTTGACGAAGTCGAGCGGGTGCCCGTCGCGGAGGATCTCGCTGCGGGCCAGCAGGTCGAGCGCGGCCGCGACGTCCTCCTCCGAGAGCTGCGCGAGGTCGGCCACGCTCAGCAGGTCGGCGGTCGGCCCGAGCATCGCGACCGCGCGCGCGACCGTCGTGACGCCGGGCGGCATCCTGCGCAGGCGCAGCGTGACGAGCGAGGCGATCGCGCGCGAGCCCACCGCGCGGACGGTGTCGACGTGGGCGGCGTCGGGCGGGACGCCCTGGTCGGCGAGGGCCCGCAGCAGCTGGCGCAGCAGCAGCGGGTTGCCCGAGGTCATCCGGTGGCAGGTGGTCACGAAGGCGTCGGCGCCACGACCGAGCCGGTCGGTCACCAGCGCGGCGGTCCCCTCCTCGCTGAGCGGCGCGGGGCGTACGACGCTCACCGTCTCGTCGGCGACCAGCTCGGCGAGGTCGTCGGCCTGGTGCGCCTCGCCGGTGCGCATCGCGAGGACCACCAGCACGGGCAGCCCCTCGAGTCGCCGGACCAGGTAGGCGAGGAACTGCAGCGACGCCTCGTCGCACCGCTGGACGTCGTCGACGCAGAGCACGAACGGGGCCTGCTCGGCGAGCTGCGTGGTCAGCTCGCACAGCCCGCGGAGCACGGCGAAGCGCTCGCCGTGAGCCAGCGCGTCCTCCGCGCCGGCGCCGAAGAGCTGCCGGACCACGCCCCACTCGAAGTCCTGCTCCAGCGCGCTGCTGCGCGCCGACCGCACCCACACCCCGGCCGCGACGGCGAGCCGGCGGACCTCGTCGAGCAGGCGGGTCTTGCCGATGCCGGCGGGCCCCTCGACCAGCAGGCAGCCGGACGTCCCCTCGGCCAGCTCGTCCAGCTTGGTCCGCAGGAGAGCCATCTCGTCGTCCCGGTCGACGAGCCCATCCGGGGTGCGCGGTCGCGGGACGAGCGTCGCCGGGGGCGCGGGCGCCGCGGGCCTCGGCCCGTCGAGGTCCGGCGACTGGGCCAGCACCTCCGCCTCCAGCGCGCGCAGGGCCGGGCCGGGGTCGACGCCGAGCTCGTCGGCGAGCACCTCACGCGCCCGGCGCAGCGCAGCCAGCGCGGCGGCCTGCCGGTGCGCGCGGTAGAGCGCCAGGGTGAGGAGCCGCCAGCGCTCCTCGCGCAACGGGTCCTCCTTGACTAGCGCCTCGAGGTCGCCGATGACGAGCTGCGCCTCGCCGAGCTCGAGCCGCGTCGCGAGCAGCCGCTCCCTGGCGACCCCGCGCAGCTCGGTCAGCCGCGCGACCTCGGCCTCGGCCCACGCCTCCCCCGCGTAGTCGGCGTACGCCGGTCCCCGCCAGGCCCGCAGCGCCGTCTCCAGCGTGCACACCGCGTCCCCGGGCGCCTGGCCCGCGGCCGCCTCGACCGCGGCTTCGAAGGCCCACGCGTCGACGGCGTCCGGTGCCAGACGTAGCACGTAGCCCGGCCCGGCCCGGGCGATCACGCCCTCGCGCTGCCGGGCGGTGGCGTCGGGCTCGAGCCGCCGACGCAGGTGGCTGACGTACGCCTGCAGCGCGCCGTTCGCGTTGGCGGGCGGGTGGTCGCCCCACACGCAGTCGACGAGCCGGTCGGCCGGCACCACCTGGTCGCGCTGCATGGCCAGCGCCGCCAGCACGGCGCGCTGACGGCGCCCGCCGAGGTCCACGACCGCGCCGTCGCGCGTGGCCGTGAGCTCGCCGAGCACGTGCAGGTTGAGCTGCGGCTGTCCGTCCACCCCATTCCTCGCCTCGCCTCCGTCGAGGATAGGACTCCACGAGCTCCCCTGCGGCCCCGAATTTGGGCACAGGTGTCCCGCTCAAGTCGGTCCCAAGTCACCGTCAAGCCATCCCGGGCACGGTCGTCTCCTCGACCGAACAACCCAGGAGCACATCGATGAACCGCACGACCCGACTCAACCCCCGACTCACCGCCCTGACCGTCGCCGCGCTCGCCGTGCCGGCCCTCGCCTCCCCCGCGGTCGCCGCCCCCAAGCCCCTCGTGGATCTCCGCGGCGCCGACGTCGGGACGTACTCCCCAGACGCCGCAGGGACCGCGCACCTCGCCGGCTCGGTGACCGGCGACCCGTTCGACGGCACGTACGTCGCCACGCTGGCCGCCGACGACGGCTCGCTGCCGGCACCCGGCACCTGCGAGCCCGCCACCGGCACCCTCGACGTGACCTCCCCGAAGCGGACGCTGAGCCTCGAAGCCATCGGCGAGGTGTGCGGAGAGTTCACCGACGCCACCTACGTCGTCACCCACCGCTTCGTCGGCCGCTACGTCGTCACCGACGCCACCAGCCGGAGGCTGCGCGGCACCGACGGCTGGATCTCGCTGGTCCTCGCCACCGAGGGACGGGCCACCGTGGAGGCGTTCGACTCCTGAGCGCCGCAGGCGACGTGGCCCGTCCCCGTGGGTCGAAGGACCCTGCCACCACCCCGTCTCCCCGACCTAGCGTGGGAGCGGATCGCAGTGGAAGGGAGCACGAGCATGGCCAGCACCGCATCGGGCCAGGCGGGCAACGCCATCTACGGACTCGGCATCTTCGGCGCCTGGGTCTACTTCTGGATCGAGGCGGACGGCTTCTGGCAGCACGTCCTTGCCATCCTCGAGGGCATCGTCTGGCCGGCGTTCGCCGTCTACCACGGGCTCCAGGCGCTGGGCGCCTGACGCTCGGGTCGCGTCCCCCTCGGTCTACGTCCGCCTGGCGAAGCTGACCTTGTTGTCGGAGTGGGTCGTCATCGCGTAGCGGGAGTCGTGTGCGAGGCGATGATGTCGGGGGCAAAGCAGTCGCCCGTTGGCGAGGTCGGTCATCCCCAGGCGGGACCACGGGTCGTCGTGGTGGGCGTGGCACCCGGATGCCGAGGTCTCGCAGCCCCTGGCTGTGCAGCCGCCGTCCCGTAGTCCGAGGGCGACCCGCTGCGCCTTCGTGAAGAGCCGGGTCCGGCGGCCCATGTCGAGGGGCACGGACCGTGAGCCGAGGACCGCCGGGATCATCCCGGCCTCGCACGCCAGCCGACGAGCCTGGCCCGCCGACATGCGGGTGCCGTCGTCGAGCAGCGCGGTGCCGTCATCCGCGAGCAGCTGGTCCAGCGTCATCGTCACCACCACGGTGGCACTCACTCCCGCCGTCTGCGGGGTGCGGTCCTCGGGGTAGCGCTCGACGTACTCCACGAACGCCTCGCCCAACCGCCGCCGCAGCGGCTTCCACGCGCCGGTGTCGTCCTTGAGCTCGGCGTCGGTATGGCGCGCCGGGTTGGCGAGCGCGAGCAGGTGCCGCTTGAGCATCTTCCCCACGTGTGAGGGCATCTCGAACCGTCCGTGGCAGCGGCCCGCGCCGTCGTCGACCAGGACCAGCTCGACGCCCGCGTCGGCCCGCGCCTCCTCGGCCGCGAGCACAGCGGCCTCGTGGCACTCCCCCACCTCCGGCGCGACCACGTCGAGGATCCGCTTGCCGATCTGCCTCAGGTCTCGCGCGTCGTGGTCACGGGCGAGGGCCAGCATCGTGGCCTCCGCCCGCCACCGGATCTCCGCGTCGACGTGGGCGGGCAGCGCGTCGACCGCGTCGGCGACCACGCGCGCCTGCTCCGTCCGAAGGGCGCCGGAGGACAGCGCCGCGGCCACGTCCGGGTGGGCTTCCATCGCCCGGCCCAGCGCGAGAACTCGTCGCGCCTCGCGCTGTGTCGTACGCGTCTCGAGCGCGAGCCAGGCAGCGGCATCACGCAGTCCGTGCGCCTCGCCCACGTCGTCCGCGGCGGCGAGCACGCGGGCCGTCAACGCGTCCAGCTGCGACCGGGCCTCGGCCAGGGCGACCAGCGCGGACTCCTTCTCCGTGGTGCTCATGAACGCCGGCTCCACGCCGCGGGCGGCCTTCACGGCGGCGGAGATGTCGGATGCACACTCGATGATCGGATGCATGGGCCACCTCCTCGACACGCGTCACGGACACCCACCCAGTTCCGGGGTGGTTGCGGTGAGACGTGCCGGCCCATTGCCAGGTCGCCACCCGTGAGCCGTGCGGCGTCCCCGGAGCACCAACCGGGGTTCTATGGGTGACTGTCCCGATCCCGGGATCTCCGTCGCCTCAGACGGGATCCGTTGCGGATCGGCGTGCTTCACTTATCGTACACCTGTTCGACGCCGCCGGCAACCAAAACTCACGTCTGTTGAGGACGGCGGCTCGCTCCGTCGTGTCACGATGAGGTGATGGCGCGGTCCCGCAGGAGGAGGCTCGTCGTGGGGCTCGTGGTCGTGGCGCTCCTCGCCGGCGTCGGCCTGACGGCCGCCTGGGGCCTGCAGCGACAGCTCGTCTACTACCCCGACGCGAGCGACGTACCACCCGCCGGCGAGGTGCTGCCGCGTGCCCGCGACGTCACGCTGGTGACGGCTGACGGGCTCGAGCTGGGCGCGTGGTACCTGCCTGCCGACGCCGGACGCCACACCGGCCTGGCCGTCCTGGTGGCCCCGGGCAACGGTGGCAACCGGGCCGGCCGGGCCGGCCTCGCCCGCCAGCTCGGGGACCGCGGGTTCGCGGTGCTGCTCCTCGACTACCGCGGCTACGGCGGCAACCCGGGCAGTCCCAGCGAGGACGGGCTCGCCGCTGACGCCGATGCAGCGGTGCGCGCGCTGGACGGCCTCGGTCATCCCCTCGAGCGCACGATCTTCTTCGGCGAGTCGCTCGGGACCGGCGTGGTCGCCGGCCTCCTGCAGCGGCACCGTCCCGCCGCGGTCGTGCTCAGGTCACCGTTCACCGATCTTGCCGACGTCGGCCGGCACCACTTCCCGTGGCTGCCCGTCCGCACGCTGCTGCGCGACCGGTTCCCGGTGCTCCGACCGATCGCCGGGAGCGACGTACCGGTCACCGTGGTCTACGGCGACCGCGACGACGTCGTGCCGACCGAGCTCAGCGCGCGGGTCGCCGACAGCGCGCCCGCGCTGGCCGAACGCGTCGTGATCGAGGGCGCGGGGCACAACGACGCGGTCATGTTCGGCCCGCGGGTCGCCGACGCCGTCGAGCGGCTGGCTCGCAGGGTGGGGTGACGACGCCCGGCCTGCCGGCGGCCTGGTGTGAGGCCGTACCGCACCTGCCAGAGGTCCAGCCCGACCGGGGACCTTCTACCGTGCTCCGGCACGCGCCGGCGCAGGAGGATGGGGCCCGATGACAGGAAGGAGCGAAGACCATGCCCCCGCACTGCGATTCGCTCGACGGCCCGGTCGTCGAAGCGGCCCGCCGAGCATTGGACGCCTCCGACGTGACGGTGGTGCTTCCGTTCGTCCCCGAGGACGGCGAGGAGGAGGTTCGGTCCGTCTTCGCTGCGGTCCTGCCTGCCCGGGCTGCGAGCCCTGAAGCACGTGAGGTGGCCGACAGGTTGTTCTTCGAGACGGTCGTCCGGATCCACCGAGCCGGAGAAGGAGAGGCCTTCACCGGCCTCAAGCCCGCAGGGCTGGACGTCGGACCTGCGATCCCGCTCGCCGAGACCGCCATCACGACCGGCGACGCCGGACCCGTCGCTGACTACCTGATCACCACCCTGCGCCATCAGCTCGAGCATCGCCTCGAGGAGGTGAACGCCCTCGCGGCCACCAAGGATCGGTCGGTGGCCGACGCGCGCACCTGGGTGGAGGCGATGCTGGGCTTCCAGGTCTACAGCCACGAGGTCCTCGAGGTCATCACGCGCCGGGGTCACGGCGCGGCCGAGCACGCCGGGCCCCACCACCACGGCTAGCGCCTGCAGCTCGGAACGTCCGGTCGGAGTCGTTCCCCAGCCGGCGCGCCCTGCCCCCTGGTCTCGGCCTGTCCCCACCCCTCGCCGGTCGAGCTGGCGTGTCGAGACCCGCCTCTTCGGGGGTGGTCACCGCGGCGAGGCAGGGTGACCGTGGAGACATGGCCGTGACGAGCTTCCAGGACCTGCCCCTCGCCGACCGCGACCACGACTGGGACGGCGATGCCGCCGAGAAGCGCGTGCGCGAGTGGGCCGGCGCCGAGGACGAGCCGAACGAGAAGTACCGCGACGCCCACGTCTGGTACGACGCGGACAAGAAGGACAACTTCACCGCCTACAAGCTGCTCATCGCCGACGTCGTCGACGGCAGGCTGCGCGCGGTGCCGCGCGGGGTGATGGCCGCCGGCAACGTGATGTCGGGCGGCCGCGGCGGGGTTGACCTGCCCGACAAGGACGTCGCTCGCGTGAAGAGCCACCTGGCGAAGTACTACGCCAAGATGGGCGACGAGGCGCCCTGGGAGCGCGACTGAAGACGGGGGTGCCGGGCCGCCCGCGCCGTCGCGCATGGGTCGATCCACCCATCGGGGACGTCGTACGAGATGGGCATCCCGCCCGACGCGGTGGGAGCCGTCGCGGAAATAGCGTCGCGACATGGACACCACAGACATCGACACCGTGATCATCGGTGCTGGCCAGGCCGGGCTGTCGA
Source organism: Nocardioides pinisoli (assembly GCF_024199985.1). Lineage (GTDB taxonomy): Bacteria > Actinomycetota > Actinomycetes > Propionibacteriales > Nocardioidaceae > Nocardioides > Nocardioides pinisoli. Next base: position 241,552 of record NZ_JANARS010000006.1, read on the forward strand.
CCGGCTACCACCTAAAGCGCCGCGACGTCCCCTTCGTCATCCTCGACGCGGCCGGTCGGGTCGGCGACAACTGGCGACGGCAGTGGGACAGCCTGCGGCTCTACTCCCCCGCCCAGTTCGACGGCCTCCCCGGCCTGCCGTTCCCCGCACCACGCTGGACCTTCCCGGGCAAGGACGCCGTCGGTGACTACCTGGAGACCTACGCCCGCACCTTCGAGCTGCCCGTGCGCCTCGAGACCCGGGTGCAGGCGCTCGACGCGGACGGCGACGGGTACGTCGTGACGACGGACCGCGGCCGGTTCACCTGCCGCAACGTCGTGGTCGGGACCGGGACCTTCGGCCGGAGCGCGCTCGTCCCCGAGGTGGCCGCGGCGCTCGACCCGAGCATCCTGCAGCTGCACTCCAGCGAGTACCGCCGCCCCAGCCAGGTCAACGACGGTGCCGTGCTGGTCGTCGGCGCGAGCCACAGCGGGACCGACATCGCCTACGAGCTGGCCCAGACGCACCCGGTCGTCCTGGCCGGACGCGACTGCGGCGAGATCCCGCCGCGGCTCGGCTCACCGGCCTTCCGGGTGGCCTTTCCCGTCCTGCTGTTCGCCTGGAAGCACGTCCTCACCCGACGCAGCCCGATGCGCGCCACGCTGAAGGACGAGCTGCGCCACCACGGCGGCCCGATGCTCCGCGTCAAGCGGCGCGACCTCGTCGAGCGTGGCGTCGAGCGCGTCACCAGCCGGATCGAGGAGTCACGCGACGGCCGGCCCGTCGTCGACGGCACGCCACGCGACGTGTCCACCGTCGTGTGGGCGACCGGCTTTCGGCAGGACTTCGACTGGATCCACCTCCCGGTCCTCGACGAGGACGGCTGGCCGCGGGAGGAGCGCGGCGTCGTCCCCGACGCACCGGGGCTGTTCTTCTGCGGCCTGGCCTTCCAGTACTCGTTCAGCTCCATGCTGATGACCGGCGTCGGCCGGGACGCGGCCTTCGTCGCCGACCGGGTCGAGGCGCGTTCCCGTCGACTCGAGAACGCCGTCGCGAGGCGGCCCGCGGCGGCCTGATCGGTCGTACGCTCGAACCGTGAGCGAGGCGGCCGACCACTTCCGGCGCGGCGACTGGCAGGCCGCCTACGAAGCGTGGTCAGACGCGGGCCTCGGCGGCCTCGGGGCCGACGAGCTCGAGCAGTTCAGCACGGCCGCCGGCCTGGTCGGGCACCACGACGAGCTGGTCGGCGCGCTGCAACGCGCGTTCCTGGCCTGCCAGGAAGAGGGCGACCTGCGCGGCGCCGCCCGGTGCGCGTTCCGCCTGTCGATGAACTCCGCCGACCACGGCGAGCACGCGCTCGCCGGGGGGTGGGCCGCCAGGGCCGCCGACCTGGTCGCGGAGATCGGTGAGGACTGCGTCGAGGGTGGCTGGGTCGCGTTCCTGATGATGTTCCGCGCGCTCGGAGAGGGCGACCTCGCGACCGCCCGCAGCCGGGCCGCCGAGGCGCTCGAGGTCGGTCGGCGGCTGCGTGATCCCGACCTGACCGCGATGAGCACCTGCGCGCAGGGCCGCGTGTCGATCATGACCTGCCAGTTCGCCGCCGGGCTGGCCCAGCTCGACGACGCGATGGTGCGGGTGCTGACGGGCGAGCTCTCGCCGTTCATCGCCGGGCACGTCTACTGCACCGCCATCGAGGGAGCCCAGGAGATCGGCGACTTCGGCCGCGTCGCCGAGTGGACCGCGGCCCTCGAACGCTGGTGCGCCGCGCAGCCCGGGCTGCTCGCCTTCACCGGCCAGTGCGCCGTGCACCGCGGCCAGCTGATGCGCCTCCGGGGTGCGTGGGACGACGCGCTGCGCGAGTTCGCCGAGGCGGCCGAGCGCTACGTCGAGATCGGCACCCCGGCCGCCGTCGCGCTGACCGCCGTCGAGACGGGTGACGTGCTGCGCCTGCGCGGGCGCCTCGATGACGCCGACGCCGCCTACCAGCGCGCCGCCGACCTGGGGCTCGACCCGCAACCCGGGCTGGCGTTGCTGTGGTTGGCCGGCGGGCGAGCCGCCGCCGCGGTGGCGGCGGTCGAGCGGCTGCTCGCGACCGCGGAGGGACCCGTCCAGCGGTGTCGGCTGCTGCCCGCGGCGGTCGAGGTGCTGCTCGCGTGCGACGACGTCGACCGCGCGCGCCCGCTGGCCGACGAGCTCGTCTCGCTGGCCGCCTCGGTGGGCTCCACCGCGCTCTCCGCGGCCGGGGCCCAGGCCATGGGCGCCGTCGAGCTCGCGGCCGGTGACGCGTCCGGGGCCCTCCCCTACCTCCGCAAGGCCCACCAGCTGTGGGCGCGGGCGTCCGCGTCGTACGACGCCGCGGTGGCGCGGCTGCTCGTTGCGCGCTGCCTCACCGCCCTCGCCGACCCGTCGTCGGCCGAGCGCGAGCTGGTCGCCGCGCGGGCGGTATTCCGCCAGGTCGGCGCCGCCCCCATGGCCGACCTGGCCTCCGCGATGCTGACCCCCGACTCCCTGCCGGGCGGGCTGACCGCACGGGAGGTCGAGGTCCTCCGCCTCGTCGCGTCCGGGCGGAGCAACCCCCAGATCGCGACCGTGCTGGTGCTGAGCGAGAAGACCGTCGCACGCCACCTGTCCAACATCTTCGCCAAGCTCGACGTCGGCTCGCGGACCGCCGCCGCGGCGTACGCGTTCGAGCACGGGCTGGTCTGACCCGCGCACATGGGTCGGCACACGTTCTACCTCGTCAGCTCGGGCCTGATGCTGTGCTGGTACCTCCGTGGCGGCAGGGCCGGCGGGAGCGCGACCGAGGGCGCGGGCCTGCCAGGCCCGAGCACGGATCACCCTCACCCCGGGGTGGCCGGCAGCACGCCCTCACCCCGGCGCACCACGCCGGTCTCGTAGCCGAGGACCACCACCTGCACCCGCGTGGTGAGGCACAGCTTCGTCAGGATCCGGTTCACGTGGGTCTTCACGGTGGCCTCCGAGATGACCAGCAGGGTCTGGATGTCGGCGTTGGTGAGGCCGCGCGCCATCAGGACGAACACCTCACGCTCGCGCTCGGTGAGCACGTCGAGCGCGGTGTCGACGCCCGGCGGCTGACGTACGTGGTCCTCGATGAGGAGTCGCGTCAGGGCCGGCGCCAGCAGCGCCTCGCCCGCGACCACCGTCTCGATGCCGGCGACCAGCCGCTCGGGCGGCGTCGCCTTGAGCAGGAACCCCGCGGCGCCCGCCCGGAGCGCGCCGTAGACGTAGGTGTCGATGTCGTACGTCGTCAGGACCAGCACTCGGGTCGGCCCGCCGGCGGCGACGATCTCGCGGGTGGCCGCGATGCCGTCGAGGACCGGCATGCGCACGTCCATGAGCACCACGTCGGGTGCGTGCGTGGCGACCGACGTGACGGCTGCCCGGCCGTCACCGACGGTGTCGACCACGTCGATCCCGCGGGCCTCGAGCACCAGCTGCAGGCCGCTGCGGACCAGTTCCTGGTCGTCGGCGACCACGACCCGGACTGGGGCCCTCATGTCGCCCCCATCGGCAGGCTCGCGTCCACCTCGAACCGCCCGCCGTCGGTGACCCCGTGGTCGAGCCGCCCACCGAGCACGTGGACCCGCTCCGCGATGCCCAACAGCCCGAGCCCGGTGCCCTGGCCGGAGCGCCCGCCGACCTGGTTGGCGGCACGGATCCGCAGCGTGTCGGAGTCCCAGCTGACCGTGACCTCTGCGCGGCTGTCGGCGCCGTAGCGCAACGCGTTGGTCAACGCCTCCTGCACGATCCGGTACGCCGACACGTCCACGCCCGCGGGCAGCTCGGGCACCGGGTCGGCGAGCCGGAGGTCGACGTCGAGGCCGTCGACGCGGAACCGCTCGACCAGGTCGGGCAGCTGGGCCAGCCCGGGGGCCGGCTCCAGACCGAGCTCGTCCGCGCTGTCGCGGACCAGGTGAAGCAGCCGACCCGTCTCGGCGAGCGCCTGCCGCCCGGTGGCCGCGACGTTGTCCAGGGCCTGAGCTGCCTTGTCCAGGTCCGTGTGCAGGAGCTCCTGCGCGACGGCGGTCTGCACCACCATCGCGCTGACCGAGTGGGCGATCACGTCGTGCAGGTCGCGCGCGATGCGCTGGCGCTCGTCGCGGACGGCCTGCTCCCGGACGAGGTGCTGCTGGCGCTCGAGCTCGGCGGTCTGCTCCGCCAGGCGCAGCGTCACGCGTCCCAGGACGTAGGGCGGCACCAGCAGCGAGGTCACGAAGAAGACGTCGGTGACGTCGTTGTCCCGCTCGTCGGTGAAGACATAGTCGGCGGCGAGGAGCACCATGAGCGCGCCGAGCACGAGCAGGCCGCCGAAGCCGGGCACCCACCGCGCGAGCGTGTAGGCCACGACGGCCAGCACCAGGATCGGTGCCGCCAGGTCGTCCAGCTCGGGCCCGAACCACGGTGTGAAGAGGGTCAGCGCACCGGCCACCAACGTGGTGGACCGCGGCCACCGGCGGCGCGGCACGAGGGCCAGGCACGACAGCAGCGACAGCACGACCGCGGCCGCAGCGCCGTCCGGCGCGACCAGGGCGACCTCCAGGAGCGACACCCCGGCGACGATCGCCGGGACGCCCCAGTCGGTCACCGTCGACGGACCTCGCCCGATCACATGTCGAGGCTACGCGGATCGGCGCCCCCGCTCCGTCAAACCAGGGGTTGACCAGAGATCGGTCCCCGCGCCGATGCGCCGGTCGCCCCGACCGGCCGATGGTGGAGGTCCCCCGAGCGAAGGAGCAGCCATGTCAACCCTCAGGTTCTTCGACCAGCCGGACCACCAGCGCCGGATCGGCCGCCTCGCCTGGGTGATGGCCTGGGTCGGCCTGGTCGTCGGACAGCTCCACGCCCTCTCCCGGGTCGCCACCCGGGACGGCGCGGGCGACCTGGACGAGGGATACATGCAGGTCTGGTCCGAGCCGGCGTCGACGGCGCTCGCGCCCCTGCTCGACTGGTCCTCACCCAACGTGGTCTACCTGACCTACGGGAAGATCTGGGGCCCCGTCGTCGGGGCCGCGACGCTGGCCGCGTTCGTCGTCCACCGTCGGCGGTCCGCCGCCGGGTTCCGCGGGGCCGAGCGCTGGGCGTGGCGCATCACGCTCACCGCGCTCTCCCTGGCGACCCTCGGCTGCTTCGCCGAGTACTGGACGCAGTGGGGAAGCGGCAACGAGGAGCTCCTCGAGGCGGTGTTCATCGTCCTGGTCCCGGTCCTGCTGCTCACCCTGGCTAGCTCGAGCTTCCTGGGCATCGTGCTGATCCGTCGCGGCCTCGGCCTGCCTGCGTGGCTGCTCGCGCTCACCCTCCCGGGGCTGTTCGTGATCTCGGAGGTCACGTCGCTCGGCAGCGTGTTCCTGCCCATCGCGTTCGCGTTCGGCATCCTCGGCCGCCGGATCGCGCGTGAGCCGCACTCGACGACGGCGGTCTCGTCGTCCCGGACGGCGCCGGTCGTCCACTGACCGACGCGCCGGACCCGCGGGCGTGCCAGACGCCCGCCGGAGGTGGGGTCCTCCGGCGGGCGTCCTCTCCGTCCGACAGGATGCGGGCGTGCGTATCGGGACGTGGAACCTCGCCGGCCGGTGGTCGGACGATCACCGAAGCCTCCTGCTCGAGGCCGACTGCGACGTCTGGCTGCTGACGGAGGTCAGTGAGCGAACGACCCTGCCCGGCTTTGCAATGCACCTGTCAGGGGCGCCGATGGCGGCTCGCCGCCGCTGGGCCGCGGTCGCCAGCCGCCTCCCGATGGCGTCGAGCCCCGACCCGCACCCGGCCAGCGCCGCGGCGCAGGTCGGCGCGACGACGTACGTCAGCTCGGTGCTGCCGTGGCGCAGCGCTCGATCCGGCCTGGTGTGGGTCGGCGACCGTCACGCCGACAGGACGCAGAACGTGGTCGGCGACCTGCTCCTGCGGCTGCGCGCCGCCCGCCCGCTGGTGTGGGGTGGCGACTGGAACCACGCGCTGACCGGCAAGGAGTACGCTGGCTCGAAGGCCGGCCGCGACTCGATCACCGCCGCCCTCGACGAGCTCGGCCTGGTCGTGCCGACGACCGAGCTGCCGCACGCGGTCGACGGGCTGCTCAGCATCGACCACGTCGCCGTACCCGCCGGTTCGTCCGCGACCGCGCGGCGGGTCGTGGCGGAGTGCGCGGGCAAGCGCCTCTCGGACCACGACGCGTACGTCGTCGACGCGCAGGAGGCGTAGACCGTGCCCGACCCGGACACGTCCGCCGTGCCGCCGCTGCGCATCCACCAGCGGGAAGCGCTCGACGCGCTCGCCCGCGCGTGGGACGACGCGGACCATCCGCGGGCGTGGGTCGTCCTGCCGCCCGGCGCGGGCAAGACCCGCGTCGGCCTCGAGGCCGTCGCCGGCGAGCTCCGCGCACACCCCGACAGGCGCGCGGTCGTGCTCGCCCCCAACACCGCGATCCAGGCCCAGTGGATCGCCGAGGCCCGGACGTTGGGGCTCGACGCCAGCGACGACAAGTCGCTCACCAGCCCGCTGACCTGCCTGACCTATCAGTCCCTGGCCGTCTTCGACTCCGAGGCCGCGGACGACGTGGACTCCACCACCGCGGTCGTCGACCGGCTGCACCCCAACGGGGTCGCCCTCTTCGAACGGGTCCGCGCCCAGCCCCGCCTGGTGCTCGTCCTCGACGAGTGCCACCACCTGCTCGAGGTGTGGGGGCGGCTGCTCGCCGAGCTGCTCGACGCGGTCGGCCGCGCGCACGTCCTCGCGCTCACCGCCACACCGCCCGAGAGCCTCGCCGGGGAGCAGCGCGCCCTCGTCGACCGGCTCTTCGGAGAGATCCGCTACCGCGTCTCGGTGCCTGCGGTGGTGAAGGAGGGTCACCTCGCGCCGTTCGACGAGCTCGTCTGGCTGACCACCCCCACGCCCACCGAGGAGGACTGGCTCACCAGCGAGGCGCTGCGCTTCACCGGGCTCACCACCCTGCTCACCACCCCGGGCTTCGGGTCGGTCGGCTTCTACGAGTGGCTCACCACCCGGTTCGTCGAGCCCGTGCCCGCCACGACCACCTGGGCGGCGCTCGCCGAGCGCGAGCCCGACCTGTGCGACGCCGCCCTGCGCATGCACCACGCGGGCCTGCTCGCCCTGCCCGCCGGCGCCCGGCTGCGCGAGGAGCACCGGCACGACCCGTCGGCCGAGGACTGGGTGCGGCTCCTCGGCGACTGGCTGCTCCACCACGTCGCCGAGTCCGCCGACCCGGCCGACGCCGAGGTGCTCGCGGTGGTGAAGGCCGCGCTGCCGTCGGTGGGCTACCAGTGGACGCGTCGCGGCGTACGTCGCGGGCGCTCCACCGTGGACCGCGTGCTGGCCCGGTCCTACGCCAAGCCCGGCGCCGCCGTCCAGATCATCGCCGCCGAGCACGCCGCGATCGGCGAGCGGGCCCGGGTGCTGGTGCTGTGCGACCACGAGCGCGCGGCCGCCACCGTGCCGGTCAGCCTGGACGGGGTCCTCGACGCCGAGGCCGGGTCGGCGATCGCGGCGCTCGAGGCCCTGCTGGCCGACCCGAGCACCGCCCTGCTCCACCCGATGCTTGTCACCGGGTCCGTCGTCGCCGCCGCCGAGTCGACGCTGCGCGACCTGGTCGCCTTCGTCGCCGACCGCGACCCCGACCTGGCCTCGCGGCTCCGCGTCGAGACGAGCGCCGGCCCTGTCGCGACGTGCACGTCCGGGTGGACCTCGCGCACCTGGGTCACCCACGTCACCGCGTTCTTCGAGTCCGGCCGGACCCAGGTCCTCGTCGGCACCCGCGGCCTCCTCGGCGAGGGGTGGAACGCCCGCGGCGTCTCCACCCTCATCGACCTGACCACCGCGACCACGCTGACGGCCGTCGTCCAGACGAGGGGCCGGGCGCTGCGCACCGACCCGACCTGGCCGGACAAGGTCGCCACCAACTGGACGGTCGTGTGCGTGTCGGAGGCGCACCCCAAGGGCGACAACGACTGGTCCCGGCTGGTCCGCAAGCACCAGGGCTTCCACGGCATCGACGCCGACGGCGACATCGTCGACGGGGTCGCCCACATCGACGCGTCCTTCTCCCCCTACGCGCCTCCACCGGTCGCCGAGTTCGACGGCCTCAACGCCCGGATGCTCGTCGCCGCCGCCGACCGCGACACCATCCGCGACGCCTGGGAGGTGGGCGAGCCCTACCAGGACGTCACGCTCGCGTCGCTGCGCGTACGCCGCCCCGCCGCGGACGTCGCGCCGCTCGACGAGGTCGTGACGCTCACGCCCGTCCCGCCGACGTGGCGGCTCACCTCGGACGGCATGACGACCGACGCCCCGGTGCCTGAGACCAGCTGGCGTACGCCGCTCGCGCTGGCCGCGGCGTCGGCCGGCGTCGGCGCGGCTTCGCTCGCGGTCGGCGACTGGGCGCTCGTGGCCGGGGCCGTGGGTGGGCTCGCGACCCTCGGCCAGGGTGCGGTGACCGGCCGCTCGCACGCGGACGACCTCACGTCGTGGGCGCGGGAGCAGCTCGCCCTGACGTCGGCCGTCCCGCCGCTGGAGGCGGTCGCGGCGGCGGTCGCGGACGGTCTCGCCGCGGCCGGGCTGACGAGCGTCGGTGCGTCGGCGCTCGCGGTCGACGTCCACCCGGGCGGCGAGTACCGCTTCCGCCTCGCCGGCACCGAGGAGGACGCCGAGGTGTTCGCCACCGCGTTCGACGAGGCGATCGGCCCGGTCGGCGTCCCGCGCTACCTGGTGTCCCGCTACACCGGCGCTGAGCTGGCCGACGCCCCCATCCGTACGCGCTCCGGCGCGCGCAAGGCCCTGCAGGCAGCACGCGCGACCGGAGAGGCGTGGCACCCGGTCCCGGCCGTCCTGGGCCGCAACGCCACCAACGCCGGCCACTACCTCCGGAGCTGGAACGCCTGGGTGGGCGGAGGTCGGCTGCTCGCCGCTGCGAAGCCGGAGGGTGCAGGGATCGTGGCCGCGGTCTCGGGTGAGGACCCGTTCGCAGCGACCACGGTCATGCGGCGCCACTGGTCCTGACCTCGGCGACGCGTCACGACACCTCGGTCGCGCGCACGTCCACGCGTCCACGCGCCATGAGCGGTACGCCCTCCTCCCGGAGCCGATCGACGGCCGTCCCGCCGTGGCACGTGGCGGGGCGGCCGTCGGCGTGCACCACCCGCCACCACGGCACGGCGTCCCCGTGGAGTGCCATCACCCGCCCGACCTGGCGCGGGCCACCGGTCCCGACCGCGCGCGCCAGGGCGCCGTACGTCGTCACCCGGCCGGCCGGGACGTCCTCGACCAGCGCGAGCACGGCCTCGACGTAGTCGTCGTCCACGCGGTTCAACCCCCGTCGCTCGTGTCGTAGCGGAGCACGCCGTCGACCACCTGCGCGCCCGCCGACGGCTCGTGCGGGGTCGTCCTGCCGCTGTGCGCCAGGTGCGCCACGTCGATGTCGCGGAGCAGGAGCGCGGCGTCGGCCACGAGCCGGCGGTGGCAGCGCCACCAGACGGCCTCGCTGCACATGACGACCGTCGTCCCGTGTGCGGCGACGTCCTCGCCCAGGTCGTCGAGCGCCGCGAGGAAGTCCGGTGTCCGGGTGTGGGCGGCGTACGCCCGGAACGCCTCGACCCGCCACCAGGCGTCGGCGTCCGGATCGGCGTCCTTGTCGCGCCGCCGGCGTCCGCCGAGCCGCTCCTCCCAGCGGTAGGCGATGCCCACGTCCGGGAGCCACCCCGCCAGCGCGTCGGAGCTGACGTCGGGGTTGTGCCGGCTGCCCGGGAAGCGACGGATGTCGACGAGCAGGTCGGTCTGCGCGCCCGCGAGCAGCGCGCTGAGCGCGTCGCGGTCGAGCGTCCCGTGCCCGACGGTCAGCAGCCGTCCCATCTCGTCCTCCGTCCCGTCTCGCGACGCTGTGTGCGGCGCAGCCTCGCACCCCCGACGTACCCATGCTGCGCCCGCTGACGCACCCGATCCCGACGGGGCAGGCTCCGGCGGGCGCTCGTCGCACGGTCCGGCCGACGGATTTTGGTCGCGCTGAGCGGGAACCAACCGGCCCGTCCGGTGCGACAGTCTTGTCATGGGGAGCATCCCGGCACTCGCGGAGCAGGACGACACGGTCCTGGTCGCGCTGGTGGCCGGTGGTGACAGCGCAGCGCTCGAGGAGCTCTACAGCCGGCACGCGGCGTGGCTCGTCACGCGGCTGATGCGGCGCTGCAACGACTCCGACGTCGTGCTCGACGTCGTGCAGGACACCTTCGTCACGCTGTGGAAGGACGCGAAGCGGTACCGCGGCGCCGGGGAGGTCGCGGGCTGGCTCTGGGGCATCGCGTTCCGACGGATGGTGTCGCGACTGCGGTCGCGCAAGGACGTCGTGCTCCTCCCCGAGTGGGACACCGTCGGCCGGGGGCACGTGCCCGCGGCCGAGGACGAGGTGCTGCTCGGGGTGGAGTACGGCGACCTGGCCGGGGCGCTCGCCCGGCTCTCCCCCGAGTTCCGCTCGGTCGTCCAGGCGTGCGTGCTGGACGGCCTGACAACCAAGGAGGCCGGCAAGCTGCTCGGCGTCCGCGAGAACACGGTGAAGACCCGCCTCCACCGGGCGAAGGCCCAGCTGCGCGGATCCCTCACCCTGCCGCAGGAGGGATGGCGATGACCACCACCTGGCACGTCCACGACGACCTGCTCGCCGCCTACGTCGCCGGCCGGCTCGACGCGATCGTCGGCGCCTCGGTCGAGCAGCACGTCGCGCGGTGCGCCGAGTGCCGCGCGTCCACGACGCCGCTGGTCGACCCCCGGCTGCTCGCTCGCGGGTGGGACGGGATCCGCGACGCCGTCGAGTCCCCCGCGCTGCCCCTGCCCGTCCGGCTGGCCCGGCGCTGCGGGCTGCCCGAGCCCACCGCGGTGCTGCTCGCCGCCGCGACCTCGCTGCGCACGGCGTGGGTCGTGGGTGCGTTCCTCGCCCTGAGCTTCGCCGCGCTGGCCGTCGTGCTCGCGGGCGGCGAGCTGCTGGCACCGTTCCTCCTCGTGGCACCGCTCGTGCCGGTCATCGGCGTCGCAGCGGCGTACGGTCACCAGCAGGACCCGCTCGAGACGCTCGTCGTCACCGCCCCCTACGGCCGCACCCGACTGATCCTCGTCCGCACCGTCGCGGTGCTCGCCTCCGTGCTGCCCTTCACTGTGCTCCTCGGGCTCTTCCTCCCGGGTCCCGCCTGGCTGGCCGCCGCCTGGCTCGGACCCGCCGTCGCCCTCCTGCCGACGTTGCTCGCGCTGTCCAGCTTCGTCGGGCCGCGGGTCGCGGTCGCGGTGGTCGCCCTCGGGTGGAGCGCCGTCGTCCTGTTCTCGCTGCGGGGGCTGCCGGCGACCTGGCCGGTCGAGGCGACCCAGCAGCTCGTCTACCTCGCTCTCGCCGCCATGTCCCTCGTCGTGCTGGCCGCCCGGTCCAGCCGTGATCGCCGGATCGGAGCCGTCCTGTGAACGCCGTCGACCTCACCGCCGTCACCAAGACCTACGGACGCACCCGCGCCCTCGACGCCGTCGACCTGTCGTTCGACCGCGGGGTCACCGGACTGCTCGGGCCCAACGGCGCCGGCAAGACCACGCTGCTGCGGATCGTGGCCACGTCGATCGCCGCCGACCGCGGCGACGTACGACTGCTCGGCCGCGACCCGCACGGCTCCCACGCCGAGCTCACCGAGATCCGCCGCGAGCTCGGCTACCTGCCCCAGGAGCTGGGCTACCCCGGGGACATGACCGCGTTCGGCTTCGTGGAGTACGTCGCCGTGCTCAAGGAGTGGAACGACCGCGGCCGGCGGCACCGGGAGGTACGCCGCGTGCTGGAGCTGGTCGGTCTCGGCGACCTCGCCACCAAGCGAGTGTCGAAGCTCTCCGGCGGGCAGCGGCGTCGGGTGGCGCTGGCGCAGGCGCTCCTCGGCGACCCGCGGATCCTCGTGCTCGACGAGCCGACCACCGGCCTCGACCCCACGCAGCGTGCCGACCTGCGCCGTACCCTCTCCGCCCTCGGCGGCCGCTGCGCCGTCCTGCTCTCCACCCACCAGACCGAGGACGTCGCTGCGCTCTGCGAGAGGGTGGTCGTCCTCGCCGGCGGCACCGTCCGCTTCGACGGAACCGTCACCGACCTCGTCGCCACGGCCGCCGGCCGGGTGTGGCTGTGCGACGACGAACCGGGCACCGACGCGCTCGTCAGCTGGCGCACCGGTACGGGCCGCCACCACGTCGTGGGCGGCACGCCGCCGCCCGGCGCGGTCCCGACCGACCCCACCCTGGAGGACGCCTACCTCCTCATGCTCGGCGCCGACGCACACGCCGTCCGGGCACCCGCCTGACCTCCGCCGGCGCCACCACTGCGCCGTCTCCGCCTCTCGAGGAGTGACCATGACCAGCACCGCCCTGCCCCTGCCGGGATCCGGCTCCGCCGCCCTCTCCGGGATGGCCGGGATCGAGACCCGCCGCCTGCTCCGCAACCCGATCTTCCTGGTCGGGGTGGCGCTCGCCTTCGGCGTCCTCGCGCTGATGGTGACGACCAACGACGACCCGGCCTACACCGACCTCCTGCCCATCCCCCTGCTGCCCGCGTTCTTCGTCGGGCTGCCGAGCCTGGTCGCGATGGCGCGCCAGACCCGCTCGACCGAGGCGGCCGCCGAGGCCGTCGGGACCGCTCCCGGCACCGAGGCGCAGCGCACCGTGGCACTGACGGTCGCCTGCCTGGTGCCCTTCGCCGTCGGCCTGCTGTTCGTCGTCGTGGAGGTGGTCTTCGCCTCGATCTACGGCGTGGCCGAGCAGGAGTGGTGGTTCGGCACGCTGCCCGACTGGCAGGTCTGGAGCATGCTGCTCGCCACCGGCCCGGTCGCCTGCCTCGGCGGCGCGCTGCTCGGGGTGCTGACGGGGCGGTGGCTCCACTTCCCCGGAGCGCCCGCCGTCGTGGTGGTCGCCGCCGTGCTGGTGAGCTTCGCCGGGTCGGTCCCGATCGCGTACGGCGACAGCTCCGAGCTGCGGCTGTGGGTGCCGTGGCCGATGTGGCACTCCGGCACGCTCGAGGACGGCACGCAGGAGCTGATGGCCGGCAACCCGCTGGCCCACCTCGGCTACGTCCTGTGCCTGTGCGCCGCTGCGGCCCTGGTCGCCGTCTGGCACGACCGGACGGCCCGTACGCCCCGCCTCCGCGGCGCGATCATCGGCACCGTCGTGGTCGGTCTCGCCTGCCTCGTGCTCGCGGTCACCACGGGCCCGTCCGACAACCGCGTCTCGGAGCCGGTCCCGTTCCGGGTGGAGTGATGGCCCCGCGCTGGTGGTACGTCCGCCGCGGCGTCGCCTGGCCCGCCCTCCTCGGCTGCTGTGGAGCCGCGCTGGCGGTCGCCGCGGCGCTCGACCGGTGGCCGACGACCGCGGTCGTCCTGCTGCCCGCGCTGCTGGCCTGCTGCGCCGCCGGGGCCGGATTCGTCTTCGACGAACGTGCCGGCGCGGTCGTCGCGGTCACCCCGCGCGGTGGCGGCTGGCGGCGTACGTCCCGGCTGGCCGTCGCCGTGCTGCCGCTCGCCGTGTGGGGGTTCGTGGTCCTCACCCGGCCCGGCGACCTGCCGCTCGACCGGTGGGCGTGGGGGCTCGCTGGGGTCGCCACGCTCACGATCGTCTCCGGCCTCGCGGCCCTGGCCTCGCGGCACGAGGTGGACACCCCCGGCTCGCTCCTGGCTCCCGTCGTCGCGTTCGCGGTCCTCGCACCGGTCGTGGTGACGGGCTTCCTCGGCTGGTCGTCCGTGTACCCGCTCGATGACCTGGCGCCGGGGGTCTGGGCCTTCTGGGTCGCTGTCGGCGCCGGCGGGGTGGCTGTCTGGCTCGCCGCGGTGCGGTCGGGGATGCGGGCCTGAGTCTCGATGACCACCCAACCAGCGCGGGCCCGCGGCACCGCAGGGCCGAAGGGCCCTACCCGCCGGGGCCAGAGCGCGGGCACCGGCGCTGGCGTCCGGCCTAGGCTTGCGGCGTGCATCGCCTCCCACGAGCCACGCCCATGAGCCAACGTGTCGACCCGGCCGGAGTCCTGGCGTTCGTGGACGCGGTGGATGCTGATCCGAACGTCGAGCTCCACGGGCTGATGGTGCTCCGGCACGGGCACGTCGTCGCCGAGGGCTGGTGGGCGCCGCACACGGCCGAGCGGACGCGGCTGGTCTACTCGCTCAGCAAGAGCTTCACCTCGACTGCTCTGGCGTTCGCGGCGGACGAGGGCCTGGTCGACCTCGACGACACGGTGCTGCAGCACTTCCCCGAGTACGCCGACGAGGTGACCGATCCGCGCAGCCGGTCGCTCACCCTGCGACACCTCATCTCGATGGCCAGCGGCCACGACCGGGACATGTGGGGCGAGGCCGTGGCGCGGGACCGAGAGGATCCGGTGCGCGGGTTCCTGTTGATGCCGCCGGAGGCGCCCCCGGGCAGCGTCTTCGCCTACAGCCAACCCTGCACCTACACCGTCGCCGCCGTGATCCAGCGCCTCGCGGGGCAGCGGCTGAGCGAGTACCTCGGCCCGCGGCTCCTCGAGCCGCTCGGGATCGACCCGGTCGCCTGGTTCTCCATGCCGCCGGGGCGCGAACAGGGCTTCAGCGGTCTCTTCGCCCGAACCGAGGACGTCGCGAAGCTCGGCCAGCTCTACCTCCAGCGCGGCCGCTGGGACGGTCAGCAGCTGATCCCCGAGTCGTACGTCGCCCAGGCGACGTCCCGGGCGGTGGCCACAGCGGATGCGGATGAAGGCAAGGTCGACTGGAGCCAGGGCTACGGGTACGGCTTCTGGATGTCGCGGCACGGCTACCGAGGCGACGGCGCCTTCGGCCAGTTCTGCCTGGTGCTGCCGGAGCAGGACGCCGTGGTCGCCATCACCGGCGGCACCGAGGCGATGCAGACGGTCCTGGACCATGTCTGGGAGCACCTGCTCCCCAGTCTGGGTGGCGGCACCGAGGTCGCCGAGGACGCCCACCCTCGCCTGGTGGAGCGGCTCCGCACGCTCGGCCTGCCGCCCTGCCCGGGTACGCCGTCGCCGCCGCGACTGGCGGACTGGAGCGGCACGACGTTCTCGGTGGTGGACTCCTCCGCAGCTGCGTCCACGCTGTCGTCCGTCGTCGTGGAGACGGCGCACGGCAGCGTCGGCATCACGCTCCACGAGCCCGACAACGCCCTGACCTTCGCCGCGGGCGCCGGCGAGTGGCTCGTCTCCGAGCCGAGCGACGCGTCAGGCGACGGCGTACCCGTTGCGGCCTCGGCCGGCTGGATCGGCGACGACACCCTCCGGGTCGAGGCGATCTTCCTCGAGACACCTCATCGCCTGGACGTCGAGTGCTCGCTCTCGACCGGGACCGCGCGAGCCACGTGGCGCGGTACGCCGCTGGACGGCGGCAGGCTCAAGAGGCTGCACCGCCCGCGATAGAGGCCGCTCACGACCAGCTCGTCGGTCGCGCGGTCGCTCATGACGATCCGCGCTTCCCCTGGACCGCGACGAGGACGTCGGCACCCGACGACGGTCCGGGGCTGGCGCTGTGCCTATCACTTCCGGGACGTCTACGCGGGCGAGCTCCTCCTGGTCACCGAGCACGGCTGGGTGGATCTCATGACCGACGCCTGCGGCCACGAACCCCGGATGGTGGCCTGAAGGTTCCGCAGGTGCTGCAAGGCTGTGCCCATGACCGAGGACGAGCTGTTCGACCTGTTGACCGCGATCGAGGAACGCGTCCCGCTCGAGGAGAAGCCCGCGTGGTTCGAGCGTGAGGCGAACGACCTCGAGCCCGGCGAGCACGGACGTGCGTCGCTGCTGATCGCGGCCGGTGAGCATTGGCAGATGAGGAAGGAGTACGACGAGGCGCGACGCTGCTTCCGGCTCGCGATGCGCGACGGCGGCGAGTCGGGCTCAGACCCGATCGCGAACCTGTTGTCGCTGGCGCTCGACGAGGGCGACGCGGGGTCGATCACGGAGTTCGACAAGACGTTGCGCGGGTTGGTGCGCGATGACGAGGTCAGCCCGACCACCTGCCACCTCGTCGCGGAGGCGTACGAGATCCACGACCAGCTGCGGCAGGCGCTGCGCTGGTACAACATCCCGTTCACCCACGGTTATCCGGACGGTGAGCCCGGCGACGCGGCGTTGCTCCAAGGACGCCGGCGCGTCCGGACCGCCCTCGGTCTCGCTCCCGACCAGCTCGACGTCATGGCCGACGACCTTCGCCAGAACAGGCAGTAGAACGGGAGGCGGCTTCCTCCCGTCGGCGTTGGCGCACCTGTGCAAGGCGGCGCCGCCGCCCCGGCTCCTCCGCCCTCAGACCCCGAGCCTGCGTGCCACACCGTCGCCAGCCACGCGGCGTACGGTCGCCGGATCGCCCACCACGACCTGCTCGTCGGTCGCGCGGGACATGCCGACGTAGAGCCGCTCGGCATCGGCGGCAGCGCGTGCACCGACGCGCGCTGCCGGCGCCCGGGTGGTCGCCGTCTGCGGCGTGAACGAGCTGCCGCTCCACGCGCTGGGGGCCGCCGGCATCGAGGCCGCCTATGCCGTCGCCGACCGCGCGCCGACGATCGAGGCCGCCATCAGCGACGCCGCGTCGCATCTTGAGCAGCTGGCCGCTGACGAACTGCCGCGTCACCTCTGGCTCACGCCACGATGACGTGGACCCCACGTTCGCGCAGTCGGGCCACCGACTCCTCGGCAGCCGCGGCATCCAGGACCAAGGTCCACGACTCGCCCAGGGGGACCCACGCAGGTGCGCGCTGCTCGAGCTTGGAGGCGTCGGCGAGCAGCACGACGCGGTCGGCCACGGCGGCGGCTCGCTCCTTGACCCATGTCTCGTCGACGGTCGGCTCACCCAGCCCACGGACCGGGTCGACAGCGTCCGCGCCGAGGAAGGCCACGTCGAAGTGGTGACGATCCAAGGCCATCGCCGACAGAGGGCCGACCACACCGTGGCTGCGTGGCTGGACCCGCCCGCCCACGATCAGCACGTCCAGGTCATCGGCCGCGGACAGAGCCAAGGCAGCCTCGAGACCGCGCGTGACAACGGTCAGCGGTCCACGCGTGACCAGCAGCCGCGCAAGGGCCAAGCAGGTCGTCCCCGCGTCGATGAACACCGTGCCCCGGGCCGGCACCAGGTCGACCGCGGCCGCGGCGATCGCCGACTTCTGCCTCAGGTTGAGCTGCTGGCTCTCGTCGAACGGGCGCTCATGGAAGACCTCACGCACCAGCGCGCCGCCGTACGTCCTGGCGAGCCGGCCCTCGCGCTGAAGGGTCGCAAGGTCGCGTCGTACGGTCGAGGCCGACACGCCGAGCCGTTCCGACAACACCTCGACGCTGTCCTCGCCGCCCCGGACGAGGTCGACCATCGCGTCGTGGCGGGCCTTGGTGGCACGCCGCACGCCCACTCCCTCTGACACCGATCCCCCTCCTGGGCCCTGGCTGTCAGGAGCCGTACGTCGCCCGGATGTTATCGACATAGGGTGCGTAGTCCACCGCCGCCAGGTAGGCCGACAGCATGGTGCCGTGACCGGCCTTGCCGGACCCCGCTATGTCGAAGGCGGTGCCGTGGTCGACCGAGGTGCGCAGGATGGGAAGGCCCACGGTGACCGAGATGGTGCCGTCGAAGTCGAACGTCTTCGCGGGGATGTGGCCCTGATCGTGGAAGTGAGACAGGACGCCGTCGTAGCGGCCGACCAGGCCCTGGTGGAACACCGAGTCGGCCGGGACCGGGCCCGAGACGTCGAGCCCCTCCGCCTGCGCCGCCTCGACGGCAGGGGCGAGGTGCACGATCTCGTCGTCACCGAAGGCGCCGTTCTCGCCGCCGTGGGGGTTGATCGCGGCAACCGCCAGACGGGGCCTCTCGACGCCGAAGACCTGCAGCGCGGTGTGGGCCTTGTGGATCGACTCGCCCACCAGTTCCTTGTTGATCTGGTCCAGGGCCTTGCGCAGTGACACGTGCCGGGTGGTGAAGAAGATCCGCAGATGGTGACCGTCGGCCGCGTCGTTGCGAACCACGAACATCGTGTCCTGCTTGGTGACGCCCGTGAGCGCGCCGAGCATCTCGGTGTGACCGAGGTGCTCCGAGCCGGCAGCCCAGATCGCCTCCTTGTTGATCGGACCGGTGACGATGCCGGCGACCTTGCGGTCCATCGCGGCCTGCGTGGCGACCTCGATGGACTTCACCGCGGCGAGACCCGCACGCTTGTCGACCACTCCCCACTCCGGCAGGTCCTCACCGAGGACGCCGGTGTCGTAGCAGTCGATGACTCCCTCAGCCGGCTCGACGTCGAAGCTGTCGACGACGCGGACCTCGATGTCCAGACCCATCGCCTGCGCGCCGCGGCGCAGCGCTGCCGGGTCTCCTACGGCCACCCCATGGTGCTCGGTGGCGCCGGCCTGCTCGACGAGAGTCTTCGCGGTGATCTCCGGGCCGATGCCGACGGGGTCTCCGAGGGTCAGGGCAAGGACGTGTCTGCTCATGGTGTGCTCCTCAGGGGTATCAGTGGGGTTCGCGGGATTCGACGGCGGTGACTTGTCGGCGGTGGGCCGCCACCTGGCTGCGCAGGTGGTCGAGGCAGACGATCGTCGTCCGCGCGTCGCCGACGAGGCCACCCTTCGTGACGACCTGCAGCCCGTCCCACGGGCCGCCGACCAGGGATCCGGCCACAGCCAGCGGTACTACCTCGTCGGAGACCTCCAACCCGTGCGAGCCGAGCTCGGCCAGCAGGGCGGCCGTGACGTCGCCGCCGGTCGTGAAGATGCCGTCGACCGGGTGAGACTCCAGCGCACGGCGCGCGGCGCGGGCGAGCGCGGTCGGGATCTGGGTCGCCTGCTCGGCCGACGGTGACCACAGGTCCGACTCGTCGAGGACCGTCGCCAGTACGACGATGTCGTCCGCGCCGGCATGGTCGAGCGCCTCATCGAGCAGCCGGGCAGTGGCGTCCACGTCGGGCACGGCGTGCTCGCGGACTGCGCGGATGGGACGGGCAGCGCGCTCGGCGACAAGCTGCCCCAGCTGCAGGCGGGTGAGCTCGGTGGCCGATCCCGAGAGGACGAGCAACGGCGCCCCCGGTGTCTCGCCGGCCAGGCCCAGCGCCTTCGCGAGCGCGACCGACGCCGGCCCCGGGTCGCTGGTCGTCCACACGAGGTCGGTGCCGACGGTGGCGGCGACAGCTGCGGCCGCGATGCGGTCGAGGTGGTCGGCGGTCATCGCGTCGGCGACGACCACCTCTGCGCCCCCGTCCAGGTGCTGCCGGATCTTCTCGGCGAGCCGGTCGAGATCGCCGGTGACGTCCTCGACCGCTACGACCGCGACCTCGAGCCCGCCCTGCTGGCGCAGCAGCTCAGCGACGTCTGACGTGCGCACCGGCGTCCGGGCGTCGCGGGCGACCTCCGTGTCCTCGAGCCGCCGGCCGTCGAGCAGTTGGATGCCGCCGATGGTCTGGCGCCCGGCGGCGGGGTGCGCGGGCGCGCAGAGCAGCACCGTGCGCGAACCCGCAAGCTCGCCGACACGGTCGAAGATCTCGCGGGTGGTGGCGCCGACGTTGCCGCGGAGCGTGGTGTCGATGCGGTTGCACACCAGGCGTGCCGGCCAGCCGGCGCGCACCGCCCGGCCCACGCGTTCGCGGGCGGTGTGCGCGTCGAGGTGTCGGCTCTCGGTCGTGGCCACGACAACGTCGAACCGCGACACCATCTCGGCCACCACCTCCGCGTGCTCGCCGGCGCTGGCGGTGACGGCGCGGAACCCCGCCCGGGCGAAACCGGCCGCAGCCGCGTTCGCCCCCGTCAGATCGTCAGCGACGACGAGCACGTCTGCCACGTCAGAGCACCGCGCCGGCGATGAGGACCAGCGGCAGCGAGCCGAGCCAGACCGCGGTCGTGATGCCGGACCAGCCACGGAGGGCGGCCGTCCCCTCGAGGCCGGTGAACCGCGTCACGACCCAGAAGTAGGAGTCGTTGAAGTAGCTGAACACCATCGAGCCAGCACAGCAGGCCAACGCGGCGGCGAGCGGGGACAGACCCAGCCCGGCCACGAGCGGCGCGCTGACGGAGGCCGCGGTGATCATGGCGACGGTGCCGGAGCCCTGGGCGACGCGAACCAGTGACGCCACGAAGAACGGGACGAGCACGCCGGGCAGGCTGAGGTCGGCGATCGCCTCGGCGAGGGCGTCGCCGACGCCCGAGTCTCGGAGCACCTGGCCGAGAGCTCCGCCGGCGCCGGTGATCAGGATGATGAGTCCGGCCGAAGCAGCGGCCTCAGCCATCCAGTTGTGCACCTGCTTGCGAGGCGTCCAGCGCGGGAGGAGCACGTAGACGGCGAGCACGATGCCGATGATCAGCGCGACGACAGGGTGACCGACGAAGGCCAGCACCTCGGCCCACGAGGACGGCGTGTACTCGTCGTCCGGCCCAAGCGCGCTCTGGCTGTTGCGGTCGATGGCCGCGGCCACCGTGTTGAGGACGATGAGGAGCAGCGGAACGACCAGCGGAAGGGCGGCGAGACCGAAGGAGATCGAGTGCGGCTTCTCGCCCACCGGCGGCTCGCCCAGCTGGTGGACCGGGGAGTCCTGGTCGGGGCCGTCCGTCGCGTCACTGCGGTCCATCGTTGCCGTCGCGGTGCCGCCCGGGTGACCGGACCCACCGACAGTCACGGTGCCGTACACCTCTTCACGGATGTGCTCGTTGAGCTCACCCTCGAGCTTGGGGCCGATCCATGCGGCGTACGCGATCACGACCGGCAGCAGGAGGAGCGTGAACACCAGCCCTGCGAGGATCAGCCCACCGAGGTCGGCGCCCAGGATGCCGGCCACGCCCAGCGGGCCGGGTGTCGGGGGCACCAGGTGGTGGGTCAGCGTCATGCCGCAGCCGAGGGCCAGTGCGAGTGTGACGTAGCGACCGCGGAGCCGTCGAGCGATCGAACGTGCGAGCGGGTTCATGATGACGTAGCCCGAGTCGCAGAACACCGGGATCGACACGACGGCACCCGTGCCGGCCATGGCCCAGTGCTCGCGGCCCCGTCCCAGCAGGCGGACGAACGTCTTGGCCAGCGTGTCCGCAGCGCCGGACACCTCGAGGATCTTGCCGATGGCGACGCCCAGGCCGATGACGATTCCGATCGAGGCCAGCGTGTTGCCGAACCCGGTTGTCATCGACGTGATCGTCTCCAGCGCCGGCGACCCGGCGACGAACCCCGTCACCAGGGCTGCGAGCAACAGCGCCACGAACGCATCGATCCGGGTGCGCAGCACCAGGACGATGATCGTCCCGATGCCGAGGACGAGGGCGAGAAGGAGTTGTAGGTCCACCGGTGCCTCCAAGGAGCAGGGGCCCGTCGATCGGGCCTCGCCTCATGCTGGACGGTGACGCACGACACAGTCAAGCATTGTGCGCATTTTAGTTGCGCACAATACGCAACTGTCACGTGGCCGCCCACCACCTGGCGTCCCGGCGCCCGACCGACCCGCACCCCCCGCCGGGGGTGCGCACGGCCTCGCACGTGAGGAAGACTGCCCGCGTGCCCCGCTCCGTGCTGTTCATCGAGGACGACGAGCGGATCCGCCGAGCCGTGGCGTTGGCTCTCAACGCCGACGGGTTCGACGTGACCGAGGCGGGCACCGGAGAGGACGGTCTGTTCGCGCTTGCCGAGCGCGAGGCCGACGTCGTCCTGGTCGACATCATGTTGCCCGACATCGACGGGTTCGAGGTGTGCCGCCAGATCCGGCGCCGAAGCGACGCACCCATCATCATGGTCACCGCCAGGACCGACAGCCACGACGTGGTGGCCGGGTTGGAGGCCGGAGCCGACGACTACGTCACCAAGCCGTTCGTGGCCAAGGAGCTGTCCGCCCGCATCCGCGCGCTTCTGCGTCGAACCAATTCCTCGACCCCACGCACGTCGTCTGTCGTGGCCGGCGCACTCGAGATCTCCCCGCACCAGGGCCTTGTTGCCCGCCACGGGAACCCGATCAACCTCACTCACACGGAGTTCCGCCTCCTGTGCGAGCTCGCCTCCGAGCCCGGACGGGTCATGACTCGCGAGGAACTGCTCGAGCGAGTGTGGGGATACGACTACTTCGGCGACGAGCGCCTGGTCGACGTCCACATCCGTCGGCTGCGCACCAAGATCGAGGAGGACCCCGCCCAACCGCAGGTCGTGCTGACCGTGCGTGGCATCGGCTACCGCCTGGCACCCGCGCACGGCGCGCCCACCAGCAGGTGACGCTGCTCGCCGGGCCGGGTCGACCGGCAGCACGGGAGGGCGCGCGCTTGCAGGGTCTCCCTGGGGCGGCGCCATCGGTCGGAACGTCACGAGGGTCGCGTCGGCTCTCGAGCGTCCTGGACGGCGTAGCGCCGAACGTCATCAGACCGCAAACCGTGCGTGCACGCGGTGACCTGACGGCGGCGCGCCCACATGACGTTTGGGTTGGCCTGCCGACGGGCGGTGGTCTTTGAATGGGCGCTGCGGAAGACTCACCCCGGTGACGTCGGGACCGGGCTCACTGCATTCATGGCTGCGTCGCGGCCGGACCCGGGCCCGGGGGTGGCTCATGCTGCTGGGGATACGGGCCCGCGCCACCTTGTTGTTCGGTCTGGTGGCCGCGATGTTGGCCGTCCTCACCAGCACTGCGGTGTGGTTCAGCGTGGCGAGCTACCTGCTCGGTCAGCGGCAGGAGGCGGCGGTGGCGCAGGCGCTGTCCAACCTCGAGCAGGTCAGCCTGGAGGTGCGCTCAGGCGGCTCGTCGCCGTCCGCGGTGCTTGCCCGTCTGCCGCGCGAGCTGGACTCGACCTCGCTGCTGCGCACCGAGCAGGACGAGTGGTTCACCGACGACCTACGGGTCAACCGCAGCAGCATCCCTGCGGCACTGACCGAGCACGTCACCGAGGGGCGTCCGCACTCGCAGCGTGTCGAGGTGTCCGGTCGTCCGGCCCTGGTCGTGGGGATGCCGGTTGCCGGTGCCGGCGGGGCCTACTTCGAGGTCTTCACCCTCGACGAGCTCGACCAGACGTTGCGAACCTTGAGCCTCGTCCTGCTGGTCGGCGGCATCCTGGCGCCACTGGCGACCATGGCGTTGGGGTGGTGGGTGATGCAGCCGGCGTTGCGGCCCCTGGAGCAGGTCGCGGACGCGGTGGCCGCCATCGCACGTGGGGATGTCAGCGCTCGCCTGGACGCACGAGGCGACCCCGCGCTGCGGTCCATCGCGGATTCGTTCAACAAGACCGCTGCCGCCCTGGAGCGGCGGATGAGGATGGACGCGAAGTTCGCCGCCGACGTCAGTCATGAGCTGCGCAGCCCGCTGACCACGATGGTGAACACCGTGCAGCTGATGGACGGGTACCGCGGCTCCATGGCTCCCGAGGGCCGCGAGGTGCTGGACCTGCTGCGCGCCGAGGTCGATGGGTTCCAGCGCTTGGTTCAGGACCTGCTGGAGATCTCGCGCGCCGATGCCGGCAGTCACCAGTTCACCCTGGTCGAGTTCCGCCTCGCCGACCTGGCCCGGCAGGCGCTGCCGCAGCGCCTGGTAGAGCGACTCGAGGTGACATCGGCCGGCGCGGAGGCCGTCGTGCGCGGCGACAAGCGGCGTTTGGAACGAGTGCTGATGAACCTGGTCGACAACGCGGACCGGCACGGTCACGGGGCGCACCGCGTGGTGGTCGACGCCACCGACGACGTCGTGTGTCTGGCCGTGGAGGACTCCGGACCCGGCCTGATGACTGAGGAGCTGGAGGGGATCTTCGACCGCTTCTCCCGCGGGAGGAGAAGCGAGCGTGGGTCGACCGACGGCGCGGGGCTTGGCCTGGCCCTGGTGGCGCAGCATGTGCGCCTTCTGGACGGCACCGTCACAGCCGAGAACCGCCCCAGCGGGGGCGCCCGCTTCGTCGTACGGCTGCCCCGCGTCGATTCGGCGGGGACGCGATGCTGAACCGGTTACGCGCCCGAGTCGCCGCGGCGCTCCTCGCAGCGACGGTGCTGCTCACTGCCGGGTGCGGTGTCCCGCTGCAGGACGATCCCGCGCTGCTGCAGCAGAGCCCCGCCCCTCCCGTGCCGACGTCGGCTCCGAGCGGGATGAACGCCGTGCGGGTGTACCTGATTCGCGACGGTCGTCTGGAGCCGGTGACGCGTACCAGCGACAACACGTCGGCACGGTCGTTGGTGGAGCTCCTGATCGAGGGTCCGACCGCGGCGGAGGAGGCGGCCGGTGCCACGACAGCGGTGGCGCCGGGAGAGTTCCAGGTCGATCAGGCACCCTCCTGGCGGTCGCCCGGCGTCTCGGTGACCATCAACGTGCCGGTGCAGTTCACGCAGATCGACGGAGACCTGCAACTGCTGGCCACCGCACAGCTGGTGTGGACCGCGACCGAGCTTCGGCCGCGGGGGCTGGTGCGGATGACGTTCAACGGTGAGCCGATCGAGCTGCCCACGGACCGCGGTCTGACCAGCGGTGCCGTGCGCCGCTCCGACTTCTTCTCGGTGGCGCCGCGAGGCGCGCGCCTCGAGTCGGCCGACCCGGAGTAGAACGCCGGCGCCACCTCATGCGGCCGCCGGAGCCACCGTTCGGACGGTCGTCATCAGATCGACATGTCGGCCGGACAGGGCCGTGCCACGCATGACGGGTGCGGATGGCCAGCAGCACAGACCCCCCGGTGACGATCCGATGACGATCGGCCGCGACGGCCGAAGGGCCCGCATGCGCGCGAGCCCCGCGGGCAACCATGGCTGCATGGTCGAACCTCCGCGCACCCGCCGCCCCGCCCGACGACTCCCCGCGATGCTGGCCGCACTGCTGCTGGCAGGCTTGACCGCCTGCGCTGATCCTGAGATCGAGACCCAGCCCTCGATCGGCCAGGTGGAGAGCACCGAGTCGATGAAGGCCCTCGGGATGGCGCTGGTGACCAACGGCGAGGGCGCGGCGCGTCTGGTGGGAACCCTGGTGAACTCCGGTGACGACACCGACCGGCTCGTGGGAGTCGACGTCGACCCGACCATCGAGTCCTACGACATCGTGATCGCGGACGGACCCATCGTCCTGCCCCCGGACGAGCCTGTCACGTTGGCCCGCGATGCCCAGATGACGGTGTTCAGCGATCAGTTCGTGCCCGGCTTCAGGGCCGAGCTGCGGCTGGTCTTCGCGAACTCAGCTCCGATCGCGACGACGGTTCCGGTCGAGACGCAAACGGGTCCCTACGCCGAGGTGGAGGTGTTGGAACCGATCGACGGTGACATCTCACCGGAGTGAGCTGCGAGGCGGGGCCCGTCGCGGTTCACGGTGTCATGACGTCCACGGTGCGCACGTCGCGCAGGGGCGACTCCTGGCAGCCGCCGATGGCGTAGAGAGCGCCGTCGAGAGCAACGAGCCCGTGGCCGTGGCGAGACAGCGGGGGGTGGTTCGCGGGCGCCCACTCGCCGGTCCTCAGGTCGAGGGCGGCGGCAAACTCGTGGAACGACACCCACAATCGCCCGTCGAGGACCGCGGCACCGGCTCGGGACACCGGCTCGGGCAAGGCGGGCCCTGCGGTCCACGTCCCGGTCTTGGGCACGTACCTCTGGACCAGACGGGACGGCGCGCCATCGAGCCAGCCGCCCAGGACGTAGAGTCCGTCCGACGTTGACACGGTGTCGTGAGACCCGCGGGCGTGCGGCAGCGGGGCGCCGGGCGACCACCGGCCTGACTGCACGTCGAACACGTCCACCTCGCGCACCGCTCCCGCGACCGACTCCCCGCCGACGACGTAGATGCGGCCCTCGTGCAGCGTCACCGTGTGCGCGTAGCGGGCGTGCGGGATGGGAGGCAGCGCCGTCCATCTCCCCGACGACGTGTCGAGGACGGCGGAGAAGTCAGTGGGCTGGCTGGCCGCGTCGAGGCCGCCGAAGACGAAGATCCGGCCATCGATCGCCACGCCCTCGAAGGACGCGAGCCCCACGGGCATCTCCACCTTCGACGTCTTCCAGGCACGGGTGTGCGGGTCGTAGACCTCGATGGAGGTCAGGCGGTTCCCGCGGTCCCCGGTCATCCCGCCGAGCACCCAGATCTCACCGTCGACGACCGCAGTCGCGAAGTCGTCGCGGGGTGTCTGCAGCGTGCCGGCGAGCTCCCAGGTGGGCATGGAGGGGTACGGCGCCGTGGTCCGCGCCGGGGTCGGGGTCCCGGAGGCGACCGGCACCTCGGACGTCGCCCGAGGAGGTCCCGCGGAGCATCCGGTGAACAGCCACAGGATCAGGACCGCCCAGACGTGTACTGGCCGCGAGCGATGCCTGTTCCGGGCGGACACGCGCGAGTGCCGGGTCCGCCTCATCGGCTGGCGGTGCTGTCACCGTCGCGTCCGAACATGTGAGCGCCTTCCGTGCGGAGGTCGCGGTCGAGGGCGTGGACGACGTCGCGCTCGGTGGCGAAGTGGCACGCGGACGGGTGTGCTGCCCCGTCGCGGGTGACGAGCATCGGCTCGTCGGTGGCGCAGATGTCCTCCGCCTTCCAGCAGCGGGTCCGGAACCGACAGCCGGACGGAGGATCCACCGGGCTGGGCACGTCGCCCTCAAGCACGATGTGGTCGCGATGGCCCCGCAACCGGGGGTCCGGCACCGAGACCGCGGACAGGAGCGCCTGGGTGTAGGGGTGGGTGGGGTGCTCGTAGATCTCGGCCTCGGTGCCGTACTCGACGCCTTTGCCGAGGTACATCACCAGCACCCGGTCGGAGATGTGCCGGACCACCGACAGGTCGTGGGCGATGAACACGTAGGACAACCCGAACTCTTCCTGCAGCTGCTCGAAGAGGTTGACGACCTGGGCCTGCACCGACACGTCGAGAGCAGAGACCGGCTCGTCGCAGACGATGATCTCCGGCTTGAGCGCCAGGGCGCGGGCGATGCCGATGCGCTGGCGTTGACCGCCCGAGAACTGATGCGGGTAGCGGTTGACGTGGCTGGGATCGAGCCCCACCACGTCGAGCAGCTCCTGGACGGTCGTGCGTCGATCCCGACCGGCCAGGGCGTCGGGGTGCACGTGATAGGGCTCACCGACGATGTCTCCCACGGTCATTCGCGGGTCGAGGGACGAGTAGGGGTCCTGCAGGACGATCTGGATGTTGCGCCTCATCTTGCGGAGCTCAGGCCCCTTGAGGTCGGCGATCTCGCGCCCGTTCAGCTTGATGGAACCCGAGGTGGGCCGCTCGAGCCCCATCAGCAACCGACCCAGGGTCGATTTCCCGCAGCCGGACTCCCCGACGACACCGAGCGTCTCGCCGCGGCGCAACTCCAGCGACACGCCGTCGACCGCCTGCACCTGGCCGACCGTCCGTTGGAAGACGATGCCCTTCTTCACCGGAAAGTACTTCTTGACGTCCGTGACCTGGAGGACGACGTCACCGTCGGCGCGAGCGAGCTTCGAGTTCTGCTCACTCATTTCGGTGCTCATGAGCCGAGCACCTCCTCCCAGTAGTGGCAGGCGCTCTTGCGCCCGCCCGGCACGTCGTACAGCGGCGGCTCGTCGTGCGCACAGTTGCCACGGGCGTACTGGCAGCGCGGATTGAACGAACAGCCCGGGGGGCGGTCGGTCAGTACGGGCGGCAGGCCCTTGATGACGGTCAGGTCCTGGCCCTTCTGGTCGATGCGCGGGATCGACTCGAGAAGGGCCTTCGTGTAGGGGTGCGCCGGCTTCTCATAGATGTCGTAGACGTTGGCCTGCTCGACCGCGCCGCCGGCGTACATCACGCAGATTTTGTCCGCGACGTCGGCAACGACGCCCATGTCGTGGGTGATCAGCACCAGCCCGAGCTGCAGCTCCTTCTGCAGCCCAGCGAGCAGGTCCATCACCTGCGCCTGGACGGTCACGTCCAGGGCGGTGGTGGGCTCGTCGGCGATGATGACGTCCGGCTCGAGCGCCAGTGCCATCGCGATCATCACGCGCTGGCGCATGCCTCCGGAGAACTGGTGGGGGTAGTCGCTCACCCGCTCCTTCGCGGCCGGGATGCCGACCATGTCGAGGAGCTCGACGGCCCGGCGCCTGGCATCGGCGCGCGAGGCGCCGGAGTGCTTGCGCGCCGGCTCGCCGAGCTGCCAGCCGACGGTGAACACCGGGTTGAGCGCGGACAGCGCGTCCTGGAAGATCATCGCGATCCGGTTCGCCCTGACGTGTCGTCGTACGGACTCGTCCAGCGACAGGAGGTCGACGCCGCGGTAGCGCACCTCGCCACCGGCGATCTTCGCCGGCGGGGTGTCCAAGATGCCCATGATGGCCTGGGCGGTCACCGATTTCCCACAGCCGGACTCGCCCAGGATGCCCAGGGTCTCCCCGGCCTCGAGCACGAAGCTGACGCCGTTGACTGCGTGGGCCAGCCCGTCACGGGTGTGGAACTCGACCTGCAGGTCCCTGACCTCCAGGAGGGGCGCGTCCTCGTCGAACGCGAGGGCGTCCAGAGGCGTCCGGATGGCGCGGTGGTGTCCGTTGCTGAGTATGTCGGTCATCGTCGTCCTCTCCTATCGATTTCGTGGGTCGAGCGCATCGCGGAGGACGTCGCCGAGCAGGATGAACGCCAGCACGGTGGTGACGATGAATGCGCACGGGTAGACGAGCAGGTGCCAGAACCCGGCGAGCGCGAGTGTCTGGCCGTCGGCCACGAGCAGTCCCCACGACGCCGCCGGTCGCTGGTAGCCGACACCGAGGAAAGTGAGCGTTGCTTCGGCGCTGATGTAGGTGCCGAGCGCGATCGTCGCCAGCACGATCACGGGAGCGATGCTGTTGGCGATCACGTGCTTGCGGATGATGAACAGGTCGCTGGCGCCGAGCGCTCGCGCCGCGTCGATGAAATCCTTCTGCTTGGTAGCGATGACGCTTCCGCGCATGACGCGGGTCAGCGACGTCCATCCGAACACGACGAAGACCAGAGTCAGGGTGTAGACGTTCCGTTCGGGGAACAGCGCCAGGAAGACCAGCGCTCCCAGGATGAACGGCAGGCCGAAGAAGATGTCGGTGATCCGACTGATGATCGTGTCGGTGCCTCCTCCGTAGTAGCCGGCCGCGGTGCCGAGCAGGACGCCGAGGATCGTCGTCCCCGCGGTCACCAGGATCGCCAGGATCACGGACTTCCCGGTTCCCCAGACCAGGGACGACCACATGTCGCAACCGGCGGTGGTGTAACCGAACGGATGGTCCCAGGTGGGCTTGCCCCGGGCGTTCGCCAGGTCGCAGGCGCCCCGTGCGTTCGGCGACTCCGACGCCCACAGCTGAGGGAAGAAGGCCATGGTGAGGATGACCAGCACGAGCATCAGCGACACCCAGAAGAGCGGTTTGCGCGCCAACTCGTAGCGCACGTCGCCCCACAGCGAGCGGTTGACGCCCTCGTCGGCGATCTCACTGGCTCCGGCGCTCTTCGCCGACATCGTCTCAGTCATAGCGGATCCTCGGGTCGAGTGCGGCGTACAGGATGTCGACGACGAGGTTCGAGACGAGGAACACGACCGTGAGGATCGTGACCACGCCGATGATCACCGGGGCGTCGTTGGCCTGGATCGCAAGGAACACCAGTTGCCCGACCCCGGGGATGTTGAAGATGCCTTCGGTGACGAGCGAGCCGCCAAGCAGGAACCCGATGTCGATGCCGATGTAGGTGATCACCGGGATGAGCGAGTTGCGCAGTGTGTGGACACCGACGATGTCTCTGGCGCCCAGGCCCTTGGCTCGCGCGGTGCGGACATAGTCGGATCGCAGGTTCTCGATCAAGCTGGTGCGGGTGAGACGAGCGATGGCCGCCAAGGAGAACGCGCCGAGCACGATGCCGGGGAGCACCAGGCTGAGCCAGGGGTAGTCGGGGTCGTAGCCGACGTTGAGCATCTGTCCGAGCCACTCCGGTGCCCAGTCGCTGTTGCGCAACGGCAGCCCGATCTTGAGTCCGACGAGGAGCAGGGCCAGCGATCCGAAGACGAACACCGGAAAGGCGATCAGCACGACAGTGGTGAAGCGCACCAGGTTGTCGATGAGCTTGTCCTTCTTGAGCCCGGCCAGCACTCCGGCGGTGATGCCGACGACGATCTCGAACGCGAGCGCGATCACGGTCAGCCGAGCAGTGACGGGAAATCGCTCGAGGAACATCTCCATCACCGAGCGGCCCCGGAAGTTCACCCCGAAGTCGCCGGAGGCGTACTGCCCGATCCGATCCACGAACAGGCCGACGCACGGGTTGCCCGTCTGCTCGAGGCAGGGGTCGTCGAGGTTGTACCTCGCTTGCAGCTCCTCGATGATCGCCTGCGGCGGGGCGTTGGGCCCGAAGAGGGCCCGCACCGGGTCACCGACGATCTGGATCGTCAGTGTGCTGAGCATGTGAAGCAGGAAGAGCGTCCCGAGGATGACGGGGATGAACTGGATCAGCCGACGGGCGACGTAGCGACCCATGAGGACCCCTTTCCGGTTCTGCTCAGTGGTGGCCGCCCGAGCGGGGGCGGGCACGGTGTGCCCGGCCCCCGCACGGGCTGGTGTGCGCCCGGGGTGTTCCCAGACCCGGCATCTGGGACACGTGCTGTGTTGCTAGACGCTCACTCCTCGACGGTGATCTCGCCGTACGCGATCTCACCCTCGCCCACGTCGAACCGGACGTTGCCGACCTCGTCGGAGTGGGCGATGGCAGTGCCGCCGCTCCACATCGGGATGATCGGCATGTCCTCGAGAGCCAGGTCGCCGGCCTGCTGGTAGAGGTCGATGGCTTCGTCCAACGAGGTGGCGGCGTCGCCCTGGGCGACCAGCTCGTCCAGCTCCGGGTTGCTGTAGCCCGTGTAGTTCGAGTCACCGTCGGTGCCCACGATCGGCCGGATGTAGTTCTCCGGCGACGGGTAGTCCAGGGACCAGCCGAGGCGGAACGGGCCCTCGAAGTCACCGCCGTCGAGGAGCTCGAGGTACTGCGCCCACTCGGTGGAGTTCAGCTCGTAGTCGAAGCCGAGCGTCTTCTGGACCTGACGGGCTGCCGCCTCGACCCAGGCGTCGTGTCCGGCGCCGGCGTTGAAGTAGTACTGAAGGGTCATACCCTCGGGGTCCACCCCGGACTCAGCGAGCAACTCCTTGGCCCGCTCGGGGTCGTACGTGCAGTACTCGCACGCGTCGTCTCGCGCACCGGGGATCGGCGGCGTCACGATGTCGGTCGACGGGTAGGCCAGTCCGTTGAGCACCTGATCGACGATCAGCTCGCGGTCGATCGCCATCGAGATCGCCTGGCGCACCTTCTTGTTGTCGTACGGCGCCTCGTCGATGGGGAACCCGAGGTAGGTCAGTGTCGCAGTGGGCTCCTCGATGATCGCGTCACCGAGCACGCCCTGCGCCTCGAGGTAGACCTCGGGCGCCAGGCTGAGCACGTCGAGGCCGCCGTTCTGGAAGTCGCGGTAGGCCGCGACCGGCGTGGTGAACATCTTGAACTCGACCGAGTCCGCCATCGCGGGCTGCTCGCCCTCGTAGTCGGCCCATTTCTCGACCGTGATCTGCTGGTCGTGCTGCCAGGGCTCCGTCATCTCGTAGGCGCCGGTGCCGATCGGTGTGTCGTTGCACGAGTCGATGTCGTCGAAGCACTCCTGGGCGATGGGAGCGAACGCCGGGGCGTAGCTCAGCATCTGACCGAACTGCGAGAACGGCTTGTCGAGCGTCACCTCGAGGGTCTGCTCGTCGACGACCTTGATCCCGGAGGCCTCAGGGCCCTCTCCCGCGCCCTCGATGCGAGACATGAAACCGGCCGTGGCCTGCGCGTTGTCGGGGTCCTGCGAGAAGTTCCACGCACGGGCGAATGACTCGGCGTCGATCGGTTCACCGTTGTGGAAGGTGCGGCCCTCCTTGAGCGTGATCGTCCAGACCGTCTGGTCCTCGTTGGCCGTGATCTCCTCCGCAAGACCGTCATAGATCAGCTCGCCCGACTCGAAGTCGGTGCTGACCAGCGGGTCGTTGATGAGGTCGAGGACGGCGCTGCACTCGGACTCGTAGCAGTTCGAGGCAGGAGCCAGGAACGTCGGCTCGGTCAGCTCGGCGGCGTACGTTCCTCCCGCGGTGCCGGTCGACGGGTCGGAGGTCCCTTCGTTCTGGTCCGCGTCGTCGTTCCCGCCGCCGCATGCGGCCAGACCGAGGACAAGTGCTGAGCAGGCGGCTGCGACGCGCCATGACCGTTTCGCTCGCATGAGATCTCCTAGCAAAGTCGAGGATGCTCGTCTCGCCATCGTTGGCCGCCCCGCAGAGCTGCGGCAACGCGCAGCCCCGAACGTCATACGACCGCAAACAGCAACCCCGGTTTGTGACGCGATTGTGTGACGACTGCGTCTCGCGCGCTCACAGCAGCGGCTGCCGCGGCATCGCCGCCTGCGGGGCCCTTCTTCCGGACTCGCGGGGCGAACCGATGCGAATCGACAGCGACCTCACCAGTCGGCGTGCACGCCCACGGCGCCGTCCCTGCGTCCGACTACTGGTTGCCGGGTCCCTCAGCTGAGCCGATGACGCGTCGCTCGAACGCACTTCGGCCCCGAGAGACTTGCTCTCTCGGGGCCGAAGTGGCTGTCACTGCACTTGTCGTGTCAGCGGTGCCGGATGCTCAGCACTCGCGAGAATCGACTGACTCACTTCTGCGAATCCACTGACTCACTCGTGAGAACTCACATCAGCTGCAGCCGCTGGTGCTCCCGCAGCCCTCGCACACGTAGCAGGACCCAGCCGGGCGCATCTTCGTCCCGCAGGTCATGCAGAGCGGGGAGTCGACGGCGGTGCCGGTGAGCTTCTCGAAGAGCTCGGCGGTCGTCTTGGCCTCGCCGGTGGTCACCTGGGCCGGGACCTCGCGGGCCTCGGACCCGTGGGTGTCCTTGGTCTCGATCTCCTCGGCCTCGACGACCTCGGCCGCAGCGGAGGACGAGGCCGGCGTCGTGAGCTCGGCGGCCGAGCCGGTCTCCTCGACGAGCGGCTCGTAGGAGCCGGTCTCGAGGTGGCGCTGGCGCTCCTCGGCGGAGTAGATGCCGAGCATCGACCGCTCCTCGAAGGACAGGTAGTCCAGGGCGAGGCGGCGGAAGATGTAGTCCATGATCGACTGCGACATCCGCACGTCCGGGTCGTCGGTGAGGCCGGCGGGCTCGAAGCGCAGGTTGGTGAACTTCGAGACGTAGGTCTCCAGCGGGACGCCGTACTGCAGGCCGATCGACACCGCGATCGAGAAGGCGTCCATCACGCCGGCCAGGGTCGAGCCCTGCTTGCCGAGCTTGAGGAAGACTTCGCCGAGCTGGCCGTCGTCGTGGGCGCCGGAGGTCATGTAGCCCTCGGCACCGCCGACGGTGAACGACGTCGTACGGGAGACGCGCGACTTCGGCAGGCGCTTGCGGACCGGGGCGTAGACGACCTTCTCCACGACCTTGGTCTCGACCTCGGCCGCGTCGGAGGCGGCCTTGTCGGCGGCGTCCTTCTTTGCCTTGCCGCCACCGTCGGAGAGCGGCTGGCCGACCTTGCAGTTGTCGCGGTAGATCGCGGTGGCCTTGAGGCCGAGCTTCCACGACTGCAGGTAGACGTCCTCGATCTCCTCGACCGTGGCCGTCTCCGGCAGGTTGACCGTCTTGGAGATCGCGCCGGACAGGAACGGCTGGCAGGCCGCCATCATCCGCACGTGGCCCATCGGCTTGAGCGAGCGGGCGCCCATCGCGGTGTCGAAGATCTCGTAGTGCTCGGCCTTGAGGCCGGGGGCGTCGACGACGTGGCCGTGCTCGGCGATGTAGGCGACGATCGCCTCGACCTGCTCCTCCTGGTAGCCCATCTTCTTCAGGGCCCGCGGGATGGTCTGGTTGACGATCTGCATGGAGCCGCCGCCGACGAGCTTCTTGAACTTCACCAGCGAGAAGTCGGGCTCGATGCCGGTGGTGTCGCAGTCCATCATGAAGCCGATGGTGCCGGTGGGCGCGAGCACCGAGGCCTGCGCGTTGCGGAAGCCGTTCTTCTCACCGGTCTTGATCACGTCGGCCCACGCCTTGGTGGCCAGCTTGTGCACGCGGCCGTCCTCGGTGTGCAGCACGCGTACGACGTCGTTGGCCGCCTGGTGCTTGCGCATCACGCGCTTGTGGGCCTCGGCGTTGCGGGCGTAGCCGGCGTAGGGGCCGACGATCCCGGCGAGCTCGGCGCTGCGCTTGTAGGACGTACCGGTCATGAGCGAGGTGATCGCGGCAGCCATCGAGCGGCCACCCTCGGAGTCGTAACCCAGGCCCATCGCCATCAGCAGTGCGCCGAGGTTGGCGTAGCCGATGCCGAGCTGGCGGTAGTCGACGGTGGTCTTGCCGATCGCCTCGGTCGGGAAGTCGGCGAAGCAGATCGAGATGTCCATCGCGGTGATGATGAACTCGACGGCCTTCGCGAAGAGGGCGGCGTCGAAGGTGTCGTCGTCCTTGAGGAACTTCAGCAGGTTGAGCGACGCGAGGTTGCACGACGAGTTGTCGAGCGACATGTACTCCGAGCACGGGTTGGACGCGGTGATGCGGCCGGTCTCGGGGTTGGTGTGCCAGTCGTTGATCGTGTCGTCGTACTGCAGGCCCGGGTCGGCGCACTCCCACGCGGCCTGGCTGATCTTGCGGAACAGGTCGCGGGCGTCGACGGTCTCGATGACCTCGCCGGTGCCGCGGGCGCGCAGGCCGAACTCGGTGCCGTCCTCGACCGCACGCATGAACTCGTCGGTCACGCGGACCGAGTTGTTGGCGTTCTGGTACTGCACCGAGGTGATGTCGGCGCCGCCGAGGTCCATGTCGAAGCCGGCGTCGCGCAGCGCGCGGATCTTGTCCTCCTCGCGCGCCTTGGTCATCACGAACTCCTCGATGTCGGGGTGGTCGACGTCGAGGACGACCATCTTGGCCGCACGACGCGTCGCGCCGCCCGACTTGATGGTGCCCGCGGACGCGTCGGCGCCGCGCATGAAGGAGACGGGACCCGACGCCGTACCGCCGGAGGACAGCAGCTCCTTGGAGGAGCGGATGCGGGAGAGGTTGAGGCCGGCACCGGAGCCGCCCTTGAAGATGAAGCCCTCCTCCTTGTACCAGTTGAGGATCGAGTCCATCGAGTCGTCGACCGAGAGGATGAAGCAGGCCGAGACCTGCTGCGGCGACGGGGTGCCGACGTTGAACCACACGGGCGAGTTGAAGGAGAAGTACTGGTTGACCAGCAGCCAGGTCAGCTCGTGCTCGAAGATCTCCGCGTCGGCGTCGCCGGCGAAGTAGCCGTTGTCGATGCCGGCCTTCGTGTAGGTCTTCACGACCCGGTCGATGAGCTGCTTGAGGCTCCACTCGCGGGCGTCGGTGCCGACGGCGCCGCGGAAGTACTTGGTGGTGACGATGGTCGAGGCGTTGACCGACCAGAAGTCGGGGAACTCCACGCCGCGCTGCTCGAAGACGGTCTCGCCGGTCTTCCAGTTCTGCTGGACGACGTCGCGACGCTCCCACGTGATGGCGTCGTAGGGGTGCGTGCCCTCGGTGCTGAAGACGCGCTCCAGCTTCAGGCCCTTGCCCCTCGCCTTGGCGCGGGTGCTCACCGTCTCGGTCATGGAGTTCCTCTGTCCCTCGTGGATTGGGTGGTGGGTTTGGTGCTGGCGCGAGTCGTCTCGCGGGGGTTGTGAGCCCGGCAGGCAGCTTCCCCACTACCTGCCGGGCCGTCTGGGGGTCAGCCCGTGTGCACGGGCTGATCGTCGGCGGCTCGCTCGAGCCGCAGCATCTTGATCTCGGCGTCGAAGTCGTCGACCGACTCGAACGCGCGGTAGACCGAGGCGAAGCGGAGGTAGGCCACCTCGTCGAGCGCCCGCAGCGGCGCCAGGATCGCGAGGCCGACGTCGTTGGCGTCGAACTCGGCCTGCCCGCTCAGGCGCAGGGCGTCCTCGACCTCCTGGCCGAGGCAGGCGAGCTGGGCATCGGAGACCGGGCGGCCCTTGCAGGCCTTGCGGACGCCAGCGATCGCCTTGTCGCGGTTGAACGGCTCGGTCGCGCCGGAACGCTTGAGCACGGTGAGCTGCATCTTCTCGACCGTCGTGAACCGGCGGTCGCAGGCCGCGCACGTGCGGCGACGACGGATCGAACCGCCGTCGTCGGCGACCCGGGAGTCGAGGACCTTGGTGTCCTCGTTCTTGCAGTAGGGACAGTGCATGCTGGTCCTCCTCTCGGACGTCTCAGGGCGCGCTTCATACACCCGTACAACGGGGTGCCGGCTGGGGATGTTCCTGTGGACAACTAGCCTGTAGCTGTGCGGTTCGCCCTCTGGCCTGTGCACCAGATGTGGATAACTACAGCGGTGTAACTACTAGATGTAGTGGTAACCGTACGCCCCGGCCACAACGCATGGCAAGCGAACGCGTGAAGTCCGCGAGGCAATTTCTGAGCACGTCCCTGACCTGCGGTTTTGGGCGGATGTGCGTCTCCCGACCGGCGCGCCGCACGACGTCTCGCGTCGCTTCCGGGCGGTTCCCGTGCCCCCATCAGGCCGCGTCCGACACAATGACCTCGTGTCCACGGGGGGTAAGCGAGCAGGGTCGCGGAGGGCCGCTCCGGCGCCACGCACCCTCAACAAGGCTGCCCTCGGACTCGGCGCCGCGATCACCCTCTGCGTGGTCGCCTGGGGCTACCTCGTCTACGCCGCCATCGACTTCGGTACGGCGGCGCG
The DNA here is from genome assembly GCF_024199985.1 of Nocardioides pinisoli. Lineage (GTDB taxonomy): Bacteria > Actinomycetota > Actinomycetes > Propionibacteriales > Nocardioidaceae > Nocardioides > Nocardioides pinisoli. The sequence goes on from NZ_JANARS010000006.1 coordinate 278,137, forward strand.
CGGGGGCACCGGCGGCTCGGCCTGGAGCTTCATGGCACTGGCCTGCCTCGGCGCGATCGTGTGCCTCTTCGTCGGCCTGCTGCTGGTCGCCCGGCTCATGCGGGTCCTCGGGATCACGACCCCGCCGCCGTCCGACGACGCTCCCCCGCGTCCCGTCGGCGGGAAGCGCGCCGCTCGCTGATCGCCCCTGCCGCGCCCTTGCGCGGTGGCTGTGGTCCACCCGGTGGACCACAGGGACCGCACTACTCGAGGACGAGCTGCGGGAGCGCCTCGACGACCTCGAGGTCCTCCTCGTCCCCCTCGACCGTCAGGGTGTCCGGGATCGACGTCCACTCCCCCTCCCCGATGCGGTACTCGCCCGCATAGGTCGTGTCCACGCGTACGACGACGTCGCCGGTGCGCGCGTACTGGTGGGTGATCTCCAGGTCGGGGTGCGGGCTCCCGGGGCTGGCGGTCGTGGTGCTGGTGTCGTCGCCGAAGTAGTAGGTGTAGGAGACCGGCACCGCGCGGATCACCACCGACTGGCCGGCGATCGTGAGGGACTGGTCGATCGACTGGTGGTCGGGTGTGTAGAAGTTGGTGTCGAAGTTGACCAGCGTGCGCCCGCCGCGCGGCTGAACGACGAGCTCGGACGACGGCCAGGCGATCCGCTTGAACTCGCGGAGGACCAGCTTCGCGATGTCGATCTCCTGCACCGCGTTGTCCGGCACGCACACGTCGCCTACGTCGACTCCGTCCCGGAAGATGTCGTGGACGTAGCCGGGCTGGCCGCCCTCCTCGCACTCGACGTGCTCGACACAGATGCCGCCGTTGCCGCACTGGATGGCGACCACCCAGGTGTGCGTCTCGCCAGACGAGCTAGAGGCCTCATAGTCGGCGAAACTCCACATGCAGGTACTACTGGCACCCCAGAGGCCAACGCTCTCTGAACAATTTCCCTCTGCGTGAGATGGCGGAGCCGGACTGATCAAGGTCGCACAGATCACGAGCAGGAGACCGGCGTACCGCGATACCGAGGTTGCCATCACTAGCGCCGCGCGTAGTGGGCCACACGCCAACTGTCGCCACGGCCTGCCAAGGTCACGACGTATTTACCGGTCCCAGCCGGATACTCGTCCTGCACATCGTCTTGCGCGTTTCGGACGATGGTTTCAGGCGTCTGCATATCGAGTTCGAACGTCGGCGGTTCTTTCCCAACGCGTCTCAGCAAGGTGATCTTCGAGCCACCAAACTCAATCGATCCACCCGCGCCGTAGACCTCTTGCACGGTCCGGATCAGGTCCGCACAGGCCTGGCATCCCTTCGATATCGCGCGGAACGCTTCAACATTCCCAGTCACCTGCATCTCGTCGCCCGCCTTTACCCAGCGGCGGACAAACGCCTCCGGGCTCTCCGCCTCGGGCGTCTCCAACTCCGTCGGCGTCGGCGTCGGCGAGGAGCTGGTCGGCTCGGGGATCTTGGGCGCGGGCTCGGGGTCGTCCGAGCACCCGGCGAGGAGGGCGGGGACCGCGAGAGCGAACGCGAGTGCGCGGCGTACGTGCATGAGGTGCCTTCCCGAGAACAACGTCAGCACCGCCGAAACTACCCATCCGAGCGTGGGTCGAACCAGAGCGACGGCAAAACCTGTGGAGAACTTGCGCGGCGCGCGCGGTGGCGGCACATGACACCGGACCGGCCGCCCAAGCTGCGATCTGCCGCCACCCCCAGCGCCGTACGGCCGAAGGTGGCAGCACATGACACCGGACCGGCCGTCCAAGCTGCGACCCGCCGCCACCCCCAGCGCCGTACGGCCCAAGGTGGCGGCAGACGACACCGGACCGGCCGTCCAAGCTGCGACCCGCCGCCACCCCCAGCGCCGCACCGCCGAAGGTGGCGGCACATCACACCGGACCAGCCGTCCAAGCTGCGACCCGCCGCCACCCCCAGCGCCGTACGGCCGAAGGTGGCGGCAGATGGCACCCCGGCAGCCCTCCGAGATGCGATCTGCCGCCACCCCCAGCGCCGTACGGCCGAAGGTGGCGGCACATGACACCCCGGCAGCCCTCCGAGATGCGATCTGCCGCCACCTTCCGGCTCGCACGACGGACCACCACCCCCGGGCCGCGAGACCAGCCAGCCGACGGGAACGAGGACGAAATGCGCCGAGGGGCGGGCCACTGGGCCCGCCCCTCGGTCTTCCCCTTTGGTTCCACCAGCCGGGGTCGAAGCGGCTGATGGAGGCCTCGCGCGTCAGTCGGAGACGACCGGGACGCGGAGCTTCTGGCCGGCCGAGAGGCCGGCGGACTCGAGGGCGTTGAGCCGCTCGATCTCGCTCATCATGGAGCGGACGTCGCCGTCGGTGGCGATCTCGCTGGCGATCCCCCAGAGGGTGTCGCCGGGCGCCACCTGGACGATCTCGGTCGGGGCGGGCTGGCCGGCCTCGTCGGTGCCGACGGCACCGCCGGCGAGCATGAAGGCCACGCCCAGCACCAGGAACAGGGAGGTCATGAAGACCACGAGCCGGCCCCGGCGGGTCAGGCGAACCGTCGACCGGGCGCGTGCCGGGGCGGGGGAGAAAGCGGGGGAAAGGCTGAGGGTGCTCATGGTGGCCTCCTGGGGAAGATTCAGCCGGGTTGTCTGTCGAACGAATGTCTAGTCGGACCCACCGACAGCGGCCTCGGCCACCGGGCGTCGATCAGACGTTCGATCGAACATGTGTACGACGGTAGAGCACCTGTTCGAACAGGTCAAGCACCTGACCGAACGAATGTTCGAGGGGCCGGAAGGCCTGCGGAGGAGACCTCCAACGGTCCTACCGACGGCGCATGCCGAGGACGAGCGTGGAGGCAGTCGACACGAAACGGAGCACGTCATGTCACGCAAGAAGGTCCTGGTCCTCGGCGGCAACTTCGCCGGTCTCACCGCCGCCCTGACCGTCAAGCACGAGCTGCACGGGGACGTCGACGTGACGGTCGTGTCGTCCTGCGACGACTTCCTCTTCACGCCCTCGCTGATCTGGGTGCCGTTCGGCAAGCGCATCCGCCGCGACATCACGTTCAAGGTGGGACCGACCTTCGAGGAGCACCAGGTCGACTTCGTCCACGCCGAGGCGACCGCCATCGACCCGGTCGCCAAGCGTGTGGAGACGGCCGCCGGTCCCCAGGACTACGACTACCTCGTCATCGCCACCGGCTACCGCAACCGCTTCGACGTCATCCCCGGACTCGGCCAGGACGGCAACGCCCACACCATCACCACGATGGAGGACGCCCTCCACGCGGGCGAGGGCTGGCGCCGCTTCATCGACCGCGACGAGCCCGGCGACATCGTCATCGGCGCGACCCAGGGCGCCGGCTGCTTCGGCGCGGCGTACGAGTTCCTCTTCAACACCAGCTACCAGCTCAAGAAGGCCGGCCTGAAGGACAAGGTCAGGCTGACCTACGTGAGCGCCGAGCCGTTCCTCGGCCACTTCGGCATCGGCGGGCTCCCCCACGGCGAGAGCCTGCTCGGGATGTTCCTCAAGAAGGAGAAGATCCACGCCGTCCTCGACACCGCGATGGACCACGTCGACGAGGGCCGCCTGGTGCTCGCCGACGGGCGCACGATCGACTTCGGCTACGCGATGATCATCCCGCCGTTCTCCGGCCAGGAGGTCGTCCGCAAGGTCGAGGCGATCTCCGACGACAACGGCTTCGTCAAGGTCCGCGACACCTACCAGAGCGAGGCCTACGACGACCTGTACGCCGTGGGCGTGGCCGCTGCGGTCGAGGTCCCGTGGACGACGGCGACGCCGGTGGGCATCCCCAAGACCGGCTTCCCGACCGAGCAGCAGGCCCACACGGCCGCGCTCAACATCGCCGCCCAGGTCCGGGGCGAGGAGCCGGCGGAGCACAAGGCGTTCGGCGACATCCCGGCGGTGTGCGTGATGGACGCCGGCAACAACGGAGTCGTGATCCTCGCCGACAAGATGCTGCCGCCGCGCAAGCACGGGGTGCTGATCCCCGGACCGCAGGCGCACGTGATGAAGCTGGGCTTCGAGAAGTACTTCCTCTGGAAGATGAAGCACGGCCAGGTGCGGCTGCCCTGACCGTCCCGACCGGGGCCGGTCAGCGCCGCTTCATCGCCCGACGGCCCTGGGCGGCGAACAGCCGGGCCGCGTGCTGCAGCGTGCCGGGTGCGAGGGCTGCGCTCCGCGCGACTCCCCCGCGCCAGGCCGGCACGGTCCGCACGACCCGGCGCGACCCCACCAGGTCGACCGCGGCGGCGGCGACCTCGGCGACGCCGAGGATCGCGCCTCCGGACCACGTCAGCTGCGAGCCCATCCCGTCGGGGTCCTGCGCGGCGAGCATCGCGGTGTCGACGCCGTCGGGGCACAGGGCGTGGACCCGCACGCCGCGCGGCGACTCGGCGTTGACCGACGCCGACAGCGAGACGACCGCGGCCTTCGTGGCGGCGTACATGCTGTAGCCCGGCACCGGCGCGAGGCCGGAGAGCGACGCGACGTTGACGACGTCGCCGCCGCCGGGCCCGAACGCCGCGAGCGCCGCGCGGGTGCCCCACGTCGTACCGAGCAGGTTGACCTCCACCAGCCGGCGCACCTGCTCCACCGAGAGGGCCGCGAGCAGGCCGTCGTCGCCGACGCCGGCGTTGTTGAACCACGTGGTGAGCGCGCCGTGCCGAGCCGCCTCCTCCGCGACGAGGCGGTGCGAGTCCGGATCGCGTACGTCCTGGGCGAGGCCTGCGACGGCGCCGATCTCGGCCGCCGTGGTGGCCGCCGCCCAGCCGTCGACGTCGCCGATGACGACGTGGTGGCCGCGGGCGACCATCAGCTCCGCGATCCCACGCCCGATCCCGCGGGCTCCACCGGTGACGACGCACGAGGTCTGCATCTGCCGACACTAGCGACACGCGGCTTCGAACAGGTGTTTGATCCCACCCCTCCGGGAGGTCTACGGTGGTCGCACCGGTTCCCCCCTGTCCAGCCGCGGACGGCGGGGTCGACGTAGTGGAGGACGCATGGCCAAGCAGGACGACAAGAACGTCATCGAGATGCCCGACGGCCCCCCGGACGCCACCGGCCTGACCCCGCGCCAGCAGCGGGTGCTCGCCACGATCAAGGACTCCATCGAGAACAAGGGCTATCCGCCGTCGATGCGCGAGATCGGCCAGGCCGTCGGCCTCACCTCGTCCTCCAGCGTGGCCCACCAGCTGCGCGTGCTCGAGGGCAAGGGCTTCCTCAAGCGCGACCCCAACCGTCCGCGCGCCCTCGAGGTGTTCCTGCCCGAGGTGATGGCGGCACGGCGCAGCATGTCCGGCGCCGAGGAGAGCACCTTCGACGAGACCGGCATCGGCGACGCCCTCCCCACTGCGACCAACGTCCCCGTCGTCGGCCGGATCGCCGCCGGTGGCCCGATCCTCGCCGAGGAGCAGGTCACCGACGTCTTCCCGCTCCCCAAGCAGCTCGTCGGCGACGGCACGCTCTTCCTCCTCGAGGTCTCCGGTGACTCGATGGTCGACGCGGCGATCTGCAACGGCGACTACGTCGTGATCCGCCAGGAGCAGACCGCCACCAACGGCCAGATCGTCGCGGCGATGATCGAGGGCGAGGCCACCGTCAAGACCTTCCAGCGCAAGGACGGCCACGTGTGGCTGCTCCCCCACAACGACGCCTACGACCCGATCCCGGGCGACGACGCCACGATCCTCGGTGTCGTGACGGCGGTGCTGCGCAGCCTCTGACCGGAGACGCGCTGACCAGCGAGGGTGCACGATAGCGGCATGAGCAACCTCGAGCAGTCCTATGACTACGTCATCGTCGGTGCGGGGGTCGCTGCGGCGAGCGCCGTGAAGGGCATCCGGTCGCAGGACGGGAGCGGCCGGGTCGCGGTGATCGGCTCCGAGCCCGACAAGCCGGTCTACCGGCCCGTCCTGACCAAGGACCTCTGGCTCAAGGACGACGAGACCCTCGAGGGCTCGTCTCTGGCCGGCGACCTCGACGAGGACGAGGCGGTCGACCTGGTCACCGACACCACGGTGACCGAGATCGACCCCGGCGCCCACGTCGTACGCCTCGCCGACGGCAGCACCGTCGGCTACGGCAAGCTGCTGCTGGCCACCGGCGCCGAGCCGCGCGTCCTCGCCGTCGACCCCGGCCCGCGGGTCATCTACTACCGCACGGCCGCCGACTACCAGCGGCTGCGCGCCGTCGCGACCGAGGGCAGCCACGTCGCGGTCGTCGGCGGCGGCTACATCGGCTCGGAGATCACCTCGGCCCTCGTGCAGAACGGCGTGCAGGTGACGCTCGTGCTCGACACCGAGGACGTGCAGGAGCAGATGTTCCCGCGCGCGCTCGCCGCGACCATCACCAAGGCCTTCGCCGACCGCGGCGTCACCGTCGTGCACGGCTCGGTCGAGGGCGGTCAGGAGGACGACGGCGGCGTCCGGATCCGCCTCGACGACGGCACCTCCATCACCGCCGACGCGGCCGTGATCGGGGTCGGGGTGCTGCCGCGCACCGGCCTGGCCGAGGCCGCGGGCCTCGAGGTCGACAACGGCGTGGTGGTCGACGAGCACCTGCGCACCAGCGACCCGGACGTCTACGCCGCGGGCGACGTCGCGTCCTACCCCGACGCCCTCCTCGGGCGCCGTCGCGTCGAGCACGTCGACCACGCCGAGAAGTCCGGCGAGCACGCCGGCAAGGTGATGGCGGGTGCCGACGAGGCCTACGGCTACACGCCGTTCTTCTGGTCCGACATCCTCGACTACGGCTACGAGGCCGTCGGCGAGACCCGCAGCGACCTCGACCTCGTCGAGGACTGGAAGGACGGCGAGGTCGGCACCGGCGTCGTCTACTACCTCAAGGCCGGCCAGGTTCGCGGCGTGCTGCTCTGGAACGTCTGGGACAGCGTCGGGAAGGCCCGCGACCTCATCGAGGAGACCGGCAAGGAGCCGGTCGCCGACCCCGAGACCCTGCGTGGGCGGATCCCCCTCGGCTGAAGCCGGCCGGCGGCGCGCTGCGTGTAGCCTCGCGGCGATGTCCACCCCTGACGCTCCCCCGCCGGAGCTCTTCCGCACCCGCCCGGGCAACCGGCGCCGGCTGACGCCGCACGCGCAGGCCGAGGTGGACCGGCTGGCCGCGGCGGGCGGGGCGTCCGCCTGGCTCAGCCCGCTGGCGTACAACCTGACGATCAGCCACAGCCACCGGTTCGTCTGGTACCGCGTGGCCAAGGTCGCGACGCGCACCATCCGCCACCACTGCGAGACCCACGGTGTGAGCATGGACGTCGACCACGCGATGCGGGTGCGCTACCCGCTGGCCAGCTTCGCCGACTACTTCACCTTCGCGTTCGTGCGCGACCCGCTCGACCGCTTCGTCTCGGCGTGGCAGGACAAGGTCGTCGACCACAACTACTACGACTTCGACCCGGCGACCCACGAGCGGATGCAGACCGTCGAGGAGTTCGCCCGCTGGACCGCCGCGCAGGACCTCTCCGCGGTGCCCGGCACCGACCAGCACCTGACCCTGCAGAGCCGGATGATCGACCTCAACCGGGTCGACTTCGTGGGGCGGCTCGACACGTTCGACCGCGACTTCGCCGAGGTGTGCGAGCGCATCGGCGCTCCCGCGGTGCCGACCGCGCCGAAGAACCAGACCGCGCCCGGCGGCCGTGACCGGCAGGCCTCCGGCGAGCTGCGCGAGCTCGTGGCGCGGATGTACCGACGCGACTACCAGCTCTTCGGCTACCAGGAGCCCATCTGATGACGTTCGAGCGCCCCACCTTCAGCACCACCTCGATCCGCGAGGGCTACGACACGGGCGAGGTCGACCGGGCCGTCGAGATGGTCCTCGACGACCTCGCCCTGCCCGAGCCGCGCCTCGGCGCCGACCAGATCACCGCGCTGCGCTTCACGCCGGTCCGGCTGCAGCAGGGGTACGACATGGGCGAGGTCGACAGCTGGCTCGACCTGGCCGCCGCGGAGACCGAGCGCCGCCGCGTGGGTGGGGTCGAGCCCGGGCAGCAGTCGGCACCCGCGACCACGGAGGCTGCGGCACCGGCACCCGCCCCGACGTCGTACGCACCCGCGACGTCGACCGCGATCACCGAGGTCAAGGCCGGTGGCCCCGGGCTCTACCTGCTCGTGCTGGCGGTCGTCGTGGTGGTCGGGTTCTTGGCCTACGTGGCCCTCACTTGAGGTTCACGCGCCACCGAGCCGCTTGAGCGCCTGGCGCACGAGCGCGGGATCGGTGGTCGACCACATCGGCGGCAGCGAGGCCTTGAGGAACCGGCCGTAGCGGGCGGTCTCGAGGCGCGGGTCGAGGACGGCGACGATGCCGCGGTCGGTGGTCGTGCGGATGAGGCGACCCGCGCCCTGCGCCATCAGCAGGGCGGCGTGGGTCGCGGAGACCTCCATGAAGCCGTTGCCACCCCGGTCGTCGGCGGCCTTGGCGCGCGCTGACATCAGCGGGTCGTCGGGCCGCGGGAACGGGATGCGGTCGATGATCACCAGCTGGCAGGTGTCGCCCGGCACGTCGAGGCCCTGCCACAGCGAGAGCGTGCCGAAGAGGCAGGTGTGGGGGTCCTCGACGAACTGCTTGGCCAGCTCGGGCAGCTGCGCGTCGCCCTGGGCCAGCGTGGTCAGGTGGGGCAGGCGTGCTCGCACGGCCTCGGCGGCGGTCTCGGCGGCGCGCCGCGACGAGAAGAGGCCGAGCGTGCGGCCGTCGAGGGCGTCGACGAGGTCGCAGATCTCGTCGAGCTGCGCGGGGCCGAGGCCGTCGCGCCCGGGCGGGGGCAGGTGGCGCGCGACGTAGAGGATGGACTGCTGGCCGTAGTCGAAGGGCGAGCCGACGTCGATGCCCTTCCACGGCAGCGCGGTGTCGGGGTCGCTGGGCGCGACCTGCGAGCCGACGCGCTCGGTGGGCTTGAGGCCCAGCGAGGTGGCGACCGCACCGAACTCCCCGCCCAGCATCAGCGTCGCGCTGGTGAAGACGACCGTCTTGTCGGTGAGCAGCTTGTCGCGCATCGGGCCCCACACCTGCAGCGGTGCGATGTGGAGCCGGGCCGGGAACCGGTCGCGCGCCTCGCCCAGCCACAGCACGTCGGCCTGGGAGCCGGCGGCCATCCGCTCGGCGTTGACGAAGACCTCCTGCACCATGCCCTTGGCCTGGGTGCGGCCGGCGTCGCCCTCCCCCTCGCCGCCGGACTCGCGCGGGAACGCCGACAGGCAGGCCCGCGCCGCGTCGCGTACGAGCACGAGGGCGTCGGAGAGCTGGGTGGACACCTCGTCGATCCGGCCGGGCGGCGTCGCCTCGAAGGCCTCGGCCAGCTGCTGCGCGGCGTCCTCCAGGTCGCCGGCCGGGTCACCGTCGCCGTCGGTCCAGCGCATGGCCCGGCGCGCCGCCCGCTCGATGTCGGAGACGCCGAGCTCGTCGGTGGCCGCCTGGGTGACGCGCGCCGTCAGCTCGTGGGCCTCGTCGATGACCACGGTGTCGTAGTCGGGGATCATCGGGACGTCCTCGATCGCGTCGATCGCGAGGAGGGAGTGGTTGGTGACGACCAGGTGGCTGCGGTGCGCCTTCTCCTTGGCCTGCTCGGCGAAGCACTCCTGGCCGAACGGGCACTTGCTGGCGCCGAGGCACTCGCGGTGGTTGACCGAGACCTGGCGCCACTCGCGGTCGGTGTGGCGCGGGGCGTTGTCGCGCTCGCCGCTGCCCTTCTGCTCCGCCTCCTCCTCGGCCCACGCGCGGAGCTCGAGCACCTTCTCGGCCATCGCGCCCAGGGGTACGTCGACCAGCGTGCCCTGGTCGTCGGGCACGCCGGCGCGGATGCGGTGCAGGCAGGCGTAGTTGGACCGGCCCTTCAGGACGGCGTACGACGTGTCGATCCCCGGCACGCCCTTGACCGCCTCGACCAGCCGGGGGAGGTCGCGCTCGACGAGCTGGTGCTGCAGGGCGAGGGTCGCGGTGGCGACCACGACGCGCTTGTCGTGGAGCATCGCGGGGACGAGGTAGCCCAGCGACTTGCCGGTGCCGGTGCCGGCCTGCACGAGGAGGTGGCGGCCCTCCTCCATCGCCTCGGCGACCTCGGTCGCCATCTGCACCTGGCCGTCGCGCTGCTGGCCGCCCAGGGCGGCGACCGCCGTGCCGAGCACCTCGGCGACCGGGGTGCCGACGGCGGGTGGGGCGGTTGCGGTCTCAGGCACCAGAGCACCCTACGTGGCGGCGCCGACGCTCCGTCGTACGCCGTCCACAGCCGGGCTCAGTAGTCCTTCTTGCGGCCGATCTGGCGCTCGATGCGGCGCTCGGGCTGGCCGAGGACCCGGGCCAGGATCTTCACCCGGTAGCGGTAGGCGACCACGGCCAGGACGACGATGAGCAGGAACCACAACATGGGGCGATCCTACGCGGCGCCACCCAGCGCGCCGGGGCGACGACCTGGTGGGGAAGTCCGACACCTGGAGGGGGTTGTACCCCCCACCAAGTGGCGGACTCCCCGCTCGAGCGGGGAGTCCACCAGAGGCGCGAGCGCGCTCCCGGGAAAGAAGGAAGGACGCGAGGTCAGACGACGGCGCCGGAGTCCTCGGGCGCCCGCTCGACCTTCTCCTTCTTGACCCGGCTCATCGGCCACTTCTCGTGGAAGTAGGTGAGGATCGGGGTGGCCACGATGACCGAGGAGTAGGTGCCGACCACGAGGCCGACGAGCAGGGCGATGGCGAAGTCCTGGAGCGAGTCACCGCCGAGGAAGACGAGAGCGGCCAGGATGAACATCGAGCCGAGGCCGGTGTTGACCGTGCGCGGGATCGTCTCGATGGCCGCCGTGTTGGAGATGTCGATGAACTTGTCCTCGGGCTTGGAGCCCCACCAGCGTTCGCGGATGCGGTCGAAGACGACGACGGTGTCGTTGACCGACAGACCCACGATCGTCATGGCCGCGGCCAGGAAGATGCCGTCGATCGGCTTCTGCAGCCACGCGAAGAGGCCGACCACGAGGATGACGTCGTGCGCCATCGCGAGCACCGCCGCGACGCCGAAGGTCCACTTGAACCGGATCGCGAGGTAGAGCAGCTGGGCCAGGAACGCGACGCCGAAGGCGATGAGGGCGTTGTTGCGCAGCTGCTCGCCGAGCGAGGCGCTGATCTGCTGGTCGTCGACCTTGCTGACGTCGCCGCCGACCGAGGCGAGCTCGTCCTCGATCCGCTGCTCCTCGTCCTCGGACACCTCACCCACGCGCACGGTGAAGTCGGCGGTGTCGGCGGTCTGCACCACGGCCTCCGGGAAGCCGGCGGCCGCGACGGCCTCGCGGGCCTGGTCGACCGTCATGTCCTTGCTGACCGAGTAGTCGAGCTGGCGACCGCCGGTGAACTCGACGCCGAGGTTGAGCCCCTGCGTCGCGATGCCGGCGATCGCGACCACGAGCGCGGCACCGGTGAGGCCGAGCCAGGCCTTGCGCCGCTTCATGACCTGCGGGTCCTTGCGGTCCAGCCACTGGCGCACCCTGCCGATGGACCCGAGGCCGCTGATCGCGGGGCGGCGGGAGACGGCCTTGTTGGACACGGCGAGGTCGCAGAGCACGCGCGCGACGATCAGCGCCGAGATCATCGAGGCGATGACACCGATGGACAGCGTCACACCGAAGCCCTTGATCGGGCCGGAGCCGAGGAAGAACAGCAGGCCGGCCGCGAGCAGGGTGGTGACGTTGGAGTCGATGATCGCGCTCCACGCCTTGTTGAAGCCGACCGCGAGCGCCCGTCTGAGCCCGGCGGAGGGATAGGCCTGGTACTCCTCCCGGGCTCTCTCGAAGACCAGCACGTTGGCGTCGATCGCCATGCCGATGGCGAGCACGAAGCCCGCGAGGCCGGGCAGCGTCAGCGTCGAGCCGAGCCCGACGAGCATGGCGTACGCGAGCAGGGCGTAGGACGCCAGCGCGAGCGTCGCGGCGAAGCCGACGAGCCGGTAGACGAAGATGATGAAGAGGCCCGTGAGGGCGATGCCGATGATCCCGGCCTCGACCGAGGCGTCGATGGCCGCGGCGCCCAGCGAGGGCCCGACACGGCGGGAGGAGATCGCGCGCAGCTCGAGCGGCAGCGCGCCGCCCTCGATCAGCGCGGCGAGGTCCTTGGCCTCCGTCGAGGTGAAGTTGCCGGTGATGTCGGTCGAGCCGCCGCGGATGCCGACGTTGCAGCCGACGTCGGTGTTGACCTCGGGCGAGGAGATGACCTCACCGTCGAGGACGATCGCGATGCGGCGCTTGGGGTCACCGGCCGGGTTGCACGCGGCCTTGCCGGTGATGTCGGCCCAGGTGTCGCCGCCGGCGCCGTTGAAGTCGATGGCCACGACCCACTCGACGCTCTGGTCGCGCTGGACGGCGCTCGCCCCGCTGATCTCCTCGCCCTGGATGACTGTGGGGCCGACCTCGATCGTGTCGCCCTGGTCGGACGGCAGGACCTGGTTGTTCTTCTTGCTCGGCTCGGCGTCGGGCTGGGCGGTGCCGATGACCTCGTGGATCGTCAGCTGGGCGGTGCTGCCGATGCGCTCCTCGGCCCGCTGCGCCTCCTCGTCGCTGGTGACGCCCGGCAGCTCGACGAGGATGCGGTTCTCGCCCTGGCGCACCAGCGTGGACTCGGAGACACCGAGGGCGTCGACGCGGCCGCGCAGCACCTCGAGCGTCTTGTCGACGTTCTCGGCCGTGGCCGGGGTCTGCTCGGTGCCCTCCGCCTCGAAGATGAACTGCGCGCCGCCGCGGAGGTCGAGGCCGAGGTTGGGCTTGACGTTAACGGCGAGCGCCACACACCCGACCAGCAGGCCGAGCACGAGGATGAAGCGGACCCAGACACCACGTGACATGCGCGACATCCTCCCTGACGAGACTTCGAACGCCCGAATCCGGGCCCGGACGGGTCAACGGGTGGCCCCGACGGAACGTTCCGGGCTGCACGTGGACGCAAAACGCGAGTGACTGTACGCCGTAGTAGGTATCGACACGGAAACAGCCCCGGGTGTTGTGTGGGTCACACCGCGGATCCCCCCTCGCGGCAGTCACCTCTTGGGAGCACACATGTCACCACGCATTCCACGGGCCGGCGCCACCCGCCTGGCCACCGTCACCGCCCTCGTCGCCGCAGGACTCGCCGCCACCGCAGCGGGTGCCACGGGCAACGCCGGACGGGACGACGCACCACGCGAGCTGGCCCGCGCGGCCGACGGCGACACCACACAGATCGTGATGGTGAAGGCGCCGACCGTCGCTGACCGCAACGAGGTCATCGACCTCGGGCTCGACGTCACCGAGCACGCCGACAAGCGCGGCATCGAGGTCGTCCTGCACGACGCCGAGGACGCGCAGACCCTGCGCGACGCGGGCTTCAGCTGGCGGGTCACCGTCAAGGACCTCGACGCCCTGATGAAGAAGAACCGCAAGGCCGACCGCGAGTACGCCGCCTCGGTGGCGGAGTCGGGCCTGCCCAGCGGCCGCACGTCCTACCGCACCTACGACGACTACCTCAGCGACCTCGACCAGCTCGCGAGCGACTACCCCTCGCTCACCCGCCCGTTGACGCTCGCCAACAAGACGGTGCTCGGCGAGGACATCCGCGGCATCGAGGTCACCGTCGACGCCGACAACGTCACGGACGGCAAGCCGGTCTTCCTCCTCATGGGCGCCCACCACGCACGCGAGTGGCCCAGCGCCGAGCACACCATCGAGTTCGCCTTCGACCTGCTCCAGTCCTACACCGCCGGCGACGCCCGGGCGCGCGACCTGCTCTCGCGCTCGCGGGTCATCCTGGTGCCGGTCGTCAACGTCGACGGCTTCAAGATCTCGCGCACCGCCGCTCCCCTCGGCGACTTCTCCCTCTTCGACTACGAGATGAAGCGCAAGAACTGCTCGATCTCGGCCAACACCCCGGCGCAGTACCGGACCGGGTCGTGCGACGACAACCCCGCCGGACGACTGCGCGGCACCGACCTCAACCGCAACTACCCCGGCTTCTGGGGAGGCGGCGGCGCCAGCCCGAGCTGGTCCAGCGACACCTACCGCGGCGACGCCCCGGGCAGCGAGCCCGAGAGCGACGCGGTCCGCAAGCTCATCTCCGAGCGCGCGGTCACGGTGATGATCTCCAACCACACCTACAGCAACCTGGTGCTGCGTCCCCCGGCCATCGCGACCACGGGACTGGCGATCGACGAGCCCGAGCTGAAGGCGCTCGGCGACGCGATGGCCTCGAAGAACGACTACGTCAGCCAGGCGTCCTACCAGCTCTACGACACCTCCGGCTCGACCGAGGACTGGAGCTACTGGATCACCGGCGGCTTCGGCTACACCTTCGAGATCGGTGACGAGGGCTTCCACCCGGCCTACGAGGAGGCCGTCGTCGGCGAGTACCTCGGCCTGGCACCCGCGGACGGCGCCGGGCTCGGCGGCAACCGGGAGGCGTACTGGCTCGCGACCGAGGCGGCCGCCGACCGTGACCTCCACTCGGTCATCCGCGGCACCGCGCCGGCCAAGCACACGGTCAGCGTGTCGAAGACGGTCACGTCGGAGACGTCGCCGGTCATCCAGCTCAACGGCACGACCAGCGCCCCGCTGCTCTACACCGACAACCTGCGCACCGACTACACGTCCACGGGAGGCCGGTTCACCTTCGACGTCAACCCGTCGACCCGCCCGCTCGTGATGGGTCGCTACGGCCGGGAGGCCCAGGCACCGCCGCAGGCGCCGATCACCCTGACCAACCCGGCCGGCGTGCCGGCGGTCGGGGCGAGCGAGTTCGTGACCTTCGACGTGCAGGGCATGCCGACCGTGGACAACGGCTTCCTCGTCGTCTCGGTCAACTGGCCGGCCACCGCCGACCCGGAGGCCCAGGACTGGGACTTCTTCCTCACCGGCCCCGACGGTGAGCCGGTCGGCTCCGGGGCCACGCTGGCCAACCCCGAGGTGATCCGGATCCCCGACCCGCAGCCGGGCACCTACACCCTGGAGGCCAACAACTACGCCGGCGGCTCGGCGCAGTACGACTGGTCGGGCTCCGTCTCCTTCGAGGGACCGACCCCGCCCAGCCCGACCGGTACCAAGGAGGCGTGGCTGCTGAGCTGCGCCGACAAGCGAGGCAATGTGCTCGCGACCCGCGAGGTCATCGTGGACCGCGGCGAGACCATCGACGTGGGCAACGCCTGCAAGAGGGTCAAGGACTGACGTCCGCGATCGCCTGACAACTCCAGGAAGACGCTGACATGTTCAGGGATCCCCGGTCAGCCGGGGATTCCTGAACATGTCGCGCCGCGCAAGGCCTGACAAGTTCAGGGGTCCCCGGCCAGCCGGCCGTTCCGCGCGGGGCCGCGAGCCGTTCCGCGAGCGTCACCTCAGCGGGCGTAGGCCTCGAGCTCGCCGGCGAGGTCGGCGTTGGCCCGGCCGACGACGAGGGTGCCGTCGCCGGTGTGCTCCATCGAGCCGATCTCGGCCTCCTGGTGGATGCGGTTGACCAGGTCGCCGCGCTCGTAGGGCAGCAGCACGTCGAACTCGACCTGCGGCCGCGGCAGCTCGGACTCGATGGTCCGCAGCGCGTCCTCGATGCCCTCGCCGGTCTTCGCGCTGACCACGACGCTGTGCGGCTCACGCGCGCGCAGCCGGCTGATCACCAGGGGGTCGGCGGCGTCGGCCTTGTTGACCACGATGATCTCGGGCACCTTGGTCGCGCCGATCTCGGCGAGCACCTCGCGCACCGCGGCGATCTGGCCCTCCGGGTCGGGGTGCGAGCCATCGACCACGTGGAGCAGCAGGTCGGCGTCGGCGACCTCCTCCAGCGTCGAGCGGAACGCCTCGACCAGGTCGTGGGGCAGGTGGCGGACGAAGCCCACGGTGTCGGACATCGTGTAGACGCGGCCGTCGGAGGTCGTCGTACGACGCGTGGTGGGGTCGAGGGTCGCGAACAGCGCGTCCTCGACAAGGACGCCCGCGTCGGTCAGCCGGTTGAGCAGCGACGACTTGCCGGCGTTGGTGTAGCCGGCGATGGCGACGCTCGGGACGTGGTTGCGGCGGCGCGACTGGCGCTTGACCTCGCGGGTGCCGCGCATCTCCTTGAGCTCGCGGCGCAGCTTGGCGATCTTGGTGTTGATGCGGCGCCGGTCCGTCTCGATCTTGGTCTCGCCGGGACCGCGGCCGCCGATGCCCTCACCGCCGGCGGCCCGGCCACCGGCCTGCCGGGACAGGTTGCCGCCCCAGCCGCGCAGGCGCTGCTTCATGTACTGCAGCTGCGCGAGCTCGACCTGCGCCTGGCCCTCCTTGCTCTTCGCGTGCTGGGCGAAGATGTCGAGGATCAGCGCCGTGCGGTCGACGACCTTGACCTTGATCTTGTCCTCGAGGTTGCGCAGCTGGCTCGGCGCGAGCTCGCCGTCGCAGATCACGGTGTCGGCGCCGGTGGCCTGCACGATCTCGCGGATCGCCTCGACCTTGCCGCGGCCGATGTAGGTCGCCGGGTCGGGCTTCTGCCGGCGCTGGAAGACGGCCTCGAGCACCTCGGAGCCGGCGGTCTCGGCGAGCAGCGCGAGCTCGGCCATGGAGTTCTCGGCGTCGGTGACCGACCCGTCGGTCCACACACCGACGAGCACGACCTTCTCCAGGCGGAGCTGGCGGTACTCGACCTCGGTGATGTCCTCGAGCTCGGTGCGCAGGCTGGCGACCCGCCGCAAGGCGTGGCGCTCGGCGAGCTCCTGCGCCCCGAGCGTCAGCTCCTCGGGGTCGGCGTCGTCGTAGTCGACGTCCGTGTCGTCGGCGTAGCCGGACTGGCCGAACTCATCGAAGGGGGCGTCCTGCAGCAGCTCGTCGTCGAGCTCGATCGTGTCGTCGTCCCAACCGCGGGTGGCGTCGAGGGCGTCACTGAGGTTGAAGTCAGGTGCGTTCGTCATATGCCGACAAGGGTAGGTCGCGCAGGCTCACCTGCGCGAACGGTTTCGCGCAGGGCGGACGGCGCCGGGCCTCAGGCGCGGTGCCGACCGGCGGGGACCGCGGGCTCCCCGACCAGGGAGCCCTCGTCGACGAACTCGTCGCACGCAGCGCGTACGTCGTGCGGCGTGTGGCCCGGACCCACCACCACGACCCGTACGCCGGCCGCGTGCAGGCGGTGCAGCAGCGGGAGCATCGAGGTCATGTCGCCGGCCAGGACCACCTCGTCGACCGACGCCTCACGAGCGACGTCGACGGCGTCGATGGCCAGCGCCACCCGCGCCTGGTCGTCGTCGTCGGCGAACTGGTGGAAGGAGTGCAGCCCCTGCCGCCGGAGGTGCTCGACCCACGACCCGAGGTCGGACCGGCTCCAGTCTGCGTAGGCGCGGCACACGGTGACCGACCCGCGCGCGGGGAGCCGGTCGAGCAGCCCGGCCGCCGCGTCGGCGGTGATGCGCCGGGCGTCGATCAGCACGGCCACCCGCCTCGCCTGCTCGGGGTCGTCCCCGGTCGGCCGGCGCGGGAGGACCCGAGCGGCGGACGGGCCGGGCGCCGACTTCTCAGGTCCCACAGGTGCCGACGCGGCCGGCGGCGCTGGATGCGCTGGATGCGCTGGCGGGGCTGGCTCGGGTGCGACCCGAAGGGCGCCTCCCCGGCGCACGCCCACCCAGCGTCGTACGAGCGTCGCCAGCTCGTTGTCGTCCCCACGAGCCGTCGCTGCGCGCGGCTCCACCACGTTCGTCATCGTGCCCCCCACAGGCGTTGATGCATGCTTCCCGCCAGCACCATCCACCCTTACGGGCGTCCCGTGCCGGGGATCGCTCGAATCGTGGACGACGGTCTGGACCAGTCAGGCGGCCGGCGCGGGGTGGGGCGTCACTTGGGTGGCATCCGGATGCCGCCGTCGACGCGGATCGTCTCGCCGTTCATGTAGGAGTTGGTCAGGCACTCCACGACCATGCTGGCGAGCTCGTCGGCGCGGCCGAGGCGCTTGGGGAAGAGGACGTTCTGGCCGAGGTTGGCCTTGAACTCCTCCGGGTCGGGGAACGCGTCGTAGATCGGGGTGTCGATCAGGCCCGGCGCGACGGTGTTGAGCCGGATGCCGGCCGCGGACAGGTCGCGTGCGACCGGCAGGGTCATGCCGACCACGCCGCCCTTGGAGGCGGAGTAGGACGCCTGCCCGATCTGGCCGTCGAAGGCGGCGACCGAGGCGAGGTTGACGATCGCGCCGCGCTGGCCGTCGGCGTCGGGCTCGTTGCGGCTCATCACGGTCGCGGCCTGGCGGGTCATGTCGAAGGTGCCGATCAGGTTGATCTCGACGACCTTGCGGAAGGCGTCGAGGTCGTGGGCCTGCTCGAGCAGGCCGTCGCGGCCGATGGTGCGCTGCGCCCAGCCGATGCCGGCGGAGTTGACGCACGCCCGCAGCGGGGCGATCTCCGCGGCCGCCTCGACGGCGGCGGCGACCTGCTCGGTCCGCGTCACGTCGACGGCGGCGAAGACGCCACCGATCTCCGCGGCCAGCGCCTCGCCCTTCTCGGCGTTCAGGTCGGCGACGACGACCACGGCGCCCTTCGCGGCGAGGGCGCGCGCGACCGCGGCGCCGATGCCGCTCGCGCCGCCGGTGACGATGGCGGTGGATCCGGTGATGTCCATGGCGCGGATCTTATGGCCCGGTCTCGGTACATCCGTACGCGCCTTCGTTCCTCAGGCGCGCGGCCACTCGACCTGGTCGAGCCCACCTGTCGACCTCGTGCCTCGATCGACGCTGCCCGCCTCAAAGGTCGGTGGTGCCCTCAGCGACGAGGACGGCGGGGCCGGTCATCAGGACCCGGTCGTCCTCGGTCCACACCACGTGCAGCGTGCCGCCGGGGACGTCCACGCGGTACGTCGTCCCGCGCGGCGCGTCGTCGGCCAGCGCGGTGGCGACCGCGACCGCGCAGGCACCCGTGCCGCAGGAGCGGGTCTCCCCGGAGCCGCGCTCGTGGACGCGCATCGCGACGTGGTGCTCACCGCGGCGCACCACGAACTCGACGTTGACGCCCTCGGGGTAGATCGCGTCGTCGTGCTCCGGCGGCTCGAGCAGCGGGCCGGGCGCGGCGAGGTTGTCGACGAAGGCCACGGCGTGGGGGTTGCCCATCGAGACGTGGACCGCGGGCCACGAGCGGCCCATCACCGACACCTCCGTCTCGCCGAACACCTCGGGGGTGCCCATGTCGGCGGTGTACTCGTCGCCCGTCCGGTCGAGGACCTTGACCCCGTCGCGGGTGCGGATCCGCATGGGGAAGGCCTCCCCCTCGCGCTCGTGGAGGTAGCGCGCGAAGACCCGGACCCCGTTGCCGCACATCTCGCTGACCGAGCCGTCGGCGTTGCGGTAGTCCATGAACCAGCCGTCGTCCTCGCGGACGGCCCGCAGCACACCGTCGCCGCCGATGCCGGACCGGCGGTCGCACAGCGCCCGCACGCGCTCGGCGGGCAGGTCGCCGTGCACCGTGCCGTCGGGGTCGGGCAGCACCACGAAGTCGTTCTCCGTGCCGTGGCCCTTCAGGAAGGGGTAGCTCACCCGGGAAGTGTCCCACCCCGCCCGGCGGTCAGCGCGGGTCGACCACCTTCGCGGACCCCTTGCCACGACGGCTCGGCTCGGCCACCGCGGTCAGCCGCTTGCGCGGACCGATCTCGATCGCGGTCGCCGCACCGATCTCGGCGGCGCTGGTGAAGGCGTCGCCCGCCGGGACGAGGGTGTGCCCGAGCGCCGTCAGCGCCGGCCCGTAGGCCGCGATGAACGCCGGCTCGGCGGTCACGTTGGCGGTGTTGCGCTGCGTCGCGCGCGGCGCCGCGATGGCCTCCTCGATCGTCATCCCGAGGTCGATGCGGTTGACGAGCATCTGCAGCACGGTCGTGATGATCGTCGAGCCGCCGGGCGAGCCCAGCGCCAGGAACGGCTTGCCGTCCTTGAGCACGATCGTCGGCGACATCGAGCTGCGCGGGCGCTTGCCCGGCTGGATGCGGTTGGGGTCGGCGGCGTCGTAGACGGTGGAGAAGTCGGTGAGCTCGTTGTTGAGCAGGAAACCGTGGCCCGGCACGACCATGCCCGAGCCGCCGGTCTGCTCGATGGTGAGCGTGTACTCGACGACGTTGCCCCACTGGTCGGCGACGGTCAGGTTGGTGGTGGAGATGTTCTCCGTGTCGGCGTCGGTCGTGCCCTTGGCCGACGACGGCGCGCACACGCCGTCGTAGGACGTCACGTCGCCGGCCGCGACCGGCTTGGTGGCCGCCTTCGCCGGGTTGAGGGAGCACGCCCGCTCGGCGGCGAACGTGTCGTCGAGGAGCCGCTTGACCGGTACGTCGACGAACGCCGGGTCGCCGACGTACTTGCCGCGGTCGGCGAACGCCAGCGCGCTGGCCTCGAGGTAGTGGTGGAGCGCCTGCTCGGGGGTCATCGACGACAGGTCGTAGCGCTCGAGGATGTTGAGCGCCTCGCCCACGGTGGTGCCGCCGGACGAGGAAGGCGCCATGCCGTAGACGTCGTGGCCGCGGTAGGTCGTGCGGGCGGCGCGCTGCGAGCGGACCCGGTAGTCGCGGAGGTCGCGCGCGGTGAGCCAGCCGGCGGGCACGGGGAGCTCGGTGTTCTTCGTCGTGCGCGGCTTGCGGACGATGTCGGACATCAGGCGGGCGAGCTTGCCGCGGTAGAACGCCTTGGTGCCGCGCTGGGCGATCATGTCGTAGGTGTCGGCGAGCTCCGGGTTGCGGAAGACCGAGCCGACCTTGGGGGCGTCGCCCTTGGGCAGGAAGAGCTTCTTGGAGTCCTTGAAGGCGGCGAAGCGCACCTCGTTGTCCAAGGTCTGCTGCCGGAAGGTCTCGTCGACCTTGAAGCCGCGACGCGCGACCTTCGTGGCCGGCGCCAGCGCGTCGGCCAGCGACATCGTGCCCCAGTTGCCGAGCGCCTTGTCCCAGGTGGCGAGGGTGCCGGGGGTGCCGACGCTCGCGCCACTGGTCACCAGGTCGGGGGTGAACGTGTAGGGCTTGCCCGTCGCGGGGTCGATGAAGGCGTCCTGCGGCATCTTCATCGGGGCGGTCTCGCGGCCGTCGAGCGTGCGGACCTTGCCGGACTTGGCGTTGTAGAAGACGAAGTAGCCGCCACCACCGATGCCGGCGCTGTAGGGCTCGGTGACGCCGAGCGTCGCGGCGGCCGCCACCGCCGCGTCGACCGCGTTGCCGCCGGCCTTGAGGACCTTGAGGCCGGCCGCGCTCGCCTCGGGGTCGACCGTGCTGATCGCACCGCCCTTGCCCACCGCGGTGGGGTCCTTGACCGTCGGGCGGTCGGAGGTGGTCGACGGCGCCGGCGCGCTGGACACGGCCTGGGCGGCCGGCTGGGCGGGGACCGGGGTCGCGACGAGGGCGGCGGCGACCGCGAGGCCGCTGGCGGCCGAGACGCCGGCGGTGACACGGCGAGCGAGGTGG
Organism: Nocardioides pinisoli; assembly: GCF_024199985.1. Taxonomy (GTDB): domain Bacteria; phylum Actinomycetota; class Actinomycetes; order Propionibacteriales; family Nocardioidaceae; genus Nocardioides; species Nocardioides pinisoli. The sequence continues at coordinate 299,508 of NZ_JANARS010000006.1, forward strand.
GGCATGGGGGTTCCTCCCGGGAGTCGGTGGTCCCACCCTGCCGCCGTGCCGGGGGGTTGTCCAACACCCCCGCGGGTGCGTCGCCGCACCCTCCGGACCGGCGGTGGCGGTGGACCGGACGGCGTCAGCGGACGACCGAGTAGCGCCCGCACATGAAGTCGCGGTTGCGGGCGACCTCCTCGAGCCGCAGCTCGACGTGGCGCGGCAGCACGGGAGCCCCGCTGCCGATCGTCACGGGCGCGTACTGCAGCCACACCTCGTCGAGCAGGCCCGCGTCGTGGAACTGCCCGACCAGCTCGCCCCCACCCACGACCCAGAGGTCCTTGCCGTCGGCCGCCTCGGTCATCTCGGCGTGCACGCGGCGCACGTCGTCGCGGTCGAACCGGACGCTCGCCGGCGCCTCCGGGAAGGTGCGGTGGGTCAGCACCCAGGTCGGCAGCGGACCCCACGGGTCGTCGTCGTGGTCGAGGATCCACTGCCAGGTGGTGGCCCCCATGACGCAGGCGCCGAGCCGCTCACGGAAGCCGCCGTAGGACATCGGGCCCTCCTGGTCGATGTCGCGGGAGGTCAGCCAGTCGAGGGAGTGGTCGTCGGTCGCGATGAAGCCGTCGAGCGTGCAGCCGGTGTAGTAGATCGTCGCCATCGGACCACCATGACACTGACCACCGACAGCGACGCCCGGTCGCGCGTGACCGTCCTAGCCGCCGAGCCGCTCGACCGCCCCGACCGCCTTCTCCACGCGGTCGGGGTCGTCGTGCGCGACCCACACGATGCGCGGGTCCTTGCGGAACCACGAGTCCTGGCGGCGCGCGAAGCGGCGGGTGGCGACGGTGGTCTGCTCGACCGCCTCGGCCAGGCTCCGGTCGCCGGCGAGGAAGCCCATCACCTCGCGGTAGCCGATCGCGCGCGACGCGGTGCGCGCGTCGGCGAGGCCGCGGGCGAGCAGCGCCTCGACCTCCTCGACGAACCCGCTGGCGAACATCTCCTCGACCCGCCGGGCGATGCGGGCGTCGAGCGTCGGCCGGTCGATGTCGACGCCGATCTGCACGGTCAGCGGGTCGACGTACTCCAGGCGCGGGAGGCTGGCGCTGAACGGCCGTCCGGTGAGCGCGACGACCTCGAGCGCACGTACGACGCGGCGCCCGTTGTCGGGCAGGATCTGCGCGGCCGCCTCGGGGTCGACCCCCGCCAGCCGCTCGTGCAGCGCGTGGCTGCCGATCCGGTCGAGCTCGACCTCGAGCTCGCGGCGGAGCGAGTCGTCGGTGCCCGGGAACTCGAAGCGGTCGAGGATCGCGCGGGTGTAGAGCGCCGAACCGCCGACGAGCACCGGGGTGGCGTCGCGGCCGCGGATGTCGGCGATCGCCTCGCGCGCCCAGCCCTGGAAGAGCGCGACGGTGGCCGGCGCGGTGACCTCGTAGAGGTCGAGCAGGTGGTGCGGGATCCCTCGCCGCTCGGCGACGGGCAGCTTGGCGGTGCCCACGTCCATGCCGCGGTAGACCTGCATCGCGTCGGTGTTGACCACCTCTCCCCCGAGCCGCTCGGCGAGGTCGAGACTCAGCCCGGTCTTGCCCGACGCCGTGGCGCCGACGACAGCGACGACCGGTCGGGGCACACGAGGCATGCCGCGATTGTCGCAGCGTGGCTAGTCTCGGCGGTGCCGGAGTCCTCACCCGCCGGGGTGGCCGGCGCCGACCCGAGGAGCACCCATGAGTTTCCTGAACAAGGCGAAGGCCAAGCTCACCGACGCCGTCGACCAGCACGGCGACAAGATCGCGCAGGGCATCGACAAGGCCGGCAGCATGGTCAACGAGAAGACCGGCGGCAAGCACGCCGACAAGATCGACCAGGCCACCGGCAAGGCGCGTGACGCGCTCGACTCGCTCGACGGCAGGAACGACGACATCCCGCCGACCACGCCCCGCTGACCGCGTGACCGACCGCTTCGCCCTCGTCCCGGCGTCCTACGTCTACCTGCTCCGCGACGGCGCCGGCGGCACGGAGGTGCTGCTCCAGCGACGCGGGCCGGTCCCCTACATGCCCGGCCACTGGGCGGCCGCGGCCGCCGGGCACGTCGAGCCGGGAGAGACGGCGTACGACGCCGCGCGCCGCGAGGCCCTCGAGGAGCTCGGCATCACCGACGTCGCGCTGGAGTTCGTGCTGACGATGCAGCGCAGCCAGTTCGGGCCGGCGGTGGAGGAGCGGGTGGACTGGTTCTTCACCGCCCGCTCGTGGAACGGCGACCCGCGCATCGTCGAGCCCGAGAAGGCGGCCTCCCTGGGGTGGTTCGCCCTCGACGCCCTCCCCGAGCCGATGGTGCCGCACGAGGCGCACGCGCTCGCCCACCTCACCTCCGGCGTCGGCTACCTCACCTTCGGGTGGGACGCCCGCCCGACCGGGGGTGGCCCTCTGGGGACGGTCGAGGCAGGATCGCCGGAGACCAAGGGAGGGAAGCGATGACCAACGAAGAGCTCAGCCCGATGCCCGAGCCGTATGCGGAGGAGCCCCAGCTGGTGCCCGGCGGCGTCGACGCACTGGAGGACGACCCGGCCGACACCGGCCTGGCGCGGGACCTCGACCCGGACGACAACCCGGCCGTCGACGACGTCCTGCCCGACGAGATCGCCGAGCCCGACGAGAAGCCGCAGGCGCCCGACGGTGAGACCGAGGACAAGGAGTCCGACACCCCCCGCGCCGGCCAGGAGGCCGAGGACGGCTCGCCGGAGCCGCCCGCCTGACCCTCGCAGGCCTGATCCACGCACAACGCGGTGGCTGTGGTCCGTGGGACGGACCACAGCCACCGCGCTGTCGTTCTCCACAGGCGACGCGGGCCGTCTGGCGTGCACCACGCCGCCAGGACGAGGGTGGGGCGATGGATCTCGACGCCTGTTCCGGAGTGCTCGCCCAGCAGTCGGGTGTCATCTGCCGCAGGCAGCTGACCGCCGCCGGAGCACGTGGCCACGACGTCAAGCGCCTGCTGCGCCGACGCGACCTCGTACGCCTGTACGACGGCGTCTTCGTCAACCACACGGGCCGGCCCACGTGGGTCCAGCGGGCGTGGGGCGGGGTCCTGCTCGCATGGCCGGCCGCCCTGGCCCGGGACAGCGCCCTCCGGGCCGGCGACGGACCGGGCCGTGCCGGCCGCGACGACTCGGTGATCCACCTCGCCGTCGACCGCCACCGCACGCTGCAGGTGCCCCGCGGCTACCGCCTCCACCGGATCAGTGACTTCGAGGCCAAGGTGCAGTGGAACGCCAGCCCGCCGCGCGTGCGCATCGAGGAGGCCTTGGTCGACGTGGCTGCGGCAGCCAGCGGTCGGTTCGACGCGATCGCCACCCTGTCCGACGCCGTCCGGGCCCGGCGCACCACGCCGGAACGCATCCGAGACGCCCTCGACGCACGGGCGAGGATCGCGCATCGGGCCTTCCTGCACGGTGTGCTCACCGACCTCGGGCAGGGCACGTGCTCGGTCCTCGAGCACGGTTACCTCACGCTCGTCGAACGCCCGCACGGTCTGCCGGTCGCCGAACGCCAACTCCTCGACTCGGTCAACGGCCCGCTGTACCGGGACGTCGTCTACGGGGTCGGGCAGATCGTCGAGCTCGACGGCCGGATGTGGCACGACAGTCCCCACCAGCGTGACGCCGACCTCGACCGCGACCTCGACGCGGCTGTCGAACGACTCGGCACCGTGCGACTCGGGTGGGGCCAGGTCTTCGCCCGGCCGTGCGCGACCGCGTTCCGCGTGGGCCGACTGCTCAACGCGCGCGGGTGGCCGGGCACCACGCGGACGTGTCCCGCGTGCCCCCAGAGCTTGCGGCAGGCGAGCTGACCAGGACGGCCCGTCCGAGAGTGCGGTGGCTGTGGTCCATCCGGTGGACCACAGCCACCGCACAGAGACGGTCAGCCGCAGGCGGGCGCCGGGGGCAGGGGTGCGGGTACGCCGACGGCGGGCATGCCGAGCCCGACGGAGGACGGCGCGGGCGGGGTCGACGTACGACGCTCCCAGGCGTCACCGGCGCGGGTGCGGCGCAGGGACCGGATGGAACCGTCGGCGACCAGGTGGTGCGGGGCGGCGTAGGTGACCTCGACGGTCACCATGTCGCCCGGGCGCACCGAGTCGGCGTCGACGGCGGAGAAGTCCGCGGCGAAGTGGACGAGCCGGTTGTCGGGGGCGCGGCCGGACAGCCGCTTGGTGGCGACGTCCTTGCGGCCCTCGCCCTCGGAGACCATCAGCTCGAGGGTGCGCCCGACGAGCGCCTTGCTCTCCTCCCACGCGACCTCGTCGACCACGGCGGCGAGGCGGAGGTAGCGGTCCTTGACCACGTCGGGCGGGACCTGGTCGTCGAGGACGGCGGCCGGCGTGCCGGGGCGCTTGGAGTACTGGAAGGTGAAGGCCGACGAGAATCGGGCGGCGCGCACGACGTCGAGGGTGGCCTGGAAGTCGTCCTCGGTCTCGCCGGGGAAGCCGACGATGATGTCGGTGGTGATCGCGGCGTCGGGGATGGCGGCGCGGACGCGCTCGATGATCCCGAGGTACTTCGACTGCCGGTAGGAGCGGCGCATGTCGCGCAGCACCTTGTCGGAGCCCGACTGCAGGGGCATGTGGAGGGACGGCATCACGTTGGGCGTCTCGGCCATCGCCTCGATGACGTCGTCGGTGAACTCGGCCGGGTGCGGCGAGGTGAAGCGCACCCGCTCCAGCCCCTCGATCGAGCCGCACGCGCGCAGCAGCTTGGAGAAGGCCTGGCGGTCGCCGAACTCCACGCCGTAGGCGTTGACGTTCTGGCCGAGCAGGGTGATCTCGGTGACGCCCTCGGCGACGAGCGCCTCGACCTCGGCCAGGATCTCGCCCGGGCGGCGGTCCTTCTCCTTGCCGCGCAGCGCGGGGACGATGCAGAACGTGCAGGTGTTGTTGCAGCCGACCGAGATCGACACCCACGCGGCGTAGGCCGACTCGCGCTTGGTCGGCAGCGTCGAGGGGAAGACCGACAGCGACTCGAGGATCTCGACCTGCGCCTCCTCCTGCACGCGCGCCCGCTCGAGCAGCACCGGCAGCGAGCCGATGTTGTGGGTGCCGAACACCACGTCGACCCACGGCGCCCGCTCGGTGATGGTGTCGCGGTCCTTCTGCGCGAGGCAGCCGCCGACGGCGATCTGCATGCCGGGCCTCTCCGCCTTGACCGGCGCGAGGTGGCCGAGGTTGCCGTAGAGCTTGTTGTCGGCGTTCTCCCGCACCGCGCAGGTGTTGAAGACGACGACGTCCGCCTGGTCGTCGGAGGCGGCGCGGACGTAGCCCGCGTCCTCCAGCAGGCCGCTGAGCCGCTCGGAGTCGTGGACGTTCATCTGGCACCCGTAGGTCTTGACCTCGTAGGTGCGTGCGGGGCTCTCGGCGACGGTGCTCATGACCGGTCAAGGGTACGGCGGCACGCGGGGGCCCCGGCAATCGTGCGGCCCACCTAGGCTCGCGCCATGCCCCGCATGCACGCGCTCGAGCTGCTGCCCGACGAGGCCGGCTGCGACGTCGTACGTCGTGACTGGCAGGTGCTGCGCGACGCGGGCCTGCCCTCCCAGCTCGACCATCGCGGCGCCACCAACAGCCCGCACGTCACCGTGCTCGCCGCCCCGGCCCTGGGCCGGGACGACGAGCAGCGAGCCGCCGACCTGGTGGCTCCGCACCTGCCGGCGGAGGTGCGCGCGTCGGGCATCGCCCTGCTCGGGGGCACCCGCGTCTCCGTCGTACGCGTCCTCGACGTGCCGGACCCGCTGGTGCGCGCGGTGCTCGACCTGCGCTCGCGCGTGCGCGACGTGCAGCACCTCGGCTGGCTCCCCCACCTCACCCTCGCCCGGCGGATGGACCGCGCCGACGTGGGCCGGGCGGTCGAGGCGCTGGGGCACGAGGACGTGGTGCTGACGCTGACGTCGCTGCGTCGCTGGGATCCCGACGCCGGAATTGTCACCCATCTGTAATAGTCCTGACGGGCCATGTGCGATGGCCCGACCGGTCCACGTGCCGATAGGTTGCGCCTATGACCGCGCAGGAAACGGCCCCCGTCAGCGCCGGCCGGGGGGAGCCCCTCGTCGTGCTGAGCGGAGTCCAGAAGCACTTCGGGCAGCTCCACGCACTCCAGGACATCGAGCTCACCGTCAAGCGCGGCGAGGTGGTCGTCGTGATCGGGCCCTCCGGCTCGGGCAAGTCCACCCTGTGCCGCACGATCAACCGGCTCGAGACCATCGACGAGGGCACCATCACCCTCGACGGCAAGGACCTCCCCCAGGAGGGCAAGGCGCTCGCCGCCCTGCGCGCCGAGGTCGGCATGGTCTTCCAGAGCTTCAACCTCTTCGCCCACAAGACGATCCTCGAGAACGTCACCCTCGGCCCGATCAAGGTGCGTGGGATGAAGAAGGAGGAGGCCGAGAAGAAGGCGCGCGAGCTCCTCGACCGCGTCGGCGTCGGCCACCAGGCCGAGAAGTACCCCGCGCAGCTCTCCGGCGGCCAGCAGCAGCGCGTGGCCATCGCCCGCGCGCTGGCCATGGAGCCGAAGGTGATGCTCTTCGACGAGCCCACCTCCGCGCTCGACCCGGAGATGATCAAGGAGGTGCTCGACGTCATGGTCGACCTCGCCGAGCAGGGCATGACGATGATCGTCGTCACCCACGAGATGGGCTTCGCCCGCACCGCCGCCGACCGCGTCGTCTTCATGGCCGACGGCGCGATCGTCGAGGAGAACACGCCCGAGGAGTTCTTCACCAACCCTCGCTCGGACCGCGCCAAGGACTTCCTCGGGAAGATCCTCAAGCACTGACCTGTCACAGCACCACCCACGGGGGCCGGAAGATCCGGCTCGGGACAGACAAGGGAGAAGCAGATGCGATTCATCCGTACCAAGGCCGTCATCGCGACGGTCGGGCTGGCCCTCTCGCTGGCGGCCTGCGGCGACGCGGGTGACGACGGTGGCGAGGCCACCGACGTCGAGGTCCAGGAGAACGCCGCCGACGAGTTCGACGACGGGACGGCGATGAAGGAGTTCGCCGACTCCGGGGAGATCACGATCGGCGTCAAGTACGACCAGCCGGGTATCGGCTTCAAGGGCGCCACCGACGACATGCCCGTCGGCTTCGACCCCGAGATCGGCAAGATCCTCGCCGGCTCGCTCGGCATCGCCCCCGAGGACATCACCTGGAAGGAGACGATCTCCGACAACCGTGAGCCGTTCCTCCAGGAGGGCGAGGTCGACCTCGTCATCGCGTCCTACTCCATCACCGACGAGCGTCGCCAGGTCGTCGGCCAGGCCGGCCCCTACTACGTCACGGGCCAGCAGCTGCTGGTGAAGTCCGACAGCGACATCGAGACCCTCGACGACGTCAAGGGCACCGAGGTCTGCTCCGTGACCGGCTCCACGTCGCTGGAGAACATCAAGGCCGAGGGCGCCAAGCCGCGCGGCTTCGACACCTACTCCGAGTGCGTCGACCAGGTCCTCAGCGGCACCGTGGACGCCATGACCACCGACGGCGCGATCCTGCTCGGCTACGCCGCGGAGAACCCCGACGAGCTCAAGGTCGTCGTGGACCCGTTCTCCGAGGAGCGCTACGGCGTGGGCTACAGCCTCGACAAGCCCGAGATGTGCCAGTGGATCGTCGACACGCTCACCGACGCGCAGGAGGACGGCACGTGGGGCGAGGCCTTCGAGGCCACCCTCGGCCAGTCGGGTGTGGAGACGCCCGAGCCGCCGGCGATGGACGAGTGCCCGGCCGCCTGACGCTGGACCACATCACCACCTGATCGGACGCCGGCGGGCCGCGAGGCCCGCCGGCGTCCCGCAGAGAGGAGCCCCCGCCCATGGACGCGGTGTTCTCGAACTTCGACGAGTACCTCAAGGCCTTCGGCCTGACCATCGGCCTGTTCGTCGTCTCCGGCATCGCCTCCCTCGTGCTGGGAACGATCCTCGCCGTCTTCCGCGTCGGCCCCGTGTCGGTCCTCAACAAGGCCGCGGCGGTCTACGTCACCCTGTTCCGCAACACGCCGCTGCTGATGATCTTCATCTTCATCTTCATCGCGATGCCGGTGCTGGGCTACAACTTCAAGTTCGTCGAGGGCATCGAGATCGGCGGCTGGAACGTCTCCGCGTTCTTCTTCCGCGCCTGCCTGGCGCTGACGCTCTACACCTCGGCGTTCGTCTGCGAGGCGATGCGTTCCGGCGTCAACGCCGTACCGCTCGGACAGGCCGAGGCCGGTCGGGCGATCGGGCTCACCTTCGCGCAGTCGATGAACCTCGTCATCCTGCCCCAGGCGGCGCGCGCGGTCATCCCGCCGATGACCAGCGTGCTGATCGCACTGGCCAAGAACACCTCGGTCGCGGCGGCCTTCGGGCTCGCCGAGGCGACCGCCACGATGCGCGGCTTCACCAACAACAATGCGGACCAGCGGATCGGGATCTTCGTCGCCTTCGCGATCGGCTACATCATCGTCGTCGAGGTCATCTCCCTGTCGTCGTACCTCGTCGAGCGAAAGGTGAGGGTGGCCCGATGAGCGCTTCCGTCCTCTTCGACGCGCCGGGCCCCAAGACGGTCGCGCGCCACCGCATCTACTCCGTCATCAGCCTGGTCGCCCTGCTGGCGCTGGTCGCCTTCGGCGTCTGGAAGATGTACGACGCCGGGCAGCTCGAGTACGCGCTCTGGGAGCCCTTCGTCACCCCCGACTACGTCCAGTACATCCTCGTCGACGGCCTGCTCGAGACGCTGAAGATGGCCTTCTTCTCGATCATCTTCGCCGTGGTCTTCGGACTCGTCTTCGGTGTCGCGAAGCTGTCCGACCACGGCTGGGTGCGCTGGCCGGCGTGGCTCGTCGTGGAGTTCTTCCGCGCCGTGCCGGTGCTGCTGCTGATGATCTTCACGTTCTTCCTGCTGGCCATCGGCGACGGACCACTCACGTCCTTCTGGTGCGTGGTCATCGCCCTGACCCTCTACAACGGCTCGGTGCTCGCCGAGGTGTTCCGCGCCGGCATCAACGCCGTGCCGCAGGGCCAGGGCGAGGCGGCGTACGCCATCGGCATGCGCAAGTCGCAGGTGATGACCTCGGTGCTGCTCCCTCAGGGCGTCAAGATCATGCTGCCCACGATCATCAGCCAGATGGTCGTGGCGCTGAAGGACACCAGCCTCGGCTACTACATCCTGGCCCCCGGCCTCACCGCGGTCGGCAAGCCGATCTACCAGGAGTTCGGCAACCAGGTGCAGACCACCATCGTCATCACCGCGCTCTACGTCGTGGTCAACCTGATCCTCACCTGGATCGCCACGATCGTGCAGAAGCGCCTCGTCGGCGAGAAGAACCCGCTCGAGCTCAGCCGGGTCGGCAACCTCGACGGCGGCCGCAACGTCTGACCCGGCTCAGGCTCGCTTCGCGGTCACCCAGAGCCTGATCTCGCCCTCCACGACGACGGTTCCGTCGGTGCGGACGCCTCGCACGCGCACCGGCAGGTCGTAGCCCTCACCGACCTCGGCCGTCCACTGGCCGGGGTCGGTCTCGGCGATGCAGGTGATGTCGGAGGAGGCCTTCGCGGTGTAGGCGACCTCCATGCCCTTGGGGATCCAGCGCCGGTCGCGCGGGATGGTCGCCTCGGCGAGCGCGCCCATCGCCGCCTCGAGGCCGTTGCACAGCGCGATGGCGTGCACGGTGCCGATGTGGTTGTGCACCCGGCGCCGGTCGGGGATCACCAGCTCGGCGTGGTCGGGCTCGATGACGGTGAACCGCGGCCGGATCGAGGCGAAGTACGGCGCCTTCCGGCCGAAGGCGATCGAGAAGACCCGGTCGCCCAGCGGGAGGGCGGAGGTCTTCCTCCAGAGGTCGAGGACGGCAGTCATGCCGGGAGGCTACCAGTCGGTAACTTCTGGTGGACTCCCCGCTCGAGCGGGGAGTCCGCCACCGGGAGGCCGTTGCAACCCCCTCGAAGTGTCGGACTCCCCCACCAGGTCCGGTCCGCGCCCGTCAGCTGCGGCGCACCGTGGGGACGCGGGCCGGCACCTCAGCGCGGCTGCAGCACCTCGACCCGGTTGCCGTGGCCGTCGAAGGCGTGGAGGCGCACGTGGCCGGGGAACGAGTCCCGCTGGCTCTCGTCGACGGCGAAGCCCAGCGCGCGCAGCCGGCCCGCCACCTCGTCGAGGTCGTCGACGACGAAGGCCGGGTGGGCCTTGCGCGCGGCCGCGAACGGCTCCTCGACGCCGACGTGCAGCTCGGCCGCGACGGCTCCCGCGTCGTCGTACGCACGGAACCAGCAGCCGCCGCGGGCCGCCAGGTCAGCGGGCTTGTCGACCTCGGTCATCGCGAGCCCCTCGCCGTAGAAGCGGCGGGCCTCGTCCTCCCCGGCGGGCGGGCACGCGACCTGGACGTGGTGGAGCCTCACGGGACCGGCACCCCCTGCGGCTTGCGCGCCACGACGAAGATCCGCCGGAAGGGCAGGACCACGCGGCCGGCCGAGTCGGCCGGATAGGCCTGGCGGAGCAGCGCCTTGAACTCGTCCTCGAAGAGCGGCCGGAGGTCGTCGGGCAGCGCCTGCAGCGTCGGTCGCGCGCCCGTGCCCGAGACCCAGTCGAAGACGGGGTCCGCGCCGGTCAGGACGTGGAGGTACGTCGTCTCCCACGCGTCGACCTCGCACCCGAGGTCCAGCAGGACGCGGGCGTAGTCGACCGGGTCGCGGCTCGTCGGGACGCCGGCGTCGCGCACGTGCTCGGCGTAGGGCGCCCGGGCGGCCAGGTCGGTGCGGGCGGTGTGGCTGGGCTCGTCGAAGTTGCCGGGGACCTGGAAGGCGAGCCACCCGCCGGGCTGCAGGCGCTCGATCAGGCCCGGCAGGAGCTCGAGGTGGTCGGGGACCCACTGGAGGGTGGCGTTGGAGACGATGACGTCGATCGGCTCGCGCAGGGCCAGCGGGTCGGGGCGGGCCCAGTCACGCAGGTCGCCGACCTCCCACCGGATGCCGACGACGGCGCGGGCGGCCTCGATCATCTCGGGACTGCTGTCGACGCCTGTGACCGCGGCGCTGCGCCATCGGTCGGCGAGCAGGGCGGTGAGGTTGCCCGGCCCGCAGCCGAGGTCGACGACGACGCGCGGGTTCTCCGCGGGCACCCGGGCCAGCAGGTCGACGAACGGTCTGCCGCGCTCGTCGGCGTACGCCAGGTAGCGGTCGGGGTCCCAGGTGTGGCTCATGCGCAGCTCTCCTCCTCGCCCGCGGGGTGGTCCAGTGGCCAACGGTGGTGACAGGCCCTCAGGGCATCCAATTCTCGCCGGACTGTCGCGGGAAGTGTCTTGATGTCGAGATATCGGCCACCTTCGTCGCGAACAGTCTCGATGTCAAGATTCTCGACCGATCTGGCACGATGGCGACATGCGTGACGAGGTGGACGACCTGGTCGAGGCGTGGCGCCGCGAGCGCGGCGACCTGGACCTCGCACCTGTCGAGGTGTTCTCGCGCATCAGCCGCCTGGCCCGCCACCTCGACCTGGCCCGGCGCGACGCCTTCACCGCGCACGGCATCGAGTCGTGGGAGTTCGACGTCCTCGCCGCCCTGCGCCGCGCCGGGCAGCCCTACGAGCTCTCCCCCGGACGGCTGCTGCGCGAGACGCTCGTGACCAGCGGCACGATGACCAACCGCGTGGACCGGCTCGCCGGGCGGGGTCTCGTCGAGCGCCTCCCCGACCCCCGCGACCGGCGCGGGGTGCTGGTGCGGCTGACCGCCGACGGCAAGGCGGCGGTCGACGGCGCCTTCGAGGCGCTGCTGGCGGCGGAGGCCGACCTGCTGGCCGACCTCCCCGACCGTGACCGCACCCAGCTCGCCAGCCTGTTGCGCTCGCTGCTCGCGCCCTTCAGCTGAACCTGTCGGGGAAGTCCGACACTTCGTGGGGGTTGCAACGGCCACCATGTGGCGGACTCCCCGCTCGAGCGGGGAGTCCACCACGAGGTCCGCCCGAAAATGCGGCGGATGATCCGACCGGAGGGCCTACTCCACGACCTCGGAGGCCTCGAGCCACTCCAGCTCCAGCTCCTCCTTCTCCGCGGCCAGCTCGCCGAGCTGCTCGCCGACCCGCGCGAGGAGGTCGTAGTCGGTGAGGTTGGCCTCCATCTCGGCGTGCAGCTCGGCCTCGCGCGCGGCGATGCGCTCGAGCTGCTTCTCCACCCGGGCGAGCACCTTGCGGGCGGCGCGGTCCTCGGCGGACCCGGGGCGTGCCTTGGGCTCGGCGACCGGCGCTGACGACGGCCCGGCGTCGTGCGGAGCCGCCACGGGTGCGGCTGACGCCGCGGCGAGAGACGCCGCGTGGGCGGCTTGCAGCGCTGACCGCCGTTCGAGGTACTCGTCGACCCCGCGCGGCAGCATCGAGACCTGGCCGTCGCCGAGGAGCGCCCAGACCGAGTCGGTGACGCGCTCGAGGAAGTAGCGGTCGTGGGAGACCACGACCAGCGTGCCGGGCCAGGAGTCGAGGAAGTCCTCGAGGACGTTGAGGGTGTCGATGTCGAGGTCGTTGGTGGGCTCGTCGAGGAGCAGCACGTTGGGCTCGGTCAGCAGCAGCTTGAGCAGTTGGAAGCGTCGCCGCTCACCACCGGACAGGTCGCCGAGCCGCGCGGTCAGCCGGTCGCCGGTGAAGCCGAACCGCTCCAGCAGCGACGTCGCGGTGATCTCCTGGCCGTCGAGGGTCTTGGTGACCCGCCGGATCGACTCGACGGTCGGCAGCACCCGCGCCTCGGGGTCGATCTCGTCGAGCGCCTGCGTGAGGTGCTTCATCTCGACGGTGCGCCCCCGCTTGACCCGGCCCACGTCGGGCTGCAGCGCGCCCGAGATGAGCGACAGCAGCGAGGTCTTGCCCGCGCCGTTGACGCCGACGATCCCGACCCGGTCGCCCGGCCCGATGCGCCACGTGGCGTGGTCGAGCAGCACCCGCTCGCCGCGCGCGAGGTCGACGTCCTCGATGTCGATGACGTCCTTGCCGAGGCGCTGGCTGGCGAAGCGCTGCAGCTCCATCCGGTCGCGCGGCGGCGGGACGTCGTCGATGAGCGCGTTGGCCGCGTCGATGCGGAACTTCGGCTTCGACGTACGCGCCGGGGCGCCGCGCCGCAGCCACGCGAGCTCCTTGCGGGCGAGGTTGAGCCGACGCGTCTCGGTGGCGGCCGCCTGCCGCTGGCGCTCGGCCTTGGCCAGGACGTACGCCGCGTAGCCGCCCTCGTAGGAGTCGACCGCGCCGTCGTGGACCTCCCACGTCGTCTGGCACACCGCGTCGAGGAACCACCGGTCGTGGGTCACCACGATGAGCGCGCTGGGCAGGCCGACGAGGTGGCCGGCGAGCCAGGCGACGGCCTCGACGTCGAGGTGGTTGGTGGGCTCGTCGAGCACGATCAGGTCGTGGCGCGAGAGCAGCAGCGCCGCGAGCGCGCAGCGGCGTCGCTCACCACCGGACAGGCCGACGACCGCACGGTCGAGGGTCACGCCGGCGAGCAGCTCCTCGACCACCTGCCGCATCGTGGGGTCGGCCGCCCACTCGTGGTCCTGGCGCCCGCCCAGGACCGCCTCGCGGACGGTGTGGCTGTCGACCAGCTCGTCGCCCTGGTGGAGGTAGCCGATCTCGACCCCGCGCGTGCGGGACACGCGGCCGGAGTCGGGCTGCTCGAGCCCCGTCATCACCTCGAGCAGCGTGGTCTTGCCGTCGCCGTTGCGTCCCACCACACCGACGCGCTCACCCACGGCGATGCCGAGGGAGACGGTGTCGAGGAGGGGTCGCACGCCGTAGGACTTCGAGACGCGCTCGAGGTTGATCAGGTTCGCCATGTCCGGGCGATCCTCTCAGGTGCACCCCAGTCCGCACGGATCGGCGTACGCCCTGACCCGGGCGGTGCGTGAGGAGGGTTCCCGTGGCCGACGATCCGCCTCACGCACCGCGGGTGTGTCGTACGACGCCGCGCCGGCGGCCGGTTCCTGAGGTGGATTCGTAGGCAGCCGAATCCCCCTCACGCACCGCTCACGAGGCGGTCAGGCGGTCGCGCGCCCGTCGCCGTCCGGGGCGCCCCCGGCCAGCGAGGCCGTGCCGTTGCTGGAGTACTTCTGGATCAACGACTCGACGTCGAGCCCGGTGGTGGCCTTGAGCATCTCCATGGTCTGCACGAGGTTGTTGGTCACCTGCTTGGGCAGCTCCCCCGCGCCGTCGGCGGAGATCACGGTCAGCTTGTCGATGCTGCCCATCGGGCGGGCCAGCTCGGCGGCCACCTTGGGCATCACCTCGATGAGCATCTGGAGCACGGCGGCCTCGTTGTAGCCGGCGAAGGCCGCGGCCTTCTTGTCCATCGCCTCCGCCTCGGCCTGGCCCGCGGCGAGGATGGCGGCGGCCTCCGCCTCACCCTCGGCGCGTACGGCGTCGGCCTCGGCGACGCGGCGAGCCTTCTCGGCCTCACCGCGCTTGGCGCCCTCGATGGCCTCGGCCTCGGCGAGCGCGGAGCGCCGGGACTTCTCGCCCTCACCGGTCAGGCGGGCCTTCTCGGCCTCGGCCTCGGCGTTGGCGATCGACGCGGCCTTGCGCGCCTCGGCCTCGAGGATGGCGGAGCTGCGGCGACCCTGCGCCTCGGTCTCGACGCGGTAGCGCTCGGCGTCGGCGGGCTTGCGGACCTCGGTGTCGAGCTGGCGCTCCTTGAGCGCCGCCTGCCGCACGGCGACCTTCTCCTGCTCGAGCAGGACGGCCTGGTCGCGGTCGGCCTGGGCGAGCGGTCCGGCGGCCGCGGCCTGGGCGTTGGCGGCGTCGGTCTCGGCCTTGATCTCGGCGTTCTTGAGCGCGAGCGCGCGCTGGGTGACCGCGATCTCCTGCTCCGCGGCGATGCGCGCCTGCTCGGCGGCCTGGCGGGCGTTGGCCTCCGCGATCGAGGCGAGCTGGTTGAGCTTGGCGGCCTCGGGGCGACCGAGGTCGGCGAGGTAGGAGCCGTCGTCGGTGATGTCCTGGATCTGGAAGGTGTCGAGCACGAGGCCCTGGCCGGTCAGCGAGGACTCCGACTCCTCCGCGACGCGCTGCGCGAAGGCCGCCCGGTCGCGGATGATCTGCTCCACCGACATCGAGCCGACGATCGAGCGCAGCGCACCGGCGAGCACCTCCTGGGTGAAGGTCTCGATCTCCTCCTGCTGGCTGAGGAAGCGCTGACCGGCGGCGCGGATGGAGTCCTCGTTGCCGCCGACCTTGACGAGCGCGACGCCGTCGAGGTTGAGCTTGATGCCCTGGCCGGAGACGGCGCCGCGAATCTGGACCGAGATCCGGCGCGACGACAGGTCGAGGGTGGCGAGGCGCTGCACGAACGGGATGACGAACACGCCGCCGCCCATGACGACCTTCTGCCCGGACAGGTCGGTGGAGATCTCGCCGGTCTCCGGGTTGCGCACCTCCCCCTTGCCCTTGCGCCCGGTGACGATGAACGACTCGTTGGGCCCGGCCACCTTGTAGCGCGTGGTCACCAGCAGCGCCAGCAGCACGAGGAGGACGACGAGGCCGATCACGGCGGTGACGACCGGGGACAGGTTGAACATGGCAGTGCTCCTAGCGAGAAGGCGTACGTGGAACGGTTCAGGGGAGGAAGAGCGGCTCGACCTGGACGGCCGTGGGCGAGATGACCTGCGTGACGCTGACCCGCGTGCCGGCCGCGACGGCGACGCTCGAGCGGGCGTTGAGCCGGGTGATGTGGCCGCCGACGCTGAGCGACACGACGCCGAAGCCGCCCTCGGGGATCGCGCTGACCACCGAGCCGATCCGCTCGAGCATGTCGGAGGTGCGCACGGTGTCGCCCTCGCCGTCGCCGTGGAGGAACCGCGAGGCCCGGGCGGCGAGCCAGCCCAGCAGCACACCGAGCACGAGGCCGACCACCACGGCGATCGACGTCGACCCGGTCGTCTCCAGCGCGATCGCTCCGCCGAAGCCGAGGGCGCCGAGGAACCCGGCCAGGGCCTCGGTCGAGAAGAAGCCGGCGCTGAGGCCCTCGAGGGCACCGTCGAGGACGTCGCCGACGACGAGCGCCACGAGCAGCAGCACGACGCCGACGGCGCCCACCACCAGGAACACGGTCACGATGCCTCCCCCAGGCAATCAGTGCGACGTCGTCGACGTCGCGCACAACATAGCGGGATGCTTCCCCGTCCGTGGCGGTTCATGCCACCCGGTCACGACCCCATCCCGACTCGACCCGGCCGGGGCCCGCGCCGGTCAGCCGAGCACGTGCGCGCCGGCGACCGGACCGACCGCGGACAGCACGACGTCGTACGACGCCGACAGCGCGGTGAGGACCTCCATCGAGCCCTCCTGCGAGTCGCAGAGGAAGACGCAGGTCGGGCCGGAGCCGCTGACCATCCCCCGCAGGGCACCCTCCGCCTCGCCGCGCGCGATCAGGTCGCCGAGCTCGGGGCGCAGGTCGATCGCCGGCTCCTGCAGGTCGTTGTGGAGCGCCCGGGCCAGCCGGACCGGCTCGCCGCTCGCCAGCGCGGCCAGCAGCTCGGCCGGCTCGGCGGGCTCGGCGGGAGCGTCCGGGTGGAGCCGGTCGAAGTGGCGGTAGACCTCGGGCGTCGAGAGGCCGACGGCGGCCGGGACCACGACCCACCACCACGTGCCGTGGTCGACGATCGGCTCGACCAGCTCGCCGCGGCCCCGGCCCCGCGCCGTACCTCCCACGAGCGAGAACGGCACGTCGCTGCCGAGCCGGGCCGCCTGGGCGAGGAGCAGGTCGTCGCTCTGGCGGAGGTCGTGCAGCCGGTCGTGGGCAAGCAGGGCCGCCGCGCCGTCCGCGGAGCCGCCCGCCATGCCTCCCGCGACGGGGACCTGCTTGGCGATCCGCACGTCGTGGGCGCTCCCGCACGGCGCCTCGGCGAGGGCGCGCATCGCGATGTTGGTGGCGTCGGTCGGGACGCCGGCCACGTCGACGTGCGCCGACCCGGTGACGGTCAGCGAGTCCGTGTCGGTCTCCGAGACGGTGACGTCGTCGTAGAGCGAGATCGCCTGGTAGACGGTGTCGAGCGGGTGGAAGCCGTCCTCGCGCGGTGCGCCGACGCCGAGGTGGAGGTTGATCTTGGCGGACGCGCGGACCGTGACGCTCACTCCGCGACCCGGTCGCGGGAGGGTCGCGGAGGGAGCTCGACCAACGAGGCGAGCCCCTCGGCGATCCGCGCGAAGTCGGTCACGTCGAGCACCTCGCCGCGGGCGGTGGGGTCGACGCCGGCGGCCTCCAGCGCGGCGCTCGCGGCGTCCGCGGAGCCGGCCAGCCCGCGCAGCGCGGCCCGCACCTGCTTGCGCCGCTGCGCGAAGGCGGCGTCGACGACGGCGAAGACCTGCTCGCGGGTCGCGGTGGTCTCCGGCGGCTCGCGCCGGGTCCAGGCGACCAGGCCGGAGTCGACGTTGGGGGCGGGCCAGAAGACGTTGCGCCCGATCGCGCCGGCGCGTCGTACGTCGGCGAACCACGCCGCCTTCACGCTGGGGACGCCGTAGGTCTTCGACCCGGGCGGCGCCGCGAGGCGGTCCGCGACCTCGGCCTGCACCATCACCAGGCCGCGCTCGAGCGACGGCAACAGGGTGAGGAGGTGGATGAGCACCGGCACCGAGACGTTGTAGGGCAGGTTGGCGACCAGCGCCGTGGGCGGCGGACCCGGCAGGGCGTCGACGCGCATGGCGTCGGCCAGCACGACCTCGAACCGGTCGGCCTGCCCGGGGGCGTACGACGCGATGGTGGCGGGCAGCCGCTCGGCCAGCAGCGGGTCGACCTCGATCGCGACCACCCGGCGCGCGACCTCCAGCAGCGCGAGGGTCAGCGAGCCCAGCCCGGGACCGACCTCGACGACCACGTCGTCACCGGTGATGGCGGACTCGCGCACGATCCGGCGCACGGTGTTGGCGTCGATGACGAAGTTCTGGCCGCGCTGCTTGGTGGGCCGCAGGTCGAGCTCGGCGGCCAGCTGACGCACCTCGGCCGGCCCGAGGAGCCTCGGGCCGGCCGGGTGGGAGGTCATGGCGTCAGCCTAGTGGCCGCTCCGCGGGTCAGCGGGGCAGGCCGAGCTTGGCCGAGCACGAGGGCCAGGAGCCGTAGCCGCCGGCGGCGTCACGCAGGCGCGTCGCCACGGCGATCTGGGTCTCGCGGGAGGCCTGGTGCGGGTAGCCGGTGCCGCCGTAGGCACGCCAGGTGCCGAGGTTGAACTGGAGGCCGCCGTAGTAGCCGTTGCCGGTGTTGATGGCCCAGTTGCCGCCCGACTCGCACTGGGCGAGCGCGTCCCACACCGTGCTGCCGCCGGCGAAGTTGGCGGCCGGCTCCTCGGGCTTCTCCTTCGTGCCGATCGCGACGACGCGGGCCACGGCCTTGCGGCGCACGTCGGCCTTCACGACGTTGCGCGCCGCGAGCTCACCGTTGACGAAGCGGAGCTTGTAGGTGACGTTGCGGACGCCGTCGCGTCCGGCGCGCACGACCTCCTGCTCGCCCTCGAACATCGAGGAGTCCGCGCGCTCGACGACGGGGGCGTCGAGCACCTCGCCCTTCACCTTCTTGGTCGCCACGCGGATGTCGGTGACGACGATCCGGTCGCCGTCGGCGATCTCGGTGGTCAGCGACGGCCGCACCTTGTCGTGCCGGTCGACCTCGAAGCCGGTGGACTTCAGCACGTCGGCGACCGTCAGCGCGGTCATCTTGCGCTTCTTGGGCTGCTTGCCGCCGAGCTTGAGGTGGACCACCTTGGGGGTGACGACCTCGAGGGTCAGTCCGCTACGGCCGATCGAGGAGCTGCGGCTCGCGGACAGGTCGGCGCCGTCGAACCGGCGGCCGATCTCGCCGAGCGCGCTGGCGACGTCGGTCGAGTTGACCCAGTAGGTGTGCGACTCGCCGTCGACGGCGAGCTCGAGCGGACGCCCGAACTGGACGGCGATGGCGGTGCCGTCGGTGACGGACTCGTCGACCGCGGGGGCGACCAGGTCCTTGTCGCCGACCTCGACGCCCTCGGCCGCGAGCACGTCGGCGACGGTGTCACCGATGGCGCTGACCTGACGGGTCTCCCCGTCGAGGGTGAGGGTGACGTCCTTGGTGAGGGCGGCGTAGCCGACCGTCGTACCTCCGACGGCTGCCACCACGAGCGCCACGAGGGTCGCCAGGACGGTCTTGGACTTGCTGAGCTGTGCGAGACGAGAGCGCACGATTCTCCGAACTTCGTACTCCCCGGGCCTCGGGCGGCAGCATCCCCCGGCCGAGCGTGCGCAGCAGCCACGACAGGTCGCGGCAGGCGGTACGACGTGCGAGCGGGGGGACTCGCAGGACCGGCCCGATCCGGTCCTCGTGCTGCCGGAAATCACTCCCGATCCCGGCCAACAATCACAAGACGATAACGACGACGGGCGGTGACGCAAACTCTTCGCCGAAAAAACTTGGGGAGATCCGCCTCACGCCCACCCGTGCGGAGGGCTCGTGCGGGCGGCCGCCACAGGGTCACCGGGCGGCTACCAGGTGCCTCCGAACGCCCTCTCGGTGGTCGCGTCGATGGTGGCGCAGAGCTCGCCGAGGTCGGCCCGCAGCACCTCCGCCATCGCCCGCACGGTGTGGGGGACGAGGTAGGAGGCGTTGGGCCGTCCGCGCCACGGCGTGGGCGTCAGGTAGGGCGCGTCCGTCTCGACCAGCACCCGGTCGTGCGGGGTGACGGCCAGCGCGTCGCGCAGGGGTGCGGCGTTCTTGAACGTCACCGTCCCGGCGAAGCTGAGGAATGCGCCCCGGTCGAGGCAGCGCCGCGCGAAGGCCGCGTCGCCGGAGAAGCAGTGCATCACCCAGCGCTCGGGCGCCCCCTCGGAGTCGAGGACGCGCAGCACGTCGTCGTGGGCGTCGCGGTCGTGGATGACGAGGGTCTTGTCGAGCCGCTTGGCCAGGTCGATGTGGCGCCGGAAGCTCTCCTCCTGCGCCGCGCGTCCCTCCTCGCCCGTGCGGAAGGTGTCGAGCCCGGTCTCGCCGACGGCGCGCACCTTGTCGTGGGCCTGCGCGAGCTGCTCTATCTCGGCGAGCGCCGCCTCGAGGAGGCCGGCCTCGGCGAGCCGCGGCGCCTCGTTGGGGTGCAGGGCCACGCCGGCGACGAGCGCGTCGTGCTCGGCCGCCGCGGCCACCGCCCAGCGGGCGCCGGGGAGGTCGCAGCCGATCTGCACGATCCGCGGCACGCCGACGGCCGCCGCGGCCGCGACGGCGTCCGCGGTGTCGAGCCAGTCGCCGTCGGCGATGTCGAGGTGGCAGTGGTTGTCGACGACGGGGTGCGGGAGCGGCTCGGGCGCGGGGGGTCGCTCGCGGTCGCGTCGGGCCCCCGAGACCTCCTCGGTCGCCGCCCGGCTGCGCGTGGGCCCGTCCTCAGCGGTGGACAACGTCGTAGACCTCCCTCTTGGGCAGGCCGGCCCGCTTGGCGACCTCGGCGATCGCCTCCTTGCGGGTCGAGCCGGACGCCTCGAGCCCGGCGACGGCCGCCCGCAGCGTGCCGGGGTCGGTGCCGAGGGCCGGGGCGCCGGTGGATCCCTCGACGACGATGGTGACCTCGCCGCGCACGCCGTCGGCGGCCCAAGCGGCGAGCTCGGCCAGCGGGCCGCGGCGTACTTCCTCGTGCGTCTTGGTGAGCTCGCGGCAGACCGCGGCCGGCCGGTCCTCGCCCAGGGCCTCGGCCATCGCCGCGAGGGCCGCCTCGGTGCGGTGCGGCGCCTCGAAGAACACCATCGTCCGCTCCTCCCCGGCCAGGGCGGCGAGACGCCGCCCCCGCTCCCCCGCCTTGCGGGGCAGGAAGCCCTCGAAGCAGAACCGGTCGACGGGCAGGCCGCTCACGGCCAGGGCGGCCAGCACGGCGCTGGGTCCGGGTACGGCCGTGACGCGGACGTCGTGCTCGACCGCCGCCGCGACGAGCCGGTAGCCCGGGTCGGAGACGCTCGGCATCCCGGCGTCGGTGACCAGGACGACGCGTTCACCGGCCAGCAGCGCCTCGAGCAGCACGGGCGTGCGCGCCTGCTCGTTGCCCTCGAAGTAGGACACGACGCGACCGGACAGCGCGATGCCGAGGTCGGCGCACAGCCGCTTGAGCCGGCGGGTGTCCTCGGCGGCGACGACGTCGGCGCCCGAGAGCTCGGCGGCCAGCCGCGGGGGCGCGTCGCCGGCCTGCCCGATCGGGGTGGCCGCGAGGACCAGGACGCCAGTCATGGAGCAACCGTAGATGCCCCATTGAGGGGTTCCACTGGCGGCTCCTCGCGCCTAGCGTGTCGAGATCCCGCCAACCGTTCGCTGCCCTCGGAGGTCACACGCATGCAGCTCAACCGCCGCACCGCCATCACCGGAGCCCTCGGTGGCGCCCTCGCCGCCGGTCCGTTCGCCGGTTTCGCCAACGCGTCCGCGCTGTCGCGCACGGGCGCCCTCGCCGGTGCCGCCGTCGGCACGCTCGTCCCGGTCCCCGACGCCCGCGACGGCGTCGTACGACTCGAGCTGCCGGCCGGCTTCTCCTACCGCTCGTTCCACGACACCAGCACGCCGGTCACGCTGCGAGACGGCACCCGGCTGCCCGGCCGGCACGACGGGATGGGGGCGTTCGCCGGTCCAGGCGGGTCTGTCCTGCTGGTCCGCAACCACGAGGTCAACAACCCGCAGCCGGCGTTCGGCCCGACCAAGCCCTACGACAAGCGCGGCGGCGCCGGCACGACGACGATCCAGGTGACGAAGTACGGCGAGGTGCAGGACGCCTACACGAGCCTCAGCGGCACGATGATGAACTGCAGCGGCGGCCAGATGCCGTGGGGCGCCTGGGTGACCTGCGAGGAGACCGTCAACGGCCCCGACGTCGGGGCGGACTTCACCGGGGTGTCCAACGTGCCGCTGCAGAAGCGGCACGGCTACGTCTTCGAGGTGCCGGCCGGTGGCGTCGCCGACGCGCGGCCGCTGCGCAAGGCCGGACGATTCGCGCACGAGGCGGTGTCGTACGACCCGGCCGAGGGCGTGCTCTACCTGACCGAGGACAACTTCGCCTTCCCGTCCGGGTTCTACCGCTACGTGCCCCGCGAGCGGCGTGACCGGCACCGCAACCTCGACCACAACGGGCAGCTGCAGATGCTCGCCGTCGTCGGCCGCCCGCAGGCGCACCTCGAGGCGCACCAGGACACGACCACCGTGCACGACGTGGAGTGGGTCGACATCGACGAGCCGGACTTCGAGTTCGACTACACGCCGGGCGAGCCGGCGCCGACCAGCAACGACACCGCCATCAACTTCGTCGGCGACCAGGGCCGGGCCAAGGGCGCGGCGCACTTCTCGCGCTGCGAGGGCCAGGTCTTCCACGACGGCGTCGTCTACTTCACCGCGACCCAGGGCGGCGGTGCGGCGATGACGGGCCCGGACAACGTCAACGGCTACGGCCGCGGCTGGGGCCAGGTGTGGGGCTACGACACCCGCACGCAGACCCTGCGCTGCGTCTACCAGTCGGAGAGCCGCGAGGTGCTCGACTTCCCCGACAACGTGACCACCAGCCCGCGCGGCACCCTCGTCCTGTGCGAGGACCACGACCAGAGCAACTACCTGCGCGGCCTGACCACCGAGGGCGACCTCTTCTCCATCGCGCGCAACGCGATGGCGGGCCGCGAGGGTGACGAGTTCGCCGGGTCGACGTTCAGTCCCGACGGGCACACCCTCTTCGTCAACATCCAGGCGAGCCGCGGGCTCACCTTCGCGATCTGGGGGGACTGGGCCTCGATCGGCGTGTGAGGAGGCCGGCTCACCAGCCCCTCCCGCCTGCCCCTCCAGCCTGCCGTCCAGGGTGGCGGCACATCGCACGCAGACCCCCGCCTCATCTGCGATCTGCCGCCACCCCTCCAGCCCAGCCCGCCCAAGGTGGCGGCACATCGCACGCAGACCCCCGCTCCATCTGCGATCTGCCGCCACCCCTCCAGCCCCAGCCCGCCCAAGGTGGCGGCACATCGCACGCAGACACCCGCCCCATCTGCGATCTGCCGCCACCCCTCGGCCCCAGCCCGCCCAAGGTGGCGGCACATCGCACGCAGACACCCGCCCCATCTGCGATCTGCCGCCACCCCTCCAGCCTGCCGTCCAGGGTGGCGGCACATCGCACGCAGACACCCGCCTCATCTGCGATCTGCCGCCACCCCTCGGCCCCAGCCGCCCAAGGTGGCGGCACATCGCACGCAGACCCCCGCCTCATCTGCGATCTGCCGCCACCCCTCCAACCCAGCCCGCCCAAGGTGGCGGCACATCCCACGCAGACGCCCGCCCCATCTGCGATCTGCCGCCACCCGAGCGGCACCCGCCGACGTCGGCCGGCCCGGCGCATGCCCCGCCACCCTCTAGAGTGCCCGCGTGAACCCGACAGCCACCGAGCGGAATCGTCCGCGCTGGCGGTCGGAGGACCCGCTCGTCGGGTGGGCCGGCGCCCTCTGCCTGGCCGCGCTGGCGTTCTTCCTGCGCCGCTGGCACCTCGGCACGCCGCACGCGTTCTCCTTCGACGAGACCTACTACGCCAAGGACGCGTGGTCGCTGCTCAACCACGGCTACGTACGGCAGTACGTCGAGGACGCCGACAAGACGATCCTCAACGGCGACGTCACGGGGCTGTTCCAGGACGGCCCGTCGATGATCGTGCACCCCGAGGTCGGCAAGTGGGTGATCGCCGGTGGCATCGAGCTCTTCGGGATGGACCCCACCGGCTGGCGCACGGCGTCGGCGGTGGTGGGCGCGCTGATGGTCCTGCTGATGTGCCGCTTCGCCCGGCGCGTCACCGGCTCGACGGTTCTCGGGCTCCTGGCGGGCCTCCTGCTCTCCCTCGACGGCCTGCAGCTCGTGCTGTCGCGGCTCGCACTGCTCGACATCTTCCTGGCGTTCTTCACCCTCTGCGGCGTGCACTGCGTGGTCGCCGACCGGCAGTGGCTGCGCGACCGCCTGGCCGCCGGCGACGGGCGACGCCTGCTCCTCTGGTGGCGGCCGTGGCTGGTCGCCGGCGGCGTGTCCTTCGGCCTCGCGTGCGGCACCAAGTGGTCGGCGGTCTACGCGCTGGCCGTCTTCGGCCTGCTCGCCTGGCTGTGGAGTGCCGGCGCCCGGCGCGCCTTCGGTCAGCGCCGTCCGCTCCTCCGCTCGGTGGTCCTCGACGGCGTCCCGGCGTTCGTCGCGCTGGTGGGCGTCGCGCTGGCGACGTACGTCGCGTCGTGGACGGGGTGGCTGGTGCACGCCGACGTCTACGAGGAGGCGTTCAGCAACACCCAGTACACGTCGTACGGCGGGGACGACCCGTGGCCGACCGCCGGCGAGCCCGACGCCGACGGCCTCGGGGAGGTCACCCAGTCCCTGCGGTCGCTGTGGTCCTACCACCAGGACGTCTACACCTTCCACAGCCACTTCCTCGACGACTCGACACATATCTACGCCTCCAAGCCCGCCACGTGGCTGGTCATCGGCCGCCCGGTCGGGGTCGACGCCCAGACCGACATCCAGCCGGGGTCGCAGTCGTGCGACGCCCCGGCCGGCTCCACCTGCATCCGGCAGGTCCTGCTCCTCGGCAACCCGGTCATCTGGTGGGGTGGCTGCCTGGCGATGGTCGCCTCGCTGCTGCTGTGGATCGGCGCGCGCGACTGGCGCCACGGCGTCGCGGTCGCGGGGCTCGCCAGCACGTGGCTGCCCTGGTTCGCCTACGACGACCGGCCGATCTTCTTCTTCTACGCCATCACCTCGCTGCCGTTCCTGGTGCTGTCGGTCGTGCTGGCGATGGGCCACCTGATCGGCACCTCCGACGTGCCGACACCGCGGCGCACCTTCGGCGTGGTCGTCGCCGGCAGCTACACCGTGCTCGCCCTCATCGCCTTCGCGTGGTTCTGGCCGATCTGGACCGACGTCCTGCTGACCAAGTCGGAGTGGGACGCCCGCATCTGGTTCCAGCGCTGGATCTGACCACCCACGGGGGTGGACCGGTCGGGGCGAACCCGGCACGAACGACCGAGGTTTTCTCAAGATGGTCCGGAGGTCGCCCGCCGCCCTTTCTCTTCGTGGCACGGCCCCGCGACGATGGGTCAGGCCCGGCGCACACGGGGGTTTGTGCCAGGGCCCGACGCCACGGGAGGGAGCGTTGATGGACTCGACGATGATCCACGTCTGCTTGCAGACCGAGGGGGCACCGACCGGCGACGACCACGAGGTGGGTGAGCGCTGGGTGTGCTCGTGCGGCGACAACTTCGTCTACCGCGAGGGCTTCAACCGCGCCGGCTACGCGAGCCTCGAGTGGTGGCCCGCACCGGCCGTCCCGCAGCCCCGCAAGTCGGCCCGCCGCGGCCTGCTGTTCGGCCCGCGCAAGGGCTGAGCACCCGCCCTCAGCCGGCCCACGAGCGGCTTCGGACGAACGACACG
This sequence comes from Nocardioides pinisoli, assembly GCF_024199985.1. Taxonomy (GTDB): domain Bacteria; phylum Actinomycetota; class Actinomycetes; order Propionibacteriales; family Nocardioidaceae; genus Nocardioides; species Nocardioides pinisoli. Next base: position 324,883 of record NZ_JANARS010000006.1, read on the forward strand.
AACCGCTCGGCCGGCGGCGCCAGCGGCCGGTCCGTGCGCCAGGTGAGGCCGATCGTGCGCGTCGCCGAGGGCGAGGACAGCGCCAGACCCACCGACCCCGACTGCCCGGCGAACGCCTCCGGCACGATCGCGACGCCGAGCCCGGCGGCCACGAGGCCCTCGATCGTGGCCAGGTCCGCGCTCTCGAAGGACACGCGCGGGCTCACCCCCGCCTCGGCGAGCAGCGCCTGCACCAGCGCGCTGTGGCCGAAGCCCGGCGGGGTGGTGACCAGCTCGTCCTCGGCCAGGTCGGCGAGGTCGACGCGTGAGCGGTCGCGGAAGCGGTGGGTGGGCGGCACGACCACGACGAGCCGCTCGCGCTGCACCGCCAGCCAGCCGAGGTCGGCGGCCCGGTCCATGGTGAGGCCGAGCTCGACGGCCCCGCGGTCGAGGTCGCTGCGGATGTCGTGGGCGGGCTCCTGGCTCAGCGCCACCTTCACCCCGGGCGCCTCGGCGTGGAAGGCACGCAGGAGCTTGGGCACGAGCGTGGTGGCCATCGAGTCCAGGAAGGCGAGCCGGACGGTGCCGGTGTCCGGGTCGAGCCGGTTGGCCAGGTCGGCGCCCAGCTGCTCGTGGCGTACGACGATGTCGCGGGCGGCGTCGAGGACCACCCGGCCGTCCGGGGTGACCTCCACCCCGCTCGACGTCCGCTCGAAGACGCGCACGCCGAGCTCCGCCTCGACGCGCGCGAGCGAGCGCGACAGGGTCGGCTGGCTGGTGCCGAGCGCCACAGCCGCCTCGGTGACGTGACCGGTCTCGCCGAGCTGGACGAGCCAGGCCAGGTCGCGGAGCATCACCTGCAGCATCATACGCGCGACGCATGGCTCGGGCTCTGACCTCACATTGGACGTATCGAGCGTTCCCGGCGCACCATCGACCGATGCCCGCCGCCCAGCTCTCGCCCGCCGACGCCGGTCACGCGCCCTACCGTCCGGGCACCGCCGGCTACCGCCGGGTCATGGTGGCGGTGTTCGCCGCGGGGATGGCGACGTTCGTGCTGCTCTACGACGTCCAGGCGCTGCTGCCCGAGCTGGTCGAGGCCTTCGACGTCTCCCCCACCCGCGCGACGCTCGCGATGTCGCTGACGACCGCGACCCTGGCCGTCGCCCTGCTCGTCGCCGGACCGGTGTCGGAGGCGGTGGGTCGTACGCCCCTCATCCACCTCGCGCTGTGGTCGGCGGCCGTCGTGGGCGTCCTGTCCGCGCTCGCTCCGTCGTGGGAGGCGCTCCTCGGCCTCCGGATGCTGCAGGGGGTCACCCTGGCCGGGCTGCCGGCCGTCGCGACGGCCTACCTCCGCGAGGAGCTGCACCCCTCCGCCCACGGCCGCGCGTTCGGCCTCTACATCTCCGGCACCGCCCTGGGCGGCATGGCGGGCCGCGTGGTGACCGCACCGGTCGCCGACGCCGCGGGCTGGCGGTGGGGCCTTGCCGCGGCCGCGCTCGCCGCGCTCGTGTGCGCCGTGCTCGTCGCCTGGCTGCTGCCCGCGTCGCGCCACTTCGTCCGTCGCCCGGCCGACCTGCGGTCGGTGCTCGGGGGCGCCCGCGCGGCCGTGCGCGACCGGGCGCTCGTGGCGCTCTACGTCCTGGGGGCCTGCGGGATCGGCACGATGGTCGCGGTGTTCAACGCCCTCGGCTTCCGGCTCAGCTCGGCGCCCTACGGCCTCTCCGTGGGCACGATCAGCCTGGTCTACCTCGTCTACGCCCTCGGCTCCGTCAGCTCGGCCGCGTCCGGCCGCATCGCCGACCGCATCGGTCGCCGCGCCACCATCCCCGCCGGGTGCGCCCTGGCGCTGGTGGGCGTGTGGCTGACGCTCGCCGGCGCCCTCCCGGTCGTCGTGGTCGGGATGGCCGCCCTCACCGTGGGCTTCTTCTGCATCCACGGCCTGGCGAGCGGGTGGGTCACCGCGCGCGCCCACCTCGCGGGCGTGCGCACCGGGCAGGCGGCGGCGTTCTACCTCTTCGCCTACTACGTCGGGGCGTCGGTGTTCGGCAACCTCGGCAGCGCGGCCTGGAGCCGGGCGGGCTGGCCGGGGGTCGTCGCGCTCGCCTCGGCGCTCCTGCTCACCGTCTGCGCGATGGTCGTCGTGCTGCGTCGTACGCCGGCGCTCGTGCCGCCGGGCGGCTGACCGGCCTGCTCACAGGGCCCGCTCAACAGGGCCTGCCCACCAGTGCCCGCTCACCAGGCGCCGGGGAACCTCGCCGACCCGGCGATCGCCAGCAGCGACACCCCCAGCGACACCACGACCGCGATGAGCAGCGACTGCCCGAGCCAGCGACGCCCCGGCAGCGCGAGGAGCACCACCCCGGCCGCCGCGGCGAGCGCGGGCAGGACCCACACCGGCAGCGCCCCCGAGAGCAGGCCGACCAGCAGGGCGAGGGCGACGCCGGCCGCGGCCGCCCTGCCGAGCGGCACGGGCCGTGGGCCGCGGGGCAGCCCCACCTCGGTGACGGGGCCCGACGCGGGCAGCTGGTCGGGAGCCAGCACCCGCAGCAGGAGGGTGATCGTGGCGGGGTCGGCGACGACGACGACGTCGCGGAAGCGGTCGGCCACCGCGTGGCGGCGGACAACCTCGTCGAGCCGGTGCCCGCGGTCCACGTCGGGGAAGCGCACCGGCGCCAGCAGGACCTCCGGGTGGGCGGTGTGCCCGAGCTCCTGCACGACGCGCTTGCCGTCGGCCGTCGGGGCGGTGATGACGACCGCCGACGACCCGATCCCGGCCCGCACCCGCGCGACGTCGGCCGCGTCGGCCTGCGTGCTGACGACGAGGATGCGCTGGTAGTCGCTCACGCTCCGACGTTAGTCGTCGGAGCAGTGGCGGGCGCGACCGCACCGCTCGAGATCGGCAGCCGCACCACGAAGCGTGCCCCTCCCTCCGGGGCGTCGGCCACGGAGATGGTGCCCCGGTGCCAGGCGACGTGACGCGCCGCGATGGCCAGCCCCAGACCGAAGCCGCCCTCCTCCCGCTCGGGTCCGCGGGTGAAGCGCTCGAAGATCCGTTGCCGGCTGCCGACGGGCACCCCCGGCCCGGCGTCGTCCACCACCAGCAGGACGTCACGTCCCGCGGCCTCGACGCGCACGCTGGTGCACCCGCCACCGTGCAGCTCCGCGTTGGTCACCAGGTTGGTCACCACCTGCGCGAGGCGCCTGCGGTCCGCCTCGACCTCGAGGTGCTCCGCGTCCGGCTCCACGAAGGTCACCGGACGGCCGGCGGCGGCGTCGGCGGCGCGTCGTACGAGGTCGGGGACGCGGACGGGCTCGGCCACCTCCTCGTCGCCGCTGTCGGCGCGCGAGATCTCCAGCAGGTCGATGACCAGCTGGCGGAACCGCTCGAGCTCGTGGTCGAGCAGGTCGAGGGGCTCGCGGGCCGCGGCCGGCAGGAGGCGGCGTCGGTGCTTCAGCGACTCCATCGCGTTGACCATGGTGGTCAGCGGGGTGCGCAGCTCGTGGCTGACGTCCCCGGCGAACCGGGCGTCGGCGCGCACCCGGTTCTGGAGCGATCGGGCGGTCTGGTTGAACGACGCCGCCAGCTCGGCGAGGTCGGTGTCGGCACCCGGGTCGAGCCGTGCGTCGAGGTCACCCTGCGCGATCGCGGCGGCAGCGGCGGTCACCTCCTCCACCGGCCGGATCAGGCGCCGCGCCACGACGCGCCCCGCCACCATCCCGAGCAACGTGGTGGCCACGGCGCTGACCAGGAGGCTCAGCCACAGCGCGCGCAGGGTGCGGACCAGGTCGGCCCGGGGGAAGAGCTCGAGGAAGACGTCCCCCTCACCCATCGGGATGCCCACGGCGAGGTAGGTGCCACCGTGGCTCGTCTCGTGGACGGGGGCACCGCCCGCGGACTCCGTCCGGCGCACCAGGTCCTGCGGGAAGGTGGCGTCGGTCGTCGTGGTGCCGCGGTAGCGCTCGCCGTCGAGGACCAGGAGGGCCGCGCCGTCCTCCGGGTAGTGGAGGCGGTCGACCAGGGTGGCGACGTCCTGGCCGGCCCGTACGCCCGCCCTGATGGTCAGCGCGTGGTCGGTGGCCTGGGCGAGCGCCGCCTCCTCCTGCTGCGCGGTGAGGTAGGCCGAGACGAGCAGCCAGGCCGCCCCGGCCAGGACGGTCGCGAGGACCAGCGACATCAGCCCGAAGCCGAGCGCCACGCGGTCCCGCAGGCCCAGCCGTCGGGGAAGCAACCGGCGCATCGCGACACGCTCACGGGACCGCGCGGTATCCCAGTCCGCGAGCGGTGACGACGTGGTGGGGGTTGGCGGGGTCCGCCTCGACCTTCACCCGCAGCCGGTGGACGTGCACGTCGACGATCCGACCGTCACCGAGGTAGCCGTAGCCCCACACGCGCTCGAGCAGGTCCTCCCGGCTCACCACCTGTCCCTCGTTGCGGCACAGCTCCACCAGCAGGCGGAACTCGGTGCGGGTGAGGTCGACCTCCACGCCGCCGACCGTCACCACGCCGCTGTCGACCCCGACCGAGATGTCGCCGAGGTCGAGGGTCCGCGGATCCGTCGCCTGGGGCTGGTGGGCGCGCCGCATGAGCGCCCGGATTCGCGCGGACAGCTCCTTGGCGACGAGGGGCTTGGTGACGTAGTCGTCGGCCCCGGCCTCCAGGCCCGCGACGACGTCGTGGCTGTCGGTGCGCGCGGAGACGATGATCACCGGGACGTCGGTCCACCGGCGCACCTCCCGGCAGACCGCGAACCCGTCGGTGTCGGGCAGCATGAGGTCGAGCAGGACGACGTCCGGCGCCTGCGCGCGCAGCTGGTGCAGGCCCGCAGCCCCGCTCGCCGCCTCCCCCACCTCGTACCCCTCGTCCTGGAGCGCGAGGTGCAGCGACCGCCTCACCCGCGGGTCGTCCTCGATCAAGAGCACCGTGCGCGCCACCTCTCCAGTGTCTCTCCGCGGCTGTGTGACGCAACGGTCACGAACGTCACGATTGCGCCACGACCGCCCGCCGACGTGGCAGTCCTGTGACGAACCCGTGACATCCGGGGCGCAGGCATGGAAAGGGGCCCGGCGGCCGTCTCCAATGGAGGCACTGGTGCTCGGGGGCCAGATCGACCTCGCTCTGGTTGGAGGACCCATGAAGCCCACCGTCCGTCGCCTGCCCGCCCTGGCGCTCGCCAGCGCCGCCCTGCTCGTGGTCGCCGCCTGTGGCGGCTCGGGCGGGTCCTCGGACTCCGGGGGAGGCGGGAGCTCGGGAGAGCCGAGCGCGGGCGGCGTGCTCAACATGCTGGGCACCGGCGACGTCGACTACATGGACCCCAACGTCTCCTACTACAGCGTGGGCTACAGCGCCTTGCGCCTGTGGAGCCGCCAGCTGTTCACCTACCCCGCCGTCCAGGGCCAGACCACGACCGCCGCACCCGACCTGGCCGAGGAGATCCCGACCGCCGACAACGGCGGCATCAGCAAGGACGGCACCACCTACACGATCAAGCTCCGTTCGGGCGCGCAGTGGAACACCGACCCGGCCCGGCCGGTCACCGCTGCCGACATGGTGAGGGGGGTCGAACGCACGTGCAACCCCGTGCAGCCGTTCGGCGGCATCCCCGACTTCGCCACGCTGATCGAGGGCTACCAGGACTTCTGCGACGGCTTCTCGAAGGTCGACCAGACCCCGAAGGCGATCGCCGCCTACATCGACGACACCGACCTCCCCGGGGTGGTGGCCAAGGACGACAGCACCGTCGTCTTCACCCTCACGCAGCCGGCGTCGTTCTTCGTCGACATGCTCACCCTGCCGGCCTTCTCCCCCGCGCCGGAGGAGGTCCTCGACTACCTGCCCGGGAGCCAGGACCTCGGGCAGCACCAGGTCTCCGACGGTCCCTACCAGATCGAGTCCTGGAACCCGACCAAGGAGATCGTCTTCACCCGCAACCCGGCATGGACGGCCGACTCCGACCCGATCCGGAAGGCGTACGTCGACAAGGTGGTGGTCAACGAGACGGTCAGCCAGGAATCGGTGCAGCAGCAGCTCCAGACCGGCAACGCGAGCGCCGACATGGAGTTCGGGACCTTCCCGCCACCGTCCCAGCTGCCGGGCCTCATCTCGGCGAACGATCCCAACCTCAACCTCGGCGAGACGGCCTCGACCAACCCCTACATCGTGTTCAACACCGTCTCCCCCAACAACGGGGGCGCCCTGGGGAAGACCGAGGTGCGGCAGGCCCTGGAGCACGCCCTCAACCGGGACAACATCATCCAGGTCTACGGCGGTCCGAAGGTCAACCCGCCGCTCACCCACGTGCTGCCTCCCGGCATCGTCGGCTCCGAGGACTTCGACCCCTACCCCTACGACGTCGCCAAGGCCAAGTCCCTGCTGGCCGAGGCCGGCCATGCCGACGGGCTCACCCTGAAGTTCCTCTACCGCAGCTCCTCCGAGGGCAGCACGAAGGCGTTCCAGACCGTCCAGCAGGACCTGTCCGACGCCGGCGTCAAGGTCGAGGGCGTCCCGTCGCCCGACGCGGACTTCTACACCAAGTACCTGCAGGAGCCCACTGCCGCGCGCAGCGGGGTGTGGGACCTCTCGCTGTCGGGCTGGGGTCCGGACTGGTACGGCAACGCGGCGCTGTCGTTCTTCGGCCCGCTGTTCTCCGGCGAGCCGTCGTTCCCGCCCGTCGGCAGCAACTTCGGCTTCTACGAGAACCCGGCGACCAACAAGCTGATCGACCAGGCCTCGGCGGCGCCCGACGAGTCCACCGCCGCCTCCCTGTGGGCGAAGGCCGACCAGCAGGTGATGGAGGACGCACCGTTCTTCCCCATCACGTCGCCGCTCAACCCGAACTACCACGCCACCCAGGTCAACAACGCGATCTACCTGCCCGCCATCCAGAACTTCGACCCCGCCAACGTCTGGCTGTCCCCGGACATGCAGGGCGGCTGATCCCGTGCGCCTGCTGGAGGTCCAGGACCTGCGCGTCTCGTTCTCGACCGACGACGGCATCGTGGAGGCGGTTCGCGGGGTCAGCTTCGACCTCGACCGCAGCCACACGCTCGGCATCGTCGGGGAGTCCGGGTCCGGCAAGAGCGTGTGCACCCAGACGATCGTCGGACTGACCCGTGGCGCGACGGTCACCGGCAACGCGTTCTTCGACGGGGTGGACCTGCTCACCGCCCAGCCCGACGAGCTGCGAGGGATCCGCGGGAAGCGGATCGGGATGATCTTCCAGGACCCGCTCTCCAGCCTGCACCCGCTCTACCGGATCGGCTGGCAGATCAGGGAGATGATCCAGGCCCACGACAGCAGCATGACCCGGCAGCAGGCGCGGACCCGGGCCGCCGAGCTGCTGGGACTGGTCGGCATCCCGCACCCTGAGGAACGCCTCGACGACTACCCGCACCAGTTCTCCGGCGGCATGCGCCAGCGGGTCATGATCGCGATGGCGATGGCGCTCAACCCCGACCTCCTCGTCGCCGACGAGCCGACGACGGCGCTCGACGTCACCGTGCAGGCGCAGGTGCTGGCGGTGATGACGCGCCTGCAGCGCGAGTTCGGCACCGCCATCGTGCTCATCACGCACGACCTCGGGGTGGTCGCCGAGGTGGCGGACGACGTGGTGGTCATGCACGCAGGGGTGGTGATGGAGCACGCACCACGACGCGAGACCTTCTACCACCACCACAACCCCTACACGGAGGGGCTCTTCGACTCGCTGCCCGCCGTGGGGGCCGGCCGGCGCCGGCTGACCCCCATCGCCGGCACACCACCCAGCGTGATCGATCTCCCGCCCGGGTGCTCGTTCGCCCCGCGCTGCCCCTACGCCTTCGACCGTTGCTGGGTGTCGGAGCCTCCGCTCGCCCGCGTCTTCGGCGACGTCCACCACTGGTCCGCGTGCTGGCTCCCCGCCGACCTGGTGGCGCGCACCGCGATCCGGGACCGCCTCCGCGCCGAGACCGCTGCGGCCGGCGAGACGGCCGAGGGGGCCGCCTCGTGACCGCGTCCACCGCCGGATCGACGGCGACACCGCTCCTGGAGGCCCGGGCGGTCTCCAAGGAGTTCCCGGCCGGTGGGACCAGCCTGACAGGGCGCGCGACCGAGGTGCTGCACGCCGTCGACCGGGTGGACCTGGAGGTGTTCCCCGGGGAGACAGTCGGCCTGGTCGGCGAGACCGGCTGCGGCAAGTCGACCCTGGCGCGCTGCCTGGCCCGGTTGTACGACGTCACGGCGGGCGAGGTGTGGTTCGACGGCCGGGACGTCACGCACCTCTCCCGCCGCGAGATGCGGCCGCTGCGGCGGGACATCCAGGTGATCTTCCAGGACCCGTACGGCTCCTTGAACCCGCGACGGCGGGTCGGCTCGATCATCGGCGACGCCTTCGCCATCCACGACCTGGAGAAGGGCGCGGCCCGCAAGGCCCGGGTCCAGGAGCTCATGGAGCTGGTCGGGCTCAACCCGGAGCACTACAACCGTTTCCCCGCCGACTTCTCCGGTGGCCAGCGGCAGCGCATCGGGGTGGCCCGCGCGCTGGCACTCCGTCCTCGCATGATCATCTGCGACGAGCCCGTCTCCGCGCTCGACGTGTCGATCCAGGCGCAGGTGCTGAACCTGCTCATCGACCTGCAGGACGAGCTGGGGCTCACCTACCTCTTCATCACCCACGACCTGTCGGTCGTGCGCCACGTCAGCAACCGCATCGCGGTGATGTACCTCGGCAGGGTGGTCGAGCAGGGAACGGTGGAGGACATCTTCGACGGTGCCCGGCACCCCTACACGAAGGCGCTCCTGTCGGCGCTGCCCACGCCCGACCCGGACGTCGCCGACAGCCGCGAGCACGTCGTCCTCAGCGGCGACCTGCCCTCGGCCGTCGACCCACCGAGCGGGTGTCACTTCCACCCTCGGTGCCCCAGGGCCCGCGCGGACTGCCACGAGCAGCAGCCCCCGCTCGAGCCGGTGGACGGCGACCCGGTGGACCACACGACCGCGTGCTGGCACCCCCTCGCGCACGGCGAGAGCCTCACCAGCGCCGTACCCGGCCTCGGTATCCCTGCTCCCGAGGAGGGAGAGCCATGAGTGACCCGATCATGAGCGCCCCGACGATGAGCGACATCGCGACGACCGGGCACGTACCTCGCACCATCGAGGGACGGGGTCCGTGGCGGCTGGCCTGGCTCCGGCTGAAGAAGGACAAGGTGGCCATCTGGTCCCTGGTGGTGATCGGCCTGCTGGTGCTGGTCGCGATCTTCGCGCCCTTCTTCGCCTGGCTGACCGGGCACCCGCCCAACGTGCAGTACCGCGAGACCGGCCTGACCCCTGACGGCCTGCCCGTCGGCCCGAGCTCGACCTTCTGGTTCGGCACCGACGACCTGGGCCGCGACGTGCTGGTGCGGGTCGCGTACGGCGCTCGCGTCTCGCTCGGCGTCGGCGTGCTGGCGACCATGCTGACGGTGGTCGTCGGGGTCGTCGTCGGCCTTGCCGCCGGCTTCTTCGGGGGCCTGGTCGACATGGTCCTCGCCCGGCTGATCGACGTCGTCCTCTCGATCCCGTTCCTGCTGGTGGCCGTCGCGCTGGTGTCCATCACAGGTCCGAGCCTGCTGGTGACGATCGTGGTGATCGGCTTCTTCAGCTGGGCCTCGATGGCGCGCATCGTGCGTGGGCAGGTGCTCTCGGTCAAGGAGCGGGAGTACGTCGAGGCCGCGCGCTCACTGGGTGCCGGGGACCTCCGCATCATGTTCATCGACGTGCTGCCCAACGTGATGGCGCCGATCATCGTCTACACGACCCTGCTGGTGCCGGTGGTGATCGTGGCCCAGGCGACGCTCTCCTTCCTCGGGCTCGGAGTGGAGGCGCCGACCGCTGACTGGGGCGGGATGATCAGCACCGCGCAGCGCTACTACCGGACCGCGTGGTGGTTCATCGCCTTCCCCGGTAGCGCCCTCCTGATCACCACCTTGGCGTTCAACCTGTTCGGGGACGGCGTGCGTGACGCGCTCGATCCGCGCGTCGACCGGCTGATCGGGAGGTGAGCGGGGATGGTGAGGTTCCTCATCGTGCGGACCCTGACCGGGCTCGTCGTCCTGTGGCTGATCAGCATGTCGGTGTTCGCGCTGTTCTACGTGGTGCCGAGCAACGTCGCGCGCACCCTGGGTGGACGCCAGGCCACACCGGAGACCATCGCGGCGATCAACGAACGCCTCGGCCTCGACGAGCCGCTGTGGAAGCAGTACGCCAGCTTCGTCGGTGACGCGCTGCAAGGCGACCTCGGCTACGACTACTACCACCAGGTGCCCGTCACCACGATCATCGCCCAGGCCGTGCCCGTGACCCTCTCGCTGGCGGTGGGAGCGGCGGTGATCTGGCTGGTTCTGGGCATCACCAACGGTGTCATCTCGGCCACGCACCCGCGATCGCTCGCAGACCGGTCCCTGACCGCCTTCGCGCTGTTCTTCTACTCGATGCCGTCGTTCCTGCTGGGCCTCGTGCTGCTCTACTTCCTCTACTTCAAGCTCACCCAGGCCGGCTACGCCTGGTTCCCACCCGGTGGGTACGCCCCCCTCAGCGAGGGTGTCGGACCGTGGGTCAACCACCTGCTCCTGCCCTGGGCGACCTTGGCGCTGGTGTCGGCGGCCGCCTACACCCGGCTCACCCGCGGGTCGATGCTCGACGTGCTCAGCGAGGACTACATCAGGACCGCCCGCTCCAAGGGCATCTCCGAGCGTCGCGTCACCTACCGGCACGCCCTGCGCAGCGCCCTCACGCCCATCGTGACCCAGTTCGGCATCGACCTGGGCCAGCTCGTCGGCGGCGTCCTGGTCACCGAGACCGTCTTCAGCCTCCCGGGCCTGGGGCAGACCGCCATCATTGCGATCACCCAGCAGGACCTCCCCGTGATCATCGGGATCGTCCTGTTCGCCTCGACCGCGGTGGTGGTCGCCAACATCCTGGTCGACCTCGCCTACGCCGTGCTCGATCCTCGCGTGCGGATCTCCTGAGCCACGCGGGCGCGCAGCGGCCGGGTGGCGCCCGTGGTCCGACGCGTCGTCGCCGGAGCCTGCGACGATGCCGGGATGAAGCTCCTGCTCACCTCCGGCGGCGTGACCAACGACAGCATCCGGTCGGCGCTCGTCGACCTGCTCGGCAAGCCGGTCGAGGACGCGACCGCGCTCGGCATCCCGACGGCCCAGTGGGGGCACCCGATGTGCGGCCCGGAATCGCTGCGCAGCTTCGTCACCGACCGCACGCCGCCGACGATGACCGGCCTCGGCTGGCGGTCGGTCGGCGTGCTGGAGCTGACCGCCCTCCCGACGATCGACCCCGACCGCTGGGTGCCGTGGGTGCGCGAGGCCGACGTGCTGCTCGTCGACGGCGGCGAGGCGACGTACCTCGCCCACTGGCTGGCCGAGTCGGGACTCGCCGACCTGCTGCCCGGGCTCACCGACACCGTGTGGGTCGGCGTGAGCGCCGGCAGCATGGTGCTGACCCCGCGCATCGGCGACCTGTTCGTCGAGTGGCGGCCCGAGGAGGGCGACCGGACGCTCGGCCTCGTGGACTTCTCGATCTTCCCGCACGTCGGCCTGTTCCCGGGCAACACCCTGGCGGTGGCGGAGCAGTGGGCGGCCGGCCTCGGCAACCCGGCGTACGCCCTCGACGAGCAGTCCGCGGTCCTGGTCGACGGCGACCGGGTCGAGGTCGTCTCGGAGGGTGAGTGGAGGCACTACGCCTAGGCGCCGCCGCACGGCAGACTGCTCACATGCCTGTCACGCGAGGGTTCCACCGCCGCCGTCCCGAGCCGGAGCGCGGCCGGCTCCCACCGGGCCAGTACGACACCGGGGCGTCGTGGCCGGTGCTGAGCGCCGAGGCCACCCCGCAGCAGCCCGCGGAGTCGTGGACGTTCAGCGTCGACGGCCTCGTCGAGTCGCCGCACACGTGGTCCTGGCAGCAGCTGCACGCCTTCCCGGGCTCGACCTTCTTCGGTGACATCCACTGCGTCACGACGTGGTCGAAGTTCGACATGACCTTCAGCGGCGTCAGCGTCGACGACCTGCTCGAGGTCGCCCGGCCGACGTCCGAGGCCGCCTTCGTCCTCGCCCACTCGGTCACCGGCTACACGACCAACCTGCCGCTGGCCGACGTCACCGGGGGCAAGGCGTGGGTGGTGTGGAGCGTCGACGGCAAGCCGCTCCCCCGCCAGCACGGCGGGCCGCTGCGCCTGCTGGTGCCGCACCTCTACTTCTGGAAGTCTGCGAAGTGGGTCTCGCGCCTCGAGCTGATGACCGAGGACCGGCCGGGCTTCTGGGAGCAGAACGGCTACCACGACCGCGGCGACCCGTGGCGCGAGCAGCGCTACCAGGGCGACGACTGACGTGGCGCCGGCACCCATGGCGGCCTGGAGCGACGGCCGCATCATCGAGAAGGACCAGCCGACCGCCTCGACCGTGCGGCTGCGGCTGCACGTCGACGACCGGCCCCACCACCTGCCCGGGCAGCACTACATCCTCAGGCTGCGTGCTCCCGACGGCTACACCGCGCAGCGCTCCTACTCCCTGGCCTCCGACAGCGACGACCCGCTCCTCGAGCTGCTCATCGAGCGCCAGCCCGACGGCGAGGTGTCGGAGTTCCTCGCCGACGTCGCCGAGGTGGGCGACGTCCTCGAGCTGCGCGGACCGATCGGCCGCTGGTTCGTCTGGGACACCAGGAGCCGGGTGCTGTGCCTCGTCGGCGGCACCGGGGTCGTGCCCGCGGTGGCCATGGCCCGCACCGCTCGCCGGCTCGGTCGCACCGACCTGTTGCGCGTCGCCGCGATGGGCCGCACCCGCGACGAGCTCGCCTACGCCGCCGAGCTCGAGCGCTACGGCGCGACGTTCGCCTTCACCCGCGACGACGTCGACGGCCGGCCGGCCGGGCCCTTCACCGCCGAGGAGCTCACGCCGCTGCTCGAGGGCGTCGACCTCGGCTACGTCTGCGGCTCGGCCCGCTTCGCGTCGTACGCCGAGGAGCTGCTGCTCGCGTGCGGCCTCGACGCCGGGGCGATCCGGGTCGAGCGCTTCGGGCCCACGGGCGACTGACGCAGAACCGCCCGCCACCAGGTCTCCCCGGTGGCGGGCGGTTCGTGTGCTGGTGGAGCTGAGGGGATTCGAACCCCTGACCTTCTCATTGCGAAGGACCTCAACCGCGCCTGCCTGGTTGATGATGGCGGCGCTGGCGTCCGCCCGGAAACTGCCGTAATTGTTGAGGGTGAACGTGCCAGAAGTCAGTTCCGGGGGCGTGCTCCGTCCTTCTCAATACAGAGTAGGTTGCATCTTCCGCTTCCGAGCGGGCCCCGGCACAGGAACCGGCCGCCCCGACCGGGGCGGCCGGCCCAAGGGCCTCAGTCGTTCGCGATGGTGGCGAAGACGCCGTCCGCCCCGCCGCGCAACGAGTCGGCTGCGACCTGCGGGTTCCAGAAGTCCACGTAGCGGGTGATCTTCCCGTCGATCGTCTCCACAACCGAGATATAGGTCTGGTTGTAGGGCCGGCCAGTGGTCAGGGCGGTGCCGACGCTCGAGAATTCGGCGATGACCAGCGACGGGTCAACGGTCTCGTGGAAGACGAGGTCGGTGAACTGCACCTTGAAGTGCTTCGGGAAGTTCTGCATGTAGTCGAACAGCTCGGCCTTCCCGGCCACCGCCTTCGGGAACCCCTCGGGGCCGTAGGGGAACTCGAGCACGCCGTCGTCGGCGAACAGCTCCACCCACTCGGGGATCCTGCCCGACGACAGGTACTCGAGGTGGTTGCGGAAGGTCTGGCGCGCTGCGTCCCGCACCGGGTCGGTGGTCGTGTCTGTCATGACTGTGTCCTCTCGTTCGCCCGCTTAATGCGAGTCTCTTCGCCTTACGCTGGAACACTAACACGACATCGGCTCCAAACGCGAAACTGTTCGCGATAGCACTAAAAGTGCGGCCGCGCAATCGAGATCTCCTTCGCGTTAGAGTGGGCAGATGACGGATCCGGGGCTGCCTCGAGCCCGGCGCCCGGGCGGCCGTTCCGCCCGCGTTCGCGCCGACGTCCACGCAGCCGTGGAGGCGCTCCAGTCCGAGCACCCGCTGGGCGAGATCACCATGGCGCGGATCGCCGAGCGGTCGGGCGTCCACCTCGGCACCCTCTACCGCAGGTGGGGCAGCCTGGACGGCGTCCTGCTCGACGTCGTGAGTGAACGGCTGACCGCGCGCTCGCCGGTGCCGGACACGGGCGACTACGCGAACGACCTGCGGGAGTACGCGCGCCAGGCCGCTGAGGACCTCGCGGGCCCGGAGGGGGTGCTGCTCCTGCGTACGCTCGTCTCGGTGCAGCTCGACGACGGGCGCTCTCTACCGCCAGCCCTGTCGCGCCGGTTCGACGATCTCCAGGACATGCTCGACCGCGCGGCGCACCGGGGTGAGACGGTGCCCACGTCCGAGGAGGTCTTCGAGCTCGTCATCGCTCCGTTGTGCGCAAGCCTGCTGTTCGGCACCGAGCCACCCGACGTGCACCGACTGGTCGAGAGGGTCGACCTGGTCGCGGCGCACGAGGCCGACACTCGAGGCGAGTGAGCGGGCGCCCACCAGTCCCAGGCCGGACGTCGACGCTCAGCGTTCTGCTCGGACGTCGAAGCGTGCCTGCGCCTGCTCGACCTCGCCGAGATGCTCGTCACTCCACCGGAGGATGGCGTCGATCGGGTCGCGCAGGGTCTTGCCCAGTGGGGTGATGCGGTACTCGATCGCGACCGGCCGGTCACTGATGACGACACGCTCGACGATCCCGTTCCGCTCGAGACGACGGAGCGTGGCGGTCAGCGACTTCTGCGTCACGGGGATAAGGCGCCGCAGCTGGTTGAACCTGCGCGGCCTGTCACACAGCTCCTCGAGGACGAGCACCGACCACTTGTCGAGCACCTGGCCACCGCCGAGTTCTTCGTCGTCGACGTGGCGACGGGTTCGTCCGTGCGAGCGGCGAGAGGCGCAGCCCGGTCAGTTGCGTGGTCGCCAGAGTCGCGGGAATCGACGGGGCGCGGACTGGCGCCGTCCGTCGGACCTGCTCGCCGGGCATCAGTCAGTCAAGAATGCTCGTCGCGGTGAACAGGTTGGTGGCGATCAAGCTGGCCATGCTGACCTGGACCGCCTGACCTGCAGCTGTGGCAGCCCAGGCGGACCGCTGGAGCTTCCTGGCGTTGGCGTGGACGGCACCCGACCACGGGATGTCGGCGTGCATGGACGCGAGCTGTCCGCTGGCGGAGAGCAGTGCAGCGATGGCCGCGGTGTGGGCGTCCGGCTCTGCCCCGTCGTTCAGCACTGCGCGCATCGTTGCCACGAGGTGATTGCGTCGGGTGCCGTTGTTCTCGGCGAGCGTGGGGATCCGGAGAAGACCCCGTCCGGGCTCGCGCCGGAGGTGGCCGCGGGCGACGAGGAGGTCCAGCACGGGCTCGCGCAAGCGCGGGCCCAGGACGAGGACCATCGCGTAGAGGTCCATCGGCTTCCGGTCGATCTCATCCCAGGCGGTGGCGAGCACCTCGAGGTCGGGGCGCGTGCCCCCGACGGTGCGTACCTGGCGCATGCCGTGCCGCTCCTGCTCGAGACTCAGCCGGTCCTGCAGGAGCAGGTCGATCAGCACCGCGCCCGCGAGCACGTGGAAGAACGGCAACCCGTCACCGACCACGGCGCCGTTGCGCGGGTTGAACATCAGGAGTGCCAGGTCCTCGACCACGAGGGCACCTGTGTGGTTCTGGTCAGTCACGTCGTTCCTCTCGGTCATGGCCCGGGGCGATCGGTGCGGGAGGCGCAGAGTCAATCGATGTCATCGGCGTGGTTCCCACTGGAACAGTCGCTGCGCCAGGAAGAGGGCGAGGAAGACCCAGGCAAGGGTGGGTGCGAGCAGGACGAGCGAGTCAACGACGGATGCTCCGCCGTTCCAGGCATCGGTCATGAGCTCGGTCGCGGCGCCACCGGGGAGCAGTCGCTTGACCGTGGCCAGGTTCTCGGTCCCGGTGATCCCGACCCAGACTCCCACGGCGATGGTGCCGAGACTGATCGGGAGGGTGGTCACCTGCGCGTGCTCGGGCGAGTGTGTGAGGCCAGCGGTGGCCAGGCCAAGACCCAGCATCATGGCGATGGTCGCGAGGGTTCCTGCGGCGAAGAGAAGGCTGTTGTCCGGTGACCCGGCAACGGCGGCGAGCACGGCGAGGATGCCGAGAAGCTGGACGCCGGCGATCGCTGTCGCGGGTAGCACCAGGCCCCACAGGATCTCGTGGTCGCGTGCGGCGGTGGATCGAAGTCGCTTGAGGAAGAGGTTCTGGCGTCGCGAGGCCAAGGTGGTGACGACGGTGGAATAGAGACTGAAGGCGGCGATCGTGAGGACGATGGTCGAGGCGAGGTAACCGAGGCTGCCGATGTTCTCGAAGGTCTCGTGTCGCCACACGAGGCTGGCGCTGACGGCGAAGGGGATGACGAGACCGGAGACGAGCACGGCCCGGTTGCGCAGGATCTGGGTCAGTTCATGGCGAGCGATGGTGAGCATGGCGGTCCTTCGTTGGGGTGCGAGGGGCGGCGTGGCTCGGTCGAGCGCAGGGTCTACGCCGACCGCGGGCAGAGCCAGCAGGCCTAGTCGTCGGTGTCGAGGGCTCGGAACACGTCGTCGAGGCGCGTCGGGCCGGCCGACAGTCCCTGGAGATCGATGTGGTGGCCCTCGGCCCACTGCAGCAGCTCCTTGAGGTCGCGAGCGAGGGTGAAGGTCTCGATCACGTAGGTGCCGTCGTCGCGCCGCGATCCCTTCACCGGCGGGTGCGGTGCGGTCGGCGGCAGCGTGAACCGGATGACGCCCGGCAGTTGGCGTGTGAGCTCGGCGACGGTGCCCTCACGGTGCATCGTTCCCCGGTGCATCAGTCCGACGCGATCGGCTCGCTGCTGGGCCTCCTCCAGGTAGTGGGTGGTCAGCACCACCGTCGATCCGTCCTCGCGGAGCTTGTCCACGGCCGTCCAGAGGTCGTCTCGTGAGGAGATGTCCAGTCCGGTGGTGGGCTCGTCCAGGAACACCAGCTCGGGCGATCCCCACGCGGCGGTGGCGAAGTCCAGACGGCGCTTCTCGCCACCGGAGAGCTGCGAGACCAGAGTGGCGGCCTTGCGGTTGAGGTCGACGATGCCGAGCACCCGCTCGACTCGGTCTTCGCGGAGGGTGAGGGCTCCGATCAGCGCCACCGACTCCTTGACGGTGAGGTCGGGGGAGAACCCGCTCTCCTGGAGCATGATGCCGACCTTGGGGCGCACGGCCGAGCGCTTCCGGGGGTCGTGCCCGAAGACACGAGCTGCACCGGAGGAGGGCCGGCGGTGTCCTTCGATGATCTCGAGGGTCGAGGTCTTGCCGGCTCCGTTGGTGCCGAGCAGCGCGTAGAGCTCGCCGCGCTGGACCTGGAACGAGACGTCCTTCACGGCATGGAACCCGCCGTAGGTGAGGTTGAGATCGGCGACGTCGATCACGGGTGAGGTTGACATGACTCCATGTCATCGTCGATCAGGTGGCTGGCCCAGTGAACCCTTGTCACCACTCGTCATGCGGTCGTCATGCCGGACCCATGACACGTGTCACGCCGCTACGTTGTCGTGCGTGCAGCCGAACACCTCGCCCCCGGTCACGGGCTGGTCGTCGCCGCGGAACGGGCTGTCGACCCGCGGCCGGGGCGTTGCTCTGACCTGGCTGGCCACGGCGGCGGTGATCGTGTGCATCGAAGTGGTCGTCCTGGGAATCTGGGCTCCTGTCGCGGTGCCTGCTTCACCGGGGGTGTCCTGGCGTCAGGTGGCCTTCGTCCTGGCCGGGTTGACCTGGCTGTCCTCGTCCGCCTTGTTGCTGTGGAGCTACCGCCGCGCTTCTCGAGGTGAGGAGGAAGTCGAGGAACGGCGCGGTGTTCCGGCCAGGGTGCTGGGGAGGCGTGCCATCCCGGTCCTGGCGTGCATCGCTGCGAGCACGGTGTTCGTGGCGGTGTCGGGAATGCTCCTCATGGGCGGTGCTGTCCTGGCGCAGACGGCTGCCCTCCTCAAAGAGTCGTCCGGCGCGCGGCGGCGCCTGTCTCTCGCCGTCGCGGCCATACTCGGCGTGCTGTGGCTCATCGACTCCGCGCTGGCGACGGGCTCGACCGGAGCGGGGGCAAGCGCCGAGGCCACGACGTACGCCCTTCTCCTGCCGGTGACCTCGGCCTTCTCGCTGTGGTGGTGGGACATCGTCGAACAGCTCGACCATGCCCGGGTCGCGGAGGGCAGGCTCGCAGCGACACAG
This sequence comes from Nocardioides pinisoli, assembly GCF_024199985.1. Lineage (GTDB taxonomy): Bacteria > Actinomycetota > Actinomycetes > Propionibacteriales > Nocardioidaceae > Nocardioides > Nocardioides pinisoli. Next base: position 343,130 of record NZ_JANARS010000006.1, read on the forward strand.
GAACGTCTGCGCCTCGCCAACGACGTGCACGACCTGCAGGGCCACCACCTGCAGGTGATTGCTCTGCAGCTCGAGCTGGCCGAACGACTCCTGACCCGTGATCCGGACGCCGCACTGCACCAGGTGCGCGCGGCCAGGTCCTCGGTGGACCACGCACGCCAGGGGACCCGCGACCTCGCCACCCGGTTCCGGGGGGTCCCGCTGGCCGACGAGCTCGCCAATGCCGCCGACCTGCTGCGCGCGGCCGGGATCCGCGTGGACCTCAGCGTGGCGCACCAGGCGGGGCAGGCGCCGGTCGACGTCCTGGGCCCGGTCATCAGGGAAACCACCACCAACATGCTCAAGCACAGTGGCGGGGCGTGGGCGACGCTGAGTCTGCGTCGCAGCGGGGACAACTGGACCTACACGGCATGCAACGACGTCGCCCAGCCTCGTCCCAGCGGGTGCCACGAGCGGACCGGGAACGGCCTTCAGGGGATCGGCGAACGCGTTCGCGCTGTGGGTGGCCACGTCGCGGTCGACCGAAGTCCTTCCCAGTTCATGGTGTCCGCCACCGTCCCGCGCACCGACGCCCGGCCGTTCGACCACCAACGCGAAGGAGACCGATGATCAGGGTGCTGCTCGCCGACGACGAAGACATGATCCGAACCGCCCTCGCCTCGCTCCTGGCGCTCGAGGACGACCTCGAGGTCGTCGCCGAGTGCCGCGACGGCGCCGAGGCAGTAGACGAGGCGAATCGCCTGGAGCCCGATGTGTGCGTGCTCGACCTCGAGATGCCGTTCCTGGACGGAGTAGAGGTCGCCGAGCGACTGCGCCACACCGTGGCGACACGCTGCGTCGTGGTCACCCGGCATGCCCGCCCCGGGGTTCTGCGGCGGGCACTGAAGTCAGGAGTACAGGGCTTCGTGCCCAAATCCCGTCCCGCCAGCGACGTGGCGCAGGTGATCCGCGAGGTTGCTGCGGGCAGGAGGTACGTCGACCCCGAGATCGCTGCGGACGCCCTCTCAGCGGAACGAAGTCCGCTCACCGACCGCGAGCTGGACGTCCTGCGGGCGGCAGCCGGTCATGCGACCAGCTCTGACATCGCCAAGGCGCTGCACCTGTCCGAAGGGACGGTCCGCAACCACTTCTCCTCCATCCTGCAGAAACTGAACCGCTCGACCCGCTACCAGGCTGTTGACCTGGCCCGAGAGCGCGGTTGGATCTGAGCCTACGACCACCATCCATGTCGGCACACCGCGCCTTCGACTTCGTCATCGCAGTCACGCTCGCAGCGGCGACCGGCGCTTGCTCGCCATCCGGATGGGAGGCGCGGCAGTCTCCGTCCGAGATGCCGCGTACTCGGTCCCACGTCACTCAACGCCCGCGCCCGGCACCGTGGCGGGGTAGACGAAGTCCTCGTCGGGCAGCAGGTCCTCGACGCCCCGCAAGGCGTCGCCCCACAAAGGTGCCGCGAGGGCGGAGGCCGACGGAACGCCGACCACGGTGCCGCCCACGACGGAACCCTGGAGCAGCGCCGGGGAGCCCTCGGGGCTGACGCCGGCGATCACCGCTGCGGTGGCGAGCGCCGGGGTGTGACCGACGAACCACACGGACAGGCCCTCGTTGTTGCCGGTCTTGCCGGCCGCTGGCTTGTCGATGGCGGCGGCAGACGCGAAGCCACCCGGCTCCACCACGCCGCGCAGCACGTCGTTGACGGCGTCGGCCGTGGTCGGTGCGACGACCTGCTTGCAGCTCGGCCGATGGGTGCTGAGCACGTCACCGTCGGCTCCCCGCACCTCGGTGACCGGGCGCGCGTCGCAGTGGAGGCCGCGGGCTCCGAAGGAGGCGTACGCCTCGGCCATCTCGAGTGGACTCACGTTCGCGACGCCGAGCGGGAAGATCGGCACCCGTCCGACGGAGCCGCGTCGTTGCCCACGGTGAACTCACCGACGTACGGCGGCGCGCCGGCGCAGTTGGCGTAGTCGGCCTGGTCGAACGACATCGTGTTGGGCGTCGCGCCAGCCTGTCGAGCTTCTTCGCATGGTGCGTGCGGGACAAGGTCATCGTGCGGAACCCGGTGACCGGGACGAAGGTCCCCCGGTCCTCGGAGGAGCCCACCGAGATGCGGCCGTGGACCGAGGCGGAGCTCGAGGCCGCCTATGAGCGGTGGCACGAGCACGACCCGCACCTGACGGACGTGCTGCTGGTGCTCGGTTGGACCGGGATGCGGTGGGGCGGGCACGGGCAGTGCTGGTCGAGGACGTGGTCGAGGTGCCGACCGCCGGGCTGCTCGTCCGACGCTCGCAGACCGAGGGTGGGGCGGTGAAGGCGACCAAGGGCCGGCGGGGTCGCCGGGTGCCGGTGGCTGACCGGGTCTTGCCGATCATCCGGCGGCTCATCGTCTCCAAGGAGCCGACCGACCTGCTGCTGACCACCTCGGGTGGTGCCCGGCTGCACCGCACCGCGGTGCTGCGGACCGTGAAGTGGGACCGCACCGGAGGCGGTCGGCGGATCCACGACCTGCGGCACACCGCGGCCTGCCTGTGGCTGGCGGGGGGCGTGGACCCGGGCACGGTGCAGGCGTGGATGGGACACGAGTCGATCGCCACCACAAACCGGTACCTGCACTTCCTGGGCACCTCGGCCGACCAGGTGGGGTTGGAGCGTCTCAACGACCCGAACCGAGGTCCCCGCCGTGGGCCCGAGCGGGCGACGGAGAGGCCGGGGGTACGCGGGGGGCAAGCCGACGGACTGTCCCGGCGAACGTCACCGGTGTCAGTCCCTGGGTGAAGGCACCGGAGAATGCGAGAACCCGCAGGTCAGGTCGACCTCCGGGTTCTTCGTCGTGCTGGTGGAGCTGAGGGGATTCGAACCCCTGACCTTCTCATTGCGAACGAGACGCGCTACCAACTGCGCCACAGCCCCATGCGCCCGAAGACGCGACGCCAAGATACACGAGCGGTTCGGCGCCCACCCAATCGCCCCGGCGGACTCGCGAGGGTCGGCTCAGGCGCCGCTGGCGCGGCGGGTCTCGCCGGCCTCGCGTGCGGCCTTCGCGTCCTTGGCGGACTGCTCGGCCGACCGGGCGAGCGCCGAGTCGCCGTCGTGGTGGCCGCTCGACCAGACGCCGGTGGAGTCGAGGTCGATCGTGGAGACCGTACGCCGATGGGCGGCGGGCTTGCTGACGTAGGTCGGCAGCGTGGTGGGCACCATGTCCCAGCCGCCGACGACCGCGACCTCCCCGGTGACCACGGCCGGCGTGTCGGCGGCGGACGACGCCGCGGGCTCGGACGGCGCGGGCTCGGACGGCGCTGCGGGCACGCGGGGCTGCGGCGGGGTCACGGTGATCTCGCCGGTGAGGTCGGACTCGTCGGCCTCCTCCTCGACGATCGGCGGCAGCCCGATCTCGATCGCCGAGCGGTCGGGGCGCTGCGAGCGAGCCGCACGCTGGCGGCGCTCGGCGCGCACCGACACCCGGCAGGCCACCAGCCACGCGACCAGGACGGCCGCCGGAGCGGCGACCCACGGCCAGGCGACGAGCGACGCCGTGGCGAGGCCGATGACGACGGCGTTGGCGAGGAGGACGAGGGCGAGGACGTTGCGGCGGCGCCTGGCGGCCCGGCGGGCGGAGGCGCGCTCGGCGCCAGGCGACAGCGGGCGCGACGGGGCGGGCTGGGCGGGTCCTGCGGAGACGGTGACCTCGCGGGTCACCTCCGTGGTGACCACGGCGCTGGTGACCGAGGGGGCGACCACCTCGGGCTCGGTGCGGGCCTTGGTCTCGACCGGCGGGCGCAGCGTCGCGCGGATGGGCGAGACGACCAGGCGCGCGTTGCGACGGTCGACGGGCTCGCGCCGGGCGAGGACGCGCATCGTGTGGGAGAACTTCTCGACCGACCGGCTGCGCACGACCTCGTCGTGGTGCTTGAGGGCCTTCGGGATCAGGTAGACGGCCCACGCCACGGCAAGGGCGACGAAGATGAGAGCGCTCAGGTCCACGCTCGAAGCGTAGGAGCGGGGAGCGTGGGTGAGGCGGATGTCAAGAGGTGTGTCGCAGAACTACTGGTGTGACTGGTGTGTCTGGAGCCGGACGAGCACCCCCTCGGGCGCCTCCTCGGCCGTGAGCGCGAAGATCCGGTGGTCGCGCCACGCGCCGTCGATGTGCAGGAAGCGTGGTGCGTAGCCGACCTGCTCGAGGCCGAGCTTCTCCACGACGCGCAGCGAGTTGGTGTTCTCGGGGCGGACGCAGATCTCGACCCGGTGCAACCCGACGGGTCCGAGGCAGTGGTCGATCACCATCCCCACCGCCCGGGGCGCCACCCCGCGGCCGGCGACCGCGACGTCGACCCAGTAGCCGATCGAGCCCCACTGCGCCGAGCCGCGGGCGACGTTGCTCACCGTGACCTGGCCGGCGAAGCGGCCGCCCACCTCGATGACGAAGGGCAGGCACTGGCCCAGCTTGGCCTGGTGGAGCAGCGAGCGCGTGACGACCTTGTACGACGACGGGCGCGGCGCGGCGCCGGGCGGCACGGTGGCGTCCCACGGCCGCAGCCAGTCATGGTTTCGGGCGCGGACGGCCTGCCACTCGTCGGCGTCGGACCTGCGCAGCGCGCGGACGACGACGCCCTCGGACTCCAAGCGCGCCGGCCAGCCTGGAGCCGTGCCCGTGAGGCCGGTCAATGGTCGCTCCCGACGACCTGCTCGACGGCGTGGCGGACGACGGGCTCGAGGACGCCGAGGCCGTCCTTCACCCCGCCGCGCGAGCCGGGGAGGTTGACCACGAGGCAGTCGCCGACGATCCCGGCGAGGCCGCGCGAGAGCATCGCGGTCGGCACCCCCTTGGCCACCCCGGCGGCGCGGATCGCCTCGGCGATGCCGGGCACCTCGCGGTCGAGCAGCGGCGCGGTGGCCTCGGGCGTGCGGTCGGTGGGGGTCAGCCCGGTGCCGCCGGTGGTCAGCACCAGCCGGGCGCCGGCCGCGACGGCCGTCGTGATGGCCTCGCGCACGGGGTCGCCGTCGGGCACGACGGCGGGGTCGCCGCAGTCGAAGCCCTGGTCGCGGAGCCAGGCCGCGATGAGGGGACCGGTCTCGTCGGCGTAGGTGCCCGCCGCGGCGCGGTTGGACGCGACGACGACCGCTGCGGGGAGGTTCATCGCGGCCACCGGGTCACCGCTCCCAGTCCCCGGACCGGCCGCCGCTCTTGCTCTCGACGCGGATGTCGGTGATGGTCGCGGCCTTGTCGACCGCCTTGACCATGTCGACGACGGTGAGCGCGGCGACCGAGACGGCCGTGAGGGCCTCCATCTCGACGCCGGTGCGGTCGGTGGTGCGGACGGTCGCGCTGATGTCGACCGAGACGTCGGTGACCTCGAGGTCGACGGTGACGCCGGAGATGGACAGCGGGTGGCACAAAGGGACGAGCGCGGGCGTCTGCTTGGCGCCCATGATCCCGGCGATCCGGGCCACCGCGAGCGCGTCGCCCTTGGGCACGCCCTCGCCACGCAGGAGCTCGACGACGGCCGGGCTGACGAGCACGCGGCCGGTGGCGGACGCCGTACGGGCCGTGACGGGCTTGTCGCCGACGTCGACCATGCGGGCGGCGCCGTGCTCGTCCACGTGGGTGAGCCGCTCGCCGTCAGGGGCGCCCATCAGAACTCCTCGTCGAGCTTGCGGATGGCGACCATCTCGCCGGCGGGGATCGCGGTCGTGCCGGCGGGCACCTCGATGAGGCAGTTGGAGGTCGCGAGGTCGCCGATGAGGTGCGAGCCGTGGCCGCCGACGGGCGAGACGAAGGTGCCGCCGCGGTCGGTCTCGTAGTGGCCGCGCACGAGCTGCACCTTGCCCTCCGGCGACGACAACCCGTGGGTGAGCCGGGCGCGTCCGGCGGGTCGTACGTAGGGCAGCTTGCCCATCATCCGGCGGATCGCGGGCAGCACGAACATCTCGAACGACACGTAGGACGACACCGGGTTGCCGGGCAGCGTGAAGACGGGGGTGTCGTCCTCGCCGACCGTGCCGAAGCCCTGCGGCTTCCCGGGCTGCATGCCGACGCCGCCGAACCACATCGAGCCGTGGTGCGACAGCGACTCCTTCACGACGTCGAAGTCGCCCTCGCTCACGCCCCCGCTGGTGACCACGAGGTCGGCGCGGACGAGCTGGTCGCTCAGCGCCTCGGTGAAGGCGTGCGTCTCGTCGGGCACGATGCCGACCCGATAGGCGATCGCGCCGGCCGCGCGGGCGGCTGCGGCGAGGAGGTAGGAGTTGCCGTCGTAGATCGAGTCGCGCCCCAGCGGCGTGCCGGGGTCGCGGAGCTCGGAGCCGGTGGAGATGACGACGACGCGCGGCCGCGGTCGGGTGCGCACGGTGGCGCGGCCCACGGCGGCGAGCAGGCCGAGGTGGCGCGGCCCGAGGACGGTGCCCTCCTCGAGCAGCATGTCGCCCTCGGAGATGTCGTCGCCGGTGGGCCGGATGTGCTGGCCCGGCGTGGCCGCGCGGCTGATCCGGACGCTGGCGACCCCGCGGTCGGTCCACTCGTAGGGCACCACCGTCGTCGCACCGGCGGGCACCGGCGCGCCGGTCATGATCTTGACGGCGCTGCCCGGCGAGATCGCGAGGATCGACGACTGGCCGGCGCCGATCTCACCCACGACGGGGAGGGTGACGGGCGAGTCCTCCGACGCCTCGGCGACGTCCTCGGCGACCACGGCGTAGCCGTCCATCGCGGAGTTGTCGAAGCTCGGCAGCGAGATCGGGGCGACGACGTCCTCGGCCAGGGCCAGCCCGAGCGCCTCCATCAGGGGCTGCGGGAAGGCCGGCAGCGGGGAGACGGTGGCGAGGATGCGGTCGACGTAGTCGGCAACGGGCAGCAGGTCAGCCATCGGTGTCCTGGGCCGGGTCCTGCTGGCCGAGCACGGCACCGGCCTCGACGCGCTGGGCGGCCGAGGCCTCCAGGGCGACGTCGCCGACCACCCGGACGCCCCGCCCGAAGGTCCAGTCGCCCTCGACGGTGAACGACTCGGCCTCGCGCAGCGACGGCGCGCCCTCGGGGAAGCGCTTGTCGAAGTCGCCGACCAGCTTGTAGAAGCTGCCGTCGAGGGACACGAACGGCACCTCGTCGCCCGCCTGGTCGAGCACGAAGTCGCGGCCCAGGTCGTAGACGTCGGACCGCAACACGAGCAGGTCGTCGGTCGTCTTGACCGGGACGAAGCGGTCGCGTCCGACCTCGATGGTCCGGGCGCCCTCGAAGACCTCGATCGCGGCGCCCATCGCGGTCTCGATCTGGATGACCTCCGGGGTCGAGCTGTCGGCCGGGTCGAGGTGCTTGACGTTCTTGATGAGCGGCAGGCCGAGGATGCCGCCGCGGGCGTCGAGCGCGTCGACCATCGCCCGCAGGTCGAACCACAGGTTGTTGGTCGAGCAGTACTTGTGGCGGCTGAGGTCGGCCAGCGCCTCCTTGTCGGCGTCGAGCGTCTGGGCCGACTCGCGCAGCACGATGCGGCCGTCGGCCTTGCGGCGCGCGAAGTGGCCGCCCTTGCGGTCCGACGGCGTACGACGCACGGCCTCGATCGCGAACGGCGCGCCGCTCTGGGCGAACCAGCCGGCCACCCGCGCGTCGGGCACCGCGCCGAGGTTGTCGGAGTTGGAGACGAAGACGTAGCGGTAGCCGGCGTCGAGCAGCTGCGTGAGCAGGCCGGTGCCGCGCAGCGCGGTGTAGATGTCGCCGTGGCCGGGCGGGCACCACTCGAGGTCGGGGTCCTTGGGGTAGGCCGCGGGCATGAGGTCGGCGGCGAGGAGCTTGGGCTCCTTGTTCTGCAGGAACTCCAGCGGCAGGCCCTCCACCGGCAGCTCGTCGTAGCGGGCGAGCGCGGCCATGGTGTCGGCCGAGGTGCGGAAGGAGTTCATGAACAGCAGCGGCAGCGTGGCGTCGTACTGCTTGCGCAGGTGGAGCACCTGCCGCGCGATGATGTCGAGGAAGCTCAGCCCGCGGCGCACGCACAGCAGCGACTTCGCGCGCTCCATGCCCATCGAGGTGCCGAGGCCGCCGTTGAGCTTGATCACCGCCGTCTTGCGGATCGCCTCCGCGGCGGTCTCGTCGGGGACGTCGATGTCGGCGAGCGACTCCATGTCGAGCGGCTCGATCGAGTCCTCGGCGATCATGCCGGTCTCCCCGTGCTCGAGGAGCCGGTAGTAGTGCGCGAACGTCTCGATCGCGACGTCGTCGACGCCTGCCCGGCGCATCTTCTCGCGCGCGAGCTCGAGGCCTTGCGGATTGCCCTTGCCTGCCATGGTTCGATCGTAGGCTGCCGATGTGGGAGCGGAACACTCGGCGGCCAAGACCGCGCTGCGCGACCAGGTGCTGGCGGCTCGCCGACGGCGCCCGCTCGGGGCGGCGGCCGACTTCTCGGCCGACGTGGTCGACGTCGCGCTGGCGTGGCGGGCGGTGCGCGCGGCGGCCACCGTGGCGGCGTACGTCTCGGTGGGCAGCGAGCCCGGCACCGGCCTCCTCCTCGACGCGCTGCTGGCAGCCGGCAAGCGGGTCGTGCTGCCGGTGCTGCGGCCCGACAACGACCTCGACTGGGCGGCGTACGCCGGACCGGGCAGCATCACGCAGGCGGCTCGGGGGCTCTACGAGCCAGTCGGGGCACGGCTCGGCGTCGACGGCATCCGTGCCGCCGACCTGGTGCTCGTGCCCGGCCTCGCGGTCTCGTCCGCCGGCGACCGGCTCGGCCGCGGCGGCGGGTCCTACGACCGCGCGCTGGCCCGGGTGCCGGCCGGGACGCCCGTCGCCGTGGTGCTGTACGACGACGAGGTCGGGCTCGACGTGCCGACCGACGCCCACGACGTGCCGGTCGGCTTCGCGCTGACCTCGCGCGGGGTGGTCGCCCTCGGCCCTCCGGAGTCACCGCATATCCGGTGACCGCCCCACTTACAGGTAGAGATCTCTACCTGTAAGTACGTGATTCGACAGATATCCGGTGACTCCAGGGACGCGTGGGACGAACTCGCGCCCGACCCGCTAAGGGGCGGGCGTCAGGACCAGCCGGTCCTCGCCGGCCGCCTCGACGGCGTCGCGCGACCAGGCCCACGGCAGGGTCTCGCCGTCGACGTAGAGCTCGGTCTGGTCGGAGTAGTTCCCCGACATCGGGTGCCCGGAGACGCCGGTGAGGTTGATCCACCGCGACTCGTCCCAGTCGCCGAGCGACACCACCATCCGCATCGACGGCGCGGCCGTGACCCCGAAGCCCTCGACGGCGTTCCACGACGTCGCGTCGACGATGGAGGAGCCGCCGCCCACCTCCCAGCCCGTGCGGTTGAAGAGGCGCTCGACCGGCGCGATGCCCGACTCGCCGAGCGTGGAGCTGCGCAGGTCCATGCGGTGCAGCCGGCCCCAGGTCCACAGCCGGGGGTCGCGGGACTGGCGGCGGGTCATCTCGTCGCGCGCGTCGATGAGCGAGGCCCGCAGGACGTCGTCGCGGGTCTCCACCACGTCGTCGGTGCGGGCGTCGTCCCACCAGGGACCGGCGGGCTCGGAGAGCATCCGCTCGACCACGCGGAACCACCGGTCACCGCCATCGGGCCAGGTGCGCTGGCGCAGGTCGTCGTGGAAGGTCTTCTCCAGGATCGTGCGCCACACGACGTTGAAGTAGGCCGCGGCTGCGCTGTCGGCGGGTGAGGAGAAGTCCCAGTCGCGCAGCAGGTTGAGGGCGTTGCGGTAGTAGGGCGACGGCAGCGCCTCGACGTCGAGGAGGTAGGGCACGAGCCTCTCCGCCATCGGGTTGGTCGAGTCGAGCTGGAGCGCGGCCATCTCCGCGACGGACAGCTCCCCCTCGTCCTCGAGCACCTCGCGGATCCGCGTCGAGCGGTAGCCGTAGTCCCAGTCCTCGGTGAGCAGGTAGGGGTAGCGCCCGTCGATGACGGCCTGGTTGGCCGTCACGATGAAGCCCTCGTCCGGGTCGAGCACGCTCGGCAGGCCGTCGAAGGGGATGTACTCGCCGGTCCAGTCGTTGGCGCTCACCCACCCCTCCACCGGCATCGTGCCGTCGTTGCCGCCCCGACGGATCGGGATCCGGCCGGGCGACTGGTAGCCGATGTGGCCCTCGCGGTCGGCGTACACCATGTTCTGCGCGGGGACGGAGAAGTCGGCCGCCGCCGCCCGGAACTCGTCCCAGTCGGAGGCGCGGTTGAGGGCGAGGATCGCGTCGGCGGTGGGCGCCGGCTCGAGGGCGGTCCACGCCAGCGCGACGGCGTAGCCGCTCCCCCGCTCGCCCGGCTCGTCGACCGGTGCGTTGGCGCCGACGGTCGCGAACTCCGACGAGACATCGCTGATCAACGGCCCGTGCACGGTCTCGCGCACGCGCAGCTCGACGTCGTCCTCGCCGCGCACCTCGATCGTCTCGGTGCGCACCTCCATCGCCTCGGTCGCGCCGTCACGCACGTAGCGGTCGTCGCCCTCGGTCTGCTCGAGGAACAGGTCGGTCACGTCGGGGCCGAGGTTGGTGAAGCCCCAGGCGATGTCGGCGTTGTGGCCGATGACCACGCCCGGCACGCCGGAGAAGGTGAAGCCCGAGGTGTCGAGCGTGCAGTCGGGCGTCTGCTCACGGCAGTGCAGCCCCATCTGCATCCAGATGCCCGGCTGGCTGGTGCCGAGGTGCGGGTCGTTGGCCAGGATCGGCGCTCCGGTCGCGCTGTGCTCGCCGTCGACGACCCATGAGTTGCTGCCGATGCCGCGTCCCTTGCCGAGCAGCGCGGGCATCGCGTCGAGCCGGTCGCGGACCTGCTCGAGTGCCGCGACGACGCCCGGTGCGTACGCCGGCCGGCGGGGGTTGCGGGTCGCGTTGCCGCTCGCGTTCTGCTCGAAGACACCGTCGACGACGCCGCCGCCGCCGACGATCGGCTCGTGCTCGTCGAAGGGGTAGTCCGGCCACAGCGACGCGATCTCGTCCTCGGTGTGGTCGAGGGAGAGCAGGACCCGGTCGACCTCGGCGTCCATGTTGCCGCGCAGGTCCCACGCCATGGCCTTGAGCCAGGCGAGCGAGTCGACGGGCCCCCACTCCTCCGGGGAGTAGTCGAGACCGGTGAGCCCGAGCACGCTGTACTCCGCGGCCAGCTGCGAGGGGCTGCGGTCGGCGATGTAGGCGTTGACGCCCGCGGCGTAGGACGTCAGCGCGTCGCGCGTCGCCGGCTCGAGGAGCGCCAGCTCGCGCTCGGCGACCCGCCGCCAGCCCATGGTCCGGATGAAGCGGTCGGTCTCGAGGGTGTCGGGTCCGAAGATCTCCGAGAGCCGGCCGGCCGTCACGTGGCGGCGTACGTCCATCTCGAAGAAGCGGTCCTGCGCGTGCACGAAGCCCTGCGCGAACATCAGGTCAGCATCGGTGTCGGCGTAGACCTGCGCGATGCCGTGCTCGTCGCGCACCACCTCGACCGAGGCGGCGAGGCCGGGGACCTCGATATCGCCGTCGGTCTGCGGGAGCGGACGGCGCAGCACGACCACGACCGTCACGGCCAGCACCAGGAGCAGCACGACGAGGCCGAGCGCGATCCACGCGGTCCACCGCACCGCCCGCGGCGCGCGCCTGAACGCGCGCCATCTCGAGCCGCGCTCCGAGCCGTGCGCCGGGTCGGTGGTCGGCCCGGTGGTCGGCCCGGTGGTCGGCGCAGCGGGCCGGGCGGGGTCAGTGGCGGTCGGGCTGGCGTCGGGTCTGGCGTCGGGCTCGGTCATCGCCCCACCATTGTGCCGTACCATTGGCAGTCGAAGGGCTCGAGTGCCAGCGCGTCGCGTCGGCCCGGCCGATCCCGTCACCACCGTCGCCGCCCCGTCGCTCCCAGAGGACCCACATGCCGACCTACCAGTACGCCTGCACCGAGTGCGGCCACTCCTTCGAGCAGTTCCAGAGCTTCAGCGAGGACGCGCTGACCGTCTGCCCGGAGTGCGACGGCCGGCTGCGCAAGCTGTTCAACGCCGTGGGCGTGGTGTTCAAGGGCTCGGGCTTCTACCGCACCGACAGCCGCAAGGACTCGTCGTCCTCGACCCCCGCCGCGGCCTCCACCTCGACCTCCTCGACCTCCTCCTCGCCCGACAGCGGCTCGTCGTCCAGCAGCTCCTCGTCGTCGAGCTCGTCGACCTCAAGCTCCTCCGACTGACCTCTCCCCCGCTGGTCGAGGAGGTCGCCCCGCGACCGTCACGGGACCCCGCCACGAGACCCCTGTGGACGAGCCGAGCACGCCCGGGCCGTCCCGGCCTAGCGTCGGTGCATGTTCCCGGGACTCCCGCCGACACGCCGCCGGCTGCGCGCCGTACGCCACCAGCTCAGGCGCCGCCGTCGGCTGATCGCCGCCACGCTCACCGCCGTCGCCGCCCTCGCCGCGCTGCGCACGCTGGCCCCGCCGCCGGCCGAGACGGCCGAGGTGCTGGTCGCCGCGCGCGACCTGCCCTCGGGTGCGCTCCTGGCCGACGACGACCTCGTGGCGCGCGAGTGGCCCACCGACCTCGTGCCGGCCGACGCCTCGGCCGTCGCAGCCGGCCGGGTCCTGGCGGCGCCACTCGGCCGCGGCGAGGTGGTGACCGACGTACGCCTCGTCGGGCCGGGGCTGGCGCTCGCCCACCCCGGCGAGACGATCGTGCCGGTCCGGCTCCCCGACGCCGGCATGGCCGCGCTGCTGCGCGCGGGCGACGTGGTCGACCTCATGGCGACCGACCCGGGCACCGGCGACGCGGCCCTGGTCGCCCGCGACGTCACGGTGCTGGCGACCCCGACGGGCGTCCCCGAGGGACCGGCCGGCGGGAAGGGAGGCGCGCTCGTCGTGGTGGGGGCAAGCGCGGACGAGGCGGTCACCCTCGCGGGCGCGGCGCTGACACAGTTCCTGACGGTGTCGTGGAACCATTAGCGTGGACAACAGTCACCCGCGGCCCTCTCGGGCCCCACCGGACGGAGAACCACCATGAGCGGCTTCAAGGCCTTCATCCTCAAGGGCAACCTGGTCGAGATCGCGACCGGACTGATCATGGCGCTCGCGTTCGCGGCGGTCGTCACGACGTTCACGGAGTGGCTGACCGGCCTGCTCCCCAACACCGACGACCTCTTCAGCGACGAGACCGGCAGCTTCGGCGCCTTCCTCAACGCCCTGATCGCGTTCCTCGTCATGGGCGCGGTCGTCTACTTCTTCATCGTGGTGCCCTACACCAAGGCCCGCGAGCGGTTCTTCCCCGCCGAGGAGGCCGGTGCGGCGCCCGACGTCGCCCTGCTCGAGGAGATCCGCGACCTGCTCAAGACGCGCGGCGGCGCCGTCTGAGCGACCCCGTCGTACGTCGCAGCCCGCACCGCCGGGCGGTGCGCGAGGAGGATTCCTGCCCGCCGGAAGCCGCTTGGGGCACCGCCGACCAGAGCGCGGCGTAGCCCGCACCCGGGAGCGGTGCGCGAGGAGGATTCCTGACCGCCGGAAGCCGCCTGGGGCACCGCTCACCTGCGCGTCGTACGCCGCCACACTGCCGAGCGGTGCGCGAGGAGGATTCCTGACCGCCGGAAGCCGCCTGGGGCACCGCTCACCTGCGCGTCGTACGCCGCCACACTGCCGGGCGGTGCGCGAGGAGGATTCCTGATCGCCGGAAGCCGCCTGGGGCACCGCCGACCAGAGCGCGGCGGCGCGTCGCGCGTCAGCCGTGGTGGGGCGGCACCTGGTCGCGGTACCAGTCGTCGCCCTTGCCCGAGCGGTCCTCGCGCGGGTCGCGGTCGTCGCTCGTCTGGTCGGGCGTGCCCTCGCCGAACACGGCCGCCAGTCGGCGACGCCGCTTCCACTCCGGCTCGCGCTCGTCGGGCCTGGCGTCCGGCTCGTCGTCGGGCGTCACGGTCGTGGGGCGCTCACGCGCAGACGCCGGGGACGGGCTCCGGCTCCGTGGTGGCCGGGGCGTCGGGCGTGGCCGTCTCGCTCGGCGAGGCCGTCTCGGACGGCGTTTCCGAGGGGGTCTCGGACGGGGTCTCCGACGGCGTCTCGCTCGGGGTGTCCGAGGGCGAGGGCGACGGCGACTGCGCCTCGGCGGAGGTCTTGGGGGGCTCGGCGGTGACGGCGTTGCCCGAGAGCAGCTCCGCCGGGAGCTCCTTGTCCTGGTTGATCAGCTTCCAGATCCGGTCGGCCTCCGGGGTCCAGAAGACCCGGCCGCTGAACTCCGAGTCCGTCGGGTAGTACTCCGTCGGCAGCGTCACGAACTGGATCTTGTCGAGGCCGACGCTCTGCAGCTGCATGGCGATCCGGCCCATGCGCGTCACCGAGTCGAGCTCGTCGTCGGTGGTGAGCGAGCGCGTCGCGGCGTCGAGGAAGCTGATGACCTTGTCCGGTCGCGTGAGCGTGCCGGCCGACTTGACCTCGCGCACCAGGGCGGCGATGAAGGTCTGCTGGCGGCGGATGCGCGAGATGTCGTTGCGCTGGGCCAGCTCGCCGACCGACCGCGCTCGGACGTAGTCGAGCGCCTCGTCGCCGGTGAGCACCGACGGGTCGCCGGCCGGGACGAAGATGCCGTGCTCGCGGTCCACGAGGTCCTCGGGCACGCAGACGGGCACGCCACCGACGGCGTCGACCATGTCGCCGAAGCCGTTGAAGTCGATCACGATGAAGTGGTCGACCGGCAGCTCGGCGTTCTCCTGCAGCTGGGCGACCGTGCACACCGGACCGCCGACGGTGTAGGCGGCGTTCCACATCACGTCGGTCTCCGCGGGTGAGTCGCACCCCACCTCGGGACGGTCCACGATGGAGTCACGCGGGATCGAGACGGCGTACGCCCGGCTGCGGTCGGCGGAGATGTGCACGAGGATGGTCGTGTCGGACCCGCCGCCACCCGACTCGCCGTCGATGCGGTTGCCCTCGCCCGAGCGCGTGTCGTCGCCCATCACCAGGATGTTGAGCGGCTCGCCGTTGCCCTTGTAGAGCTTGGCCGGGCGCTCGTCGCCGAGCTCGTCGAGCGAGATCCCCTCGATGTTGCCGTTGAGGTGGCGGATGAAGTAGACCGTGCCGAGCCCGGTGATGAGTGCCAGCACGACCGCGCTGATCAGGATGACGCGGCCGACCGTGTGCTTGCGCGCCGCCTTGCCCTTGCGCTTGGGCGCGCCCGTGGCAGCCTCGGGACGCGACTCTTCCGACACGGGGTCACCTTCACTGGAGTGGGATACGGACCGGGACGGAATCTACTTCACTCCGGCAAGTATGCCCTGCTCCGCAGCGCCGGTGCCGGCGCTCGCGATCCGGTCAGGCACGTCGCCTTGCCGCGAGCAGCCCGATGAACTCGTCGGCCATCTCGAGCTGACGGGCGAGCCGCTTCCGCCGCTCTGCCGCCTCCTCCGACACGGCCGCGAGGCGACCGCGAGCGACCTGCGTGGCCGCTTCGTCGGACGACGGGTCGTCGAGCACCTCGAGATCGCCCATCACGGCCTTCATCTCGTCGATGCTGAACCCGAGCGGCTTCATGCGCCGGATGACGAGGATCTTGTCGACGTCGGACTCGGTGTAGAGCCGGAACCCCCCGTCCGTGCGACCCGAGGGCGTGAGGAGGCCGACCTCCTCCCAGTGACGCAGGCTCCGCAACGACAGCTCGGTGCGCGCGGCCACCTCGCCGATGTGCATGACGGCTCCTCCGACGGCCTGCTCGCCCACGACCGCAGCCTCCTGCCCTTGGACTACAACTCTACCCTTACGTGAGGGTAGGTTTCTTGCTCGTGCCTGCCACCGCCGACCCTATGGCCCCCTCCGCGTCCGAGCCCACCGTGCGATCGGCGCTGCGGTCTCCCAAGGTGCTCCGCACGGAGGTGCTGGCCGGCCTGGTCGTTGCGCTGGCCCTGATCCCCGAGGCCATCTCCTTCTCCATCATCGCCGGGGTCGACCCACGCATCGGGCTCTTCGCGTCGTTCACGATGGCGGTCTCGATCGCCTTCCTCGGCGGCCGCCCGGCGATGATCTCGGCCGCGACCGGGGCGATCGCGCTGGTGGTCGCACCGGTGATGCGCGACCACGGCTACGACCACCTCATCGCCACCGTGCTGCTCGGCGGCGTCATCCAGGTCGTGCTCGGCCTGGTGGGCATCGCCCGGCTGATGCGCTTCATCCCGCGCCAGGTCATGGTCGGCTTCGTCAACGCCCTGGCCATCTTGATCTTCCTCGCCCAGGTGCCCCACCTCGTCGACGTCCCGTGGCTGGTCCACCCGATGGTCGCCGTCGGCATCGCGATCATCGTGGGCTTCCCGCGACTCAACAAGGTGATCCCGTCGCCGCTCGTCGCGATCGTTGCGCTGACCGGCTTCGCCCTGCTGGCCGGCCTGTCGCTGCCCGACGTCGGCGACGAGGGCGAGCTGCCCGACAGCCTGCCGGCCCTGTTCCTCCCCGACGTGCCGTGGACGCTCGAGACGCTGCGCATCGTCGGCCCGTACGCCGTCGCGATGGCGCTCGTCGGCCTCCTCGAGTCGCTGCTCACCGCGAAGCTCGTCGACGACATCACCGACACCCACTCCGACAAGACGCGTGAGGCGTGGGGTCAGGGAGCAGCCAACGTGGTCACCGGCTTCTTCGGCGGCATGGGCGGCTGCGCGATGATCGGACAGACGATGATCAACGTGAAGGCGTCCGGCGCCCGAACCCGGATCTCCACGTTCCTCGCCGGCGTCTTCCTGCTCGTCCTGGTCGTCGGCTTCGGCGACGTCGTCGCGCTCATCCCGATGGCCGCACTGGTGGCCGTCATGGTCATGGTCTCGGTCGGCACGTTCGACTGGCACTCGATCCGGCCGTCGACGCTCCGTCGGATGCCGAGGTCGGAGACCACCGTCATGCTGGCCACCGTCGTCGTCACCGTGGTGACGCACAACCTCGCCATCGGCGTCGGGGTCGGAGTGCTGGTCGCCATGACCCTCTTCGCCCGGCGCGTCGCCCACCTCACCGAGACTCACCGCGACCTGGTCGCGAACCGGGACGGCACGACCAGCGCGGTCTACCGCGTGACCGGGGCGCTCTTCTTCGCCTCGAGCAACGACCTCTACACCCAGTTCGACTACGCCGCCGACCCCGACCACGTCGTCATCGACCTGTCGCAGTCCCACGTCTGGGACGCCTCCACCGTCGCCGCACTCGACGCCATCACGACGAAGTACGCCCGCAGGGGCACGTCGGTGGAGATCGTCGGCCTCAACCCGGCGAGCGCCGAACGCCACGAGCGGCTGTCCGGCTCGCTGCCGTCCCACTGACCGACGTGCTGATGCCCGACGGCGTACGACGTCGTGGCAGGATGCTTCCCGCCGCATCGCCACCGGTGACGTGGCACCCGCCCCAGTAGCTCAGTGGATAGAGCAGCCGCCTCCTAAGCGAAAGGTCGCAAGTTCGACTCTTGCCTGGGGCACCACGACCGACCTGCAGGTCAGCGCCCCGGCCGGACGCCGGTGCGGGCCGCACGGGTCGCCGGCCGGCTCACCAGAGCGAGCCGCCGAGACAGGGAAGCCCTCCGGGTCTCTGTCCCGGAGGGCTCTCTTCCCCTGCTGCTCGTCGACCCCCATCGACGAGCGGGTCACCAACGCCCGTGCAGGAAGTAGGGCGCCTTGTAGTCGTCCTCCCAGAACGGCGTGTAGCCGAAGTAGCTGTAGACCGGCCGGTAGTCGACCGGTCCCGGAGGGGCCGGGTCGTAGTCGAAGCCCGAGTCCACGTGCAGGTCGCTGCGCTCGAGCTGGATGTGGCCCCGCACCTGCGAGATCGCGTCCACCGGTACGAGGCGGTGGCTCCCGCCCAGGCCGAGGATCCCACCGGAGGCCACGACGAGCAGGCGTGCACGTCGTTCCTGGGGATCCACGAGGATGTCCTCGACCTCGCCCACACGGTGCTGACGCACGTCCATGACGGGCATCCCGCGCACGTCGTCGTGCTCGTCAGCCAGCATCAGGTCGCCGTCGCTCAGAGGCACGAGCTCGTGCGTGTCGTCCATGGTCCCCCCTCGCAGATGCGCGTCGATCGACGTACCGAGAGCCTGCCGCGCGCACATGACGACGCCCTGATCGGTGCATTGCAGTTGCATGACAATGGACGGCGCGCTTCCGCAGCCGCGGCGTGGTCGGACACGATGGCCGGATGGACGGCATGACGCGGGTGCTCCTGCTCGAGGACGACCTCGGTCTCCGTATGTCGTTGCGGCTGGTGCTGGAGGACGACGGCTACGACGTGGCCGAGGCCGCGGATGCCGAGTCCGCGCTCGCGATCGTCGACGGGACGAGAGTCGACATCATGCTGGTCGACCTGATGCTGGGCGGCGTCGACGGCTTTACCTTCATCCGGCGCGCACGCCCGGTCAGCCAGGCGCCGATCGTCGTTGTCAGCGCCAGGGACGGCGTGCAGGACATCGTGGCTGCGCTCGAAGCCGGTGCCGACGACTACGTGACCAAGCCGTTCGACGTCGCCGAGGTGCAGGCACGGCTCCGTGCCATGCTCCGGCGTCCGGCCCTGGCGCCCGCCGCGGCCACCGGGGACACCACGGACGTCCTTGCCACCGCGGAGGTGGTCGTCCTCGACGCCGTCGAAGGGCCACTCGTCTTCGACCGGGCGGCCGCGCACCTGCGTCGAGGCGACCGGGAGATCCACCTGACGATGACCGAGTACAAGCTGCTGACCGTGCTGTCGGACAACCTCGGCCGCGTGCTGAGTCGCACCGCTCTGCTCGACCACGTGTGGGACCGCGGCTTCTTCGGGGACGAGCGCATCGTCGACGTGCACGTGCGTCGTCTGCGCAAGAAGCTCGAGATCGACCCGGGCGAGCCTCGCACCCTGGTGACCGTGCGGGGCCTCGGCTACCGCCTCGACGCACGGTGAGGAGGACGCGAGCCCGCCCGGGACTCCGGTCGTCGGTCACGGCGGCCTTCGCGCTCGGTGCCCTGCTGGTCTCGGTGGCGCTCTCCGTGGGGACCTACGTGACCGCCCGACACCAGCTGCTCGAGCAACGCGAGCGGACGGCGTTGCGCCAGGCGTACGCCGACGCAGCCCTCGTGCGCGACGGCCTGTCCACCTCCGGGACCGAGGTGAGCGAGGCGCTGGGCGCAGTCACGCCGCTGTCCGGGTCGTCGATGTACGTGCAGCGAGACGGCCAGTGGTACTCCTCGAGCCTCGACCAGTCGGGCGAGACGCTCACCTCCGTGGTCCGTCCCATCGTCGCGGGCGGCGCGGTCGGTCTCGGGTGGACCGACCGCACCGACCCCCATGCCGTGGTGGTGGGCATCCCGCTGCCGGCCGTGGACGCGACGTACTACGAGGTCGCGGTCGCGCAGGAGCTCGACGCCACGCTGCACACCCTGGCCCTGGCTCTGGCTGTCGGTGCAGCGGTCACCACGCTCGCGGGTGCCGCCCTCGGCCGCGTGGCCAGCCGCCGGGTGCTGTCGCCGTTGCGCGACGTCACCGCAGCTGCGACGGACATCGCTGCCGGAGACCTCGATCGGCGGTTGAGCGAGACCGACGACCCGGACCTCTCGGTCCTGGTCCGCTCCTTCAACCACATGGTCGCCGCGCTGCACGAGCGCATCGAACGCGACGCGCGGTTCGCCTCGGACGTGAGCCACGAGCTGCGCACGCCTCTGACCACCCTCACCACCAGCCTCGCCCTCCTCGAGCGCGCACGCGACCTCAATCCGCAAGCCCAGCGCGCGGTCGCGCTGATGGCCGACGAGCTCGCTCGCTTCCGGCAGGCCCTCGAGGACCTGCTCGCCCTCGGCAGGCTCGAGGCCGGCATCGACGAGGCGGCACTCGTCCCCACGGACCTCGGCGAGCTGGTCCGGCACGCTCTCGTCCGTAGCGGGTGCTCCGACCAGGTGCTGGCCGGCGACAGCACCTATCGCCGCCAGGTGCTCGTCGACCGGTCGCAGATGGTGCGTGCCCTCGTCAACCTGGTCCGCAACGCTGAGATCCACGGCGGCGGCCTGGCGGAGGTCCGGCTCGATGCGACCGACACACACGTCGACATCACCATCAGCGACCGGGGTCCGGGGGTCCCGCCGGACGAACGCCAACGGATCTTCGAGAGGTTCGCCCGGGCCGGTGGCACCAAGACCGGCACCGGCAGCGGCCTCGGTCTCAGCATCGTGGCGGAGACTGTGGGCAGGCACGGCGGCCAGGTGTGGTGCGACGGCAGGCCCGGCGGTGGCGCGGAGTTCGTGGTCCGCCTGCCCCTGTGGCGCGGCGAGGTCGTCTCGTGAACCGCCGGTCGGGCGCAGGCGTGCCTCCAGCCCCGTCGTACGCCCGACGACTCGCGGCGGCGAGCGTCGTCGTCCTGGCTGCGGTCCTCGCAGCCTGCGGCCTGCCTGACGAGCAGCGCACAGAGATCGTGGACGACTCCTCCGTGCCGTACGACCTCCTCGACCCGGGCACCCCGACGCCCGACGACGCGGACGCCGGATCGGCCACACCACGGCAGACACCGGTCGTGTTCTGGCTCAGCCGGCACGACCTCCTCACTCCGTCGGACGTCGGTCTCACCTGCGACGAGACGCCCACCGCCGTCGTGGACGCCGCGCTGTCGGCACTGGTCGCAGCTCCCAGCTCCTCGGAGCGCGACGCGGGACTGTCGTCTGCGATCCCGTCCAACGCCAGGTTGACCCTCCTGGACATCACCGGCGGCGTCGCCGAGGTCGACCTCGACCCGGTCACCATCGCCGACGCCGAACGGTTGCCGTTGGCCGTCGGTCAGGTCGTCCTGTCCGTGACCTCCGCCCCCGGGGTGGACGCGGTCAGGCTGGTCACGTCGGGGCAGCCTGTGGACCTCCCCTTGCCGAGCGGCGCGCTCGCGACGAGGGACGTCACGCCCGAGGACTACGCCGCACTGCTCCCCGAACGTCTGGCGGACGGCGACGTCGTACGCACGATCGGGTGCTCCAGCCCGTCGGAGATGACAGACCGATGACGACGGGAGGTCCGCCACGTGACCGTCCGCGTCCAGGTCCGTCGAATTCCTTGCTCCGCTCGACCACGCCTGTCGTGATGGGAAGGCCAGCAGCACCACGCTGCCACGCCGAGAGCGACAGGAGGACATATGATCACCATGACCAGCAAGGCTCACCAGGTCGTCCGCCAGGTCACGTCCCATCCGCGGGTCGGACGTCTCTCCGGGCTCCGCATCGCCTCCCGGGGCAACGACACCGACACGCTGAGCGTCAAGACCGTCGCTGAACCGCACCCGGGCGATCGCGTCCTCGAGAGCGACGGCGCTCGGGTCTACCTCGACGAGGTGGCCGAGCCCCGCGTCGACGGACACGTCCTCGACGCCGTCACGGAGGACACCGGCCGGGTGCACTTCGTGGTGAGGCGATGACGGCGTCGAGCGCGCGGGGTCAGACCGGCCCGGCGTCCTCGACGTAGCGCGGCCGGCAGGCGAACCACCCGGCGACCACGCCGGGGACGGCGGTGGCGGCGAGGACCACGAGCGGTGTCGTCCACGACCCGGTCGCCTCGCGCAGCAGGCCCAGCCCGACGGGTCCGACACACGCCAGCCCGTAGCCGATGCCCTGGACGAAGCCCGAGACGGTCGAGGCGACCTGCGGGCTCCGCGTCCGGTGGTTGATGAGCGTCATGCAGAGCGGGAAGGTGCTGACCCCGACACCGAGGGCGCACACCCACAGCACGGTGCCGTCGAGCGGCGCGACCGCCAGCCCCAGGTAGCCCGCGACCAGCACCACCGAGCAGGCGACGACGACCACGAACGGGTTGGCCAGGCGGGTGGCCACGTGCGGGACCACCAGCGCCGCGAGCACGCCCCACACCGAGTAGAGCCCGACCATCGATCCACCGAGCGAGGCGCTGGCGCCTGCGTCGGTGAGCACGGCCGGCACCCACGTGATGATGCTGTAGTTGGAGAGCGACATCATCGCGAACAACCCCACCAGCCCCCAGACGGTCGACGACCGGGCGATCCGCGGCCGGGCCACGGGCGACCCGGACGGGACGGGCGCGTGGTGGTCGGCCGGCAGCCGGACCGCGAGCGCCAGCCAGACCGCGGCGGCCACCGCCGCCGGCACCGCCCAGATCCCCACCGACCACCGCCAGGACGCGGCCTCGGCGACGGGCACCGCCAGGAGCGGCGCGACGAACTGGCCCGTCTGCATCAGCAGGAGGTACGACGACGTCCACAGCGCGATGCGGTCGGCGAACCACACCTTGACCAGGGGCACGATCACGACGTTGGCGGCGCCGATGCCGGCCAGCGCCAGCACGGTCGAGGCCACGAGCACGGCGGGCGTCGGGGAGAAGGCGCGCAGCACGATCGCGAGCGCCGAGAGGAAGAGCGCGACCGTCGCGGTGCGCTCGAGGCCGAAGCGCCTCGTCACGACGGGGGCGAGGAAGCCGAAGACGGCGAACGTCGCTGCCGGGACGGTGCCCAGCAGGCCCGCCACCGCCAGCCCGAACCCGAGGTCGTCGCCGATGATCTCGAGCAGCGGGGTGAAGCCGGTGACGGCCGTGCGCAGGTTGACCGCGGTCAGCGCCACGGCGAGTCCGGCCCACACGAGCAGGCGACGACGGTCCACCGGGACACTGGACGGCAGCAGGGTGGTCACACGGGCTCCACGGGATCGACGAATGATGGGATCATGGGATGAATGACCGGCAGTCTGGCACACCGGGTCCGGTGCGTCGAGTGGGTCTGATCGACCAGGTCGCGGCGCGCTTCCAGGAGGAGATCACCTCCGGGCGCTGGCCCGTCGGCGAGCGGATCCCGATCGAGGGCGAGCTGGCGACGTCGTTCGGGGTGGGCCGCAACACCGTCCGCGAGGCGCTGCAGTCGCTCGTCCACGCGGGCCTGCTCAGCCGCGAGCAGGGCCGCGGCACCTTCGTCATCTCCCGCTCCGAGCTGAGCGGGTCGCTGTCCCGGCAGCTGGCCGGAGGCAGCCGTCAGCACTACCTCGAGCTGCGCCTGGCGCTCGACAGCACCGCCGCCTCGCTGGCCGCGCTACGTCGTACGGACGCCGACGTCGACGATTTGCGCCGACTGTGCGACGAGCGAGAGGCGAGCTGGGACACCGACGACCCCGACGCGCGGGCGGGCGCGGACCTCGCGCTGCACCGCGCGATCGTGGCCGCGACGCACAACCCGCTCTACGTGCACCTCTACTCCAGCATGACCGACGTCTTCGCCAGCCACATGCGCGACGAGGTGTCAGGTGACGACGACGCCGTGCACCGCCACCACCGCGACCTGGTCGAGGCCATCGCCGAGGGCGACGCGGGTCGGGCGTCCGGGCTCGTGACGTCCATCTTCGAGCCCTTCATGTCCTGACCCGCGTCGCGGGACAGGCCGGGGCGGGCCTGGCCGGGACGTGCCCTCAGAGGGTCTCGAAGCCCATCCCGGCCTTCTGCAGGCGGGTCAGCAGCGCGTCGCCCATGGCCTGGGCCGGGGTGACCTGCCCGGCGGTGGCGGGGTTGTCGTCGAGGGCGAGGCAGAGGGCGGCCTCGGAGAGCATCTTGGCGGTCTCGGTGTAGCCCGGGTCGCCGCCGGAGACGCGGGTGTGCACGGTCTGCCCGCCGGCCTCCCCCACGAAGTCGACGGTGAACCACGACGTGCGCCGCTTCGCCTCGTCGGGCCCCGATCCCTGCGGCACCTTCGACGTGATGAGGTCGCGCAGCGGCTTCACCTGCGCGGCGAGCGTCAGCGCGCCGACGCCGGCCGCACCACCCGCGGCGTAGCGCAGCGTCTTGGTCCCCGCCCAGTGGGAGTAGCGGAACCTCGGGCCGTACGACGCCAGCGCGGCGCCGCTGCGCGCCACGATGATCGGGTCGATCGTGGGCAGCGGCAGCAGCCAGTAGCCGAGCACCGGGTCGCGGTGGGGCGTGCCCCGGACGGCGCGCGACGACCGGCCCTCCGGCCGCGGCTCCGCGCGTCGGCGGGCGGCGTACATCGCACGCATCTGGCTGGCCCGCCCGAACTGCTCCATCGCCGAGCGGAAGGTGCCGCCGGAGAACATGCCGCCGGACCGGACGACGCCGCGCAGCGTGATCGGCTCGTCGGACGGCAGCTGCTGCACGGTGTAGTAGGCGCCCAGGTCGTGCGGGATCGAGTCGAAGCCGCACGCGTGCACGAGACGGGCGCCGGTGCGGACGGCGGTCTGGTGGTGCTCGAGGAACATCCGGTCCACGAACTCCGGCTCGCCGGTGAGGTCGAGGTAGTCGGTGCCGGCCTCGGCGCACGCGGCCACGAGCGGGCCGCCGTGCTCGAGGTAGGGCCCGATCGTGGTGGCGACCACGCGGGTGCGACTCGCGATGTCGGACAGGGCGGCAGCGTCGGTGGAGTCGGCGACCAGCACCTCGACGTCGCTCGCGCCGGCCTCGTCGAGGCGTTGCCGCACGGCCTCCAGCTTGTCGGCGTTGCGGCCGGCGATCGCCCACCGCAGCCCGGCCGGCGCCTCCGCGGCGAGGTAGTCGGCGGTGAGCCCGCCGGTGAACCCCGTGGCACCGAAGAGGACGAGGTCGAGGTCGCGGTCGGCGCGGCGGTCGCTCATCGCGCCATCGTGCCACGCGGAACCACGTCCGCCACGGCTGCGTCCCACCGCCATGGCCACCGCCCCGCCCACCCGCACCCGCCTCCGCACCCTCGTCACCGGTGCCACGGTCGTCACCAGCCTCGCCGCCGCGGTCGGCGTCGGCTACGCCCTGGGCAACGACCCCGGCCCCGGCGACGGCGGCCGCCCGCCCGCCTCGCCGATCGCGCTCGCCAACGCCGACCTCACGGTCGCCGCCGGGTGCGAGGAGCTCCTCGACTCCTACGTCGACCGGGCGCTCGAGGCGGTCGGGCCCTACGGCTGGGGCGGCCCGGTCGTCTACGACGTGATGTCCGGGGCCGGCGCCGCCGCCTCGGAGGCGACCTCGTCGGACGCGGCCCGGTCGACGGCGAGCACCTCGCGCAGCACCAGCAACGAGTCGGGCACCAACGTGCAGGAGGTCGGCGTCGACGAGGCCGACGTCGTGAAGGTCGCCGGCAGCCTCCTGCTGCGGCTCCGCGACGGCGAGCTGCTGGCCTACGACGTCGCCGGCGAGGAGCCGCGACTGCTGTCCTCGACCCCGCTGGACGACGCGCGCGGCAGCGACGGGTGGGTCGGCGACCCCGGCGGCGAGATGGTCCTCGTCGGCGGGCGCGCGGTGGTCCTCGGCACCTCGCCGGACGGGCGGACGACGACCATCACCACCGTCGACCTCGCCGACCCCAACTCCCCCGCCGTGGTCGACGCGACCACCGTCGCGGGTCGTGCGTCGGCGGTGCGGCTGCACGGCGACGTCGTACGCGTCGTGCTGCAGAACGGCCTGCCCGAGCTCGACTTCTCCGTCCCCGACGGGGCCCTCGGCCAGCTCCGGGCGCGGCTGCGCAACCGGGCGCTCGTGCGCGCCACCACCCTGGCCGACTGGCTGCCCACGGTCGACGGCACGCCGCTCGTCGACTGCGAGGACGTGGCGATCCCCGAGGACGACGTCGCACTGGGCACCACCACCCTGCTGGCCTTCGACCCGGCCGATCCCACCGCGCGCACCACGACCGCCGTCGCCACCGACTCCGCGCTCTCCTACTTCTCGACCGACCGCTTCTACCTCGCCGCGAGCGCACCGCAGTGGGGCTGGGTGGACTGCCTGGGCTGCCGTCCGACCGGGTTCACGGACGTCGACGGCACCACGCCGCTGTTCGCGTTCGCGCTCGACGGGACGGACGCGACGTACGTCGCCTCGGGCGAGGTGGAGGGCACGATCGCCGACCGCTGGTCGATGGACGCCGTGGGCGGCTCCCTCCGCGTCGCGGTCGGCCCGAGCAGCGAGACGGGCGCCTTCAACTCGGTGCTGACCCTGCGCGAGGACGGCTCGGAGCTCGTCGAGGAGGGCCGTGTCGACCAGCTCGGCGTCGGCGAGGAGATCAAGTCGGTGCGGTGGTTCGACGACCTCGCGATCGTGGTGACCTTCCGCCAGACCGACCCGCTCTACGCGATCGACCTCACCGACCCGGCCGCGCCGCGGCTGCTCGGCGACCTCAAGATCCCGGGCTTCTCGGAGTACCTCCACCCGCTCGGTGAGCAGCGCCTCCTCGGGATGGGCCAGGACGCCTCGCTGGAGGGCGTCACCCGCGGGGCGCAGGCGGCGCTCTTCGACGTCACCGACCTCACCGACCCGCGCCGGCTCGACGTCGTCCGCTACGCCGAGGGCACCCAGGCCGCGGCGGCCACGGACCCGCGCCAGCTCACCTGGCTGCCCGAGCGGCGCACCGTCCTGACCGTCGTGAGCCAGGGCTGGACCGGCACCACCGGCTGGGTCTCCGTCCTCTCGCTCGCCGACGGGTCGATGAGCAACCGGATGGTCGAGGTCGAGCACGGCACCGACGTCGCCGACGTCCGCCTCGTGCCCCTGGCGTCCGGCAAGGTCGCCCTGGTGACCGGTGAGGACGTGTCGTTCTTCGACCTGTGAGGCGGGTCGCGGTCGTCGTACGCTCGTGGCATGTGCCGCAACATCCGACCGCTCAACAACTTCGAGCCGCCCGCGACGCGCGACGAGGTCACGGCGGCCGCCCTGCAGTACGTGCGCAAGGTGGCCGGCACGACGAAGCCGTCGCAGGCCAACGAGGAGGTCTTCTACGCAGCGGTGAAGGAGATCGCCCACATCACCGAGCACCTGCTCGACGACCTCGTCACCACGGCGCCGCCGAAGAACCGCGAGGTCGAGGCTGCCAAGGCCCGCGCCCGCGCCCAGGCGCGCTACGCGTGAGCCTCGCCCCTTCCGCCCCGTGCGAGGACGAGGCCCTCGACCTGCTCGCCTCGCGGCCGCTGGTCGTGCTGACCGGCGCCGGGCTGTCGACCGACTCCGGCATCCCCGACTACCGCGGCCCGGGGTCGCCCTCCCGTGCCCCGATGACCTACCAGGAGTTCGTCGCCACCCCGCAGGCGCAGCAGCGCTACTGGGCCCGCAGCCACCTCGGCTGGCAGCGGATGGGCCGCGCCGTCCCCAACGCCGGCCACCGCGCGCTGGCGGCGCTCGACCCCGACCTGCTGATCACCCAGAACGTCGACGGCCTACACGAGTCCGCCGGGTCGCGGCGCCTCGTCGCCCTCCACGGCCGGGTCGCCGACGTCGTCTGCCTGACCTGTCGTACGACGTCCTCGCGCGCGGCGCTCGAGACCGAGCTCGACCTCCTCAACCCCGGGTGGCTGGAGCGGCACGGCTGGGTGGCGTCGCGGCCCGACGGCGACGTCGACCTCGACGACACCCACGACTTCGTGGTGCCGCGCTGCCCGTGCGGCGGGTCGCTCAAGCCCGACGTGGTCTTCTTCGGGGAGAACGTGCCGCCCGACCGCGTCGCCCGCTGCTACGCCGCCGTCGAGGCGCTCGGCCACGACGGCGCCCTGCTGGTGGCCGGGTCGTCGCTGACGGTGATGAGCGGGCTGCGCTTCGTGAAGCGGGCGGCCCAGGGAGGCACGCCGATCGTCATCGTCAACCGCGGGCTGACCCGCGGCGACGCGCTGGCGACGTACAAGCTCGAGGTGGGGTGCAGCGAGTTCCTGGGCGAACTGTGCACCCGAGTCTCACGCTTCTAGGCCCAGATCTCGGCCGTGAAGTGGGGCGGTCCCCGGATATCCGGTGACCACCCCCTCCCGGCCAGCCGGCCCCCGGATCCGCACCCGCCGAACCCCGGGTGGCCTAGCGGCGCACGAAGATGTGCTCGGCCGCCTCGACGACGAGCTCGGCGGTCTCGCCGCCCGACCCGATGAGGATGCCCTCGTCGGTGCGGGCGATGGTCACGGTCTTGCCGGGGAGCGCCCCGACGCGGCGGAGCAGGCCCATCAGCTCCTCGTCCTTCTGCATCTCCTCGGAGATCCGCTTGACGTGGACGCGCTGGTCCTCCGCGACGGCGGCGCCCGAGAGCGGCTCGACGTTGTCCATGAAGTGCTCGCCGGCGACGTCGCCGAGCTCGTCGAGGCCGGGGATGGGGTTGCCGTAGGGCGACTCGGTCGGGTGGTCGAGCAGCTCGAGCAGCCGGCGCTCGACGGTCTCCGACATCACGTGCTCCCACCGGCACGCCTCGGCGTGCACGAGCTCCCAGTCGAGGCCGATGACGTCGGTCAGCAGCCGCTCGGCCAGCCGGTGCTTGCGCATGACGCGCGTGGCGAGAAGCTGGCCCTCCTCGGTGAGCTCGAGGTGGCGGTCGCCCTGCACGGTGAGCAGCCCGTCACGCTCCATCCGGGCCACGGTCTGCGACACCGTCGGTCCGGACTGGTGCAGCCGCTCGGCGATGCGGGCACGCAGCGGCACGATGCCCTCCTCCACGAGCTCGTAGATCGTGCGGAGGTACATCTCGGTGGTGTCGATCAGGTCACTCACGGTCGTCATTGTGTCCCATGCGGCAACTGCGACCCGCATGCGAGGCGTGGCACAGTGAGCCGGTGACCGAGCTCATCGTGCCCCGACGCTTCTGCGGACCTCCCGACTCCGGCAACGGTGGCTGGACCGCCGGGGCCCTGGCGGCCCTCGACGAGGCCGACGCGCCCGAGGACCGCCGCGGCAGCTGGCCGGCCATCGAGGTGTCGCTGCGCCAGCCACCGCCACTGGACACGCCGCTCGCCGTCACGGCCGAGGGCGGCGTCACAACCGCGTCCTTCGGCGGGGCGCCGGTCGCGACGGCGCAGCGCGTCGAGCGCGAGATCGCCGACGTCGACCCGGTCGCCCCGGGGGCCGCCGCGGCAGCCACCTCGTCGTACCCCGGCCACACCTTCCACCCCTTCCCCACGTGCTTCGCCTGTGGCACGGCGCGCGAGGAGGGCGACGGGCTGCGGATCTTCCCCGGCCCGGTCGGCGAGGGCCCGGGCGGTCACCGGGTGGCGGCACCGTGGACGCCGCACCCGAGCCTCCACGAGGACTGGCACACCTACGTCGACGAGCACCCCCGCGCCTCGGTCGCCGCCACCTGGGCCGCGCTCGACTGCATCGGGGGCTGGGCCGGCGACCTGACCGAGCGGCTCATGGTGCTCGGCCGGATGACCGCGCGCGTCGACGACCTGCCGGTCGTCGGCGAGCCGCACGTCGTCGTCGGGGAGGGGCGCGGCCGGGACGGACGCAAGACCTTCACCGCCTCGACGCTCTACGACGCCGACGGCCGCGTCGTGGCCACCGCCGAGCACACCTGGGTCGCCGTCGACCCGGCCCTGTTCGGTGGCCGGACCCCCACGTCGGATTGACCGCGCCCGCCTCTCATTTGAGAGGATGGCGCCATGGCTGATTTGAACGATCCAAAGACCTACTGGTGGCGCAACGCCGTCGTCTACCAGGTCTACGTGCGCAGCTTCGCCGACAGCGACGGTGACGGCGTGGGTGACCTGCCCGGCATCACCTCGCGCCTGCCGCACCTCGCCGACCTCGGCGTGGACGCGCTGTGGATCACGCCGTTCTACACCTCCCCGCAGCACGACCACGGCTACGACGTCGCCGACTACCGCGACGTCGACCCGCTCTTCGGCACGCTGTCCGACGCCGACGACCTGGTCGCGCGCGCCCACGAGCTCGGCCTGCGCGTCGTGGTGGACCTCGTGCCCAACCACACCTCCGACCAGCACGAGTGGTTCCAGGCGGCCCTCGCCGCCGGGCCCGGCAGCCCGGAGCGCGCGCGCTACCTGTTCCGCGACAGCGAGGACGGCAACCCGCCCAACAACTGGGGCTCCGTCTTCGGCGGCCCGGCGTGGACCCAGGTCGACGACGGCCAGTGGTACCTCCACCTCTTCGACTCCACCCAGCCCGACCTCGACTGGCGCAACCCCGAGGTGCCGGCGATGTTCGAGGACGTCCTGCGCTTCTGGCTCGACCGCGGCGTCGACGGGTTCCGCGTCGACGTGGCGCACGGGCTCTTCAAGGAGGCCAGCCTGCGCGACCAGGTCGTCGAGGAGGGCGAGCGCGCCTCCTCCGGCCAGGTCAACACCGACCACTCGATGGTGTCCCTGGAGCTCAAGGACGAGCCGATGTGGGACCAGCCCGAGGTGCACGACGTCTACCGGGCGTGGCACCGCGTGCTCGACGAGGCCGGACCGGACCGGATGGCCGTCGCCGAGGCCTGGACGCAGACGCCCGAGTCGATGGCGGCCTTCGTGCGGCCCGACGAGCTCGACCAGGCGTTCAACTTCGCGTGGCTCCTCGCCGACTGGTCGGCCGAGGCCTTCGCGACCGTCATCACCGACACCCTCGCCGCGGTCGAGCCCGTGGGCGCCTCGCCGACATGGGTGCTCAGCAACCACGACGTCGTACGCCACGTGACCCGCTACGGCGGCGGCGCGCAGGGCCTGGCCCGCGGCCGTGCGGCGACGCTGGCCATGCTCGCCCTGCCCGGCTCGAGCTACCTCTACCAGGGCGAGGAGCTCGGCCTCGAGCAGGTCGACGTCGCCCCGGAGGACCGGCAGGACCCGTCCTACCTGCGCACCGGCGAGGCGGGCCGCGACGGCTGCCGCGTCCCGATCCCGTGGGGCGGCAGCGAGGCGCCGTACGCCTTCGGGCCCGGCGCCGGCCAGCCGTGGATCCCGCAGCCCGCCGAGTGGGCGTCGCTCACCGTCGAGGCCCAGACCGGCGTCGAGGGCTCGACGCTCGAGTTCTACCGCGCGGCGCTCGCCGCCCGGCGCGAGTTCGCCTGGACCGCGGGCGAGGAGGTCGAGCTGCTCGACCTCGGCACGGACGTCCTGGCATTCCGCCGCGGTCCGATCACCGTCGTGCTCAACTGCGGCGAGGCCGCGGTGGAGCTGCCGAAGGGCGAGCTGCTGCTGGCCAGCGGACCGGTCGACGACGGCAAGCTGCCGGGCGACACCGCGGTCTGGCTGCGCTGACCCGACATCTGAGGACGTCCCGGTCGTCGATCTGCCCGATCCACGTCCGGGACGTCCTCAGACATCCGGAGAGGGGCGGCTCAGTCGTCGCTGAGCGCGCGGTTGTACGCCGCCAGCTGGGCGCTGAAGCCGGCGAGCTCCTCGTCGCTCCAGTCCGCCAGCCGCCGGTCGAAGCGGTCGCTGCGACTGCGGGTCATGCGCTCGAGCCGCCGGCGTCCCTCGTCGGTGGCGTCGAGCAGGATCGCGCGACGGTCCTCGGCGGCCGGCCGGCGCTCGACCAGGCCGAGGTCGACGAGGGTCTGCACCTGCCGGCTCACCCCGCCCTTGTCCATGCCGAAGGCGTCGGACAGGTCGGCGGCGCGGAGGGGTCCGTGCTGCGCCAGGTGGGTGAGGATGAAGTACGTCATCGGGTGCAGGTCGGGGTGGACCTCGCGGGCGCGCTCGCCCATCACCCGCTTCACCCGCCGGATCAGCGTCCCGACCTCCGCCTCGATGCGGCGCAGGTCGTCGTACCTCTGGGTCGTCACGGACGTGATCATGCCTGCGGGGCCTCCGCAGCCAGCTCGTCCTCCCGCTTCACGGACGTGCGCAGGGGCACCTCCTTGATGAAGAGCACCGCGATGAGCGCGCCGACCGCGAACGGCAGGGCGACCAGGAAGATGTGCCCGGTCGCGTCGCCGAAGGCGCTCTCGAAGATGACGCGCACCGGCGCCGGCAGGTCGGAGACGTCCGGGATGCTGCCGGTGTCGTGGGAGACGGCCGAGGCGTACTCCGGGTGGGTGGCGAGCAGCCGGGTCAGGCCGGACTGCACCGCGTCGGCGACCTGGTGGGCGAGGACGGCGCCGAGCGCGGCGATGCCGATCGAGCCGCCGAGGGAGCGGAAGAAGGCGACGACCGAGGAGCCGGCACCCATGTCGGAGAGCGCGATGGTGTTCTGCACGGCGAGGACGAGGTTCTGCATCGTCGCGCCGAGGCCCAGGCCGAGGACGGCCATGAAGAGGCCGGTGCGCCACAGCGGGGTGGAGGCGTCGATCGTGGCGAGCAGGCCGATGCCGGCGATCACGGCGACCATGCCGCCGACGAGCCAGCGCTTCCACACGCCCGTCTCGGAGATGATCCGGCCACTGACGATGCTGGAGACGAGCAGGCCGCCGACCATGCAGATCGACATCAGGCCGGCCTCGGTGGGGCTCATGTCCTTGGCGCGCTGGAAGTAGAGGCTCAGGTAGACCGTCGAGCCGAACATCGCGACACCGATCAGGACCGACGCGATGGTCGCGAGGGTGAGGGTGCGCTCGCGGAACAGGCTCAGCGGGATCACCGGGTCGACCGCGACGTTGGCCTCGACGTGGATGGCCAGGGCGATGACGACGACGGAGGCGACGACGAGCAGGCCGCTGGTCCAGGAGATCCAGTCGAAGTTGTTGCCGCCGAGGGACATCCAGATCAGCAGGATCGAGACGCCGCCGACGAGCAGGAAGGCGCCGAGGTAGTCGATCGAGACGTCGTCCCGCCTGACCACGGGGAGGTGCAGCGTGCGCTGCAGGACGACGAAAGCGAGAGCGGCGACCGGGAGGCCGGCGAAGAAGCACCAGCGCCACCCGACGGTGTCCACCAGGACGCCGCCGACCAGCGGGCCGCTCACGGTGGCGAGGGCGAAGACCGCGCCGATGTAGCCGCTGTAGCGACCGCGCTCGCGCGGGGAGACCATCGTGGCGATGACGACCTGGACCAGCGCGGTGAGGCCGCCGACGCCGAGGCCCTGGACGACGCGGGCGCCGATGAGCACCTCCATCGACGGCGCGAAGCCGGCGATCAGGGAGCCGATCGAGAAGATCACCAGCGCGCTCTGCACGAGGGTCTTCTTGTTGAACATGTCGGCGAACTTGCCCCAGATCGGCGTGGTCGCCGTCATCGCGAGCATCGTCGCGACGACGACCCAGGTGTAGCCGGTCTGACTGCCCTCGAGGTCGTCGACGATGGTCGGCAGCGCGTTGCTGACGATCGTGCTGGAGAGCATCGCGACGAACATCGCGAGGAGGAGGCCGCTGAGGGCCTCGAGCACCTCGCGGTGGGTCATCTCGCCGGTCTGCTCGACGGTCACGGGGGGAGCCTGGGTCACTGCAGTCCTTCGATCGGTTGTCTTTCGCGATAGTTGCTCACCACAACCATAGGGGCGCACCGGTTGTTCCGCCATGCGAGGCGACGAGACCTGGGACACAGCACGGACGACGTCGGCGGCCGGGGCGTACGCATGCGCGCCGGTCGGCACGACGCGGGCCGAAGGGCCCCGGAAATGCAGCGACCCGCAGGCCTGCTGCCCCTCGGAGAGGGGCCCCGGCGGATGACACCGGGAGCCTGCGGGTCGGGTGGCTGCAGTGGATTCGCCGGCAGCTGTCGGCGGACCGGGCTGCCTTAGCGGGCAGCCACCTCACTCATCCGAAAAGAACTCATTCCTCGGATCACCTCCCTTCTGTGTGCGACCACCGTACGTCGATGGGTGGAGCCGCTCAACGGATTAAGCACCCTCACCCGCGAGGTGGCGGCACATCGCAGGTCAGAACGTCTGGCGCGTGCGATGTGCCGCCACCCTCCAAGCACCTCGTCCGCGGGGTGGCGGCACATCGCACCGCGAGGCGCCGCCCGGCTGCAACCTGCCGCCACCCGGTCGGGCCTCGGCGAGCGGGACCGGCGCGTACGCCGACCTCAGCCAGCGACGACGTCCTCGACGGCCGCCTCGAACTGCGAGCGGTAGAGCCGGGCGTAGGCACCGTCGGCGGCGAGCAGCTGCTCGTGCGAGCCCTGCTCGACGATCGAGCCGTCCTCCATGACCAGGATCAGGTCGGCGTCGCGGATCGTCGAGAGCCGGTGGGCGATCACGAACGACGTACGGTCCGAGCGCAGCGCCGCCATCGCCTGCTGCAGCAGCAGCTCGGTGCGGGTGTCGACCGAGGAGGTGGCCTCGTCGAGGATCAGCAGCGCCGGGTCGGACAGGAAGGCCCGCGCGATGGTGACCAGCTGCCGCTCGCCCGCCGACAGGTTGGAGCCGTCCTCGTCGATGACCGTGTCGTAGCCGTCGGGCAGCGAGTGCACGAAGCGGTCGACGAAGGTCGCGCGGGCCGCCTCGAGGATCTCGTCCTCGGTCGCGTCGGGCCGGCCGTAGGCGATGTTGTCGCGGATGGTGCCGGCGAAGAGCCAGGTGTCCTGCAGCACCATCCCGATCCTGCCGCGCAGCATGCAGCGCGGGATCGAGGTGATGTCGACGCCGTCGATGAGGATACGCCCGGACTGCGGGTCGTAGAAGCGCATCACCAGGTTGACCATCGTGGTCTTGCCGGCACCCGTCGGCCCGACGATCGCGACGGTGTGGCCCGGCTCGGCGACGAGCGAGAGGTGCTCGATGAGCGGCCGCTCGGGGTCGTAGGAGAACGACACGTCCTCGAACCGCACCTCGCCCCGCGCGTGTGCCGGATCGGCCGGGCTCCCGGTCGCCTCCTGCGACTCCTCCTCGGCGTCGAGCAGCTCGAAGACCCGCTCCGCCGACGCGACGCCCGACTGGAGCAGGTTGAGCATCGAGGCGACCTGCGTCAGCGGCTGGGTGAACTGGCGGGAGTACTGGATGAACGCCTGCACGTCGCCGAGCGACATGGTGCCGCTCGCGACCCGCAGTCCGCCGAGGACGGCGATGACGACGTAGTTGAGGTTGCCGACGAACATCATGATCGGCATGATCAGCCCGCTCACGAACTGGGCGCCGTACGACGCCTCGTAGAGCTCGTCGTTCTGCTCGGCGAACACCCGCTCGGCCTCGCCCTGCCGGCCGAAGACCTTGACGATGGCGTGGCCGGAGAAGGTCTCCTCGATGTGCGCGTTGAGCGTGCCGGTGCGGCGCCACTGCTGGATGAACAGGCCCTGCGAGCGCTTCATCACCGCGCCGGCGACGAGCATCGAGATCGGCACCGAGACCAGCGCGACCATCGCGAGCAGCGGCGAGATCCAGAACATCATCGTCAGCACCGCGACGACGGTGAGCAGCGAGGTGAGCATCTGGCTCATCGTCTGCTGGAGCGTCTGGCTGATGTTGTCGATGTCGTTGGTGACGCGGCTCAGCAGCTCACCGCGCGGCTGCTTGTCGAAGTAGCCCAGCGGCAGCCGGTGCACCTTGTCCTCGACCTCGGAGCGCATCCGCAGGACCGTGCCCTGCACGACGTCGTTGAGCAGGTAGCCGCCCAGCCACGCCAGCAGCGACGCGGCGACGTAGACCGCGAGGACGACGAGCAGCACGTCCGCGACGGCCGAGAAGTCCACGCCGTCGGTCAGGTCCATCGACGCGAGCATGTCGGCCCGGTCGTCCTCACCCTGCGCGCGCAGGGCCTCGACCGCCTGCTCCTGCGTCGCCCCGGAGGCGAGCACGTCCTTGCCGATCAGCCCGGCGAAGACGAGGTCGGTCGCGCGGCCGAGGATCCAGGGGCCGACCGCCGTCGCGATGACGCTGAGCACGGTCAGCGCCAGGACGGCGTACGCCTTGTGGCGCTCGGGGTGCAGCCGGGCGAGCAACCGCTTGAGCGAGGGCCAGAACGTGTCGGCCTTCTGGCCGATCATGCCGCCGCCCATCGGGCCGCGCCCCGGGCCGGGGCCGGACTGGACCCGCTCGGTCTCCTTCAGCTGCCCGGCCTTGGCGGGTGATGTCTGCGTGGTCATGCGTCAGGCCACCTCCTCGGCGGTGAGCTGGGACTCGACGATCTCCCGGTAGGTCGTGCACGTCTCGAGGAGCTCGTCGTGGGTGCCGCTGCCGACGACGGCGCCGTCCTCCATCACCACGATCCGGTCGGCGTGGCGGATGGTCGCGACGCGCTGGGCCACGATCACCACCGTCGAGTCACGGGTCACGGGCCTGAGCGCCGCGCGCAGGCGGGCGTCGGTGGTGAGGTCGAGGGCCGAGAACGAGTCGTCGAACAGGTAGATCTCGGGCCGGCGGACGACGGCGCGCGCGATCGCCATCCGCTGGCGCTGGCCGCCGCTGAGGCTGCTGCCGCCCTGGGCCACCTCGGACTGCAGACCGTCGGGCATCGCCTCGACGAAGTCACGCGCCTGGGCGATCTCGAGCGCCGCCCACATCTCCTCCTCGGTGGCGTCGGGCTTGCCGTAGCGCAGGTTGTCGGCGATGGTCCCGCGGAAGAGGAACGCCTTCTGCGGCACCAGCCCGAGCCGCGACCAGAGCGCCTCCGGGGCGAGGTGGCGTACGTCGATCCCGCCCACGCGCACCGCTCCCCCGGTCGCGTCGAACAGGCGCGGCACCAGGTTGACCAGCGTCGACTTGCCGGCACCGGTCGACCCGACGATCGCCACCGTCTCCCCCGGCCGGGCGGTCATGGTGACCTCGCGAAGCACGGGCTCGTCGGCACCGGGGTAGGCGAAGGTCACGGCGTCCAGCTCGAGGGTGAGCCGCTCGGGCAGCGTGGTGACCGGGTCGGCCGGCGGCACCACGGACGACTCGGTGTCGAGGACCTCGGTGATCCGGTCGGCGCACACGGCCGCGCGCGGCACCATCATCAGCATGAACATCGCCATCATCACCGACATGACGATCTGCATCAGGTAGGAGATGTAGGCGGTGAGGGCGCCGACCTCCATGTGGCCGTCCTCGACGCGGTGCCCGCCGAACCACAGCACCCCGACGGTCGCGACGTTGGCCACGATCATCACGGTCGGGAACATCGCGGCCTGCCAGCGGCCGGCGCGGATCGCGACGTCGGTGAGCTGGGCGTTGGCGTCGGCGAACCGGGCGGTCTCGTGCTCCTCGCGCACGAACGCGCGCACCACGCGTACGCCGGTGATCTGCTCGCGCAGGAGCCGGTTGACCTCGTCGATGCGCTCCTGCATCAGCCGGAAGCTGGGCACCATCTGGCGCACGATGAGGCCGATCGAGACGCCGAGGACCGGGACGACCGCGAGCACCAGCCAGGACAGGCCGACGTCCTCGCGGGCGGCCATGATGATGCCGCCGACCATCATGATCGGGGCCGCGACCATGAGCGTGCCGCCCATCAGCACGAGCATCTGCACCTGCTGCACGTCGTTGGTCTCGCGGGTGATCAGCGACGGGGCGCCGAAGTGCTGGACCTCGCGCGCCGAGAAGGACCCGACCCGCCGGAAGATCGCGGCCCGGAGGTCACGGCCGAAGCCCATCGCGTTGCGCGCGGAGAACCACACGGCCGCGATCGAGCAGACGACCTGCACGAGCGAGACGGCGAGCATCAGCCCGCCGTGGCGCACGATGTAGCCGGTGTCGCCGGTGACCACGCCCTTGTCGATGATGTCGGCGTTGAGGCTCGGCAGGTAGAGCGCGGCCATCGTGCCGACGAACTGCAGCGCGACGACGGCGGCCAGCGGGGCGGCGTACGGCCGGAGGTAGGTGCGGACGAGCCGGAGGAGCATCAGGAATCCTTCCTCAGCACGCCGTGGAGCAGCGTGTCGACGATCTGGTCGGGCGTGAGCAGGTGCCCGTCGCTGATGTGGGGGTGGGTCCCGGAGAAGGTCAGCATCCGGAGCATGTGCACAAGCTGGTCCGGGGTGCAGGTCAGGCGGTCGGCGTCGGGCTCGACCACGGCGACCATGATCTTCTCCGCGCGCCGGCGGCCGTCCTCCATGTGGCGGTGGGACTTCGGCGGACCGACCATCCCCATCGCGGTCATCAGCGAGAAGATGCCGCGGAAGCGCTCCTGCAGTCGGGAGCAGACGTCCACGAGCCGCTCGCGGAGCGGCAGGTCGGGGTCGACCGCCTCCAGGTCGAGGAGGAACGGCTCCATGTCGAGCGCCTTCTCGAGCGCCGCGGTGACGAGGTCGTCCTTGGAGTCGAACACCCGGAAGATCGTGCCCTCCGCGACCCCGGCGGCATCGGCGATCAGCTTGGTCGTGACGCTGCGCCCGTGCTCGTGCAGCAGCGGGATCGTGGCGTCGACCAGCGCCTCGCGCCGGTCGTCCGGAGTCATGGGGCGGGCACGAGGGGTCACCGCGCCAGCCTAAATGAGTGAGCACTCACTCACAAGCGATCGGGCACTTCCTCGCGCTGCAAGGCCCCGACCGGGCACTTCCTCGCGCTACAAGGCCTCGACCGGGCACTTCCTCGCGCATCCATCGCGAGGAAGTGCCCGGTCGGCCTGCCCTACCGCGAGGAAGTGCCCGGTCGGCCTGCCCTACCGCGAGGAAGTGCCCGGTCGGCCTGCCCTATCGCGAGGAAGTGCCCGGTCGGCCTGCCCTATCGCGAGGAAGTGCCCGGTCGCGTCAAGCCGGGTGGGTGGCCCGCCAGTCGGCCCAGGGCGTCGGCGAAGCGCCCCCGGTGGTCTGCCCCAGCACCTCGTGGGTCATCCAGGCCCGCAGGGCGCGCAGGTCCTGCGGCGACGACAGGGTCAGCAGCCGACCCTCCTCGCACAGCCGGTCGGCGCGGGTCACTGCCCACTCCAGCTGCTCGACGAGCACGCCGAACTCACGCGGCATGGCCATCTCCACGTCGACGACGTCGAGGCCCTCCGCGCGAGCCTGCTCCGCGGCCCGCCGGCCGGTGAGCCGGGCGTGCGTCGGGGAGACGAGGAGGCCCTGGATCTCCTCGGCGATGGCGGCCGACTCGCGGTTGCCCTCGTCCAGGCCGAGCAGCTGCAGCTCGCGGACCAGCTCGTCGAGGTGGCGGTCCTGCTGCAGGCTCAGCGCGACCGGGCACCCCACGAGGCGCACGAGCGCCCAGCCGGGCGGCAGGTCACCGGCGGGTGGTCCCGCGGCCGGCTCGGCCCGCTCCGGGGCGAACGCCCCGTGGACCGCGTCGGGCTCGACCAGGTCGGCCCACACCCGCTTGCCGCGCGTCGTCGCGTCGACGCCCCAGCGTCCGGCCAGCATGGCGACGATCGTCAGCCCGCGTCCGGTCGCGTCGAGGTCGTCCCACTCCAGGTCGCCCCCGCCCGAGATCCGGGGCAGGACGGCCTCGACGCCGACGGGCCCGTCGTCCTCGACTGCGACGCGTACGCCCGGGTCCGGGTGCGAGGGCCGCTCGAGCGTCACGTGCATGAACTCCGCCATCGCGTGCAGCGCCGCGTTGCTCGACAGCTCGCTGGCCACCAGCTCGCCCGCGTCGACGAGCCCACGCTCTCCCCAGGACGTCAGGCCGTCGGCCACGAACCGGCGCGCGGCAGGCACGCTGGCCGCGTCAGCGGCCAGCCGCACCTGCAACCTGGTCGGCGCGTGCTGCATGGTCCACGAGGCTAGACCCCCCGTGCGCCCCCTGCCCGCGAGAATCCCGCCATTTCCGGCAGGATTTGTCGACGAGCCGCACCGCCCGGCGTACGTCGCGGCTCAGGGAGCGAGGCGCTCGGTGGTCCACCCGCCGCCGGCGCGGCGGTAGACCAGCCGGTCGTGCATCCGGCTCGGGCGCCCCTGCCAGAACTCCACGACCTGCGGACCGACCCGGTAGCCGCCCCACTCCGGCGGCACGGGGACCGGCCCGTCGTCGCCGAACCGCTCCTGCACCCGGGCGTACGACGCCGCCAGCGCGGAGCGCGACGCCACCGGCCGCGACTGGTCGGAGGCCCACGCCCCGAGCTGGGCGCCGCGTGGACGGGACCCGAAGTAGGCCGCGACCTCGTCGTCGGGGAGCACCGAGGCCACGCCCTCGACGCGCACCTGCCGCTCGAGCGGGTGCCAGGGGAAGAGCAGCGCGCACCGCGCGTCGGCGGCGAGGTCCGCGCCCTTGCGCGAGGCGCGGTTGGTGAAGAAGACGAAGCCGTCGGGCCCGAGCCCCTTGAGCAGCACCATCCGGCTCGACGGCCCACGCTCCGGCGAGGCCGTGGACAGCACCATCGCGTTGGGCTCGTGCACCCCGGCGTCGACGGCCTGCTGGAGCCACCGCCCGAACATCTCGATCGGGTCGGCGGCCAGGTCGGGCAGGTCCAACCCGCCGCGGCCGTACTCCTCGCGCAGTCCGCTCAGGTCCATGGAGGGACAGTAGCGGCGAGGTGCACAATGAGCCGTCCCGCGCAGTCCACGGGACGTCCGATCCCGCAGGACCACGGAGGAGTGGCATGACCGAGATCCAGCACGGCCTCGAAGGTGTCGTCGCGTTCGAGACGCAGATCGCCGAGCCCGACAAGGAGGGGTCCGCCCTCCGTTACCGCGGCGTCGACATCGAGGAGCTGGTCGGCCGCGTCCCCTTCGAGAACGTCTGGGGCCTCCTCGTCGACGGGTCCTACTCACCCGGCCTGCCGCCCGCCGAGCCCTACAACATCTCGATCCACACCGGCGACGTCCGCGCCGACGTGCAGGCCGCGGTCGCGATGCTCGCCCCCATGCTCGGCATGGGCCAGACCTACGACATCTCCGACGAGCAGGCACGCCTCGACCTGTCCCGCGTCGCGGTGATGGTGCTGTCCTACGCCGCCCAGTCGGCGCGCGGCCTCGGCAAGCCGATCGTCACCCAGGCCGACGTGGACCAGGGCCGGACCCTCGCCGAGCGGTTCCTCATCCGGTGGCGTGGCGAGGCCGACCCCAAGCACGCCCACGCCATCGACGCCTACTGGTCGTCGGCGGCCGAGCACGGCATGAACGCCTCGACCTTCACCGCTCGCGTCATCACCTCCACCGGCGCCGACGTGGCCGCCGCCTTCTCCGGCGCCATCGGCGCGATGTCGGGTCCGCTCCACGGCGGTGCGCCGTCGCGGGTGCTCGGGATGATCGAGGAGGTCGAGAAGCGCGACGGCGACGCGTCGTCGTACGTCAAGGAGCTGCTCGACAAGGGCGAGCGGCTGATGGGCTTCGGGCACCGCGTCTACCGCGCCGAGGACCCACGGGCCCGCGTGCTGCGCCGCACCGCCAAGGAGCTCGACGCCCCGCGCTACGAGGTGGCCGAGGCATTGGAGAAGGCCGCGCTGGAGGAGCTGCGCGCGCGTCGTCCCGACCGCGTGCTGGAGACCAACGTGGAGTTCTGGGCGGCCATCGTCCTCGACTTCGCCGAGGTGCCGGCCCACATGTTCACCTCGATGTTCACCTGCGCCCGCACCGGCGGGTGGTCGGCGCACATCCTCGAGCAGAAGACGACCGGTCGGCTGATCCGGCCCTCGGCGGTCTACGCAGGACCGAGCTCGCGCGCGGCCGGCGAGGTCGAGGGCTGGGACGCCGCCTGGGCGTAGTACCAGGACGTCATGCCCTTCGTGCCCTTGCGCGTCAGCGAGACGTGCAGGTGGTCGCGGTGGCGCAGCGTCGGGGAGCAGGTGCGTCGGGTACGGCAGCCCGAGCTGAGGTAGCGCTTGGCCACGAAGCCGTCGTAGGAGGCGTACATCGTGTCGTCCCAGATGATGTACATGATCCCCATGCGGCGGGCGAGGGCGTGCGGCTGACCGGTGTCGTCGGGAGCGAAGACCTCGTCGAGCAGGGCGGCGGCGAGCGCGGCGTCCGTCGGGTCGGTCGCGTCGAGGAGCCAGTCGAAGGCGCGCGACTCCTTGTGCTCGCTGCGGCTCGAGCCGGAGCACGAGCGGCTGATCGGGCCGTAGCCGCCGCCGCGGGCGACGAGCCAGTCGGCCAGCATCAGCACGCCCGGCTTGGGCGTGCGCTGGCAGGAGGTCTGCGGCTGGTAGCCGGCGTACGGCTCCATCGGCATGAGGTAGGGCGCCGAGGACGTCACGGTCCCGCGACGGTGCTCGACCTCGTCGGCCGAGGCCGCGGTGGGCCCGCTCGTGAGCAGGCCGAGGAGCAGGACGCAGGTCGCTGCGACCGTTCCGGCAGCGCGAGATGACGCTCGCATCGAGTGTCCCACCTTCCCCTGTGATCACACGTGGCACACGGACCGTAAGCGGCCCCACGAGCAACCGTCAGGGGATCGTCAGAACATCAATGCTGTAGTTCGCACGACGGCGTCCCGCCGGGCAGACGGTGCCGGTTGGCGGCCACCCAGGCGTAGGTGCGCCGGGCGACCGGATCCACCGGACGGGACTCGATCAGCCGCCCGACGAGCCGCCACGGCAGGGGCCCGGTGCGCAGGATCGAGGCGAAGGCCCGGTGGCCGTAGTCCACCCGGCCGTCGGGGTGGACGTACGGCATCTCGACGACCGCGCGCACCGGGTCGACTCCGAGCGCGTCGAGGTCGGCGGCCTGGACCGTCGAGCTGTCGATGTCGACCCCGAGCCGGGGCACGAGACGGGCGGTGCGCATGCAGAAGCCGCAGTCGGCGTCGTTGAGCATGAGTCCGCGATCCATGCCGTCGAGGGTACCGGCGCGCCCCACCGGCCCCGGGAGCACTTGCCACTACGGAAACCTTCCGGATAAGGTTTCCGTCATGGAAAGCGCAGAGGCCCGCCGACTGTTCCGCGAGATCGAGCGCGGCGAGGCGGCGAGCTGGCTGCACTTCGCCCGACGCCGCCGATGGCAACCGCTCGTCTTCGGGGTCTGGGCAGGGATGTTCGTGCTGTCGACTGCGCTGGACGGTGCCGCGCGCAGCCTCGCGGCGCTCGCGCTCATCGCCGCACCGCTGGCATACGTCGCCCGGGACCGGCAGCGTCGTGAGGTCTATCCGCAGGGCCGGATGCCGCGGGAGCTCAGGCGCTCGACGTGGGCGCTGGTCGTCCTGTCCCCGGCGGTCGCGCTCCTCGCCTTCGTCGTCCACGTCACGGCCGGGACGTGGCTCGCCGCCGCCGCGACGGCGGTGGCGACCGTCGTCGCGGCGGAGGTCTACGGCCGCCTCTACTCCGCCGACGCGGAGCAGGTCCGCCGGCGGCTCGCATGAGCGCGCCGGCCGACGGGTCGGCGCTCGCCGGGCTCGACCCCCTCCTCAACGCCCCCAAGCGGCTGGCCATCATGGCCGTCCTGGCGGGATCGCAGTCCGCCGAGTTCGGCTTCCTGCGCGAGCACCTCGCGGTGAGCGACTCGGACCTGTCCAAGCAGGCGGCCGCGCTGGACGCGGCCGGCTACCTGACCGTCAGCAAGTCCGGTCGCGGCCGAGGCGGGTCGACGTCCTACCGGGCCACCGCCGCCGGCATGGAGGCCTACCGACGGCACCGGGAGGCGCTCCGGCTCCTGTTGGGCTGACGTCGCGGGGATCAGATCCGGCGGGCGAAGCAGCGGCTGAGCTCGGAGCCGCAGTAGTAGCCGAAGCCGGGGATCGGCTCGTAGCCCGAGGACAGGTAGAGCTCGATCGCCTCGGGCTGCTTCATCCCGGTCTCCAGGACGAGCGCCTCGATCCCGGCGGTCGCGGCCGTGGCCTCGAGGTGGGCCAGCATGCGGCGGGCCAGGCCGCGACGCTGCGCCGCGGGCACGACGTACATCCGCTTGACCTCGGCCGTGACCTCCGCGCCCAGCGCCGTCACCGACGACCGCCGCCAGGCGCCCGTCGCGACCGGGGCGTCGTCGAGGTAGCCGACGAAGAACTGCCCGAGCGGGTCCTCGAAGTCGTGCGGGTCGACCGGCGACTCGTCACGGCCGCCGTAGCGGGCGACGTACTCCTCCTGCACGGCCTCGACCAGCAGCTGGGCGTCCGGGTGCGTGATCGCCAGCCGCTCGATGCGCAGCGCGGTGACGGACGGACTGTGAGTCACGCGTGGAATCCCCCGATGTGAGATGAGGTCGAGCAGGTGACAGGATAGGACCCTCTGACAGCGTCGTCAGGACCGCCGTTCCGCATCCCACGTGAGGCCATTCGATGACCGACGCCCAGACCCACCACACGCTGAAGATCCCCGCTGATCTCCTTCCCGCCGACGGCCGCTTCGGCGCGGGTCCGTCGAAGATCCAGACCAGCCACCTCGACGCGCTCGCCGCGACCGGGTCGACGCTGATGGGCACCTCGCACCGCCAGGCTCCCGTGAAGAAGACCGTCGGCCGGGTCCGCGAGGGCCTCGCGGCGCTCTTCGACCTGCCCGAGGGCTACGAGGTCGTGCTGGGCAACGGCGGCGCGACCGCGTTCTGGGACATCGCGTGCTTCGGCCTGATCCGGGAGAAGAGCCAGCACCTGTCGTTCGGTGAGTTCTCCTCCAAGTTCGCCACCTCGGCCAAGAAGGCGCCGTGGCTCGCGGACCCGTCGGTCATCGCCAGCGAGCCGGGCTCGCGGCCCGACGCCGTCGCCGAGGAGGGCGTCGACGCCTACGCGTGGGCGCACAACGAGACGTCGACCGCGGTCATGGCCCCGGTGCTGCGCCCCGCGGGTGTGGCCGACGACGCGCTGGTGCTGGTCGACGCCACCTCCGGCGCCGGCGGCCTGCCCGTCGACCTCGACCAGGTCGACACCTACTACTTCGCGCCGCAGAAGTGCTTCGCCTCCGACGGCGGCCTCTGGATCGCCCTCATGTCGCCCCGGGCGCTGGCGCGCGCCGAGGAGATCGCGGCGAGCGACCGCTACATCCCGCCCTTCTTCGACCTGCCGACCGCGATCGACAACTCCTCGAAGAACCAGACCTACAACACCCCGTCGGTGGCCACGCTCTTCCTGATGGCCGAGCAGCTCGACTGGATGAACAGCCAGGGCGGACTGAAGGGCATGGTCGAGCGGACCACGGCGTCGTCGGACGCGCTCTACGGCTGGGCGGAGCGCACCTCCTACACCACGCCGTACGTCGCCGAGCCGGCCGACCGGTCGCTCGTGATCGGCACGATCGACTTCGACGACTCCATCGACGCCGCCGCGATCGCCGCGACCCTGCGGGCCAACGGCATCGTCGACACCGAGCCCTACCGCAAGCTCGGCCGCAACCAGCTGCGCATCGCGATGTACCCCGCGATCGACCCGTCGGACGTGGAGAAGCTCACCACGGCGATCGACTACGTGGTCGACAACCTGTGAGTGCCGCCGACCGGGCACACCTCAGCGCGAGGAAGTGCCCGGTCGGCGCACCTCAGCGCGAGGAAGTGCCCGGTCGGCGCACCTCAGCGCGAGGAAGTGCCCGGTCAGGCCGCCAGCAGCTTGAGCACGGCGCGCTCGAGCGCGGCCTGCCGCGCGTCGTCGGTGTCGTAGGAGCCGCGGACCTTGATCGTGCGGCCCCGCTCGTAGGCCTCGACGACGCGCGGGTCGACGTAGGACGTGCGCGCCAGGGTCGGGGTGTTGCCGAGGAACTCCGAGACCTCCTTCATGGCGGCCGAGACCGCGCGCTTGCGCGAGGCCTT
Organism: Nocardioides pinisoli; assembly: GCF_024199985.1. Classification (GTDB taxonomy): domain Bacteria; phylum Actinomycetota; class Actinomycetes; order Propionibacteriales; family Nocardioidaceae; genus Nocardioides; species Nocardioides pinisoli. The sequence goes on from NZ_JANARS010000006.1 coordinate 388,054, forward strand.
CGTCTTCCCCGGCTCGTCGGTCTCCGCGAGCGCCGACGCGGCGATCACCGTGGCGTGCCAGGTGCGGAAGTCCTTGGCCGTCGCCTCGATGCCGAAGCACCCGCGGATGTAGTCGTTGACCTCGGCGGAGGACAGGTCGCGCCAGGTGCGGCCGTCCTTCCAGGCGAGCAGCCGGTCGCTGCCGGCCCGGCGGCGACGCATCACGTCGAGGGCGCCGATCGCGGCCGGGTCGTCGATGTCGATGCAGTGGTCGACGCCCGACTTGCCGACGAAGCAGAACCGCAGCCCGCCCTGGTGGCGCGAGACGTGCTCCTTGAGCATCGTGGTGAGGCCGAAGGACCCGTTGGTGTCGGTGTAGACGTCGTTGCCGATGCGGAAGTAGCCGAGGTCGAGCAGACGTACGGCGACCGCGCACGCGCGCTCCTGCGACATGCCCTCGGCGCCGATGTCGGCCAGCACGCGCTCCCGAGCCTTCGACAGCGCCTTGCCGAAGTCGAGGATCCGGTCGAACTTCGCGGCGTCGCGGCTGGTGCGCCAGTGCGGGTGGTAGAGGTACTGCCGACGGCCGGCGTCGTCGGTGCCGACGGCCTGCAGGTGCCCGTTGGCGTGGGGCGTGATCCACACGTCCGTCCACGCCGGAGGGATGACGAGGTCCTTGCAGCGCTGCACCTGGTCGGGGTCGAGGCGGTTGCCCTGCTCGTCGAGGTAGGCGAAGCCCTTGCCGGCCCGGCGGCGGGTCCAGCCGGGCTGGTCGGGGAAGGTGCGCCTCAGTCGCGGCATGCGGTGAACCTAGCGAACGCCCCCGCGTCCGCCGACACCCCGAGGGAGGTCCGCCGGGCTCAGGCCGGCCCGCCCGAGGTGGGTCCGGAGCTCAGGATCCGCTGCGCCAGCTCGGCCTGGCTGGCCGTCATCAGGTGCTCGGGCACGCGCACCGGCTCGAGGTCGTCGACGATGAACGTGTAGACGAACATGTCCGGTCGCGGCGGCGCGTCGGTGGTCGCGGAGGCGAGCACGGCCTCCGACACCAGCTGCCCGAGATCGGGGTCGTCGGCCCGGCCGAGGTCGACCTCGGCCGTCTCGGTGCGCCCGGCGAAGCCGCCGCTGCGCTCGACGCGCAGGCGACCGCCCGCCGGCGGCTGGGGCGGCTGCGGGGCGGCGTCGTCGGCCGTGCCGGCGTCGACCTCTGCGTCGACCCCGACCTGCGCCCACGCCTGCCGCACGGCGTCGGCGTGCTCGCCGGCAGCCGCGACGGTCGCCGCCGCGAAGGTGGTGAAGGTCGCGTCCGAGGGCACGTCGCCGCCCACGAGGGCGTCGTACCAGATCCGGCCGGCACCCGCGATCGACGTGCCACCGATCGCCACCGCCGCGAGCTGGAACGCCTTGTTGGGGATGCCGGAGTTGAGGTGGACGCCGCCGTTGTCGGAGGTGGTGTCGACGTAGTCGTCCATGTGGCCGACCTGGGGGTCGGCGCCCACCGCTGGGTCGTCGTAGGCGGTGCCGGGGGCCGCCATGTCGCGCAGCGCGCGGGCCTGGACGGACGGCTTGAAGATCCCCTGGCCGATGAGCCAGTCGCCCTCGCCGGCGTCCTGGCCGAGGAGGCGCTGCTTGAGGCACGACGCGAACACGTCGGCGACCGACTCGTTGAGCGCGCCGGACTGGCCCTGGTAGGTGAGGTCGGCGGTGTGCTCGATGACGGCGTGGGAGAACTCGTGGGCCAGGACGTCGACGGGCTTGGTGAACCGCTCGAACACCCGGCCGTCGCCGTCGCCGAAGACTAGCTGGGTGCCGTCCCAGAAGGCGTTGTTGTAACGCGAGCCGTAGTGGACGGTCAGGCTGACCGGCGCCCCGGCACCGTCGTGGGAGTCACGGGAGAGGTCCTCCAGGAACATCTCGAGGGTCGCCTCGATGCCGGCGGCGGCCTCGTCCACCGCGACGTCACCGGTCGCGGGCTCCCCCGCCCTCCGGGCGGGCGTGCCGGGCAGGGTGGTGCTCGACCCCGCGTCGTGCACGGTCCAGGCGGGCCCCGCGACCACACCGGGCGTCTCCGCCGTGCGCAGGGCGCGCGCCCGGGCGGCACGCTCGCGACGCAGGTCGTCGTCGCTCGCCGCTTGCTCGGGCCCGTCCACCCGCTCCGCGAGCCACGGCGGGATGAAGGTGCAACGGGGTCCCCGAGATGTCGTCATGCCACCTGTCTACTCCGCAGCACCGACAGCGACCAGTGCCGAGGTGGCGGCAGATGACAGAGCGTGCCCGACGTCCCTTGCGATGTGCCGCCACCACCGACTCGGCGCCCTCAGGGGTGGCGGGCACATCACAACCCGTACCCGCCTTCACGAACGATGTGCCGCCACCACCGACTCGGCGCCCTCAGGGGTGGCGGCACATCACAACCCGTACCCGCCTTCACGAACGATGTGCCGCCACCACCGACTCGGCGCCCTCAGAGGTGGCGGCACATCACAACCCGTACCCGCCTTCACGAACGATGTGCCGCCACCTCCGACCTGGCGCCCACAGGGGTGGCGGCAGATGACAGCTTGTCGGTCAGGCGCAGGACGACGCGGTGAAGGTGAGGTCAGTGAGGAAGATCCCCTGCAGGCCGTTCGCGGTCAGCTCACCGGGCTGGTCGTTCCAGTAGGTCAGGACGTACGCCATGCTCGCGGGCTTGCCGGCATAGCTGACGGTCACGTTGCCACTGGAGCCGGAGACCGGGTCGTGCTCGACGTCGGTGCTGGTGCTGCGCCAGGGGTCCACCGACGTTCCGGAGCCGGCGACCATGCCGGCCTTGGTTCCCGCCGGACCGCCGCTGAGCGACACGCGGTCCTGGTACTGACCGCGCTTGATCTCTCGCCACTTCCACTCCCGCCCCTCGCGGTAACGCTCCCAGCGCGACTCCTCTTCGTTGGCGTCGATGTCGCTGAGCTGGAACCGGAGGTCGCGGACCGGTCGGTTGAAGGTCAGGGTGATCTCCTGCCGGTGGGCGTTCCGCGGGGTCGAGAACTCCTCGACGGTTGCCCGCTGCATGATCGTCAAGCCGCGGCGGCCCGTACCACCCACGTTGCCCGGCGACAGTGCCAGGTTGGCGTAGCCGCCGGTACTTCCTGCGGCCATGTCGCCGACAAAGCGGCTCGACACGAACATCGTGAGGGGCGCGTTGCCCATCGTCCCCTGCCCTGCGGCACTCACGAGGCGAGCGGTCGCCGTTCGCGTCTGGGCGTTGTAGTGCGACGCCCACCGGATCTCGTAGCTGGCATCGGCGCACGCCACCGGCCCTGAGGCAGCGGCGTACGCCGGGACCGCCACGGCGACCGAGACCGCGGGCGCGGTCCAGGCGGCGGCGCGGAGCACGGTGCGCCGGCTCGGGACGTACGAGGTGGGTGTGGCAGGCCCCACGGGCGTGGTGGTCATGGATTCATCCCTCCCGGATGACAGGCGCGTCACCGGGAGCGGCGTATCCCCACACGTCGCTCCCGGTCTGTGAGCAGGACGCTAGGTCGCGGTGGTTGGAGGGCCGATCGGTTTTACCGGCCCGTGGAGGTGCCGTGCGCGAGCAGGTCACCGCGCGTCACCGATTGAGGTCGTCACGCTCACCGCCGGTAGCCTTGTCGGGCGATCCACGCCGTCGTGCGCGCGGCCCCGCAGCCGCCGGTCGCCTCACGATCTCCGCCCGGAAGGCCCCTGCATGCCCACCCAGTCCCGCTCCGACCTGCGCAACGTCGCGATCGTCGCCCACGTCGACCACGGCAAGACCACGCTGGTCGACGCGATGCTCCGCCAGGCAGGCGCGTTCACCGCGCACCAGGCCGAGAGCGTCGCCGACCGCGTCATGGACTCCGGCGACCTCGAGCGCGAGAAGGGCATCACCATCCTCGCGAAGAACACCGCCGTCCACTACGCCGGCCCGGCCGGCGGCGGCCAGCCGATGGTCATCAACATCATCGACACCCCCGGCCACGCCGACTTCGGCGGCGAGGTCGAGCGCGGCCTGTCGATGGTCGACGGCATCGTGCTCCTCGTCGACGCGTCCGAGGGCCCGCTCCCGCAGACCCGCTTCGTGCTGCGCAAGGCCCTCAACGCCGACATGCCGGTGATCCTGGTCGTCAACAAGACCGACCGCAGCGACGCCCGCATCAGCGAGGTCGTCGACGAGTCCTACGAGCTCTTCATGGACCTGCTCGACGACTCGCACAGCCAGGACGCGCTCGACTTCCCCGTCGTCTACGCCTCGGGCAAGGCCGGCATCGCTTCGCTCGAGCAGCCCGAGAACGGCTCCATGCCCGAGGGCACCGACCTCGAGCCGCTCTTCAAGACGATCCTCGAGACCATCCCCGCCCCGGAGTACGACGACGAGGCGCCGCTGCAGGCCCACGTCACCAACCTCGACTCCTCGCCGTTCCTCGGCCGGCTGGCACTGCTGCGCGTCCACCAGGGCACGCTCAAGAAGGGCCAGACGGTCGCGTGGATGCGTCGTGACGGCGAGGTGAAGAACGTCCGCATCACCGAGCTCCTCGTCACCGAGGGCCTCGAGCGCAAGCCGGGCGAGTCCGCCGGCCCCGGCGACATCGTCGCGATCGCCGGCATCCCGGAGATCACCATCGGCGAGACCCTGGCCGACGCCGACAACCCGATCGCCCTGCCGCTGATCCACGTCGACGAGCCGGCGATCTCCATGACCATCGGCACCAACACCTCGCCGCTGGTCGGCAAGGTCAAGGGCTCGAAGGTCACCGCCCGCCTCGTCAAGGACCGCCTCGACGCCGAGCTCATCGGCAACGTGTCGCTGCGCATCCTCCCGACCGAGCGTCCCGACGCCTGGGAGGTCCAGGGCCGCGGCGAGCTCGCGCTGGCGATCCTCGTCGAGCAGATGCGCCGCGAGGGCTTCGAGCTCACCGTCGGCAAGCCGCAGGTGGTCACCCGCGAGATCGACGGCAAGCTGCACGAGCCGTTCGAGCGCCTCACCATCGACGCCCCCGAGGAGTACCTCGGCACGATCACCGAGCTCCTCGCCGTCCGCAAGGGCCGCATGGAGGGCATGACCAACCACGGCACCGGCTGGGTCCGCATGGAGTTCGTCGTCCCGGCGCGGGGCCTCATCGGCTTCCGCACCGACTTCCTCACCGAGACGCGTGGCACCGGCATCGCCCACCACATCTCCGAGGGCTACTTCCCGTGGGCCGGCGAGATCCGCTCGCGCAACAACGGCTCGCTGGTGGCCGACCGCGCCGGCGCGGCGACGGCCTACGCCATGACGTCGCTGCAGGAGCGCGGCGTGCTCTTCGTCGAGCCCGCGACCGAGGTCTACGAGGGCATGATCGTCGGCGAGAACTCCCGCGCCGACGACATGGACGTCAACATCACCAAGGAGAAGCAGCAGACCAACATCCGGTCCGCCACCTCCGACAACTTCGAGAAGCTGATCCCGCCGAAGCGGCTCTCGCTCGAGCAGTGCCTGGAGTTCTGCCGCGAGGACGAGTGCGTCGAGGTCACGCCCGAGATGGTGCGCATCCGCAAGCTCGTGCTCGACGCCAACGCCCGCGCCAAGACCGCCTCGCGGGCGCGCAAGGCCAACAAGTAGCCGCCTCGTGGCCGAGGTGCCCGACGTCCGACCCGCGCTCGCAGCCGAGCTGGCGGGCTGGCTCGAGCGCCTCGGCCTGAGCGGCCAGCTGACAGCGGCCGGGCTGCCGACCTACGACCGCGACGGCGACGTCGTACGGTGGCGCGACCCGGCGACCGGCGAGGAGCTCGACGCCGAGCGGCTCGCCGAGCTCGACCGGGCGCTGCGAGCGGTGGGCGACGACCCGGCGCACGGCGTGCCCGTGGAGCTGGTGCGGCTGCGGCGTGACGCCGAGGTGCGGCAGTCGCTGCTCGACGGCGGCTGGCTCGACTACGCCGGCGTCGCCCGGCTGCGAGGGACCTCGGAGAACGCCGCCCGCTTCGCGCTGCACAAGGCCGCGCAGCGCCGTACGGTGCTCCTCGTCCAGCACGAGGGCGGCACCCTGGTCCCCCGATTCCAGCTCGACGACGCCGGCGAGGTGCGCGAGGAGCTGCTGGCGGTGCTCGAGCCGCTCCTGGCCGCCGGGGGCGACCCCTGGCGGGCGTGGATCTGGCTCACCACGCCGGCCGCCCTGCTGGGTGGCGCGGTGCCCCACGAGGCCGCACGCGACCCCGAGGAGCGGCCCGTCGTGCAGCACGCCGCGGTCGCCCTGGCCGAGCGGTCTCGCTCGGCACAGGGCTGACCCGGCGTCTGCCCGGAGGCGCTGCGGTCAGTCGGTCGGCGCCTCGGTCACGACGGCGACGCCCTCGATCCGCACGGGCTTGTTCTTCGTCACGACGAGACGCAGCTTGCCCTTGCGGGCACGCGGCAGCTCGAACGTCCGCAGCTTGCTGAACGACCGCTTGCCGGCGAACTTCACGACACCGAGCTTGCGCTTGCCGAGGAAGACGCGTGCCTTGCCGCCGTTCTTCACCTTGCCGATGACGAGCACGATGCGCTCGGTGGCCGGCACGCGGGTGACGAGCTCGGAGCCCTTGCGCCGCGAGGTGATGTAGTCGCCGAACAGGGCCCGCTTGTCCTTCTTGCGGTTCCACGTGCCCTTCCTGGCGAAGGTGCTCTCGTCACGCGGCACCGTGAACGTCGCCGTGGCCGGGGTCGCGTCGACGACACCGGCGGCGTTGACCGCGGCGACGGTGAAGACGTGCGTGCCCGCACGGAAGCGCTGCTCCAGTCCGGTGGCGCCGCACGGCACCGTCTCCTCGTCGACCGTGCACACGTACGTCGCCGGCGAGACCGACGAGGCGTAGGTGAACTGCTGCTTGCGCGCGAGCACGATCGAGCCGTTGGCGGGCCCGGAGGTGATCGTCGTCTCCGGCGCGGGCGTCGCCTTCAGCACGAACGGGGCGTCGTTGACGTCGAAGAAGTAGTTGTCCACCGCCTCGATCTTGATCCGTACGGCGTTCGCGTCGACGTTGGGCATCGCCAGGGTCTGCGAGCCGTCGTTGGGCGTGCTCGCGGCGAGCACGGTGCCGAAGCTCGCGCCGCCGTCGGTGGACAGCGAGATCTTGACGTCCTTCGCGAGCCGGTCGGTGCCCTTGACGTCCCACGTGACCGGGACGGACGAGCCGCCCGCCACGGTCGCACCCGCAGTGGTCTGCGAGGTGACCAGGAAGGGACCGGCGCTCGGGTCCACCGTCAGGGCGACGTCGTCGAAGGCGAGGCCGCCGCCGCGGACGGCGAGGTCGCGGGCCGTGACCCGGAAGTTCATCCTCCGGTCGTCGGCGCCGAAGCTGCCCAGGTAGTCGGCGTCGGGCAGGAACTCCGAGTAGCAGTCCAGCAGGGTGTCGGGCAGCTGCCTGTTCACCGGGAGCGGCGTCCCATCAGGCGCCGTGGGCGCGGGGCAGTCACCGGTCGCGGCGTTGGTGTTGCCCTTCAGGATCTGCGTCATGTCGGGGAAGACCCGGGTGGGGCTGCCGTCGGCGAGGTTGATGCCCGGGGACGGGCTCTTGAGGGAGTCCTCGTAGGAGACGACGGCGTCGTCGCCGAAGACCCGGAAGAGCGGGCCGTAGACCTTGGTGTTGTCGGACAGCCGGGTCCCCTCGCCCCGGTCGGTCTGCTCCCAGAGGTAGACGAGGGCGTCGCCGTCGGCATCGGAGGCGGACGCGGCGGTGAGGGCGAACGGGGTGCGGATCGGCAGCGTCTTGTCAGCCGGGGCCTCGACGGCCGGGTTGGTGTTGTCGCTGTCCAGGGGGAAGCCCTGGGCCTGCGAGGAGCCACCACGGGCGGTCTCGCCGGCGAAGCCCGAGACGCCGGCCGACGCGTTGGTCACGGCCAGCAGGTCGGGGACCTCGTAGCCGTCGGCCTCGATGCTCGCCTCGTCGTTGAAGATGACCTGGAACCCGGTCTCGTCGGGCTCGACGGGCGGGACGTAGTTGACCTCGTAGGAGTTGTACTGGTCGTAGCCCCACTGGGCGATCGACACCGGCTGGTCGACGACCTCCTCGATCGCCGCCTTGATGCCGGCCGCGGTGTAGTTGGTGCCGAACACGATCGGGTCGGTGGTCGCGCCGTCGAGCTCGAGCGTGAAGGAGTCGCCCGCGTCGCCGAAACCACGCAGTGACACGGTCTGCACCTCGACGTTGCCGTAGGGCGCCTGGTCCATCGTCGCGTAGGCCTCGTCCACCGTGAGGAACGAGAAGTAGGGGTCGGTGTGCGGCTGGAGGTTGTCCTGACCGCAGATGCCGGCGTAGGCCATCACCGAGGAGCCCGAGCCCGGCTCGACCGAAGCGTCGGAGATGTTGCCGCCGCAGGCACCCAGGGCTCCATTGAAGGTGTGGTTGCCGCCGAACTGGTGGCCGATCTCGTGGGCCACGTAGTCGATGGCGAAGAAGTCACCGGTGGGCTGGGGCAGACCGGTGCAGCCGCCGCCCTTGTAGTCGCCACCGATGACGCCGAGGTAGGCGATGCCGCCGCCGTCGACGCCGAGGGCGATGTGGCCGACGTCGTAGTTGGACGCGCCGATCAGCTGGCCCAGCACGGTGCGGTTCTTGCCGAGGGTCGACACGTCGCAGTAGCTGATGTCGCCGTAGATGTCGTCGCTGTCGTCGTCCGGGGTTCCGCCGTCGTCGAACGGCTCGAAGCACGGGGCGCTGCCGCACGGCCCGTCGGGTCCGGTGGCCTCGGCGTAGGTGTCGAGGTTGAGCTTGTCGGTCTCGTTGACCAGGCGCAGCTCCACACCGAGGTCGTCGTTGTAGACCTCGTTGACCCGGTTGATCAGGGTGACCTTCTCGGCCAGCACGTTGTCCGTGCCGAACGCCGCGGCGTAGGACGGGTCGGACGTCAGCGCCAGGCGGTAGTAGCGGCGGTTCACGGCGGTGTTGGCGACGCGGCCGGCCTGCTTGGCCTCGGTCACGGTCTCGCGCAGGGCGCTGACCTCGCCCTCGACGCGGCGCTTCTCCGGCGCCGGCAGGTCGGACGAGCGGTAGCTCAGGTGGGCGGTGGTGCCGCGGCGGTTGTAGGCCGGGTCCACGTACCAGTCGGCTTGGGCACCGGGCTCACGGACGAAGGCGTGGAAGCCCATCGGAGTGATGTCGAGGGCGATGGAGACCCGCGGGTCGTCCACGCTCCGGCCCGACCACGTCGCGATCTCCGGGTGAGCGGCGGCGAGCTCGGACTCCATCGTCTGGGTCCGCTCGACCCGGAACGCCTGGAGGCGGCCGTCAGGTGCGGGCACCTCGACGACGGCGGAGGCGCCGGCCGCCGGCAGCTCGTCGCGCAGGGCGGCGAGGTCGACGCGGGAGGCGGCGTAGTCCTTGGGCTCCACGCGGACCTTCGAGCCGGACGGCTCGAATCCGCGGAGGGGGGCGAACGCCTGGTCGTCAGGGGCGGCGGCGACCGGAGCGATCGAGCTCAGCGCCCCCGCTCCGAGGACCAGGGCCAGACCGGCGGCAAGACTGCGAGGGCGGGACAACGACACGCGAGCTCCTTCTGAGACGGAACCCGCAGCCTAGGTAGGCCCACCCACAGGCGCCATACCTCTTTGGTAGCGATTGGTGCGTCAGTCCACGACCGGGGCGGTGCGCAGCGTCGGCGCCAGCACGACGAGACCCAGCAGCGGGAGCACGGCGAGGACGAGCAGCGCGGCGGGCATGCCCAGCGGCCCACTGATGCCGGCGACGATCGCCGAGCCGACGCTGCCGCCGATGAGGAAGAGCAGCGTCGAGACACCCATCGCCACGCCGCGGACGTCCTCGTGGACCGCGTCGCCGACGACCGCACTGAGGGCCGGCTGGCCGAGGCCGAAGGCGAAGGTGACGAGGATGATGCCGGCCACCAGCACGGTCGCGCTCGACCAGAGGGCGCCGACGGTGGAGACCAGCAGGGCCGCCGACGCGACGAGGCCGGCGACGGCCAGCGACCGGCCCGGGCCGAGCCGGGTCAGCATCGGCCCGGCGACCCGGGGCACCAGCAGCGCCACCGCGGCGCTCGGCACCATGGCCAGGCCGACCTGCCACGCCTGCCAGCCCTCGCCGAGCAGCACCGCGGGCAGCGCGATCAGCATGGCGAACCACGCAGCCGGGACCGCCGAGGCGGCGACGGCGCTGCGCACGACGGTCGCGTTGCGGATCACCTCGACGGGCAGGAAGCCGTCGGGGCGACGTCGTACGCTCGCGCGCACCGCCGGCACGCCGAGCACGAGCAGCGTCGCGCCGATCGCGGCCACCAGCAGCCCCGCCGACGGGGACTGGACGAGGAGCACCATGCCCGCGGCGGTCAGCGCCACCACGATCGCGCCGACGACGTCGAGGCGGGCGCCGCTGCCGCCGGTGGGGAGCGCGCGCCAGAGCAGCGGCACGACGAGGGCGCCGAGGATGGGGAGTGCCATGACGGCGCGCCAGCCCCACGCCGCCTCGACGAGGCCGCCGATCAGCGGGCCGAGGCAGCTCACCGCGGCCGCCACGCCGGCGAGGCGGCCGAAGGCGAGGCCGCGGACCTCCCCGGAGTACTTGGCGGACAGGATGGTGACGCCCAGGGTCGGTACGGCGGCGGCGCCGGCGCCCTGCAGCATGCGGGCGCCCAGCAGCACCTCGAACGTCGGCGCCAGGGCCGCCACGAGCGCCCCGACCGACATCAGAACGAGCCCGGCGAGCAGCGGCGCGCGGACGCCGACGAGGTCGGAGATCCGGCCGTAGAGCGCGGTCGTGACCGCCAGCATCAGGACGTAGAGGCTGATCGCCCACGCGGCGAGGCCGGCGCTCACCCCGAGGTCCTCGGCGAGCAGCGCCAGCGCGACGGCGGCGCTCGAGGAGCCCATGCCTGCCAGGCCGAAGAGCAGACCGAGCAGCATCGACACCCGTCGGGAGTCGTCGGTCGTCTCGGGAGGCGCGGACCGTGCGGACCGTGCGGACATGGAAGCCATCAGCAGGCGACAACCTCCGAGCCTCCCGGCCCATTCCCCTGCGCGACCGCGCCGTCGGACCTAGCCTTGCCGCCATGAGCGTGCCTGAGGGAGCAGCGCCCAGCCCGGGGCACGAGGCAGTGCGGCGGATCTTCGCCGCGCGCGAGCGGGCCGAGGCCGCGCGGGACGCCCGCCTGGCCTCCGACAGTGAGCGGGAGCGGGTCTGCGAGCTGCTCGGCAGCGCCTTCGCCGACGGCCGGCTGACCGCCGCCGAGCTGAACGAGCGCACGACGGCCGCCCTCGCCGCCCGCACGCACGGCGACCTCAACCGCGTCGTGCGCGGCCTCGGGGCCATGGGGCACCCCGCGCTGTGGGCGGCCACTCCCGACCGCCCGAGCCGCATGCCTCACCGCGTCGCCTTCTGGCTGGTCGGCTTCGTCACGTTCCCGTTCGTCTTCTTCGGCACGATGCTGCTGGTCTTCGGCAGCGACGCCGGCGACCGGGTGGCGGGCACCGTGATGCTGGTGCTCTTCCTCCCGGGTCTCCTGGCGCTCTACCGCTGGGCCCACCCGACCACCTGACCGATCGGTCGGTTCCACTACCGCGGCGGTAGCCTGCGACCCATGACAGCCCGCCGCCAGCTGCCCACCGACGAGGCCCGCGACCTGCTCGCCCTGACGCGCGAGATCTGCACCAAGGAGCTCGCCCCGCGGTCGGCGGAGGCCGAGGCCACCGAGACCTTCCCGCGCGACGTCTTCCGGATGCTCGGGCAGGCCGGCCTGCTGTCCCTGCCCTACCCCGAGGAGCACGGCGGCGGGGACCAGCCCTACGAGGTCTACCTCCAGGTGCTCGAGGAGATCGGCGCCGTGTGGTCGTCCGTCGGCGTCGGGGTGTCGGTCCACGCGCTGTCGTGCTTCGGCCTGGCCTACTTCGGCACCGACGAGCAGCGTGCGGAGTGGCTGCCCGACATGCTCAGCGGCGATCTCCTGGGCGCCTACTGCCTCTCCGAGCCGCACGCCGGCTCCGACCCCGCCGCGATGCGTACGACCGCGCGCCGCGACGGCGACTCCTACGTCCTCAACGGCGCCAAGGCCTGGACGACCCACGGCGGCCACGCCGACTTCTACAAGGTGATGGCCCGCACCTCCGACGACCGCAACGGCATCTCCTGCTTCCTCGTCCCGGCGTCCGCCGAGGGCCTGAGCGCCGACCCGCCGGAGCGCAAGATGGGCCTCACCGGCTCGGCCACCGCGACCATGCGCTTCGACGACGTCCGCGTCGACGCCTCGCGCCGCCTCGGCGCCGAGGGCGAGGGGCTGCGGATCGCGCTCGCCGGGCTCGACTCCGGTCGCCTCGGCATCGCCGCGGTCGCCGTCGGGCTCGCCCAGGGTGCGCTCGACTCGGCGGTGGCGTACGCCCGCGAGCGCGAGACCTTCGGCTCGAAGATCATCGACCACCAGGGCCTGGCCTTCGTGCTCGCCGACATGGAGGCCGCGATCGTCTCGGCCCGCGCCACGATGCTGAACGCCGCGCGCCTGCGCGACGCCGGGCTGCCGTTCTCCCGCGAGGCGTCGGTCGCCAAGCTCGTCGCCACCGACAACGCCATGAAGGTCACCACCGACGCCGTCCAGGTGCTCGGTGGCTACGGCTACACCCGAGACTTCCCCGTCGAGCGCTACATGCGCGAGGCGAAGGTGATGCAGATCTTCGAGGGCACCAACCAGATCCAACGGATGGTCATCTCCCGCTCGCTCGCCAAGGACAACGCCGGCGCGATCGGCTGAGCGGGCCCGCAGCCGATCCGCGGAGTGGCCGCCGGGGGTGGTCCCCGGATATCCGGGGACCACCACACTTATCGGCCGAGATCTTGGCCGCAAAGCGTGAGTCTCGGGTGCAAACCCCGCCCAGACCGTACGACGCCCCGCGCCCGCGGCCACCTCGCCCCACCTCACCCTTCGGTGTGTTGTCCGCCCCGGACCACCGAGCAACCGTGAAGGCATGTCCAAGCGCATCGCATTCCTGACCGCATCCGAGGGCGTCGAGGAGGTCGAGCTCACCCAGCCGTGGCAGGCAGCAGTCGAGGCCGGCCACACCGCCGAGCTCCTGTCCGCCGACGAGGGCGAGGTGCAGCTCTTCCAGCACCTCGACAAGTCCTCCACCCAGCGCGTCGACCGTCGCGTGGCCGACGTCTCCGTCGCCGACTACGACGCCCTCGTCCTGCCCGGCGGCGTCGCCAACCCCGACGCGCTCCGGATGGATCAGGAGGCCGTCTCCTTCATCCGCGACTTCTTCGACTCCGGCAAGCCCGTCGCCGCGATCTGCCACGCGCCCTGGACCCTCGTCGAGGCCGACCGCGTGAAGGGCAAGCGCCTCGCGAGCTGGCCCAGCCTGCAGACCGACATCCGCAACGGCGGGGGCGAGTGGGTCGACGAGGAGGTCGTCGTCGACGGCAACCTCATCACCAGCCGCAACCCCGACGACATCCCCGCCTTCAACAAGGCACTGCTCGACGCGCTCGGCTGATATGTAGTCCGCGGTTGTCAAGAGTGCAGGGTGAGGCGCCGCCGGCACTGGGTGTGCTGGCGGCGCCTCGTCTTGGCCTGGTGGTGTCATTGCCCTGCCGCAGCGTGTCGTTGT
>NZ_JANARS010000007.1 GCF_024199985.1 Nocardioides pinisoli
CACCGGCTCTGCGAGGAGCTCGCCACGACCATCAGCGACCAGTGCGAGCGCATCGAACTTGCCGACGTCGACGCCGACCAGCAATGTCCGGGCCGGCCCTGCTCGATCCATCACACGCAGGAAACCGGCCTGCCCCTCACCGCCAACGAACCGCATCCGGGCACCTCCTTGAGAAGACGACGATCAGCACCACCATCGGTGCTCTCGACTCCCACGAGGAGGTATCAGTCAGAACACGCCGAGCGGGCGGAACTGGACCGAGATCCGCGGTCCGGCGTGGGCGACCTTGGGCACGGCGTGCTCCCAGGTGCGCTGGCACGACCCGCCCATGACGACGAGGTCGCCGTGCCCCATGGTCAGGGCGATCGACGCACCCCCGCCGCGCGGGCGCAGCAGCAGCCGGCGGGGGTCGCCGACGCTCACGATGGCGACCATGGTGTCGGCCGTGCGGCCCCGGCCGATGGTGTCGCCGTGCCAGGCCACGGAGTCGTGCCCGTCGCGGTAGTAGCAGCACCCGGCGGTCACGAACGGCTCGCCCAGCTCGGGCAGGTAGTGCTCGCTGAGCGCGTCGCGGGCCTCGACCAGGGCGCGGTGGGGCAGCGGCTGGCCGCCGAGGTAGGTGTGGACCAGTCGAGGCACGTCGACCACCGCGTCGTACATCTCGCGCCGCTCGGCCCGCCAGGGGACGTGTTCGACGAGTGCGGAAAACACGGCGTCGGGGTCGGGGAGCCAGTCGCGCTGGACGTCGACCCACGCTCCGTGGGACAGCAGGCGACGCTCGGGGGACAGTGCCACGGAATCCGTGGTGTCATCGGCGAACAGGGACGTCTGGAAGTCCACGAGCCCATGATAGCGCCTTCGTCGAACACGCGTTCGAACATCAAGAAACTGTCAAGGCTTCGCCACAGGCTTGGTCAATTTGCAGACCGCCGGTATAGCCCAGTCCTAACCTGAGTGACATGGAACCCGTGGACCTCGTCGTCCCGCGCCAGCGGGCGCTGAAGCACGTCCAGGTCCGCGAGCACGTGCGGGGCCTGATCGAGGCCCAGCCCCCGGGCTCCGCGGCCCCGTCCGAGCGTGAGCTCGTGGCCCGCTTCGGGGTGGCCCGCATGACCGTCCGACAGGCGCTCGACGCGCTCGTCGCCGAGGGTCTGCTCGAGCGGATCCCCGGGCGCGGCACCTTCGTCGCCCAGCCGCCCCGGACCTCCGGCCGGCTCACCTCCTTCACCGAGGAGATCCGCCGCCGCGGGATGCTCCCGGAGTCGCAGACGCTCCTCGCCCGCGTCGAGCAGGCGGGCCCCGGTGTCGCGAGGGCGCTCGACATCTCGCCGGGCGACCCGGTGCTCCACTGGCGCCGCCTGCGCCGGGCCGACCAGGCCATCGTGTGCGTGGAGGACGCCTACCTCAACGAGGTCCTCCTGCCGGGCTTCCTGCAGCACGGCACCCCCACCAGCCTCTACGAGGCGCTCGCCGCCCGCGGCCTGCGCCCCACCGAGGTCGAGGACTCCATCAGCGCCGACCGGGCGAGTGCCGACGAGGCCGCGATGCTCGAGGTCGCCGAGGGCGACCCGGTGCTGCGCCACGCCCGCCGCGCCGTCTCCGACGGTCGCATCGTCGAGGTCTCGCGCACCTGCTACCGGCACGACCGCTTCACGGTCTACCTCCAGCTCAACGACCGCTGAGGTCAGCGAGCTCGCGCTCGACATTCGCCCGCGCGGCGTCCTCCCACAGTGAGCGCGCCTGCGGGGTGCTGAAGAGGTGCGGCCGCTCGAGGAGGTCGCGCAGCACCGCCGCACGACCGGCCCGGAAGTCGTCGTCACCGACGTGGGCGAAGTCCGCGCGCACCCCGGCCGCGTAGGCGTCGTAGCGCTCGCGTGGCGCGGCCAGGATCGCGAGGTCGGCGTCGCTGAGCGCGGCCCCGGCGGGGTCGTCGTCGGCCGGGCGGTGGTCGGCGGTCAGCCGCACGAGCCGCGCCACCTCGTCGGCGTACGTCGCCGGCAGCGCGCGCTCGGCCCACGCGGCGGAGCGCGCCTCGTCGTCCTCCGCCCCGTCGTAGACGGCGTCGTGGAACCACGCGGCCAGGGCGACGGTGGTCGGGTCGACGGGCGCACCGGCCGCCGCGAGCAGGTCGAGCCGGTCAAGGACCTCCTCGAGGTGGAGCAGGCCGTGGTAGCCGGGCCGGTCCCAGGCCGCGAGCAGGTCGTCGCGCAGCGCGTGGTGGTCGAGCAGGGGCCAACGGTCGGCGAGGCTCACGCCTGGGTCGCCTGCTGCAGCTCGCGCGCCTCGGCGTGGCCCGAGGCCATCGCCCAGCGGATCGTGCGGGTGGCCGCGGCGCCGAGCACGCGGTTGGTCACCGGCGGCACGGGCGGAAGCCGGAGCTCGCGTCGCGCGTCGGCGGGCAGCAGCCCGATGGCGGCCGAGGCCAGCGCGAGGTAGCCCGGGCGGGCGGCGATCGGCAGGTCGGGGTGCAGCAGGAGGAAGCGGATGGCCTCCTGTGCGGCCGGCGTGCCGCGCAGCTCGGAGCCGTAGGCCGCCAGCGTCGCCCTCAGGTCGTCCTCCGACCGCGGCGCCCCGACCACGCCGAGGTGCTCGGCGGCGACGGCGGTCTGGGCGACGTACTCGTCGCGCTCCGGCCCGATGAGCGGCCGGTGGCCGTAGCGGTCGTGGGCGACGAGGAAGCTGTCGATCTCCGCGGCGTGCACCCAGCCGAGCAGGTGCGGGTCGGAGGCGGCGTAGGGGGTGCCGTCGGGCATCGTCCCGGTGACGGACTCGTGGGCGCGCTGGACCGCGCGGATCATCTGCAGCGCGTCGCGCTCCGTGCCGAACGTCGTCATCGCGATGTAGGTCGACACCTGCGCGAGACGACCCCACATGTCGCCGCGGTAACCGGAGTGGTCGGCCACGCCCTGCATCGCCGCGGGGTGCAGGGACTGCAGCATGATCGCCCGGATGCCGCCGACGAACATCGAGGCGTCGCCGTGCACGCGGGCGATGGGCGAGTCGGGTGCGAACCACCGCGGGCCGGGTGTGCCGTGGACGCGTTGCCGGTTGCGGGGGCCGTCGGGGCCGGCCACCTTGCTGAACAGCTCGGCGCCGAGGCGGTCACGGAGGGTCACGCGTCGAGGCTAGCCAAGGCCCGAAGCCGTCCCGGCCTGACAGGCGCGGCTTTGACTTCGAGTACTCGAAGTTCCTAGCGTCGATGCAGTGACCAGCCACGTCCTGCCCCGCCGCTACTCCATCCGGGAGGCAGCAGCCCTCACCGGCCTGCCGGCCAGCACGTTGCGCTACTACGAGCAGATCGGGGTCATCGCCCCGGTCAGCCGCGGCGCCACCAGCGGCCACCGCGTCTACGGCGACGAGGACCTCGACCAGCTCATGTGGGTCTCGTGCCTCGCGGCCACCGGCATGTCGATCGGCGACATGCGCCGCTACATGGCCAACAACCGCCTCGGTGCCGACGCGGCCGCCGACCAGGAGCGGCTCCTGCGCGAGCAGCAGGAGCGGCTCGAGACCGAGGCGCGCGCACTGGCGCTCCGCCAGCGCTACGTGGACCTCAAGATCGCCTACTGGCAGGCGGTCCAGGACGGCGACACCGAGCGCAGCGAGCAGGTCGCCGCCCGCGCGCGGCAGCTCGCCGACGAGCTCCGCGCGGTCACGAACGACCCGGTCGCCTGACGACCACCCACCCCCCCACCGAAGGACGGATCCCATGCGCGTGAACGCGTACGCAGCCCCCTCAGCCGGCGAGCCGCTGGCTCCCACCACGATCGAGCGCCGCGAGGTCGGCGCCGACGACGTGCTCATCGCCATCGAGTACGCCGGCATCTGCCACTCCGACATCCACACCGTCAACGGTGACTGGGGCCCGCAGCCCTTCCCGGTCGTGCCGGGCCACGAGATCGTGGGCACCGTGGCCGAGGTGGGTGCCGACGTCACCCGCCACCGCGTCGGCGACCGCGTCGGTGTCGGCTGCATGGTCGGCTCGTGCGGCCAGTGCGACAACTGCCGCAACGGTGACGAGCAGTACTGCCACGAGGGCATGATCGGTACCTACGCCGCCACCGACCGCGACGGCACCACCACCCAGGGCGGCTACTCCACCCACGTCGTCGTCGACGCCGACTACGTCCTGTCCGTCCCCGAGAGCCTCGACCCGGCCGCCGCCGCGCCCCTGCTGTGCGCCGGCATCACGACGTACTCGCCCCTCAAGCACTGGCAGGCCGGTCCCGGCAAGAAGGTCGCGGTCGTCGGCCTCGGCGGCTTGGGCCACATGGCGGTCAAGATCGCCCACGCCATGGGCGCGGAGGTGACCGTCCTGTCGCAGTCGCTGAAGAAGCAGGAGGACGGCCTGCGCCTCGGCGCGGACCACTACTTCGCCACCAGCGACCCCGACACCTTCGAGGCGCTCGCCGGCTCGTTCGACCTCATCATCAACACCGTCAGCGCGAAGATCGACGTCAGCGCCTACCTCGGCCTCCTCGCCGTCAACGGCGCGATGGTGAACGTCGGCGCGCCCGCCGAGCCGCTGAGCCTCAACGTGTTCTCGCTGCTCTCCAACCGTCGCACGTTCGCCGGCTCGATGATCGGCGGCATCGCCGAGACCCAGGAGATGCTCGACTTCTGCGCCGAGCACGGCATCGTCAGCGAGGTCGAGGTGATCCGCGCCGACCAGGTCAACGAGGCCTACGAGCGCGTGCTCGCCTCCGACGTGCGCTACCGCTTCGTGATCGACGCCGGCACCCTGGCCTGATCCGGGCCACGACAGTGGAGCCCGGGGCCGCACCCACCGGCTCCGGGCTCCGCTGTCGGCACGTGGTCGACGCGGGTCAGCTCGGCTCGGCGGTCAGGTCGCCTGCGTCGACGATGCGGTAGGCGTAGCCCTGCTCGGCGAGGAACCGCTGCCGGTTCTGTGCGAAGTCGGCGTCGACGGTGTCGCGGGAGACGATCGTGTAGAAGTGCGCGCTGCGCCCCTCGGTCTTGGGCCGCAGCAGGCGCCCGAGCCGCTGAGCCTCCTCCTGCCGTGATCCGAACGACCCGCTGACCTGGATCGCGACCTCGGCCGAGGGCAGGTCGATGGAGAAGTTGGCGACCTTGCTGACCACGAGCAGCCCGATCTCCCCGGAGCGGAACGCGTTGAACAGCCGCTGCCGCTCCTTGACCGGGGTCTCGCCCTTGATGACCGGGGCGTCGAGCATCTCGGCGATCTCGTCGAGCTGGTCGATGTACTGCCCGATCACCAGGGTCGGCTGGCCGGCGTGCTGCCGCACCAGGCGTCGTACGACGTCGATCTTGGCGTGGGTGCACGAGGCGAGGCGGTAGCGGGTGTCGGGGTCGCTGGTGGCGTAGGCGAGGCGTTCGCCGTCGGGCAGGCTGACCCGCACCTCGACGCAGTCGGCGGGAGCGATGTAGCCCTGCGCCTCGATGTCCTTCCACGGAGCGTCGTAGCGCTTGGGCCCGATGAGGGAGAAGACCTCGCCCTCCCGCCCGTCCTCGCGCACGAGGGTGGCGGTGAGCCCGAGCCGGCGCCGTGCCTGCAGGTCGGCGGTCATCCGGAAGATCGGGGCCGGCAGCAGGTGGACCTCGTCGTAGACGATGAGCCCCCAGTCGCGGGCGTCGAGGAGGTCGAGGTGCGGGTAGACGCCCTTCCGTTTCGTCGTCAGCACCTGGTAGGTGGCGATGGTGACCGGACGGATCTCCTTGACGGCGCCGGAGTACTCGCCGATCTCGTCCTCGGTCAGCGACGTGCGGGCGACCAGCTCGTCCTTCCACTGGCGCGCGCTGACCGTGTTGGTCACGAGGATGAGCGTGGTCGCGCGGGCGTGCGCCATCGAGGCGGCGCCGACGATCGTCTTCCCGGCACCGCACGGCAGCACGACGACGCCCGAGCCGCCGTCCCAGAAGGAGTCGGCGGCCTCGCGCTGGTAGGGCCGCAGCGTCCAGCCGTCCTCCGCGAGGTCGATGGCGTGGGCCTCGCCGTCGACGTAGCCCGCGAAGTCCTCGGCGGGCCAGCCGAGCTTGAGCAGCGCCTGCTTGAGGTTGCCGCGCTCGCTCGGGTGGACCGCGACGGAGTCGTCGTCGATGCGCGAGCCGATCATCCCGGCCACCTTCTTGGCCCGCAGCACCTCCTCGAGGACCGGGCGGTCGGTGGACGACAGCACCAGCCCGTGCACGGGGTGCTTCTCCAGCCGCAGCCGGCCGTAGCGTCCCATCGTCTCGGCGACGTCGACGAGCAGCGCGTGGGGCACGGCGTAGCGCGACCAGGTCAGGAGTGCGTCGACGACCTGCTCGGCGTCGTGCCCCGCGGCGCGGGCGTTCCACAGCCCGAGCGGTGTCAGGCGGTAGGTGTGGATGTGCTCGGGCGAGCGCTCGAGCTCGGCGAAGGGCGCGATCGCCTTGCGGGCCTCCACGGCCGAGGGGTGGTCGACCTCGAGCAGCAGCGTCTTGTCCGACTGGACGATCAGGGGACCGTCGTTCATCGTGCCGCCGCTCGGCCGGGCTGGTCGTCGCGCACCAGCTCGGCCCGACGCCGCGCCCGGAACGCCGCGACGTTGGCGCGCGAGGAGCACCGGTCCGAGCAGTAGCGGCGCGACTGGTTGGGGGACGTGTCGACGTAGACGTGGTCGCACCGAGGCTCCGAGCAGGTCCCGAGGCGGGTGGCGCCCAGGTCGCAGACCAGGTTGGCCAGACCCATGAGTGCCTCGCCGATCAGCAGCTCGGCGACGGAGGCGGCCTTGTTGGCGACGTGCATGTGGAGGTTGTCGGGGTCGTGGTCGGAGATCATCGGCGTGACCGGGTGGTCGGCGAGCAGGTCGTTGAGCGAGCTCACGACCAGTGCCACGTCGTCGACGTCGGAGGCCTCGAACACGGGCCGCAGGTCGGTCTGGAACGCCCGGACGGACTCCACGTCAGCCGCGACGACCGACCGGTGCAGCCAGGAGCGGTCGGCGAGGTGCTCGCGCAGGGCCTCCTCGTCGTGGAGGTCGGCGTTGACGAGCGCGGCGGCGCGCTCGGCGTAGCGGATGAAGTCCATCTTTCAAGTGTACGGAGCCGGACGGAGCGTCGTTCACGCGTGGCGGACGCCGGTGATGCGGTGGACGGCGAACTCGCGGACGTCGTCGGCACGGTGGTCGTAGGCCGAGAGCCGACCGCCGTCGAGGCGGCGCGGGTCGACGACCCGCTCACCGGTCGCGCCGTGGTTGTCGACGTAGCCGATGACCACGGTGCTGCCGGCCTCGATCGCCTCGCGCAGGGCGGCCAGTGCACCGGAGGGGGTCGTCGTCGTGGCCTCCGCGCTGGCGGGCCGGGACGCCTCGGCCCGGTCGCCGGCGCGGATGGCCGTCGCCACCGCCTGGACCTGTGCCGCGCGTCGCGCCTCCACCGCTCCGGCCGGGCGCCGTCCGCGCCGGGTGCGGGCGCGCTGGAGGTCGGGCCGGCTCACCCGGACGGTGCCGTCGGCGGCCTCCACGACCGGCGCGGCGCCCAACTCCCGGAGCCGGGGCAGCAGCACGTCGAGGGGCGAGGTGGCGATCGCCACCGTCGGAGCGAGCAGGCGCAGGCCCAGGCTCCGCCCGCGCGGGTCGTGCACAAGGGCCGCCAGGGCCGCCTCGTCGTCCGCGCGCAGGAACGCCTCGGCGTGACCGACCCGCACGGAGCCGAAGGTGCGGGCGACGTCGTCGACCAGGAACTCGAGCGGCTGCGGCACCGGCGTCTGCGAGACCGAGTGGAGGAACGCGCGCACCTCGCCGCTCGACCACCCCGCGTCGAAGCCGCGGCGCAACGAGGCGGAGGTGAAGCGGTAGACGGTCGCACCGCCGCGTGACTCGACGTCGGCGAGCAAGTGGAGGCGGCGGGCCACCTCGGTCTCGAGCGGGCCCGGGGCGACGGCCGTGAGGTCGGCCTGCAGGAGGACGTGGTCGACGGGGCGGGGGAGGTGGGGGGCGATCGCCTCGGCGGCCGCGGGCAGGTCGCCCGCCGCCACGCACCGACCGCTGGGCGGCAGGCCCCCCGCACCGGTCACGCCCAGCACGGCCGCCTCCGTGAGCGCCGCGGTGACCAGGTCGGCGAACACCGTCGGCCGGCGCGGACGCAGCCACGCGATGCGCTGCACGAGGGAGGCGATGCCGGTGCCCACCGCGAGCACCTCGCCCTCGGGCACCTCGGCGAGCCCCTGCAGCGCCAGGCGGCGCGCCTCCTCGGACAACCCGCTGGAGAGCTCGGGGGCGAGTGCGTTCCAGGACTTGCCGGCCGCGTCGCGCGACCCGACCAGCGACGGCACGCGGCTGCTGGCCAGCCACCCGCCCACCAGGCGGGCCCACCGCTCGGCGAGCGGCAGGCCCGACCAGACGTCGAACTCGTCAGTGGGCAGCCAGGACGGGGTGCCGTCGGTGTCGGCCGCCTCGGCGACGAGGCCCGAGGCCAGCGCGACCTCCACGACCAGGGCGGCCCCCGGCTCGTCGACGTGCAGCTCGCGGGCCACCGCCTTGAGGTCGCGGACGGCGAGCCCGCCGCTGCGCAGGACGCTCGGCGGCTGCACGCCCCAGTGGTCGAGCAGCAGCTCCACGCGGCGTACGACGTCGAAGGCCGCCCCGGCCGCGGTCCGGGCGACCATCGTGGCCTCCCGCGGCGACGTCGCCAGCGGCGGCACCTCGTCGACCGGCTCCCGGGTCGTCCGGCCCCCGCGGAGCGCGAGCCCCACCTCGCCCGGCAGCACGACGGCGTCACCGTCGCGCGGCACCAGCAACCGCCGGCTGATCAGCTCCTCGGCCGGCGACCGGGCCTCGGCCGGCGACACGGTGCGGCGCGCCGAGCCGGTCGTGCCCTCGCCGCCGTGGTCGTCCACGTGGCGCAGCAGCGCGGTCGCGGCGGGGGTGAGCTCGGCGATCCGCGCCGCCACCTCGTCGGGGCGCGCGGGCTCGGGGCTCGACGGGCGCAGGCCGCTGACCAGGCCCGGCATGCCCCGCATCGCGTCGGCCACGCCGGTCAGCGCCCGCACGCCGCCGGGAGCCTCCCAGGCCAGCGCGAGGTCGAGCAGTCGCTGCAGCGCCGCCGCCGTGCGCTCCTCGTCGGCGTGCACGATCGAGATCAGCTCGGCAGAAGTGGTTTGACCAGCGACCAGGAGGGCATCAAGCACGGAAAGCTCCAGGCGGTCCAGGCCGTCGAGGGCGCGATGGATCGACGACCGTGTGGCAGCCCGCGAGGCCAGCTGCGAGGAATCCTGAGGGGCGGGTGTGGCGAGATCTGGACGGGCCCTGAGCAGCGCCACGAGCCGTTCGTCCGGCCAGCTGCGCAGCTGTTCGGCGAGGGTGCGTGCGGGTGTCGTCCGCCCTGAACTGGACATCCCTCTTACGCTACTCGGCGGGTCGGCACCGCGGCCCCACATCTCGACACGGGGCGAAGAGGGCCGACATGCTGGACGTTGATCTGCACCACGGGGCGTCGACCGACGTCGGACTGGTGCGGAAGGTCAACGAGGACTCCTACCTCGTCGCCCCTCCCGTCTTCGTCGTCGCCGACGGCATGGGCGGCCACTCCGGCGGCGACGTCGCGAGCCAGATGGTCGTCGAGGAGTTCCAGCGCCTCGCCGAGTCCTACGACCCGCAGCGCGGGGCCGAGCTCGTCGCCGACGCCTTCACCCGGGCGCAGGCGCGCATCGTCGACTACGGCGACGCCCACCGCGCGCTGCAGCCGGGCTGGCACGCCGGCACCACCGCGGTCGTGGCGGTGCTCGTCGTCGACGACGGCGTCACCAAGTGGCTCCTGGCCAACCTCGGCGACTCCCGCATCTACCGGATCGTCGAGCGACGCCTCGAGCAGGTGAGCGTGGACCACTCGGTCGTCCAGGAGCTGATCGACTCCGGGCACATCACGTCCGAGGAGGCCGCAGTCCACCCCGAGCGGCACGTCATCACGCGGGCGCTCGGCAGCCCCGAGGGCATCCAGCCCGACTTCTTCCTCCTGCCCCTCGGCTCGGTCGAGCGCCTCCTGCTCTGCAGCGACGGCGTGACCGGGATGATCGAGGACGAGGAGATCGAGGAGATCCTCGAGTCCGTCGCCGACCCGCGCGACGCCGCCGACGCGCTGGTGCGCGCGGCGGTGGCGGCCGGGGGTCGTGACAACGCCACGGCGGTCGTCGTCGATGTGGTGGGATTGGTGAAGGACGCGACCTACGACTCCCGGCGCCAGCTCGAGAGTCTCGAATCCAAGCTGGGGGGACGACTGTGAGCACTGAGGCCAGGTTCGCGCCGGGGGACTGGTATGCCGTGGTCGGGGACCGGGTGACGGTCCTGCTGCCCGGCAGCCAGCGCGGCCGGGTGGCCACGCTGTGGGACCTCGCCGACTCCGGTGCCGGGGCCGACGTCCTGCTCGACGCCCTGCTCGCGGGCGGCCTGTCCACCCTCGACCACTTCGCCCTCGTCGCCCACGACGACGACGCGACCCGCCTCATCGTGCGCGGGGCCCCGACGGCGACCGTCTCCTCCACGGGCGGCGACGAGATCCTCACCGCCGCGCCCGGCACCACCTGGGCCGAGCAGGTCCTGGCCGGCGTCTCCAGCGTGCGGGTGACGCTGACCGGCGACGGCTCCGCCGACCACCGCCTGACCCCCGGGCTGGCCCGGGTCTCGGCCGTCGAGTTCGGTACGCCGTCCGCGCCCGCCGCCGGCGGGTCCGCGCCCGACGAGCCCGCCGCCGAGGCGGCTGACGTGGCCGAGGCGCCCGTGGGCGACGAGCCCGTGCAGGACGCGGTCGTGGAGGACCCGGCCGTGGAGGACGAGCCCGTGGCCGAGGCGCCCGCCGTCGAGTCCGCGCCGGACGAGCCCGCCCCTGCCACCCCCGCCGCGCCGCTGCAGTTCGGGTCGCCCGAGGACGACCCGACCCCGACCGGCGAGACCCCCGCCGTGCAGGACGACTGGTCCGACCGCGACGGCCAGACGCAGGTCGGCACCCCCCACCCCGAGTTCGAGCGCCCGCCCATCCCCGGCCAGGAGATCGGCCCCGACGTGGTGGCCCAGCCGGTCGCGTCCCTCGTCTTCTCCACCGGTGACGTCGTGTCCGTCGACCGCACGGTGCTCGTGGGTCGCGCGCCCGAGGCGCGACGCTTCGCCTCCCACGACCAGCCGCACGTGGTGACCGTGCCCAGCCCGCACCAGGAGATCTCCTCCACCCACCTCGAGATCCGCCCCGGCGCCGGCGCCGACCACGGCTCCGCCGTCGCGACCGACCTCGGCTCCACCAACGGCACCGTCCTGGCCCAGCCCGGCCTCGACGCCGAGGAGCTCAAGCCCGGCATCGCCGTCAGCCTGATCCCCGGCGCCGTCCTCGACCTCGGCGACGGTGTCACCATCCAGGTCACCAACCCCTGAGCAGCACCCACCGAGACCCCCCCGTGACCCAGCACCCCCCTCCCGCCCAGCAGGCCATGACCCACCCCGTGACCTACCCCGTCGCCCAGCTCGAACGACGCTTCGCCGCCTTCGCCGTCGACCGGCTCCTCGCCTGGACCCTCATCGCCGGCGTCGGCGTCGTGACGGCCGTCTACGTGTCCGACGACCCGTGGACCGTGGTCGGCGTGACCGCCGGCGCGACGGCGCTGCTCTGGCTCGTGCTCGCCGTCGTGGTCGGCCTCACCGGCAGCTCGCCCGGGAAGGCGGCCGCGGGCCTGCGCGTGGTGCACCACGGCACGGGCACCCCGATCGGCGTCGGCCCGGCCCTGCTCCGCTCGCTGGTGCTCGGCGTCGCCGGGCTGCCCACCTTCGGCATCGGCCTGGCCACCCTGGCCTGGACGGCGGTCGAGGACCGCGGCCGGCAGCGTCGCGGCTGGCACGACCACGTGACCGACACGGTCGTGGTCGACGTACGCCCCGTCGTCGAGGCCGCCGACGGCGAGGTCGACGAGGGTCCGCGCCACATCGTGAACCTGACGGCGATGCGGCTGGTGCCCGCCCCGCCGGTCGAGCCGGTGAGGACGCCCGAGCGCTCCGAGCACTCGGTGCGCCGCCAGCCGCTCCCCGCCGACCTCGCGCGGCCCGCTTCGGTCCCCACCGCGGCCCCGGCCCCGACCCCGGCTCCGGTCGCCGCTCCGGCGACGGCGCGGCAGCCCGCTCCCACGCAGCAGCCGCAGCCGGTCCAGCACCAGCCGGTCCAGCCCCCGAGGCAGCAGCCCCCGCGCGTGCCCGACCAGCAGTGGACCCCGCCGCCGGCCCGGCAGGCGCCGCCCGGGACCCCGATGACCCCGCCGCGCTGGCGGGTGCACTTCGACAACGGCGAGAGCTTCGTGATCGCCGGTCTCGCGCTGGTCGGGCGACGTCCTGAGCCGCGCGCGGGCGAGCAGGTGGCCCACCTGATCCCCCTGGCCTCGTCCGACATGTCGGTCTCCAAGACGCACGCCCAGTTCGGCCCGGCGCCCGACGGGACGATCGTGGTGATGGACCGCGGCTCGACCAACGGCACCCTGCTCGTGCGCCAGGGCGTCTCCCGCCAGCTCGCGCCGGGCAAGCCGGCGGCGCTGGTCCACGGCGACAAGGTCGTCTACGGCGACCGCGAGATGGTCCTCTCCCGGGAGGGCTGAGGCCCCGCGTCCCCGACGGGGCAGGATGGGCGACGTGCCGACCTTCCTGGACCTGCTCTACGACGAGGCGCCGCTGGCCGCCTTCGACGAGCACCTCGCCGAGCGGGAGGCGGCTGCCGGCGAGGCCGAGGCGGCCCTGCTGCGCTCGGAGTACGACGTCGCCCTCCGGCTGCGCGACCTGATGAGCCGGATGCGCTCGCGCGAGGCCGAGCTGTCGGCGCTCTACGAGACGGCCTCCGACCTCACCGCGATCCGCGACGTCGACACGATCCTCGCGGCGATCGTGCGCCGCGCGCGCCAGCTGCTGCACTGCGACATGACCTACCTCTCCCTCAACGACGAGCGTGACGGCGCGTCCTACATGAAGGTCACCGACGGCGCGCTGACCCGCGAGTTCGAGTCCCTGCGGCTGCCGCTGGGCACCGGCCTGCTCGGCCTGGTCGCCCAGACGGGCGCGGCCTACTTCACCGAGGACTACGCCGCCGACGAGCGGTTCGTCCACCAGGGCTACATCGACGAGGCCGTGGCCGGCGAGCAGATCCGCGCCATCCTCGGGGTGCCGCTGGTGCTCGACGGCGTGGTGATCGGGGCCCTCCTCGCGGTGCACAGGTCCGTGCGCCGGTTCCCGCAGTCGGAGGTCAGCCTGCTCACCTCGTTCGCGGCGCACGCGGTGGTGGCGCTCGAGAACGCCCGCCTCTTCGCCGAGCTCGACGAGGCCAACCGCTCCCTCACCCGGCACACCGAGGCGGTCGACGCCGCCGCGCTCGCCCACGACCGGCTCACCGACCTGCTCATCGGGGGAGGAGGCGTCGCCGAGGTGGCGCACGTGCTCTCCGGCGTGCTCGGTGGCGCGGTGTCGGTGTGGACGCCCGCAGGCGAGCTGCTGGCGGGCGAGGACGCCGGCCCCGACCGGCCGGACGCGGCGCCGGAGGCGGTCGCCGAGGCCGTGGCCTCGGGCCGCTCGGTCGAGACGGCGTCGGGCCTGGTCGCCGCAGCCCTCGCCCGCACCGAGCACGTCGCCACCCTGGTCGTGCGCCGGGACAAGCCGCTCGACCTCGCCGGTCGTCGTACGCTCGAGCGCGGCGCGCTGGTCACCGCGCTCGTGCTGCTCTTCGCCCGGTCGGTCACCGATGCCGAGGAGCGCCTCGGTGGCCAGCTGCTCGCCGACCTGCTCGAGCCCGACCCCGCGTCGCGCGAGCGGCTGCGCGACCGCCTGCGCCGGCACAGCGCCAGCCTCGACGGTCCGGTGGTCGTGGCCGCCGCGTCGGTCGACGGGGCCGACCGGCACCGCGCGAGCCGCGCCGCGGTGGCGCTCGCGCGACGCAGCTCCGGGCTCGCGGGCGAGCACCGCGGCGCCGTCGTCGTCGTGGTGCCGGGCGACGACCCGCACCAGGTCGGTGAGGACCTGCGCACGGCCCTCGCCGAGCTGGGGGGAGTGGCGACCGTCGGGGTCGCCGGCACGAGCGACGCGCTCCACGGCGACCGGCTGGTGACCGCCCACCACGAGGCGCGACGCTGCCTCGACACGCTGGTACGCCTGGGCCGCCGCGGCGCGGTGAGCGACCCCGCCGGCCTCGGCGTCGCGCGCCTGCTGCTCGGCGACAACGACCGCGAGCACGTCACCGCGTTCATCGAGGCGACGATCGGTCCGGTGCGGGCGTGGGACGAGCGCCGGGGGACCGGCCTGGTGGACACCCTCGAGGCCTGGTTCGCCAGCGGCGCCCACCTCAAGGACACCGCGGCCGACCTGCACGTCCACCCCAACACGGTGACGCAGCGCCTCGAGCGCATCGGCGAGCTCCTCGGCGCCGGGTGGCGCTCGCCCGCCCGCTCGGCGGCGTCGTGTTCGGGCACTTCGGCGACAAGGTCGGGCGCAAGAAGATGCTGGTCGCGTCGCTCTTCCTGATGGGGATCGCGACCTTCGCCATCGGCCTGCTACCGACCTACGCCTCCATCGGCGTCGCCGCGCCCCTGCTGCTGCTGACCTGCCGGCTGCTGCAGGGCTTCGCGATCGGTGGCGAGTGGGGCGGCGCGGTCCTCATGGCGGCCGAGCACGGCGACGACTCGCAGCGCGGGTTCTGGTCGTCGTGGCCGCAGGCGGGCGTGGCGCTGGGCAACCTCCTCGCCACCGGTGTCCTGTGGGTGCTCGCGGCCGTCCAGTCCGACGCCGCCTTCGAGTCCTGGGGCTGGCGCATCCCGTTCCTGCTGAGCGCCGTGCTCGTCGGCGTCGGCCTCTGGGTGCGCCTCTCCATCGAGGAGTCCCCGGTCTTCGCCGAGGCCAAGGCCGAGATGGCGACCAAGGAGACCCCGCACCTGCCGCTGGTCGAGGTGTTCCGGAAGTACCCCAAGGAGGTCCTCGTCGCCATGGGCATGCGCATGGCCGAGAACATCTCCTACTACCTGTTCACGATCATCTCGATCTCGTTCCTCACCATCTACGCCGGCACCGCCGACGACAAGTCGCTGATCCTGAAGGCGCTGCTCATCGGCTCCGTGGTCCACTTCGTGACCATCCCGCTGGTCGGGGCGCTCAGCGACCGGGTCGGCCGTCGCCCGCTCTACCTCGTCGGCGCCGTGGGCGTCGCGGCCTGGTCGTGGGTCTTCTTCGACCTGATCGCCTCCCGCTCCGAGGGCAAGATCATCCTCGCGATCGTCGTCGGCCTCATGCTCCACGCGCTGATGTACTCGCCGCAGGCGGCCTTCTTCTCCGAGCTGTTCGGCACCTCGGTGCGCTACACCGGCGCGTCCGTCGGCTACCAGCTCGCGTCGATCTTCGCCGGCGCCCTCGCCCCGATCATCGCCATCGAGCTGCTCGGCGACGCCAGCGCCGGGGTCAGCAACGTGCCCAAGGTGGCGATCTACATGACCATCGCGTCGGTCATCACGATCGTCGCCGTGCTGGTCGCCCAGGAGACCAGGGCCAGCTCGCTGCGCCACGACCGGGTGCTCCAGGACTGAGCCCCTCACGCCCCGCGCGGGCCGTCGTCCCTCCGGGGCGGCGGCCCGTCGGCGTACGGCGTCGGGGCGGAGGAGCCGGGTCAGCGGGTCAGCGCGACCGGCAGCCGGGTGACGCCCCCGCGGGCACCGCGCCAGACCAGCATGCCGTCGTCGAGACGGCCGGGGGCAGTGGGACCGGAGACCGTGACGGTGAAGTCGGCGGACTCGCCGGGCGCGAGACGCACGGCCAGGGGCTGCACGCGGACGCGGTGCGAGGTGAAGCCGCGGGCGGTGACGGAGAAGTACTCCGGGCGGGAGCCGACGTTGGTCACGGTGCGCACGGCCCGCCGTTGCCGCGCCGGCATCAGGAGGGAGCTCGTGTTGAGCCGCGCGAGGCGGTGGCGACGCATCGCGCGGCGCCACTGCTCGGGGGCGACCTCGAGGGCGAGGTGCGCGGTCGGTGCGCGGCCGGGGAGGGCCCCGGCGCCCTGGTCCAGGACGGAGGAGCCCGGGATCGGGCGGGCCGACGTCGTCAGGAGCGACCGGACCACCGAGGCCGACCGGTCGGGGTGCTCGCCGAGGACGAGCGCCGCGAGCCCGCTGGCGTGGGCGGTGGCGGCCGAGCTGCCGCTGAAGACGCCCCAGCTGCGCCCGGTGGAGTCCGGCAGGGCGCCCAGCACGGCGTCGCCGTCGGCCGTGGCGTCGGGCTTGACCAGCGTCCCGCGCGGGTCGCCGGAGGCGCTCCACCGAGCGGTGCGCCGGGTGCCGGGGTCGCCGTCGACCCGCGACAGCGTCACCCGGGCTCCGGGGTGGCGGGACACCCAGCGGCTGAACGGTCGACCAGCCGACGCCGGGAGGTGGACGGTGGGGACGGAGTGGAGGTCGGCGGTCACCGAGCCGGGCCGCCGGTTGACCAGGACCATCGCGCGACCGCCCGCCTGCGCGACGGATTCGGACTTGTCGATGCGCCCGATGGCCCCGCGCTGGCAGACGACCACCCGGTCGGCAACCAGCCGCGAGTCGAGCGCCCCGAGCCGGCACTGCGCGGCCGCGCGTCGCGACGCCCCGGGAGCCGCGGCGTCCTGGGCCAGCACGGCGCGCCCGCGGAGGGTCGACGGGCGTCCGCCACCGGACCACGACCGACCACCGGGGAGGGTCACCGTGGCCCGCGGCATCCGACCCACGGCGGCGCCGACGGTCGTGACCCACGGGGCCGCGTGGGCGGCGTACGACGACCGGCCCGCGTTGCCGGACGCGCCGATGACGACCACGTCGGCCTCGGCCGCGCCGAGGAGCGCCATCTGGAGGGTGTCGATGCGCACGCCACCGGCGAGGGCGAGGGTGAGGACGTCGACCCCGTCGGCGACCGCGGCGTCGACCGCCGACACGACGTCGGCGGTCGAGCAGCCGTCGTCGGCGGGGTCGGGTGCTCCCCAGCAGGCCTTGTAGGCGGCGATCCGCGCCTGGGGCGCGACCCCGCCGAAGAAGCCGGCGTCGCGGTCGTCGACCCGCACGCTGACACCGGCGTTGCCGGCCGCGACGGAGGAGACCTGCGTGCCGTGGCCGAGGTCGTCGCGGGGCGACAGCGACTCCGACGACCGCACCCGGTCGGCGCCGAAGCCGTCGACGTACCAGCGGGCACCGACGATCTTGCGCGTGCAGTCGTCAGGGGTCCAGCCGTCACCCTCCACGCACGCACCGGCGAAGGCCTCCGGGTCGGCGCCCAGACCCGGCACCACGGCGAACGCGGGCGACTCCGGCGCGATGCCGGAGTCGACGACGCCGATCACTACGCCCGCCCCGCCCCGCAGGCGGGGGCTCGTGGCGGCGCCGCGGACGGCTGCCAGGGACGTGCGTCCGGCCAGCGGGCGGATCGAGTCGGGCTCGACCGACGCGACCCCCGGCTGGTCGTCGAGGGCGGCGAGCTGCTCGGCGGTGAGCCGGGTGGCGAAGCCGTTGAGCGCGGTGGTCCAGCGGTAGACGGGCTCGCCCGCGCCGATGGCGGTGAGGACGGCGTCCTGCTCGGCCAGCAGCTCGGACGCCTCCGCGCGCCCGGCGGAGGTGCCGGCGCCGGTCAGCGTGACGAGGGCGAGCTCACCGGGAGCCGGGGTCAGGGGCACGTCGTCGGCGGTCGCGACGGCGGGCACCGACAGGCCGAGGGCGAGCGCGAGCGCGCCGTAGCCGAGCAACCGCCTCGTCCGTCCTGTCCGCACGTGTCTCTCCCGCCTGGTCGTCCGTCTCGTCCACCGCCCCCGCGGCGGAGCCCCCGAGCCTCCCATGGTCCCAGCACCGGCGCCACCAGATCAAAGCCCCCCGGTCGACAACCCGTTGGTCGGGGGTCGGTGCGGCCCCCTATCCTGTGCCCGCCGCGTGGTTCCGCGCGGCACCGAGTGCAGCGCCGAGCGCAGAGCTGAGTGGGGTGGACCGTGCCGAGTGGCAAGGTGAAGTGGTACGACGCGGAGAAGGGCTTCGGCTTCCTGTCGCAGGACGACGGTCCGGACGTCTACGTCCACGCCGACGCGCTGCCCGAGGGCACGACCACGCTCAAGGCCGGCACCAAGGTGGAGTTCGGCATCGCCCAGGGCCGCCGCGGCGACCAGGCGCTGCAGGTCCGCGTGCTCGACGCGCCCGCGTCCGTCGCGCGCAACCAGCGCAACGCCCAGCGCAAGCAGCCCGAGGCGATGGTGACCATCGTCGAGGACCTCATCAAGATGCTCGAGGGGGTCGAGGAGACCTACCGCCGCGGCCGGCACCCCGAGCGGGCGGCCGCACGCGGCACGGCGAAGGTGCTGCGCGCCCTCGCCGACGAGCTCGACGCCTGAGCCGCTCGCGCCGGTCCCACGCCGGTCCCCGCCGGTCCCACGACGTCCCAGGCGCCTGCGTCGCTCAGGTGCGCGCCGGAGCCGCCGCCCGGTCAGGCCGGCTCAGCAGCACGAACGCCGCCCACACGCCCAGCACGCCGGCGGCGATGCCGAGGCCGAGCTGCGGCATGAGCGGCATCGCGATGCCGACGAACCCGCCGATCACCCACGCCAGCTGCAGCGTCGTGTCGGAGCGGGCGAAGGCGCTGGCCTGGATCCGGCTGGGGATGTCGCGCTGGATCGTCGAGTCGAGCGAGAGCTTGGCCAGCGCCTGCGCGAGGCCCGCTGTCAGGCCGAGCAGCACCAGGGTGACGAGCCCGTAGAACACCGCGGCCAGGGTCGCGACCACGGCGTCGGCGAGCAGCGCGAGCGCCACCGTCACGGCCGGGTTGATGCGGCGCAGCAGTGACCCGATCGTGATGCCGAGGGTGTTGCCGAGTCCCGCCGCGCCGATCACCAGGCCGAGCAGCACCTCGGGGCGCCACTCGCCGATGGGGTTGTCGCGCAGCAGGAACGCCATGAACATGGTGAGGAACCCCGAGAGCCACCGCGGGCCGCAGTTGGCCCGCAGCGCGAACGCCACGGCCCCGGGGATGCGGGTGCGCGGGCGACGGCCGGTGCGGCCGGCCTCGGTGGACCCGGTCAGCACCATCTCGCCCTCGCCGTGGCTGGCGTCGACCTTGTCCGGCAGCCGGATCGCCCAGATGGTGGCGAGCACGAAGACGACGAAGCCGTAGCGCAGCGACCACTCCGGCCCGAAGGTGGAGGCGAGGATCGCCAGCGGGGCGGAGACCCCGGCGCCCACGACGCCGGCGAGCGAGACCCGGGCGTTGGCCTTGACCAGCGTCAGGTCGGGCGGCAGCAGCCGCGGCACGGCGGCGGCGCGCGTGACGCCGTAGGCCTTCGAGGCGACGAGGCAGCCCAGCGCCGCCGGGAACAGCCAGCCCGACTCGGTGACGACCGCCGTCGCGAGCACCCAGCACAGGAAGCACCGGATCGCCATGGTCGCCCCCACGGCCCACCGGCGACCGTGGCTGAAGCGGTCGAGGAACGGTCCGATGAGCGGCGCCACGATCGCGAAGGGCAGCATCGTCAGGCCCAGGAACAGGGCCACCTGGCCACGGGCCTCGCCGGTCGGGACCTGGAAGAAGAGGGTGCCGGCCAGCGAGATCGCCACCGCGGCGTCGCCGGCGGCGTTGAAGGCGTGCAGCTCGATGAGGCGGGAGAGGCCGGAGTCGCCGGCCCCTTCGGCGCGGGCCGCCCGGCGCGCCTGCGACACCGTGAACTGGCCGGCGGTGCCGACGCCTCGGCCGGCGACGCGCGCGCCCCGGCCGGCGGCCCGGGCCCCCCGTGCGGCCCCGGCGAGCGAGCGCCGTACGACGCCCGCGCGGGGCGCAGCGGCATCCGTGCGGGGTGCGTCGGTGGCCGTCTCGGACTGCCCCGACTGCTGCCCCACGGCGGGATCGTGGCGGTCGGAGGTCACGAGCACCATCTTGACCTACCGCCTCCACCTGGGCGCCCGACACCCGCAGGCCAGACCGCGTCGGCGGTCCCCGACGGGACACGGCCACCGACCATTTGCCATGATGCGCAGGTGATCGCTCTCCCCACTCGTGCCGGCAAGCCCGACTCGGTCCTCGCCAAGGCCGTGGAGCTGGCGCGCAGCGTCGTCCTCGAGGTCGCCGAGCCGGCGGACCTCGGCGACCACCTGGGCGCCCGCGCCGAGGGGGAGCGGGTCGTCACCCACCACTTCGCCTGCACCCGTCCGGGCTACCCGGGCTGGTACTGGTCGGTGACCATGACCCGTGCCAAGCGCGGCAAGGACCTCACCGTCAACGAGGTCGTCCTGCTGCCCGGCGAGGACGCCATCGTGGCGCCCGACTGGGTGCCCTACAAGGAGCGGCTCCAGCCCGGCGACCTGTCGCCCGGCGACCTGCTGCCCGTGGAGGACGAGGACGTCCGGCTGGTCCCGACCTACCTCGTCGGCGACGACCCGCTCGACACGCCCCTCGACGGCGACGCCCGCGCGCAGGTGCGACGCGTGGCCGAGGACCTCGGCCTCGGCCGGGTGCGCACGCTGAGCCGCGAGGGTCTCGACATGGCGGCCGAGCGTTGGTACGCCGGGCCCGGCGGCCCCGACTCCCCGCTGGCGAAGAGCGCGCCGGACACCTGCTGGTCCTGCGGCTTCCTGGTCCGCCTCAACGGGTCGCTCTCGATGCGCTTCGGGGTCTGCGCAAACGGCAACGCCAACGACGACGGCCGCGTGGTCACCTTCGACCACGGCTGCGGCGCCCACTCCGAGGTCAAGCTCGCGCGCAAGCAGCAGCCCGTCCCGCTCCCCGACCACGTGTTCGACACCCTGGCCGAGGACGAGCTCGAGTCCTTCTAGCCGCGGGCGAGGACCCACACGGCGTAGTCGTCGACGGGCTCGTGCAGCTCGTAGCTGCCGAACCGGTGCACCACCCGCAGGCCGACCGACTCCGCGTCGGCGACGAACTCGGCGGCCGGGTAGGTGCGGCTGCCGGCCTTGACGGCCTGGAGGTGGAAGCCGACCAGCGCCCGTCCGGTCGGGGCGAGCAGGTCGCGCACGCGTGCCAGCACGGACCGCTCGGTGCCCTCGGCGAGGAAGATCATCACGTTGCCGACGAGCACGGCGAGGTCGAACGTGCCGAGCTCGCCCGGGTCGAGGGCCAGCGCCTCGTGGGGGAGCACCTCGAGGTCGGCGTACGTCGCGAGCGACTGGGCGCGCAACGCGGGGTCGGGCTCGGTGGCGACGACGTCGTGGCCCCGGGCCGCCAGTGCGGCCGCCACGCGTCCCATGCCCGAGCCGATGTCGACGACCCGGGCTCCCCGGGGGACGAGGGCGTCGGCGAGCCGGGCCTCGCCCGCGACGTCGACGCCCCGGCCGACGAGGTCGGCGAAGTGCTGCCCGTAGCCGCGGTTGTCCTCGCCGGCGAGCTCCCAGCGGGTCGGAGGGGTGGTCACCGGACCGCCTGCTGCGAGGCGCGCTCCTTGCGCCGGCGACGGCAGTACTCCAGGCCGCACAGGCCGAGGCCGAAGCCGGCGAGGCAGGTCCACAGCCACCAGGTGCGACCGCTGTCCTCCAGGGCACCCCAGAAGGGCAGCAGCCCGAGGAAGCCGAGCAGCCACAGCGCCGTACCGACCTCGGTGGTGCGGACGCCGTCGACGTCGAGCGGCTCGACCTGCGCCACGATGTAGGTGCGGCGCCCGATCTCGTGCTGCGTCGGCTGCTCGTCACCCAGGTCCACGCGGTCACGCTACACGCGCGCGCACGCACGAAACACGGCCGTGACCCAGTCGTGCCACACTGCGGTCCTGTGAGCGACCAGACGCAGACACAGCGACAGCGACCGCAGGGCTCCGGCCTCGACGGCTACTTCCGGATCAGCCAGCGCGGCTCGACCGTCGGCCGTGAGGTCCGCGGAGGGGTCGTCACCTTCCTCACGATGGCCTACATCATCGTGCTCAACCCGCTCATCCTCGGCTTCGTGCCCGACTCGACGGGCGCCTTCCTCGGCGGTGGCGCAGAGCCGGGCAGCGGCATCCCGGCCATCGCCGCTGGCACGGCCCTGGTCGCCGGCGTGCTGACCATCGCCATGGGCGGCTTCGCCAACTTCCCGCTCGCGCTGGCCACCGGGCTGGGCCTCAACGCGTTCGTCGCCAACACGATCGCCCGGCAGTCGACCTGGGGCGCGGCGATGGGGCTCGTCGTCCTCGAGGGCATCGTGATCCTGGTGCTGGTGCTCACCGGCTTCCGCAAGGCCGTCTTCCACGCCGTGCCCCAGCAGCTGAAGGTCGCCATCTCGGTCGGCATCGGCCTGTTCATCGCCCTGATCGGCTTCGTCGACGCCCGCGTCGTGACCCGCATCCCGGACGCCTTCCAGACGACCGTCCCGGTGCAGCTCGGTGCCGACGGCCACCTGGGCGGGTGGCCGGTGCTGGTGTTCTGCCTGGGCCTGGCGCTCGTGGTCGCCCTGTGGGTCCGCAAGGTGCGCGGCGCGATCCTCATCTCGATCCTCGTGACCACCGTGGTCGCAGTAGCGGTCGAGGCCATCGGTGACCTGGGCGCCGCCTCGGCCGACAACCCCAAGGGCTGGTCGCTCAGCGTGCCCACGCTCAGCGGCGACGTCGTCGGCCTGCCGTCCTTCGACACCCTCGGCGAGGTCGACCTCTTCGGCGCCTTCGGCAGCGCCGGCACCGGCGTGCTGGCCGCGCTGCTCCTCGTCTTCTCGCTGCTCCTGGCCGACTTCTTCGACACGATGGGCACGATGACCGCCATCGGCGCCGAGGCCGGTCTCAACGACGAGGAGGGCACCCCGCCGGGCGCCCAGCGCATCCTGGTCGTCGACTCGGTCGCCGCGATCGCCGGAGGCGCCGCCGGCGTCTCGTCCAACACGTCCTACATCGAGAGCGCGTCGGGCGTCGGGGAGGGCGCCCGCACCGGCCTGGCGTCGCTCGTCACGGGCGCGCTGTTCCTGCTCGCCACCTTCTTCACGCCCCTCGTCGCGGCCATCCCGTCCGAGGCGGCCGTCCCGGCGCTCGTGCTCGTGGGCTTCCTGATGATGCAGCAGGTCACCGAGATCGACTGGCGCGATCTCGAGGTGGCGATCCCCGCCTTCCTCACCGTCGTCCTCATGCCGTTCACCTACTCGATCTCGGTCGGCATCGGCGCCGGCTTCGTGGCGTACGTCTTCATCAAGGTCGTCGTCGGCAAGGTCCGGGAGGTCCACCCGCTCATGTGGGTCGTCGCCGCCCTCTTCGTCGTCTACTTCGCCTACACGCCCATCAGCGGCTGGCTCTCCTGAGCCTCGTGGCGAGGAAGAGCCCGACAACTTCAGCGAGCGCCTGACATCTTCTGGAATCCCCGGTCAGCCGGCCGTTCCTGAACATGTCGGCCCGTGCAAGGCCTGACAACTTCAGGGATCCCCGGTCAGCCGGGGATCCCTGAAGCGACCGACCGCCGGCCGGAATAGTTAGCAGAAGTAATGAGTTATGCTAACGACATGCCGACCGCCGATCTCCGCACCGACGCCGGGCTCGCCTCCGAGCTCCGGGCCGGTGTCATGCGCCTGCGCCGCCGCCTCGTGTCCGAGCGCCACCCCGACAACGACCTGAGCATCCCGCAGATGGTGGTGCTGGGGCTGCTGGTGCGCGTGGGCGACCAGACCGTCGGCGACCTGGCCCGCGCCGAGCGCGTCCAGCCGCCGTCGATGACCCGCACGGTCAACTGCCTCGAGACCGACGGCTACGTCGAGCGGCGCCCGCACGAGAGCGACGGTCGCCAGGTCGTCGTCTCCATCACCGACGCCGGCCGCGCCGCCGTCCTGGCAGACCGCCAGCGTCGTGACGCCTGGCTCTCGCGCCGCCTCGCTGAGCTCACGCCCGCCGAGCGCGCCACCCTCCGCGACGCAGCACCGATCCTGGCCCGGCTCGCCGTCGCCGACTGACCTCCTGACCGATGACCGACT
This sequence comes from Nocardioides pinisoli, assembly GCF_024199985.1. GTDB lineage: Bacteria > Actinomycetota > Actinomycetes > Propionibacteriales > Nocardioidaceae > Nocardioides > Nocardioides pinisoli. Next base: position 23,853 of record NZ_JANARS010000007.1, read on the forward strand.
GAGGAGTCACCACGAGTCCCACGTTCCGTTCCCTGTCCAACCCGAACTACCGCCGCTACGCAGCCGGCGGGGTCGTGTCCAACACCGGCACCTGGATGCAGCGCGTCGCCCAGGACTGGCTGGTGCTCGAGCTCGCCGTCGGGTCGGGCGCCACCGCGCTCGGCATCACGACCGGGCTCCAGTTCCTGCCGTTCCTGCTGCTGACGCCGTTCGCCGGCCTGGTCGCCGACCGGATGCCCAAGCAGCGCCTGCTGCAGCTGACCAACCTCGGCATGGCGCTGCCCGCCGCCGTCCTCGGCATCCTCGCCGTGACCGGTGTCGCCGAGGTCTGGCACGTCTACGTCCTGGCCCTCCTCCTCGGCTCGGCCTCGGCCTTCGACGCACCGGCGCGCCAGTCCTTCGTCTCCGAGCTGGTCGAGCCCGGCGACCTGACCAACGCCGTCGGCCTCAACTCCGCCAGCTTCAACGCCGCCCGCCTCGTCGGCCCCGGCCTGGCCGGCGTCCTCATCGCCGCCTTCGGCGGGGGAGCGGTCGCCACCGGGTGGGTCATCCTGCTCAACGCAGTCACGTACGCCGCCCCGATCTGGTCGCTGCGCCACCTCGACGCCAGCCGGATCGACGCCGCGGCGCCCGCCGACAGCGGTCCGGGGGCGATCCGCGAGGGCGTGGCCTACGTCCGGGCGCGGCCCGACCTGATGCTCGTCCTCGGACTGGTGTTCTTCGCCGGCACCTTCGGCCTCAACTTCCAGATCACCTCCGCGCTCATGGCCACCGAGGTGTTCGGCAAGGGGCCCGAGGAGTTCGGCCTCCTCGGCACCTTCCTGGCCGTCGGGTCGCTGACGGGCGCGCTGCTCGCCGCCCGGCGCAGCCAGGTGCGGCACCGCCTCGTGGTGGGCGCGGCCCTGGTCTTCGGGGCCACGGTGGTGCTGGCGGGGCTGATGCCCACCTACCTCACCTTCGCGCTGCTCGCACCGGTCACCGGCCTCGCTGCACTGACGTTCATCACCAGCGCCAACACCTACATGCAGCTCCACACCGACGCGGGCGTCCGCGGGCGGGTGATGGCCCTCTACCTGATGATCTTCATGGGCGGCACGCCGGTCGGCGCCCCCATCATCGGCTGGATCGGGCAGGAGTACGGCGCTCGCTGGACGCTGCTCGGCGGCGGGCTGCTCACGATCGCCGGCGTGGCGTTCTCGGCGGCCCTCTACCTCCGCCTCGACCGCGTGCGGCGCGAGCGGCAGCGCCAGGTGGTCGATCCGGGCGTCCGGGCCGCGCCAGCGGCATTTTGACCCTGCCGTGGCGCCCGAGTAGCCTCAATCCTCGTGTCTGGCACGTCCAGACCCATGCCCATGCTCGGCGGACCCCATGGTCGAGAGGCGCGGCGTTCGTAGCCGCGCGCCGGCTGGCCACGGTAATCGCAACAGGCACATGCAACAGCGCACGACACCCGAGCCCGGCACCGCGCCGAGCCGTGAGACATGACAGAGAGAGGGAACCACCCGGTGCCCACCATCAACCAGCTGGTCCGCAAGGGCCGCCAGGACAAGGTGTCCAAGAACAAGACGCCTGCCCTGAAGGGATCCCCGCAGCGCCGTGGCGTCTGCACCCGCGTCTACACCACCACCCCGAAGAAGCCGAACTCCGCCCTCCGCAAGGTCGCCCGCGTGCGCCTGAGCAGTGGCGTCGAGGTCACCGCCTACATCCCGGGTGTCGGTCACAACCTGCAGGAGCACTCGATCGTGCTCGTCCGCGGCGGCCGTGTGAAGGACCTTCCCGGCGTCCGCTACAAGATCATCCGCGGCTCGCTCGACACCCAGGGTGTCAAGAACCGCAAGCAGGCCCGCAGCCGCTACGGCGCGAAGAAGGAGAAGTAATGCCTCGCAAGGGTCCCGCTCCCAAGCGCCCCCTCGTCGTCGACCCGGTCTACGGCTCGCAGCTGGTCACCCAGCTCGTGAGCAAGGTCCTGCAGGACGGCAAGAAGGCTGTGGCGCAGCGCATCGTCTACACCGCCCTCGAGGGCTGCCGCGAGAAGACCGGCACCGACCCGGTCGTCACGCTCAAGCGCGCGATGGACAACGTCAAGCCGGCCATCGAGGTCAAGTCCCGCCGCGTCGGCGGCGCGACCTACCAGGTCCCCGTCGAGGTCAAGGCCAACCGCTCCACCACGCTGGCGCTGCGCTGGCTCGTGGGCTACGCCGCCGACCGCCGTGAGAAGACCATGGCCGAGCGGCTGATGAACGAGATCCTCGACGCGAGCAACGGCCTCGGTGCCGCTGTGAAGAAGCGCGAGGACACCCACAAGATGGCCGAGTCCAACAAGGCCTTCGCCCACTACCGCTGGTGACGGCGAGGGGCCCTGCGACGCGCACCGCGCGTCGTACGGCCCCTCACCCCACGAGCTCCCACCAACTTCCGAGGGACTGAGACACAACAGTGGCTGTCGACATCACCACCGACCTCAACAAGGTCCGCAACATCGGCATCATGGCGCACATCGACGCCGGCAAGACCACCACCACCGAGCGCATCCTCTTCTACACCGGCATCACCTACAAGATCGGTGAGGTCCACGAGGGTGGCGCCACGATGGACTGGATGGAGCAGGAGCAGGAGCGCGGCATCACCATCACGTCGGCCGCGACGACCTGCTGGTGGAAGAACCACCAGATCAACATCATCGACACCCCCGGCCACGTGGACTTCACCGCCGAGGTCGAGCGCTCGCTGCGCGTCCTCGACGGCGCCGTGGCGGTCTTCGACGGTGTTGCCGGTGTCGAGCCGCAGACCATGACGGTGTGGCGCCAGGCCAACAAGTACTCCGTCCCCCGCATGTGCTTCGTCAACAAGCTCGACCGCACCGGCGCGGACTTCTTCCGCTGCGTCGACATGATGGTCGAGCGCCTCAACTCCACCCCGCTCGTGCTCCAGCTCCCCATCGGTGCGGAGTCCGACTTCCTCGGTGTCGTCGACCTGGTCGGCATGCGTGCCCTGACCTGGCGCGGCGAGACCAAGATGGGTGAGGACTACGACGTCGAGGAGATCCCGGCCGACCTCGCCGAGCAGGCCGCGGAGTACCGCGAGAAGTTCATCGAGACGCTCGCCGAGGCCGACGACGACATCATGGAGAAGTACCTCGAGGAGGGTGACGAGAACTTCACCGTCGAGGAGCTCGAGGCCGCGATCCGTCGCGCCACGCTGGCCGACAAGGTCAACCCGGTCCTGTGCGGCACCGCGTTCAAGAACAAGGGCGTGCAGCCCCTGCTCGACGCGGTCGTCAAGTACCTCCCCTCGCCGCTCGACATCGACGCCATCGTCGGTCACTCGCCGCGCGACGAGGAGGAGGCCATCTCCCGCAAGCCCTCCGACGACGAGCCGTTCTCCGGCCTCGCCTACAAGATCGCCTCCGACCCGCACCTCGGCAAGCTGATCTACGTCCGCGTCTACTCGGGCAAGCTCGAGGCCGGCTCGACCGTGGTCAACTCGGTCAACGGCAAGAAGGAGCGGATCGGCAAGGTCTACCAGATGCACGCCAACAAGCGTGAGGAGATCGCGTCGGTCGGCGCCGGCCAGATCGTCGCCGTGATGGGCCTGAAGGACACCAAGACCGGTCACACGCTGAGCGACCCGAACAACCAGGTCGTGCTCGAGTCGATGACGTTCCCGGCCCCGGTGATCGAGGTCGCGATCGAGCCCAAGACCAAGGGCGACCAGGAGAAGCTCGGCACCGCGATCCAGCGTCTCTCCGACGAGGACCCGACCTTCACGGTCAAGACCGACGAGGAGACCGGCCAGACGATCATCGCCGGCATGGGCGAGCTCCACCTCGAGATCCTCGTGGACCGCATGAAGCGCGAGTTCCGCGTCGAGGCGACCGTCGGCAAGCCGCAGGTCGCCTACCGCGAGACCATCCGCAACAAGGTCGAGAACCACAGCTACACCCACAAGAAGCAGACCGGTGGTTCGGGCCAGTTCGCGAAGGTCGTCATCTCCCTCGAGCCCAACATCGACCCGGAGACGGGCACGGGCGCGGGCTACGAGTTCGCCAACAACGTCACCGGTGGTCGCGTGCCCAGGGAGTACATCCCCTCGGTCGACCAGGGTGGCCAGGAGGCCATGGAGTTCGGCGTGCTCGCCGGCTACCCCATGGTCGACGTGAAGTTCTCCCTCGAGGACGGCGCCTACCACGACGTCGACTCGTCCGAGCTCGCGTTCAAGATCGCCGGCAACCAGGCCTTCAAGGAGGCCGCACGCAAGGCCCGGCCGGTGCTGCTCGAGCCGATGTTCGCCGTCGAGGTGACCACCCCCGAGAGCTTCCTCGGCACGGTCATCGGTGACATCAACTCGCGCCGCGGCCAGATCCAGGCTCAGGAGGAGCGTCACGGCGACATGGTCGTCAACGCCCTTGTGCCCCTGTCCGAGATGTTCGGGTACGTTGGCGACCTGAGGTCCAAGACCTCCGGTCAGGCGTCGTACTCGATGGAGTTCGACTCGTACGCCGAGGTTCCCACGAACATCGCCGACGAGATCATCAAGAAGGTCCGCGGCGAGTAATCGCGCCCCGGATCCTCGGCACCAGCACCACCCACACCCACGAGTCACCCACTCTCACACGCAGAGAACAACAATCAGGAGGAGCCCCAGTGGCTAAGGCGAAGTTCGAGCGGACCAAGCCGCACGTCAACATCGGCACCATCGGTCACATCGACCACGGCAAGACGACGCTGACCGCGGCTATCACCAAGGTGCTGCACGACAAGCACCCGGACCTCAACGAGGCTTCGGCGTTCGACCAGATCGACAAGGCTCCCGAGGAGCGCCAGCGCGGCATCACGATCTCGATCGCGCACGTCGAGTACCAGACCGAGACGCGCCACTACGCGCACGTCGACTGCCCCGGTCACGCCGACTACATCAAGAACATGATCACCGGCGCGGCGCAGATGGACGGCGCGATCCTCGTGGTCGCCGCCACCGACGGCCCGATGCCGCAGACCCGCGAGCACGTGCTGCTCGCCCGCCAGGTCGGCGTGCCCGCCCTGGTCGTCGCGCTCAACAAGTGCGACATGGTCGACGACGAGGAGCTCATCGAGCTCGTCGAGATGGAGGTGCGCGAGCTCCTCTCCGAGTACGAGTTCCCGGGCGACGACATCCCCGTCGTGCGCGTGGCGGCCTTCCCGGCCCTCAACGGCGACGCCAAGTGGGGCGACTCGATCGCCGAGCTCATGCAGGCCGTGGACGACTACATCCCGACCCCCGAGCGCGAGACCGACAAGCCCTTCCTCATGCCCGTCGAGGACGTCTTCACGATCACCGGTCGTGGCACCGTCATCACCGGTCGCATCGAGCGCGGCATCGTCAAGGTCAACGAGGAGGTCGAGATCATCGGCATCCGCGAGGGCTCGCAGAAGAGCACCGTCACCGGTGTCGAGATGTTCCGCAAGCTCCTCGACGAGGGCCAGGCCGGTGAGAACGTCGGTCTGCTCCTCCGTGGCACCAAGCGCGAGGACGTCGAGCGCGGCATGGTCGTCATCAAGCCGGGCACGACCACCCCGCACACCAACTTCGACGCCTCGGTCTACATCCTGTCGAAGGACGAGGGCGGCCGTCACACGCCGTTCTTCAACAACTACCGTCCGCAGTTCTACTTCCGGACCACGGACGTGACGGGCGTCGTGACCCTGCCTGAGGGCACCGAGATGGTCATGCCGGGTGACAACACCGAGATGTCGGTCGAGCTCATCCAGCCCATCGCAATGGACGAGGGCCTGCGCTTCGCCATCCGCGAGGGCGGCCGCACCGTCGGCGCCGGCCGCGTCGTCAAGATCACCAAGTGATCGCCGCCGGTCACTGACCGGCACCCGCACCACCCGAGGCCCCGTCTCCCGCAAGGGAGGCGGGGCCTCGTGCGTCCGCCGTGGGACCGGCCCGGCAGGATGTCCGCCATGGGGTTCACGAGGGCCGAGCTGGAGTCGTTCCGCGACGTCGAGGTCCCTGACCTCCTCCCGCCCGCCGACCAGCCGTTGCGCCTGCTCTTCGTCGGCATCAACCCGGGGTTGTGGACCGCGGCCACCCAGAGCCACTTCGCCCGCCCCGGCAACCGCTTCTACCCCGCCCTGCTCCGGGCCGGGATCGTCCCGAGACCGATCGACCCGTCGACGGGCATGACCGACGAGGACCGCGACGAGCTGCGCCGGAGGGGGATCGGCATCACCAACGTGGTGCCCCGCGCCACCGCGCGTGCCGACGAGCTCACGACCGAGGAGCTGCGCGCGGGCGGCGAGCGGCTCCGGGCGCTCGTGGCCGAGCGTCACCCGGCCGTCGTGGCGGTCGCGGGCATCACCGCCTACCGCACGGCCTTCGGCCAGCGCGGCGCGAAGGTCGGCGAGCAGCCCGGCCGCTGGGGCGGCTCGCGGGTGTTCGTGGTGCCCAACCCCTCGGGCCTCAACGCGCACGACACCGTGGACACGCTCGCCGAGGCCTACGCCGCGGCGGCCCGGGCCGCCGGGGTGCTGGAGAGCCCGCCGGAGTCCTGAGACCGCGGCAGCAGCGGCCTCAGACGGCGTACGGCGGCGGGAGCAGGCCGTGCTGCACGAGCAGCCACTCGACACGCTCCCGCTCACGGTCGAGCTCGTCCCCGGGCGGCAGCACCGCCAGCAGGTGCGGGCAGCCCGCCATGTCGGCGGCCTCGCCGAGCACCCGGTCGTAGGCCAGGCGGCAGCCCTCGTACTTCGCAAAGCGCATCCCGCCGCGGTGGAAGGCGGAGTGGAGGCGTCGCAGGTCGGCGCCCACCTGCTCGACCGGGCGGCCGAGCGGGACCACCTCGGCCCCGCGGCGACGGCGCCGGGCCCGCTGGGCGAGCCGCCCGACGGCACGGGCGCTGCGCCACGCGCCGAGGTCTCCGCGGAGAGCGGCGCAGACGACCCGCAGGAGCACGAGCGCCAGCAGCAGCACGCCGACGGTCACGAGCCCGCTCCTCATCCCTCCACGGTACGCCGGGCGCGCGCCCGGCGTCAGCCCATGTCGACGCCCTCGAAGTCCTCCGGGACGAAGTCGCGCTTCTCGACCAGGACCATCCAGTTGCCGGAGTTGTCGCGCATCAGGGCCTCGACGCCGTACGGCCGTTCCTCCGGCTCCTGGAGGAACTCGACGCCCTTGGCCCTCAGCTCCTCGTAGGTCGCCCGGCAGTCGTCGACGTCCATCCCGACGCCGGGCAGTCCGCCCTCGTCCTGCGCGCGCCTCATCGCCTCGATGAGGTAGTCGGGGAGGGGGCCGCTGGGGGTGGTGAGGTGCAGGTGCACCTCGGGCTGCTCGGGGTGGAAGACCGTGCACCAGCGGAAGTCCGGCCCGAGCTGGAGGTCGTCGCCGACCTCGAAGCCGAGGACGTCGGTGTAGAAGGCGAGGGAGTCGTCGATGTCCTTCACCCAGACGGACAGGAGCGAGATGTTGGTGATCATGCGGTGAGCCTAGGAAGGTCCGCCGCCGTCGGGCTTCTCCTGCGTTGCGGTCCCGCCCGGGCCGCGCGTCTCGACGAGACCGGCCATGAAGACGTAGCACCCCGGGATGCGCGGGTTGCCGTCCGCCGCGTAGCGCCGCTGGAAGTCGCTCGGGCTCTCGCCGACGATCTCGCGGAAGCGCGAGCTGAACGACCCGAGGCTGCTGTAGCCCACGGCGTGGCAGACCTCGGTGACCGTCAGGTTGGCCGCCCGCAGCAGGTCCTGCGCCCGCTCGACGCGGCGCTCGGCGAGGTAGGCCGCGGGCGTCACGCCGTACGTCGTCGCGAACGAGCGGATGAAGTGGTAGCGGCTCATGCCGGCGAGGCCCGCGAGGTGGTCGAGGTCGAACGGCGCGGCGAAGTGCCGGTCGAGGTGGTCGCGCGTGCGGCGCAGGTGCACCAGCACGTCACCGGGGACACGGCGCTGCCCGGTGGGCTCCGGGCTCATCCGAGCAGCGCCTCCACCGCACCCCGGAACGCCGAGGTGTGGGCGTCCACGTCGGACCGGTCGTGGAACGGCGAGAACAACGACATGTTGTGGAACGGGGCGAGCAGCACTCCCCGGTTGACCGTCCACAGGTGGAAGAACGCGTCGAGCTCCTCGTCGACCGCGGCCGCGGCCTCGGCGCCGGTGCGCGGCGGCGGGCAGAACCAGTACTCCGCGCGGCAGCCCAGGCGCTGGACGTGCCACGGCAGCCCGTGCTCGTCGATGACGCCCCGGATCCCGTCGGTGAACGACGCGGCGAGCGGGATCGAGACGTCGAAGTCCTCCTGCCGCAGGGCGGTGGAGAGCGTGGCCCGGACGGCGGCCATGGCGAGCGCCGAGCCCGACAGGGTGCCGCCCACGCCGGCGACGTCGATGTCGTGGCCGAGCATCGGGCCCTCGAGACGCGAGGCGACCTCCTCGGTCATGCCGTAGGCCGCGACGGGGATGCCGCCGCCGATGGGCTTGCCGATGACGACGAGGTCGGGCTCGAGGTCCCACGCCGCGGTGGCTCCGCCGGGCCCGGCGCAGATGGTGTGCGTCTCGTCGTTGACGAGCAGCACGCCGTGGCGCCGGGTGACCTCGCGGACCTCGGCGAGGTAGCCGTCGTCGGGCAGCACGATGCCGATGTTGGTGAGGGCCGGCTCCATCAGCAGGCAGGCCACGTCGCCCTCCGCGAGGCGGGCATCGAGCGCGTCGAGGTCGTTGAAGGGCACCACGGCGGTCGTCTCGGCCACGTCGACCTGCGGGCCGAGCGCACCCGGACGGGGCACCACCCGGTCCCCGGCGCGACCGTGCTCGAGGACGCCCAGCGTCTCGTCGACGGTGCCGTGGTAGCACCAGTCCATGACGGCGATCCTGGGCCGTCCCGTGAGGTGGCGGGCGAAGCGGAGCACGAACCGGTTGGCGTCGGTCGCGGTCATCGCCATCTGCCAGCGCGGGAGGCCGAACCGACGGCTCAGCTCGCCGGCCACCCAGGCGGCGTCGGTGGAGGGAAGCATCGTCGTGATCCCGCGCTCGGTGCGCTCACGCACCGCGGTGGCGACGGCCGGCAGGCAGTGCCCGGTCATGGAGCCGGTGTCCCCGAGGCAGAGGTCGACGTAGTCGAGCCCGTCGACGTCGGTGAAGCGGCCGCCCTCCGCCGCCTCGACGAAGAGCGGGAAGGAGCCCGGCCACCGGGTCATCCACGGCATCGGGACGCCGGCCAGCAGGTGTTCGCCGGCCTCCTCCGCCAGCCGGGCCGACGTCGGGTGCAGGTCGACGAAGCGCTGCTCCTCCTCGGCGTGCAGCGCCGCCAGCCGCCCGCGGTCGATGGTCGTCATGGGCGGGGCCTCACAGCGCGCTTCCGACGTACTTGGTCTCGAGGTACTCCTCGATGCCCTCGAAGCCGCCCTCACGGCCGAAGCCCGAGTGCTTGACGCCACCGAAGGGGGCGGCCGGGTTGGACACGATGCCGGTGTTGACGCCCACCATGCCGAACTCCAGCGCCTCGCTGACCCGCAGCACCCGCGCGTGGTCGCGGGTGAAGACGTAGGCCACGAGGCCGTACTCCGTGTCGTTGGCCCGCCGCAGCGCCTCGTCCTCGTCGCTGAAGGTCGAGACCGGGGCCACGGGGCCGAAGATCTCCTCGCGGAACACCCGGGCGCTGGCAGGTACGTCGACCAGCACCGTCGGCGGGTAGAAGTGGCCCGCCCCGGCGGGGACCTCGCCCCCGACCAGCGCGCGGGCCCCGGCGGACACCGCGTCGTCGACCAGCTCGTGGACGCCCGCACGCGCCTTGTCGGTGATCAGCGGACCGACGTCGACGCCCTCCTCGGTGCCGTCGCCGACCTTCAGTGCGCCCATCCGCTCGGCGACGCGCTGGGAGAACTCCTCGGCCACGGACTCGTGCACCAGGAACCGGTTGGCCGACGTGCAGGCCTCGCCGATGTTGCGCATCTTGGCGAGCATCGCGCCGTCGACCGCGGCGTCGAGGTCGGCGTCGTCGAAGACGATGAACGGCGCGTTGCCGCCGAGCTCCATCGACACCCGCAGCAGCTGGTCGGAGGCCTGGGCCACGAGCTTCTTGCCGACCGCCGTCGACCCGGTGAAGGTGAGCTTGCGCAGGCGCGGGTCCTTGATGATGGGCTCGCACAGCCCGCCGGAGTCGGTCGTGGTGACGACGTTGAGGACGCCTGCCGGCAGGCCGACCTCCTCGAGGAGGGCAGCCAGGGCCAGCATCGTCAGCGGCGTCTCGGCGGCCGGCTTGACCACCATGGTGCACCCGGCGGCGATGGCCGGGCCGATCTTGCGCGTCCCCATGGCGAGCGGGAAGTTCCAGGGCGTGATCATGAGCGTCGGGCCGACGGGCCCCTTCATGGTGATCAGCCGGGTGTTGCCGCTGGGCGCGGGGGAGTAGCGCCCGTGGATGCGGACGGCCTCCTCGGAGAACCACCGGAAGAACTCCGCGCCGTAGGTCACCTCGCCCCTCGCCTCGGCGAGCGTCTTGCCCATCTCGAGGGTCATCAGCCGGGCGAAGTCGTCGGCACGCTCGGTCAGCAGCTCGAAGGCGCGGCGCAGGATCTCGCCGCGGGCCCGCGGCTCGGTGGCGCGCCACTCCTGCTGGGCCGCCGCCGCGGCGGCGAGCGCGCGCTCACCGTCGGCCGGCGTCGCGTCCGCGACGCGGGTGAGGACGCCGGCGTCAGCGGGGTTGTGCACCTCGAAGGTCCCACCCCCGGTGGCGTCGACCCACTCGCCGCCGATGAGGAGCCGGGTCGGGACGGTCTCGATCACGGTGTTGTCAGCCATCACCCCACCTTGCCACTGAGCTGTCCGGCGACCACCTCGTCGAAGGCCGCCTCGAAGACGTCGAGCCCCTCGGCCAGCAGGTCGTCGCCGATCGCGAGCGGGGGCAGGAACCGGAACACGTTGCCGAAGGTGCCGCAGGTCAGCGTGACCAGACCCTGGGCCGAGCAGGCCCGGTGGACGGCCGCGGCCAGCGCCGGGTCGGGCGTACGTCCCGGGCCGTCGCTGACCAGCTCGACCGCCAGCATCGCTCCCCGTCCGCGGATGTCGCCCACCCGGTCGGGGTGCCGCTCGGCGAGGCCGCGGAGGCGGGGGAGGAAGGTGGCCTCGATCGCGCGGGCGCGGGCCGGGAGGTCCTCGGCCTCCATGGTCTCGATCGCGGCGAGCGCGGCCGCGCAGGCGACGGGGTTGCCGCCGTAGGTGCCGCCCAGCCCGCCGACGTGGACGGAGTCCATCACCTCCGCGCGACCGGTCACGGCGGCGAGCGGCAGGCCGCCGGCCATGCCCTTCGCGGTGGTGACCAGGTCGGGCACGACGCCCTCGTGGTCGCAGGCGAACCAGTCGCCCGTGCGTGCGAAGCCGGTCTGGATCTCGTCGGCGATCAGCAGGATGCCCTGCTCACGGCACCACTCCGCGACCCGCGGCAGCCAGCCCGGCGGTGGGACGATGAAGCCGCCCTCGCCCTGGATCGGCTCGATGAGCACCGCGGCGCAGTTGGCCTCCCCGACCTGCGTGTGGACGGTGGCCACGAAGGCGTCGAACGCCTCCTCGGCACAGGCCTCCGCGCCCCCGGGCCAGCGGTAGGGGTAGGCCATCGGGGCGCGGTAGACCTCGCCGGCGAAGGGCCCGAAGCGGTGCTTGTAGGGCATGTTCTTGGCGGTCAGCGCCATCGTGAGGTTGGTCCGGCCGTGGTAGGCGTGGTCGAACACCACGACCGCGTCGCGACCGGTGTGGTGCCGGGCGACCTTGACCGCGTTCTCCACGGCCTCGGCGCCGGAGTTGAAGAGCGCCGAGCGCTTCTCGTGGTCGCCGGGCGTCAGCTCGGCGAGCTTCTCGCACACCGCGACGTACTCCTCGTAGGGCGTGACCATGAAGCAGGTGTGGGTGAAGTCGGCGACCTGGCGCTGCACGGCCTCCACGACCCGCGGCGCGGCGTTGCCGACCGTGGTGACCGCGATGCCGGAGCCGAAGTCGATGAGCTGGTTGCCGTCGACGTCGCGGAGGATGCCGCCGCCCGCCTGCTCGACGTAGACCGGGAGCGTCGTGCCGACGCCGGCCGAGACGGCCGCGAGCTTGCGGGCCTGCAGCTCCTGCGAGCGCGGGCCGGGGATCTCCGTGGCCAGGATCCTCTCCTGCGACAGGCTCATGACGACTTCTCCTCCATCCCCCAGGGGGATCCGTACCCCTCGGGCTTGGGTGTGGCGAGCAGGTCGAGGAAGGGCTTCGGGGGCAGCGCCTCGGGGCCGAGCACGCCCGTACCCTTCCAGGTGCCGTCGGCGAGCAGCTCCAGCGCGACGACGGGGTTGATCGCGGTCTGCCAGACCACGCACTGCGCGCCGTAGTCGCGCATCGAGTCGGCGTTGTCGACCACGTGGTAGAGGTACGTCGACCGCGGGGCACCGTCCTTGCCGGTGCCCGTGACGAGGAGGCCCGCGCAGGTCTTGCCCTCCATCCGCGGCCCGATGGCCGCGGGGTCGGGCAGGCACGCGGCCACCACGTCGCGGGGCGACACCCGCACGCCCTTGACCGACACGGGCTCCGTCGAGTCGAGCCCGAGCGTGTGCAGCGTGCGGAGGATGCCGATCATCTCCTCGCCGAGGCCGTACTTGAACGTCACGCGGTCGGCCTCGACCCACCGCGGCATCAGGAGCACCTCCTCGTGCTCGACGTGCACGCACTCGACCGGGCCGATGCCCTCGGGGAAGTCGAAGACCTCGGGCTCGGAGAACGGGGGCAGGGTGAAGAAGCCCTTCTCCAGGTCGCCCCCCGCCCGGTCGCGCTCCCACACCACGGGCGGGTTGAGGCACTCCTCGATGATCGTCCACATCGAGAAGCCGGGCGCGAACACCTCGTTGCCGTCGTCGTCGCGGATGACGAGGTTGGCGCCGTCGCGGGTGCCGAGCTCGTCGATGTGGTCGAAGAGCTCGTCGGCGGCGTAGCGCGCGAACACGTCGGACAGGCCGGGCTCGACGCCGATGCCGAGCAGCGCGAGCCGGCCGGCCGCCTCCCACTCGGCGGCCATCGCGAACTGCTCGTCGCCGAGCTTGACGCCGACCTTCTCGTAGGGCGCGTCGGGGTGGCGTGCGGACAGGCTCATCGCCATGTCGAGGTAGTCGGCGTCCGCGGCGAGTGCGCCGGTGAAGATCGGCATCACGAACCGCGGGTCCACCGCGTTGAAGACGTGGGTCGCGCGGACCTCCCGGGCGAGCGCGGCCACCGCCTCGGCGTCGGAGGCGTCGACCTGGGAGGCGCTGAAGCGCTCCTCGCCCGTCCGCCGCTCACGCGCCGCCGCCACGGTCCGCTCGGCCCGGCCGAGGTCGTAGTCGGCGACCACCCAGGCCTCGAAGAAGTCGCGCTCCACCGCGATCCGGGCCGCGGCGTCGCCGACACCGCCGGCTCCGACCATCAGCACGCGCATCGGCTCAGGCACTTGTCGTCTCCTCGTTCATGGGGGTCGTGTGTTCCGTGTGTCGGGGTCGGTGATGCGGGGGCGGGTCGTCACTTCCGGGGCGTCGAGGCCCGCAGCGAGGCCAGGACCTGGGCACCGACGACGAGCAGCACGGCGATCACGAACATCGAGAAGCCGATGACGTTGGCCTCGGCCGGGATGCCGCGACGGGAGGCGACGTAGACGAACTTGGGGAACGTGCTCTCGTTGCCGGAGACGAAGTTGGTGATGATGAAGTCGTCGAAGGACAGCGAGAAGGCGAGCATCGCGGCTCCCGCGATGCCGGGCAGGATCAGCGGGAAGGTGACCTTCCAGAAGGTCTGCATCGGGCTGGCGTAGAGGTCCTGCGCGGCCTCCTCGATCCGGGGGTCGAGGGACTGGATGCGGGCCCGGACGGTCACCACCACGAAGCTCAGGCAGAACATGATGTGGGCGAAGACGATCGTGGTGAAGCCGAGGTTGACGCCGATGTTGGAGAAGCCCTGCACGAAGATCGTCAGCAGGGCGGCGCCCATGACGATCTCGGGGGTCGCCATCGGCACGAAGATCAGCAGGTTGCTCGCGGCCTTGCCGCGGAAGCGGTAGCGGACCATGGCCAGCGCCATGAGGGTGCCCAGGACCGTGGCCACGATCGTGGAGATCACGCCGACCTGCAGGGAGGTGACCAGCGACTCGCAGACGCCCGGCACGCCGCAGGGGTCCTGCCAGTGCTCCCAGGTGAAGCCCTGCCACACGATGTTGGTCTTGCCGTGGTCGTTGAAGGAGAAGGCGAACGTGTAGGCGACCGGCAGGAACAGGTAGAGGAGCACCAGGATCGCCGTGAGGATCGCGAAGTGGTTGGCCAGCCACAGCTGCGCCCGCTTGGCGGTCGAGGGCCGGTAGGCGGGTGACTGGTCGGCCGTCGGGGGCGGCGTCGTCGTGGGCGGGGTCATCGTGGCCACGTCACACCAGCTCCTCGGTGCCGAACCGGCGTACGTAGAGGAAGACCATCACCAGGATCGCGGCCATGAGGGTGAAGGACAGCGCCGCCGCCACCGGGTAGCCGCCGGGGACGGCGAGGAACTGGTCGTTGATGACGTTGCCGACCATCTTGCCCTGCTGGGGGCCGAGCAGCTCCATGTTGACGAAGTCGCCGGCGGCCGGGATGAACGTCAGCAGCGTCCCGGCGAGCACGCCCGGCATCGACATCGGCAGGGTGATGGTGCGGAAGGTGGTGAACCCGTTGGCGTAGAGGTCGCCCCCCGCCTCGATCACACGCGGATCGGCCCGCTCGAGCGAGGCGTAGATCGGCAGCACCATGAAGGGCAGGAAGTTGTAGGTGAGTCCGGCGACGACGGCGAGCGGGGTGTTGATGATGTTGCCGCCGGGCAGCAGGTGCAGGAAGTTGAGCACCGTGGCGACCGGGCCCTCGTCGGCGAGGATCTGCGACCACGCGAAGGTGCGCAGGATGAACGAGGTGAAGAACGGCGCGATGACGCAGATCATCATCAGGTTGCGCCACCGGCCGGCCTTGAAGGCCATCGCGTAGGCGAGCGGGTAGGCCACCACGAAGGCGAAGAAGGTCGCGAGCCCCGCGTAGAGGAACGACCGCGCGAAGTGCGGCGCGTAGTCGGTCAGCGCGCTGACGTAGTTCTCGAAGTTGAGGTCGCGGTAGTAGTAGCCGGGGAAGCCCGGGTAGCGGCTCTGCAGGCTGACCGACGCCAGCTGCACGAGCGGCAGGATGAAGAAGACGCCGAGCCACAGCACGCCCGGCAGCAGCAGGAGGTAGGCCGTCCAGCCGCGCTTCTTCGTCTCGGGCGCGGGGGGAGCCGGGGAGACCGCCGGGTCGCCGGCCACGTGGGCCAGGGCGCTCATGCGGGGTCCCCGCGGCGTTGTCCGGCGGCGGAGCGCAGCGGGGGAGACGGGGAACGCCGTGGGGTGCTCATGCGGTGGCCTCCTCCACCGGGACCCCGAACGCGTGGCCGGGGTTCCAGGTCAGCCACACCTCGTCGCCGGGGCGGAGGTCGAGCGGCTCGACGTCGAGGTTCTGCTCGTAGCAGCTCCACGTCGTGCCGCTGGGCATGTCGACGAGGTAGCTCGTCGCCACCCCGAGGAACGACACGTCGCGCACGACGCCCTTGACGTCGTTGCCGACGCCGTCGGGCTGCTTGCGCGAGACGGTCACCTTCTCGGGGCGTACGCCGAACAGCATCTCGCCGTCGTGCACCTGCGAGCGACCCTGGAGGACCTTCACCTTGGTGCCGAGGACGTCGGCGACGAGGTGGTCGCCGTCGCGGCCCTCGATCGTGCCGACCCCGGTGTTGGCCTGGCCGAGGAAGTTGGCCACGAACCGCGTGCGGGGGAGGTCGTAGAGCTCCGCGGGAGGGCCGAGCTGCTCGATGCGACCACGGTTCATCACCGCGACCGTGTCGGCCATGGTCATGGCCTCCTCCTGGTCGTGGGTGACGTGGATGAAGGTCAGGCCCACCTCGGTCTGGATGCGCTTGAGCTCGACCTGCATCTCGCGCCGCAGCTTGAGGTCGAGGGCGCCGAGCGGCTCGTCGAGCAGCAGCACCTCCGGGTGGTTGACCAGCGCCCGGGCCAGCGCCACGCGCTGCTGCTGCCCGCCCGAGAGCTGGGCGGGCTTGCGGCCGGCGAAGGCCGTCATCTGGACCAGCTCGAGGGCGTCGTCCGCCCGCTGCGCCGCGTCCTTGTCCTTGCGACGCTTCGGCCCGAAGGCGACGTTGTCGCGGATGGTCAGGTGGGGGAAGAGCGCGTAGGACTGGAAGACGGTGTTGACCGGCCGCTCGTAGGGCCGCGACCCGGTGAGGTCGGTGTCGCCGATCCGCACCCGTCCCGCGGTGGGCTGCTCGAGACCGGCGACCATCCGCAGCGTGGTGGTCTTGCCGCAGCCCGACGGTCCGAGGAGCGCGAAGAACGAGCCCCGCGGGACGGTCAGGTCGATGTCGTCGACGGCGGTGAAGTCGCCGAAGGTCTTGGTCACGCTCTCGAGCTGGAGGTCGCCGCGCGCCTCACGGAATCCGGCCATGTCAGTTCCCCATCACCTTCGAGGACCAGAGGTCGGCGTAGAGGATGTCCTCGTCCGCGCTGAGCACCCGGAACTGCTGCACGTTGTTGTCGGCGATGAACTCGGCGCTCGGGAAGATCCACGGGCTCTCGGCGAGGTCGGGGTCGATCTTCTCCATCTCGGCCTGGGCGCCGTCGACGGGACACACGTAGTTGACCCAGGCAGCCACCTGGGCGGCGACGGCCGGGTCGTAGTAGTAGTCCATCAGCCGCTGGGCGTTCCTTCGGTGCGTCGAGGTGATCGGGACCATCAGGTTGTCCGACCACAGGGTGCCGCCGGACTCGGGCAGGGTGAAGGTCCAGCTGGGGTCCCCGGTGTCGAAGCCGAGGACGAAGATGTCGCCGCTCCACGTGATGCCCGCCACCGCGTTGCCACTGGTGAGGTCCTCCATGTAGGAGTTGCCCTTCACCTTGCGGATGTAGCCCTCGTCGATCTTCTGCTCGATGAAGTCGAGCGCCTTCTCGAACTCGGCCTGTCCCCAGTCGCTCTCGATGTCGACGCCCTGGGACTGCATCACCAGGCCGGCGGTGTCGCGGAACTCCGAGAGCACCACGATGCGACCCTTGAGGTCGTCGGTCCACAGGTCGTCGAGCGACTTCAGCTCGCGACCGACCTTGTCCCGGTTGTAGCCGATGCCCGCGAAGCCGCTCTGCCACGTGATCGAGTGGAGCCGGCCGGGGTCGAACGAGGCGTCCTTGAGCGGCTGCAGCAGGTTGCTGACGACGTTGGGCATCTGGATGAGCTCGAGCGGCTGGACCACCTGGTCGCGGATGAGCCGGGCGGCCATCCAGTCGGTGAGCGTGATGATGTCGCGGTCGATGTCCTGCCCGGCACGCAGCTGGGGGCCCACCTTGGCGTAGTAGGAGTCGTTGTCGTCGACCTCCTCGAAGTACTCCACGTCGATGCCGCTCTGCTCCCTGAAGGCCTCGAGGGTCGGCGACCTCGTCTCCTTGCCGTTCATGTCGAGGTAGGCCGTCCAGTTGGCCCACTTGAGGGTCTTCTCGGTGTCCGAGACGTCGGTCGGCAGGTCGAGGGCGGCGATCCCTCCCGCTGCCGGCGGCTCGGGCGGGGCGCAACCGGTCAGCGCCAGGCCCGCGCCGGCGGCGACGCCGGTGCCCAGCAGTGCGCGGCGGCTCAGCCCGCCTCCGGCAGCGGCCGCCAGCGCAGCAGCCGGCGGGGACTGGGGGCGTCGTCGCCTCGGGATGGGTGTCATCAGGGGGTCTCCTCGGGTTGCCGCTCAGCTCTCGGTCGCTCAGCGCTCGGTCGCTCAGCTCTCGGCCGCTCAGCTCTCGATGTTGGCCATGACGTGCTTGATGCGGGTGTAGTCCTCGAAGCCGTACATCGAGAGGTCCTTGCCGTAGCCGGACCTCTTGTAGCCGCCGTGCGGCATCTCCGCGACGAGGGGGATGTGGGTGTTGATCCACACGCACCCGAAGTCCAGCGCCTTCGACATCCGCATGGCCCGGCCGAAGTCCTTGGTCCACACCGACGACGCGAGGCCGTAGTCGACGCCGTTGGCCCAGCGGAGCGCCTCCTCCTCGTCGGTGAAGCGCTGCACCGTGATGACGGGGCCGAAGATCTCGTTCTGGATCGCCTCGTCGTCCTGCCGCAGCCCGGAGAGGACGGTGGGCTCGAGGAAGTAGCCCTCGCCGAGGTCCGTACGACGGTTGCCGCCGGCCGACACGGTGGCGTGGGCCGGCAGGTTCTCGATGAACCCGCTCACCCGGGCGAGCTGGGTCGCGTTGTTGACGGGGCCGAACAGGGCGTCCTCGTCGTCGGGCAGGCCCACCGGCGCCGAGCCCCTCGCGTAGTCGGCGAGCGCGGCGACGAAGTCGTCGTGGATCCCCTGGGCGACCAGGACGCGCGTGGCCGCCGTGCAATCCTGCCCGGCGTTGAAGTAGCCGGCGACCGCGATGCCCTCGACCGCGGCCTCGATGTCGGCGTCGTCGAAGACCACGACCGGCGCCTTGCCGCCCAGCTCGAGGTGGACCCGCTTGACCTGCGGCGCGGCGCTCGCCGCGACCTCGGCGCCGGCGCGCACCGACCCCGTGATCGCCACCAGCGCCGGCGTCGGGTGCTCGACGAGGAGGCGTCCGGTCTCCCGGTCGCCGGTCACCACGTTGAGCGTGCCGGCGGGCAGGTGCTCCGCGGCGAGCTCGGCCAGCCGCAGGGTGCTCTCCGGCGTGGTGTCGCTCGGCTTGAGGACGACGGTGTTGCCGGCGGCGAGGGCCGGGCCGATCTTCCACACGGCCATCAGCAGCGGGTAGTTCCACGGCGTCACCTGGCCGACCACGCCGATGGGCTCGCGGCGGATCCACGAGGTGTGGCCCGCCATGTACTCGCCGGCGGCCTTGCCCTCCAGGATCCGCGCAGCGCCGGCGAAGAACCGGAGCTGGTCCACCATCGGCGGGATCTCCTCGCTCGCGGTGAGCGCCTTGATCTTGCCCGTGTTGGCCGACTCGAGGGCGATGAGCTCCTCGGCGTGGGACTCGATCGAGTCGGCGATCTTGAGCAGCGCCTGCTGGCGCTCGGAGGGCGTCGTACGACCCCACTCGCCGAAGGCGCGGCTCGCCGCCTCGTAGGCCGCGTCGACCTGCTCCGCACCGCTGACGGGCGCATGGGCGACCACGCGGCCGGTCGTCGGGTCGACGACGTCGCTCGTGGCGCCGGAGCCGCCGTCGACGTACGTGCCGCCGATGAAGTTGCGCAGCGTGCGTGGGCTGGTCACGGATGTCCTCCCGGTCGGGTGCAGTGAGGGGAGAGTAGGACGGGGAGGCCGACCATCGCCATACTTGTTGCCGAAGATTGTGCGGGAATCGCAGAATTAACAGCCCAGAAATGCGGATTCCACGCTCGGCGACTTGCGGATCGGTGGTCTGCGCGTCCACGATGTCGCCATGAGCGAGCGCAGCGAGGGCCGGGCATGAGCGAGGGAGCCGTGCGGCTCGACGCGACCGCCAAGCGCATCATCGAGCTCCTCCAGGAGGACGGCCGGATCTCCTACGCCGCGATCGCGAAGGCGGTGGGCCTCTCCGAGGCGGCCGCCCGCGCCCGGGTGCAGAAGCTGCTCGACTCCGAGGTGATGCAGGTCGTCGCGGTCACCGACCCGACCCAGGTCGGCTTCACGCGCCAGGCCATGATCGGCGTCCGCACCGAGGGCGATCCCATGAAGGTGGGCGACCGGCTCGCCGAGGTGCCCGAGGTCGACTACGTGGTCACCACGGCCGGCAGCTTCGACCTCCTCGTCGAGGTGGTGTGCGAGGACGACCCGCACCTGCTCGACGTCATCCGTCAGGTCCGTGAGCTCGAGGGCGTCGTCTCCTCGGAGACCTTCGTCTACCTCAAGCTCAACAAGCAGCACTACAACTGGGGAACGAGATGAGCCTCCACTCCGCCGAGGGCACGCCCTACGACGAGTCCTTCGACCACCAGGCCGCCGGCCGCGACCACCTCTGGTTGCACTTCACCCGGCACTCCACCTACGAGAACGGCGGCGAGATGCCGCTGATCGTCAGGGGCGAGGGGCACCGGATCTGGGACAGCCACGGCCGCGAGTACATCGACGGCCTCGCCGGGCTGTTCGTGGTCCAGGTCGGCCACGGTCGCGAGGAGCTGGCCGAGGCCGCGGCCAGGCAGGCCAAGGAGCTGGCGTTCTTCCCGCTCTGGTCCTTCGCGCACCCCCGCGCCGTGGAGCTCGCCGACCGGATCGCCGCGATGGCCCCCGGCGACCTCAACCGCGTCTTCTTCACCACCGGTGGTGGTGAGGCGGTCGAGTCGGCCTGGAAGCTGGCCAAGCAGTACTACAAGCTCACCGGCAGGCCCGGCAAGCACAAGGTCATCTCCCGCGCGGTGGCCTACCACGGCACCCCGCAGGGTGCCCTGTCCATCACCGGTATCCCGCCGCTGAAGGAGATGTTCGAGCCGCTCGTGCCGGGCGCGCACAAGGTGCCCAACACCAACTTCTACCGGCGACCCGACTACGTCGGCGACGACGAGAAGGCGTTCGGCCGCTGGGCCGCCGACCGGATCGCCGAGGCGATCGAGTTCGAGGGGCCCGACACCGTGGCGGCCGTCTTCCTCGAGCCGGTCCAGAACGCCGGCGGCTGCTTCCCTCCGCCGCCCGGCTACTTCGAGCGGGTCCGGGAGATCTGCGACGAGTACGACGTCCTGCTCGTCTCCGACGAGGTCATCTGCGCCTTCGGCCGGGTGGGGGAGATGTTCGGCGCGACCGAGTTCGGCTACCAGCCCGACATCATCACGTGCGCCAAGGGCATGACCTCGGGCTACTCGCCCATCGGCGCGATGATCGCCAGCGACCGCCTGTTCGAGCCCTTCAAGCACGGCACGACGGCCTATGCGCACGGCTACACCTTCGGCGGCCACCCGGTCTCCTCGGCCGTGGCGATGGCCAACCTCGACGTCTTCGAGCGCGAGGGCCTCACCGACCACGTCCAGCAGAACGCCCCGGCCTTCCGTGCCACGCTGGAGAAGCTGCTCGACATCCCGATCGTCGGCGACGTCCGCGGCCACGGCTACTTCTACGGCATCGAGCTGGTCAAGGACCGCGAGACCAAGGAGACGTTCGACGACGCCGAGTCCGAGCGGCTGCTGCGCGGCTACCTCTCCGGCGCGCTGTGGGAGGCCGGTCTCTACTGCCGGGCCGACGACCGTGGCGACCCGGTCATCCAGCTAGCGCCGCCGCTGATCATCGGCCAGCCCGAGTTCGACGACATCGAGCAGCGGCTGCGCTCGGTCCTGACGGGCGCGCTCGCGCACCTCTGACCCGCGTGTCGTCGATGTGACCCGGTCCGGCGGACCGGGGGAGGATGGCCGGGTGAACGACGTCGTACGCCCCGCCCGCCCGCACCACAAGCTCACCGCGGACGGGCGACGCATGCGCGAGGTGCTCACCTACTCGCGGCGGGGCAGCCGGTTCACGCCGCGCCAGGCCGAGTCGTGGGCCGCGCACCACGCGGACTGGGTGATCCCCGAGGACGCCGTCGACCGGCCCGGCTTCTCGCTCGCCGAGTGGTTCGGGCGCGAGGCGCCGCTGATCGTCGAGATCGGCCCCGGCATCGGTGAGGCCACCTCGGTGCTCGCCGCCGCGCGCCCCGACCACGACGTGCTCGCCCTCGAGGTGTGGCTCCCCGGCATCGCCGACTCGCTGTGGCGCGTCGCGGAGGCCGGGGCCGACAACGTGCGGTTCTGCTCCGTCGACGCCGTGTGGACCCTCGAGAACCTCCTCGGCCCGGCCAGCGTCGCCGAGCTGTGGACCTTCTTCCCCGACCCGTGGCGCAAGACCAAGCACCGCAAGCGCCGGCTGGTGAACCCGGCCAACGCCGCGCTCGCCTCGTCGCGACTGGTGCCCGGCGGCGCCTGGCGGCTGGCCACCGACTGGGCGGACTACGCCGACCAGATCCGTGAGGTCCTCGACGCCGAGCCGACCCTCGAGGGCGGCCGGGTCGAGCGGTGGGACGAGCGCCCGGTGACCCGCTTCGAGCGCAAGGGCCGCGACGTCGGTCGCGACATCGCCGACTTCTGCTACCGCCGGTCCGAGCGGGGTTGATCCAGCACCAGCCCGGCCCCACGCAGGAGGTGCTCGAGCCGCAGCCGCTCCGCGTCGCGGTCGGCACCCTCGCGCATCCCGGTGAGCAGGTCCGGCGTCCCGAGCGCGCGGGCGGCCAGCGCCAGCAGGTCGTCGTACGCCGCCAGGGTCCCGCGCCGGCGCGCCATCGGCGTCCCCGGCGCCGGGGCCAGCACCTCGCGACGCACCCGTCGCAGGTGGGCCGCCAGGTCCTCGATCGCCGGGGTCGACGGCGCCGGCGGGGGAGGGGAGATCCGGTCCCGCACACGCCGCACGAGCCTGCCCAGCTCGCCCAGGTGGAGGACCAGTCCCAGCGCAGCCACCAGCACCAGGGTGCCGAGGGTGAGCGTGACCAGACCGGTCATCCTTCGACGGTAGGGACGGGCAAGGGGCCTTGGACCCGGGCCGCCGGGCGGTCCGTCACGGGCGATTTGGCGTGGGCCCACGGAGTCTGTCAAGATGTTCCGGTTGCTCCGGCGGGTCGCCGGGGTGCGGCACACACACCTTGACTTCTGAATCGCGTCTCCTTGATCGAGCCAGTCGTCCGCGTGCGCCGCACCAGATCACACGGTGATCGGAGACCCGACCAGATCCGACAACCGTCGGGTGCCACCCAGAGCATCACCGCTTCCCCTCGGGGTCGTGTCATGAGCCGGATCAGTTCAGTCGGCCGCGCGACACGCCCGACCGCGGGGGTCGGAGGGTGGAGGAGAGACAGGCGGCGCTCGCCCACCAGGGGCTGAGAGCCGAAACCAGACCAGGCGTACGAGATCGAAGAGGACAGGGACCTATGGCGGGACAGAAGATCCGCATCAGGCTCAAGGCCTATGACCACGAGGTGATCGACACCTCGGCGCGGAAGATCGTGGACACCGTCACCCGTACGGGTGCGAAGGTCGCCGGCCCTGTGCCGCTGCCGACCGAGAAGAACGTGTACTGCGTCATCCGTTCGCCCCACAAGTACAAGGACTCCCGCGAGCACTTCGAGATGCGCACCCACAAGCGCCTGATCGACATCATCGACCCGACGCCGAAGACCGTCGACTCGCTGATGCGTCTCGACCTGCCTGCCGGTGTCGACATCGAGATCAAGCTCTGAGGCGACGACATGGCTAAGACTTTCGAACGCAACGTGAAGGGGCTGCTGGGCACCAAGCTCGGCATGACCCAGCTCTGGGACGAGAACAACAAGGTCGTCCCCGTCACCGTGATCGCGGCCGCGACCAACGTCGTGACCCAGGTCCGCCAGCCCGAGGTGGACGGCTACAACGCCATCCAGGTCGGCTTCGGCGAGATCGAGGCCCGCAAGGTCAACTCACCCGAGGCCGGTCACTTCACCAAGGCCGGTGTCACGCCGCGTCGCCACGTCGCGGAGATCCGCACGGCCGACGCCGCCAGCTACACCGTGGGCCAGGAGCTGACCGTGGAGACCTTCGCCGCCGGCGAGGAGATCGACGTCACGGGCACCAGCAAGGGCAAGGGCTTCGCCGGCACGATGAAGCGTCACGGCTTCTCCGGCGTGTCCGCCTCGCACGGTGCCCACCGCAACCACCGCAAGCCCGGCTCCATCGGCGCCTGCGCCACCCCGGGTCGCGTGTTCAAGGGCACCCGCATGTCGGGCCGCATGGGCAACGACACGGTCACCACCCAGAACCTGACGGTGCACGCCGTCGACGCCGACAAGGGCCTGATCCTGGTCAAGGGCGCCGTTCCCGGCCCCAAGAACGGTCTCGTCGTCCTTCGCTCGGCCGCCAAGAAGACGCAGGAGGCCTGAGCATGGCTGTCAAGACCGTCAAGGTCGACCTCCCCGCCGAGATCTTCGACGTCGAGGTCAACATTCCCCTGATCCACCAGGTCGTCGTGGCCCAGCAGGCCGCTGCGCGCCAGGGCACGCACGCCACCAAGACCCGCGGCGAGGTCCGCGGTGGTGGCCGCAAGCCCTACAAGCAGAAGGGCACCGGCCGCGCCCGTCAGGGCTCGACCCGCGCTCCGCAGTTCGCCGGCGGTGGCACCGTCCACGGCCCGCAGCCGCGCAGCTACGACCAGCGCACCCCCAAGAAGATGAAGGCCGCCGCCCTGCGCGGTGCCCTCTCCGACCGGGCCCGCAACGACCGCGTCCACGTGGTCGACGGCCTGGTGTCGGGCGACAAGCCCTCCACCAAGGCCGCGCTCGCCGCGCTGACCTCGCTGACCGACCGCGTGGGCTACCTCGTGGTGCTCGAGCGCTCCGACGCCCTCACCTGGCTCTCGCTGCGCAACGCGCCCGAGGTCCACATCGTCGCCGTCGACCAGCTCAACACCTACGACGTGCTGGCCGCTGACGACGTGGTCTTCACCAAGGGCGCCTACGACGCCTTCGTCAACGGCACCAGCACGGGTGGCGCCTCCGCTGCGCCGGCGCAGTCCGAGACGACCGCGACCGAGCAGGCCACCGACGAGCCGGCCCTGCCGGCCGGTGCGAAGGCCCCGCTCAAGAGCGGCAAGAACCCGAAGGGCTACGAGGTCCAGGGCCTCCAGTCCGGCACCTACCTCGTCGAGGGCGACGCCGCCTACGACGTGGCGGGTGGCGACTTCTGGTTCAAGTCCGCCGAGGACGCCGAGGCTGCCGGCCTGACCCGCGCCGACGAGAAGGAGACCGACAAGTGAGCACCCTGCACAAGGACCACCGCGACGTCCTGATCGCCCCGGTCGTGTCGGAGAAGAGCTACGGCCTGCTCGACGCCAACAAGTACACCTTCATCGTCCACCCGGACGCCAACAAGACCGAGATCAAGATCGCGGTCGAGAAGGTCTTCGACGTCAAGGTCACCTCGGTCAACACGATCAACCGCCAGGGCAAGACGCGTCGTACCCGCTACGGCATGGGCAAGCGCCCCAACACCAAGCGCGCGATCGTCAGCCTCGCCGAGGGTCACCGCATCGACATCTTCGGAGGTCCGGTCTCCTGACCGGGCCCCCCAGAGATAGGTAGAGCAGGAACTGATATGGCTATCCGCAAGTACAAGCCGACCACCCCGGGCCGTCGTGGCTCGTCGGTGGCCGACTTCGTCGAGATCACCCGGTCGACGCCCGAGAAGTCGCTGACGCGCCCGCTGCCCAAGAACGGCGGCCGCAACAACCAGGGCCGCATCACCACCCGGCACAAGGGTGGCGGTCACAAGCGCGCCTACCGCGTCATCGACTTCCGTCGCTACGACAAGGACGGCGTCCCGGCCAAGGTCGCTCACATCGAGTACGACCCCAACCGCACCGCGCGCATCGCGCTGCTGCACTACGCCGACGGCGAGAAGCGCTACATCGTGGCGCCCAAGGGTCTGACCCAGGGCACCCCGGTGGAGTCCGGCCCCAACGCCGACATCAAGCCCGGCAACAACCTGCCGCTGCGCAACATCCCGGTCGGCACGACCATCCACTGCGTGGAGCTGCGTCCGGGCGGCGGCGCGAAGATCGCCCGCTCGGCCGGCAACTCCGCCCAGCTGGTCGCCCGTGAGGGCAGCCGCGCCACGCTGCGCATGCCCTCGGGCGAGATGCGCTTCGTCGACGTGCGCTGCCGCGCCACGATCGGCGAGGTCGGCAACGCCGAGCAGTCCAACATCAACTGGGGCAAGGCCGGCCGCATGCGGTGGAAGGGCGTCCGCCCGACCGTCCGCGGCGTCGTCATGAACCCGGTGGACCACCCGCACGGTGGTGGTGAGGGCAAGACGTCCGGTGGTCGCCACCCCGTCTCCCCCTGGGGCAAGCCCGAGGGCCGCACGCGCAAGCGCAAGGCCAGCGACTCCCAGATCATCCGTCGTCGCAAGTCCGGCAAGGGTAGGAAGTAACCGACATGCCTCGCAGCCTCAAGAAGGGCCCCTTCGTCGACGACCACCTTCAGAAGAAGGTGGACGCCGAGAACGAGAAGGGCAGCCACAACGTCATCAAGACCTGGTCGCGCCGGTCGATGATCGTGCCCGACATGATCGGCCACACCATCGCCGTGCACGACGGTCGCAAGCACGTCCCCGTCTTCGTGACCGACTCCATGGTCGGCCACAAGCTCGGGGAGTTCGCCCCCACCCGCACCTACCGCGGGCACGTCAAGGAAGACCGGAAGGGACGCCGTCGATGAGCACCACCGAGCGCAGCCGCACCAGTGCGCGCCGCGAGTCGCTGCTCGGCGACCAGCCGGGCGCGTTCGCCAGCGCACGCTACGTGCGGATCACCCCGATGAAGGCTCGCCGTGTCGTCGACATGGTCCGCGGCCTCCAGGTCGACGAGGCCCTGACCCTGCTGCAGTTCGCGCCGCAGGCCGCCTCCGAGACCGTCTACAAGGTGCTGGAGAGCGCGATCGCCAACGCGGAGACCACCGAGGGCCTCAACCGGGCCGACCTCGTGCTCTCCGTCGCCATGGTCGACGAGGGCCCGACGATGAAGCGTTGGCGTCCGCGTGCGCAGGGTCGTGCGACCCGCATCAACAAGCGCACCAGCCACATCACCCTCGCGGTGCAGCCGGCCGACGTGCTGGCCACGAAGAACGGCCGCGCCAACAAGAACGGAAGGGGTGCCTGATGGGCCAGAAGATCAACCCGAACGGCTTCCGCCTGGGCATCTCCACCGACCACAAGAGCCGTTGGTACGCCGACAAGCTCTACAAGTCGTACGTCGGTGAGGACGTCGCCATCCGCAAGCTGCTCTCCAAGGGCATGGAGCGGGCCGGCATCTCCAAGGTCGAGATCGAGCGCACCCGGGACCGCGTGCGGGTGGACATCCACACCGCCCGTCCGGGCATCGTCATCGGCCGCCGTGGCGCCGAGGCGGACCGCATCCGCGGCGAGCTCGAGAAGCTCACCGGCAAGCAGGTGCAGCTCAACATCCTCGAGGTCAAGAACCCCGAGGTCGACGCGCAGCTGGTCGCCCAGGGCGTCGCCGAGCAGCTCTCGGGCCGTGTGCAGTTCCGCCGCGCGATGCGCAAGGCGATGCAGACCTCGATGCGCTCCGGTGCCAAGGGCATCCGGATCCAGTGCTCGGGTCGTCTCAACGGCGCCGAGATGTCGCGCACCGAGTTCTACCGCGAGGGCCGCGTGCCCCTGCACACCCTGCGTGCCGACATCGACTACGGCTTCTACGAGGCCCGCACGACCTTCGGCCGCATCGGTGTGAAGGTCTGGATCTACAAGGGCGAGGTCGCCGGCACCCGTGCCGAGCGCCAGGCCCAGCAGGCCGCCCGCGCCGGTGCCCCCGGTCGCGGCGGTCGTCCCAACACCCGTGGCGGTGACCGTCCGAGCCGTGGCTCGCGCGGCGACCGCGCTCCTCGCGCCGAGTCCACCGAGGCTCCGGCGGCCGAGGCTGCACCGAGCACCGGACAGGAGGCCTGACCTCATGTTGATGCCCCGTCGCGTCAAGCACCGCAAGCAGCACCACCCCAAGCGTCGTGGCGTCGCCAAGGGCGGCACCACGCTGGCCTTCGGTGACTTCGGCATCCAGGCGGTCGAGGGTCACTACGTGACCAACCGACAGATCGAGTCGGCCCGTATCGCCATGACCCGTCACATCAAGCGTGGCGGAAAGGTCTGGATCAACATCTACCCGGACCGTCCCCTGACCAAGAAGCCGGCCGAGACCCGCATGGGTTCCGGCAAGGGCTCGCCCGAGTGGTGGGTGGCCAACGTCAAGCCCGGCCGCGTCATGTTCGAACTCTCCGGTGTCGACGAGGTGACTGCTCGTGAGGCCATGCGCCGCGCGATGCACAAGCTCCCGATGAAGTGCCGGTTCATCTCCCGTGAGGCCGGTGAATTCTGATGGCTACCAAGCTGAACGCCCACGAGCTCGACGAGCTCGACGCACCTGCCCTCGAGGCCAAGCTGCGCGAGGCCAAGGAGGAGCTGTTCAACCTGCGGTTCCAGGCCGCGACCGGCCAGCTCGAG
The DNA here is from genome assembly GCF_024199985.1 of Nocardioides pinisoli. Classification (GTDB taxonomy): domain Bacteria; phylum Actinomycetota; class Actinomycetes; order Propionibacteriales; family Nocardioidaceae; genus Nocardioides; species Nocardioides pinisoli. The sequence goes on from NZ_JANARS010000007.1 coordinate 51,838, forward strand.
AGCAACGGCCGCCTGCGCGTGGTCAAGAAGGACATCGCCCGCATCTACACCGTGGTCCGCGAGCGCGAGCTCGGCATCCGCACCACCCCGGGCACCAACGAAGAGGCGAAGGCATGAGCGAGAACACTGCGACCCAGTCGACCGACGAGCGCAACCAGCGCAAGGTCCGCGAGGGCCTCGTCGTGAGCGACAAGATGGACAAGACCATCGTCGTCGCCGTCGAGGACCGCGTGAAGCACGCCCTCTACGGCAAGGTCCTGCGCAAGACGTCGCGGCTCAAGGCCCACGACGAGACCAACCAGTGCGGCATCGGCGACCGGGTCCTCATCATGGAGACCCGTCCGCTGTCGGCCACCAAGCGCTGGCGCCTCGTCGAGGTGCTGGAGAAGGCCAAGTGACCTGAGGCCCACCGGCCTCGAGCACAAGTTTCCACATATCAGTTCGGCCAGGCTCGCTCCCCGCTGAGAGGGCGAGAACCAGCTCGACAACCAGGAGAAATCAATGATCCAGCAGGAGTCGCGACTCAAGGTCGCCGACAACACCGGTGCGAAGGAGATCCTCTGCATCCGTGTTCTCGGTGGCTCTGGGCGTCGCTACGCCGGCATCGGTGACGTCATCGTCGCCACCGTCAAGGACGCGATCCCCGGTGGCAACGTCAAGAAGGGCGACGTCGTCAAGGCCGTGGTCGTGCGCACCGTCAAGGAGCGTCGCCGCGCCGACGGTTCCTACATCCGCTTCGACGAGAACGCCGCCGTCATCCTCAAGAACGACGGTGAGCCCCGTGGCACGCGCATCTTCGGCCCCGTCGGCCGCGAGCTGCGCGAGAAGCGCTTCATGAAGATCATCTCGCTCGCCCCGGAGGTGCTGTGAGAGATGGGTAAGAACATGAACATCAAGAAGGGCGACACCGTCAAGGTGATCGCCGGCAAGGACAAGGGTGCCCAGGGCAAGGTCATCTCGGTCCTCCGCGAGGAGGACCGCGTGATCGTCGAGGGTGTCAACCTCGTCAAGCGCCACACCAAGTCCGTCCAGCAGACCAACACCACCGGCGGCATCATCACCCGCGAGGCCCCCATCCACGTCTCCAACGTGATGCTGGTCGAGGGTGACGGTGTCACGCGCGTCGGCTTCCGCCGCGACGAGGTCACCAAGCGCCGTCCCGACGGCTCGACCTACGCCGCCAGCCGGTCGGTCCGCGTGTCCCGCAAGTCCGGCAAGGAGATCTGAGATGGCCGAGACCCAGACCACTGAGATTCCCCGTCTCAAGGCGCGCTACCGCGAGGAGATCGTCCCCGCCCTGCGCTCCGAGTTCGACATCGCCAACATCATGCAGGTGCCCGGCCTGACCAAGATCGTGGTCAACATGGGCGTCGGCGAGGCGGCGCGCGACTCCAAGCTGATCGAGGGCGCGATCCGCGACCTCACCGCGATCACCGGCCAGAAGCCGGCCGTGACCAAGGCCCGCAAGTCCATCGCGCAGTTCAAGCTGCGCGAGGGCATGCCGATCGGCGCGCACGTCACGCTGCGCGGCGACCGCATGTGGGAGTTCCTGGACCGCCTGCTGTCCCTGGCGCTGCCCCGCATCCGTGACTTCCGCGGCCTCTCGCCGAAGCAGTTCGACGGGCGCGGCAACTACACCTTCGGTCTCACCGAGCAGGTCATGTTCCACGAGATCAACCAGGACAAGATCGACCGGTCGCGCGGCATGGACATCACGGTCGTGACCACGGCCACCAACGACGACGAGGGCCGCGCGCTGCTCAAGCAGCTCGGCTTCCCGTTCAAGGAGAACTGACATGGCGAAGACTGCTCTCAAGGTCAAGGCCGCCCGCAAGCCGAAGTTCGCTGTCCGCGGCTACACCCGCTGCCAGCGTTGCGGTCGCCCCAAGGCCGTCTACCGCAAGTTCGGCCTGTGCCGGATCTGCCTGCGGGAGATGGCCCACCGCGGCGAGCTCCCCGGCGTCACCAAGTCCTCCTGGTAATCACCTCACACACGTTGCAGGTCCCTCGGCCGCGAGCTGCGGGAAACCACGACGAGAAAGAACCACATCATGACGATGACTGACCCGATCGCAGACATGCTCACGCGTCTGCGCAACGCCAACCAGGCGTACCACGACGTGGTGTCGATGCCCTACAGCAAGATGAAGGCCGGCCTCGCGGAGATCCTCAAGCAGGAGGGTTACATCACCTCCTACGACGTCGCCGACAACGTCACCGCCGAGGGCGAGCCCTCGGTCGGCAAGACGCTGACCGTGACCCTCAAGTACGGCCGCAACCGGGAGCGCTCCATCGCGGGCGTCCGCCGCATCAGCAAGCCCGGCCTGCGTGTCTACGCCAAGAGCACCAACCTGCCCAAGGTCCTCGGTGGCCTCGGCGTCGCGATCATCTCGACGTCGCAGGGCCTGCTCACCGACCGCCAGGCGAACCAGAAGGGCGTGGGCGGCGAAGTCCTCGCCTACGTCTGGTGACCCGGACCATCTGAGACCAGGAAGAGAGAGAAGCATGTCGCGCATTGGCAAGCTCCCCATCGCGGTCCCGTCCGGTGTCGACGTCGCGATCGATGAGTCGCTGGTGACCGTCAAGGGCCCCAAGGGCACCTTGTCGCACACCATCGCCGCGCCGATCACGGTCGCCAAGGGCGAGGACGGCGTCCTCGAGGTCCAGCGCCCCGACGACGAGCGCAACAGCCGCTCGTTGCACGGCCTGACCCGCACGCTCATCAACAACATGGTGGTGGGTGTCACCGAGGGCTACGAGAAGAAGCTCGAGATCGTGGGCGTGGGCTACCGCGTCCTGCCCAAGGGTCCGACCCAGCTCGAGTTCCAGCTCGGCTACTCGCACCCGATCATCTTCGACGCCCCCGAGGGCATCACCTTCACCACCGAGGGCCCGACCAAGCTCGGCGTCGTCGGCATCGACAAGCAGCTCGTCGGCGAGGTCGCGGCCAAGATCCGCAAGCTCCGCAAGCCTGAGCCCTACAAGGGCAAGGGCGTGCGCTACGCCGGCGAGCACATCCGTCGCAAGGTCGGAAAGGCCGGTAAGTGACATGGCGATCTCGCTGAGCAACAACAAGCACACCGCCAACCGCGTCCGTGCGCGCCTGCGCCGTCAGGCGCGTGGCCGCAAGCGGATCAACGGCACCGCCGAGCGTCCGCGCCTGGTGGTCACCAAGTCGGCCAAGCACCTCTCGGTGCAGGTCGTCGACGACCTGCAGGGCGCCACCCTGGCCTACGCCTCCACCATGGAGGCCGACGTCCGTGGCACCGAGGGCGACAAGACCGCCAAGGCAAAGAAGGTCGGCGAGCTCGTGGCGTCGCGTGCCAAGGCTGCCGGTATCGAGGACGTCGTCTTCGACCGGGCCGGCAACAAGTACCACGGCCGCATCGCGGCCCTCGCCGATGCCGCCCGTGAGGGCGGATTGTCCTTCTGATCGCCTCACGCGAGCAGAGAGAGATCTTAGATATGGAGCACATCTCATGAGCGGAGCCCAGCGCGGACAGCGCAGCGGTGGCTCGGGCGACCGTCGCGGACGCGACAACGGTCGTGGCCAGGCCGAGAAGTCTGTCTACATCGAGCGAGTCGTGGCGATCAACCGAGTTGCCAAGGTCGTGAAGGGTGGTCGTCGCTTCAGCTTCACCGCCCTCGTGATCGTCGGCGACGGTGAAGGCCTGGTCGGCGTCGGCTACGGCAAGGCGAAGGAAGTCCCCGCGGCGATCGCCAAGGGTGTCGAGGAGGCCAAGAAGCACTTCTTCAAGGTCCCCCGCATCCAGGGCACCATCCCGCACCCGGTCCAGGGCGAGAAGGCCGCGGGCGTCGTCCTGCTGCGTCCCGCCGCTCCCGGTACCGGCGTCATCGCCGGCGGCCCGGTGCGTGCGGTCCTCGAGTGCGCCGGCATCCACGACGTGCTGAGCAAGTCGCTCGGCTCGTCCAACCAGATCAACATCGTCCACGCGACCGTCGAGGCGCTGCGGATGCTGGAGGAGCCCGAGGCCGTGGCTGCTCGCCGCGGCATGCGGGTCGAGGACGTCACCCCGGCCGCGCTCCTCAAGGCGCGTGCCGAGGGCCAGGCCGAGACCGCGGGGGTGCAGTCCTGATGGCACAGCTCAAGGTCCAGCAGAAGCGCGGACTGGTGGGTCTCAAGGCCAACCAGCGCGAGACGCTGCGTTCGCTCGGTCTCAAGCGGATCGGCGACGTCGTCGTGAAGGAAGACCGCCCGGAGATCCGGGGCATGATCAACACTGTCCGTCACCTGGTGACGTTCGAGGAGGTGGAGTGACATGACGCTCAAGCTGCACCACTTGCGTCCCGCTCCGGGTGCCAAGACCGCCAAGACCCGCGTGGGTCGCGGTGAGGGCTCCAAGGGCAAGACCGCCGGCCGCGGTACCAAGGGCACCAAGGCGCGCTACCAGGTCCCGGCTGCCTTCGAGGGTGGCCAGATGCCGATCCACATGCGCCTGCCCAAGCTGAAGGGCTTCAAGAACCCCTTCCGCGTGGAGTTCCAGGTCGTGAACCTCGACCGTCTCGGGGAGCTGTTCCCCGAGGGCGGCACCGTGACCGTCGACGACCTCGTCGCCAAGGGCGCGGTTCGCAAGAACCAGCCCGTCAAGGTCCTGGGCCAGGGCGACATCTCGGTCGCCGTCCAGGTCAGCGCCGACGCGTTCTCGACCTCCGCCAAGGAGAAGATCGAGGCTGCCGGCGGCACCGCGACCGTGGCCTGAGGCCGCGATCTCGCACATCCGGTGAAGGCCTGGCCGCACAGTGGGAACTGTCGGCCGGGCCTTCGTCGTTCTCCCCCTGGTCGTCGGGGGAGAAGCTGGTCGAACCCCGACTGTTAGGCTTCCCCGGGCCCTCTGCCGTACGACGGCGAGGGTGTCTCGTCCGCCCGCCGACCACGGCCGGGCACCCATACGAAAGAGGAACCAGTGCTAGGCGCGTTCGCCAACGCTTTCCGGACTCCGGACCTGCGGCGCAAGCTGCTCTTCGTCCTGCTGATCATCGCGATCTTCCGGCTCGGCTCCCAGGTGCCCACCCCGGGTGTGCACGTCGCCAACGTCCAGGCGTGCATCGACCAGCTGGAAGAGGGCGGCCTCTACAGCCTGATCAACCTCTTCTCGGGTGGTGCGCTGCTCCAGCTCACCATCTTCGCGCTGGGGATCATGCCCTACATCACGGCCTCCATCATCCTGCAGCTGCTCGTCGTGGTGATCCCACGGCTCGAGGCGCTGAAGAAGGAGGGGCAGGCCGGCCAGACGAAGATCACCCAGTACACGCGCTACCTGACGCTCGGCCTCGCCGTGCTGCAGGCGACCGGCATCGTGGCACTCGCGCGCAACGGCGCCCTGCTGCAGGGCTGCACGCGCGACCTGCTGCACGACGACGGCACCGCGACCTTCCTCGTCATGGTCGTCACCATGACGGCGGGCACCGCGGTCATCATGTGGCTCGGTGAGCTCATCACCGACCGGGGCATCGGCAACGGCATGTCCATCCTCATCTTCACCCAGGTCGTCGCCACCTTCCCGGCGTCGCTGTGGAGCGTGCAGACCTCGCAGGGCTGGGTCACCTTCGGCATCGTGATGGTGATCGGCCTCATCCTGGTCGCGGGCGTCATCTTCATCGAGCAGGCCCAGCGCCGCATCCCCGTGCAGTACGCGCGCCGGATGGTCGGGCGCAAGATGTTCGGCGGCAACTCGACCTACATCCCGCTCAAGGTCAACCAGGCCGGCATCATCCCGGTCATCTTCGCCTCGTCGCTGCTCTACCTGCCGGCGATGGCGGTGCAGTTCAACCCCGAGAGCCAGAACCCCGTGCTCGACTTCATCGGGACCTACTTCGTCAACGGCGACCACCCGCTCTACATGGCGACGTACTTCCTGCTGATCATCTTCTTCACGTACTTCTACGTCTCGATCACCTTCAACCCCGTCGAGGTGGCGGACAACATGAAGAAGTACGGCGGCTTCATCCCCGGGATCCGGGCGGGCAAGCCGACCGAGGACTACCTGTCCTACGTCCTGTCCCGCATCACGTTCCCTGGAGCCCTCTACCTCGGCCTGATCTCGTTGGTCCCGCTCGTCGCCTTCGCGATGATCCAGGCCAACCAGAACTTCCCGTTCGGCGGCACGTCGATCCTCATCATGGTCGGCGTGGCGCTCGACACCGTGAAGCAGATCGAGAGCCAGCTCCAGCAGCGCAACTACGAAGGATTCCTGAAGTAGATGAGACTGATCCTGATGGGCCCGCCGGGTGCGGGCAAGGGCACCCAGGCCCGCTTCGTGGCCGAGCACTTCGGCATCCCGGCGATCTCCACCGGTGACATCTTCCGCGCCAACGTCTCGCAGGGCACGCCGCTCGGCGTCGAGGCCAAGCGCTACATGGACGCGGGGGAGTACGTCCCCGACGAGGTCACCAACCTGATGGTGCGCAACCGCATCGACGAGCCCGACGCGGAGCCCGGCTTCCTGCTCGACGGCTACCCCCGCACCCTGGCCCAGGTCACCGAGCTCGACGGCATGATCGCGTTCACCGGTCACCAGCTCGACGCGGTGGTCGTGCTGACGGTCGACCCCGAGGAGCTCGTCCAGCGTCTGCTCCAGCGGGCGCAGACCGACGGCCGTGCCGACGACACCGAGGACGTCATCCGGCGCCGTCAGGAGGTCTACGCCGAGCAGACCGAGCCGCTGATCGGGGTCTACCGCGAGCGCGGGATCCTGGTCGAGGTCGACGGGGTGGGCGAGGTCGACGAGGTGACGGCCCGCATCTTCGACGCCCTCGACGTCGTCCCCCAGAGCTGACGGCCGGCGCAGGGCCATGGGGTTCCGTGACCGAGGGATCGAGATCAAGACCCCTGAACAGATCGACCTGATGCGCGTCGCGGGGCGGCTCGTGGGGGAGACGCTGGAGCTGCTCCGGGCGGCCGTGCGTCCCGGGGTGACCACCCTCGAGCTCGACGAGCTGGCCGAGGCCAACATCCGCGACCACGGCGGCGTGCCGTCGTTCAAGGGCTACAGCCACCCACCCTTCCCGGCGACGATCTGCGCGTCGGTCAACGACGAGGTGGTGCACGGCATCCCCGGCCCGCGCACGCTGGCTGAGGGCGACGTCATCTCGATCGACTGCGGCGCCATCGTCGAGGGCTGGCACGGCGACGCGGCGATCACCGTGCCCGTCGGCGAGGTGGCCGACGAGGTGACCGAGCTGCTGCGGGTCACCGAGGAGTCCCTGTGGCGCGGCATGGGCGCGGCGCGACTCGGCGGCCGCGTGGGCGACATCAGCCACGCCGTCGAGACCTACGTCCGCTCGCAGGGCCGCTACGGCATCCTCGAGGACTACACCGGGCACGGGATCGGCACGGAGATGCACATGCCGCCCAACGTGCCCAACGTCGGTCGACGCGGCCGCGGCCCGTCGATCGTGGAGGGTCTCGCGCTCGCCGTGGAGCCGATGGTCACGCTGGGCACCAAGCACACCGACCTGCTCGAGGACGAGTGGACCGTCGCAACGGTGGACGGGTCCTTCGCCGCGCACTTCGAGCACACCTTCACGGTGACGCCGGAGGGCGCGTGGGTGCTGACCGCGGTCGACGGCGGGCAGTCCCGGCTGGCCGCGCTCGGCGTCCCATTCGGCGGACGCTGACGGCGATTTCGCGCCCGCCACGGACCGCGTGACACACTGACGCGGTTGGAGGGGAGTATTCCCCGGCAGTGGTGTCGTCAGTACGGCGTCCGCGCGAGCGGCGCCCGGTGCCACTGGTTCGCCGCCAGGGTTCCCCGGACGAGCGAGCGGAAGAGACCTCCGGCGTCCGTGCGCTGCGCGGACACCGATCTCGCCTCATCCCCTAGGAGCTGACAGCGTGGACGTACCCACCTGGGTCTGGATCGCCACCGGCGTGGTGACCCTCGCGATCTTCACCTTCGACCTCGCCGTCGTCGGCCGCCGGCCGCACGAGCCGAGCATGAAGGAGTGCGCGACCTACCTCTCGATCTACGTCGGTCTGGCCCTCCTCTTCGGCCTCGGCGTCTGGTACACCTCCGGCGGGACGTCCGCCCTGGAGTTCTACTCCGGCTGGCTGGTGGAGTACTCGCTCTCCATCGACAACCTCTTCATCTTCATCATCATCATGGCGAAGTTCGCCGTGCCCCGGGAGCTCCAGCAGTACGCCCTGATGATCGGCATCGTCATGGCGCTGGTCATGCGCGCCATCTTCATCGCCGTCGGTGCCGCGGCGATCAGCAACTTCAGCTGGATCTTCTACCTCTTCGGCCTGTTCCTGGTCTACACCGCGGTCAAGCTGGCCAAGGAGGGCAGCGAGGACGAGGACGACGAGTTCGAGGAGAACAAGCTCGTCGCGTTCGTCGAGCGCCGTTTCCCGGCCACCTCGGAGTGGCACGGCAAGAGCCTGGTCATCACCGGTGAGGGCGCCAAGAAGATGATCACGCCGATGTTCATCGTGATCCTGACCCTCGGCACGACCGACCTGCTGTTCGCGCTCGACTCGATCCCGGCGATCTTCGGCATCACCAAGGAGCCCTACCTGGTGCTGACCGCCAACATCTTCGCGCTGATGGGCCTGCGCCAGCTCTACTTCCTCATCGGCGGCCTGCTCCAGCGCCTGATCTACCTCTCCTACGGCCTCGCGTTCCTGCTGGCGTTCATCGGCGTCAAGCTGTTCTTCCACGCCCTGCACGAGAACGAGCTGCCGTTCATCAACGGTGGCGAGCACCTCGACTATGCCTGGCTGGAGATCCCGATCTGGCTCTCGCTCGTGGTCATCCTCGCCACGCTCGCGATCACCGCGGTGCTGTCGCTGTGGGCCTCGGCCCGGATGTCGCGCGAGGAGCAGGACGCCGCGACCGGCCCCCGCCGCGACTGGGAGGACGACTGACGCCCTGACGTCGGGACCCGCGGGTCAGGACACGCACTGGCTGGCGCTGGGCGAGTTGTCCGACCCGCGGGTCATCCGCACGTCGAGGCACACCGGGTCGTCGGTGCGCACGAGCAGCCGCCTGCGGGACGTGCTGCCGTACTCGTCGGTGTCGTCGCGGTGCCAGCTGAAGGAGTCGCCGTCCTGCACCGGCACGGGCGGACGCCACTCGAACAGCACCCCGCGAGGCGTACGGCTGCCCGTGAGCGTCACCGCCTCGACGAGGACGTCGGGGACGACGTCGGCGGGCGTCTGCGACTCGGTCGGGACGACGACCCCGGGGTCCTCGCCGCGGCCGTCGGCGCCGAGGACGAGGAAGCCGACCAGCAGCGCCAGGACCGCGACGCCGATCCCTGCCCAGACCAGGCCGGGCAGCCCGGCACGCTCCTCGTCGCCGTCCGGCCCGGCGGGTGACGGGTCCTGGGCGGCGATGCGTCGTGGCCCGCTCGCCGAGATCACCGTGACGGGCTTCATCGCCGTCGCGTCCTCGGCCGGCCCCGCCGCGCCGGAGGGTCCGAAGGAGATGGGCGAGCCCGCCGAACCCGGTGCCTCGCCGGCACTGACGGAGGCGTCGGGCCGGTCGCCCTCCACGGCGACCGCCGTGCGCGGCCAGCCGGCCGCCGACTCGATGCGCTGGAGCGCCCGGGCGAGCTCGAGCGCACTGGCCGGCCGGTGCTCGGGGCGCTTGGCCAGGCACTGCTGCAGGAGCCGGTCGAGCGCGGGCGGCACGTCAGGACGCTGGGTGGCCGGGGGAGCGGCGTGCAGGATGCGCGCGCTCAGGGCTCGCGTCGAGTTGTCGCCCGACGGGATCGAGAACGGGGACCGACCGACGAGCAGGTGCCAGATGGTGGCGCCGAGGGAGTAGACGTCGGAGGCCACCGACCCGTTGGACCGGCCGTCGAGCAGCTCCGGCGGCGACCAGGGGTAGGAGATGCGGACGTCGTTGTCGCCGTCGACGTCGGCCATGTGGCCGGCGATGCCGAAGTCGGTCAGCGCCGGCTCGTGGTAGGTCGTGACGAGGACGTTGCTGGGCTTGATGTCGCGGTGGAGGATGCCGGAGCGGTGGGCGGTCTCGATGGCGCTCGCCAGCTTGATGCCGGTGGAGACCGCGTCGACCGGGGCCATCGGGTTGGCGCGCACGCGCACGCCGAGGTCCGGCGGCGGGCAGTAGCGCATCACGAGGAACGGTCGGCCGCCCTCGGCCGTGACACCCGCCGTGATCACCGAGACGATGTAGGGGTGGTCGGCCAGGCGCGCCATCGCGTTGGCCTCGGCGGTGAAGAGGTACTTCTCGCGGTCGGTCAGCGGGACGTCGGGACGCACGACCTTGACCGCGACGCGCTGGCGCGGCCACTGCTGCTCGTAGAGGAAGACGTCGGCGAAGCCGCCGCTGCCCAGGTGCTCGACGAACGCGAACCCCGGGATGACAGGTGCGCTCACCGGGTGACCGCCCCCGCCTCGTAGCGGACGCTGTAGACGTGCGCCATGTCGAGCACCGTGCCCGGCTCGAGCACGTAGGCGTCACCGGGCCTCATGCGCTCCGGGTCGCGACCCGGGGGAGCGATCGTGGTGCCGCCGCGACTGTCGAGGTCACGGGCGATGACGTCCCAGCCGTCGAGCTCGATGTGGAGGTGCCGGCGCGACACGAAGGAGTGGTCGGACGGCAGGTGGACCAGGTGCGGCCAGTCGGTGCTGCCCTCGGCCGGCGCGGGCTTGCGGCCCAGGATCACGCCCCGGTCGAGCGGGACGACCTCACCGGTGGGCAGTCGCAGCCCACCCAGGGCCGGCCGGTCCAGCCGCCGCGGCTCCTGCGGGGCAACGCGCTGGTGGCAGACCCGGCACTGCGGCGAGATGGGCGGAGTGAGGTGGCCCAGCGGACAACTGACGGCCAGCACCGTCGGAGCAGTGCTGTGGCTGAGGTGCGCCGGTCGCAGCGACGTGGCGCCGTCGTGGTCGTCGGGCGCCGGTGCGGGGGTCGGTGACGCCGGGGGGCGGATCGTGGTGTGCGCCCCCTCCTCGATGCGCTGCATCATCAGCGGGTCGGGCTCGGAGGTGTCGACCAGGGCTCCCGTGTCCTCGACCGGCCTCCGCAGGCGGGTGCGCGGAGGAGGTCCGTCGGGACCCTTGGCGGCCAGGATGGCGTCGGGGATCCCGTCGATGAGAGCGGTCGTCGGCGCCGGCGGCGGGGTCTCCTGGAGGCGGTGCGCCGGCGCGGTGCGGGCTGTGACCGGCGTGAGCTCGACCCGGTCGGCGGCGACCACCCCGCCCACCAGGCGCCGGGTGGCCACCAGGCTGTCGGGGTCGGCGCCCGCGTCCAGGCTCAGCACCCGTGCGGGACCGGCGAGGCGTACGTGACCGGCTCCGCGGGACAGCGTCGTCGACGCGCCGGACGTGAAGTCGACGAGCGCGAGACCGGGCGGGTCGCCCTCGAACGCCTTCTCGGCGATCGCCAGCACCCGCTCGGCGACGCTCGCCCCGGACGGCGCGGTCAGCGTGACGGCGTCCCAGATCTCCTGGACGACCCGCTCGTCGCCGGGGTCGGTCAGCAGCACCCAGTGCGCGCCACTGCCGACGAGCACACCAGCCCCACTGGCGTACCGCGCTTCCACGATCAACGTCGGCTCCCCTCGTACACGCCCAACGGCTCCATCATCACCCATCACGCCTGTCCCGCGCACGTGGTCGGGATTTGTCGGGAACTTGTCCGAACCTCTGCCACATACATACGCTCCTCCCGGGTGAGTGCGGCGGGCGTACCTCATCCGTGGGGCCAAGGGGGACTGGCGTGGCACGTGTGACTGCTCTGCGTCGACACCGGGCAGGCATCGCCTCCGGCGTCGCGCTGGCAATCGCATCCACCGCCGTCGTCGTCTACGCCGTGTCGGCCGACGGGTACAAGAAGCACGAGGCCGAGCTCAACGACGGCGGCGTGTGGGTCGTCAACGGCAAGAAGGGCTGGTCCGGCCGCCTCAACAAGCCGATCAACCAGCTCGACGGCGTCGTGCCGGGCGACAACGGCAAGGCGCGCCTCGACGTGGTGCAGGACGGCGCGGCCGTCGTCACCCTCGACGCCGGCACCAGCCGCGGACAGGTCATCGAGACCAGTCGGCTCGAGGCCCAGGACGGCGGCTCCGCCGCGATCCCGGTCACCGGTGACGTCGCCATGGCCGGTGGCACGCTCGCCACGGCGGACGCGGAGACCGGCGAGGTGTGGGCCGTCCGCTACGACGACCAGCTCGGCAAGCCGCTGGTCAGCGCCGTCGACCGCCAGGCCGAGCCACTGGCCGAGGCCGGCGAGGGGGCTGCCCTGACGGTCAGCCAGGCGGGGACGGTCGTGGTGACCTCCACCGAGGAGGGCACCGTCACGACGCTGGCCCCCACCGACGCCGGCTTCCGCAAGCCCCGCGCCCGCGACCTCCCCGGCGACGCGGGCCAGGTGTCCGACGTGACCACGGTGGGCGAGCGCATCGTCACCCTCGACGCCGATGCCGGAGTGCTCGGGGTCGTCGACGGTCCCACCGTCTCCGTCCCTCCCGGCAGCAGGCTCCAGCAGGCGGGACCCGCCCACGACACGGTGCTGGTGGGTGCCCCGGACGGGCTCCTGGCCGTGGACCTCGAGTCCGGCGACGTCACGACCGTCTCCGACAGGTCCGGCAACCCCGTCGAGCCGGTCCGCCTCGGGGCGTGCGCGTTCGGCGCCTGGTCCGGTGGTCGCGGCGCCGTGGCCGTGCAGTGCGGGTCGCAGGACGTCAACGAGAAGGGCCTCGGCGGCGACGCGACCAGCCTGGCGTTCCGGGTCAACCGCGGCGAGATCGTCCTCAACGACGCCAACAGCGGCACCGTCTGGGACGTGCAGCAGGACAAGCCGGTCCGGATCGACAACTGGGAAGCCTTCACGTCGAAGAAGAAGAACAAGGACGACGACGAGGAGAACGAGAACCAGAGCGAGGCCGACCGCCGCCCGCCCCGCGCCAAGCCCGACTCCTACGGCGTCCGCGCCGGGCGGACGACCGTGCTCCACCCGCTCGACAACGACTCGGCCCCGGAGGGCCGGCTGCTGAGCATCGTCGACGTGGACCAGCCGTCGGGCGGCGCCCGCGTCGAGATCAGCCCCGACGGCCAGACGCTGGTCCTCCAGATGCCCCAGGACGCACGGCCCGCCCGGTTCGACTACTTCATCGACGACGGCCGCAACGGCCTGTCCGCCAACGCCACCGTCGACGTCGAGGTGCGCGGCAGCGTGCAGAACGAGGCCCCCACGGTGCGCGAGGGTTGGAAGAAGCCGACCTACAAGGTGCCGCACCGGGGCGAGCTGGCCGTCCCCGTGCTCGCCGACTGGCGGGACGACCGCGACGGCGACACCCTGCTCCTCGACTCCGCGAAGGCCGTGGGCGGCGAGGAGACCGGGGCCACCGCCCGCACCACCGCGGACGGCCGGATCCGGTTCACCGCTCCGTCTGGCGCGGCCGACGGGCCACAGATCGTCCGCGTGGAGTTCGCCGTCACCGACGGTCGCTCGGCGCCGGTCCCGAAGTCGATGAGCTTCCAGGTCCAGGCGCCCAAGGACCAGAAGGCCTACGCCCCGCAGGCCGAGCCCGACGTCGTACGTGGTGAGGTCGGCAAGCCGATCAAGATCCGGCCGCTGCTCAACGACCTGCCCGGCTCGGACCCCAACGCCCCCGACGCCGAGCTGTCCCTGGGCGGCAAGGTGCCGCAGCAGCCCAACGCCAAGGTGGTGACCGACCTCGACGCCGGCCAGCTCACGTTCACCGGCGAGCGGGCAGGCACCTACTTCCTCAGCTATGACGCGGGCTTCGGCAACGCGCCGCTCGACCAGGGCACCATCCGGGTCGACGTGCGGGCGCGCCCCAAGCGGGCCGCGGAGCCCATCGCCATGCCCGACACCCTCACCGTCTTCGGGCAGGCGCCGGGCATCGTCGACGTGCTGGCCAACGACCTCGACCCGGCGGGCGGGCTGCTGGTCGTGCAACGGGCCGTCGGGGACCGCGCCGGCCAGCTCGACGTCGCGATCGTCGACGGACGCTGGTTGCGCATCTCGGCGTCCGGGCCCGACCTCGCGCCGGTGACGCAGACCGTGTCCTACACGATCAGCAACGGCACCAGCTCGGGCGTCAGCGGGGAGGTGGTGGTCACCCAGCGGCCGGCGCCGGTCGACAACACCCCCATCACGGTCTCCGACAAGGTCGTCGTGCGAGCGGGCGGCTCGGTGGCGGCGCCCGTGCTCGACAACGACGTCTCCCCGGCCGGCGACCGGTTGACCCTGCTGAGCAACGTGTCGAGCAGCGACACCCCGGGCCAGCTCCCGGTGGTCGCCCCCATCGACGTCACGGGCGACGTCGGCAAGGCCTTCGTGACCGGACGGGTGGTCCGCTACGTCGCGCCCGACGACGTCGAGGAGCGCGACACCTACACCGTCACCTACGTCGCCCAGAACCTCGAGGGCAGGCGGGCCGACGGCACCCTCAAGGTGACCGTCGTGCCGGCCGACGACCCCAACGACGCGCCCGAGCCGCCGACGCTGGAGGGCCGGGTCGTCTCCGGCGACGTCGTCAAGGTCCGCGTGCCCGGGGTCGGGGTCGACCGCAACGGAGACCCGGTCACCGTCACCGGCATCACGTCCGCCCCTCGCCTCGGCCGGATCGAGGCCGTCGGGGGCAACTTCCTCGAGTACCAGGCCTATCCGCGCACGGCCGGCACCGACGAGTTCACCTACTCCGTCGTCGACTCCCAGGGCGCCTTCGCGACCGGCACGGTCCGCATCGCCGTCGTCGGGCTGGGGCAGCCCCAGCCGCCACTGGCCGTCGAGGACCGGCTCACGGTCGAGCCGGGGCGTACGGCGACCTTCGACCCGCTCGCCAACGACTTCATCGCCTCCGGCGACTCGGTCGAGGTCGAGATCCTCGACGGCCCGGACGGCGCCCGCCTCGACCCCGAGACCAACCTGGTCAAGGTCCCGGCACCCGACTCGGCGAAGGCACCACCGACCGTGCTCGTCTACCGGGTCACCAACGGCATCGACGAGTCGCGATCGACGATGACGCTGACCACGGCCGACGACTACGACAACCCGCCGATCGTCTACGACGCCTTCGGCCGGGCCGACGACAGCGGGAGCGTCGTCGTGGACGTCCTGGACGGCGCCTACGACCCCGACGGGGCGGTCGAGGACCTCGAGGTGGTCGAGGTCTCCGGCGATCCGTCGGCCCGCGTGGTCGACGGATCGCAGGTACGCGCCGACCGTGGCGAGGCCCCGAAGGTGCTTCCCTTCCAGGTCCGCGACGCCGACGGCGCGACGGCTGTCGCCTCCGTCTACATCCCGCCCACGGGCGACGGGCTTCCCTACGTCCTCCCCGGGTCGCTCATCGAGCTCGACTCCGGGGAGAGCACGACGGGCAAGGTCTCCGACTACATCGCCGCCCCCGACGGCGGCAAGGTGCGCCTCGCGTCCGGCCGTCGCTCGTGGTCCGCCTCGCCCACCGCCCTGACCGTCGGTCCGGACGGCGACAACCGGTTCACGCTGTCGGCGCAGGCCGGCTTCCGGGGGCCCGGCTCGGTCCTCGTCGAGGTCACCACCGCCACCGACGCCAGCGGCAACGAGGACGCCACGACGACCGACGACGGCGTCACGGCCATCCTCTCCATCCCGGTGGTGGTGGGTGACGACACACCGTCGCTCGAGTGCCCCACCAGCGTGATCCCGATGTCGGCCGGCCAGCGCTACGACCTCGACATCGCGACGTACTGCACGGTCTTCACCGTCGACCCCCGGGACGCCGTCGGCCTCGACTTCACCGCCGAGTGGAGCCAGGCCGTCGACGGTGTGGAGCTCGGCGGCCCAGCGGGCTCCGTCGTGACCGTCACCGCCTCCGACGACGTCACCGAGGGCGGCGAGGCCGTGCTGACCGTGCGCGCCGGCGACAGCAACGCCCAGGTGGTGCGGTTCCAGCTGGACAAGGCCCCGCCGCCGCGTCTCAACCCGATCCGCGTCGAGACGATGGAAGCCGGGCAGAGCCGCACCTACGACATGGCCGCCTACCTCCAGGCAGGTGTCGCCAACCCCGATCCCACCATCGTGCAGGTGCAGAACACCGGCACCCCCGGGGTCCGGGCGAGCGTCAACGGCGGCCGGCTGACGCTCACCGCCGACCGCGACACGCGTGGCGCCGAGGCCAGCTTCCGGCTGGTCGTCAGCGACGTCGACGACAGCGACCCGCCGTCCTCGCGCACGGCCGAGGGCCGCATCCAGTTCCGGGTCATCGGCACGCCGTCGGCGCCCGGTGAGCCCCGCCCCTACCCGCTGTCCGACGAGGTCGGCACCATCAAGATGGGCTGGGCCCCGCCCGACGACGACGGGGGCGCTCCGGTCACCCACTACGTGGTGCGGGAGGAGAAGACCGACGCCCGGCAGCGGTGCGACACCAACGAGTGCGTCTTCCGCAAGCTCAAGACCGGCGGCAACTACAGCTTCCGCGTGCAGGCGGTGAACCGCGTCGGCGGCAGCGCGTGGAGCAACCTGTCCCGCTCCGCCCGGGCCGACACCCAGCCCGGCCGGGTGCAGAACATCCGGATGGCCGGCCGGGACGACGGCCAGATCACCATCGCCTGGGACAAGCCGTCCACCAACACCTCGAGGATCCTCGACTACACGATCACGTGGCCCGGCGGCCCGACCGCGGTCGTGCCCGGCAACCAGCTGAGCTACACCGCCCTCGGCCTGGACAACAACGACCGTTACGTCTTCACCATCAAGGCCCAGAACCAGGTGGGCTACTCGCTGCCGCGCTCCTCGACGGAGATGCAGCCGCTCGGCACGCCGCCGGCACCCGCGGCCCCGGCGCTGACCGACCTCGAGTCCGGCGCCAACCAGACCAACATCCGGATCGCCTGGCAGGCAGTGCTGCCCGAGGGCCCCGGACCCACCGTGTACACGGTCAGCTACTCCAACGGCGTGACCGCGGGGGTGGTGCCCGGCTGCCAGCGCCTTGCGTCATTGACCTGCACCCACGCCGGCGTGCCCTACGACGGCCTCACCTACACCTACACCGTCGTCGCCGCCAACCAGCCGGGTGACCAGCCCGGCAAGCGCTCGCAGCCGAGCGCGGGCACCTCGATCGAGGCCGTGGGGCGCCCGGCAGCCTGGGGCGCCTTCGACGTCTACGCCACCGGCAACAGCCAGGAGGCGGAGGTCAGGTACACCGTGCCGGACTCCCGCGGTGACGTGAGCAAGGTCGACATCCTCGTGGCGGGAGGAGTGGTCCGCACGATCCCGCAGCAGACCGGCACCACCACCCAGCGGATCCCCACCCCCAGCAACGAGCAGGCCTACCCGGTCCAGCTCCGCGTGTGCAACGAGGACGCGCCGGTCGGCTGCACCCTGAGCGCGGTGCAGAACGTGCAGAGCTTCGGCCGCCTCGACGACGCCCTGGGGTCGGTCCAGCCGATCGTCAACGGCAAGTCGATCCAGTGGGTGATCACGGGCACGAGCAACGGCGACCCGGCCGTGCTCGAGTACGAGATCCGCAACAAGGGCGGCGGGGGCACGGGGACCCAACGGTTCCGACCCACGGGAGTGGGCTCGTTCAGCTTCACCACCCCGGCGTTCAGCACTGAGAACTGGGCCCAGGAGCAGGAGATCTTCGTCGCGATCGGCGACGACGCGCCCGGTGATCGCGGTCAGGACTCGGGGTCGAACAGGGTCACCTCTGCGCCGCCGCCCCCGCCGACCGTCAGTATCAGTCGTGGTGACCGCTGCCAGGACGACACCGAAGGGATGCCGGCGTGCGCCACTGTCGCCGAGCCGAAGTGCACCGCCGACTCGTGCGCCATGGCAGTGTTGACCCTCAGGTTTGCGGAGGGGACGGCGACCAACTGGAACTGTGACTTCGACAAGTTCTGGCCGCGGCGCTCGAAGAGCGGCTCGGGCGACTTCTCCGGCCAGGTCGACGCCTACTACGCGTCGGGGGAGCAGGTCGTCGGCAACTGCAGCTTCGCCGGTGGTCTGGGCAAGGTCGTCTTCGACACGACATTCCCCTAGCGCCGCGGAGCGCGACCCCCCACGCCTCGATCGATCCCACACCACCAGGAGCACCTCTTGACGATCAGCCACGAACAGGCCGAGTGGTTCAAGTCGACCTTCGACCAGCTCACCGACAACATGGAGAAGGCCGTTCTCGGCAAGCGCCACGTCGTCCGGCTCGCGCTGACCTGCCTGCTCTCGGAGGGGCACGTCCTGCTCGAGGACTTCCCCGGCACCGGCAAGACGATGCTGGCCAGGGCACTCGCCAACACCGTGCAGGGAAGCCACGCCCGCATCCAGTTCACGCCTGACCTGCTGCCGTCCGACGTCACCGGCGTCACGGTCTACGACCAGCACAAGGGCACGTTCGAGTTCCACCCGGGGCCGATCTTCCACACGATCGTGCTGGCCGACGAGATCAACCGGGCCTCGCCCAAGACGCAGTCGGCGCTGCTCGAGGTGATGGAGGAGGGCCGGGTCACCGTCGACGGCGTCGCACACCCGGTCGGCAGGCCGTTCCTCGTCATCGCGACGCAGAACCCCATCGAGCAGGCGGGCACCTACCGCCTCCCCGAGGCGCAGCTGGACCGCTTCCTCATGAAGACCTCGGTCGGCTACCCCGATCGTCAGGCCACCGTCGAGCTGCTCAACAACGCTGCCGTCCGCGACCGCGCCTCCCTGGTCACCCCGGTGATCACCGCTGCCACGATCGCGCAGATGAGCGGCCTGGCCGACGAGGTCTACGTCGACCCGGCCGTCATCGGCTACGTCGCCGAGCTGGCCGAGGAGTCGCGCCGGCAGCCGCACGTCAAGCTCGGGCTCTCGGCGCGCGGGTGCCTGGCGTTCGTCCGCGTCGCCAAGACGTGGGCCGCCGCCGACGGTCGCGACCACGTGGTCCCCGACGACATCAAGGACCTCGCCGAGCCCGTGCTCTCCCACCGCCTGCTGCTCGACGCCGAGGCGCAGTTCAGCGGCGTCGACGTGCAGACGGTCATCTCGCGCCTGCTGGACGCCGTCGCGCCGCCGACCGATCGCGTGGGGGCCTGACGCCTCGATGGGGTCCATGCGGCAGCGGTTGAACGACGCGCTCGAGGTCATCAAGCCGATCGGCTGGCTGGTCCTCGGCCTCGGCCTGGGCGCGCTCCTGGTCGGCGTCGTCGCGCAGTGGCGTGAGCTGGCGGTCCTGGGCACGGGGTGCCTCCTGCTCGCGGTGCTCGCCCTGCCCTTCCTCCTCGGCCGGACGTCCGTGTCGGTCGACCTGCGGCTCCAGCCCGAGCGGGTGGCGGCGGGGGAGTCGGTCGCGGCCGGCGTGCTGGTGGTCAACCGCGCGTCGTCGCGCCTGGTCCCGACCACCCTGGAGGTCCCGGTCGGCTCGGCCGTCCACCGCTACGGCATCAGCTCGCTCGCTCCCGGGGCGACCCACGAGGAGTCGTTCACCATCCGGACCGAGCGTCGCGGCGTGATCGCGGTCGGGCCGGCGATGACCCGTCGGGGCGACCCGGTCGGCATCTTCTCCCGCGACGTGGTCTGGACCCCGGTGCGGGAGGTCCTGGTGCGCCCGCACCTCGTGCCCATGGAGTCCCTCGGCGCCGGCCTGCTGCGCGACCTCGAGGGAGTCTCGACCGACGCCGTCAGCCAGAGCGACCTCGCGTTCCACGCGCTGCGCGAGTACGTCCCCGGCGACGACCTGCGCCACATCCACTGGCGCTCGTCGGCGAAGGTGATGGCCTCGACCGGTGAGTCCGCCCTGCTCGTGCGGCAGTACCTCGACACCCGGCGCAGCCACGCCACGATCGTGGTCGACGACCGGCTCGACTCCTGGTCGGACCCCGACGACTTCGAGACCGCGATGGCGGTGGCCGCGTCGATCGCGGTGCGAGCGGTGCTCGACGAGTTCGACGTGTCCTTCGTGTGCGGTGGGCACGCCTCCTCCGGCGCCGACGGCCACCTCGCCCTCGACGCCGTGTGCCGGGCGGACTTCGGCGACCGCGGCCTGGTCGAGTCCGGGCGGCAGGCCAGCATGCTGGCGCCCGACACCAGCCTGGCCTTCTTCATCGGCGGGAGCGAGTCACCGTTCACCGACCTGCTGCGTGCGTCGGCGGCGTTCCCTCCCGAGGTGCGCCGCTTCGGCATCGTCGTCGAGCCCCACGGCAACAGCCGGGTGACCGAGACGGGCGGGCTTCCCGTGCTCCACCTCGCCGCCAAGGAGGACCTCGGCGGCCTCCTGCGCTGGAGCGTGCGATGACGTCCACCCCACGACGTACGCCGTCCACCCTGCTGCGGCCCACCGCCGGACAGCGCCGCGCGGACCCCCAGGCCGCCCGAGGCCCGGTCGCGACGACGGGCACGCGCACCCGGGTGCGCCGGCACGCGCTGGTGCCCGACCGCGACGCGTGGGTCGACATGGGCTTCACCCTGGCGCTGGCCGCCGTCGCGCTGACGGCGTTCGGCTCCTCCTTCACCGGGTCGACCTACCTGGTGGTCGGCCTTCTCGGTGCGGCGATCGCGGTCGTGGTCACCCACCTGACGCGCGCGGCGGGCTGGCCGGTCATCTCGTCGGTCGTCATCTGCCTGGTGGTGTTCTTCCTCCTCGGGGGCCCGCTCTGCCTGCGCTCCCTGGGCGACACCTACGCCCTCCCCGGCGCGTCGACCCTCGCCCGCGTGGCGGACCAGGCCGTCTTCGGCTGGAAGGACCTGCTGACCACGCTGCCGCCGGTCGACGGTGACGGCCCGCTGCTCGTGCTGCCGTGGCTGTCCGGGCTGGTCGCCGGGCTGGTCGGCACCGGGCTGGCCCGCCAGCCGGTGCGCCGGGCCTGGCTCTCGTCGCTGCTGCCCGTGGCCGGGATGACCGTCGCCCTGTCAGGGGCGATCCTGCTCGGGGTGCGCCACCCGCAGTCCCTCGTCGTCCAGGGCGTCGTGTTCACCGCGCTCGCCCTCGCCTGGCTGGCGGTCCGCGCCCGTCGGGCGAGTGCCACCGTCCACGGCGGCAGCACGTCCTACGTCCGCGGCGTCGGCGCCGTGGTCATGCTCGGGCTCGCGGCGCTCCTCGCCCACCCGGCGAGCGCGCTGTTCGTCGGTGACGACTCGCGGCGCGCGGTGGCCCGCAACTGGGTGGAGCCGCCCTTCGACATCGGCCGCTACCCCTCGCCGCTGGCCGGCTTCCGCAAGTACGTCGATCTCAAGGGCGAGCCCAACCCCGCCAACGTCTACGACAAGACCCTGCTCGACATCGAGGGCGTCCCGGCCGAGACCCGGGTCCGGTTCGCGGCGATGGACCGCTACGACGGGATGGTGTGGGGCGCCACCGACGACGCGCTCCCCGGCCCCGCCGACGACTCCTTCCAGCGGGTCTCCTCCACGATCGACAACCCGGTCGAGGGGGAGGAGGTCGACGTGACCATCACCCTCGGCGAGGGGTGGACCGGGGTCTGGCTGCCCACCGTCGGCGCGCTGCGGTCGATGGCCTTCGAGACCAGCGACGCTCGCGCCAAGGCCGAGGTCTTCCGCTACAACCTCGCCACCTCGACCGCCGTGGTCCCCACCGGCCTGCAGAGCGGTGACCGCTACTCCTTCACCGCGGTCCAGCCCGACGACGAGCTCACGGAGGAGACCGTCGGTTCCGCCGACCTGACGCCCCTGCCGGCGGGAGCGGCGTTCATCCAGGGCCCGACGGAGAAGTGGACCGAGGAGGCCGGCACCGACCCGATGGACCGGGTCCTGGCCGCGGCGGAGCACCTGCGCTCGGAGGGCAAGTACTCCGACGGCATCGGGCGCACCGAGCGCATCTACGTGGCCGGCCACAGCGCGTGGCGCCTGTCCGACGAGTTCGTCAACGCGCCGCAGATCGTGGGCAACGACGAGCAGTACGCCGCGACGATGGCGCTGATCGCCAACGACATCGGCGTACCCGCCCGCGTCGTGCTCGGCGCCGTCGTGCCCGAGGGGGGACGGGTCACCGGCAAGGACGTCTCGGCCTGGGTGGAGCTCCGGGCCGCCGACGGGTCGTGGAAGACCCTGCCGACCGAGGCCTTCATGTCGGACACCCCTCCCGCCGACCAGGTGCCGGAGACCAACACGCCGATGTCCGGGACGGTCATCCCGCCGCCGAACCCGATCCCGCCGCCGTCCGACGCGGGGGAGCAGAGCGACGCCGACCTCAAGGAGCGCAAGGCCACCCGCAAGAAGAAGGCCGAGGAGGACGAGGAGGGCCTGATCCCGGGGGCCCCCGCGTGGATCGGCGTCGTGGTGACCTACGTCGGCCTGCCCGTCCTCGTGCTCGCGCTGCTGCTGGGTGCCGTGATCGGGCTGAAGGCGTGGCGCCGGCACCGTCGCCGCCGCGCGACGTCACCCTCGGCGCGCTTCGTCGGGGCCTGGCGCGAGCTGGTCGACCACGCCCGCGACCTGGGCCAGCCCGTCCCGCTCGGCCCGACGGTCACCCGGCGCGAGCAGTCGGTGGGCATCGTGTCGGGACAGGCCGGAGCCCTGGCGCGCCGCGCCGACAGCTTCGTCTTCGGCCCGAGCGTGCCCGAGCCCGCCGCAGCGGCGACCTACTGGGAGTCGGTCGACGCCGAGCGGCGGGCGATGTCGCAGGGAGTCGGCCGGTGGCAGCGGGTCCGGGCCGCGATCAGCCTCCGCTCGCTGCGGCGTACGACGTCCGCGCCGGCGCCCGACGCCGAGCCGCGGGGGGTGGAGGGCCCCGCCCCCGCGCCCGGGCGTGTCCGCGAGGTGGCCCGGCACGTGCGCGGCCTCGCAGATTGGCGTTCTCGCCGCACGCCTGACTAAACTGGTGCGTCGGCCCAACGTGGGCTGTGTTCTGTGGTGCCTCGCGGCTGCCCGGAATCTCGTCCGATCGTCCCAGACGGTTGCACGCGTGCCCGGGAAGAGGTCCCCCGGATCGCCTCACGAGGTCCACCGGCCACCTGCCTCGCAGGTGCCGGGCGGTTCCCGGGCCACGGTAGACAACACAGCATTTTGATCCAGTACCGCGACAGATTGTGGAGGACATGCCCAAGAAAGAAGGCGTGATCGAGATCGAGGGCACCGTCGTGGAGGCCCTTCCCAACGCCATGTTCCGCGTGGAGCTGGCCAACGGGCACAAGGTGCTCGCGCACATCAGCGGCAAGATGCGACAGCACTACATCCGGATCCTCCCCGAGGACCGGGTCGTGGTGGAGCTCTCGCCGTACGACCTCACCCGGGGTCGGATCGTCTACCGCTACAAGTGATTCGTCAGCCGAGTAGCGAGCTCGCTACGCAGTGAGAAAGGCGTTGACATGAAGGTCAACCCCAGCGTCAAGCCCATCTGTGACAAGTGCAAGGTCATCCGCCGTCACGGCCGGGTCATGGTCATCTGCGAGAACCCGCGCCACAAGCAGCGGCAAGGCTGAGACCACCACCTGCAACACCCACAACGTGATCGCTAGGTCCGCCCAGGCGGGCTGAAGTCACCTCCGGAGCACCGGCCGGAGCCCACCCGAGGCGGGATGGGACGCGACACGAACCGAAACCGATGCGAGAACAGACAAGGAAACCGCCACATGGCACGCCTCGTTGGTGTTGACCTCCCGCGCGACAAGCGCATCGAGGTCGCTCTCACCTACATCTACGGCATCGGCCGTACCCGCGCACAGCAGCTGCTCGAGACCACCGGCGTCGACCCGAACGCTCGCGTTCACACGCTCGGTGACGAGGAGCTGGTCAAGCTTCGCGACGAGATCGAAGCCAACTTCAAGATCGAGGGTGACCTCCGGCGTGAGGTCCAGGCGGACATCCGCCGCAAGATCGAGATCGGCAGCTACCAGGGTCGCCGCCACCGCATGGGCCTCCCGGTCCGCGGTCAGCGCACCAAGACCAACGCGCGCACCCGCAAGGGCCCCAAGCGCACCGTCGCCGGCAAGAAGAAGGCGAAGTGACCTGCGCCCCCGCGCAGTGATCCACGCCTACCTCTCAGAAGCTTTTCGACCAGACCTCATCAGGAGTTAGTGAATGCCTCCCAAGAGCCGCGCGACCAAGGTCCGCCGCAAGGAGAAGAAGAACGTCGCTCAGGGCGAAGCCCACATCAAGAGCACGTTCAACAACACCATCGTCACCATCACCGACCCGACCGGTGCGGTGATCTCGTGGGCCTCTGCCGGCACCGTCGGCTTCAAGGGCTCGCGCAAGTCCACCCCCTTCGCCGCCCAGATGGCTGCCGAGGCCGCCGGCCGTCGCGCCATGGACCACGGAATGAAGAAGATCGACGTCTTCGTCAAGGGCCCGGGCTCGGGTCGTGAGACCGCCATCCGGTCACTGGGTGCCATCGGCCTCGAGGTCGGCACCATCCAGGACGTCACGCCCACCCCGCACAACGGATGCCGGCCGCCCAAGCGCCGCCGCGTCTGACCCGAGACTGAGAAAGAGAGACTGACACATGGCCCGCTACACCGGTCCCATGACCCGCAAGTCGCGCCGTCTCGGTGTCGACCTCGTCGGCGGCGACGCTGCCTTCGAGAAGCGTCCCTACGCCCCCGGCCAGCACGGCCGCGGTCGCATCAAGGAGTCCGAGTACCTGCTGCAGCTCCGGGAGAAGCAGAAGGCGCGCTTCACCTACGGCGTGATGGAGAAGCAGTTCGTCCGCTACTACAAGGAGGCCAGCCGTCGCCAGGGCAAGACCGGCGACAACCTCCTGCAGCTCCTCGAGTGCCGCCTCGACAACGTGGTCTACCGCGCCGGCTTCGCCCGTACGCGTCGCCAGGCCCGCCAGCTCGTCGTGCACGGCCACTTCCTGGTCAACGGCAAGAAGGTCGACATCCCGTCCTTCCAGGTCACCGACCACGACATCATCGACGTGCGCGAGAAGTCGCTCGAGCTGACCCCGCTCATCGTGGCCCGCGAGACCCACGGCGAGCGCGTCACCCCCGCGTGGATGGAGGTCATCCCGTCGCGGATGCGCGTCCTCATCCACCAGGTCCCGGTCCGGGCGCAGATCGACGTCCCGGTCCAGGAGCAGCTGATCGTGGAGTTCTACTCCAAGAAGTGACCCCTGTCGGTGGCCGCCCGTCGCTACGGGCGGCCACCGACGTCCCTCTTCCACACCACTCCTCACCATGTTCGGATCCGTCAAATAGCGGGTGGATCCGGAAAGGAAAAACTCCGTGCTCATCGCTCAGCGCCCCACCCTCACGGAAGAGACCGTCGACGAGTTCCGCTCGCGGTTCGTCATCGAGCCCCTCGAGCCCGGCTTCGGCTACACGCTCGGCAACTCGCTGCGTCGTACGCTCCTCAGCTCGATCCCGGGTGCCTCGGTCACCAGCATCAAGGTCGACTCCGTCCTCCACGAGTTCTCGACCATCGAGGGCGTCACCGAGGACATGACCGAGATCATCCTCAACCTCAAGGGCATCGTCGTCTCCTCCGAGCACGACGAGCCCGTCGTGATGTACCTGCGCAAGTCCGGTGCCGGTGACGTCACCGCCGCCGACATCACCCCGCCCGCCGGAGTCGAGGTGCACAACCCCGAGCTCAAGATCGCCACGCTGTCCGACAAGGGCAAGCTGGAGATGGAGCTCGTCGTCGAGCGCGGCCGCGGCTACGTCTCGTCGGTGCAGAACAAGGGCGCCGACAACGAGATCGGCCGCATGCCGGTCGACTCGATCTACAGCCCCGTGCTGAAGGTGACCTACAAGGTCGAGGCGACCCGTGTCGAGCAGCGCACCGACTTCGACAAGCTCGTCATCGACGTCGAGACCAAGCCGTCGATCCGTCCCCGCGACGCGATCGCCTCGGCCGGCAAGACCCTCGTCGAGCTCTTCGGCCTGGCCCGTGAGCTCAACGTCGAGGCCGAGGGCATCGACATCGGCCCGTCGCCGGTCGACGAGCAGCTCGCCGCCGACCTGGCCCTGCCGGTCGAGGACCTGCAGCTGACCGTCCGCAGCTACAACTGCCTCAAGCGCGAGGGCATCCACACCGTGGGCGAGCTCATCTCGCGCTCGGAGCAGGACCTGCTCGACATCCGCAACTTCGGTGCCAAGTCCATCGACGAGGTGAAGGCCAAGCTCGTCGAGATGGGCCTCTCGCTCAAGGACAGCGCGCCCGGCTTCGACCCGCACGCCGCCCTCGCCGCCTATGGCGACGACGACGACGACGCGTTCATCGAGGACGAGCAGCTCTGATCTGAGCGGCGCTGGCACGCACCTCGCTGCGTTGTCGTCGGTCGACGTCCAAACCCGGGACGCCTTCCCTCCTCCGCCTTGCGAGGCACGCACCATCACCACCCAGATCCACCCCACACCCATCTACACGAGTACCTGGTACGGCTCGTGAGAATCGAGAAGAGCAATGCCCAAGCCCAAGAAGGGCCCCCGCCTCGGCGGCAGCCCCGCCCACCAGCGCCTGATGCTCTCGAACCTGGCCACCGCCCTGTTCGAGCACGGCCGGATCACCACCACCGAGACCCGTGCGCGCCTGCTGCGCCCGGTCGCGGAGAAGCTGATCACCAAGGCCAAGCGCGGCGACCTGCACAACCGTCGTGAGGTCCTCAAGACCATCCGCGACAAGTCGGTCGTGCACACGCTGTTCACCGAGATCGCGCCGACCTTCGCCGAGCGTCCCGGTGGCTACACCCGCATCACCAAGATCGGCCCCCGCAAGGGCGACAACGCCCCCATGGCGGTCATCGAGCTGGTGACCGAGGCCTACAGCCCGAAGGCGCCCTCGACCAAGAAGACCGAGGCTGCGGCCGCTCCGGCGCCCGCCGCCGAGGAGACCGAGGTCGAGGACACCACCTCCGAGGACACCACCGCGGAGACCGCTGCCGCTGAGCACGAGGCTGCTGCCGAGGAGCACGAGGCCGCCGCTGAGGAGCACGAGGCTGCTGCCGAGGAGCACGAGGCCGCCGCCGCCGAGCACGAGGCCGCCGCCGAGGCTGCCCCGGAGTCGGACGAGAACAAGGCCTGACCCCAGGCGCTCACGCAGGCCCGCCACCCCACTGGGGTGGCGGGCCTGCGTGCGTTTCGGGCCGCTCGGGTGGGGTCAGAGCGAGGCGAGGACTGCGCCGGCGTCGAGGCTGCGGGGCGCGCCACCCGTGGCGGCGAGGTGGCGGGTGGCGGCGACCACGGCCTCGTTGACCGGGGTCGGGAGGCCGAGGAGCCGTCCCTGGAGCACGACCTCGCCGGCGAGGTAGTCGATCTCGGAGTCGCCGGTGCCGCGGGTGAGGCTCTGCCAGGTGGAGCCCCCGCGGCGCTCGAGGTCGGTACGACGCTGGAGGATCGCACCGCGCCGCTCGCGGTCCTCGTCGGCGGTGGCGACCGTGAGACCGGCCGCGGCCAGGACGCGCTCGCCCTCGGCCTGCGCCAGGGCGGCCAGCTCGTCGGCGGCCGCGCCCTGGGCGAAGGAGGCGTCGACGCCGTTGCCGAGGTTCATCACGAGCTTGCGCCGCTTCATGGCCATGATGTCGGCGCGCTCCTCCGACGCGATCCCCGCGGCGCGGAGGTCGGCTGCCACGGCAGCCGTGGTGGCGTCGGTCCCACCGGGGAAGCGGCCGACGTCGAGGATGGCCGGCGTCGGGTGGCACGACGCGACCACCACGCCGGGCTCGAGGTGGGTGGCGGGCAGCATGACGCAGACGGCGTACGTCCTCGCGAACAGCCGCAGCACGGCGGCCTCGGTCGCGACGCCGTTGGTGAGGCACACGACCGGTGTGCCGGTGGGGGCGTGGGCGCGCAGGTCGGCCAGGGCTGCGGCGGCCTGGTGGGACTTCACGGCGAGCAGCACCACCGTGTCGTCGGTCCACCCGACCTCGGCCGCCGTGTCGGTCGCCGGCGCGTCGATGCGGTGGCGGCCGTCCCCGGCGTCGAGCACCAGTCCCGCCGCCCTGATGGCGTCGAGATGGGCGCCGCGAGCCACCAGCGTCACCGGCCGGCCGGCCCGGGCGAGCGTGCCGCCGACGACTCCACCGACGGCGCCGGCGCCGTAGACGACGTACCTCATGTCGTCGACCCTACGAGGGTCGGCGGCCCATTGGCTCAGCGGCGGACGCGGAACCGGAGGTGGAGGACGCGGTCGCCCTGGACGACGACCTCCGGGTCCTCGAGCAGGTGCTGGGTGTCGATCGAGCCGAAGTAGCGCTTGCCGGTGCCGAGCACGACCGGCACCAGGTCCATCGCCACCTCGTCGACGAGGCCGAGGGCGAGGGCCTGCCCGCCCACGTCGCCCGCGGCCACGGACACGGTCCGCTCACCGGCCAGCTCCTTCGCGGTGGCCACGGCGGTGCTCACGTCGGCCACGAAGTGGTACGACGCCTCGGGGTGCCACCCCTCGGGCCTCGGTCGGTGCGACACGACGACCACGTGGTCGCCCGCCGGGGGACGCCCCTCCCACCCGTTCGTGATGTCGAACAGGTGGCGGCCGATCACCATGGTGCCGATGGAGTCCCAGATGGGTCGGACGTAGTCGTACGACGTCTGCGACACCCGCAGCCCGCCGGGCGCCGGGTCGTCCATGTCCTGTGCGGCGAGGGGCCGGTCCCCGTTGAAGTACCAGTCGAACAGCGGCCCCGGGTCGTCGTGGAGGTCGGCGATGAACCCGTCCAGCGAGACCACGTTGTTCATCACCACGGTGCTCACG
The DNA here is from genome assembly GCF_024199985.1 of Nocardioides pinisoli. GTDB lineage: Bacteria > Actinomycetota > Actinomycetes > Propionibacteriales > Nocardioidaceae > Nocardioides > Nocardioides pinisoli. Next base: position 80,403 of record NZ_JANARS010000007.1, read on the forward strand.
GGGTGCCTCCGACACCGGGCCGCCAGGCGGGGTCGCGTCCGATGAAGCCCATCAGGCGGTCGACGACCGGCGCGTCGTCGGGCACCGGGACCGCGGGACCGTAGTGCCCGGAGTCGCGCAGCGCCTGCTCCATCGGCCGCATCCCCTCCAGCAGGGCGGCGGCGAAGTCCTCGTCGAGACCGGGGTCCTGCCCGCCGGCGCGGGCGAGGTCCCAGGAGTGCATGAAGACGTCGGCGGTGTAGAACCGGTCGACCGCGTCGGCGAGCCGATGGGTGCCGGCGTGGGGATGGGTGAAGGTCTCGTCGCCGCGCTGCGCGAGGAGCCCCTGGACGGCCTCCGCGTGGTGACGCCACGCCGCGACCGGGTCATTGGCCACCGACGGGCCGGCCGGGAGGGTGATCCCGCCGCCGGCCAGGAAGTGGGGGAACCACTCGACGAGGTGCCCGACGACGTCGCGCGCCGTCCACCCGTCGACCGGGCTGGGCGCGGACCAGTCGGTGGTCTGCTCCACCAGCCGGCCGAAGCCCCCGGCGACCACCGCGTGGCGGTCGCCGGGGTCGTGGGGGAGCGCCATCAGAGGGCACCCTCGGCGAGGAGGCGGTCGATCGCGGCGTAGCCGTCGTTGACGCCGACCTCCATGCCGCTGCGCAGCCAGGCGTCGCGGTCCTCGAAGGAGTCGCAGAGACTCACGGCGTGGAGCCGGGTGCGGCCGTCGCCGAGGTCCTCGAAGGTCACCGTCTCGAGCGAGACGCCGTCGGGCATCCCCTCCCAGGTGAAGGTCTGCACGATGCGATCCTCGCGCACGGTGTGGAAGCACCCGCGGAAGGACGTCTCGAAGTCCTCGCGCCCGTCGCTGCCGCGCGCGACGTAGCTCCAGCTGCCGCCGTCGCGGGCCTCCCAGTGGGTGACGTCGGCCCCGACGCCGTCGGGGCCGATCCACTGCGCGAAGAGCTCGGGGTCGGTGTGGGCCCGGAACAGCTGGGCCGGGGTGGCGGCGAAGTCGCGCCAGACGTGGATGGCGGGCACCGTCTCGTCGGCCTCGATGGCCGCCTCGGGGTAGCGGGTGCGGGAGTCCTGCGTGGTGGTCATGATGCGGTTCCTTCCGTGAGGGTGGAGGTGGTGCTGGGGTCGTCGTCCTGCATCCGCGCGAGCACTGCGTCGAGGCGCGTGAAGCGCTCCTCGGCCTGCCGGCGGTAGCGCTCGATCCACTTGGTCATGAGGTCGAACACCTCGGCTTCCAGGTGCACGGGACGTCGCTGCGCCTCCCGGGTCCGGGTCACCAGGCCGGCGTCCTCGAGCACCTTGAGGTGCTTGGAGACCGCCTGCAGGCTCACGTCGTAGGGCGCGGCCAGGTCGTTGACCGTGTGGTCGCCCTCGGTGAGGCGGGCGACCATGTCCCGACGGGTCGGGTCGGCTAGGGCGGCAAAGACTCGGGAGAGCTGGTCGGTCACGAAGCACCTTCTTCAACTGATTGGTTGAATAGAAGGTAGGCCGCGGACCACCGCCTTGTCAACCATCTGGTTGAACAAAGCCGGGCCGCGGCTCGAACCGTGGTGGTCGCGGCCTAGGATCGCTCTCGTGCGCCTCCGGATCGACTGTGCCTACGACGGCACCGAGTTCTCCGGCTGGGCCGCCCAGCCGGGACGTCGTACGGTCCAGGGCACGCTCGAGGCCGCGCTGGCCACCGCCCTGCGTGTGCCGGAGGTGCGGGTGGCCGTGGCCGGTCGCACCGACGCCGGCGTGCACGCGCGTGGACAGGTGGCGCACGTCGACGTCGACCGCGACCTGGTGATCGCCGCGGCGGGACGATCCGCCGCCCCGCCGCTGGAGGCGCTCGCGCGGCGCGTCGACGGGATCCTGCCGCCCGACCTGCGCGTACGACGGGTGGTGGAGGCCCCGGAGGGGTTCGACGCCCGGTTCTCCGCGACCTGGCGGCGCTACGCCTACCGCATCGCCGACGCGCCGGAGCTGGCCGACCCGCTGGTCCGTGGTCACGTGCTGACCTGGGGTCGTCGCCTCGACCTGGACGCGATGAACGAGGCGTCGACGCCGCTGGTCGGTCTCCGCGACTTCGCGTCCTTCTGCAAGCAGCGGGAGGGGGCGACCACCGTCCGCACCCTGCTCGACCTCGACTGGCGGCGCGACGACGCCGGCCTGGTGGTCGGCACCGTCCGCGCCGACGCCTTCTGCCACAACATGGTGCGTGCGCTGGTCGGCTGCCTCATCGCGGTCGGGGAGGGGCGGCGGCCCACCGGCTGGCCGGCCGAGGTGCTGGCCGGTCGGCGGCGCGACCAGGGCGTGCGCGTGGTGCACGCCCACGGCCTCACGCTGGAGGAGGTCGGCTACCCCGACGACGACGAGCTGGCCGCCCAGGCCGAGCGAGCCCGAGCCCGACGAGAGGCGATCGATGCCTGAGCACTACTTCTCCGCCGACCCCGCGGTGCCCTTCGAGCGGGAGAGCTTCACCGCAGACCTGTGGGGGCACCAGCTGACCTTCGACACCGGGTCGGGGGTCTTCAGCCGCGGTCACCTCGACCACGCCACGGCGGTGCTCTTCAAGGAGCTCGAGCCGCCGGTGCAGGGCCAGTTCCTCGACCTCGGCTGCGGCTACGGCGTGATCGGGCTGGCGATCGCGAAGGCCGTCCCCCTGGCCAACGTGACCGGCGTCGACGTCAACGAGCGCGCCCTGCTGCTGGCCAACGACAACGCGCGCGCCGCCGGCCTCGACTCCCGCTTCGTCGCCTGCCTGCCCGAGCAGGTGCCGGGCAACCAGGTCTTCGACGAGATCTGGTCCAACCCGCCCATCCGCATCGGCAAGGAGGCGCTGCACGAGCTGCTGCTGACCTGGCTGCCGCGGCTCGCTCCCGGTGGGCGGATGGTCATGGTCGTGGGCAAGAACCTCGGTGCCGACTCGCTGCAGCGGTGGTTGACCGAGCAGGGCTGGCCGACCGAGCGCCTGGCGAGCAGCAAGGGTTTCCGCGTCCTGGAGACCAGGCGGGCCGAGGCGCCGGCCTAGGGCCGGCCGTCGAGGAACATCCGCAGCCGGGTGTGGGTCTGGCCGGGGTCGTGCGGGAGGTGGCCGTTGACCGCGCGGCAGACCCAGCCCAGGCGCATCGCCAGCCGGGCCGCCTCGCGCAGGTCGCCGGCGTACCGCTCCTCGTAGGGGCGGAGGTACGCCGCCAGGTGCGGCTCGAGGTCCTCGGACCCCTCCTCGTCGTCGACACCCCACGCCACCACGCCCTCGAGCGTGACCGCGAGGGTGAAGAAGGGGTGGGAGACGCAGGCGTCGCCCCAGTCGAGCACCTGGTGCACGCCGCTGCCGAGGAAGACCTGCCCGTCGTGGAGGTCGTCGTGCTGGACGGTCTCGCGGATGCCGTACGACGCCAGCCGGGCGCAGAGGTCGTCGATCGCGCCGGCGTCCGGGAGGCGCGGGTCGGCGTCGTCGAGCTGCGCGAGGAGGTCGGCGTAGGCGGCGGGCAGCGTGGGAAGTCGCCGGTCGGGCAGCCCGGCGGCCAGGAGCGCGTCGACCTCGTCCTCGCACGCGAGCTGGATCCGGGCGTACGCCTCCAGCACGTCGTGCCACCGCTCGAGGCTGCGCTCGCGGGGGATGACGTCGCGCAGGCGTGGCCCGGCGTCCGCGAGCAGCAGCCAGCCGGTGCGCGGGTCGCCGGCCAGCGGCATCGGCACCCGTCCGGCGGACAGCGGCGCGATGAGTGCCGTCACGGCGGCCTCGTGGCGCATCGTGTCGTCGTTGGCCTTGAACCAGACCGGCCCGTCGTCGGTCGGCACCCGCATCACGGTCGACCAGTCCGTGACGTGCGGCTGCTCGACCGCTCCGGCGACCGAGCGGCCGCGCTCGGCGAGCCGGGCGGCGATCCACGCGTGCGCGGCGTCGAGGAAGCCGGGGTCGCGCCACCGGTCGCTGAGCTCCGTCGTGGTGGCCATGGCGCGCATCCAACCCCGCGCCGGGCGGGACCGGCAACGGGATTTCGTCAGGCCGGCCGCGTGCCGACCAGGACGCCGATCTTGTCGATGCGGTGCTCCGGGTTGTCGAACTCGTCGGACCAGTAGTTGCCGTTGGCGTGGTCCTCGAGCGTCGCGCAGGTGGAGAGGGTGATCATCGGCTGGGTGGCCTCCCGTCCCGGACGTCCGGGCACCTCGGCGCGCTGCGCCCGGAGGGAGGCCGGCTCGCGGAACGAGGTCCACCGCGTGCGTCGTACCTCGTAGACGAACACGGTGTCGCCGGAGCGGACGAGGATCCGGTCACCGCGGCCCAGTGAGGGCGAGTAGCGCAGGGGAGCGGTCCCGGTCAGCCGGTGGCCGGTGACGATGAAGTTGCCGACCTCGCCGGGGCCCGCGCCACCGCTCGGTCCACGCGGCGAGGCCATCTCGCCGGCGTTCTGCAGCGCCGTGCCCGGAGCGTCGTCGGGCGACCCGCGGTAGCGCACGACGGGGAAGTCGCGCAGGCCGATCGCGGGCACCGTCACGAACGAGCGACGCGGCTCGGGGACCGCCTCAGCGGGCTCCTCGGTGGGCTGTTCGGTCGGCTGTTCGGTGGGCTGCTCGGTCGGCGACGACGTGGGGCTGGGCGGGCTCGTGGGCGTCCCGGCGGGGGCGCTCGTCGTACGACGCTCGCGGGGCGTGTCCGCCGAGGCGTCGCCCGGCCGCGGGGTGCCCTCGCCCGAGCAGCCCGACACCACCGCGACGACGGCCGCGGCGAGGAGGGCGACGGTTCTTCCCACCGCTCCACCGTACGCAGCAGGTGGTCGGCCTCATCCCAGCCGGACCGGCAGTGCCTCGACCCCGTGGACGATGGCCAGCTCGGTGAACCGCAGCTCGTCGGGGTCGCAGGCGAGCGCGAGGTCGGGGAAGCGACGGGCCAGCGCGACGAGGGCGGTGCGCAGCTCCATCCGGGCCAGCTCGGCGCCCACGCACCGGTGCAGCCCGTGGCCGAAGGCGAGGGTGCCGGCGGACCTGGCGGAGGTGGGGTCGAACATCTCGGGGTCGACGCGGTGGGACGGGTCGCGCTCGGCGCCGGTCAGCGAGACGAGGACGATGTCGCCCGGCTCGACGACCTGGTCGCCGACCGCGACCGCGTGGCGCGCGATCCGGGGGAACGCCATCTGGACCGGGCACACGAAGCGCAGGAGCTCCTCGACCACCCGGTCGACGTCCGCGGCCTCGCCGCGACGCAGCGCGTCCCAGGACTCCGGGTGCTGGAGCAGGACCCAGGTGCCGAGCGAGAGCATGCTGGCGCTGGTCTCGTAGCCGCCGAGGAAGACGCCGTCGGCGAGGCCGCCCAGCTCGACGTCGTCGAAGTCGTCGCCGTGGTCGGCGACCAGCCGGGCCACCAGTCCGTCGGGCAGGTGCGGGCTGCGGCGTTCGGACGCGACGAGGTCGATGAGGAACTGCCGGGTGCCGGTGGCAGTGTCGAAGATGCCGCCGCCCGCGTCGCGCAGGTCGAACCGGGCGGCACCGTGGCGCCGGAACGCGTCCCGGTCGACCTCGGGCATGCCGAGCAGGTCGCAGATGACCCCGAAGGGGACCTGGAAGCCGAACCGCTCGACGAGGTCGACCACCGGCCCGTGGGCGGCCATGTCGTCGAGCGCGGCCTCGACGACGCGGTCGATGTCGGGCTGGAGGGCCGCCAGCCGGCGGCGGGTGAACCACGGCGTGAGCACGCCACGCAGGCGTCCGTGGTCGGGCTGGTCGGTCATCCCGAGCCCGCCGATGCGCTCGGCCGGTGACCGGTCCTGGCGGCCGATGATGTCGCGCACGTCGTTGGCGAAGGCGTCGGCGTCGGCCAGCACGGCGCGAGCGGCGTCGTAGCCCGTGACCAGCCAGATCCGGGTGCCCAGCAGGCTCGCGAAGCGCACCACCTCGCCGGCCTCGCGCGTCGTCGCCAGTCGTGCGACCGGGTGGATCCCGTCGCGCTGCAGCGGGAACCGGATGCTCGACGGCACCCGGCGCACGTAGGGCACCCGCCGAGCGGTCGTCAGCGCGAGCCGGAAGGCGGTGCCGCGCAGCGAGGAGGTCATGCGTCCAGTAGACGCGCGCGCCCCCCTTTGGGGCCATCCGGTATCACCCCGGTCCAGCCCGGGCGTGGCCCCGACACCCGACCGGGCAGGATGTGCGGCATGGCCTACGACGCAGCGCCCGACAGGTACGACGACACGACCGGGATGCCCTACCGCAGGACCGGTCGCAGCGGCCTCCGGCTGCCGGCGCTCTCCCTGGGGTTGTGGCAGAACTTCGGCACCGACCGTCCCGAGGAGACGCAGCGGGCGATCCTGAGGCGCGCGTTCGACCGCGGTGTCACGCACTTCGACCTCGCCAACAACTACGGCCCGCCCTACGGCCGCGCGGAGGAGAACTTCGGCCGCTACCTCGCCGACGACTTCAAGCCCTACCGCGACGAGCTGGTGATCTCCACCAAGGCGGGCTACGACATGTGGCCGGGCCCCTACGGACAGGGCGGTGGGTCGCGGAAGTACGTCCTGGCCTCGCTCGACCAGTCGCTGGCGCGGATGGGCCTCGACTACGTCGACATCTTCTACAGCCACCGCTTCGACGCCGAGACGCCGGTCGAGGAGACGATGATGGCGCTGGACACCGCGGTGCGGTCGGGGCGGGCGCTCTACGCCGGCATCTCGTCGTACTCCCCGGAGCGGACGCGGGAGGCGGCCACCATCGCGCGCGAGCTCGGCACGCCGCTGCTGATCCACCAGCCGTCCTACTCGATGCTCAACCGCTGGATCGAGGGCGGGCTGCTCGACGAGCTGGAGGAGCAGGGGATGGGCTGCATCGTGTTCACGGCGCTCGCCCAGGGCCTGCTCACCGACCGCTACCTCGACGGCGTCCCGGAGGACTCCCGCGCCGCCCGCGACGGCTCGACGATCACCGGCCTCGACGACGAGACGCTCCAGCGGGTGCGGTCGCTCAACGCGATCGCCGAGGGACGTGGCCAGAAGCTCGCCCAGCTGGCGCTCCAGTGGGTGCTCCGCGACGACCGCGTGACGAGCGCGGTGATCGGCGCCTCGAGCGTGGAGCAGCTCGACACCAACCTCGACGCGCTCGCCGCGCCGCCGCTCACCGAGGCCGAGCTGGCCGAGATCGACCGCTTCGCCGTCGACTCGGGGGTCAACCTCTGGGCGAAGCAGACCGAGGAATGACGAGCCCGCGACGGGTCGTCGTGGTGGGCGCGGACGCCGCCGGCATGTCGGCGGCTCACCAGGCGCTGCGCACCGCCGCTCGACGCGGCGAGGCCCTCGCGATCACCGCCCTGGAGTCGAGCGACCACACGTCCTACAGCGCGTGCGGCATCCCCTACTGGATGGCCGGCGACGTCGGCAGCGGCGACGACCTCGTCGCCCGCACCGCAGACCAGCACCGCGACGCCGGGATCGACCTGCGCCTGGGCACGACGGTGGTCGCGGCCGACCTGGCGGGGCGGACGGTGACGACGTCCGCGGGGGAGGTGCTGGGCTACGACGACCTCGTGGTCGCGACCGGCGCCCCGGCGGTGGTGCCCGACTGGGCGCTGCGCGCGGACGGGACGTCGTACGACGGCGTGGGCGTGGTCAAGACGCTCGACGACGGTGCCGCCTGGGTGCGCAGCTTCACGCGCGTCGGCCCCGGCGCGCACGTGGTCGTCGTGGGCGCGGGCTACATCGGCGTCGAGGTCGCCGAGGCGGCGCTGGAGCAGGGCTTCGGCGTCACCGTCCTGACCCGCACGCGCGGCATGGGCATGCTCGAGGACGAGATGTCCGACCTGGTCAACACCGGCCTCGTCGACGCCGGGGTGGAGCTGGTGCTCGGCGCCGAGGTGACCGGCCTCGAGCTCGACGGCGACCGGGTGACCGGGGTGCACTGGGAGGGCGGCTCGCGGGAGGCGGACCTCGTCGTGGTGGCGGTCGGCGTGCGCCCGGCGACGGACTTCCTCGCCGGGAGCGGTCTCGAGATGGCCGACAACGGGGCGTTGCGGCCCGACCCCCACGGTCGGGTGGCCGACCACGTCTGGGCGGCGGGGGACTGCTGCGAGGTGCGGCGGCGGATCGACGACCAGTGGGTCTTCCGGCCGCTCGGCACCCACGCCGCCAAGCACGGCCGCGCGCTCGGCGACAGCCTGGGGGGCGGCGACCTGTCGTTCGACGGGATGGTCGACACGTCCATCACCCGCTTCTCCGCGTGCGGCGTCCACCTCGAGATCGCCCGCACCGGGTTGTCCCGTGCCGACGCGGAGACTGCCGGGTTCGACCCGGTCGCGCTGGTCACCGAGGGCACGACCGCCGCCGGCTACATGCCCGAGGCGGAGCCGATCGCGATCTGGGTGATGGCCGACCGCACCACCCGGCGGTTGCTCGGCGTGCAGGTGGTGGGCGGGCACGGCGCCGGCAAGCGCATCGACACCGCGGCCGCCGTGCTGTGGGCCGAGGGCTCGGTCGACGACCTGGCCTGGATGGACCTGTCCTACGCGCCGCCCTTCTCGACCACCTGGGAGGTCCTGCAGATCGCCGCGCGGCGGGTGGCCGAGCGGCTCTGAAAACCCCGGGCGCCGCCGGACCGGCTCGGTCAGGATGGCGCCATGCACCTCGAGTTCGTCACCCTCACCGAGCGTCCCGACCTCATGGACACGTTCTGGGACATGGAGACCTCGTGGCCGGAGTTCATGACGCACGACCCCATCGGCAACGGCTACTACGCCTCGCTGCAGCACTTCGCCGAGTTCGTCCTGGTGTGCCTCGACGAGACGGGGCGCCAGGTCGCCAAGGCCCACTCCGTGCCCTTCCGGCTCGACGGTGACGAGCTCCCCGACGCCGGGTGGGACTTCGCGATCCGCAGCGGGCTGCTCGCCGCGCTCCACGGCGAGGAGCCCGACGCCGTGTCCGCCGTCGAGATCGCCATCGAGCCCGGCCTGCAGGGTGCCGGCCTGTCGGGACGCATCGTCGCCGCCCTGCGCGACAACGCGGGACGGCTCGGCTTCTCCGAGCTGCTCGCGCCCGTGCGGCCCAACGGCAAGACGGACGTCCACGAGCCGATGGCGGCGTACGCCCTCCGCACCCGCGAGGACGGGCTGCCGGTCGACCCGTGGCTGCGCGTGCACGTCCGGGCAGGCGGGCGCATCGACCGCGTGGCCCCGCGGTCCATGGTCATCCCCGGCACGGTCGAGGAGTGGCGCGAGTGGACCGGTCTGCCGTTCGACACGACCGGCCCCGTCGTCGTACCAGGTGCGCTGGCGCCGGTGATGTGCGACGCCGAGCACGGCACGGCGACCTACGTCGAGCCCAACGTCTGGGTCAGGCACCCGACCGGGGCCTGAGACCGGTGTTCGCCCTCTGAGGGGTATCGCCGCCGCGCCGCCGGACCTACCGTGAGGCGGACAACTGTTCCACTCGGCCGCGCCCGTGCGACCGGGCACCCTCAAGGAGACCCTGTGAAGAGAACCCTCCAGTGGTCCGCGGCGTTCGTCGCCGGGACCCTCCTACCGCTCGGCCTCGTCGGGACTGCCGCCACCGCGGCCCCCGCGCCGAGCATCGCCCCACAGTCCGAGCGCTCCCTTGTCGAGCTGCCTGCGAAGGACGCACTCGAGGGCGCAGTGGCGCCGAGCGAGTGCGGTGCGACGCTCCTCGACGGTTACATCGACCAGCTGTTCGCGGACATGTCGGACGTCCAGTTCGCGTTCCTCGTCGCCCACCAGGACGCGCTTCTCGCGGTGCCGACCTACGACGCGCTGTTCTTCGGCACCGCCGGCGACCCGGACTACGCACTCGACTCGCACGCGGCCCAGCTGCGCAACACCTACCGCGACCTGCAGCGGTTCTGGGACATCGAGTCCGACGACATCCAGCTGATGGCGATGCACAGCGACTCGCTCCTCGACGCCACCCGCATCGCGCGGACCCTCGAGGCGATGGTCGACACCGGCGAGCTGCCCTTCATGAGTGACGCGGCGATCGCCACAGAGGCGCAGACGGTGGCGACGTTCATGCAGGCGCAGGACGCGGCATTCCAGGACAACCCGCTCTGGACGCTCAACGCGTACGCCTTCTCGGCCGAGGGCGAGACGGACCCGATCATCGCCGCGCTCCCCGACAAGCTGGTCTTCGGTGACGGCATCCTGGCGGCGTACGACGCCATCGGTCTCGGTGACGTGGGGCCGCGCGTGATCATGGCCCACGAGTTCGCCCACCACGTCCAGTTCGAGCTCGGCACCTTCGACAACGGACCGTCCGACCCAGCCGAGGCGACGCGTCGCACCGAGCTGATGGCCGACGCCATGGCGTCCTACTACGCCACGCACAAGCGGGGGCTGGCGCTGAACAGCAAGCGGGTGACCGACGCGCTGCTCAGCTTCTACACCGTCGGCGACTGCTCCTTCGCCAGCCCGGGTCACCACGGCACCCCGCTGCAGCGCGAGCGCGCTGCGGACTGGGGCGCCGACCTGGCGGCCGCCGCGCAGCCGCGCAGCCTCGTGCTCCCGGCGGAGCGCGTGATCGAGCTGTTCGAGGAGGACCTCGCGGAGATCATCTCCGGCTGATCCGCATCACCACCGCACGGTGCCTGACACCGCCCCCGACCCCGACGGGCCGGGGGCGGTGTCATGCCCCGCTGACGGCCTTGCGGACCTCGTTAACGCAGAGGGCGACGAAGGCGAGCGCGATGATCACCATGAGCACGTTGGAGTGCAGCTTGTTGCGCCACTCGGCCGGGGTGCGGTCGGTGTTGAGCAGCCACAGCAGCGTGACCGCGAGGAACGGCATGAAGAACGCTCCGAGGACGCCGTAGGCGAGGATCAGCCAGACCGGCTTGCCGAGGAACATCATCACCATCGGCGGGAAGGTCAGCCACAGGATGTAGACGCGGTACCACTTGCCGCCGGCGCGGGCGTCGCGCTCCTCGCCGCCGGTCACGTTGGTCATGAAGTCGGCGAACATCAGGCTGACGCCGTTCCACACGCCGACCAGCGACGACATCGCGGCGGCCCAGAAGCCGACCAGGAAGAGCTTGCCGGCCCACTCGCCGTAGCGCTCCTGCAGCACGACACCCAGGTCGAGGAGCCCGGCGTCGCCGGTCTCGATGGCCACGCTGGTCGAGTAGAGCAGCTCGGCGCCGACCACCAGGGTGGCGAGGACGAAGATGCCGGTGACGACGTAGGCCACGGTGTTGTCGATGCGCATGACCCGCATGTAGGCCGGGGTGCTCCACCCCTTCTCGCGCAGCCAGTAGCCGTAGGCCGCGAGGGTGATGGTGCCGCCGACGCCGCCGGCGAGCGCGAGCGTGTTGACCAGGCCGTCCTCGGGGATGCGCGGCGCCAGTCCGGTGAGCAGCTCGCCGAGGTTGGGCAGGGTCAGCAGCGCGGCGCCCACCATCGTGACGAACATGATGCCGACCAGCGCGGCGAGCACCTTCTCGAAGACGCTGTAGCGCCCGGTCCACACGAGCACCAGGCCGAGCAGGCCGGAGAGGATGCCCCACCACGTGGTCGACAGGACGCCCGTCAGGCCGGCCAGGGCGAGGCCGGTGCCGGCCATCGCGGCGGCGCCGTAGACGAAGCCCCAGATCACGATGTACGGCGCGAAGTACCACGTCGTCCACGCGCCCAGCGAACGCCAGCCCTCGAAGATGGTGCGCCCGGTGGAGAGCGAGTAGCGCCCGGCGCCCTCCACGAGCACGATCTTCATCAGGCAGCCGACGACCACGCACCACAGCAGGGTGTAGCCGAACTTCTGGCCCGCGATCAGCGTCGCGACGAGGTCGGCCGCGCCGACTCCCGTCGCGGCGACGACGAGACCGGGCCCGATGATCCTCCAGCGCGGGGCGGTCGTCTGCTCGGTCGTGCCGGTGGTCGTCTCAGCCATGGCCAGCACCCTAATGCTGGTCTGGACCAGTGGTCCGGGGCTGCGCTCTCGGTGTCTCCTGGAAGCGTCGCGTCGTTCTCCGGAAGCGCCGCGTCGTGGGCGGGCTCGGCGGGAGGATGGACCGGTGACCTCTCCCCGCCACCTGGCCGCCGCGCTCGCGCTGGCCGCATGCCTGTCCGCGTGCGGCTTCGAGGCGAGCGATGACGGCACGGCCCTGCTCCGCAACGAGACGGGGCGCGACGACCTGAGGATCCACGTCCTCGACGGCGCCGGCCGTCTGCTGATGGACCGAGCGCTGGACCCGGTCTTCCGGTTCGACACCCAGTTCCCCGATCGCGAGCGTCAGTGCCTCGTGGCCGGGGACGGTTCGTTCGAGGTGCTCGACGCCGCTGGCGCGGTGATCGTCGAACACGACTTCGCCGACCGGCCTGTGTGCGAGCGCGACGAGCTCGTGGTCACTGACGACCTCGAGGTCGTGTGGCACGACCAGGCGTGATGCCCACCCGGGCGCCGAACCCCACATCATCGAGACGACGTCGTCCCACTCCTCGGGAGACATCACGATCTCGACCATGGTCCGCGTGCCGTCGCCGCGCCCAGCGCTGACGACGAGCCCCTCCGGCTTTCGTGCCAATACCGAGGCGACCCCTTCCAGGACGCCTGCGAACAATGCCCACCACGCGTCCGTGCTGACCGTCGCAGGTGCTCAGTGGCACGCCGTGAAGGTGGCTAGCCGGACGCTGTGACGGCGGCAGTCGAACAGGTCGGTCAGACGTGCCTGTGGCCCCGCGACCTGGTGGGTGGCGGGGTGCGGGGCGGGGTCATCGTCGGCGGGGTCATCGTCGGCGGGGTCATCGTCGGCGGGGTCATCGTCGGCGGGGTCATCGTCGGCGGGGTCGCGGGATGCCGGGCGGGTCCGGCGGGTCGGCCGACCTCGTGATCGGTGGGTCGATCGAGCTCGTGCCGGTGTGGTCGCGGCGGTAGCGGTGCCCGTGGGGGCTGGTCCACTCGAAGGTCCCTGGCGCGACCATGTCGTATCGCCAGGCCGAGTGTGTCTTCAACCGGTGGTGGAACCGGCACAGGCAGGCCAGGTTCCACGTGGCGGTGGGTCCGGGTTGGGGCCGGCCTTCGGCTTGCGCGTCGGGGTCGTGGGGGATGATGTGGTCGATGTCGGCTCGCCGCGCGGGGCGGGTGCACCACGGGAAGACGCAGGTGCGGTCGCGGAGAATCACCTGCTCGCGCATCTTGTCCGGCACCTGGTAGGCGTCGGTCGCCAGCTGGGTGTTGAGGTCGATGAGCGGCTTGATGGTGACCCTGGTCCGGGAGTCGGCACACCAGGACTTGATCTGGTCCAGCAGGACCAGCCGCTGGCCCTCCTCCATGCGTCCGGTGGGACCGAACACGGTCTGGTCGCCGGACAGGTTGGCGTCGAAGTGGGCGTGGAGCACGACCTCCCGCGCGGCCGGCAAGCGCTGCGGGTCGGCGCCCGTGTCGCTGTCGGTGCTGGTGTCGGGGTCCGTGCTGGTGTCGGTGGTCTTGGCCGCGGTGGCGCCTTGGGTGTGGAGGTCGAGGGCGGTCTGGGTGCGGGCCAGGTCGCCGAGGGCCTTCGCGCGTCGGACGTTCAGCGACTCCTTGGAGCCCAGTGCCTTCAACGTGGCCGCACCGTGGGCCAGGGCGCGGTCGACGTCGAGGGCGTCGGCGATGCCGAGCTCGGCCTCCATCCGCATCGTGCCGGCGTAGTGCACGTCCTGGGTGTCGATGCTGGCGTGGCGGGGGTCGACGTGGAGCCAGCCGTCCTCCCGGTCCGCAGTCGGGTCCGGCTCGGCGAGGTCGAACCGCTTGATCGCCCCGGCGACCAGCCGGTCGAGCTGGGCGGGGCCGACCTTCCCCGCCACGGCCGCGACCTGGGCGTCGACGAACCCGACCGCCTCCCGCGTCAGCGACGGCGTGGAGTGGATGGTGGTCTCCGCGACCAGCCGGGCCCGCCACGCCGGGACGCGGCCGGCGTGCACCTGCGCCCACAGGCGTGGCAGGCGGTGGCGCAGCTCGAGGGCGTGGCCGATGAGCTTCTTCGCCGCCGTCGTCGAGATCCCGAGGACGCCGCCGAGCTCGGCGACGCAGAACTCCGCCACCAGGGGGCATCCCTCACCCGCGATGGGCTCTTCGTGCTCCCGACCGCCCGCGGGGATCGAGAACACGGCTGCGTCGTAGATCGACTCCGGCGGGTGCAGGTCGGCCCACTGAGCGGCGAGGAGGAGCTGGTCGGCTGCTGCTCGCTCTTCGTCGCGGCGCCGGTCGCGGATCGCAGTGAGCAGGTCACGGGCGGTGAGGTCCTGCACCTCACCTGCTCCGGGCCCTGCCAGCACTTCGATCATGTGTTCGATTCTACGCGCGACCACCGACAACGGTCGCCCCCGGAAACGGCCCGCGTGTGGACGGTCGCTGGGCGACCTCTCGGACTGGTTTCGTGACGGGACTTCGTCCGTTCTCGGCCAGCGAGGGCGGTGGGTGCAGGGGTCTCGATACGCCCGCTCGTACCTCGCGGGCTACTCGACCAGCGGCGTACGGGGGATCTCGATACGCCCGCTCGTTCCTCACGGGCTACTCGACCAGCGGGTCCCGGGGTCTCGATACGGCCGCTCGTTCCTCGCGGGCTACTCGACCAACGAGGAACCAGAGGGTGTGCGGGTCTCGATACGCCCGCTCGTTCCTCGCGGGCTACTCGACCAGCGAGGGCGGCGGGTGTGCGGGTCTCGATACGCCCACTCGTACCTCGCGGGCTACTCGACCAACGAGGAACCAGAGGGTGTGCGGGTCTCGATACGCCCGCGGCGCGATAACCATGCGACGCGGAGGCGGGGGAGGCGCGAGAATCCTCCCGTGGGTCACGTGGATGTCGCCGGAGTGCGCTACGAGCTGCCGGACGGGCGGGTGCTGCTCGACGACGTCAGCTTCCGCGTCGGCGACGGGCAGAAGGTCGCGCTGGTCGGTGCCAACGGCGCGGGCAAGACCACGCTGCTGCGCATCGTCACGGGCGACCTCAAGCCCCATGCCGGCGTCGTCACGCGATCCGGAGGGCTGGGGGTCATGCGCCAGTTCGTCGGCCACGGAGGAGCCGACGAGACGGTCGCCGACCTGCTGCTCTCCGTCGCGCCGGTCGACGTACGCCGCTGGGCCGAGGAGGTGGCCGCGCAGGAGCTGCGGCTCATGGACGACGACAGCGAGCCGGTGCAGATGGCCTACGCCGAGGCGCTGGGGCACTACGGCGACGTCGGCGGCTACGACCTCGAGGTGGTCTGGGACAAGGTCACCACCGCGGCGATGGGGCTGCCCTACGACCGCGCCAAGTACCGCGCGCTCACGACCCTGTCGGGCGGCGAGCAGAAGCGGCTCGTCCTGGAGTACCTGCTGCAGGGCCCCGACCAGGTACTGCTGCTCGACGAGCCGGACAACTACCTCGACGTCCCCGGCAAGATCTGGCTGGAGGAGCGGATCCGTGAGTCGCCCAAGACGATCCTGTTCATCAGCCACGACCGCGAGCTGCTCGCCAACACCGCCACCCGCATCGTGACGGTCGAGCTGGGCAGTGCCGGCAACCTGGTGTGGACCCACCCGGGCGGCTTCGCCAGCTATCACCAGGCCCGCGCCGAGCGCTTCCAGCGCTTCGAGGAGCTGCGTCGCCGCTGGGACGAGGAGTACGCCAAGCTGCGCGCCCAGATGCTGATGTACAAGCAGAAGGCGGCCTACAACTCCGACATGGCCAGCCGCTACCAGGCGGCGCAGACCCGGCTGAAGAAGTTCGAGGAGGCCGGGCCGCCGACCGAGCAGCCGCGCGAGCAGCAGGTGAAGATGCGGCTCAAGGGCGGGCGCACCGGCAAGCGCGCCGTCGTCTGCACCGACCTCGAGCTGACCAACCTGATGAAGCCGTTCGACCTCGAGGTCTGGTACGGCGAGCGGGTGGCGGTGCTCGGCTCCAACGGCTCCGGCAAGTCGCACTTCCTGCGGCTCCTCGCCGCCGGCGGCAGCGATCCTGACATCGAGCACCAGCCCGTCGGCTCCCCTCCGGCGCCGGTGGCGCACACCGGCAGCGCCAAGCTGGGGGCGCGGGTGCGGCCGGGCTGGTTCGTGCAGACCCACGAGCACCCCGAGCTCGTCGGGCGCACCCTGCTGGAGATCCTGCACCGCGGCGACGACCACCGCGACGGGATGGGTCGCGAGGCCGCCAGCCGGGTGCTCGACCGCTACGAGCTGGCGCACGCCGGCGAGCAGAGGTTCGAGTCGCTCAGCGGCGGCCAGCAGGCTCGGTTCCAGATCCTGCTGCTCGAGCTGTCGGGTGCGACCCTGCTGCTCCTCGACGAGCCCACCGACAACCTCGACGTGCAGTCCGCCGAGGCGCTGGAGGCAGGCCTCGAGGCCTTCGACGGCACCGTGCTCGCAGTGACGCACGACCGGTGGTTCGCCCGCGGCTTCGACCGCTTCCTGGTCTACGGCGCCGACGGCGAGGTCTACGAGTCCGACGGCCCGGTCTGGGACGAGGGCCGGGTGTCACGCGCGCGATGAGCCTGGAGATCACACCGGTCGACCCGTCCGACGACGCCGCCTTCGCCGCCTGGCACCACGTCTACGACGTCTCCGCGCGGCACGAGCTGGGCGAGGTGGCGACGCCGTGGCAGCTGGAGGAGCTGCGGGCGACGATGCGGGCTGGCGGGAGCCACAGCTGGTCGGGCGCCTGGTCGGCCGCCGTGGACGGGGAGACGGTCGGGGCCGGCTGGATGCGGACGCCCCTCCTGGACAACCTCGAGCTGGGCGAGCTCGACGTCCACGTCCTCCCCGCGCGCCGGCGCCGGGGCGTCGGCACGGCCCTGCTGGCGCTCCTCGAGGACGAGGCGCGCTCCCGCGGGCGCCGCGTGCTCACCGGCCTCTCGTCGTGGCCCCACGACGCCGGCTCGGACGGCAGGGGCGCGTCGGGCCCGGAGTTCGCCCGGGCACGCGGCTTCGACCTCGCGCTCGCCGAGGTGCAGCGCGAGCTCCGGCTGCCGGTCGACGACGGCCTGCTCGCCGGGCTCGCCGACGACGCGGCCCGCGCGCACGCGGCGTACACGCTGCGCTCGTGGACCGGTCCGGTGCCCGACGACCTGCTGCAGGGCTGGGCCGAGATCACCTCGACGCTGGCGACCGAGGCACCCACCGGCGACCTCGAGCTCGAGCCGGAGGCGGTGAGCACCGAGGCGGTGCGCGAGCGCGAGGAGACGCTCGCCCGGCAGGGCCGGACCAAGCACAACACGGTCGCCCTGTCGGCCACGGGCGAGGTGGTGGCCTACTCCGACCTCGCCACGACGATCCACGAGCCCGGCCGGGCCTACCAGTGGGGCACGCTCGTCCATCGCGCGCACCGCGGGCACCGGCTCGGCGTGGCGGTGAAGGTGGCCAACCTCCGCCTGCTCCAGCGCGAGCGCCCCGACATCACCCGGCTGACGACCTACAACGCCGAGGTCAACAGCCACATGATCGGCGTCAACGAGGCCCTCGGCTTCGTGCCCGTCGCCCGCCTGGGCGACTTCCAGAAGAGGCTGGCCGGGTCCTGAGCGCCCGCTCCTGACCCCCTGTGACGACCCCCACCGTGATCCCCCACCTTCGGGGGAGCACGGGTCTGTCGAAGGTGGTGAGGATGGCGAGGTGCTGCACCCCGCCGACCCACGCCTCGCGATCGACCTCGCGACGCCCCACCACCTGCTGCTCGGCTCCGACACCCACGGCGTGACCCGGTACGCCGGCGAGGTGGCCGCCGCGGCCGGAGCACCGGTGGTCCGCGACGTCCGCGACGTCGAGCCGGGGGCGGCGGTGCACGTGCACCTGACCGACCGGCTGTTCGGACGGGAGCCGGCGGCCGCGGCGGAGGCCGTCGAGCAGCTGGCGCGGCGAGCACGCCTCACGGTGACGTTGCACGACGTCCCGCAGCCGACCGACGGGCCGGGCTTCCCGGGGCGAGCGGCGGCGTACGGCCGGATCGTGCGCGCCAGCCGGGCCTGGGCCACCAACTCCTGGCACGAGCACGCGCTCGTCGACCGCTGGAGCGCGCCCGGCGCCCGGGGCACCGTCATCCCGCTGCCCGTCGAGGGGCCGGCCGTGGTCGAGGTGCCCCGCCCCCGCGCGGCCGAGGGGGTCGCGACGCGACCGGTGGTCGGCGTGTTCGGCTTCGTCTACCCCGGCAAGGGCCACCGCCAGGTGGTCCGCGCGGTCGCCGCCCTGAGACGGGCCGGCATCATGGCGTCCGTGCGCGTGCTGGGCGACGCGGCGCCGGGGCACGTCGACGAGCTGGAGTCGCTGGTGCGCTCCGGTCGGGAGCGCGGCGTGCCGGTGGAGGTCTCCGGGCGGGTGCCGGACGACGACCTCGTCCGCGCCCTGCGCAGCGTGACGGTCGGGGTGACCGCGCATCGCAACGTGTCCGCCTCGGGCAGCCTGAACTCGTGGATCGCCGCGGGCCGGCGTCCCCTCGTGCGCGACGGCGCCTACGCGCGCGAGATGGCCGCGCTGCGCCCCGGCACCCTCAGCCTCTTCGACGACGCCACCCTCGTGCCGCGCCTCGACGCCGCGCTGCGCCGGCCGGCGTCGACCTGGACCGCCCCGGGCGCCGGCCTCGGTCCGGGGCTGGACGAGACCGTCACGGCCTACCGGGCGTGGTGGGCGTCGGTGCGGTGACGGCGCCGCCGTGGGGCTCGAGCGTGCCCGGCAACCGCTGGGACCTCGCGCCCGAGGGAGCGCCCGGGCAGGCGCCTGGCCGCCGCGTGTCCGTCGTGGTCACCCACTTCGAGCAGCAGGCCGAGCTCGACCGCACGCTCGCGGCCCTGCGTCGGCAGACCCGCCGGCCGGACGAGGTCGTGGTGGCCGACGACGGGTCGGCGCGGGCGCCCGCGGTCCCGCCGGGCGTGCGTGTGGTGCGCCAGCACGACGACGGCTTCCGCGCGGCGGCCGCCCGCAACCTCGGCGTGGCGGCGAGCAGCGGTGACCTGTTGGTGCTGCTCGACGCCGACACCGTCCCCGAGCCGCACTTCGTCGAGCGCATGGTCGCCCTCCCCGAGGCCCTCCCCGAGGCCCTCGTCGTGGGTCGGCGCCGGCACGCCGACCTCGCCGGCACCTCGCCGGACCACGCGATCGAGGAGGTCGCGCCACCGTTGGAGCTGCCCGAGCCGGCCTGGCTCCGCGAGGCGTACGACGCCAGCCGCGACCTGCTGGACGCCGACGGCAGCAGCCACCGGTTCGTCATCAGCGCCGTGCTCGCGTGCAGCCGGTGGTGGTGGGACGAGGTCGGCGGCTTCGACGCGACCTTCTCCAGCTATGGGGGAGAGGACTGGGACTTCGCCCACCGGTCGTGGACCGCGGGTGGCCTGCTGGCGCACCGGCGCGACGCCGTCGCCTGGCACGACGGACCGGACGCCGGCGCCCGCACCCGCGACCCGGACGCCCTCCTCGCCGAGACCGTCGCCGTCGCCGACCGCGGCGCCGCCCCCGTCACCGCCTGGCGCGGGCTGCTGCGAGGACCCGCGGACGTGGTGGTGACCTGCGCCCCGCACCTCGCCGACACGGAGCTCCTCGTCACGGTCGACTCGCTGCTCGCGGCGCTCCCGCGCGCCGTCGTACGCCTGTCCGACGCGCACCGCCGGATGGTCGGCCCCGACCCGCGCGTCGTGCCGGCGGACTCGGCGCTGCCGTCCACGGCGCGCGTGCACCTCGAGCTGCGCCGCGGCCTCGTCGGGGACGCCTGGGCGTGGACGTCGCTCCTCGACGGCCTCGACGGGACCACCGGGCGTCGCCCGCTCGCCGACGGCTGCGGCGAGGTGCAGGACCTGCGGCTGCTGCGCCGAGCCGCGCGGTGGGGGCGGCCCGACCTCGCGCCCGAGGGCCCGCCGCTGGCCACCGGCCTGCGTCCGTGGACCTCGGAGGTCACGCTGGCGTCCTGGCTCGGCGGGTGGGCGGCGCATCCGCCTGAGCCCCGGGACCACGGCGGCTGACGGACGCCACGCCCCCGCGTGCTCGAATGGCGCCATGACCACCCGCCGCGGCCTCTTCGTCGCCCCCTTCGACGCGTTGGCAGACCCACGGCTGGTCGGTGACCTCGCCGCCGAGGCCGAGGCCGCCGGGTGGGACGGCTTCTTCGTCTGGGACCACCTGCAGTACGGCGACCGGGTGGCCGCGATCGCGGACCCGTGGACGTGCTGCGCCGCGATCGCCATGCGCACCGAACGGCTGCTGCTCGGCCCCATGGTCACCCCGCTGCCCCGTCGACGGCCCCAGGTCCTGGCCCGTCAGGCCGCGAGCCTGGCCGTCCTGTCGGGCGGGCGCTTCGTGCTCGGCCTGGGGCTGGGGGACGACTGGGTGGGGGAGTTCAGCGCCTTCGGCGACGAGCCGGACCCCCGGGTGCGCGGCCGGATCCTCGACGAGGGGCTCGCCGTGCTCACGGGTCTCCTGGCCGGCGAGACCGTCGACCACGCGGGTGAGCACCAGGTCGCTCGCGGCGCCCGCTTCCTCCCGGCGCCCCCGGTGCCGATCTGGCTGGCCGGACGCTTCGGCAACCGGGCCCCGCTGCGGCGCGCGGCGTCGTACGACGGGTTCTTCGTCATCGGACTGGACGGTCCGGCCGACCTCGACACCGTCGCCACCGACCTCGCCGCACACGAGCCGAGGCCGGGCTTCGACCTGGTCGTCGACCTGCAGCCCGGGCAGGACCCCGCAGCCTGGAGGGACCGGGATGCCTCCTGGGTGCTCACCCGCATCGGTCCCTACGACCTCGACCTCACCGAGGTGCGCCGGGTCGTCGGGGCAGGTCCGGACTAGCGCGCGCGTCGCCGGACCACGGCCCGGACGAGCATCCACGCCAGGAGGCCCGTTGCGACGGCGAGCACTCCCCGGAGCAGCCACGGCCACGGGCCGCGGTCCACGGCGTCGGGATCGACGACCTCGAGGGTCGCGGCGAGCGACGAGGCGAGCTGGAAGCGACCGACGCCGAAGGACGCCAGGTCGGACATCCGCATCAGGGTGCGCGGCTGGGCGCCGTCGAGCGGTACCACGGAGAGCGTCTGCTGGTCGTGCCCGCAGCACGAGTCCGTGCCCTCGACCGCGACCACCGTGAGCACCGCCTCGGGCCCGGCCCAGCCCAGCACGCGCCCCGGCCCGGTGAGGTCGAGCCGCAGGGGATCCGGTACGTCGCCGCCGCGCCCGGTCGCGTCGACGAAGGCCAGCCCGGTCGGGATGCCCGGCGCGTCGACGCCCGGCGGCGCCGCGACCGGCTCCGTCCTCGTGACGGCGAGCAGCCGGCCGTCGGGCGACCAGGCGGCGGGCCCGGCCAGCACCCCGTGGACCTCCAGGTCGCGCTGGCCGCCGTCCTGCAGGTCCACGACGGTGACCGCGCCTGACTGCTCGACCGCGATCTCCGAGCCGTCGGGCGAGAACGCCGCCCCGGTGGACGACCGGTCGAGCCCGAGCACCTGCGCCGCGTCGTCGGGGAGGTCCAGCAGGGCGATGTCGCCGGTGATCCGCCCTCCGGAGTAGGGGTTCGTCGCTTCGTCGGACACCAGGCTCGCCAGCGTCTTGCCGTCCGCGGACCACGCCACCGGCACCACGCTGCGGCCGGCGGGGAGGGCGTGGCGGGTCGTCGCGCCCGTGCGCAGGTCGACGACGACGACGTCAGGACGGTCGACGTCGTGGTCGCCGACCGCCACCCGGGTGCCGTCGGGCGAGAGCAGCATCGGCGCCGGGTCGCCCTGGGTCTCGCCGCCGGCGCGCTCCTCGGCCACGTCGACGCGGCGATAGCTGGCGCCGTCCGCGCCCAGCACGACCGCCTGCGGGAAGTCGAGGAACTCGACGCCGTAGCCGTGCTGCCACAGCGCGACGACAGGTCCGGGCGGCGAGGACGACACCGACCCGGTCAGGTGCGAGTAGCCCGCCATCTCCTCCGGCACCGCGGGCGTCGCCACACTCGTCGGGCCGCCGCCCTGTCCGGTGAGGACGACGACTCCCAGCGCGACGGCAAGGCCGACGGCGGGAGGCACTGCGGCGAGCGGGCGCACGCGCGGAGTCTAGGCGCGCGGCACGTCAGCCGAAGGCGCTGATGCCGGTCTCGGCGCGGCCGATGATGAGCTTCTGGATCTGCGACGTGCCCTCGTAGAGCGTCATCACGCGGGCGTCCCGCAGGTACTTCGCGACCGGGAAGTCGTCGACGTAGCCCGCCCCGCCGTGCACCTGGATCGCGTTGTTCGCGGCCCGCACGGCGGCCTCCGACGCGAAGAGCTTGGCCTTGGAGGCCGCGATGCCGAAGGGCTCGCCGCGGTCGACGAGGTCGGCGCACCGCCAGGCCAGCAGCCGGGCGGCGTCGGCGTCGAGCGAGATGTCGGCGATGAGGTCCTGCACCAGCTGGAACGACGCGATCGGCTTGCCGAACTGCCTGCGCTCCCCGGCGTAGGCCACCGATGCCTCGAGACAGCCCTGCACGATCCCCACGCAGCCCGAGGCGACGGCGAGCCGGCCCTTGTCGAGCGTGCCCATCGCGATCCGGAAGCCGCGGCCGACCTCGCCGAGCCGCGCCGAGTCCGGGACGCGTACGCCGCTGAGGAACAGCTCGGCGGTCGCCTGGCCGCGCAGCCCGAGCTTGTTCCGCACCTCGCGGGCCTCGAAGCCGGGGGTGTCGGTCGGGACGAGGAACGCCGTCACGCCGCGCGGGCCCTCGTCGCTGGTGCGCGCGAAGACGAGGGAGACGTCGGCCCACGTCCCGTTGGTGATGAAGAGCTTCTGGCCGTCGATCACCCAGTCCGACCCGTCGCGGACGGCACGGGAGGTGAGGTTGCCCGCGTCGGAGCCGGTGCCGGGCTCGGTGAGCCCGAAGCAGCCGAGCGCCGTGGCGGACGCGAGGCGGGGAAGCCACTCCTGCTTCTGCTCCTCGGTGCCGTGGTCGAGGATCGACTTGCCCACCAGCCCGCTGCTCACCGACACGATCCCGCGCAGCGCGGAGTCGGCCCGGCCCAGCTCCTCCATGGCCAGGGAGTAGGTGACGTAGTCGCCACCGACCCCGCCGTAGCGCTCGGGGATCGTGAGTCCGAAGAAGCCGAGCTCGGCCATCTTCGGCACGATCGCGAGGTCGACGGACTCCTCGTGGTCCCACCGCATCCGGTGGGGGACGGCTTCCCGCTCGAGGAAGTCGCGGGCGAGGTCGCGGAAGGCCTGCTGCTCCTCGGTGAGGGAGAGGTCCATCAGGGGCCGCCTCAGACCGCTTCGACGAGGTCGTGGTCGGTGACCCGGGCGGAGAGTCGCGCGAGGTGGTGCCCGGCGTTGCCGAGCCACTGCTCGAGGACGGCGAGGTGCGCGGTGCCCACGCCCACGGCGTACTCCGCGGTCATGCCGATGCCTCCGTGGAGCTGGATGGCCTCCTCGCCGATGTGGCGCGCCGCCCGGCCGACCTGGAGCCCGACGCGGTCGGCGGCGTCGGCGACCACCTCGCGGTCGCCGCCCGCGATGGTCATGGTCGCCCAGTCGACGGTGCTGTGGGCCAGCTCCAGCGAGACGTACATGTCGGCGGCGCGGAAGGTGAGCGCCTGGAAGGTGTTGAGCGTGACGCCGAACTGCTTGCGGCTCTTGAGGTAGTCGGTCGTGGCCCGCACCTGGCTCTGCATCACGCCCAAGGCCTGGTTGGCGCCCATGATCCGGGTCAGGTCGCTGATCGTGGCGATGCTCGGGGTGAGGTCACGACCGGGCTCGCCGAGCGGTGTGGCGGCGCTGGCCTCGAAGCGCACGGTCGCCGCGCGGGTCAGGTCGGCCGCGGCGTAGCCGGTGACCGACACCGCGCCGGCGTCCACGACGAACACGCCGGTGCCGCCGCCGTCGGGCAGCGCGGCCGTCACGACGAGGTGGTCGGCGAAGGCGCCGCCCATGACCGGGTCGGCGACGCCGTCGAGGGTCCAGCTCCCGTCCGAGACGGAGGCGCGGACGCCGTCGGCGCCGGCGGACCACCGGCCACCGGGAGAGGTGTCGGCCGCGGCGAGCAGGACCTCACCGGCACTGAGGCGGCCGAGCAGGTCGGCCTTCTGCGCCGGCGTCCCGACCGCGGCGACGAGGCCGCCGGCGTGCACGACGCCGGACAGGTAGGGCTCGGGGGCGAGCACGCGACCCATCTCCTGGCACACGATCCCGATCTCGACGGGACCGGCGCCGACGCCGCCGTCGGCCTCGCTGAAGGGCAGCCCGAGGACGCCCATCTCGGCCAGGCGGCCCCAGAGGGAGCGGTCGAACCCGGGGTCGTCGGCCACCGTGCGGCGCCGCGCCTCGTGGTCGCCGTACGTCGTCGCGAGCAGGCCGCGGACGGCCTCGCGCAGCGCCTGCTGCTCGTCGTCGTAGGTGAAGTCCATGTCGTCTCCCCGTCCCCTCAGAGTCCCAGGATGGTGCGGCTGATGATCTGGCGCTGGATCTCGTTGGACCCGCCGTAGATCGAGGCCTTGCGCAGGTTGAGGTAGGTCGGTGCCGACCGGCGCGCCCAGCCCTCCTGGGGCGAGTCGTCGCCCGCGTGGGCGGCGAGCGACGCGGGCCCGGCGAGGTCGAGCGCGAGCTCGCTGACCGCCTGCTGGAGCTCGGTGCCCCGCAGCTTGAGGACCGAGGAGGCCGGGTGCGGTGCGCCGTCCGAGGAGTGCGCGACCACCCGCAGCGCGGTGAGCTCGAGCGCCAGCAGCGCGGTCTCGAGCTCGGCGACACGGGCCCGGACGAGCGGGTCGTCCATCTGCGCGGCCGCCGACCGCTTGAGCCCGGCGAGGGCACGCTTGGTCGCGCCCACCGGTGCGACGCCGACGCGCTCGTTGCCGAGGAGGAACTTGGCGATGGTCCAGCCGCCGTTGAGCTCGCCGACCAGCAGGTCGCCCGGCACCCGCACGTCGGTGAACCACACCTCGTTGACCTCGTGGCCCCCGTCGATCAGCTCGATCGGCCGCACCTCGACGCCGGGGGTGGTCATGTCGATGAGGAGCATCGAGATGCCGGCCTGCTTCTTCACCTCCGGGTCGGTGCGCACCAGGGTGAAGATCCAGTCGCCGTGCTGGCCCAGCGTGGTCCACGTCTTCTGGCCGTTGACGACCCAGTCGTCGCCGTCGCGGACCGCGGTCGTGCGCAGGCTCGCGAGGTCGGAGCCGGCGTCGGGCTCGGAGAACCCCTGCGACCACCAGATGTCGAGGTTGGCGGTGGCGGGGAGGAAGCGCTCCTTCTGCTCCTGCGTGCCGAAGTGGGCGATAACCGGCCCGATCATGGAGGCGTTGAACGCCAGCGGGATCGGCACGCCCGCGCGCTGCATCTCCTCGTGCCAGAGGTGCCGCTGGAGCTCGGTCCAGTCCTGGCCGCCCCACTCGACCGGCCAGTGCGGCACGGCGAGGCCCTCGGCGTTGAGCGTCCGCTGGGCCTCGACGATCTGGTCCTTGGTGAGGTGCCGGCCCTCGAGGACGGTGTCGCGGATCTCCTGCGGCACCCGGGTGGTGAAGAACTCCCGCATCCTCGTCCGGAACTCCGCGTCGGCGGGGCTGAGCTCGAGCTGCATGTGACTCCTCGGGTCGACGGCTGGCCCCATCATGTCCGTCGCCCGGTAACGGGTCCATGCGCGCACTCCCGCCCCCACCAGTGGGGACGGGAGTGTCGTCGTGGACCCGTTGCCCCGGGCCGGGGTGGGCGAGCGGGTCAGCCCTGGGTGGCGTCGGAGTCGAGGACGAGGTCCGCGCTCTGCTCGTCGCCGCCGCTCGTCCAGGTGACGGTCACCGAGTCGCCGGGGCGGTAGGAGCGGATCGTCGCGACGAGGGAGTCGGCGCCGGTGATCCGCTGGTCGTCGACCTGGGTGATCACGCTGCCCGCCGTGAGACCGGCCTTGTCCGCGGTCGAGCCGGGCGTCACCTCGCTCACCACCGCGCCTGCGGAGTCGCCGGTCCGCGGGTCGCCGACCTGGATGCCGAGGCGGGCGTGCGTCGGGGTCTCGCCGGCCGCCATCTGGTCGACGATCGGCATCACCTCGTCGATGGGGATCGCGAACCCGAGCCCGATCGAGCCGCCCTGCGCCTGGCCGTAGGGCGACTGCGACGCGGCGGTGCGGATCGAGGAGTTGATGCCGACGACCGCACCCGTCATGTCGACGAGCGGGCCACCGGAGTTGCCGGGGTTGATGGCGGCGTCGGTCTGGATCGCGGGGTACGTCGTGGAGTTGCCCTGGTCGTCGGAGCCGACGTTGACCGGACGGTCGAGCGCGCTGACGATGCCGCTGGTGACGGTCGCGTCGAGGCCGAACGGCGAGCCGACGGCGACGACGCCCTCGCCGACGCCGAGGTTGGCGGACTTGCCGATGGTGGCCGGGGTGAGGTCGGAGACCCCCTGGGCCTTGATCACGGCGGTGTCGGTGAGCGGGTCGGTGCCGAGGACCTCGGCCTCGGCGCTGGTGCCGTCGTCGAAGGACACCGTGACGGTGCCTCCCTCGGCTCCCTCGACCACGTGGTTGTTGGTCAGGATGGTGCCGTCGGCGGTGAGGATGATGCCGGAGCCGGACCCGGCTCCCTCGGCGGTGGTGACGTCGATCTTCACGACGCTGGGCAGCACCTTCTGGGCCACCGACTCCACCGACCCGTCGGCCGGCGGCGTGTCCGGCTGCGACGACACCTGCGAGGTCGACACCGGGCTCTCCTGCGACGAGCCGCTGGAGCCGTCCTGGGTCGCGTCCCACCAGGCGGCGCCACCGATGCCGGCCCCTCCGCCGACCAGCAGGGAGGTGGCGACGACGGCGGCGGCTAGTCCGGCCCGTCCCCGCCCGGACCGCCCGCGCGGGGGTGTCTGGGTGGGCTGCTGGGCCGGGAACCCGGGGTGTCCGGGAGGTGCCGCCGGTGCGGGGTGAGGGCCGGCTCCGGTCCACCCGGTGGAGGCCCGCTCGTAGGGGTTGTCCTGGGCCGGCCGGGGGTGGTGCTGGCCGCCGTGCTGGGGGGTCTGTCCGTCGCTCATGTCTACGACGATGCGTCGGGACCCTGTGGATGCGCTGAGAACGCGCTGGGAAGGTGCAGAGACCTCGCCGCGGATCACGGCGCGACCCTCACCGGGGCAGGTCGGGGAGGGCCATCCACTCGGCCCAGCTGAGGTCCCGGCCGACGTAGCGGGGCCGCTCCAGCGGCCACTCCGTGGCGATCCAGCGGGGGACGAGCTCGTCCAGGGCGGCCTCCAGCTCGGTGCCCACGCACTCGTCCACGACCCACCACGAGATCTCGGCGTCGGCGCCCGGCTTCTCCGGCGGGTCGATGTAGACGCACCCCAGCAACGCCGTCTCGTCGGTGTCGAGGAGCGCGTAGTTGAAGGACTCGTGGGTCTCCATCTCCGCCGCGTGGCGGGCGAGGTCGGCGCGGTCGGCCTCGTGGGTCATGTCGGCGGGGGGCCATCCCCAGGCCTCGCCGTAGATGCTCCAGAGCCGCTCGCGCGAGCCCATGACGGCGACCATGTCGAGGTCGGTGTCCTCGGCGCGGATCGGTCGCAGGTGGTGCCCGAAGGGGACCTCGACCCTCGTCGGGTGGCGGAAGTCGGCGGGCAGCCAGGTCGGACGGGCGGGGGTGGTGGACGGGGTCGACATGGGACGTCCTCTCTCAGGGGGTGGTGGTCGTCGGGCTGCTGCCGGGGTGGGCCGCGAGCCGGCGGAGTGCCGCGAGGCCGCGGCTGGTGTTGGACTTGACGGTGCCGGTCGAGCAGCCGAGGACCGCGGCCGTCTCGGCGACGCTCAGCTGCTCGTAGTAGCGCAGGGCGACGGCGGCGCGCTGCTGGGGCGGGAGCGCCAGGACGAGGTCCCAGAGCCGTGCGGCCTGCTCGACCGTCACGTCCTGCCGGGGAGCCGGTGCGGTCTCCGGGACGGTGCCCGCAGCGACCTCGTCGCGCCGCCACGGCTGTCGCTGCCAGCTGACGTACTGGCGGGTGATGGTGCGTCGGACGTAGGCGTCCGCCGCCGCGCCCTCGCGGAGGCCGTCCCACCGGGGGAGCACCCGGACGAGGGAGTCCTGGAGCAGGTCCTCCGCGCTGTGCGGGTCGCCGGCGACGGCGCGGGCCCAGCGGAGCAGGGCGGGCCGCCGCGCGGCGACGTACGACGCGAAGTCGGGCACCGACGCCTCGTCCGGCACGACGGGTGGCACGTCAGGCCCGGCGCACCGAGCGCAGGAGCGCCGCCGAGACGACGACGAGCCAGATCGGGCCGGTCATGCCCGCCATGTACTGCACGGGGCTGACCAGGAACAGCGTGGTCAGGGCGCCGAGCACCAGGCTGGTCCAGCCGACCCAGCGCGGGAACGCGCCCTGCCGGAAGGTCGCGCTCACCATCGCGAGCGCCGTGAGGCCGATGCCTCCCCACAGCCAGGGGATGGTGCCGATCCAGTGCCCGAAGAAGACGACCGTCTCGGGGACGTAGGCGTCCTCGGGCGCAGCGAAGGCGAAGGCGAACTCGGTCGTCAGGCCGGCGCCCATCAGCTGGGCCACGCACACCAGGACGATCCCGATCGCGGCCACGCCGGGGACGATGCTGTCGGGGTGCGTGCGTCGCTGCAGGTGCCGGTGCAGGCCTGCCGCGAACACCACCAGCAGGGCGCACGACACCATGGTCGCGGTGTGGAAGACCAGGACCTGCGGCACGAGGTCGCCCATCGCCGCCGCGATGGCCTCGGCGTCGCCGAAGTTCGCGGGGTCGTAGGCAGCGTCGACCGTGGTGCTGGCGACGACGGAGACGATCCCGGCGAGGCCGGCGCCGAGACCGGCGAGCACCCACCCGCGGCCGGGTGGCCGGGTCGGTGCGCCGGTGCTGGCGTCGCGGTGCGGACCGGACGCGGTGGACGGGTCGAGCGTGGTGCTCATGTGCGGCTCCTCGGATGGCCTCGCGCGGCCTCAGTGACCTCAGGTGGAGGGGCACGGGTGTGTGCCGTGCGACCACCATCGAGGCGTACGACGCCGGCGGGCCACGGACAGCCGCAGGTGTACGAGCGGTGTACGGGGTCCGAGCGGGTCAGGCCCGGGGGCCGGTCAGCCCGGGGGCCGACCGGGGTCGCGCAGCATGCCGGCCGCCTGCAGGGTGGAGAACCCGCGTCCGGTGTCGAGGGCGTCGTCGTAGCGGTCCGCACCGAGGTGCGACCGCGCGTCGTCGGCCGCCGCGGTGATGGCGGCCGGGTCGGGCCGGTAGTAGCCGTAACCGGCCGCCCCCTGGGCCTCGCGGATCGCCTGGGCGGCGCCGAGCAGCAGCGGCACGCGTGCGTGCTGGTCGGAGGCGGCCGCGAGCACCGCGCCCGCGTCGAGGAGGTAGGCGAGGTTGGCCTGGTCGCCGGTCTCGAGGGAGAGCCGGGTGCCCTCCTCGAGGTGGCGGCGGGCGGCGTCGTGGTCGCCGCGCGCGAGCTCGACCTGGAAGAGGTTGTAGAGCGCGATGTAGGAGGTGAGCCGGTCCCCGCGACGACGTGCGGAGTCCAGCCCCTCGGCGATCATCCGGACCGCCTCGTCGGGGTCGTCGCGGAGCAGGGCGACGGTGCCGAGCCAGATGTGGCCCAGTGCCCACGTCCACTCGACCGAGGGGCCGGCCGCCTCGGCGTGGACGATCGCCTGCTCGAAACATCGCTGGGCCGTGGCGAGGTCACCCTCCACGAGCGCCACCAGGCCGTCGCCCGCCACCGCGTTGGACAGGATGTCCTGCTCGTCGCCGGCGCGCTGGCCGGCGACGGACCACCACACGGCGGCCGCCGCCACGTCGTCCATCGCGAACGCCATGGTCGCGGCGGCGAGCGCGGCGCGCGCGTGCACGGCGGGCTCCAGCCGGTCGGCGTGCTCGAGCGCGCTCTCGGCGGAGCGCCTCCCGTGCTCGTGCCGCCCGCGCAGCCACCAGTAGAGCCACAGCTCCCAGGCCAGGCGCGCAGGCGTGTCCACGTCACCGTCGGCCAGCGACCGCTCGGCCGCCGCGCCGAGGTTGGCGTGCTCGAGGTCGATGCGTGCCAGCGCGGCCACCTGCCCGCCGTCGCGGTAGCTCGAGCTGTTGTCGGTCGCCACCGTGAGGTAGTGCGCAGCGTGCGCGCGCGTGGCCGCCTGCCACTCGCCCGCCTCCCGCAGCAGGTCGCGGGCGTACTGGGCGACCGGCTCCAGCATCCGCAGGCGTCCCGAGCCGTCGGCGAGGACGAGCGAGTGCTCCACCAGCTCCTCGAGGCTGGTCACCACCTCGTGCTCGGCGATCCCCGCGCGGGACGCGACCGCCTCGAGGTCGGCCAGGGTCGTGCCTCCGACGAAGACGCCCATCAGCCGCAGCAGCCGGCGTGCGGGCGCGTCGAGCAGCCCCTGGCTCCAGTCGAGGGTGGCGCGCATCGTGCGCTGGCGGGGCGGGAGGTCACGCGGGCCGGTCTGCAGCGCGGTGTCGAGCCGGCCGAGCAGCGCGGCCGGGTCGAGCAGGCGCGCCCGCGCCGCGGCGAGCTCGAGGGCCAGCGGCAGCCCAGCCAGGCGCTCGCAGGTGGCGGTGACCGCTGCGGCGTCGGACGGGTCGGCGCCCCAGCCGGGGTTGACCCGCTGCGCGCGGTCGAGCAGCAGCAGCGCGGCGGGGGAGGGTGAGCCGTCCGGGAGGTCCACGACCTCGAGCGGGTCCACGGCGTACTCGGTCTCGCCCCGCACCCGCAGCGGCGCGCGGCTGGTCGTCAGCACGGACAGGTCGGGCACCGCCTCGACGAGGGCGGCGACGTCGGGGGCCGCGTCGAGCAGGTGCTCCACGTTGTCCAGGACGAGCAGGAGGTGCTGGCCGCGCAGGCGGGCCACGATGTCGTCGCCGACCGTGCGGGACGGGTCCCGCGGCGCGTCGACGGCGTCGGCGACCGCCGTCAGCACCTGCTCGGGCTCGAGGAGCGGGGCGAGCTCGACGAGGCGTACGCCGTCGGCGTAGCGGTCGCGGACCTGTGCCGCGGCGGCCAGGGCCAGGCGGGTCTTGCCGACCCCGCCGGGACCGCTCAGGGTGACCAGGCGGCTGGTCCGCAGGAGGTCCGCGACGCGGCCGACGTCGTCGTCACGGCCGAGCAGCGGGGTGGCGGGGACGGGGAGCTCGCGGGTGCGCGCCGGCGCGTCGGTGGCGGGTCGGGGCGACCTCGGCGGGACGGCCGCGAGCAGCTCGGCGCGCTGGTCCTCGGTCAGCTCGAGCGCGGCGGCGAGCGAGCGGAGCGTGTGCGGGTAGGGCCGGGTGCGGGTGCCCCGCTCCAGGGCGCTGATGGCGTGGGGACTGAGCCCGGCGCGCTCGGCGAGCTCCTCCTGCGAGAGCCCCGCGTCCTCGCGCAGGGCACGCAGCATCCCGCCGAGAGTGCCGTACCCCCGTGTCGCCACGTCACCTCCGTGACCGCGTCGCGCCGTCTCGTCCCCCGAGTGGTGGCGAGTGTAGTGATCCGGGAGCCGCGGCACGCACGATCGGAAGGGTGGACCGCGACGGGCTCCGGAGAGCCGGTTCTGCAAGAACCAGCCCTTTGCACGCGGGGGGCCGCTGAAAGATCTTGCAGGTGTTGCAAGTTCTCTCACGTCGACCTTAGTGTGACCGGCGCCACCCGGCCATCCGCGGCCGGGGTCTGCACCGTCTCGGGAGCCCATCGTGCGTCGTCCGTCCCCCGCCGTCCTCACCCTCGCCGGCCTGGCCACGGTCGTGGCCGCCCTCGCCCCCGTCGCGCCCGCCGCGGCGGACCACCGGGCCCAGCCGCCGGCGACCGTCACCCTCGTCGGCAACCTGCAGGACGAGGTCGGCTGCCCGGAGGACTGGGCGCCGGCGTGCGAGGCCTCGGGTCTCGAGCGCCTGCCCGACGGGTCGTGGGAGCTCCTCGCCGAGGTGCCCGCCGGCACCTACGGCTACAAGGTCGCGGTCAACGGGTCGTGGCAGGAGAACTACGGCGCCGGAGGCGCTGCCGGCGGTCCGGACCTGCCGCTCGTGCTCGAGCACCCCGCGCGCCTGCGCTTCACGTACGACGACGCGTCCCACCGGATCGCCGTGGCCCCTGCCGAGCAGCCCTCCGCCAAGCCGACGAAGGTCGACCGGGAGCTCGCCGGCACCTCGCTGCGCGGCCCCCTGACGCGCGAGAACTTCTACTTCGTCATGGCCGACCGGTTCGCCAACGGTGACCCGACCAACGACACGGGCGGACTCTCCGGCGACCGGCTGACCACCGGGCTCGACCCGACGGACAAGGGCTTCTTCCACGGCGGCGACGTCCAGGGCCTGTCCGACCGGCTGGACTACATCGCCGACCTGGGCACCACCGCCATCTGGCTGACCCCGAGCTTCAAGAACCGGCCCGTCCAGGGCGCCGGCGCCGACGCCAGCGCGGGCTACCACGGCTACTGGGTCACCGACTTCACGCAGATCGACCCCCACTTCGGCACCAACGCCGAGCTCGAGGCGTTCATCGACGAGGCCCACGGGCGGGGCATCAAGGTCTTCTTCGACATCATCACCAACCACACCGCGGACGTCATCGACTACGAGGAGAAGCAGTACGGCTACGTCTCCAAGCAGGACGAGCCCTACCGCGACGCGGCCGGGAACGAGTTCGACGACCGCGACGTCGTGGGATCGCCCGACTTCCCCGAGCTCGACGCCGCCACCTCGTTCCCCTACACGCCGGTCTTCCGGTCCGAGGCCGACCGCACGGTCAAGGTCCCGGCCTGGCTCAACGACCCGACGAACTACCACAACCGGGGTGACTCCACCTTCGCCGGCGAGTCCTCGACCTACGGCGACTTCGTCGGCCTCGACGACCTCTTCACCGAGCAGCCCGACGTCGTCGACGGGATGACCGACATCTACGAGGCCTGGGTCGACCTCGGCATCGACGGCTTCCGCATCGACACCGCCAAGCACGTCAACATGGAGTTCTGGCAGGAGTTCGCCCCCGCCATCCGCGAGCACGCCGCATCGGTCGGCAACGACGACTTCTTCGCCTTCGGCGAGGTCTACGACGCGGACCCGGCCTACCTGTCGACCTTCAGCACCGAGGGACGCCTCGACGCCACGCTCGACTTCGGCTTCCAGTCGGTCGGCACGGGCTTCGCCAAGGGCGGTGCCACGACGCGGCTGCGCGACTTCTACGCCGCCGACGACTGGTACACCGACGCCGACTCCAACGCCTACGCGTCGCCGACCTTCCTCGGCAACCACGACATGGGCCGGATCGGCACCTTCCTGAAGGGCACCGGCTCCGAGCTCGAGCGCGACCGTCTCGCCCACGCGCTGATGTTCCTCACCCGCGGCCAGCCCGTCGTCTACTACGGCGACGAGCAGGGCTTCGTCGGCGACGGCGGCGACAAGGACGCCCGCGAGGACATGTTCCCCAGCAAGGTGGCGTCCTACAACGACAACGACCTCATCGGCACCGACGCCACGACCGCTCAGGCCAACTACGACACGTCCCACCCGCTCTACCGCACGATCCGCGGCCTCGCGGACCTGCGCAGGGACCACCCCGCACTGGCCGACGGCGCGCAGCTGCACCGCTACGCCTCGAGCGACGCCGGCATCTTCGCCTTCAGCCGGATCGACGCCGATGAGCGCCGCGAGCACCTGGTGGCCCTCAACAACGCGACCACCGCCAAGACGGTCACCGTCGGCACCGAGATGCGTCGCAGCACCTTCAGGCAGGTGTGGCCGGCCGGGAGGTCGTCGCTGCGCACCGACGCCGAGGGGCGTACGACGATCACCGTCCCGCCGCTGTCGGCCGTGGTGTGGCGCGCGACGGGCAGGCTGCCCGGACGCGCGGAGGCGCCGGCGGTGCAGTTCCAGAAGCCCTCGGCCGGCGGCACCGTCGGCGGACGGGCGCCGATCACGGTCGGCGTCCCCGACGGCGGGTTCAATCAGGTCACCCTGGCCTGGCGGCCGGTCGGTGCGGACGCGTGGACCACGCTCGGCACCGACGACAACGCCCCCTACCGCGTCTTCCACGACGTGCGGACGCTCGCGAAGGGGTCGTTGGTCGAGTACCGCGCCGTGCTCCGCGACAGCAGCGGCAACCTGTCCGTCGCCTCGACCTACGCCGTGGTCGGCGACCCCGAGGCCGAGCCGACGCCCGGCGGCGGGGGCACCGGCGGACCGGTCACCCAGCCGGGCGCGGTCTCGATGCCGGGCAGCCACAACGCCGAGATCGGCTGCCCGGGGGACTGGCAGCCCGACTGCGCCGAGGCGCAGCTGTCGCTGGACCCGCAGGACCTGGTGTGGAAGCGGACCGTCTCCCTGCCGGCCGGTGGCTACGCCTACAAGGCCGCCATCGACGGGTCGTGGGACGAGAACTACGGCGTGGGCGGCGCTCCCGGTGGCGGCGACGTCCCGCTGGTGCTCGACGCGCCACGCGACGTGACCTTCTACTACGAGCACGGCTCGCACTGGGTCACCACCGACGCCAACGGCCCGATCGTCACGCTGGCCGGCAGCATGCAGTCGGAGCTGGGCTGCGCCGGGGACTGGGCTCCCGACTGCATGCGCGGCTGGCTCAAGGACCCCGACGGTGACGGCACCTTCACGTTCACCACGACGGCCCTGCCCGCCGGCAGCTACGCCACCAAGGTCGCCCACGGCCTGTCGTGGGACGAGAACTACGGCGACGGTGGCGCGGCAGGCGGCGCCGACATCGCCTTCGACGTCCCCGCGACGGGGGTCGAGATGGTCTTCACTTACGACGTGGCGACCCACCGGCTCACCGTGTCCAGCCGCGCCGCCGGCGCCGCACCGGAGCTCTCCAAGGCGAAGGCGAAGTGGCTGCGCGACGACCTCGTCGCCTGGGACGTCCCCGACGCAGCGAGCCGTCGCTACCGCCTGCACTGGTCGCAGGCCGGCGACCTCGGCGTCGACGCCGAGGCCGTCACCGGCGGCTCGAGCGTGCCGCTCACCTACGACCCCGCAGGCCTGCCCGACGACGTCCTCGCCGACTTCCCCCACCTCGCCGGCCACGAGGCCTTCCGCCTCGACCGGGCCGCGGTCCGCAAGGTGCCCGAGATCCTCACCGGCCAGCTGGCGGTCGCGTCGTACGACCCGGGCGGGACGCTGCACGACGCCACCGGCGTGCAGGTGCCGGGCGTCCTCGACGACGTCTACGCCGACGCGGCCGAGGCCGACCTCGGGCCCACCTGGCGCGGCAACCGGCCCACCCTGACCCTGTGGGCGCCCACCGCGCAGGACGTCGCGACCGTGGTCGCCGGACGACGCGTCGCCATGGACCGCCGGCGCGACGGCACCTGGACGGTGTCGGGACCCGCCTCGTGGAAGGGCGCGGCCTACACCTTCGAGGTGACCGTCTGGTCGCCGGCCGCTGGCGAGGTGGTCACCAACCGGGTGACCGACCCCTACTCCGTGGCGCTGACGACCAACTCGGAGCGCTCGCTGCTCGTCGACCTCGCCGACCCGGCGCTGGCGCCGGCCGGCTGGGCGCGCACCACGCCGCCGGTGGTCGCGCAGCCCGAGGACCGCAACGTCTACGAGCTGCACGTGCGCGACTTCTCCATCGGTGACGAGACCGTTCCCGCCGCCGAGCGCGGCACCTACCTCGCGTTCACGCGCGACGACTCAGCCGGCATGCGTCACCTGCGGCGGCTCGCCGACGCGGGCCTCAACACGGTCCACCTGCTGCCGGCCTTCGACATCGCCACCATCGAGGAGCGCCGCTCGGCCCAGCAGACCCCTGCCTGCGACCTGGCCTCCCTCCCGCCGGACTCCACCGAGCAGCAGGAGTGCGTCGACGCGGTGCGCACGGAGGACGGCTTCAACTGGGGGTACGACCCCCTCCACTACACGACCCCCGAGGGCTCCTACAGCACCGACCCCGAGGGCCCCCGACGCACCGTGGAGTTCCGCCGGATGGTGCAGGGACTCAACGCCTCCGGTCTCCAGGTCGTGATGGACGTGGTCTACAACCACACCGCCGCGAGCGGCCAGGACCCCAAGTCGGTGCTCGACCGGATCGTGCCCGGCTACTACCACCGGCTCAACGCGTCGGGCGCCGTGGAGACCTCCACGTGCTGCTCCAACACCGCGACCGAGCACCGGATGATGGAGAAGCTGATGATCGACTCCGTGCTCACCTGGGCGCGGGACTACAAGGTCAACGGCTTCCGCTTCGACCTGATGGGGCACCACTCGCTGGAGAACATGACCCGCCTGCGGGCCGCGCTCGACGGCCTGACCGTCAAGCGCGACGGCGTGGACGGCAAGGCCATCTACCTCTACGGCGAGGGCTGGAACTTCGGAGAGGTCGCCGACGACGCCCGCTTCACGCAGGCCACGCAGCGCAACCTCGCCGGCTCGGGCATCGGCTCCTTCAGTGACCGCCTGCGCGACGCCGTGCGCGGGGGCGGGCCCTTCGACGAGGACCCGCGGGTGCAGGGCTTCGGCTCCGGCCTCTTCACCGACCCCAACGGCGCTGCCGTCAACGGCTCGGCGGACGAGCAGCGCGCGGAGCTGCTGCACCTCGAGGACCTCGTGAAGCTCGGCCTGGCCGGCAACCTGGCCGACTTCCGCTTCACGTCGTCGGCCACCGGCGAGGAGGTCGTGGGCTCCGAGGTCGACTACAACGGGCAGCCCGCGGGCTACGCCGCCGACCCGGCCGAGACGGTGACCTACGTCGACGCCCACGACAACGAGACGCTCTTCGACTCCCTCGCCTTCAAGCTGCCGCAGGGCACCTCGATGGAGGACCGGGTGCGGATGAACACCGTCTCGCTCTCGACGGTCGCGCTCTCGCAGGGCGTGGTCTTCTGGCACGCCGGCACCGACCTGCTCCGCTCCAAGAGCCTGGACCGCAACTCCTACGACTCGGGCGACTGGTTCAACCGGGTCGACTGGCAGCGTCGCGAGAACACCTTCGGCTCGGGGCTGCCGCTGCGGGCGGACAACGAGGCCAAGTGGGACTTCATGCGCCCGCTGCTCGCCGACTCGGCGCTCGACCCCACCCCAGCGGCGATGGACGCCGCGCACGCCCGTGCTCAGGACCTGCTGCGCATCCGTACGTCGTCGCGTCTCTTCCGTCTCGGCGACCTCGACGCCATCCAGGCCAAGGTGTCCTTCCTCGACACCGAGCCGGGCGTGATCGCGATGCTCGTCGACGACACCGTGGGCGCGGACGTCGACGCCGACCGCGACGGCGTGTTGGTGGTCTTCAACGCCACCCCGGAGGCCACCACGGTCACCGGTGCCGGCGCGGGCTGGTCGTTGCACGACGTGCAGGCCTCCGGCACCGACGCGGTGGTGAAGGGCAGCACGGTCGCGGCGGACGAGGTGACGGTGCCGGCGCGGACGACGGCGGTCTTCGAGCGCTGAGACGCACGGACGCCCCCGGCCGCGAGGCCGGGGGCGTCCTGTCGTGCGAGATGGCGCGGGGGCTCAGGCCCAGCGCTCGGAGGCGGCGGTGAAGGTCAGCTCGCGGTCGCCGGTGTAGATCTGCTTGGGTCGCGCGATCTTCTGGTCCTTGTCCTGCACCAGCTCCGACCACTGCGCCAGCCAGCCCGGCGTACGGCCGATGGCGAACAGCACGGTGAACATCTCCGGCGGGAACTGGAAGGCCTCGTAGATCAGGCCCGAGTAGAAGTCCACGTTGGGGTAGAGCTTGCGCTTGACGAAGTACTCGTCCTCGAGCGCGATCTTCTCCAGCTCGAGCGCGATGTCGAGCAGCGGGTTGGTGCCGGTGACCTCGAAGACGTCCTCGGCCGACTTCTTGATGATCTTGGCGCGCGGGTCGTAGTTCTTGTAGACCCGGTGGCCGAAGCCCATCAGGCGCTCGTTGCCGTCCTTCACGCCGTCGATGAAGGCGGGGATGTTCTCCTTGCTGCCGATGCGCTTGAGCATCCGCAGCACGGCCTCGTTGGCGCCGCCGTGCAGCGGGCCGTAGAGGGCGCCGATGCCGGCGGAGACGGCCGAGTAGGGGTCGACCTGCGAGGACCCGACGGAGCGGACCGCGTTGGTCGAGCAGTTCTGCTCGTGGTCGGCGTGGAGGATGAAGAGCACGTCGAGGGCCTTGACCAGGCGCTCGTCGGCCTCGAACTTCGACTCGCTCATCTTGAACAGCATCGAGAGGAAGTTGGCGGTGTAGCCGAGGTCGTTGTCCGGGTAGACGTAGGGCTTGCCCTGCGCGTGACGGAACGACCAGGCGCCGAGGGTCGGCATCTTCGCGATCATGCGGACGATCTGCATGTGCCGGTTGTCGGCGTCGCTGATGTTGCGGGCGTCGGGGTAGAACGTCGACAGCGCACCGACCGAGGCCATCAGCATGCCCATCGGGTGGGCGTCGTAGCGGAAGCCCTGCATGAACGACTTGACGTTCTCGTGCACGAAGGTGTGGTAGGTGATCTCGTGCACCCAGGCGTCGTACTGCTCCTTGGTGGGCAGCTCGCCGTGGACGAGGAGGTAGGCCACCTCGAGGAAGTTGGACTTCTCGGCCAGCTGCTCGATGGGGTACCCGCGGTACTCCAGGATGCCCTTGTCGCCGTCGATGTAGGTCACCGACGACCGGCACGAGGCCGTGTTGACGAACCCGGGGTCGTAGGTCGCGAGACCGGGCTGCTCCTCATCGAGGCGGATCTGCCCGAGGTCCTTGGCCGCGATCGTGTTGTCGGTGATCGCGATGTCGTACGTCTGACCGGTCCGGTTGTCGGTGACAGTCAGGGAATCCTTGGCCGCAACGTCGGTCACGTCGGCTCCTGTTCATACGTCTTTGTACGTCTGTGGGGTCCCCTCAACCTAGACCGGAGCGTGCAGCGACCGCGAATCAGGTGTCCAGCAGTGGGACGCCGCGCGACGCCGGTCGAGGTCAGCGTCCGGCCACGCGGTGGGCGACCCGGGCGACGCGGCTGGTGCGTCCCAGGCCGGCGTCCTCGCGGCGGTCCGCGGCGCGGTAGAGGCCGTACAGCGCGTGCACGCCGGCCCACCGCAGTGGCTCCGGCTCCCACCTCCGGACCCGGTGCCCGGTCCACGGCAGGCGGGTCAGGTCGGTGCGGTGGCCCAGCACCAGGTCGCGCAGCGTCCGGCCGGCCAGGTTGGTGGCGGTGAGCCCCGAGCCGACGTAGCCGCCGCCGTGGCCGAGGCCCGTCGCGGGGTCGAAGGACACGCTCGCGCTCCAGTCGCGCGGCACGCCCAGCACGCCGCACCAGGCGTGGTCGAGACGCACCCCGGCCAGCGACGGGAACAGGGCCGTCACCGTGGAGCGCAGCTGCTCGACGGTCCGGTCCTGCGTGCGGCCATCGACGTCGGTGCGCGAGCCGAACCGGTAGGGCACGCCACGTCCGCCCATCGCGATGCGGCCGTCGGCGGTGCGCTGGGCGTAGCAGTAGGCGTGCGCCTCGTCGCCGAGCAGCTCCTCGCCGGCCCACCCGATCTCGCGCCACTGCGACGCGGTGAGCGGCTCGGTGACCACGATCGCGGAGTTCATCGGCAGCCAGTCGCGGCGGTGGCCGGCCAGGCCGGCGGTGAAGCCCTCCAGGCAGCGCAGCACCACCGGGGCGCGCAGCGTGCCCCGCTCCGTGACGACCGTGCCGGGGGAGACAGACGTGACACGGGTGTCCTCGTGGATCCGTACGCCGCGCTCCCGCACGACGCGGGCGACGCCGGCCACCAGCCTCGCGGGCTGCACCCGGGCGCAGTCGGGGTCGAAGTGGCCAGCGACGGCGCCGGCCACCCGGATCCGCTCGGCCACCTGCGCCGCGGTGAGCTCGCCGCCGAGCCGCTGCCGCTGGGCCTCGGACCGCGCGACGGTCAGCACGCCACTGCGCACGATGTCGGCCTCGATGCCCTCGCGGGCGGCCACGCCGACGACCTCGTCGACCGTCGCGCGCAGGGCGTCGCGCAGGCGCTGCACGCCGTCCTCGCCCGCCACCGCGGCGTACGTCCGCTCGCTCCCCGCCAGCTCGCTCGAGAGCCAGCCGCCGTTGCGCCCCGAGGCCCCGAAGCCGGCGAACTCCGCCTCGACGACGCGCACGTCGAGGGAGGGGTCGGCCTCGGCGAGGTAGTACGCCGTCCACAGGCCGGTGAGGCCGCCGCCGACGATCGCGACGTCACAGGTCGCGTCGCCCTCGAGCCGGTCCGTCGGGACCGGCAGTCCCACCTGCTGCCACCAGAAGGAGACGCCACCGTTGCGCACGAGGTCATTGTGGCGCTCCAGCGGGAGCCACAGCGAGGGCCAGCGGGGCGCTGCGACGTTTTGACCCTCCTCGCGCGAGGGCCGTAGTCTTGCTGGTCGCGACTCCTGCCGCGTCCGCTCTCCCTCGTCGTGAGGTGCGAGCGGGTGCAGATCCGGACGTCATCCCAGTCTCCGCCGGGCGGAGCCCAGGGAGCGATCCGGGCCGTGTTCGTCAGAAGCCGCAGCAGCACCATCCGGTCCTCGTCCGAGGGCCGGGACCAACGAACCAGAACGGGATACCGCCGTGCGCACGTACAGCCCCAAGCCCGCTGACATCCAGCGCGAGTGGCTCGTCATCGACGCCACCGACGTGGTCCTCGGACGCCTCGCCGTCCAGACCGCCAACCTCCTCCGCGGCAAGCACAAGCCGACCTTCGCCCCTCACATGGACATGGGCGACTTCGTGATCATCGTCAACGCCTCCCAGGTGTCGCTGTCGGGGACCAAGAAGACCACCAAGATGGCCTACCGCCACTCCGGCTACCCGGGCGGCCTCTCGGCCACCCCGTTCGGCGAGCTCCTCGAGAAGGACGCCCGCAAGGCCATCGAGAAGGCCGTGTGGGGCATGCTCCCCAAGAACAAGCTCGGTCGCCAGATGCTGAAGAAGCTCAAGGTCTACGCCGGCCCCGACCACCCGCACGCGGCCCAGAAGGCCATCCCGTTCGAGATCTCCCAGATCTCCCAGTGACGACTGAGGACGCACAGATGACTGAGAACAGCACCGAGGTCGAGGAGACCTTCGAGACCAGCGCCGAGGGCGTGGCCTACACCTCCGAGAGCGACGCCTC
This sequence comes from Nocardioides pinisoli, assembly GCF_024199985.1. Taxonomy (GTDB): domain Bacteria; phylum Actinomycetota; class Actinomycetes; order Propionibacteriales; family Nocardioidaceae; genus Nocardioides; species Nocardioides pinisoli. The sequence goes on from NZ_JANARS010000007.1 coordinate 121,212, forward strand.
GGCCGACACCCCCGCCCGCCCGGCCACCATCGCGCCCGCCGGAGCCACCGGCCGCCGCAAGGAGGCCGTCGCCCGTGTCCGCATCGTCCCGGGCACCGGCGAGTGGACCATCAACGGTCGCTCGATGGACAGCTACTTCCCCAACAAGCTGCACCAGCAGATCGCCAACGAGCCGTTCGTCGAGCTGCAGCTCGAGGGCCGCTTCGACGTGATCGCCCGCATCCACGGTGGCGGCATCGCCGGCCAGGCCGGCGCGCTGCGTCTCGGCGTGGCCCGCGCGCTCAACGCCGTCGACGTCGAGGCCAACCGCCCGGCGCTCAAGAAGGCCGGTCTGCTGACCCGCGACGCCCGCGTCGTGGAGCGCAAGAAGGCCGGTCTCAAGAAGGCCCGCAAGGCCTCGCAGTTCAGCAAGCGCTGACCCGCACCAGCACCGCACGAGGCCCGCACCGCCGACGACGGTGCGGGCCTCGTCGCATCTCCGCCCTCGGTTCTCCCGAGACGGCGTCGGCCACGTAGGCTCCCGGGCCATGACGAGACTCTTCGGGACGGACGGGGTCCGTGGCCTGGCCAACGCCGACCTCACCGCCGAGCTGGCCCTCGACCTCTCGGTCTGTGCGGCCCACGTGCTGGCCGACCGTGGCGAGTTCGAGGGGCATCGCCCCCTCGCCGTCGTGGGCCGCGACACCCGGATCTCCGGGCAGTTCCTCGAGGCCGCGGTCGTCGCGGGCCTCGCCTCGGCCGGGGTCGACGTGCTCCTCCTCGGCGTGCTGCCGACGCCGGGGGTCGCCTACATGACCGAGCGGCTCGGCGCCGACCTCGGCGTGATGCTGTCGGCCTCCCACAACCCGATGCCCGACAACGGCATCAAGTTCCTCGCCCGGGGCGGTCACAAGCTCGACGACGCGATCGAGATCGCCATCGAGCGCCGCATGGGCGAGCCGTGGGAGCGGCCCACCGGCGGCGACGTCGGCCGGGTCGACGTCTACCCCAGCGCGGTCGAGGAGTACGCCGCCCACCTCGAGAGCACGATCAGCCACCCCCTGGTGGGCCTCAAGGTCGTCCTGGACTGCGCCGAGGGCGCCGCCCACGCCGCCGGCCCGCGCGCGCTCGAGGACGCCGGTGCGACCGTGATCGCGATCCACGCCGATCCCGACGGCCTCAACATCAACGACGACTGCGGGTCCACGCACCTCGGCGACCTGCAGAAGGCCGTCGTCGAGCACGGCGCCCACGCCGGGTTCGCGCTCGACGGCGACGCCGACCGCTGCCTGGCCGTCGACGCCGAGGGCAACGTCGTCGACGGCGACCAGATCCTCGCGATCCTGTCCCTCTCGCTCCTCGAGCAGGGCAGGCTGGCCAAGGACACGGTCGTCGCGACCGTGATGAGCAACCTCGGCTTCGTCCAGGCCATGCGCGCCGGCGGGGTCGGCGTGCGCCAGACCAAGGTCGGCGACCGCTACGTCCTGGAGGCGATGAAGGTCTCCGGCTACAACCTCGGTGGCGAGCAGTCCGGCCACGTGATCCTGAGCGACCACGCCACCACCGGGGACGGCATCCTCACCACCCTCCACGTCATGGAGCGGATGGCCACCACCGGACGGTCGCTCGCCGACCTCGCCTCGGTCATGACGCGCCTGCCGCAGGTGCTCCTCAACGTGTCCGGCGTCGACAAGTCGCGCGCCGACGAGGACGCCGTGCTGGCCGCCGCCGTGGCGGAGGAGGAGGCCGTGCTGGGCGACCGGGGTCGCATCCTGCTGCGCCCCTCGGGCACCGAGCCGATCGTGCGGGTGATGGTCGAGGCGCCCACCGAGGACGAGGCGGAGGGCGTCGCGTCGCGGCTGGCCGACGTCGTACGCCGCCAGCTGGCGCTGTAGGCAGCGTCTGCTGTGACCGACGATCCACGGCCCGGCTTCGAGGAGCGGGAGGCTCAGCACCGCGGCTGGCTCTCACCTGGTGACGTCGCGTTCGGGGTCGGGATCGGGCTGGTGCTCGCCGTGGTGCTCGTCGCTCTGATGCCCGGCACGCGCGTTCACCTGCTGGGCGGGACCGACCAGACGGAGACGACGGTCGTCGCCGTGCGCGAGGGCCCCCGCCCCGGGGAGGACGACCGCACCCTGACCTCCTACGAGCTGCGCTGGTCCGAGGGCGACGACGTGCGGACCGCCACGTTCCGTCGCTCGGGGCCCGCGAAACGTGAGGTCGGCGACACCTGGACGATGTGGGTCTCACCGGACGGCTCGTCGATGGAGACGAGCTCACCGCTCGCCACCTGGCTCTGGCTGGGGATCGGCCTGCCCGCCTTCGTCCTCCTGATCGGAGCGATCGTGCGTTGGCGGGGGCGCGTGATGGCGAGGTCGGCGGTCCGCGAGGCCGACCGGATCGAGGCGGCACGCCGACGTCGCGCCGCGCGCCGCTAAGCCCCGCGCAGGACACCGAGCCGGCGGGCGGCCTCGCGGGCCGCGGCAGCACGCTCGGGGACCGAGCAGGCGTACGCCCTCCCGGCGTCGTGCAGCGCGGCGATCTCCGCGTCGAGGATCGCGAGCTCGTCGGCCTCGCTCAGCACGCGGCGCTCGGCCTCGGCGGCCCCGACGCCGACGGGTGCGTCCTCCAGGGCGCCGGCGACGCTCTCGGTCGGCACGGCCTCGGCGTTCTCCAGCGCCGCGAGCGCGGTCCGCAGGGTCGACACGGTCTCGGCGTCCCGGGCGCGGCGGGCGTCGAGCAGCGCCGCACGAAGCCGGCTGCGGAGCGGCGAGTCGGTGGTCATGCCGCCACCCTGTCCGAGCGTCCCGCGCCGCGCACCCGGATATCTGAGGACACCATGAACGTCCGCGGCCCGACCTGACGTCCACTACGTCCTCAGATATCGGCGTGCGCGTGCCGGGGTGCGCGGCTACGGTCGCCGCGTGGTCGACATCGAGCAGATCAACCCGCGCAACGAGGCAGCGCTGCGGGCGTGGTGGGAGGTCGGGCACGCTGCCACCGCCGACCGGCCCGGCACGCCGTGGCCGCTGTGGGAGCAGAGCCGCATCGGGCTGCCGGCGGACAACCCCGAGCGCTCGACCACCCTGCTGGGGGCGATCGACGGCCGGGTGATGGTCGGGGCCGGGATGGCGATCATCACCTCGCAGGACAACCTGCACCTCGCCGGCTCGGCGGTGTACGTCGACGCGGGCCGGCGCCGTGAGGGGATCGGGTCCGCACTGCTCGCCGAGATCGAGGTCATCGCGGGCGGGCACGGTCGCACCACCCTCACCGGCGAGGCGTACCTGCCGCCGGGAGGAACGGCGCCGGCGGAGGCGTTCGCCCGCGCGCGCGGCTTCGAGGTGGCCAGCCGGGAGTCCATCAAGGAGATCGCGGTCGCCGACTACCTCGACCGTCGCGAGTCGCTGGCGGCTCAGGCGCCGACGCCCGACGGCTACCGGATCATCACGTTCGACACCGTCTGCCCCGAGGAGCACGTCGCCTCCTTCGGTCGGCTGCTCGGGATGCTGTTCTCCGAGATCCCGCTGGGCGACCTCGACCTCCGGGCCTCGGAGTGGACGCCCGAGCGCATCCGCGAGGCCGAGCAGCTGCAGGTGTCGGTCGGCCGGCACGTGCACACCGCGATGGCGCTCGCCCCCGACGGCTCCGTGGCCGGCGTGAGCGACGTACGCGTCGACGACACCGACCAGGCGCATGGCCAGATCGGCATCACCATCGTCGACCCTGCCCACCGCGGCAAGCGGCTCGGGCTGGCGCTGAAGCTCGCGACCCACGACCTCGCGGTGGCGACGTACCCCGACCTGGTCACGGTCGACACCTCCAACGCCGAGGTCAACACCCAGATGAACGCCGTCAACGAGGCGCTGGGCTACCGCACCATCGAGACGCTGCTGGAGCTGCAGAAGCGGCTGTGATCAGCGCGCGTCCGCGCTGTCGTCGTACGCCGCACGCGCCCCGAGGATCTGCGTCAGGTGGGTCTCGGCCCAGTCGGTGAGCGTCTGGATCGGGCCGCCGAGCGACGCGCCGAGGTCGGTCAGCTCGTAGTCCACCCGGGGCGGCACCTGGGCGTGCACCGTGCGGGTGAGCAGGCCGTCGCGCTCCATCGCGCGCAGGGTCTGGGTGAGCACCTTCGCCGCGACGCCGCCGATGCGCGCCCGGAGCTCGGTGAACCTCAACGGGCCGTCACGGAGGGCGCCGATGACCAGGACGGTCCACTTGTCGCCGATGCGGTCGAGCACGACCCGGGTGGGGCACTCGGGGTCGAAGGCGTCGCCGCGGTCGTCACGCATGGTTACCACGAGGTACTTATAGCACGTTGAAGTGCTTGGTTACCAGTGGTTACCGTCGGTGGTCCACCCCTCTCCTCACCGAAGGACACACCATGAAGATCGCCCTGTTCGGAGCCACCGGCATGGTCGGCTCCCGCATCGCCGCCGAGGCCACCGCCCGTGGCCACCAGGTCACCTCGCTCAGCCGGTCGACCGGCGCCGACATGGCCGACGCCGCGGCCGTGCGTGAGGCCGCCGGGTCCCACGACGTCGTCATCTCCGCGACCGGGCCGAGCCGCGCGGGCGAGTCCCACGAGCCCTGGCTCGCCTCCGTCTCCACGCTGCTCGAGCACGCGGGCGACACGCGGGTGCTCTTCGTCGGTGGCGCCGGCTCGCTGCTCACCCCCGACGGCACCCGGCTGCTCGACACCGACGGGTTCCCCGAGGAGTACAAGGCCGAGGCCACCTCCGGTGCCGCCGCGCTCGACCTCTTCCGCACGGCGCCGGAGTCGTGCGACTGGACCTTCCTCAGCCCCGCGCCCGTCATCGCACCCGGCGAGCGCACCGGCGCCTACGCCACCGCCCTCGACACCCCCGCCGGCGACTTCATCAGCGCCGAGGACTACGCCGTCGCCCTCCTCGACGAGATCGAGCAGCCGCGCCACCGGCGCCAGCGCTTCACCGCGGCCGCGGCCTGAGCGACGTACGCCGGCGTCGGAGTCCCGGCTGTCCGGGGTGCTCCAGCACCGTCCCGGTCATCGAGCTGGCCCGGTAGATCGTGGAGTCCTGAGGTCACCCGGTGACCTCAGGACTCGACGATCCCGTGTGACCTCCCGCCCAATCCCCTCGCAGTCGTCGCGGCAGCCTCGGATGAGGCGTGCGGCAGACCTCTCAGAGCTTGCGCAGGCGCACGTAGCGCACGGAGTGGTCGGCGTCCTTGCGGAGCACCAGGTTGGCGCGGGAGCGGGTGGGAGCGACGTTCTGCACGAGGTTGGGCTCGTTGATGGAGTCCCAGATGCGGGTGGCCTGGTCGACGGCCTCGTCGTGGGAGAGGGCGGCGTACTTGCGGAAGTACGACGCCGGGTCGCGGAAGGCGGTCTCGCGCAACCGCAGGAAGCGGTCGACGTACCAGCGCTTGATGTCGGTCAGCGCGGCGTCGACGTAGACGGAGAAGTCGAAGAAGTCGCTGACCGCGAGGCCGGTGCGGCCGTCGTCGCGCACCCGCGCGGGCTGCAGGACGTTGAGGCCCTCGACGATCACGATGTCCGGGCGCTTGACCACGACCTTCTCGTCGGGCAGGACGTCGTAGACGAGGTGGGAGTAGATCGGCGCCTCGACCTCGTCGCGGCCGGACTTGATGTCGATGACGAACTTGAGCAGCGCCCGGCGGTCGTAGGACTCCGGGAAGCCCTTGCGGTGCAGGATGCCCCGTCGCTCGAGCTCGGCGTTGGGCAGCAGGAAGCCGTCGGTCGTCACGAGCGCGACGTTGGGGTGCTCGGGCCAGTGGGCGAGCATCTGCTGCAGGACGCGTGCGGTGGTCGACTTGCCGACCGCCACCGAGCCGGCGAGACCGATCACGAACGGCGTACGGGGCGGGGTGACGCGGTGAAGGAACTCCTCCTGCTCGCGGTGGAGCCGGGAGTTGGCCGCGACGTAGAGGCTCAGCAGGCGCGACAGCGGGAGGTAGACCTGCTCGATCTCGCGCAGGTCGAGCTGGTCGCCGAGGCCGCGGAGGCGGGCGACCTCGTCGCGCGTCAGCGTCGTCTCGGCGGTGCCGGCCAGCTGCGCCCAGGCCGCCCGCTCGAGCTCGACGTAGGGGGAGGTCTCGCTGCCGTTGGAGGGCGGTGCGACCTCGGACATGGGTGCGATTGTGGCACCGCACGGGGGCGCAGCCGTGCAGCGGCCTGCCGATAGACTCCCCGGCCATGTGTGGAATCGTCGGGTACGTAGGTGCCAAGCCGGCCGAGGCCGTCGTGATCGAGGGTCTCAGGCGCCTGGAGTACCGGGGATACGACTCCGCCGGGATCGCCCTCGTCGACGGCGGCGCCATCGTGTCCGACAAGCGCGCCGGCAAGCTCGCCAACCTCGAGAAGGCCATCGCCGACTCCCCGCTCCCGCAGGTCACCACCGGCATCGGCCACACCCGCTGGGCGACCCACGGCCCGCCGACCGACCGCAACGCCCACCCCCACCTCGGGCGCGCGCGCCGGGTGGCGCTGGTCCACAACGGCATCATCGAGAACTTCGCCGAGCTGCGCGGCCGCCTGGAGTCCGAGGGCGTCGAGATGGCCTCCGACACCGACACCGAGGTCGCGGCCCACCTCCTCGAGGAGCAGCTCGAGACCGGCGTCGACCTGACGGTCGCCATGCAGAACGTCTGCCGCGGCCTCGAGGGCGCCTTCACGCTCGTCGCGGTCGACTCCCAGGACCCCGACCGCGTCGTCGCGGCCCGCCGCAACAGCCCGCTCGTGGTCGGCATCGGCGAGGGCGAGAACTTCCTCGGCTCCGACGTCGCGGCCTTCATCGAGCACACCCGCGAGGCGATGGAGCTCGACCAGGACCAGGTCGTCACCATCACCCGCGAGGGCGTGAGCGTGTCCGGCTTCGACGGCACGCCCGCGGAGGGCCGCCGCTACCACGTCGACTGGGACCTCTCGGCCGCCGAGAAGGACGGCCACGACTGGTTCATGCGCAAGGAGATCTTCGAGCAGCCGCGGGCCCTCGCCGACTCGCTGCTCGGTCGCCGCGGCACCGACGGGCTGCTGCAGCTCGACGAGATGCGACTGTCCGACCAGGACCTGCGCGACATCGACAAGATCATCATCATCGCGGCCGGTACGTCGTTCTACGCCGGCATGGTCGCCAAGTACGCCATCGAGCACTGGTGCCGCATCCCCGTCGAGGTCGAGCTCGCGAGCGAGTTCCGCTACCGCGACCCGATCCTCACCGCGTCCACGCTCGTCGTGGCGATCAGCCAGTCGGGCGAGACCGCCGACACCCTGCAGGCGATCCGCCACGCCCGGGTGCAGCGCTCGAAGGTCCTCGCCATCTGCAACACCAACGGCTCGACCATCCCGCGCGAGTCCGACGGCGTGATCTACACCCACGCCGGGCCGGAAATCGGCGTCGCGTCCACCAAGGGCTTCCTCACCCAGCTCGTCGCCTGCTACCTCCTCGCGCTCTACCTCGCACAGGTCAAGGGCACCCGCTTCGGCGACGAGATCTCCCAGGTCATGGACCAGCTCGAGGAGATGCCCGGCCACGTCGAGACCGTGCTCGCCAAGGCGGAGGAGGTCTACGCGCTCGCCCGCGACCACGTCGACAACCGCTCGGTGCTCTTCCTCGGCCGCCACGCCGGCTACCCGGTCGCGCTCGAGGGCGCGCTTAAGCTCAAGGAGATCGCCTACCTCCACGCCGAGGGCTTCGCGGCCGGCGAGCTCAAGCACGGCCCGATCGCCCTCGTCGAGGAGGGCCTGCCGATCCTGTGCGTGGTGCCGCCCCGCGGCCGCGACCAGCTGCACGACAAGATGATCAGCGGCATCCAGGAGGTGCGCGCCCGCGGTGCCCGCACGCTGTGCCTGGCCGAGGAGGGCGACACCACGATCACGCCCTACGCCGACGTGCTGATCACGCTGCCCCAGGTGCCGGTGCTGCTGCAGCCGATCGTCGCCGTCGTGCCGCTGCAGCTCTTCGCGTGCGAGCTGGCCACCCAGCTCGGCCACGACGTCGACCAGCCCCGCAACCTCGCCAAGTCCGTCACGGTCGAGTAGCAACCACCCCGCGAGAACGCGCTTCGCTTGCCTTCTCGCGGGGACCCCGGAAAGGAGTGCGAGTGCCCGTCATCGGCGTGGGCATCGACGTGGTCGACATCGACCGCTTCGTGCAGTCCCTCGAGCGCACCCCGTCCCTGCGCGGGCGGCTGTTCACCGCCGACGAGGCGTCGCGCCCGCCCGCCTCGCTGGCCGCGCGGTTCGCGGCCAAGGAGGCGATGGCCAAGGCGCTCGGCGCGCCCGTCGGGATGGCGTGGCACGACGCCGAGATCGTCTCGGAGGAGACCGGTCGCCCGCGTTTCGAGATCCGCGGGACGGTCGCCGCCCGCGCCGAGGCGCTCGGGGTCGCGCACGTCCACGTCTCGCTCTCCCACGACGCCGGCATCGCCTCGGCCGTCGTGGTCCTGGAGTCCTGAGCCGTGCTGCGCGCGCACCTGGTCGAGGACGTACGCCGGGCCGAGGCGGCGGCGATGTCACGCCTGCCCCACGGCGTCCTGATGCAGCGCGCCGCCGCCGGGCTGGCCGCCGCGGTGCTCGACCTGCTCGGTGGCGGCTACGGACGGCGCGTGCTGCTGCTGGTCGGTCCCGGTGACAACGGCGGCGACGCGCTGTGGGCCGGTGCCCGGCTCGCCGCCCGGGGGGCGGCCGTCGAGGCGCTCCTGCTGGCCGACAGCGTGCACGCCGCCGGCCTCGCCGCGCTCGAGGCCGCCGGAGGGCGGGCGACCCGCGACCTCGACGCGCTCCACCCCCGGCCGGACGTGCTGGTCGACGGCATCGTCGGCATCGGCGGTCGCCCGGGGCTGCGCCCCGCAGCGGTCGCGGCGCTCGAGCGCTTCTCCGCGGTGCCGGTCGTCGCGGTCGACGTCCCGTCCGGCGTAGACGTCGACGGCGGCACCCTCGACGGCGCGCACGTCCACGCCGACCTGACGGTCACCTTCGGCACCCACAAGGTCGCCCACCTCGTCGACCCCGCCTGCCTCGCGAGCGGCGCCGTCCACCTGGTCGACCTCGGCCTCGACGACGCCGAGCTCGGCGCTCCGGCGGTCGAGGCGCTCCAGCCCGCCGACGTGCGCGACCTGCTGCCCCGCCCCGACGCCGTCGCCCACAAGTACACCCGCGGCGTCGTCGGCGTCCGCGCGGGCTCGGGCACCTACCCGGGCGCCGCGCTGCTCGCCGTGTCCGGAGCCAACACCGGGCTGGTCGGCATGGTCCGCTACGTCGGGCCCGAGGCGATCGCCGACACCGTCCGCAGCGCCCACCCCGAGGTGGTGGGCGCGGGCCGCGTCCAGGCCTGGGTCGTCGGCCCCGGTGGGGGCGACGACGCCGCGACGATGCTCGCCGAGGCCCGCGCCGACGACGTACCGGTGGTCGTCGACGCCGACGCCCTGCGTCACGTGGACGGCCCGCTGCCGGGCTGCGTGCTGACGCCGCACGCCGGTGAGCTGGCGGCGATGCTCGAGACCGAGCGCGAGGACGTGGAGGCCGCGCCGCTCGTGCACGCGCGCGCCGCGGCCGACCGCTTCGGCTGCGTGGTGCTGCTCAAGGGCCACCACACCCTCGTCGCCGACCCCGGGGGCCGGGTCCGCGTGACCACCACCGGCGTGCCGTGGCTCGCCACCGCCGGCGCCGGTGACGTGCTGGCCGGCCTCGTCGGTGCGCTGCTCGCGGCGGGGCTCGAGCCCTACGACGCTGCGTCCGTCGGGTCGTGGCTGCACGGCGCGGCCGCGACCGAGGCCGCCGGCGGGGGCCCGCTGACCGCCCACCGGGTCGCGGTCCAGATCCCGCGCCTGGTGCGCGACACCCTCGAAGGTTTGGGATGATCGCGAGCATGAGCGATCCCGTGCCGCCACGCGCCGAGGTCGTCGTGGACCTCGCCGCAGTCCGGCACAACGTCCGCATCCTCAAGGACCTCGTGAGCGTCGACGGCCCCGTCCAGCTGATGGCCGTGGTCAAGGCCGACGGCTACGGGCACGGCATGGTCGAGGTGGCCGCCGCCGCCCGCGACGCCGGCGCCGACTGGCTCGGCGTGGCGACCATCGAGGAGGCGCTCGAGCTACGCGCCGCCGGCGACCACGGCCCGCTGCTGTGCTGGCTCAGCGCCCCCGGCGACGACTTCGCCTCCGCCGTCGCCGCCGGCGTCGAGGTCACCGCCTACTCCGTGGCCGAGCTCGAGGAGATCGCCGCCGTCGGTCCCGCCCGGGTGCAGATCAAGGTCGACACCGGCCTCTCGCGCGGGGGGGCCCCCCGCACGGAGTGGGAGCACCTCTTCGAGGTCGCGAGCGAGCTCGAGCAGCAGGGGCGGATCACCGTCACCGGCGTCTGGTCGCACTTCGCCGCCAGCGACGAGCCCGCCCACCCGGCCAACGACGCCCAGGAGGCAGCCTTCCGCGAGGCCCTCGCGCTGGCTGACAAGGCTGGTCTCGACCCCGACGTCACGCACCTCGCCAACTCCGCCGCGGCGCTGCTGCGGCCCTCGTCGCACTTCGACCTCGTCCGCTGCGGCATCGCGACCTACGGCCTCGACCCGGCGCCCGGCACGAGCCCGCGCATCGGCCTGAGGCCCGCGATGATCGTGCGCGCGCGCCTGGTCATGAGCAAGGTCGTGCGGGCCGGGGAGGGCGTCTCCTACGGGCACACCTGGCACGCCGACGAGGACACCACCGTCGGGGTCGTGCCGGCCGGCTACGGCGAGGGCGTCCCGCGGGCCGCCGGCAACTCCGCCCACGTCTGGGTCGACGACTCGCGCCGGCCCATCCGCGGCCGCGTGTGCATGGACCAGTTCGTCGTCGACCTGCACGGCGAGCTGCCTCCGAGCGGGACCGAGGTGGTCCTCTTCGGACCGGGCGACCTCGGCGAGCCCACCGCCCAGGACTGGGCCGACGCCGTCGACACGATCAGCTACGAGATCGTGACCCGGGTCGGCGGCCGGCTGACCCGCCGGCACGTCGACACCGACGCCGAGACCGACGACGAGACCGACGACGACGCCGCCTCCGAGAGGACCCCCCGTTGAGCATCAAGGGCCGCCTCTTCGGCACCGTCGTGGGCGCAGCCGGCCTGGCTGCCGCCGCCGGCGCCGTCGGCATCGCCCGCCAGAACCGTGTCATCGGCAACCGGGCCGCCGGCGAGGACGTCGCGTTCGGCGAGCTGCGCAGCCCGGCGCGGGTGGTGGTCGCCGACGACGCGGTCGACCTGCACGTCGAGATCGACGAGCCGGAGGACTTCGGCGGCCGGCCGGCCACCGACGACGACCTCACCATCGTGTTCGTGCACGGCTACTCCCTCAACCTCGACTGCTGGCACTTCCAGCGTGCCGCCTACCGCGGCCAGCTGCGCACCGTCTTCTACGACCAGCGCAGCCACGGCCGGTCGGCCCGGTCGGACGAGGAGCACTGCACGATCGAGCAGCTCGGCCACGACCTGCGTCGCGTCATCGAGCACACCGTGCCCGGCCGGTGCGTGGTCGTCGGCCACTCGATGGGCGGGATGAGCATCATCTCCCTCGCCGAGCACCACCCCGAGCTGTTCGGCGACACCGTCGTCGGCGCGGCCCTCATGTCCACCACCGCCGGTGGCCTCGACCCGGGCCGCATCCTGTTCCCGATGCTTCCCCTCGGTCTCGGCGGCCGCTTCATGGGTCGCGCGGTCCGCACGCTCGACCGCGGCCACAAGGTCGTCGACCTCGCCCGGGGCTGGGGCCACGCCGTGGCCGACGTGTTCACCGACCGTTACGCGTTCGGCGACGGCGACGACGTACCTGCCGCGATGGTCGAGTTCGTCTACTCCATGCTCGACGCGACGCCGTTCGCCGTGGTCGCCGACTTCTACCCCGCCTTCGCGAGCCTCGACCACTTCGACCACCTCGAGCCGCTCAGCCGGGTGCCGACGTCGATCATCTGCGGCACGGAGGACAAGATCACCTCCATCGGGCACAGCCGCAAGCTGCACAGCCGGATCCCGGGGTCGAGCCTGCTCGAGTGCGAGGGCGCCGGCCACATGGTGCTGCTCGAGCGGCACAAGCAGGTCACCGCCGAGCTCGACGACCTGATCTCCCTCGCCCAGGGTCAGGGGCTGCTGTGAGCGTCGTCGTACGCCGGGTGGGTCCCGAGGCGGCCGCCGACGTCCTGGCCGTGGTCAAGGAGGCGTTCGGTGCGCGCCCCGTCCTCGACCCGCCCGCCGACGCGCTCGGCGAGGACCTCGACTCCGTCCGGAGGCTGCTGGCCAGGCGGGGCGGCCTGGTCGCCGTCCTGGACGACCGGCCGGTGGGATGCGTCGTCCTCGACCCCGCCCCTGACGGGCTCGTGCTGCGGCGCTTCGGCGTGACGCCCGCCGCGCAGGGCAGGGGAGTGGCCTCGGCGCTGGTGGAGGCGGCCGTGGAGACGGCCATCGGCCGCTCGGCGGTGCGCGTCGTCGCGCGCGAGGAGCTGCCCGGCACGGTCGCCTTCTGGGAGGCCCACGACTTCGTCGTCACCGGCGGCACGAGCCCCTACGTCGAGCTCGCCCGGTGGCTCGGCACGAACTTCGACGCCCCCGACGCCGAGACGATGCGCGAGCTCGGTGTGCGGGTGGGCTCCGGGCTCGTGGCCGGTGACCTGGTGGTGCTCACCGGCGAGCTCGGCGCCGGCAAGACGACGTTCACCCAGGGGCTCGGCGAGGGCCTGGGGGTGCGCGGCGGCGTGACGTCGCCGACGTTCGTGATCGCCCGCGTCCACCCGGCCCTGGGCGACGGGCCCGACCTCGTCCACGTCGACGCCTACCGGCTCGGCGGGCTCGACGAGCTCGACGACCTCGACCTCGACGCGTCCCTCGACTCGGCCGTGACCGTGGTGGAGTGGGGCGCGGGCCTGGCCGAGGGGCTGGCCGACTCGCGGCTGGAGGTCGTCATCGAGCGGACCGTCGGCGACGCGCCGGGCACCGACGAGCTCGACCCGCGCCGGGTTTCGCTGCGCTGGATCGTCGGCCAGTAGCCTCGACGCCGTGCTCCTCGCCTTCGACACCGCGACCCCGCTGGTCTCCGTCGCCCTCCACGACGGCGAGCGGGTGGTCGTCGAGCACTCGTCCGAGCAGCCGATGAAGCACGGCGAGCACCTCGCACCGCTCATCGCCCGCGCCATGGAGGACGCCGGCGTCGTCCGACAGGACCTGACGGCGATCGCCGTCGGGATCGGTCCGGGTCCGTTCACCGGCCTCCGCGTCGGCGTCGTGACGGCACGCACCCTCGGCTTCGTGCTCGACGTCCCGGTCTACGGGGTCTGCTCCCTCGACGCCGTGGCGCTCGAGGTCGTCGGCAGCCGCTCGGCGCCCGGCAGCTTCCTCGTCGCGACCGACGCCCGACGCAAGGAGGTCTACCTGGCCTCCTACGACGCCGACGGCCGGCGGCTCGAGGGGCCCGTGGTCACCCGGCCGGCCGAGGTCGCCACCGACGCGCCCGTGGCGGGAGCCGGACCCGAGCTCTACCCCGACGCGTTCCCGCAGGCGATCACCCCGGCCCGCCCCAGTGCGGGCTGGTTGGCTGCGGGCGTCGCCGACGAGCTCGTAGAATTGCTGGACCCCGAGCCCCTCTACCTGCGGCGTCCCGACGCGGTCGCCAACGCCCCCAGAAAGCCCGTGCTGTGATCCGTCCCGCCACGCTCGCCGACCTGCCTGCCCTGAGCGCCCTCGAGCAGGAGCTCTTCGGTCCCGACGCGTGGAACGAGGCGCTGATCCGCCAGGAGATCGAGGGGCCCGGGCGACGGTTCGTCGTCGCCGACGACCTCTCCGGCTATGCCGTCACGATGACCGCGGGCGACATCGTCGACCTGCTTCGCATCGGCGTACGTCCCGAGGCGCGGCGCACCGGCATCGCCTCGCGCCTGCTCGACGAGCTCCTCGTCGACACCGACGGCGCGTCGCGGATGCTGCTCGAGGTCAGCGTGACCAACGCCCCCGCCCTCGGGTTCTACGTGGCGCGGCAGTTCAGCGTCATCGACGTGCGCCCGCACTACTACCGCGACGGCTCGGAGGCGCTGGTGATGTGTCGCTGGCTGCCGGGTGCCGCCCGCACGCCCACGGCGACGGCCCATGACTGACGAGCCGCTGGTCCTCGGCATCGAGACCTCCTGCGACGAGACGGGGGTCGGCATCGTCCGGGGCCACACCCTGCTGGCCGACACGGTCGCGAGCAGCGTCGAGGAGCACGCCCGCTTCGGCGGCGTCGTGCCCGAGGTCGCCAGCCGCGCCCACCTCGAGGCGATGGTGCCGACGATCGAGCGCGCCGCGGACACGGCCGGGATCGCGCTCAGCGACATCGACGCCGTGGCCGTCACCAGCGGCCCCGGGCTGGCCGGTGCGCTGCTCGTGGGCGTGGCCAGCGCCAAGGCCCTGGCCCTCGGCCTGGGCAAGCCCATCTACGGCGTCAACCACCTCGCCGCCCACGTCGCCGTCGACCAGCTCGAGCACGGCCCGCTGCCGGAGCCCTGCCTGGCCATGCTCGTGTCCGGAGGGCACTCCAGCCTGCTGGAGGTCACCGACGTCACCGTGGGGGTCGAGCCCATGGGCTCGACCATTGACGACGCGGCGGGGGAGGCCTTCGACAAGGTCGCCCGGCTGCTCGGGCTGCCGTTCCCCGGCGGCCCCCACATCGACAAGCAGGCCCGCAGCGGCAACAGCGTCGCCATCGACTTCCCGCGCGGCCTCACCAGCCGCCGTGACCTCGAGCGGCACCGCTTCGACTTCTCGTTCTCCGGCCTCAAGACCGCCGTGGCCCGCTGGGTCGAGACCCAGCAGCGCGAGGGCGCCACCATCGATGTCGCCGACGTGGCCGCCTCCTTCCAGGAGGCGGTCTGCGACGTGCTGACCCGCAAGGCGATCGACGCGGCCACCAGCCGGGGGATCGAGGACATCCTCATCGGCGGCGGCGTGGCCGCCAACAGCCGGCTGCGCGCGATGGCCGAGGAGCGGGCGGCCGCCCACGGCATCCGCGTGCGGGTGCCGCGTCCGGGCCTGTGCACCGACAACGGCGCCATGGTCGCCGCCCTCGGGGCCGAGCTCGTCGCCCGCGGCCGTACGCCGTCCCTGCTCGACCTGCCGGCCGACTCGTCGCAGCCGATCACGACCGTCGTCGCCTGACGGGCCGGACATGACGAAGGTCCCCGCCCGAGAGCGGGGACCTGCATCACGGACACTCGACCGAGGCGAGGCTCAGTCGAGGACTCCTGGGGCGACGTCGTCGTCGCCGAGCCAGTCCTGCTCGTAGACCAGGCTGTCCCGGTCGGTCACCTGGTCACGGTCGCCCTTGCGGCCACCGCGACCCGAGGCGCCACCGGCGCCGGCGCCACGGGCACCGCTGGATCCGCGACCGGAGCCCTGGCCAGCGCTGCGACCGCCGGCCGACCCGGCGCCGCGTCCACCGGCGGAGCCGGCGCTGCGCGCACCTGCCGAGCCGGCACCGCGCGCACCCGCGGCACCCGTCCCGCGGGCGGAGGACGCCGAGCCCGCGCCGCGGGCAGAGGCCGGTGAGCCGGCCGACGCGCCACGAGCCGCCGCCGAGCCGGCGGAGCCGGCAGGACGCGAGAGCGCACCAGCGCTGGCGCTGCGGCCGGTCGCCCCGATCGGGCGGGCCGGCGAGCTGCCGGCCGGTGCGGGGGCGGAGCCGGCTCGGATGCCGCCTGCCATGCCGCTCGCACCACCCGCGGCACCTGCGGCGCCCATCGCGGCGGCGCTGACGCCGCCGGTCGAGCCACCCGTCACGGCGGCGGGGGCCTGACCGGCCGTGGGGTTGTAGGTGACCCCGCTCTGCGACGAGCCGCTCACCGTGCTGGTGGGGCCCTGGACGTCGGTCGGGTGCGTCGGATGGGTGGGCGTGGTGATCGGGCGCTGCGGGTCGATCGGCTCGGGCTTCTCCGGGTTGATCGGCTCGGGCTTCTCCGGCCTCTCGGGCCTCTCCGGCTCGGGCTTCTCCGGCCTCTCGGGCTCGGGCTTCTCGGGCCGGTCCGGCCGGTCGGGCTTCTCCGGGTCCTTCGGGTCCCTCGAGTCGGTCGGGTCGGGGGCGCCGGGGGTGCCGGGCGGGGTGCCCGGGGTGGTCGGCACGCTGGGCCCGGTCGGGCTGCTCGGCACGGACGGCGGTGGCTCGGTCGGGTCGGGCTGGCCGTGGATCGCCTTCATCGGCGGGATGGAGCCGAGGAACACGGCGTCGAGCTTCTGCGTCCACTGCGCGGCCGCGGCCTCCTGCTCGGCGCGGGCGGTGTTGTAGGCCGCCATCTCCTGGTTGGCGGCCTGCCGCCTGCTGGCCTCGGCGTGTATCTCCTCGGGCGTGGGCGGAGCGCCCGGCGACGGAGTCGGCGCCTTGTAGGCCGGTGGCTGGTTGAGGTCGGCCATGCTCGCCTCGGCGGCCTTGGCCTGCCTCATCACCTGGGCGGTGTCCCTGAGGGCGTCACCGCCGGCGACGAGCCGGGTGCCCTTGTCCTCCATGCTCGCGGAGGACGCCTCGAAGGCCGACAGCAGGGCGTCGGCCATCATCCCGGACAGCCCACCTTCCGCGCCGTCGCCCTCACCGTCGCGGATCTGCTTGGCGCCGCGGCGCAACGCGGACGCCGTGTCCTTCAGGATGTCGCCGCAGAACCTCCAGTTGTCTCCCGCGAGGTCGCTGGCCTCGTCCTTGGCCCCGGTGAGGTAGGTGCGCAGGCGGGCGCGCTCAGGTCCGTCGGTCATCAGGCACCGTCCCCTGCGGCCGGGGGCTCGGTGTACTGGCCGTCGCCCATGGTGCTGCTCGACGACTGGTCGCGCGCGTGGTCGATGGTGTCGTTGACCTGGGCGAGCGCGGCCGCACGCATCGTCATCTCGGCGTTGGTGCTGCCGTCGACGTCGCGGACGTCGTCGGCCCAGATCTTGATCGCCTCGCTGTAGGCGCGCAACGAGTCGGCGAGCTTCTGGAACTCCTGCTCGGCCTCCTGGTGGGCCATCTGCGCGTTGACGCCGAGGCGGAAGCCGTTGGTCGAGCCGCCGAAGTGATCGGTCCCCACCGGCACGACCCTCGTGTCGACGAGACCGTCGGAGTTGCTGGTGAGGAGTGCGGTGATGCTCTGGATCAGGCTCTCGGGCGCGTTGATGCCCTTCATCACATCCGTGACGAGTCCTACGTCTGCAGCGGTCAGCATGCGTCCCCCATTCCCGCCGCTCGAGGCGGCGAAACCACTTGTGTCGCGCATTTTCACAGATCGCCCGGTCCGGTCGCGAAACGCGCCGGCAGGACGGGTCCGCTACCCTCGGCGGCGTGCGACGCCGACTCGGGGGTAGGACGATGGGTGGACGCGTGACCGCTGCGGTGGCGGTCTCGATCGTGACGCTGCTGGCGCTGGGCGCGTGCGGGGCCGACGAGGGCGGGACCGACCCGTCCGGGGCCGAGACGTCGTCGACGTCCCCGACCGACAGCCCCACGGACACCCTGACCCCGAGCCCGACCGAGCCGTTGCTCGTTCCCGAGGCCGAGGCGGTCGAGCCTGCCTCCGGGCCGCGGCTCGACGTCAGCGACATCCGCGTCAACGCGCCCCGGGGGTGGAAGCGGCACTTCGACTCCGTGGTCGTCGACACCGCGCTCGGGCGCGTGGACGGGATGAGCGGGGGCGTGCTGCTCAGCGTGGCCGCGACGGGCGGTGACGTGCTGACGCCGAAGCAGGCCGAGAGGTACTTCCAGAAGCCCGGGACGAGGCCGCCGAACTACGAGAAGCAGGACGACGTCCTGATGGGTGGACTCACCGCGGGCTACTACACGGCGCGGGACAAGTCCTACGAGATCCACGCCGTCACGCTCTGGGAGGACAACCACGTCACGAAGGTCCAGCTGAACTTCGACCCCAAGGTCCCGGACGAGGTGCAGCAGGAGCTGCTGCAGTCAGTGATCGCGAGCTACTCCAGCCCGCGGATGCGCTTGTGACCTGCCCCGGCCCGACGCTCATCGCTGCATGACGTCCGGGGCGGCGAGCATGAGCCTCACCTCACCCGGCTCGACGTCCACCGCCTCGCCGCCGATCCGCTCGACCGTGCCGTCGAGCCCCAGGCGTACGACGTACTGCTGGCCACCGGTCACCACGGCGGCCACCACCGTGCCGTCGTCCTCCCACGCCACTTCGGGGTTGATGCCGACGACGTCGGTCCGGGAGCCGGTCAGCTCGAAGTCGACCACCCGCTCGCCGGTCGTGGCGTCGAGGATCGCCAGCGTGGGTGAGCCCTCCGGCGTCAAGTAGTCGGTGAAGCCGAGCAGGTGGCGGCCGTCGGGACTGAAGCCCAGGAGCGAGTAGTCGCACGTGCGCCAGACCTCGGCACCGCCGGCCCCTGCGTCGCGCACCTGCCAGCAGGAGCCGTCGCCGGTGAACCGGGTCTGGACCGTGAGGAGTCCGCTCACCTCGGACGCCGAACCGACGCGCAGCGAACCGGGGAGCGGGGTGGTGCTCCCGTCCGGGCCGACGACGGACGCGGACTCCTGCCCTGTGCCGGCGTCCAGGATGCTCACCAGGACGGCGTCTCCCGGCAGGAAGCCCACCGGTCGGACCCGGCCGTCCTGCGGCCCGGGCGCCAGCGGCGTCCGGCGCTCCTCGCGCGCCCCGTCGCGGTCGCGGTCGACGAGGACCCACCGGTCCCCGTCGTACTCGGCCCACGCGATGCGCGAGCCGTCCGCCGACACCGCCAGGTGGCTGGTCGGAGCCGCCTCGTCCAGCACCTCGAAGTCGGGTCCGAGCACCTGGACGCCCACGGCGCCCTCGTTCTTCGGATCGATGAAGTTGATGCCGATCCAGCCGTCGGCGTAGGGCGTCAGCTGGTCGTAGAGCCGGGGGAGGTCGACGTCCTCGCCGTCGACGATGAGGCGCTGTCCGTCGAGGTCGAGGAGGGGCTCGGCCAGCTCCTCGCTCACGGGAGCGCTGCGCGGGTCGATGCGGACGGTCCCGGTGACCCGCGGTGCAGGCGGCTCGGTGGCCGGCGGGACGTCGCTGCGGGTGGTCGGACCGACCATGTCCACGCCGAACGGCACCGCGATCGCCAGGACCGCGGCGACCGCGGCGCCCGCGGCCGCACGGCGGCGGCGCTGGATCCGACGGGCACGTGCGTGGACGTCGGTGACGGTGAAGGGGGTGCGCTGGAGCGGGTCGGCGGCGCCGTGGAGGGCGTCGCGCACCTGGTCCTCGAGGGGGGTGGGGCTCATCGGGCATCGTCTCCGGACGCGTGGGGGTCGAGGGACTGCGGGGCGCGGGCGCGCAGGGCGGCGAGCGCGCGACTGGCCTGGGACTTGACCGTCCCGACGGAGATCCCGAGCACGTCGGCGATCTCGGCCTCGCTCAGCTGCTCGTAGTAGCGCAGCACGACGACCGAGCGCTGCTTGGGCGGCAGGGTCTGGACGAACGACCAGAGGATTCCGCCCATGCCGTCGTCGTAGGTGTCCAGCGCGCCCGTCTCGGGCATCGTGTCGGTCGCGTGCTCGCGTCGCTTCCACGCCCGGCGCCACAGCGAGTTGTTCTCGTTGACCATGATCCGGCGGACGTAGCCGTCGAGCGCCTCGCGGTCGCGGATCCGGTCCCAGGAGAGGTAGAGCTTAGCGAAGGCCGTCTGGAGCAGGTCCTCGGCGCCGGCGTGGTCGCCGGCGAGGAGGTAGGCGGTCCGGTAGAGCGCCGGCTGGCGCGCCGACATGTACGCCGAGAAATCGGCGTCCTTGTCAGACCGGTCGTGCCGCCGGTCCTGCGCACCCATGTCGACGAGTGTCGCGCCCATCCTCCACCTCCTGTTCGCACTGTTCACGCGCGCGGCGTGTCGGGATGAGGACGCGGCTCCCCGCCCGGTGGTTGCATCTGTTTGGTCGACGTTGCAAGGCTCGCGTCGACTCGACTCACAGGAGGCACATCCATGCAGCAGGTCCAGGCCGTCGTCGCCCTCGCGAAGGGCGAGCCGGTGCAGCTCACCACGATCAACGTCCCCGATCCCGGCCCGGGCGAGGCGGTGGTGAGGATCCAGGCCTGCGGCGTGTGCCACACCGACCTCCACTACCGCGAGGGCGGCATCAACGACGACTTCCCCTTCCTGCTCGGCCACGAGGCCGCCGGGATCGTCGAGTCTGTGGGTCCCGACGTGACGTCGGTGGCTCCGGGTGACTTCGTGGTCCTCAACTGGCGGGCCGTGTGCGGCGACTGCCGGGCGTGCGACCGCGGCGAGCCGTGGTACTGCTTCGCCACCCACAACGCCACCCAGAAGATGACGCTCGCGGAGGGGGAGCTCGCCGGCACCGAGCTGTCGCCCGCGCTGGGCATCGGCGCCTTCGCGGAGAAGACGCTGGTCGCGGCCGGGCAGTGCACGAAGGTCGACCCCTCGGCCCGGGCCGCGGCCGTCGGCCTCCTCGGCTGCGGGGTGATGGCCGGGCTCGGTGCGGCGATCAACACCGGCAACGTCGGCCGCGGCTCCACGGTCGCGGTGATCGGCTGCGGCGGGGTCGGTGCCGCCGCCATCGCCGGCGCCGCCCTGGCGGGAGCCTCGAAGATCATCGCCGTCGACATCGACGACCGGAAGCTCGAGCAGGCCCGCGCGATGGGCGCCACGCACACGGTGAACTCGAAGGACGTCGACGCCGTCGAGGCGATCCGCGAGCTGACCCCGCCCGCCGACAGCACCGGCCACGAGGGCGGGGCCGACGTGGTGATCGACGCCGTCGGTCGCCCGGAGACGTGGAAGCAGGCGTTCTACGCCCGTGACCTCGCCGGGACCGTGGTCCTCGTCGGCGTCCCGACTCCCGACATGAAGGTCCCCGACATCCCGCTCATCGACGTCTTCGGTCGCGGCGGGTCGCTCAAGTCGTCGTGGTACGGCGACTGCCTGCCCTCGCGCGACTTCCCGATGCTGGTCGACCTCTACCAGCAGGGCCGGCTCGACCTCGACGCCTTCGTGACCGAGGAGATCGGCATCGGCGACGTCGAGGCCGCCTTCGCCAAGATGCACTCAGGCGACGTGCTCCGCTCGGTGGTGGTGCTCTGATGAGCGGCTCCTCCGTGCGGGTCGACCACGCCGTCGTCTCGGGCACCTTCTCGCTGGACGGAGAGACGCACGAGGTCGACAACAACGTGTGGGTGATCGGTGACGACGAGCAGTGCCTGGTCGTCGACGCGCCGCACGACGTCGACGCGATCCTGGAGGTCGTCGCGGGCCGGACCGTGAAGGCGATCGTGTGCACGCACGCGCACGACGACCACGTCCGCGTGGCGCCCGAGCTGCGTCGTCGTACGGGCGCGCCGATCCTGCTGCACCCCGACGACCGGCCCCTGTGGGAGCTGACCCACGGTGGTGACGAGCCGGGGGCCGAGCTGTGGGACGTCGACCTCGCCGACGGCCAGACGCTCACCATCGGCGGCGCCGCGGTCACCGTGATCCACACCCCGGGCCACGCGCCGGGCGCGGTGTGCCTCTACGTCCACGACCTCGGTTGCGTCTTCACCGGCGACACCCTGTTCGAGGGCGGACCGGGTGCCACCGGTCGCTCCTACAGCGACGCCGACGTCATCGTGGACTCCATCCGGCGCCGCCTGTTCGAGCTGCCCGACGAGACGGTCGTGCACACCGGCCACGGACCCGACACCACGATCGGTGCGGAGAAGGCGAACGTCTGACGGTCGTCAGCCGACCGACCCGACCCCGAGGTGGGCGAGCAGCGCGCACAGCGGTGCCGGCTCGCTCCCTCGGGGCATCGCCTCGACCAGCAGCCGGGCGTACCGCTCCTTCCGGCCACTCCTCGACGTCATGAACCTGGCGAGCAGGTCCTCGCGCGTCCAGCCGGCCTGGGCCGGCATCTGCGCCAGCCGCTCGAGGGAGCGGGTCTCGCCGGCCTCCGCGATCACCTGCTCGACACGTGCCGCGCCCAGCGCGCGCCGGAGCTCGTCCTCGAGGTCGCGGGAGCAGCAGAAGAACCCGTGCGCCTCCAGGTCGGCGTCCTCACCCGACGTGACCCCCGCCGCTGCCAGCCCGCGTCGGACGAAGCGCACCTCGGGAGCGTCGTACAGCCCGGCGACGCGCCGGCCGGTGGCGTGCAGCCGGGTGGCCGCGGCACGCAGGTTGGTGATGCCACCCAGCGGCAGGATGTCCACGCCGTCGTGGGCGAGGTCGCGTCCGTGGGCCAGCGCCAGCGCGCGCAACGCCGCTTCGTCGCTGCGACCCTCGACGAGGACGGTGGTGGGCACCGACCCAGTGAACCCCGCGACGGATGCACCTGCCGAGCGGATTTCCGGTTGTCCGGACCGCGGCGACCGACCTAGCGTCGCCGGCATGAGCACCGAGTCGTTCGTTCCCGAGGACTTCGAGCCCCCGACGTCGTTGGCGACCGACCGGTTCGTGCTCGAGCCGCTGGGGCCGCAGCACAACGAGTCCGACCACGCCGCGTGGACGTCGAGCATCGCGCACGTCCGCGCGAGCCCGGGCTACCCCGACGGGTCGTGGCCGCCCGTCGACGGGATGGCGCTCGAGGACAACCGTGCCGACCTCGTGCGGCACGCGGCGGACTTCGAGGCGCGACGTGGGTTCACCTTCACCGTCCTCGAGCCCGGCACCCAGCACGTGATCGGCTGCGTCTACCTCTACCCGGCCTCGTCGCCGGAGCACGACGTCGACGTCCAGTCGTGGGTGCGCGCCGACCGGGCCGAGCTCGACCAGCCGCTGGCCGACGCCGTGGCCGCCTGGCTCGCCAGTGACTGGCCCTGGGAGCGCCCCGACCGACACGGGCGGTGAGTGGTCATCGGTCCCGTGCCACCATGGCGTGATGCGCTCGCGACCGGCCTCCCACCTGGCGAGCCTCGGAGCATCCCTCGCCCTGGTCGCCTCGCTGACGGCATGCGACGGCCAGGACCCGCGCGGCGACGAGGAACGGTCGGCTGAGGGTGCGGCGGCGACGAGCACGCCGACCGTCCCGCCCACGCCGTCGGAGCGGCTGGGCCTGGCGGACGGATGGGGGCCCGACCGGGCCGAGCTGGACCGGGCCGCACGGATCGTCGGACGGATGAGGCTCCCCGACCTCGCCGGACAGGTCATCGTCGCGGACTGGCAGGGCACGGCCGCGCCGGTCCGGATGGTCCGAGACCTGCACCTCGGCGGCGTCATCGCCTTCAGCGCCAACGTCGCCTCGGCCGACCAGGTCCGGACCGTCAACCGCACGCTCACCCGTCAGGTGCCCCGCAAGTGGCCGCTCTTCCTCGGCGTCGACCAGGAGGGCGGGGTGGTCGAGCGGCTGCGCGGCGCGGCGACGCGGTTCCCGGCCTTCATGAGCACCGGTGCCGCGGGGGACCCCGGGCTGACCCGGGAGGTGTACGCCGCCGGCGCCGGGGAGCTGCGCGGGCTCGGCTTCACCGTCGACTTCGCACCCGACGCCGACGTCACCTCGGGCCCCGGCGACCCGACGATCGGTTCCCGCTCCGCCTCGTCGCGCCCGGGCGTCGTCGCCGAGCACGTCGTCGCGGCCGCCACCGGGTACGCCAGCGCCGGCGTCCTGCCCGTCATCAAGCACTTCCCGGGCCACGGGTCCGTGCCGGCCGACAGCCACCTGACCCTGCCGGTGCAGACCAGGACGCGGACGGAGCTCGAGGCGTCCGACCTGGTGCCCTTCGCGCGCGGCGTCGAGGCCGGCCTCCCGGCCGTCATGGTCGGCCACCTCGACGTACGCGCCGTCGACCCCCGCGTGCCGTCGTCGCTGTCGCGCAAGGTCGTCACCGGCCTGCTGCGCGACGAGCTCGGCTTCGAGGGCCTTGTCGTCACCGACTCGCTCGAGATGGCAGCCGTCACGCGCGGCCGCGACCCGGGGCGCACGGCCGTGCAGGCGCTGCGCGCCGGTTCGGACGTGCTGCTCATGCCTCCCTCACCCGCGGTGGCCCGGGCGGCGCTGGTCCGTGCCGTGCGCAGCGGCGACCTGCCCCGGCGCCGGCTCGAGCAGGCGGCCGCGCGGCAGGTCGCCCTGCTGACCCACCTGTCCGGGCCCGGCGAGGTGCGCGGCTCCGCGCCGGCGGCCTCCCGACGACTCTCCGCGGCCGCGGTGACGGTCACCGACGGTGCCTGCTCGGGCCGCCTGGTCGGCGAGGCCGTGCACGCCTACGGCGACCCGGGCGCGGTGGCCACGTTCACCCCGGCGGCACAGGCGGCCGGGATCACCGTCCTGGCACGGCGTCCGCCGCCGGCCACCCTCGCCACCGCCGAGCCGCGGCCCGAGCGCAGGAAGAAGGAGCGCAAGCGGGCCTACGAGCGGCGCGTGCGCGCGTGGGCGAAGGCCGAGAACCGGCGCGAGCAGCGCCTCGGCGCGTGGAACGCCGGCGAGGACGCACGCCTGGCAGCCGGCACGCAGGTCGGCTTCACCGGCTTCAAGGACGCCCCGGTCGACGGTGAGGTCGCCGTGGCCACCGACAGCCCGTGGGTGCTGGGCAGGGTGGGCGCCCCGACCCGGATCGCCACCTACGGGGACACGCCCGCCGCGATGCAGGTGCTCGTCGAGGTGCTGACCGGTCAGGCGACGGCGCCGGGCCGGCTGCCGGTCAACGTGTTGGGCGTCGCGCGCCCGGGCTGCTGACGACGGCGGAGCGGCGGCCCCAGGTCAGAAGGGCTCGACGAGCAGGGCGGTGCCCTGCCCGGAGACCCGGGTGAGCACCAGCGTGGCCTCGTCGTCCCCGCGCAGGGCCAGCCGCTTGCGGAGCTCCTCGGGGACGACCTGCACCCCGCGCTTCTTGATCGTCAGGCGGCCGATCCCGCGCTCGTGCAGGGCCGCGCGCAGCTGCTTCTCGCGGTAGGGCAGGTGCTCGACGACGCGGTAGCCGCGCGCGAACGGCGTACGGAAGGACGCGTCGCTGGTGACGTAGGCGATGTGCGGGTCCACCAGGCCGCCCCCGACGCCGGCGGCGACGGCCGTCACGAGGCCGGCGCGGATCACCGCACCGTCGGGCTCGTAGAGGTAGGCGCCGACGTCGCGGACCTCGGTCCCGGCTGCCCCGTCGGCGGGGGAGTCCTCGTCGGTCAGGGTGGCCAGTCCGTGCTCGCCGATCACGGTGGCGCGCCGGTCGGTGGTCGACAGGTCGGGTGACCAGAGGACGGCCTCCTTGACCTCACCGCCGTCGCTCACCCACTCGGCCTCCACGCCCGTCGGCACGAGGGCGTGCCCGATCCCGGGCGCGACCTTCACCAGCGACCGGCGGGCCAGCAGGTCGAGCACCCACGGCCACGGCGGCGTCCAGCCCTCCACGTCGAAGACCCGGCCCCGGCCGCCACGGCGCGCGGGGTCGGCGAAGGCGGCGTCGAACGCTCTCGGGTCGATCGACGTCGCGTCGCCCACCTGCACCGCTCCGGCGAGGCCCAGCGCCTCGAGGTTGGCGCGCGCCATCGCCACGCGCACGGGGTCGAGGTCGACCCCGCCCACGACGAGCCCGGCCCGCGCGAACGCGAGGAGGTCCCCGCCGATCCCGCAGCCCAGGTCGATGACGCTGCCGCCGGGGATGGCGGCGGCCAGCCGGGCCGCCCGGTGGTCCGCGACCCGCGTCCGCGTCGCCTGCTCGAGCGCGTCGGGGGTGAAGAACATCAGGTGGGCGGCCTCGCCGAACTTCGGCACGGCCCTCGCGCGCAGGTGGGCTTGCGTGGTGGCGGCGGCCGCCTTCTCGGCGTCGGGCTCGAGACGGCGTACGACGCCTGCGACCCGCACCGGGTCGCCCGGGTGGTCCGCCCAGGCCCGCGTGGCGTCGGCGAGCAGGCGCGCGCCCTCGGGGGTGCGCAGCCAGTCCAGCGTCTCGATCTCCACCCCGCCATCCTGTCAGCGGGGACACCGGCTAGCACTCGATCAGGCAGAGTGCTAGCGTCTGCGTTGGCACTCTCACCCTGAGAATGCCAATGCTCGTGAGCCTGGCACGACCCCCGCGACGGCGTGCCGCCGGACCGCGAGCCCACGTCCTGGGAGCACCGGCCGTCGAAATCCGGTCTCCTGAAGATCTCTTGTTTGAGAAAGTGGAGGTTGATCCGAAGTGTCGGTCAACATCAAGCCCCTCGAGGACCGCATCGTCGTCCAGACGCTCGAAGCCGAGCAGACCACCGCCTCCGGCCTGGTCATCCCGGACACCGCCAAGGAGAAGCCCCAGGAGGGCGAGGTCGTGGCGATCGGTCCCGGTCGCATCGACGACAACGGCAACCGCGTCCCGCTCGACGTCGCCGTGGGTGACAAGGTCATCTACAGCAAGTACGGCGGCACCGAGGTCAAGTACGCCGGTCAGGAGTACCTCATTCTCTCGGCCCGCGACATCCTCGCCGTCGTCAGCTGACCTGGCATCACGCCTGACTGCGCCGGGGGCGCTCGACGACCCGCTTCGCTCAAAGGTCGCCTTCGCGCCCCCGGCTTGCCAGCCGCGCGCCAGCTCACCTGACGCCGCGCGAGCCCCCGAAAGTCTTTAGAGAGGCCCAGAAATGCCCAAGATCCTGGAGTTCGACGAGAACGCCCGCCGCGCCCTCGAGCGCGGCGTCGACGCCCTCGCCAACGCCGTCAAGGTGACGCTCGGCCCCAAGGGCCGCTACGTCGTCCTCGACAAGAAGTGGGGCGCGCCCACCATCACCAACGACGGTGTGACCGTCGCTCGCGAGATCGAGCTCGACGACCCGTTCGAGAACCTCGGTGCCCAGCTCACCAAGGAGGTGGCCACCAAGACCAACGACATCGCCGGTGACGGCACCACCACCGCCACCGTCCTGGCCCAGGCCATGGTCCACGAGGGCCTGCGCGCCGTCGCGGCAGGCGCCAACCCGATGGGTCTCAAGCGGGGCATGGACGCAGCGGCCGAGGCCGTGGGCGACGCCCTGCGCGAGGCGGCCCGCGAGGTCGAGTCCCGCGAGGACATGGCGTCCGTCGCGACGATCTCCAGCCGTGACAGCCACATCGGCGACCTGCTCGCCGAGGCCTTCGACAAGGTCGGCAAGGACGGCGTGATCACGGTCGAGGAGTCCAACACCATGGGCACCGAGCTCGAGTTCACTGAGGGCATGCAGTTCGACAAGGGCTACATCTCGGCCTACTTCGTCACCGACCCGGAGTCGATGGAGACGGTCCTCGACGACCCCTACATCCTTCTCCACCAGGGCAAGATCTCCTCGATCCAGGAGCTGCTCCCGGTGCTCGAGAAGGTCATCGCGACCGGCAAGCCGCTCTTCATCCTCGCCGAGGACGTCGAGGGCGAGGCGCTCTCGACGCTCGTCGTCAACAAGATCCGCGGCACCTTCAACGTCGCCGCGGTGAAGAGCCCGGCCTTCGGTGACCGCCGCAAGGCGATGATGCAGGACATCGCGATCCTCACCGGCGGCCAGGTCGTCGCCCCCGAGGTCGGCCTCAAGCTCGACCAGGTGGGCCTCGAGGTGCTCGGCCAGGCGCGTCGCGTGGTCATCACTAAGGACAACACCACGATCGTCGACGGCGCGGGCGACCGCACGGCCGTCGACGGCCGGGTCAACCAGATCAAGGCCGAGATCGAGAACACCGACTCCGACTGGGACCGCGAGAAGCTCCAGGAGCGCCTCGCCAAGCTGGCCGGCGGTGTCTGCGTGATCAAGGTCGGCGCGGCCACCGAGGTGGAGCTCAAGGAGAAGAAGCACCGCATCGAGGACGCCGTCTCCGCGACCCGCGCCGCGATCGAGGAGGGCATCGTCCCCGGCGGTGGCTCCGCGCTCATCCACGCCGTGTCGGTGCTCGAGGACAACCTCGGCCTGACCGGTGACGAGGCTGCCGGTGTCCGCGTGGTCCGCAAGGCCGCCGACGAGCCGCTGCGCTGGATCGCCGAGAACGGCGGCGTCAACGGCTACGTCGTGACGTCCAAGGTCCGTGAGCTCGGCGTCGGCAACGGCTACAACGCGGCCACCGAGGAGTACGGCGACCTGGTCGCCCAGGGCGTGCTCGACCCGGTCAAGGTCACCCGCTCGGCGCTGGTCAACGCGACGTCCATCGCCGCCATGCTGCTCACGACCGAGACCCTCGTCGTGGAGAAGCCCGAGGAGGAGGAGCCGGCGGCCGCTGCCGGCCACGGTCACGGCCACGGCCACTGATCGACCTCGCTCCACCCGCACCACGTGGGCAGGCCCGCACCGGACTCCGGTGCGGGCCTGTTCGCCGTGTGGCGCGGGTCCGTCAGCGGATGACCTCGCTCACGTGACCCGTCGCGCCCCTGCTGAGGAAGCCCGACAGTGACCTGCCGGTGGGGCTGGTCCAGAGGAACTGGTCGCCCGGAGCAGGACCCGCGGCGACGGCCCAGCTGGACATGCCCTCGCTGAGGCGCAGCAGCCGCTCGTCCTCGATGTCGTAGAGGTAGGTGCCGCCCGTCGACCGCCCGTAGGCCGTGATGGTCAGGTAGTCCCCGCCCGCGACGAGCCGGCCGCCGTCGACGCCGCTGTCCTGGATCGTCACGACCCGGTCGCCCTCGGTCGTCACGACCTCCACGCGGTCGTCGCGCACGCCACCGTCGTAGGTGCCGCAGTACTGCGACATGGCGATGCGATCGCCTGCCGCGCTGAAGCCGAGGAGGTTGCAGCGATCCCCGAGGGCGGGGTCGAAGGACGTCTCCTCGCCGGTGGCCAGGTCGCGCACGTGCACCCGACCGGCGTCGCCGTTCTGCGAGTCGGTCCACACGAGTGCGTCCTGCGTGAAGGCGAAGGCGCCCACCCGCAGGCCCTCGTCGCGCACGTCGCGCTGCTCGGTGAGCGACACCGACCACAGGTCGTAGGTGTCGCTCTCGGCGTCGGCGTCGTCGGCCTCGCCGTCGGGGCCCATCGGCCAGCCGCCCTCCGGGACCTCGCCCCGGGTCGCGAGCACGGGGACGTAGAGGCGCCCGTCCGGGCCGACCCGGGCGCCCCACGGCCCCTCGATCGCGGGGAGGCCGGTCCAGCGCAATGTGTCCCAAGTGTCGCTCGCACGGTCGTAGACGTGGGCTTCCAGCGACATCTCCAGGCCGTCGCCGGACTCCACCGGTTCGCCGGCGCCGGCGAGCACGAGCCGCTCCTCGCTGAGCTCGACGGCCAACAGCTGGGTCTGGCCGATGTCGCGCGCTTCGGTCAACCAGTCCTTCTCCCCGGTCGCGGGGTCCAGGAGCGCGAAGCGCGGGAAGAGCTGGGTGGAGCGCGGTCCGTCGCGGAACAGGACCAGGCCGTCCTCGGTGACGCCGTCCAGGTACTGGCCGTTGTCGGTGTCGAGGTCGTCGTTGGAGTGTGACGCCAGCTCGCGGTAGTCCTCCCCCTCGACAGCGGCTCGCGCGTCGGCCAGGTGGAGGACCGTCCCGTCGGGACGTGGCACGCCGGCGGCGGCGAGGTCGGGGGGCGAAGGGTTCCACCAGGCCACCGACCCCAGGGCGATCGCACCCGCGGCCACTGCCGTGGCGGCCACCGCCGAGGCGCGGCGCAGCCGGACCCGTCGCCGCCCGCGCCGGAGGACGGCGGACAGCTCGGCGCCGTCCTGGGGCGGGTGCCCGCTCGCCTCACGCATCAGGTCGCGCAGGTCGTTCACCATGAGACCGCTCCCTCCGTCGGCTCGCCGGCCGGCGAGTCCTCCCACGTGGACCGGAGCGAGAAGAGCGCGCGCGAGGTCTGGCTCTTGACCGTGCCCTCGGTGCACCTCAGCAGGGCTGCGGTGTCGGCGACCGAGAGGTCCTCGAAGTAGCGCAGCACCACGCACGCCCGCTGGCGCGGCGGCAGGCCGGCGAGGGCGGCCATGAGCGCTGCCCTCGTGGTGACTGCCTCTGCGACGTCCTCCGAGGAGGCCACCGTGTGGTCGGGCTCCGTCGGCCGCTCGGTGCTCGACCGGCGCCGGGCGTGGTCGAGGTAGGCGCTCACCACGGCCTTCCGCGCGTAGGCGAGCTCGCCGCTGTTGCGCACCAGCCGCGGCCACCGCACGTAGACCCGGACCAGCCCGTCCTGCACCACGTCGGAGGCCAGCTCCCAGTCACCGCACATCAGGTAGGCGGTGCGCCGCAGGCGTCCCGCGCGGAAGCGGCGAACTCCACGAAGGCCGCCTCGTCACGCATCGTTCTGCT
The DNA here is from genome assembly GCF_024199985.1 of Nocardioides pinisoli. Lineage (GTDB taxonomy): Bacteria > Actinomycetota > Actinomycetes > Propionibacteriales > Nocardioidaceae > Nocardioides > Nocardioides pinisoli. The sequence goes on from NZ_JANARS010000007.1 coordinate 151,251, forward strand.
CCATGACCGTCCCAACGGGGTGACCCGCCCGGCAGGTTGCACGCGGGTCCATCAGCGGCCCCAGATCGTGCGGAAGGGCGTCGAGCAGTCCACGTCGATCCGCACCGGCTCGACGGTGTTGAGGTGGTAGATGCGGTAGCGGTCGCAGGCGGTGCCGACGAGCTCGTACTTGCGCAGCAGCGAGCTCGTGATCGGCTCGGTGCCGAGCTCGCTCCAGGCGTTGATGAAGGTCGCCTCGACGAACCACGTAGGCATGCTCCCGCCCGTCAGCACCGCCTCGAGGTCCTCCAGGCCCGGGTCGAGCGTGCGCATCGGCAGCGACCAGAGATAGGGGTAGGGCGACTGCGCGCCGGTCGCCCACTGGATGTCGGCCCGCCCGCCGTAGACGAGCACGCGGTCGCCGGGGCTGGCCGCCGCGGCGATCGCCTGCCCGGTGCGCACCTCCACCGGGACCCTGCCCCGCACCCAGGCGCCGGTCCAGCCGAGCAGCGCCACGATGCTCGAGACCACGACGAGGCCCACGACCACCGGGGTGACCCGGTGGCGCATCCGGTCGAGGTGGTCGTGCGCGACGAGCGCCGCCAGCGCCAGCGCGAGGCCGGGGATCGGCACGAAGAGGTAGGGCGCCCAGTAGCTGCCGCTCAGCGCGACGCCGACCAGGTCGACGCCCAGCATCACCGTGATCGCCACGACCGGCACGGGGTCGTGGCGCAGCAGGCTCCGCAGCCGCACGCCGAACAGCACGACGACGAGGAGCATCCCGGTCCCGAGGAAGATCAGCAGGAGCACCCAGATCCGGCTGGTCGCGGCCTCCGAGGTCTGGGTCGCGATGACCTGGCTGGCGTCGGAGCGGAAGGAGACGACGGCGTACCACAGCGTCTCCAGCCGTACGCCGGCCGCGACCGTCCACCCCACCACGACCACCACAGGCACGGCCGCGCCCGCGAGCGCTGCGGCGGCGCACCGGAGCCCGTCCTCCCGGTCGAGCTGCCGGGCGACCAGCGAGCCCACGAGCAGCACGGCGCCGAAGACGAGGCCTCCGACGATGCTCTGCTTCATCCCCACCGCGAGCATCGCCAGCAGCCCCGCGAGGAACGCGTCGCGCGGCGAGACCCGGCGCACGCCGCGCAGCGCCAGCCAGCACGAGGCCATCACGAGCGGGATGCCGAAGAGCTCGCCCTTGGCGGCGACCGCGTCGAGCTGCGCGTTGGTCACCACGGCGGCCGTCGCCACCGCGACCCAGCCGGACAGCCGCCGCACCGCCGACCGGTCGATCACGCCCGCCCGGATCGCGACCTCCCGGGTGGCTGCCGCCGCGGCCAGCACCAGCAGCGCGCACCCGATCGCTCCCACGAGCCGGTGGGCGTACGGCCCCCCGACGGCGTCGGTCGCGCGCAGCAACCAGATGATCGGCGGCGGCCGGTCCACCCAGTAGCGACCGTAGAGCGAGCCGGGCTCGGGGTCCCACGACCGCGCCACCATCAGGAAGCCCGCCTCGTCGGGGCGCAGCGGCCACAGCAGGGACGGGAATCGGGCGAGGAACGCCGCGGCCGCGGCCACCCATACCATCCGGCCCAGGAGACGCGTGCCCGATCGGTCGGCCCCCGCTCCCGTCCCCACCCTGACACTGTCCCAGAGCACACCGAGCCGCCCGTAGAATGTGCGCGTGGAGATCCCGGAGAAGTTCGCTGCGCTCGGCCTCACCTACGACGACGTGCTGCTGCTGCCGGGGGAGTCCGACCTCGCCCCCAGCGACATCGACACCACCACCCGCCTCACCCGCGAGATCTCCATCCGGGTCCCGCTCATCAGCGCGGCGATGGACACCGTCACCGAGGCGCGGATGGCGATCGCGATGGCTCGCGAGGGCGGCATCGGCGTCCTGCACCGCAACCTCTCGATCGACGACCAGGCCCGCCAGGTCGACCTGGTCAAGCGCACCCAGACCGGGATCATCTCCAACCCGGTCACCATCGGCCCCGACGCGACGCTCGAGGAGCTCGACCGGCTCTGCGGCGAGTACCGCGTCTCCGGGCTGCCGGTCGTCGACGTCGACAACCACCTGCTCGGCATCATCACCAACCGCGACCTGCGCTTCACCCCGGTGGCGGAGTGGGCGACCACCAAGGTCGACGAGGTGATGACGCGCGAGGGCCTGATCACCGGCCACGTCGGGATCTCCCGTGACGAGGCCACCACGCTCCTGCGCGCCCACAAGCGCGAGCGCCTGCCGCTCGTCGACGGCGAGGGCCGGCTCAGCGGCCTCATCACCGTCAAGGACTTCGTCAAGGGCGAGCAGTTCCCGCACGCGTCCTACGACGCCGACGGCCGGCTGCTGGTCGGCGCCGCCATCGGTTACTTCGGCGACGCCTGGGAGCGCGCCACGACCCTGGTCGAGGCCGGCGTCGACGTGCTCGTCGCCGACACCGCGCACGGCCACGTCCACCTCCTGCTCGACATGGTCCGTCGGCTCAAGTCCGACCCCGCGACCAAGCACGTGCAGGTCATCGGCGGCAACGTCGCCACCCGGGAGGGCGCCCAGGCCTTCGTCGACGCCGGGGCCGACGCGGTCAAGGTCGGTGTCGGGCCGGGCTCGATCTGCACCACCCGCGTGGTCACCGGGGTGGGCGTGCCGCAGGTCACCGCGGTCTACGAGGCGTCGCTGGCCACCAAGCCGGCCGGCGTGCCGTTGATCGCCGACGGCGGCATGAAGCACTCCGGGGAGATCGCCAAGGCCCTCGTCGCGGGCGCCGACGCCGTGATGGTGGGCTCGATGCTCGCCGGCTGCGAGGAGTCGCCCGGCGACGTCGTGTTCGTCAACGGCAAGCAGTTCAAGTCCTACCGCGGCATGGGCTCGCTCGCCGCGATGAGCAGCCGCGGCAAGAAGTCCTACTCCAAGGACCGCTACTTCCAGGCCGAGGTCGCCAGCGACGACAAGATCGTGCCCGAGGGCATCGAGGGTCAGGTCGCCTACCGCGGCCCGCTCTCCGCGGTCGCGCACCAGCTCGTGGGCGGGCTCAACCAGTCGATGTTCTACGTCGGCGCGCGCACCATCCCCGAGCTGCAGGACAAGGGCCGGTTCGTCCGGATCACCTCGGCCTCGCTCAAGGAGAGCCACCCCCACGGTGTGCAGATGACCGTCGAGGCGCCCAACTACAGCGGGAGCTGAACCCGCCCCTCAGCTGGGGGAGTCGGCGCGGGTCGGCAGCGGGTCGACGACCGGCGGTGTCGGCCGGGCCAGCAGGCGGGGTCCGGAGCGGGTCACCACGAACAGGCCGGCCTGGCGACGGGTCACCAGCCCCGGTGAGCGGGTGAGGTCGCGCGGCGCGCGCACGCGGACCGGGCGCGCGGGTCGTCCGGGGACCGCGCTGCGCACGACGACGGCGCCGGTGTGGTCGGTCCCCACGACGTGCAGACCCCCGTCGGCCTCACCGACGGCAGGGGAGGCGTAGGGCGACCACTGGCCCGCCAGCGCGACGGGCCGGGTCCACCGGCGACCGTCGAGGGTGCGTACGACGAGCCGTCCGGTCGCGGCGACCTGGTGCAGCCGGGTGGTGCCGTCGCCGGCCGTGGTGAGCGCGGGCGTCGACGTCAGCGACGCCGTCGGACCCGCCAGCCGCTGCAGGCGGCCCCGCTCGAGCGACTGGGCGAAGGTGGCGCCGTCCGAGCCGACCGCCACCAGCCATGTACGGCCGGCCACGTCCTTGCCGAGCACGGGCGCGGTGTGGGTGGACCAGGACGCCGGCCGGCCCACCCGGTCGGGACGGGTCCAGCGGCCCGCGCGGGTGAGGCGGCGGGTGACGAGCGTGCCGTCGGCCGAGACCGTCGCGAGCACCGGACGTCGGGTGCGTGACTGGGCGAGCGCCGGGCTCGCGGTCGGCGCCGACGTGGCGAGGACGTGCAGGACGTGGCGTCCACGTCGCGTCGTACCGGCCAGCACCCGCCCGTCCGGAGTGGTGGCTGCGACCCATGGGCGCCCGTGGTGGTCGACGCTCAGCGCCGGGGCGACCACGGGGGTGAAGGCGCCCCGGCGCCCGACCACCCGGGCAGGCCGACCGGGCGCGGCCACGCGCAGGGTGCCGCTGTCGTCGACGCGGGCGGTCCACGACCCGCCACGGGCGTCGGGCACCGCGACGACGGGCCGGTCCGAGCCGATCAGCGGCGAGGGGGCGACGTCGTCGAGGTGGAGGTAGCGGAACTCGCCGACCGGCACGGTGCGGGTGCCGTAGCCGCCGGGCGAGGCGTGGTTGTACTCCTCGACGGTGACGGTGCCCGGGCCGATGGCGCTCACCCAGGCCACGTGTCCGACGCGACCGGCGTCGGTCTGAGCGACGGCACCGATGGCCGGCACGGAGTCGACCCGGTAGCCGAGTCGCCGCGCGACGTCGTCCCAGTTGCCTGCGTTGCCCCAGTGCTCGCCCCGGAAGTGGTTGGCGAAGCCCGCGAGGCCGTTGCGCTCGTGCAGTCGCCACGCGACGAAGCTGGTGCAGTTGCGGAACACGAAGCCCCAGGGGTCACCGATCGAGCCGTTGACCGACCAGACGTTGCGGGCGCACGTGGGCCGCGGGCCGCGCGGGTCGTAGAGGTGCCCGGACACCGGGTCGAGGACGGGCGGCGGGGGCGGCGGGGGCTCGACCACCACGGGTGCCGGGGGCTCCCCGGGCTGCTGACCGGACCCGGGCGCCGTCGGGGGAGCCGGCGTCGGGGGAGCCGGCTCCGGCTCCTCGATCGGTGCCTGCGGCAGGATCGGGCACTGGCCCTGCCAGGCCCACGGATAGTCGTCGGCCGCGTGCGCTGCCGCAGCACCCACGCCCAGCACCCCACTCGCCAGGCAGGTCGCCACGACAGCGCGCGCGAGCCTTCTGCTCCCTCGTCTCCCCACCTGCACGACGGTAGGCAGGACGCCGGCCGCGCGTGACCGGCTTTGCCGAGCTGTGCACGAGCCGTTGCCGAAGCCTCACACGGCGGCGCGCCAGCGGCGTACGACCGGCGCGGAGGAGCGCGGCAGTGCCGAGACCCGGTCGCCGCGGACCTCGGCCGCCACGCCGGGCGCCAGCCGGTAGGGCGCGGACAGGAGCAGGCTGCCCGCGAGGCGGCGCAGCCGCGACATCTCGGCGCGCACGGTGACGGTGCGGCCGGGGTCGGCGAAGAGGTCCTCGGAGAGCTGGGTCGCGGTCCGCCCTTCCGGGCCGGCGGCGAGCAGCGACAGCAGGATCTCCGAGTGGCGCGGTGACAGGCTGCGCGACCACGAGCCGCTGGGGCCGGTGACGCGCAGGCGGGGGTCGCCGTCGAGCTCGAGCACCAGCGACGACGTCGACGGCTCGGCCTGCTCGCTGCCCTCCAGGCGCAGCAGCCAGCCACCGTCGAGCGGCTCGGCCGTGGCGTGGCCGAGCGTCGGCAGCCACACGCGGCCCGCGACGAGCCGGTCGGGCAACGCGACCCGGTCGGGGCTGCGGCTGCCGATCGCTGCGGCCAGGTGCCCGGCGTGGTCGATGGCGAGGGCGTCGCCGCTCAGCCCGGCCAGCAGGGGAGCGGCGCGCGCCCGCAGCCGGTCGAGGTCCGCGCGGTGCCGCGCGACCAGCTCGGACGACGTCATCTGCGCCGCCAGCTGCACGAGCGCGAGCTCGGCGGGGTGCATGCCCCGGCTCGGGCCGCTCACGTCGAGGACCCCGAGGGTGCGACCGGTCCACGGGTCGACCAGCGGCGCCGCGGCGCAGCCCCACCGCGTGTGCGACTCGACGAAGTGCTCGGGCCCCTGCACGTGGACGGCGGTGCCCAGGACGAGGGCGGTGCCGATGGCGTTGGTGCCGACGTTGGCCTCGGTCCACGCCGAGCCGCCCACGAAGCCGAGGTCGTCGGCCATCCGCCGCACGGCGCTGCTGCCCAGGCGCCACAGCACGCGTCCCTCGCCGTCGGCCACGACCACCAGCTGGCCGGCCTCGACGACGGGTGCGAGCGACTCGGCCAGGCGGGGCACCAGGTCGGCCAGGCCGCTCGCGGCACGGCGCCGCTCCAGCTCCAGCTCGACGAGCGGCGGGATCTCGGCGCCGGCGCCCGGGTCGAGGCCGGTGGCCGCCACCCGGCGCCACGAGGCAGCGATCTCCGTGCGGGCACGCGGTCCGCGCGCGGCACCGGACAGCGCGGCCTCACGACTGCGGTGCAGCTCGCGGTCGGTCATGGCTGTCCCTCCGGGCCGGGGCCGTTGCAACCTCTCGCAACCCTGTCGGCGACGTGCGTGCGAGGTGTGTGCTCGGTCACACCAGCGTAGGTGAAGGAGAGACGATGACCCAGACCCTGGACCCCGGGACGACCACCGGGACCGCCCCCACGACGGCGGACGCGCAGGCACGCGTCGACGCGTGGCTCGCCCGCTTCGAGACGGCGGTGTCGGCCGGCGACGGAGAGGCGGCCGCCGCGCTGTTCGCGACCGAGTGCTACTGGCGCGACCTGGTGGCCTTCACCTGGAACATCAAGACCGTCGAGGGACGCGGCGAGGTGGCCGACCTGGTCGCCGACGTCGGGGTGCGGGTCGCCCCGTCGGGCATGGCGACGACCGAGCCCCCCGACGAGGCCGACGGCGTCGTCACCGCGTGGATCGGCTTCGAGACCGCGGTCGGCCGCGGCAACGGCCTGCTCCGGCTGACGCAGGAGGACGGCGAGGACCGCGCCTGGACGCTGCTGACCGCGCTCTACGAGCTCAAGGGGCACGAGGAGCCCCGCGGCACGCACCGGCCGATGGGCACCCATCACGGCGCGACCAAGGAGCGGGTCACGTGGAAGGAGCAGCGCCAGGCCGAGGCCGAGAGCCTGGGCAGCACGACCCAGCCCTACGTCCTCGTCATCGGCGGCGGCCAGGGCGGGATCGCGCTCGGTGCCCGCCTCCGCCAGCTCGGCGTACCCAGCCTGGTCATCGACAAGCACCCGCGGCCCGGCGACCAGTGGCGCAACCGCTACAAGTCGCTGTGCCTGCACGACCCGGTCTGGTACGACCACCTGCCCTACCTGAAGTTCCCCGACAACTGGCCGGTCTTCGCGCCCAAGGACAAGATCGGCGACTGGCTCGAGTCCTACGTGCGGATCATGGAGGTGCCCTACTGGTCCAGCACCGTGGCCACCAGCGCCAGCTGGTCGGAGGAGACGCAGGAGTGGACGGTCGAGGTCGAGCGCGAGGGGAAGCCGCTCACGCTCCGGCCGACGCAGCTGGTCTTCGCCACCGGGATGAGCGGCAAGCCGCGCATCCCCGACCTCCCCGGCACGGACGTCTTCCGCGGCGACGTGCACCACTCGTCCGCCCACCCCGGCCCCGACGCGTACGCCGGGAAGAAGGCCGTGGTCATCGGCAGCAACAACTCGGCCTTCGACATCTGCGGAGCGTTGTGGGAGCACGACGCCGACGTGACGATGGTGCAGCGCTCGTCCACCCACATCGTCAGGAGCGACAGCCTGATGGAGATCGGGCTCGGCGACCTCTACTCCGAGCGGGCGCTCGCCGCGGGGATGACGACCGAGAAGGCCGACCTGGTCTTCGCCTCGCTGCCCTACCGGATCCTGCACACCTTCCAGATCCCCGCCTACGAGGCGATGGCCGAGAAGGACAAGGACTTCTACGAGCGGCTGGAGAGGTCGGGCTTCCGCCACGACTGGGGCGACGACGGGTCGGGGCTGTTCATGAAGTACCTGCGGCGCGGGTCCGGCTACTACATCGACGTCGGTGCCGCCGACCTCGTCGCCGATGGCGACGTGAAGCTCGTGCAGGGACAGGTCGACCACCTCACCGAGGACGCGGTCGTGCTCGAGGACGGGACGACGCTCCCCGCCGACGTCGTCGTCCTCGCCACCGGCTACAACTCGATGAACGGCTGGGTGGCGGACCTCATCGACCAGGAGACAGCCGACCGGCTGGGCAAGTGCTGGGGCCTCGGGTCGGACACCACCAAGGACCCCGGACCGTGGGAGGGCGAGCAGCGCAACATGTGGAAGCCGACGCAGGTCGACAACCTCTGGATGCACGGTGGCAACCTCCACCAGTCGCGGCACTACTCGCTCTACCTCGCGCTGCAGCTCAAGGCGCGCTTCGAGGACATCGAGACGCCGGTCCACGGGCTGCAGGAGGTGCACCACCTAGGCTGAGGCATGACCTCCGCGAAGATCGCCATCGTCGGTGCCGGAGCCGTCGGCTCCACGCTCGCCTACGCCTGCCTGGTGCGCGGCGTCGCGACCACGGTCGCACTGCACGACGTCGACGCCGACAAGGTGCGCGCCGAGGAGCTCGACCTCCGCCAGGGCCTGCAGTTCCTGCCGACCGCCCACGTGGAGGCGTCCACCGACGTGTCGGTGTGCGCGGGCGCGCAGGTCGTCGCGGTGACAGCCGGGGCCAAGCAGCAGCCCGGCCAGTCCCGCCTCGACCTCGCGGCCTCGACGACGAGCATGCTCCGCACGCTCATGCCGGCCCTCGTCGAGGCCGCCCCGGATGCGCGGTTCGTGATGGTCACCAACCCCGTCGACGTCGTCACCTACGCCGCGCAGAAGCTCACCGGGCTCGGCACCGAGCAGCTCTTCGGCTCGGGCACGGTGCTCGACTCGGCGAGACTGCGCGGCCTGGTCGCGGCGCACTGCGGGGTCGCGGTGCAGAACGTCCACGCGTACGTCGTCGGCGAGCACGGTGACAGCGAGATCCCGCTCTGGAGCAGCGCGAGCATCGGCGGCGTACCCGTCACCGACCTCGTGAGCGAGACCGACCGCGATGCCATGGCCGCCGAGGTCGTTGGAGCCGCCTACGAGATCATCAAGGGCAAGGGAGCGACCAACTACGCGATCGGCGTGTCGGCGGGCCGCATCATCGAGGCGGTCCTGCGCGACGAGAAGCGCGTGCTGCCGGTGTCCACGCTGCTCACCGACTACCACGGCATCGGCGACGTGTGCCTGTCGGTGCCGACGGTCGTGGGCCGGGGCGGGGCCGAGCGCCGCCTCGAGGTCCCGATGAGCGACAGCGAGCTCGCGGGGCTGCGCGCCGGTGCCGCCCGCATCCGCGCCACCGCCCGCGACCTCGGCTTCTGACCCGACGCCGATAGGCTGCCACCGTGACCGAGATCGAGATCGGCCGTGCCAAGCGCGGTCGCCGCGCCTACTCCTTCGACGACATCGCGATCGTGCCCTCGCGGCGCACCCGCGACCCCGAGGAGGTCAGCACCGCGTGGCAGATCGACGCCTACCGGTTCGACATCCCCGTGCTGGCCGCGCCGATGGACTCGGTCATGTCGCCCTCCACCGCGATCGCCCTGGGCCAGATGGGCGGCCTCGGGGTGCTCAACCTCGAGGGCCTCTGGACCCGCTACGACGACCCGACCACCCTGCTCGAGGAGGTCGCCGGCCTGTCCGGGCACGAGGCCACGCGCCGCATGCAGGAGATCTACACCGAGCCGATCAAGCCCGAGCTGATCACCGAGCGCCTCCGGGAGGTGCGCGCCGCGGGTGTCACGGTCGCGGGGTCGCTGTCACCGCAGCGCACCAAGGACCACGTCAAGGCCGTCGTGGACGCGGGCGTCGACATGTTCGTCATCCGCGGCACCACCGTCTCCGCCGAGCACGTCAGCAGCCAGGCCGAGCCGCTCAACCTCAAGGAGTTCATCTACGAGCTCGACGTCCCCGTCATCGTCGGCGGGTGCGCGACCTACCAGGCCGCGCTCCACCTCATGCGCACCGGCGCCGCCGGCGTGCTCGTCGGCTTCGGCGGCGGTGCCGCCCACACGACGCGCACGGTCCTCGGCGTCGCCGTGCCGATGGCGAGCGCCCTCGCGGACGTGGCCGCCGCCCGTCGCGACTACCTCGACGAGTCCGGCGGCCGCTACGTCCACGTCATCGCCGACGGCTCCATCGGCAGCTCGGGCGACATCGCCAAGGCCATCGCGTGCGGCGCCGACGCGGTGATGATCGGTTCCCCGCTGGCGCGCGCGACCGAGGCCCCCGGCCGCGGCTTCCACTGGGGGAGCGAGGCCACCCACGCCCAGCTCCCGCGGGGCGAGCGCGTCGGCTTCGAGCCGGTCGGGTCGCTGGAGGAGATCATGTTCGGCCCCTCCCGGGTCGCCGACGGCACGATGAACCTCGTCGGTGCCCTGCGCCGGGCGATGGCCACCACGGGCTACACCGAGCTCAAGGAGTTCCAGCGCATCGAGGTCGTCGTCCAGCACTGAGCCCTCCAGCGCGCTGGTCGAGGCCAGCGCATGGGCTAGAGCCGCTGGACCGGACCCGGTGCCGACCGGCCGAAGGCCTCGCGCAGGCCGGAGTGCCTGCCGCCGGCCTCGAGCGCGTCGGCGACCTTGCCGACCGGGCGCGCACCCGGCCAGACGTGCACGACCATGAGGGCGAGCGAGACGACGGCGCCGCCGAGGTAGGTGAGGATGCTGCCGTCGGGCAGCACGAACGCCGCGGCCACCGAGGCGATGGCGACGAACTCCGCGATGGCGAACCGCATGATCATCAGCGCCTGCCAGCGGGCGCGGGCCTGCGCGGCCGCGTCGTCGTCGGTCAGGCTCGTGGAGAGGGCCGGCGTGCGGTAGCCGACGGACTCGATGAGCAGGTGCGCGGCGATGCCGGCTGCCACCTGGACGGCCAGCACCGTCAACGACACCGACCCCGGTGCGGGCAGCACCACCGACAGGGCCACGCCGATGACGACCAGCGCGCCCATCAGGGATCCGGCCAGCATGCGGGTGGACAGTGCGAAGGGCGCAGAGGCGGGCAAGGGCGTCGACATGCGGCGAGCCTAGACGCCGCGGCGCGCGGTGGCGGCGAGTGGACAAACTGGCGCGATGTGTCAAATGCCGGGACGAAGTGACCAACCAGTAGCAACCGCGTCCGCGGCGACCTACGCTGCAGAGATGAGTGAGCAGACCCCCGCCTCAGGTCCCATCACCGGCGGGCCCGCGGACCCCGAGCACGACGCCACCGCGGCCTACGGCCTCGACCGCGCGTACGTCGCCAGCCTGACGCGGCGCCTCGTCAGCACCACCGGCGAGACGGTCGCCGTGGCGTCGCCGATCGGCGGCACGCCGCTCGCGCACGTCCCCCAGTCGAGCACCGCCGACGTGGCCGAGGCGTTCGCCCGGGCCCGCCGGGCGCAGGTGTCGTGGTCGGCCACGTCCCTCGACGACCGGGCGGCGGCGCTGCTGCGGCTCCACGACCTGCTGCTCGACCGGCAGGAGGAGCTGATCGACCTCGTGGTGTGGGAGTCGGGCAAGGCCCGCAAGGACGCCTACCTCGAGGTCGCCCACCTGGCGCTCACCGCGCGCTACTACGCGCGCACGGCCCACGAGCACCTCGACACCCGAAGGGTCGGCGGCATGTTCCCGGTGCTCACCCGGGCCGAGGTCAACCGCGTTCCGAAGGGCGTCGTGGGCATCATCTCGCCCTGGAACTACCCCCTCACGATGGCGCTCTGCGACGGCATCCCGGCTCTCCTCGCCGGCAACGCCGTGGTGTCCAAGCCCGACGCGCAGACCGTGCTGACGGCACTGCTCGCCGCGCAGCTCCTCGAGGAGGCCGGCTTCCCGCCCGAGACGTGGCAGGTGGTCGCCGGGCCCGGTGCCGAGGTCGGGGGCGCGATCGTCGCCCACGCCGACTACGTCTGCTTCACCGGCTCGACCGCCACCGGCCGGATCATCGCGAAGGGGTGCGCCGAGCGGCTCATCGGCTGCTCGCTCGAGCTCGGCGGCAAGAACCCGATGCTCGTGCTCCGCGACGCCGACGTGTCCCGGGCCGCCGAGGGCGCCACCCGGGCGGTCTTCTCCAACGCCGGCCAGCTGTGCGTGTCGATGGAGCGCCTCTTCGTCGCCGACCAGGTCTACGACCGCTTCGTCGACGCCTTCGTCTCGCGCACGCAGGCGATGACCCTCGGCGCCAGCCAGGACTGGTCGGTCGACATCGGCTCGCTGATCTCGCAGGCGCAGCTCGACACCGTGACGCGGCACGTCGAGGACGCCGTCGCCAAGGGCGCGCGCGTGCTCACCGGCGGCCGGCACCGGCCCGACCTCGGCCCGTTCGTCTTCGAGCCCACCATCCTCGAGGGCGTCTCGGCCGACATGGAGTGCTTCGGCAAGGAGACCTTCGGGCCGGTCGTCTCGCTCTACCGCTTCCACAGCGAGGACGAGGCGGTCGAGCGCGCCAACGACGGCGCCTACGGCCTCAACGCCTCGGTCTGGACCCGCGACACCGCGCGCGGCCGCGCCCTGGCCCGCCGGATCAGGTGCGGCACCGTCAACGTCAACGAGGCCTACGGCGCGACGTTCGGCTCGCTCGGCGCACCGATGGGCGGCATGCGCGAGTCGGGGCTCGGCCGCCGCCAGGGCGCCGAGGGCATCCACCGCTACACCGAGGCGCAGTCGGTCGCGACCCAGCGGCTGGTCCCGATCGCGCCGATGCTCGGGATGTCGGAGGAGACCAACGCCAAGGTGATGACCGGGGCGTTGCGGCTGCTCAACAAGCTGGGCCTGGCATGAGCACTCCCGGGGCCACCCACTACGACGTCCTCGTCATCGGGTCGGGCTTCGGCGGCTCGGTCTCGGCGCTGCGGCTGACGGAGAAGGGCTACCGGGTCGGTGTGCTCGAGGCCGGGGCGCGCTTCGAGGACGCCGACTTCCCGGCCACGTCGTTCGACGCGAAGAAGTTCCTCTTCGCCCCCGCGCTGGGGATGTACGGCATCCAGCGCATCGACATGGTCAAGGACTGCCTGATCCTCGCGGGCGCCGGCGTGGGTGGCGGGTCGCTGGTCTACGCCAACACGCTCTACGAGCCGCTCGACGCGTTCTACCGTGACCCGTCGTGGGCCCACATCGCCGACTGGAAGTCCGAGCTCGCGCCCTACTACGACCAGGCCAAGCGGATGCTGGGCGTCGTCGACAACCCCCGGCACACGCCGGCCGACGAGGTGATGAAGAAGGTCGCCGACCAGATGGGCGTGGGCGACACCTTCCACCCGACGCCCGTCGGCGTCTTCTTCGGCGGGCCGGACGCGACCGCCGGCGAGGAGGTCCCCGACCCGTTCTTCGGGGGAGCGGGGCCGGCTCGCAACGCGTGCCTCAACTGCGGCGAGTGCATGACCGGGTGCCGCCACAACGCCAAGAACACCCTCGTCAAGAACTACCTGCACCTCGCCGAGCAGGCCGGGGCGGTGGTCCACCCGCTGACCACGGTGACCCGTGTCCGACCCCGCGAGGGCGGTGGCTACGAGGTGACCGCCCGCTGGACGAAGGCCAAGCTGTCGCGTCGTACGGCCACGAAGACCTTCACCGCCGACCAGGTGATCTTCTCGGCCGCCGCGCTCGGCACCCAGAAGCTGCTCCACCAGCTCAAGGGGGAGGGCGACCTGCCCCACGTCAGCGACCGGCTGGGGGTGCTGACCCGCACCAACTCGGAGGCGATCCTCGGCGCGCTGGCGCCCGACACGTCGACCGACTACACCGAGGGCGTCGCGATCACCTCCTCGTGGCACCCCGACGCGGTAACCCACATCGAGCCCTGCCGCTACGGCAAGGGCTCCAACGCGATGGCACTCCTCCAGACCGTGCTGGCCGACGAGGTCCCGGGGACGCCGCGGACCCGCACGTGGCTCAAGGAGCTGTGGGCGCAGCGGCGCACGGCGTGGGACCTCTTCGACTTCCGGCACTGGTCCGAGCGCACGGTGGTCGCCTTGGTGATGCAGACGCTCGACAACTCGATCACCACCAAGGGCGTCAAGGGCCGCTTCGGCTGGCGGATGACCTCCGAGCAGGGCCACGGGCTGCCCAACCCGACCTACATCCCGGTGGCCTACGACGCCGTGCGCCGCATGGCCGACGTCATGGGCGGCACGCCGGGCGGCAACATCGGCGAGCCGTTCGACCGTCCGCTGACCGCGCACTTCATCGGTGGCTGCACCATCGGCGACTCGCCCGAGACCGGGGTCGTCGACCCCTGGCAGCGACTGTTCGGCCACGAGGGCCTGCACGTCGTGGACGGGTCGGCGGTGTCGGCCAACCTCGGGGTGAACCCCTCGCTGACCATCACCGCCCAGGCGGAGCGGGCGATGGCCTTCTGGCCCAACAAGGGCGAGGCCGACCCGCGCCCCGCGCTCGGCGCGACCTACCGCCGGCTCGAGCCGGTGGCGCCGAAGAACCCGGTCGTGCCCGACGCCGCGCCGGGGGCGCTGCGGCTGCCCATCGTCGGCGTCAGCTGACCCGCGAATTGGCCCGCGGCCGGGCCGTAACCACCCGCCGCAGGGGTCGTTGGGTCGGGTGAGGGGCCCGGCAGTCATGCTCCCTCCCAAGGGCCGGGTCTCTCGTCTCGGCGCTGTTCGCAGTGGCTGGGAGCCAAGCTCCAGGGCCTGATCACCCTCCCTCCCCGATCGGGCCCTGGGGCGACTCCCCGGCCGGTCCTCGGGCGGGCGCGGGGACGACGTCGGGCGCCGATAGACTCGCCGCGTGACGCAGCCTGGAGAGCACGACCTGGTCCTCGTCGTCGACTTCGGGGCGCAGTACGCCCAGCTGATCGCGAGGCGGGTGCGCGAGGCACGGGTCTACTCCGAGATCGTCCCGCACACCATGCCGGTGGCCGACATGCTCGCCCGCAAGCCGAAGGCGATCATCCTGTCCGGCGGCCCGTCAAGCGTCTACGCCGAGGGCGCTCCGGGCATCGACGACCACGTCTTCACGGCAGGCGTGCCGGTCTTCGGCATGTGCTACGGCTTCCAGCTCATGGCGAAGGGCCTCGGCGGCGAGGTCGCCCACACCGGCGCGCGGGAGTACGGGCGTACGCCGGTCTCCGTCTCCGAGCCGGGCACCCTCCTCGAGGGGATCCCGGCCGAGCACAAGGTCTGGATGTCGCACGGCGACTCCGTCGCCCGGGCGCCCGAGGGATTCACCGTGCTCGCGTCCACCGAGGACACCCCGGTCGCCGCCTTCGAGGACGTCGGCCGCGGTCTCGCCGGCGTCCAGTGGCACCCGGAGGTGCTGCACTCCGAGCACGGCCAGAAGGTGCTCGAGCACTTCCTCCACCACATCGCCGGTGCCCGCCAGACGTGGACGATGCTCAACATCGCCGAGGAGCAGATCGAGCGCGTGCGCGAGCAGATCGGTGACAGCGGCGTCGCGATCTGCGGGCTGTCGGGCGGCGTCGACTCCGCCGTGGCCGCGGCGATCGTCCAGCGCGCCATCGGCGAGCGACTCCACTGCGTCTTCGTCGACCACGGCCTGCTCCGCGAGGGCGAGGCCGAGCAGGTCGAGCGCGACTTCGTCGCCGCGACCGGCGTCAACCTCCACGTCTACGACGCGCGCGAGACCTTCCTCGCCGCCCTGGCCGGCGTGACCGACCCGGAGGAGAAGCGCAAGATCATCGGTCGCGAGTTCATCCGCGCGTTCGAGGCCGCCGAGGTCGAGGTGCTCGGTGAGGCGGCCGAGCACGGCGACAAGGTGGGCTTCCTCGTGCAGGGCACGCTCTACCCCGACGTCGTGGAGTCCGGAGGCGGTGCCGGCACCTCCAACATCAAGTCGCACCACAACGTGGGCGGCCTGCCCGAGGACCTCGAGTTCGAGCTGGTCGAGCCGCTGCGCACGCTCTTCAAGGACGAGGTCCGCCTCGTCGGCGAGCAGCTGGGCCTGCCGGCCGAGATGGTGTGGCGCCAGCCCTTCCCCGGCCCGGGCCTCGGCATCCGCATCATCGGCGAGGTCACGGCCGACCGCCTCGACATCCTGCGCCGCGCCGACGCCATCGCCCGCCAGGAGCTCACCCGCGCCGGGCTCGACCGCGACATCTGGCAGATGCCGGTCGTGCTGCTCGCCGACGTACGCTCCGTCGGCGTGCAGGGTGACGGCCGCACCTACGGCCACCCCGTCGTGATCCGCCCGGTCACCTCCGAGGACGCGATGACCGCCGACTGGGCCCGCCTGCCCTACGAGGTGATGGAGCGCATCTCCACGCGCATCACCAACGAGGTGGCCGAGGTCAACCGGGTCACCCTCGACATCACCTCCAAGCCCCCGGGCACCATCGAGTGGGAGTGAGCTCCGGCTCGCTGCGACGACGGTCCGCGCTGGCCAAGGTGGGCGCACTGAGCAGCGAGGTGGACGGGCGCCACCAGCGACGTTCGGGGGTCTCGATACGCCCGCTCGTTCCTCGCGGGCTACTCGACCAGCGAGGAGCCGGCCCTGCTGAGGTCTAGGGTCGCGACATGCCGCGTGCCGTGCACCACCTGGACCTGTGGGTCGACGACGTCGACAGGGCCGAGGGGGAGTGGGGGTGGTTGCTGGGCGCGTGCGGGTGGCAGCGGGAGGAGGGTCTGCGGTCGTGGGCGCACCCCGACGGCACCTACGTCTTCATGGAGCACTCGCCCGACCAGCACGGCACCCACGACCGGCTGCGACCCGGGGTCAACCACCTCGCGCTCACCGTCGACACCCGGGCCGAGCTCGACCGGGTGCGCGCGGAGTCGACCGAGCACGGCTGGCACGAGCTGTACGCCCACCGCTACCCGCACGCCGGCGGCGAGCAGCACGTCGCGCTCTACGTGGAGTCGAGCGAGGGCTTCGAGGTGGAGATCGTCGTCACAGCGTGACCCACCGAGGGGTGGTCGCGCCGGAGCGGGGAGGGGTCTAGGTTTCTGGGTGGCCCATCTGGGCCGCTGCGCAACTGAATCACTGCCGATCCTCGGGAGGCTCGCGTGTCGGACACGCTGATCGACGCGAACTGGCTGGACTACCTGCTGGTCGCCATCTACTTCGGCTTCGTGCTCGGCATCGGCGTGATGGCCCGGCGATCCGTCTCGGACTCGATCGACTTCTTCCTCTCCGGGCGCTCGCTCCCGGCCTGGGTGACCGGCCTGGCGTTCATCTCCGCCAACCTCGGCGCCGTCGAGATCATGGGCATGTCGGCCAACGGCGCCGAGCTCGGCCTGCCGACCTTCCACTACTTCTGGGTCGGCGCGGTCCCGGCGATGCTGTTCCTCGGCGTCGTGATGATGCCGTTCTACTACGGGTCGAAGGTCCGCTCGGTGCCGGAGTTCATGTTCCGACGGTTCGGCACCGGCGCCCACCTGGTCAACGCCATCAGCTTCGCGGTCGCGCAGCTGCTGATCGCGGGCGTCAACCTCGCCCTCCTGGCGGGGATCGTGCGAGCCCTGCTCGGCTGGCCGATCTGGGTCTCGCTGATCGTGGCGGGCGCCGTGGTCCTGTCCTACATCACCCTGGGCGGACTGAGCGCGGCGATCTACAACGAGGTGCTGCAGTTCTTCGTCATCGTGGCCTCGCTGGTCCCGCTCACCCTGATCGGCCTGCACCGCGTCGGCGGCTGGGACGGACTGACCGACAAGATCACCGCCGCCTCGGCGGGCGCGGCCTCCGCCTCCGAGGCGCCACCAGCGGCTGACCAGCTCAACGCCTGGCCGGGCCAGGCGCTCTCCGGCTTCGACTCCCCGCTCCTGTCGGTCATCGGCATCGTGTTCGGGCTCGGCTTCGTGCTGTCGTTCGGCTACTGGACGACCAACTTCGTCGAGGTGCAGCGCGCGATGGCCTCCGACTCCATCTCCGCGGCCCGCAAGACCCCGATCATCGGTTCGTTCCCCAAGATGTTCGTGCCCTTCATCGTCATCGTGCCGGGCATGATCTCAGCGGTCCTGGTCAAGGAGATGATCGACCTCAAGAACGGCGGCAGCCCCGAGGGCGGCGCCTCCGGGGAGGGGGTCGCCTACAACGACGCGCTGCTGCTCCTGATGCGCGACGTCCTGCCCAACGGCCTCCTGGGTCTCGCGATCGCCGGCCTGCTCGCCGCCTTCATGGCCGGCATGGCGGCCAACATCTCCGCCTTCAACACGGTGTTCTCCTACGACCTGTGGCAGCGCTACATCCGCAAGGACCACTCCGACGACTACTACCTGCGCATCGGCCGGCTCGCCACCGTGGCCGCCACGGTCATCGCGATCTTCACCGCCCAGATCGCGCTCGGCTACGACAACGTCATGAACTACCTCCAGACGCTGTTCGGGTTCTTCAACGCCCCGCTGTTCGCGACGTTCATCCTCGGCATGTTCTGGAAGCGGATGACCCCGACCGCCGGCTGGGTGGGCCTCGTGGCGGGCACGCTGTCGGCCATCGCGGTCGACCGCACCGCGGCGGCCGGTGTCTTCGAGCTCTCGGGCCAGGGGGTTGCGTTCCTCGCGGCCTCGGTCGCCTTCGTCGTGGACATCGTGCTGAGCGTCGTGGTCTCGCTGGTGACCAAGCCCAAGCCCGCCTCCGAGCTCAAGGGCCTCGTCTACTCCGAGACGCCGCGCGAGGACCGCACAGACCCGCACGAGGCGTCCTACCCGTGGTACCGCCGTACGATCCCGCTCGCCAGCATCTCGCTCGCGATGGTCATCGTCCTCAACTTCGCCTTCTGAGAGGGGCCAGCATGACCGAGAAGTCCGAGACGGCAGCGGCTCCGCACAAGGCCGGTGCGTTCGACATCCGCAACATCATCGGCGCCCTCCTGGGTATCTACGGCGTGATCCTCGCGCTCGCCGGGCTGCTGGGCGAGCACGAGCCGGAGAAGACCGGGGGCGTCAACGCCAACCTGTGGACCGGGCTGGCGCTGGTCGTCGTCGCCCTGGGCTTCATCGGCTGGGCACGCTGGCGGCCGGTCGTCGTGCCGGATGACTTCGACCGGCCCGACGACGACCCGACCCGCCCGGCCCCGCAGCGGAAGCGCCCCCCGTCGCACTGACCCGGGTCTAGGGTCTGCGCATGGAGCGCCTCGACCACCTCGTCGGTGGTCTCACCGACGACCTCGACGCACGCCTGGCGGACGTCGACGCGGCGCTGGCGAGCCACTATCCCGGTGAGCGCGCCGGGCGGCAGCCCGTCCACACGGTCTACGTCCCGGCCGACCGCTTCCACCCCGGCCTGGTCGCCGACCACGGCGCCGCAGCGCTCGCCGCGGTGGAGGAGCACCAGGACCGCCTGCTGGCGCTCCTCGACGGTGACCGCGACCTGCTGTCGCGGGTGCGCGCCAAGCTCGGGCGCGAGCCGGTCGAGGACCTGCGCATCGACTTCGAGGACGGCTACGGGACCCGCCCCGACGACGAGGAGGACGGCGACGTACGACGGGCGGCGGGTGACCTGCGTGCCGCGCTCGACGCCGGGACGTCCGCACCCTTCACCGGCATCCGGTTCAAGGGCTTCGAGGGGCCGACCCGGGCCCGCGGCGTGCGCACCCTCACCCTGTTCCTCGCCCGGCTCCTCGAGGACGGGCCGCTGCCGGACACCTTCGTGGTCACGCTGCCCAAGGTGACCGCCGTGGAGCAGGTGGAAGCGCTGGTCCACGTCGCCGGCCGGCTCGAGCCCGAGCTGGGCCTGGCCGACGGCGCCCTGCGCTTCGAGATCCAGGTCGAGACGCCGCAGTCGATCCTCGGCCCCGACGGCAGCGCGCTCGTCGCGCGGATGGTGCACGCCTCCGGCGGCCGCTGCACCGGCCTGCACTACGGCACCTACGACTACTCCGCCTCGTGCGGGATCGCCGCTGCCCACCAGAGCCTCGAGCACCCCGTCGCCGACCACGCCAAGGCGGTCATGCAGGCCGCCGCGGCCGGCACCGGCGTACGCCTCTCCGACGGCTCCACCAACGTGCTGCCGGTCGGGAGCCCCGACGAGGTCGCCGCCGCGTGGGACACCCACCTGCGGCTCGTCCGCCGCTCGCTCGAGCGCGGCTACTACCAGGGCTGGGACCTCCACCCGGCCCAGCTGCCGACGCGCTTCGCCGCGACGTTCGGCTTCTACCGCGACGGGCTCGCGAGCGCGGCGACCCGCCTGCGCACCTACGTCGAGCGCCGCGAGTCCGGCGTCCTCGACGAGCCGGCGACGGCCCGGGCGCTCGCGGACTACCTGCTGCGCGGGACCGACTGCGGCGCCCTGTCGCAGGACGAGGTGACCGAGGGGACCGGGCTCGACGCCCACCGCCTCGCACGGCTGGCGCACCGCACCCACGACGGGGGAGGCTGAGTTATGGGGATCAGGCTGGGACCGAACCGCTACGGCAAGGCGGAGTCTCGCGTCGTGCGCATCGTGCGCGACACCGAGCGCCACGAGATCCGCGACCTCACCGTGTCGACGTCCCTCCACGGCGACTTCACCGCGGCGCACACCGACGGCGACCAGTCGCACGTGCTGCCCACCGACACCCAGAAGAACACCGCCTTCGCCTTCGCGAAGAAGCACGGCGTGGCCTCGCCCGAGGACTACGCGATCGCGCTCGGCAGCCGGCTGCTCGAGGCGACGCCGTACGCCACCGGGGCGGAGGTCGTCGTCGACGAGCACGCGTGGGACCGGATCGAGGTCGACGGCGCCGGGCACGACCACGCGTTCGTGCGCCGTGGCGGCGAGGTGCGCACCGCCCGGGTCGAGGTGGAGCGCGACGGCGTCCACGTGACCTCCGGCGTGAAGGACCTGGTGCTGCTGAAGTCCACCGGCTCGGAGTTCAAGGGGTTCCTGCGCGACGACTACACGACGCTCGACGACGCCGACGACCGCATCCTGGCCACCGCGCTGCGAGCCACCTGGCGCCACTCCCGCGCGGACGGCGTCGACTGGAACGCGTCGTACGCCGCGGTGCGGGCGCTGGTGCTGTCGACCTTCGCCACGACCTACAGCCGGGCGCTCCAGGAGACGCTCTACGCGACGGGCCGCGCGGTGCTCGAAGCGCACGAGGGGATCGCCGAGATCTCCTTCGTCGCTCCCAACAAGCACCACTTCCTCGTCGACCTCGCACCCTTCGGCCTCGACAACCCGGGCGAGGTCTTCATCGCCGCGGACCGGCCCTACGGCCTCATCGAGGCGACCGTGACCCGCGAGGAGGAGGACCGATGGCCGTGACCCGACCGGGGCTCGCCGCCTTCAACGAGGCGGACGAGCAGCAGGCCCACGCGCAGCTGCTCACCTGCCTGGACGCGCCGATGTGGGCCGACCGGGTGGTGGCCGGCCGGCCCTACGACACGCTCGGCGAGGTCGAGGCCGCCATGGTCGCCGCCTCGGCCACCCTGTCCGACGAGGAGCTGGAGCAGGCACTCGCCCGGCACCCGCGCATCGGTGAGCGCGCCGACGCCGAGCGGCACGACGCCGCCCACTCCACGCGCGAGCAGGCGGGCGTCGACCGGGAGGACGCCGACCTCGCCCGGCGGCTCGCGGACGGCAACCGGGCCTACGAGGAGCGCTTCGGTCGGGTCTTCATCATCCGGGCGGCGGGGCGCGACGGCCACGAGATCCTCCAGCACCTCGAGCAGCGCCTCGGCAACAGCGACGAGCTCGAGCGGGCCGCGACGATCGACCAGCTGACCCAGATCGCGGTGCTGCGGATGGAGGAGCTGATGGGGGAGGAGCCCTGATGGCCTCGCTGAGCACCCACGTCCTCGACACCGCTGCCGGTCAGCCGGCCGCAGGGCTGCGCGTCACCGTGGAGTCGGCGGACGGCACCGCCCTGGCCGCCGGCGTCACCGACCACGACGGTCGGGTGGGTGACCTCGCGGGCGACCTGCCGGTGGGCGACCTGCGGATCCGGTTCGACACCGGTGCGTGGTTCGCCGCCCACGGGACCGACACCTTCTACCCCGAGGTCGTCGTCGCCTTCACCGTCACCCGCGACGAGCACTTCCACGTCCCGCTCCTGCTGAGCCCGTTCGGCTACTCCACCTACCGGGGCAGCTGAGCGTGGCCGGCGAGGTCGCGCCCGAGACCCTCGTCCGGGCGGCCCGCGCGGTCGTCGGTGACGCCGAGCGGCCGGCGACGGTGCGCGTGCGTGACGGCGTCGTCGTCGAGATCGGCCCGGTCGACGCGGACGCCCGTGGCGCCGAGGTGGTCGTGCTGGCCGACGACGAGGTGCTGCTGCCGGGGCTGGTCGACACCCACGTCCACGTCAACGAGCCGGGGCGCACCGACTGGGAGGGCTTCGCCAGCGCCACCCGGGCCGCGGCGGCCGGCGGCGTCACCACGATCGTCGACATGCCGCTCAACAGCATCCCGCCCACCACGACGGTCGCGGCGCTGGAGGAGAAGCGGGCGGTGGCGACCGGCCAGACGTGGGTGGACGTCGGCTTCTGGGGCGGTGCGGTCCCGGGCAACCTCGACGACCTGGCCCCCCTCCACGAGGCCGGGGTGTTCGGCTTCAAGTGCTTCCTGATCGACTCCGGCGTGGAGGAGTTCCCCCACCTCGCGCCGGACGAGCTCGCCGCCGCGATGGCCGAGACCGCACGGCTCGGCTCGCTGTTGGTCGTGCACGCCGAGGACGCCGACGAGATCGGCGAGTGTGCCCACGGCACGGCCTACCGCGGCTTCCTCGACAGCCGGCCCGACGCGGCCGAGGAGCGCGCGATCGCGCTGGTCGTCGACACGGCCCGCCGCACCGGCGGGCGCGCCCACGTCGTGCACCTCAGCGCCTCCGGTGCCGTGCCGACGCTGCGTGCCGCCCGGGCCGACGGCGTCGACGTCTCGGTGGAGACCTGCCCGCACTACCTCCACTTCGACGCGGCGACGGTCGCCGACGGCGCCACCGAGCTCAAGTGCTGCCCACCGATCCGCGGCGCGGCCAACCGCGACGCGCTGTGGCAGGCGCTCGCCGACGGCGACATCGACCTCGTCGTCACCGACCACTCGCCGTGCACCGCCGACCTCAAGCTCCGCGACACCGGCGACTTCGCCGACGCCTGGGGCGGGATCGCGTCGCTCCAGCTCGGGCTGCCCGTGGTCTGGACGGGCGCCCGCGAGCGCGGCGTACCGCTCTCCGACGTGGTGCGCTGGATGGCCACGGCTCCGGCCCGGCGGGTCGGGCTGGCGGGCAAGGGCGAGATCGCCGTCGGGGCCGACGCCGACCTCTGCGTCTTCGCGCCCGACGAGACCTGGGTGGTCGACGCGGCCGCGCTCCACCACAAGAACCCGGTCACCCCCTACGCGGGGCGTACGCTCACCGGCACCGTGCGCGCGACGTGGCTGCGCGGACGCCCGGTCGACCTGTCGGCCGGGCCACGGGGACGGCTGCTGAGGAGAGGGACGACCTGATGAGCTACTGGGTCCCGCGGGGCGGGCTGCCGGCGCAGACCGACCTGACCACCGGGCAGTCCGGCCGGGCGGTCTTCACCGAGGCCTACGCCGTCATCCCGCGCGGCACGCTCAGCGACATCACCGCCAGCCGGCTGCCGCACTGGGACGACACCCGCCTGTGGGTGATCGCCCGGCCGCTGTCCGGGTTCGCCGAGACGTTCTCGTGGTACGTCGTCGAGGTGGCGCCGGGCGGCGGGACCGAGCGGCCCGACGACGACCCCGACGCGGAGTCCGTGCTCCTCGTGGTCGACGGGGCCGCCGAGCTGCGCATCGGGGAAGAGGTGCACGCCGTGCGCCCCGGGACGTACGTCTTCCTCCCGCCGGGCGCGACCTGGACGTTGCGCGCCACGTCGGGCGAGCCGCTCACCTTCCACTGGATCCGCAAGGCATACGAGCGCGTCGACGGCGTCGAGGTCCCCGAGCCCTTCGTGGTCCACGAGGACGACGTGGCGGTCGAGCCGATGCCCGACACCGGCGGCGCGTGGGGCACGCAGCGCTTCGTCGACCCGCTGGACGTGCGGCACGACATGCACGTCAACATCGTCAGCTTCGAGCCAGGTGGCGCCATCACGTTCCCGGAGACGCACGTGATGGAGCACGGCCTCTACGTCCTGGAGGGCAAGGCGGTCTACCTGCTCAACCAGGACTGGGTCGAGGTGGAGGCGGGGGACTTCATGTGGCTGCGCGCCTTCTGCCCGCAGGCCTGCTACGCCGGTGGCCCGGGAAGGTTCCGCTACCTGCTCTACAAGGACGTCAACCGGCACCCGCGCCTGCGCGCGAGCCCGCCGCTGACGTGACGCCGACGTGAGCCCGATCACGTAGGATGGGCGGTGGCAGGTCGTCGTTCGGCATGGACAACCGGCGGCCCGTGACTCCCTGAACCATGCGCCCACCGCAGCCATGCGCATGACGTACTGCCCGAGGGGAGAGCACGTGCCGGATCCGCAGGTCACCGTCAACGGGCAGCCGCGCCCGCTCGCCGGCACGCCCACCCACACCAACGCGCTCGACTTCCTGCGCGGCCTCGGCCTCACCGGGGCCAAGGAGGGGTGCGCGGAGGGGGAGTGCGGCGCTTGCGCGGTGATGGTCGCCCGGCCCGCCGGCGACGGGAGCCGGTGGACGCCGGTCAACGCCTGCCTGGTGCCGGCCCTCGCGCTCGACGGGCAGGAGGTCGTCACCGCCGAGGGCCTCGGCACGCCCGAGCACCTGCACCCCGTCCAGGCCGGGCTGGCCGCCGCGGGCGGCTCCCAGTGCGGCTACTGCACGCCCGGCTTCGCGTGCTCGATGGCCGCGGAGTTCTACCGGCCCGACCGCGCGGAGGGCGCCGACGGGTTCGACCTGCACGCCATCGCCGGCAACCTCTGCCGCTGCACCGGCTACCGGCCGATCCGCGACGCGGCCCGCGCCCTCGGCCCCGCGACGCCGACGGACCCGCTGGCCGCGCGGCAGGAGCGACCCGCGCCCGACGTCGTACGCACACGGGTCGACGGCTTCGCGCGTCCGGCCGACCTCGCCGAGGCCCTCGCCCTCCTGGCCGAGCACCCCGACGCCGTGGTCGTCGCCGGGTCCACCGACTGGGGGGTGGAGGCCAACCTGCGCGGGCGCCGGGCGTCGCACCTCGTCGCGGTCGACCGGCTCCCCGAGCTGCGCGGGACCTCCACCGACGGGTCGGTCGAGATCGGCGCCGCCCTGACGCTGAGCGAGGTCGAGGCCGCGCTCGGCGACACCGTCCCGCTGCTCGCCGAGGTCTGGCCCCTCTTCGCCTCGCCGCTCATCCGCAACGGCGCCACCATCGGGGGCAACCTCGCGACCGCGTCGCCGATCGGCGACCTCGCCCCCGCGCTGCTCGCCCTCGACGCCAGCGTGGTGCTCGCCTCCACCGACGGCGACCGCGAGGTCGCGCTGGCCGACTTCTTCACCGGCTACCGCGAGACGGTGCTGCGCCCGGGCGAGCTCATCCGGGCCGTCCGAATTCCGCTCCCGCTGGCCGGTCGCACCACCTTCCGCAAGATCGCCAAGCGCCGCTACGACGACATCTCCAGCGTCGCGGTCGCCGCCGCCCTCGACGTCGTCGACGGCACCGTGGTGACCGCGCGCATCGGCCTGGGCGGCGTCGCCGCCACGCCCCTGCGGGCGCGCGCGACCGAGGCCGCCCTCGAGGGACAGCCGTGGAGCGAGGAGACCGTCGAGGCCGCCTCGCGGGTGCTGGCCGGGGAGGGCACGCCGATCGACGACCAGCGCGCCAGCGCCGCCTACCGCTCCGCGATGCTCGGCAACGCGCTGAGGGCCTGGTGGGACGAGGAGGGGTCGCGATGAGCGAGCTGTCGCGGCGCCCCGCCGACGCGGTCGTCGGCCTCGCGCTGCCGCACGAGAGCGCGGCGCTCCACGTCACCGGTCACGCCCTCTACACCGACGACCTCGTGCACCGCACGCCCCACGTCCTGCACGCCCACCCGGTCTGCTCGCCCCACCCCCACGCTCGCGTGACGCGGCTCGACGCCGCACCCGCGATGGCCGTCCCCGGCGTCGTACGCGTGCTGACCGCCGACGACGTGCCCGGGGTCAACGACGCGGGCGTGAAGCACGACGAGCCGCTCTTCCCGGAGATCGTGATGTTCGTCGGGCACGCTGTCTGCTGGGTGCTGGGGGAGACCCTCGAGGCCGCCCGCCGCGGCGCGGAGGCGGTCCAGGTCGACTACGAGCCGCTGCCGGCCGTGGTCTCGCTGACCGACGCTATCGACGCGGAGCACTTCCAGGGCGGCCGGCCGGTGATCGCCCGCGGCGACGTCGGAGCCGGCCTGGCGGGTGCGACCCACGTCTTCAGCGGCGTCACCGAGATGGCCGGCCAGGAGCACTTCTACCTCGAGACCCACGCCTCCCTGGCCCTCGTCGACGAGGGCGGCCAGGTCTTCGTGCAGAGCAGCACGCAGCACCCGAGCGAGACGCAGGAGATCGTCGCGCACGTGCTCGGCCTCGACAGCCACCACGTCACGGTGCAGTGCCTGCGGATGGGTGGCGGCTTCGGCGGCAAGGAGATGCAGCCGCACGGCTTCGCCGCGGTCGCCGCGCTCGGCGCGGTCCTGACCGGGCGGCCCGTCCGGCTCCGGCTGAGCCGCACGCACGACATGACGATGACCGGCAAGCGCCACGGCTTCCACGCCCAGTGGCGGGTCGGCTTCGACGACGACGGCCGGCTGACGGCGCTCGAGGCGACGCTGACCTCCGACGGCGGCTGGAGCCTCGACCTCAGCGAGCCGGTGCTGGCCCGGGCGCTGTGCCACGTCGACAACGCCTACTGGATCCCGCACGTCCTCCTCCACGGCCGCGTGGCGCGCACCCACAAGACCTCACAGACCGCGTTCCGCGGCTTCGGCGGGCCCCAGGGGATGCTCGTGGTCGAGGACATCCTGGGTCGCTGCGCCCCGCTGCTCGGGATCGACCCGGTCGAGCTGCGCCGCCGCAACTTCTACGTCGAGGGGCAGGCCACGCCCTACGGCCAGGTGGTCCGCCACCCCGAGCGGCTCGCCGCCGCGTGGGAGCAGGTGCTCGCCACCGGTGAGGTACGACGACGATGCGAGGAGGTGGCGGCCTTCAACGCCGCCCACCCCCACCGCAAGCGCGGCCTCGCCGTGACGCCGGTGAAGTTCGGCATCTCCTTCAACTTCACCGCCTTCAACCAGGCCGGCGCCCTCGTCCACGTCTACAAGGACGGCTCGGTGCTGATCAACCACGGCGGCACCGAGATGGGCCAGGGCCTCCACACCAAGATGCTGCAGGTCGCGGCCACCACCCTCGGCGTGCCCCTCGCGAAGGTCCGCGTGGCACCCACCCGCACCGACAAGGTGCCCAACACCTCCGCGACGGCGGCGAGCTCCAGCACCGACCTCAACGGCGGCGCCGTCAAGGACGCCTGCGAGCAGGTCCTGGCGCGGCTGCGCGAGGTCGACGCAGGACGCGGCCTGGCCTGGGAGGAGCTCGTGCGGGAGGCCTACTTCAGCCGGGTGCAGCTGTGGGCGGCCGGCTTCTACCGGACCGAGGGCATCCACTGGGACTCCACCGCGATGAGCGGCCACCCGTTCAAGTACTTCGCCTACGGCGTCGCGGCGGCGGAGGTCGAGGTCGACGGCTTCACCGGCGCCCACCGCACCCGGCGCGTCGACATCGTGCACGACGTCGGCGACAGCCTGTCGCCGCTGGTCGACCTCGGCCAGGTCGAGGGCGGCTTCGTGCAGGGGGTGGGCTGGCTGACGCTGGAGGACCTGCGGTGGGACGAGTCCCACGGCCCCGGGCGCGGCCGGCTGACCACCCAGTCCGCCAGCACCTACAAGCTCCCCAGCCTGGGGGAGCTCCCCGACGAGCTCCACGTGGCCCTGCTGGAGCACGCCCACGAGGACGGCGTCGTCTACGGCTCGAAGGCCGTCGGCGAGCCGCCGCTGATGCTGGCGTTCGCGGTGCGCGAGGCGCTGCGTGACGCGGTCGGTGCCTTCGGTCGCGACGGCACCAGTGTCGAGCTGGCGTCGCCGGCCACCCCGGAGGCGGTGTTCTGGGCCGTGGAGCGCGCCCGGGCCGCGGTCGACGGCCACGCCGGGCACGGGGTGGTCGAGGGACTGCCGGGCGAGGTTCCCGACCGCCCGGACCCGGCGGCTCCGGCCCTGCACCCGCGGTCCGAGCAGGCCGCACACGCGGCGGGGGAGGCCTGAGGTGCACTGGCTGGGAGCAGTCGAGCGGCTGCGGGAGGAACGCGTGCCGGGGGTGCTGGTGACCGTGGCCGCGGTCCGCGGGCACGCGCCCCGTGACGCCGGCGCCAAGATGGTCGTCGCCGCCGAGCGGTCGTGGGGCAGTGTCGGCGGCGGCAACCTCGAGGAGACCGCCATCGCCCGCGCCCGGGCGATGCTCGCCGACGGCACCGACAGTCCCGAGCAGCTCGTCCTCGGCCTCACCGACAAGGCCCGCACCGACCACGGCCGCCAGTGCTGCGGGGGCGAGGTCACGCTGCTGCTCGAGCCGCTGCCGGTGGTCGGGTCCGTCGCCGTGTTCGGCGTCGGCCACGTCGGGCTCCAGCTCGCCCGCATCCTGGCGGCCCACGACATCGACCTCCACCTCGTCGACTCCCGCCCCGGCCTGCTCACCGACGAGCGCCTGGCGCTGCCCGCCGACGCCGAGGCGCGCGTGCGGGTCCACCACTCGCCCGTCCCCGAGCTCGCGCTCGGCGCCGTCCCGGCCGGCACCCACGTGCTGGTGATGACCCACGACCACGCCGAGGACTTCGCGCTGTGCGACGCGGCGCTGCGGTGCACCCACCTCGGGTCGGTCGGGCTGATCGGCTCGGCCGCCAAGTGGGCCCGCTTCCGCGCGGGCCTGGCCGTCGAGGGCCACGACGCCCCGACCATCGACCGCATCCGCTGCCCCATCGGGCTGACCGGGCCGGCCTCCTCGTCGCGACCCTCCTCCAAGGCCCCGGCCGCGATCGCCGTCTCCGTGGCGGCCGAGCTGATGGACCTCCTGGCCGCCGACCGCACCCGGGTGTCCGGATGACGCGTCCGGGCGTGGGCGTCGTCTACCGGGCCCGCGCCTTCGACGCCCCCGACGACCCGTTCACCACCAGCGGCCCGGCCTTCCGCTACGACGACGACCTCGGGCTGGCGGTCTCCGACGACGGCGTGATCACCGAGCGCGGGCCCTTCGCCGCGGTCGCCGCCTCGCACCCCGACGCCCCGACGATCGACCTGCGCGCCGGGCTGCTGCTGCCCGGTCTGGTCGACACCCACGTCCACTTCCCCCAGGTGCGGGTGATCGGCGCCCTCGGCATGCCGCTGCTCGAGTGGCTCGAGCGGTGCGCCCTGCCGGAGGAGGAGCGCCTCGCGTCGACGACGTACGCCGCCACGGTGGCCGGTGAGCTCGTCGCCGGGCTGATCGCCGCGGGCACGACGACGTCCCTGGTCTTCGGGTCCCACTTCGCACCCGCCGTCGACGCCCTGTTCGCCGAGGCCGAGCGGTTCGGGCTGCGGATGACGAGCGGGCTGGTGGTCAGCGACCGGGTGCTGCCCGAGCCGCTGCTCACCACGCCCGAGCGCTCGCACGACGAGGCGGTCCGCCTGGCGAAGGACTGGCACGGGCGGGGGCGGCTGCGCTACGCCGTCACCCCGCGCTTCGCGCTCTCGGCCTCCGACGACATCCTGGCCGCCTGTGCCGACGTGCTCGCCGTCGTGGACGGCGCCTGCTTCACCTCCCACGTCAACGAGAACAACGCCGAGGTCGCCACGGTCGCCGACCAGTTCCCGCACCGGGACCACTACGTCGACACCTACGACCACCACGGGCTGCTCGGGGGCTGCTCAGTGCTGGCCCACAACGTCCACCCGACCGACGCCGAGCTCGACGTGCTGGCGGCCCGGGGCACCGCGGTGGCCTACTGCCCGACCAGCAACGCCGCCCTGGGCTCGGGGATGTTCTCGCTGCGCCGCCACGTCGCCGCTGGCGTGCGGGTTGCGCTCGGCAGCGACGTCGGCGCGGGCACCGGGTTCTCGATCTTCAAGGAGGGCCTGCAGGCCTACTTCCTGCAGCACCTGCTCGGCGCCGACGGACTGCCGCTGGCGGCCGGGCACCTCCTGCACCTGAGCACCGCCGCGGGCGCCGCGGCACTGGGCCTCGGCGACGTGACGGGCGACTTCAGCCCCGGGAAGCAGTTCGACGCCATCTGCGTGCGGCCACCCGTCGGCACCTCGCTCGACATCGGGCTGCGGCACGCGGGGTCGCCGGAGGAGGCCCTCGGCAAGGTGTTCGCCCTCGCTGGGGACGCCGACGTCGCCGACGTGTGGGTCGGGGGCGACCAGGTGGCGTCGGGCGGGTTCGTCCGGCCGGTCATTCCCCCCGCGCCAGCAGGACGTCGTACGCCTGCAGGGTGAGGAAGTCGGGGAAGTCCTCGCCCAGCGCGCAGTCGACGAAGAGCCGGCGCGCGTCCTCGTCCACCGCTCCGCCGAGGGCGGTGTGCTCCTCCTCGACGATGCGCTCGACGAGGTCGCGCGTGACCACCTCGCCGGTGTCGAGCCGGGCGTCGTTGTGGACCCACTGCCACACCTGCGAGCGCGAGATCTCGGCGGTCGCGGCGTCCTCCATGAGGTTGTCGATGCCCGCGGCGCCGTTGCCCGACAGCCACGCGTGGAGGTACTGCATGCCGATGCGGACGTTGGCGCGCAGCCCGGCCTCGGTGCGGTCGCCGGGCGTCTCGCCGACGGCCAGCAGGTCGTCGGCGGTGACGGACACGTCGTCGCGGAGCACGTCGAGCTGGTTGACGCGCTCCCCGAGGAACTCGCCGAAGACCTCCGCGCAGAGCGGCACCAGGTCGGGGTGCGCCACCCACGAGCCGTCGAAGCCGGCCCGGGCCTCGCGGGTCTTGTCCTCGCGCACCTTGGCGAACGCGCGCTCGTTGACCTCGGGGTCGCGCCGGCTCGGGATGAACGCCGCCATCCCGCCGATCGCGAAGGCGCCCCGGCGGTGGCAGGTCCGCACGAGCAGGTCGCTGTAGGCGGTCATCATCGGTGCCGCCATGGTGACCGCGTTGCGGTCGGGCAGGGTGAAGCCCGGTCCCGCGTCGCGGAAGTTCTTGATGATGCTGAACAGGTAGTCCCACCGGCCGGCGTTGAGCCCGGCCGCGTGGTCGCGCAGCTCCCAGAGGATCTCGTCCATCTCGAAGGCGGCCGTGATGGTCTCGATGAGGACGGTCGCCCGGACGGAGCCGTGCGGCACCCCGAGCGCCGCCTCGGCGTGGGTGAAGACGTCGTCCCACAGCCGTGCCTCGAGGTGCGACTCCATCTTGGGCAGGTAGTAGTACGGGCCGCTGCCGGCGGCCAGCAGCTCGCGGGCGTTGTGGAAGAAGTGCAAGCCGAAGTCGACCAGGGCGGCGACGACCGGTCGTCCCGCCGCGGTGAGGTGGGCCTCGTCGAAGTGCCAGCCGCGGGGGCGGGGGAGGACGACCGGCGCGCCCGCCGGGTCGGCGACGGCGTACTGCTTGCCCTCGGGGGAGGTGAACGAGAGCCGTCCGCGGACGGCGTCGCGCAGGGTCAGCTGGCCGCCCACGACGTTGCGCCAGTGCGGGGTGTTGGCGTCCTCGAGGTCGGCGAGCCACACGCGCGCCCCCGAGTTGAGGGCGTTGATGGCCATCTTGGGGTCGGTGGGGCCGGTGATCTCCACGCGGCGGTCGCGCAGGTCGTCGGGCGCGGGCGCCACCGTCCACTCCGCGGCGCGCACGTCGGCGGTCTCGGGCAGGAAGTCCAGGCGGCCGGTCCGGGCGATCTCCTCGCGCCGGGTCCGGCGTGCGGCGAGCAGCTCGTCGCGCCGCTCGTGGAAGCGGGCGTCGAGGTCGGCGACGAAGGCGAGCGCCTCGGGCGTCAGCACCTCCTCCGACCGCGGCACGGGCGGGGCGGACACGTCGAGGCCGGTCATGACGCCACGCTAGCCGTCACGACAGGCGGGTGGTCCAGTCCACAGAGGCCCCTGACGCCCGTTTTGGTAACGAACCGGCAACAGGGCGGGCGGCCGTCTGGACGTGACGGTGGTCACTGCATATGTTGCGTGGAACAACATATGTACGTGGGACCCGCGCTGAGCGGCAACCGGACGTACGACAGATCGCTAGGAGGCGGTTTTCGTGAAGCGCAAGCACAGTCTGCTCCTCGTCCCCCTGCTCGGCGCCGCCATGGCACTCACCGCCTGCGGCGACGACAGCAGTGACAGCGACAGCGGCAGTGACAGCAGTGGCTCGAGCGGCGGCGAGGCGACCGGCAAGATCGGCGTCATCCTTCCCGACACCGAGTCGTCGGTGCGCTGGGAGAGCGCGGACCGCCCGGCCCTCGAGGCGGCCTTCGACGAGGCCGGTGTCGAGTACGACATCCAGAACGCCGAGGGTGACGCGGAGCGGATGACGCAGATCGCCGACACCATGATCGGCAACGGCGTGACCGTCCTCGCGATCGTCAACCTCGACTCCGAGTCGGGCGCGGCCATCCAGGAGAAGGCCGCGTCGCAGGGCGTCGCCACCATCGACTACGACCGCCTGACCCTCGGTGGCTCGGCGGAGTACTACGTGTCCTTCGACAACACCGTCGTCGGTGAGCTGCAGGGCCAGGGCCTCGCGGACTGCCTGGGCGACAAGAAGGCCAACATCGTCTACCTCAACGGCTCGCCCACCGACAACAACGCCACGCTCTTCGCCGAGGGCGCGCACAGCGTGCTCGACGAGATCGACAACTACACCGTCGTCGGTGAGCAGGCGGTCCCGGACTGGGACAACGAGGAGGCGGCGACGATCTTCCAGCAGCTCTACACCGCTGCCGACGGCAAGGTCGACGGCGTGCTCGCGGCCAACGACGGTCTCGGTGGTGCCGCGATCAGCATCCTCGAGGGCGCCGGTCAGGCCGGCAAGGTCCCGGTGACCGGTCAGGACGCCACGGTCGAGGGCCTGCAGAACGTGCTCGCCGGCACCCAGTGCATGACGGTCTACAAGTCCGCCACGAAGGAGGCCGGCGCGCTGGCCGACGCCGCGATCGCGCTGGTCAACGGCGACGAGGCCGAGACCACCGGCACGACCGAGGACAGCGAGGGCGGCCGCGAGGTCCCCTCGATCCTGCTCGAGCCGCAGGCCATCACCAAGGACAACGTCGGTGACGTGATCGACGACGGCGGCCAGAAGGCCGAGGACGTCTGCACCGGCAAGTTCGCCGACCTGTGCGCCGAGGCCGGCATCTCCTGATCGCACGACCACGGGGCGGTGTCCGGGTCCTTGGTGACCCGGACGCCGTTCCGTGACGCGGACAACAAATTCTTCGGATCGGAGTAGGTCACATGCCTGAACCGCTGCTCGAGCTGCGCGGGGTCAACAAGAGCTTCGGCGTGGTGCACGTGCTGCACGACGTCGACTTCGCCGTCTATCCCGGACAGGTCACCGCGCTCGTCGGCGACAACGGTGCGGGCAAGTCCACCCTCGTCAAGATCATCGCCGGCATCTACGGCCGCGACACAGGGGACTACATCTTCGAGGGCAAGAAGGTCGAGGTGCACGGCCCGCGCGACGTGGCCGCCCTCGGCATCGAGATCGTCTACCAGGACCTCGCCCTGTGCGACAACCTCGACATCGTCGAGAACATGTTCCTCGGCCGTGAGGAGACCAGCCGCTTCGGTCTCGACGAGGTCACCATGGAGACCCGCGCCCGCGAGACCCTCGCCTCGCTCTCCGTGCGCACCGTGAAGTCGGTGCGCCAGAGCGTCGCCAGCCTCTCCGGCGGCCAGCGTCAGACCGTGGCCATCGCCAAGGCGGTGCTGTGGAACTCCAAGGTCGTCCTCCTCGACGAGCCCACTGCCGCCCTCGGCGTGGCCCAGACGCGACAGGTCCTCGACCTCGTACGCCGTCTCGCCGACCGCGGCCTCGGCGTGGTGCTGATCTCGCACAACATGGGCGACGTCCTGGAGGTCGCCGACCGGATCACCGCGCTCTACCTGGGCCGCGTGGCGGCCGACGTCCCGGCCAAGGACGTCACGCACAGCCAGATCGTCGAGCTCATCACCGCCGGGCGCTCCGGGGACCTCGGCATCGCCGAGAACCCCATGACCGCGGACGTCTGAGAAGGACCGGAGACCCCACCATGACCACTGACACCGACACCGCGTCCGTTCCGAGCCCCGCCCCGAGCGGCTTCGACAACGACAACCGGCAAGCCGCCACCATCGGCGACTCGGCCCGCGACTACGTCAACCGCCTGCGCGGCGGCGACATGGGTTCCCTGCCCGCGATCCTGGGCCTGGTCTTCCTCTTCGTCGTCTTCGCCTCGCTCAACGACCGGTTCCTGACGACCTACAACATGGCCAACCTGGTCATCCAGGCCGGCTCCATCATCGTGCTGGCGATGGGCATCGTCTTCGTCCTGCTGATCGGCGAGATCGACCTGTCCGCCGGCGTCGCGGGCGGCGCCTCGGCCACGATCATCGCGCTGATGCTCATCGACTACGACTGGACGTGGTGGGCGGCCACCCTGGCCGGCGTCGCCGTGGGCGCGGTGATCGGTCTGGCGATCGGCTCGCTCGTCGCCTTCCTCGGCATCCCGTCCTTCGTCGTCACCCTCGCCTTCTTCCTCGCCCTGCAGGCGGTGCCGCTCAAGCTGATCGGCTCGGGCGGGTCGCTGCGGTTCAACGACGAGGTCCTCCGCGGCCTGTCGATCAAGAACGTCCCGGTCACCGCGGGGTGGATCGCGGCGATCCTGATCGTCGTGGGCTTCGCCGCGCTCTCGCTGTGGCGCTACCGCTCGCTCTCGGCGAAGGGCCTGGTCCACAAGCCCCTCGGCCTGGTCGTCATCCAGATCGCCGTCCTCGCCGTGATCGTGCTCGGCATCACCGCACTCCTGAGCGCCAACCGCGCCCCCAACCCCGACCTGTTCACCATCGCCGGCATCCCGTGGGTGGCCCCCGTCGTGATCGCCCTGCTCCTCTTCTGGACGTACATCCTGACCAAGACCCGCTTCGGCCGGCACCTCTACGCGGTCGGCGGCAACGCCGAGGCGGCCCGGCGTGCCGGCATCAACGTGCGGCGCGTGCGGATCATGGCCTTCGTCATCTGCTCGAGCATGGCGGCGATCAGCGGCCTGCTCGCGGCCTCCTACACCGGCAAGGTCTCACCGGGGTCCGGTGGCGGCAACGAGCTGCTCTACGCCGTCGGCGCCGCGGTCATCGGCGGCACCAGCCTCTTCGGTGGTCGCGGCCGGGCGCTCGACGCCGTGGTCGGCGGCCTGGTCATCGCCACGATCCCCAACGGCCTCGGCCTGCTCAACCAGGCGAGCTACATCAACTTCCTCGTCACGGGTGGCGTGCTGCTGCTCGCCGCGAGCGTCGACGCGATCTCGCGCCGCCGCCGCTCCTCCGCAGGCGTGTAGGGGTGGTCGTGACGACCCGCCGGCGTCCGGGCCTGGGGACCAACCAGGAGCTCGCGCGTCGCCACAACCTCGGCACCGTCCTGCGGCACGTCCACGGGGCCGGTCAGATCTCGCGCGCCGAGCTGACCGGCCGCATGGGCCTCAACCGCAGCACCATCGCCGCCCTCGTCAACGAGCTGGAGGCGCTCGGCATCACCGAGCGGGCGCTTCCGGCCGAGGGCATCCCGCGGCAGGGTGCGGGTCGCCCGTCCGCGGGGGTCCGCATCGCCGAGGACGGGCCGTTCGTCATCGCGGTGGACCTCGGGGTCGACCGGGCCGTCGTGGCGCGCATCGGTCTCGGCGGACGCGTGCTGCAGCGGTCGCAGGCGCCGGTGCGCAGCGACGGCGAGGCGTGGCAGGTGGGCGCTGCGGTCGCCGGGCTCATCAGGTGCGTGGTGGAGGGCGTCCCCGACGCCGCGCAGCTCGTCGGCATCGGGATCAGCGTCCCCGGCCTGGTGCGCAACAGCGACGGCCTGATCCGCCTCGCCCCCAACCTCGAGTGGCACGACGTGTCGTTCGGCGGGATCGTCCTGGCCGCCCTCGGCCTCGACGTGCCGGTCTCGATCGCCAACGACGCCGACCTGGGCGCGCTCGCCGAGCACGTGCGCGGGGTGGCGGTCGGGGTGGACGACCTCATCTACGTCTCGGGCAACGTGGGCGTCGGAGCCGGTGTCATCGCCGGCGGAGTCCGGCTCGAGGGTGCCGGGGGCTATGCCGGCGAGGTGGGCCACCTGCGCTTCAACCCGGCCGGCCGCGAGTGCCACTGCGGCAACCGGGGGTGCTGGGAGACCGAGGTCGGCGCGCACGCGATCGCCGAGGCCATCCATTGCCCGAGCGACAAGGTCGCGCAGCTCGACGAGGTGCTCGCCGGGTTCGGCGAGCCGTCCCCGGCCGTGCGCGCCACCGGGACCGCGCTGGGCCACGGACTCGCCGACATCGTCAACGTCTTCAACCCCCGCCAGGTGGTGCTCGGCGGGTACTTCCGCTCCCTCTACGCGCTCGTCGGCCCCGAGGTCGAGGCCGCCCTGGCCGATCGGGCACTCCCCGCTCCGCTCGAGTCGGTGACGCTGACCCTGCCGGGGCTCGGCTCGG
Source organism: Nocardioides pinisoli (assembly GCF_024199985.1). Classification (GTDB taxonomy): domain Bacteria; phylum Actinomycetota; class Actinomycetes; order Propionibacteriales; family Nocardioidaceae; genus Nocardioides; species Nocardioides pinisoli. The sequence continues at coordinate 187,384 of NZ_JANARS010000007.1, forward strand.
ACTCGTCCTTGCTGGGGGCCGCGGAGATCGCCCTCGAGCCCCTGTTCGTCGACCCGGTGGCGGCCCTGGGCACGGCGCTGGTCGGCGTCGGCACCCGCCTGGCCGGATGACGGGCCACGTCGAGGCCGTGCGCGGCCGCCCGAGCCGATAACCTCCTCGGGATGTTCCGCGCCCGACTCCTCACCGCTGCTCTCGTCCTCGCCCCGCTGCTGTCCGGGTGCGCCGGCGACGAGCCGACCATCGCGGTCCTCGTCGGCGACGCGGGGGACACCTCCTCCCGCGCGGTCGACGTGGAACGGCTCACCGACCGCGTCGAGTCGACGTGCGACGAGTGCCGGGTGCGGGTCTACGACGCCGAGGGCGACGCCGCCACCCAGAAGAGCCAGGCCCGCCAGGCCGAGGCGGAGTCAGCGGACGTCGTCGTGGTGGTTCCGGTCGACCCCGACGACCTCGGCACCCTCACGGGCGGTGACCTCCCGGTCGTCTCGCTCGGCGAGCTCGTCCCGGGGTCCGACCGCTTCGTCGGCCTCGAGCGCGGCTCCGTCCCCCGCCAGTCGGGCTCCGACGTCGAGGCCGCGCGAGACGTCGTGATGGGGAAGGAGGAGTCGATGACCTACGTCCCCACCGGGCCGATGAGCGACCGGGCAGCCGACCTGGCCGTCGCCTACCTCGCCGACAACCCCGTGGAGGGCGGCGTCGACGTCGACGGCGTCGAGTCGTGGCTCTACAGCCACAGCGACGTCACCGTCGACACCCTCACCTCGGTGCTGGTCGCGGAGGGGATCCTCACCCTCGACGACCTGTGCAGCGGGAGCACGAGCAAGCGGTGTGCGAGGCTGGGCCTGAGATGATGAGCCCACGATGATCGAGATCCTCACCCCTGCCCAGGTCGACCGCGCCCGCCGGACCGGCGCCCTCGTCGCCGACATCCTGCAGACGCTCCGCTCGCGCAGCGAGGTCGGCACCAACCTGCTCGACCTCGACCGCTGGACGGCCGAGATGATCCGCGACGCCGGCGCCGAGTCCTGCTACGTCGACTACGCCCCGTCCTTCGGCAGCGGCCCCTTCGGCCACTACGTCTGCACGGCGGTCAACGACGCGGTGCTGCACGGCCGCCCGCGCGACCAGCGGCTCGCCGACGGGGACCTGCTCACCCTCGACCTCGCGGTGCGCCTCGACGGCGTCGCCGCCGACTCCGCCGTCAGCTTCGTGGTGGGGGAGAGCCGCCCGGCCGGGAGCGTCGAGCTGATCGAGACCACCCAGCGGGCGCTGGCCGCCGGCATCGCCGCCGCCGGACCGGGCGCCCGGATCGGCGACCTGTCCCACGCCATCGGCAGCGTCCTGCGCGCCGACGGCTACCCCATCAACATGCAGTTCGGCGGCCACGGCATCGGCACCACGATGCACCAGGACCCGCACGTCTCCAACGACGGCCGGCCCGGTCGCGGCTACCAGCTCCGGCCCGGCCTGCTGCTGGCGCTGGAGCCGTGGGTCATGACCGACACCGACGAGCTCGTCACCGACGAGGACGGCTGGACGCTCCGCAGCGCCACCGGCTGCCTCACCGCGCACAGCGAGCACACCATCGCGATCACCGAGGACGGTGCCGAGGTGCTGACGCTGCCGTCGCGGTGACGGCGCCCCTCCGGCGGGCGCACCGCAGAGTTGCGGTTGGAAGTGCCGATGGTTCCCCAGCGAGCCGGAACCGGCGGCGCGGAGATCGGCGTACGCCCGCGCGGCCTGCCTGGAGCGGTGCGTGAGGGGGACTTCGCCGGCCCGGTACCCGCGTCAGTCACCGCTGCCGGGCGCGTCGTACGCCGACACGCGCGCGGGCGGTGCCTGAGGGGGATCGCGCGGCCGAGGAATCCCCTCGGGCCACCGCTCGGACGCGACCGGAGGCTCGGCGATCACACCAGTGGCTCAGCTGGCCTTCTTGGCCTGCTTCTTCGCAGCGGCCTTCGTGGCCGGCTTCTCGTCCTCGGCAGTGTCGTCGGAGTCGTCCGAGGAGTCGGCCTCGCCGCGAGCGGTCTTGGCCGCGGCCACCGACTTCTGCAGGGCGGCGAGCAGGTCGACCACCTCGCCCGAGGCCTTGGTCGAGGTCTCGATGCGCGTGATCTCACCGCCCTCGATCGGCGTCCGTCCTGCGCATCGTTACCACCCGCGCTCGCGCCGGCCGGGCGGCACCGGCACCGGCACCCGGCGTCTTCTCAGTGCACCGTCTCGAGCGGCCTGTCGGCCTCGGCCTCGGTGAGCGGGGCGTCGGCCCGGTCGAGCTTGCTGGGCCACCAGATCTTGCCGCCCAGGTCGAGGTTGAGCGCGGTGACCAGCACCGAGCGTACGACGAGCGTGTCGAGCATGACGCCGAGCGCCACCGCGACCCCCAGCTCGGCGAGGAACACCAGCGGCAGCGACCCGAGGACCAGGAAGGTCGCCGCCAGCACGACGCCGGCCGAGGTGATCACGCCACCCGTCGACGCGAGACCGATGAGGGAGCCCTTGCGGGTGCCGTAGGTGATGGTCTCCTCACGCACGCGGGTCATCAGGAAGATGTTGTAGTCGATGCCCAGCGCCACCAGGAACACGAAGGCGAACAGGGGGAACCCGGGGTCCGACCCGGCGAAGCCGAAGACGTACTCGAAGAGCAACGCCGAGATGCCGAGCGCGGCGCCGAAGGACAGCACCACCGTGGCGATCAGGATCAGCGGTGCGACCAGTGCGCGGAGCAGCCCGATGAGGATCAGCAGCACGACCGCCAGGACGAGCGGCATGATCACCCAGCTGTCGCGCTCGCTGGCGATCTTGGTGTCGAGGTAGAACGCCGAGCCGCCGCCGACCAGCGCGTCCGCCCCGTCGACCGCGTGCGCCGCGTCGCGGGATGCCTCGACGATGTCGGCCGCGGTGCTGGAGGAGATGTCGGCGTTGATCGTGGCCTCGAACCAGGACCGCCCGTCGGCCAGCGGCTGCGGCTCCCCGGCCGCGCCGAGACCGTCGATGCCCGACAGGGAGGCCGCCACGTCCGCGGCCTTGTCGGTCGCGGTGGTGACCTGGATCGTGTTGGAGTTGTCGGCCAGCCCGTGCTCGGTCAGCAGCTTCTGGCCCTTGATGGAGTCGAACTCCTTCGTGTAGGTGTCCTCGGTCGACAGCCCGGAGGCGTCGAGGCGGAACAGGCCGAGGCAGGCCAGCAGGAGCAGCCCGGTCGTGGTGAGCCAGACCCGGCGGGGGCGGTGGCTGATCGCCCGGCCGACCCGGGCCCACAGGCCGTTGGCGGTCGGCTCGGCACTGCGGTAGGTGGGACGCTTGGGCCAGAAGACCCAGCGGCCGCAGATGACCAGCAGGGCCGGCAGCAGGGTGATCATCACGAGCATGGTCACCGCGACGCCGATGGCGAGGACCGGGCCGAGCCCGGCGGTGGAGTTGAGGTCGGCGAACGACAGGCACAGCATGCCCACCGCCACGGTGGCCGCGCTGGCGAAGATGGCGGGCGCGGCGCGGTGCAGCGCGAACGCCATCGCCTCGTGCCGGTCCTCGTGGCGACGGAGCTCCTCGCGGTACCTGGCCACCAGGAGCAGGGCGTAGTCGGTGCCGGCGCCGATCACCAGGATGCTGAGGATGGCCTGGCTCTGGCCGTTGACCGTGAGGTCGGCGTACCTCGCGAGGAGGTAGACCAGGCCGGTGGCGATGAAGTTGGCCGACACCGCGCACAGGATCGGGAGCAGCCACAGGACCGGGCTCCGGTAGGTGAAGAGCAGGATCAGGATGACGACCCCGAGCGTGGCGAAGATGAGGTTGGTGTCGATGCCCTCGAACGCCTCGGCCGAGTCGGCCGCCTGGCCGCCGAAGCCCGCCAGGTGGACCTCGCCGCCGTCGAGGACGGCGATGTCGCGGATCTCCTCGGCGGCGTCGGGGATGTCGTTCCACCCGTTGGCACCGAAGTTGAGGACGAAGTAGAGGTAGGCGACCTCGCCGTCCTCCGAGACCAGGGTCGGCACCTCGGCGCCCTGCGCCTTGGCGGCCTCGGCGGCGGCGGGCGTCAGCACGCCCTGGTCGGTCACGCCGTCCAGCTCGGCGATCTCGGGACCGTCCTTCTCCATCGCGGCGAGGTCGGCCTCGGTGAGCCCACCGTCGCGGTGGAAGACCACCAGCGTGGGGATGTCGTTGGGGTCGACGGTCTCGGACAGCTCCTCGAGCACCTTCGTCGACTCGGCCGACTCGGGCAGCCAGGAGGAGGCCTCGTTGTTCTGGACCGAGGTGAGCTTGGAGGAGAAGAAGGCCATGAAGACCGTCAGGAGCAGCATGGTCGCCAGCACGACCCACTTGGTGACCCGTCCCGTCAGCGACCCCGCGATCTGTCGATGCATGCCTCCCAGTCGAACAGGCGAAGGCCGTGGTGTGCATCGGTAATAGCCCTGAGGTCTAGACAGGGTCGAGCGACGCGGGTGCGGTCAGCGGGTCTGCAGCTGGAGCGGCGCGCCCCTGTCGATCGAGCCGCGGCGCGGGGCGACGGCGTACTCCATCGAGCCGTCGACGCCCAGCCGCACGACCGCCCACCGGTCGGCCTGGTAGGTCACGACGAGCACGTGCCCGGCGTCCTCCCAGACCTCGTCGAAGTACGTCGCCGAGCGACCGTTGCGGGCCGAGGTGAACGACCGCACCACCGCGCCGTCGGCGGTGGCGAGCACGTCGAGCGTCCCGGGGCCGAAGCCGTCGGCGTACGCCGGGGTGCCCAGGACGTGGCGGTCGTCGGGGGAGATGTCGGAGAGCTGGTTGTCGCAGGTGCGCCACCGCACGGCCGAGCTGCGGAGCATCGCGCTGCACGAGCCGGTGTCGCTCAGCGAGGTGATGCCCCCGAGCCACCTCCCGCGCCCGGTCGACGTCAGCCGCAGGCGCGGCACCCGGTCGACGATGCCGTGCGAGGAGGTGTAGAAGCCGCGGGTGGGCCCGTTGACGTAGACCGCGCAGCCGGTGCTGGTCGCGCTCTCTTTGCAGTCCTCGCCGAACAGCGCGACGGCCCGTCCCCGGCCGGTGATCGGGACGGGGGCGAACGACAGCACCCGGTCGCCGTCCTCGTCGATCGACCAGACCCGGCCCGCCTTCCCCGCGAACGCGACGGCGCCGCCGCGGGCCGAGACGGCCAGTCCGTAGCCGGTGCGCCACTCGCGGCGCCCGGGCGTGCCGTCGGCGCCGATCCAGCGCGTCGTGGCGCCGCCGGCACCGATCGTCTGGATCACGTGGCCCGAGCCCATCGGTGCGAACTGGTCGAGCCGGTTCGGCACGGGCGTGCGGGTGCCGCCGACGCCGTGGATGACGGTCCGGCCCGACCGCCGCTCGCTCCAGGCGATCGCCGGCGGGTCGCCCTGCTCGAGGCCGCGGACGTCGAGGACGGTGCTCGGCGCGCGACGCGCCCCCGGGTCCGTGGAGTGCGCGGGCGCCGCCGGTGCGAGCCCGGCGGAGACGGCGATCGCGGCGGCTGCCGCCACGGTGGCGCGGAGGGCCGCGCGACAGGAGGTCGTCATGTGTAGAGCTTGTCCACCACGTCGGCGTACTTGGTCTTCACGACCCGGCGCTTGAGCTTGAGCGTCGGGGTCAGCTCCTCGGACTCGGCCGTCCACTCGTCGGGCAGCAGCTCCCACGCCTTGACCTGCTCGGGCCGGGAGAGCCGCTCGTTGGCCTTGTCGACCGCGGCCTGCGCCATCGCGCGGATCTCGGGCTTGGTCGAGAGGTCGGCGAGGTCGGTGAACGTGATGCCCATCTTCGCCGCGACCAGCGGGGCGATCTCGCCGTCGAGGGTCATGATCGCCACCACGTAGGAGCGGTCGTCGCCGAGCGCCATGGCGTGGCCGACGATCGGCGACTCCTTGAGGTAGTTCTCGATGTTGGAGGGCGCGATGTTCTTGCCCGCCGAGGTGATGATGAGTTCCTTCTTGCGGTCGACGACCGAGTAGAAGCCGTCCTCGTCCACGGTGCCGATGTCGCCGGTGTGGATCCAGCCGTCCTCGTCGATGAGATTGCGCGTCGCCTGCTCCTGCTTGTAGTAGCCGGGGGTGTTGACCGGGCCGCGGCACAGGATCTCGCCGTCCTCGGCAAGCCGCACCTCGATGCCTGGGTTGGGTCGTCCGACCGTGCCGAGCTTGAACGCGTCGGGCCCGTTGGAGGTGAAGGCACCCGTCGTCTCGGTCATGCCGTAGACGTCGTAGACCTTCACGCCGAGGCCGCCCATGAACTTCGCGACCTCCAGCGGCATCGGCGCCGCGGCGCTGGCCGCCCACTGCACCTGGTCGAGGCCGAGCAGCAGGCGGAGGAAGCCGAGGATCGCCTCGTCCGCCTTGGCGTAGGCCTCCTCGACCTCCGGCGTCATCTCGTTGCCGTACTCGTGGGCCTGGGTCCACGCGAGGCCGGCGGCCATCGCGTCGGTGACGAGCTTCTGGTTGTCGGGGTCGGGGTCCTCGGCGAGCTTGGCCGAGATGCCGGTCTTGATCTTCTCCCACACGCGCGGCACCCCGAAGAAGGCGGTCGGGTGCACCTCGCCGAGCGCGCCGAGCAGGCCGGCGGGGTCGGGGATGGCGTGCACGTGGCTGGCCAGGAACGGGGGAGCGTACGTCGCCAGGATGCGCTCGGCGATGTGGGCGAGCGGGAGGTAGCTGATCGTGCGCTGCGGGCCGTGGAGGCCCCCGGCGTCGAGCGTGGACACCGCCTCGTACATCACGTTGTGGTGGGTGAGCACCACGCCCTTGGGGTTGCCGGTGGTGCCGGAGGTGTAGAGGAAGGTCGCCGGGAGGTCGGGGGTGATCCGATCCATCCGCGCGTCGACGCCGCTCGTGTCCTCGCCGCGGGCGAGGAGGTCGGACCACGTCATGGCACGCGGGTCGTCGACGCGGTCGGCGTCGGCGAGCATCACGACGTGGCGGATCGAGTCGACCTCGTCGAGAGCCTTCTCCCAGCGCTGGTAGCGGTCGTGGTCCTCGAGCACCACCACGACGGGGCGTGACTCACCGGCGATGAAGGCCACCTGGTCCTGGGCCAGGGTGTTGTAGATCGACATCGGCACGGCGGCCGCGGTCATCGCGCCGTAGTCGGCCAGGGTGTGGGCGGTGCGGTTGGCGGCCATGATCGCGACGGGGTCGCCGGGCTCGACGCCGAGGTCGATCAGGGCGGCGGCCACCCGCCGGGTCAGCTCCCAGGTCTCGGCCCAGGTGATGGTCGACCAGGTCTCGCCCTCGGGCACGTCGAACCTGTCGGAGAAGGCGGGCTGGTCGCCGTGCTTCTCCGCCGCCTGCCGCACCGTGGCGGGCATGTGCAGGCCGAGGATGCGTGCCTCGTAGTCCTCGCGCACGGCCAGGACGTCGGGGTCGGTCTCGGTGGCGGTCATCTGCGGCTCCTCCGGGGGCGATCGTGTGGCAGGGGTCACATCATGGAGCGCAGTGCGCGTGCTGGCTAGGGCCATGGGTACCGGGTGTCATGTCGACCTCCGTGGGCGCCGTTCGCTCGACGACCGCGGCTGGGCGCCTACGCCCGCGGCGGTAGACGTCTCAGCACGACGTCGCTGAGCCCGCCGTCCGCGGCCGTGGCGGTCATGTAGGTGCAGTGCGGCTGGCGTCGCCGGTCGGTGGGGGAGCCGGGGTTGAGCAACCGCAGGCCGGTCGGGGTGACGGTGTCCCACGGGATGTGGCTGTGGCCGAAGACGAGCACGTCGAGGTCGGGGTGCCCCACGCTCATGCGCTCCTCGCGGCCCTTCGCCTGACCGGTCTCGTGGACGACGCCGAGACGGACCCCCTCGACCTCCACGCGCGCGACCTCGGGCAGCCGCTCGCGCAGCTCGCCGTGGTCGTTGTTGCCCCAGCACGCGACCAGCCGCGCCGAGCGCGCCTCGAGCTCGTCGAGGAGGCGCACGTCGACCCAGTCGCCGGCGTGGACCACGAGGTCGGCCTCCTCGACGGCCGCCCACACCTCGGCCGGCAGGTCGCGGGCGCGCTTGGGCACGTGCGTGTCCGCCAGGAGGAGCAGTCGGGTCGCCATGGGGCCAGTCAACCGGTGCCGGTCAACGGGGCGCAGGTGGGTACCTTCGACGCATGAGCTCCGATCAGTCCACCACCGACGACATGGTCGCCGAGTCCGCGCTGCAGCTGTGGTCGGCCGCCCAGACCGACTTCGACCCCTTCGAGGTCGACTCGTCCGAGTGGCCGGAGACGGCCGTGCCGGTCCGCGACGCCGACATCGCCGTCGACACGCGCCTCGAGGTCGACGACGTACGCGCGGCCCTCGAGCGGCTCGACGGGGTCGCGGTCGTGGTGGGCCGGGAGGCCGGAACGCTCAGCGTGCTGCGGGTGGTGCCGCAGGACACGCCTCTGTAGCGGTCGCGTCGCGCCGCAGCTCGGCCTGCACAGCCGTGAGGCGCGCCAGGAACGCCCGCTCGTCGAGTCGCTTGCGGCGCAGCCAGCCGGTCACCTCGTCGTTGCACTTGCTGGCGTTGCACGACGCGCAGGCCGGGACGACGTTGAGGAGCGTGTAGCGACCCCCGCGGGAGATCGGGAGCACGCAGTCCTTCTGCACCGGTCCGCCCGTCGCCCCGCAGTAGGCGCACCCGCCCCACGCCTCCTGCAGCGCCGTCCACTCGCTCGGGCTCAGGTCGTGCTCGACGCCAGCCATCCGCCGCTTGCGCTTGCTGGCCGCCCGGGCTCGGCGGGTGCGGGACGCTGGCATGGGCCCAGACTAGGGGTAGACGGACGGTCTTCACCTGACTCGGGGGAGGAAGCGCCGCAGCGGTTCGCCGAGGATCGCGACATGAGCGCCATCAACGTCAACGTGGACAACTTCGCCCGGGCCGAGACCCACCGCATGATGGCCGACCTGCAGCGCGACGCCGGCGGCATCAACCGGTTCGAGCACAACCGGACGCCGGCGCCGGTCGACAGGCAGACCGTCATCCGGATGAACCGCGACACGCTCTACAGCTTCGCGGTCGTCGACGTCTCCGCCGGGGCGACCCTCACCGTGCCGGACGCGGGACGCCGCTACCTGTCGGTCATGGCGGTCGACGAGGACCACTACATCAACCAGGTCCTCCACGACCCGGGCACCTACGAGCTCACCGCCGAGCGCCTCGGCAGCGCGTACGTCGTGCTCGCCGCACGCACCCTGGTCGACCCGCGGGACCCGGACGACCTGGCTGCCGTGGCCGCGCTCCAGGACCAGCTGCTCCTCGACGCGCCGGCCGGCCGGACCTTCACGCCGCCGGACTACGACACCGCGAGCCTGGACCGCACCCGCGGGGCACTGCTGAGCCTGGCCGCCGACATGACGTCCTTCCAGTCGACCTTCGGACGGCGGGAGGACGTCGACCCGGTGCACCACCTGATCGGCTCGGCCGCCGGCTGGGGCGGGCTGCCCGACGCCGAGGCCACCTACGTCGGGGTCTCACCCGGGCTGCCGGTGGGCGAGTACGAGCTCACCGTCGGTCCCGACGTGCCCGTCGACGGCTTCTGGTCGATCTCGGTCTACAACGCCGAGGGCTACTTCGAGCCCAACGAGCGCGGCGCCTACAGCGTCAACAACATCACCGCCGCCCACGACGACGACGGCAGCGTGACGGTCCGCTTCGGCGGCGACGGCGACCCCGCGCGCAACTCGCTCCCGATCACCGACGGCTGGAACTACCTCGTCCGCCTCTACCGCCCGCGACCCGAGATCCTCACCGGAGCGTGGACCTTCCCCTCCATCACCACGTGATTCCTCACTGACCGCGCGAACCCGCGTCACGACCGGGGGCCGGCGACGTCTCCTCTTCAAAGGGACGTGGCGGGCGAGTGACAGGTGGGCACCGTGGAGATCATCGAAGCGACGCGGAACGAGCCGGAGCGCCTCTTCGGCGCCGGCTTCTGGCGCGAGTGCGAGCTCGAGGCGGCTCGGATGCTGAGCGCCATCACCGACCGGGGCGACGAGGGCGACGAGCGCGGCTGACGTCCTCCTGGCCGACACGCACGCGTGGCGCTGCGGTCACCGTCCGTTGGTGCCTCCACGCCACGGTGTCGACGAAGGCCCGGCCGGACCGGCGGGGCCCCGTCACCTCTCGGAGGATCACATGCGTGCAACCACGCGAATGCTCGGCCTGCTGGGCCTGCTGCTCGGCCTGACCGTCTCCATCCTGTCGCTCTCAGCCGGCAGCAGCTCCGCCGCACCCACACCGGCGGTCGAGGTCGTCGCCCACCGCGGGTCGTCCGGAGCCGCGCCGGAGAACACGCTCGCCGCGGTCCGGCTCGCGATCGCGCAGAAGTCCGACGTCGTGGAGAACGACATCCAGCGGACCCGTGACGGCGAGCTCGTCATCATGCACGACCTCAGCCTCGCCCGTACGACCGACGTCGAGCAGGTCTTCCCCGACCGCGCGCCGTGGAACGTCCGCGACTTCACCCTCGCCGAGATCAAGCAGCTCGACGCCGGGTCCTGGTTCGCGCCGGAGTTCGCCGGCGAGCGGGTGCCCACGCTGGCCGAGTGGGTCCGCGCCGTCGGGCAGGGAGCGGGCATGCTCCTGGAGCCGAAGTCCCCCGAGCTCTACCCCGGCATCGAGACCGACCTGGACAAGGAGCTCCGCTCGCTACCCGAGTTCACCCGCGCGCTCAAGGGCGACCGCGTGGTGGTGCAGTCCTTCAACCACGTCTGGCTGCGCGCCTACAAGGACCTCGCCCCCGACGTCCCGGTCGGACTCCTCTTCGGCAGCCGCCCGACCGAGGTCGACATCGCCGCGGCAGCGACGTGGGCCCAGCAGGTGAACCCCGCGCTCGGCGCGGTCGACCGCGCCACGATCGACCAGGTCCACGCCTACGGGATGGAGGCCCACGTCTGGACCGTCAACGCCGGCGCCGACATGCGCCGTGCCGTCAACTGGCAGGTCGACGGCATCATCACCAACTACCCGCAGGTCCTGCGCGACATCCTCCGACGGGGCTGAGCCGGCGCGGGCGGGCGTCCCGCGACTCAGGAGTGACGTACGACGACGCGACCGCCGTCGACCTCCCACCGCTGGTGCAGCCGGACGTTCTCCAGCAGCCGCCGGTCGTGGGAGACCAGCAGCAGCGCGCCGTCGTACGACTCCAGGGCCTGCTCGAGCTGCTCGATGGCGGGCAGGTCGAGGTGGTTGGTCGGCTCGTCGAGGACGAGCAGGTTGACCCCGCGCGCCTGGAGCAGCGCCATGGCCGCGCGGGTGCGCTCGCCGGGGGAGAGGCGGCCGACCAGGCTGGTGACCTGGTCGGCCTTGAGGCCGAACTTGGCGAGCAGCGTGCGCACCTCGGCCTGCGTCATCTCCGGCACGACGGCCTCGAAGGCGGCGCCCAGCGGCAGGTCCTCGGCCAGGCCGGTGCGGGCCTGGTCGATCACGCCGACGGCGACGGACGCGCCGAGCGAGGCGGTGCCGGCGTCCGGGGCGGTCTCACCGAGGAGCAGCCGGAGGAGCGTGGTCTTGCCCGCCCCGTTGGGGCCGGTGATGCCGATCCGGTCGCCGGCGTTGACCTGCACGGAGACGGGGCCGAGGGTGAAGTCGCCCAGGGTTCGGGTGGTCTCGTTGAGGGTGGCCGCGACCTCGCTCGAGCGCGGTGCGGCGCCGACGTCGAACTGCAGGACCCACTCCTTGCGCGGCTCCTCGACCTCCTCGAGCCGTGCGATCCGCGACTCCATCTGGCGGACCTTCTGTGCCTGCTTCTCCGCCGACTCGATGGACCCACGGCGCCGGATCTTGTCGTTGTCGGGGTTCTTGCGGATCGCGTTGCGCACGCCCTTGGAGCTCCACTCCCGCTGGGTGCGCGCCCGCGTCACGAGGTCGGCCCGGGTCTCGGCGTACTCCTCGTAGGCCTCCCGGGCGTGGCGCCGGGCCACCGCACGCTCCTCGAGGAACGCGTCGTAGCCGCCGTCGTAGACGCTGACCCTGCCCTGCGCGAGGTCGAGCTCGACGATCCGGGTGACGCAGCGGGCGAGGAACTCCCGGTCGTGCGAGACGAGCACGACGCCGCCGCGCAGGCCCTGCACGAACGCCTCGAGCCGCGCGAGCCCGTCGAGGTCGAGGTCGTTGGTCGGCTCGTCGAGCAGGACGACGTCGAAGCGGCTGAGCAGCAGCGCGGCCAGCGCCACGCGCGCGGCCTGGCCACCGGAGAGGGCGGTCATCAGGGCGTCGGGACCGACGTCGAGCCCCAGGTCGGCCAGCACCGGCGCGATCCGGTCCTCGAGGTCGGGTGCGCCGCTCGCCAGCCACCTGTCGTACGCCACCGCGTAGGCGTCGTCCGCACCCGGCTCGCCCGAGCCCAGCGCACCGGCGGCCGCCTCCATCGCCGCGACGGCCTCCGCCGCTCCCGTACGTCGCCCGAGGTAGTGCGCGACCGTCTCGCCCAGCACCCGCTCGTGCTCCTGTGGGAGCCAGCCGACGAAGGCGTCGCGAGGCGCGCACTCGACGGAGCCGGCCATCGGCTGGGCCACCCCGCCGAGGAGCGACAGGAGCGTCGACTTGCCCGCGCCGTTCGCGCCGACGACACCGATCACGTCACCGGGCGCGACCGTGAGGTCGAGCCCCTCGAAGAGCACCCGGTGTCCGTGGCCGCCGGACAGGTCCTTCGCGACGAGGGTGGCGTTCACGCGAGGGAGCCTAGCCACGGTCGGGCGGTCCGCCGGTGCGTGGGCACGGCTTCGCGCCGGACGTACAGTTCCAGCATGGAGCTGATCCTGGTCGTGGTCGTCCTGGCGGTGCTGGGAGCCGTCGCGGTCGCGGCGTCACGCCGCAACAAGGAGCGCGAGCTGGCCCGGCGCGAGGACGAGCTCGCCCCGGTGCGGAAGCTGGCCTTCGAGGACATCACCGCGTTCGGCGAGGACCTGCAGCAGCTCGACCTGGAGATGCTCGGGCACGAGCTCGACGCCGGCGCCACCGCCGACTACCAGCGAGCGCTCGACGCCTACGAGTCCGCCAAGACCGCAGGTGACGCGATCAGCGGGCCCGACGACATCCGGCACGTCACGGGGATCGTCGAGGACGGCCGTTATGCCATCGCCTGCGTGCGCGCCCGCGTCGCAGGGGTGCCGTTGCCGACCCGGCGCCCGCCGTGCTTCTTCGATCCTCGTCATGGCCCCTCGGTGGCCGACGTCCCCTTCGTCCCGCCGGACGGCGTCGAGCGCGACGTGCCTGCCTGCGCCCTCGACACCGAGCGCGTCCGTGCCGGCGCCGAACCGGACGTGCGCAAGGTGATGGTCGGGCCGCAGCGCGTCCCCTACTGGCAGGGCGGCCGGGCCTACGAGCCCTACGCCATGGGCTACTTCGGCGCCTTCGGCCCCATGACCTGGATGTTCATGGGCGGCATGATGTTCGGGGACTTCGGCTCGGGGTACGACGGCTGCGGGGACGACGGTGGTGACGGCGGCGGCGATGGCGGCGACGGCGACGATGGTGGCGGGTTCGACGGCGGCGGTGACGGGGGCGGCTTCGACGGCGGGTTCGACGGCGGCGGCTTCGACATGAGCTTCTGAGGAGGCCCCCGCCTGAGCACCCTGCCCGCGGGGTCACCCGTGTGCACAAGATCATGGCGGCGCTCTATTGGATCGATCCAATTCCTGCTCCAGACTGGAGAGGACACAGCCGAGCCCCACTGCGAATCAAAGGGTTGTCCATGACCAACCAGACCCGCCTCACCGACGAGCTGAACGCCCTCTACGCCAACTACGTCCAGTCCATCAACGACGCCGTCGCGGCCGACGACCTGGCCCTTGCTGCCGAGCTCGCCGACGCCTACGACCGGGACGCGATCATGCTGATGGCCGAGCGCGAGGGGCGCCAGGACCTGCTGTCCCACTTCGGTCTGACGCCGAACGGCGGCCGCCTCAGCGTGCAGCGCGACACGCCGCTGCGTCGTCTCGTGAAGAGCGTCGCCGCACTCCGCTCCGCCTGAACGACCGGTCCGCGCCGCAGCGGAGGCCGAGGCTCTCTACAGCTGCCCGCGGCGCTCGGCCCGGCGCTGACCGAGTCGGAAGCCCGCGCCCCCGGCGATGACCATCAGTCCGGCCGCCACGACCGCGCAACCCGCCACCTGCCATCGCGACACGACCAGCACTGACCCGCTGCCGACCGGGTCGATCCAGCTCATCTGCCACCCGGGGTCGTGGCTCGGCGGAGCGTAGGCGAACCAGCTGAATTCGGCCGGACCCGCCTGTGCGGACAGCGTCACTGCGACGCCGCAGCACACCAGGGCCAGGCCCAGGACCCACCACAGATGACGAAGCACGGAGCGAGTATCGCTGACCCGCCGGTCGCGCCGGTGGGACACGTCCGGATCCCATGTGCGCCAATCGGAGGGGGGTCTGCACCCGGGGCGCCCGCCACTCTCAACGAGAGCTGGCGCGTCGGGCAGTCCGGATCCCTGTCCAGTCGGTGACGCCACACTGTCCGTGCTGGTTGCTACCGGTGGCGACGACCGAACCGTCCGCCCGTAGTCCGAGCGTGTGCCTGGATCCTGCCGCCACCGCAACGATCCCGTGCCATGCGGACACGTCACACTGCCCGAACTCGTTGCTACCCACGGCAAGGACTCGCCCAGCCGTCGTTACAGCGACGGTGTGATGACTACCCGCCGTCACGGCCGCGATGTCCGTCCACCCCTCGACGGCACATGCTCCCGTCGTCCGAGCCCCGGTCGCCAGGACACGTCCGTCGGTTGTGACACCGACCGTGTGCAGGTAGCCGGCGGCGACGGCCCTCACGTCGCGCCACGCATCCACTGCGCACTGCCCGTAGCGATCGCTTCCCACGGCAGTCACGGTTCCGTCCGCCCTGAGACCCACGGAGTGCCAGTCGCCGCACGCCAGCGCAACCAGGTCGCGCCACCGCCCCACGTCGCAGGCTCCTTCATCTGGACGTCCCACGGCCAGCGCGGTGCCGTCGGCGAGCAGCCCCAGAGTGCGCCGCCACCCCGCCGCGACAGCGGTCACGTCGCGCCATGCGGCGACGTCGCACTGTCCGTCACCGTTCCAACCCGTAGCCAGCACGGTGCCATCCGCCCGGAGTCCGACGCTGTGAGAGCGTCCCGTGTTCGATGCCGCATGAACGTTCCCTGCGGCCACAGCGACCACGTCGCTCCAACCGTCGGTGCTGCACTCGCCTGCCGATCCCATACCGGCAGCCACGACCGTGCCGTCGTCGCGCAGCCCCAGCGAGTGCCGCCTCCCGGCAGCGATGGCATCACCCTCCACCGACGCAGCATGGCCCGCGCCGCCGCTCTGGACAAGCTCGGCGAACTCGGTACCGCGGTGCTCGGACCTCATGTCGCGAAGACATGTCGAGGCCGGGGTACGCGGTGTCAGACAAGCGGCGGAGAGACGTATCTTTGTCGCTCGGATCATCGCAGCGGCGAGGCGGTCATCCCGGTCCCGCATCGGCGAGCAGGTCACCGGAGCCAATCGCTCATGGGGAGCGCGACTTCTACATGCGCCTACGCGCCGAGGAGGAAGGTCTGGCGCCCGGCGCACGCACTGCCTACAGTGCAGCTGGGTCACACGGTGACCCTTCATCCACCACGGCCAAGGACTCGGACCGTCGGCGTGGCGCCTGACTACGAGGAGAATCCCATGCCGCTGCAGAACGACTTCTACACGCCCGAGGGCCAGGGAGACTACGAACTCATCTCCATCGGCCGCTTCGAGCTGGAGGAGGGTGGGGTGATCGAGGATCTTCGATTGGCGGTGGCGACGTACGGCACCCTCAACGAGGACAAGTCCAACGCGATCTGCATCCCGACCTGGTTCTCAGGGACCCATGCCACCTGGGAGCAGGTCTACATCGGTTCCGGGCGGGCCCTCGACCCCGACAAGTACTTCATCGCGGTCATCAACCAGATCGGCAATGGCCTTTCGACCTCACCGCACAACACCGAGGACGCGTCGATCGCGATGTCGAAGTTCCCTCATGTGCGCATCGGCGATGACGTCCGCGCACAGGAGCAACTGCTGCGCGAGCATTTTGGCATCGAACGACTTGCACTTGTCGTGGGCGGTTCCATGGGCGCTCAGCAGACCTACGAGTGGGCGGTTCGGTTCCCCGACAAGGTGCTGCGTGCCGCCCCCATCGCAGGTACCGCCCAGAACCTGCCGCATGACTTCCTCTACACCCAGACCTTGATGGACGCGATCACGTCGGATCCGGGCTGGAACGGTGGGGAGTACGCCGCGAACACCGACGTGGCTGATGGGTTGCGGCGCCACGCCGGCATCTGGGCGGTCATGGGACTGACGACGGATTTCTGGAAGACGGAGTTCTGGAAGGACATCCCACCCCTGGTGGAAGGCCTCGGGTGGGAGACGTTCGAGGAGTTCCAGCAGAACTTCATCGCGTTCCTCTTCGGCCTGATGGACCCCAACGCGCTGCTGTCGATGGGCTGGAAGTGGCAACGCGGGGACGTGGCGCGCAACACCAACGGGGACCTTGCAGCTGCGCTGGGCAGGATCACCGCCAAGACGTTCGTGATGCCGATCGAGCAGGACATGTTCTTCCCACCCCGCGACTGCATCCCGGAGCAGGAGGTGATCCCTGGCGCCGAACTCAGGATGCTGCACAGCGTCGCCGGTCACTTCGGCTTGTTCGGCTTCGAGCCCTCCTACACCGCCGAGGTGGACGCCGCGCTCTCAGAGCTGCTGGCCATCGAGGTCTAAGGCTCCTCAACGAGAAGACCAGCCGCTGGCCGTGTTGCGGCGTTGCATCGCAGTTCATGCTGAGGCGGAACCTCTGCGTCCTGCGTCGATCGGCTGAATCCCGGCCGCCAAGCGATGGGATGCGCCGGGCACAGTGTGCTGCGAGTTCGCGGGTAGGGGTCCGTGAACGCCCCGACGTGGTCTATGACCTCGCTTTCAATCCCCGCGCTGCGGTCGTCGTAGGAGACATCCATGCTGTCCCTGCTGATCAACCGGACACAAAGCACAAGCCCTTTTCACGTCTCTCACCTCGACGCGCGCAACGCCAACCTCCAAACATCTCAACGGTCCAGACACGGGGCGTTGGAAGATCGATGATCGCTCACAGGCTTGATCAGACTGCAACCCGACAGGCGGCGGAGTGACGCGCGTTCCCGACCACGCATCGCGGCACGTGCGGGAATGGCCACCCCACGCAACTCAAAGAGGCTCATCCCAATCGGGGGTGTAGGAGTTGGGGTCTGAAGCCGCCGGTCTCGAGCAGGCTTCGGGCGATGTAGTTGGTCAGGTTGCGGAACCCGAGTGCGGAGCCGCGCAGGTGTTCGAGCCGTCCGTTGAGCGCCTCGGTCGGCCCGTTGCTGGTGCCGGGTCGTTCGAAGTAGGCGAGCACGTCAGCGGCTCGCTTCTTCAGGGTCCGGCCCAGGGTGGTGAGCTCGGTGAGCACCTTGGGGACGCCCGCGCTGAGGTCGGTGATCAGCTTCTCCATGAGCTCGCGGCCACGTTGCCGGTCCTCGTGGCGATAGGCGGCGATCATGCGCTGGTAGACACCCCAGGTCGCCTCGACCTCGACGTGAGCGTCATCAACGAACAGCGCGCGTAGCCTGTCGCTCTGCTTGTCGGTGAGCAGGTCCGCGCCGGTGTGCAGCGTGCGCCGCGACTTGTAGAGCGGGTCGTCCCTGAACCCACGGTGCCCGTGGATCGCGAGTTGGACCCGGCGCCGGCACCTGTCGAGGGCGTCACCGGCCAGGCGCACGACGTGGAAGGGATCCATCACCGTGACCGCGTCCGGGATCTCCTCTGCAGCGGCGATCTTGAACCCGGTGAAGCCGTCCATCGCGACCACCTCGACCGCGTCACGGAAGGCGTCGTCGCGGTCGGCGAGCCAGGTCTTGAACGCCGCCTTCGACCGGCCCTCGACCATGTCCAGCAGCCTTGCTGGGCCGGCGCCATCGCGGACCGGGGTGAGGTCGATGATCACGGTGACGTACTTGTCGCCACGCCTGGTGTGGCGCCAGACGTGCTCATCGACGCCAATGACCTTCACGCCCTCAAACCGCGTGGGGTCGTTGATCAGCAGCCGCTTGCCTTCAGCCAGGACCGCGTTGTTGGCGGTGTCCCACGCGACCCCGAGCCCCTCGGCGACACGGGCGACTGTGAGGTGTGCGACCACGATCCCTTCCAGCGCCCACCGCAGCCCGGCGCGCGAGAGCTTCGCGCGTGGCTCCGCCGCGGCGCTGGTGTCTTGGCGCCACACGTGTCCGCAGTCGGCACAGCGGTAGCGGCGCACTACAACTTCCAGCACGGTCGGTCGCCAGCCCAGCGGCTCGTGGGCCAACCGCCGGATCACGGTGTCACGAGCAGCGCCTTCGCTGCCGCACCGTCGGCACCACTGATCTGGTTCCACCACGCGGCACGCGAGGACCGCACGATCCGGTTCAAGTCGTTGTCCGGTCACGCTCAGACCGAGGCCGTCGAGTCGAGCGAAGGCGGTCAGGTCAGGGCGGCCGAAGCCGGCCGGCGGGGAAGCTTCGGACACGTCGAGGTCTTTCGGATGGATGGCGTAGGACCCTCCGTCGTCGGGAGACCTCGACGTCTATCTGCGGACCGACGCGCCCGGCCGACCTACACCGTCATCTGAGAAGACCCCTGAAACGTCTTCGACGACTACGGGACCGGCGAGGAGGAGGGCGCGGTGAGCTAAAGGAATGGAGCTTGCTCGGCTTCGACGCCGCCGCAAGCTCCGGTGAAACGGTCGGTACTGGTCGGTCGTCGTCGGTCACCACCGGATGTTGGCGTCCCCCACGCTCGGCGTTTGCGCAGGTCAGCGGCTCGTTCGCCCAGTGGGCGCATCAAGCGATAGACGCAAAGCCGACGTGATTAGGTCGTCGGTTCGATTCCGACAGGCGGCTCCGGCGAACAGCCCCTGACCTGCGGAAACGCAGAGCAGGGGCGGTTCGGTTCTGGTGGTCGCGCGATGCGCTGGCCTCACGGCCCTGCCCGACACCGACGTCGCTCTCCTCTGCGACGGACCCCTCGCCGGCTGAGCGCTCGCGGCCGGCATCCTGTCCGTGTGCCGATAGGCCTCGCACCGCTCGGCAACGCAGCGTGGCGTTGCGTCGCGACCTGGCGACTGCTCGGCGGGGCGCGATCGTCTCGTGCGTTGGCGGACTACGGGAGCTTGGACGCGAGGACGTCGGCCGCCAGGATCTCGGGTGCTGCGCCGAGGAGGTGCTGGTTGGCCATCAGGGCTGCGACGATGGCGCCGTTGGCGTGGGCGTCGCGAGCGGCCTCGTCGGGGAATGCATCGAAGATCCAGAAGGTGTCGGCGTGGGTCCTGACCGCGAACCAGACAATCGTTCCTACTTCTTCGTTGGCGAGCGCGACAGCGCCGGCGAGCAGATCGGCGAGCGCGTCGTGCTGTCCATCGGCCGCGACGATCTTGGCGACGAAGGCATACGGAAGTGATGCGGGTGCGGACATGAGGGGTTCTCCTAGGTGTCGAGGTTTCTTGGTGAAGCGAGTTCAGCGTATGACGAGCAAGGGCAGGTGAGAAGTGGCGTATACGGCAGTATTGCTATTGTTCGCGCCATGCGTATCGGACTGATCGCGATCGACGGCTGCTTCGGTTCGGCTGTCGCGTCGGTCATCGACATCGTGCGGGTGGCCGACGGAGCCCGCGGCGATGTCGACCCGCGGATCGACCCGATCGAACTCGCCATCCTCGGACCGAAACGGAGAGTGACCACGACGGCATCGATGACCCTGTCGGTGGACCACCCGCTGTCGGAGTCCGCAGAGTTCGACGTGGTCGTCGTCCCTGCGCTTGGAACCCTCACGGCCGCCGCTACCAACGACGCCCTCCAGGGCCGAGATGCTCGTTCGGTCATCGCCTCGCTCGGGCGCCTCGACGACGCGACCACCCGGATCGCCGCGGCGTGCACCGGCGTGTTCGCTGTCGCCGAGACCGGACGGATGCATCATCGGCGGGCGACGACCAGCTGGTTCCTGGGGCCGGAGTTCCTGAAGCGCTATCCGACCGTCGCCCTCGATCTCGACACCATGGTCGTGGTCGACGGGAACCTCGTCACCGCCGGCGCCGCGTTCGCCCACATCGACCTCGCGCTCTCACTCGTGCGATCGATCAGCCCCGACCTGGCCCAACATGTCGCCAAGCTCCTCATCATCGACGAGCGTCCGTCGCAGGCGGCCTTCGTCGCCTACGAACATCTCCGGCACGAGGACCCGATCGTCGTCGAGTTCGAACGCTTCGTGCGCGCCCACCTGGACGAACCGTTCAACGTCGCCTTCGTCGCGCAGTCGCTCGGCACCAGCCGGCGCACCCTCGAACGACGAGTCCGTGCGGCGCTCAACCTCACTCCGCTCGGTTTCGTCCAACGGCTTCGCATCGAACGAGCTCGGCACCTCTCAGCAACCACGGACCTTACCTCCGCCGAGATCGCGCTACGGGTCGGCTACGCGAACGCCGAGACTCTGCGCTCCCTCCTGCGTAGGGAGCGACGCCGTTCCTGACCTATCGCCATGCCTGCAGCCGGTGTCCTAGTGCTCGACTGGAACCACCTCTCAGCACGTCGCGTCGACGCTCCTGCGTCGCCCCTGGACGACCCACTCGACACGCCCGCAGCACGAGCCATGTGACGTGTCCCGGCTTCCCGGACGGTCGGGGTTGGGTGGCTGTGATGTCGCTGCGTTCTCGTCGAGGGGGTCACCAGACTCGATCAGGGTCGATTGGGATGAGACGCGAAGGCGGTCAGGTCAGGGCGGCCGAAGCCGGCCGGCGGGGTAGCGTCGGTCACGTCGAGGTCTTTCGGATGGATGGCGTAGGAACCTCCATCGTCGGGACGTGACCTCCCAGACACGCGCGGAGAGGACGGCAGCCGTAGTGGCTCGCCCGACGACCCCGGATGGACCGCGCGACGCGGATTACCAGCGAGGTTTCCCGACTCGCGCCGAATGGCACGGGCGGGCGCTGGACCGTGGCCACTTCGTAGCTTTCAGCGGCGGAGGCCTGTTCGGCCCCAACTTGTTCGACCAGGACCGTGCGCTGAACCGGGGGTGGTCAGCCGCCGGCAAGCGTTACCGCGCCTTGGAGAACAGGGCAGTCCGAGCAACTGGCGCAGTGTTGGTCGTCCTCCCGCAGTACACCGACGACAGCGATTTCCCGGCGTTCCTGGACATCGCCGTCATCGACGGCCCGGACGTTGAGGCGGCTCGATTTCGCAATCGCTACGATCTTGCCCCGGATCGGCATGAACTGGTCCTCGACGTGCATCTTGACGGCGCTACCAATGCTCAGATCGGCGGGCTCGGCGAGGAGACGGCAGCGATCTGGATCGAGTCCGAGCTCTGCGGCACGATTGTGGCGCTCGGGGACGCGGAGATGCCGCGTGCGATGGGTAGGCAGGATCTCGACGTCCTCGCGATTGTCGACGACATTCTGGTCGCATTCGAGGTCAAGACCCGCTTCCATTCTCGCTAAGCCGGGCGAACCACCCGCACCGGAGACCTGTACCGGCCTCGGTTGCGGCGGGCCAGCCGCCTTGACGGGCACCGCCAGGGCAGCCAGCCATACGTCGCGAGGCGGCTGAGTGATTACGTAGACACCAATGACGAGGACTATTTGGGTGTTGAGGTCCGCGTCATCGGGGTCGATCTCGTTGGCTTCCTCATTCAGCAGTTCCGCGTCGATGACGGGGGCCGACGAATGACGCCGGTGGCTCCGCCAGCCTCCTGCCGAAACGAAGCCGAAGCGGCCGTTGACCGAATCCATAAGCACCGTGGTCGTCTCTGAGTACCCGGAGGCCCCGATTAGGGGGGCATGCAACACGGTGCGAGAACGTGTACAAGCCCCTCATCGCTCGGCACGCGGCGAACTGAACGTCGATGTGCGACCACGAGCATTGATGGTCACCGGCCTATCTGCGTAGGTGGAAGCAGTGGTCGGCGTTGGGGAGGCGCTCGGTGTCGTAGCGGGGGTCGTGGATGCGGCGGTGGTGCGACACCACGAGCCTCCTTCCGTCGAGCCGACGACGGTCCAGCCCACGCGCACGCGCGGCTGGATGACGGTCGTCGCTCCTGGTGGCCGGAACCGACGGGCAGGGCTGCACGTTGGCGGCCTCGCCTAGGGTCACCGCATGAGAGCCGACGTGGTGGTCGTGGGCGCCGGACTGGCCGGGCTTCGGTGCGCCCAGGTGCTGGCGGCCGCCGGGCGTGACGTGGTGGTCCTCGAGGCCTCCGACGGGGTCGGCGGCCGCATCCGCACCGACCGCGTGGACGGGTTCCTGGTCGACCGCGGCTTCCAGCTGCTCAACCCCGCCTACCCGGCCGTACGCCGCTGGGTGGACGTGGACGCCCTCGGCCTGCAGCCGTTCGGTGCCGGCGTCGCTGCGCGCACCGAGGACGGGCTCGACGTGCTCGGCCACCCGCTCCGCAGCCCCGGGCTCCTCCCGGCCACCCTGCGCACCGCCGCCCGGCGGCCGAGGGAGGTCGCCGCGCTTGCGCGGTGGGCTGCCCCGCTGCTGCGACCGCGTCCCGGACGCGAGCTGTCCGAGGTACTCGCGCAGCGCGCTGACGTCGACCGGCGCACGGCGCTGGATGGCGCCGGGGTCGACGGCCTGCTGCGACGCGTGGTCGACCGCTTCTTCGCCGGGGTGCTGCTCGAGGACGACGGCAGCACCGCTGACCGCTTCGCGCTCCTGCTCACGTGGATGTTCGTCCGCGGGGTGCCCGCGCTGCCGAGGGACGGCATGCAGGCCCTGCCCGAGCAGCTGGCCGCGACGCTGGGCGAACGCGTACGGCTCGGGCAGCCGGTGCGCCGCATCACCGGGTCCTCCGTCGAGACCGACGACGGCACCTGGACCGCCGACCACGTCGTCGTCGCGACGGGCGCGCCGGAGGCGGCCGGGCTCACCGGCGTCCCGGTCCCGGCGACCAAGGGCGTCGTGACCGTGTGGTGGTCGGCGCCCGACGCGCCCGACACCGACCTGCTCCACGTCGACGCCCGCCGGACGCCCACCGGACCGCTCGTCAACACCGCCGTCGTCTCCCGCGCCGCACCGTCCTACGCCCCGCCCGGCCGGCACCTGGTGCAGGGCTCGGCGCTGACTCGCGACGGTGGGGACACCGAGGAGATGCGGCGCCACGCCGGCGACCTGCTGGGGGTCGACCCGCGCGGGTGGGAGGTCGTCGCCCGCCACGACGTCCCGCACGCCCTGCCTGCGCAGCTGGCGCCCTTCAGCAGTGCCCGCCCGGTGCGACACGGCGACCTCGTCGTCTGCGGCGACCATCGCGACACCGGCTCGATCCAGGGTGCGCTCGTCAGCGGGCAACGGGCGGCCGACGACGTGCTGGCGGTGGGCCGATGACGACGGTGGCGGTCGTCGGTGCCGGTCTCTCGGGCGTCGCCTGCGCCCGCGAGCTCCGCGCCGCCGGCATCGACGCCCGGCTCGTCGACCGCGGGCACGTGGCCGGGGGCCGGATGGCGGCCCGCACCCTGTGGGGCCGCCGCGTCGACCTGGGCGCGTCCTACCTCACGGTCGGCGACCCCGGGTTCGCCGCGGTCGTCGACGACTGGGCCGCCCGCGGGCTCGCCCGCGAGTGGACCGACACCTTCACCGCCCTGGAGGACGGCGACGCCGACAGCAAGTCCGGGCCGCTGCGGTGGGGAGCCCCCCACGGCCTGCGGTCGCTCGTCGAGGACCTCGCCGCGGACCTCGGCGTCGAGCGGCGGGAGGTGCGGGCGATCGAGGAGCTGGACGCGGATGTCGTCGTCCTCGCCATGCCCGACCCGCAGGCCCGCCGGCTCGTCGGCGACCACCCGGTCGCGGACGCGCTCGGTCGTGAGTGGGAGCCCGTCATCGCCGTCGCGGCCCGGTGGTCCGAGCGCACCTGGGACGGCGTGAGCCCGACGGGCCGCTTCCACGGCGCCTTCGTCAACGGCGACCCCGACGTGGGCTGGATCGCCGACGACGGCCGGCGCCGCGGCGACGACGCCCCGGTGCTGGTCGCGCACTCGACACCGGAGCTGGCCGCGCACCACCTCGACGACCCGGCGGGAGCGGCGCCCGCCGTGCTGCGGGCGGTGCGGCGGCTGCTCGACCTCGGGGAGCCCGAGGACGTCCACGTCCACCGCTGGACCTTCGCCCGCCCGACGGGGCGGCGCGAGGAGCCCTTCGCCCTCGTCGAGGGCGACCGCCCGGTGGGCGTCTGCGGCGACGGGTGGGGCGAGGCGCCCAAGGTCGAGACCGCGTGGCTGTCGGGCGTACGCCTGGGACGGGCGCTGGTCGCGCGCCTCACGTGAGCTCGAGCAATCCCCGCTCCTCGATGAGGTCGAGCGCCAGGGTGCGGTAGCCCTCGTCCTCGAACAGCACCGTGATCCGGTCCTCCTCGACGTCGGTGACCGTGCCGAGGCCGAACTCCGCGTGCCGCACGGTGCTCTGCACGGCGTAGGGCACGTCGGGCGCCGCCGACTCGTCGGGCGCGAGCCCGGACACGCAGTTGTCGCAGATGCCGCACCGGTCGCGGACCTCCGCGCCGAAGTAGCCGAGCATGAACGCGCTGCGGCACCGGTCGGTCTCGGCATAGGCGCGCATCATCTCCACGCGCGAGGCCTCCAACCGGCGCTGTGCCTCGGCCCGCTCCACGACGGCGTCGACCACCTTGTCGAGGTCGGCGTCGTCGGGCAGGTCGTCCGCCTCGCGGGCGAGGTGCACCAGGTTGACGAGCCGACCGGCCTTCCGAGGGCCGAAGTCGAGCTGCTCGCTCAGCTCGCGCGGGTCGTCGGTGCCCGACGTCCCCATCGCGGTGAGGACAGCGCGTACGTCGCCGCGCCCGGGCACGGGAGTGGCGAAGAAGCGCCCGAGCGAGAGGTCCTCGGCCCGGTAGGCCAGCACCGCCGTCGCGATCGCCCGGTCGCGACCGGCCCGTCCGACCTCCTGCCAGTAGGTGTCCGGCGACTCGGGGACGTCGGCGTGCACGACGAACCGGATGTCGGGCTTGTCGACGCCCATCCCGAAGGCCGAGGTCGCCGCGACCAGCGGCAGCTCGCCCGCCATGAAGCTCTCGTGCACCTCGTCACGCCGGCGCTGGGGTAGCCCGGCGTGGTACGCCGCCGCGTCGTGGCCCCGCTCGAGCAGGGCCGCCGCCACGGACTCGGCGCCCTTGCGGGTCCGGCAGTAGACGACGCCGCTGCCGCGGTCGACCGACAGCTCGTCGACGATCGCGAGGACCCGGTCGCGCTGCTCGTCGGCGTCGGAGAAGCGCTCGACCGTGAGCGCGATGTTGTCGCGCTCGAAGCCGGTGAGCACGATGAGGGCGTCGCGGAGAGCGAGCCGGTCGGCGATGTCCTGCTGCGTGGGCAACGCGGCCGTCGCGGTCATGGCGATGACGCGCGGTGACCCGAGCTGCTCGACGAGCTCGCCGAGGCGCAGGTAGTCGGGGCGGAAGTCGTGCCCCCACGACGAGACGCAGTGCGCCTCGTCGACGGCCACCAGCGCCGGCCCGATGTCGGCGACCTCCGCCAGGACGTCGGGGTTGGCCAGCTGCTCGGGGGAGAGCAGGAGGAAGCGCAGGTCGCCCGCGCTTGCCGCGGCCAGGATCCGGTCGCGCTCCTCGTCCGACTCCGCCGAGCTCAGGCGCGCGGCGGTCAGGCGGGCCTCCTCCAGCGAGGCCACCTGGTCCTGCTGCAGCGCGAGGAGCGGCGAGACGACGACCGTGCAGCCGTCGAGCAGCAGGCCGGCGAGCTGGTAGGCCAGCGACTTGCCCGCCCCGGTCGGGGCGACGAGCAGCACGTCCCGTCCGTCGAGGATCGCCTGCACGGCCTCCTCCTGCCCGGGAAGCAGCTCCCGGTGCCCGAACCAGCGCTCGGCGGCCTCGCGCACCCGTGCGGAATCCTTCGTCACGCGGCAGGAGTACCCGCCGGCCGGCGTCGCTATGAGCCGGGCGTCATGAGCGGTGCGTCACCTCGGCCGGAAGCCCGAGCACATCATCCGCAGGTGCGCGATCGTGCCGTCCCCGCGGTAGTACGCCTGCTGCTCGGCGACGTAGGAGCCCGTCGGCGTGGCCAGGTCGAAGCGATAGCTCACGTGGGACGTGTCGGCCACGTCCGCGCCCTCGGACAGGTCGACGACCCGCTCGATGCGGTCCTCGGGCTCGAACCACGCACCGAACAGCGTCGCCACGACGTCGTCGGGTCCGGTGCCCTCCCAGAGCCGCCCGGGGGTGAGGCCCTTGAAGTCGACGTCGACGGCCAGCACGCCGCGCAGGGCAGCCTCGTCCTTGGCGGCGATCGCGCGGGCCAGTCGGGTGCCCAGGGTGTCGGTCACGGTGCTCTCGTCCACGCGCCCCAGTGTGCGCCCGACCGTCAGGCGGGCGCCAGCACCGCGAGGTCGCGCTCGGCGTAGAGCCGGTGCTCCCACTCCTCGTTGAGGACCACCCGCAAGCAGTCCGCGACGGTCAGGGAGTCGGCGTCGCGGAGGAACGCGGTGGCCGACGAGACCGGGCGTGCGAGCCCGTCGTCGGAGAGGTCCGCGAGCACGTCGGCCACGGTGGCCCGCCGCCCGGCCCGCACCTCGAGCACCTCGTCGAGCGAGGGTCGTACGTCGCGGTCCCACGGGACGCCCTCCACTGCGGGCGCCTCGTCCCACGGCAGGTCGAGCGGGTGCCACGGCTCCGGGTCGGTTAGCACGACGCCGCCGACCCAGCAGGCGTGCGCGAAGCCGAGGTGGCGCAGCGTCTCGACGAAGGACCACTCGCCGTCGACCCGCTCGTGCAGCAGCGTCGGCGGCAGGCCGCGGGCCCGGTCGACCGTCCCGGCCCACAGCCGGTCGAGGGTGTCGAAGGCCTCGCGGAAGCCGTCGGCGTCGGTGGGTCGCATGAGCACCCGCTCCGGCATCCGGCGGTCGAGCTCGGCCTCGACCAGCGGCACCACGTCGACGCCGTTGACGACCAGCCGGCCGAGCTCGCCGTAGATCTCCAGGTCGGGCACCTCGACGCCCGTCATGCGTACGCCGTCGAGGTAGGCCGCCCGCACGCGCACGCGGCTGAGGTCGACGTCGTGGAGCTCGGCGCCGGAGAGGTCGACCCGGCGGAACGTCGAGCCGCTGAGGTCCTGCTCGGTGAAGTCGGTCATCCGGGCAGGCTAGGGGCCGTTGCGGACGATCCGCGACCGGTTCGATGATGGGGCCATGAGCGACGCACCCCGCACGCCCGGCACCGTCGCGGTCCCCGGGGCCGTCCTGTCCTTCGACGTCTTCGGCGACCTCGCCGACGCCACACCAGAGGCCCCGCCGCTGGTGCTCGCCGGCTCGCCGATGGACAGCACCGGCTTCGGCAGCCTCGCCGCCCGGCTCCCCGACCGGGTCCTCGTGCTGACCGACCCGCGCAACGTGGGCCGGAGCACGCGGGAGGACGACACCGCGGCCGTCACCCCCGAGCAGCACGCCGAGGACCTGCACGCGCTCGTCGAGGCGCTCGGCGTGGGCCGGGTGGATCTCTTCGCCTCGTCCGGTGCCGCGGTCAACGCGCTCTTCCTCGTCGCCGCGCACCCCGACGACGTACGCCTCCTGGTGGCGCACGAGCCTCCGATGGCCCCGCTCCTGCCCGACGGCGACGCCATCGTGAGGGCGTGCGACGACCTGGTTGCGGCCTACGACGCCGACGGCATCGGACCCGGGATGGCCCGCTTCATCAGCCTTGTGATGCACCGCGGTGAGTGGACGGGCGACGAACCCGTCCCGGACCCGGCGGTCTTCGGCCTGCCCACGGAGGACGACGGCTCGCGCAACGACGGCCTCATGGCCAACATGCGCGGCGGAGGGTGCTCCCGCGTCCCCGACCTCGAGGCGGTCCGGGCCGCTCCCACCCGGGTCGTCGTCGGCGTGGGGGAGGAGTCCGGGGGGCCGGACGACGGCGAGATCGCCGGACGGGCCGGCTACGCCGTGGCGCGCGAGCTCGGCGTCGAGCCGGTCGTCTTCCCCGGCGGGCACAACGGCTTCCTGGGCGGCGAGTACGGCCAGACCGGTAGGCCGGACGAGTTCGCCGCCCGGCTGCGCGAGGTGCTCGCTACCAGGTGAGCTCGATCTCGACCTCGTTGTCCTCGCCGAGCTCCACCTCCACCTTGAGCCGCACCTCGTCCGGCACGGCCACCGTGACGCGGCCGCCCGCGCGGGAGAACTCCACGGAGTTGTGCTTGGCGAGCGAGTCGGCGAGGGCGCGGAGCCGGGCCGCCGCCTCCTCGCGGGTCATCGTCTGGGTCTCGTCCATCTCGAACAGGTCCATGGACCGAATCTAGTGCCGGACGCCAACCGGCTACAGCCCCAGCATGCGCCCGATGATCTCCTTCTGGATCTCGGTCGTGCCGCCGTAGATCGTCTGGATCCGCGAGTCGGTGTAGGCCTTGGAGATCGGGTACTCGTCCATGTAGCCGTAGCCACCGTGGAGCTGCACGCCGGCGTCGACGACGCGCTTCTGCAGCTCGGTGGTCCACCACTTCGCCATGGACGCCAGCGCGGTGTCGACCTGTCCGGCGTTGAGCCGTAGCACGCAGTCGTTGATGAAGACCCGCGCGATGTGCGCCTCGGTGGCCATCTCGGCGAGCACGAAGCGGTTGTGCTGGAACTTTCCGATCGGCCTGCCGAAGGCCTCGCGCTCCTTGGCGTAGGCCAGGCACAGGTCGAGGACGTGCTCGATCGCGGCGACGGCGATGCAGCCGATCGAGATGCGCTCCTGCGGCAGGTTCTCCATCAGCGACACGAAGCCCGAGCCCTCCGGGCCGAGGAGGTTCGCCTTCGGCACCCGGACGTCGGTGAAGGACAGCTCCGCGGTGTCCTGGGCGTGCAGCCCCATCTTGGCGAGGTTGCGCCCGCGCTCGAAGCCCTCCATGCCGCGCTCGACGACCAGCAGCGAGATGCCCTGGTGCCCGGCCTCGGGGTCGGTCCGGCACACCACCACCACGAGGTCGGACAGGATGCCGTTGGAGATGAAGGTCTTCGAGCCGTTGAGGACGTAGTGGTCGCCCACGTCGACGGCGGTCGTCCGGATGCCCTGGAGGTCCGAGCCGGCGCCCGGCTCGGTCATCGCGATGGCGGTGACGAGGTCGCCCGAGACGCAGCCGGGCAGCCAGCGCCGCTTCTGCTCCTCGGTCCCGAGCGTGGAGATGTAGGGGACGATGATGTCGGTGTGCACGGCGAAGCCCGGGCCCGAGGCGCCGGCCCGCGCGGACTCCTCGGCGAGCACCATGTTGTAGCGGAAGTCCTTGATCCCCGGCCCGCCGTAGGCCTCGTCGACGTCGAAGCACAGCAGCCCGCGCTCGCCGGCCTTGCGCCAGACCTCGCGGTCCACGACGCCCGCCTGCTCCCAGGCGGCGTGGTGCGGCGCGACCTCCTTCTCGAAGAAGGCGCGCGCCACGGCGCGGAAGTCCTCGTGCTCCTGCTCGAGGATGCTGGGGCGGTCAGGCATGGGATCCCTCTCGGTGGGTGGGTGCGTTGAGGTGGTCGAGCATGGACAGCGGGCCGAGGTCCTCGAGCCGGTGGCCGTGCGGGTAGGTGGTCGGCCGGTGGACGTACGCCGTCCGGCGCGGGGGAGCCAGGCGCAGCAGCCGGCCGCGCGTCCTCAGCCCGCCGCGCACGGCTCGGACGAACCACGCCGGCTGGCGCGGCAGGCCGAGGGCGTCGCGCAGCGGCTCGTCCATGACCGCGATCGTGACCCGCCGCAGCAGCGGGCGCAGCGGGGCCGGCGCGAGGTCCCGGGCGATGCGGATCGACGCCTCGGCGAGCCGGGTGGCGGCCGGGGTGTGGGCGAAGTGCCGGCGCTCGTAGTCGAGGAGCAGCGCCAGGTAGCCGTCGTACGTCGTCGGCAGGCCCTTGAGCCCCATCAGCTCGCCGAAGCGGGTGGTCACCTTCGTGATCGCGGCGAGCTCGACCGGGTCGAGCCGCCGCCAGCCGTAGGCTTCGATCCACCGGACCGGGCCGACGATCGTCGTGGCGAGGACGTAGGCGAGCTCGTGGTCGGGGATGTCGTAGTGGCCGTGGATGCGGTTGAGCCGGCGCAGCGCGGCGTGCGAGCGCGGGGAGTCGATGCCGTCGAGGGTGGCCTCGTCGCCGATCAGGATCGTGTCGTCGTAGCGCTTGGTGCCGTGGTCCTCGAACTCGCGCGTGCGGTCGAGGAGGGCGGCGATCGACGGGACGCCGTAGTCGCGCATGAAGGCGATGCCGGTGCCCTGCGTGTAGTCCCAGGGGAACTCGTGGCGCGCGGTCAGCCGCAGGATCTCGTCGTGGTCGACCTCCGGGTCCAGCGACTGGATCCGGCGGAGGTTGGCGTAGCGACCCGGGGCGTGCACGGCCTCAGGACACCCATTCCTTCACCTGGGCCACCGTCGCCGCGGGGTCCTCGCTGACGGGCGTGATGTTGAGGTCGGTGACGCCGGCCTCGCGGAAGGCGGCGATGCGCTCCTTGACGTAGGACGCCGGGCCGACGAGGTTGGCCGCCTCGAGCCACTCGGTGGGGACGAGCGCCGCCGCGTCGCGCTTCTTCCCGGAGAGGTAGAGGTCCTGGATCTCCTCGGCCTCCTTCTCGTAGCCGTAGGCGCGGGCGACGTCGTTGTAGAAGTTCTTGCCCCGGGCGCCCATGCCGCCGACGTAGAGGGCGAAGACGGGGCGGGCGAGGTCGAGCAGCGCCTTGGTCTCCGGGCCTTCGCCGATCGCCACCATGCCGCCGGCCATCACCTGCAGCGGGCCGAGCCCGTCCTGTCGCTTGGCGTTGCCGGCCGCCAGCGCGTCGCCCCACACGACGTGCGCCTTCTCGGGGTGGAAGAGGTGGGGGATCCACCCGTCGGCGATCTCGGCGGTCTGCTCGACGTTCTTCGGGCCCAGCGCGGCGATCCAGATCGGGATGGTGTCGCGCTCGGGCCGGGTCAGCAGCTTGAGCGGCTTGCCGAGCCCGGTGACCGCGCCGTGCTCCTTGTCGAGCGGCAGGTGGAACTCGCCGTCGGCGGACAGCGACTCGCGCCGCAGCCCGCTGCGGATGATCTCGACGACCTCGGCGGTGCGCGCCATCGGCCGGCGGTAGGGCACGCCGTGGAAGCCCTCGATCACCTGCGGCCCGCTCACGCCCAGGCCCAGGATCGCGCGCCCCTGGCTGACGTTGTCGAGCCCGGCCGCCGTCTGGAGCAGGGCGCCCGGCGTGCGGGAGTAGATGTTGAGGATGCCCGAGCCGATCTCCACGGTCTCGGTCTTCGCCGCCAGGTAGCCCATCAGGGTCGGCGCGTCGAAGCCGTAGGCCTCCGCGACCCACACGCTGTCGAGGCCCGCTTGCTCGAGCGCGACCACGTCGTCGGCCGCCTTGCGCGGGTTGCCGTCGTACATCAGCAGGGTGGCGAGGCGCATGCGGCAATCGTGACAGTGGCACTGTCACGATGGCAAGGGTGCTTGGCCGCTCAGCCCTCGACGTACGTCGATCCGGCGAGCACGGCGGCCACGGCCTCGGACCGCGGCGGGGTGCCGAGCATGGTGGCGGTGACGAAGTCGGCGGCGTAGGACTCGAAGGCGCGCGCGTGCCGGAGCATCGCGTGCCGGCCGCCGGGGATGGTCACGTAGCCGACCGGGGTGGTGGTCTCGAGGCGACGGGCCAGCTCCGCCGAGCGCGTGGGCAGCGCGATGCGGTCCTCGCCACCGTGCACGACGAGGACCTGCGTGTCGCGCAGGCCGACCCGGTCGGTCGGCAGCACCCAGGGATTCAGCGCCACGACGCTGCGCACCTGCGGGTCGTTGCCGGCCAGGAGCGCGGCCCGACCGCCGAGCGAGTGGCCGACGAGGGCGACCGGCAGGTCGCCGTGCTCCTCGGTGACGCGCTCGAGGGCCCACGCGACGTCCATGACGGGCGTCGTCCGGGAGTCCCAGCCGCGGTGGGTGTTGAGCAGGCGGTGGACCGCGAGCCGCGACCTGCCCGCGAAGGCGATGCGCTGCGCCAGGGGCACCATGCGCAGCACCGAGAGCTGTGCCGGGCTGACCATCGCCCGGTCGCCGCGACCGGCCCCGCCGTGCAGGACCAGGACGATCCCCTCGGGGTCTCGCCCCCTGCGGACGGGGACCAGCCGGGCACCGGTCATCAGGACAGGCCGGGGATCCGCGCGCTCAGTCCCTCAAGGACGGTGGTGGGACGCTGCTCCTCGCCCGCCTGCGCGCTGACCACGACGAGGGCTCCGGTCAGGGCCGGGACCGCCCACTGCAGCAGGCGCAGCTGGCGCTGAGCAGAGGCGACGTCGTCCGGCGTGCGAGTCGACGGCTCGGTGCCCGACTCGGCAGGCACGTCGGTGTGCTCCGACACCCGTCGACCCAGGACGCGGCTGTAGGCGGTCACGCCGAGTGCCGCCGCCGTGAGCGCGGTCTTGAGCATCACAGTGCGCGTGGCGCCCTTCTGCGCCGCGACGCGGCCGGCGTCGCTGCTCAGCATCCCGATGCTGCCGACGAGGTGGGCGGCGATGGCGCCGGCGTTGACCGGGGTCCACCTGTCCCACCCGACGTTGGCGACGGCGCCCGTCCGGTCCGGCGCGTCGGCCTGGGCCGCGGCCGGGTTGAGGGCCGTGGCGTTCGCGAGGGTCCCGCCGAACCAGGCGGCCAGGCCGACGTCGTGGAGCGAGCGGGACAGGGTGTTCGTGGACATGAGGTCCTCCGATTGCGGGGGTGACGTGCTGACCCCGGTCCGTACCCGACGAGGCGGGGGCTATGCCCTCCTCAGCGGCCCAGGTCGGGCACGACCTCCGCGCCCGGCAGGTCCGCGAGCGCGCGCCCGGGCACCAGCAGCTTGGAGCGTCGTACGCCGCTGCCGACCACGACGACGGGCTCCTCGAGCAGCGCCTCGTGCACCAGCACCCGCCAGCCGTCCGGGAGCCCGATCGGAGTGATGCCGCCGTAGGCCATGCCGGTCTCCTCGACCGCGCGGTCCATCGGCAGGAACGACGCCTTGCGCACGTCGAGCATCTTGCGGACCAGGGTGTTGACGTCGGCGCGGGTGTCGGCGCGGACCACGCACGCAGCGATCCGCTCGTCGCCGGCCCGGGCCCCGGCCACGACGACGCAGTTGCCGCTCGCCGTCATCGGGATGTCGTAGGCCTCGCTCATCGCCGCGGTGTCGGCGAGGTCCGGGTCGATCTCGACGACCGCCACCTCCGCCGCGCCGGGCCACCCGGCGAGGGCGGCGGCGACGGGAGCGGCGACCAGGTCGGCGTGCTCGGTCGCGGGCAGGGACGTCAGGGACGGGAAGCTCGGGAGCGTCACGCGGTCATCATGCGGCATTCACCCTGAGGCCGCCCGCCGGTCGCGCGGGCCCTGCAGCGTGGAGCCATGACGGTGACCCGCGAGGCGCCCCAGGTCAGGGAGGTCTCGACCTCGTCGTTGGTCCTCACTCCCGCCGTGGTCGCGCACCGCGGCGCCAGCGGGCACCGTCCCGAGCACACTCTCGAGGCCTACCGGACCGCCATCCGGATGGGCGTCGACGACATCGAGCTCGACCTCGTCGCCACTCGCGACGGGGTGCTCGTGGCGCGCCACGACCTCGAGCTCAGCGCGACGACGGACGTCGCCGAACGTCCCGGGCTGGCCCACCTGCGCCGCACGCTCGTCGTCGACGGGGTGGAGCAGCAGGGCTGGTTCGTCCAGGACCTCACGATCGCGCAGCTCAAGACGCTCGCCGCGCGGGAGCGGATGCCCGGCACCCGGCCCGGCAACACGGCGTACGACGGCGTGGAGGGCGTCCCGACGCTGACCGAGGTGCTGGCGACGGTCCGTGCGGAGTCGGCCCGGCGCGGCCGCCCGGTGGGGGTGGCGCTGGAGCTGAAGCACGCCGCCCACCACGACGCCGTCGGGCTGCCCCTCGACGTGCCCCTGCTGCGCGAGCTCGCCCGCCAGGGCCTCGACCACCCCTGGGCCCGGGTGACGCTGATGTCGTTCGAGGCCCCGGTCCTCCGCCGCCTGGCCGCGCGCACCCGGCTGCCGGTCGTGCGGCTCCTCGACCGTGGGCACCGCCTGACGTCCGAGGAGCTCGACGACATCGACGACTACGCCGACGGCCTCGGCGTCCACACGTCGCTCGTGCTGCCCCGCGACGCCGGTGGGGCGGTCGGAGCGCCGTCGTCCCTCGTCCGCGACGCGCACCGCCGCGGCCTCACGGTGCACGTGTGGACCGTGCGTGCGGAGAACCGCTTCCTGCCGACCGACCTGCGCCGCGGCACCGCGCCCGACGCGCTCGGCGACATGGCGGGGGAGGTGCGGGCGCTGCTGGCCGCCGGGGTCGACGGGATCATCACCGACCACCCCGAGCAGGCGCTGGCCGTGCTCCGCGAGCGCCCGGTGCCCGCCGTCGGCTGAGGGTTCACGAGGCGTTCACCGCCCCGACCGCGGGCCGCCGTGCCGTCCCGGTTGGCTCGTCGCATGACCTCTCGGAAGACCCCCCACCTGCGCGGCGTCGCCACGACCGCCGCCCTCGCCCTGGCCGCCTCCCTGGCCGCCGTCACCACGTCCGCGCCCGCCGGCGCGGCCCCGGCCGCCGCCGCCGAGCCGTCGCTCGTCGAGCCGGTCCTGATCGGCCACCGCGGCGCGTCGGGCTACCGGCCCGAGCACACCCTTGCCGCCTACGAGCTCGCCATCGAGCAGGGCGCCGACTACATCGAGCCCGACCTCGTCTCCACCCGCGACGGCGTCCTCGTCGCCCGCCACGAGAACGAGATCGGCGGCACCACCGACGTCGCCGACCACCCCGAGTTCGCCGACCGCCGCACCACCAAGGTCATCGACGGACGCCCGGTCACCGGCTGGTTCACCGAGGACTTCACCTACCGGGAGCTGCGCACGCTGCGCGCGAAGGAGCGGCTCCCGCAGGTGCGGCCCGACAACACGGCGTACGACGGCGAGGAGCGGATCCCGACCCTCGACCAGGTCATCAAGCTGGCCCGCCGTGAGGGCGTCGGCGTCTACCCCGAGACCAAGCACCCGACCTACTTCGACTCCATCGGCCTCTCGCTGGAGGAGCCGCTCGTCGCGGCGCTGGAGAAGCGGAAGTGGGCCGACGCGGACGACCCCGTGATCATCCAGTCCTTCGAGGTCACCAACCTCCGCGACCTCGACACGATGGTCGACGTGCCGCTCGCCCAGCTGGTGGACGCCTCGGGCGGACCCGCCGACCTGCCCGGCACGACGTACGCCTCGATGGTGACCCCGGCGGGCCTGGCCGCGATCGCGACCTACGCCGACGGGGTGGGTGCGGCGAAGAACGTGGTGCTGCCTCGCGACGCCGCCGGCCGGACGGGCGCACCGTCGTCGCTGGTGCCGGACGCCCACGACGAGGGCCTCGTCGTGCACGTGTGGACCCTGCGCCGCGAGAACCAGTTCATGGCGACGAACTTCCGCCTCGGCACCGACCCGGACGCGCCCGGCGACCTGGCCGCGGAGGCCCGCGCCTTCCTCGACGCCGGGGTCGACGGGATCTTCAGCGACAACCCGGACGTGGTCGCCCAGGTGATGGACGAGACCACCTCCCAGGAGTGACAGGCAGGGCCTCGCACCGGCGTACGCTCGCCTCGTGACGTACGCCGGTGCCGCCCCGACCGCGACCTCGACCGCGCGCTCGAGCGCCCTCCTCGAGCGCATCCGCGCCGCGGTCATCGGCGACGACCAGGTGATGCAGGGCCCCTACGGCCCGCGCCGCGTGACCTACGCCGACTACACCGCGTCCGGCCGCAGCTTGACCTTCATCGAGGACTTCATCCGCGCCGAGGTGCTGCCGGCCTACGCCAACACCCACACCGAGGCGAGCGGCACCGGACTCCAGACGACCCGGCTCCGCGAGGACGCGCGGCGGATCATCCGCGACGCCGTGGGTGGTGACGACGAGACCGTCGTGGTGTTCTGCGGCTCCGGCAGCACCGCCGCGATCGACAAGCTGATCGGCATCCTGGGGCTGCGGGTCCCGGCCGCGCTCGACGACCGCTACGACCTCACTGCCGCGATCCCGCCCTCGGAGCGCCCCGTCGTGTTCATCGGTCCCTTCGAGCACCACTCCAACGAGGTCCCGTGGCGCGAGACCATCGCCGATGTCGTGACGATCCACGAGGACGCCGACGGACGGGTCTCGCTCGACCACCTCCGCGAGGAGCTCGAGGCCCACGCCGACCGGCCGCTGAAGATCGGGTCCTTCTCCGCGGCCTCCAACGTCACCGGCATCGTCACCGACACCGAGGGCGTGGCCGACCTGCTCCACGAGCACGGTGCGCTGAGCTTCTGGGACTTCGCCGCGTGCGCGCCCTACGTCGACATCGAGATGTACGGCCCCGGCCGCTCGGTCAAGGACGCGATCTTCATCAGCCCGCACAAGTTCATCGGCGGTCCGGGCACGCCCGGGGTGCTGGTCGTGCGCCGCGAGCTGATGACCAACCGGGTGCCGGTCGTGCCCGGTGGAGGCACGGTGATGTACGTCAACCCGACCGAGCACCGCTACCTCGACGACCCCGCCCACCGCGAGGAGGGCGGCACCCCCGCCATCGTCGAGTCGATCCGCGCCGGGCTGGTCTTCCAGCTCAAGCAGGCCGTCGGCGTCGAGACGATCCAGGCCCACGAGGAGGAGCTGCTGAGCCGGGCGGTGGAGGCATGGGTCGCCGAGCCGACCATCCAGATCCTCGGCAACCTCGACTCGCAGCGTCTCTCGATCGTCTCCTTCGTCATCAAGGCGCCCGACGGGTCCTACCTCCACCACAACTTCGTGGTCGCGCTGCTCAACGACCTCTTCGGCATCCAGACGCGCGGTGGCTGCTCGTGCGCCGGCCCCTACGGCCACCGGCTGCTCGACATCGACCTCGACACCAGCCACCAGTTCGAGGCGCAGATCGCCGGCGGGTGCGAGGGCATCAAGCCGGGCTGGGTCCGGGTCAACTTCAACTACTTCGTCGACGAGGAGGTCTTCTCCTACGTCGTGGAGGCCGTCCGGCTCGTGGCCCGCGAGGGCTGGCGGCTGCTGGGGGACTACCGCTTCGACCCGCTCACGGGACTGTGGCACCACCGCACCGGACCGGTGGAGCCGCCGCTGCGCCTCGCCGACGTGTCGTACGCCGCCGACGGGGCGATGACGTGGCCCTCGCACACGATGACGGCCCCCGTCTCGGTGCTCCGGGAGCACCTCGACGAGGGCCGCGCGATCATGGCCGCCGCGTCGCCGCCGGACTGGTCGGACGCCGCGCACCTCGGTGCGGACTTCGACGACCTCCGGTGGTTCGCCCTGCCGGCCTGCTCGTTGGGCTAGGCGCGTCCCTCGCCCGCACGCCGGGAGCCCCACACCGTCGCCGCGAGACCGGCGGCGCCGGCCGCGATCCACGGGATCGGCATCAGCCACCGCAGCTCCTCGTCGGCGACGACGTCGCCCTGGACGAGGGCCCACACCAGCACCATCCCGGCGAAGGCGACGCCCATCACGAGGTGGCCGACGTTGACCGGGTGGAAGCCGCTGGGCCGCTCGGGTGCGTCGAGGGGACCGACCATCGGCGAGTCGTAGCCGTAGAGATCGGTGTCGTGGAAGCCGGTGTCGTGGCTGCCGGGCTCGTTCATGCCTGTGCTCATTTCGGGTGCTCCTCAGGCCGCTTCGCGGACGATGACCTCGCCGGCGAACAGGTCGATGGTGATGGACATGTCGGGGACCTCGTCGCCGCCGTCGCGGAACCCGTCGAGGTTGACGTCGAGGCCGTCGCGCCGCTCGTCGAAGACCCGGCTGTCGCCGGCGAAGAGGTCGGTCCGCACGGTGACGTCCATGCCGTCGGGGACCACCACCTCCACGCGGCCGCCGACTCCGTCGACGGTCACGGCGCGCCCGTCGAGCGCGTCCACGTCGGAGACGTCGGACAGGTCGAGGGTGAGCTCGCCCCCACCGAGGTCGTAGGAGTCGCGCACCTCGGCAGCGCTGGTCGGCGCGTAGGTGAGCCGGTCGTCGGGGAAGCTGCTCGTGGCGGTGGTGGCCGCCGTGGCCAGCGCGGCCACCAGGCCGAGGGCGATCAGCCCGCCCGCGCGGCCCCAGAAGGCGCCGACCACGAGCATGGCCGCGATGATGCCGAGGGCGAGTGCCGGGTAGGCGCTCGGGACGACATCGAGCCCGTAGATGTCGCTCACCCCGAGCGCACCGATCGCGAGGCAGATCAGGGCCATCGTGGAGTTGAACAGGATCGGGCCGCGGCGGCGCGGGTTGCGGTACTGCCGCGGCGCCCGGGCGTACGCCTCCGGCTGCTGCCAGGCGGTCTGCTGCCACCCGGCCTGGTCCCACCCGGTCTGGTCCCACCCGGTCTGGTCCCAGCCGGCGGGGTCGAGCCCGGCCGTGTGGTCGGGCTGCTGCTCCGCGCCGGGCGCGGCAGGACCGGCGTACCCGTAGCCGGAGCGGGGCGTCGAGCGGTCCTTGCGGTTGAGGAACCAGATGACGATCGCGGCGACGATCGCCAGCGGCCACGGAAACCAGAACGCACCGGCCCAGTCGCCGACGGCGCTCAGCAGCGCGAGGACGCCGACACCGGCGAGGGCGAGCGAGCGGCTGCGCACGTCGAGGCCGAGCGGCTGGTCGTCGGTGCCCTCCTCGGGCACCAGGAGCCAGGCGCCGACGTAGGCGATGAGACCGGCGCCGCCGAAGAAGACCCCGACGACCAGCGCCACGCGGATGATGATGACGTCGACGTCGAGGTGGCGGGCCAGGCCGCCGGCGACGCCGGCGACGTGCCGGTCGGTGATGCTGCGCCGCAGGCGGCCGAGGTCCTTCATCTCCTCGCGGGTGACCCGCGGGCCCGACGGGGGCGGGGTGCCCGGTGCGGGCTGCTCGCTCGCCGTGGCGTCGGCGGGGTTCTGCCCCGCCGATGCGCCCGGTGGGGCGTCAGCAGGATTCGTGGGGCTGGGGTTGTCCATGCCCCAACTCTCCTCGGCGGCGTCGCCCCGCACCATCGGGGACAGCCCTGATCCTCGTCGTGGCCGCCGGGGTCCGGGTCAGGGTCGGCTCGGGGTCAGTCCTCATGGTCGCGCACCTGCGCGCCTGCGACGATGGAGGCACGATGAGCCACCCCACGACCCCCGCCCACCCGGCTGCGCAACCGGCCGGCCACCCGGCTGCCCGGCCGCGCCCGGGTGCCCGGCGCCGCGCCTACCGCGACATCTCGGCGCCGATCGCCGGTGGCGTCGCCGCCGGTCTCGCCGAGCACCTGGCGCTGCCGGTGCTGTGGGTGCGTGGCTTCTTCGTGGCCACCGCGTTCCTCGGCGGGTTCGGGCTCATGCTCTACGCCGGCCTGTGGGTGTTCCTGCCCGCAGACCAGCACTTCGAGGTCGGCGCCCCCGGCCTGGAGAGCGCCACCCGCACCGGCAAGCGCCCCGGGCGCCGGTCGCGGCTGCGCGACGCCGGCCCGGCGATCGCACTGGGTGCGCTGTTCTTCGGCGTGGTGCTCGGCGTCGAGGCGATCTTCGGCCAGGGGGTGCTCTTCTGGCCCGTGGTCCTCGCTGTCGCGGGCATCGGGCTGCTGTGGCGCCAGGCCGACGAGGCCCAGCGCGAGCGGTGGATGGACTCGTCGGGGCGCATCGACCCCTTCCGGGCGATCTTCGGCAACGGTGGCTGGGCCTCCTACGCACGCATCGCCGCTGGCCTCGGGCTCATCGTCGCCGCCCTCATCGTCTTCGCCGTCGCCGCGGGGCAGGCGACCTTCGCGGTCCCGGTGCTCGTCGCCGGCCTGCTCGGGCTGCTCGGCCTCGCCATCGTGGTCGGGCCGTGGGCGCTGAGGCTGGTCAACGACCTCGGCGCCGAGCGGGCCGAGCGGGTCCGCACCCAGGAGCGCGCCGACATGGCCGCGCACCTGCACGACTCGGTGCTGCAGACGC
The DNA here is from genome assembly GCF_024199985.1 of Nocardioides pinisoli. Lineage (GTDB taxonomy): Bacteria > Actinomycetota > Actinomycetes > Propionibacteriales > Nocardioidaceae > Nocardioides > Nocardioides pinisoli. Next base: position 227,199 of record NZ_JANARS010000007.1, read on the forward strand.
TCGCGCTGATCCAGAAGAACGCGCACGACGCCACCACCGTCGCCCGGCTGGCGCGCTCGCAGGAGCGCGACCTGCGCCAGTGGCTCTTCGAGGCCGACTCCGGCGACGCGACGACCCTCGCGGGCGCGCTGAAGGAGATGGCGGCCGACGTGGAGTCCCAGCACCCGGTCGTCGTCGACGTGGTCACCGTGGGCGACTGCGACCTCGACGAGGCGCTGCGCCCGATCGTCCTCGCCGCACGCGAGGCCGTGGTCAACGTCGCCAAGCACGCGGGCACCCAGCGGGCCGACGTCTACGCCGAGACCACCGCCGGAGCCGTCGACGTGTTCGTCCGTGACCGGGGTGCCGGCTTCGACGTCGCCGCCGTGGCCGGCGACCGCCACGGCGTGCGCAACAGCATCGTCGACCGGATGTCGCGCCACGGCGGCAGCGCGGACGTACGCTCTGCTCCCGGTGAGGGGACCGAGGTCCGGCTCCACATGCCCCGCGCCGCGCAGCACCAACCCGACAGCCAGCCCCACGACCACGACCCCCAGGACCACGAGGAGACCCGATGAACCAGGCCCAGCCGACGGGTCCCGTGCGTGTCGTGCTGGTCGACGACCACGCGATGTTCCGCGCGGGCGTGCGCGCCGAGCTCGCGGCCAGCGGCGCCGGCCTGGTCGAGGTCGTCGGCGAGGCGGCCGACGCCGACGCCGCCGTCTCCGTCGTACGTGAGCTGCAGCCCCAGGTCGTGCTGCTCGACGTGCACCTGCCCGGCGGGGGAGGCGTGGAGGTGATGCGCCGCCAGCCGTCGCCCGACACGCTCTACCTCGCGCTGTCGGTCTCCGACGCGGCCGAGGACGTCATCGGCACCATCCGCGGCGGCGCGCGCGGCTACGTCACCAAGACCATCACCGGGCCCGAGCTCGTCGACGCGATCACCCGCGTCGCCGGGGGAGACGCGGTGTTCTCACCGCGGCTCGCCGGCTTCGTGCTCGACGCCTTCGCCGGGTCGATCGACGTCGCGGCGGTCGACGAGGACCTCGACCGCCTCACCGAGCGCGAGCGGGAGGTGATGCGGCTCATCGCCCGTGGCTACGCCTACAAGGAGGTCGCCAAGGAGCTGTTCATCTCGGTCAAGACCGTGGAGACCCACATGTCGTCGGTGCTCCGCAAGCTGCAGCTCTCGAGTCGTCACGAGCTGACGAAGTGGGCCTCTGACCGACGTCTGCTCTGACGCGCCGTCGCCCCCGTCGGGGTGGGCGATGTTTGACAAGGGCGGGCTGAGGCGCTGGGGTCGGTGAGAACCCCCACCCCACTCGGGAAGCGAGGCCCCACCGTGGCCGACTCGACGACCGCCGTTGCCGACACCACCGACGACGAAGGCGGCCTCAAGAGATCCATCACCGGGGCGCAGCTGTTCTTCTACACCCTGGGCGACGTCCTGGGATCGGGAATCTACGTCCTCATCGGCCTGGTGGCCGCAGCCGTGGGCGGAGCGTTCTGGATCGCCTTCGCCGCCGGAGTGACCGTGGCGGCCATCACCGGCTCGGCCTACGCCGAGCTCGTCACGAAGTACCCGCAGGCCGCGGGTTCCTCGCTCTACGTGCAGAAGGCGTTCGGCAACAAGGCGCTGACGTTCCTGGTCACCGTGTCCTTCCTGTCGGCCAGCTTCGCGGCCTCCGGCTCGCTGGCGGCGGGGTTCGCCTCGTACTTCGGCCAGCTCTTCGACGGCGGCGGCCCGCCGGCGCTGCTGGTCTCGCTGGTCTTCGTCGCCGTGCTGGTGGTCATCAACTACATCGGCATCACCGAGTCGGTCGTGATGAACATGCTCATGACCTTCATCGAGCTCAGCGGCCTGGTCATCGTGATGATCATCGGCGTCTGGTACGTCGCCGAGGGCAACGCGGACTTCGGGACGCTCACCGACATCAGCGTCTCCGGCAACCCCGCGCTCGCCGTCCTCGCCGGAGTCGCGCTCTCCTTCTTCGCCATGACGGGCTTCGAGAACACCGCCAACGTGGCCGAGGAGACCATCGACCCCTACAGGGCGTTCCCGCGCTCGCTCATCGGCGGCATGGTCGTGGCCGGTGTGGTCTACGTGCTCGTCTCGATGGCCGCTGCGCTGACCGTGCCGACCGACCAGCTGGCCGAGTCCGACGTGGCGCTGCTCGAGGTGGTCAAGCAGGGGATCCTCCCCTTCTCCACCGACCTGATGACCACCATCTTCACCATCATCGCGCTCGTCGCGATCACCAACACCACGCTCGTGACCCTGGTGACGCAGCCCCGCATCCTCTACGGCATGGCTCGCGAGGACGTCGTCCCCGGAGTGTTCGCCAAGGTCCACGCGAGCCGGCGCAGCCCCTGGGTGGGCCTGCTGTTCAGCGGCCTGGTGGTCGGCGGCCTGCTCGTCACCGGCACCCTCGTCACCGAGGCCGGCGGCAAGCTCGACCTCGTCAACCGGCTGGCCCTGGTCACGGTCGTCTTCCTGCTCGCCATCTACGCGCTGGTCATCGTGACGTGCCTGAAGCTGCGCGGACACGACGAGGACGAGCGGGCGTTCCGCGCCAGCACGCCCCTGCTGGTCCTCGGGCTGGTCGGGAACCTCGCGATCCTCTACTACGCCGTCTATGACGACCCTGCGTCGCTCTACTGGTGCGCCGGGCTGCTCGCCGTGGGTGTCGTGCTCTACCTGGTCGAGCAGCTCTTCGGTGGGCGGTCCCGCCCCCGACCCGGCACCGCCTCGCGCGCACCGAAGGGAGACAGCTGATGCACGTCATCGTCGCCACGGACGGCTCCCGCCAGTCACTGGCCGCCGCCAAGCACCTCAAGTCCTTCGCCGACCCGACCAAGGTCACCGAGATCTCCGTCGTCGCGGTGATCCGGCCTCTCGCCTCGGTCGCGTTCGCCGACGACGTGTCCGAGCGAGGCTTCGACGGGTCGTTCCGCGACGCCGCGCAGAGCGCCGTCGACACGATCGCCGCCGTGTTCGAGGGGTGGGGGCCGAAGGTCAACAAGCGCATCCGCAGCGGCTCGGCGGCCAACGAGATCATCAAGGCCGCCAAGCAGTACGACGCCGGGCTGGTCGTGGTCGCCGCGGGCGGGCGTGGCCTGAGCGACAGCGTGCTCGTCGGCAGCACCGCCCAGCGCGTGCAGCACTACGCGCCGTGCCCGGTGCTCGTCGTACGCCCCGCGCCGAAGCCGAAGAAGCACCGGGCCTGACCCGAGGCCCGCCACCCTCCACCGGCCCGCACTGGCGCCTCACTAGGGTGTGCGCATGGAGACCCTGCGGCTGGTGCTGCTCTTCGTCCACATCCTCGGCTACGCCGCCCTCCTCGGAGGCCTCCTCGTGCAGGTGCGCGACGACACCAAGCGGGTCAACACGCTGATGCGCGACGGCTCCGGGACGGCGTTCCTCGCCGGCCTGCTGCTCGTCGGGGTGCTCGAGAGCCTGGGCTCGCCCGACCACGCCAAGATCGGCGTCAAGTTCGCGATCGGCCTGGTCATCCTGGTGCTCGTGATGGTCAACCTGCGCAAGCCGAGCATCCCCCAGGGCCTCTACTTCGGCCTGCTCGCGCTGACGATCGCCAACATCGCGGTGGCCGTCTTCTGGTCGCCCGCCCACGCCTGATCGGCTGTCACCGGCGCCGCATAGGCTGGGGGCGAGATGACCCCCACTGACACCTCTGCCGACCAGGCCCTCTTCGAGCGCACCGACCACCCGCTCCTCGAGGGTCTCAACGAGCCGCAGCGGGCGGCGGTGACCCACGCCGGGCCGCCGCTCCTCGTCGTCGCCGGCGCGGGCTCGGGCAAGACCCGGGTGCTGACGCGGCGCATCGCCTGGCTGATCAACGAGCGCAAGGCGCACCCCGGCTCGATCCTGGCGATCACCTTCACCAACAAGGCCGCGGCCGAGATGAAGGAGCGCGTCGAGGAGCTCGTCGGCAAGCGCGCCCGGATCATGTGGGTCTCGACCTTCCACTCCGCGTGCGTGCGCATCCTCCGCAAGGAGATCGACCGGGTGGGCTTCAAGTCCAACTTCTCGATCTACGACGCGGCCGACTCCAAGCGGCTGATGACGCTCGTGCTGCGCGACCTCGAGCTCGACCCCAAGCGCTACCAGCCCAACGCGGTGCTCAACTGGGTCTCCGACCAGAAGAACGAGCTGCGCGACGCCGAGGACGCCGCCAAGGAGGCGCGCAACTCGTTCGAGGAGGCCTACGCCAAGGCCTTCAGCGCCTATCAGCGCCGCCTGCGCGAGGCCAACGCCCTTGACTTCGACGACCTGATCATGACCACGGTGCACCTGCTGCAGGCGTTCCCCGACGTCCGGGAGAACTACCGCCGCCGGTTCCGCCACGTGCTGGTCGATGAGTACCAGGACACCAACCACGCGCAGTACAGCCTGATCCAGCAGCTGTGCGGGCAGTCCTTCGAGATCGGCACCGACGTCGAGGAGCCCGGTGCGGAGTCCGCGGAGCGGGTGGGGCCGAGCGAGCTGATGGTCGTCGGTGACGCCGACCAGTCCATCTACGCCTTCCGCGGCGCCGACATCCGCAACATCCTCGACTTCGAGCAGGACTTCCCCGACGCCACCACCATCCTGCTCGAGCAGAACTACCGCTCCACCCAGACCATCCTGTCCGCCGCCAACTCGGTCATCGGCAACAACCGCGGCCGCAAGCCCAAGCGGCTGTGGACCGACGCGGGGGAGGGCGAGCGGATCATCGGCTACGTCTCCGACGACGAGCACGACGAGGCCCGCTTCGTCAGCGAGGAGATCGACAAGCTGACCGACGACGCCGGCGTACGCCCGGCCGACGTCGCCGTCTTCTACCGCACCAACGCCCAGTCGCGCGTCTTCGAGGAGGTGTTCATCCGCACCGGCCAGCCCTACAAGGTGGTCGGCGGGGTGCGCTTCTACGAGCGCAAGGAGGTGCGCGACGCGCTCGCCTACCTGCGCATGCTGGTCAACACCGCCGACGAGATATCGCTGCGACGGGTGCTCAACACCCCCAAGCGCGGCATCGGCGAGCGGGCCGAGGCCTGCATCGCCGCCCTCGCCGACCGCGACCGGATCACCTTCTGGGAGGCCCTGACCCGGGCGGCGGAGGCGCCCGGCCTCGCCACGCGGAGCCTGAAGAACATCGAGGCGTTCGTCGCGATGGTCCAGGAGCTGCAGTCGATGGTCGAGGCCGACGAGCGTCCCGACGTCATCCTCGAGTCCGTGCTCGAGCGCTCGGGCTACCTCGTCGAGCTCGAGGCCAGCGACGACCCGCAGGACGGCACCCGCGTGGAGAACCTCGCCGAGCTGGTCGCGGTCGCCCGCGAGTTCGCCGAGGACCCGCAGCCCGGGCCGAGCGCCGACCCGGCGGAGGTGGAGGCCGGCACGGTCGCCGTGGGCCTGGGTGACTTCCTCGAGCGGGTGGCCCTGGTGGCCGACGCTGACCAGATCCCCGACTCGCCTGATGGCGACGACTCGGGCGTGGTCACCCTGATGACCCTCCACACCGCCAAGGGCCTGGAGTTCCCGGTCGTCTTCCTCACCGGCCTGGAGGACGGCGTCTTCCCCCACCAGCGCTCGCTCGGTGACCAGCCCGAGCTCGAGGAGGAGCGCCGCCTCGCCTACGTCGGCCTCACCCGCGCGCAGCAGCGCCTCTACGTCTCCCGGGCCCTCGTCCGCTCGGCGTGGGGCGCGCCCAGCCACAACCCGGCCAGCCGGTTCCTCGACGAGCTCCCGGTCGACCTCGTCGACTGGCGACGTACGGCTGCCGAGCAGACCCGGTGGGGCCGCGCCGACCTGACCGGCGGCTCCACGCGCCTCGGCACCCCCACCGACGCCGGGCGGCGCAACTTCAGCTCCGCCGCCCTGCGCGCCGACGCCGCCTCCAAGGCCAAGCCCGCCCGCGAGATCCCGAGCCTCGCGCCGGGGGACCGGGTCGTCCACGACTCCTTCGGCATGGGCACCGTCGTGGCCGTCGAGGGCGTGGCCGAGAAGTCCGTGGCCTCCATCGACTTCGGCTCCGAGGGCGTCAAGCGCCTGCTCCTGCGCTACGCGCCGGTCGAGAAGCTCTAGGTCCCCGCTCCAGGGCGAGTCGGCGTACGGCGCGCGGGTGGGACGTACGACGCTCCGTCGGGCGGTGCGTGAGGGGGGTTCGCGCGCCCGGGGATCCCCCTTGGGCCACCGCTCGTCTGCGGGGGTCGTACGTCGCTCCGTGGGGCGGTGCGTGAGGGGGATTCACGCGCCCGGGGATCCCCCTGGGCCACCGCCACTGTGAGGAGGGCTGGCTAGCGCGAGCCGAAGGTCACGGAACGATGCCGTGCTCGACGAAGGCCTGGAACGGGTCGACCGGGCCACCGCCGCCGGGGCGGACCTCGAGGTGGAGGTGGGAGCCGGTCACGTTGCCGGTGGCGCCCACGGTGCCGATGACCTCGCTGCCGTTGACGCGGTCGCCGACGGAGACGTAGATCGACGTCTGGTGGCAGTACCAGATCTCGGTGCCGTCATCGAGGGTGACGACGGTCTTGTTACCGTAGGCCCCGTCGTAGCCGGTCTCGGTGACCGTGCCGTTGGCGACCGAGAAGATCTGGTCGCCGCTGTTGGCGTTGAAGTCGAGGCCGGTGTGGTAGCTGGCCCAGAGGCCGTACTGGCCGAAGGTGGCGGTGATGCCGTAGCTGGAGAGTGGGAGGACCCACTTGTTCTCCTTGATCTTCGCCGCCTGCTTCTCCGCGGCGTTGCGCATCTCCTCGAGCTTGGCGGCGCGCTCGGCCATCTGCTTCTCGGCCAGCGCGACGAGCTCGGGGTCGGTCTCCTCGGTGCCGGAGTCGCGGACGTGGTCGCGGCTCACGACGACGCTGCGGCGCGAGAGGGCCTGACCGGCGGCCGAGCCGATGGCCTGGGTGGCCTCGACGGCCGAGCCGGTCGAGGCGAGGGCGGTGACGCCCGAGCCCGAGCCGGTGACGGCGCCGCCGGCGGAGACCGCCAGCACCGCGACACCGGCGACGAGGGGCAGGGACGGGAGCCGGACCACGGAGCGTCGCGGCGGCGTGGAGGCACGTCGCTTGCCGCTCACGGGTGCAGCCGTTGCCGAGGTGCGGCGCTTGGGAGCGCGCTCCGCTCGGTGGTTGCCCATGAAGGAGTTACCAATCTGCCGGATCGTCAGGGGGGTCGGGTCGGCTAGACCGCGCACGACTGTAACGGAAGGATCACGGGGAAGTGCAACCCTCGACCAAATAAGTTCACTTACCCCGCTCAGTGGTCGATAAACGGACGCGTTCGGGTGACGCGGCTCTCAGCCACGTGCGGCCTGGTAGCGCGCGAGCGCCTCCTGCCGCTCGTCGGCGTGGTCGACGATGCGCAGTGGGTAGTCCCGCTCGTAGCCGACGTCCGACTTCCACGGCTCGTGGGCCGCCTTGCCCGGCAGGTGCTCCAGCTCGGGCACCCAGCGGCGTACGTAGTCGCCCTGCGGGTCGAACTTCAGCCCCTGCGTGACCGGGTTGAAGACGCGGAAGTAGGGAGAGGCGTCCGTCCCGGTGCCGGCCACCCACTGCCAGCCGTGGTTGTTGGAGGCCACGTCACCGTCGATGAGCAGGTCGAGGAAGTGGCGCGCCCCCACCGGCCACCACACGTGGAGGTCCTTGGTGAGGAAGGAGGCGGTGATCATCCGCACCCGGTTGTGCATCCACCCGGTGTGCAGGAGCTGGCGCATCCCGGCGTCGACGATCGGGAAGCCCGTGGTGCCGGTGCGCCACGCCTCGATCGCGTCCTCGGGGTCGTCGTACCTCATGCCCCTCAGCGCGGGCTTGAGGTCGGTCCACGCCGAGGACGGCGTGTGCCACAGGACGTCGGCGTAGAACTCGCGCCAGGCCAGCTCGGTGGCGTACGTCGACGTGTGGGGGACCTCCGCGAGGAGCGAGCGCGGGTGCAGCACCCCGAGGTGGAGGTAGGGGGAGAGCCGCGAGGTGCCGTCGTGGTCCGGCCGGTTCCTCTCGTCGGGGTAGGCCCGCAGGCCCTGGTCGCGGAAGTCCCGCCAGCGTCGCCACGCGGCGTCCTCCCCGGCTCCGGGCAGCTCGAACGGTGCGTCGGCGACCGCCTCCTCGAGCAGGTCGACCGCGCGCTGGTGCGAGTCGGCCGGCGCCAGGTCGGGGGAGCGGGGCGTCGGCGCCGGGTCCGACCAGCCGTGCTCGCGCCACGCGCGGGCGAAGGCGCTGAACACCTGGTAGGGGTCGCCGCTGCCGTTGCGGACCAGCCCCGGCCCGACGGCGTACGGCGACCCGGTGGCGACGAGCTCGACCCGCTCGCCCACCGCCTCGTCGCGTCGGCGTCCGTAGGGCGTGGTCTCGGCCGCGACGTGCACGCGCCGACCGTCGGCCACCCGCGGTACGACGTCCCGGGGGTCGCCGTGGTGGATGCTCAGCGGGATCCGCTCGGCGAGGGACAGCACGTTGGCGGCCAGCCACGCCCGGCGGGCCGGTCCGGCGGTGGCCCAGATGGCCGGGTCGACGACGAAGAGCGCGGTCACGGATCCCTCGTCGAGCGCGGCGCGGAGGGCAGGGTTGTCGCGCACCCGGAGGTCGCGTCGGAACCACATCACCGCTGAGCTCGTGTCGGGCTTCGGGGTCGACATGCTCCTCAACGTAGCCCCGGCGTGAGCACCACCACGCTCACCCGACCTCGTGCCACCCCGCTCCGGAGGTCTAGGGTGCCGAGAGGTAATCCCCCTTGCTCGCATACGAAAAGGACTGGTCACTCTCGTGGACCTGATGGAATTTCAGGCGAAGGAGCTCTTCGCCAAGCATGGAGTAGCGACCACGTTGGGTGTCGTCGCCGAGACCCCGGAGGCCGCGCGTGCGGCCGCCGAGGAGATGGGCGGCGTGACCGTCGTCAAGGCGCAGGTCAAGGCCGGCGGACGCGGCAAGGCGGGCGGCGTGAAGATCGCCAAGACCGCCGACGAGGCCGAGTCCTACGCCCGCGACATCATCGGCATGGAGATCAAGGGCCTGCGCGTCAACCGCGTCCTGGTCACGCCGGCCACCCCGCCGGTGGAGGAGTACTACTTCTCCTTCCTGCTCGACCGCTCCAACCGCTCGCACCTGTGCATCGCCTCGGTCGAGGGCGGCGTGGAGATCGAGGAGGTCGCCAAGACCAACCCCGACGCCGTGCGCCAGACCCCGATCAACGCCATCGAGGGCGTGACCCCGGAGAAGGCCGCCGAGATCGTCGACGACGCCAAGTTCCCCGCCGAGCTGCGCGACCAGGCCATCGAGATGGTGCAGAAGCTGTGGAAGGTCTACGTCGAGGAGGACGCCACCCTCGTCGAGGTCAACCCGCTGGCGCGGCTCGAGGGCGACAAGCTCGAGGCGCTCGACGGCAAGGTGTCGCTGGACGCCAACGCGTCCGAGGTGCGGCACCCCGACCACGAGCAGTTCGAGATCCGCGACGAGGAGGACCCGCTCGAGGCGGCCGCCAAGGACAAGGGCCTCAACTACGTCAAGCTCGACGGCCAGGTCGGCATCATCGGCAACGGCGCGGGCCTGGTCATGTCGACCCTCGACGTCGTGGCGTACGCCGGTGAGGACCACGGCGGTGTCAAGCCCGCCAACTTCCTCGACATCGGTGGCGGCGCCAACGCGCAGGTGATGGCCGACGGGCTGCACATCATCCTGGGCGACCCCCAGGTGAAGAGCGTCTTCGTCAACGTCTTCGGCGGCATCACCGCCTGCGACGAGGTCGCCAACGGCATCAAGGGTGCGCTCGAGATCCTCGGCGACGAGGCCTCCAAGCCGCTCGTCGTCCGCCTCGACGGCAACAACGTCGACGAGGGTCGCCGCATCCTCGACGAGCTCAACCACCCGCTGGTCACCCAGGTCGACACGATGGACGGCGCGGCCGATAAGGCCGCCGAGCTCGCCCACCAGGCCTGAGAGAGAGAACTGAACAGATGAGCATCTACCTCAACAAGGACAGCAAGATCATCGTCCAGGGCATGACGGGCGGCATGGGTGCCAAGCACACCACCCTCATGGTCGAGTCCGGCGCCAACATCGTCGGCGGCGTCAACGCCCGCAAGGCCGGCACCACCGTCGAGCTCGGTGGCAAGGAGCTCCCGGTCTACGGGACCGTCGAGGAGGCGATGAAGGAGACCGGCGCCGACGTGTCCGTCGCCTTCGTGCCGCCGGCGTTCACCAAGGACGCCTGCATCGAGGCGATCGACGCCGAGATCCCGCTCCTCGTGGTGATCACCGAGGGCGTCCCGGTCCTCGACACCGCCGAGGTCGTGGCCTACCTCGAGGGCAAGTCGACCCGGATGATCGGCCCCAACTGCCCGGGCATCATCACGCCGGAGGAGTCGCTGGCCGGCATCACGCCGCACACCATCGCGGGCAAGGGCCCGGTCGGCCTGGTGTCGAAGTCGGGCACGCTGACCTACCAGATGATGTACGAGCTGAAGGACTACGGCTTCACCACCGCCATCGGCATCGGCGGCGACCCGATCATCGGCACCACCCACATCGACGCCCTCGAGGCCTTCGAGAACGACCCGGAGACCAAGGCGATCGTGATGATCGGCGAGATCGGTGGCGACGCCGAGGAGCGTGCGGCCGCCTACATCAAGGAGCACGTGACCAAGCCGGTCGTCGGCTACGTCGCCGGCTTCACCGCCCCCGAGGGCAAGACCATGGGCCACGCCGGCGCCATCGTGTCGGGCTCGTCGGGCACCGCCCAGGCGAAGAAGGAGGCCCTCGAGGCCGCCGGGGTCAAGGTCGGCAAGACGCCGTCGGAGACCGCCGAGCTGATGCGGGAGATCCTCAACCAGCTCTAGGCCTCAGTCGCTCTCGTCGCTGACGTCCTCCAGACGGCCTCGCAGGTCCACCTGCGGGGCCGTCGTGGATTTCGCGTGACGGTCGTGGCGGACGGGCGGGTGCGCCTCCCACAGCAGCCGCCACACGACGTGGGCGCCGAGGAGGCGCACGGGGGCGACGGCGGAGTGCCGCCGCGGTGACGGCAGCGTCGGGCACGCCGCGCTGGCCAGCGTCGATGGAATGGACATGGTTCTAGCACCCCGTTCTCGTGAGCTCGCACATCTTCGAAACCGCCTCGGTGGCCTGCGAGGCCATCGCCTCGACCTGCCGCTGACCGTCGCCGTCCGGGTAGCCGGCGTGCCCCTCGTGGCGCACGACCAGCACCGCCCGTCCGACGCGGACGACCAACGTGCTCGAGCCGAACGCCGACGGACTGCCCTCGAACGTGTCGCGCTCGAGCAGCGCCCACGCGTCGGCGCCCAGCGCGACCGGGCGCACCTCGCGGGTCGTCGCGTAGCCGTCGTCGCCCGCCGGCTCGCTCGGGCACGCCCGCTGCTGCTCCACCAGGTCCTCGACGGCCGCGGCGGCAGTCGCAGCGCGCGCGTACGTCGTCAGCTGGCGGTGGCGGTAGTCCTCGACGTCGACCCACGCGGCGCTCAGCCGGTCGACGTGCTCGGGCTCGCGCCACACCTCGTCGCAGGCCCGGAGCTCGAGGGCGGCGGCACCGCGGGTCGGGCCCTGTCGGCCGTTGTCCGCCCCGGGCTCGGCAGCCGAGTCCTCGGGCCACCCGGCCAGCAGCGGGAAGTCGGCCGGGATCTCGGTCGGCTCGGGCGCCTCGCTGGGCTCGGGCGTCCCGGTGGGCTCGGTGGGCTCCGGCGTCCCCGTGGGCTCGGTGGGTGCAGTCGGCGGCGGGGACGTCGGCGCGGGTGAGGACGGTGACGGTGCCGAGGGCGACTCGCTGGGGGACTCCGAGGGCGACTCGGACGGCGACTCGGACGGGGGTTCACCGGGCGACGGCGTGGACGTCGGCGTCGGCGTCTCGCCGAACACCGTCAGCGCCGCGACGGTCGTGCGCAGCGGCGCGACGGTGGCGTCGACCGCCTCCCGGACGCCGTCGGAGGACCACCGGCCGTAGGTCGAGCTGACGAGCACCGCGGCGCCGACCGGTACGACGTGGACGACGGTCGCACCTTCGTCGGGCTCGCCGTCGACGCTGTAGGTCTGCAGCAGGGTGGTGGCCGGGCCGGCGCCGAAGGGTGAGGGGAGCACCTCGGTGCGGGTCTCCACGTCACGGCGGGTGTCCGGCTCGGCGCAGTCCGAGACGAGGCCGGCGAGCCGGTCCGCGAGGCGGACGGCGTCCTCGGGGGAGCCCAGGACCAGCAGCTCGCGGGTGTCGGCGGACTCGCCCCCGCTGGTGTCGGCGACCATCCGGTCGCGCGTGCCCAGTCCGCGCAGCGGGGAAGTGCCGCACAGCTCGAGGTCGCGCAGGCCGGTGCCGGTGCGGGAGGTGGGGACGGCGTCCGCGGGGCCACCCATGCCCTCGGACAGCGGGAAGTCATCCGGGATCGCGGTGCCGAGGGTCGACCCGTCGCTCGCCGCGGCGACGACGCCGTCCGACGAGCCGCCGGAGGCCGCCTGGTCCGACGACCGGTCCGCGCACGCGGCGAGCACGAGGGCGCACGCCACAGCGGCGGTCACGTGCCGTGAGCGGTGCCTCATGCCCGATGAGACACCCCGACGGGCGAAAAGGTTGCGTCAGCGCGAGGAGTCGAGCGGTCCGAGCCGCTGGGCCACCCGCCGGGCGAGTGCGACGAAGTCGGAGCGCGACATCGTCATGTTGCGGTCGGGGGCGAAACCGAGCTGGGAGACGGCCCCGCCGTCGCGCACGATCGCCATCAGGAACGGGAACGACTGGCTGTCGTTGATCTCGAAGGTCAGCGCCCACACGCTCAGGTCGGCTGCCTTCGACGAGCTCGAGGCCAGCTCGGTGACGCTGGTGCCCAGGTTGGCGCGGCCGCACTCGCGGACGCGGTCGCGGACCTGGTCGACGAAGGTGCCGGCCCGGTCCGGCTGCATCGCGCCGACGATCTGGGTGAGGCCGAGCTGGGAGGCGTCGGGGGTCTCGGGGAAGACGAAGGTGCGGGTCAGGGCCCGGCTGATGCCCTTGCCCTGGAAGGTGGTGCGGTCGCAGCGGGTGGCGGCGTAGTTGGTGCGCGCCTTCTCGGGCTCGGTGCCGACCCACGGGCCGCGCACGGCCGAGACGGGCGGCAGGTCGACCACCGACAGCAGCCCGGGCGGCGTACCGATCGCAAGCGGGGCGCTGGCGCGCGAGGTCGCCCGGCCGGCGCAGGTGCCGGCGCCCTCGGCGCCGCAGACGCCGTTGACGGCGGCGGACAGCCCGGTCAGCACCGCCTTGTCCGGGACGGCCCGGCCGATGCTGCGCACCACCTGGGTGACGACGAGGCTGCCCGTGCGGGCCATGCCGACGGTGAGGGTGGCCGGCTGCTTGCCCCAGGACCGGAAGCGGAAGGTGCGCGCCTCGTCGCCGACGCGCTTGACGGTGCGGGTGTCCATCAGCTGGGTGCGGGGGTCGATGCACCCGGCGAACCACAGCGAGGCCGTCTCGAAGCCCCGTGCCGCCTGACGGGCGTTGCGCGACATCTCGACCATCTCGACGGCCGTCGACCGGACGTCGGCGACCTTGCGCTTGCGGGTGCGCTGCCGGTCGCCCTTGCCCACCGTCCTCTTCTCGACGCGGGTCTCGGTGCCCTCCCACGTGCGGGCCACCGCCGTGATGCCGTCGGGGTCGGCGAACCGCTCCCGCTGGCACGGCGCGAGGAGGCCGTCACCGGAGAGGTTGTCGGTGGTGGCGGTCTCGGTCCAGTCGAGCCCCGTCCCGAACCGGGCGAGCTGGGCGGGGGAGAGGAGCGAGTCGCCGCTGATCATCTCCTCGCCCGCCTCGTCGGCGACCGGCGCGTGCACGGTGACCCCGGCGGTGACCTTCTCCTCGGCCAGGCTGGTGGGCTCGGCTCCGGCGCCGGTGGCGACGAGGGAGCCGGAGGCGAGCAGGGCGGCGGTGGCGAGGCCGGCGCCGATGACGGTGTGGGTACGACGTCGCGCGGCGCCGGACCGGCGGATGACCGTGGCTCGCGGCCAGCGGATGTCCTCGAGCGGGCCGGCGAGCGCGTGGAGCAGGCGCGGGATGTCGGTCGTCGGGGCGTCGCGGTGCAGGGAGAACTGGGAGCTCGCCGTCTGCAGCTCCCGCTCGGCGTCGGCACGGGGCAGGCCCACCGTGCGGGCCACCTCGCCGAGCGAGAGCGCCGAGAGGCCGTTGAGCACGAGCAGCTCGCGCTGGCGGCTGGTGAGCTTGGACAGCGCCTCGAGGGTGCTGCGCACCTCGGGGTCGAGCGACTTGTCGCGGTGCCAGATCCGGGCGGTGTGGCGTCGTCGGGCCCGGCTGAGGGCGAGGGGACGGACGTATCCGTCGCGGTCCTCGAGCTGCCCGACCTTGCGCCAGCGGTGCCACGCGACCACGAAGGCGTCGCGGACGGCGGCCCGCGAGGCCGGCGCGTCCCCGGTGAGGGCATAGGCCTCGTGCAGGAGGCGGGTGCGGGTCTCGACGTAGTAGGCGTCGAAGGTCTCGGGGCTCCTCATGACCGCTCCACGGTACGGGAGGGGGCCGTGCGACGCACATCCCTCCCCCCGGCTCCCCGCGCGGTCGGCGCAGGCGGCGTGGCAGCGCGATCTGCCGCGACGAGCGGGTGATGATGGGGCAGATATGACGTCGCTCCTCACCCGACCCGACCGGTCCCGACACGACAACGGGCGGACCGACGCTGCCCGGCCCCGACCGCTCGTGCTGATCGCCACCCTGGGCGGAGCGCTCGCGGCGCTGGGCCCGCTCGTGGTGCTGCTCGCGATCGGCGTCATCGGCTGGTTCGCCACCGACGCCGGCGTGCACGGCGCACCCCGCGACGGCATGCAGGTGGGTGCCCTCGCCTGGCTGGCCGGGCACGGCTCCGGCGTCACCGTCATGGGCGCGCGGATCACGATCGTCCCCCTCGGGATCACGGCGATCGCCGCCTGGTCGATGTGGCGGCTCGGCCACCGCGTCGGCGACTCGATCTCCGGGCACGGCCCCGACGCCGACCGGATCTCCGACGGCGAGCGCGACCTCACCGTGCCGACCGCCGTCGCCCTCTTCTTCGCGGCCTACGCCGTCGTGGCCGTGGTGGTCGCGACCCTCGCCGCCGGCACGACCGCCGACCCGTCGCTGCCCCGGGTGCTCGGCTGGACCCTGCTGCTGACGGCCTTCGTCGCCGCCCCCGCCATCGCCATCGGGTCGGGCCGCGCCGCGATCTGGGCAGCCTTCCTGCCCGCCTCGGTGCGAGCGGGCGCCGCCGTCGCGGGCGCGGTGCTCGCCCGGCTGCTCGCCGTCTCGGCCGTCGTCTTCGTCGTCGCCCTCGTCGCCTCCTTCGACGACGCCGCCACCATGACCGCGCGGCTGCACCCCAGCCCGTCGGAGGCCGGCCTCTACACCCTCGTCAACGCGGCCTTCGCGCCCAACGCCGCCCTGTTCTCCGGCTCGTGGCTGCTGGGCCCGGGGTTCGCGGTCGGCGGCGCCACCCTCGTCTCGCCCGGTGCGGTCGTCCTCGGCCCGCTGCCGGTCGTCCCGCTGCTCGCCGCGCTCCCGTCGGTCGGCACCCCGGCCGGCTGGGTGGGTGCGCTGATGGTGCTCCCGCCGCTCGTCGCCGCCGTGACGACCCACCGCACGCTCCGTGGCCGCCTCCTGAGCTGGGACCGGATCGCGCTCGCCGGGTGCGGCGGCGGGCTCGCGGCCGGCGTCGGGTTCGCGGTGCTCGCCTCGCTGTCCGGCGGCGCTGCCGGCCCCGGCCGGATGCGCTTCGTGGGTCCCTTCACCCGCGACGTCCTCGTCCACGCGGTCACGGCGTGCGGCATCGGCGCGCTCCTCGGCGCCTCCGTGCTGACCTGGCTGGCCTGGCGTGCCGCCCGGGCCCTCCCGTCCGACCCGGCACCCGGTGCCGGCGCGGACACCGACATCCGCACCGAGGGCTGATCGTGGGGGCTGGACACAGCCACGGTGAGCGTCCCCCGCTGGGGCCGGCACCGCGGCAGATCAGGGTGCTGATGGCGGCCGTGGTGGGGCCGCTCGTGCTGGCGACGCTCGTCGGCCTCTTCGTGCTGTGGCCCGACGGCGACCTGGAGATCAGCGGGCCGGGCGTGGACGTGCAGCGCGGCACCGCGGAGGTGCAGTCGATCGGCCCCTGCCGCCAGGCGGTCGAGGGCTGCCAGCTCGCGCAGGTCGAGCTGCTGAGCGGCCCCGGCGCCCCCGGCACGGCGGAGGCGCTGCTGCCCTACGGCTCGCAGGCCCCGGACGTCGTGGCGGGCGACCGGATCATCGTCTCGTTCACCGAGCAGGCGCCCGACGGGGAGCAGTACGCCTTCCAGGACTTCGACCGCGGCCCGCCGCTGCTCGTGCTCCTGATCCTCTTCGCGGTGGGCGTCCTCGCGCTGTCGCGATGGCGCGGGATCGGGGCGCTCGCCAGCCTCGCCTACTCCCTGGTCCTCATCGCGGTCTTCATGCTGCCCGCGATCATGGAGGGCTCCTCGCCACTGCTCGTCGCGGTCACCACCGCGTCCGCGATCATGCTCGTCACGCTCTACCTCTCGCACGGCTTCACCGTGCGCTCGACCGTGGCGATGCTCGGCACCCTGGTCTCGCTGCTGGTGATCGGCGGGCTCGGCTGGGTGTTCACCCGCGTCGGGCACTTCACCGGGCTGGTCGACGAGGGCAGCCAGTACATCTCCGGCATCGCCGCGCAGGTCGACCTCCGCGGGCTGCTGCTGGCAGGGCTGGTCATCGGCGCGCTCGGCGTCCTCGACGACGTCACCGTCACCCAGACCTGGGCCGTGTGGGAGCTCGCCGACGTCGACCCCGACGCCAGCACGCGCTCGCTCTTCACCCGGGCGATGCGCATCGGGCGCTCGCACGTCGCCTCCACCGTCAACACCCTCGTGCTCGCCTACGTCGGCGCCACGCTGCCGCTGATGCTGGTCTTCTCGGCCCTGTCGCTGCCCTTCGGGATTGCGGTCAGCCAGGAGATCGTGGCGCAGGAGGTGGTCCGCGGTCTCGTGGGCGGGCTCGGCATCGTCGCCGCGGTGCCGGTCACCACCCTGATCGCGGCGGTGGTGGCGGGCCGGCTGGTGCGGGACCGGACAGCGGCGTCGGGTCCCTCCCACCGCGCCTAGACTCGCCGCGTGCACCAGCCCACCCGCCTCGTCGTCCTCGTCTCGGGATCCGGCACCAACCTGCAGGCCCTGCTCGACGCCTGCGCCGATCCGGCGTACGGCGCCCGGGTGGTCGCCGTCGGCGCCGACCGCGAGGACATCGAGGGCCTCGCCCGCGCGGAGCGCGCCGGGATCCCCACCTTCGTGAGGAAGGTGTCGGACTTCGAGACCCGCGAGGGCTGGGACGCCTCGCTGACGACGGTGGTGGAGCGCTTCGAGCCCGACCTCGTGGTCTCGGCCGGCTTCATGAAGCTGCTCGCCCCCGAGTTCCTCGACCGGTTCCTCACCCTCAACACCCACCCGGCGCTCTGCCCGGCGTTCCCCGGCATGCACGGCCCGCGCGATGCCCTCGAGCACGGCGTCAAGGTCACCGGCGCGACCCTGTTCGTGGTCGACGCGGGCGTCGACACCGGCCCGATCGTGGCGCAGGTGCCGGTCGAGGTGGCCGACGACGACGACGTCGCCTCGCTCCACGAGCGCATCAAAACCGCCGAGCGCGCGATGCTCGTCGACGCCGTCGGCCGCATCGCACGCGACGGGATCACCGTCGACGGCCGCCGGGTTCGCATCGGCGCCGGCGCTCGGTAGTCTGCAGCCACACGACTGGCGCAGGTGGGCCACCACCAGGGAGTGACGCCGGGGACGCATCGAACGCCTGGGTGCCCCCGATCTCGTCAACGATCTCGATTGAGTCCGAGGAGTCCCGTGTCCCCCTCCGCCCCTGAGCACCGCGTCCCGATCCGCCGCGCCCTGGTCTCCGTCTACGACAAGGCCGGTCTCGACGACCTGGTCCGCGGCCTCCACGAGGCCGGGGTCGAGCTCGTCTCCACCGGCGGCTCGGCCGCGCTGATCGAGTCGCTCGGCCTGCCCGTCACCAAGGTGGAGGACCTCACCGGCTTCCCCGAGTGCCTCGACGGCCGGGTCAAGACGCTGCACCCGCGGGTCCACGCCGGGATCCTCGCCGACCGTCGCCTCGACTCCCACGTCGCGCAGCTCGAGGAGCTCGGCGTGCAGCCGTTCGACCTCGTGGTCAGCAACCTCTACCCCTTCACCCAGACCGTCGCCTCGGGCGCCGGCCCCGACGAGTGCGTCGAGCAGATCGACATCGGCGGACCGTCGATGGTGCGCGCCGCGGCCAAGAACCACCCGAGCGTCGCGATCGTCACCTCGCCCGCGGCGTACGACGCCGTGCTGGCCGCGGTCGCCGCCGGCGGGTTCACGCTGGCCGAGCGGCAGCGCCTCGCCGCCGAGGCGTTCGTGCACACCGCGACCTATGACGTCCACGTGGCGTCGTGGATGGGCAACGTGCTCACCGACACCAGCGAGGGCACCGGCTTCCCGGCATGGATGGGCGCGACCTGGGACAAGCTCTCGGTGCTGCGCTACGGCGAGAACCCTCACCAGTCCGCCGCGCTCTACAGCAACGGCTTCCTCCCCGGCGGGCCCGGCCTCGCCCAGGCCACCCAGCACCACGGCAAGGAGATGTCCTACAACAACTACGTCGACGCCGACGCTGCCCGCCGGGCGGCCTACGACTTCGACGAGCCGGCCGTGGCCATCATCAAGCACGCCAACCCCTGCGGGATCGCCGTCGGCGACGACGTGGCTACCGCCCACCGCAAGGCCCACGAGTGCGACCCCGTCAGCGCCTTCGGCGGCGTGATCGCCACCAACGTGCCGGTCTCCGTCGCGATGGCCGAGCAGGTCGCAGAGATCTTCACCGAGGTGATCGTGGCGCCGGGCTACGAGGACGGCGCCGTCGAGGTCCTGCAGGCCAAGAAGAACATCCGCATCCTCGAGTGCCCGCCGCTCACCCGCGGCGGCACCGAGACCCGCTCGATCTCGGGCGGGCTGCTGCTGCAGCAGCGCGACGTCATCTCGGCCGAGGGAGACGACCCGTTGACGTGGACGCTCGCGACCGGAGAGGCCGCGTCCGAGGAGGTGCTCGCCGACCTCGCGTTCGCCTGGCGCGCCTGCCGGGCGGTGAAGTCCAACGCGATCCTGCTCGCCTCCGGCGGCGCCTCGGTCGGCGTCGGGATGGGACAGGTCAACCGCGTCGACTCCTGCCGCCTCGCCGTCGAGCGCGCGGGGGAGCGGGCGTCGTCCGCGGTCGCCGCCTCCGACGCCTTCTTCCCCTTCGCCGACGGCCCGCAGATCCTCATCGACGCCGGCGTGAAGGCGATCGTCCAGCCCGGTGGCTCGGTCCGCGACGCGGAGGTCGTCGCGGCCTGCGAGGCGGCCGGCGTGACGATGTACCTCACCGGCGCGCGGCACTTCTTCCACTGATGAGCGGCCTCCCTAGGATGAAGCCCGTGACCGCACAGACCCTCGACGGCGCAGCCACGCTGAAGACCATCAAGGCCGAGCTGGCCGAGCGCGTCGCCGCGCTGCGCGAGCAGGGCGTGGTCCCCGGCCTGGGCACCGTCCTCGTCGGCGACGACCCCGGCTCGCACTGGTACGTCGGCGCCAAGCACAAGGACTGCGCCGAGATCGGCATCACCTCGATCCGCCGCGACCTGCCCGCCACGGCCACCCAGGCCGAGGTGGAGGCGGTGATCGACGAGCTCAACGCCGACGACGCCTGCACCGGGTTCATCGTCCAGCAGCCCACCGGGCTCGACGAGTTCGCCTTGCTCTCGCGGGTCGACCCCGACAAGGACGTCGACGGGCTGCACCCGGTCAACCTCGGCAAGCTCGTGCTGGGCGAGGCCGGTCCGCTGCCCTGCACCCCGGTGGGTGCCATCGAGCTGCTGCGCCGCCACGGCGTCGAGATCGCCGGCGCGGAGGTCGTGGTCGTCGGCCGTGGCATCACCGTCGGACGCCCGCTCGGGCTGCTGCTGACCCGCCGGTCCGAGAACGCCACCGTCACGCTCTGCCACACCGGCACGCGCGACCTCGCCGCGCACGTGCGCACGGCCGACATCGTGGTCGCGGCCGCCGGCGTGCCCGGCATCATCACCGCCGACATGGTCAAGCCCGGTGCGGCCGTCCTCGACGTCGGCGTCTCGCGCGTGGACGGCAAGGTCACCGGTGACGTGCACCCCGACGTGTGGGACGTGGCCGGCTGGGTCTCGCCCAACCCGAAGGGCGTCGGTCCGATGACGCGCGCGATGCTGCTGACCAACATCGTCGAGATCGCCGAGAAGTCCGTCCGGTCCTGACATGGCCCATCCCGACCAGCCGCCCGTCGAGCCCCCCGAGTCGGTCCCACCGGTCTCGGCGGAGCCGCTGCCGGACGACCCCGACGAGCCGCGCCGCTACCCCTCGACGATCGGGGGAGCCTTCTACCTGCTCGTCCTGGGCGTCGTCGCGGCGGCGCTGGTCGTCGTGGCGCTCGGCGAGTGGCGCAGCGGCATCCGGTTGATGGGCGGGGCGCTGATCTTCGCCGCCGCCATGCGCCTGGTGCTCCGCAGCCGCGACGCCGGCATGCTCGCCGTACGCCACAAGGTGCTCGACGCGGCCGTGCTCATCGTGCTCGGCGGGTTGCTGATCTTCCTCGCCGGCTCGATCCCCGACCAGCCGGGCGCCTTCTAGCCGAGTCGGCGCGTCCTGCGCCCGAAATGACGTCGAGCCGGCGCGTCCTCACGCGTGCTGCGTCAGGATGCGCCGACTCGACGGGGTGCGGGCGTCAGGACGAGCCCACTCGGCTCAGATGAGGCCGAGCTCCGTCACGGCCTTGCGCTCGTCGGCGAGCTCGGCCGTCGAGGCGTCGATCCGGGCGCGGGAGAAGTCGTCGATCTCGAGGCCCTCGACGATCGACCAGTCGCCACCCGAGGTGGTGACCGGGAACGACGAGATCAGGCCCTCGGGGACGTCGTACTCGCCCTTGGACACGACCGCCATCGACACCCAGTCGTCCTGGGCCGAGCCGAACAGCCAGTCGCGGGCGGCGTCGATCGTGGCCGACGCGGCCGAGGCGGCCGAGGAGGAGCCGCGCGCGTCGATGATCGCGGCGCCGCGCTTGGCGACGGTCGGGATGAAGTCGCCCTCGAGCCAGGCCTGGTCGCCGACGAGCTCGGCGGCGTTCTGGCCGTTGACCTCGGCGTGGAAGAGGTCGGGGTACTGGGTGGCGGAGTGGTTGCCCCAGATCGTCATCTTCTTGATGTCGGTGACCTTGGCGCCGGTCTTGGCCGCCAGCTGGCTGATCGCGCGGTTGTGGTCGAGGCGGGTCAGCGCCGAGAAGCGCTCGCGCGGGATGTCGGGGGCGTTGGTCATCGCGATGAGGGCGTTGGTGTTGGCCGGGTTGCCGGTCACCCCGATGCGTACGTCGTCGGCGGCGACGGCGTTGAGGGCCTTGCCCTGCGCGGTGAAGATCGCACCGTTGGCCGAGAGCAGGTCGCCACGCTCCATGCCGGGGCCGCGCGGGCGGGCGCCGACGAGGAGGGCGAGGTTGACGCCGTCGAAGATCTTCTCGGCGTCCGAGCCGATCTCCACGCCCGCGAGCAGGGGGAAGGCGCAGTCGTCGAGCTCCATCACGACGCCCTCGAGCGCCTTGAGGGCGGGCTCGATCTCGAGCAGTCGCAGCTCGATCGGGCGGTCCGCCGCCAGCGCGCCGCTGGCGAGGCGGAAGAGCAGGCTGTAGCCGATCTGGCCGGCGGCGCCGGTGACGGCGACCTTGAGGGGTTCAGCGGAGGTCACGGTGTCTTCTCCTCGCGAGATGAGGTCGGTGAGGTCTGTCCCGCTGACGCTAGCAGCGCCCGATCCGCCGTCGGCCGCTGGTCTGCGGCTGGCATGCTGGCGCCCATGACGAGGAGGCCCCGAGCCGTACGCCGTCCGCGGGCGGTGGTCCTGGCGGCCGGCCTCGCTGTCGGTGCCGCCGGCCTCACCGGCTGCGGGGGCGTCGGCCAGCCCGCGCCCTACGACTCCCCGGGCATCAACGGCCTCGTCATCCCGACGCCGACCCCGACACCTGCCGACTTCACCGAGGGCGTCGACAACCCCTGGCTGCCGCTCGAGCCCGGCACGCGCTGGACCTACGTCATGGCCGAGGACGGCCGCACGACCGGCCGGATCGCGGTGGACGTGCTCGACCGCACGGTCCCGGTCGCGGGCCTCGACGCCACGGCCGTGGAGACCACGACCGACCCGACCGCGGGCGCGACCACGGTCGAGACGCACCTCTACGCGCAGGACGAGGCGGGCAACGTGTGGCTGGTCGGCGCCGACGTCGGTGACACGTCCTGGCGCGCGGCAGCCGACGGCGCCGAGGCCGGGCTCGCGATGCCCGCCGACCCGCGTCTCGGCGACGGCTGGCTGTCCTACGCCGTCCCCGGCCTGCCGCGCGCGAGCGCCACCATCGAGGACCAGTCCAGCGAGCTGGTGCAGCTGCGCAACGAGGCCGACACCACCACTCGCACGGTGTACGAGAAGGGTGTCGGCCTCGTGGGGCTCGAGGACCTCGACGCCGGCTGGACCGCCGAGCTGGTCGAGGCCACCGGCTAAAGGTCAGTCGGGCCGGCGCACCTGCGTGCGGCCGTCGTCGTCACCGTCGGGGTTGCCCCAGTGGCCGGGCGCGCTCTGCCCCGGCTGGCCCGGCTGCTGCGGCTGCTGGGTCGGGGGCTGCTGCTGCGGCGCGGGCTGGCCCCACTGCCCGGGCTGGCCCGGCTGCTGTGCCGGCGGCTGCTGCTGCGGCGCGGGCTGCCCCCACTGGCCCGGCTGACCCGGCTGCTGCGGCGGGGCCTGCGGCGCACCGTAGGCCGGGTCGGGCTGCTGGCCGGGCTGGCCCCACTGCTGCTGCGGGGGAGCACCCCACGCGGCGCCGGGCTGGCCCCAGCTGCCCGGCTGGCCCTGGTTCCACTGGGCCTCGTAGTTGCCCGGGACGTACTGGTCCTTCCGGCCGCCGCCGAAGTTGAGGCCGGAGCCGGCGACCGGCTCGGCACCGTGGCCGAAGAGGACGGGGTAGGTGAGGCCGGCGATGGCCGCACCGAGCAGCGGCGCGACGACGAAGAGCCAGAGCTGGACGATGGCGTCGGTGCCGGCGAAGACGCCGACGCCGATCGAGCGGGCCGGGTTGACCGACGTGCCGGTCAGCGGGATCGCGAGGAGGTGGAGCATCGCGAGCGACAGGCCGATCGCGAGCGGGCCGAGGGCGACGTTGACCTCGTTGCGTGCGTCGGTGACGGCGAGGATGACCCACAGGAAGACCGCGGTCATCAGCACCTCGAGCAGCAGGGCGGCCCACCACGCGAAGCCGGAGCCCTGGTCGCCGTAGAAGTTCTGGCCCATGTTGCCCTCGGCCACGAAGCCCTCGAAGCCGTGGCCGAGTCCGAAGAGGACGGCGCCGGCGAGGAGGGCGCCGAGCAGCTGGGCGGCCATATAGATGCCGACCTGGTTCCACGAGAGCCGGCCACCGAGGACGGCGCCCAACGTCACGGCCGGGTTGAAGTGACCACCGGAGACGCGGCCGAAAGCGTAGGCCATCACAAGGACCGTGAGGCCGAAGGCCAGCGCCGTGGCGACGATGTCGCCGCCGCTGTAGACCGCGGCGCCGCAGCCGAAGAAGACGAGCACGAAGGTGCCCAGCGCCTCTGCGGTGAACTTCTGCCCGGTGGTCGGTGTGTCTTCGACGGTGTCGCTCATCGCGAGTTCCTCCAGAGTCAGGTGGCCGCCCCCCGGCGGCCACCGCGACTCTAGCGGCGCCGTTGCAGGGGTGCGAGGGTAGGCGAGTCGCAACCGCCTCCCGGCGTCAGGTATCTTGACGTCAAGAGTTATGCCCGGATCAGATCACGATCTACAGGAGCTGTCGTACTTATGGCCAAGATCATCTACACCCACACCGACGAGGCGCCGCTGCTCGCGACGTACTCGTTCCTGCCGATCATCGCCGCCTACGCGAAGACCGCCGGTGTGGACGTCGAGACCCGTGACATCTCGCTGGCCGGCCGCGTGATCGCGCAGTTCCCCGACCGGCTCACCGAGGAGCAGCGCCTCGACGACGCCCTCGCCGAGCTCGGCGAGCTCGCGACGAAGCCCGAGGCCAACATCATCAAGCTGCCCAACATCTCCGCCTCGATCCCGCAGCTCAAGGCGACCATCGCCGAGCTGCAGTCGCAGGGCTACGACCTGCCCGACTACCCCGAGAACCCGCAGACCGACGAGGAGCGCGAGACCCGCGCCCGCTACGACAAGGTCAAGGGGTCCGCGGTCAACCCGGTGCTGCGCGAGGGCAACTCCGACCGCCGCGCGCCCGCGTCGGTGAAGAACTACGCCCGGTCCCACCCGCACTCGATGGGCGAGTGGAGCAGCGACTCGAGGACGTCCGTCGCCACCATGGGCCACGACGACTTCCGCAGCAACGAGAAGTCCGTCGTCATCGACGGCGACGACACCCTCTCCATCGTGCACGTCGACAGCGACGGCACCGAGACGGTGCTCAAGGAGGGCCTGGCGGTCCTCGACGGCGAGGTCGTCGACGCGACCTTCATGAGCGCCGCCAAGCTCGACGAGTTCCTCGAGCAGCAGGTCGCGAAGGCCAAGGCCGACGGCGTCCTCTTCTCCGCCCACCTCAAGGCCACGATGATGAAGGTCTCCGACCCGATCATCTTCGGCCACGTCGTGCGGGCCTACTTCGCCGACGTCTTCAGCCAGTACGGCGAGCAGCTCGCCGCCGCCGGCCTGTCCGCCAACGACGGTCTCGGCGCCATCCTCTCCGGGCTCGACAAGGTCGAGGGCGGGGCCGAGATCAAGGCCGCCTTCGAGAAGGGCCTGGCCGAGGGCCCGTCCCTCGCGATGGTCGACTCCGACCGCGGCATCACCAACCTGCACGTGCCCTCCGACGTCATCATCGACGCCTCGATGCCGGCGATGATCCGCACGTCGGGTCAGATGTGGAACGCCGAGGGCAAGCAGCAGGACACCCTCGCTGTCATCCCCGATTCGTCCTACGCCGGCGTCTACCAGGCCGCGATCGACGACTGCCGCACCCACGGCGCCCTCGACCCGGCGACGATGGGCTCGGTGCCCAACGTCGGCCTGATGGCCAAGGCGGCCGAGGAGTACGGCTCGCACGACAAGACGTTCGAGATCCCCGCGGCCGGCAAGGTCGAGGTGCGCAACGCCGCCGGCGACGTGCTGATGTCGCACGACGTCGAGGCCGGTGACATCTGGCGCGCCTGCCAGACCAAGGACGCCTCGATCCGCGACTGGGTCAAGCTCGCCGTGACCCGCGCCCGGGCCAGCGAGACGCCCGCGGTCTTCTGGCTCGACGAGACCCGCGCCCACGACGCCAACCTCATCGCCAAGGTGCACGCCTACCTCGAGGACCACGACACCGAGGGCCTCGAGCTCTCGATCATGGCGCCCGCGGAGGCGACGACGTACTCCCTCGAGCGGATCCGCAAGGGCGAGGACACCATCTCGGTGACCGGCAACGTGCTGCGCGACTACAACACCGACCTCTTCCCGATCCTCGAGCTCGGCACGAGCGCCAAGATGCTCTCGATCGTCCCGCTGATGAACGGCGGCGGCCTCTTCGAGACCGGCGCCGGCGGCTCGGCGCCGAAGCACGTGCAGCAGCTCGTCAAGGAGGACTACCTCCGCTGGGACAGCCTGGGCGAGTTCTTCGCTCTCGCCGCCTCGCTGGAGCACCTCGCCGGCTACGCCGACAACCAGCGCGCCAAGCTGCTCGGCGACGCCCTCGACCGCGCGACCGAGACGTTCCTCAACGAGGACCGCTCGCCCGGCCGCAAGCTCGGCACGATCGACAACAGGGGCTCGCACTTCTACCTCGCGCTCTACTGGGCCGAGGAGCTGGCGAAGCAGACCGAGGACGCCGACCTCGCGGAGGCGTTCTCGGCGCTGGCCGCCTCGCTGCGCGACAACGAGCAGACCATCGTCGACGAGCTGCTCGCGGTGCAGGGCAAGCCGGCCGACATCGGCGGCTACTTCCGCCCCGACCCCGAGAAGGCCGCGGCAGTGATGCGCCCGTCGACGACGTTCAACGAGGCCATCGCCTCGCTCGTCTGATATGTAGTCCGCGGTTGTCAAGAGTGCAGGGTGAGGCGCCGCCGGCACTGGGTGTGCTGGCGGCGCCTCGTCTTGGCCTGGTGGTGTCATTGCCCTGCCGCAGCGTGTCGTTGTCGACG
>NZ_JANARS010000008.1 GCF_024199985.1 Nocardioides pinisoli
CACCGGCTCTGCGAGGAGCTCGCCACGACCATCAGCGACCAGTGCGAGCGCATCGAACTTGCCGACGTCGACGCCGACCAGCAATGTCCGGGCCGGCCCTGCTCGATCCATCACACGCAGGAAGCCGGCCTGCCCCTCACCGCCAACGAACCGCATCCGGGCACCTCCTTGAGAAGACGACGATCAGCACCACCATCGGTGCTGTCGACTCCCACGAGGAGGTATCAGTCAGCACTTCGGCCCGATGAGGGCATCAAGCCGGGCAACGGCCTCCTTCCGGGAGACCGACACCGTCCATGGCCCTGATCGCCGCCACGCGACGTCTGCGAGGTCGAGAGCCCAGCAGCAGAGACCGATGATGTCCTCGGAGCGGTTGCTGAACTGCCAGCGGGGGTAGTCGTAGCGACGCTTCACGCCGCCGACCGTCCTGGTTGCCCAGTTGTTGACCCGTGCTCCGTCAGAGTGGAAGAGGCCGCGTAGGAACGCGCCGGGGAACGCGATCACCATCTCGGTCTGCCACGGCTCCAAGGCGATGAGGCGCTCGTGCTTGCGTCCCGGACCGTGCTGGGGGAAAAGGCACGGCCAGTGCTTCCAGTTGCTCTGGACCACTGTCGTGCCCGGCGCGCTGACGGTGAACACGCCGCCCGGCTGGAGCGACCCCACTAGTGCTGACACGTCGGTCACGATCCCCGTGAGAACGGTGTCGCAGGCAATGCGGAGCGTGGTGTGTGCGCCATGGGAAGAGACGCATCCGTCGCCCAGGTAGAAGCCGAGCAGCGCTGAGTAGCCACTACCCGGCCAAGGGACGGCCCCTCGGCAGACGACGCATCCTGGGTCGACTCGCGGCGTGCTCGACACCCACGACCGGATGGTCGACCTGGCGATTCCCATCGTTCGGCTCGCGGCGCTCAGGGTCGCGCCTGCCGACACCAGCTCGACCGCACGGGAACGTTCCAGAACCGAGTACATGCAGGTCACTGTGGCGCTGACCACTGACACCCATGTCGCGAGAAGTGCCCCGGGTGAGATTCGAACTCACACTGAATGCTGTTTGAGAGCATCGCCTCTGCCGTTGGGCTACCGGGGCGGAATCGGCGTCGGAACCCTATCCGAACTAGCCTTGCGACCGTGACGCAGCCCGTGGACACCAGCCCCGCCGCAGACGTACGCCGTGTCGTGATCGCCGAGGACGAGGCGCTCATCCGGATGGATCTCGCCGAGATGCTGGCCGAGGAGGGCTACGACGTCGTGGGCCAGGCCGGCGACGGCAAGCGGGCGATCGAGCTCGCGCGCGAGCTGCAGCCCGACCTGGTGATCCTCGACGTCAAGATGCCCGTGCTCGACGGCATCGCGGCGGCGGAGACGATCGCGGGGGAGCGGATCGCCCCGGTCGTCATCCTCACCGCCTTCTCCCAGCGCGACCTCGTGGTGCGGGCCCGCGACGCCGGGGCGATGGCCTACCTCGTCAAGCCGTTCCAGCGTGGTGACCTCGTGCCGGCCATCGAGATGGCGGTGAGCCGCTTCGCCGAGATCACGGTCCTCGAGCGTGAGGTCTCCGACCTCCAGGAGTCGCTGGCGACGCGGAAGTCGGTGGACCGCGCCAAGAGCGTGCTGCAGGAGAAGCTCGGTCTGAGCGAGCCTGACGCCTTCCGCTGGATCCAGAAGACCGCGATGGACCTGCGCCTGTCGATGAAGCAGGTCGCCGACGGCGTGGTGGAGCACGGCGTCGCCGGGCTCGGCGGCGATGCTGGGGGATCCGCGACCCGATCCTGACCCACTCCGGCCCTCGTCGCCACCCGGTCCTGGGCGGTGATCCGTCAAGGTCTGGTCAAGGTCTGTCGCGCGCGATGTTTCATGCTGGTTTCCGGTACAGACCGGTTGGTCACGAAACGGCAACGGCAGGAGACTCAGGCCGCGCAATCGTGTCCTGGGCCACACGCTGAGTGTTAGGTTCCCGCCACGAGGCTGCCGAGGTGGACAGCCCAGAGAACTACGGAGGGTCCATGATCCGCTCATCCAAGACGTGGCAGGCCGCCGCCATGGCGTCCGTTGCCGGTCTGGTGCTCAGCGCATGCGGAACGACCGACACCGATGGTGGCGGCGACGCGTCCGGCGAGGACTGCAACTTCAAGATCGGCGTGATGGGTGCCCTCTCGGGCGCCAACGCCAGCATCGTCCTCCCGTCCGTCGACGGCGCCGAGCTCGCGCTCAAGCAGTGGGACAACGACGAATGCGAGGTGACCCTCGAGAAGTTCGACACCGAGGGCGACCCCGCCAAGGCGACGCCCGTCGCGACCCAGATCGCGGGCGACGACACCTTCATCGGTGTCATCGGTGGCGCGTTCTCGGGTGAGACCCGTGCGACCAAGAGCATCTACGCCGACGCCGGCGTGACGATGGTGAGCCAGTCGGCCACCGCGACCGACCTCACGCAGGAGGACCAGGTCGACGTCTTCCACCGCCTCGTCCCCTACGACGACTACCAGGGCGCGGCGATCGCCAACTACCTCACCGACGAGGTCGGCGCGAGCAAGGTGTTCGTGGTCGACAACTCCGAGGCCTACGGCGAGCCGCTGGCCGACCGCGTCGAGGAGACCCTCGGCGACAAGATGGTCCAGCGCGACAAGACCGAGGTCGGCCAGACCGACTTCGCTCCGACCATCTCCAAGATGGAGTCGGCCCAGCCCGACGCCGTCTTCTACGGTGGCTACATCGCCGAGGCCGCGCCGCTGCTGAAGCAGATGCGTGACGCCGGCATCGACGCCCCGTTCGTCGGTGGCGACGGCCTCTACGGCGCCGACTTCGGCAACGCCGTCGGCGCGGCGGGCGAGGGTGCGGTCGTGATGTGCCCCTGCGCTCCGATCGAGGAGGACAGCACCTTCGCGGCCGACTACGAGGAGGAGTTCGGCCAGGCGCCGGGCGCCTACGCCGCCGAGGGCTACGACGCGATGAGCGTCTTCCTGGCCGCCCTCGACGACGGTGCCCGCACCCGCGAGGACGTCGAGGCGTTCGTCGACGACTACACCGGCGAGGGTCTCAGCAAGGAGATCGCCTTCGACGAGAACGGCGACGTCCCGCAGGAGAACGTCTCCTACTGGGCCTACAAGAACGAGGGTGGCACCCTGGTTCCCGATGTCGAGGTCACGCCCTGATCCACACGGATTGACCATTGTTCGACGGGGGCGGTCGGCTTTTGCCCGGCCGCCCCCGATCCATGGCCCGAGCAGGGCCTCGACCAGGGAGGGCCCTGAGTTGGACTTCGATGCCCTGATCAGCGGGTTGGACCGTCACACACTGGACGGCATCACCCGCGGATCCATCTACGCGCTCGTCGCGCTCGGCTACACCATGGTGTACGGCGTGATGAAGCTGATCAACTTCGCCCACTCCGAGGTGTTCATGGTGGGCACCTGGACCGTCCTGGGTGTCTACACCGTCCTCGGCGTGTCCGCCGGCGCGGGCCTGGGCATGGTCATCGCGGCCACCCTCCTGGCCCTGGTGGGAGCCATGATCGCCTCGGCGGGCACAGCGCTCGCCGTCGAACGCATCGCCTACCGGCCGCTGCGCAAGAAGGGCGCGCCGCCCCTGATCTTCCTCATCACCGGCATCGGGTGCTCGATGGTGCTGGTGGAGCTCTTCGGCCAGGTGTTCGAGGTCTTCTTCGGCCCGCCGTTCGGTCGCGTCACGGTCAACATCCCCTCCGTCCTGGAGACGAAGGAGCTGTTCACCATCCCGGGGATCGACCTGACCATCACCAACACCCGCGTGATCATCATCGTGGGCGCCGTCCTGATGATGCTCGCGCTCGACACGTTCGTGAACAAGAGCCGCCTCGGTCGCGGCGTCCGCGCCGTGGCGCAGGACCCCGACACCGCCTCCCTCATGGGCGTCAACCAGAACCGCGTGATCATGCTGGTCTTCGTCCTCGGTGGCGCCATGGCCGGAGTGGCCGCGCTGCTCTACACGATCCAGTACGACATCACGAAGTTCGACATCGGCTTCATCATCGGCCTCAAGGCCTTCACCGCCGCCGTCCTCGGCGGCATCGGCAACCTACGAGGTGCCCTCGTGGGCGGTCTCCTGCTCGGCATCGCCGAGGTCTACGCCTCGACGGTCTGGAGCTCGGAGTGGGCCAACGTGACGGCCTTCGTCGTCCTCGTGGTCATCTTGATGTTCCGCCCGACCGGACTGCTGGGCGAGTCGCTCGGAAAGGCACGCGCATGAGCCAGATCCTCGACACGTATCGCGGCCTCAAGCTGCGTGACCGCATGGCCGCTGCCCCCGCCTGGGTGCGCAAGGTCGGCCTGCTGCTGGTGATCGCGTTCGCGTTCTACCTGCCGTTCCTCAACATCCTGCCGTTCGCCTACGTCCGCACGGACCTGACGTCCCGAGGCTCCGACTGGGCCAGCGTGCTGTTCCTCGTCGTCGTCTACATGATCGTCGCCGTCGGGCTCAACGTGGTGATCGGCTTCGCAGGTCTGCTCGACCTCGGCTACGTCGGCTTCTACGCGTTGGGCGCCTACTCGATCGCCCTGTTCGGCTCGCCGTCGTCGCCGGTGGTGGAGGCCCTGCAGAGCAGGTTCGGCCTGTCCGAGACGTGGGCGGTGCCGTTCGCCGCCTGCATCCCGATCGCCATCGCCATGTCGCTGATCGCCGGCGTGATCCTGGGTGCCCCCACCCTGCGCCTGCGCGGCGACTACCTGGCTATCGTCACGCTGGGCTTCGGCGAGATCATCCGCATCACCGCCCGCAACCTCGACAACGTGACCAACGGCGCCACGGGCATCACCAACGTGCCCACCCCGCCCGGTCCGGAGATCGACGGTCGTTCCTTCTTCAACACCGTGGACGCCGAGCGGTGGTACTGGCTGGCGCTGACCATCCTCATCATCATCATCTGGCTGGCCTTCCGCCTCGAGCACAGTCGGGTGGGTCGTGCGTGGCTCGCCATCCGCGAGGACGAGGACGCCGCCGCGATCATGGGCGTGGCCGCCTTCAAGTTCAAGCTGTGGGCGTTCGCCATCGGCGCCTCGGTCGGTGGACTCGCCGGCCTGCTGTTCGGCAGCAAGCAGCAGTACGTCGAGCCCAACGCGTTCATGGTCAACCTGTCGTTCCTGTTCGTCGCGATGGTCGTCATCGGCGGCTCGGGCAACATCTACGGCGTACTGCTCGGCGCGTTCCTGCTCACCTACCTGCCCGAACGGTTCCGCGAGTTCCAGGAGTGGCGCCCGTTCGCGTTCGGCGTGGCCCTCGTGGTCGTCATGATCATGCGCCCGCAGGGACTGGTGCCGAGCAGACGCAGGGCACGAGAATTCGAGGACCGCAAGGTCGAAGCCGAGGAGGCTGCCGCCGATGCCTGACAACACCGCGCACGAGACGACCGTGGGGGGCGCGACCACGGTCGCCCCGGACACCTCCGACCACGAAGCGCTCAGCATCCACGTCGGCCCCCAGGGGGAGACGCTGCTCGAGATCGACCACGTCACGCTGCGCTTCGGCGGCGTGGTCGCGCTCAACGACGTCGACTTCTCGATCAAGCGGGGGGAGATCCTCGGCCTGATCGGGCCCAACGGTGCCGGCAAGACAACCTGCTTCAACGTCATGACGGGCGTCTACACCCCCACCTCCGGCGAGGTGCGCTTCAACGGCAAGGTGATCAGCGGCACGAAGCCGCACAAGATCAACCAGCTCGGCATCGCCCGGACGTTCCAGAACATCCGCCTCTTCCCGGAGATGTCGGCCCTGGAGAACGTCCTGGTCGGCTGCGACGCGCGGCACAAGACCAGCGTGCTCGGCGCGCTGTTCCGTGCCTACCGGGTGCGGCCGACGGAGGAGCAGCTGCCCACCAACCCGCTCAGGCGGGGCTTCGCCAGGGTGTTCGGCATCAGCCGTCACACCATGGAGGAGCGCGGGGGCCGCATCAAGGCCATGGAGCTGCTGAAGTTCGTCGGCATCGCCGACCGGGCCCACGAGCTGTCGCGCAACCTGCCCTACGGCTACCAGCGACGCCTCGAGATCGCCCGCGCGCTGGCCACCGAGCCCGAGCTGCTCTGCCTCGACGAGCCGGCCGCCGGCTTCAACCCCGCGGAGAAGGAGGACCTCATGGACCTCATCCGCCGCATCCGCGACCTCGGGCACACGGTGCTGGTCATCGAGCACGACATGAAGCTGGTCCTCGGCGTCACCGACCGGATCATCGTCCTCGAGTTCGGCCAGAAGATCGCCGAGGGCACCCCTGACGAGGTCGCCCGCAACCCGAAGGTCATCGCCGCCTACCTGGGAGAGCCCGACGATGCTGCTTGAGATGAAGGACGCCGTGCTCAGCTACGGCAAGATCGAGGCGCTCCACGGCATCAGCGTGGAGGTGGCCGAGGGCGAGGTGGTCTCCCTGATCGGCGCCAATGGCGCCGGCAAGACCTCGACGATGCGCGCGCTGTCCGGTGTGCGCGGGCTCTCCTCGGGCTCGGTCGTGTTCGACGGCGAGGACGTCACCAAGCTGCGCGCCGACCAGCGTCTGCGCAAGGGCCTCGTCCTGTGCCCCGAGGGTCGCGGGATCTTCCCCGGCATGACGGTCACCGAGAACCTCAACATGGGTGCCTACACCCGCAAGGACAAGGACGCCCTCGACGAGGACTACGACCGCGTCTTCGGCCTCTTCCCGCGGCTCCTCGAGCGCAAGAAGCAGGTCGCGGGCACGATGTCGGGTGGCGAGCAGCAGATGCTGGCGATCGGGCGCTCGCTGATGTCGCGGCCCAAGCTGCTGATGCTCGACGAGCCGTCGATGGGCCTGGCGCCGATGCTGATCCAGCAGATCTTCGACATCATCACCGAGATCTCGCAGCAAGGCACCACGATCCTGGTCGTCGAGCAGAACGCCAAGCAGGCGCTCACCCGCAGCGACCGGGCCTACGTGCTGGAGACCGGCCGGATCGTCAAGACCGGCAGCGGCACCGAGCTCCTCGACGATCCCTCGGTGCGAGAGGCCTACCTCGGCGTAGCCTGATCCCGGCAACGGGGATATGGTCTGTCCCGGCGTGGTGCCGCGAGAGGGCGGCAGGGGGCCACGGTGGGTGCTCGAGGAAGTGGTGGGTCGATGAGTCGGACGCCGGTGACCGTACGCGCGGCTGCGGCCGCGGACGTTCCCTCCCTGCGTGAGCTGTGGAGCGACATCCTGCGCCGCGGCGCGCTCGACGAGCAGCTGGCCGACGTGGCCGGGATCGTGGCCGACGCCGACGCGCGCGAGGACCGGTGCGTCGTCGTGGCCGAGGTCGACGGCGAGCTCGCCGGCGCGGTCTACCTCGAGGCGACGACCTTCACCCCCCTCAACCTCGAGCCGGCCGTCCTGGCGGTCTCGCCGCACGTCTTCTCGCAGTTCCGCCGCAAGGGCGTCGGCAGCGCGCTGATCGAGGCGGCCTGCCGCTTCGCCGAGCAGCACGGCATCAGCCACGTCCAGACGGCTGCGGCCGCAGAGGCGCGCGACGCCAACCGCTTCATGGCGCGCCTGTCCTTCTCGCCGCAGGCGACGCTGCGCGCGGCCACCACCAGCGCCGTACGAGCCCGCCTGCCGCAGTCGCGCCAGGTGACGCACGCGGCGACCAGCCGGCAGCGCATCGACCGGGTGCTGGCCGCCCGGCGGATCCGCCGCGAGCGCGTCCCGGGCTGAGCCCGACCGCGCACGAACCGGCACGGGGGTGCCACATGTGAGCGACCAGTTCTACGCGGACGCGAGGCTCTACGACCGGCTGTTCCCCGGGGGCGACCGCGCCGTCGCGTTCTACCGGGCCGAGGCCGACCGACACGGCGGGTCCGTGCTGGAGCTGGGGAGCGGCACCGGGCACAAGCTCATCCCGATCGCCGCCGACGGCCACCCGTGCACGGGCCTCGAGCGGTCCCCGGCCATGCTCGGCGAGGCGCGGCGCAAGGCGGCCGAGCGAGGCGTCGAGGTGGAGTGGGTGCAGGGCGACATGCGCGAGCTCGACCTCGGCCGCACCTTCGACCTCGTCGTCATCGCCGCCAACTCGCTGCTGCACCTGCAGACCTCGGAGGAGCTGGTCGGCTGCCTCCGGTCGGTGCGACGGCACCTCGCGCCCGGGGGACGGCTCGTCCTCGACGTCTTCAACCCCAGCGTGCGCATGCTCGCCCTGGCCGACGGGGTACGGCGCCGGCGCGAGGCGTCGTCCTACGTGGACCCCGACCGTGGCGTCGTGCACGTCGACGTCGCCGAGACCTACGACGCGGCCGCGCAGGTGACCCGCGGCAGCTGGTACTTCTCGAGCGACACCGAGGCCGACTTCCTCGTCGCTCCGCTCGAGATCCGGAGCATCTTCCCCCAAGAGCTGCCGCTGCTGCTCTCGCTCGGCGGCCTCCGGCTCGTCGAACGCCACGGCGACTGGTCCCGTGAGCCGTTCACCGCGGACGCGGCGCTCCAGATCTGTGTCTGCGAGCCGGACTGAGGCGGGCTGAGGCGGGCTCCGGCGGGCAGAGGTCAGGCGGCCGGGGCGTCGAGCAGCGCGCAGGTGATGCGCGCGGTGCACACGCGACGGCCCTGCTCGTCGGTGATCGCGATGTCGTACGACGTCGACGACCGGCCGAGGTGGATGGCGCTCGCGACGCCGGTGACGATGCCGGACGTGGCCGAGCGGTGGTGCGTGGCGTTGATGTCCACCCCGACGGCGATCTTGGCCGGGTAGGCGTGGATGGCGGACCCGATCGAGCCCAGGGTCTCGGCCAGGACGACCGACGCGCCGCCGTGCAGGAGGCCGAAGGGCTGGGTGTTGCCCTCCACCGGCATGGTCGCCACGACCCGCTCCGCGGACACCTCGACGAGCTGGACGCCCATCTTGTCGTTGAGCCGTCCGTTGCCCTGGGGGAGGAACGCGACGAGCTCCTCGACGCTCAGGTCGGCCAGCGACGCAGGTGGGGTGTCGGGTGTCTCGCTCATGCCGTCATTCTGTCGGAGCGGGGCGCGCTGGCGGCGCCGGGGCTGGGCACGGCCGGTGTCGGTCGCGGCGGCTAGAGTCGGCGGGTGCCTGAGACGAGCGAGCCCACCCGCCCCCGCCTCCTCCTGCTGGACGGCCACTCGCTGGCCTACCGCGCGTTCTTCGCGTTGCCCGTGGAGAACTTCGCGACCGCCTCCGGGCAGCACACCAACGCCGTCTACGGCTTCACCTCGATGCTGGTCAACGTGCTGCGCGACGAGGCCCCGACCCACGTCGCCGTGGCGTTCGACAAGTCGCGCCAGACCTTCCGGCTCGAGGAGTACAGCGACTACAAGGCCAAGCGCAACAAGACCCCCGACGAGTTCGGCAGCCAGCTGCCCCTGATCCGGCGGGTGCTCGACGCGCTGCACATCCAGCACCTGTCGATGGAGGGCTACGAGGCCGACGACATCATCGCGACCCTCGCCACCCAGGCGCTCGCGGAGGGGATGCAGGTCCTCATCATGACCGGCGACCGCGACTCCATCCAGCTCGTCACCGACGACTCCACCGTGCTCTACACGATGCGCGGGGTGAGCGAGCTGGCGCGGCTGACCCCGGCCGCGGTCCAGGAGAAGTACGGCGTCCCGCCCCACCGCTACCCCGAGCTCGCGGCCATCGTGGGGGAGACGTCCGACAACCTGCCGGGCGTCCCGGGTGTCGGCCAGGGCTACGCCGCCAAGTGGATCAACCAGTTCGACGGCCTCGACAACGTCATCGCCCGCGCCGACGAGATCACCGGCAAGAAGGGGGAGGCGCTGCGCGCCCACCTCGGTGACGTCATCCGCAACCGCCGGCTCAACGCGCTGGTGCGCGACCTGACGCTGCCGGTGCGTCCCGAGGGCCTGGTCCGGCAGCCGTGGGACCGCACCGCCGGTCTCGAGCTCCTCGACGAGCTGGAGTTCCGCGGCGAGCTCCGCACCCGGCTGCTCGAGACGATCGACCCCGACCCGGGCGACGTCGCCGAGGCCGAGGCGGGCTTCGAGCTCGACGGATGCCGCCTGGGCGCCGGCGAGGCCGCCGCGTGGCTCGACGTGCACGCGCCCGCCGGCACACGGGTGGGGGTGTCCGTCCAGGGCAGCTGGCGCGCCGGCACGGGCGAGGTCATCTCGCTCGCCGTGGCGACCCGCGAGGGGCAGGCGGCGTGGATCGACGTGACCGACATCGGACCCGACGACGACGCGGCGGTGGCGGCGTGGCTGGCCGACCCGGACCGCCCCAAGGCCGTCCACGACGCCAAGGGGCCGAGCCTCGCCCTGGCCGCGCGCGGGTGGGCGCTCGCCGGCCTCGAGGTCGACACCGCGCTCGCGGCGTACCTCGTCCAGCCCGACCAGCGCTCCTACGACCTCGCCGACCTGACCCTGCGCTACCTCAAGCGCGAGCTGCGCCAGGACACCGTCGACGCTGACCAGCTCAGCTTCGACGCGATGGACGACACGACGGCCAGTGACACCGCGATGCTCACCGCTCGGGCCGTCCTCGACCTCGCGGACGCGCTCGACGACGCGGTCGAGGAGCACGGCGGCACCCGTCTGCTGCGCGAGGTCGAGCTCCCGCTCATCGGCACCCTCGCCCGCATGGAGCAGGTCGGCATCGCGGTCGACATCGACTACCTCGAGCGCCTGGAGTCGGAGTTCAGCGACCAGGTGCGGGCGGCAGCGACCGACGCCTACGACGTCATCGGCAAGGAGATCAACCTCGGCTCGCCCAAGCAGCTGCAGGTGGTCCTCTTCGACGAGCTCGACATGCCGAAGACCAAGCGCACCAAGACCGGCTACACCACCGATGCCGATGCGCTGCAGCAGCTCTTCGAGAAGACCGCGCACCCCTTCCTCCAGCACCTGCTGCGCCACCGCGACGTGATCCGGCTGCGCCAGACGGTGGAGGGCCTGCTCAAGACCGTCGCGTCCGACGGCCGCATCCACACGACCTACAACCAGATCATCGCGGCCACGGGCCGGCTCTCCAGCACCGACCCCAACCTGCAGAACATCCCGATCCGCACCGAGGCCGGTCGCCGGATCCGCGAGGGCTTCGTCGTCGGCGAGGGCGGCGAGTCGCTGATGACCGCCGACTACAGCCAGGTCGAGATGCGGATCATGGCTCACCTGTCCGAGGACGCCCTCCTCATCGAGGCGTTCAGGTCGGGCCAGGACTTCCACTCCATCACCGCCGCCCGCGTCTTCGGGGTCGCCGCCGAGGACGTGAGCGTCGAGCAGCGCGCCAAGATCAAGGCGATGAACTACGGCCTCGCCTACGGCCTGTCGGCGTTCGGCCTCTCGCAACAGCTGCGCATCGACACCTCCGAGGCCCGCGGGCTGATGGACGAGTACTTCGAGACGTTCGGCGGCGTCCGCGACTACCTCGGCGGCATCGTCGACGAGGCTCGTCGCTCCGGCTTCACCGAGACCATCCTCGGTCGTCGCCGCTACCTGCCCGACCTGACCAGCGACAACCGCCAACGGCGCGAGATGGCCGAGCGGATGGCGCTCAACGCGCCGATCCAGGGCTCGGCCGCCGACCTCGTCAAGGTCGCCATGCTCGGCGTCGAGCGGGCGCTGGCGGAGCAGGGCCTGCGCTCCCGCATGCTGCTCCAGGTCCACGACGAGCTCGTCTTCGAGGTGGCGCCGGGGGAGGGCGACGAGCTCGCCGCGCTCGTGCGCGCCGAGATGGGTGGCGCTGCCGACCTTGCCGTGCCGCTCGACGTGTCCATCGGCACCGGGCGCAGCTGGCACGACGCCGCTCACTGAGCGGGTCGGGCCGCCTCGGTTGCGGCCGCCGCTCAGCCCGGCGGCGTGGGCGTGACGGGCGGGACGGGCGCCCCCCGGTTGATCCGCAGGCTGGCGAGCGTCAGCACCACGAGGAGTGTCGTGTCGACGGCGACGACCGACGTCACCAGCTCCGCGACGGAGTCGGCCTGGAGCCCCAGCGCGACCAGCGCGGCCAATGCGGCCCACACGAGCAGCACGGAGCGCCGCGCCTGCCTGGCCAGGACGGCGTACACCTGCAGCTGCAGCATGGCGAGCACGGTGCCGAGGGTCGCGAAGAGCCAGAGCAGTCCCTCGACCTCGCCGAACTCCGCGCCACCCACGAAGATCATCGCCACGCCCGACAACAGCTCGGCGGCGAGGACTGCGAGAGCTCCGATGGCGCCGATGGCGACCAGGCTCCGGACCAGGGCGCGCTTGCGATGCTCGGGCGAGGCCATGTCCGGGAACGCGACCACGACGATGAACTGAGGCAGGAACAGCATCACCTTCGTCATGATCAGGCCGGCGGCGTAGAGGCCCGCGTCGTGGTCGTCGAGCACGTTGCGGGCGATGACGATGTCGACGCTGGAGAGGGCGAAGAAGACGAAGAGCACCTGGGCGTTGTGGGTGCTCTCCACCAGCATCGCCCGGGCCGAATGCTCGGGCGCCGCAGTCTCGGGCGTACGACGCCTGCGCAGCACCCACCACCCGACGGCCACCGGGAAGGCGTAACCCAGGGCGACGCCGAGGACGGCCGTGGTGGCGTCGGGGCGCCAGAGGATCAGCGCGGTGCCGACGACGAGGCGAGGGATCCCGCTCGCGAGGTACAACACGGAGAGGGCGCCCCACCTGCGCTCTCCCTGCAGCACACCTGCCTGGCCGCCCGTCAAGGTGAGCGGGACGACGGCGCACGCGAGGATCACGGCGGTGAGCACGTCGTCGAGGTTGAGCATCCTCGTGACCACCGGTGACAGCGCCAGCACGACGAGGCCGAGGACGAGCGACACCCGGGTCGACAACGACAGGATCGACTGCTCGATGGCGGCGACGTTGTCGCGGTCGACGGCGATGCGGCGGGCTGCGGTGGCCTGCAGGCCGAGGGCGCCCACCTGGACGACGATGAGCACGCTCAGGCAGGCGGCCAGCGCGCCGTACTCGCTCGGCCCCATGATGCGCGCCGCCAGCATCGTGAAGCCGTAGGTGGCGAGGTTCATGACGCTGGTGGCAACGGCGACAGCACTGCCGTCGAGGGTGCGCGGGTGCGCGGTCGACGGCCTGGTCACTGCGGCATCCTAGGTGCACGGCCGTCCCGACCCGGGACCCGTCGGCGGCCGCGCCCCGTCGGAAGCCCGGCTGCGCCGGCACCGACCACCTAGGCTGTGCTCCCGTGCGGACAACGACCGGCGCCTGGGCGCTGCGCCTGGCCCCGGTCGCGTGGTCCGCGCTGCTGGCGCTGCTGATGCTGGGCAGCGCGCTGTCGCCGGGTCTCGTGCTGACCTACGACATGGTGTGGGTGCCCGACCTCACCGTGCGCGGCGACTTCCTCGGCCTGGGGTCCAACCTGCCGCGGGCGGTCCCGTCCGACATGGTGGTGGCGCTGCTCGACGACGTGACCACCGGCGTGGTGCTGCAGAAGGCGGTGCTGGTCGGTGCGCTGGTCCTGGCCGGTACCGGTGCCTGGCGGCTGCTGGGACGTGCCGGCGTCCTCGCCGCCCTCGCCGGGTCGACCTTCTACGTGTGGAACCCGTTCGTGGCCGAGCGGCTGGGCATCGGCCACTGGCCGCTCCTGATGACGTACGCCGCCCTGCCGTGGATCCACCTGCTCGCCCGTCGCCTGGCTGCGGGCGAGAGGTGCCTGCCGCAGCTGGTGCTCTGGCTGGCCTTCGCGAGCCTGAACCCGGTCGGGGGCATCATCGCCGGGCTGTACGCCGTCGTGGGCGTGGCGGTGGACGGCCGCAGCGCCGCTCGCGCGGCGGCCTGGACGGTGGCCTCCGTCGTCGCGGTGAACGCACCGTGGATCGCGGCGGGCGCACTGCACGGCACGGGGACGGTGAGCGACCCCGCGGCCGTTCGGCTCTTCGCGGCGCAGGCCGAGGGCGTCCTGCCCGCCTGGGCTGCCGCACTCGGTCTGGGAGGCATCTGGAACGCGGAGGTGGTGCCGGCCTCGCGCACGAGCTGGGTGGGTCTGGTCTCACTCCTGCTGGTGCTCGCCGTCTGCGGCGCCGGGCTGAGGTCGTGGCTCGGTGCGGAGGGCCGGCAGGCCCGGCTGGCGCTCACCGCCCCGGCAGCCCTCGGCCTGGTGGTCGCGCTGGCCGGGACGGTCGCGCCCGGTCTCGTGGGTTGGCTCGTCGGCCACGTGCCCGGCGGGGGACTGGTGCGCGACGGCACCCGGTTCCTGGCCCTGCTGGCACCGCTGCTGGCGGTGCTCTTCGGACGCGGCGTCGCCCGGCTGACGGCGTCCGTGCCCGCACGTACGCCCGCCGCGGTGCTGGGCACCGTCCTGGTCCTGATGCCCGTCACGCTCATGCCCGACGCCGCGCTGGGCCTCTCCGGACGCCTCGACGCCGTCGACCTCCCCGCCGACTTCGAGGCCGCCCGGCGGGCCGTCGAGGAGAGCCGGCGCGCCGGACGCGAGGGCGACGTGCTCTCCCTGCCGTTCACCTCCTACCGCCGGCCGGGCTGGAACGACGGCCGACGCACGCTCGACCCGGTCGGGCGCTACCTCCCCGCCGACTACCTCGCGAGCGACACCTTGGTCGTGTCGGGCACCGAGGTGGCGGGGGAGGACGCTCGGGCCCGGCGCGTGGCCCGTGACCTCGCGACGATGACGGGGCGTGACCTGGAGCGGGCCCTCGCCGGCGAGGGGATCGCCTGGGTCGTGGCCGACCGCGAGGCCACGCGCGCGCTGGCGGCCGAGGGCCTCGACGCGCCGGCGTACGGCACGCTCCCCGAGCTGCCCGGTGCCCGGGTGCTGCACGACGGGGAGCTGCTCACCGTCTGGGAGCTGCCCGACCCCGCCAGCGAGCCGGCCGGGACCGTCTCGAGCCGGCCCGTCCGGCTCGGGGTGCTGCTGGGCGCCTGGGCGCTCGCGGGCGGCGTGGTGGCCGCGGCAGCCCTGCGGGTGGCGACCCGGCGCTGGACCACTTCACGCCAAATGCGCCGGGAGGCGTGACGGGGTGCTACGGTTTGGTTCGGTCTAGTGAACTGGAGACATTCGTGCAGGGATTGATCGGTGGCATCGTCGCGGTCGTCGTCGGCCTCGTGCTTGCCGGACTCACCACCTTCGGTGTCGTCAACACGGTGAGCAGCGCCCCGTCGCAGCCCGACCAGAGCGTCATGGACTACGGCACCAACCAGCAGGCTGCCGAGTAGATCCGTCCCCGGGCGTCGTCGCCCGGGTCCCGCCACGCGTCCGACCTCAGGTCGGGCGCGTCTGCGTTTGCCGGGACCGGTCACGGGGGCCGGTGAGTGCCGGTCAGGGGCCGTCGGGGTCCTCGACCGCGACCCGTCGGCCGGCCAGCACGTCGGACAGGACGTGCGCGAAGGACTCCTGGGAGTGCGCCCAGGAGAACGTGTGGGACATCTCGCGCGCTCCCTTGCCCAGTCGCCGGCGCTCGGCGGTGTCGGACACGAGCCACCGAACGGCCTCGACGAGCTCGGCCGGGGTGTCGACCAGCAGCCCGGAGGTGCCGTCGTCGATCGACTCCCGGGTCCCGCCAGCTGACGCGTAGGCGATCGTGGGGACACCGTGGCTTCCGGCCTCGCCGATGACGATGCCCCAGCCCTCCTTCAGCGACGGCAGCAGCATGACCCAGGACCGGGCCAGGATCTCGTGCTTCTCCTGCTCGCTGACGTGCCCGGTGAACGTGACGGCGTCACCGGCGTCCCGCTCGGCGACGTAGGCCCGGAGGGACTCCTCCCACCAACCGTTGCCGACGACCACGAGGGTCGCGTCGGGATGGTCGGCGCGCAGGGCGACGATGACGTCGACGGCGTGCTCGACCTGCTTGTGCGGGACCAGGCGGCCCAGGACGCACAGCTGCGGGGAGGTGCTGCGCGGCACGTCCAGCACCGGCGCTGGATCAGTACCGTTGTGGACGACGGCGATCCGTTCGCGACCCACGCCCAGGCTGATGAGCTCGCTTCGGGTGGCTCGCGAGACTGCGACGTACTGTGAACGGCGGTAGAGGCGCGGCGCGAGCGCTCGCTCGATCCACCAGCCCACCCGCCCCAGCAGGCCCGGGTAGACGACGGGCCACTGCTCCCGGTGCACGTGGTGGACGAGGACGACGACCGGCGCTCGGGTCGCAAGCCGGGTGAAGAAGGGCAACCCGTTCTGCACGTCGACGACGAGGTCGACCTTGCCGAAGCGGCCGAAGACGAGGCGGAGCATGCCGATGACATAGATCGCGAGGTGGTTGCCGCGCCGGACGAACCGGACGCCGTCGACGACTTCGTCGGCGGGCGCACGGTCGTGTGCGGCGCAGAAGACGGTCGCGTGGGCTCCGTGGCGCACCAACCCACGGGCCATCGCCTCGACGTAGCGCTCGGACCCCCCTCCTTCGGGATTCTGGGTGTCGCGCCAGTTGAACAGCACCACGTGACGTCCGCTGAGGGACGCGGGGTTCGCCGCCTGCATGAGGCTAGGTTACCCGCGAGTTGGGTTGGCGTCTGCGGTCTGGGAAGCACAGCGGAGCGACCGGTGGTTCGAGCCGGTCAGTAGGGGTCGTACGGTCCCTCGTGCCCGAACAGCCGTGAGGCGACGGGGCGCAGCCGGAGTCGTAGGAGGATCTTCACGAGCACGTTGCGCAGCCACCAGGGGACCTCACGCAGGATGCGACGTCGGTCCTCCCAGGAGGGCCGGCCGACGCGGAACAGCGCCATCGAACCGCAACGGCGCTCGTAGCGGATGGTCCTGGACGGCAGCACGTGGGCGAGGACGCCAAGGGTGACCCCGATGGAGGAGTAGCAGTCGTGGACGAGGATGGGGGCTCCATCCGGAAGGTGCTCGGCCCACTTCAGGTCGTCTGCGAGCGTCCAGTAGTCGTGCTTGCCATCGATGTAGAGGTAGTCGATGTCACGCGTCCACGTCGGCCGGGCGCGAGTGCTGTACTCAGGAAGCAGCTCGACTGCGTCACCCAGCGCGGCCTCGCGCAGGTTGTTCTCGAACTTGGTCCTCGTGGAAGCGCCGCCGAAGAGGCGACCGTCGACGAACGGGTCGACCGCGACCACCTGGCCACCCTGTGCCAGCGCGGCCGAGGCCAGCACGATCGTCGACTTGCCTTGGTGGCTGCCGATCTCAAGCAGGAGAGGGGCGCTCGAGAGGTCGCGCGCAGTGTCGAACAGCAGCTTCGCCTGCTCCTCCGTGAGCCATCCCGGGATGGTCGACGCCACCTCCCAGACAGCCTCGAAGTCGAGGGCGGGGCGATCGCTCATGTGCAGTTCCTTGGAGCTGGACGGCCGGGGTGGCCGAGAGTACCGACGCAGAATATAGACTGCGCGTCGTTTGGCTGGATCGACACGGGAGGCAGCCGCAGTGACTGACGGCGCCGCCACGACCGTCCGAGCGCGCCCACGGCGCCGACCATCGTGGACCACTGGTGTGCACGTGCTCGTCTACGTCTCGGTCATCCTGGTCAACCTGCTCCAGCAGCCCGGACTGATCACGTTCGACACCAAGCTCGACATGCAGCTCAACCCGGCCGACCTCTTGGCTCGGAGCGTCGACCTGTGGAACGGCGACTGGGCTCTCGGGGGCCTGCAGAACCAGGCGTCGGGCTATCTCTTCCCGATGGGCCCAGTGTTCCTGATCGGTGACGTGCTCGGTGTGCCGATGTGGATCTGGGAGCGGCTGTGGTCAGCGGCTGTCATGTTGCTGGCCTACGAGGGCGCCCGACAGCTCGCCGCTCGATGGCCCGGCATAGGCGCCAACGGGGCCGTCCTCGCCGGCCTGGCCTACATGCTGTCGCCCCGGGTGCTGACGACCGTGGGCGGGTTGAGCGGCGAGACACTCCCCGGGTCCGTGCTGCCGTGGACCGTGCTGCCGCTCGTGCTCTACCTCCGAGGACGGCTGCGTGCGTGGGTGGCGTTCGTCCTCTCCGCTGCCACGATCCCCGTGATGGGCGGGCAGAACGCCACTCTCGTGGTGGCGTGCTTGGTGCTGCCAGGGCTTCTGCTGGTCCTCACGGCTGGGAGGACGCTGCGGCGACGAGCCGGTGACGTCGCTGCCTGGGGCGCGCTGGTCACGCTCGCCTCGCTGTGGTGGCTGGTCCCGCTCCTCCTGCTCGGCTCCTACTCTCCTCCGTTCCTCGACTTCATCGAGTCCGCGGCCAGCACCGCCGGCACCACCGGGTGGCTCTCTTCGCTCAGAGGGACCAGCCACTGGGTGGCGTTCTTCACGGGGGGCGGTCCGGTGGGCTGGACGGGTGGGAACGAGCTGGCGTCGTCGGCGCCGCTGCTCCTCTCGACCGTGCTGGTAGCCGCCATCGGGCTCGTAGGCCTCCTGCAGCCGAGGTTGTGGGGACGCCGCGCGCTCGCGACGTCTGTCCTGATCGGGCTGGCGGTGCTGACTGCAGGGAGCGGCGGATGGGCCGGCTCCGTGCTGTCGGAGGAGTGGTTGCACGCTCTCGACACCGTCCTCGCGCCCCTGCGCAACATCCACAAGTTCGATCCGCTCGTGCGGCTTCCGCTCAGCCTGGGCATCGGAGCGTGGGTCACGCTGGCCGTGCCCCGGCTCGTCGGGGAGGGACGGCTTCCCTCCGGTCCGTGGGCCCCACGCCTTGTCGCGGGAAGCGTGGGCG
The DNA here is from genome assembly GCF_024199985.1 of Nocardioides pinisoli. Lineage (GTDB taxonomy): Bacteria > Actinomycetota > Actinomycetes > Propionibacteriales > Nocardioidaceae > Nocardioides > Nocardioides pinisoli. The sequence continues at coordinate 18,529 of NZ_JANARS010000008.1, forward strand.
TGCTGGTCCTGGCGACCACGGTCCCCGCGCTCGGCGGCGCGCTGCGACCCACCGGGGGGTTCGAGGACGTCCCGAACAGCTGGCGGCAGGCGGCGGCCTACCTTCGCGACCAGCCGGACCCGACGCGCGTGCTGGTGCTGCCCGGGGTCGGCTTCGCGGTCCAGACCTGGGGGCGCACGATCGACGAGCCCATCCAGGTGCTCGACGCCCCCCCGTGGATGGCACGTGCGCAGATCACGGTCGCACCCGCCGGGACCCTGCGCCTGCTGGACTCCGTCGAGCAGGCGGTCGCAGACCCCCGGCCCGAGCGGGACCTGCCGGCGGCGCTCGACGCGCTCGGCGTCACCCACGTGGTCGTGCGGGACGACCTCGCCACCGATGAGGTCGACGCAACCGATCACGCGTTGGTGCGCGCTGCGGTCGCCGGCGTGCCGGGCGCCGCCTTGGCCGCCACCTTCGGCACCACCTCCGACGGGAACGCCGCCGTCGAAGTCTATGAGCTGCGCCACGACGCCGAGCCACGCGTCGAGGTCCAGGAGTGGGAAGACCGGCTGGTCGTTGACGGCGCCCCGGAGGTCGTCCCGCGCCTCCGAGCCGCAGGGCTCGTGGCCCGTCGCCGCGCCGCGGTACTGGCGGCGGACGACGATCGTCCCGACGTGGTGACCGACAGCCTGCGACGCGTCGAACGTAGCTTCGGGCGGGTCCACGACGCCCGGTCGGGGGTCATGACCGCGTCCGAGCCCTACCGCGTCACTCGCGTGGCTCACGACCACGTGGACGATGCCATGCCGTCGGACTTGACGGTGGCCGAGTATGAGGGTGCAGCCGAGATCCTCGCGTCCAGCTCTGCGGGCTACGCCGACATCCTCGGTCCGGTGCGCCCCGAGCAGCATCCCTGGTCGGCGTTCGACCACTCCGTCTACACCGCCTGGGGCACGGCACCGTTCGCGCGTCCGGAAGGCCAGTGGATCGAGGCGAGGTTCGACCGACCGACCCGGGTGGGGGACGTCTCGCTGTCGTTCGACACCTTCACCGGGGCACCGGTGACGTCGGTCCGGATCTCGACCGACGACCGGTCCGCCGTGGCCGAGGTGCAGCCGGATGGGTCGGTCCCCGATGTTGACGTTGACGACGACTCGGCCAGGAGACTGCGGGTCACCGTGCTCGGAGCCAGCAAGGACGGACAGGTTCGGCTCTCGGACGTGCGGGTAGCCGGGATCGACGTCACCAGGTCGCTGGTCGTCCCGGGACGGGTGTCGGCCGACACATCCGTGTTCCTGGCTGCCGAGACGCCGCAGCGTGCCTGCTTCGTGACCGTCGAGGACTTCGTCGACTGTGAGCTGGCGTGGCAGCGGGAGACCTCAGAGACGCCGGGTTTCGACCGCACCATCACGGTGGGTGCGAGTGGCAACTGGACGATCAAGGGTCGTGCCTTCGCCACCCACGGCCCGGCGCTCGACCAACTGTTCGCGCCGTTGGCGAAGGACCAGGTGCGGGTGGTGGCGACCTCGACCTACGGCGGCGACCCGGCGGTCAACGCGGCAGGCGCGCTGGACGGAGACCTGGAGACGGGGTGGACATCGGCCCCCGGTGACCCGGCCGCGGCGCTGCAGCTGACCTGGGGGCCGCGCCGCAAGGTCTCCCGTGTCCAGCTCCTGACCTCGCCGGGCCAGCCGGGCGAGCTTCCCGAGACGGTCGTCGTGGACGGCGGCCCCGGGACGGGCGACCCGCAGCTGGTGGCCACCCGGGGAGAGACGGCCGGTGAGATGAGGCCGATCCGCACCGACCAGCTCCGGGTGACGGCGTTCGGACCGGCGGGTCTCGACGGCGTGGGCATCTCCGAGCTGGAGGTCGACGGGATCGAGGACCTTCAGCACCGACCCGAACCGAACACCCCGACCGGCGCGGCCTGCGGCTTCGGGCCGACGATCGAGGTGGCTGGCCGCGCCGTCCAGACCCGGATCAGCGGCACGCTCGAGGACATCCGCACGGGCGCCGACCTGTCTGTGATCCCGTGCGGCAGACGGTCGGTCGACGTGCCCGAGGGGGAGCACCGGATTCGTGTGGTGAACCCGAACGGCTTCGTCATGTCGAGCCTGGTCCTGACGCCTTCCGTCCCCGCAGAGGACGCCGGCCCAGACCGGCCACCCGTGCTGATGTGGTCGCCGACGCACCGGGAAGTCCAGGTGTCGGTGTCGTCCGAGTCGGTCCTCGCGGTCGCGGAGAGCGCCAACGCAGGGTGGACCGCGAGGATCGGGAGCTCCGAGCTGCGCCCGGTCGTGCTCGACGGCTGGCGCCAAGGTTTCGTGGTCCCCGCCGGATCGGCGGGCGTCGTCGTCATGGACTTCGCGCCGCAGAAGCTGTTCCGCTTCGCGCTGGCGGGTGGTCTCGTCCTGGTCGGGATCCTGCTGCTCCTCGCGCTCACGCTCCTCGTGCGTGCCGTCGGACACCGCGATGCTGACGCGGCCCTCGACACGGGGGATACGGGCGCTGGGTCGTCGGGAGTACCTGCGTGGACGCAGGTACCCGCTGTCGTCGTGCTGGCCGTCGTATCGCTGCCGCTGGCGGTGGGTGCGCTGATCGGCTGGCTCACGCGCGACCGTGGCGACCTGCGGGTTGCTGCGGCTTGCGTGGGAGCGCTTGCGTTCGCCGGCGTGGTCGCCGTGTCCGCCTCCGCCGTGATCGTCCCACCGGTAGTGTCCGACGTCGTCGTGGCGCTGGCCGTGGGAGCCGTGTGCGGTCGGGTGCTCGCCCGACCGTGACCGGGCCGCATCGGACACACGTGTCCGGAGGAGGGGGAGGAGAAGCGTTGCCGGTTCCCGGTGTCCGCACGCTGGTCGTGGCGGTCCTCGCTGCCGCCGTCGCCCTCCGCGTGACCGCGGCCCAGCCGCTCACGGGCGCCTACGCCCGCCTCGCCGCCGACCCCACAGGTGCGCTCAGAAGCGCCGCCGACGGCTGGACGGTGTCCGGCACGCTCGGCGACGCGAGCGCCCAGGGACTCCGGGACGTCCCGCTCGCCGCCTTCCTGTGGCTGACCGACGTGTTCGGCGTGGCACCAGCCGGCGGGCGGGTGGCGTGGTCGGTCCTGGTCCTGGTCCTGGCTGCCGTCGGCGCGGTGCGCCTGGCGCGCTCTCAGGTCTCCGAGCCCGACGCAGGGAGCGAGTCCTGGACCCCCTGGGTGGGTGCCGCGCTCTTCGCCTGCGCGCCCGTGCAGGTCGCGACGGTCCTGCACTCGCCGGGCGACGGCCTGACCCTCGCGCTCCTCCCGTGGGTGCTGACGCCCTTGGTACGCGGCGCTGACGGCTGGCGCGCTGCCGCCGCGTCCGCTGCCTGGCTCGGCCTGGCCGGTGCCGGGACGCCCCCATGGGCCCTCACCGCGCTCGCGGCCGGCCTGGTGACGGCCTTCGCGACCGCTCGGCGACCGGGTGGAGCACGCCAGCTCGCGCGCTGGTCGGTGCTGGCCCTCGTCTCGTCCTCCTGGTGGGTGGCCGCCTACGTGTGGGAGGCGTCGTACGCCACTTCGGTGACGGGCCTGACCACCGATCTCGACGCCGCGGGGCTCGCCGAGGCCGCCGGCCTCACGTCGACCGCCACGGCCCTGACCGTGGTGCTGCTGCTCGCGCCGCTGGCCGTGGCGGTGAGCGCGCTCGCCCTGCGCGTGGGGCGCGCCCGCGCCGTCGTCGGGGCCCTGCTCCTGCTCGTGGGCGTGGCGACGCTGGTCGGCGTCATCAGCGGGGAATGGCCCGAGTGGCTGCCGGTGCCTGCCTCTGCGGCGACGGCCACCGACACCGTGCCCGCGCCGTGGGCGGTGCTGGGTGGCCTGCTGGGGCTCTCGGCCCTGCTGGCCTGGACGCCGCTGGTCGACCACCTGATCGATCGGTTGCCGCGTCCCTGGACGTGGCGCCCGGCGCCCGGCGGCGGTCTGGTCGCAGCCGGCCTCGCCGTCCTCGTCCTGGTCTCGGTGGCCGGGCCGATGCTCGCCGTGCAGGAGCAGGTGTCCGAGCCGTCGGGTGTCGACGCCGATCAGTGGGACGGCGTGGCCGCGTGGTCGCGGACCGCGCCCCCGGGGCGGGTCCTCGTGCTCCCGTCCGTGACCGCCGGACGCGTCGCTCCAGCCGTCCAGGACGCGTTGCGGGGCCGTCCGTGGGTCGCGCGCGACACCCTGCCCCTGTCGGGGCCTGCGGCCACGACCGCGCTGGATGCGGCTCTCGGCCGGCTGGACCGCGGGCACGAGGGTGCCGGCACCGCGGCCGTCCTCCGGCACCTCGGCATCTCCTACGTCCTGCTGCGCAACGACGTCCCGGCGGCCGAGGACCGGGAGCGGCCGCTCGCCCTCGTCCGGCACGCGCTGACCCGGCAGGGCGCCACGAGGGTCGCCGTGATCGGTGCGGACGACCAGGGCGACGCCGCCACTACGACAGGCATCGTGGACCTCGGTGTCCGCGACCCCACGGGGTCGATCGAGATCTGGGCGCTCGACGAGGCGGCCGACGGAGCGGTGCACGACGGTGCCCCGTGGGCGGTCGCGGGAGACGCCTCTGTCGTCGGTGACCTGGCTGACGCGGGCCTGTCGGAGACGCCCGCGCTCGTGCTGCGTGACGATGGCGCGGAGTCGGTCGACGTCGTGTCGGACAGCGCGCGCAGGCAGGACGTCGACCTTCGCGTCGCGAACGACCCGCGCGGGCCGGTGCTGGAGCCGGACGACACGCGCGCCGTGGTCCCGCCCGGCGCCGCGCCGGCGACGACGGCCGCCCGAGCCCTCGCGGGGGCGCAGGAGGTGCGCGCATCCTCTTCAGCCGCCGACCTGGACTCCCACCGCCGACGCGTCGGAGCGGTCGCGACCGCCGCGGTCGACGGCAACGCCTTCACGTCCTGGCAGTCGCGACGTGGTGAGGTCGTGGACGAGTGGTGGGAGATCTCCTTCGACGGCGTGACCGACCTGACGTCCGGCGCGCTCCAGGTGGTGCAGAACCCCTTCGCGTCCTACCAGGTCACCCGCGTCCGCTTGGATTCCGACAACGGCTCGACGGAGGTCGACGTGCCCGCTGACGGCGCGGTGGCCCTGGCGGGGATCGGCCGCACCGCCCGTCTGCGGGTGGTCGCCACCGGGGTCAGCGGCACCGTGTCCGCTGGGAGCAGCTTCGCCATCGCCGAGCTCGCCGTGCCGGGGCTCCAGGTGGAGGAGCAGCTCGTGGTGGAGGGACCCGAGACGGACTCGTGGATCCTCGCCGCCCGGCCGGCCAGCCTCGCGACCTGCGTGCCGTCCTTCGCGATCGGGGGAGCGGCGGACCCCGCGGCGAGCGAGACGGTGTGCAACCGCGGGGTGAGCGTGGACGGCCCCGACTCCGGTCCGCTCAGCCGGGTCGTGCGCGCCTCGCGTAGCGGGGAGGTCGCCGGACGCGCGTGGGTGCGCGCGGTCGACAGTGCGGAGTCGAGCCGCTTGGCCGACCGTCTTGCGCGGCCCACCATCGCCGCGACGGCGTCGAGCGTCGCCTCCTCCGACCTCGTGGCGGGGGCCCAGGCCGCAGTCGATGCTGACCCCGCCACGGCGTGGCGACCCTCACCGGAGGACGTGGCTCCCACGCTCACGCTGGCCTGGGAGCGGCCGGCGTCGGTCACCGACGTACGCGTGACGACCGCCGCCCGGCGGCTGGCGAGCCTGCCCACCCACGTCGTCGTGACCTACGGCGACAGCGCCCGGACCGAGTCGGGCGAGATCGGCGCCGACGGCGTGGTGGACCTCCCCGAGGTGCGCACCCGCGAGGTGACGCTCGCCTTCGAGGCCGAGGTGCCCCAGGCGTCGGCAGACTCCCTCACGGGCGGGGTGCAGGCGGTGCCGATCGCAGTGTCGGAGGTGGAGGTCGTCGGTGCGCCTGCGGTCCGCTACGACGCCGACGACATCGAGCAGCTGCCCTGTGGCTCGGGCCCCGACGTGTCGATCGACGGCGAGTCCTACGAGACCGCCGTACGAGCCTCCGCCCGGCAGGTCGTCGAGGCGTCGGTCGTCCCCGCCGTCCTGTGCGACCGCCCGGTCCTGGGGGCCGGTGACGTGCGGGTCAGCGTCGAGGCGTCCTTTGCCTGGATCCCGACGGGGCTGGTGCTCGCACCACCCGACGGGGTCCTCGGCGAGGTGGACGAGTACGGCGTCGATGCCGGCGCCGACGCAGACAGCGGTGACGTGGTGCCGGCCGGGACCATCGGCGCCCGCCCACGCACCAGGGTCCTCGACGTCGACCCCGACGAGCCCGCGACGCTCGTGCTGGCCGTGCCCGCCGGCACGGGCTGGGCCGCGGTCGCCGACGGGCGGGAGTTGGGGTCGCTCACCGTGGACGGGTGGGCCCAGGCGTGGCAGGTGCCGGAAGGGGTCGCGAGGGTGAGCGTCCGCTACGCCTCCGGCGAGGTGTTGCGCTGGGTGGCCGGGCCGGCGGTAGCGGGTTGGGCGCTGGTGCTGCTGCTGGCGCTCTGGTCACCGGCAGGGGCACGCCGACCGCGGAAGCCCGCCAGGTGGGGACGTCGCGACCACGCGATGGTCGGTCGCTCCACCCAGGCGTAGGTCGCCGCGCCGAGAGGGATCGAGATCCCCAGGACCCACACGAGGCGCCACAGCAGACCCAGCACGCCGTCGGGGAACGTGATGTCCCGCTCGAGGATGACGATGACGGGCAGGTGCCAGAGGTAGATGCCGTAGGACCACCGGCCGATGGCCACGAACCACCGTCGGCTCAGCAGCTGGTTCGTCGGCACCTGCGGCGGGCCGAAGACGACCACGCACAGGAGCAGGCACGCGATCGAGGCTGCGGTGAAGGTGCGCAGCTGGTCTTCGCCGAAGGTCACCGGGACGAATCCCGACGGCCCTCCGAGCGACGAGGTGGCCAGTGCGACCAGCGCGAGGGTCAGCACCAACGGTGCCCACCGGTCGGCGCAGAAGCGAACCAACCCGCTCAGCGGTACGAGACGGGCTCGCTGTGCCTCCGCCAGCAGGGCCACGAGCGCGCCACCGGCGAAGCAGAACAGGAACGAGGGCAGCCAGTAGGGGTAGAGGAGCTGTCCGGTGAGGTCGGCCTCCGCGGTCCAGAGACGCCACCCGATCGAGATGGGGAGCGCCAGCGAGATGAGCGCTGCGCACGTCCACAGCGAAGCGGTGCCGCTGCCGCGGCGTGCGAGGCGGCCCGTGACCCAGGCCATGACGGGAAGCGCGACGTACCACGACACCTCGGTCGCCAGGCTCCAGGTGTGCAGGAGGGCCGCGCGAGTCGGCTCGACCTCGTAGATCCAGGTGAGCGACAACGCGCGCAACCACCCCTCCACGCCGTCCGGGCGAGCAGCCGGGATCACCAACGCCACCGCGAGGAGCACCACCCAGTAGGCGGGGAAGATGCGGGTGACGCGCCGGATGGCGAAACGGCCGAGGGCGGGCCGATCCGCCAGGCGGAGGCTCCAGCGCGCCCAGGGTCGATAGAGGAGGAATCCCGAGAGCACGAACAGGCTCACCGGACCGTACGTGGGCAGGCCGAGCCAGTCGAACGTGGTGCGGCCCGAGGTGTGGATGAGCACGACCATGAGCGCGGCGAAGCCCCGGAGCCCGGTGAGGCTCGCGATCTCCGCCGCTCGACGGGCCCGCGCCTCGTCGGCGGGCGTGTCCTCCCATTCGACCGCGGTGCTCGCTACCACGCGGGCGATTAGATCATGGCCGGACGTTGGGGCTTGCGCATCGCCGCTACCCACGCGTGACCGCGAAGCGCCGCCCCCGGCCGCACCATCGGCTACAGTCGCCGCGTGCCGCCGCAGTCCTTGTCCGCTCCGTCGGCCTGGGCTCCCTCGCTGCGCCGCTCCGTGCGCCTCTTCCGTGCCTTCCGGGTGGAGCAGACGCAGCCGGAGGTGTTCTACGGCCAGCTCGCCGACGACGCCGTCGGCCACGTGTCTCACTACACCGACCTCGCCGGCGCCCGGATGCTCGACGTGGGTGGTGGACCGGGCTACTTCCGCACCGCGTTCGAGGGCGCCGGTGCCACCTACTTCGCGCTCGACGCCGACGTCGGCGAGCTCGCTGGCCTCGGCGACATCGCACCCCGCACGGTGCTCGGGAGCGGGATGCAGCTTCCGTTCGCCGACGGGACCTTCGACATCTGCTACTCCTCCAACGTGCTCGAGCACGTGGACGACCCGTGGCGCATGGCCGATGAGATGGTGCGGGTCACCCGACCGGGCGGGCTGACCTTCATCTCCTACACCGTCTGGTACGGCCCCTGGGGCGGGCACGAGACGTCCCCCTGGCACTACCTCGGCGGTCGCCGCGCCCGGCGCCGCTACCGGCGCAGCCACGGGCACGAGCCCAAGAACAAGTTCGGCGAGTCCCTGTTCGCGGTCACGGTGCGTGCCGGCCGGCGGTGGGCGGCCTCGCAGACCGCGGGCGAGGTCCTCGACGTCGTCCCGCGCTACAACCCCGCCCGTGCGCGGTGGCTGTCCCGGGTGCCGCTCCTGCGCGAGGTCGTCACCTGGAACCTGGTCATCGTCCTGCGCCGTCGATGACGTCCCCACCCGCCCACACGACGCCGTCGGCCGTCACGTGGCGCTTCCGGCTGTTCGTCTCCTGCCTGGTGCTGGTGGCGCTGGCGTTCGCCCAGCGGCCCGGTCGGCAGGTGAGCGACACCAAGTTCGACCTCGTCGCCGACCCGGGGGCGATGCTCGGTCGGGCGCTGCGTATGTGGGACCCGACGGGCGGGTTCGGGCAGGTGCAGAACCAGGCCTACGGCTACCTGTTCCCGATGGGTCCCTTCTTCTGGCTCGGGGACCTCGCCTCGGTCCCGGAGTGGGTCGTCCAGCGGGCCTGGTGGTCCCTCCTTCTGGTCGTCGCCTTCCTCGGCGTCGTGAAGCTGGCCGGCGCCCTCGGGCTGGGCACGCCCACCAGCCGGCTCGTCGCGGGCTTCGCCTATGCCCTGTCGCCGCGCATCCTCACCACCCTCGGCCCCATCTCCATCGAGGCCTGGCCGATGGCGCTGGCTCCGTGGGTGCTGGTGCCCCTCGTGATCGGCTCCCGACGGGGGTCGCCGGTCCGCGCGGCAGCCCTCTCGGCACTCGCCGTGGCCGCGGTCGGCGGCGTCAACGCAGCCGCCACCTCGGCGGTGCTCCCGCTCGGCGTGGTCTGGCTGCTGACCCGCACGCCCGGACCACGTCGGCGCGCCCTGCTCATCTGGTGGCCGGTCCTCGTCGGGATGGGGACGCTGTGGTGGCTCGTGCCGCTGTTCCTCCTGGGTGGCTACAGCCCGCCCTTCCTCGACTTCATCGAGACGGCCTCGGTGACCACGTTCCCCACCACCCCGTTCGACGTCCTGCGGGGCACGTCCCACTGGGTGCCCTACGTCGACGCGACCTGGCGGGCCGGCAACGACCTGATCGCGACCGGCTACGTCGCGATCAACGGCGCCGTGCTGCTGGTCATCGGCCTCGTCGGTCTGTCGCTGCGGAGCAACCCGCACCGCCGGGTGCTGGTCCTGGGCCTGCTGGCGGGCCTGGTGCTCGTGTCGATCGGGCACTCCGGAGCCGTCCACGGCTGGTTCGCCGGTGCCGAGCGCTCGGCCCTCGACGGCGCCCTCGCGCCGCTGCGCAACGTGCACAAGTTCGACCCGGTGGTCCGGCTGCCGCTGGTGCTCGGCCTCGCCCACCTGCTCGGCGCCCTTGCGGCCGCCGTGCCGGCGCCCGGCCCCGGTCGGCGCGACTGGCGCGCGCGGCTCGAGGACGGTCCGCGCGTGGCCAGCGTCGGGCTCGTCGTCCTGGCGAGCGTCGCCGTCGCCGGCGTGGCCAGCCCGGCCCTGGCCGGCCGGATCGCGCCCGCGCAGGACTTCGAGGACGTCCCGGACTACTGGCAGCGGGCCGTGTCGTGGCTCGAGGACGAGCGCGAGGACGACCCGGGCCGCGGCACGGCGCTCCTCGTGCCGGGCTCGAGCTTCGCCACCTACTTGTGGGGCACGCCCGAGGACGAGCCCGTGCAGTCCTACGGCGTGACGGGATGGGCCGTGCGCAACGCGGTGCCCCTGGCGCCGCCGGGCAACATCCGGATGCTCGACGCGGTCGAGCAGCGGCTGGCGACGGGGGAGCCGTCGGCCGGGCTCGCGCCCTTCCTGGCGCGCGCCGGGGTCGGGCTGCTCGTGGTGCGCAACGACCTGCGGCCCTCCGACGATGTACCGCTCCCGGTGCTGGTGCACCAGGCCATCGAGGGCTCGCCCGGGTTGGTCAAGGTGGCCGACTTCGGTCCGGACGTCGGCGGCCCCACCCGGCTCGAGTCGGACCGTGGCACGACGCTGGTCGCGGAAGGCGGCTGGCACTCGTCCTACCCGGCCGTGGAGGTCTACTCCGTGGCCGGTGCGACGGACGCGGCGGCCACGGATGCTCCGCCGCTCGTCGTCGGCGGCCCGGAGGACCTGCTCGGCCTGCTCGACGCCGGCCTGATCGGAGACGCGCCGGCCGTGCTCGCCGTCGACGCCGACGAGGCCGGTGCGGAGCAGTCGACTCGCGGGCCCCTGCTCCTCACCGACGGCCTGCGGCGCCGCGAGGCGACCTTCGCCCGTGTCCACGACGGGCGCTCCGCCACGCTCGAGGCCGACGACGCCGGTCGGCGCGGAGCCCCGGCCCGGGACTACCTCCAGGCAGGCGCGAGCCGGTGGGAGACGACCGCGCGCCTCATCGGAGCGCGGTCGGTCACGGCGTCCGGATCCCGTGCCTACGCCGACACGGTCGGACCGGTGCGGCCCGAGACGCTGCCCTACGCAGCGTTCGACGGCCGGCCCGGTACGCAGTGGGAGTCCGGCCCGTCGCGGGGCGAGGGACCGTGGGTGGAGGTCGAGCTCGAGCGGCCGACACAGGTCAACCAGGTCACCGTGGTCACCGGCGACACGGGGTCCGAGGAGGACCCCACGATCGTCGTCGAGACGGCCGCCGGCAGCTCCCGCGCCGTGCGCGCCCCGGCCGGGGAGGAGGTCGTCGTCGACCTGCCGGACGGTACGACATCGTGGCTGCGGGTGCGCGCCTCCGACGCCGACGGACCCGTGCCGAAGCTGTCGGTCGCGGAGGTCCGTGGCGACGGCCTCGACATCGACCGCACGCTCGTGCTGCCCGAGGTGCCGGCCGCGTGGGGTCCGCCCGACCACGTGCTCCTGTCGGCAGATCCGTCCACCGACGCGTGCGTGCAGGTGGACGATGACGTGCGCTGCGCTCCGGGCCGAGCCCGCCCCGACGAGGGCGGCGGAGTGGTCGACCGGACGGTGCGCCTCGGGAGCGGAGCGGACTACGGGGTCTCGCTGGAGGTGCGCCCGGTCGCCGGCGACGCGCTCACCGGGCTGATGCTGAGGGACCAGCTGGTCAACATCAGCGCGTCGTCGAACGCCGTCGCCGACGCCCGGGCGTCCGCCCTGGCAGCGATCGACGGCCGCCCCGGCACGACCTGGCTGGCCGAGGAGGACGATGCCGACCCGACCCTCGACGTGACCTGGATCGGCGAGCGCCGGGTGCGCGAGATCCGGCTCTCCCTCGACCGGCAGGCGGCCGCCTCGCGACCGACCCGGCTGGAGGTGGTGCACCCCGGCGGACGACAGGTCGTGCGACTGGACTCGTCCGGCCGGGCCGATCTCGAGCCCTTCCGCGCCTCGCGGGTCTCGGTGCGGGTGATCGGGGAGGAGCGGGCCTACGGCCGCTCTCGCGGGGGCGACCTGCAGAAGCTCCCGGTCGGCATCAGCGAGCTGCGCCTGCCCGGCACGGGCCTGCTCCCACTGAGCCTGTCCGACACCCCGGTCGACATCGGGTGCGGTTTCGGTCCCCCGCTCCGGGTCGGCGACACCCTGCTCGCCAGCAGCGTCACGGCCTCGCCGCGCCAGCTGTTCGACGCCGAGGCGCTGCCGGCACGTGCCTGCGGACCCGCGACGGTCGGCCTCGACTCACCGACCACCCGCGTGGTCGCCGCGCCGGCCCCGGCCTTCCGTCCGACAGCCGTGACCTTCTCCCGTCCCGGTGCCGCAGGCCCCCTCCCTGCGTCACAGGCCGTCGTCTCCCCGACGTCGCCGGTGACCGCGGTCCTCGACGTCGCCGGCACGGACGGCGAAGCGGCTGTGGGGGCGGATGGCGGCGTGGTGGCGGTGCGGCACAACGCCAACCCCGGCTGGCGCGCCGAGCTCCCGGACGGCTCGACGGCCGCGCCGCTCGTCGCGGACGGGTGGCAGCAGGCCTGGCACCTGCCCGAGGGCGTCGCGACGCTCGACCTGCGCTACGCCCCCGATCGCGCCTACCGCGTGGCCCTCGCCGTCGGCGCGTTCCTGCTGGCGCTGCTCGCCGGGGCCACGCTGCTCCTGCGGGGGCGTCGGCGACCGGTCCCGGAACCCTCGGGCACCCGCGTGGCGGCCTGGGTCGTGCCCGTCGCCGGGGTGGCCACCCTGGGGCTCGTCCTCGGGTGGTGGGGCCTCGCGGCAGGACTCGCCGGCGCCGCAGCCTCCGTCGTGGCCCGGCGCTGGGTGAGCAGCCCGTCGGTGGCGTGGGCGGCGGGGCTGCCGATCGTCGTCGCGGGACTCGTCTACTGGTGGCGGCCGCTGGGCTCGGCCGACGGCTGGGCCGGGGCGTTGGTGCTGCCCCAGCTGCTGGTCGCCGTGGCGCTGGGTGCGCTCGTCTCGGTCGACGTCGACCCACGCCACCACACGTTGCGCAGGCGCAGGGTGGGACGCTCGACGGCCCGGTGAAGCACCTCCGAGACGAGCAGTGAGGCAGCCAGTGTGAGCGCGAACAGCTCGATCCCGCGTCCCTCGAAGAGCGGCATGTCGCGCCAGTCGGCGATGAGCTCGAGCAGGACCAGGTGGACGCAGAAGATGCCGTAGGACAGGTGCCCCACGTGGCGCAGGGCCGGGGACGACAGGATGCGGACGAAGCGGCCGTCAGCCGGGCCGAAGACCCCGGGCAGGATCACGAAGCCGGCGATCGCCGCGTAGAGCAGGTTCTTGGTCAAGGCGGCGCCGAGCGTGGTCGGCGTCAGGTCGGGCGGTCCGGCCAGCGGGGTCGCCGCGATCACGAACAACGCGCCCGCGGCGAGCCAGCACAGGCCGGGGGAGCGGCCGAGCTCACGGACGACGGCCGTCACGCGGTCGGGCACGGCGTCGCGGTCCTCGCGGGAGCGGACGTCGTACGACGCGAGGAGGATGCCGACCGCGAACCACACGAGGTAGGACGGCAGCCAGAGACGGATCATCGTGTCCCCGCAGTCCCACCGCACGGAGAGGTCCATCAGCCACACGACGGTCGTCGCCGACATCGCCAGGGTGACGAGGCCGAGGCGGTCGGCGCGACGCCCCCCCACGCGGGCGAGCCCCACCCACATCAGCAGCGGCAGCACCAGGTAGAACGCCACCTCGGTCGACAGGCTCCACATCTGCGTGAGCCCGTCGGGCAGTCGGTCGTCGACGTAGATGTCGGCCATCAGGAGCGTCGTCACCCACTGGCCGACTCCGGCGCCGCGGTTCCCCGGCAGGAGCGTGAGCGCGGCGATGACCGTGATGACGTAGATCGGGACGAGCCGCAGAGCCCGCTTCCACAGGTAGTGCAGCGTCGACGGCGGAGCGAGCCCCGCGCGGTGGCGGGCGATCCACGGCCGGGACAGCAGGAAGCCGGACAGCACGAAGAACACCGCGACGCCCACGTCGAGCCGGGACAGCGCCGTCCCGACGACCGGGTGCGCGTAGGCCCCGGCCCAGAAGGCTGCGTGCGTGGCGAGGACGGCGACGGCCGCCACCGCCCGCAGTGAGTCGAGGGCCGGGAAGGCGACCGTGGCTGCCTCCTGGTTCGGGCCCACCATGGGGCCGAGTCTCGCACGCGCCACTAGGGTTCGCGCATGCTGCTGCTGAGACGGGGTCGCTCCGTGCTGTCCCGAGTGGGTTCGTTCTCCCGCGACCGGGGGGCGGCCGACGTGTTGCGCTCCTGCGCGCAGTGGGGTTGGGACTGGTGGCGCGGACGACCGGGGGGAGGCCGCGACCACGGCTTCTTCGAGTGGGACGGGCGTCGCTTGCCCTACTTCGTGCACCACTACCACTACACGTGGCTCAACGAGCGAGCCGTCGAGGTCGCCATGGCACTCGACCTCCTCGAGCGCCACGCCGGAGCGAGCGTCCTCGAGGTCGGCAACGTCCTCAGCCACTACGCCCCCGTCGGGCACACCGTCGTCGACAAGTACGAGCGGGCGCCCGGCGTGCTCAACGAGGACGTCGCCGACCTCGACCTCGGCCGGGAGTTCGACCTGGTGCTGGCGATCTCGACGCTCGAGCACGTCGGGCTCGACGAGGACGTCCGCGACGACGACAAGCCGCTGCGGGCGATCGAGCGGCTGCGCGCGCATGTGGCGCCGGGCGGTCGGCTCTGGGTGACGCACCCCGTCGGCTACAACGCGGCGCTCGACGCCCGTCTGCGCGACGGTGTGCCCGGGGTCGCCCGCATGCGGGCGCTGCGCCGCGACCGCACGCGCAACCAGTGGCGCGAGGTCCCGCTCGACGAGGCCTGGGGGACGCCCTACGACCGCCTGCTCTACACCGCCCACGCGGTCGTCGTGGTCGAGATCAACCCGGTTGGGGAAGGTGCTGCGAAGACGGGTGCCGACGAGGTGACTGGCTGGTAACGTTCGCGCGTCGCGTGAGCACGAACACACTTTTGAGGAGTGCAGGTGGGTAAGAAGCTGGCCGTCATCTTGACGGGTTTGGGTGTGTTCGTCCTGGGGGTGGCCCTGCTGGCCCGGTTCTACGCCTACGACCGACTGGCCGTGGTTCCCCTCGACCAGGACACGGTCTCGGTGTCAGAGGGACCCGGCGCCACGATCTTCGACATCGCCAGCCAGCAGGAGATCACGGTCGACCTGGTGTCGACCCGCAACGTGGTCGGCGACGTGGAGGCCTCCGAGAAGGCCAGCGAGGAGCTCGATCGCGACATCGCCATCTGGGAGACCCTGGTCTACACCGACGAGCCCGGCGCCGAGGTCAGCGCGGACAACCCGCCCCGGTCCGGCAACCACGACCTGGTCGCCTTCGACCGCCACACCGGCGAGACGGTCAAGTGCTGCGACACCTACACCAGCACGACCGCCGACGACCGCGGGGTCGAGGAGAAGGACACGATCGGGTTCGAGGGCCTCTACTTCAAGTTCCCGTTCCAGACCGAGAAGAAGACCTACCGCTTCTGGGACGGCTCGCTGCGTGAGGCTCCCGAGATCGAGTTCAAGGAGGAGGAGACGATCGAGGGCCTCGACGTCTACCGCTTCGAGCAGGTCATCCCGCCGACGACCGTCGGCAACATCACCGCGCCGGCGTCCTTCTTCGACATCGACGAGGAGGGTGACGTCACCCTCGACCGCGTCTACTCCAACACGCGCACCCTGTGGATCGAGCCGGAGACCGGCGTCATCATCCGCGGCCAGGAGGACCAGTTCAGCGTCGCCGAGTACGAGGGCGAGCAGGTCGCGACCCTGACCGACGTGACCATCGGCTACAACGCCGAGACCATCTCCGACAACGTGGACACCTACTCCTCCCTCGCGACGCAGCTCAAGCTGATCCGCATCTGGGTGCCCCTCATCGGCGGCATCCTCGGCCTGCTCCTCCTCGCAGCCGGACTGGTGATGCTCCTGCGCAACCGTCGCGAGGCGACGCACGCGGCCTGACGCACCCGAGGTCGTGCCTGGCGGCCGACGGGCCACCCGGCTCGTCGGCCGTCAGTCGCACCTGGTCGGGTCCGCGCGTGGTCGCGCCGCCTCGCGGCCGTCGGTGCGGCCGTCGCCGTCCGTGTCGACGCGGGTCGGGTCGGTGCGCACCACGCGGCCGTCCGCGAGGCGGTAGCCCTCGGCCTCGCGCCGGTCCGTGACGGAGTCGTCGTCGGTGTCGCGCAGGTAGGCCACGCTCCGGACCCGGAACCGCAGCCGGACCGCACCCGAGCAGGCGACCACGCGCTGGCGTACGACGTAGCCGTGGATCTCGCGCGCGTCGGTCAGGCCGTCGCGGTCGGTGTCCGGCCGTCCCGGGTCGGTGCCCGTCCCCAGGCCACGGCGGGTGAGGGCGAGCGCGTCGACCAGTGTCCGGGCCAGCAGCGCGTGCCCGGCATCGGTGAGGTGCACCGCGTCCGGTCCGACGAGGTCGTGCGGGTCGGCACCGAGCGCGTCCTGCGCCTCGAAGGTGCTCCCGAGGTCGGCGAACGTGACGCGCGGGCGTCGCAGCGCGAGCTGCTCCAGGGCGTTGCCGTAGTCCTGCCAGGCCTCGACGGACACCTGGTAGCGACGCACAGGTTGCAGCAGCACGTGGCAGGGAGGGTGGGTGCTGACCGCGTCGATGCGGCGTACGACGTCCTCGACCTGCGAGACGAAGGTCGCGGCGGGCACGCGGGCGACGCTGTCGTTGGAACCGATCATGTGGAGCACGCAGGTCGGCTGCAGCACGCGGACGGCGTACTCGTGCGCGGGGCTGAAGTAGGTGGCCGCGGTCGAGCCCCCCGCGGCGCCGTTGACCCCCTGGACCCCGGGCCTCCCGTCCGGCCGGTCGGTGCTCTCGGCCAGCCGGCGCGGCGGCCGGCTGGTCGAGGTGCCGACAGGGAACCGCGACTGGAGCCGCGCGACGACCTGGTCGACGAAGCCGGCGGCCGCCGAGCTCGCACCGACGCCGTAGGTCGTGGAGGAACCGAGGAAGAGCAGGCGGACCGGCTGGCTGCGGCGTCGCGCGAAGGCGGTGGTCAGCGGCGCGAGGGACGGTCGCGCCAGGGCGGTGGCGCCGAGCTCGACCCGGTCGGACAGGCCGTCGCGGTCCCGGTCGGTGGGGGCGGCCGCCCGAGCCGCGCTCGCAGGTGTGGGGGGTGCCGTCGCGACGCTCGCGCCGACGGGCGCCGGGGTCAGGCACGAGCAGGTGCCCAGGACGACCAGCGTCCCCGCGGCTGCCACCGACCCGGGGCGGCGTCGGGGCCGGTCGGATCGACGCCAGCGCATGGCGCAGGCTACCCCGGAACCCGGTGGTGGTCAGCCCGCCAGGAGCGCGACGAAGATCGCCGTGCCCGGCGTCAGCAGCCCGCGGGTGCGTGACCAACCGCCCCAGACCCGGTCGTGCTGCTCGGGCCACTCGGGCTCGACGAGGTCGACCAGCCTGAAGTCGGCCGCTGCGAGGAGGCGCACCCAGTCGCCGAGCGTGCGGTGGTGCTCGACGTAGGCGACCACGCCCGTCTCGTCGTCGACCTCGACGTAGGGCGTGCGGTCCCAGTAGGACTGCGTCGCGGTCAGGCCGGCCTCGCCCGGGTCGTCGGGGAACATCCAGCGGGTCGGGTGGGTGACGGAGAACGCGAAGCGCCCTCCCGGGCGCAGCACCCGGGCGACCTCGGCCACGGCGACGTCGATGTCGCTGACGAACTGGAGGGCGCCGAAGGAGCAGAAGACGACGTCGAAGCTGCCGGCGGCGAAGGGCAGGGCGGTCGCGGTGCCCCGCACGGACGGCACCGCCACCCCCGTCTCCGCGTCGAGGCGCAGCGAGTGCTGCAGCTGGCGGTGCGACAGGTCGAGCCCGAACCCGCGGCCGCCGTGCGTGCGCACCCAGCGCGAGCACTGACCGGCGCCACTGCCCACCTCGAGGACGTCGAGGTCGGACACGTCGCCGAGGATCCCGAGCTCGTCCTCCGTGTGCCCCTCCGGGCCCCACACGAAGCCGGCGTCACCGAGGAACGCCCCGTGGGTGGCCTGGTACTCGTCGGCGTAGCGGTCCCAGTCGGGCCCGTTGGCGCTGCGCGACTCGTGCTCGGACACGGGGCGGCGCTCGACCCGCACGGACTGCGGCAGGTGATCCTCCACCCCCGGAGCGTAATGGTGCCGGTGCGCCGGGCGGACGACCGCCCGGCCCACCGGCACCCCAGGGGCGCGACGTCTCAGCCGACGCCGAAGGTGCCAGCGCCGGTCCGGCTCTCTCGGACGCGCGGGTCACGCGGACCCGAACGCCAGTCAGCCGGGTTGGACCTGGCGCGCACCTCGGCACCGTCGCGTACGCCACCACGGTCGGTGTCGCACTTCGTCGGGTCGGTGCGGTCCCGGCCGAACCGCTTGTTGGCGCTGCCGGTCACCTCGACCTTGTCCTTCAGGCCGTCGCGGTCGGAGTCCTTCTTCGTCGGGTTCGTCCGTGTCTTGCCGATCTTGAAGGACTTCTTCTTGGTCCTCACCTTCTGCTTGATCTTGACGCCCCTGACCTCCGTGCCGTCGCTCAGCCCGTCCTTGTCGGTGTCCTTCGACAACGGGTTCGTCCGGACCAGGATCGCCGTACGCGCCTTCCTGCCGCAGACCTCGAAGCGCTGACGGATCCGGACGCCCGCCACCTCGCGGCCGTCGGTGATCCGGTCGTCGTCGGTGTCCGCGTCGGTCGGGGCAGTCCCGTGCACGTCGACCTCGGCGCCATCGGTGAGACCGTCGCCGTCGGTGTCGTCGTCCAGCGGGTCGGTGCCGGTGGTGTTGACCTCCTGGCCGTCGGAGAGCCCGTCGTCGTCGGTGTCCGGGTCGTTGGGGTCGGTCCCGGTCGTGCCCTCCTGCTGGTCCGGCAGGTTGTCGCCGTCGGCGTCGCCGGGGGCGGGTACGACGGTGAAGGTCACCGTGTCGGCCCCGCTGGTGCGGTCGCCGATGGTCTGCGTCGCGGTCACGGTGTGCGGACCGGGCTGAAGGACCACGCCCGAGCTGCACGACCACCGTCCGTCGTCGCCGACGACGGCGGTGCACAGGAGGACGCTGCCCTCCTGGACCTCGACCGTCGCGCCGGGCTGACCGGTGCCGGAGATCGCCGGCGTCGTGTCCTGCACCGTCGCGCCGGGCGCCGGCGAGGTGATGTCGGGTGCGGCCGGCGGAGCGGGCTCACCGCCACCCTCGAGGTCGATGGTGATCGTCACGGTGTCGGTGTCGGTGTTGCCGGCCTCGTCGGTGGCGGTCGCGGTGAGGGTGTGGTCGCCGGGCAGCAGCGGGAGGGTGGGTGTGCAGCTCCAGCCGCCCTGGGGGCCGACGGTGGTCTGGCAGACCGGGATGCCGTTCTCGGTGACCTCGATCGTGGCGCCTGCCTCGCCGGTGCCCGTGATGGTGGGCGTGGTGTCGTCGGTTGTCGAGCCGTCGGCCGGGGTCACGATGGTGACGGTGGTGGCGGTGTCGATCTCGAAGGTGACGCTGTCCTCGGGTGAGGTGTTGCCGGCGTCGTCGGTGGCGGTGGCAGTGTAGGTGGCCTCGCCGTCGGGGAGGGGCTGGGCGGGTGAGCAGCTCCAGGCGCCGGTGACGGGGGCGGCCTCGGCGGAGCAGACCTCGTTGCCCTGGGCGTCCTCGACCACGACGGTCGAGCCGGGCTCGGCGGTGCCGGAGAACTCCGGCGTCGGGTCGTCGGTGAGCTCGCCGTCGGCCGGGGTCACGATGACCGGCGCGGCCGGGGCCTCGTCGTCGACGCCACACTCGACGCCGCCCTCGGGGGCCGTGGCCTCGACCGACATCGGCGCGATGTCGAGGTCGACGCTCGCGGCGTCGAGGACCCCGACGTCGAGCACGTCGAGCGAGATGCTCAGCAGCGCGTCGGCGGTGGCCGCGCCGGTCGGGCCCGCGGACAGGTCCTCGGCGGGGTACGCGGTGATGCTGAGGTCGACCAGCGGGTCGAGCAGCAGCGGGAGGTCGATGGGCTCGGGCTGGCCGTCGGCAGGAATGGTCACCTGCTGGCCGCCCACGGTGGCGACCACCGTCGGCGGGTTCGTGTAGCCCGCGGTGCCGGTCGTCCCGTCGGAGCGGGCCTCCAGCACGACGGGACTGGTGACGTCCACGGTCACGGCGCCGCCGAGGAGGCTGATGTCACCGACGGTCGTCGTGGTGCGCGAGACGACGTCGGAGCTCCCGGCCCCGTCGTCGTCCAGGAAGGTGCGGGTCCGGGTCTCCGAGGCGGTCACGTCCGCGAGGGTGCCCAGCCCGGGCAGGCTCGTCAGCGACAGCCCGGCGAGCGTGGTCCTGGCGTCGGAGAGGACACGGTCCCCGTCGGCGTCGGCCGCGACGCAGGTGCCGAGGTCCTCCTCGCAGGCGGCCCGGGTGTCACCCGTGATGGCGCCGACCGTGACCACCGGGGCCAGGTCGACCGCGAGCAGGCCCTCGGCGCCCGGGTCGCCGCTCGGCGGCGCGACGGTCGACTGCTCGTCCAGGGTGAGCCCGGTGCCGATCAGGGTCCCGTCGAGGTTCGCGGCGTTGGCGCTGCTGGTGCCTGCCTCGACGCTGCTCTCGACCGTGCTGCGGCTGTGGCCGACGGCCACACCCGCCAGGTCGAGCGAGAGCAGGTCGACGTCGAGGCCCACGATGTCGCCGTGGGCGTCGGCGGAGTACGCCGCTGGGAGCGGTGCCGCCGCGGCCGGCGGCTGGGCGAAGGCCAGGAACGAGCCCGGTAGTGCGATGGCCGTGGCGATCGCCAGCGTCCTCGTGGACCGGCCCCGTGACCGGTCGTGTCGTCGATGCATCTGAAGTTCCCCCTGTGGCGTTCAGTCGTGCCGATCCCCGCCAGACCCACACGACGGTGATGTCATGTCAGTGGTCACAACGAGGTACCCACAATTTGGTAACACCGCCCCCGGGGAACCCAGCGCGACCGGCCGCGCCGGGTAGCAGGTCCCCGTGCCACCATGCGTGGGTGAGCGAGCTCGGTACGACGATGCGACCGCTGGCCGGCGGGCACTCGGGACGCACGTTCGTCGCGGAGGTCGCCGGCGAGCGGGCCGTCGTACGGCTCTACCCGCCCGATGACCCGCGGGGTGAGGCGGCTCCCGAGGTCGACCAGGCGGTGCTGCGGCTGGTGCGTGGCCTGCTGCCCGTCCCCGAGGTGCTCGAGGTGCGGCGCGCGGAGGCCGGCGCGGGGCACCCCGGGCTGCTCGTGACGTCCTGGATGCCGGGGGAGCGGGGCGACCTGGTCGTCGCGCGGCTCTCGGACGCCCGCGACGAGGACGGTCTCCGGCGACTGGGGAGCAGCACGGGCGCCGTCGCCGCCACGCTCGCCGGGATGCCGATGCTGCGGCCCGGACCGTTCGTCGACGCCGAGCTGACGCTGGGCCACTTCCCCGACGGCGGCCTCGACGAGTGGGTCGCCCAGCGGCTCGGGCGCTGGCCCGAGGCCCGGCGTACGGCGCTGGCCGAGGTCGCCCGTCGCGCCCAGGACCTGCTCGACGCGGCGCAGCGGACCTGCCTCGTGCACAGCGACCTCAACCCCAAGAACCTCCTCGTCGACCCGGACACCCTCGAGGTGACGGGCGTGCTCGACTGGGAGTTCGCCCATGCCGGGCACCCGTGGACCGACCTCGGCAACCTGGTGCGGTTCGAGCGGGACCCGTCCTACGTGGCCGGGGTCCTCGGCGCCTGGACGGCACGACACGGCGGAGCCGTCGACGCGCTGCTCGACGGGGCGCGGGCGGCTGACCTGTGGGCGCTGGTCGACCTCGCCGCCAGGGCGGGCGACAACCCCGTCGCCGATCGCGCCGCCGCGCTCCTGCGAGCCGTCGCGGAGACCGGTGACCTGCACGCCCGGCCCGCCGCGTCCTGATCGCGTCGGGAGCCCGGTTCGCGCGTGGTCCGGAGCTTGCTCCTGAGCGTGGGTCTGAGCGTGGGTCTGAGCGTGGACCGAGCGTGCCCCGCCGGTTGGACGCGGGCCGTCGCGCGCGCGTAGTCTTGGGAGTTGCGCCAGTCGTCTGCCCGGCTTCCATACCGAGCGAACCCGGGCTCGCCGCGTCGCCGCGCGTGATCAGTCACCGTCGGGGGCCAGTGAAACGGACAGCTGCACGCGTCCGCACGACTCCATCCATCCAAGGAAATCCCTTCCATATGACGAGCACGCTCTCCACTCTTCCGGACTACGACGCCCCTCAGGTGGCTGTCAACGACATCGGGTCCGAAGAGGACTTCCTCGCGGCAATCGACGCGACCATCAAGTACTTCAACGACGGTGACATCGTCGACGGCACCATCGTCAAGGTGGACCGTGACGAGGTCCTCCTCGACATCGGCTACAAGACCGAGGGCGTCATCCCCTCGCGCGAGCTGTCGATCAAGCACGACGTCGACCCCAACGAGGTCGTTTCCGTGGGCGACAAGGTCGAGGCCCTGGTCCTCCAGAAGGAGGACAAGGAAGGCCGCCTGATCCTGTCCAAGAAGCGTGCTCAGTACGAGCGTGCCTGGGGCACCATCGAGCAGGTCAAGGAGGAGGACGGCGTCGTCGAGGGCACCGTCATCGAGGTCGTCAAGGGTGGCCTCATCCTCGACATCGGCCTCCGTGGCTTCCTCCCCGCCTCGCTGGTGGAGATGCGTCGTGTGCGCGACCTGCAGCCCTACGTCGGCCAGACGCTCGAGGCGAAGATCATCGAGCTCGACAAGAACCGCAACAACGTGGTCCTGTCGCGCCGCGCCTGGCTCGAGCAGACCCAGTCCGAGGTTCGCCACGGCTTCCTGACCCAGCTCCAGAAGGGCCAGATCCGCAAGGGCGTCGTCTCCTCGATCGTCAACTTCGGTGCGTTCGTGGACCTCGGCGGCGTCGACGGCCTCGTCCACGTCTCCGAGCTGTCGTGGAAGCACATCGACCACCCGTCCGAGGTCGTCGCCGTGGGCGACGAGGTCACCGTCGAGGTCCTCGACGTCGACATGGACCGCGAGCGTGTCTCCCTGTCGCTGAAGGCGACGCAGGAGGACCCGTGGCAGCACTTCGCCCGCACCCACCAGATCGGCCAGATCGTGCCGGGCAAGGTCACCAAGCTGGTGCCCTTCGGCTCGTTCGTCCGCGTCGAGGAGGGCATCGAGGGCCTGGTGCACATCTCCGAGCTCGCCGAGCGTCACGTCGAGATCCCCGAGCAGGTCGTCCAGGTCAACGACGACGTCATGGTCAAGATCATCGACATCGACCTCGAGCGTCGCCGGATCTCGCTGTCGCTCAAGCAGGCCAACGAGACCGCTGCGGCCGCCGACGTGGAGGAGTTCGACCCGACGCTCTACGGCATGACCGCGACCTACGACGAGCAGGGCAACTACGTCTACCCCGAGGGCTTCGACCCCGAGACGGGCGAGTGGCTCGAGGGCTTCGACGAGCAGCGCGCGATCTGGGAGGACCAGTACGCCAAGGCGCACGCCCGCTGGGAGCAGCACGTCAAGCAGCAGGCCGAGGCCAAGGTGGCCGAGGCCGAGGCCGGCGAGGCCACCTCGTACTCCTCGGGCGGCGACGTCGCCGAGGGTGGCGAGACCGGTGGCGACACCGGCGGCTCGCTCGCCTCCGACGAGGCGCTCCAGGCGCTCCGCGAGAAGCTGACCGGCGGCTCCAACTGATCCGCTGATCGCCACGTAGCACCCACGTAGCACCACGACGGCCCGCCGGGGAGACCCGGCGGGCCGTCGTCGTGCGCGGGGGCGTGCCACGGTCAGGGTCGATCCGCTAGAACTGGCGACATGACAGGACGCGGCACGTCGGCACTGGTCCTCGGCGGCGGGGGCATCACCGGGATCGCGTGGGAGCTCGGGGTCCTCACCGGGCTCGCCCGCGCCGGCGTCGACCTCACCGGCGCCGACATCGTCGTCGGCACCTCGGCCGGATCGGTCGTGGGCGCGCAGGTGACCAACGGACTGCCCCTGGAGGAGCTCTACGCCGCCCAGCTCGAGCCGGCCGACGCCGAGCTCGGCGGTCGGCTCTCGCGCATCGCAGCGCTCAAGCTCGTCCCGCCCTACGTGCTGCCCGGGAGCGGGCGCGACAAGCTCGCCCGCGTCGGGCGGGTCGCGCACGCGTCCCACGCGCCCGGCAGCGTCGACCGCGAGGGTGTCATCCGCTCGCGGCTCCCGGCCCACGACTGGCCCGACCGCGACCTGCGCATCACCGCCGTGGAGACCACGACCGGCGAGTTCACGGTCTTCGGACGGGACTCCGGCGTGGACATGGTCGCGGCGGTCGCGGCGAGCTGTGCCGTGCCGACGGTGTGGCCGCCCGTGGAGATCGACGGACGTGCCTACATGGACGGCGGCATGCGGTCCACGGCCAACGTCGACGTCGCGGCAGGTGCCGAGCGGGTGGTCGTCCTGGCGCCGCTCCCGCGGTCGCTGAGCAAGAAGGTGTCGATCCGGGCCCAGCTCGAGCGCGTCGGTCCGCGCGCCTGGTCGGTGGTGACGCCCGACGCGGAGGCGCTGGCGGCCTTCGGCCGCAACCTGCTCGACCACACCAAGCGCGCCGTCGCGGCCGAGACCGGGCTGCGCCAGGCACGTGACCTCGTCGACCAGGTCGGCCCGGTCTGGGCCGCCTGAGTCTCAGACCAGGTCCTGCAGCGCGTCGCGCCGCACCTTGCCGGTGGCGGTCATCGGCAGGCCGGTGACGGCGACGTAGGCCTTGGGTCGCTTGGCGGGCGCCAGGACGAGACGGGCGTGCGCGTCGAGCTCGTCGCTCGAGACGTCGCCGACGACGGCCGCGCACACCCGCTGCCCCCACTGGGGATCGGGCAGGCCGAAGACGGCGACGTCGCGGACGCCGGCGACCTCCCGGAGGGCGTTCTCGACCTCGAGCGGGTAGACGTTGACACCGCCGGTGATGATCAGGTCGGTGCGGCGGCCCTCGAGGTGCAGGTAGCCGTCGGGGTCGATCCGCCCGACGTCGCCGACGGTGAACGCCGGCCCGTCCGGGGTGTCTCGCCACGCGGCGGCGGTCTGCTCGGGGGCGCCGAGGTAGGTGAACCGGGCGTGCGGCGGGACGGCGCACCAGATCCGGCCGTCGTCGTCGACGGTGAGCGTGCGGCCGGGTCGGGCCCGGCCCACCGTCCCGGGACGTCGCAGCCACTCCTCGGACCGGCAGGCCGTGAACTGGCCCTCGGTCGAGCCGTAGAACTCCCACGTCGAGCCGTCCGGGAACCGGTCGACCAGCTCCCGCTTCACCTGCGGGGGACACGGTGCGCCCGCGTGGGCAACCAGGCGGAACGACGACAGGTCCGGCGCCCCGACGGCGTCCCAGTGGGCGAAGAGGCGCTGCAGGTGGGTCGGCACGCAGAACATCGTGGTCGGACGCTCGCGCTCGATCGCCGCGGTCACCGCCGCCGGGTCGAACTTCCCGGGCACCACGATCCGGCCGCCGGCGAGGAGGGTGCCGGTCGCGAACCGCAGGGGCGCGGAGTGGTGGAGCGGGCTCAGCACCAGGTTGACGTCGTCGGCGTCGAAACCCCACAGGTCGCGCTCCTCGGCGACCAGCGCCTCCGCCTCGGCGCGGGTCAGCAGGCCGGACCACACGCCCTTTGGAGTGCCGGTCGTGCCGCTCGTGCAGTGGATCGGCCGGCCGAGCGGCAGCGAGCGGGACCGGTCCGCCCGACCGGTGAGCAGCTGCTGCACCTGGGCGTCCGAGGTGACCACGAGGTCGGGGGCGATCGGCTCGAGGATGCGGCCGAGCTCGGCCTGCGTGAGCGCCGGGTCCAGCGGGACCGGGAAGACGCCGTCGGTGAGGAGCGCGAGGACCAGGTCGACGTACGACGCGGAGCCGGGGACCAGCAGGGCCACCCGGGCGCCAGCAGGGAGGACGTCAGCGGTGTCGGGGCTCGCCATGGAGGCATTGTGTCCGTACCGGGTCACGCGCCCGCACCCGCCGGGATCGCCGGCGGGTGCGGGAGCAGGGTGCGTGCGGGTCAGCGGCGCACGATGAGCCACCAGCGGACGGTGCGCTTGTTGCCCGCCGCGTCGCGGACCACCAGCACCACACGGTGACGACCCGGTGCGAGCTGCTTCGCCGTCGCGACCATGACGCCCTTGCGGTTGACGCGCACCGCCGCGGCCTTCTTGCCCCCGATGCGGATCGTCACGTCACCTGCGCGGAGGCGGTCGTGGCGGTCGCTGATCCGGGCCCGGACGGTCGGCGTGCGGTCCCGGGTCGGCTCGCTCCCGGTCAGGACCTTCGCCTTCGGCTTGCCGCGGTCGACCGTCCACGTGCGGACTGCCGGGGTGGCGTCCGTGTTGCCCGCCGCGTCGATGGCCCGCACCCGGAGCTCGTGCTCGCCCTGCCTGAGCTTGTTGAAGGTCGCTGGGGAGGTGCACGGTGCCCACGCCCCGCCGTCCAGGCTGCACTCGAACCTGCTGCCGGGCTCGGAGGAGACGAAGGTGAAGGTCGCAGCCGGGCCGCGGCCCTGACCCTTGGGACCGTCGGTGATCGTCGTCTGCGGGGGAGTGGTGTCGCCCGGGGCCGGCTTCGCCTTGACGGTGACCGTCACCGTGCCCTCGCCCGCCGCGACGTCGTCGCTGCCGGCGTAGGCCGCGGTGAACGTCACCGCACCGGGCTCAGCGAACGGACCCACGGTGAAGGTGGCGGTGCCACCCTCGAGCGCGGTGGGGCCGTAGGACTTCCCGCCGCCGGTGAGGGTGACCTGCCCGGTGGGCGTGGTTCCCTCGGCCGCGACCTTCACCGACACCTGGCTGGTGTCGCCCACCGTGACCTCCGACGGTGTCGCCGTCGCGGTGACCTCGGAGGCGACCGGGTCGGTCGGCCCGGGGTCGTCGCCGGTGACGACGACCGCGACGGTGTCGGTGACCTCGTCGGTGCCGTCCTGGCTGCCCACCGTCACCGTGGCCTCGTAGGTGCCGGGCTCGGTGTAGGTGTGCGTGGGGTCGACGCCCTCGGCCTGCTCGCCGTCACCGAAGTCCCAGGCGTAGGTGAGCCCGTCGGTGCTCGGGTCGAGGTCGACGCAGCCGATCCGCT
The DNA here is from genome assembly GCF_024199985.1 of Nocardioides pinisoli. GTDB lineage: Bacteria > Actinomycetota > Actinomycetes > Propionibacteriales > Nocardioidaceae > Nocardioides > Nocardioides pinisoli. Next base: position 45,240 of record NZ_JANARS010000008.1, read on the forward strand.
TGGCCGGGTTGTCCGGGTCGTGGATCACGATGGCCATGGCCTTGGAGCCGGCGCGCTGCTCGCTCGTCACGACCACCTCGCCGCTCGCGCCCTCCTCGTCGCTGGTGAAGGGCAGCCAGATCTCGTTGGCCTCGGCGAACGGCTGGTCGGTGTCGAAGCGGAAGTGCGCTCCACCGTTGCCGTCGGCGCAGGCCTGCTCGTGGACGTGGACCATGTGCTGAGCCCCGGGCTTGAGCCCGGTGACATCGAGCGTGGTCACGGTCGTGTCGCGTGAGCGGACCATCGACGCCGTCCCGGTCAGGTCCGGGTAGGTGGTGGTGCCGTCGGCGAAGGCGCTGACGTCGCCTGCGGTGGTGACGACCGTGGAGAAGTCGACCTCCAGGGGCGCGTCACCGCTGTCCGGCGTGGCCGTCGCCTCGATCTCCGGCAGGGCCTCCACGTCGATCTGCACCGTGGCACTGCCGGTGTTGCCCTCCTCGTCCGTCGCGGTCAGCACGGCCCGGTAGGTGCCCGGCTCGGTGTAGGTGTGCTGGGCCATGGGCTTGGGGCCCGTGGCCGGGGTGGTCCCGTCACCGAAGTCCCACTCGTAGCTGACCACGTCGCCCTGGTCGTCCTCGGCGGTCCCCTCGAACGAGACCAGCAGGGGTGCCCGGCCGCTGGTCGGCGTCGCCGTGGCCGTGACCCGCGGGTCGACCCCGGTGACGACGATCTCGAACTCGTCCTCGTACGTCCCCCCGTTGCCGTCGTCGACGGTCAGGGTGGCGGTGTAGGTCCCGGGGTCGGTGTAGGTCACGTGGGCGTGCGACGACGTCGACTGGTCGGACGGACCGTCGCCCTGGCCGAAGTCCCACAGGTAGGTGAGGTCGTCACCGTCGGGGTCGTCGGCGCGGGCCTCGAAGTGGACGTAGAGCGGTGCTGCGCCCTCACGCGGGTCGACGAGCGGGTCGGCGGTGGGCGGCTGGTTGTCCTGCGCCGGCTCCTCGACGACCACGGTGCCTCGCATGGTGGCGCCGTGGATGCTGCACCAGTACTCGTAGGTGCCGGGCTCGGTGAAGGTGTAGCGCACCGGTGCTCCGCCCGCGTCGCGGTACTCCCGGAGCTCGGGGTCCCAGGTGTCGCCGCTGTCGAGTGAGGTCAGGTCGTGGCCCATCGTGGCCTGGTCGAACTGCCACTCCACGGTGTCGCCGACCTCGATGGTGACGGTCGACGTGCCGTTGTCCTCCGACACCCACTGGTTGTCGGTGGCCGAGTCGACGGCGTCCACGACCCACGTACGTCCCTCGGCGGGCTCGTCGACGACGACCTCGACGGTGTCCTCACCGGTCTGGCCCTCGGGGTCGGTGACCGTCACGGTCGCCGTGTAGGTGCCCGGCTCGGTGTAGGTCCAGCTCGCCTCGGCGGTGTCGGCGGTGTCGTCCTGCGTCCCGTCGACGCCGAAGTCCCACGCGTAGCTGAGGTCGCCGCCCTCGGGGTCGGTGCCCTCGGCGGTGAAGGCGACCTCGAGCGGCGCCGTGCCCGAGGTGGGCTCGGCCGCTGCGGTCACGCTCGGCGCCTCGCCCTGCTCGACTCCCGACCAGCGGAAGAAGTCGAAGTCGGCGACCGGGTTGCCCCCGGCACCGCCCTTGAGCGCCATCACGCCGACGCGCGGGTTGGTGATCCCGGCCAGCGTGCGCGGGTCACCCACCTCGGTGAACTCGTCGCCGTCGGTGGAGTACCACCCGCGCAGCTGGGTGCCGTCCGAGGTGAAGCGCAGCCAGAACGTGGTGGGGAAGTCGCCGGGCAGGAACGGCCCGTTGAAGCTGCCGCCACCGGTGTTCCAGTCGCCGGTGAACTCGAAGTCGTTGTTGCTCGGGCTCGACGACTTGAGGAACTCGATCCACTCGTTGTCGTTGCCCTTGTCGACGTAGGTCAGCTTGGCGAAGCCGGAGCCGCCGCTGCCGGCGACCACGAGCCCGGCCTGCTGGCCCGCCTCGGCGGGGTCCCAGATGAGCTTGGTCGTCGCCGTCCAGGCACCGTCGGGAGCGTCCTGGGTGATGATGTTGGCGGTGTCGTTGTACTCACCGGGCCGCGCTGTCAGGTGCAGCGCGCCGTCGGAGACGTCGTACGCCGTCTCGTCGGGGCGGCGCACCGTCCAGTGGCAGTTGTCGAGCAGCTCGGTGTCGTCGAACTCGTCGGAGCGCTCGGGCTGCTCGCACGGCGGTGCGGGCTCCTCGCCCCGGACCCCGGAGATCCCGAAGACGTGGAGCTTGGGGTCGACCGGGAGCGTCAGGGTGTCGGGCTGCTTGCCGGCCTCCAGCGGGATCCGCTGGGTGAAGATCATGACCCGGGGTGAGGTGTCGCCCCCGCCGTTGTGGCGGTAGGGCATGTCGATGGCGATCTCCTCGCCGAACTTCGGCGTCACGGCCCAATCGGTGAACCGCAGCGGGACCTGCGCCGTCGTGCCGTCGTTGTAGGCGAGCGTCGCCTCCTTCTGGACGTCGCCGTTGTGCGCGGTCGCCAGGATGCTCAGCTCGTCGTAGGTGCCGGTCGGCAGCGGGATGACCTGGCCGTCGGACTCGACGTTGTTGAGCTGGCCGTCGGCCGGGCTGCCGAAGTCGTAGTCCACGCCGTTGAGCCGCACCGGGCCGCCGTTGTCCTGCACGGCCGGCGGGAGGAGCTCGGCGGCGAAGGTCCAGCCGCCGCCGTCGAAGTTGCCGTCGCCGGGGTTGGCGTCGGTGGAGATGCCGTCGTTGTTGAACAGCTCCGACAGGTCGGCCACGGGCCGGCACTCGCCGTCGGCGAGGACCTCGATGCGCACCGAGCTGGTGCCGGTGTTGCCGTCGGGGTCGGTGGCGACGACGGTCGCGGTGTACTCGCCGGCCTCGGTGTAGGTGTAGGACGGCGACTTCGCGGTGGAGGTGTCGGTGTCGGTCCCGTCGACCCCGAAGTCCCATGCCCAGGTCACGGCCTGGTCCTGCGGGTCGGTGGCGGAGGCTTCGAAGTCGACGTCGAGCGGCAGCACGCCGCAGCGCGGGGCCGCGGTCGCGGTGGCGACCGGGTCGACGAGGACGGTGATCTCCTCGGTCGTCCGCGTCACGCCGCGGTTGCCGTCGGCGTCGACGGGGGTCACCTTCGCCCTGAAGGTGCCGCCCTCGGTGTAGGTGTGCGAGACCGTGCCAGCGGCGCCGGTGACGGGGTCGGACCCGTCGCCGAAGTCCCAGTCGTAGGTGATCGCGTCGTCCTGCCGGTCGATGCCCTCGGCGGTGAAGTCCACCGTGAGGGGTGCGCCGCCGCGGACCGGGTCGGCCGTCAGCTCGTTGACGAACGGCTCGTCGACCTCGAGCTCCTTGACCTGGATGTTGCGGAAGCTGACGGTGTCGGCGTTGCCGTGGTTCTGCAGGCCGATGTAGCCGTCGGTGCCACGCGTGCCGTCGGAGGTGTACTCGTTCACCACCTGGCCGTTGAGCGTCATCGTGTAGGTCTGGCCCTTGACCGTGATCTCGTAGTCGTTCCACTCGCCGACGGGCTTGGCGTTGCGCGCGTCCTCGCGGTCGAAGTTGTAGACCGATCCGGTCTTCTGCGGCTCGTCGTTGGGCTGCCCCTCCTTGATCTGGATCTCGTGGCCCTCGTCGACGGCGACGAAGGGGTCGTTGCCCGGGTCGGGGAAGCGGGTGAAGACGCCGGAGTTGTCCGCGTCGTCGGACAGCTTGAACTGCAGCTTGACCGTGTAGTCGTCGAACGTGCGCTCGGAGAACCAGAAGAGGCCGAGGCCGCCGACGCTGGTGAGCTCACAGTTCTCGACCGTGAAGCCGCCGGGGCCGGACTGCTTCCAGCCCGAGACGTCGGTGCCGTCGAAGAGCAGCTCGTAGCCCTCGTCGGGGGTCGGCGCGGTCGCGCAGGGCTGCCGGACCGTCACGTCGACGGCCTGGCTGGTCGACTTGCCGGTGGAGTCCTCCACGCTGAGCGTGGCGGTGTAGGTGCCGGGCTCGGGGTAGGTCCACGTGGCCGTCGCCGTGCTGGCGGTGTCGTCGCTGGTGCCCTCGATGCCGAAGTCCCACTCGTAGGTGATGGCGTCCCCGTCGGGGTCGCTGGCCTCGGCGGTGAACTCGACCTCGAGCGGCGCGAGCCCGTCGGCCGGGGCCGCGGTCGCCGAGGTGATGACCGGCGAGGTGTTGCCGGCCACGCCCTTGCCCTCGACGGAGAACTCGTCGAAGTTCATCTCGCCGCTGCCGGCGTAGACGAAGTAGAGCGGACGGCCGCCGGCGTCGGCGTCACGCGCGGTGATGGCGGCGCTGACCGTCTTGTAGAAGTACTGGCCCTGCGTCCCGCCGTCGAGGGGCACGGTCGCGACGAGCGGCCCGTCGGCTGCTCCCGCGCGCACCTGGATGGCGGCGCCGGACTGGGGTCCGCCGGAGTAGCGGATCGACACGTCGGTCATGTTGGCCAGGCTCATGGGGTCGAACATCACCCAGTCGCCGTTGCCCATGCCCGTGATCAGCCCGCCGCCGCCCGGGCGCGTGCCCGACTTGTCGTCGTAGCCGGTGTAGCCGACGCCCTGGCGGTTGGTGGCGTGCTCGGCCTGGCGCAGCTTGGGCTGGAGGATGACGGTGTCGCTGCCCTGCAGGGGCGCGTTGGCGCCGTCGTTGGCGCCTCCGTCGCGGTAGGTGGCGATCAGCACGCCGTAGGTGTTGGCGTCCGGACCGTGGTCGGCCGACGCAGCGGTGCGGATGGTGCCCTCGCAGCCGTTGACCGACAGGTTGGGGTGGACGTGGATGTCGTGGCCGAGGCCCTCCTGGACCACGACCTCGCTGCAGTCGACCGTCTCCTCGGCGTCCTGCACGTCGACGACGAACGGGATGTCGTCGCCGGAGGAGTAGAACCCGCCGTCGACCGGGAGCTCGATCCGGACCGTGGGCGCGGTGTTGCCGACGTTGACGACGACCTGCGACGTCGCGGTCTTCCCGGTCGCGTCGGTGACGGTGAGCACCACGGTGTAGTCGCCCGCGGTGTCGTAGGACCAGGTCGGGTCCGGGTCGGTCGAGTCGGTCTCGCCGTCGCCGTCGAGGTCCCAGGCATAGGTGACGTCGTCACCGTCGGGGTCGCTCGTGCCGTCGCTGCTGAACTGGACGTCGAGCGGCGCCGGCCCCTCGGTCACGTCGGCGCTGGCCCGGGCCACGGGCGCGGAGCCGTTGACGGCGTAGTCGATGCGGACGAGCTTGGTCTGCGGGGAGCCGGAGAAGAACCCGGTGCCGTACTCGAGGACGTACATCGAACCGTCGGGTCCGAACTCGAGGTCACCGGGCGCCACGAACCCGCTCATGAAGTCGTTGACCGAGGTGATGTTGCCCTCGGCGTCGGTGCGGACCTCCTTGATCCAGCCGCGGCTCATCTCCGACATGAAGTAGGAGCCCTCGAAGTAGGCCGGGAAGGCGGTGTCCTTCGCCGCGGTGTTCTGCGACTGCCGGTAGACCTGGCCGCCTGTCGGGGTCGAGCCCTGGACGGCGGGGTACTTGTAGGGCGCGACGTCGGAGTAGGGGATCCAGGCGTCGGTCATCGGGGGCAGCGTCTGCAGCCCGGTGCTGTTAGGGGAGTCGTTGACCCCGGCCATCTCCTCGGGGTCGTTGCACGGGAACCGCTTGGGGCTGCCGTCGGGGTTGGTGCGGTAGCGGTTGGCCACGAAGTCCCAGTCGACGTAGGCGCCGCCGAAGTCCATCTTGGTGAGGTCGTCGCCGACCTCGCCGCCGCAGTAGGGCCAGCCGCCGTTCATCGCGACGTCGGTCCGGTTGAACTCCTCGAAGTGGCGCGGGCCGCGGTTGGGGCTGTTGACGCGCGAGTCGGGACCGACCTCGCCCCAGTAGACGACGTCGGTGTCGGCGTCGACGCCGAGGCGGTAGGGGTTGCGCAGGCCCATCGCGAAGATCTCGGGGCGCGTCTTGGCGGGGTCCGCGTCGGGGTAGAGCGCGGTCGGGTAGGCGCCGCCCTCGCCGAACAGGTTGCCCTCGGGGATGTCGTAGGAGATGCCGTCGCCGGCCGTCGGGTCGACGTCGCCGGCGTCGTCGTCGCGCGGGATGACGCGCAGGATCTTGCCGCGCAGGTCGTTGGTGTTGGCCGACGACTTCTGGGCGTCGTAGTCCGATCGGCCGGTCCGCTCGTCGTGCGGGGAGTAGCCGTCGTTGTCGGAGGACGAGGTGTTGTCACCGGTCGCGAGGTGCAGCACGCCACCGTCGCCGAACTGGACCGAGCCGGCGGAGTGGCAGCACACGTTGCGCTGCGTGCCGACCTCGAGGATGACCTTCTCCGAGTCCTTGTCGATGAACGCGTCGCCGTCGGTGTCGGTCTCGACGGTGAGGCGCGCGAGCCGGTTGGCGTTGTACGACGCCGGCAGCGGCGCGTAGTAGACGTAGACCCAGCCGTTGGTGGTGAAGTCGGGGTCGAGCGTGATGCCGAGCCCGCCGTCCTCCAGGCCGCTCCAGACCCCGAGGCTGGGGTTGTTCATGATGATCTCGATGCTGCCGTCGGCCGGGTCGTACATCGAGATGTCGCCCGCGCGGGTGATGAAGAAGACCCGCCCGTCCGGCGCGACGGTGAGCTCCATGACCTCGCCGAGACCGGTGCCCTGGCCCAGGACGACCTTCTGGAACTTCGAGAGGTCCGGCGGGTCGTCGGCCGCCGCGGCGGAGGTCGCGGCCGTCCCGTCGTCCGCAGGCTCGTCCGTCCTGGCGGTCTTGCCGGACTTGCCAGCGGCTCCGGCCTGCTTCTCCGCCCGGTCGCCCGAGGTGTCGTCAGCGGTGTCGTCAGCGGTGCTGGACGCCGTCCGGTCGGGGGTGGGGTCCGGCACGGCGGCCGCCACCGGGGCGGTGAGCCCCAGGGCGAGCGCCAGGCCGGTCACGAGGGCGAGCAGTGAGACGAGGAGCTGACGAGACCGCACGGGCATGATGCGCCTTCCACAACCGAGTTTGAGGAGCGAGCGTCACCGGCACGACAGCCGTGTGACCGCCATCACGCTAGGCTGGACTTTTGTGTCAGGTCAAGCAAAAGTTGATTTGTGTCCGTCGGAACGGGGCTCAGCCGCGCGGGACGAGGTGCAGTCGCTCCTCGATCGGGCCCAGCTCGTCGACGGGGTGGGAGGCGGAGGCGGGGCCGGCGAACCGGTCGTGTCGGGCGTAGCTGACCAGCGCGGAGATCGCTGCGGCCAGGACCAAGAGGGCGATGATCGTGTTCATGGCAGCAATCATTCGCCCATCTCGTTCCTGCCACCAGTGGCAGGAACGACAGGGTTAGTTGATTTCCTGCCAGCGGTGGTCCAGTCTGCTGTCATGAAGAAGGTCGTGGTCGTCGTCCAGGAGCAGCCCGAGCCGTTCGGCCTGGGTGCGCTGTGCGAGGTGTGGGCAGAGCCCTACCACCCCGAGGACGACAACCCGGTGTTCGACTTCACCGTCGTGACCCCGCGGCCGGGCAGGCTGCGGACGCGCGCGGGGTTCGACCTCCACGTCGAGCACGGGCTCGACGCCGCCGCGGACGCCGACCTCATCTGCCTCGCGCCCAAGAGCGACCACCGCAGCACCTCGCCCGAGGTCTCCGAGCTGCTGCGCGCCGCCCACGACCGTGGCGCGATGCTCTTCGCGCACTGCACCGCGACCTTCCAGCTCGGTGAGGCCGGTCTCCTCGACGGCACCCGCTGCACCACCCACTGGAGGTGGGCCGCCGAGCTGGCCGCACGCTACCCCCGAGCCATCGTCGACCCCGACGTCCTCTACGTGCAGGACGGCTCGATCGTCACCGGCGCCGGGTCCGCGGCCGCCCTCGACGCGGCGCTGCACGTGATGCGCCAGCAGTTCGGCGCCAAGGTCGCCGCGACGACGGCCCGTCGGATGGTCGTGCCGCCGCACCGTGACGGGGGGCAGGCGCAGTTCATCGCGCGCCCGGTCCCGGTGTGCGAGTCCGAGGCGCTGGCGCCGCTGCTGGCGTGGATCAGCGCGAACCTGTCCGAGGAGCTCGACGTCGAGACCCTGGCCAAGCAGGTGCACATGTCGGCGCGCACCTTCGCTCGGCGCTTCAAGGAGGAGACCGGCACGACGCCGTACAGCTGGATCCTCGGCGAGCGCGTGCGTGCCGCGCAGGAGCTGCTCGAGCAGACCGACCACTCGATCGACTGGGTCGCCGGCGAGGTCGGCTTCGGCAACGCCGCCACCTTGCGCCACCACTTCGGCCGGGCCCGCGGGGTCAGCCCCCAGGAGTACCGGCGGACCTTCCGGATGACCGCCTGACCTCAGCGTCGGGGGTCTCCGACGTCGTACGGGTGTCGCCGGCTGCAGGAGAACTGCGGCCGTACGACGTCGCCGAGGCGCCGGCAGTTGTCGTCCGGCCGCAGTTCTTCAGCGGCCCGCTGGCGGGGCCGCCTCTTGGGCGCACCACCCGCAGGAGGCGTCGTACCAGCGGGAGAGCGGCCGTCAGGGCCGGACGCCGGGACCTCTAGGCTGGAACCCGTGAACGCGACTGCGCTGGCCGACCTGTCCGCCGACGACCTCGCCGCCCTGCTCGAGGAGCAGCGCGCCGCCTACGAGCAGCTGAAGGCGCAGGGGCTCAAGCTCGACCTCACGCGCGGCAAGCCGTCGTCGGAGCAGCTCGACCTCGCCGACGACCTGCTGAGGCTGCCGACGTCGACGAAGGACGCCAGCGGGGTCGACGTGCGCAACTACGGCGGCCTGGAGGGCCTGCGCGAGCTGCGGGAGATGTTCGCCGAGCTGCTGTGGGTCGAGCCCGACCAGGTCGTGGCCGGCGGCAACTCCAGCCTGTCGATGATGCGCGACTGCCTGGTCTGGATGATGCTCTTCGGCGCGGTCGACTCCGAGCGCCCGTGGAGCACGGAGGAGAAGGTCCGCTTCGTGTGCCCGGTCCCGGGCTACGACCGTCACTTCACCCTGCTCGAGAGCCTCGGCATCGAGATGGTGACCGTGCCGATGCACGACGACGGGCCGGATGCCGACGCCGTCGCGGCCCTCGTCGCCGACGACCCGAGCATCAGGGGCATGTGGATCGTCCCGACCTACGCCAACCCGACGGGCGCGATCTGCAGCCAGGACGTCGCTGCCCGGCTGGCCGCGATGCCGACGGCCGCGCCCGACTTCAAGATCTTCTGGGACAACGCCTACGCCCTGCACCACCTCACCGAAGACGAGGCCAAGAGCGCCGACATCCTGACCCTCGCCTCGGCCGCGGGCCACCCGGACCGGCCGATCATGTTCGCGTCGACCTCCAAGATCAGCTATGCCGGCGCCGGTGTCGCCTTCCTGGCGGCGTCGACCGGCAACGTCGGCTGGTACCTCGGGCACCTCGGCAACGGGTCGATCGGGCCCGACAAGGTCAACCACCTGCGGCACGCCGAGTTCTTCGGGTCGCCGCAGGGCGTGCGCGACCACATGGCCAAGCACCGCGCGATCATCGCGCCGAAGTTCGCCGAGGTGGACCGGGTGCTGACGGAGCGGCTCGGCGGTCGCGGCGTCGCCACCTGGAACAGCCCGACCGGCGGCTACTTCGTCAACCTCGACGTGGTGCCCGGCACCGCGAGCCGTGTCGTCGCCCTCGCCAAGGAGGCCGGGATCGCGCTGACGCCCGCCGGGTCGTCGTTCCCCTACAAGCGGGACCCGGACGACACCAACATCCGGCTGGCGCCCACCATGCCGCCGCTCGCCGAGGTCACCCAGGCGATGGAGGCCGTGGCGACCTGCGTGCTGCTGGCGGCCGCGGAGAAGGCGTCCGCCTGACGCACTCCTGAGGAGGTACGTCATGGGAGCTGGGCGTTCGGACCCCGGATTCCCATGACGTCCGCTCACGCAGCCGCGGGCTCCGCGCCCAGCCCGCCGCGCACCAAGTCTGCGTAGCGGCCGCCCTGGAGCAGCAGCTCCTCGTGGGTGCCGAGCTCGACCACGCGGCCCGCGTGGAGGACAGCGATCTGGTCGGCGTCGCGGACGGTGGACAGCCGGTGCGCGATGGTGATCGTCGTACGGCTCCGGGTCACCTCGTCGAGGGTGGCCAGGATGGCGCGCTCGGTCTCGTTGTCGAGCGCGCTCGTGGCCTCGTCGAGGACGAGCACGGCCGGGTCGCGCAGCAGGGTGCGGGCGATGGCCAACCGTTGCTGCTCGCCGCCGGAGAACCGGTGCCCGCGCGAGCCCACGACGGTGTCGTAGCCGTCGGGCAGCGAGGTGATCAGGTCGTGGATGCGCGCGGTGCGGCAGGCCTGCTCGATCTCGGCGTCGGTGGCGTCCGGGCGCGCGTGGCGCAGGTTGTCGCGCACGCTCGCGTGCATCAGGTAGGTCTCCTGGGTGACGACCCCGACGACGGCAGCGAGATCGGTGGCGGCGAGGTCGCGGACGTCGACCCCGTCGACGAGCACCCGGCCGCTCGTCACGTCGTGCAGCCGGGGCACGAGCGAGGCGAGGGTCGACTTGCCGCTGCCGGTCTCGCCGACCAGCGCCAGCGTGCCGCCCGCGGGGACCACGAGGTCGACGTCGGACAGCACGGCGCGGTCGCCGTCGTAGGAGAAGCCGACGTGCTCGAAGCGCACCTCGCCACGCACGCGCTGCCGGTCCAGCCGGACCGGCTCGTCGGGCTCGCCGAGGTCGACGGGGAGGTCGGCGTACTCGAAGATCCGGCTGAAGAGCGCCAGCGAGGCGGTGAGGTCGACGCCCACGTTGAGCAACCCCATCAGCGGCCGGAAGAGCGTGCCCTGCAGGGCGATGAAGGCGACGAGGGTGCCGATGGTCATCCCGCCCGAGGTGGCCGGGAAGCCCGCGGCGAGGTAGATCGCGGCCGGGACCGCGGCGAAGACGACGTTCATCGTCGCCATCCGCCAGCGACCGGCGAGGCGGGAGCGGATCTCGAGGCCGACGAGGTCGGCGGACGTCTCCTCGAACCGGGCGGTCAGCCGCGGCGAGGCGCCGAGGGTCTTGGTGAGCAGCACCCCGCTGACAGAGAGGCCCTCCTCGATCTGGACGTGGAGGTCGGCGAGCCGCCGCTGCCGCTCGCCGGTGATGCGGTGGCGCATCCGGGCGACCTGCCGGGTGAGCAGCACGGCCGGTGGCAGCACGACGAGCGAGATGAGTGCCAGGCGCCAGCTCAGCGCGACCATCGCCACGGCCGTCCCGACGACCACCGTGACGTTGGCGGCGATGGACGTCGCGGTCTGGGTGACGACGCCCTGCATGCTGCCGATGTCGTTGACCAGGCGCGACTGCACCTCGCCGCCCCGGGTGCGGGTGAAGAAGTCGAGGGACTGCCGCTGCAGGTGGGCGAACAGGTCGCTGCGCAGGCGGTGCATGACGCGCTGGCCCACCGAGGTGGAGAGCCACGTCTGCACGACGCCGATCGCGGCGGTCGCGACGGCGACCCCGAGCATGGCGCCGACCAGGAGCAGCAGCAGGCCGACGTCCTGGCGGGGGAGCGCCTCGTCGATCACGTGCCGGACGAGGAACGGCTGGGCGAGGCCGACGAGCGAGCTCAGCACGATGAGTGCCACGACGACGGACAAGGTGGCGCGGTGGGGCGCGAAGAGGCGGGCGATGCGGCGCAGGGACACGGGGGAGTCCGCGAGCTGCCGCAGGTCGGCCGGGTCGGGCCGGCCGCCGCGGCGGCCTCGGGTGGGGGAGTCGGTGTGGTCAGCCATCCGACCAGCTCCTCTCTGGATGAAGTGGTGAGGTAACCTCACTATGAGGCCACAACCGAGGTGGAGAGCGAGGTATTCCCATGGATCCGGACAGTGGGCCCGACCCGGCGACCGGCGACCTGGTCATGGCGCTCGCGCGGCGCCTGCGACGCGCGCACGTCGAGGCCCTCGCCGCCTGGGACGTGACGCCGGCCCAGGCGCGGGCGCTGCGCGTGCTGGCCGGTGCCGAGCCGATGCGACCCTCGGCCCTCGCGGAGGCGCTGCGGATCGCGCCCCGGTCGGCGACGGAGGTCGCCGACGCGCTGGAGGACCGCGGCTGGCTGCGGCGCGAGCCGGACCCGACCGACCGCCGGGCCACCCGCCTGGTGCCCACCGACGACGGCCGTCGGCTGCTCGCGCACATCGACGGCGTACGGCGGGAGGCGTCGCAGCGGGTCCTCGACGTGCTCACGCCCGCCCAGCGTCGTACGCTCCACGAGATCCTGGCCGTCGTCGTGGGGGAGGACCTGTGACCGTTCGTGTCGGCCTGACCGGCGGCATCGCCTCGGGCAAGAGCACCGTCTCGGCGATCCTCGCCGAGCTCGGCGCGATCGTCATCGACGCCGACAGCCTCGCCCGCGAGGTCGTGGCGCGCGGGACGCCCGGGCTGGCGGCCGTGGTCGAGGAGTTCGGGCCCGAGCTCCTCACGCCGCAGGGCGACCTCGACCGCGCGGCCATGGGAGCCCTCGTCTTCGGAGACGCCGACGCGCGTCGCCGGCTCGAGGCCATCATCCACCCGCTGGTCCACCGGCGCAGCGCCGAGCTCGAGGCCGACGCCCCGGACCACGCGGTCGTGGTCCACGACATCCCGCTCCTCGCCGAGGTCGGGCGGGCGGGGTCCTTCGACGCCGTCGTCGTGGTCGACGCCCCCGCCGAGGTGCAGGTGCAGCGGATGGTCGCGGACCGCGGCTGGACCCGTGAGGAGGCCCTGTCGCGGATCGCGGCCCAGGCGACCCGGGAGCAGCGGCTCGCGATCGCCACCCACGTCGTCGACAACACCGGTTCGCTCGAGGACCTGCGGCGGCAGGTCGTGGCGATCCACGAGGAGCTCGCCCGGCGGGCCTGACGTTTCCGGGTCGCGGGGGTCGGCCGGGTAGCCTCCCCGGCGTGTTCTCGACCCGACCCCGCCTGGCCTTGATCGCGACCGGCGTCCTGCTCGTGAGCGGGTGCGCCGGCCTCGGACAGGCGCCTGACGACGCGGAGCCGGCCACGTCCAGCCCGTCGCCGTCCGTGTCGACGACGGAGTCCGCCGCCCCTGCCGAGCCGGAGGCGTCCGAGGACCCCGACACCCCGACGACGTGGGGTCCGACCACCGGTGAGCTCGAGCAGGCGCAGGAGCTGGTCTCCACCTGGAGCTCCGAGCAGCTCGCCGGCGGCGTCATCGTCGGGCGCTTCCACGGCACCGACCCGCAGGAGCCGGCCCGGATGGTGCGCGACCTGCACCTCGCCGGCGTCTCGGTGACCGGGGCCAACGTGCTCGACCGCGAACAGGTGCTGGCGATGACCTCGGCGATCGCCGAGGCCGCCCGCGCCGACGGACGTGACCACCCGCCGGTGATCGGCGTCGACCAGGAGGGCGGCTACGTCTCGCACCTGCGCGGCATCGCCACCGACTTCCCGCACTTCCAGACGGCCGGGCTCGCCATCGCGGCCGACGCCCGGCTCGGCCGCCGGGTGACCCGCGGCGCGGCCCTCGCCACGGGCCTCGAGCTGCGTGACCTCGGCTTCACGTGGGTCTTCGCCCCGGTCGCCGACGTCACCATCGGCGCCGCCGACCCGACCATCGGTGCCCGGTCGCCCTCCCAGGACCCGCGGCTGGCGGCCCAGGCGGTCGGCGCCGCGATCAAGGGCTACGACGACGCGGGCGTCGTGTCCACCGTCAAGCACTTCCCGGGCCACGGTGGCGCCACCAGCGACAGCCACGACACCCTCCCGGTGCTCGACTCGACGCTCGCCGAGCTCTCCGCCCACGACCTGCCGCCCTTCGAGTCGGCCATCCGCCAGCAGGCGCCGGCCGTGATGCTCAGCCACCTCGACCTGACCGACATCGCTCCCGGCGTGCCGGCCAGCATGGCGCCCGAGGTCTACGACCTGCTGCGCGACGACCTCGGCTTCGAGGGCGTCACCATCACCGACTCGCTCGGCATGGGCGCCGTCGGGGGCCGGCCCACGCCGGCGTTGCAGGCGCTGCAGGCCGGGGCCGACCTGCTCCTCATGCCGGTCGACACCGCCACCACGCACGGGATCGTCGCCGACGCGATCGACTCCGGCCTGGTCTCGCGCGCGCACGTCGAGGAGGCGGCCGCCCGCGTGGTGGCGGTCCAGATGTGGCAGGCGCGGGTGGCAGCCCGACGGCCCGTCCCCGCCGACGTGGTCGAGCGGGCACAGGCCGCGAGCGCGGACCTGGAGTCCGCGGCGTACTGATCCGGTCTGCCACCTCACCCCTCACCGAGCGGTGAGTGGGGCGGCTTCTCGGCGTCCGGAACCCGCGTCACGCACCGCTCGCCCAGCACGCCGCGACCCGAGCGGTGAGTCGGACGGCTTGTCGGCGTCCGGAACCCGCGTCACGCACCGCTCGGGGCGCGGGCGGGCCGGGACATGGCAAGACCGCCGGGCTCGGCCCGGCGGTCTTGAGGGAGGTGCTGTGGAGTCAGGCTGCGAGGTCGGGGTCGCCGGCGCGGCGGAGCTTCTGCAGCGCCTCGCGCTCGAGCTGGCGGACCCGCTCGGCGGAGATGCCGTGGCGGGCACCGATGTCGGCGAGCTTGTGCTGGCGACCGTCCGCGAGGCCGTAGCGGGCGCGGACGATGTCGGCGGAACGCTCGTCGAGGATGCCGACGAGGTCGTCGAGCCGCTGGCGGGCCTCGGCGTCGAGGACGTTGAGGTCCGGGCCGGGCGCGGTCTCCTGGGCCATCAGGTCACCCAGCGAGGTGTCGCCGTCCTCGTCCACCGGCGTGTCCAGCGAGACGTGGTCGCGGCCCCAGCTCATCAGGTCGAGGACGCGGTCGATGTCCATGCCGAGCTCGGTGGCGATCTCCTGCGGCTCGGGGTCGCGGCCGAGCTGGCGCTCGAGCGTTCGCCGCGCGCTGCCGACCTGGTTGAGCTCCTCGACGACGTGCACGGGGAGGCGGACGACGCGGGCCTGCTGCGCGATGCCGCGCGTGATCGCCTGGCGCACCCACCACGTGGCGTAGGTCGAGAACTTGTAGCCCTTGGTGTAGTCGAACTTCTCGACCGCGCGGATCAGGCCGGTGTTGCCCTCCTGGATCAGGTCGAGCATCGGCATCTGCGAGCGGCCGTACTTGCGCGCGATGGAGACGACGAGGCGGAGGTTGGCCTCGATGAACCGGTCGACCGCGAGGCGACCCTGCTCGGCGAGCCACTCGAGCTCCTCCTCGTTGGCGCTCATCGGCGCACCGCCCTTGCGGCGACCGACACGGCCGGTGTCGAGGAGGTGCTGCGCGAGCAGGCCCGCCTCGATCGTCTTGGACAGCTCGACCTCGGTCTCGGCGTCGAGGAGCGGGGTGCGAGCGATCTCGTCGAGGTAGAGCCCGACGCTGTCGCGGCCCTCGATCTCACGAGTGGTGGTGGTGCGCTTGGCCTGTGCGGTGCTCATCTCGTCCTCCTGCTCTCGTGCGACCACCCCGTGTCGCACATCTGTTCCAACGCCTGTGTCCGCCGCGGGATTCCCCGCCCCGGATGTGGTGCCTTCACCTGCCTTGACGAGCCAGTACCCACCGGAGTTGCACGATCGCCCAACTCTCAGGGACTTCTCAGGGGTTGCCCGGGGACACTGGGCCCATGCGGAACGCCGAAGGCCCCGACGCGGTCGACCTCAACGCCGACCTGGGCGAGGAGATCACCGACGACGAGAGCCTTCTCGCGGTCGTCACCAGCGCCAACGTGGCCTGCGGGTTCCACGCGGGCACGGTGGACACGATGCGCGCCGTCTGCGCCGTCGCCGTCGGTCGCGGGGTGACGCTGGGGGCGCAGGTGTCCTACGCCGACCGCGAGCGCTTCGGCCGGGTGGAGCTCGACGTGGCCGCCGACGTCCTGCGCGAGCAGGTGGCCGAACAGGTCGGCGTCCTGTCGGCCATCGCGTCCGCCGAGGGCGCGGAGGTGGCCTACCTCAAGCCGCACGGTGCGCTCTACCACCGGGTCGCCCGGGACGAGGAGCAGGCAGCGGCGGTGCTCGACGGCTCGGGCGGGCTGCCCGTCCTGGGCATGCCCGGCTCCCTGCTGCTGTCGATGGCGCGTGCGCGGGGCCGGGGGTGGCGGCTCGAGGGCTTCCCCGACCGCGGTTACGGCGCCGACGGCCGGCTGCTGCCACGCGACCGGCCGGGTGCCCTGGTGACCGACCCCGAGCGGGTGGCGTCGCGCGGGGTCGAGCTGGCGGCGTCGGTGCACTCGGTGTGCGTGCACGGCGACTCCCCGGGGGCGGTGCGGACCGCCGTCGTCGTACGACGCGCGCTCGAGGCGGCCGGCCTGTCCGTAGAGACGTGCTGGTCCTCCACAGCCTGAGCCGCCGGCTGTGGACGGGACCGACCGGGCTGTGGAGCAGCGGACCACTTCTGTGGGGAACCCTGTGGGATCGCAGGTTTGTCGGGGAGACCCCTTGCGGGCGGCTGCCAGGACGACGTAGAACTCTCCTACCGACGCCGCTCCGGCGGGGTCGGGGATCGGATCGGACGAACAGCTCCACACGGCGACTTGGTCGCCGCGCAGGCCCGGTGGCGGGGACTGTGGGGGCCGGAGGCCGGTCCGGTGGATCGGACGTCACCATCCCGATCACATCGAGGGGCTCCTGATGCTCATACCATCGGGAGCCCCTCACCTGTGTGCGCCCACGAGGCTGCCAAAGGTCGGGGCCCCGCGGCAACTCCGCGGGTGGGCGGCGCGGTGGACAATGGCCCACGTGAAGGTCGTCGACGTCGCTGCGCGTGCCTGCCTCGTCGAGGTCGAGGACGCCGTGGCGGCCGCCGCTCTCGCCGCGTGGGTGCGTGCGGTCGGCCTGCCCGCCGAGGAGGTCGTCCCGGCGGCGCGGACCGTGCTCCTCGACGGCGTCGACCCGGTCGCCGCGCGCGAGGCCCTCCGGAGGTGGGCGACGGACGACGTGACCCGGCCCGCTCCGCTCGTCCGTCTGCCGGTCCACTACTCCGGTCCCGACCTCGCCCGGGTCGCCGACCACTGGGGGTGCACGACGCGGGAGGTGGTCGACCTCCACACGTCGCTGGAGTTCACCTCCGCCTTCTGCGGGTTCGCACCCGGGTTCGCCTACCTCGCGGGGCTCCCGCTCGAGCGGGCCGTGCCGCGGCTGGCGTCGCCGCGGACCCGCGTGGCACCCGGGTCGGTCGGGCTCGCCGACACCTGGTGCGGCGTCTACCCGACGGCCTCGCCCGGCGGCTGGCTGCTGATCGGCACGACCGACGCCGAGCTGTGGGACGTGGACCGCGCCCGACCGGCCCTCCTGGCCCCCGGGACCCGGGTGCGGTTCGAGGCGGCGCGGTGACGGCCGGCGGCGACGTCGAGGTCGTCGACCCGGGCCCGCTCTCGACCGTCCAGGACCTCGGCCGGCGGGGATGGGCCCACCTGGGCGTGCCCCGCGCGGGTGCCCTCGACCGCGGAGCCGCGGCGCTCGCCCGGCGGCTCGTCGGCGGGAGGCCCGACGACGCCGTGGTCGAGACCACCGTCGGCGGGATCGTGCTGAGGCCGCGCCGCGCGGTGACGCTGGCCGTGACCGGCGCCCCGTGCACCGTCCGCGTCGGCGCGCGGGCCGTCCCCCACAGCGCCGCGGTCACCGTGCCCGGCGGGGCCGTGGTCACGGTCGGACCGGCCACGACCGGCGTCCGGTCCTACGTCGCCTTCAACGGCGGGATCGCGGTCACCCCCGTGCTGGGCTCGCGCTCCACCGACACCCTCGCCTGGGTCGGGCCGCCCCGGCTCGCGGCGGGTGACGTGCTGGCGCTCGGGTCGACCGGACCGCTCCCCGAGGCGCCCGCCGCGGTCGTCGTACGACCCCGGGACCCGGTGCTGCGGCTGCGTCGCGGACCGCGCGCGGAGTGGCTCGACGACGACGGCTGGCGGCGGCTCGAGGGGGCGTCGTACGCCGTGGCGCCCGACAGCGACCGGATCGGGCTGCGGCTCACCGGGCCGCCGATCCTCCGCCGCGGCGGCGAGCTGGCGAGCGAGGGGATCGTGCACGGCGCGGTCCAGCTGCCGCCGTCCGGCCAGCCCGTCGTGTTCCTGGCCGACCACCCGACCACCGGGGGCTACCCGGTCGTGGCCGTGGTCGAGGACGACGACCTCGACCTCTGCGCGCAGCTGCGGCCCGGCGACGAGGTGCTGCTCCGGCTCGGGTGAGGGCGGCCGTCAGTCCTCGGGCGGCGGCTCGAAGCGACGCAGGGCCGGGTCGTCGGCGCGGAAGCTGCGCACCGGCCCCGGCGGGGTGTCGGCGGTCTCGAAGCGCACGGTCACCACCCCCGCGCCGGAGCCCCACACCCAGCCGGCACCCAGCTCGTCGTGCACGACGTCTGCGCCCGGCGGCCAGGTGCGCCGTGGTGGCTCGGGGAGCACGACCTCGACCTCCTCGTCCTCGGCGTCCGCGCCGAAGAGGTCCTCCTGCACCCAGTCGGCGAGGCCGGACACCCCGACCCCGAGCAGGCGCACGCCGCCGGTGGTGTCGAGGTCGGCCAGCAGCGAGCGGGCGATCCGGGCGATGGTGGCGCCGTCGTCGGTGGGGCTGGTGAGCGTGCTCGACCGGCTGAGCGTGGTGAAGTCGTGCAGGCGGACCTTGATCGTGATGGTCCGGCCCGAGTGGCCGTTCTTCCGCATCCGGGTGCCCACCTCGCGCGCCTGCCTGGTCAGCAGCCCCTCCATCAGCCTGCGATCGGTGAGGTCGGAGTCGTAGGTGCCCTCCACGCTGATGGACTTGGCCTCGCGTTCGGCGACCACCGGGCGGGAGTCCTGTGCCCGGGCCAGCTGCCACAACCCGTGCCCCTGTGCCTGGCCGAGCAGCCGCACCAGCTCGTCCTCGGTGACCGCCTCGAGCTCGGCCACGGTGTGGATGCCGGCGCGACGCAGCCGCTCGGCGGTCGCCGGGCCGACGCCCGGGATCACCTTCACCTTCATCGGCCGGAGCAGGTCGAGCTCGGTGCCGGGAGGGACCACGGTCATGCCGTCGGGCTTGTCGAGCTCGCTCGCGACCTTGGCCAGGAACTTCGAGGACGCGATGCCGACCGTCGCGGTGAGCCCGCCGGTGACCTCCTGCACGCGACGGCGCAGCTCGGCGCCCGCGGCGGTGACGGTGTCGACCTCGAGGTCGGGCAGGTCGGCGGCCGCGAGGTCGACGAAGGCCTCGTCGAGCGACAGCGGCTCCACGAGCGGGGAGAGGTCGCGCAGCGCCTGCATGACGAGCTTGCTGGTCGCGCGGTAGGCATGGAACCGGCCGCTGAGGAACGCCGCGTGCGGGCAGCGGGCCCGGGCCTCGCGTCCGGACATCGCCGACCCGACGCCATACTTGCGCGCCTCGTAGGACGCCGTCGACACCACGCCCCGGCCGCCCGTGCCGCCGACGATGACCGGCTTGCCGCGCAGCGACGGCTTGTCGCGCTGCTCGACGGCGGCGAAGAAGGCGTCGAGGTCGAGGTGGAGGATCGACGCGGTGCTGCGCATCAGCCGGCCGGGCCGGGAGCAGGCAGCAGTGTCACCGCGCCATCCTCCCGCATGCAGCGGACGGTGGAGTGCCCGCGGGGCCGGACACGGGCCACGAACCGTCCACAGGCGGCCTCGGGACCCGCCCGTCCACAGGCGGGGACGCCGACCTGTGTCGAGGGTCGGTGCCCGCGGGAAGCGTCGACGTCATGGAACCTCACGAGCTCGTCCCCGTCCCCGTCCCTCCCTCCACCGCGTCGGCGCCCGCCGGCCCCACCACGCTGCGCGTGCGCAGTCGCGGCGACATCGCCGCCTTCGTGCCCCTCGCCCTGGGCTTCGTCCCCCGACGGTCCGTCGTCCTGGTGAGCGTCGGCGGCTCGGGGGGCGGCATGCACGCCCGCGTCGACCTGCCCCACGACCCCGACGACGTCGACGACGTCGTCGAGGCGCTGCTGCGGCCCGCACGGCGCAACGGCGTGCGGCAGGTGGTCGTGGTGGTCTACGACGACGACACGACGGTCGCCGACGAGGCTGCCTGGTCGGTCCACGAGGAGTTCACCGCGGCCGGCATCGACGTGCGTGAGGTGCTGCGCGTCCACGACGACCACTGGTACGCCGTGCTCCCGGGGGCGCCGCTCGCCGCCTACCGCGGCACGCCGTTCACCCTCGCGGAGCACCCCTTCACCGCCCAGGCCGTCTACGAGGGGCGGGTGACCCACGCCAGCCGCGAGGCGCTGCGCGAGACGCTCGCACCCGACGCGCCGGCGGTGGGACGGAGCCTGCCCCACCTGGCCGGCGCGACGCCGCTCCCCGCGGGCGGCCTCCGGGCGCTGGTGCGTCGCCACCTCGGCGCCGCGACGACGTTCACCGCGCCGGAGCTGGCGTCCGTGGCCGCGACGGTGCGCACGGGCGAGCGGCGCGACGAGGCGTGGGTCTGGCTCGACCGCACCGAGGCGCGGGGCGCGGTCGAGCTCTGGTCCGACGCCGTGCGCCGGCTTCCCTCGTCCCACGTCGCCGGCCCCGCTGCGGTCCTGGCGTTCGCCGCGTGGCTCGCCGGCGACGGCGCGCTGTCGTGGTGTGCCGTCGACCGGTGTCGCGAGAGCGAGCCGGCCCACTCGCTGGCCGGGCTCGTGGCCCAGCTGCTCGAGTCGGCGACGCCGCCGGACTCGTGGGCGACGCTGCAGCCCGGGCTGGGCGTGAGCGGCGATCCGGCGGCGTAGACCAGCCCTCCGGACGGTTCCCGGTCGATCCCGCCGTGACTAGGGTTCGGACATGGGCGAAGAGGTCGATCAGCAGGAGTTCAGCCGGGCCGACCGCACGCGCCACCGCGAGAAGGTGCGCCGCAACCTCGACGTGTTCGCTCGCATGCTGCGCGAGGCGGCGTTCGACACCGACGACCCGATGACGGGCCTAGAGATGGAGCTCAACCTCATCGACGACGCGGGCGACCCGGCCCTGAAGAACGCCGAGGTCCTCGAGGCCATCGCCGACCCCGACTTCCAGACCGAGCTCGGCCAGTTCAACATCGAGATCAACGTGGCGCCGGCCAAGCTCCGCGAGGGTGGGCTCTCCGAGTTCGAGCAGAGCCTGCGCCGCTCGCTCAACGACGCCGAGGAGAAGGGCTCTCAGGTGGGTGCCCACCAGGTGATGATCGGGATCCTCCCGACGCTGGCCGAGGGTCACATGACCGTCTCCTCGCTCAGCTCCAACCCGCGCTACAAGCTGCTCTCGGAGCAGATCCTCGCCGCACGCGGCGAGGACATCACGATCAGCATCTCCGGCCGTGAGCGCCTCACCACGACCGCGGATTCGATCGTCCCCGAGGCCGCCTGCACCAGCACCCAGTTCCACGTGCAGACCTCGCCCGACCAGTTCGCCGCCCACTGGAACGCTGCGCAGGCGATCGCCGGCGTGCAGCTGGCCGTGTCGGCCAACTCGCCCTACCTGCTCGGCAAGGAGCTGTGGCGCGAGACCCGCATCCCGCTCTTCGAGCAGGCCACCGACACGCGCAGCGAGGAGCTCAAGGCGCAGGGGGTCCGGCCACGGGTGTGGTTCGGGGAGCGGTGGATCACCTCGGTCTTCGACCTGTTCGAGGAGAACGTCCGCTACTTCCCGGCCCTGCTGCCGGTGACCGACGACGAGGACCCCCTCGAGGTGCTCGAGTCCGGCGGCACGCCGGCCCTCCACGAGCTCAAGCTCCACAACGGCACGATCTACCGCTGGAACCGGCCGGTCTACGACATCTCGCAGGGCATGCCGCACCTCCGCGTCGAGAACCGCCTCCTCGCGGCCGGGCCGACGGTCGCCGACACCATCGCCAACGCCGCGCTCTGGTTCGGCCTCGTCCGCTACCTCGTGGAGAGCGAGCGGCCGCTGTGGTCGCAGATGTCGTTCTCCGCGGCGGAGGAGAACTTCCACGTCGCCGCCCAGATGGGCGTCGACGCCCAGGTCTACTGGCCGGGCCTCGGCCAGGTCCGGGCCACCGAGCTGGTGCTGCGCCGGCTGCTGCCGATGGCCCACGCCGGTCTCGAGTCCTGGGGCGTCCCGTCGGAGGAGCGGGACCGCTACCTCGGCATCATCGAGCAGCGCTGCCAGAGCGAGGCCAGCGGCGCCGGCTGGTTCGTCGACCGCGTCCACGAGCGCGGGGGAGTCGACCGCTACGACGCCCTCCGCGCGACCCTCCTCGACTACCGCGACCGGATGCACAGCAACGAGCCCGTCCACACCTGGGACTGACCCCCGCCAGCCGGCCACCCGGCCCCCGGCCGCGCCGCGTCGTCGTACGAGCGGTGCGTGAGGCAGGTTCCGCGCGCCCGAAAGCCGCGTGGCTCACCGCTGCCCGGTGAGCGGTGGCTCAGCCGCCTTCTGCGCCTCGGGAAGGTGGCTCACGCACCGCTGGGTGCGCGTCTTACGGCGACACGCCGGGGGAGCGGTGCGTGAGGCAGGTCTTGCGCGCCCGAAAGCCGCGTGCCTCACCGCTGCCGGTCGAGCCGTGGCCCAGCCACCGCTCGAGGTCAGGTCCGGGCCGAGGGGGGACGCGGGCGCAGCCTCTGCCACTCGCGGCGTACGTCGCTGACCGGGTCGAACCACCCCCGCCGGGTCACCACGACCAGGCCGACGGAGGTCCCGAGCGCGCGGGCGGCCCAGGCGGCGGGACCGAGCCAGCGCAGGTCGTCGTCGTGCGGGCTGAGCTCGCCGGGCCGGGTCAGCCACAGCGCCGGGCGCGGGGTGAGGGAGGCGGCGGCCCGGAGCATGGTGAGGACGACGTCGGCCCGCAGCCCGGCGTCCGGCAGGGGAGGGTCCTCGACGTGCCGCACGGACCGGCCCGGCACCCCCGCGTGCAGGGCCACCGGGAAGCGGCGCCGGGTCTCGCCCTCGACCAGCTCGAGCGTGGCCGCCCGGAGGACCGCGTGCGTGTGCCGGTCCACGGGAGCCAGGACTGCGGGCTGGACTGCGGGCTGGAGGTCCACCGCTCCAGCCTGCCGCAGCGCGACGCGTCCGACCCACCCCTCCACAGGCTGCCCAAGCACTGTGGTTTCCGTTACGGTGCCAGCAGGCCGGCGGCGAGGCGTCGCGGCCCCGAGAGGAGACACCATGGGCACCGTCGTCGTCGGGTACGTCCCCAAGCCGGAGGGTGAAGCAGCCCTTGCTGCCGGCATCAACGAGGCCAAGCTGCGTGGCAGCAAGCTGGTCGTGGTGAACTCCCACCGGGGAGGTCAGGATTTCGACGGGCCGGCCGCACGCTCGTCCGAGGACGACCTCAACGGCATCCAGAAGAGGCTCGAGGAGGCCGGCGTCGAGCACGACGTCCGTCAGCTGGTGCGTGGCTTCGAGCCCGCCGAGGACCTGATCAGCATCGCCGAGGCCAACGGCGCCGAGCTGCTGGTGATCGGCCTGCGTCGCCGTTCGCCCGTCGGCAAGCTCATCCTCGGCAGCAACGCGCAGCGCGTGCTCCTCGACGCCCCGTGCCCCGTCCTGGCGGTCAAGGCGCAGTAGCGGCGCCCACCTGACGGCGGCTCGCGTGCCAGCGCGAGCCCTACGGCGGCGTCCGTGGGCGATGATGTCCCCATGGGCTTCCAGATCACGGGCGACCCCGCCGCCGACAAGGTTCTCGACGACTCCGCGTTCGCGCTGCTGGTGGGCATGATGCTCGACCAGCAGTACCCCATGGAGCACGCCTTCCGGGGGCCCGCCAAGGTCCTCGAGCGCTTCGGCACGGTCGAGCCCGAGGCGATCGCGGCCGCCGACCCCGAGGAGTTCGCGGCGATGGCCTCCACCCCGCCGGCGATCCACCGGTTCCCGGGATCGATGGCAGCGCGCCTGCAGGAGCTGGCCCGCATCGTCGAGGACACCTACGGCGGCGACGCCTCCCGGCTGTGGACCGAGGCCGCCGACGGCAAGGACCTGCTCAAGCGGGTGATGGCGCTGCCCGGGTTCGGCAAGCAGAAGGCCCAGATCTTCGTCGCCCTCCTCGCCAAGCAGCTCGACGTGCGTCCCGAGGGCTGGGAGGCCGTCGTCGGCGACTACGCCCTCGAAGGGCACCGTTCCGTCGCCGACGTGGTGGACGCCGAGTCGCTGCAGAAGGTGCGCGACTTCAAGAAGGCGAAGAAGGCCAAGAAGGCTGTCGCTCAGGCCGCGGAATGACCGGGGGAGCGTGGCGCACGCCCCTGACGGAGCGTGGACACGCGCGGCCGACAGGCGGATGCCCGGCCATCAGGAGGGCCGTGGCAGAATGGCATCGCGGCTCTTGACGTCACCGGGCCTCGCCGCGCCCCGAAGTTGCTCGACGAGAGGTGTTCGTGTCCTCACACGCACGCAAGTTGCTTCCCGCAGAGGTGCTCACGCACCCCTCCATCGCTGCCCTCGTGGCCGGTGCCGATCCCAGCGGCACCGTGTCCCCCGAGGACGTACGGCGCGCCAGTGACGAGGCCGGCGTCGAGCCCCGGCACCTGAAGGCGCTGCTGGTGCACCTCAGCGGCCTCGGGATCTCGGTCCAGATCGACGCCGCAGGCATGCGTGCCGTGGCCGCCACCAGCAAGCGGGCCGCGACGTCGTCCGCTGCCAAGAAGGCTCCGGCGAAGAAGGCGGCCAAGACGGCTGCCCCGCCCGCCGCCAAGACCGCGGCTCCGGCGAAGAAGGCGGCCGCCAAGAAGGCGGCGCCGTCCGCCGACGCGCCCGCGGGCGACGAGGTCGTCGACCTCGGCACCGTCGAGGCGCCGGTCATCGGCCCGGACGGCAAGAAGATCCTGCCGGACATCCCCGACGCCGAGTTCGAGAAGGCCGTGGCCGCCGACCCGACGATCAAGGAGGACGAGAAGCAGGCCTTCACCGTCTCCGCGGCCGACGAGACCGACGAGCCGGAGCAGCAGGTCATGGTCGCCGGTGCGACCGCCGACCCGGTCAAGGACTACCTCAAGCAGATCGGCAAGGTCCCGCTGCTCAACGCCGAGATGGAGGTCGAGCTCGCCAAGCGCATCGAGGCCGGCCTGTTCTCGGAGGAGAAGCTCGCCAAGGGCGGACGGATCAGCCCGAAGATGCTCGAGGAGTACGAGTGGATCGCCGAGGACGGGCGCCGCGCGAAGAACCACCTCCTCGAGGCCAACCTGCGACTCGTCGTCTCGCTGGCCAAGCGCTACACCGGTCGCGGCATGCTCTTCCTCGACCTCATCCAGGAGGGCAACCTCGGCCTGATCCGCGCGGTCGAGAAGTTCGACTACACCAAGGGCTACAAGTTCTCGACCTACGCCACGTGGTGGATCCGTCAGGCCATCACCCGCGCCATGGCCGACCAGGCCCGCACCATCCGCATCCCGGTGCACATGGTCGAGGTCATCAACAAGCTCGCGCGCGTCCAGCGCCAGATGCTCCAGGACCTGGGCCGCGAGCCCACCCCGGAGGAGCTGGCCAAGGAGCTCGACATGACCCCGGAGAAGGTCATCGAGGTCCAGAAGTACGGCCGCGAGCCCATCTCGCTCCACACGCCGCTCGGCGAGGACGGCGACTCGGAGTTCGGTGACCTCATCGAGGATTCCGAGGCCATCGTGCCGGCCGACGCCGTGTCGTTCACCCTGCTGCAGGAGCAGCTGCACGCAGTGCTCGACACGCTCTCCGAGCGCGAGGCGGGCGTGGTCTCGATGCGGTTCGGCCTCACCGACGGCCAGCCGAAGACGCTCGACGAGATCGGCAAGGTCTACGGCGTGACCCGCGAGCGGATCCGCCAGATCGAGTCGAAGACGATGTCCAAGCTGCGCCACCCGAGCCGCTCGCAGGTCCTGCGCGACTACCTCGACTGAGCTCACGCTCGTCCCTCTCGCGAGCAGCGTCGTCCTCCGGGGCGGCGCTGCTCGGCATTTCGGGGTGGGGAACCATCGGCAGGTCGTTCGGGACGTCTCGGGTGCGGATGGTTCCCCGACCCTGCCTGGCCGTGCTCGTCCGTGGCTGTCCATGGATGGGGCTGGCAGGGTGGGGGCGTGACGACGGGGCGCGCGAGGCGGCGGGGGGCGGCTGCGTCCGCCACGATGGCGCTGCTGGTGGTCGCCGGGTGCTCGACGGACCAGCCGGAGCGCGGCGGCCGAGACGCGCCGGCCGCGCCGCCCCAGGAGTCGGTCGAAGAGCCGGTCGAAGAGCCGGTCGAGGAGCCTGAGCAGCCTGAGGAGCCAGAGGAGCCCGCCGAGCCGTCCCCGACCGCTGAGACCTCACCGGAGGCCTCACCGGAGCCCGACGAGCCGCTCTCCGCCGACGCCGTCGACACCGCCGTCGCGGTCCGGGCCGTGCGCCACCTCGCGGGCCGGATCGGTCCGCGGGAGGCGACGGGGGAGGCCTACGCGCGCGCCGCCCGCTGGGTCTCCGGCGAGCTGTCCCGGCTCGGGTACGACGTCGAGCGGCGGCGCGTGGACGTGCCGGCGGGGGAGTCCTGGGGGGTGCCCGTCCCGGCCGGACGCTCGGTCAACGTGGTGGCCACCCCGCCGGGCTTCGACCCGACCAAGCCGCACCTCGTGGTCGGGGCGCACCTCGACACGGTGCCGCAGGCGCCCGGCGCGGAGGACAACGCCTCGGGCGTGGGCGTGGCGCTCGCGGTCGCCGAGGCGGCGTCGCAGCACTCCACGCGCCTCCCGACGGTGTTCGTCGCCTTCGGCGCCGAGGAGCCCCGCGGTGACCCGGAGGACCACCACTACGGGTCGCGGCAGTACGTCGCCGCGATGCCGCCCGCGGAGCGCCGAGCGATGCGGGCGATGGTGTCGCTCGACCGCGTCGGCGTGGGGGCGGTGGTGCCGGTCGGCTCCGCGGGCGAGTCCGACCCGGTGCAGGGAGCGCTGCTGGCAGCGGCCCGTCGAGCCGGCGCGGCTGCCGTCGCCGAGAGCGGCCAGCGCAGCAGCGACCACTGGTCCTTCGTCCGGGACGGCCTGCCGGCCGCGCGCCTGGGGTCGACGCCCTACGCCGGCTACCACTCGACCGCGGACGTGCCGTCCGTCGTGTCGCCGGCGCAGCTCGAGCGAGTGGGCCGGATCGTCGCGGAGTGGCTCGCCCCGCGCTGAGGCTGGTCAGCCCAACCCGGCGCACTCCCGCAGCGCGACCCGGCGGTCCCGCGACGCCGCCGCCGCCGGGCCGGTGTCGAGCGCGGCGAGACCGTCCGCACCGATCGTCGCGGGCCACCACCGCGACGCGGTGACCCTCGCCCGGCCCGCCGGCTCGCGCGGTGGCCGGACGGTGAGGGTGAGGACGCCGGTGGGGCCGGGGGAGTACCACGCGAAGTTGCCCAGCCCGTAGGCGACGTAGCCGGGCCCGAGACGACCGTCACCCTGCAGCTCGTGGGCGTGGCTGCCCACCACGACGTCGGCGCCGGCACCGACGAGCCGCCGGGCCATCACGCGCTGGTCGTCGGACGGGCACCGCTGGCCCTGCACGCCCCAGTGGAGGTGGACGACCACGACGTCGGCGGACCGGTCGGCGAGCCGCACCTCGCGGAGCAGGCGTCCGGGGTCCAGTGCGCCGGCGACCCCGGACCTGGCCGGTCCCGCCACCCAGGAAGCAGTGGGGTCCGCCGTCGGGTCCTGGTCGGCCGCCGAGGCGGCGATCGTCGCCACGGTCGTGCCCTCGACGTCGGTGAGAGCGGGGGCGAAGGCGTCGTCCGCGTCGGCGCCGATCCCGATCACGGCCAGCGGCGGGTCGGCGGCAGCCGCGCGGCGGGCGGCCCGCAGCGTGGAGGGCAGGCGGCTGCGCCCGAAGTCGAGGGCGTGGTTGTTGGCCATGCTGGCGACGTCGACGCCCGCGGCGGCCAGGGCGGTGAACGCGGCCGCGCCGGCGGAGAAGGTGAAGCGCTTCCCGGGCTCTGGAGCTCCACCCGTGCCGACCGAGGTCTCGAGGTTGACGATCGCCACGTCGGCCGCGGCGAGCTCGGAGGCGGCGCCGGTCAGCGCGGTCGCAGGCCGGCGCAGGCGCGGGGCGAGCACGCCCTCGAAGTGCACGTCTCCCGCGACCGCGATGCGCACCGGGGCCGGACGCCGCTCAGGCGGGGCGGGATCGGGCGAGGTGTCGGGCGGGGCGTCGGGCGAGGCATCGGGTGCCGCCTCCGTCGACGCGGAGGGCGGCAGCGGAGGCGTCGGCTCGTCGGACCGACCGCAGGCCGCGAGCGCGAGGCAGGCGAGGAGGGCGAGCGTGGTGCCGTGGCGGCGTGTGCCCCACCCCCCGGCCCCGGTCATGCCGCCATCGTCCCACCGCCGCGCGGCCCCCTCCCCAAGTGGGTGGACGCGACAGGGGTGTGCGGTGACAGACTCGGGTCATGAGAACTCGGATCTCACTCCTGGCCGTCCCCGTGCTCGCGCTCACCGCCCTCGCCGCCGCGCCGGCGCACGCGGAGTTCTACAGCATCGACGACCCGGCCGATGCCAAGGGCTCGCTGACCGACGTCTACGGACTCGAGGTCAACCACGGAGCCGACAACGTCCTCGTCAAGGTGCGCTTCAACGAGCTGATGCGCTCCAGCGCGGCCGGGGTCTCGGTGTTCCTCGACACCGACCGCGACGCCAAGGGCCCCGAGTACGTCCTGAGCAGCGGCCTCGGCGACGGGACCGACTACGTCCTGACGGAGGCCGACGGCTGGCGGGGGAGCGACGACCGCGTCAAGTGCGACTACGCGGCCCGTCCCAAGTGGGGCCAGGAGGTGTTCCGGGCGGTGCTGAGCCGGGACTGCTTCGACCGTACGCCGTCGGTGCGGGTCTCGGTGAAGATGGTCGACCAGGCCGACGGGTCCAAGCCGGTGATCGACTGGGCGCCCAAGCGGCACCGCTGGACACTCCCGGTCGAGTCGGGGCTCGGCGCCTGAACCCGGGCGCGCGGCCTCACGCCTGCCAGCGCCGCACCATCGTCCAGACGTTGCTCGCGCCGTCGCGCTGGTAGTCGAGCTCGTCGAGCACGGCCGAGGCCAGCGGCAGGCCGCGCCCGGACTCCGCCATCTCGCCCGGCATGTCGTGGGAGGCGGCCGCGTCCCACCCGGCGTACTCCTCCCCGGAGTCGGCGAGCCGCGCGGTGAGCGAGTCGGCGGACACCTCCAGGCTGAAGCGCCAGGCGACCTGGCCGACCGGGCGTCCGTGCTCGACGACGTTGTTGGCCAGCTCCATCACCGCGGTCTCGAACATCATCACGTCGGAGGCAGGGATGTGCGGGTGCTCGGTCGAGGCCCGCTCGAGCAGGTCGTGCAGCTGCTCCATGTCGCGGGGGACCGCGAGGCCCTCGATGTCGTAGTGCTCACCAGTCACGGCGCGCGTCCTCGACCGTGTCTTGGGGGCGGAGGATGCGGTCGAGGTTGGTCAGCCGGAGGACGGTGCGCACCTGCTCGCCCGCGCCGGCGATCCTGAGGTCGCCGCCCGCCTGCCGACACGTCTTGAGACCGCTGACCAGGGCCCCGAGCCCGGACGAGTCGATGAACGCCGTGGGCCCGAGGTCGACGACCACCTTGGGTGCCTGGGCCACGGCCGCGGCGATGGCGTCGCGGAAGGACGCCGCCACGGCCATCGACACCCGCGCCGGGCACACGATCACCGCCACGCCGTCGCTGACGTCGGTCTGCCACTCGGTCATGCTGCTCTCTCCTCCACCTGGTCGGGGAACTCCGGCACGCGGAACCGCGCGGCCTCGATGATCACGCTCAGCACGAGCAGGTCGTAGGCGACCCACAGCCAGTTGACGCCGGTGCCGATCACCGACGTGGTGGTCCCGGCCCACAGGCGCAGCCCGCCCACGACGCACGCGAGGACGAGGATCGCCATGGCCGTCAGCTGCGGCCAGATCAGCCGCCACGGGAAGGGCTGACGTGCCTGCCGCGTCTTGGGGGTGACGACGAAGCCCAGGGGCCGGCCGAACCACACGTTGGCGGCCGCGGTCACGCAGGCCCGGATCCACAGCGGGAACAGGGCCAGGCTGTACTGGTGGCCGCGCCAGGTCTTCACCCCGTAGCCGATGACCGCGAACAACAGCTGGTTGAGCACGACGTAGGGGATGAAGTAGGCGAGGAACGTCAGCCCGTAGGCGTTGACCGGCAGGATGCCGAGGCAGAGGTAGACGACCGGCGCGGCGAGGTAGATGACGGCCGCGAAGCCCGAGAGGTAGCTCCACATCGTCGCGAAGTACATGAGTCGCTGGCCCGCGCTCAGCCCGCGCTGGCCGAGCGGGTTCTCGCGCAGCAGCACCTGGAGGGTGCCCTGCGCCCAGCGGAGGCGCTGCTGCAGCATGGTGCGCAGGTCCTCCGGCGCGAGCCCGTGGGCCAGCACCTCGTGGTGGTAGACCGACTTCCAGCCGTTGGCGTGCAGGCGCATGCAGGTGGCCATGTCCTCGGTCACCGAGACGGTGGCGAGCGGCATCATCGGCTGCGCCTCGTCGGCGCGGTCGACGTCGACAGCGGTCATCAGACGTCGTACGGAGTCGACCGCTGCCAGGGGTGAGAGGTCGCGCCGGGCGAGCTGGTCGAGCGCCGCGTCGTCGACGACCGGGACACCCAGCTCGGCGTCGACGTCGACCGGGAGCAGGTCGAGCGACTCGCCCGTCAGCAGCTCCAGGTCGGCGAGGTCGGCCCGGATGGCCGCGAGGTCGTCGCTCACGACCGACCTGCTCGCCTCCTGGACCGTCTGCTGGAACTCGAAGGTCACCTCGGAGACCGGGACGCCCTCGTCGAGCCGCCGCTGGGCGACGTGCACCGCCTCCAGCACCAGGCCGATCGAGGGAACCAGCTCGGGCGTGTCCTTGCGGGCCCGAGCGACCGCCTTGTCGAGGACGCGACGCGACGCCCGGAGGGTGTCGCGCACGGCACGCTCGACCTCGCGGACGTAGGCGACGATGCCGAGCTGCATGAGCGCGTCGCGCCGCAGGAGTGCGTTGGACCCGCAGAAGAAGGCGGCGTTCCAGCCGTCCTTGCCCTGCTGGATGGGCCCGTAGAACAGGGGCGCCTGGCTCCCGAGCGGGTCGCTGTCGGTGACGTTGCTGAACCACTGGGGCGTCTGGACCAGCGCCACCTCGGGGTCGCGGAACCAGCCGAGGGTGCGGTCGAGGATCAGCGGGTCGGGCACCTGGTCGGCGTCGAGGATCAGGAGGAACTCGCCCTCGGTGCGGAACAGGGCGCTGTTGAGGTTGCCGGCCTTGGCGTGGCGGGGCATGTCCTGCCACTCGTCACCCCGGGTGAGGTAGCCGACGCCCAGCCGTTCGGCCGCCGCCCGCATCTCGGGGCGGTCGCCGTCGTCGAGGATCCAGGTCGTGTGGGGGTGCACGATCCGCTCGGAGGCCTCCGCGGTCGCGGCCACCATCTCGACCGGTTCGTTGTAGGTGGTGATCAGCACGTCGACGGTCGCGCCCTCGGGCGGGGGCGGTGCCTCGCCGCGTTCCTTGCGGCGCCACATCGTGAGGCCGAACAGGTAGGAGTCGACGAGCGAGTAGGTCTCGGCCAGGACGAGCGGCACCGCGATCCACCAGTTGACCCAGTTGACCGAGAACAGCCAGCGCCACCCGACGTAGAGCGTGCCGCTCGTCAGGGTGAGGAGGACCAGGATCCGGATGGCCAGCTGTTTCACGTCGTCTCCCGTCGGACAGCGAGCACGGTCAGGTCGTCGCTCGTGGTGAGCTCCTTCACCCGCTCGGTGACCATCTCGACGATCGTGCTCGGATCGGGTGACAGGGCCGCCAGGTCCCGCGCCGCGGCGAGCGCCTCCTCGGCGGTCGGGAACGCGTCGAGGACGCCGTCGCTGACCGCGAGGAGCGTCTCGCCGGGCGCCAGCACGTCCGAGCGCGACGTCCAGCCGACCCCGGCCATCGCGCCCAGGGGGAGGTCGCCCGAGGCCAGGCGCCGCACCTCGCCGTCGGGCTGCAGGACGAACGCCAGGCCGTGGCCGGCGTCGACGTACTCCATCTCGCCGTTGCGCGGGTCGATCCGTACGGCGAACAGCGTCACGAAGGTGCCGGCGTCGTCGAGGTCGTCCTGGCTGTCGACCGCCGCGCGGGTCACCGAGGCCGCCACACTGTTGAAGGGCGAGGTGCCGCGCACGAGGGTGCGCACCTGCGCGGCGATCATCGCCGCGACGAGGCCCTTGCCCATCACGTCGGCCAGCACCACCTGGAGCTGACCGTCGAGCACCTGCCAGTCGTAGAAGTCGCCGCCGACCGACCGCGCGGGCTGGCAGTGGCCGGCGATCTCGAGACCGGCGACCTGCACGTCGGCGCGGGGGAGCAGGCGGCGCTGCACCTCGCGGGCCTCGCGCTGGTCGCGGTCGCGGTCGAGCTCCTGCTCGACCCAGGTGGCGAGGTCGGCGAGCATCTTGTCCTCGGCCTCGCTGAAGGCGCGGGGGCGGTCGTCGGCCAGGCACAGGCTGCCGATGACGTGGCCGTCGGCGTGGAGCGGGCGTCCGGCGTAGAAGATGGCCGGCTCGTCGGACACCACCGCCGGGTGCTGCGCGAACTCCGGGTCCTCCCGCGCGTCGGGCAGGATGATCGGACGGTCCTGGGCGACCGCGACCGCGCAGATCGACTCCGACACCGGCCGCACCGGCGACGTCAGGCCCACGTGCGCGATGCTGACCTGCTGGTGGTCGTCGACGACGTTGACCGCGACGACGGGCACGTCGAAGAGGCGGCGCGCCATGCGGACGACGCGGTCGAAGCGGTCCTCACGACCTGCTGTCGATGCGAGGTTCTCGATGGCCGCAAGGCGCGCAGGATCGTGGAGCCGAGACACGCTGCGACCCTGGCAGCTCCGGAGCCGGTCTGGACCAGCTTGTGCCCACGTCGCTGCGGTCCGTCCCCGCGGGCTCAGGTGGCCGCGACCCCGACGGCCCAGGCGGTGGCCGCGAGGAAGGCCGCCGCGAGCTCGATGAGGATCGACACGCCCACGGCGTGCAGGGCGCCCTTGGTCGAGGGCCACGCCAGCGGGCCGCCGACGCGCGCCCGCTCGGCGGCGTAGACGCCGAGGACGAACCCGATGAACATGCCGACGACCGGGATGACGAAGAAGCCGACGAAGGCGAGCAGGGCGCCGGCGAGGAGGGTGCGGTTCGGCACGCCGGAGGCCTTGAGTCGCCGGCCCGGGACGAGGTACTTCACGACGGTGCCCCCGACGAGGAGCAGCGTGCTGACGGCCAGGACGGCCCAGCCGGTCGTCGTACCGACGTCGAGCGCCCAGACCAGGATGGCGCCGAGCACCAGGATGGTCCCCGGGAGGACCGGGACGATGATGCCCGCGATGCCGACGGCGATCGCGAGGGCGACCAGGACTTCGACGGTGCTCACGGGGCACAGCCTCCCAGACGGCGCACGGCCCGGCGGACCGGGACGCAGAACGGCCCCGGAGAGCGTGTCCGGGGCCGTTCTGGGAAGTCGGTCTGGTCGGTCGGGCTCAGGCCTCGCTGCCCGCGGTGGGGGTGTCCAGCTTGTGGGTCTCGTCGTGGACGGTCGCGGCGACCTCGCGGAGCTTCTCGCCGTGCTCGCGAGCGTGGTGGGCGCAGAACAGCAGCTCGCCGCCGGTCTGGAGCTCCACCCGCAGGTAGGCCTGGGCGCCGCAGCGGTCGCAGCGGTCACCAGCCGTCAGGACGGCTTGGGTGGGTGCGGTGGCAGTGGTCACGTCAGCCTCATTTCTGTTCATCGGTGTCTGGCCCAACGTAGCCAGTGGGACAAAGATTCCCTGCTGTCGTTCGAGATCGAGAACTCGTCAAGTCAATCACGTCACATCCCTCCCCGCTGGCGTTGTCCTCAGGCGTGGACGAGCCGTTGCAGAAGTGATACCTGACAGGTGCCCCACGCTAGACCTGCCCATGCGCGGCACGAGGCAGGCGTGCCTCCCTCGGCGCCCGGCGTGTCGCAGGTAGGTTCTTCCCTTGTGGCAGCACCGTCAGACAACACGTACAACGCCGCGCACCTGCTCGTCCTCGAGGGGCTCGACGCGGTCCGCAAGCGACCGGGCATGTACATCGGCTCGACCGACACGCGCGGGTTGATGCACTGCCTCTGGGAGATCATCGACAACGGCGTGGACGAGGCACTGGCCGGGGTCGCGCACCGCGTCGAGGTCACGCTGCACGACGACGGGTCCGTCGAGGTCTACGACGACGGGCGCGGCATCCCCACCGACAAGGAGCCCAAGACGGGCCTCTCGGGCGTCGAGGTCGTCGCCACCAAGCTGCACGCCGGCGGCAAGTTCGGCGGCGGGTCCTACGTCGCGACCGGCGGCCTGCACGGCGTGGGCCTCTCCGTGGTGAACGCGCTGTCCGCCCGCATGGACATCGACGTGGACCGCTCGCCGTCGCAGCAGGGCCTGTCCTTCCAGCGCGGCGTGCCCGGCGTCTTCGACGGCGAGGGCCCCGGTGCCTCCTTCACGCCGCAGTCGGGCCTGACCCGCAAGGGCAAGCGCGTGGCGAAGGGCAGGACCGGCACCCGGATCCGCTTCTGGCCCGACCGGCAGATCTTCACCAAGGACGCCCGCGTCGAGATGGAGGGGCTGATCGGTCGCGCCCGCCAGACGTCGTACATCGTCCCGGGGCTCGAGCTCGTCATCCGCGACCAGCGCTCCTCGGAGATGGTCGAGGAGAAGTTCCGCCACGACGGTGGCATCGCCGAGTTCGTGGAGTTCCTCTCCCACGGGGAGCCGGTCACCGACATCCTGCGCCTGCAGGGCACCGACACCTTCACCGAGACCGTGCCGCTGCTCGACGACAAGGGCCACATGACGCCCCAGGAGGTCGAGCGCGAGCTCACCGTCGACGTCGCGGTGAGGTGGGACACGGCCTACGACACCGAGGTGCGCTCGTTCGTCAACGTGATCGCGACGCCCAAGGGCGGCACCCACGTCAGCGGCTTCGAGGCCGCACTCACCAAGACCTTCAACGACGCCATGCGCGCCGCCAAGGTGCTGAAGGCCGCCGACGCCGACGTGATCAAGGACGACGTGCTCGAGGGACTCACCGCCGTGGTGACCGTGCGGCTCGCCGAGCCGCAGTTCGAGGGCCAGACCAAGGAGATCCTCGGTACGCCGGCCGCGCGCAGCGTCGTACGCAAGGTGGTGGCCGGTGAGCTCAAGGCGTTCCTGACCTCGACCAAGCGCGCCGACAAGGCGCAGGCCAAGCTCCTGATGGAGAAGGTCGCCGGTGCCTCCAAGACCCGCCTGGCGGCGCGCCAGCACAAGGAGAACCAGCGCCGCAAGAACGCCCTGGAGTCCTCGGCCCTGCCCGCCAAGCTCTTCGACTGCCGCAGCTCCGACACCGAGCGCACCGAGCTCTTCATCGTCGAGGGCGACTCGGCCATGGGCACGGCCAAGGCCGCCCGGAGCAGCGAGTTCCAGGCGCTGCTGCCGATCCGCGGCAAGATCCTCAACGTGCAGAAGGCCACCGTCGGCGACATGCTCAAGAACGCCGAGTGCGCCTCGATCATCCAGGTCGTCGGCGCCGGGTCGGGTCGTACGTTCGACCTCGAGGCGGCCCGCTACGGCCGGATCATCCTGATGGCCGACGCCGACTCCGACGGGGCCCACATCCGCTGCCTGCTGGCGACGCTGTTCTTCAAGTACATGCCCGACCTCGTGCGCGACGGCCGGCTCTTCTCCGCGGTGCCGCCGCTGCACCGCATCGAGCTGTCCAACCCCAAGAAGGGGATGGACAAGTACATCTACACCTATTCCGACGACGAGCTGCAGCGCAAGCTCGCCGAGCTGAAGAAGAAGAACGTGCGCTGGAAGGACCCGGTCCAGCGCTACAAGGGCCTCGGCGAGATGGACGCCGACCAGCTGGCCGAGACGACGATGGACCCGCGCCACCGGACGCTGCGCAAGCTCACGATCGACGACGTCGACGAGGCGAGCAAGGTCTTCGACCTCCTCATGGGCTCCGACGTCGCGCCGCGCAAGGAGTTCATCGTCCAGGGCGCCTACGAGGTCGACGTGGAGGCGCTCGACGCGTGAGGTTCGGACCGGGTCACGTGGAGGTGGACCGCTGATGTCGGTCCACGTCGAGGTGGTCGAGGCTGTCGCAGCAGCGCTCGTGCACGACGAGCTGTGGCCCCTCTACCGCGAGGTCTTCGGGGACTTCGACGACCACGAGGCGTGGCGCGGCCACGTCTGGGAGCGGCACTCGGCGCGGGCCGGGTTCCGCCTCGCCCTCGCCCGGTCCGACGGCGAGCTCGTCGGGTTCGCCTACGGCTACACCGGTGAGGCCGGTCAGTGGTGGACCGACAACGCCGCGAGGGTGCTGCAGCCCGCCGTCGCCTCGGACTGGCTCGGTGGACACTTCGAGCTGGTCAGCATCGGGGTCGCCGCGTCGGCACGCGGGTCGGGCGTCGGACGGCGACTGATGGCCGCGCTCACCGACGGGCTGGAGCACCCGCGGTGGATGCTCATGACGTCGGCCGACCCCGACGACCCGGCCCGGCGGCTCTACCGCTCGTGTGGCTGGGCCGTCATCGGCCCCGGGCTCGCCGCCGACCGGGTCATCATGGGTCGGTCGTGGCCGGTGCCCCGACGTCCCTGACGGTGCGCGCGGGCTCCGGGCCCAGCATCAGCAGCCCGCCGAGCACGACCGTGCTGCCGAGCGAGATCATCTGCGCCACCACGTCGAGTGCTCCGAGCCCGTCGAGGTGGAGCGCGTGGTAGGCCAGGTGCGGGACCGAGAACACGACCCAGGCCAGCCCGATCGTGCGGCTGGCGGCCACGGCAGCGACCTCGGACCGCTGCAGCGCGGCGAGCGCCGTCGCGGCGGCCAGGCCCAGGTAGAGGGCACCGACGTCGCGGACCAGGTGCTCGTTGTAGGGGCCGTCGATCGAGATCCAGATGAAGCCGAGGCCGGGGAAGGAGTCGTAGAAGCTCTTGGGCGCGCCGGCCGACCACAGGCCGACGTACAGGCCGACGACGGCGGTGAGCCAGAGCAGCGTACGCCGCATGGTGAGGGTCATCGGACCGTCTCCAGCCACTCGGCGAAGGTCGCCGTGCCGTGGTCGGCCCCTTGCCCGGTGACCAGGGTGCCGTCGCGCATCGCCCGCCCCAGCGCGCCCGGCAGCGGCACCTCGAGCACCCGGGACGGTCGGCCTGTCGTGCGCGCCCACGCGCGCACCATGTCGGCCATCCGCTCGCGACGCGGGCCGCCGAGGTCCCGCACGCGGCCGGCGGGCGCCCCCTCGGCCAGGTCCACGAGCCGCTCGGCGACCTCCGCCGCGGCGACAGGCTCGGACACCATCCGTGGCACGACCACGAACGGGCCGATGCCGACGGCTCCGTGGATCTGGCCGGCGAACTCGTGGAACTGGGTGGCGCGCAGGACGGTCCAGGGCACGGTCGAACGAGCCAGCAGCTCCTCCTGGAGCACCTTGCCGGCGTAGTAGCCGTGGGGCGCCTCGTCGATCCCGACGATCGAGAGTGCGACGTGGTGTCCGATCCCGGCGCGGGACTCGGCGTCGAGCAGGTTGCGGGTGACGGCACCGAAGAACGCCCGGGACTCCTCGGCCTTCTGGGAGACCTGCGAGGTCACGTCGACCACGACCTGCACGCCTTCGAGGGCCTCGTCGACACCGGTGCCGGCGACCAGGTCGACGCCGGTGCTCCGCGCGAGCACCACCGCCTGGTGGCCGCGGCGCTGCGCGACCTCGACGACGTGGCGGCCGACGGTCCCGGTGCCGCCGGCCACGGCGATCCGCAGCCCGGATGATCTGGGTGTGTTGTCCATGCCTCCTCGACCGGACAGGGGGCCGGAGTGTGAGGTCAGGTGCCGGACGTCTCCTGCTCGAGCCACGTCCCGAGCTTGTCGGGGTTGAGGGTCAGCCAGATGTTGCTGACCAGGCCGTTCCGGACGCGGAACGTGGCGACGGCGGCCACCACCCCGCCACGGCGGAGGACCAGGCGGGTCTCGTCGCCACCGTCCTCCAGGGACGCCACGAGGTCGGTGGACTTGCGGAGGGCGCCGACGAGGAACCGCGCCACCCGGTCGGCTCCCACGACCGGGCGCAGGGCAGCCCGCACCCGCCCGCCGCCGTCGCTGGTCGCGACCGCCGACGGGTCCAGGCGGCCGACGAGCGTGGCGACGTCGCCGGTGAGGCAGGCCTCGACGAACGACTCCACGACCTGCCGCTGCTGGACGGGGGTCGAGGCGCGCCTCCGTTCGTCCTCGACGTGCTTTCGCGCCGTGGACGCCAGCTTGCGCACGGCCTGCGGCGTGCGCCCCACCATCTCGGCGATCTCGTCGAACCGGTAGCCGAACACGTCGTGCAGGACGAGGGCCACCCGCTCGCCGGGGGTGAGGGCGTCGAGCACCACCATCAGGGCCATCGTCACCTCGTCGGCCAGCGCCGCCTGGTCGGCGGGATCGGCCGCAGGCGCGCCCGGGCCGAGGAGGACCGAACCGGCCGCCAGGGGCTCGGGCAGCCACTCGCCGACGTAGGACTCGCGACGGTGGCGGGCCGAGTCCAGGACGTTGAGGCAGACCCGGGTCATTGCGGTGGTCAGCCACGCCGCGGGGTTGCGGATGCCGGCCTGCTCGTCCTCGGTGAGCCGGTACCAGCGGACGTACGTCTCCTGGACCGCGTCCTCGGCCTCGGCGCGGCTGCCGAGCATGCGGTAGCCGATCGCGAGCAGGCGGGCGCGCTCGTCGAGGAGCTGCGCCACGCTGTCGGCGCTGTCCCCGGCGGGATCGGTCGGGTGGGTGGGATCGGCCACGGGCTCATCCTGTCGTCGGTGGTGCCTCCTCGACCAGACAGCCGTCGGGAACGTGACGTCACGTTCCGGCGCC
Source organism: Nocardioides pinisoli (assembly GCF_024199985.1). Classification (GTDB taxonomy): domain Bacteria; phylum Actinomycetota; class Actinomycetes; order Propionibacteriales; family Nocardioidaceae; genus Nocardioides; species Nocardioides pinisoli. The sequence goes on from NZ_JANARS010000008.1 coordinate 83,802, forward strand.
CTGCCCGGCCTCGAGGCGCAGGCACGCAACCTCGTCGCGGCGGCCCGCTCGACCTGCGCCGTCAGGCGTGCTGGGTGAGCAGGCCCGTGTCGACGTCGTAGAGGAAGCCGCCGACCTTGGCGCGCTCGCCGATGAGCGGGTGCGTGCGGACCTTGGCGACGTCCTGGCGCAGCTGGTCGAGCTGGTCGGTCACGACCCCGAAGGACTGCCAGCTGGCGTCCACGCCCGCGGACTCGCCGATCTTGGCGCGCAGGTCCTGCTCGGAGGCCGACGCCATGGCGCAGCGGGTGTGGGGCACCACGAGGATGCGCTGCACGTTGAGCAGGTGCACGCCGAGGACGAGTGCCTCGAGCGCCTGCGGCGTCACGCGTGCGCCCGGGTTGCGGAAGATCTTGGCGTCGCCGTGCTGGAGCCCGAGCATGCGCAGCGGGTCGATGCGCGAGTCCATGCACGTGACGAGGGCGATCCCGGCATGGGCCTTGCCGTCGAAGCCGCCGAGGTCGAAGGTGTCCGCGAAGCCGCGGTTGGCCTGCAACAGGTCGTCGAAGTCGCTCACGAACGGCAGGGTAGCGCCCTTCACGCCCGCCCGGTGAAGACGTCTCGCGGGGTCAGCCGGGTGGGGCGCACCTCGCGGAAGAGCACGAGCGCCAGGACCGCGGCGACCACCGCGCACCCGGCCGCGCCCCAGAAGACCGCGTGCTCCTGGGCGATGCCGGCGACTCGGAGGAGGTCGGAGAACTCCTTGCACCGGCTCTTGCCGTCGCACACCTCCTGCACGGGAGGCACGGCCAGCTGCTCGGAGTAGTAGCGCCGGAGCCCGATCGTGGTGAGCGCCGAGATGCCGACGAGCATGCCGACCATCCGCGCCACCACGACGAAGGCGCTCGCGACGCCGTGGACGTCGTCGTCGGTGAAGGCGAGCAGGGCGGCGTTGACCGGGGCGAGGGCGAGCCCGAAGCCGAGCCCGCCGGTGACGAGCGCGACGTTGGCGATCGGCTCCTCGATCGTGGTGAGCCCCCAGCGGGTCATCAGGACGAAGCCGGTGGCGGCGAGCAGCATCCCGATGGCGGTGACCGGGCCGGGGGAGAGGAAGCGGATCAGGTAGCCGCCCGCCACGGCACCGACGGGCAGCGCCAGCAGGAAGCGGACGAGCACGAGCGCGGCCGGCAGCTGGTCGTCGGGGTAGACGGTGGTGCGGGCGAAGAGCGGGATGTCGATGAGGGCGGCGATCAGCGCGGCACCGACGAAGAAGCTGACCAGCAGCGCCCCCCACGCCGGCGTACGACGCAGCGCGCCGCGGGGCACGAGCGGGCGGGCGGCGCGACGGAGGTGCCAGGTGAAGGCCGCAGCCGCGACGACGGCGCCGAGGAGGTACCACCGGCCCTGGGGCGAGAACACCTCGACCTTGGGGTCGGCGGTGGCGAAGGCGAGGATGACCCCGCCGAGGGCCGCGGCGAGCAGCAGGGCACCGACCAGGTCGGCGTCGACGAGGACGCGCGTCCAGCCGCGCAGGTCGAGCAGGGGGCGGGGTGCGGACCAGCACCAGGCCAGCAGCAGCACGAGCGCGACCACGGTGGCGGCGCCGATCGGGGTGAGCCAGCGGCCGTCGCCGGCGAAGGGGATGAACAGCCGGCCCCACGTCAGGTCGCGCATCAGGGGTGCGGGACGCAGGAAGACCACCGCGGCGCACGCGAAGGTCACCAGCAGCAGCAGGAGGCCGACGAGGTCGGGCCGCCGTCTGGTGCCGGACCCCGGCGGACGGTGCGGGGCGAGGGTGCGGATGGCGGCGGCGAGCACGAGGCCGACGGCGAGGTTGACGGCGAAGATCGCCCGCCAGTCGGCGACGGCGAGGACCGCGGCACCGAACAGCGGGCCGAGGACCGAGCCGATCTCCTGCACCGCGGACACCACGCCCAGCGGGACGCCACGGCGCTCGACCGGGTAGAGGTCGGCCACCAGGGCCAGCGTCGCCGGCACGAGGCCGCCGCCGCCGACGCCCTGGAGGAAGCGGCCGGCGACGATGCTCGGCATGTCGTAGGCGACGGTGGTGACGAGCGAGCCCAGCGCGAACAGCACGAGCGCCATCACCAGCACGGGCACCCGGCCGCGCAGGTCGGCGATGCGCCCGATGAGCGGGAGCATCGCGACGTAGCCGAGGAGGAAGCCGCTGACGATCGGCGCCGCCCGCTGGAGCTGGTCGATCGGCACCCCGACGCCGGTCATCATGTCGGGGAGCGCCAGGACGACGACGTAGGTGTCGGCCGCCGCGAAGGCGACGGCGACCGCGGCCAGGGCGAGGAGCGCCCGCGAGGTGCGGGACACCGCGGCCTCGCCCGTGGCGGTGCTCACGGCGCGGTGATGTCCTTCTCGGTGCCGTAGTCGGCGAAGTCGACCGTGTAGGTCATCGGCTCGGCGCGGGGGTAGAAGGCGCCGGTGAGGGTGGCCTTGCGGAGCTCGCCGGCGTCGCTGACCTGCCACTCGACGTCGAAGGTGTCGCCAGAGGACGAGGGGATGATCGCGTCCATCGCGTCACCGGGGACGGTGCCGGAGTAGGTGGTGAGGATCTCGCTGTTGTCGGCGCCGCCGCGCACGGTCTCGCCCGCCTCGGGCGACTCGGTGAGGCCCAGCAGCCCGGCGAAGCCGTCGTCCCCGATCAGGTTGGAGGGGTCCGGCGCGCCGTACTCCTTGGGGTTGACCTTGTTCCAGCCCGGCGTGAAGGGCAGCTGCGCGTAGACGGTGTCGTCGACCGCGACGACAGGTACGTCGACGGTCTGGCCGGCGAACACCACCGTGATCGAGCCGTCGAAGGCCGGCGTGTTGGTGATGGTGCCGACCGCCTTGGTGATGCCCGAGACCCCGTCGGGCAGCGAGGGCGTGGACAGGCTGAGCTCGACACCGGCGGTCTCGGTGAGCGTGGTCGCGGCCTCGTCGAGCACCTCCTCGGGAGTCGGGCCCTCGTCGGTCTCGCCGCTGGCTCCCTCGCCGCCGGAGCAGGCGGCCAGGACGGGCAGGGCGAGCACCACGGCGGCGACGGTCGTGGCGAGTCGTCCGGAGGTGCGGGCGCGAGCGAGCATGGCCTCAGCCTTCCACAGGGGCGGCTGCGCCAGCCGCGTCCGCGCCCGGCGTGGCCACACCGGTCGCGACCTGCGCCGACACGGGGGAGGCGACCGCGGCGATGGGCTGGGGCGCGGGAACGCCCGAGCCGTCACGACGGCCGTTGGCCTCGGGCAGGTCGACGGGCGCCCCGCTCGAGGCGGCCGCGCGGGCCGGGCCCGGACCGGCCCAGGCCGTGACCAGGACGTCCTCGCCCTTGAGGAACCGGTGGCTGCGCACGCCGCCGGTGGCGCGGCCCTTGCCGGGGTACTCGCTGAACGGCGTCACCTTGACCGCACCGGCCTCGGTGCCGGGCAGGGCCGTGGACGACCCCGAGGCGGTGACGACGACCGCGTCGTCGGGGACGAAGGCGCCGAAGAAGGCGACCCGCTGGCCCGCGCCGAGCTTGATGCCGGCCATGCCGCCGCCCGAGCGGCCCTGCGGTCGTACGCCGGAGGCGGGGAAGTGGAGCAGCTGGGCGTCGCTGGAGATGAAGCAGAGCTCCTCCTCGCCCGTGATGAGCTCGACCGCGCCGACGACCTCGTCGCCGTCCTTGAGGCCGATGACCTCCCACTCGTCGCGGTTGAGCACCTCAGGGTTGACCCGCTTGACCACGCCGTCGCGCGTGCCCAGCGCGAGACCGGGACCGTCGGTGGGCAGCGCGGTGAGCGCCAGGGCCCGCTCGCCCTGCTCGAGGGCGAGCATCTCGCTCAGCGGCAGGGTGCCCTGGAGGTTGGGGTCGTTGGCGGTGGGCGGCAGCTCCGCGTTGCTCAGGTCGAGCACGGAGAGCCTCATCACGCGACCGCGGCTGGTGACCACCCCGATCTCGCCGCGCTTGGTCGTGCGCACCACCGAGACGGTGACGTCGTGGTTGGCGCGGTCGCCGCCCGAGCCGAGCGGCTCGGCGTCGCGGGTGCGCGCGAGCAGGCCGGTGGAGGAGAGCAGGACGTAGCAGGGCTCGTCGGCCACCTCGACGGACGCGACGGCCGCCGTGACGGCGGGAGCAGCGCCGAGCAGGACGGTGCGGCGCGGCGTGCCGTGCTCCTTGGCGACGTCGGTGAGCTCGTCGGAGACGACCTTCCGCAGCAGCTTCTCGTCGGCGAGGATCGCGTCGAGGTACTCGATCGTGCGCTCGAGCTCGCTCTTCTCCTTCTCGAGCTCCAGCCTGGAGAACTTCGTCAGCCGGCGCAGCGGCATGTCGAGGATGTAGTCGGCCTGGACCTCGGAGAGCTCGAAGATCTCGATGAGGCGCTCCTTGGCCGCGGCGGCGTTGTCGGAGCCGCGGATCACCTGGATGACCTCGTCGATGTCGAGGATCGCGACCAGCAGACCGTCGACGAGGTGCAGCCGGTCCGCGGCCTTCGCGCGGCGGAACGTGGAGCGACGGCGTACGACGTCGAAGCGGTGGCCGAGGAACACCTCGAGCATCTGCTTGAGGCCCAGCGTGCGGGGCTGGCCGTCGACGAGGGCGACGGCGTTGATGCCGAAGGAGTCCTCGAGCGCGGTCTGGCGGTAGAGCTGCTCGAGGATCGCCTCGGGGACGAAGCCGTTCTTGATCTCGATGACCAGCCGCAGGCCGTGCTCGCGGTCGCTGAGGTCCTTGATGTCGGCGATGCCCTGGAGCTTCTTGCCGAGCACGAGCTTCTTGATCTGCTCCATCACCCGCTCGGTGCCGACGCCGTAGGGCAGCTCGGTGACGACGATGCCCTTGCGTCGCGCCGTCACCGACTCGATCCGCGCGGTGGCGCGCATCTTGAAGGTGCCGCGACCGCTCTCGTAGGCGTCGCGGATGCCGTCGAGGCCGACGATCTTGCCGCCGGTGGGCAGGTCCGGGCCGGGCACGAAGCGCATCAGGTCGTCGAGCGACGCCTTCGGGTGGGTGATCAGGTGCTTGAGCGCCTGGACGACCTCGACGAGGTTGTGGGGCGCGATGTTGGTGGCCATGCCGACCGCGATGCCGGCCGACCCGTTGACCAGGAGGTGGGGGATCGCCGCCGGCAGGACGACCGGCTCCATCTCGCGGGAGTCGTAGTTGGGCTTGAAGTCGACCGTGTCCTCGTCGATCGAGGCGGTCATCGCCACCGCGGCGGGCGCCATCCGGCACTCGGTGTAGCGCATGGCGGCGGGGGAGTCGTCGGGCGAGCCGAAGTTGCCGTGCCCGTCGACGGTCCGCAGCCGCATCGACCAGGGCTGCGCCATCCGCACCAGGGCGTCGTAGATCGCGCCGTCGCCGTGCGGGTGGAGCCGGCCCATCACCTCGCCGACGACACGGGCGCTCTTGACGTGGCCGCGGTCGGGCCGCAGCGACATGTCGTCCATCGTGTAGAGGATCCGTCGCTGGACCGGCTTGAGGCCGTCGCGCGCGTCGGGCAGCGCCCGGGAGTAGATGACCGAGTAGGCGTACTCGAGGAACGACGTCTGCATCTCGTCGCGGATGTCGGTGTCGAGGATGTGCTCCTCGAAGTCGTCCGGGAGGGGCTCCTGCTTCGTACGTCGTGCCATGCGCGCCATTGTCCCCGGTGCCCGCTCGCCGATCGGCAGGGGCACGCCGGGGCGGCCCGCCGAACCCTCGCTGGTCGAGTGCCGCGCGAGCGCCCGCCACCCCTCGTTGGTCGAGTAGCCCGCGAGCGCCAGCGAGCGGGCGTATCGAGACCCCTCAGTCCGGACCCGCGGATCTCGACCGGTCGCCGGTGCCACCCGTCGGGGGCCGGCGGCGGGAGAAGTCCTTCCTCGCGAGCGCGGGCAGGCCCTCGTAGTCGCCCTCGACGAGCGCCAGCCGCTTGCGCCGGCTCCAGCTCTGGACCTGCTTCTCCCGGGAGTAGGCCAGGCCGACGTTCTCGTACTCCTCGTGCCACACCAGCTCGACCGGTCGACGCGTGGTCGTGTAGGCGGCCCCCAAGCCGATCTGGTGCTGGTGGAGGCGGATGGCGAGGTCGCGCGTGCTGCCGACGTAGAAGGAGCCGTCGGAGCAACGGAGCATGTAGACGTAGGCAGTCATGGATCCAGCGTCGGTGTCGGCGGCGGAGGGCGACAGGTGCTGGAGGGCATCTGTGGAGAGGGGTCTCGATACGCCTCGCTCGTTCCTCGCTCGGCTACTCGACCAGCGAGAGGGGCGGAGGATGGGGGTCTCGACGCCGGCCGGACAGGGGTGTGGGCGCCGGACACGCCTCCTGGCGGCGGGGCGGATAGATTGCAGGCGTGACCGAGACGGACGCCGCTGCAGACGAGGTGCGTACGACGCGTCCGCCCCGGCACTGGGAGGCGGACGTCCTGCTGCGCGACGGGCGCACGGCCCACATCCGGCCGATCCAGCCCGACGACCGGGACCTGCTGGTCGAGTTCTACAGCCGGGTGTCCGACCAGTCGAAGTACTACCGCTTCTTCTCGCCCATGCCGGAGCTGTCCGAGCGTGACCTGGACCGGTTCACCAAGGTCGACCACCGTGACCGGGTCGCGATGATCCTGCTCGTGGCCGGGCAGATGATCGCGGTCGGCCGCTACGACACCATCCGGCCCGGCTACGCCGAGGTCGCGTTCCTCGTCGAGGACGCCCACCAGGGCCGCGGCATCGGCCAGCTGCTGCTGGAGCACCTCGCCCAGGCCGGGCGCGAGCGGGGGATCCAGGAGTTCGTCGCCGAGGTCCTGCCCGACAACCAGGCGATGATCCACACGTTCAAGGACGCCGGCTACCAGGTGCGGAGCGCGTTCGAGGACGGCGTGATGGAGCTGGTGTTCCGGATCGACCCGACCGACACCGCGCTCGGCGTCATGGAGCAGCGCGAGCACCGCGCCGAGTACGCCTCCATCGAGCGCTTCTTCTCCCCGAAGTCGGTGGCGATCATCGGCGCGAGCCGCCGCCAGGACACGATCGGGCGCGCGCTGGTGCGCCACCTGGTCCTGGGCAACTTCACCGGCCGCATCCACGTGGTCAACCCCAGCGCCGACTCGGTGTCCGGCATGCCGGCGTGGAAGTCGGTGGGCGACATCCCGGGCGACGTGGACGTGGCGATCGTCGCCGTGCCCGCCGAGTCGGTGCAGGACGTCGTGCTCGACTGCGCCGCCAAGGGCGTGCACGGCCTGGTCGTGATCTCGTCCGGGTTCGCCGAGACCGGCGAGGAGGGCCGGATGCGGCAGCGCCGCCTGGTCGGCCTGTCCCGCTCCTACGGCCTGCGGCTGATCGGCCCCAACGCCCTCGGCATCATCAACACCGACCCCGACGTCCAGCTCAACGCCTCGCTCTCCTCGGTGATGCCGCCCCGCGGCCGGGCCGGCTTCTTCTGCCAGTCCGGCGCGCTCGGCTCGGCGATCCTGGAGAAGGTCCAGAACCGTGGCCTGGGCCTGACCACCTTCGTCAGCGCCGGCAACCGCGCCGACGTGTCCGGCAACGACCTCCTCCAGTACTGGGAGGAGGACGACGCCACCGAGGTCGTGCTCCTCTACCTCGAGTCGATCGGCAACCCGCGCAAGTTCTCCCGCATCGCGCGACGGGTCAGCCGCCGCAAGCCGATCGTCGCCGTGCGGTCGGGCCGCAGCTCCCAGGGCGTCCCGATGGGGCACGCGGTGCGCAAGATCGGGGCGCCGGGCGAGGCCGTCGACGCGATGTTCCGCCAGGCCGGGATCATCCAGGTCGAGTCGCTGGAGGAGATGTTCGACGTCGCCCAGCTGCTCGCCCACCAGCCGCTGCCGCGCGGGCGCCGGGTCGCGATCGTCGGCAACTCCGACGCGCTGGGCCTGCTCGCCGCCGACGCTGCCAACTCCGTCGGTCTCGTCGTCAACCGGCAGGAGGCCCTCGGCGCCGACGCGACCGCGGAGGACTTCGAGGACGCCCTCGACGCCGCGATCGACGACCCCGAGGTCGACGCCGTCGCCGCGATCTTCATCCCGCCCCTCAACGTCGCCGGCGCCCGGGAGGACGTCGCCAACGTGCTCGCGGCCGTCGGCGAGCAGTCCGACAAGCCGATCGTGTCGACCTTCCTCGGCACCGAGGGCGTGCCGGAGCTGCTGCGCGTGCCCGACGTCGCCGGCTCGAGCGCCGGCCGCGGGTCGGTGCCGTCCTACCCGGCCGTCGAGGCGGCCGTGCGCGCGCTCGCGCACGTCGTCGAGTACGCCGTGTGGCTGCGCGTGCCCAACGTGCCGCCCGTCGAGCCGGGCTCCAACGACCTCGACGCGGCCCGTCACCTCGTCAACGAGGTCCTCATGCGGCACCCCGAGGGCCGCGACCTCGACTTCGACGAGCAGTACCGCCTGCTCACCGCCTACGGGATCGACCTGTGGGACACCTACGCCGTCGCCACCCTCGACGAGGCCACCACCGCGGGTGAGGCGCTGGGCTGGGACGTCGTGCTCAAGGCGACGGCCGACCACCTGCGCGACCGCCCCGACCTCGCCCACGTGTGGCGCAACATCGACACCCCGGCGGAGATGGCGCAGGCCTGGCGCTCGCTGACCAGCCTCATCACTGACCCCGACAACGCCGGCTTCGTCGTGCAGCGCAACGCGCCCCCGGGCGTGCCGGTCACGATCGCGACGATGGAGGACCCGCTCTTCGGCCCGGTCCTGTCGTTCGGGATCGGCGGTCCGCTTACCGAGCTGCTGGGGGACCGGTCCTACCGGATCCCGCCCCTCGCCGACCACGACGCCCAGGACATGGTGCGCGAGATCAAGGCCTCGCCGCTTCTCTTCGGATACCGCGGCAGCGAGATCGTCGACGTCGCGGAGATCGAGCGGCTGGTGCGCCAGGTGGCGCAGCTCCAGCACGACCTCCCGCAGGTGCGGGCCCTGCAGCTGCCGCTCGTGCTGGCCGGCGTGGAGAGCGCCACCGTGCTCGGCGCCAACGTGCGGGTCGAGCCGGTCAAGGACCCCCGGTCCGACTGGTTCGTCCGCCGGCTGAGCACGATGCCCGGTGACACCCTGCCTGACTGAGGACCGGACGGCGGAGGCGTGACACACTGCCACCATGCCCCGCTCCACCCGTGACGCGGACGTCTCCCACGACCTCCGCAAGGCGATCCACCGCACCGGCTACTACCCCGAGGTCGTCGCCGACGGCGTGTTCTCCGCGGCCGGCGGCGAGGAGGTCGTGTCCTACTTCGTCCACCACGAGACGACGTTCGACCACGAGGAGGTACGCCGGCACCTCACGGCGCTGCTGCTGACGCCCACCCGGCTCGTCATCGCGCACACCGACGAGCACCCCGGCGACGACCTGCTGCCCGAGCCCTACACCTCGACCACCACCGAGGCCGTCACCCTTACGTCCATCCGGACCGTGGTCGTGACCCGGATGGTGGCCAACCCCACGAAGGGCGTCGCGCCGCCCGCCGAGGCCGTGCTGACGATCGGTTGGGGCGGCGTGGGTCGGCTCGACCTCGAGCCGGCGGCCTGCTCGGACCCCGAGTGCGACGCCGACCACGGCTACACCGGTACCCTGGCCAGCGACGACTACACGCTGCGGGTCTCCGCGGCGGCCGAGGGCTCCGACGCCGTGGCCGGGCTGCTCGGGTTCGCCGAAGCGCTGTCCGCCCGCACCCGCGGATGACCCTCACGCCACCGGCCTACGGCGACCGCTCGCTGGCCGACGTGGTCCCGTCGGTGGCCCGGGCGCTGGGCGTGGAGCTCGACGGCCACCCGGTCGGGTTCGAGCTGCCCCCGGCGCCGTCGTACGTCGTCTTCCTCGTCGACGGGATGGGTGCCGAGCTGCTCACCCGCTACTCCCATGCGGCGCCCTACCTGTCGTCCCTGGTCGCCGGCGGCGCCACTGGGACGGCCGGCGTGCCGTCGACCACGGCCACCTCGCTCACCTCGCTCGGCACCGGGCTCGTGCCGGGCGCGCACGGCCTCGTCGGCTTCACCGCCCGCATCCCCGGCACCGACCGGCTGCTCAACCACCTCTGGTGGGACAAGGACGTCGACCCGCTCGAGTGGCAGCCGCACCCGACGGCGCTCGGGCGGCTCGCCCACGCCGGCGTCAACGTCACCTCGGTCAACAAGCGTGACTTCGACGGGTCGGGCCTCACGGTCGCCTCCCAGCGGGGCGCGACCTACGTCGGCGCCGACCGCGTCGGCGAGCGGATCGCCGCGACCGTCGCGGCGTCGGCCGACCAGCCCTCGCTGACCTATGTCTACGACTCCGACCTCGACTGGACCGGGCACAAGTTCGGCGTGGCCTCGACCCAGTGGCTCCAGCAGCTGGCGATGGTCGACGCCGAGGCGGAGCAGCTGCGCGAGGCGCTGCCGTCCTCGACCCGGCTGCTCGTCGTCGCCGACCACGGGATGGTCGACAGCCCGCGCGAGGCCCGCGTCGACGTCGACGAGGTCGACGGCATGCGTGACGGGGTCGCGCTGCTCGGCGGCGAGGCCCGGTTCCGCCACCTCTACTGCGCCGCGGGCGCCGTGCCCGACGTCGTGGCCACCTGGCGCGACGTGCTGGGGGAGCGTGCCACCGTGCTGACGCGGGAGGACGCGACCGCCCGCGGCTGGTTCGGGACGGTGGCGCCGGGCGTACGGCCCCGCCTGGGCGACGTCATGGTCGCCTGCCACGGCGACACCGCCGTCATGTCCAGCCGTGACTTCGCCTACGAGGACACCCTGGTCGGGCTCCACGGCTCGCTCACCTCGACCGAGATGCTGATCCCGATCCTCGTCGGCTGACGAGCCGGCCCCCGCAGGCGTCAGCCGAAGGGCAGCGGCTCGGGGGCGAGGCTGACCGCCTTCGCGCGCGCCGCGGTGAGGCGGCGGCGGTGGTGCTGGCGGCACAGCACCTCGTAGGCGACCTCGGCGGGCGGCTCGTCGGCCAGGTCGACGTCCCCGACGACGATCACCTCGCCGTCGGTGACCATCGCGCCGTTCTCGGTGCGGGCGTTGTGGGTGGCGCGCTTGCCGCACCAGCACAGCGCCTCGACCTGGAGCACGTTCATCCGGTCGGCGAGCTCGACCAGCCGGGCGCTGCCGGGGAACAGCTGCGAGCGGAAGTCGGTGAGGATGCCGAAGGCGAAGACGTCGATCTGCAGCTCGTCGACGACCTTGGCCAGCTGATCGATCTGCTCGGCTGCGTAGAACTGGGCCTCGTCGCAGATGAGGTAGTCGATCCGCCCGCCCCGGGTGAGGGTGTCGACCACGTAGGCCCAGAAGTCGAAGCCCGCGTCGACCTCGAGCGCCTCGTGGGTGAGGCCCAGGCGGCTGGACAGCACCGCCTGCCCCGACCGGTCGTGCGTCGTGAAGATCCGGCCGACGCGTCCGCGGGCGGCGTGGTTGTGGTTGGTCTGGAGCGCCAGCGTCGACTTGCCGGAGTCCATCGTGCCCGTGAAGAAGTGCAGTTCAGCCATGTCTCGCGAATCCTGTCACAGCCCACGCCCGGTCCGGCGGCTACCGTGCCGGGCATGGACGACGACTTCCGCCGTACGCCCTCCCGCGGACCGCTGACCAGCCCCGAGGAGCTCGCCGCCGACCTCGGCGGCGTCACCGTCCTCGACGTGCGCTACCTCATGGGCGGGCCGCCCGGTCGCGAGCAGCACGCGACCGGCCACGTCCCGGGAGCGGCGTACGTCGACATGGACGAGGACCTCGCGGACCCGCCGGGCGCCGGTGGCCGGCACCCCCTGCCCGACCCGGCACGGTTCGAGGCAGCGATGCGACGCGCCGGCGTGTGCGACGACCGCCCCGTGGTGGTCTACGACGACTGGCAGGGGCGGGCGGCCGCGCGGGCGTGGTGGCTGCTGCGGCACCACGGCCACCGCGACGTCCGTGTCCTCGACGGCGGGTGGACCGCCTGGCTGGAGGCCGGGCTCCCGACCGAGTCCGGACCGGTCGAGGCCGAGCCGGGCGACTTCACGCTGTCGGCGAGCGACGCGGCTCCCGCCGTGGGACCGGACGAGGTCCTGGACGTCGAGGTGCTGATCGACGCACGGGCGCCCGAGCGGTTCCGCGGCGAGACGGAGCCGGTCGACCCGGTCGCCGGCCGGATCCCCGGCGCCGTCAACGTCCCGACGACCGCCAACCTCGACGATCGGGGGCGCTTCCTGGCGCCGGAGCGCCTGCGCGAGGTGTACGCCGGCGTGGGAGCGGACGCGGCGGGGTCCGTGGCCGCCTACTGCGGCTCCGGCGTGACCGCCGCGCACGACCTGCTCGCGATGGAGGTCGCCGGCATCCGCGCCGCGCTCTACCCGGGCAGCTGGAGCGGGTGGATCACCGACCCGCGGCGTCCCGTCGCGACCGGGTGATCAGAGGGCCCGGACCTCGTCGCCGACGCTGATCCGTCCCGTCGTCTCCGGGACCAGGTGCACGGCGAAGAACACCTTGCCGCCGTCGAAGCGCCGGTGCCGCGCGAGGGTGCGCGTCGGCTCCGTCGCCGTCGTCAGCGTGAGCGGGTCGAGGGTCGCCATCACGCACCGGCCGACCGGCTTGCCGATCCGGAAGGGGACCTCGCCCACCACGACCCGGCTCCACCCGTCCTCGGCGAACGGCGCGTCGCCGTCGACGACGAGGTTGGCCCGGAAGCGCTCGATCGGCAGCGGGCCGGGCGGGTCCTCGCCGAGCTCGAGGGCGCGCTCGACCATCCAGTCGTTGAGCTGACGCATCGAGGCGAGCGAGGCGATCGTCACCGGGAACGAGTCGGGGAAGGCGGCGTGGTCGCCGGGCTGCGAGAACCCCGGCTGGAGGGTCCGCTGCTCCGGCGCGTGGCACCAGACCAGCCGGAGGTCGTCACGTCCCAGGACGCGTCGCAGCCACGCGTCGGCGTCCGGGCCCGCCGGGCGCGCGTGCAGGTGCAGGGAGAAGAGGCGTACGGCGACCGGCGCGGACTGCGGGACGTCGACGAGCAGGTCGGGGTGGCCGGGGGCGCGGAGCCGGAGCGCGGCCCCCACGGACGGGTCGGTCGCGGGGGTGTCGGCGACCACGTGGAAGAGGCCGGGCACCTCGCGCGCCGAGACGAGGCCGGCGTCGCCGTCGACGAGCATCCAGGACCGGTCGTCCGCCAGGCCGCGCGGCAGCACGGTCGAGGACGTGACCGGCCGGATGGCGCCTGACTTGAGCGGGTGGACGTTGAGCTGGACGAGTCGCAACCCTCAGTCGCCCTTGCCCCCGCCGAACATGATCTCGTCCCAGCTCGGCACCGACGCGCGGCCGCGCTTCTTCGCGGGCTTGGGCTTCGGCTCGGCAGGCGCCTCCGCGGCGGGGTCGCGGCGGGGCTCGACCGGCTCCGAGGGGGCCTCGCCGTCGCGCTGCTCGTCACGCTGCTCGTCGAGGTAGGCCTCCATCGGCTGCTCCGCGCCCAGACCCGTCTCGGACAGCTCCATGGTGGTCTCCTCGGGGGTCGCGGACGACTCCTCCCCGGTGACCATCTCGATCGCGTCGTCGCCGAGGGGCAGCTCGTCGCCGACCGCGCTGAGCCGGCGCTGGCGCGCGGCCGCGAGGTCGTCGGACGTCGGTGTGGCGGTCGCGGCCTCCGGGGCGGTGTCACCGACCAGCCAGTGGGCGTCGTCGTCGTCGAGCGTCACGAAGCTGCCGCGCGGGTCGTGGGAGAACGTCGCGGTGCCGATGCGCCCCGCGATGTCGTAGAGCGCCGTCAGCGTCCACCGGCCGTCCTCGCGCCGCCAGGCGTCCCACTCGACGCTGGCCGGGTCGACGTCGTGGGCACGCAGGTGGGCGCTGACGGCCTCGCCGAGGGTGCGGGCGCCGGACTCGGACGCGCGGCGTCGTACGGAGGCGAGCTGGGCGCGCTCGGCGACGTGGGCGCGCTCGGCCATCACGGGCGCCGCGAACGGCATGATCTTCTCGACCGACGTGCCGGCCGCGTGCGCCACCGCCTCGGGTGACTCACCGGCGCGGATGCGCATCTGGATGTCGCGGGGGCGGAGGGTTGATTCCATCGGGATCTCCAACTGGCCAGACGTGTCGGGGCCGGTGCTGTCGGGCGCGCCGCTGACCGCGCGACGGAGCCGGGGGTCGATGGCCAGGGTGTGCTCCTGGCCTGACTCGTCCACCAGCAGCAGGCGCTTGCCGTCCTTGCTGCGTCCGGTGAACGTCAGCTTGGCCATCGACGGCGGACTCCTGCCTGGCTGGTGGTCGGGTGGGTCGGCGGTGCACGGGGCATCCGTGTCGCTCGAGCCTACGCCAGCACGGTGCCCCGGCACGGTTGCGCCCGCGGCGCGCCCTAGGCTTCCGGTGTGCCTGAGCCGGAGTTCGCGACGCCGCTGGTCGTGCTCGACCTGACGGGCATCTTCTTCTTCGCGGTCGCCGGCGCGCTGGTCGCGGTCCGCAGGAACCTCGACCTCTTCGCCGCCCTCGTCCTCGGCGGGGTCACCGGCCTCGGCGGCGGGATGATCCGCGACGTGCTCATCGGGGCGACGCCCCCGGCCGCGCTGGCCGACTGGCGCTACCTGCTCGTCCCCGTCGTGGCCGGGTTGCTCACCTTCGCCTTCCACGGCGCGGTCGGGCGTCTCGAGCGGGTGGTGACCCTCTTCGACGCCTTCGGCCTGGCGCTGTTCTGCGTCACCGGCGCGCTGAAGGCGGTGGAGTACGGGCTGGGTCCGCTCCCGGCAGCCCTGCTCGGGATGGTGACCGGCATCGGCGGCGGGATGATCCGCGACGTGCTGGCCGGCAGCGTGCCGGTCATCTTCGAGGGCGTGCTCTACGCCACCCCGGCGCTCGCCGGCGCCCTGGTCGCTGTCCTCCTCGACCGCGCGGACCTGCCGTTCGCGGTCGTCGCGACGGGCGGCTTCGCCACCTGCCTGGGGTGGCGGCTGCTCGCGCTGGTGCGCGGCTGGCGGGCCCCGCTGCCCAAGGGCCCGGCCAACGTCTGAGCGCCGCGCGCCCGGCCTGCGACCCTAGTCGCCCAGGATCCGCCGCAGGTGGGCGTTGGCGAAGACCCGGTCGGGGTCGAGCCGGTCGCGCAGGGCGAGGAAGTCGGTGAACCGGTCGTACGCCGGCGCCAGGTCCGCGGCCGTGCAGGTGTGCACCTTGCCCCAGTGCGGGCGCCCGCCCGCCTCGCGCAGGATCGGCTCGAGCCCGCCGAAGTAGGCCGTGTGATCGGTGTCGGCCGGCACGTGGAAGGCGAGGTAGAGGCTGTCGCGGCCGTGGGCGGTCGACAGGGCGACGTCGTCGGCGCGGGCGGTGCGCACCTCGACCGGGAAGGCGATGCGCCAGTCGCTCGCGTCGATGACCCGGCGGCACTCGCGCAGCACGTTGAGCCCGACCTCGCGCGGGACGGCGTACTCCATCTCGCGGAACCGCACCCGACGCGGGGTCACGAACACCCGGTGGGCCAGGTCGCTGTAACGGCGCTCGGACTGTGCCCGGCCGGCGACGCGGTTGATGCGCGGCACCAGCGGGGGGACCCGCGACCCGACGCGGCACAGGGCACCGAAGACCGCGTTGGACAGCGCCTCGTCCTCCCACCACGCCGCCACGCGCGACGGGGGCTCCTGCTCGCCGGGCTCGAGGTCGGTGCGGACGTTCTGCTTGACCATGAGGCGGTCGGTGTGGGGGAACCAGTAGAGGTCGAGGTGGTGCGCGGCGGCGGCCATCTCGTCGTAGGACGCGAGCCCGCGGTCCCACGTCATCGGCTGCTCGTGGGCCTCGAGGACGAAGAGCGGCTCCACGTGGAAGGTGAGGCTGGTGAGGACCCCCAGGGCGCCGAGGCCGACCCGCGCGAGGTCGAAGACGTCGGGGTTCTCGGTCACGGAGGCCCGGAGCACCTCGCCGGTCCCGGTGACCATCTCGATCCCGGCGAGCTGCGCGGCCAGGCCGGCGGCGACGCCACCGGTCCCGTGCGTGCCGGTCGACGTCGCGCCCGCGATCGTCTGCTCGGCGATGTCGCCCATGTTGTGCAGGGACAGGCCGAGGCGCTCGAGCGCGAGGTTGAGGTCCTTCAGCGGCGTGCCCGCGCGGGCGGTGACCGTCATCGCCTCGCGGTCGACGTCGAGGATCCCGCTCAGCCCCTCGGGGCGCAGCAGCGTGTGCTCGGGAGCCGCGATCGCGGTGAAGCTGTGCCCGGTGCCGGTCATCTTGACCGTCGTGCCGGCCTCGCGCGCCCGTCGTACGACGTCCACGACCGCCTCGACGGACGCGGGCGTCTCGACGTGGCGCGGCACCGCCTCCTCCAGCCCGGACCAGTTGCGCCAGAGGTGACCGTGGAGGGCGGAGCTCATGCCCGCAGACTAGGGCCCGGCCGGGCCAGCTGCGCGGCGAGCGCACCGAGGACTCCTCCGACGAGCGCCACCGCGTACGCCGCCGACGCGCCGCTGTGGTCGACGACGAACCCGGCGATGCTCGCGCCGGGTGCCACGCCGGCCACGATGCCGGTGTGCAGGATCGCCATGCCCTCGGTGAGGCGACCGGCCGGGACGCCCTGCTCGACCATCGTCATCGCGCCGATCATCGTGGGCGCGATCGCCAGGCCGCCCACGAGCAGCACCACGGCCATCAGCGGCACGGAGTCCACGAACATCAGCGGTGCCATCGCCAGCGCCATGGCCGCCGACCCCCACCGGAGCCGGACCTCCGGACCGCTGCGCCAAGCGACGGCACCGGTCACCAGCCCGGCGACGAGGCTGCCGAGCGACCACGCCGCCAGGAGCCAGCCTGCCACCCAGCGCTGGCCCTGCTCCTCGGCGAAGGCGACCGTGGTGACCTCGGCGGCCCCGAAGAGGGCGCCGAGGGTCAGGCAGACGAGCGCGAGGGCCAGGACGAGCCGCCACGGCATCGGAGGACGGGGGCCGGCGGGTGCGCTGCGACCGGCGGGCGGCTCGGTGCGCCGCTGCGCCGCGAAGGCGAAGGTCCCGACGACGCCGCTGACGAGCGCGCAGGTGAGGCCCGCGACCGGGTGCCAGCTCGTCGCCAGCAACGTGACCAGCACCGGACCCACGACGAAGACGACCTCGTCGAGCACCGCCTCCAGCGCGAACGCGGTCTGCTTCTCGGCCGGCTCGTCGAGCAGGTGCGACCAGCGGGTGCGCACGCTGGCGCCGACCTGGGGGAGCGACGCACCGGCGACGGCCGCGAAGACGTAGGTCCAGACCCGCGGCCAGTCCTGCTCGACTGCGAGCATCATCAGCGCGAGCCCGGCGCCGAACACCGAGATCGCCAGCGGCAGCACTCGCGACTGGCCGAAGTGGTCCACCCACCGGCCGTGGAGCACCGCGAAGGCCGCCTCGGCCAGCACGAACACCGCGGAGACCGTCCCGGCCAGCCCGTAGGAGCCGGTGCGCTCCTCGACGAGCAGGACGATCCCGAGCCCGACCATCGAGATCGGGAGCCGGGCGACGAGGGCGGCGCTGCTGAACGCCAACGCGCCGCGGCGTGCCAGCACCCGGCGGTAGGAGTCGAGCACAGGCCGGATGGTAGGCCGCTCTACGCTGGCACCATGAATCCTGCGGGTCACCCCGACGTGAAGCCGTACGACGCCCTCCTGGTCCTCTCCTTCGGAGGCCCCGAGAAGCCCGAGGACGTGGTGCCGTTCCTGGAGAACGTCACCCGCGGGCGCGGGATCCCGCGAGAGCGCCTCGAGCAGGTGGGGGAGCACTACTTCCTCTTCGGCGGCAAGAGCCCGATCAACGACCAGAACCGGGCGCTGATCGCCGCGCTCGAGAAGGACTTCGCCGACCAGGGCATCGAGCTGCCGGTCTACTTCGGCAACCGCAACTGGGACCCCTACCTCGCCGACACGCTCGCGCAGATGACCGCTGACGGCGTCCAGCGGGCCGCGGTCTTCGCCACGTCGGCGTACTCCTCCTGGTCGTCGTGCCGGCAGTACCGCGAGAACCTGTGGGACGCCGTCGAGCAGACCGAGGGGGCGCCGCGCCTCGACAAGCTGCGGCAGTACTACAACCACCCCGGGTTCATCGAGCCGGCCGTCGACGCCTGCCTGGAGGCCCTGGCCGCCCTGCCCGACGGGGGCGACCGGGCGCGGCTCGTGTTCGTCACCCACTCGATCCCGACCGCGATGGCCGAGACCAGCGGCTCCGAGGACCCGGCCGGCCAGCCGCGCGGGGCCTACGTCAAGCAGCACCGCAGCGCCGCCGACGAGATCGCCCGCCGGGTCCGGGAGGTCACCGGCCGCGCCCACCGGCACGACCTCGTCTACTGCTCCCGCTCCGGGGCCCCGTCCACGCCGTGGCTGGAGCCCGACGTCAACGACCACCTCGAGGAGCTGGCCACCGACGGGGTGAGCGGCGTGGTCCTCGCCCCGATCGGTTTCGTGTCCGACCACATGGAGGTCATCTACGACCTCGACACCGAGGCGATGGAGACCGCGGAGCGTCTCGGCATGCAGGCGGTGCGAGCGGCCACGGCGGGGACCGACCCGCGGTTCGTGGCGATGGTGCGCGACCTCGTGCTGGAGCGGGCGGCCGCCGAGCGCGGCGAGGGACCGGCGCGCCCGGCCCTGGGCTCGATGCCGGCCGGTCCGGACGTCTGCGGCGTGGGGTGCTGCCCCAACCCGCGGGGCCCGCGCCCGGCCCTCTGCGGGGCCGATTCGTGACCCACGACCCCCGGGAGCTGCGTGACCTGGCGCGCTCGCTCGCGCACGAGGGTGCCGGACTCGCTCGCGAGATGCGGCGCGGCGGGATCGAGGTGGCCGACACCAAGACCAGCGCCGTCGACGTCGTCACCGAGGCCGACCGTGCGGTCGAGGAGCTGCTGCGCTCGCGCATCGCCGCGCAGCGCCCGGAGGACGCCGTGCTGGGGGAGGAGGGCGACGACCGCGCCGGCACGTCGGGCGTGCGCTGGGTCGTCGACCCGATCGACGGGACCGTGAACTACCTCTACGGCCTGCCCGACTGCGCCGTGTCCGTGGCCGCCGAGGTCGATGGCCAGGTCGTGGCAGGTGCCGTGGTCACGATCCCGACCGGGGTGGAGTACGCCGCTGCCCTCGGGCACGGTGCCACGCGCGACGGACGGCCGATCTCGGTCCGGCCCTCGCCGCCCCTTGCCGAGCGGCTGGTGCTGACCGGGTTCGGCTACCAGCGCGAGGTGCGCGAGCACCAGGCCGGCTGCGTGGCGGCGCTGCTGCCGGAGGTGCGCGACATCCGACGGATGGGCTCCTGCGCCCTTGACCTGTGCCACGTGGCGGACGGCAGTGGGGACGGCTACGTCGAGGCCGGGCCGCAGCCGTGGGACTGGTCCGCCGGCGGGCTCGTGCTCTGTGAGGCCGGTGGCCGCTTCGAGCTGCTCGACGGCACGTTCACCCTGGGCTCGCACCCGGTGCGCAACGTGGTGGTGGGCGCCCCGGCCGACGGGTGGGACGACTTCGTCGCCGCGCTCGCCACGGCCGGTTTCCTGGCCTGAGGCGTCCTCCAGGCGTCCCTCTGGCCTCCCGTGGGCATCTCTCTGGCATCCCTTGGGACGGTGGGCTGGTCAGGGCGGTCGAGGAGGGAATAGCGAGAGGTCACCCACTGTTCAGGCGACACGTTACGGACCGGCTCACCACGGAACCGGTTCATGGTGCACAATCTGGCGCCGACGACGCGCACAACTGGGACGTCCCCCGCGATCCGGCGGGGCGGGCCCACAGCATGGGGAGAGGTAAGCGATGGCCACCGACTACGACGCACCACGCAAGTCCGAGGAGGACCAGAGCGAGGAGAGCATCGAGGAGCTCAAGGCCCGACGTCACGACAAGAACTCCGGCAAGGTCGACGAGGACGAGACCGAGGCCGCTGAGTCCTTCGAGCTCCCGGGCGCCGACCTCTCGCACGAGGAGCTTGCGGTCGAGGTCATGCCTCGACAGGACGACGAGTTCACCTGCATGAGCTGCTTCCTGGTCCACCACCGGTCGCAGCTGGCCGACGAGAAGAAGCTCATCTGCCGCGACTGCATCTGAGGCTCTGAACACGACAGCGCCTGTTCCTCCTCGCGAGGGGCGGGCGCTGTGGCGTGTCCGGGGCCGGAGGTGCTGATCACGCGGCGGGTCGGGGCGGGACCGTCCGGCTCCTCCTGGCCATCCGCTCCTCGTCGAGGTGCACGGCCTCGGCCCTCAGCTGGCGCCCAGCAGGGTGGTCGACCGGTGTGCCGAAGACCATCCGCTCGACCCGTCTCCGGTGTGGGCACGTCCGGTAGCGCACGCACGGCGTCCCCGCCCTGCGTGAGCGGTCGACACTGGTGAAGTAGTCGATCGTCGTCATGTCCCGGAACTCCCGCGGCACCCACCACCCGGTCACCCGGAGATCGACGTGGGCCGGGTAGCGATTCCCGTTGCGGGCGCGAGCACCGTCGGCCCGCATCGGCTCCACCCGCTCGCCGGACTGCTCATCGTGCAGTGCGACCGCGACGCCGGCGAGACGCAGCATTCGCTGCAGGACGCTCACCCGAGGACTCGTGCGCTCGGTCTCCCACCGCGCCACCGCCGACTGGGACACCCCCAGAAGCTGGGCCAGTCCGCGCTGCGACACGTCGAGGATCCGTCTGATCCGCCGGACGAGCCCCGGCACACCCCCGTCGAAGGGCCCCATGTGCAGCCACTCGAGCTCTGCCTCGCTGATGCCTCCCGCCCTGCGCCCCGCAGTCGTCCCGCTCATGTGCCTTCCCTCCGTGATCGACCGTCTGTCGTACGACGAGCGAACCGCGAGGTGCCGACAGCAGGAGCCGCCCGTCCACAGGAGGCCGCTCCGGCCGCACCTGGCTGCGCCTGTGGACGCTTCGTGGCCTCGGAGCCCGGCCGTACAGACCTCCTGGCCGCACCATGGCCGGTGAGTCGCTGGGCGACTCAAGGGCCATCGAGCCGTTGACCGCCGCGCCGGTCGCAGTGAGTCGCTGGGCGACTCACTGGCCATGGTCGGGCCGGGGTGCGCCGCGGGGCGGTCCGAGGGCTCGAGCGGGGAAGGTCGCGCTGACCACTGGCCCCGGGACCGGCCCGTGGCCGGGGAGCCCGGCGCGCGGTGGGCGTCGGAGGTGGGTGCCGCTGGTCTCAGGACTGGGCAGCGGGCGCCTTGTCGGCGTCCTGACCGTCCTTCTTCAGCTGCGGCGGGAGGTGGCCGGTCGACTTGGCGTAGTAGTGCGCCGCGCGACGGGCAGCGAACATGCGCGCCACGCCGATGAGCGTGCCGCTGACAGCCGCCCAAAGGACAGCCTCCCCGATGCTGACGTCAGGGTCGGCCGGGTTCGCGGGCGGGTTCTTGCCGGTGGCCGCGCGCCACGAGGTGTTGAGGCCCTTCTTGGCCACGGCGGCCGCGCCGAGGGCCGCAGCGAGGGAGAACGCCGAGTAGAGCTTGCTGGAGCTGTCCGTGGAGGAAGAAGCCATGCCCGCACCCTACCCAGCGGTCCGACGGGTCCGCCCCGCCTCCAGGGCTGAGACGAGGGCGTCAGGTCGGCGCGAGCTCACGAGCCAGTACGGCGTCGGATCGGCAGGGTCGGCGATGTCCACCCGCACGCCGCGCTTCAGGTAGGGGCGCAGGAGGAGGTAGGCCCGGGCGTCGGCGTCGACACCCGCCTGGCGTCGTACGCCGTCGGCGTCGAGCGCCGTGGCGGGACCGACGAGCTCGAGCGGGATGTGCGCCCGACCGGCACGGAAAGTCGTGCTGTCGACCGACACGCGGGGCCGGCCGTAGCCGAGGAACCACGCCACCAGGAGGGCCATCGCCACCGCCGTGACGGACCACGCGACGACCTCGGGCGTGGCGGCCAGGACGGCCAGCCACAGCGACGCCACGAACATCGTCCCCTGCACCCACCAGCGCAGCGGGACGGTGAGGCGTTCGGCGTAGTCCACGGCGCAGAGCCTATAGATTCACTCCCCGTGCCCGACCACGACCCGACCCTCAACGCGACCCCTGACGCGACCCCCAGCCCGACGCCCGACCTGGACGTCGCCGTCGTCCGGCTCGACGCCGACCTGCCGCTGCCGTCGTACGCGCACCCGGGGGACGCCGGTGCCGACCTGCACACCACGGTCGACATCGACCTCGCACCGGGGGAGCGGGCCCTCGTGCCCACCGGCATCTCGATCGCGCTGCCGGACGGCTACGTGGCGCTGGTGCACCCGCGATCCGGCCTTGCGGCCCGGCACGGGTTGTCCATCGTCAACACCCCGGGCACGATCGACGCGGGCTATCGCGGGGAGGTCAAGGTGCTCCTGATCAACCACGACCCGGTCGAGTCCGTGACGCTCCGCCGCGGTGACCGGATCGCCCAGCTGGTCGTCCAGCGATTCGAGCGAGCGCGCTTCGTCGAGGTGGGGGTGCTGCCGGAGTCGGTCCGGGGCGGCGGGGGCTACGGTTCTACAGGTACCGGTTCGCGTCCCTGAGCCGGAGCCCGTCCGAAGGAGCGCTGATAGAAGGAGTGCAGACGTGAAGTTCCGCCGCAAGGCAGACACGACCCCGGCGACCGCGGACACCGCCGCAGAGGACGCCACGGACGCCACCGCCGGCCCGGCCGCGGGAGCTGGTCCGTTCGACGTGTCCCAGGTCGAGGGTGACGGCATCGAGCGGGCCGACCTCGGCTCGGTCCTGGTGCCCGCCATCGCGGACCGCGAGCTCCGGCTGCAGGTCGACGAGAAGAGCGGCCAGGTCCGTGCCGTGATGCTCGCCGGCTCCGACGGCGCCTGCGAGTTCCAGGCCTTCGCCGCGCCGCGCAACGGAGACCTCTGGTCCGAGGTGCGCCCGCAGATCGCCGAGGACATGGCGCGCCGTGGGGGACAGGCCACCGAGCGTGAGGGCCGCTGGGGCACCGAGCTGGTGTGCCAGATGCCCGTGCGCCGCCCCGACGGCACGACCGCCACCCAGCCCTCGCGCATCATCGGCGTCAACGGCGACCGCTGGATGCTGCGCGCGTCCTTCCTCGGCCGGCCGGCCGTCGACCCCGACGCCACGACCGAGTGGGAGGACGCCCTCGCCCAGATCGTCGTCCGCCGCGGTGACCAGGCCATGCCCGTGGGCGAGCCGCTGCCGGTCACCCTGCCGGACGACGCCCGCCGGGTCAGGTAAGCCGTGGCCGAGAAGAGCCGGCTGCGTCAGGCGCTCTCCCGCTGGGCTGACAGCTCGGAGGCCCACCAGCGTGACCTGCGCCAGTCGTACACCACCGACGAGGCCGTGGCGATCGCCGACGCTCCCGAGCGCGAGCACGTGGTCGTCAACGGCGTGCTGCGCACGGTCACGCTGCGCCCGCGCGGCGGCGTGCCGGCTCTCGAGGCCGAGCTGGACGACGGCTCGGGCGTCATCACCGTCGTGTGGCTCGGCCGGCGCCGCATCACCGGCGTCGACCCCGGCCGGTCGGTGACGGTCGCCGGCTGCATCGGGCGCCAGGGCGGCGTACCGATCATGTTCAACCCGCGTTACGAGCTCCGGCCATGACCGAACCCGCGCGCGAGCCCGCGCAGACCGCCACCCCCACGACCGAGACGGTCGAGGCCGCGGTGCGCGGCCAGCTCGCCAAGGCCCTCGGTGGCCGGCGGGGGATGGCCGAGGCGGCCGTTCCGACCATCCTCTTCACCGCCACCTGGCTGGGCCTGCGCGACCTCGACCTCGCGCTGTCGGTCAGCATCGGCGCCGCGGTCGTCCTGCTCGTCGTCCGGCTGGTGCAGCGCTCGACGGTCCAGTTCGTCGTCAACGCCCTCTTCGGCATCGGCATCGGGTGGTACTTCGTCTACCGCGCCGCCCAGTCCGGCGGCTCGGAGCAGGAGCAGGCACTCGCCTACTTCCTGCCCGGGCTGCTCTACAACGGTGGCTACGCAGTCGTGCTGGCCTTCACCTGCCTCATCGGCTGGCCGCTCGTCGGCTTCATGGTTGGCAGCATCACCGGTGACCCGACGGCCTGGCACTCCGACAAGCAGGTCGTGAAGCTCTGCAGCCGGCTCACGTGGCTGCTGGTCGCGCCCTGCCTGCTGCGCGTCGCCATCCAGGGACCGATCTGGCTGGCCGGCAACTCCGGCTCCATGGACGCCGACGCCGCGGTGGCAGCACTCGGCGTGCTCAAGATCGCGCTCGGCTGGCCACTCCAGCTCGCAGCGCTCGGCTCGATGATCTGGCTGCTCTCGCGCAACAAGACGCCTGTGGCGGGAGACGCCGCCGCGGCCTGAGGCCGTCGCTCAGCCGGTGCTGGGCTCAGCCGTGGTGCTGGATGGGGGAGAGCAGCTGCTCGAGCTCGGTCTCCACCTCGGCCGGCACCACGAACAGCAGCTCGTCGCCCGACTCCAGCGGCTGCTCGGCCTCCGGGGTGTAGACCTGCCCGTCGCGCAGGATCGTCACGAGCGCGCAGTTGTCGGGGAACGGCACCAACCCGGCGGGCGTGCCGACGTAGGGGGAGTCGGCCGACAGGGTGAGCTCGACCAGGTTGGCGTTGCCCTGGCGGAAGGTGAAGAGGCGGACCAGGTCGCCGATGGAGACGGCCTCCTCCACGAGCGCGGACATGATGCGCGGGGTGGAGACGTTGACGTCGACGCCCCAGGCCTCGGTGAACAGCCACTCGTTGTTGGGGTGGTTGACCCGGCCGACGGTGCGGGGGACACCGAACTCGGTCTTGGCGAGCAGCGAGGTGACCAGGTTGGCCTTGTCGTCACCGGTGGCGGCGATGACCACGTCGCACTTGCCGAGCTGGGCCTCGGCGAGCGAGGACAGCTCGCACGAGTCGGCGAGCAGCCACTCCGCGTTGGGCACGCGCTCGGGACGGATCGCGGAGGGGTTCTTGTCGATGAGCAGGATCTGGTGACCGTTCTCGATCAGCTCCCGCGCGATCGATCGACCCACGGCTCCTGCTCCGGCGATGGCGACGCGCATGTCTCAGGTGTTCCTTCAGTCGTCTTCGGGGCCGGCCTCGAGCACGGCGTAGGCGTGGGCGGCGTTCTCCTCGCGGATCACCAGGTGCAGCATGTCGCCCTCCTGGAGGACGGTCTCGCGCGTGGGCAGCATGCCCTCGCCGAGCCGGTCGATCCACGCGATCCGGCTGCGTGACTGCATCTGGAACTCGACGGTGCGGTTGCCGATCCAGGCCTCCGGCACCGGCACGTGGTCGACGCGGATCGTGCCCGAGGGGTCGCGGAAGTCGGGCTCGGCGCCCGCCGGCAGGATGCGCCGCAGGATCTGGTCGGCGGTCCACTTCACGGTCGCCACGGTCGTGATGCCGAGGCGCTGGTAGACCTCGGCGCGGCCGGGGTCGTAGATGCGGGCGACGACCTGCTGGAGGCCGAAGGTCTCCCGCGCCACGCGCGCCGCGATGATGTTGGAGTTGTCACCGCTGGAGACCGCCGCGAAGGCGTCGGCGCGGCGGATCCCGGCCTTCTCCAGCACCTGCTGGTCGAAGCCGTAGCCCGTGATCTTGTCCCCGTTGAACTCAGGGCCCAGCCGCCGGAACGAGTCGGGCTCGCTGTCGATGACGGACACGGTGTGGTTGCGGTCCTCGAGGCTCCGGGCGAGCGTCGAACCGACGCGGCCACAACCCATGATCACGACGTGCACGCCAGAACCGTATCCCAGCACGGATCCGGGACGCTGCGGGTCTAGGCTCGCGCCCGTGAGTGTCGGCGACGTGTCCAAGCGGATCCTGCTGGGTCGCAAGCTGCGCAGCAGCCAGCTGGGGGAGACGCTGCTCCCCAAGCGGATCGCGCTGCCCGTGTTCGCCAGCGACGCCCTCTCGTCGGTGGCCTACGCCCCCGACGAGGTGTTCATCATGCTGGCGATCGCCGGCGCGTCGACCTACGTCTGGTCGTGGAAGATCGGTCTCGCGGTGGCGCTCGTGATGCTCACGGTGGTCGCGAGCTACCGGCAGACCGTGCACGCCTACCCGTCCGGCGGCGGCGACTACGAGGTCGCCACCGTCAACCTCGGACGCAACGCCGGCGTCACGGTCGCGAGCGCGCTGCTCGTCGACTACGTGCTCACGGTGGCGGTGTCGATCTCCTCGGCCTCGCAGTACGCCGCCGGCGCCATCCCGCCGCTGATCGGGCACGAGGCCACGGTGGGTGTGATCGCGGTGGCACTGCTGACCGCGATGAACCTGCGCGGCGTGCGCGAGTCGGGGTCGTTCTTCGCCGTGCCCACCTACCTCTTCATGGTCGCGATCCTCGGCATGTGCGCCTACGGCCTGCTGCGGCTGCTCGCCGGCGACCTGCCCGACGCGGAGAGCGCGAACCTCGAGATCGTGCCCCAGCCCGGCTGGGAGGAGCCCCTCACCCAGGTCGGCCTGATGTTCCTGCTGGCCCGGGCGTTCTCCTCCGGGTGTGCGGCGCTCACCGGCGTCGAGGCGATCAGCAACGGCGTGCCGGCCTTCCGCAAGCCCAAGAGCCGCAACGCCGCCACCACGCTGCTCATGCTCGGCCTGATCGCCATCTCGATGATGATGAGCGTCATCGTGCTCGCCAAGCAGATGACGATCCGCTACGTCGACCCGCACGAGCTCGACCGGCTCCGCACGGTGGGCGGCGGCGCGGTCCCGGAGGGCTACGAGCAGCACCCGGTGATCTCGCAGATCGCCGCCGGGGTCTTCGACCACTTCCCGCCCGGCTTCTACTTCGTCGTGACGGTCACCGGCATCATCCTCGTGCTCGCCGCCAACACGGCCTTCAACGGCTTCCCCGTCCTCGGCTCGATCCTCGCCCAGGACGGCCTCGCGCCCCGATCGCTGGGATCACGTGGTGACCGGCTGGCCTACAGCAACGGCATCGTCTTCCTTGCGGCCCTGTCGATGCTGCTGATCTGGGTCTTCGACGCCGAGACCACCAAGCTGATCCAGCTCTACATCGTCGGTGTGTTCGTCTCCTTCAACCTCAGCCAGCTCGGGATGATCCGGCACTGGACGCGCCACCTGCGCACCGAGCGGGACCCGGCCGTACGCCGTCGGATGATGCGCTCGCGGGCCATCAACACCTTCGGCCTCGGGATGACCGCCGTCGTCCTGGTGATCGTGCTGATCACCAAGTTCCTCGCCGGCGCGTGGATCACGATCCTGGCGATGGGCTTCTTCTTCCTCGTCATGCAGGCCATCGGACGCCACTACGCGCGCGTCGAGCTCGAGCTCGCGGCCGACGAGCAGGACAAGGTGATGCCGACCCGGGTGCACGCCATCGTGCTCGCCTCCAAGCTGCACAAGCCGACCCTGCGGGCGCTCGCCTTCGCACGCGCCACCCGGCCCAACGTGCTCGAGGCGATCTACGTCAGCATCGACGCGAAGGCCACCACCCGCCTGCTGGAGGAGTGGGACGACCGGCACCTCGACATCCCGCTCAAGGTGCTGCACTCGCCCTACCGCGAGGTGGTGCGCCCGATCGTGGAGTACACCCAGGAGATCCGGCGGGCCAGTCCGCGCGGCGTGGTGGCGGTCTACATCCCGGAGTACGTCGTCGGGCGCTGGTGGGAGCAGCTGCTGCACAACCAGACGGCGCTGCGGCTCAAGGGACGGCTGCTGTTCACCCCCGGCGTGATGGTCATCTCCGTGCCCTACCAGCTGCGGTCCTCCCAGGTGGCCGAGGAGCGGCGGCGCGACGAGGTGCGCGTCCACGCCGGCGACCTCCGGCGTGGCCGGGTCGCCTCCCGCGACACCAACCGGCAGATCGACGACGAATGAGCCGCCACAACCGGCCGCGGCGGGCGAAGGGGCGCTCGCGGGTAGGGGAGCGCTTCGAGGTCGAGGTGGGGCCGATCGCCCACGGCGGGCACTGCGTCGCACGGCTCCCCGAGCCCGAGTCCCGGGTCGTGTTCGTCC
Source organism: Nocardioides pinisoli (assembly GCF_024199985.1). GTDB lineage: Bacteria > Actinomycetota > Actinomycetes > Propionibacteriales > Nocardioidaceae > Nocardioides > Nocardioides pinisoli. The sequence goes on from NZ_JANARS010000008.1 coordinate 111,516, forward strand.
GCCACGCCCTGCCCGGGGAGCGGGTGGTCGTCGAGATCACCGAGGGCACCGACGGCGACCGCTTCTGGCGCGGTGACGCCGTCCGGGTCGATCAGCCGTCGGCCGACCGGGTCGAGCCGCCGTGCCCCTACGCCGGTCCCGGGCTGTGCGGCGGCTGCGACTTCCAGCACGTCACGCTCCCGGCCCAGCGCGACCTCAAGGCGGCCGTGGTGCGCGAGCAGCTCGTCCGCCTCGGCCGGCTCGACGCGACCTCCGAGCTGGTGACCTCGCTGCGGGTCGAGGCGGTGCCGGTGCCGGGTCGCGACGACGACGGCCTGCGGTGGCGCACCCGCCAGCGCTACGCCGTCATGCCGGACGGCCGGCCGGCGATGCGGGCGCACCGCTCCCACGACCTCGTCCCGGTCGAGGACTGCCTGATCGCCGCCGAGGGTGCACGTCCCGGCGACGCGCTCGAGGGCCCGCTGGTCGAGGAGGGCGCTGCGGACCCCTCACGAGACCCCGTCATCCACGAGGTGACGGCCGGCCGCGCGACGCACCCCTTCTCCGTCGCCGCCGACGGCTTCTGGCAGGTCCACCCCGAGGCGCCACGCGTCCTCGTCGAGACGGTGCTCGACCTGCTCGGTCCGCGGCCCGGCGAGCGCGCTCTCGACCTCTACGCCGGCGTCGGGCTCTTCGCGCGGTTCGTCGGCGAGGCGACCGGCGCGCGGGTGGTCGCCGTCGAGGCGGACCGGACCGCCTGCACGCACGCCCGGGCCAACCTGTCCGCGCTGGAGGCGTCCGCCGTCGAGTGCGGCCCCACCGACCGGGTGCTGCGCTCGGGGCTCGACGAGCCGTTCGACCTCGTCGTGCTCGACCCGCCCCGGGAGGGCGCCAAGCGTGTCGTCGTGGAGCAGGTGGTCGACCGCCGCCCGCGCGCGGTGGCGTACGTCGCGTGCGACCCCGCCGCGCTGGGTCGCGACGTCGCGATCTTCGCCGAGCACGACTACCAGCTCACCGCGATCCGGGCCTTCGACCTCTTCCCGATGACGCATCACGTCGAATGCGTCGCGAAGTTCGTCAAGACCCGCTGACCTGCGGTGGTGCTTCAGCGTCAAGGAAGCGTCGCGCCGGCTCGGGGTCAATGACTCCCGCCTCAGGCAGCTTCGTTCGGGGGACCTGCGTGGTCGCCGCCTGGGCAACTCCTGGATCGTCTCGTCTCAGGATGTGGCTCGGCGGTCGACATCCGCGAGCGCTATCCGTTCACCTTCGCCGACCGGCAGGCGACGACCCGCCGCGAGCCGCTCAAGGCCGGTGACTACGGCCTCCTCGTCGAGGGGCTGTTGCAGGCCACGGTGGAGCGCAAGTCGCTGGCCGACCTCGTCACCTCGTTGACGACCGGCACACTGAAGTTCCAGCTCACCGAGCTGGCCGCAGTCCCGCGGGCGGCGGTGGTCGTCGAGGAGCGTTACTCGCAGGTCTTCAAGCTCGACCGCGTCCGTCCCAGCGTCGTGGCCGATGGCATCGCCGAATGCCAGATCCGATTCCCGACCGTTCCCATCGTGTTCTGCGAGACCCACAAGCTCGCCCAGGAGTGGACCTATCGCTTCCTCGCGGCCGCCCGGGTCGGGCTGGCGGAGGAGGTGGTCGGCGATCTCGCCCTGCGCGGTCTGGAAGCGGCACCGCCGCTCGCGCCTGCGCGACCGACGCCGGCCGCCGTGCGTCGCTGGGCCAAGCGAGCCGACGTCGTCGTCTCCGACCGAGGTCGGATCCCGGGAGCCGTGATGGAGCAGTACCTCGAGGCCCGCGCTCGCGGCGAGGTCTGACGTTGCTTTCGTCTGCACCGCCGTGCTCCCCGGCACGTCCGGCGGGCGGAGGCCGGCATCGTCACCGCGACGTGCACGATCTGCGCGTGCGTCGAGGAGACGGCGACCTCGACGGCGACTTCCAGGACTCGTCGGCTACAGGTCCGGGCGTTCGGATCCTCGTTCACCACGGAGTGGTTGAGGGTTGCTGCGGTGTGTCGCCCGCGCGGGCGAGGTGGGAGCAGACGGGATCCCGGGCGCCGGAGTCGGGTGGGTGCTGCCGCCCATGTTGGCTCGCCGGATCAGCTCTGAGACGATCCGGTGCGCCTCGTGGAGGGTCGCGGTGAGGGTCCCCAGACCGGCCTCCGGTTGTCCGGACTCCAGGGACCACTTCGCTGCCGTCATCCCCTGGATCAGGGAGTCGTTGATCTCGATCGCCTCCCGGTGCAGCAAGGCCGTCTGCTCGAGCCTTCTACGCTCGGTCTCGCCCTGGCGTGCCCGGTCGGTGGCCCTGCCCACCAGGAAACCCAGCAGCAGGATGGGCAACGCGCGTGATCCCCATCCCGTAAGACCGAGACTCACGTCCCGCACCACGACCCAAGCAACGATCAAGGAGACCGCGACCAGTCCGGCCGTGACGCCTCCTCGTTGACCGAACGCGGTCGCTGCGAGAGCGACCGGCAGGGCGTACAGCATCGAGTAGGCATCGGCGGCGTCCCCCGCCAGCAGTCGGAGAGCAAGGACCGCTACGAACAGAGCGGCGATGACGCCCACGGCGAGGCATGGTCGTTGCGAGAACCACTGGTTGCGGGGCCGGGTGCCCAGATGGACGAGGCGCGCTGCGGTCGACATGCCTGTCAGGATGCCCGCCGACATCGGCTCGATGAAGGGTCCGAAGTCCCTCTCCGGCAGGTCCTACCTGGTGAGCTCGGGCAGGCGCCTCGTGACCGGCGCTTGATGAAGGGGACCGCGACCTGACGGGCACGGTGCGAAAGACGTGGACAGCCATGGCACCGAAGGCCGAGACCCCCACGAATGCGACCCCCACCGGCTTTCGACGGGTGCTCGGTCGTTTCCTGCGACGGGTGCTGAAGACGTCGGCCGGTGGGTTACGCGACCGCGATGAACCGCACCCGGAAGTCGACCGGGCCGCGCTCGAGGTAGGTGATGTCGAATCGGCCGGGCGTACGCTGCTCGACCTGGCTGAGCAGTGGGATCGGGTCATGGTCGGCGACGATCTCCAGGCCCCCGCCCGGAGCCACCGCGTCGAGGGCGCCGAAGATCGTGGCGTGCCGGATGGCGTGCGGGATCACACGGACGTCCAGCTCGGGGTTCCCGGGCGGGTCCACGGTGCCGCACGCGCAGCTCGAGCCGCCGGGGCCGGTCGCCGACCCGGCGGGGTCCTCGTGGTCGTGTCCGTCGTGACCGCCACCGAGCACCTGGTGCATGCCCTCGAGCAGCCCGGCGATCGAGTGGTTCGGCGACGCGGCGAGCAGTGGCAGCACCTGGTCGTTCTCCTTGTCCAGGTGCACCGTGAAGAGCGCCTGGAGGGCACGCGCGGCGGCTGCCGCGGTCACGTGCGTGTCGGCCTTCTCGACCTCGTCGACCATCGCGACGATGGCGACGTGCTCGGCGAGCATCGCATCGACCAGGAGACGCCCCTCGGTCAGCTCGCGGGCTGCCGGGTAGAGGGTCTGCTCCTCGGCCAACGCGTGCGGCACGAGCGATTGCCGGGCCCAGGCGACGAGGCGGCTGCGGGCGCTGGTGGCCTCGCCGGCGTCGGCAGCGTTGGCAGCGTCGGCGAGGTTGGCGACGAGCAGGGCCAGCTCGCCGGACATCTGGGCGTGGTGGTTCTTCACGGCTTCCACGGCCTCGGCATCGGCCGGGTCGGAAGCGATCGTGAGGGTGGTCATGGGAGGTCCTCTCGGAGTTCGGGTTCTAATAACATACAATAAACCCCGTGGAAAAAGATGCGGGTCCCCCCTCGGGTGTCGATCGGGCGCCGACGGGCGCCCAGGGTCGTGTCCTGGCCGCGCTCGCGCAGCGGGACTCACCCACGACGCTGGCCGAGCTGGCAGAGATCACCGGCCTGCACGACAACACGTTGCGCGGCCACCTCGATGCGCTCCATCAGGCCGGTCATGTCTCGCGTGTGCGGGTCACGCCGACCGGGCGCGGTCGCCCCGCCTGGTCGTATGTGGCCCGCGAGGCGCCCTACGCCGCCCTGGCCCTCGCCCTGTCCCGCGGCCTCGAGAACACTCCCGGCGGCACCGCCCGCGAGGCCGGCGAGTCCGGGGGGCGAGCCTGGGGTGAGCAGCTGCGCGAGCTGTTCGACATCGACGACCGGCCACCGCAGGAGCGACTCATGCTCGCCCTCGAGCACGTGGGTTTCAGACCCGAGATCTCAGCCGGCCGGACGTCCGTCAGATTGACCCGGTGTCCCTTCATCGACACCGCCCGCGTCCATCCGGAGGCCGTCTGCAGCGTGCACCTCGGGCTCATCCAGGGGGTGTTGGGTCAGTCCCTCGAGCGAGCCGCGTTGCAGCCCTTCGCCGAGCCGGGTGCCTGCCTGGTCACGCTCGCGGAGCCGGTGACGCGGGCATGACAGCAGCACGCCTCCCCGCGGCGCGAACGCTGTTCGCGCTCCCTGCCGGTCTGGCCCTGCTGGTCGGGACAGACGCCGGCCTCGGTCTCCTGGACGCGTGGCCCCCGGTGGGCTCCGGTCGCCTCGGCGAGATCCACGGCATCCTCATGGTGCTCGGCTTCGTCGGCACCCTGGTCGCCCTGGAGCGGGCGGTCGCGCTCCGCCGTCCGATCGGCTACGCGGCCCCCGCCCTGCTGGGGCTCGGGGCACTGCTGCTCGTCCCCGGGCCCACCGGCGAGATCGGCGCCTCCCTGATCACCGCCGGCGCGCTCGCGCTGTGCCTGCTCTACGTCCCGCTGTGGCGGCGCAACCGTGATGAGGCGGTCCTGGTGTCCGCCCTCGGCGCGGTGTGTGCCCTGGGCGGTGCGTTGTTGTGGCGCGGCGGGGCGGACGTCTCCCAGACCCTTCCGTGGCTGGCCGGCTTCGTGGTCCTGACCATCGGCGGCGAACGCCTCGAGCTGGCGCGCCTGGCCATGCCACCGACTGCCGGGCGCGACCTGGTCCTGCTCGGCAGCGGCCTGGCGGGCGCCATCGTGGCGGCGACACTGTGGCCGGCCGTGGGAACGCCGCTGCTGGGCGCCGCACTCCTCGCGCTGACCTCGTGGCTCGTACGTCACGACGTGTCCCGACGCACGATCAACAGTGCGGGCCTGCCCAGGTTCGCCGCCAGCTGCATGCTCGCCGGCCAGGCCTGGCTCGTCGTCGCCGGGACCATCTGGCTGCTGGCCGGCGCGACCGTGGAGGGAGCGACCTACGACGCCGTGGTGCACGCGGTCTTCCTGGGCTTCACGATATCGATGATCATGGCCCACGCCCCCTCGATCCTGCCCGCTGTGACCCGGGTGGCGCTGCCCTATGGTCCGGTGATGTACGCCCCGTGGTTGCTGCTCCAGCTCTCGCTCGTCCTGCGGCTGTGGGGCGGGGACGCCCTGGGCAGCGAGCTGGCGCGCCGCATCGGTGGTGCCGGCAACGCGATCGCGCTGCTGCTTTTCCTCGCCGTCGTGATCGTCAGCGCGATCCGCGGGGTACCCGCGAAGCCGACGGCCCCGCCGGCCGTCAGGACCGGCCCGTCGAGCGGCCTCTCGACGGGCTCGTCAGCCGAGTCGACGACCCAGGCGGTGCCGTGGTGAAGATCGCGATCGGCGCACGGGCGCCCGAGGTCGAGACCGGCTCGCGGGGGTTCTGGCCGTTGCGCGACCTGCCCGTCGTGTTCTGGCTGCTCGGTGTGACCGTCGTGTCCTTGGCCCACCCCTTCCTCCCGGTACCGCGCTGGCTGATGATCCACCTGCTCGTGCTCGGCGCGGCCGGCCACTCGATCCTGGTGTGGAGCCGCTACTTCGCCGATACCCTGGTGCGCCTGCCGGCCACCCCTCGGCGGGAGCAGTCCCAGCGCCTGCTCCTGTTCAACGCCGGCGTGCTCCTGGTCGCCATCGGCGTGCCTGCCACGCTCTGGTGGCTGGTGGTCGTCGGCGCGCTCGGCATCGCGGCCGCGGTCGGCTGGCACGTGGGGAGCCTCCTCAATGGTCTGCGCACCGGGTTCGCGTCGCGCTTCTCCAGCACCATCTGGTTCTACATCGCCGCCGGGGCCCTGCTGCTGGTCGGCATCACGCTCGGCACCTGGCTGGCGGCCCACCCGGGCGAACCACTCCACACGCGGCTGCAGCTCGCCCACGTCACGGTCAACCTGCTCGGCTGGATCGGCCTGACCGTCCTCGGCACCGTGGTGACGCTCGGCCCGACGATGCTTCGCACCCGGATCGTCGAGGGGGCGGAGAAGCACTCCCGACAGGCCTTGCCCGTGCTGCTGGGCGGCATTGCGCTGGTGGTCGCCGCGGTCTGGGCGGACGTCGTGCTCGTGGCGGCTGCCGGGCTCCTGATGTACGCCGTCGGCGTCGTGCTCGTGGTGTGGCCCCTGGTGCGAGCGGCCCGGCGCAAGCCCCCGGTCTCCTTCCCCGCGTGGTCGCTCGCCGCGGGCATGGTGTGGCTGGTCGTCCTGTTGGCGGCGCTCGTCGCGCAGGTGGCGTGGGGGGTGCTCCACTCCGGCTCGTGGCTCGAGGTCGGCAGGATCTTCGAGCAGTACACCCCTTACCTGGCCGCCGGCTTCGTGGCCCAGGTCCTGCTCGGCGCCCTGTCGTACCTCATCCCGGTGGTCATGGGCGGCGGCCCGGCCGCCGTGCGGGCCACCAACCGCGACCTGGACGCGGGCGGTGCCCTGCGCGTGAGCCTGACCAACCTGGGCCTGGTCGTCTGCGTGCTGCCGGTCCCGAGCCTGGTGCGCGTCGCCGCGTCCGTGCTCGTCCTGGCCGCGCTGGCATCGTTCGTCCCGATCCTGCTGCGGGCCATCCGACGTCGACGTACGGCGCCCGCTGGGGCCCGCGAGACCACACCGCGTCCCCCCGGCCAGACCACCGGCATGGCCGTCGTCGGCCTCGCCCTGGTCATGACCGCGGTGGCCGTCGGCGGCTCCCTGGATCCGGCCAGCCTGGGCGGACTGCCGCGGTCGGCTGCCGGCGGAGTCACTGCGACCGGGCACACGACCACCGTCACGGTCGAGGGCAAGGACATGCGCTTCACGCCCTCGAGCATCGAGGTGAGGGTCGGTGACCGGCTGGTGATCACGGTCGAGAACACCGACCCGACCGACGTGCACGACCTCGTCCTCGAGACCGGCCACGACACCGGACGGCTCGCGCCCGGGGACTCCGCGGTCATCGACGTCGGGGTGATCGGACGCAACCTCGACGGCTGGTGCTCGGTCGTCGGGCACAAGCAGATGGGCATGGTGCTGGCCATCGAGGTTGTCGGGTCCGCGGTCGCCGCCACCGACGCCGCCACGCCAAAGGGGACCGACGACCCGGCGCTCGGCGACCTCGGGTCCGACGTCCACGGCGCCGGCCACGAGATCGCGACGGGTGAGCCCGCCGACGGCACGGTCATCCCCGATCCCGTGCTGCCGCCGCTGGAGCCCGGACGCGTCCACCGACACACGTTCACCGTCACCGAGCAGGGCATGGAGGTCGCTCCGGGCGTCACCCAGGAGATGTGGACCTACGACGGGTCTGCTCCCGGACCGACGCTGCACGGCCGGGTCGGGGACACCTTCGTCATCCGGCTTGTCAACGAGGGGGCGCTGGGCCACTCCATCGACTTCCATGCCGGTCAGCGCGCGCCGGACAAGGTGATGGTGACGATTCCGCCGGGGGAGTCGCTCACCTACCGGTTCACCGCGACCCGCGCCGGCATCTGGATGTACCACTGCTCGTCGATGCCGATGAGCGCCCACATCGCCGCCGGCCTGTTCGGCGCCGTCGTGATCGATCCGCCGGATCTGCCCGCCGTCGACGCGTCCTACGTGCTGGTGCAGTCCGAGCACTACTACGGGCCCGAGGGCCAGCCGGTCGACATGGACAAGCTGCTGACCGAGGAGCCCGACGTGGTGGCGTTCAACGGCTACCACAACGCCTACGACCACGCGCCACTCCAGGTGAAGGTCGGCGAGCGGGTGCGGATCTGGCTGCTCGACGCCGGGCCCAACCGTCCGTTGTCGTTCCACGTCGTCGGCGGCCAGTTCGACCGGACCTGGTTCGAGGGCGACTGGCTGCTCGGCTCCGCCGCTGCACCCGCCCGCACCGGAGGCTCGCAGGCGCTCTCGCTGGCACCGGCCCAGGGAGGGTTCGTGGAGATGGTCTTCGACGAGCCCGGGCGCTACCCCCTGGTCAACCACGTGATGATCGACGCCGAGCGCGGCGCCCACGGCGTCATCGAGGTCACGCGCTGAGACCCCCGTCTTCCACGCGCGTCGCCCTTCGCGTGCGTGGCACTCCCCAGGCGCGGTCATCCCGGCACTGAGCCAACCGTGCTGACGAGGTCGGGACCTTCGGCCCGACCGGCTGGGCATGAGGCCACTGCTCGACTGCACGTGGGTGAGGTGTGCTGTACGGGAGGGATTGCGTCATGAGGACGATGGACAGGTCGAAGGGGTCGCAGCGGCCGCTCACGTCGACGTCGCAGACGAGCCGACGGCGGTGGGCGCTGCTCGCTCGACGCATCGGCACCGACCAGGAGATGCAGACATGAGCGCGCGCAACGTCGTCACCACCGCTCGAACCTCCCACCACAGCCCACGGCGGCTGCACCGGTGGGTGGTCGCCCATCCGGTGGCCGCCTACGCCGTCCTCGCCTACGCGCTGTCGTGGATCCTGTGGGCGCCCACGGTGATCGGCGGCGGGGGACCAGTGGTCGTCGCCCTGTTCTTCATCGGAGCGCTCGGCCCAGCGTGCGCCGCCGTGATCGTGACCCGGGCCATCGGCTCATCGCTTCGCCCATGGGCGCGGCAGGTCGTGAAGTGGCGGGTGCCGCTCAGGTACTACGTCTACGCCCTCGGGCTGCCCGCGCTGCTCCTCGGCATCGTGAACGTCGTACTGGTCCTGGCTGGCCAGGACGTCGACCTGTCCCTGCTGGGCGAGCGGCTGCCGGCCTACCTCGGGACCTTCCTGCTCGTCGTCACCATCGGTGGCGGCTTCGAGGAACCCGGCTGGCGCGGCTTCGCGCTCCCACGGCTGCAGGCCCAGCGCAGTCCGTTGAAGGCGACGTTGATCCTCGGCCTCGTGTGGGGTGGCTGGCACCTTCCGCTCTACGGACTGGGCGCTGTCGGCCCCTTCCTCTTCGTCTTCTTCTACACCTGGCTCTACAACCGCACCGGCAGCGTGCTGCTCTGCATCCTCCTGCACGCCAGCTTCACCCCCGCACTGGACCACCTGATCCTGCGCGACGACAACCTCGGCGTCGACCTCGCCATCCTGGCGACCCTCACGGCCGCCGCGGCCGCGCTCGTGGCACTCACGAAGGGTCGTCTCGGCTACGACCCGGCCACCTGCACCGACCTCGATCGAGACGAAGGGGAGGAGTCACCAGGCACCAGCTGAAGAGGGGATCGGTCAGGGCGCTGACCAGCGACCACGGGGGTGGCGTCGAGCAGCAGGGTGGGCGCTCACCATGTTCGCCGGACCGAGCCCCGGACCTACGTGGCCAGCGTCCCGTGAGGATCCCGTCCACGAGGAACGTGGGAACCGCCGCGGCCACCACCACGCCCAGGGCGACGCACAGGCGGCGGGTTGGGGGGCTCACCCCCTCGGCCGTGGCACTCGAGCCGCCGAACAGCAGCCGATGGGAGCAGGACCCTGCTCTGGCTGCTCATCGCGCCTCCCTGGGTGCGGGCTCCGGAGATGAGGAATCCCTCCATGACGCCCGTATCGCCAGTCCGCACACTCGTCATCGGCCTGAGTCGCAGGCAGTGCCGAAGGTCCCCACGCAGGCACCCGTCGGCCTCTGGGCTCGGGTTGCCGATGCGACGAGGGTGGAGGTGACTCGGAAAGGGGCCCTCGCCATGACCAAGACACGGATCAGGACAATCTTCTGGGGGAGTTTGCTCGCGGCTGCCGCCGGACTCGTCATGCTCGTGGTGACCGGTGGACTCGCGTACGCGAGCGACAGCTTCGAGATGGACGGCCCCGACGTCGTGGGGATCAGGTCGACGCCCTTCGGCTGGACCATGATCATCCTGGCGGCGACGTCGCTGCTGGTGATGCTCGCCGGCGCCGTGGGCCAGTTCGTGGCGTGGGTCGGTGCCGTGCTCAACACCGCCCAGCTCGACGACAAGACCTGGTTCGTCGTGCTGCTGGTCACCGGGGTCCTCAGCTTCGGCTTCGTGGCGATGATCGCCTACCTGATCGCTGGGCCGGACGACCGCCCGACCGCACACCGACCGCAACGACCCGACCACCATGACACGGTGACCCCCGGCCGCGCTGCCTAGCTCCGGCAGGGCGTGTCCCAGGCCTGCCCGGGTCGCCTCTCCTCCGACGGTCTGGTGTCCGTCCGGTCCCAGGACCCTGCCCACCGCTGCGGCGCGCACCATCTGGCGACCGCCGGAAGGCGGTTCACCTGACCCCGCAACGCTACGCGGGGGCCGCTGGAGCGGGTCGGGTCATCCCGCGCTGTCGTAGGCCTCGCGCAGCCAGGCCCGCACCTCGCTGTCGACCCCGCCGGGGCGCCGCAGCTCGAGGTGGTGCATCCACACCGCCGGGCTCGGGTGGGCCACCTGCTTCCACCGCGGGCTCGGCCGCTCGGTCGGCAGCGCGATCGACAGCACGGCGGGCACGTCGGAGCGCACGTACTGCCCGGGACGCCACAGGTAGGCGAACCCGCGCCGGCGTCGGAACGCGACCTGGCTGCGCGCCACCCGCACGTCGTGCGGCCCCAGCGCGTCCACCGCCGCGACGACGGCCGCCGCGACCGCAGTCCCGCCGGGCTCGCCCTCGAAGAACGCCTGGACGTCCGGGTCCACGAGATCCATGGTGGCACCGAGCCGGGCTGTTGTGCCGCGCGCGGACGGGGAGGCAGGCTTGTCCCATGGCCACCTACGACGTCAACCCGGCGGCCGTCACCCACGCGCGCAAGCTGATCGACGCCCGGCAGTACGTCCTCGACAGCGACTGGGGTCAGGTGCAGCCGCGGGCGGAGGCGGAGAACGCCTTCCTCGAGCGCCACTCGTGGGACGACTACGCGGCCTGGCACCTCGGCCTGACCGAGGGCGCGAGCGACGGGACCAAGGCGCGCTACGCGTTCGTCTACGGCGACCTGCGACGGGTGCACCGCTCGGGCCTGATCGCGTGCGTCTACCGCGCCTCGGAGTGGCGGCACAAGGCCGTCGAGCTGGCCGCCCACGACCTGCTGCAGCGCCTCGACCAGATGGCCGGGATCGACTGACCGGGGCGCTCAGCCGCGAGCGACGAGGGCGGCGAGGGCCGTCAGCGCCGCCTCGCGCTCGGTCGCGTCCACGACCGTCCAACCGTGCTCCTGCGCGAGGTCGAGCAGCTGGCGCCGTCCCTCCAGCACCAGGTCGTCGCCGCCGCGCTCCTCGATGATGCGCGACACGACGTCGGTGACCGGGGTCCGCGTCCGCTCCCGCAGCCGGGGGAGCAGCAGGTCGGGGGCGACGTCGAGCACCACGCCGACGTACGACGCCCCTGCCGCCGCGGCGGCGGCCTCGAACCGCTCGACCTGGGCCGGCGTGACGATCAGCTGGGGGAGCACCACGTCGCGCCCGGTGCCGAGGTAGGCGGTCAGCAGGGCGAGCGCGGACGCCCGGACGGCCTCGCCGGTGCCCACGAAGTCGTGCTCCCAGCCCGAGACCCACGACCGCAGCTCGTCGATGTCGCAGACGAGCATCCCCGGGTGGCGCGCGGCGTGGGCGCGAGCGAGCGTCGACTTGCCGACGCCCGAGGGACCGTTGAGGTGCAGGAGCGTGGGCACCGCCGGAGCCTACGACGCGGCGAGGCGACGTCGGCCGGGACACGCGCGGCGTACGGTTGGCCCACCCCTCGACATCGTGTATCTTGACGTCGAGACAAGTTGACGCCGGAACTAACGGTCGCCCTGCCTTCCCGTGCCTCACGGTGCGACGGCAAGATGGTGGCGAACTTAGCGATTCTTCTGAGGAGATGTGGCTGATGGGCCAGGACAGCTTCGGTGCCAAGGGCACCTTGGACGTGGACGGACAGTCCTACGAGATCTACCGACTCGACGCGGTCGAGGGCGAGGGGCTCGACGTCCAGAGCCTGCCCTTCTCGCTGAAGGTGCTGCTGGAGAACCTGCTCCGCACCGAGGACGGCGCGGACATCACCGCCGACCACATCAAGGCGATCGCCGGCTGGGACGCCAGCGCCGCGCCCGACCAGGAGATCCAGTTCACGCCTGCCCGCGTGATCATGCAGGACTTCACCGGCGTCCCCTGCGTCGTCGACCTCGCCACCATGCGCGAGGCGATGGCCGAGCTCGGCGGCGACGCCACCAAGATCAACCCGCTCGCCCCCGCCGAGATGGTCATCGACCACTCGGTGATCGCCGACGTCTTCGGCTCCGCCGACGCCTTCGAGCGCAACGTCGAGATCGAGTACGAGCGCAACCGGGAGCGCTACCAGTTCCTCCGCTGGGGCCAGGGTGCCTTCGACGACTTCAAGGTCGTCCCCCCGGGCACCGGCATCGTCCACCAGGTCAACATCGAGCACCTCGCCCGCGTGGTCATGGTGCGCGACGGCGTGGCCTACCCCGACACCTGCGTCGGCACCGACTCCCACACCACGATGGTCAACGGCATCGGCGTGGTCGGCTGGGGCGTGGGCGGCATCGAGGCCGAGGCCGCGATGCTCGGCCAGCCGGTCTCCATGCTGATCCCGCGCGTCGTCGGCTTCAAGCTGTCGGGCGAGCTGCCCGCAGGTTCGACGGCCACCGACCTCGTGCTGACCATCACCGAGATGCTCCGCGAGCACGGTGTGGTCGGCAAGTTCGTCGAGTTCTACGGCGAAGGCGTCTCCGCGCTGCCGCTGGCCAACCGCGCCACGATCGGCAACATGAGCCCGGAGTTCGGCTCGACGATCGCGGTCTTCCCGATCGACGACCAGACGATCGACTACCTGCGCCTGACCGGCCGCACCGACGAGCAGCTTGCCCTCGTCGAGGCGTACGCCAAGGAGCAGGGGCTGTGGCACGACCCGAGCGCCGAGCCGCGCTACAGCGAGCGCCTCGAGCTCGACGTCTCCACCGTGGTGCCGTCGCTCGCCGGCCCGAAGCGTCCGCAGGACCGCGTCGAGGTCAGCGTGGCCAAGGACTCGTTCCGCGCCGCGCTCGCGGACTACGTCGACGAGGGCGACTCCGACCCGGACGACGCCGCCGAGGCCACGGGCTACGACGAGGCGGTCGAGGAGTCCTTCCCGGCCTCCGACTCGCCGAGCCACGAGGGCGGCAACGGCAAGCCCGTGCACGCCGACGCCCCGAAGGACGCCGGTCGGCCCACGAAGCGGACGAAGGTCTCGCTCGACGGTCAGGAGGTCGAGATCGACCACGGCGCCGTGGTGATCGCCGCGATCACGTCGTGCACCAACACCTCGAACCCGAGCGTGATGATCGGTGCCGCGCTGCTGGCCAAGAAGGCCGTCGAGAAGGGACTGACCCGCAAGCCGTGGGTCAAGACCTCGCTCGCGCCCGGCTCCAAGGTCGTCTCCGACTACTACGACCGCTCGGGACTGACGCCCTACCTCGACAAGCTGGGCTTCAACCTCGTCGGCTACGGCTGCACGACCTGCATCGGCAACTCCGGGCCGCTCATCCCCGAGGTGTCCGCGGCCGTCAACGAGGCCGACCTCGCGGTGGTCTCGGTGCTGTCCGGAAACCGCAACTTCGAGGGCCGGATCAACCCGGACGTGAAGATGAACTACCTCGCGTCGCCGCCGCTCGTCGTCGCCTACGCGCTGGCCGGGTCGATGGACGTCGACCTGTTCGGCGACCCGCTGGGCCAGGACACCGACGGCAACGACGTCTTCCTCGAGGACATTTGGCCGACCCCGCAGGAGATCGAGGAGACGATCGCCCAGGCGATCACCTCCGACATGTTCGGCGACTCCTACGCCGACGTCTTCAAGGGTGACGAGCGCTGGCAGTCGCTGCCTACCCCGGAGGGCAACACCTTCGAGTGGGACGAGGACTCGACCTACGTCCGCCGTCCTCCCTACTTCGACGGCATGCCCGACGAGCCGGAGCCGGTCAGCGACATCGTCGGCGCCCGCGTGCTGCTCAAGCTGGGTGACTCGGTCACGACCGACCACATCAGCCCGGCCGGTGCGATCAAGAAGGACAGCCCCGCGGGCCGCTACCTCGCCGAGCACGGCGTGGAGCAGCGCGACTTCAACTCCTACGGCTCGCGGCGCGGTAACCACGAGGTCATGATCCGCGGCACGTTCGCCAACATCCGCCTGCGCAACCAGATCGCGCCGGGCACCGAAGGTGGCGTGACCAAGGACTTCACCAAGGACGGCGAGGTCACCAGCGTCTACGAGGCCAGCCAGAGCTACCAGGAGGCCGGCACCCCGCTGGTCGTCCTGGCCGGCAAGGAGTACGGCTCCGGGTCCTCGCGCGACTGGGCCGCCAAGGGCACCGCTCTGCTGGGCGTGAAGGCCGTCATCGCCGAGTCCTACGAGCGGATCCACCGCTCCAACCTCATCGGCATGGGCGTCATCCCGCTGCAGTTCCCCGAGGGCAAGACCGCCGACGACCTGGGCCTCACCGGTGCCGAGATCATCTCGATCAGCGGCATCACCGAGCTCAACGACGGCACCACCCCGAAGACCGTCACGGTCAAGGTGGAGCCCGCGCCCGGCACCGACCAGGCGCACGGCGAGGCCAGCGAGTTCGAGGCCACCGTCCGGATCGACACCCCGGGCGAGGCCAACTACTACCGCAACGGCGGCATCATGCAGTACGTCCTGCGCAACCTGCTGCGGGGCTGACCGGTGGGGGACTTCCTCGACCGCGCGGGGGCGGCCGTCGGTGACGACGGCCGCCTCCCGCTGGGGTCGATGCCCGGCTGGGACGTCTTCCCGTTCGAGCGCGAGGGCCTGCGGGCCCGCGCGCTGACGGAGTACGCCGACCCCGAGCCCGACCGCCGCAAGGCCCGGGACGACTGTCGTACGTGCTCGGCGCTCGAGGACGCGGCGCAGCTCCTGCACACCGGCGACCGGCTCGCAGTGGTCCGGCCGGCGGCGACCAGCCTGCCGTTCGTCGCCAACGTCGTCACGCGGGAGCACGTGCTGATCGACGACCTCGACGACGACGGCCACGTCGAGCTCGGCCGCCTCGTCGCGCGCACCTACGCCGCGGTGCAGGCGCTCGACGGCGTCGGCAACGTGCACATCACCAAGTGGGAGAACGGCAGCGGCCACTTCTCCATGAACGTCATGGCGCGCCCGCGCGGCGTCCTGCAGCTGCGCGGCTCCAACCTGCCGGTCTGGGCCGACATGCTGCCCGACATCCCGCAGGACGAGTACGACGAGCGTGCCCGAGCCGTGCGCGCCGCGTTGTCCTGAGAAAGTCCTCGGCCGGACCCCACCGGATCCCGCCCTCGTGTCGTGTGGACGTGTGAGGCTGTCCCGCACCCGAGGAGCACCGCATGCCCGCACCATCCGCCGACGTCGTCGACCGGCTCGAGCGCCTTGCCGCGCACGCTCCCGGCGGCGCGATCGACCCGGACGCCGTCTGGACGCACGGTCGGCGTCGGCAGCGGGCCCGCCTCGGTGCCGCCCTCGCGGCCGTCGTGGCGGTCGGTCTGCTGGGCGCGACGACGACGACGCTGCTCGTCGAACGCGCGCAGCGGGTGGAACCCGCGGGCACCAGCGAGCGGATGGTGCTTCCCGACGTGATCCGCCAGCCTGGCGGATGGGAGCCGGCCTTCCCGGCGGCCCCGGGCCGGCTGTCCGCGGTCGGTCTGGGCACGAGGTCCGGCCTGTGGTCGGACCGCAACGCCTGGTGGGGCGTCTCCGCGACCACGGGGGAGTCGCGCTTCCTCGATCTGCCCGACGCGCTCGAGCTCGGCCAGGTCGCCCTGTCGCACGACGGCTCGCGCGTGGCGTACTGGATCGCGACGCGCGCCGGCGTCGAGGCGCTCGGGCAGGCGGGGGAGAGCGCGATGCTCGCCGACGGGGTCGCCGTGCTCGACCTCGAGACCGGCGAGCGCGACGTCTGGACCATCGAGTCCGACCACGGGTTGTGGATCGGCGGCCTGGCCTGGGCGGGGGACGTGCTGTGGTGGTCGGCCGGCCCCGCGCAGGAAAGGGAGGACGGTGCGCTCACCGCACGGGCCCGGACCCACACGTGGGACCTGGGCACTGACGAGCGTGAGGACGCCACCAGCCCGGCCGCGCGCCGCGTCAGCGCCAACGGCGTCGGCGACGCACCCGGCGGCTTCGTCGAGCCGCGCGGCTCGCAGCGCCTGACCCTCGTGACCGGTGGGGAGGACCCGGCGACCGTACGGCTCGCGCTGCCGGCTGACGCGCCCTCGGCGGCCGGGACGACGGACGCGACCGTGAGCACCGACGGCTCCCTCGTGGCGGCCCTGCTGGCGCCCGACGCAAGCACCTACGACGAGTCGCCCAAGGCGGTCGTGGTCGGCGACCTCGGAAGCGGTGACGTCGCCCTGCGCCGCGTCGGCCACGAGTCGGCGCAGTCCATCGTCGGGTGGCGCTCGCCGGACGAGGTGCTCGTCGGGGGTCTCGACGACGTGGGCGACGGCCGCCCGCGTCGGGTGAACCAGGTCTGAGCGCTCGACGTGGCCACCGGTGAGCGCGAGGCGCTGCTGGAGTTCTCAGGCAACTTCCCGCAGGTCGCAGCCGAGGCGTGGACGGCGGACGTCGTCCCCGCACCGGGCGCCGCGTTCGCCCCGGACCCCCGGCTGGTCGGCCTCGGCCTCCTTCTCGCCGCGTTCGCGGGGTGGCGCGTCGCCGTAGGGCTCAGGAGGCGCCGTGACCACGCCTGACGGCTTCGCTGAGTTCGTCCTCGCCCGGCAGGCCGCACTGCTGCGGACGGCGTACCTCCTCACCGGGCACGCCCAGGACGCTGAGGACCTCGTCCAGACGACCCTGGTCAAGGTCGTGCCGCGATGGAGGCACATCCAGGACAACCCCGAGCCCTACGTCCGGCGCGTGATGGTCAACGAGAACGTCTCGCGCTGGCGTCGTCGCCGCTGGCGCGAGGAGAGCACCGACGTCCTGCCCGAGCAGCTCGCCCACGACGTCGACCACGACGAGCTGCTCGCCGTACGTTCCGCGCTGGTCGGCCTCGCGCCGCGCCAGCGTGCTGTTCTCGTGCTTCGCTACTACGAAGGGCTGTCCGAGGCCGAGATCGCCGCGGCGCTCGGGATCGCACCCGGCACCGTGAAGTCGCAGGCCCGCGACGGCCTGGCGAGGTTGAGGCAGGCGCTCCCCGCCGAGGAAGGCGCCGGTAGCCTGACGCGGTGACCGACCGCGACGGGCTGCCCGACGGCCTGACCTCGACCGCGCCGGAGCGTCCGGGGGAGCCCAGGGGCGGGGCGGGGCCTCGTCGACTGCCGCTGGTGCTCGCCGGTGTCGCGTCGGCCCTGGTGCTCGGGGCCGCCCTCGTCGCGCCGCTGGTGGACCGGGCGATCCGTGGCGACGAGCAGGACCAGCGGGCCCTCGACCTCACCCTGGTGCAGACCTGGGAGATCACCGACCGCGCGCACACCACCGAGGACGTGACCTACCCGCAGGACCCGCCCGTCGGTGGTGCCCATGCGCCGATCTGGCTCGCGTGCGGTGTCTACGACGAGCCGGTGCGCGAAGAGAACGCGGTGCACGACCTCGAGCACGGCACCGTCTGGATCACCCACGACCCCGACCTGTCCGACGCCGACCGGCAGCGGCTCGCCGACCAGCTGCCCGACAAC
The DNA here is from genome assembly GCF_024199985.1 of Nocardioides pinisoli. Lineage (GTDB taxonomy): Bacteria > Actinomycetota > Actinomycetes > Propionibacteriales > Nocardioidaceae > Nocardioides > Nocardioides pinisoli. Next base: position 129,232 of record NZ_JANARS010000008.1, read on the forward strand.
GGCATCATGTCGCCGCGGGACGGACTGCCCTCGCCCGTCGTCGTGACGGTGTGGGGCGCGCAGCTGCAGCTCGACGGGGCGGACGACCGCCGGCTCGGGCTCTTCCTCGAGGAGTACGGCGACGGGCAGACCGCTCCGGAGTTCGGCGTCAGCTGCGCGGGCGGCACGCCGGACCCCCAGGGCGAGCTGCCGGGCCGGGGCGCCGATGCATGACTCGGTGTGTCCCTCTCGGCGGCGACGCCAGTTGTCGGATCTGTTGATGTCCGGGTGGTCGGCCTCGCTCACTGCGGTGTCGACCCGCGTCGAGGCTAGACTCGTCAAGCGTGACGCCACACGAGCTCGCGGCCGCGCTCCATGCGGCACTGATGGCCGGTCAGCATGGTGAAGACATCCGACATCTCTTCACCGACGACGCGGTCACCATCGAGCACCCGAATGCGCTCCAGCCCCGCGGTGGGCGCAGGCACCTGACGGAGATGCTGGCTGGCTCGACGGCTGGGGCTCGCTTGTTGGAGCGGCAGGAGTTCGACGTTCATCAGACGGTCGAGGCTGGCGATGAGGTGGTGTTGCGCTTGACGTGGACCGGAGAGTTGAACGAGGCCGTCGGCCCGTTCGCGGCGGGGCAGCAACTGCGCGCGCACATCGTTCAGTTCATCCGCACCACGGGTGGGCGGATTTCCGAGATCGAGACCTTCGACTGCTACGAGCCCTTCGCGTAGATCCGCGCGACACGACCTGGCCAGGAGGCAGCACCATGACGACGGAACGCACCGAACGCGTCCGGGAGCTGTATCAGGCGTTCAACGAGCGGGACCTCAACGCTGTCATCGGTGCGATGACGTCGGACGTCGAATGGCCCAACGGTTGGGAAGGCGGTCAGTTGATCGGGCGCGACAGCGTTCGCGACTACTGGGAGCGGCAGTGGGCTCAGATCCGCCCGATGACCACGGTGAGGAGCATCGGCCAACGCCCCGACGGAACGGTGGAGGCCAAGGTTCGCCTCACAGTGCGTGATCCTGCCGGCACGGTCCTGTCCCGGACCGACGCCACGCACGTCTACGTCTTCGACGGAGATCTCGTTCAGCGCATGACGGCGGTGTAGAGCAGTCCTCATCAGTCGCCCATGACTCGCGGCTCACGTCTGCTCCTGCTGGATGGAGGCAGGTGCGCGCGCCGCGACCTGCCGCCGACTGACCGTCCAGACCTACCCCGACCCTTGCGTCCGACCAGGGCGAGGTGAGTGTGTCGCTCGACAAGGACTTCACCCGCCATGACCCGGCTCCCAGTCCATGGACGCCACTGCATCGACGTCATCGTGGGCAAGGAGGCCGAACAACCGTCGCACCTCTGTGCGGTCCACCGATCGCCGGTGCGCGGCCGGGCCATCGCCGTCGACGTTCTCCCAGACAACGAGACCGCTGGGGAAGGCGCTCAGCGCCCAGCCGGACTCGTGGTGACCGACACATCAGGGTGTTCCGTATCGCTCGACGTATCCAGCTCGGCCATCAGGCTGTCCAGGTCGGCGTCCACGAAGTGCTCGCTCATCTGTCCGTTCCGATGAGCCAGCGCTGCAACCATGTGAGGCAGCATGCCTGATCGCATGCAGATACGGGGCGAACGTCCGCATCAGCGGGCCAGGAAGTCCAGCAGTGCGCTGTTGAACTCGGCGGCGTGGCTGACGTTGAAGCCGTGGGGGGCGTCCTGGACGACGACGAGCCCCGAGCCTGCGACCGCCTCGTGCGTGCGCCGGCCAGAGCCCTCGAACGGGACCGTGGCGTCGCTGTCGCCGTGGATGACGAGCGTGGGCACCGTGACCTGGGTGAGGTCGTCGCGGAAGTCGGTCGTGCCGAAGGCTTCCATGCAGCCCAGCGCCGCCTTCTGGTCGCTCTGGTGGCACAGCGCGATCGCGTCCTGGCGCTGCTCCTCGGTGACCTTGAGCTCGCCGCCGGCGGAGAAGAAGTCACGGGTGAAGCCGTCGAAGAACGTCGTGCGGTCCTCCTCCAGCCCCTTCGTCATCTCGGCGGCCGCCTCCTCGGTCAGCGGGCCGTCCGGGTTGTCGTCCCCCTTCAGCAGGTAGGGCGGCACGGCGGCCGCGAACACCACGGAGTGCAGGCGGTCCTGGCCGTGGCGGGCGATGTAGCGGGCCACCTCGCCGCCGCCCATCGAGAAGCCGACCAGGGTGACGTCCGTCAGGTCGAGCTCGGACAGCACCCCGTCGAGGTCGTCGGCCAGCGTGTCGTAGTCGTAGCCCTTGGACGGCTTGTCGCTGCGTCCGAAGCCACGGCGGTCGTAGGCCACGACCCGGTAGCCGGCGGCGCTCAGGGGGCCCACCTGCTCGCTCCAGGACTCGGCCGAGAGCGGCCAGCCGTGGATGAGGACGACGGGTCGGCCGGAGCCGCCCGAGTCCTCGACGTGGACCTTGGTGGAGCTCAGCAGGCCGGAGCTTGCGGTGACGTCAGGCACGTGGTGGTCCCTTCGTTGGGGCCCTCGACGGGAGGGCCGTTCGCTGGTGCTTCGAACGTAGGCACGAGCGCGGATGGGTCGTTCCACCCGCTGGGGTGGCCGGAGCGACGCGGCGGCCCCGTGCCCTAGCGTGGCGACATGATCGTCGCCTTCTCCCTGTCACCGATGTCCAGCGACCCGAGCGGGTCGGTCACCGACGCCGTCGCGGCCGCCGTCCGCGTGGTCCGCGAGTCCGGGCTCCCGCACGAGACCAACGCGATGTTCACCAACATCGAGGGGGAGTGGGACGAGGTGATGGCCGTCGTGAAGCGTGCCGTCGACGTCGTCGCCGAGGCGTCCCCGCGCGTCGGGCTGGTGCTCAAGGCCGACATCCGCCCCGGCTACGACGGCCAGCTGACCGCGAAGGTCGAGCGCATCGAGGAGGCATTGCGCGATGCACAGTGAGACGCGCACGTATCGCACCGGGAGCGAGGAGGTCGTCCTCGACCTGACGCAGGACGCCGTCGAGTTCGTCGCCGACCGCGGTGACGGGCTGCTGCAGGTCTTCGTGCCCCACGCGACGGCCGGCATCGCGGTGATCGAGACCGGGGCCGGGTCGGACGACGACCTGCTGGCGGCGCTGCGCGACCTGCTGCCCCTCGACGACCGCTGGCGCCACCGCCACGGCTCGCCGGGCCACGGCCGCTCGCACGTGATGCCCGCGCTGGTCCCGCCCCACTGCACGGTCCCGGTCCTGGGTGGCCGCCTCCTGCTCGGCACCTGGCAGAGCATCTGCCTGGTCGACCTCAACGTCGACAACGACGAGCGCCAGGTGCGCTGGTCGTTCCTGGAGGGCTGACCGCGTGGCGGTCGAGGTGCGCGAGGCGGGCGACGTCGACACCCCGGCCCTGGAGGCGGTCGTGGAGGCCGCCTTCGGCGGGCACGGCGTGGCGATCAACGACGTCATGGCGCGCCTGCGGGGCGCCGACGACATGGCCGTCGAGCTGGTCGCCGAGCTCGACGGCGAGGTCGTCGGCTGCGTCGCCCTCTCCCGTGCGTGGCTGGACGCCCGGGAGCGGCTCGTCGACGTCCTGGTGCTGAGCCCTCTCGCGGTGGCCCCCGACCATCAGCGACAGGGGATCGGCGCCCGTCTGCTCGCCGAGGTCCCCGGCGTGGCCGAGAGGCTGGGTGCGCCCCTGGTGTTCCTCGAGGGCGACCCCGGCTACTACGGCCGCCACGGCTGGAGCGCCGCGTCGGACCACGGGCTCGAGCGCCCCTCGCTCCGCATCCCGGAGCCCGCCTGCCAGGTGCTCCTGCTGCGCGGCCACGAGCCGTGGATGACCGGACACCTGGTCTATCCCGACGTCTGGTGGCGCCTCGACCTGGTCGGGCTCCGCGACCCCGACCTCGCCGCGCTCGAAGGTGCCGCGCCCCGACCCTGACATCATCGAACACGTGTTCGATAGACTGAGGGCGTGTTCCCAGCGCCCCAGCCCCGACAGCGGCCGACCCCGCCCCAGGGGCACCGTGGGGTCGCGCCGCCGGGGTGGCCGCGCCAGGTGCGACCTCCGGACGCACCCGACTGGGAGGTCACGGCGGCCAACTGGCTGCTCGACCTCTGTCCGCCCGACTACCGCCGGTTCTCGGGCCTGCGCCGCCACGTCGTGGTCCTGGCCCGCTTCGCCGTGCTCCACGTCGAGGCCCAGCAGCTGGCCACGCGCCGCGGCCTGAGCGAGATCCGCGGCGACCTCAAGGACGTGGCCGACGAGGCGGTCGTGCTGGCGGCGGTGCAGACCTTCCAGCTCGAGGACGCCCGCCTCCTCGGCGTACGTCGCGAGGTGGGCCTCGTCGAGGACGCCCTGCGCGGGCGTCGCTACCGGGTGCGGATGTGAGCGCTGGCTAGGGTCGCGGGATGCACTCGTTCGCCGCCGTCGCCGTCCTGGATCCCCGCGGGCGGCTGCTGATGCAGGAGCGCGACGACGACGCGCTCCACGAGCCCGGCCGCTGGGGCTACCCGGGTGGCGACCTCGAGCCCGGCGAGGGCTTCGTCGACGCAGCCGTGCGTGAGCTGGCCGAGGAGACGGGGCTCGTCGTCGCCGCTGACGACCTCGAGTCGCTCGGGGTGCGGCGCTTCCGCAGCGAGGGCTGCGGCGGGGAGGACGAGTTCGAGCTGTTCGCCGTCCGGACCTCGGCCACCGACGCCGACGTCGTGTGCGGCGAGGGCCGCCGCATGGTCTTCGTCGCCCTCGACGACGTCGACGGCCGCCCGCTGCACCGGGCCACCGAGCTGACCCTCGACGCGGTGCGCGAGTGGCGCGCGACCCCGGCGGGCGTGGACTTCGTGCAGGTGGCGCTCGTCGACCCGCGGGGACGGGTGCTGATGCAGGAGCGCGACGAGCACGCACCGGCCTGGCCGGACCTGTGGTGCCTCCCCGGTGGCGGCCTCGAGGGAGACGAGCTGCCGGTCGACGCGGCGGTCCGGGAGCTCGAGGAGGAGACGGGCGTCTCGGTGGACCCGGGCGACCTGGACGACCTCGGCCGGTTCACGATCTCCAGCCACCACGGCACCTTCCGCTACGCCGTCTTCGCGGCCCGTACGACGCTGGACGACGACGGCGTCGCGTGCCACGAGGGCCGGCAGATGGTCTTCGTCGGCCCGGAACGGCGGGCCGAGCTCGACGTCATCCCGTCCACCCGCACGATCGAGCCCCACCTGCGCGAGTGGATCGACGCCCACCCCTTCGACCCCGGCCCCGACCCGCGGCGCTTCGCCGGGGTGATCCTGGTCGACCGGCGGGGGTGGATCCTGCTGCAGGAGCGTGACGAGCACCCGCGCATCGACCCGGAGAAGTGGGGGCTGGCCGGCGGCCACGTCGACCCCGGAGAGGACTTCGAGCCGGCGGCCCACCGCGAGCTCGAGGAGGAGACCGGCCTGCGCCTGCCGGAGGGTGGGCTGCGGCTCTACCGCGAGTTCGTGGTGGACCACCGGGAGGCCTATGGCACGTGGGACGTGATGCAGGTCTTCGTCGCCGCCACCGACCTCACCGACGCCGACATCGACTGCCGCGAAGGGCGCCAGATCGTCTTCGTCGACCCCGCGGTGGCGCGTCGGCTCGACCTCACCGCGGCGGCGACCGACATCGTGCCGGCCTTCCTCGACAGCGACGTCTACGCCAGCATGGCGCGATGAGCCACCGCACCCTGACCGTCCACCCCGTCCCGTCGATGGGCGCCGAGGACGTCGTCGTCGCGCCCGACGGCACCGTCTTCACCGGCACCGACGACGGCGCCATCTGGTCGCTCGACCCGGCCACGGGGAGCACCCGCCGGGTCGCCGACACCGGCGGCCGCCCGCTGGGCCTCGAGCTGCTCCCCGACGGCGACCTCGTCGTGTGCGACGCCCGGCGTGGCGTGCTCCGGGTCACACCCGCGACCGGTGCCGTCACGGTGCTGGTCGACGGGGTCGGGGGCCGGCCGATGCAGTTCTGCAACAACGCTGCCGTCGCCTCCGACGGGACGATCTGGTTCAGCGACTCCTCGCTGCACCACGGCATCGAGCGCTGGAAGGACGACTTCGTCCAGGACACCCACTCCGGCCGGCTGGTCCGCCGCGACCCCGACGGCACCGTGGCCGTCGTCCTCGAGGGCCTGCGCTTCGCCAACGGGGTCGCCCTCGCCGCCGACGAGTCCTACGTCGCGGTGGCCGAGTGCCGCGGCCGCACCGTCGTACGCCTCTGGCTCACCGGCCCGCGGGCGGGGGAGCGCGACCACCTCGTCACCGACCTCCCGGGCTACCCCGACAACATCAGCCGCGGCAGCGACGGGCTCATCTGGGTGGCCGTGGCGAGCCCGGTCGACGGCCTGGTCGAGCGACTCGGCTCCGCGCCGATGGTGCTGCGCCGGGCGGTCACCCGCATCCCGGAGGCGCTGCAGCCCAAGCCGGCGCAGACGATCCGTGTGCAGGCCTACGACGACGAGGGCCGCCTGGTGCACGACCTCGACGTCCCGGCGCCGGAGCGGGGACCGGGCTACCACATGGTCACCGGCGTCCGGGAGCACGAGGGCCGGGTCTGGATGGGCAGCCTCCACGAGCCGTCGGTGGCGGTCCTCGACCGCCCATGAAATAGACTCCTGCCCCATGGCTCTCCTCGACTCGATCGCCTCGCCGCGCGACCTCCGTGGGCTCACCTCGGAACAGCTCGACGAGCTCGCCGCCGAGATCCGCGACGTGATGATCCGCACCGTCGCGACCAACTCGGGGCACCTCGGGCCCAACCTCGGCGTCGTCGAGCTGACGCTGGCCATCCACCGCGTCTTCGACTCTCCGCGCGACCGGGTCGTCTTCGACACCGGGCACCAGTCCTACGTCCACAAGCTCGTCACCGGGCGTCACGCGGACTTCGCGACCCTCCGCAAGGAGGGCGGCATCAGCGGCTACCCCAGCCAGGCCGAGTCCGAGCACGACATCGTGGAGAACTCGCACGCCTCCACGGCCCTGTCCTACGCCGACGGGCTCGCCAAGGCCTACGCCATCCGGGGCGAGGACCGGCACGTGGTCGCGGTGATCGGCGACGGCGCCCTCACCGGCGGCATGGCGTGGGAGGCCCTCAACAACATCGCGATCGCGAAGAAGAGCCGCCTGGTCATCGTCGTCAACGACAACGAGCGGTCCTACACCCCGACCATCGGCGGCCTCGCCACCGCGCTCACCTCGCTGCGCACCAACCCGCGCTACGAGCAGGTGCTCGACCTGGTGAAGAAGCGGCTCAACGCCGTGCCCGGCGTCGGGCACGCGGCCTACGACGCGCTCCACGCGGTCAAGAAGGGCATGAAGGACGCGCTCGCCCCGCAGGGACTCTTCGAGGACCTCGGCCTCAAGTACGTCGGCCCGGTGGACGGCCACGACCGCGCGGCGATGGAGCAGGCGCTGACCAACGCGAAGCGCTTCAACGGACCGGTCATCGTCCACGCCCTGACCCGCAAGGGCCAGGGCTACGACCCGGCCCTGCGCCACGAGGCCGACCAGTTCCACGCCCCCGGCCCGTTCGACGTCCAGACCGGGGCGGAGAAGCCCAAGGGCAAGATCTGGACCGACCACTTCTCCGAGGCGATCGTCGACCTCGGCGGCCGCCGCAAGGACGTCGTCGCCCTCACCGCGGCGATGATGCACCCTGTCGGCCTCGACGTGTTCGCCTCGACCTACCCCGAGCGCACCTTCGACGTCGGCATCGCCGAGCAGCACGCCGTGACCTCCGCGGCCGGCCTGGCGATGGGCGGGCTGCACCCCGTCTTCGCCGTCTACGCGACCTTCCTCAACCGCGCCTTCGACCAGGTCCTGATGGACGTGGCGCTGCACAAGTGCGGCGTGACGTTCGTCCTCGACCGCTCGGGCGTCACCGGCGACGACGGCGCGAGCCACAACGGCATGTGGGACATGTCAATCCTTCAGGTCGTGCCCGGCCTGCGCCTGGCGGCACCGCGCGACGTCACGCGGCTGCACGAGCTCCTCGACGAGGCGGTCGAGGTCGACGACGCGCCGACGGTCGTGCGGTTCCCCAAGGGGCCGCCGCCCGAGGACGTGCCGGCGATCGACCGTGCCGGCGGCGCCGACGTGCTCGTCCGCGCGGGTGAGCGTGACGTGCTGATCGTGGCGGTCGGCTCGATGGCGACGACCGCCGTCGAGGTCGCCTCGCGGCTGGCCGACCAGGGCATCGGCGTCACCGTCGTCGACCCGCGCTGGGTCAAGCCGGTCGACCCCGCGATCATCGAGCTCGCCCGCGAGCACCGCCTGGTCGTCAGCGTCGAGGACAACGGCCGCGTCGGCGGCTGCGGCGCCACCCTCCTGCAGGCCCTCAACGACGCCGGCGTGCCCACGCCGTTCCGGCTCCACGGCATCCCGCAGGAGTTCCTCGACCACGCCAAGCGCGACGCCATCCTCGCCCGGATCGGTCTCGACGCGCAGACGCTCGCACGCTCGATCGTCGAGGACGTCACCGCGCTCGACCGCGGGCTCTCGGTGGTCGAGGTCGACCACACCGCCTGAGCGGCGCCCGCTGCTAGCGGAACCCCGCCCCCGTCGCGGCCACGCGGCCGTCCGGGCCGTCGGCCACGACGACCGTGCACTCGGCGGTGGTCGCCTCGCACGACAGGAGGTCCTCCCGTGCGAAGCCGGCGGTGAGCCTCAAGCCGTCCGCGAGGAACGTGTCGGCGTCCAGCCACTGGTAGCCGATGACGCTGTCGTAGCCCCGTGGCGCGACGGGCGTCCAGGTGTCTCCCGACACCTCTCCGACCGCGGTCGTGTAGTAGCTGGGTGAGCCGCGCCGCGGCGACTCGCGGTCGACGACGACCGCGCGCCGCCCGTCGGGGGAGAGCGTCCCGCTCGAGCCCGGCAGGCTCCGCGTGTCCTGAAGGTCCGGTCCCGTGCGGAGCTCCGCCACCTGGACCATGGTCGTCGCCCCGTCGGTCTCCTGGGGCTCGAAGGAGCGCGCCACCTGGAGGATCTGGCCGTCCCGGACGTCCAGCACCTCGACCTCGGCACCGTCCGGAGCGGGCAGGAGCACGGGCTCCCCGTCGTCGAGGACGTTCCACGCCATCACTCCCCGGGCGTCGGTGACGTAGACGGTGCGTCCGTCCACGGCCGCGATGTCGGCGCCGCCGCCGCCGACCCGTGAGGGGTCCCTGGAGACGGGCTCACCAGGGAGCTCGGTCACGGGGACGTCGGCGCGTTCCCCCGTGGCGAGGTCGAGGACGCTCAGCGTGCCCTCGTCGGCGGCGTCCACCCAGGCGACGACGTCGTCGTCGGACACGAGCCGCCCCAGGTCGGTGTCGGCGAGGCGACCGACCTGGGTCGACTCGCCGTCCACCACGGTGTAGACGCGGGCCTGGCGGTCGGCCACGACGTAGCCACTGATCCCCTGCACGAGGGCGCTGATCCGCACCCCGGTCTCGACGGTGCGAGGACCGTCGCGGATGGTGCTGCCCACGGCGTAGGCGACGTCGTAGGAGTGCACGGCCCCGGCGACGTCTCGGTCCACGTCGTCGGCCGGCCGCAGCAGGGGGACGGCGACGACCGCGGCGACGGCGACCGACGCGGCGACGAGGCCACCCACGACGCCGCGGCGTCGGCTCCCGAGCCGTCGCTCGGCGTCGTGGACCATCGCCGCCACGTCGAGGTCGGGCGGCTCGAGGGAGTCGGCACGCTCATGCATGACGTCCTTGAGGAGTCCGGTCATCGGGTCACCACCGTCAGGTCGCGCGGGAGCAGCTCGAGGTGCTCACCGCCGTGGGAGTCGAGGGTCTTGCGGAGGGAGGCCAGACCTGCGTGCACCTGGCTCTTCACGGTGCCGACGGCACAGCCGAGCGCCGCGGCGGTCTGGGCCTCGGTGAGGTCCTCGTAGTAGCGCAGCACGATCGCGGCACGCTGGCGGGGCGGCAGGGTCTGGAGGGCGGTCCAGACCCACTCGCGGCGGACCGCGTCCTCGCCGTGCCCGTCGTGGCTCGCCTCCGGGATCGTGTCGCTCGGCCGTTCCTGCCACGACCGGCGGCGATACCAGCTGATCGCCGTCGTGGTGATGACCTTGCGGGTGTAGGCCTCCGCCCTGGACGGGTCACGCAGCCCGGGCCACGCGACGTACGTCTTGGTGAGGGCCTCCTGCAGGAGGTCCTGGGCCAGCTGGCGCTCGCCGACCATGAGGTACGCCGCGCGGTGCAGCGCGGCGGACCGGGCGGCGACGAACTCGGCGAAGTCCGCCGGATCGCGTCGTGGCATCAGTGCTCCTGGGGGAGTCGTCGGGGTCAGTCACCCGTCATGACGACTCGACCGAGGCAAAAGGTTCGGTTGCGCCCAGAGGTCGCGTCAGAGGTCGCGCTGGACGGCCTCTGGCTCCTCGCCCTGGTAGCGGCTGATGTTCCAGATCGACACCGCCAGGCCGCCCCAGAGGACGAGCATCGCGATCAGCATCATGACGATGGCCGAGGTGGACATCAGTTGGTCCTCTCTTCCTCACGGGCCTGGATCTCGGGATCACCGAGGAACGTCGTGTCCCGCCACGGGAGCCGGGCCGCCACGAAGCCGAGCAGGAGCACGGCCGCCGCGAGACCCCAGCCCAGCGTGGCGAGCATCCAGGTCGGGTAGCCCTCGTAGGGCTCCCGCAGGTTGTCGATGAACTCGTTGGCCAGGATGAACGTCAGGGCGGCGGGGGCGAAGACGCCGATCAGCCACTCCCACCAGCGGCCGACCCGGACCGAGCCGTCGCGGTTGAGGTGCTCGCGCAGCAGCCCCGTCCTCCGGAAGACCCAGGACAGCGCGAGCATGCTGACCACGGCGACCAGGAGGATGCCGAAGCGGTTGATGAAGTGGTCGATGATGTCGAGGACGTAGACCCCGGTGGTGGTGCCCAGCAGCGTGATGCTGATGACCGCGGCGGGGACGCCGACCGCCATCGAGGCCCCGACCCGCGACATCTCGAACTTGTCGCGCACCGCGGAGATGACGACCTCGATCACGCTCACGAGCGAGGTGACCCCCGCGACCACGAGCGAGCCGAAGAACAGCACGCCGATGAGGGCGCCGGCGGGCGCCTCGTTGATGATCGCCGGGAAGGCGATGAACGCCAGGCCGAGACCGTCGGTGGCCACCTCGTCGACGCCCACCCCGGCCGCGGTCGCCATGAACCCGAGCGCGGCGAAGACGCCGATCCCGGCGAGCAGCTCGAAGCCCGAGTTGGCGAACCCGACCACGAGGCCCGAGCCGGTCATGTCGCTGCGCCGGCCGACGTAGGACGCGTAGGTGATCATGATGCCGAAGCCCACGGACAGCGAGAAGAAGATCTGGCCGTAGGCGGCGATCCAGACGCTGGTCTCGCCCAGGGCGCCCCAGTCAGGCGTGAACAGCGCGTCGAGCCCCGTCGACGCCCCGTCGAGGGTGAGCGCCACGACGACCAGCGCGATGAACGCGACGAACAGCACCGGGATGAAGACCACCGAGGCGGCGCCGATGCCCTTCTGGACGCCGAGCGCCATGATGGCGAGCACCGCGACCCAGACCAGGACCAGCGGGATCGTGACACCGCTGACGAAGTCGAGGCTGATGCCGGGGTCGCCGGCCTGCAGGTAGGAGCCGAAGAGGAAGCCCTCCGGGTCGTCGCCCCACGACTTGTCGAGGGAGAACAGCGCGTAGCGGCCCGCCCACGCGATGACCGCGGCGTAGTAGACCGCGATCACGAAGCAGATCCCGACCTGCCACCACCCCAGGCCCTCGGCCGAGCGGTGGGTGCGACGGAAGGAGAGCGGTGCGGAGCCGCGGTAGCGGTGGCCGAGGCCGTAGTCGAGGAGGAGGAACGGCAGGCCGGCCGTCAGCAGCGCGACGAGGTAGGGGATGACGAAGGCCCCGCCGCCGTTCTCGTACGCCACGTAGGGGAAGCGCCAGATGTTACCGAGACCGACCGCTGAGCCGATCGCGGCGAGGATGAAGACCTTGCGCGAGCTGAACGCGCCACGGTGGGCCTCGGAGTGTTCGACGACCTGGCTCACGGTGCCTCCCTGGCGACGACGGCGGAGGGACCAGCATGGCAGAGATCGACCCTGTCGACCCCCACGGGTCGAGCGGTGTCTGAGGCGGATCGCGCGGGTCCCGGGGCCCCCTGAGGCACCGCCCGCACGCGAGTCGTACGCCGACACGCCGACGGGCGGTGCGCGAGGCGGGTCCCGTGGGCCGGGAACCCTCCTCACGCACCGCCCGGGGGACGTGCGGATGGAGCGGTGACGTCAGGCCATCAGTGGAAGCGCCTGCCGGTCGCCTTCTCCGAGATGCCGGCGACGTCGAGCAGGAAGGTCAGCCCGCCGTTCCAGAACGAGAAGCCGGCGCCCGTGATCATCGCGAGGTCGATGTCCTGCGGCGCGGCGACGACGCCCTCGTCGAGCATCAGGCGGGCCTCCTCGGCCAGGCCGGACAGCGTGCGCTCGCGCACCTCCTCGGCGGTGAGCACGACCGGGTGCTCGGGCTGCTCGAGCAGTGCCTCGACCTCGGGGTCGAGGCGGCCGTCGGGGCCGTAGTAGGCGCCCTTCCCGGCCGCGACGATCCGCTCGAGGGCGGGGGAGACGTAGAAGCGGTCGGGGAACGCGCCCTTCAGCGTCTCGTTGTTGTGCAGCGCGATCGCGGGACCGACGAGCGACAGCAGCACGAACGGAGGCATCGGCGCGATGCCGGCGAAGGCGCCGTCGGCGACGCCGACAGAGGTGCCCTCGTCGACGATGCGCCCGACCTCGCTCATGAAACGGCCGAGCAGCCGGTTGACGATGAAGGACGGGCTGTCCTTGACCAGGATCGTCGTCTTCTTCAGCGCCTTGCCCGTCGCGAACGCCGTGGCGAGCGTGGCGTCGTCGGTGGCGTCGCCCTTCACGATCTCCAGCAGCGGCATGACGGCGACGGGGTTGAAGAAGTGGAAGCCGACGACCCGCTCGGGGTGCTCGAGGTTGGCCGCCATCTCGGTGATCGACAGCGACGAGGTGTTGGTGGCCAGCACGCACTCGCTGCTGACGACCTTCTCGACGTCGGCGAAGACCGACTTCTTGACCGACATCTCCTCGAAGACGGCCTCGATCACGAAGTCGGCGTCACCGAAGGCGACCAGCTTGTCGGTCGCGCCGGACACCAGCGCCTTGTGGCGGTTGGCCTTGTCCTGGTTGATCCGGCCCTTGGCGAGCAGCTTGTCGATCTCGGCGTGCACGTAGGCCACGCCCTTGTCGGCACGCTCCTGGTCGAGGTCGGTCAGCACCACCGGCACCTCGAGGCGTCGTACGAACAGCAGCGCGAGCTGGCTGGCCATGAGCCCGGCGCCCACGATGCCCACCTTGGTCACCGGGCGGGCCAGCGACTTGTCGGGCGCTCCGGCGGGGCGCTTGGCGCGCTTCTGCACGAGGTCGAAGGAGTAGAGCGACGCCAGCAGCTCGGCGGTCTGCGACATCGCCTCGAGGGCGTCGTCCTCCGCTGCGAAGCCGGTGTCGCGGTCGGTGTCGCGCGCTGCGGCGATGAGCTCGACGGCCTTCGCCGCCGCGGGGGAGCCGCCACCGGTCTTGGCGGCGACGATGCCGCGGGCGCGCTCGATCGCTGCGTCCCAGGCCTCGCCCCGGTCGACCTCGCCACGCTCGACGACGGTCTCGCCGCGCACCACCGAGGCCGCCCAGAGCAGCGACTGCTCGAGGAAGTCGGCACCGTTGAAGACCGCGTCGGCCAGACCGAAGTCGTAGGCCGCCTGCCCGGTGAGCGTCTTGCCCTGGTTGAGCGGGTTCTCCACGATCAACGTCACGGCCTTGTCGGCACCGACGAGGTTGGGCACGAGCCACGCGCCGCCCCAGCCGGGCACGAGGCCCAGCATGACCTCGGGCAGGCCGAGGGCCGGCGCGGAGTCCATCACGGTGCGGTAGGTGCAGTGCAGCGCCACCTCGAGGCCACCGCCGAGGGCGAGGCCGTTGACGAGGCCGAACGACGTCTTGCCGCCGTCCGAGAGCTTGCGGAAGACCGCGTGCCCGAGCTCGGCGACGGTGCGCACAGCGTCGGGGCCGCCGCCCTGGATCGAGGTGAGGTCGGCGCCGGCGGCGAGGATGAACGGCTTGCCCGTCACCGCGATCGCGTCGATCGCGTCGTCGGCCAGCGCCGCGTCGATCGCGGTGTTGAGCTCGAGCAGCGAGGCCGGGCCGAACGTGTTGGGCTTGGTGTGGTCCTCGCCGTTGTCGAGGGTGATCAGCCCGATCGTCGCGCCGGGCAGCGTGACCGTGCGCAGGTGCGCCCGCGTCACGCGCTCGGCGTCGGAGACGATCGCCTGCGCGCGCTCGACCAGTGCTGACATGTCGGTGGTGCTCACTTGTCGTCTCCCTCGTCCTCGGTCGAGCCGTTCCAGTGCGGGTTCTCCCAGATCACGGTGCCGCCCATGCCGATGCCGATGCACATGGTGGTGAGGCCGTAGCGGACCTCGGGCCGCTCCTCGAACTGGCGCGCGAGCTGGTTCATCAGGCGTACGCCGGACGAGGCCAGCGGGTGCCCCATCGCGATCGCACCGCCGTAGGGGTTCACCCGCGGGTCGTCGTCGGCGATGCCGTAGTGCTCGAGGAAGGCGAGCACCTGCACGGCGAACGCCTCGTTGACCTCGAAGGCGTCGATGTCGTCGATGGTGAGGCCGGCGAGCCGGAGGGCCTTCTCGGTGGCGGGGATCGGGCCGGCGCCCATCACCTCGGGCTCGACGCCGACGAAGGCGTAGGTGACCAGGCGCATCTTGACGGGCAGCCCGAGCTCGCGCGCGGTCTCCTCGTCGGCCAGCAGGGCCGCGGTGGCGCCGTCGTTGATGCCCGCGGCGTTGCCCGCGGTGACGTTGCCGTGCGAGCGGAACGGCGTCTTGAGGCTCGCGAGCGACTCCAGGGTCGTCTCCGGGCGCATCGGCTCGTCGATGGTGGCCAGGCCCCAGCCGGCCTCGGCGGAGCGCGTCGCGACGGGGACCAGGTCGGGCTGGATCTTCCCGGCGTCGTAGGCGGCCTTGGTCTTGTGCTGGCTGCGGACGGCGTACTCGTCCACGCGCTGCTTGGTGATCGACGGGTAGCGGTCGTGGAGGTTCTCCGCGGTCTTGCCCATCACGAGCGCGTCGGGGTTGACGATCCGCTCGGACAGGATGCGCGGGTTGGGGTCGACGCCCTCGCCCATGGGGTGGCGGCCCATGTGCTCGACACCGCCGGCGATGGCGACGTCGTAGGCGCCGAAGGCGATGCCCGAGGCGGTGTTGGTCACGGCCGTCATCGCGCCGGCGCACATGCGGTCGATCGAATAGCCGGGGACGCTCTGCGGCAGGCCGGCGAGCAGCGCGGCGGTGCGGCCGATGGTCAGGCCCTGGTCGCCGATCTGGGTGGTGGCGGCGATCGCCACCTCGTCGACCCGCTCGGGCGGCAGGGACGGGTTGCGGCGGAGCAGCTCGCGGATGCTCTTGATGACGAGGTCGTCGGCCCGCGTCTCGGCGTACTGGCCCTTGGCCTTGCCGAACGGGGTGCGCACGCCGTCGACGAAGACGACCTCACGCTGTGGTCGGGACACTGGCTACTCCCAGGTGCTGAGGGGGACGGGGAGCACTCACGTTACCCCTGAGTAACAACGCCTGCCCACCAGGGCGGGTGTGTGACAGGTCACGGACGGCGACTCACTAGGCTCTCCCCATGGCCGACCGACTCGTGCACATCGTCGACGACGCCGAGGTGCTCGCCGATGCCGGTGACCTCACCCTCGTCGTCGTCCTGACCGGATTCCTCGACGCGGGCAAGTCCGCCGAGCTGGCCGCGCGGCACCTGGCCGACCTCTCGGACGGCAAGGTGGTGGCCACCTTCGACGTCGACGCGCTCCACGACTACCGCGCGCGCCGTCCACCGGTCACCTTCATCCGCGACCACTACACCGACTACGAGGCGCCGCGGCTGGTCGTCCGCGCGCTGCGCGACACCGGCGGTACGCCGTTCCTGCTCCTCGCCGGCCCCGAGCCCGACATCCGGTGGGAGGCCTTCGCCCGTGCCGTCCGCGAGGTCGTCGAGCGCTTCAGCGTGAGCCGCGTCGTCAGCATGGGCGCGGTGCCGATGGCGGTGCCGCACACCCGGCCGATCGCGATCACGCCGCACGCCAACCGTCCCGACCTCGTCCCCGGGGAGAGCCCGTGGCAGGGCGAGCTGCGGGTCCCGGCGAGCGCCCAGGCGCTGCTGGAGATCCGGCTGGGGGAGTGGGGCATCGACGCGCTCGGCTTCGTGGCGCACATCCCGCACTACCTGGCCCAGATGGAGTACCCCCAGGCCGCGCTGGTGCTCCTCGAGCACCTCGAGATCGGCGGTCACCTGACCATCGACCTGGGCGAGCTCCGCGAGGCGGCCGAGATCACCGAGACCGAGGTCGACCGCTACCTCTCCACCCACGACGAGGTCGGTGACGTCGTGCGCGGGCTCGAGCAGCAGTACGACTCCTTCCGCGAGGCCGAGGCCAACGGGTCCTCGCTCCTGTCGGGCGACGAGCCGCTGCCCACGGGCGAGGAGATCGGCAGCGCCTTCGAGGCGTTCCTGGCCGACCTCGACGACGAGTCCAAGGACCAGTCGAAGGACAACGGCGACGACGCCGGCGGCTGGGACGGCCGCTGATGGCGGGCAGCGCCGACGAGCTGGTGTCGCTCCTCGACCTCGAGACCCTCGAGGTCGACCTCTACCGCGGTGCGCAGGCACGCACCGAGCGACAGCGCGTCTTCGGCGGCCAGGTGGCCGCGCAGGCGGTCGTCGCCGCCACCCGCAGCGTGGACAGCCGCTTCGTGCTGCACTCGCTCCACTCCTACTTCCTGCGACCGGGCGACACGACCGTGCCGATCGTCTACGACGTCGAGCGCATCCGCGACGGTCGCTCGTTCGTCACGCGTCGCGTCTCCGCGCGCCAGCACGGCCGGCCGATCTACTACATGACCGCCAACTTCCAGGTCCCCGAGCCGGGCCTCGAGCACCAGGACCGGATGCCCGAGGTGCCCAGCCCCGAGCAGGGGATGCCGCTCGTCGAGCTGGCCCGCTCCCGCGGACCCGAGGCGGCCGAGCACTGGGAGCGCGAGTGGTCCGCGCTCGACATCCGCCACGTCGGCATCACCGGCCAGGGTCTGCCCGAGGATCCCGAGCACCCGGCCCGGGCCCGACTCTGGATCAAGGTCGACGGCGAGCTCGACGGCGACCCGACGGTCCAGCAGGCGGCCTTCACCTACGCCAGTGACCTCACGCTGCTCGGCGCCGCCCTCGTCCCGCACGGCATCCACATCGCCTCGCCGCGCCTGCAGCCGGCCTCGCTCGACCACACGATCTGGTTCCACCGGCCCTTCCGTGCCGACGAGTGGTGGCTCTACGACCAGTTCTCGCCGTTTGCCGGCGGGGCGCGCGGCCTGGCTCTCGCCCGGGTCTTCTCGCAGTCAGGCGAGCTGGTCGCCACCGTCGCCCAGGAGGGCCTGATCCGGCTCCGCGACGACCGCGCCTAGCGAGGGGGCCCGGGCGTCAGGCCGCGCTCGTCCGGCCCAGCAGGTGCGGCGAGCCGTCCTTCGGGTTGGTCAGCGCGAAGGCCCAGCCCGGGTCGTCCTGCCGCGCCGCGTAGCGCACCGTGCCGGGCAGGAGGACGGGCTTCTTGAAGGCCACCTCGACGGTGACGGCGTCGGGCAGCCGGTTCTCGATGGCGGCGACCGACCGGGCCAGCGTCCACATGCCGTGCGCGATCTGGCGCGGGAAGCCCAGCGCCCTGGCGGTGAGCGGGTAGAGGTGGATCGGGTTGGCGTCGCCCGACACGGCGGCGTACGTCCGCCCGAGGTCACCGGGGAGGCGCCACTCGACACCGCCGGCCGGCGGGTCCGGCACCTCCAGGCCCGGCGCCGGGTCGCCGTCGACGGACCGGCCGCGGCGCAGGTAGGTCGACGTCGACTCCCAGGCGGTCTCGTCCCCGGCGGACACCGTGGTGGTGAAGTCGAGGAGCACGCCCCTGGCGTGGGGGCGCAGGATCGCGACCGACGTGGTGACGTCGAGCGTCTCGCCCACGCCGATGGCCCGGTGGGCGGTGATCGTGTTCTCGACGTGCACCATGCCGATCGCGGGGTAGGGGAACGCCGGGTCGCCCATGATCGCCATGTGCAGCGGGAACGCCAGCAGGTGCGGGAAGCTCACCGGTACGACGTCGCGGCGCGGGAAGCCGCACACCGCGGCGTACGCGTCCACGCGGTCGCGCTCGACGACGACGGCGTCCCGGGCGTAGGCCAGCCCGGCGAACGCGCTGGCCGGGCCCTTGCGCACGCCCGGCAGCCGGTTGACGCCGGGGACGGCCGGCAGCGCGGCGCGCAGCAGCGTGGTCAGCCTCCCCGGCTCGCCGGTGAGGGTCGTCGGTGTGGGCGTGGGGGTGGGCGTGGGGGTGGGCGTGGCCATCAGGCGCCCAGCATCATCTGGCCGCAGACGCGGACGGTGTTGCCGTTGACCGCGCCGGAGCCGGGGCTGGCGAACCAGGCGACCGCCTCCGCGACGTCGACGGGCAGGCCGCCCTGCGCCATGGCGTTGAGGCGCTGGCCGACCTCACGGGTGGCGAACGGCACGGCGGCGGTCATCTTGGTGATGATGAAGCCGGGGGCGACGGCGTTGACGGTGGTGCCGTCGGGGAGCTCGTCGCACAGGCTGTCGACGAGGCCGATGACCCCGGCCTTCGACGTCGCGTAGTTGGTCTGGCCCATGTTGCCGCCGATGCCGGAGGTCGACGCGACACCGACGACGCGTCCGCCGGCGTTGAGGACGCCCGAGTCGAGCAGCTCGCGGGTGATCCGCTCGGGCGCGGTGAGGTTGACGGCGATCACGCTGCTCCAGCGGTCGTCGGTCATGTTGGCCAGCCTCTTGTCGCGGGTGATGCCGGCGTTGTGCACCACCACGTCGACGCCGCCGTGGTGCTCACGCAGGTGGTGGGCGATGCGCTGCGGGGCGTCCTTGGCGGTGATGTCGAGCACGAGGTGGTCGCCGTCGAGCTCGCCCATCAGCGTCTGCAGCTCACTGGCGGCCTGCGGCACGTCGACCCCGACGACGGTCGCGCCGTCACGGTGGAGGACGCGGGCGATCTCCTCACCGATGCCGCGACTGGCGCCGGTCACGAGGGCGACCTTCCCCGCCAGCGGTCGGTCCTGGTCGGCGACCTCGTCGGCGGTCACGGCGCCGTGGGCGCCGATGCGGACCACCTGCCCCGAGACGTAGGCCGACTTGGGGGAGAGGAGGAAGGCGAGCGTGGAGGCGATCGCCCCGTCGGCGGCAGGGGCGACGTACACCAGCTGGACGGTGCCGCCACGACCGATCTCCTTGCCGAGCGAGCGGGTGAAACCCTCGAGGGCGCGCTGAGCGACCCGCTCGGAGCCGGTGCGCTGCTCGGGCGGGGTGCCGATCACGACCACGCGGGGGCAGGTCTCGAGCCGACGCATCAGCGGGGTGAAGAACTCCTGCAGGGCGACGAGACCGGCGCTGTCGGTGATGCCGGTGGCGTCGAAGACGAGGGCCTTGGCGCGGGCCCCCTCGTCCAGGTCGGTCGCGGACGCGATGCCGAGACCGTCGAGCGTGGTCGGCAGTGCCTCGGTCAGACGACCGTGGCCGCCCAGCACGACGAGCCCGTCCACGAGGGGTGATCCCACCGACCAGCGCTCGAGCGGGGTGGGGTTGGGCAGGCCGAGGTTCTTGACGATCAGCTTGCCGATCGGGGTGGACACGAAGCCCTGGTAGCGGTCGCTCATGGTCGCGGTGCTTCCTCTTCACTGGTGGGGCTGGACGGTGCTGTCGATGTGTAACGCGTGCTGTAACTCGGAGTCCACTTTTCGTGACGTGCCCCTCCCGCCGTTGGCGGCGGGCGACTCTCCCGCAAGGATAGGAACATGCAGCCCACCACCCGCCCCGTCGCCGTCGTCGGCGGCAACCGCATCCCGTTCGCCCGGTCCAACACGGTCTACGCCGGCGTCTCCAACCAGGAGATGCTGACCGCCGCCATCGACGGCCTCGTCGACCGGTTCGAGCTGCGCGGCGAGCGGCTCGGCGAGGTCGTGGCCGGGGCGGTGCTCAAGCACTCGCGCGACTTCAACCTCACCCGCGAGTGCGTGCTCGGCTCGCGGCTGGCCCCCGAGACGCCCGCCACGGACATCCAGCAGGCCTGCGGCACCGGGCTGCAGGCCGCGATCCAGGTGGCCAACAAGATCGCCCTCGGCGTCATCGACGCCGGCGTCGCCGGCGGCACCGACACCACCTCCGACGCGCCGGTGGCGATCAGCGACAAGCTGCGCCGCAAGCTGATGAAGGTCAACTCCGCCAAGGACACCGCCAGCCGGCTCAAGGCCCTGGGGGCCATCCGCCCCGGTGACATCGGCCTCGACATCCCGCAGAACGGCGAGCCGCGCACCCGGCTCTCGATGGGCGAGCACGCCGCGCTCACCGCGCTCGAGTGGCGGATCACCCGGGAGGCGCAGGACGAGCTGGCCGCGCGCTCGCACCACAACCTCGCGCGGTCCTACGAGGAGGGCTTCCACGACGACCTCGTCACCGCCTTCCGGGGCGTCGAGCGCGACAACAACATGCGCCCCGACTCGAGCGTGGAGAAGCTCGCCACCCTCAAGCCCGTGTTCGGCAGGGGCGCGGCCGCGACGATGACGGCCGGCAACAGCACGCCGCTGTCCGACGGCGCCTCGACGGTGCTCCTGGCCAGCGACGAGTGGGCGCAGGAGCGGGGACTGCCGGTGCTCGCCCACCTCGTCGACGCCGAGACCGCGGCCGTCGACTACGTCAACGGCCACGAGGGCCTGCTGATGGCACCGGCGTACGCCGTCCCGCGGATGCTGGAGCGCAACGGGCTTACGCTGCAGGACTTCGACTACTACGAGATCCACGAGGCCTTCGCCTCACAGGTGCTGTCCACGCTGGCCGCGTGGGAGGACCCGGTGTTCTGCAAGGAGCGGCTCGGCCTCGACGCGCCGCTGGGCCCGATCGACCGCGACAAGCTCAACGTCAACGGCTCGTCGCTGGCTGCCGCCCACCCGTTCGCCGCGACCGGCGGTCGGATCCTCCCCGTCGCCGCGAAGCTGCTCGCCCAGAAGGCCGAGTCCAGCGGGACGGGCGGCCGCGCGCTCATCTCGATCTGCGCCGCCGGCGGCCAGGGCGTCGTCGCGATCCTCGAGCGCTGACCGCGCACTTCCTCGCGCACCACGGCGCTGACCGGGCACTTCCTCGCGCACCACGGCGCTGACCGGGCACTTCCTCGCGCACCACGGCGCTGACCGGGCACTTCCTCGCGCACCACGGCGCTGACCGGGCACTTCCTCGCGCACCCAGCGCGAGGAAGTGCCCGCTCGGCGGTCCGTAGCGCGAGGAAGTGCCCGCTCGGCGGTCCGTAGCGCGAGGAAGTGCCCGGTCGGCCGGATCAGGTGCGGGTGAGCCGGAACCACTCTCCGCTCCGGCTGTCGGAGCCTCGCTCGGGTGCCGACGCGTCGGCCGCCGACCCGACACCCGAGACAGCGGTCACCGTCCAGCCACGGTAGGCCCGCTCGATGTCGTGGCGGACGGCCTGCTTCGGGCGCACGGGCCAGGCCCGCGGGCCTCCGGTGCGGATCAGGATGGTGGCGTCGGGCTCGGCGAGCTCGGTGACGCCGCCCGCCATCAGGGTGCGACCCACGTCGTCGAGGCTCTGGAAGCAGCCGACGTCGAGGTAGAGGTCGAACTGGCTGCCGACACCGGAGTGGACGAGGTGCCGGACGTCGCCGATGACGAACCGTGCGTCGGCGAGCCCGTTGCGGCGCACGGCGATGTCGACGGCCTGGCGCACGTTGTCGACGCCCATGGCGTCCCAGCCGCGGTCGAGGAGGAGCTTGGTGTTGGCGCCCCGGCCGCAGCCGAGGTCGATGGCGCGGCGGACCCTGTTGGGCCGCAGCGCCTCCTCACGGTCGAGGAGGTGCGAGAGGGTAGGCCGGTCCTGGCGGCTTGCCTTCTCCCACGGGATGATTCCGGCGCGGTATGCGGTGGCGTAGCCGATGCTCATGTTCAGTTCCTGACCTGCGTGAGCGGAAAGTGCCGCTCCTCTCGGAGGGTACTCCTGCCCCGGCCCCGGGCCCGTCCGGCTGCTAGGGTCGGGGCCGATCGACATCCTTTAACGAGCCGTCCCGTGAGGCGGAGAAGGAGGTCCGGCGAGCAGATGCCTGCCCCCGACGAGACCGTGCCCGACCCAGCGACGGTGAGGGCGGACCGCACCGTCCTCGACGCCCGTGACATCTCCCGGGCACTGACCCGGATCTCCCACGAGCTGCTCGAGCGCAACAAGGGTGCGACCGACCTCGTGCTGCTCGGCCTGCACACCCGAGGCGTGCCGCTCGCGAAGCGCATCGCCGAGAAGATCGCCGCCGTCGAGGGCGCGCCGGTCGCCGTCGGCGAGCTCGACGTGACGATGTACCGCGACGACCTGCGCTCCCAGCCCACCCGGCGCGCCCACAAGACCGCGCTGCCACCGGGCGGGATCGACGAGAAGGTCGTCGTCCTGGTCGACGACGTCCTCTTCTCCGGACGCACCATCCGGGCCGCGCTCGACGCCCTCGCCGACCTCGGCCGCCCCGGCGCCGTGCGCCTGGCGGTCCTCGTCGACCGCGGCCACCGCGAGCTGCCGATCCGCGCCGACCACGTCGGCAAGAACCTGCCCAGCGCCCTCGCCGAGCGCGTCAGCGTGCGCCTGGCCGAGGTCGACGGCACCGACGAAGTGACGATCTCGTGAAGCACCTGCTGTCCATCGACGACCTCACGACCGACGACATCCACGAGCTCTTCGAGACCGCCGCCGACATGCACGACGTGCAGGGCCGCGAGGTCAAGAAGCTGCCGGCGCTGCGCGGGCGCACGGTCGTCAACATGTTCTTCGAGGACTCCACCCGCACCCGGTCGTCGTTCGAGATCGCCGGCAAGTGGCTGTCCGCCGACGTCATCAACGTCAGCGCCAAGGGCTCGAGCACGTCGAAGGGCGAGAGCCTGCGCGACACCGTGCTCACCGTCTGCGCGATGGGGGTCGACGGCCTCGTCATCCGCCACCCGGCCAGCGGCGCCGCGCTCCAGGTCAGCCAGTGGGTCGACGCTGCGGTGGTCAACGCCGGCGACGGCATGCACGAGCACCCCACCCAGGCGCTGCTCGACGCCTACACCCTGCAGCGCCACCTCGGCTCGCTGGAGGGCCGCCACGTCGCGATCGTCGGCGACCTTACCCACAGCCGGGTGTTCCGCTCCAACATCCAGTGCCTGACCCGGCTCGGCGCCCGCGTGACCGTCGTCGCGCCGCCGACCCTGATGCCCAGCGGCATCGGGGCGTGGTCGGCCGCGGCGGGGTTCGAGACGTCGTACGACCTGGACGAGGTGCTGCGCGGTGCGGGTGCGCACGGAGCGGCCGACGCCGTGATGATGCTGCGGGTCCAGCGCGAGCGGATGTCGGGGGCGTTCTTCCCGAGCCCGCGCGAGTACACCGTCGGCTACGGCCTGACCCGCGACCGGCTCGCCCTGCTCAAGCCCGACGTCCCGATCTGCCACCCGGGACCGATGAACCGCGGCCTCGAGATCGCCGCCGACGCCGCCGACGCGGCCCAGTCGGTCGTGCTGGAGCAGGTCTCCAGCGGCCTCGCGATCCGCATGGCCGTGCTCTACCACCTGCTGGCCGGGGACACCCGGGGAGGAATGGCCTGATGTCGTTGGTGATCAAGGGAGCCTCGCTCCTCGGTGAGCAGACCCGGGACCTGTACGTCGACGACGCGGGCGTGCTCGTCGACGAGGCGCCATCGGGCGCGGAGACGATCGACGCCGACGGCCTGGTCGCCCTGCCCGGGCTCGTCGACCTGCACACCCACCTGCGCGAGCCGGGCCGCGAGGACGCCGAGACCATCCTCACCGGCTCGCAGGCCGCCGCGCTCGGCGGCTACACCGCGGTGCTCGCCATGGCCAACACCTCGCCGGTGACCGACACCGCCGAGGCCGCCACCCGTGTGTGGGAGCTCGGCCGTGAGGCGGGGCTGGTGCACGTGCAGCCCGTCGGCGCGGTGACGCGCGGACTCGCCGGGGAGGAGCTCGCCGAGCTGGGGCTGATGCACCGCTCACGCGCCGCCGTGAAGGTGTTCTCCGACGACGGCAGGTGCGTCCACGACGCGCGCGTGATGCGCCGGGCGCTGGAGTACGTCAAGGCGTTCGGCGGCGTCGTCTCGCAGCACTCCCAGGACCCGTCGCTCGCCGGTCCCGCCGCGTGCTGCCACGAGGGCGAGCTGTCCGGTCGCCTCGGGCTGCCCGGCTGGCCGGGGATCGCCGAGGAGGTCGTCGTCGCGCGCGACGTGATGCTGGCTCGGCACACCGGGTCGCGGGTGCACGTCGCCCACGTGTCGACGGCCGGCTCGGTCGAGGTGCTGCGGTGGGCGAAGGCGCAGGCCAGGCAGGATGGGCACTGGGACGTCACCGCCGAGGTGACCCCGCACCACCTGCTGCTCACCACCGACCTGCTCGTCGGCTACGACCCGACCTACAAGGTCAACCCGCCGCTGCGCCCGCAGGAGGACGTCGACGCGCTGCGCGCGGCGCTCGCCGACGGCACCATCGACGCCGTCGCGACCGACCACGCACCGCACGCCCGCCACGACAAGGAGCACGCCTTCGTCGACGCGGCGTTCGGCATGCTCGGCATCGAGACCGCGCTGGGCGTCGTGCGCACGGCGCTGCCCGACCTGTCCTGGAGCGACGTCGCCCGCGTGATGTCGACGACCCCGGCGCGGATCGCCGGGCTGGCCGAGCAGGGACGGCCGCTCGAGCCGGGCTCGCCGGCCCACGTGGTGCTCGTCGACCCGGAAGCGGCCGTCACGGTCGACCGCGACGCCTCGGCCTCGCTCTCGCGCAACAACCCGTGGCACGGGCGCAGCCTGAGCTCCCGGGTCGTGCACACGGTCTACGGCGGCCGGGTGACGGTGCGCGACGGCGCGCTGGCCTGACCGGCCCCGGGCCGCCGGCGCGGGTCAGCGACGCCGGCGCGGGCGGAGCTCGAGCACGTTGTCGTCACCGCGGTCGCGCAGCGTCGTACGACCCCGGGCGACGGTGACGGTGTTGCGGTCACCGACCAGGACGACCCGGTCGGCGCGGCGCAGCTCGACGGTGTTGCCCGAGCCGGTGATGCGCGTGCGGTGGGCCTTGCGGGCCGTGAGGGCGTCGACCCCGCGCAGGCGGGCCAGGTTGACCTCGTCGGCGGTGAGCGACGAGAACGTGCTGGCGAGCTCGGCCGACTCGACGAGCCCCGAGACGGTCACGGTCGTGCCCGCGCCGGTCACGACGAGGGACCGCACGGACGGGGTGGTGATGCTGTTGCCGGGGCCGGTCACCTCGACGTCGTACAACGGCTTGGCGGTGACGGTGTTGTCGCCGCCCTCCAGGACGAGCCGGGTCGCCGCCGGCATCGTGACGGTCGCGTGGTCGGCGGTCACCCGTACGACGCCGCACGTGCCCCGCAGGTCGTAGTCCACGTCGTCCCCGGAGAGCACCGTCTCGTCGCCGACCTC
The DNA here is from genome assembly GCF_024199985.1 of Nocardioides pinisoli. Classification (GTDB taxonomy): domain Bacteria; phylum Actinomycetota; class Actinomycetes; order Propionibacteriales; family Nocardioidaceae; genus Nocardioides; species Nocardioides pinisoli. Next base: position 154,761 of record NZ_JANARS010000008.1, read on the forward strand.
GCACTGGACGGGCAGGGCGGTCCTCGCGGCCTGCGCCGGGAGCGCGGTCGTCGTCGCGACCAGGACCGTCGCGGCGGCGAGGAGGGTGGGCAGGAGGCGGTGGCGAGAGCTCACGTGCCGACCGTACGCAGGGTGGCGGGTCCGTGGGCCGTGGGATGGGTCACACGCCACCGGCGCGTCCGGTGGCCGGGTCGCGGTCGGTGAGGCAGTAGACCTGCCCGCCGGGAGCAGTGAGCACGGTCCAGTGGTCGAAGACCCGCTCGAGCCGGGCCCCGAGTCGGACGTGCTCCTCGGTGTCGGCGGCGCGGTCGGCCGTCGCGAGGTCGGGGTGGGCGCGCACGGGCCCCTCGGGCTCGTCGAGCCGCTGGAGCAGGATCCGCAGGCGTCCGTACTCGACGAGCCGGGCGAAGTGCTCCAGCGAGCCGACCTGCACGCCGCGTCCGGTCAGGTCGGACCAGAAGGCGACCTCGGCGTCCCAGTGGACCGCGGGGATGTCGAGGCAGACCTGGTCGAGGATCGTCGCACCGTCGCGGACCAGGCTCGGCTCGCCGTCGACGAGGGTGTGGCAGAAGACCAGGCCGCCGGGGGAGCGCATCACCTCGACGTCGTGGTAGGTCCACGCCGTCGAGGCACCGAGCCCGCGGGCCCGCTCGACCGTCGCCGGGCGGTCGGCGGAGTCGAGGTCGAGGTGCACGCCCGGCGGCCCGTCGACCGCCTGCACCTTGGCGTAGGCCGCACCCGCCCGGGGGAGCAGCGTGAGGAACTGGCCCTCCTCGCCGCGTCGCTCCGACGGCGTCCAGCCGGTGGCGGCCGACCAGAACGCGACGGCCTCCTCGAAGGCGTCGGCCGGGGTGTCGAGGAAGAGCTGGATCCATGCGGGCGCGCTCGTGGTGGTCCCCATGCTGCGATCCTGACACGTCGTAGGGTCGAGCGATGGACACGCATCCCGCCGACTTCCCACCGGTCGTCCCGCAGCTGCTGCACACCGTGCTCGACGCGCGCGACGTGCGCCGGGAGGCCGAGTTCTGGCGCATGCTGCTCGGCCTCGTCTACCGCGAGGGCGACGATGCGCCGGACGACGGCAGCGCGGACGACTCGGACTGGCTGGTGCTCACCCACCCCGACGGGCGCCGCTGCCTGGCCGTGCAGCAGGTGGAGCAGCTGCCGGAGAGCCGCTGGCCCGAGCCCGGGCACCCCTCGGTCTCGCACCTCGACACCACCGTCCAGTCGCGTTCCGCGCTCGACGCGGTGCACGACCTGGTGCTGGAGCTGGGCGGTGAGCTGCGTCTGGACCGAACCGACGACCCGGAGGAGCCCCTGCGGGCCTACGCGAGCCCCGAGGGCCACGTCTTCTGCGTGTTCGTCGCCTGAGCCCGGGCGGCCGGGCGCCAGGTCAGGCGAGGCCGAGCCCGCGTGCCTCCTCCCACAGCTCGTCGCGCACGCGGGGGTGGGCGGCGTGCTCGATGAGGTTGCGCGCCTGCTCGCGCTCGCTGCGTCCCCACATCCACGCGACCCCCTGCTCGGTGACCACCGCGCCGTGCTGGAACGACGTCACCGGCTCGTCGACGAGCGGCACGATCGTGGAGACGTCGGCGCGGGGGTGCCAGCTGCGCAGGGCCATGAACGCGCGCCCGCCCGGTGAGTGGCTGGCGCCGACCGTGAAGTCGGTCTGGCCGCCGAAGCCGCTGTAGATGCGGGTGCCGATCCGCGACGCGTTGGCCTGGTCGAACAGGTCGACCTGGAGCGCGGTGTTGATCGACGTCATGGCCGGCTGCCGGGCGATCGCGGCGGGGGAGTTGGTCGTCTCGGTGCGGAGCATCTGCACGCGTGGGTTGTCGTCGACCCAGTCGTAGAGCGCCTGGCTGCCGAACACGAACGACGTACGGACCGGCGTGCCGCGGTCGAGCGCACCGGCCTCCTCGAGGGCCAGGACGCCGTCGCTGAACATCTCGGTCCAGACCTTGAGGCCGCGACGCTCGAGGACGCCGGCGACCGTGGCGTCGGGCACCTCGCCGATGCCCGCCTGCAGGGTGGCGCCGTCGCCGATCTCGGCCGCGACGCGGGACCCGATCTGTCGCGCGTCGTCGCTCGGCGGGCGAGCCGCGTGGGTCGTCAGTGGCGCGTCCACCTCGACCCCGAGGTCCACGTCCTCGAGCGGCAGCACCGCGTCGCCGAAGGTCCACGGCATCCGCGGGTTGAGCTGGGCCACGACCAGCGCGCTGCGCGCCCGGGCCGCCTCCAGAGCGGCCGGCAGCACGTTGACCTCGAGGCCGAGCGACACCTGACCGTTGCGCGGCGTCGTGGTGTGCACCACCACGACGTCGGGGGCGAGGGGACCCTGGAAGAGGCGCGGGACCATCGACAGCCGGCACGGCACGTAGACCAGCCGGGGGTGGCGCCGGAAGCCCGGACCAACGAAGGTCGTCTCCGGCTCCACCCCGTCGTGGAGCGGCAGGTCCGGCTGCGCGTTGAGGGCGTGCAGCCGCGCCGCCGGCAGCTCGGCCAGCAGCGGGCCCAGCAGCGTGATGGGGGAGGCGAAGTTGCCACTCGTCACCACTCGCGGTCGCACGAGCGACGCGCAGTGCTCACGCACCTCCCGGACCGCCTGCTCGACCCCGACGACGCGCATGCGATCAGCCATGCCCCCAGCGTGGCAGCACGGCGCGGAAAACCGCTGGGCCGTCCGGCCCGGACCGCCTAGGCTGTTGGTCATCATGTGGATCCACGGCTGACCCGACTCGCGTCCGCGGCGGCGCCCCTGCGCCCGAGGCCCGGCGAGTCCTCCCTCCGATCCCTTGAGGACGTCCGCATGCCTGCCTCTCCCTCCACCCCGTCCCACGTCACCGGCGCCGGTGTCCACGCCCCGCTCGTCGTCACCGGCCTCTCGGTCGCCTACCCCGACCGCACCGTCCTGAGCGGGGTCGACCTGCTCGCGCAGCCGGGCCGGCGCATCGGCCTCGTCGGCGAGAACGGCGTCGGCAAGTCGACGTTGCTGCGCGCGGTCGCCGGCCGACTGCCGTCGCCCGCTCGGGTGAGCGGCACGATCACGGCCCCCGACGACCTGGTGCTCCTCGGCCAGGAGCCACCGTTCTCCGACTCCGCGACCGTCGCCGAGGTGCTCGCCATGACCCTGGCGCCGCTCCGGCGCGCCGTCGCCGATGTCGAGCGCCTCGCCGCCGCCGTCGGCACCCCCGAGGGCGACGCCGCCTACGAGCGGGCGCTCGAGACCGCCGTCACCCACGACGCCTGGGACGCCGACCGGCGCGCCGACGTGGCAGCGGCGCGGCTCGGCCTCGCCGGCCTCGGACCCGACCGGGTCGTCGGCACGCTGTCGGGCGGGCAGCGCACCCGGCTCGCGCTGGCCACGATCATGACGACCCGCCCGTCGTGCCTGCTGCTCGACGAGCCCACCAACCACCTCGACGACGACGCGATCGAGGTGCTGACCGGCTTCCTGCGCGAGCTGCCCGGGGTCGTGGTGCTGGCCAGCCACGACCGGGTCCTGCTCGACGACGTGTGCACCGACCTCGTGGACCTCGACGCGGGCGAGCTGGGCACGGACGGCAACGGCGGGCGGCGCTTCGGCGGCGGGTGGTCGGACTACGAGGCGGCCCGCGCCGACGCCCGGCGGCGGTGGGAGGAGACCTACGCCGCGCAGCAGGAGGAGATCGGCCGGCTGCGGGAGGCGACCCGGATCGGCACGTCGGCGATCGCGCACGACCGGGGCCCGAGCGACGGCGACAAGTACATCTACTCGTTCAAGGGTGGTCGCGTGGAGCAGACGCTCGCGCGGCGCAAGAAGGACGCGCAGCGCCGGCTGGCGGTCGCCGAGCGCAAGCAGGTCCGCAGGCCCCCGGCGCCGCTCGCCTTCCGTGGCGGGCTGACGGCGGCTGCGAGCGGACGGCTGGTGCAGGGGCGCGACCTCGAGGTCGCCGGACGGATGCAGGTGGACCGGATCGACCTCGCGGCGGGGGAGCACCTGCTCCTGACCGGGCCCAACGGGTCGGGCAAGTCCACGCTGCTCGGCGTCCTGTCCGGGCGGCTGGCGCCGACGGGCGGCACGCTGCACGTCTCGGCGCGCACGGTCCGCGAGCTCACCCAGGACCCCGAGCCCACCGACCGCACGCGCTCCGCCCTGGCGACGTACGACGACGCGGTGCGGGACCTGCCCGACGCGCCTGCCCTGCGGGAGCTCGGGCTCCTGCACCCGCGGGACCACCGCACGCCCGTCGGCCGGCTGTCGGTGGGCCAGCGGCGGCGGCTCGGCCTCGCGGTGGCGATCGCCGCTGCGCCCGACCTGCTGCTGCTCGACGAGCCCACCAACCACGTCTCGCTCGCCCTCGCCGGCGAGCTGGAGGAGGCGCTCGCGACGTCTCCCGGGGGCGTGGTGCTCGCGTCCCACGACCGCTGGCTGCGGCGACGGTGGACGGGGCCCGCGCTGCGGCTGGAGGGCTGGTGACCTCCTGCCGCGCCGCGGGCCCCACCGGTCAGGCCGAGCGACCCATCCGCACGTCCGCGGCCCCGAGGCGTGCGGCGTCGGCGGTGTGGTCGTCGGGCTGCTGCTGCGAGTCGATCTCCGCCGCGACCCGTGCGCGGTAGTGCTCGACCTCGTTCTTCGCCTGCTCGTCGCTCCACCCGAGCACCGGCGCCACCAGTGCGGCCACGTCCTCCGCGGCCGACACCCCGCGGTCGGTCGCCTCGATGGAGATCCGGGTGCGGCGGGTGAGGATGTCGTCGAGGTGCAGGGCCCCCTCCGCCTGGGCGGCGTAGCAGGCCTCCGCCCGCAGGTAGCTCGGCGCCCCCGGCAGCGGCTCGCCGAGCTCCGGGCGCTCGGCGACCAGCGCCAGGACCTCCCCGATGAGCGAGCCGTAGCGGCGCAGCAGGTGCTCGATCCGGGCGAGGTGCAGCCCCGACTCCTCGGCCAGCTGCTCCCTGCTGTTCCAGGCGGCGGCCCAGCCCTCGGCCCCCACGAGCGGGATGGTGTCGGTGCAGCACGGCGGCACCTTGCGCGGGAGGCTGTGCACGACGGCGTCGACGGCGTCCTTCGCCATCACCCGGTAGGTCGTGTACTTGCCGCCCGCCACCATCACCAGCCCGGCGACCGGCGAGACCACCGCGTGCTCCCGGGAGAGCTGGCTGGTGTCGTCGGACTCCCCGGACAGCAGCGGCCGCAGCCCGGCGTAGACCCCGACCACGTCCTCGTGCGTCAACGGCGTCTGCAGCAGCGCGTTGGCGTGGTCGAGCAGGTAGTCCACGTCGGAGCGGCTCGCCGCCGGGTGCGCGAGGTCGAGCTCCCAGTCGGTGTCGGTCGTGCCGATGATCCAGTGGCTGTCCCACGGGATGATGAACAGCACGCTCTTCTCGGTGCGGCTGATGATGCCGGTCTGCGAGCGGATCCGGTCGCGCGGCACCACGATGTGCACGCCCTTGGAGGCGCGCACGTTGATCTGCCCGCGGCCACCCACCATGTCCTGGATGTCGTCGGTCCACACACCGGCGGCGTTGATGGTCTGGCGGGCCTCCACCTCGACCTGCTCACCGGACTCGAGGTCCAGCACCCGCGCACCCGTCACCCGGTCGCCCTCGCGCAGGAAGCCGGTGACGCGGGCGCTGGTGGCGACGTGCGCGCCGTAGTCGGCTGCCGTGCGCGCCAGCATCATCGTGTGGCGGGCGTCGTCGACTTGGCCGTCGTAGTACTGGATCGCACCGACGAGGGCGTCCTTGCGCAGCGACGGGAACTCGCGCAGCGCCTGGCGCCGGGTGAGGTGCCGGTGGCTCGGCACCCCGTGGCGTCCGCCCAGCGTGTCGTAGAGGAGCACGCCGCTGCCGACGTAGAACCTCTCCCACACCCGGTGCGTGAGGGGGTAGAGGAACGGCACCGGCCGCGCCAGGTGCGGGCAGAGCCGGTTGAGGATCAGCGACCGCTCGCGCAGCGCCTCCCGCACCAGGCCGAAGTCGAGCTGCTCGAGGTAGCGCAGCCCTCCGTGCACGAGCTTGCTCGAGCGGGAGGAGGTGCCCGCGGCGTAGTCGCGCGCCTCGACCAGCCCGACGCGCAGCCCGCGGGTCGCGGCGTCGAGGGCGGCGCCGGCCCCCACGACGCCACCGCCGATGACGAGCACGTCGAGCGGCTCGCGGGTCATCTCCCTCAGGGCGTCCGCACGTTGCTGGGGGTCGAGCCTCACTGCAGTCCTGCTCATCGCGTCCTCACTCCACATCGACCCAGTCGAGGGTCCTCGTCACGGCCTTCTGCCAGCCGCGGTAGCCCTCGGCACGCTGCTCCTCCGACCACTGCGGCTCCCACCTCTTGTCCTCGTTCCAGTTCTTGCGCAGCTCCTCGCGGTCGGACCAGAAGCCCACCGCGAGCCCTGCCGCGTACGCCGCTCCGAGGGCGGTCGTCTCGGCTACCACCGGCTTGCTCACCGGCACCCCGAGCACGTCGGCCTGGATCTGCATGCACAGGTCGTTGGCGGTCACGCCGCCGTCGACCTTCAGCACCTCCAGCTTCACGCCGGAGTCCTTCTCCATGGCGTCGGCCACGTCGCGGCTCTGGTAGCAGATCGCCTCGAGCGTAGCCCGCGCCACGTGGGCGTTGGTGTTGAAGCGCGACAGCCCGACGATCGCCCCGCGGGCGTCCGAGCGCCAGTAGGGCGCGAAGAGGCCGGAGAACGCCGGCACGAAGTAGACCCCGCCGTTGTCCTCGACCTGGCGGGCGAGGGACTCGCTCTGCGAGGCGCCGCTGATGATGCCGAGCTGGTCGCGCAGCCACTGCACCGCCGACCCGGTCACCGCGATCGACCCCTCGAGGGCGTAGACCGGGGCCTCGTCGCCGAACTGGTAGCAGACCGTGGTGAGCAGGCCGTTGTCGGAGCGGACCAGCTCGGTGCCGGTGTTGAGCAGTAGGAAGTTGCCCGTCCCGTAGGTGTTCTTGGCCTCGCCGGGCGCGAGGCAGACCTGGCCGACCATCGCGGCCTGCTGGTCGCCGAGCGCCGCGGTCAGCGGCACCTCGGCGCCGAGCGGCCCGTTCGCCAGCGTCATGCCGTAGGGCTCGGGCGAGGACGAGGGCCGGATCTCGGGGAGCATCTGCCGGGGGATGTCGAAGAAGCCGAGGAGCTCGTCGTCCCAGTCCAGCGTCTCGAGGTCCATGAGCATGGTGCGGCTGGCGTTGGTGACGTCGGTGACGTGCACGCCGCCGTCGGTGCCCCCGGTGAGGTTCCACAGGAGCCAGCTGTCCGTCGTGCCGAAGACCGCCTCGCCGGCCTCGGCCGCCTCGCGGACGCCGTCGACGTTCTCGAGGATCCACTGGATCTTGCCGCCGGCGAAGTACGTCGCGGGCGGCAGGCCGGCCTTGCGCCGGATCACGTCACCGCGGCCGTCGCGGTCCAGCGCGCTCGCGATCCGGTCGGTGCGGGTGTCCTGCCACACGATGGCGTTGTAGTAAGGACGCCCGGTGACCTTGTTCCACACCACCGTGGTCTCGCGCTGGTTGGTGATGCCGAGCGCGGCGAGGTCCGAGCCGCTCATCCCGGCGCGCGCCAGCGTGGTCTTGATGACCGAGCTGGTGCGCTCCCAGATCTCGAACGGGGAGTGCTCGACCCAGCCCGCCTGTGGCATCACCTGCTCGTGCTCGAGCTGGTGGCGGGCGATCTCGTTGCCGCCGTGGTCGAAGATCATGAAGCGCGTGCTGGTGGTGCCCTGGTCGATGGCGCCGACGTAGTCAGCCATGGTGCGTTCCTCCTGTGGGTCGGGCGGTGCGATGGGTCAGGCGTGGGTGGGGGTGTGCTCGTCGGTGGGGAGCCGGCCGGCCTCCTGGGGCTCGTCCTCGTCGGGCAGGAAGAGGCTGAGCCCGCGGTAGGCGGCGGCGCCGATGAGGCCACCGATGAGCGGCGCGATCAGCGGCACCCAGAAGTAGAGCTCACCGCGCTGGTCCTCGAAGGCCGTGTCGTAGCCCGTGGCGAAGCTGGCCAGGCGGGGGCCGAGGTCGCGCGCGGGGTTGATGGCGTAGCCGGCGTTGGTGCCCCAGGCCATGCCGATCGCGACGACGATCAGGCCGATGACGATCGGGGCGAGGGTGGCGACGGGCGCGCTGTTGCGGACGTCGGTGACCGCGAGGACCAGGAACAGCAGGATGGCCGTGCCGACGACCTGGTCGAGGAAGGCGGTGCTCGTCGAGATGTCGAGCGAGCCGTTGCCGGGGAGCGTGGAGAAGATGCCCTGCGTGGCGATCGTCAGGTCGGGGTCGACGAGGGCGATGGCGTCGGCGTAGATCCCGCGCACGATCAGCGCCGCCACGAACGCGCCCGCGGTCTGGGCGATGGCGTACGGCAGCACCTTGCGCCACTCGAAGTCACCGAAGGCGGCGAGCGCGAGGCTCACGGCCGGGTTGAGGTGGGCACCGCTGATCCGCGCCGCCACGTAGACGCCGAAGGTCACCCCGAGCCCCCAGGCCCAGGCGATCGAGTCGTGGTCGCCGAGTGCGCCGTCCCCGGTGACGACCTGCGCCACCACACCGACGCCCATCAGGATCAGGATCATCGTCCCTGCGAACTCGGCGACCACCTCGCCGAGCAACGTCCTTCGTCCGAAACTGGTCATGCCCGCCAACTCCTCGAGTGTTGTCCTGCACGGGCTGCGCAGACTAGGGACGACGTGACGGGCACCACAACGGGCGTCGTTCGACATGGTCGAACGCTTCGCCGTTCGGCGATGTCGAACCCGTCGTCCCGGTCGTGTCGCAGGCATGAGTAACCTGCATCACATGCCGGGACGGGTGCAGTCGGTCGAACGGGCGGCCGCGATCCTCCAGGTCCTGGCCGTCGAGGCGCAGCCGACGCCGCTCCACCACCTCGCCGCCGCGCTCGGCCTGGCCAAGGGCACCGCCCACGGCCTGCTCCAGACGCTCAAGGACGTCGGCTTCGTGGACCAGGACGAGGAGTCCGGGCTCTACGCCATCGGCGCCGGGCTGCTGGAGCTCGCGGCACCCAAGCTGGACCACAACGAGCTGCGCTCGCGCGCGCTCAACTGGACCGACGCCCTGGCCGGGCGCACCCACCTCGCGGTCCTCGTCGGCACCCTCGAGGGGGACCACGTCGTCGTGGTGCACCACGTGCTCCGGTCCGACGAGTCGCCCGTGACGACCACGACCGGCGCGGCACTGCCGCTGCACGGCAGCGCGCTCGGCAAGGTGCTGCTCGCCCACGACCCCCGCGCGATGCGCTCCGCGCGGGCCGGTGAGCTCGAGAGCCGCACCTACCGCACCGTCGTCGACTGGCCCGCCCTCCAGCGCCAGCTCGCCGACGTCCGCGACGTGGGCTGGGCAGCCGAGGTGGAGGAGCGTGAGCCCGGGGTTGCCGCACTGGCCGCACCCGTGCGGGACCGCTCGGGCTACGTCGTGGCCGCGATCGGGGTCGAGGGCGCGCCCGACGAGCTCTGCGACACCCGGCTGCGCCCCCGCCCGGCCCTGGCGCGCCAGGTCACGGACGCCGCACGCGCGGTGTCGCGCGAGCTCGGCCACGGGCGACGCACGTGAGCCGCTCCTTCGTGGCGGCCATCGACCAGGGGACGACCTCCACCCGCTGCCTGCTCTTCGACCGCGACGGCCGGATGGTCTCGGTGGCACAGCGCCCGCACCAGCAGCACTACCCGCGCCCGGGCTGGGTCGAGCACGACGCGGCCGAGATCTGGCGGATCACCCGCGAGCTGCTGCCCCAGGCCCTCGACGACGCCGCCGTCGACCCGGGCGAGGTGGTGTCGCTTGGCGTGACCAACCAGCGGGAGACGACAGTGGTGTGGGACCGCGCCACCGGTGAGCCGGTCGGCCCGGCGATCGTCTGGCAGGACGTCCGCACGGCCGACCGCCTGGGCGAGCTCACCGACCACGTCGACGAGTCCTGGCTCGCCGAGCGCACCGGCCTGCCGCTGTCCTCCTACCCCTCGGGTCCCAAGCTGCGCTGGCTGCTCGACGGTGACCCGGCACTCCGCGAGCGCGCGCAGGCGGGGGAGCTGCTCTTCGGCACCATGGACACCTGGCTGGTGTGGAACCTCACCGGCGGGCTGCACGTGACCGACGTGACCAACGCGAGCCGCACCCTGCTGATGGACCTGCGCACGCTCGCGTGGGACCCCGAGCTGCTGGCGTGCATGCACGTCCCGGTCAGCATGCTGCCCGAGATCCGGCCCTCCATCGGTGTCGTCGGCACGACCCGTCACGGCGTGCCGGGCATCCCCATCGGAGCCCTCGTCGGCGACCAGCAGGCGTCGCTGCTGGGGCAGACCGCGTTCGACGCCGGCGAGGCGAAGTGCACCTTCGGCACCGGCAGCTTCCTCCTCCTCAACACCGGCACCGAGATCGTCCGCTCCACCTCGGGCCTCATCACGACGCTCGCCGCGAACGCCGAGGGCGAGCCGGCGACGTACGCCCTCGAGGGGTCCGTCGCGGCCGCGGGCTCCCTGGTGGAGTGGTGCCGCACCAGCCTGGGCCTGATCCGCACCGCACCCGAGATCGAGACCCTGGCGGGCACGGTCGCGGACAACGGCGGGTGCGTGATCGTGCCGGCGTTCTCCGGGCTCTACGCACCGCACTGGGAGCCGGACGCGCAGGGCACCGTCCTGGGGCTGACGTCCTACATCGAGAAGGGCCACCTGGCCCGCGCGGTGCTCGAAGCGGTGGCGTGGCAGACCCGCGACGTCGTGGACGCGATGACCCAGGACGCGGGATCGGCGATGGCCTTCCTCGCCGTCGACGGCGGGATGACGGCCAACAACCTGCTCATGCAGACCGTCGCCGACGTCCTCGACGTGCCGGTGATCCGCCCGATGATGGCCGAGAGCGTGTCGCTCGGTGCGGCCTACGCGGCCGGGCTCGCGGTGGGCTACTGGTCCGACCGGAGCGTGCTCCGCTCGCACTGGCACCGGGCCGCCGAGTGGCGCTCGGAGGTCACCGCGGACGACCGCGAGCGGGCCTACGCCGCCTGGCGTGACGCGGTCGCCCTGTCCATCGCGTGGGGCCGTGGCCAGGGCGCTCGGAGGCAGGGTCCACCACGGACGGCCGAGGTCGGCGCACCGGCGATCCACTGATAGGCTCGGCGCGGCTCGAACATCCTTTAACGATCCGTCCCGTGAGGCGGAGAAGGAGGTACGGCATGGCTCTGCCTGCCCCTGCCCAGACCCCGTCTGGCACCCGATCTGGCACCCGATCGGCGCTGCTGGTCCTCGAGGACGGACGCACCTTCCGCGGTGAGTCCTTCGGCGCCGAGGGCGAGACCTTCGGCGAGGCGGTCTTCTCCACCGGCATGTCCGGCTACCAGGAGACGCTGACCGACCCCAGCTATCACCGCCAGGTCGTCGTGATGACGGCCCCGCACGTCGGCAACACCGGCATGAACGACGAGGACACCGAGTCCTCGCGCATCTGGGTGGCCGGCTACGTCGTGCGCGACCCCGCCCGGGTCCCCAGCAACTGGCGCAGCGTGCGGACCCTCGACGACGACCTCCGCGACCAGGGAGTCGTGGGCATCAGCGGCGTCGACACCCGCGCGCTGACGCGCCACCTGCGCGAGCGCGGCGCGATGCGGGTGGGCATCTCCACGACGGAGAACGACCCCGAGCGGCTGCTGCAGCGGGTGCTGGAGTCCGGCGAGATGGCCGGCTCCAACCTGAGCGAGGCGGTCTCCACGCCCGAGGCCTACGTGGTCCCGGCGCAGGGGGAGCGGCGCTTCACCGTCGCGGCCCTCGACCTCGGCATCAAGTCCAACACCCCGCGGATGCTGAGCGAGCGCGGGGTCGAGGTGCACGTGCTCCCGGCGACGACGACCCTCGAGGACGTCAGGGCCGTCGCTCCCGACGGGCTCTTCTTCTCCAACGGCCCCGGCGACCCGGCGGCCACCACCGCCCAGGTGCAGCTGCTGCAGGACGCGCTGCGCGCCGGCATCCCCTACTTCGGGATCTGCTTCGGCAACCAGCTCTTCGGCCGGGCGCTGGGCTTCGGCACCTACAAGCTCAAGTACGGCCACCGGGGCATCAACCAGCCGGTCATGGACCGCACCACCGGGAAGGTCGAGGTCACCGCCCACAACCACGGGTTCGCCGTCGACGCGCCGATGGAGGGCTCGACGAGCACCGAGTTCGGTGACGTCACGGTCAGCCACGTGTGCCTGAACGACGACGTCGTCGAGGGGCTCGAGCTCCGCGACGCCGACGGGCGGCTGACCAGCTTCTCGGTGCAGTACCACCCCGAGGCCGCCGCCGGTCCCCACGACGCGGCCTACCTCTTCGACAGGTTCGTGGACCTGATGACCGAGCGGAAGGACGCCTGACATGCCCAAGCGCACCGACATCCAGAGCGTCCTGGTCATCGGCTCGGGGCCGATCATCATCGGCCAGGCCTGCGAGTTCGACTACTCCGGCACCCAGGCGTGCCGGGTGCTGCGCCAGGAGGGCCTGCGGGTCGTCCTGGTGAACTCCAACCCGGCGACGATCATGACCGACCCCGAGTTCGCCGACGCGACCTACGTCGAGCCGATCACGCCCGACTACGTCGAGAAGGTGATCGCCAAGGAGCGCCCCGACGCGCTGCTCGCCACGCTCGGCGGTCAGACGGCGCTCAACTGCGCGATGGCCCTCGACAAGGCCGGCGTGCTGGAGAAGTACGGCGTCGAGCTGATCGGTGCCTCCATCGAGGCCATCGAGCGCGGCGAGAACCGCCAGCAGTTCAAGAAGATCGTCGAGCAGCTCGGCGGCGAGTCCGCCCGCAGCGTCATCTGCCACTCGATGGACGACCTGCTCGCCGCGGCCGACGACCTCGGCTACCCGATGGTGGTCCGCCCGTCCTTCACGATGGGCGGCACCGGCTCCGGCATGGCCTACGACGAGGCCGACCTGCGCCGCATCGGCGGTGCCGGCCTGGCCGCCAGCCCGACCACCGAGGTGCTCCTCGAGGAGTCGATCCTCGGCTGGAAGGAGTACGAGCTCGAGGTCATGCGCGACAGCGCCGACAACAGCGTCATCGTGTGCTCCATCGAGAACCTCGACCCGATGGGCGTCCACACCGGCGACTCGATCACCGTCGCCCCGGCGATGACCCTGACCGACCGCGAGTACCAGAAGATGCGCGACCTCGCGATCGGCATCATCCGCGCCGTCGGCGTCGACACCGGCGGCTGCAACATCCAGTACGCCGTCAACCCCGCCGACGGCCGGCTCATCGTCATCGAGATGAACCCGCGCGTCTCGCGCTCGTCGGCCCTGGCCTCGAAGGCCACCGGCTTCCCGATCGCCAAGATCGCCGCCAAGGTCGCCATCGGCTACACCCTCGACGAGATCCAGAACGACATCACCGAGGAGACGCCGGCCTCGTTCGAGCCCGCCCTCGACTACGTCGTGGTCAAGGTGCCGCGGTTCGCCTTCGAGAAGTTCCCCGAGGCCGACCCGACGCTGACCACCCACATGAAGTCGGTCGGCGAGGCGATGGCCATCGGCCGCAACTTCACCGAGGCCCTGCAGAAGTCGCTGCGCTCCCTGGAGAGCAAGCACGCGCCGTTCGACTGGCACAAGGAGTACGTCGAGCTCGACAAGGCGTCGCTGCTCGAGGAGATCAGCGTGCCGCACGACGGCCGGCTCAAGAAGGTCATGGACGCCATCCGCGCGGGGGCGACCCCGGAGGAGATCTTCGAGGCGACCGCCATCGACCCGTGGTTCGTCGACCAGCTCGCGCTGATCAACGAGGTCGCCGTGCAGCTCATCGAGGCCACCGAGCTGACCCCCGACCTGCTGCGCCTCGCCAAGCGGCACGGTTTCTCCGACGAGCAGGTCGGCAAGATCCGCGGCCTGTCCGCCGACGTCGTCCGCGGCGTGCGGCACGCGCTGGGGATCCGGCCGGTCTTCAAGACCGTCGACACCTGCGCCGCCGAGTTCGCCGCCCGCACGCCCTACCACTACTCCTCCTACGACGAGGAGACCGAGGTGCAGCCCCGCGCCGAGGGCAAGGAGGCCGTGATCATCCTCGGCTCCGGGCCCAACCGCATCGGCCAGGGCATCGAGTTCGACTACAGCTGCGTCCACGCCTCGCTCGCGCTGGCCGAGGCCGGCTACGAGACGATCATGGTCAACTGCAACCCGGAGACGGTCAGCACCGACTACGACACCTCCGACCGGCTCTACTTCGAGCCGCTGACCCTGGAGGACGTCCTCGAGATCGTCCACGCCGAGCAGCAGGCGGGTCCGGTCGCGGGCGTGGTGTGCCAGCTCGGCGGGCAGACCCCGCTGGGACTGGCCCAGGGCCTCGCCGACGCGGGTGTCCCGATCGTCGGCACCACCCCGGAGGCGATCCACCTCGCCGAGGACCGCGGCGCCTTCGGCCGCGTCCTGGCCGACGCCGGCCTGCCCGCGCCCAAGCACGGCACCGCGACGTCGTACCCGCAGGCGCAGCGGATCGCCCACGAGATCGGCTACCCGGTCCTGGTGCGGCCGTCCTACGTCCTCGGCGGACGCGGCATGGAGATCGTCTACGACGACGCCGCCCTCGAGCACTACCTCGAGCGCTACGTCGCCAACGGGCTGATCAACGAGCGCCAGCCGGTGCTGGTCGACCGGTTCCTCGACGACGCGGTCGAGATCGACGTCGACGCGATCTTCGACGGCGAGGAGCTCTTCCTCGGCGGCGTGATGGAGCACATCGAGGAGGCCGGCATCCACTCCGGCGACTCGTCCTGCGCGCTGCCGCCCATCACGCTCGGGCGCGAGGAGGTCGACCGGATCCGCACCTCGACCGAGGCGATCGCCCGCGGGCTCGACGTCCGGGGCCTGCTCAACATCCAGTTCGCGCTGGCCTCCGACGTGCTCTACGTCCTCGAGGCCAACCCGCGTGCGTCGCGCACCGTGCCGTTCGTGTCCAAGGCCACCGCGACGCCGCTGGCCAAGGCCGCGGCCCGGGTGATGCTGGGGGAGTCGATCGCCGACCTGCGCGCCGCCGGCGTGCTGCCGGCCGAGGGCGACGGCGGGCACCTGCCCGACGGGTCGCCCATCGCGGTCAAGGAGGCGGTCATGCCCTTCGACCGCTTCAAGACCTCCGACGGCCGCACGGTCGACGCGCTGCTCGGACCCGAGATGCGCTCGACCGGCGAGGTGATGGGCTTCGACGCCTTCTTCGGCACCGCCTTCGCCAAGGCCCAGGCCGCGGCCTACGGCTCGCTGCCGCTGTCGGGCAAGGTCTTCGTCTCGGTCGCCAACCGTGACAAGCGGCACATGATCTTCCCGGTCAAGCAGATCGCCGACATGGGCTTCGAGATCCTCGCGACCGCGGGCACCGCCGAGGTGCTGCGCCGCAACGGGGTGCAGGCCACGGTTGTCCGCAAGCAGTCCGAGGGCGAGGGTCCCGACGGGGAGCGGACGATCGTCGGGCTGATCCGCGACCGCGAGGTCGACCTGGTGATCAACACGCCGCACGGGGCCACGAGCGGTGGCTCGCCGCGCGCCGACGGCTACGACATCCGCACCGCGGCCGTGCTCACCGACATCCCGTGCATCACCACCATCCAGGGGCTCGGCGCCGCGGTGCAGGGCCTCGAGGCGATGCGGCGCGGCGACATCGGCGTGCGCTCGCTGCAGGACTGGGCCCAGCTCGCCGCGGACTCGCGGACCGTGTGAACGTGCGGCCCTACGACGTCGTCTTCACGCAGGCCCTCACCCGGGTCGACCCCGAGCGGATCCACCACGCGGCGTTCCGCGCGATCCGGGCCGCGACGCCCCTGACCGGGCGCGCGGTCCGGGTCCCGTCGGCGCCCGTGCGCGCGCTGGGCCTGACCTTCCCGCACCCGCTCGGCCTGGCCGCCGGCTTCGACAAGAACGCCGTCGGCATCGACGGGCTCGCGGCGCTCGGGTTCGGCCACGTCGAGGTCGGCACCGTCACCGGCGAGGCCCAGCCCGGCAACCCCACGCCGCGGCTGTTCCGCCTCACCGCGGACCGGGCGATCGTCAACCGGATGGGCTTCAACAACGACGGCGCCGAGGTCGTCGCCCGGAGGCTCGCCGCCTGGCGGGCCGCGGGCGGCGACACGATCCTCGGTGTCAACATCGGCAAGACCAAGGTGGTGCCGGAGGGCGAGGCCGCCCGCGACTACGAGAAGTCGGCCGGGCTGCTGGCGCCCTACGCCGACTACCTCGTCGTCAACGTCTCATCACCCAACACCCCGGGGCTGCGCGACCTGCAGGCCGTCGAGAAGCTCGAGCCGCTGCTGCGAGCCGTACGCCGTCGGGCCGACGAGGTGCGCCCCGACCACCGCGTGCCGCTGCTGGTGAAGATCGCCCCCGACCTCAGCGACGACGACGTGCTGGCCGTGGCCGACCTCGCGCTTGTGACCGGGCTCGACGGCATCATCGCCACCAACACGACGATCAGCCGCGACAGCCTCGTCACGCCCGCGTCCCGGGTGGCGGAGATCGGTGCCGGAGGCCTGAGCGGGCAGCCGCTCACCGCGCGGTCGGAGGACGTCGTACGCCTGCTCCGCGAGCGGGTCGGGCCAGACCTCACCCTCATCGGTGTCGGTGGCATCACCACCGTCGACGACGCGCGCCGCCGGCTCGCAGCCGGGGCCGACCTCCTGCAGGCCTACACGGCGTTCGTCTACGAGGGGCCTCTGTGGCCCCGCCGCCTCGTGCGAGGTCTCGCCACGGATGGCTGACGAGCGGGAGCCGGGCCGGGGGAGCGTCCACCCCAGCGTGCACGTCGACGGCGAGGTGGTCGCCACCAAGCGCGTCGGCGGCTACCGCCACCTGACGCTGACCGCGCCCGGTGTCCCGGAGCGGTTCCGCGCGGGCAACTTCGTCGCCGTCAGCGTCGAGGGCCATGTCGCACGCCGGGCGCTGTGGGTGCACCGGGTGCGGGCGTCGAGCGCCTTCGGCCCCACGCTGGACGTCGTCGTCGAGGCGCGGGGAAGCGGCACCGCGTGGCTCGCCGCCCAGCCGGTCGGTGCCCGGATCGCCATCACGGGACCCCTCGGGCGGCCCTTCGCGCTGCCCAAGGACGCCGTGTCGTGCCTGCTCGTCGGCGAGGGCTACGCCGCGGCCCCGCTCTTCCCGCTCGCCGAGCGGCTCCGCGAGCGCGGGTGCGCGGTCTCCCTCGTCGTGTCGGCCCCCGACGAGGCGCGGCTGCTGTCGGCGCTGGAGGCGCGACGCTCGGCCCGCTCGGTCACCGTGCTCACCGCCGACGGCTCGGTCGGCCAGCGCGGCACGGTCGCCGACCACGCGGACGACCTCGTGCGCCGCAGCGACGCCGACGTCGTCTACGCCGCCGGCCCGCACGCCGTGCTCCGCAGCGCGGCCGCCGCGGCCGAGCGCGCCGGAGCCTGGAGCCAGGTCGCGGTCGAGGTCCCGACCCCGTGCGGGACCGGTCTGTGCCACGGGTGCCCGCTGCCCGTCGTCGGCGAGGACGGCGTGGAGCGGGTCGTCCGCGCCTGCGCGGAGGGCCCCGTCGTCCGCGGCGACCGCGTCCGGTGGGACGACCTGTGAGCGCCCTGACGAGCGCCGGGCTGCCCGGTCCGGTCATGGTCGCCTCCGGGTGCGGCGGCACCGGGCGCGAGCTTGAGCCCTACGCCGGTCCCGAGGGGCTCGTCGGCCTCGACCTCGTCACCCGCTCGATCACCCTCGACGCCCGCGCCGGTGGCCCCGGACCGCGCGTCGTCGAGGTGCCCGGCGGTCTGGTCAACGCCGTCGGGCTGCCCAACCCCGGGCTCGAGCACTTCCTCGCCACCGAGCTGCCGTGGCTGGTCCGGGCAGGCGCGCGCGTGCTGGTGTCGATCGCCGGCTCGACGATGGGGGAGTACGCCGACCTCGCCCGCCGGCTCAGCCGCGCACCCGGCGTCGCGGGGCTGGAGGTCAACGTCGGTGCACCCGACGAGGTCGGCGCCGGCCTCTTCGAGGTGCGCGAGCCCTTCCACTCGGCCAGCGTCATCGCCGCCGTGCGGCGCGAGTTCCCCTCCGACCGCCCCGTCCTCGCCAAGCTGCGCCCCGACGTGTCCCGCATCGTCGAGGGCGCCCGCTCGTGCCACGAGGCCGGCGCCACCGCGGTCGTGATCGGCAACGCCGTGCCGGCCGCGTTCCCCGACGGGCGGGCCGGTGGCCTCAGCGGCCCCGCCGTCGCCCCCATCGCGCTGCGCTGCGTCGCCGAGGTGCACCGCGCCCTGCCCGACCTGCCCACCGTCGGGTGCGGCGGCGTCCACGACCTCAGGTCGGCCAACGCCTACCTCGACGCCGGCGCCAGCGCCGTGCAGGTCGGCACCGCGCTGCTCCACGACCCCACCACGGTCGCCCGGCTGCGCGCCGCGCTCGCCCCTGCGGCGGGCACCGGTCCGGGCCGCCGTCCCGTCCCCGATCCCCGTCCCGAGGAGAACCGATGACCCCGTTCGGCACCCGCCTGGCCCACGCGATCGAGGAGCGCGGCCGCTTCTGCGTCGGCATCGACCCGCACGCGGCGCTCCTCCACGAGTGGGGCCTCGGTGACGACGTGGCGTCGCTGGAGCGGTTCGCGCTCACCGTGGTGGAGGCCGTCGCCCCGGTCGTCGGGACCGTCAAGCCGCAGAGCGCCTTCTACGAGCGCTTCGGCAGCCGCGGCGTCGCGGTCCTCGAGCGCGTCGTGGCGGAGTCCCGCGCGGCCGGGGCGCTCGTGCTCATGGACGCCAAGCGCGGCGACATCGGCTCCACCAGCCAGGCCTACGCCGACGCCTACCTCGACCCCACCTCGCCACTCGGCTCCGACGCCCTCACCGCGAGCCCCTACCTCGGCTTCGGGTCGCTCGACCCCATGCTCGAGGCCTGCCGGCGCCACGGCTCCGGGCTGTTCGTCCTCGCCCTGACCTCCAACAAGGAGGGGCCCGAGGTGCAGCACGCGCGCACCGAGGACGGGACGACCGTCGCCGGGAGCGTGCTGGCCCACCTGCGGGCGGCCAACGCCGATGCCGACCCGGTCGGCTCCTTCGGAGCGGTCGTCGGCGCCACCATCGGCCACACCGCGGAGGACCTCGACGTCAACGGACCGCTGCTGGTGCCGGGCTTCGGCGCCCAGGGCGGCACCGTCGACGACCTGACGCGCATCTTCGGGGCCGCGGCCCGGTGGGCGCTGCCCAGCTCGTCGCGCGAGGTGCTCCGGGCCGGCCCCGACGTCGGCGCCCTCCGCGACGCCGCCCGGCGCGGCAACGACGCCGTGCGAGGCTTGGGGGCGTGAAGCTCCTCGCCCCGGCGGTCCTGCTGGCCTGCCTGGCGGTCGCCGGCTGCTCGGGCGACGCGCACGCCGACTACTGCGAGGCGGTCGAGGACCACCAGGCCGACCTCAGCGAGGTCGCGGCGTCCGACGACGCCGGCGCGGTCTTCGACGCGCTCGACGACTACGAGGCCCTCGCCGAGGAGGCCCCGCGCGACATCGCCGACGACTGGGCCGCGGTCGTGGGCCCGCTGCGGACGCTCGAGGAGGTGCTCGCCGCGCACGACGTCGACCCGTCGACGTACATCGCCGAGGAGCCGCCGGCAGGGCTCGGCAGTGACGCCCGCAAGGACATCGAGGCGGCCGCACGGGCGGTCGGGTCACGGCGCACCGTGGAGGCGATGTCAGCCGTCGAGCAGCACGCGCTCGACGTGTGCGGCACGCCGCTGTCGAGGTAGCGCCGGCCCGGGGTGTCGTGCAGGTCACCTCGTCCCCGCAATCGAGCGGGCTCGATTGCCTGCCCCGACGCCACCTGACTAGATTGACCCGCACCCGTCCGGACCCCGTCCGCGGCGTTCCGACCGCCTGTCCGACCCGAGAAGGATCGCTTTCGTGGCCTTGCCCCCTCTGACGCCCGAGCAGCGCCAGGCAGCCCTCGACAAGGCTGCGGCCTCCCGACGCGAGCGGGCCGAGGTGAAGAACCGTCTCAAGAACTCCGGCGGGTCGATCGTCGACGTGCTCCGCGAGGGCCAGACCAACGAGGTGATCGGCAAGATGCGCGTCGTCGAGCTCCTCCAGTCGGTGCCCGGCCTCGGCCGCGTGCGCGCGCGCCAGGTGATGGAGCGTCTCGGGATCGCCGAGAGCCGTCGGGTGCGCGGGCTGGGCGTCAAGCAGGTCGCTGCGCTCGAGCGTGAGTTCGGCCCCGACGCCTCGTGAGCGAGCCCGACGTCACGCCCGGCCCCGGCTCGACCGGCACCGCCCCCACCCGCTCGCGACTGATCGTCCTCGCCGGCCCCACGGCCGTGGGCAAGGGCACCGTCGCGGCCGCCGTGCGCGAGACCCACCCCGAGGTGTGGATCTCCGTGTCGGCCACCACGCGCGCACCCCGCCCCGGCGAGGAGAACGGCGTGCACTACTGGTTCGTCTCCGACGAGGAGTTCGACGCCATGATCGACAAGGGCGACCTGCTCGAGTGGGCCGTGGTCCACAAGGCCGCCCGCTACGGCACCCCGCGCGGCCCGGTCGACCTCGCCCTCGCGTCCGGACACCCGGCGATGCTTGAGATCGACCTCCAGGGCGCCCGCCAGGTGCGGGAGACCATGCCGGAGGCGCTGTTCGTGTTCCTCAAGCCTCCGTCGTGGGAGGAGCTCGTCCGTCGTCTCGTCGGTCGCGGCACCGAGACCGAGGCCGAGCGGGAGCGCCGGCTCGAGACCGCACGGGCCGAGCTGGCCGCCGAGAGCGAGTTCGACGTCACCATCGTCAACCACGAAGTTCACGCCGCTGCCGACGAGTTGGTAGCCTTGATGGTTGGACCAGCTCCATCCACATCTGACTAGCGAGGCACCCACACCGTGGCATCTCCCACCATCGCC
This sequence comes from Nocardioides pinisoli, assembly GCF_024199985.1. Classification (GTDB taxonomy): domain Bacteria; phylum Actinomycetota; class Actinomycetes; order Propionibacteriales; family Nocardioidaceae; genus Nocardioides; species Nocardioides pinisoli. The sequence continues at coordinate 175,539 of NZ_JANARS010000008.1, forward strand.
GCCGAGGGCGTCACCAACCCCTCGATCGACGACCTGCTCACCAAGACCGACAGCAAGTACAAGCTGGTGCTCTACAGCGCCCAGCGTGCCCGCCAGATCAACGCCTACTACTCCCAGCTCGGCGAGGGCCTCCTCGAGTACGTCGGCCCCCTCGTCGACACCCACGTCCAGGAGAAGCCGCTCTCGATCGCGCTCCGCGAGATCAACGACGACCTCCTGACCTGCGAGGACATCGACCCCGCCGCCGAGGCCGCCGCTGCCGAGGCTGCTGCCGGCGACGCGACGGAGTGACGCGAGCCTTCGATGAGTGAAGGGCGCCGCCCTGAGGAGGTTGCGCAGCAACCGTCCCGAAGGGTCGTCCTGGGGGTCTCGGGCGGCATCGCGGCCTACAAGTCCTGCGAGCTGCTGCGCCGGTTCACCGAGTCTGGGCACGACGTCACCGTCGTGCCCACGGCCTCGGCGCTGCAGTTCGTCGGCGCCCCGACGTGGTCCGCCCTGTCGGGCAAGCCCGTGGCCACCGACGTGTGGACCGACGTCCACGCCGTGCCGCACGTCCACATCGGGCAGCAGGCCGACGTGGTGGTGGTCGCACCGGCCACCGCCGACCTGCTGGCCCGCGCGGCCCACGGCCTGGCCGACGACCTCCTCACCAACACGCTCCTCACCGCCCGGTGCCCGGTCGTCTTCGCGCCGGCCATGCACACCGAGATGTGGGAGCACCCGGCCACCCAGGCCAACGTCGCGACCCTGCGTGAGCGCGGCGCGGTCGTCATCGAGCCGGCCGTCGGCCGCCTCACCGGCGCCGACACCGGCAAGGGCCGCCTGCCCGAGCCCGCCGAGATCTACGAGCTCGTGCGCGGGCTGCTCGACCGGGGCGCCGACGCCACCCAGGACCTCGCCGGTCGCAAGGTGGTCGTGTCAGCCGGCGGCACCCGGGAGTACCTCGACCCGGTCCGGTTCATCGGCAACCGGTCCTCGGGCCTGCAGGGCTACGCCCTGGCCCGCGCGGCCGCCTCGCGGGGAGCCCACGTCACGCTCGTCAGCGCCAACGTGACCCTGCCCGACCCGGCCGGCGTGAGCGTCGTACGCGTCGAGACGACCGAGCAGCTGCGCGAGGCGGTCGTCACCGCGACCGCCACGGCGGACGCGGTCGTGATGGCCGCCGCCCCGGCCGACTTCCGGCCCACCGCGGTCAGCGAGGCCAAGATCAAGAAGGCCGACGACGGGTCGGCGCCCGCGATCGAGCTGGCGCAGAACCCCGACATCCTGGCCGAGATCTCCCACGACCGGGCCCGCCCCGACGCGGTCATCGTGGGCTTCGCCGCCGAGACCGGCGACGCCACCGGCTCGGTGCTCGACCTCGCGCGGGCCAAGCTCGCCCGCAAGGGCTGCGACCTCCTCGTCGTCAACGACGTCAGCGGGGGAGCGGTCTTCGGCAGCGCCGACAACGAGGCGGTCGTCCTGGCCGCCGACGGAGCCGCCGTGGAGGTGCCCCGCGGGTCCAAGACCGCGCTGGCCCACGTCATCTGGAACGAGGTCGCCCGGCGATTCGCCGGGTGAGACACGCGTCCCGGATGCTGGTCAGCAGGTAGGTTTCATCCAACCGTTCCAGAGAAGAATCGAGAGCAACGTGGCTGGACGCCTCTTCACCTCCGAGTCCGTGACCGAGGGGCACCCGGACAAGATCGCCGACCGGATCAGCGACTCCGTCCTCGACCACCTGATGGCCGCGGACCCCGACAAGGCCAACCTGCGCGTGGCTGTCGAGACGCTGCTGACCACCGGCCTCGTCGTGGTCGCCGGTGAGGTGCGCACGGGTGCCTACGCCCCGGTCGCCGACATCGTCCGCAAGGCGATCCTCGAGATCGGCTACGACTCCTCCGACAAGGGCTTCGACGGCCACACCTGCGGCGTCCAGGTCGCGATCGGCGCCCAGTCGAGCGACATCGCCGCCGGCGTCGACGCCGGTCACGAGTCCCGCGTCGGCTCCTCCGAGGACGAGCTCGACAAGCGGGGCGCCGGTGACCAGGGCCTGATGTTCGGCTACGCGTGCGACGACACCCCCCAGCTCATGCCGCTGCCGATCACCATCGCCCAGCGCCTCGCGCAGCGCCTGACCGAGGTCCGCAAGGACGGCACGCTCGCCTACCTGCGTCCCGACGGCAAGACCCAGGTCACCATCGAGTACGACGAGAACGACCGCCCGCTGCGCATCGACACCGTCGTCCTGTCGACCCAGCACGACCCCGACATCGAGCACGCCCGGCTCGAGGCCGACGTCAAGCAGCACGTCATCGACGCGGTGCTCGCCGACGTCGACCTGCCCTCCGAGGGCTACCGGATGCTCGTCAACCCCACCGGCACCTTCGTCATCGGCGGTCCGATGGGCGACGCCGGCCTCACCGGCCGCAAGATCATCGTCGACACCTACGGCGGCATGGCCCGCCACGGCGGCGGTGCCTTCTCCGGCAAGGACCCGTCCAAGGTCGACCGCTCGGCCGCCTACGCCATGCGCTGGGTCGCCAAGAACGTCGTGGCCGCCGGCCTGGCCAGCCGCTGCGAGGCGCAGGTCGCCTACGCCATCGGCAAGGCCGCGCCCGTCGGCGTGTTCATCGAGACCTTCGGCACCGGTGTCGTCCCGGACGAGAAGATCCAGGACGCCGTCCTCGAGGTCTTCGACCTCCGCCCGGCCGCGATCATCCGCGACCTCGACCTGCTCCGCCCGATCTACGCCCAGACCTCGGCCTACGGCCACTTCGGCCGCGAGCTCGCCGACTTCACCTGGGAGAGCACCGACCGCGCCGACAAGCTGAAGGCCGCCGCCGGCATCTGACCGGGCGCGCGCCCTCGTGGTGGACTCCCCGCTCGAGCGGGGAGTCCGCCACTCGGTGGGGGTTGCAACCCCCTCCAGGTGACGGACTTCCCCACCAGGTCCGACGGTCGGTGGGCGCTGACACAATCGCCCCATGACGTCGCACGAGGCCCCGGAAGCAGACATGCTCCCGGGGCTTCGTGCTGCCGTCGACGACGCCCGGGCCAAGGCGGCCGCCACCCGGCGCCGCAAGGCCGCGGCGTGGCAGCCCGCGGAGACCGACCCCGTCGCCCGGGTGCTGGTCGACATCGCGCTGGCCCACCTCGACCGCCCCTTCGACTACGCCGTGCCCACGGCGATGGCCGAGACGGCCGTCCCGGGCGCCCGGGTGAAGGTGCGCTTCGCCGGTCAGGACGTGGACGGCTACGTCGTCGAGCGCGCCGGCAGCACCGACCACACCGGCACCCTCCAGCCGCTGCGGCGGGTGGTGAGCCCGGAGCCGGTCCTCGCACCCGAGATCGTCCGGCTCAGCGACACGCTCGCCCGCAGGTACGCCGGCGCCCGCTCCGACGTGCTGCGCCTGGCCGTGCCACCCCGCCACGCCGCCACGGAGAAGGTCGCGTCCCCGCCCGCACCCGACGCGCCCGCGGTCGAGGCGGCCCCATCCTGGTCCGCGGTCGAGCACGCCGACGCCTTCCTGCGCCACCTCGGCACCGGGCAGGCGCCCCGGGCCGTGTGGGCGGCAGCGCCGGGCGACGACTGGCCCGCGATGGTCGCCGAGGCCGTCGCGACGACGTACGCCGCCGGGCGGGGCGCGCTCGTCTGCGTCCCGGACCGGCGCGACGTCGCCCGCGTGGACGCGGCTCTCTCGCACCTGCTCGGGGAAGGGCACCACGTGTGCCTGACCGCTGACGGGGGACCGGCGGCGCGCTACCGCGACTTCCTGGCGGTCTCGCGCGGCGCGCGGCGGATCGTCGTCGGCACCCGCTCCGCCGCCTTCGCCCCGGTGCACGACCTCGGGCTCGTCGTCCTGTGGGACGACGGCGACGACCTCCACGCCGAGCCCCGCGCCCCCTACCCGCACACCCGCGAGGTGCTCCTGCTGCGCGCCGAGCAGCAGGGCACCGCGGCGCTCCTCGGCGGCGTGGCCCGCACGCCGGAGGCCCAGCAGCTCGTCGCCACCGGCTGGGCACACGAGCTGGCGGTGCCGCGCGAGGTGCTGCGGCGCCGGGCCCGCGTCGAGGTCGTGCCGGCCGAGGACCGCTCCGTCGGCACGCGCGTCCCGCGCGCCGCCTACGACGCCATCCGCCGCGGTCTCACCAGCGGCCCGGTGCTCGTGCAGACCCCGCGCGCCGGCTATGCTGCCTCGCTGGCCTGCGACACGTGCCGCGCCCCCGCCCGGTGCGCCGTCTGCACCGGCCCCCTGGTCGTCGACGGTCCTGCCGTGCCCCCGCACTGCCGGTGGTGCGGCCACGTCGAGCCTGCGTGGGCCTGCTCCACCTGCGGCGGCCGCGGCCTGCGCGCCCCCGTCCGCGGAGAGGCCCGCACGGCGGAGGAGCTGGGCCGGATGTTCCCCGGAACGACGGTCCGCAGCTCCAGCGGCGACCGCGTCGTCGACCATGTCGGTGCGGCGGCCGACCTCGTCGTCGCCACCGTCGGCGCCGAGCCCGTCGCCGACGAGGGCTACGCGGCCGTCGTCGTGCTCGACACCTGGCTCAGCCTCGCCCGCGACGACCTGCGCGCCGCCGAGGAGGCCCTGCGCCGGTGGCTCAACGCGGCGGTGCTGGTGCGTCCCGGTGGTCACGTCGTGGCCGTCGGGGACCCGGCCCACCCCGCGCTGCAGGCCCTGGTGCGCTGGGACCCCGCCGGCTTCGCGCGGCGCGAGGCCCACGAGCGCTCGCAGGCGCACCTGCCGCCGGCCGCCCGGCTGGCGACGGTCACCGGCGACCTGGGCGCCCTCGACGACGTGCTGCACCTGCTCGACCTGCCCGACGGCGCCGAGGTGCTCGGCCCGGTCCCGGCGGACGACGAGCACCGGGTCCTGCTCCGGGTCCCGCGCGCGAGCGGCGAGGCGCTCTCCCGCTCGCTCGGCGACCTCCAGCGGGTCCGCTCGGCCCGCAAGCTCGACCCGGTCCGCATCCAGGTCGACCCGCTGACCATCTGACGACGAGGCCACCCATGCGCGCCGGTGCGGGCTGGTGGCGACCGGCCATGACGTCGCGTGGGCGCCTCCCTAGACTTGGCCACTGCTCGATCGTCCCCAGCCCAGCCGAGCGAAGGAGCTCCGTGGCCGTCCAGCCCATCCGTCTGTTCGGAGACCCCGTGCTGCGCCAGCGCGCGGTGGAGGTGGACGACTTCGACCGCGAGCTCCGCCAGCTCGTCACCGACCTGACCGACACGATGCTCGCGGCGCCGGGCGCGGGACTCGCCGCCCCGCAGATCGGGGTGGGCCTGCGGGTCTTCACCTGGAACGTGCACGGCGAGGTCGGTCACCTGGTCAACCCCTCGCTGGAGCTCTCCGACGAGACGCAGGACGGCGCCGAGGGCTGCCTGTCGCTGCCCGAGCTCACCTACGACTGCCTGCGCGCGCTGTCGGTCGTCGCCACCGGCTTCGACATGCACGGCGAGCCACAGCGGATCGAGGCCTCAGAGCTGCTCGCCCGCGCCATGCAGCACGAGACCGACCACCTCGACGGGATCCTCTTCATCGACAAGCTCGACACGGTCGCGCGCAAGGCGGCGATGAAGGAGATCCGCGAGTCCGACTGGTTCGGCCTGGAGCGGCCGACGGTCAGGTTCAGCCCCCACCCGACGAACGGATTCGCCCGATGAAGGTCACCAGCTGATGCGCGTCGTCTTCGCCGGCACCCCGGAGGTCGCCGTGCCCGCCCTCGACGCGATCGCCGCCAGCCGGCACGAGCTCGTCGGCGTCGTCACCCGACCCGACGCTCCGAGCGGCCGCGGCCGCAGGCTGGTCGCCAGCCCGGTCGCGCAGCGGGCCGAGGAGCTCGGCGTACCCGTGCTCAAGCCCGAGCACCCTCGCGACCCCGACTTCCAGGAGGCGCTCGCCGCCCTGCGTCCCGACGCGTGCCCGGTCGTGGCCTACGGCGCCCTGCTGCCGCAGTCGGCGCTCGACCTCGTGCCGCACGGCTGGATCAACCTGCACTTCTCCGTCCTTCCGTCCTGGCGCGGCGCCGCCCCGGTGCAGCACTCGCTGTGGGCCGGCGACGAGGTCACCGGCGCGACGACCTTCCGCATCGTCAAGGCGCTCGACGCCGGACCGGTCTTCGGCGTGATGACCGAGACGATCCGCCCGACCGACACCGCCGGCGACCTCCTCGCGCGCCTGGCCGAGGGCGGCGCGGGCCTGCTGGTGCAGACCCTCGACGGGATCGAGGACGGCACGCTCGAGGCCCGGGAGCAGCCCGAGGACGGGGTGTCCTTCGCCCCCAAGATCCTCGTCGAGGACGCCCGGATCGACTGGACCCACCCGGCGGTCGCCATCGACCGGCAGGTGCGCGCCTGCGACCCGGCCCCCGGCGCCTGGAGCACCTTCGAGGGCCAGCGCATCAAGATCGGACCGGTGCGCCCCGTCGACCGCGAGCCGCTCGAGCCCGGCGTCCTCGAGGTCACCAAGAACGCCGTCCTCGTCGGCACCGGCACCGCGCCCGTGGAGCTGGGCCAGGTCAAGCCGTTCGGCAAGAAGCAGATGGCAGCCGCCGACTGGGCGCGCGGCGTACGCCTGGAGTCGGGCGTGCGCCTCGGTGAGCAGGACGCCACGTCGTGAGCGTGCCGGCGCGTCCGGAGGACGTCGACGAGATCTGCGGCAGCCTGCCGGAGACCGAGCTCGGCGTCTCGTGGGGCGACCGGCCCACGTGGAAGGTCCCGCGCGGCGACAAGGGCAAGGGCTTCGTGCTCTACCGCGCGCCGCACCGTTCGGCGGTCGACCCCGCGACGGGGGAGATGTACGACGACCTGGTCGTGATCACGACCCCGACCGAGGTGGAGAAGCACGCGCTGGTCGACGACGAGTCCACGCCGTTCTTCACCATCGACCACTTCAAGGGCTACAGCGCCGTGCTCGTGCAGCAGTCCCGGCTCGGCGAGATCGGCCGCGATGAGCTCGAGGAGATCATCACCGACGCCTGGGCGGCCAAGGCGCCGAAGCGGCTCGTGCGGGAGCACCTCGGTGAGTGACCGCCGCCGCCCCGTCGACAAGGCCCGCCGCGCGGCGCTCGACGTGCTCACTGCCGTGCGCACCGACGACGCCTACGCCAACCTCGTGCTGCCGCAGGTGCTGCGCAAGCACGGGCTCCAGGGCCGCGACGCCGCGCTCGCGACCGAGCTGGCGTCTGGCGCCATCCGCATGCACGGCCTCTACGACGCCGTGATCGACGCCTGCCTGACCAAGCCGCGGCTCCAGCCCGAGGTGCGCGACGTGCTGCGCCTCGGCACCCACCAGCTGCTGTCCATGCGCGTCCCCGACCACGCGGCCATCTCGACCAGCGTGGACCTCGTCCGTGCCACGGTCGGCCACGGGCCGGCCGGGCTGGTCAACGCGGTGCTGCGCGCCGTCAGCCGTCGTGACCTCGCCGCCTGGGCCAGCGAGGTGGCCCCGGACCGGCAGGACGCCCCGCACGCCCACCTCGCCGTCGCCCGCTCCCACCCGCGCTGGGTCGTCGAGGCGCTCGGCGAGGCACTGACCGCACGCGTGGGCTCCGACGACGAGCTCGACGCGCTGCTGGAGGCCGACAACGCCCCGCCCCGGGTGACGCTGGTCGCCCGGCCCGGGATGGCGACGGTCGAGGAGCTCGAGGCCTCGGGCGGCACCCGCACCGGCCGGTCGCCGTACGCCGTCACGCTCGCGGGCGGCGACCCCGCCGCAGTCCCCGCGGTCGCGGAGGGACGCGCCGGCGTGCAGGACGAGGGCTCCCAGCTCGTGGCCCTCGCGCTCGCGGAGGCCACGGTGGCCGGACGGGACGAGCGGTGGCTCGACCTGTGTGCCGGCCCCGGCGGCAAGGCGGCCCTGCTGGCCGCGATCGCCGCCCAGCGCGGAGCCGTGCTGGTCGCCAACGAGCGGCAGCCGCACCGCGCCGCGCTCGTCGCCTCCGCGCTGCGTGCCGCGCCGGACGGCGCGGCCCACGTGCTCGCGGGCGACGGGATGCGCCCCGCCTGGGTGCCGGGCACCTTCGACCGGGTGCTGGTCGACGCGCCGTGCTCGGGCCTCGGTGCGCTCCGTCGGCGTCCCGAGTCGCGCTGGCGGCGTACGCCGGGAGACGTCGAGGAGCTCGTCGCCATCCAGCAGGTGCTGCTCGACGCCGCGCTGGAGTCGGTGCGACCGGGCGGGGTCGTGGTCTACGCGACCTGCTCGCCCGTGGTCGCGGAGACGAGCGACGTCGTCGAGGCGGTGCTGGGCCGCCGCGGCGACACCGACGAGGTCGACCGGTTCCAGCTGTGGCCGCACCGCGACGGCACCGACGCGATGTTCGCGGCCACCCTGCGGCGACGGGCCTGACCCGGCCGTCCCCAGTCGTCCCCGGTCGTCCTCAGTCGTCCTGCAGGTGGCGCAGGTAGGCCCACGGCTCGGCGAGGTAGCGGCGCCAGTGGTCGACGACCTCGAGGTCGTCCCACGCCGACTCGCGCAGGCCCCACGGCCCGGCCTCCAGGATCCTCGCGCCCGGCATGGCGGCGAGCACGGGGGAGTGGGTGGCGCAGAGGACCTGTCCGCCGCGAGCCACCACCCGCTGCAGCGTCGCGACGAGGCCCAGGGTCGAGGAGAACGACAGGGCGGCCTCCGGCTCGTCGAGGCAGAAGAAGCCCCGCCCCGTGAACCGCGACTCGAGCACCGCGAGGAACGACTCCCCGTGGCTCATCTCGTGGAAGGCGACGTCAGCGTCGCCGGTGGTCCTGGGGTGGTCCTCGATGTAGGAGTACCAGCCGTGCATCGTCTCGGCGCGCAGGAAGAACCCCCACTTGCTGGCCCCGGGGCCCCGGACGAGCTGGAGGGCGTCGCTCAGCGGCGACTCGGTGGCCCGGGTGGAGTGCCGGCTGTGGGTGCTGCCGCCCTCGGGCGAGAGCCCGAAGGCGACGGCGACGGCCTCGACCAGCGTGGACTTGCCGGACCCGTTCTCGCCGACGAGGAAGGTGACCCCGGGGGCGAGGTCCAGACCGTCGCGCAGCACCTGGGCGACCGCCGGGACGGACGCGGGGTAGCTGCCCGGCTGCAGCACGTGGTCGGCCCGCGCCTCGACCCGACGCACGGGGTGGCGGGCGACGTCGGGACCCCGCAACGGCATGCCACCCAACCTAGCCGTCCCCGCGGACAGCCCGGACGCGACGCCGAGGCCGGTGGCTCACCCGCACGGGGCCACCAATTGGGGTGACTTCCACGCGTGGATGGTTCCCATCCCTTGCCGTGACCAGCATGATGGAGGCAGCTCGGCGCACCGGAGGGGTGTGCCGTGTCACGGGGAGCAGGAACTCATGCACGTGCGCAGCATCATGACGGCCGTGGCCGCCACGACCTTGACGATGACCTTGGGGACGACCCTGGTCACCGGTCCCGCGCACGCCGCGGGGGGCACGCGGACCCTGTCGGGTCCGGCGACGGGCGACCCCGACGCCTACCTCACCTACGTCGGCTGTGCCGACCTGCTGGCTCCGGCCGCTGCTCCCGCCTCCCGGATCAACCTCGGCCCCTACACCGCGCCGCTCGGACGCCGGTCCCTCGGACTGGTCCCGTCGGGCGCCGGCAGCGCAGCCGGCCCCTACACGGCCTTCGGCTCGCTCGCCGGCCTCGACGCCTCCGTCGCGGTCGCCGCCACGGGCGGCAGCTCCGGTGTCTCGTGGGTCATGGCCGTGACCCGGACGAGCCCGCCCGGCACCGCCTGGCGCGGTCGGGCGGCCGTGTCGGCCCCGGCCGGCTCCTGGACGACGGTCTCCTCCGCCGCACTCGCCTACGACTGGTCACTCGTCGACCTCGCGTCCGGTACCACCGTCGACCGGGTCGGCTCGGCCACGCCGGCGCAGTTCGCCGCCGATCACGGCGACGGCACCGGCTTCGCCGTCACCGGCTTCGGCTGCGACGGCAAGGCCTTCAACCTCGACGCCGTGCGCGCCTCGGGCTCGACCTTCGACTTCGAGGGCGTCGCGCTGACGACCAGCGTCGCGGCCGGCCGGCAGCAGGCCGAGCCGGGGCAGGACGTGGAGCTCACCGGTCGGGTCACCGACGCGTCCGGCCGGGTGACCGGCGACCCGCTCGTGCTCGAGTCGCGGGCGCCCGGTGGGCAGTGGAGCCCTGTCGGCAAGCCGGTCCTCGCGGGACGCGACGGCGTGGCGCGTGCCGTCGTACCCGTCACGGAGACCACCGAGTTCCGCTGGCACCGCCCCGAGAGCCAGTACGCCGACGAGGGCTGGTCAGACTCCGTGACGGTGACGGTCGAGAAGCCGCAGGAGCCCCCGGCGCAGCAGCCCGACCAGCCCGGCCAGCCAGGCGAGCCCGGCCAGCAGGACCAGCAGGACCAGCAGGACCAGCAGGACCAGCAGGACCAGCAGCCCGACCAGCAGCCGTCCGAGGCCCCGACGCCGCAGTGACGGCAGGCGCTGTCGTCGCCCGCGGCTAGGCTCCCGACATGGCGTCGCCGTTCATCGAGCTCGAGGTCGACGACCGCGTCGTCAAGGTCACCAACCCCGACCGCGTCTACTTCCCGCCCTCCGAGGCGTCGCCGAGCGGCGCGACCAAGCTCGACCTCGTGCACTACTACCTGGCCGTGGGCGACGGGATCGTCAACGCGCTCTTCGAGCGTCCCTGCATGCTGCACCGGTTCCCCAAGGGCCTGGCCGGCGACAAGGTGCACCAGAAGCGGCTCCCGGCCGGCGCTCCCGACTGGGTCGAGACCGTCCAGCTGTTCTTCCCGCGCTGGAAGCGCACCGCCGACGAGCTGTGCGTGACCGAGCTCGCCAGCGTGATCTGGGCGGTGCAGATGTCCACGGTCGAGTTCCACCCGTGGAACAGCCGCCGCCCTGACACCGAGAAGCCCGACGAGTGGCGCATCGACCTCGACCCGGGCCCGGAGTGTGACTGGGCCACCGTGCAGCGGGTGGCCCACGTCGCGCACGAGGTGCTCGACGAGCTCGGCGCGGTCGGCTTCCCCAAGACCAGCGGCGGGTCGGGCATGCACGTCTACGTGCGGATCCCGCCCGACCACGGCTTCCAGGACGTACGCCGCGGCGCGCTGGCGTTCGCGCGGGAGGTCGAGCGACGGGCCGGGGGAGACGTCACCACGGCGTGGTGGCGCAAGGACCGCGACCCCGCGCAGCTCTTCGTCGACTACAACCAGAACGCCCGCGACCACACCATCGCCGCGGCCTACTCGGTCCGCGGCGTGCCGGAGGCGCGCGTGTCCGCGCCGATCCGGTGGGACGAGGTCGACGACTGCGTGCCCGACGACTTCACCATCTTCACGATGCCCGAGCGCTTCGCCGCGATCGGCGACCTGCACGCCGACATCGACGACCACCCCTTCGACATCGCGCCGCTGCTGGAGTGGGCGGCACGCGACGAGGCCGAGGGCGTCGAGGCACCCCCGGAGCCGGAGGAGGCCGACCAGCCCTGACGGGCTAGCGGGACGAGGTGTCGGCCGCGGCCCGCACCCGGTCGTCGAGGAGCGCCAGCGCGGCCGCCGCGAGGACCCCGTCCGCGCACAGCGTCGGTGCGGCCAGGAGGAAGACCTCCCGGTCGCACCACTCCACCCGGTCGACGCCGGGATGCCCGGCCAGCGCTGTGTCGAGGTCGACCTCGGCGCCGTCGTCCGTGTCGTCGTAGTGGGCCCGCGCGTCGTCGTAGACGCCGAGGCTCCACGTCAGGTCCGCCGGCGCGTCGGGGACCTGCTCGTCGTCGCGAGCAGGCTGCACCGAGAGCCCGCCCGGGTGCAGCAGGTCGGCGACGGTGACGGCCTCCGGCTCGATGCCGACGTCCTCGGCGAGCGCGGTCGAGAAGGGCACGACCGTGCCCATCAGCTCGTCGTCGAGGTGTCGGGTGCAGGCGCAACCGGGGCGCTGCGGTGGCTGCCAGGTGGTGGCCGGAACGGGCTTGCGGCGGGAGAAGAGACCCATGTCCCGATCCTCGCCCGCGCGATCGGCGCCTGTCAGGTGAACGACACAGCCGGCGCACAGGTCGTCCTCATCGTCCTCTCACCCTCGCGGCCTAGCGTCGAGGCATGCACCAGCACAGCTCGGCCCAGCCACGCACCGACCGGGTCGCGGTCGTCGTCAACACCGCGGCGCGACGAGGAGCGCGGGCGCTCCCGCTGGTCGAGGCGGCGATGCGCGGCGTCTCCGACGACGTCACGGTGCACCCGGTGCACGGCGGGCTCGAGCTGGTGGAGGCGCTGGAAGACGCGGTCGAGTCCGAGCCGGACCTGCTCGTGGTCGGCGGCGGTGACGGCACGATCGGGTGCGCGGCGGCGATGGTCGCCCACACCTCCAGCACCCTCGGCGTCCTGCCGCTCGGCACCGCCAACGACTTCGCCCGCACGCTGGAGATCCCAGGGGACCTGGCGGCCGCGGTCGACACGCTGCTCCACGGCCACGTCGTCGACGTCGACCTCGGGCGCGTCGACGGCCGGGCCTACCTCAACGTCGCCTCGGTCGGCCTCTCGGTCGCGGTCACCCAGCGCCTGACCCCCGCGCTGAAGCAGCGGCTGGGGCGCCTCGCCTACCCGGCCGCCACGCTCGCTGCCTACCGCTCCCACCGCCCGTTCGCGGCCCGGCTCGAGCTGGCCGACGGCTCCGTGCTCGACCTCGCCGACCTCATGCAGGTCGCGGTCGGCAACGGGCGCCACTACGGCGGCGGGCTCACTGTCGCACCCGACGCGTCCATCGACGACCACCTCCTCGACGTGTACGCCGTCGAGCAGGGCCGGCTGCGCGACCACGTCTCCGTCGCGCGGCTGCTCCGCACCGGACACCTCGTCGAGCACGACCGCGTGCACCACGTGACCACCCGCCGCCTGCGCCTGGTCACGGACGAGCCGCTCCCGGTCAACCTCGACGGGGAGATCGCAGCCACCACGACCGCGACGTTCGAGGTCGACCGCAACGCGCTCCACGTCGTCGTACCTGCCGGGAGCCGTGCCGCGCGCCTGGACGGCCGCCGGGGTCACTAGGCTCGCCCCGTGGGCATCCAGATCACGCCGAGCATCCTCAACGCCGACCTGTCCCGCCTCGCCGACGAGGTGGCCCGGATCCCCAGCGCCGACTGGGTGCACGTCGACGTGATGGACAACCACTTCGTCCCCAACCTCACCCTCGGACTGCCCGTCATCGAGGCGCTCGCCAAGCACGCCACCCAGCCGCTCGACGCCCACCTGATGATCGAGGACGCCGACCGGTGGGCCCCGGCCTACGCCGAGGCAGGGTGCGGTTCCGTCACGTTCCACGCCGAGGCGGCCAAGGCGCCCGTACGTCTTGCGCGGGAGATCCGCGCCCAGGGTGCCCGCGCGTCGATGGCGCTCAAGCCTGCGACGCCGATCGAGCCCTACGAGGCGCTGCTGCCCGAGCTCGACATGGTGCTGATCATGACCGTCGAGCCCGGTTTCGGCGGCCAGAAGTTCCTCGACCTGTGCCTGCCCAAGATCCGCACGGCGCGAGAGCTGATGCGCAAGCACGGCGTCGAGACGTGGCTGCAGGTCGACGGCGGGGTCTCGCTGGAGACCATCGAGCGGTGCGCCGAGGCCGGCGCCGACGTGTTCGTCGCCGGCTCGGCGGTCTACTCTGCCGACGACCCGGACGCGATGGTGCGCGAGCTGCGGGATCGGGCCGAGGCAGCGAGCGCCTGATGCAGCGCTACGAGCGGCTGTGGGAGCGTCTCCTCACGCTGCTCGGCACGCTCGGTGAGGTCGACAGCTCGACACCCGGCCGGCTACGGCTGACGGTCGACCGCCACGACGTCGAGATCGTGATGACCGAGGCCGAGTGGGACGAGCTGGTGAGGATCCCTCATGGGTCCTTCGCCGGGGGTGCGTTGCACCTGCTGCACGCGCTGTCGCGGGCGCAGTCGATCGACGCCCCGTTCCTCGTGTACGACACCTACGAGCTGCACGCGAGCGCGACTCCGCGTAGTCCCCTTCGGGCCGAGATGGAGGCGGACCGTCGCCGGGTGGAGGAGTACCTACGGACGCACCCCGGCGCGAAGGTGCAGTGGCGTGCCTTCCCGCCCGGCAGCGAGCCGACGTGAGCCGCCCGGCGACGGTCGACGACATCCACGCCACGGCGCGCGCGATGCCGCACGTCACCGTCGTCCGACCGGAGAAGAACCCCGTCTACCAGGTCGGCGGCAGGTCGTTCGTCTTCTTCCGGACGCCGCGCCCGGATGCGGTCGACCCCAGGACGGGCGAACGCTACGACGACGTCGTCGTGATCTGGGTCGCCTCCGAGGGGGACAAGCAGGCGCTGCTGCAGGACGAGCGCCTGCCGTTCTTCACCACCGAGCACTTCGACGGCCACCCGTCGGTGCTGCTGCGCACCTCCCGGGTCGGGGAGATCGAGCGCGACGAGCTGGTCGAGATCATCGAGGAGGCCTGGCTCGCACAGGCGTCGGAGCGTCGCGGCCGGGCCTGGCTCGCGTCGCGCGACCTGGAGCCGTAGGGGCTGGTCCGTAGATTGCAGGCATGACCGAGTCCGTGTGGGACTACCCGCGGCCGCCGCGGGTGGAGCCGAGCACCGAGCACGTCGTCGTCACCCACGGTGGTGCCGTCGTCGCCGACACCCGTGCCAGCCTGCGGGTGCTCGAGACCAGCCACCCGCCCACCTACTACCTGCCGGCGTCCGACTTCACCGGGGGACTGCTCCGCCCGGGCCAGGGCACGTCGTGGTGCGAGTGGAAGGGCCAGGCCACCTACTACGACCTCGTCGTGGGCGACGCGGTGCTGCCGGCCGTCGCGTGGACCTACCTGTCACCGTCCAAGGGCTACGAGGCCCTGGTCGACCACGTCGCCCTCTACCCGGGGCGGGTCGACCGGTGCACGGTGGACGGCGAGGTCGTCCAGCCGCAGCCGGGCAGCTTCTACGGCGGCTGGATCACCTCACGGGTGACCGGACCGTTCAAGGGCGGCCCGGGCTCGTCGGGCTGGTAGCCCTCCGCGGCCGGCCCACGTCCTCAGTGGAGACCGCGGTCGTTGACCTGCTGGCTGGTCAGGTGGGAGCCGTGGCGGGCGTGCTCGTCGGCGCGCCGCTGGTCGTCCATCAGGGTCTCGCCCTCGAGCTGGTCGCCACGCGACTGCACCTGCTCGAGCCGCGTGGCCCAGGTGCCGACGTCGCGGGCGACGTCGTCGAGCCGCGCTGAGGGCAGGACGATCGCATCGCCCTCGCTGCGCAGTCCGGGCTCGACCGAGGCGAGGCCGTCGGCCTCGTACGTCGTCAACGGCCGCGTCAGCCTGATCCGGACGGGATAGGTCTCCCGGTCCACGTCCGCCGGGTCGACCGCGAGCTCCACGATCCCGAGTGCCGCCTTGTGCCTGCGTGTCGCCATCTGCCTCGTCCCCCTCGCCGGGACCGGGGCGGCCCCGCTCCCAGCAGTCGACCACGGCGTACGGGCGATGTCCATGGGGTCCGCGCCCCGGGCGAGCCGCCGACAGGGCTCAGCCGGCGAAGAGGGTCAGCCGCTGCCGGATGATCTTGCGACGCAGGACGACACGACGCTTGCCGTCGTTGCCGATGCGCAACCGGTCGAGCTCCCAGCCGCCGTGCTCGGCGCGCTCGACGAGCACGCGGGTGACGACGTTGCGGGAGAAGTCCTTGGGCAGCACGAGCGTCTCGAACTCCCACTCCACCCCGCGCCCCGGTGGGCGGCGCTGCATCCTGGCCATCGTCTCTCCCGTCTCCTCGAGGGGGGTGCTTCTCAGTCTGCCGACACGTCGTCGAGCGCGTCGATGATCTCCCGGGGCAGGGCCAGCTCCTCGATGCCGAGGGCGCCCTTCAGCTGGGCGGCCGTGCGGGCGCCGACGATCGGGGCGGTCACGCCGGGGCGGTCCCGCACCCACACGAGCGACACCTCGAGCGGCGACCAGCCGAGGCCGTCGGCAGCGCGGGCCACGGCCTCCACGATCCCGCGGCCGCGCTCGTCGAGGTAGGCGCCCACGAAGCGGGCGAAGTGCTCCGTGGCGGCGCGCGAGTCGGACGGCGTACCGGTGCGGTATTTCCCAGTGAGCACACCCCGGCCCAGCGGCGACCAGGGCAGGATGCCGAGCCCCAGGGCGCGCGCGGCCGGGACCACCTCGTGCTCGACGTGGCGGTTGAGGAGCGAGTACTCGACCTGGGTCGAGGCCAGCGGCACCCGCCCGGGGACGGCCCGCTGCCACGTCGCGGCCTGGGCGGTCTGCCAGCCGGTGTAGTTGGAGACGCCGACGTAGGAGGCACGGCCGGAGGTGACGGCGAGGTCGAGCGCGCTGAGCGTCTCCTCCACCGGTGCCTCGTCGGTCCACACGTGGACCTGCCACAGGTCGACGTGGTCGACCCCCAGGCGCTTCAGGGACGCATCCAGCGTGGACAGCAGGTGGCCGCGCGAGGTGTCGGTGACGCGCTCTCCGGTGCGCCGGGAGATGCCCGCCTTGGTGGCCAGGACGATCTCGTCGCGGGCGACGACGTCGCCGACGAGCGTCCCGATCAGCTCCTCGCTCGCACCGTCGCCGTAGCCCGCGGCAGTGTCCAGGAGGGTCCCGCCGGCCTCGGCGAACGCGATGAGCTGGTCGCGCGCCTCGTGCTCGTCGGTGTCGCGGCCCCAGGTCATCGTGCCGAGGCCGAGCCGGGAGACCTTGAGCCCGGTCGCGCCGAGCGAACGCTGCTGCATGGGGGTGAGGGTAGCCACGGGTGGTGCGCGGACCGCAGGGGACGCGCCCGTAGGCTCACGCCCTGTGATCGATCTCCTCAAGGCAGTGGTCCTCGGCGTCATCCAGGGGCTGACCGAGTTCCTGCCGATCTCGAGCAGCGCGCACCTGCGCATCTTCCCGGAGCTGTTCGGCTGGGGGGACCCGGGAGCGGCGTTCACGGCCGTCATCCAGATCGGCACCGAGCTCGCCGTGCTCATCTACTTCCGCAAGGACATCTGGCGCATCGGCAGCGCCTGGGTGCGGTCGCTGTTCCAGGCCGAGTACCGCGGCACGTTCGACGCCCGGATGGGCTGGTTCATCATCGTCGGCTCCCTGCCGATCGTCGTCCTCGGCGTGCTGCTGAAGGACGTCATCGAGGAGGACTTCCGCAACCTGTGGATCATCGGGACCACGCTCATCGTGATGGGTGTCGTCCTCGGCATCGCCGACCGCGTCGGTCGCACCGACCGTCCGCTGGGCAAGCTCACGCTCAGGGACGCGGTGCTGATGGGTGTCGCCCAGGCGCTCGCCCTGATCCCCGGCGTCTCCCGCTCGGGCGCGACGATCTCGATGGGTCGGTTCCTGGGCTTCGAGCGCGAGGCGGCGACCCGGTTCGCCTTCCTGCTGGCGATCCCCGCCGTCGTCGGCGCGGGCCTCTTCGAGCTCAAGGAGATCCCGCACGGGGAGAACGCCTACGGCTGGGCGCCCACCATCACCGCCACCGTGGTCTCGTTCGTCGTCGGCTACGCCGCCATCGCCTGGCTGCTGCGCTACGTCAGCACGAGGTCCTACACGCCCTTCGTGGTCTACCGGATCGTGCTCGGCGCCGGCACGCTCATCCTGCTCAGCGCCGGAGTGCTGACCGCCTGAACGTGTCGGCCAGCAGCGCCAGCGCCACGACCTGGGTGAGCGCGACGACGGCGACGAGCGCCGGCACCGACCGTTCGTAGAGCCAGCCCGCGGTGACGCCGCCGACGATCGCGAAGAGTCCCTGGACGCCGGCGAAGACGCCGTAGGCCGTGGCACGGCGGGGCGCCTCGACGAGGTCGGCGACCACGGCCTTGACGGTGGAGTCCTGCACGCCCTGCGCGACGCCCCACGCGACGACCCCGGCGAGGACGGCGACCAGCGCGGAGCCGAGCGCGAGGGCGGGCACGAGCGCGACCAGGACCGGGACGAGGAGCAGCACCCGCGGACCGGTGCGGTCGAAGACCGACCCGACGGCGAGCGCCGCCACCGCCTCGACCGCCATGGCCGCCGCGTAGACCACCGGGACGGCCGCGACGGGCAGCAGGCCGTCGACGGTGAGGTGGTAGCCGATGATCCCGAAGGTGACCAGCGCTCCGGTCGTCAGCGAGGCGGCGACGGCGTAGCGGAAGAAGTCGGCCGGCAGGCCCGCCCCGACGACCTCGGCCCACCAGCCGCGGCGGTCGGCCGGGTGCTCGGCCGGCTGCTGCTGGGTCGCAGGCGTGGGGGAGTCGTCGTACGCGCTGGGGTCGGGCACGCGGCGCCGGAGGGTGAGCAGCAGCACCATGGCGACCGCGCCCGGGACGGCGAGCACGGCCATGCCCCACCACAGCGACGCGACCGCGACGACGCCGGCCACCACGAGCGGGCCGGCGAACGCACCGACCTGGTCGAGCGCCTTGTGGACCCCGAAGCCGCGTCCGCGGCCCACTGCGGTGGCGACGTGGGCGAGCAGCGCCGACTTCGACGGCGACCGGATCGCCTTGCCGAGGCGCTCGAGCAGGATCATCGTGGTGGCGAACGCCAGCCCGGCGGCGCCGAGGCGCGGCGCGAGCGCGAGCAGGGGCACGCAGACCGCGGTGAGGCCGTAGCCCAGGATCGTCAGCGACCAGTAGCGCCCGGTGCGGTCGGCGATCGGGCCGAAGGCCAGGCGCATCACCAGCGCCACGGCCTCGCCCGCGCCGGTGACGAGCCCGACGACCACGGCCGAGGCCCCCAGGGCGGCCAGGACCGGCCCGTAGACCGACCGGGCGCCCTCGTAGACCATGTCGGCGGCGAGGCTCACGAAGCCGAACCACCACACCACCCGCCACGCGCTGGGAGCGGACCGGACAGGGCCGCTCACAACCACCCGGACCTCTTGAACCAGGCGAACAGCCCCAGCGACACCCCGACCATCAGCATCAGGGCGAAGGGGTAGCCGTAGGTCCAGTGGAGCTCGGGCATGTGGTCGAAGTTCATGCCGTAGATGCCCGCGATGAGCGTCGGCACCACGATCAGCGCCGCGCCCGCGGAGATCTTGCGCATGTCCTCGTTCTGCTGGACCGAGATCCGCGCGAGGTGGGCGTCGAAGGCCGTCGACAGCAGGACGTCGAGGTTGTCGACCACCTCCGACACGCGCTGGAGGTGGTCGGACACGTCGCGAAAGTAGGTCGCGGTCTCGGCGGTGATGCGGTCGTCCACGCCCATCGCGAACTTGCGCATCGGCTCGCGCAGCGGCATGACGGCTCGCCGCACCTCCGCGATCTCGCGCTTGAGGACGTAGATGCGGTTGGAGTCGTCGGTGCGGGCCTCGGAGAAGACGGACTCCTCCACCTCGTCGACGTCCTCCTCGAGGGCCTCGCCGACCTTCTCGTACTCGTCGACGACCCGGTCGCAGATGGCGTAGAGGACGGCCATCGGGCCGTGCTCGAGCACCTTCGCGCGGTGCTCGAGGTCGCGCCGGGCCGTCGCGAGGTCGATGCCCTGGCCGTGCCGCACGGTCACCACGAAGTCCTGGCCGACGAACATGTTGATCTCACCCGTCTCGACCGCGTCCTCCTCGTCGACGTACCAGAGCGTCTTGAGCACGAGGAAGAGCGTGTCGCCGTAGCGCTCGAGCTTGGGGCGCTGGTGGGAGTCGCCGGCGTCCTCGACCGCCAGCGGGTGCAGGTCGAAGGTCCGGGCGATCAGGTCGAGCTCGTCGGGACTGGGGTCGTGGATGCCGATCCACTGGAAGTCGCCGGGGTCGCAGGGCACGCGGGCCGCCCCCAGGCTCTGGTCGTCAGCGTCGCCGCCGAGCGGGACCCGCTGGCCCTGGTGGTAGAGCGCGTTGTCCACGATCACAGGCTGAGGCTAGCCCCACTAACCTCTGGAGAATGCCCACCGTCATCCTCGTGCGTCACGGCCGGTCGTCGGCCAACGCCACCGGAGTCCTCGCCGGGCGGCTGCCCGGCGTCCACCTCGACGACACCGGCGTGCAGCAGGCGGTCGCGGTCGGCGAACGCCTCGCGGGCGTACGCCTCGCGGCGGCGGTGACCAGCCCGCTCGAGCGCTGCCGGGAGACGTGCCGGGAGATCACCAGCCGGCAGGGGGAGCGGCTGCGCGCCGGGACCGACCGGCAGCTGTCGGAGTGCGACTACGGCGACTGGCAGGGGCGCTCCCTCAGGGACCTCGCGAAGGAGAAGCTCTGGAAGACCGTGCAGGCACAGCCGTCGGCGGCGACCTTCCCGGGCGGTGAGTCCATGCGTGCGATGCAGGACCGCGCGGTCGCGGCAGTACGACGCCACGACGCGCGGGTGGCGGCCGAGCACGGCGACGACGCCGTGTGGCTCGCGGTGAGCCACGGCGACGTCATCAAGTCGATCCTCGCCGACGCGCTCGGCACCCACCTCGACCTCTTCCAGCGCATCCACGTCGACCCGGCGTCGGTGTCGGTGGTGCGCTACACCGAGTCGCGGCCCTTCGTGCTCGGCACGAACACCCACGCCGGCGACCTGTCCTGGCTGACCCCGGCGAAGAAGTCCCGGCGAGGCTCCCGCACCCGGCGCTCGGACGCCGAGGTGGGCGGCGGCGCGGGGCCGCAGGCCGAGCCCCAGCCGCAGGGGTCCTAGGGTGAGTGACATGCCCGTCGTGCACCGTTTCGACCCGCCCGAGCGCTTCGTCGCCGGCACCGTTGGCGAGCCCGGCCAGCGCACGTTCTTCCTCCAGGCCCGCGAGGGCGCACGCCTGGTCAGCGTCTCGCTCGAGAAGCAGCAGGTGCAGGCGCTCGCGGAGCGGGTCGACGAGCTCCTCGACGAGCTGATGCGGGCCGCCGGGGGTGACGTGCTGATCCCGGCGATCGCGCCGCGCGACCTCACCGACACCCAGCCCCTCGAGCAGCCGATCGAGGAGGAGTTCCGCGCCGGCACGATGACGTTGTCGTGGGACGGCACCGACGAGCGGGTGGTGATCGAGGTCTTCCCGTTCACCGAGGCGGCGGTGGTCTCGCCCGAGCAGCTCCAGGAGGACCTCGAGGACCTGCTCGAGCCCGAGCCCGACGAGATCTTCCTCGTCCGGATCACCGCCGCCGCAGCGCGGTCGTTCGTGGAGCGGGCGTTGTCCGTCATCGGGGCCGGTCGTCCCGACTGCCCGTTCTGCGGCGAGCCCATTGACCCGGACGGACACCTGTGCGTCCGCGCCAACGGCTTCCGGCGCCGTGATCCCTGATCCTCCCGACGGCTTCCCGACGGGGGAGCTCACGCTCCACGGCCGGGTGCTGCCGGCGTCCAACGCCACCTTCGTCGGCGAGCTCGGCGGCGTGCGGGTGGTCTACAAGCCGATCGCGGGGGAGCGTCCGCTGTGGGACTTCCCCAACGGCACCCTCGCCGCCCGCGAGGTGGGCGCCTACGCCGTCTCCGAGGCGCTCGGGTGGGACATCGTGCCGCCGACGGTCCTCGGTGACGGGCCGCACGGGCCCGGCATGGTCCAGCTGTGGCGCGACGAGGTCGAGGACGCCGCGCCCGTCGACATCGTGGCCGAGGGCGAGGTCCCAGCCGGCTTCCGCCACGTCTTCGACGGCCTGGACGCCCACGACCAGGCGGTGTCGCTGGTCCACGAGGACAGCCCCCCGCTCCGCCGGATGGCGCTGTTCGACGTCGTGGTCAACAACGCCGACCGCAAGGGCGGGCACGTCCTGCCGATGCCCGACGGCCACCGCCACGGCGTCGACCACGGCCTGACCTTCCACGTCGAGCACAAGCTGCGCACGGTGCTCTGGGGCTTCGTGGGGGACGCCATCTCCGCGGAGGAGGCCGACGGGCTGCGCACCCTCGCCGCCGCACTCGACGGCGCCCTGGGGACGACGCTCTGCGGCCTGCTGACCGACGAGGAGGTCGAGACCACGACGCGGCGGGTCGCCCGGCTGCTGGCCAGCGGCACGTTCCCCGGCCCGCGGTCGTCGTCGTACCCCGTCATCCCCTGGCCGCCCTTCTGAGACGCGCAGCGGCGACCGGGCAACGAGGTCGGCGCATGGGCGCGGCCAGACCGAGCAGCCGCGTCCGGCCGTGTCGAGATCGAGACGTGCACCAACACACCAACGCCTCCCGGGCGGCCGATAGGCTGCCGACATGCGCGCCTGGTCGTCCCCCGACGTTCCCCCACTCCCCGTGCGGGGCCCCGTCGTGCGGGTGCACGACACCGCCAGCAGCGCCCTCGTCGAGACCCGGCCCGAGGGCCCGGCGCGGATGTACGTCTGCGGGATCACCCCCTACGACGCCACCCACATGGGCCACGCGGCGACCTACGTCGGCTTCGACCTGCTGCACCGCGCCTGGCGCAACGCCGGGCACGAGGTGACCTACGTCCAGAACGTCACCGACGTCGACGACCCGCTGCTCGAGCGGGCCGCCAAGGTGCACGTCGACTGGGCCGAGCTCGCCGAGCGCGAGACCCAGCTCTTCCGCGACGACATGGAGGCGCTGCGGGTCCTGCCGCCGGCGCACTACACCGGAGCGGTCGAGTCGATCCCGCAGGTCATCGAGCTGATCCAGCGCCTGGAGGAGGTCGGCGCGGTGTATCGGGTGGAGGAGGACCTCTACTTCTCAGTGACCGCCGACGACGCCTTCGGCTCGGTGTCGGGGCTCGACCGCGACGCGATGCTCGAGATCTTCCCCGAGCGCGGCGGTGACCCCGACCGCGAGGGCAAGAAGGACCCGCTCGACTGCCTGCTGTGGCGTGCCGAGCGACCCGGTGAGCCGGCGTGGGACAGCCCGTGGGGCCCCGGCCGGCCCGGCTGGCACATCGAGTGCTCGGCGATCGCGCTCGACCACCTCGGCTCCGCCTTCGACGTCCAGGGAGGCGGCAGCGACCTGGTCTTCCCGCACCACGAGATGTCGGCGGGCCACGCGCAGGTCGCCCACCCGGGCGAGCGCTTCGCCCGCGCCTACGCCCACGCCGGGATGGTCGCCTACGACGGCGAGAAGATGTCGAAGTCCAAGGGCAACCTCGTCTTCGTCTCCGCGCTGCGCCTGAGCGAGGTCGACCCGATGGCCATCCGCCTCGTGCTGCTGCGTCACCACTACCGCAGCGACTGGGAGTGGACCGACGACCAGCTCTGGGACGCCGTCGACACCCTCGCCGACTGGCGCCGCGCGCTCGCGCTCGGCTCGGGGGCTCCGGCGCTCCCCGTCGTCGAACGCGTGCTGGCCGCCCTCGCCGACGACCTCGACGCCCCGACCGCCGTCGCCGCCGTCCAGGAGTGGGTCGAGGCGACCCTCGGCACCACCGGCCTCGCCGACACCTCCGACCCCGAGGCCGCGGCGACCGTCCACCGGCTCCTCGACGCCGCGCTCGGGCTCTCGCTCTGACCTGCCCGCCGCCCGTGGGCGGTGGCTGAGCGGCTTTCCGCGGCCTCGGAATGCGGCTGACGCACCGCCGCGCGGCGTGTCGTCGTACGGCGCGCCCGTGGGCGGTGGCTGAGCGGCATTCCGCGACCTCGGAATCCGGCTGACGCACCGCCGCGTGGCGTGTCGACGTACGCCACGCCGGCCCGCGGTGCGTGAGGAGGAATCCGCAGTTCGAGAGTCCCCCTCAGGCACCGCCAGCAGCGCTCAGTCGGTGTCGCGCCGCTTGAGGTAGCGCTCGAACTCCCGGGCGATCGCCTCGCCGGAGGCCTCGGGGAGGTCGGCGGTGTCGCGGGTCTCCTCGAGCGCACGGACGTAGTCGGCGACGTCCTCGTCCTCGGCGGCGAGCTCGTCGACGCCTCGCTCCCAGGCCTTCGCGTCGTCGGCGAGCTCACCGATCGGCATGGGCGCCTCGAGGAGCTCCTCGAGCTGGCCGAGGAGGGCGAGGGTGGCCTTGGGGCACGGCGGCTGGGCGACGTAGTGGGGGACCGCGGCCCAGTAGGAGACGGCCGGGATGTCGAGCTGCGTGCAGGCGTCGTTGAAGACGCCGACGATGCCGGTCGGGCCCTCGTAGGTCGACTGCTCGAGCACGAGGCGGTCGACGAGCTCGGGCTCGGTCGCGGTGCCGGTCACGGGGATCGGCCGGGTGTGCGGGGTGTCGGCGAGGAGGGCGCCCAGCGTCACCACCAGCTCGGCACCGAGGTCGTCGCACGCGGCCAGGAGCTCGGCGCAGAACTGGCGCCACTTCATGTTGGGCTCGATGCCGCGCACCAGGATCACGTCGCGCTCGAGCTCGGCCGGCCGGGCGACGGCGATGCGGGTGGTGGGCCAGGTGAGACGGCGGTGGCCGTTGTGGTCGGTGCCGATGATCGGCCGGTTGACCTGGAAGTCGTAGAACTCCTCGGGGTCGATCGCACCGATGACGTCGGCCTTCCACTGCTCGATGAGGTGGTCCACCAGCCCGGAGGCGGCGTCGGCAGCGTCGTTCCACCCCTCGAAGGCCGCGATCACCACGGGGGACACCAGGTCCTGCACGTCGTCGAACTCGATCACCAGCCCAGCCTAGGTGTTGTCCCCACGGAGGTTGGGCACGCGGTCGGCCGGTGAGAGGCCTTGGAGCGCGGTGTGGCCGCGGTGGTGATTGTAGTGATGGATCCAGGTCGGGTAGGCGGCGACGCGGTCGGCTTCGCAGCGGTACTC
>NZ_JANARS010000009.1 GCF_024199985.1 Nocardioides pinisoli
TGGGACATGAAGGCCTCCGTTGGTGAGACGTGGTTGCGTGGTAGCTCCACACCTCACCCGGAGGTCTTCGTCATCGTCCACCCGACCCGCCGTGCTCAACGTCCGTGGTCAGAACACCTAGGGCGCGACGCCCAGCCTTCCGTCCTGATTTCGCCGCCCGACGCGCCGAGTGCCACCATGTGGGAATCCAGTCCGCCTGTCGGACGACGTTCCTAGGCTGGCAGCACCGCCACCCGAGAGGAGCCACCACCCGTGGAGCCGCAGCACCGACCAGACGCCACCGCCGCCCTCACGGCGATCCTCGCTGAGCGGATCATGGTGCTGGACGGCGCGATGGGCACCGCGATCCAGCGCGACCGTCCCGACGAGGCGGGCTACCGCGGCGAGCGCTTCGCCGACCACCCCAGCGACCTGGTCGGCAACAACGACCTCCTCACGATCACGCAGCCGCACATCATCCGCACGATCCACGAGGAATACCTCCGTGCCGGCGCCGACGTCATCGAGACCAACACGTTCAACGCCAACGCGATCTCCCTGTCCGACTACGGCCTCGAGGACCTCGCCTACGAGCTCAACTACGAGTCGGCGCGGCTCGCCCGCCAGGCCGCCGACGCGGTGGCCACCGCCGAGCGGCCGCGCTGGGTCGCCGGCGCCCTCGGCCCGACGACCCGTACGGCCTCCATCTCGCCCGACGTCAACGACCCGGGCGCGCGCAACGTGACGTTCGACCAGCTCGCCGACGCCTACCTCGTCGCCGCGCGGGGCCTCGTCGACGGCGGGTCCGACCTGCTGATGATCGAGACGATCTTCGACACCCTCAACGCCAAGGCCGCGATCTTCGCGGTCGAGACGCTCTTCGAGGAGCAGGGCCGACGGTGGCCGGTCATCATCTCCGGCACCATCACCGACGCGTCCGGTCGCACGCTCTCGGGCCAGGTCACCGAGGCGTTCTGGGACTCCGTACGCCACGCCCGCCCGCTCGCGGTCGGCCTCAACTGCGCGCTGGGCGCCCGTGACATGCGGCCCTACGTCGCCGAGCTGTCGCGGCTCGCCGACTCGTTCGTCAGCGTCTACCCCAACGCGGGCCTGCCCAACGCGTTCGGCGAGTACGACGAGACCCCCGACCAGACGGCCGCGGTGCTCGCGGAGTTCGCCGAGGCCGGGTTCCTCAACCTCGTCGGCGGCTGCTGCGGCACGACGCCCGACCACATCGCCGCCATCGCGGGCGCGGTCGAGGGCAAGGTCCGCCGCGAGCCGGTCGACCACCAGCCGGTCATGCGGCTGTCCGGCCTCGAGCCGCTGACCATCACCGACGAGAGCCTGTTCGTCAACGTCGGCGAGCGCACCAACATCACCGGCTCCGCGCGCTTCCGCAAGCTCATCAAGGACGGCGACTACGACACCGCTGTCAGCGTCGCCGCCCAGCAGGTCGAGGCAGGCGCGCAGGTCATCGACGTCAACATGGACGAGGGCATGATCGACGGGGTCGCGGCGATGGACCGCTTCCTCAAGCTCGTCGCCTCCGAGCCCGACATCAGCCGCGTGCCGGTCATGGTCGACTCCTCCAAGTGGGAGGTCATCGAGGCCGGTCTCAAGTGCGTGCAGGGCAAGGCGATCGTCAACTCGATCTCGATGAAGGAGGGCGAGGAGGCGTTCCGCCACCACGCGCGCCTGTGCCGCAAGTACGGCGCCGCGGTCGTGGTGATGGCGTTCGACGAGGACGGCCAGGCCGACAACCTCGAGCGACGCAAGGCCATCTGCGAGCGCGCCTACCGCATCCTCGTCGACGAGGTCGGCTTCCCGCCCGAGGACATCATCTTCGACCCCAACGTCTTCGCCGTCGCGACCGGCATCGACGAGCACGCCACCTACGGCCAGGACTTCATCGAGGCCACGCGGTGGATCAAGCAGAACCTCCCGGGCGCCAAGGTCAGCGGCGGCATCTCCAACGTCTCCTTCTCCTTCCGCGGCAACAACCCCGTCCGCGAGGCGATCCACGCCGTCTTCCTCTTCCACGCCATCCGGGCGGGGCTCGACATGGGCATCGTCAACGCCGGGGCGCTCGTGGTCTACGACGAGGTCGACCCCGAGCTGCGCGACCGCATCGAGGACGTCATCCTCAACCGACGTCCCGACGCTGCCGAGCGTCTGCTCGAGATCGCCGAGGCACACAACCGCTCGGCCGAGGCGGCCGAGGTCGCCGAGGACGAGTGGCGTGGGCTGCCCATCAAGGAGCGGATCACCCACGCCCTGGTGAAGGGCATCGACGCCCACGTCGAGGCCGACACGGAGATCCTGCGCCAGGAGATCGCCGCCCGCGGTGGGCGCCCCATCGAGGTCATCGAGGGACCGCTGATGGACGGCATGAACGTCGTCGGCGACCTCTTCGGCGCCGGCAAGATGTTCCTGCCCCAGGTCGTGAAGAGCGCGCGCGTGATGAAGAAGGCCGTGGCCTACCTCATCCCCTTCATCGAGCAGGAGAAGCTCGACAACCCCGAGTACGCCACCGCCAAGGACACCAACGGCACCATCGTCATGGCGACGGTGAAGGGCGACGTCCACGACATCGGCAAGAACATCGTCGGTGTGGTGCTGCAGTGCAACAACTACGAGGTGATCGACCTCGGCGTCATGGTGCCAGCGCAGAAGATCCTCGACACCGCGGCCGAGGTGGGCGCCGACATCATCGGCCTGTCCGGGCTGATCACGCCGTCGCTCGACGAGATGGTCAACTTCGCCACCGAGATGCAGCGTCAGGGGCTCACCATCCCACTGCTCATCGGCGGCGCCACCACTTCGCGGGCCCACACGGCGGTGAAGGTCGACCCGAAGTACGACGGCCCGGTGGTCTGGGTCAAGGACGCCTCACGCTCCGTGCCCACGGCCGCCGCACTGCTGCACGAGACCGGGCGCGCGACGCTGATGGCGGACGTGAAGGCCGACTTCGACTCGCTGCGCACGCGGCACTCGGCCAAGAACGACCGGCCGATGGTCCCGTTCGAGCAGGCCCGTGCCAACGCCACCCCGATCGACTGGGCCGGCTACCAGCCGCCCACGCCCCGGGTGCTCCAGCAGGACCACGAGTCGTCGACGGTCGCCGGCACCCCGGTGTCACGGCACGTGCGCGTCCTGCGCGACCACGACCTGACGGTCCTGCGCGGCTACATCGACTGGCAGCCGTTCTTCAACGCCTGGGAGATGAAGGGCGCGTTCCCCGACATCCTCAACAACCCGAGCTCGGGTCCCGCCGCGCGCAAGCTCTACGACGACGCGCAGGAGATGCTCGACCGGATCGTGGAGGAGAAGTGGATCCGCGCCCACGGCGTGGTCGGCTTCTTCGGGGCCAGCTCGGTCGGAGACGACGTCGAGCTCTACCTCGACGGCGACCGGACGAGCGTGCACGCGCGCCTGCACCACCTGCGTCAGCAGGGCGCTCACCGCGAGGGCGTGCCCAACCGCTCCCTCGCCGACTACGTCGCCCCCAGGGACACCGGCCTGCCCGACCACGTCGGTGCCTTCGCGGTCACGGCGGGCGACGGCGTGCAGGAGCGGGTGGCCGCGTTCCGCGCCGACCTCGACGACTACAACGCGATCCTGCTCGAGTCGCTTGCCGACCGCCTGGCCGAGGCGTTCGCGGAGCACCTCCACGAGCTGGTGCGCAAGGAGCTGTGGGGCTACGCCCCCGACGAGGACCTCGACAACGTCGGGCTCATCAAGGAGCAGTACGACGGGATCCGGCCCGCACCGGGCTACCCCGCCTGCCCGGAGCACACCGAGAAGCAGACCCTGTGGGAGCTCCTCGACGTCGAGGAGCACACCGGCATCAAGCTCACCGAGTCGATGGCGATGTGGCCCGGTGCGTCCGTCAGCGGCTTCTACTACTCCCACCCGCAGTCGCAGTACTTCGTGGTGGGCCGGCTGGCCCGCGACCAGGTCGCTGACTACGCCGAGCGCAAGGGCTGGACCTTCGCCGAGGCCGAGCGGTGGCTCTCACCCAACCTCGGTTACGACCCCGAGGACTGAGGAGGGCCGGGCTCGGCAACTACGCTCGTGCCACGATGGCGACCGACGACTCCGAGCGCACGACGGCCCTCCACAGCCCCGATGGCGGCGACGCGAGCGGACCGTGGACCGAGCTCGCGACCGGCTATGAGCAAGCCCGAGCCAGGGAGGACTCGCTCGACCGGCTGGTCGAGTGGCCCGCGCAGCGCGACGTGCTCGGGGACGTCACCGGCCTGTCCGTGCTCGATGCCGGGTGCGGCAGTGGTGCGAAGCTCGCGCAACTGGTCCAGGACGGCGCGGTCGCCTCGGTCGGGATCGACATCAGTGGCAACTTCGTGAGTGAGTCACCCGACCTGCGACTCCTGCAGGGCGATCTCTCCGACCTGGCGGCCGTGCCTGACCTCGTCGGTCGGAGGTTCGACCGGATCCTGTTTCTCCAGTCGTTCGGCTATGCAAAGGATCCCGTCCACGCGCTCAGGTCGGCGCGGGCCCTGCTCGAGGACGACGGGTTCGTGCTGCTGACCCGGACCCAGCCGATCCGGTACGCCATCGAGCGCGCCGAGGAGAACGGAACCACGCTCGGTGAGGAGTACTTCTCCACCAGCTCGTTCTCCTACCGCCACCGCAGCTGGAACGACGGCGTCACGCTGACCAAGCGGCCCTACACGATGTCGGACCTGCTCAACATCTTCAGCGCAGCGGGGATGTGGGTCGAGAAGGCCGTGGAGCCGCAGATGTCCCGCGAGATCGCTCAGCGGTATCCCCACAAGCAGGCCGTGCTGGACAAGTACCTCGGCATCCTCGTGTTCAGGTTGCGACCGCTGCCGGGCCGGTAGCCCTGGCGAGGACGACAGCCTCCATCCACCGTCGTGTGGCGGCAGGGGGCCGCCCACGTGCCGCGGCAGGTGCGCGTGGATCGCGGCCCGGGCCACGCAGTGCTAGGCGCGTGCCGTGACGAGCAGGCGGTCCGGGGTGCGCCGCCCGGCTCCGTCGCGCATCTCGATCCGGCCGTAACCCGCGCGGGTGAGTCGACGGTGCATCTCGTCGCGTGTCCAGGGGCGCATCTCGAACAGGAACTCACTCACCTCCGATGTCTCATCGCGGTCGCTGTCGAGCTCATGGCGCTCCTCCACCACGATGCGTCCGTCGTTCCACGTCCAGAGCGCCCTCCCTCTCGTCATCCGTCAGCAGGTCGTTGAGCACGCCCCGAGCGACCACGGCGTCGAACGCTCCGGTGATGGCGGGTGCACAGAGGTCTGTCACGACAGCGGGCGCGCCGGGGCAGCGCTTGCGGGCGATCCTGATCAGCGCCTCCGAGGCGTCGAGCAAGGTGACGTCGTGCCCGCGTTCGACGAGTGCCGCAGCGTGGCGCCCCGTGCCGCAACCGGCGTCCAGCACGCGTGCGTCGCGGAGCCCAGCGTCCCGCAGTGCTTCGTCCACGGCCGCGACCCACGGTTCGACCGGGTCCGAGACCAGGGCGTCGTAGGCGTCGGCATGGCGGTGGTAGAACGGCCGCTCACGGGCCACGTCAGCGGAACGAGATGCCACCCCGACAGCCTGCCACGCGGCCATCGGCACGTGTCTCCCAGGATGGGTGTCCGGCCAGTCGCTACCCTGATCCGCACCACGGCAACGGGCCGGTTCTGCGGGGGGATCTCATGAGTGACGTGACAACGACCACGCGAGCTGCCGCAACGGTGCACGAGGGCGCCCGCTTCCGTGCCTTCACGGCCCTGGGCCTGGCCCTGGCCGCGCTCATGGGTGGCGGCGTCGTCGCGAACGGGCTGCAGTGGCTGCTCACCTACCGGCTCCCGGCCCAGTTCCCGGCCGGCCCCGGAGACCCGTTGTACGGGTTGGTGATCGGAGGCGTTCCTGTGGCGATGAGCCTGGTCGCCCTGTGGTTGGCGTCCGGCGCCACGTCGTCGGCCGACGCCCTCGCGAAGCCGATCGCCCGTTCCAGCCAGGTGCTGTCGGTCATTGCCGTCCTGGGTGCCGTCGTGCTGGTGATCGCG
The DNA here is from genome assembly GCF_024199985.1 of Nocardioides pinisoli. Lineage (GTDB taxonomy): Bacteria > Actinomycetota > Actinomycetes > Propionibacteriales > Nocardioidaceae > Nocardioides > Nocardioides pinisoli. The sequence goes on from NZ_JANARS010000009.1 coordinate 6,018, forward strand.
GTGTCGACGCAACCCTGAGGGAGCGGGGGACACCCCCGTCAGAGGACGACGGCCGCCAGCATCACGAGCGGCAACGAGACGACGGAGGCCACCGACGTCACCAGCGTCAGCGTCTTGAGCGTGCCCTTGGTCGACAGGCCGAGCAGCGACTTGAACATCCAGAAGAAGTTGCTGTTGACCTGCAGCGCGAACATCGCGCCCGACGCGATCGCCAGGCCGATCACGATGGGGGAGACGGTCAGCGAGTCGAGGATCGGGGCGATGATGCCGGCGGCGGTGATGGCGGCCACGGACACCGACCCGATGGCGAGGTGCAGGACCGCGGCGATGAACCACGCCAGCAGGATGCTGAGCACGACGGGAGCGCCCGCGTCGGCCTGGAACAGGTCGCCCAGTACGCTGTCGAGACCGGTGGCCTCGATGACCGCGCCAAGCGAGCCACCGACACCGGTGATGAGGAGGATCTCGCCGGTGGTGTGGAAGCCGTCCTCCATCGCCTCGTTGGTGTGCTCGCGTCCGGACGAGGCGCGGGAGAGGCCGTACGCCCCGAGCAGGCCGATGAAGAGCGCGATGTTGGCGTCGCCCAGGAAGGCGATGAAGGCGTTGGACCAGCCACCGAGCTCGGCGAAGGCCCCGAAGGCGATCAGCAGGAGCGGCACCAGGATGGGCAGCATCAGGGTGACCAGCGGGAGCTGGCGTACGCCCTCCTGCTGCTTGACGGCGACGGCCTGCGACTCGCTGCGGGCGACCGCCTCCTCCGAGGAGGCCACCTCGCCCGTCAGGTAGGCGCGATCGGCCGCCTCCTGCTCCGCCATGGCCTCGTCGACCTCCTCGTCGGTCTCGGGGTCCCAGAACCCGCCGGCCGAGAAGAGCAGCCGCATGAGGAGCGTGGAGACGAGGGCGGTGAGCAGGCCGATGACGACGCCGTGGACCAGCCAGTCCCCGAGGCGGATGTCGAGCAGGCCGGCGATGGAGATCGCGGCCAGGCCGGGGATCACGAAGACGTAGCCGGCGAAGATCCCGCAGCCGAGCGCGGAGGCGAGGACGGGGAGGCCGACCTTGCCGATGAAGGGCGACGCGGACCGGGCGACCGGTGCGGCGAGCACGACCTGCACGTCGACGTAGATCGACGGCATGACGACGGCGAGCATCGAGGTCAGGGCGTAGGGCAGCCGCGCGGAGCCGACCCGCTGGACCAGCAGCGCCACCAGGCGCCGGAAGGCCCCGGTGGCGTGCAGCAACGACCCGATGAGCACACCGAAGCCGATCAGCAGACCGACCTCGGCCATGATCCCGCCGAAGCCCGTGGTGATCGCCTCGACCGTCCCCGCGAACCCGACGCCGGCGGCGATGCCGAGGTAGAGCGACCCGAGGATCAGCGAGATGACCGGATCGATGCGTCCCTTGATGATCAGCGCGATCACCAGGACGATCGCGACGGCGGTGTGCAGGGCGACCATGGTCTCTCTCCCAGGGCAGGCGGCATCCCCGAGAGGCCTCCCGAGGGGCCCTCTGTCTACCGGTGCGGGAGGGGCGTTGGCCAGCGGGCGCGCTCGTGGTCCCGCCAGGCGGAACGTCCGGGGGCGCGGTCGGCCCTCAGCGTGCGACGAGCCGCTCGCCCGCCCAGCCGAGTGCCACCGAGAAGACGGTCACCATCAGGGCGAACGTGATCGCAGCGAGGAGGCCGTCGATGTCGAGGCGCGTGGTGAACGCCGAGGCCAGCCACACGATGCACCCGTTGACCACGAGCGTGGTGGCTGCGAGCACCAGCACCCGGTCCGACGTCGGCAACCACCGGATGAGCAGCTGGGCCACGACGTTGGCGGCAGCGACGAGGACGGCCACCACGAGTGCCGAGAGCGGACCACCCGAGAAGTCGACGTCGGGTGTCACCCAGGCGGCCAGGACCACGGCCAGGGCGAGGAGGGACCACCGCAGCAGGAACATCACGATGACCACGCGTCCTCCTCCTGGCCGGGTCGCTGTCCGGCCACCCCGTCCGGCACCCCGCACTCTGCCGCTCACCGACCGGGCGACCTTCACCCGAACCGGGGGAGATGAACCCGCTCCGGTTGGCCCCGCGCCGGTCGACCCCGCTCACCGGGAAATGGTGGCCAGGCGCTCGCGCAGCAGCGCGACCCGCTCCTCGTCCCAGCCCGGTGGTCGCACCACGGCGTACCACGCGCTCAGTGGCTGGGTGCCGTACTTGTGGCCGTGGTCCTCGTCGAAGTCGTTGCTCACCGCCATGTCGACGGCGAGCTGGAGGAAGGTCGTCACCGGCGCCCACCGGATGGCCGGGTTGACCGACGGGTCGAGCGGCTCCTCGAGCCAGTCGGGCTCGTCGGCCAGGGTGTCCCAGTCCCACCACACGATCGGGTCGTCGCCGTGCTGCAGGAACACCGAGTGGGCGGTCCTGCCCTCCACGTCGCCGACCCGGTTGGCGAAGAGGAACGCCTCGCCGTCGCCGACGACAGGACGCACCTGCGGCGAGCCCGGCTCACGCACCCGCTCGGCCTCGCGTCGCAGCCGCATCGTCTCGGGCGGCCCGACCCAGACGGCTCCGTCGACCCGGTCCTGGCTGTCGGCGAGGGAGTCGAAGACCTGCGACCCGCCGAAGGAGCCCAGGCTCTCCCCGGCGATGTAGAGGTCGGGGCGCTCGGAGCCCTGAGCCGCGAGCCGGTCCTCGACCGCCTCGAAGAGGGCGACGGCGGTGTCGCCTGCCGCGGCCGACTCGGAGATGAACGCGAGCGGGCTGGGCAGGTGCGAGTACTGCACGGTGACCGTGGCGATGTCGCCGGCGTGGAAGTACTCCAGCGGCTGCACGAGCTGCTCATTGATCCAGCCCGTCCCCGTCGGGACCACCACCAGCAGCGCGCTGCGCTCGAACCCGCCGAAGCGCTCCAGCTCGCGCACGGCCAGGTCGACCCGCTCCTCGACGGTGTCGGCGGAGGCGCGTCCGACGAACACCCGGACGGGTTCGACGACCTCACCGGTGGCGAGTCCCTCGAGGTCGTCGGTGGTCGGTCCTCGGGTGAGGAAGCGTCGGCCCTCCCGTCCCGCCTCCGCCCAGTCCACGTCCGACGCCGGCCCGCCCGATCGCAGCCGCGACGTCGGAGGGTTGGGCGCGCCCTCGAGGTCCCGGTCGCCGAGCGCGAACCCGGCGTTGAGCCCGTCGAGCGTGCGCTCCAGCACGAAGGTGTTGAGCGAGGCCAGCAGCGCCCAGCCGACCAGGACGAGGGCGAGGCCGCCGGCGATCCAGGCGGGCAGCACCCGGGTCCCCACCCGGGTGACCGCGCGCCAGACGAGCTTCAGCAGGCGGGCCACCACGAACAGGGCGAGGGCCACGACGACGGCCAGCACGAGCGTGCCACCGAAGACGACGCCGTACGACGACCGCGCGTAGCCGAGCCGCTCCCAGGTCCACCGGTGGGCGTCGACCGCGTCGAGCGCCGCCCACGTCGCGTAGGCCAGGCAGAGGCCGAGCACCGTCAGGCGCACCCACCGGTCCGCCGACGGGGTGAAGGGTCGCCTCGGCCACCCGAACCGGACCCACAGGCCCCGGACGAGCCGGGTGAGGCCGAGTCCCACTCCGTAGCCGAGGGCGAACGAGAGGCCGGCCAGCACGCCCTGGAAGACCCACGACCGGACGAGCAGCGACGGCGCCAGCGACTGGGCCGCGAGCCAGGTCGCCAGCACGAGGCCCAGCAGGCTGGGCCGTCGGAGCAGGCGCGACCAGCGGGACTCCACCTGGTTCGCCACCTCAACCCGCCTCGCGCACCCGGACGAGCCCGCACAGCGGGAAGTCGATCACGTCGGGTCCTCCGATCCTCGCCGGTCGGTGCGACCGCACGAACCACGATGACGCGCGCAGGGACCCGTGCATACCCCTGATCCGGGCGAGGTCGACCGCTCACGCCTGCCACGGAGTCGCTCACCCGGATCGGGGGAGCCAGTGGGCTCCCGGCGCGCGCAGCATCGGCGTACACCACGGACGAAAGGGACGCACCCATGGGAACGCTCACGGTCTGGAAGTTCGACACCGCCTCGGGAGCCGATGACGCGACGGAGACGCTGCGGGAGCTGTCCTCGCAGCACCTGATCACCATCCACGACGCAGCCACCGTGCGGTGGGACGAGGGGAAGCGCAAGCCGAAGACCAAGCAGCTGCACAACCTCGCCGGCGAGGGTGCCCTGGGCGGCGCCTTCTGGGGCATGTTGTTCGGCCTGATCTTCTTCGTCCCCCTGCTGGGCGCCGCCATAGGCGCGGCGTCGGGAGCGCTGGCCGGCTCGCTGCGGGACGTCGGCATCGACGACAGCTTCATCGACCGGGTCCGTGACGAGGTGACACCCGGGACCTCGGCGCTCTTCGTGATGAGCTCCGACGCCGTGATGGACAAGGTGCGCGAGGCCTTCTCCACCAACCGGCCCGAGCTGATCTTCACCAACCTGACCAACGAGCAGGAAGACGCGATCCGGCACGCGTTCGCCGACGAGGCCTGATCTTCTCCGCTCCTGCGTGCGGGTCAGATGAGGCGCAGGCGGCGGGCGGTGGAGAGCGCCTCGCTCCGTCGGCCTGCGCCGAGCTTGTTGTAGAGGCTCGACACGTGGGTCTTCACGGTGTTCTCGGAGACGTAGAGCCCGGCAGCGATGTCGGCGTAGGTCGCTCCCCGGGCGAGCTCGCGCAGCACGTCGCGCTCGCGTGGGCTCAAGCGCGTCGTGACGAGCGCGTCGGTGGCTGACGCCCACTCCCTGGTCGTGGCCGTGGACGGCGCGAGGTCGGCCGTGATGTCGGAGTGCTCGCGGGTGAGCTCGCGCAGCGCGCCGAGCCAGGTCGTGGGATCGGCGTCGCCCAGCTCGGTGAGGATGGTGTGGACGGGCGTGCCGTGACGGGACCAGCCGAGGAAGGGCACGTAGTTGCCGCGGCTCTCGGTCGCGCGGACGGCCTCGAGCACGACCTCGCGAGCGGGCCCGTGCTCCCCGAGGGCGTGGAGGAGCTGCCCGCGCCCCACGAGGGCCAGCGCCCGGCACGGAGGCTGGTCGAGCATGCGGTGGCCGACCGCGGCCGCGAGGTGCTCGGCGGCGTGGCGGAGGTCGCCGACCAGGTCGGCCTCGACACCGCGCAGGAGCAGGGCCTCGCCCGTCGAGCCGTGGGCGTCGAGCTCGTCGGCGAGGCTCCTGACGGTCGGGCGGTCGTCGCACAGGGCGGCGAGGTAGGCGCGCTCGACCAGGACGGTGGCCCGCAGGTGGCGGGGCAGGCCGGGCACGTCCATGATCCCCTGGAGGGTCTGCTCGGCGCCGATCACCGATCGTCCGGTCAGGTGCACCCGCGCGTCGTGGACCTGTTGCCAGAACCGTGTCGTGGTGTCGGCGGGGTGGAGGACCGCGGCGGTCGGGATCTGTCCCCCTGGCGACTGGTCCGGCCCGGTGGGGACGGGCAGCGTCGACATGCGCGCGAGCGCGCCGTAGAGCTCGGCCCGGTGGCGGATCACGGGGAACACGGTCGCCAGGTGCTTCATCGCGTGCAGGCTGCGCTCCGCCAGGCGCTGGGCGACGTGCTCGCGCCCGCGCATGTAGTAGAGGCCGGCCAGGTGGGTGAACGCCGATGCCGCATGAGCAGGCATGTCCAGCTCGTCGCCGAGCTGCGCCGCGCGGAGCAGGTTGGCCTCGGCAGGGACCGCCAGGCCGAGCTTGAGCTGGGCGATGCCGAGCTCGGCGAGGACGTGGGGCTGCAGGTCGGACGGCGTGCGGGAGAACGCCGTGGAGCCCACGACCTGCTGCGCCTCCTGCACCACCGGTGCGAGGTCCTCGAATCCGGCGCGTGCGCGCATCAGGTGGGCACACAGCACCTGTGCCGTCAGGCGCGGGCTGGCCGCGACGTCGTCCGCCGACCGCGCGACCAGGCGGTCCAGCCAGTGCATGGTCGAGGTGATGTCGCCGTGGGTCCATCGCTCGACCGCCAGGACGAACCAGCACTCGGGATGTGCGTCGACGACGTCCGGCCACCGGTGGGCGAAGGTGACGACGTCCTTGCCGTGGCCCCGGGTGAGGAGCCGGGTGCCGTCCTCGACCAGCTGGCGCACGGCCGGCTCGGCGAGCCCGATGTCGGCCAGCCGCCCGAAGGCGTCGTCGCGGGCGCCCCTGCTCGCGTCGAGCTGAACGGCTCGCAGGACGCTTGAGCGGGCCCGCTCGACGTCGACCCCGCCGGCGCTGATGCGACGTCGTACGACCTCGGCGAGGAGCGGGTGGATCCGGAAGCGGGGCGTCTCCGCGGGCCGGGGTCCGGTGCGCGGTGGTGCGGCGAGCGGACTGTGCTCGGACCGCGTGACCAGCAGGCCGGTCGACTCGAGGCCGTCGAGGACGAGCCCGGCACCGCGGTCGTGGGTCAGGTGCGCTGCCCGCTCCGCGGACACCTCGTGCTCGCTCGCGGTGCACAGCAGCAGGTGGCGCTCACGGGAGCTGAGCGTGGAGAAGACCTCGTTGACGACCTGGTCGGCGACGGTCGAGCCGCCCTGCGCCAGCCGTCGTACGGCGCCCTGCTGGTCCGGGGACGCCGCCACCAGCCTCGAGGCCAGGACCGCGACCGCACACCAACCGTCGGCGTGGGCGGCGATCGCCGAGACCACCTCGGGCGAGGACGGCCCGACGTGCCGCTCGATCAGCTGCGAGCTCTCGTCGGCCGAGAGGCGCAGCACGTCGCCCCGCAGCTCGGTCAGGTGGCCGCGCAGCTGGGGTGCGATCCGGGTCAGCGGCAGGTCCCAGCGGCTCAGGAGCAGGAGCCGCATGGTGTGCGGTGCGCCGGTGAGCCGGTCGTCGATGAGGCGCACGGCCGACGAGGGCAGGGCGTGGGCGTCGTCGACGACCAGCAGGCGAGGCGGACCTCCGCCGGCGCGCTCCGGGTCACCGAGGGCGGTCTCGACGACCGCGTGGTCCAGGCCGCGCCCCGCGTCGAGCCACAGCACGTCGCCGCGCGACGCGCGCGGCCGCGCGTTGCGGAGCCACCCCGCCACGCCGAGGGTCTTGCCCGCACCGGCCGGCGCGACCAGGGTCACGATCGTCGACCCGGCCGCGGCATCGAGGCGGCGCCACAGGTCGAACCGCGCCACGAAGGTCTGCGGCAGGTGGGGGACACCCGCCTCGTCGTCCCGGACCCCGTCGTCGTGCCGGCCCGGAGCACGGTCCCGAGCCGACCGTGCCGTCTCCCCCATGGCGTCGGGCCTCTCGCCGCAGCAGCGTCGACGCCCGTCCCGCTCGCCCTCGCACCCTCCCGAGTGCCCGATCCCCGGCGACGGCAGGTCGTCCCCGCGCCTCACCCGTTCGGGTGAGACGGGGTCGAGCCTAGTCCAGCAGGCTCGGGCATCGTCAACACGTCGACCACGCCGATGCCGAGGCTGGTCAGCAGGCTGATGACACCCTGGAGCTCCTCCTGGTCGGCGACCTCGCCCGAGAGCACCGTCTGCGGGCGCTGCGGCACGGCGACGAGGTGCGGGAACGCCGTGAGGGCGTCCGGCGACAGCTCGGCATCGACGCGGATCATCATCCTCGGCACCCGGACCCTCCTCGCACCGTCGGGGACCCGGGAGTGGCGGGTCCTCAGCTGGACCGTAGGCCGACGAGTCCCCGGCTGCCTCCCACGGATCGGGCGAGGCACGTCGGCCCCGGCGACGCACCCGAGGGGGCGTCGGAGGCCGCCGACCCGCCTCGGTAGGGTCTCGCGGGTGACTTCTCCGGCGCTGTCGTCCTTGCCCGCCGCGGTCCTCTGGGACATGGACGGGACGCTCGTCGACACCGAGCCCTACTGGATCGCCACCGAGTACGCGATGGCGGAGAAGTACGGCGGCACCTGGTCGCACGAGCACGCGATGAACCTCGTGGGCAACGCGCTGCTGGCGTCCGGCGACTACATCCGGGTCCACATGGGCATCGACCGCACGCCGCAGCAGATCGTCGACGAGCTGCTCGACGGGGTGGTCGCGCGCGTCGAGGTCGAGGTGCCGTGGCGCCCGGGCGCGCGCGAGCTGCTCGCGGACCTGGTGCGGTCGGGGGTTCCCTGCGCCCTCGTCACCATGTCGTGGCAGCGCTTCGTCGACCCGATCCTGGCGCAGCTGCCCGAGGGCGCGTTCGCCAGCGTCGTCACCGGTGACCGCGTCGAGCTCGGCAAGCCCCACCCCGAGCCGTACCTCACCGCGGCCGCCGAGCTCGGCCACGCGCCGGGCGACTGCGTCGCCATCGAGGACTCCAACACCGGTGCCACGTCGGCCGTGGCCGCCGGCTGCACCGTCCTGTGCGTGCCGCACCACGTGCCGATCCTCGAGGGCGAGCGACGGGTCTTCGTCGACACGCTGAGCGGGTTGGACACGGCCGGCCTGGCCCGGCTGGTGAGTGGTGGCGCGCGGGACGTCGAGGTGGCCAACACGTGATCGGACCGTGACCGTGTCGGTGTGGCCCGGGTCACACGAGCCGGTCTAGGGTGCGGGGACGACCCTGATCGGATAACGGACGGAAGGACCTCGGCATGTCTGTGAAACGCACCGTGGCGACCTGGACCACGGCGGTCCTGGCAGCAGCCACCCTCGCGAGCTGCGCCGAGAGCGAGCGCGACGGTGGCGGTGAGGGAGGGGGCAGCGAGGACGCCGGTACCTTCGTGTTCGGCGCCGCCGGCGCTCCCGAGATGTTCGACCCGTTCTACGCCACGGACGGCGAGACCTTCCGTGTGACCCGTCAGATGTTCGAGGGCCTCCTCGGCATCGAGCCCGGCAGCGCCGAGGTCGTCCCCGAGCTCGCCACGGAGTGGGAGCCCAACGAGGACGGCACGGAGTGGACGTTCACGCTCCGCGACGACGTCACCTTCCACGACGGCGAGCCCTTCAACGCCGAGGCGGTCTGCTACAACTTCGAGCGGATGTTCGACCAGAACGAGGCCGGCCAGACCGCGGGCGAGTACTGGGGCTACGTCATGGGCGCCTTCGCCAACGACGCGGAGAACTCGCTCTACCAGGGCTGCGAGGCGACCGACGAGTTCGAGGCCGTCATCACGATCAGCGGCCCCACGTCCGGGTTCCCGACCATGCTGACGCTCGAGTCGCTCTCCATGCAGTCGCCCAAGGCCCTCGAGGAGGGCGACGCCAACGGCATCGCCGCCGAGGGCGAGGGCTTCAGCTTCCCGGCCTACGCCGACGCCCCCGTCGGCACCGGTCCGTTCACTTTCGGCGAGTACGACGAGGCCAACGGCGAGATCACCCTCGCCCGCAACGACGACTACTGGGGCGACACGGCCAAGGTCAGCGAGCTCGTCTTCCGGGTGATCCCCGACGAGAGCACCCGCCGCCAGGAGCTGGAGGCCGGCAGCATCAACGGCTACGACCTCCCCAACCCGGTCGACTGGGCCGGTCTCGAGGAGGACGGCAACAGCGTCGAGGTGCGCGACCCGTTCAACATCCTCTACCTCGGGCTCAACCCCGAGGCCAACCCCCAGCTCAAGGACCTCAAGGTCCGCCAGGCCCTCTACCACGCCCTCAACCGTGAGCAGCTCGTCCAGACCCAGCTGCCCGAGGGCGCCGCGGTGGCCACGCAGTTCATGCCGGACACGGTGAGCGGCTACAACACCGAGCTCGAGCCCTACCCCTACGACCCGGACGAGGCGAAGCGCCTGCTCCAGGAGGCCGGGGCGGAGGGCATGGAGCTCACCTTCGCCTACCCGACCGAGGTGAGCCGGCCCTACATGCCGGACCCGGAGAAGATCTTCGAGGCCCTGCGCACCGACCTCGAGGCCGTGGGCGTCAAGGTCGACGTGAAGACCGCCTCCTGGAACGGCGGCTACCTCGACAACGTCACCGCCGGGCGCTACGACGCCTACATCCTCGGCTGGACCGGCGACTACGACTCGGCCTACAACTTCATCGGCACGTTCTTCGGCAACCTCAAGGAGAACGACTTCGGCACGTCTGCCTATCCCTGGGGCAAGCAGCTCGCCGACGACCTGAAGGCGGCCGACGCCGTCGTGGACGAGGACGAGCGCGGCGCCGCCTTCGAGGAGATCAACGGCCAGATCATGGAGGAGTACCTCCCCGGCCTGCCGATCAGCCACTCGCCTCCTGCCCTCGTCGTCGGTCCCGGGGTCGAGGGCGTGGTGCCCAGCCCGCTCACGGCCGAGGAGTTCGACACGGTCACCGTCGGAGGGGAGTGACTCCCGCCCGTCGCTGACCGACCTGCGCCAGGTCCGGGGGTCGTCGTGACCGACGGCCCCCGACCGGCGCGGGCGTGGGAGGAGATCGATGCTTCGCTTTGTCCTTCGACGACTGCTCCAGATGTGCGTGGTCGTCCTCGTGCTGTCCATGCTGCTGTTCGCGTGGCTGCGCTCCCTGCCGGGCGGGCCGGTCTCGGCCATCCTGGGCGAGCGCCAGACGCCCGAGCGGCGCGCCGCCCTCGAGGCCGCCCTGGGCCTCGACGAGCCGCTGCCGGTCCAGTACCAGAAGTTCCTGCAACGGGTGCTCCAGGGCGAGTTCGGCGTGTCCACGAAGGTGCTGCCCGGCACCGACGCGCTCGACGTCTTCCTCACCAGGCTCCCTGCGACGATCGAGCTGGCGGTCCTGGCGCTGCTGCTGGCCGTCGTGATCGGCATCCCGCTCGGCTACTTCGCGGCGCGACGCGCCGGATCGGCCGTCGACACCACCACCGTGATCTTCTCGCTGATCGGAGTCGCCGTCCCGGTGTTCTTCACCGCATTCCTGCTGAAGTACTTCTTCGCCGTGGAGTGGAACCTGTTGCCGGTCTCCGGACGGCAGAGCACCGGGATCGACGCCACCCGGGTGACCGGCCTGTTCGTCCTCGACGGCATCCTCACGCGCGAGTGGGACGCGGCGTGGGACGCCCTCAAGCACCTGATCCTGCCGGCGCTGGCACTGGCCACGATCCCGTTCGCGGTGATCTTCCGCATCACCCGCGCGTCGGTCCTCGACGTGCTCGACGAGGACTACGTGCGCACGGCCGAGGCCAAGGGACTGAGCACCGGGGTCATCCGGTCCCGTCACGTGCTGCGCAACGCCATGCTGCCCGTCCTCACCACCATCGGCCTCCAGGCCGGCGGTCTCCTGGCCGGAGCGGTGCTGACCGAGACCGTCTTCTCCTACCGCGGGGTGGGGGAGGCGCTGGCCACCTCGTTCCGTGAGAAGGACTACGCCGTGCTGCAGGTCCTGATCCTGGCGGCGGCCGTGATCTACGTCGTGATCAACCTGCTGGTCGACATCGCGTACGCCGTCATCGACCCGCGGATCCGGACGAGGTGAGGGCATGAGCGACCCCATCGACCCAGCCGTCGCCGAGGACGTCCGCCGTCCGTCCTACGGCCAGCGGCGCCGCGACCGGATCGACGCCCTCGCCCAGGCCGGCGCGGTCGACGACACCCCCGGCGTCTCGCTGATCCGCGGAGCGTGGCTCCGCCTGCGCCGCAACCCGGTCTTCCTGACCGGCGCAGCGATCACCGTGTGCTTCGTCGTGCTGGCGATCATCGCGCCGTGGATCGCACCGTGGGACGTCACTGCCCGCCCCCTGCTCGACGAGGTGCGGCCCCAGACCAACCCGGTGCCCGGCCCGCAGCCGGGGCACCCGCTCGGCGGCGACGACCGGGGACGCGACCTGCTGTCCCGCCTCATCGTGGGCAGCCGACAGACGCTGATCGTGGGCGTCTTCGCGACCCTGTTCGGCCTGATCGGCGGCGTCATCCTGGGGACCATCGCCGGCGCCATCGGCGGCGCGGTCGACTCGCTGGTCATGCGCATCGTCGACGTGATGCTGTCGATCCCCTCGCTGCTCCTCGCGTTCACCGTCGCCTCGCTGGCACGCAGCCCCAGCCAGTGGACGCTGATCGTGTCGATCGCGATCATCCAGATACCGATCTTCGCGCGGCTGCTCCGCGGGTCGATGCTGGCCCAGAGGAGCAGCGACCACGTCCTCGCCGCACGCTCGCTGGGCGTCAAGAAACGCGCGATCGTGTTCCGGCACATGCTGCCCAACTCGATCGGTCCGGTGATCGTCCAGGCGACGCTCTCCCTCGCGGTGGCGATCATCGATGCCGCCGCACTCTCCTTCCTGGGCCTCGGCAACCCCGACCAGAGACAACCCGAGTGGGGACAGATGCTCGGCCTGGCACAGCGCTACATCTCCGAGGCGCCGCACCTGGCGTTCTACCCGGCCGGGTGCATCATCGTCGTCGCGCTCGGGTTCACGCTGATGGGCGAGTCGCTCCGCGAGGCCCTCGACCCCAAGACGAGGAGGTGACCTGTGACCCAGCACCAGACGATCCGCAGCTCGCCGCGATCGACCGAGCCCCTGCTGTCCGTGCGCGACCTGCGGGTCACCTTCCAGCGCCGCGACGAGCGGGCGTTCAAAGCCGTGGACGGTGTCAGCTTCGACGTACGCCCGGGGCAGACCGTCGGCCTGGTCGGTGAGTCCGGCTGCGGCAAGTCCGTCACCTCCCTCGCGATCATGGGGCTGCTGCCCAAGCGCGGCAACACCGTGGAGGGAGAGGCGGTCTTCGACGGCGATGACCTGCTGTCACTGTCGCCGTCGCAGATGCGCGACCGCCGGGGTGCCGACATCGCGATGATCTTCCAGGACCCGCTGTCCTCGCTCAACCCCGTCATCACGATCGGCCGCCAGGTCACCGAGGTCATGGAGCGGCACCAGGGCCTCAGCCGCAAGGAGGCGACGCCGAAGGCCGCCGAGCTGCTCGACCGCGTCGGCATCCCGGATCCGAAGGCCCGACTGGCCAACTACCCCCACCAGCTCAGCGGCGGCATGCGGCAACGCGCGCTGATCGCCATGGCGCTCGCCTGCAGTCCGCGTCTGCTGATCGCCGACGAGCCGACGACGGCCCTCGACGTGACGATCCAGGCCCAGATCCTGGCGCTGCTCAAGGAGCTGGTCGTCGACACCGGCACCGCGTTGGTGATGATCACCCACGACCTCGGTGTCGTGGCCGGGCTGTGCGACGAGGTCAACGTCCTCTACGGCGGCAAGATCGTCGAGCGCGGTGGGCGCCACGGGCTGTTCCGGCAGCCGCGGCACCCCTACACGGTCGGCCTGCTCGACTCGATCCCGCGCCTCGACGCGCCGCGCGGGGAGAAGCTCAACCCGGTGCCGGGGTCGGTGGCCGACAACCTGCCCTGGGACTCGGCGTGCGCGTTCGCCCCGCGGTGCTCGCACCGGGTGGATGTCTGCACCCGGGAGATGCCCCGGTGGGACGGCGACGACGTCGTCGGGTTCCGCTGCTTCAACCCGGTGGGAGGACCACGATGACCGACCACGCCGACCACGCCGGCCACGCTGACCACGCGGGCCGCGACGGCGACTCCGACGTCCTCCTCGAGGTCCGCGGCCTCGAGGTCCACTTCCCGATCAAGAGCGGGCTCATCTTCGACCGCACGGTCGGCCACGTCCGGGCCGTCGACGGCGTCGACCTCCGCATCCGGCGCGGTGAGACCTACGGGCTCGTGGGGGAGTCCGGCTGCGGCAAGTCCACGCTCGGCAAGGCCATCCTCAAGCTCGAGCCCCCGACCGCAGGGTCGGTCGTCTTCGACGGCACCGACATCGCCTCGCTCGAGGGCGAGGAGCTGCGACGTGCGCGCAAGCGCTTCCAGATGGTCTTCCAGGACCCGCTGTCCAGCCTCGACCCGCGGCAGACCGTCGAGTCGATCCTGATCGAGGGCATGCGCGCCCACGGCCTCGACACCGACAAGGCGACGACCCAGGCCCGGCTGCGCGAGCTGATGTCGGCCGTCGGGCTGCCCCCGGCCGGCCTGTCCAAGTACCCCCACGAGTTCTCCGGCGGCCAGCGCCAGCGCATCGGCATCGCCCGCGCGCTGTCGGTCGGGCCCGACCTCATCGTGGCCGACGAGCCGGTCAGCGCGCTGGACGTCTCGATCCAGGCCCAGGTGATCAACCTGTTGCAGGACCTCCAGGACGAGCTCGGTCTCACCTACCTCGTCGTCGCCCACGACCTGGCCGTCGTGCGCCACATCAGCGACCGGATCGGCGTGATGTACCTCGGCGGGCTGGTCGAGGAGTCCGGCGCCGCCGAGCTCTACGACCTGCCGCTGCACCCCTACACGCGGGCCCTGATGTCCGCGGTGCCCGTCCCGGACCCGCTGGTGGAGGACTCGCGCGAGCAGATCCTGCTGTCGGGCGACCTGCCCTCACCGGCCAACCCGCCGACCGGCTGCCGCTTCCACACGCGCTGCCCCTGGCGGCAGGAGACGCGGTGCGACACCGAGCGGCCCGAGCTGCGCGTCGTGGAGGTCGAGGGCGCCTCGCCCGGGCACCGGGTGGCCTGCCACTTCGCCGAGGAGATCGCCTCCGGGGCGATCCAGCCGCACGACGTCGAGCCCGTGCTCGTCGCCGAGGGCTTCAGTGGGCCGGTCACCGGGCCCGCGCCACCGCCTCCGGACGCCTACTCCACCCCCTAGCGTCCGGCCCAACGTCCGGGCGGAAGTGCGGCGGCACGAGCGGGTGTCAGTCGGAGGACTCGTCCACAGAGGCATCGGCGGCGGGCGGCACGGCCTCCGGCAGGGGCGGGACGGTGCCGCCCTTCGTGGGGCAGTACTGGTGGAACGAGCACCAGTCGCACAGGCGCGACGGGCTCGGCCGCCAGTCGCCCGACTCGTGGGCGAGGCGGATCGCCCGCCACACCGCCTCGACCTTGCGCTCCGTCGCGCGGAGGTCGTCCTCGTCGGGCTCGTAGCGGAGGATCTCGCCGTTGCCGAGGTAGATCAGCTGGAGCACCGACGGCACGACGCCGCGCAGCCGCCAGAGGACGAGGGCGTAGAAACGCATCTGGAACAGCGCCTTGGCCTCATAGCCCTCGGCGGGCGCCTTGCCCGTGTTGTGCGTCGGAATGAAGCCGGTGCCGCACAGGTACATGGCGTCGGCAGCGTCGACCGACACGCACTGTGTGGGAACCGAGGGAACTCGCGCCACGGAGGCGATGACTCTCCTCGACGCGAGTGCATGCTGTAGCGGCGTGGTGGCGCCCCGACAGGCATTCGCCTTCCTCGGCAGGGAGAACGGGTTGAACCAGGTCGGGGTGAACTCGATGACGTGCCAGATGCGGTCGTCCCGCACAGCATTCACGTAAGGCTTCTGGAAGTGACACGGGTTAATGCCCAATGTGTGCAGAAGCTCGACCACGCCAGCGGCCAGTCGATCGTCTGTCGTGGTGAAGCCCGCCCGTCGACGAACCTTGTTCCACCAACCATCGGTGTCCATCAGTCCGCGTAGCAGCTCGATCCGCTGGTGGGTCCCACTTCGGAGGTAGCGGAGGGGGATGTGCTTGTGATGCAGAAGCCCCTCACGACGCAGCAGCCCTGTGAGCGAGAGGTTGGACTGAGTCTGGTCGGCATGTCGAGACTCACTCGCGCACCGGCGACTGGGGTGGCCGGACGTGGGCGGCTTGAACTCATCGTGCCCGTAGGTGCACTGGTCGGGGCGCTTGCCCGGCGTGATCCGATGAGCACTGCTGTCCTCACGGACCCGCGCAGATCCGTGCCAATTGTCCTTGACCAGGACCGTCATGTCGTGGACGTCGTCGCGTCCAACCGTCAACGAACCAGCGCGGCAGTCACCGTCGCCCAGCCACGCTCCCAGCAGCCACGGCGGGATGGGCAAGTCGATCCGGTCCGTGAGCTCGAGTGCGTGGGCTGCGGTCACCCACATAGAGCTCGGGCGACCCTGATCCCGTAGTGCCGTCAGCTCTGAGAGCAGTCCTTCGGTGTCCATGATCTGTTCGGTCTGCTCTTGCCTGCGGGTGACGGTCACCCGCCACAGATGAACGTTGTCAGCAACGACCGACGACCCGTCGCGGAACGTCACTCGGTAGCAGGGGCGATCGTGGACCGACGACTTCAACGTGACTGTGGTCGGACGGCCGTCCGACCCGATGAGCTGGTCGCCGACCTCTACCTCTGCCATGGTCGTCCAGCCGGTCGGCGTCGGCAGCGGTGTGTCGATGGCCAGCCCCTTGTAGTCCACCACCCTGATCCGACCGTCGGGCGCCACGTCGACGCGGTCGACGAACCCACGCAGCAACAGCTTGGACTCGAGCAGCGCCTCGACGTAGAGCTCGCGCTCGGCGGGCTCGAGGCGGCGCGGGTCCTCGAGGTCGAAGTAGCGGTCGAGCACGGTGCGGCAGGAGGCGAGCCAGGCAGCGAGGTCGGGCCCCTCGGCGCCGAACATCTCGGCCAGCCCCGGCTCCGCCTCCAGCAGGGCTTCCCACGCCGGCACGAGCATGTCACCGGCGCGCTCGGGCGTGCGGTCGGCGGCGGGGACGTCGAAGAGGTCCTCGAGCACCTTGTGCACGACCGTCCCGCGGACGGCGTCGGGAGACGGCGGCTCGGGCAGGCGGTCGATCGTGCGGAAGCGGTAGAGCAGGGGACAGGCCAGGAAGTCACCGGCCCGGCTCGGCGAGATCGCCCCCAGGACCTCGACGCCGTCCACCGGTGTCGAGACCCGCTCGGCGGGGGACTCGGGCGCACCGGCAGACGCGGCGGCCGGTGCCGCGGCGGACGGGGTGGGGAGGGGGATCGTCATGGCGCGCTTCACCCTAGGCGAGGCGTACGACAGTCCCGCGGGCGCCGCCGCCCGCGCGGCCACCGCTCGCGGCGGGCCCCTTGGCTAGGGTTGTGACGTGGCAGACCCGACCGATCCAGCCCGCGACGACGGACCGCGGCATTCGGCTCCGCGCGCCCCGGGCACGCTGCGGATCGGGTCCATCGCCGGCATCGACGTGCTCATCACGACCTCGTGGTTCGTGGTCGCCGCGCTCATCTCGCTGACGTTCGGGCCCCGCATCGAGGCCGCGCAGCCCGGCCTCGGCTTCTGGAGGTACGTCGCCGGCTTCGCCTTCGCAGTCGTGCTCTACCTCTCGGTACTGCTCCACGAGGCCTCCCACGCGGTCGTCGCCAAGCGGCTGGGCTACGGCGTCAACTCGATCACGCTGCACTTCCTCGGCGGCATGACCGAGGTCGACGGCCAGTCGAAGCGCCCGCGCCACGAGTTCTGGATCGCCGTGGTCGGTCCGCTGACCTCCATCGCCGTCGGCGTTGTGGCCGGCCTCCTGGTCCGGGTGACGCCGGACGGGTTGCTCGACGAGGCGCTGTTCCTGCTGGCCGGCGCCAACCTGCTCATCGGCGTGCTCAACCTGGTGCCCGGACTGCCGCTCGACGGCGGACGCGTGCTCAAGGCGCTCGTCTGGGGTGCCTCCGGAAACCAGCACCGCGCCACCATCGTGGCCGGGTGGGGCGGCCGCCTCACTGCGCTCGCGCTGCTGGCGTGGCCGCTGGTGCAGGAGCAGGTCACCGACGAGCCGCCCACCATCCTCGACCTCGTCCTCGTGTTCATCCTCGGGCTGTTCCTGTGGACCGGAGCGACCGCCGCGATGGCCCACGCGCGGCTCCGGCAGCGGCTCCCTGCCCTGGTCGCGCGTCCGCTCGCGCGTCGTACGCTCACCGTCCCCGAGGACCTGCCGCTGGCCGAGGCCGTCCGGCGGGCGCAGGAGGCCCAGGCCGGCAGCATCGTCACCGTCACGCCCGACGGCACCCCCGTGGGCATCGTCAGCGAGGCGGCCGTGACCGCCATGCCGGCCGAGCGTCGTCCGTGGGTGGCCGTCTCGGCCGTGGCCCGCACGATGGAGGAGGGCCTCACCCTGCCCGCCGGGGTCGCCGGCGAGGACCTCATCCTGGCCATCAGCCGGCGTCCGGCGGAGGAGTACCTCCTCGTCGAGGCCGACGGGCAGATCTACGGCGTGCTGTCGACCGCCGACGTCGACCGGGCCTTCCGCGACAACGCTCGCCGCTGAGGGAAATCCGCCCTCGCGATACTAGGGTTCGCGCCATGTCCGAGCCCCTCCCTCATGACAGAGCCGACGTCCCCGCCGAGGCCTGGTCCGGCGTCCACCGCGGCCCCCTGCGCGAGGGCGAGTGGGTGCGCCTGACCGACCAGAAGGGTCGCAAGCACAACTTCGAGCTGGTCGCCGGCAAGCGGTTCTTCTCCAACAAGGGCCACCTCGACCACGACGAGATGATCGGCCGCGACGAGGGGTTCACCGTCACCTCCTCGGCCGGCGGGCAGTACCTCGTCTTCCGGCCCCTGCTCAACGAGTTCGTCGTGTCGATGCCGCGCGGCGCCGCGGTGGTCTACCCCAAGGACGCGGCACAGATCGTCGCGCTGGCCGACATCTACCCCGGCGCCCGGGTCGTGGAGGCCGGCGCCGGGTCGGGAGCGCTGACCTGCTCGCTGCTGCGCGCCGTGGGCCCGTGGGGACGCGTGACGTCGTTCGAGCTGCGCGAGGAGTTCGCCGAGGTCGCCCGCCGCAACGTGCACCAGTTCTTCTCCGCCCCCGAGGGCGCCACGCACCCGGCCTGGGACCTGCGCCTGGGTGACCTGAAGGAGGGCCTGCCCCGGCTGGGCGGCCAGGTCGACCGGGTCATCCTCGACATGCTCGACCCGTGGAACTGCGTCGACGCCGTCGCCGACGCGCTGGTCCCCGGCGGCATCGTCTGCGCCTACGTGGCCACGACCACGCAGCTGTCACGGGTGGTCGAGACCCTCCGCGCCCACGGCGGCTTCACCGAGCCCCAGCCGTGGGAGTCGCTGGTGCGGGACTGGCACGTCGAGGGCCTCGCCGTGCGCCCGGGCCACAAGATGATCGGCCACACCGCCTTCCTCGTCACCGCGCGCCGGATGGCGCCGGGGGAGAAGCCGCCGCGCAAGACCCGGCGACCCGCCCCGGGCGCCTACGGCCCCGACTACACCGGCCCCAGGCCGGCCGACGTACCCGCCCTCGACGTCGTCCCCGAGGTGACCGGGCCCGACCTCGACGCATGAGCATCGAGGTCGTCGACTGGTCCCCGCGTTGGGCCGAGCAGTTCGAGGAGGTGGCCGCCGTGCTGCGCACCGCCCTCTCCGGGGTGGCCTCCGCCCGGGTCGAGCACGTCGGCTCGACGTCGGTGCCCGGGCTGGCGGCCAAGCCGATCCTCGACGTCGACGTCATCGTCGACGCACACGAGGTGCCCGACGCGGTCGCCGCGCTGGAGTCTGTCGGCTACGTCCACCGCGGCGACCTGGGCGTCTCGGGCCGCGAGGCGTTCCGCGCCCCTGGCCCGCCCGCGCGCAACGTCTACGTCTGCACCGCCGGCACCACCGCCGTGCGCAACCACCTCGCCGTGCGCGACGTGCTGAGGGTGCGCGACGACCTGCGCGAGGCCTACGCGACCGTGAAGCGTGCGCTGGCCGACGACCCCGGGATGGACATCGACACCTACCTCGCCGGGAAGTCCGCGGTGCTGCAGCAGGTGCTCGAGGCATCGGGTGAGATGACGCCGGAGGAGCTGGACGCCATCCGGCGGCTCAACGGCGCCTGACCCCACGGCGACGCCGGTGTTGCGAAACGGTGACCAACACAGCGAGATATCCACTTCCGTCCCACGCATCCATGGGTAGTGTCATGTGGCAGGAGGTGCGAGATGTCTGAGCCGACACGCGAGCAACTTGCCACTCAGGTGCGCTACCTGGAGGCAGAGGTCACCGACCTGCGCCGCCGTCTCGAGGACCTGCCCGGTCAGTCGCGCGGTCTGGAGACCCGCCTGGCCGATGCGCAGCGCTCCCTCGCGGCCGTCTCGAGCCAGAACGAGCGGCTCGCCCAGACGCTGCGCGACGCGCGGGACCAGATCACCACGCTCAAGGAGGAGGTCGACCGCCTGGCACAGCCACCGGCGGGGTTCGGCACCTTCCTGGGCCGCAACGACGACGACTCCGTCGACGTCTTCACCGGGGGGCGCAAGCTGCGCGTCAGCGTGAGCCCCGCCGTGGAGCTCGACGGCCTCGTGCGCGGGCAGGAGGTCATGCTCAACGAGGCCCTCAACGTGGTCGCCGCGCTCGACTTCGAGCAGGTCGGCGAGGTCGTCATGCTCAAGGAGATCCTCGCCGACGGCGAGCGGGCGCTGGTGATCGCCAACGCCGACGAGGAGCGCGTCGTACGCCTCGCGGAGCCGCTGTGCGCCGAGGACGTCACCATCCGGGCGGGCGACTCGCTGCTGCTCGACACCCGCGCCGGCTACGTCTACGAGGTCGTGCCGAAGTCGGAGGTCGAGGAGCTCGTCCTGGAGGAGGTGCCCGACATCGACTACACGCAGATCGGCGGCCTCACCACCCAGATCGACGCCATCCGCGACGCCGTCGAGCTGCCCTACCTCCACCCCGAGCTCTTCAAGGACCACGAGCTGAAGCCGCCGAAGGGCGTGCTGCTCTACGGCCCGCCCGGCTGCGGCAAGACGCTGATCGCCAAGGCCGTCGCCAACTCGCTGGCCAAGAAGGTCTCCGAGCGCACCGGCGCGTCGGGGAAGTCCTACTTCCTCAACATCAAGGGCCCCGAGCTGCTCAACAAGTACGTCGGCGAGACCGAGCGCCACATCCGGCTGGTCTTCCAGCGGGCGCGCGAGAAGGCGTCGCTCGGCACCCCGGTCATCGTGTTCTTCGACGAGATGGACTCGCTCTTCCGCACCCGCGGGTCGGGCGTGTCCTCCGACGTCGAGAACACGATCGTCCCCCAGCTGCTCAGCGAGATCGACGGCGTCGAGGCGCTGGAGAACGTGCTCGTGATCGGTGCCTCCAACCGTGAGGACATGATCGACCCCGCCATCCTCAGGCCCGGTCGTCTCGACGTGAAGATCAAGATCGAGCGGCCCGACGCGGAGTCGGC
Source organism: Nocardioides pinisoli (assembly GCF_024199985.1). GTDB lineage: Bacteria > Actinomycetota > Actinomycetes > Propionibacteriales > Nocardioidaceae > Nocardioides > Nocardioides pinisoli. The sequence continues at coordinate 26,764 of NZ_JANARS010000009.1, forward strand.
GCGCGACATCTTCTCCAAGTACCTCACCACGCGCCTGCCGCTGCACGCCGAGGACCTCGCCGAGTTCGGCCAGGACCGCACCGCCACGGTCAACGCGATGATCCGCGCCACCGTGGAGCGGATGTACACCGAGTCGGAGGAGAACCGCTTCCTCGAGGTGACCTACGCCAACGGCGACAAGGAGGTCCTCTACTTCAAGGACTTCAACTCCGGCGCGATGATCCAGAACATCGTCGACCGCGCCAAGAAGATGGCGATCAAGGACTTCCTCGACAGCGACCTCAACCCCGCCCAGCGAGGCCTGCGGGTCCAGCACATGCTCCAGGCGTGCGTGGACGAGTTCAAGGAGAACGAGGACCTGCCCAACACCACCAACCCCGACGACTGGGCGCGGATCTCGGGCAAGAAGGGCGAGCGGATCGTGTTCATCCGCACGCTCATCACGGGCAAGCAGGGCACCGAGCCGGGAAGGTCGATCGACACGGTGGCCAACACCGGTCAGTACCTGTGACCGACCCGGAGCGCGCGGTGGCCCGCGAGGACGACCTCGGCCACGGCGACATCGAGGCCGCCCTCGCGGCTCGCCGCGAGCTCGGGGCCCGCTACGACGCCGAGCTGGTCGAGGGCTTCGCCGAGCGGATCGAGCGCGCGGTCGACCGCCGCGTCGCCGACCAGGTCGCCCTGCAGCAGCGGCGTACGGCGGCAGTCGCGGGTGCCGGGGCGCGTCAGCTGGCCCTCGGCATCGTCTCGCTCGTCGTCTTCATCCCGATCAGCATCGCGCTCGGCGTCAACGACCAGCTCCTCGCGCTGCTCGTCACGCTTGCCGGGATCGTGGGGGTCAACGTCGCCCACGCCTGGCAGTCCCGCCCGCGTTGATCCCCGACACGCTCGCGACACCCCTCCGGAGGAGTTGCCGCCGCACCCGCGGGCACTAGGTTGAGCAGATGCGAACCATTCTGATCATCGTCGTCATCGTCGTCATCGTCCTGTTCCTCGCCGGGTTCCTCCGCCGCGGACGCTGACGGCCCACCAGGTCCGCTCACCCGGCCACCAGCCGGTACACGTAGGTCCACGGCCGCGCGGGACCGGTTCCCGCGACGTAGGCCTGATCCAGGTCCTCGACGTGCCACCCGGCGGCCTCGACCAGGCCGGGAACGTCCCGCGTGAGGTGGCAGCCCGCGAAGACCGCGCGCTGCACCGGCTCGAGGCGGCGCTGCCAGCGGCGTACGGACTCCTCGGGAGCGGCGCCGTGCTCGAGCGCGTGGAGCCGACCCCCGGCGCGCACCACCCGCCGCGCCTCGCGGAGCGCGAGGAGCGGGTCGGGCACGGTGCACAGGGTGAAGGTGACCAGCGCGCTGTCGTGCGAGTCGTCCGGGAGGTCGAGGCGCTGTCCGTCGAGCCCGGCGCGCTCGACGGGCGTCCCGGCGCGCTCGCGCCGCTCCTCCGACAGCCCCCACGCGCGGTCGGACGGCTCGATCGCTGTCACCGAGGTGACCTCCGGGGGACACCAGCGGAGGTTGAGCCCGCTGCCGAAGCCGATCTCGAGCACCCGCCCGGTCAGGCCGGCGCAGGTGACCGCGCGCAGCTCGTGCAGCTCGGGAGCGCGCAGGCAGAGCTCGGTCAGCCGTGGCACCACCTGCTCGTCCCACACACGTAGGCTCATCACATGAGCGTACGTCGGGTGATGGGCACCGAGGTCGAGTACGGCATCTCCGTGCAGGGGCAGCCGTCGGCCAACCCGATGGTCGCGTCCTCGCAGATCGTCAACGCCTACGCCAGCTCGACCGTGAAGGCCAGGCGGGCGCGCTGGGACTTCGAGGAGGAGTCGCCCCTGCGCGACGCCCGCGGGTTCGACATGGCCCGGCAGGTGGCCGACGCGAGCCAGCTCACCGACGAGGACCTCGGCCTGGCCAACGTCATCCTGACCAACGGCGCCCGGCTCTACGTCGACCACGCGCACCCCGAGTACTCCTCGCCCGAGGTGACGACGCCGCTCGACGTCGTGCGCTGGGAGAAGGCGGGGGAGCAGGTGATGCTCGACGCGTCGCGGATGGCCGCGCAGGTCCCGGGCAGCACACCGATCGTGCTCTACAAGAACAACACCGACAACAAGGGCGCCTCCTACGGCGCCCACGAGAACTACCTGATGCGGCGCTCGACGCCGTTCGCCGAGATCGTGCGCCACCTCACCCCGTTCTTCGTCTCGCGCCAGGTCGTCACGGGCGCAGGGCGCGTCGGCATCGGTCAGGACGGACGCGACACCACCCCGGAGCGCGGCTTCCAGATCAGCCAGCGCTCCGACTACTTCGAGGTCGAGGTCGGTCTGGAGACCACCCTCAAGCGCCCGATCATCAACACCCGCGACGAGCCGCACGCCGACCCGGCCGTCTACCGCCGGCTCCACGTCATCCTCGGCGACGCCAACCTCGCCGAGGTCTCGATCTACCTGAAGGCCGGCACCACCTCGCTGGTGCTCGCGATGATCGAGGCCGGGTTCATCGACCGCGACCTCAGCGTCGAGGGGGCCGTCAAGGCGCTGCGCGACGTCTCCCACGACCCGACGCTGCGACACCTCGTCACGCTGCGCGACGGACGGCGGCTGACCGCCGTGCAGCTGCAGCTGGAGTACCTCGACCTGGCCCGCAAGTTCGTCGAGGACCGCTACGGCTCCGACGCCGACGAGCAGACCGTCGACATCCTCGCGCGCTGGGAGTCGGTGCTGACCCGCCTCGAGCGCGACCCGATGGAGTGCGCCGGCGAGCTCGACTGGGTCGCCAAGCTCCGGCTGCTCAGCCAGTACCGCGACCGCGACGACCTCGACTGGGACGACGCCAAGCTGCACCTCATCGACCTGCAGTACGCCGACGTACGTCCCGACAAGGGGCTCTACCACCGCCTCGCGGCGGCCGGGCGCATCGAGCGGCTGCTCGACGACGCCACCATCGAGGCGGCCATGCACGACCCGCCGGTGGACACCCGCGCCTACTTCCGCGGCCGGTGCCTCGACAAGTACGCCGACTCGGTGGCCGCGGCGTCGTGGGACTCCGTGATCTTCGACCTCCCCGGCCGCGAGTCGCTCCAGCGGGTCCCGACCATCGACCCGCTCCGCGGCACGCGGTCGCACGTCGGCGAGCTGATCGACCGCAGCGACTCCGCCCAGGCGCTGGTCGCGGCCATCACCCGCTGAGCCGGACCTGCCGGCCCTTCCCGGTGGCGGCCGTGCGGCCGTGGTGGACTCCCCGCTCGAGCGGGGAGTTCGTCACCTGGTGGCCGTTGCAACCCCCTCGAAGTGTCGGACTTCCCCTCCAGGTCGGCCTCCGGAGCCCCCGAGCCCGGCGCGGCGGCGCGCGGCGCCCGGTCGCGGCGTACGACTCGCCCGTCCGCCGAGCGTGAACGACCTTGTGGCGTCGGTGGGAGTGGATAGGGTCGTGGCATGGCCCAGGAGCAGAAGCAGCCGCGCAAGTCCTCGCAGGAGGAGACGGCGACCGAGGAGGTCGTGGAGACCGACGTCGCCGAGCGCAAGGAGATGATCGACGAGGACGTCGACGCGATCCTCGACGAGATCGACGAGGTCCTCGAGACCAACGCCGAGGACTTCGTGAAGTCCTTCATCCAGAAGGGCGGCGAGTGACTCCGCATGGGTGACTCCCGCCTCCCCGCGTCGTTCATGACGCCGGGCACGTCGAGCTTCGCCGACTTCCTCGGCGTCCAGGCCCCCGACCTGCTGCCGTCGCGTCGCGCCGTCCCCGCCGGTGCCGCCGGTGACCTCGCCCCGCACGGCACCACGATCGTCGCGGCCACCTTCGAGGGTGGCGTCGTCATGGCCGGCGACCGCCGCGCGACGATGGGCAACATCATCGCCCAGCGCGACATCCAGAAGGTCTTCCCCGCCGACGAGTACTCCGTGGTCGGCATCGCCGGGACCGCGGGTCTCGCGGTCGAGATGGTGCGGCTGTTCCAGACCGAGCTCGAGCACTACGAGAAGATCGAGGGCACCACGCTGTCGATGGACGGCAAGGCCAACCGCCTCGCCGCCCTCATCCGGGCCAACCTCGGCCTGGCGATGCAGGGCCTCGCGGTCGTGCCCCTGTTCGCGGGCTACGACCTCGCCGCCGACCAGGGCCGGATCTTCAGCTACGACGTGACCGGCGGGCGCTACGAGGAGACCGCGTTCCACTCGGTCGGCTCCGGCTCCCTGTTCGCGCGCGGCTCGCTCAAGAAGCTCTACCGCGACGACCTCGACGCGGAGGGTGCCGTGACCGCTGTCATCCAGGCGCTCTACGACGCCGCGGACGACGACTCCGCCACCGGCGGCCCCGACATCACGCGGCGCATCTTCCCGGTCGTCCACGTGATCACGGCCGACGGGGGAGTCCACATGCCCGACGACCAGGTTGCCGCCATCGCCGACCGCATCCTGGCCGCCCGCATGGAGCGTCCCGACGGTCCCGCCGCCTCCCTCACCTGACGTAGGAGCAAGTCCCCATGAGCATGCCGTTCTACGTCTCTCCCGAGCAGCTGATGAAGGACCGCGCCGACTTCGCCCGCAAGGGCATCGCGCGCGGTCGCTCCGTCATCGCCATCCAGTACGCCGACGGGATCCTGTTCGTCTCCGAGAACCCGTCCCAGGCGCTGCACAAGGTCAGCGAGATCTACGACCGGATCGCCTTCGCGGCGGTCGGGCGCTACAACGAGTTCGAGAACCTCCGCATCGCCGGCGTACGCCTCGCCGACATGCGCGGCTACGCCTACGACCGGCGCGACGTCACCGGTCGCGGCCTCGCCAACGCCTACGCCCAGACGCTCGGAACGATCTTCTCCTCCGGGGGCGAGAAGCCCTACGAGGTCGAGATCTTCGTCGCCGAGGTCGGCGACACGCCCGAGTCCGACCAGCTCTACCGGCTGACCTACGACGGCCAGGTGGCCGACGAGCACGGCTACGCGGTGATGGGTGGAGCCGCCGACGTGGTTGCCGGCCACCTCGCCGAGCACTACGTCGCCGGGGCCTCGCTGGCGGACGCGCTGCGCGTCGCGGTCGCGGCCCTGGGCCACAGCGAGTCCGAGGACCGCGTGATCCCGGCCGGCGACCTCGAGGTCGCCGCGCTCGACCGCACGCGCTCCCAGCCCCGCAAGTTCCTCCGACTGCGCGAGGCCCGGCTCACCGAGATCCTCGGCGGTCGCGGCAGCGAGCAGGCCGACGCCCCCGCGCCCGAGGACGCCCTCGCCGGCTCCGGGCCGCGGCACTCCGGCCAGGACGACCCCGCCGACCCCACCGACCAGGTCTCCGGCGCGACGCCGCCCCTCGAGGACCCGGTCACGGGTGAGCCTCCCGTCGCCCCGCCGGCCACGCCCCCGGCCAGCGAGCCACCGGTGGCCCCGCCGCCGCCCCAGCCCGGTCAGCCGGGAGCGCCGGGCCAGCCCACTGCTCCGGGCACCCCTCCGCCGCCGACGGAGCCCGGTCAGGTCTGAGGCGGCTGCCGAACCGCGGTGTGCTGTCAACCTCCAGCACAGCGGTGTCCCGACGGCGTGGGCCGAGGACCTGACGGCGCTCTGGACCTGGCACCTGGTGGCCCGCTCACAGGTCTGAAGCCCGGCCGGGCCCGAGCAGACGCCGGGCGTCAGCGCAGGTTGAGCCCCGGCCACTCCGCCGTCGGCCGGGTCGGGATGCCGCTGAGGCGGCGCCGGTAGCGCACGGACGGGCCGAACTCGCCGAGCGCGGCCCACAACCGCTGGTGGGCGGCCCAGGGGAGGGGGCCTGACGGGCGCGCGTTGCCGTCCGGGCCGAACTCGTGCCAGGCGTCGCCGAAGCCGATCCAGGCCGGTGTCCACCCCGCGGCGTCGTCCCACGCGCCGCGCCGCTGCTCGACGAGACGCCGGCGCAGCTGGAACTCCATCCGGGCCCCGTCGACCACGACGGGAGCGGTGCGCACCGGCCACAGCCACATGTCGTCGGTCATCACCCGCAGCTCGAGGTCCGCCACCACGCTCGGCTCGACCAGCACGGTCGCGACGAGGTGGCGGGGTCCCATGACGGAAACGCTCACCCGGGCGAGGTCGGTGCGTCAAGGCCGGGGTCAGGCCCGGCCCACCCCGGGGGCGGGGTCGGGCGGTCGGCACCGAGGTGGCTCGCGGGGCGGGATTCGGGGCGCGGCGTGGCCCACGACGTGGTCCCCGGACCTAGGGTGGGGACATGGACCGGCGGATCTTCGGCATCGAGAACGAGTACGGCGTCACGTGCACGTTCAAGGGGCAGCGTCGCCTGAGCCCCGACGAGGTCGCCCGCTACCTCTTCCGCAAGGTCGTCAGCTGGGGCCGCTCGTCCAACGTGTTCCTCCGCAACGGGGCGCGGCTCTACCTCGACGTCGGCAGCCACCCGGAGTACGCCACCCCGGAGTGCGACGACATCGTCGACCTCGTCACGCACGACAAGGCGGGCGAGCGCATCCTCGAGGGCCTGCTGCTCGACGCCGAGGCCCGTCTGCACGAGGAGGGCATCGCCGGCGACATCTACCTGTTCAAGAACAACACCGACTCGGCCGGCAACTCCTACGGCTGCCACGAGAACTACCTGGTCGGCCGAGCGGGGGAGTTCAGCAGGCTCGCCGACATCCTGATCCCGTTCCTGGTGACGCGGCAGATCGTCGTCGGCGCGGGCAAGGTCGTGATGACCCCGCGCGGGGCGTCGTACAGCGTGAGCCAGCGCGCCGAGCACATCTGGGAGGGCGTCAGCAGCGCCACCACCCGGAGCCGGCCCATCATCAACACCCGCGACGAGCCGCACGCGGACGCCGAGCGGTTCCGCCGGCTGCACGTGATCGTCGGCGACTCCAACATGAGCGAGACGACGACGTTGCTCAAGGTGGCGTCGTGCGACCTCGTCCTGCGGATGATCGAGGAGGGGGTGGTGATGCGCGACCTCACGATGGAGAACCCGATCCGCGCCATCCGGGAGATCAGCCACGACCCCACCGGACGCCGCAAGGTCCGCCTGGCCAACGGTCGCGAGGCGAGCGCCCTGGAGATCCAGGCCGAGTACCTCGCCAAGGCCCGCGACTTCGTCGACCGCCGGCAGATCTCCACCCCGACCATCGAGCGCGCGCTCGACCTGTGGGAGCGCGGCCTCAAGGCCGTCGAGTCCGACGACCTCGGCCTGGTGGACCGGGAGATCGACTGGGTCATCAAGCTCAAGCTCATCGAGCGCTACCGCGCCAAGCACGGCCTCTCCCTCGGCGACGCCCGCATCGCGCAGCTCGACCTTGCCTACCACGACATCCACCGCGGTCGCGGCCTCTACTACCTGCTCGAGAAGCGGGGCGCCGTCGCCCGGGTGAGCAGCGACCTCAAGATCTTCGAGGCCAAGAGCGTCCCGCCGCAGAACACCCGCGCGCGCCTGCGTGGCGAGTTCATCCGCCGGGCCCAGGAGCGCCGCCGCGACTTCACCGTCGACTGGGTGCACCTCAAGCTCAACGACCAGGCGCAGCGCACCGTGCTGTGCAAGGACCCCTTCAAGGCCTACGACGAGCGCGTCCAGCGACTCATCGACGGCATGTGAGCCCGACGCGCACCGGCACGCGCCGGTGTCGAGGCGGTGTCGTGGCGAGGCGGGTGGGGTCTGCTGGATAGGGTGTCCGGGCAACGCCGACCGATCGAACAGGTGAATCCGTGTCTCGTGTACGTTCCGCTGCCCTCAGCGGTGTCCTCTCCCTCAGCATGCTCGGACTGGCCGCCTGCGGCTCCGGGGCCAGCGACGCCGACGAGGGTGGCGCGCCCCTCAGCTCGGTGACCATCGAGGGCGAGCAGGGATCGGAGCCCAAGGTCACCTTCGACGGCCGTCTCGACCCCTCGCAGGAGGAGACCGAGATCCTCGTGGAGGGCGACGGCGAGGAGGTCGCCGACGGCGACACCGTCAAGGCCAACTGGTGGATCGGCAACGGCTTCACCGAGGAGGAGGCGCAGAGCACCTGGACCAAGGACGGCGCGCCGCAGTCGGTCGAGATGTCCGAGGAGGTCCTGCCGTTCCTGCGCGAGGCCGTCATCGGCAACCAGGTGGGCGACCGGGTCGTGCTCCTCACGAGCGCCGAGGACGCGTTCGGTGAGGGCGGACGACCCGACATCGGCATCGGCAACCGCGACGCCGTGCTCGCCGTCGTGGACATCCTCGGCCGCTCGGAGACCGTTCCGCCGCTCGACGGCCCCCAGGGCGAGGAGAAGAAGCCCGCGGGCTGGGCTCCCGAGCTGATCGAGAAGGACGGCGTGATCACCGGCCTCGACTTCAGCACCGCCCACAAGCCGACCGGCAAGCTGATCGCCACCACCCTGGTGAAGGGTGACGGTGCCAAGGTGAAGTCCGGACAGACCCTGACCGTCGACTACCTCGGCCAGGTCTACAACGCCGACAAGCCCTTCGACGAGTCCTACAGCAAGGAGCCGGCCGAGTTCCCCATCGGCGTCGGCCAGGTCATCGCCGGCTGGGACGAGCGGCTCGTGGGTCGCACCGTCGGCTCGCGCGTGATCCTGGAGATCCCGCCCGCCCAGGGCTACGGCGAGCAGGGCAACGAGCAGGCCGGCATCAAGGGCACCGACACGCTGTTCTTCGTCGTCGACATCCTCGCCGCCTCCTGAGCCGACCGACGACACGCGCGGACCAACCAGGGGAGAGGCGGGGGCCAGCATGGTGCAGCCACGGGCAGAGCGGCTGATGAACCTCCACATCCTGCTGCTCGGCGCCAAGCGTTTCATCGGCAAGGACGCGATCCGCGAGGCGTGCTATCCCGAGCACGCCCGCGGACCGGCCGGCGACGAGGCCTTCGAGCGCGCCTTCGAGCGTGACAAGGACGCGCTGCGGCAGATCGGCGCCGTCATCGAGGTCGGCAGCGCCGACGCCTTCTTCGACGACGAGATCGGCTACCGCATCCCGACCGAGCAGACCTCGCTGCCCGAGATCCGGTTCGAGTCCGACGAGGCAGCCGTGCTCGGGCTGGCCGCCCAGGTGTGGCAGCAGGCGACCCTCGCCAAGGCGACCGGTCGCGCGCTGGCCAAGCTCAAGGGCCAGGGCGTCGAGATCGACCCCTCGCGCCTCGAGGTCGTCGCACCGGCCATCACGGCCGACGAGCCGGCCTTCGAGCCGCTGTGGGACGCCATCAGCAAGCGCCGCCAGGTCAGCTTCCCCTACCAGCGAGCCGACGAGACCCAGCCGACCACCCGTCGCGTCCAGCCGTGGGGCCTCGCCCGCTCCTCCGGCCGGTGGTACGTCGTCGGCTTCGACGTCGACCGTGGCGCCGAGCGGGTCTTCCGGCTCTCGCGCATCGTCGGCACGGTCCGCCTGACCGGCAAGTCAGGGGCGTACGACGTCCCGGCCGGAACCGACGTGCGTGAGGTCGCCCGGCGGCTGTCGCCGTCGTACCCCTCGGTCCGGGCGCAGGTCCGGGTCCGTCAGGGCACCGGCGTGGGTCTGCGACGCCGCGCCGAGTCGGTGACCCCGATCGCGGACCACCCCGGCTGGGACGCGCTCGTCGTCGAGGGCCCCGTCCACGAGCTGTCCGACGAGGTCCTCACCTACGGCGCCGACGTGGTCGTGGAGGCCCCGCGGTCGCTGCGCGACGACGTCGTCGACCGGCTCCGCGCCGTGGTCGCGGCAGGGGAGGAGGCGCGGTGAGCGCGCAGACCGGCGACACCGCCCCCGACCAGGTGGCACGCCTGCTCGCGCTGGTTCCCTACCTGCTCGCCAGGGGCGAGGTGCGGCTCGAGGACGCTGCCGCCCACTTCGGCACCGACGCCGACCAGATCGAGCGCGACCTCCGACTGCTCTTCATGACCGGCGTCTCACCGGGCCTGCCCGGCGACCTCATCGAGGTCGACCTCGAGGCGCTGGAGGGCGACCGGATCATCCGGGTCGACAACGCCGACTACCTCGCCCGCCCCGTGCGCTTCTCGCCCGCCGAGGCCACCTCGCTCGTGGTGGCGCTGCGGACGATGGTCGACACCGCACCCACGGAGGCCCGCGAGGTCATCGAGCGCACGCTGGCCAAGCTCGAGGAGGCCGCCGGCCAGGACGGCGAGGGCCTGCTCCGCCTGCACGTGACACCCACGCCGCTCGAGAGCAGCGCCGTCGTGCCGGTGCTGGAGTCCGCGCTCGCCCACGGGCACCAGGTCGAGATCACTTACCACGTGCCCTCGCGCGACCAGGAGTCGCGCCGCGTCGTCGATCCCCGCGGCCTCGCGCGGGTGGAGGACCTGCTCTACCTCGACGCCTGGTGCCACACCGCCGGCGGCGACCGCGCCTTCCGCGTGGACCGCATCGTGGCCGCCACGGAGCTCGACAGCCCCGTCGCCGACCCGGGCGCCCGTGCGCGCGACCTCACCGGCGGCTGGTTCACCGACGCCGAGACCACGACCGTGACCCTGCGCCTGGCGCCGCCGGCGCGCTGGGTGGTCGAGTACTACCCCGTGACCGGCCAGCGGCCGGGACCCGACGGCACGATCGACGTGGACCTCGAGGTCGCGAGCGAGGAGTGGGTCAAGTCCCTCCTGCTCCGCCTGGCACCGCACGCCCGGCTGCTCGCCCCCGCCGCCTACGCCGATGCCTTCGTGACCGCCGCGCGGGCGGCGCTCCGCCTCTACGAGGCAGACGGCGTAGACTCGCAATGACCCCCCGGACGCGATCCACCACATCACGAATGACGGAGTGAGCAACATGATCAACACGATGATCGGCATGCCGCAGGGCCTGGAGTGGCTCGTGATCCTGGCGATCGTGGTGCTGGTGTTCGGTGCCGCCAAGCTGCCCGACCTCGCCCGCAGCTCCGGCCAGGCGCTGCGCATCTTCAAGACCGAGACCAAGGGGCTCCGCGACGACGAGAAGGCCGAATCGGAGACGACCGAGGCCCAGCGTGAGATCGAGGCCCGCAACGAGGCCCAGGCCGTCGACCAGCGCACCGAGACCTCGGGCGAGGTGCTGCGCGAGCGGCGCGACGACACCACCGCCTGATCGACGGAGTTCCGAACAGCGTGAGGATCGCCGGTCTCGTCGGCCTGTTCAAGGGGCCGCCGCAGGACGCCGTGGGTCCGGACGGGCGGATGGCCCTCGCCGACCACTTCCGCGAGTTCCGGGCCCGGCTGCTGCGCTGCCTGCTCGTCTTCGTCGTGGCGCTGGCCGTCGCGCTGGTGTTCCGGCACTTCCTCCTCGACCTGGTCTACGGGCCCTACGAGGACGCGCGGGCCAAGCTGCCCGAGGGCACCACCACCGCCACGACGAGCGGCGCCGGTGCCGGCCTGCTGCTCTGGCTGACCCTGTGCGGGTTCGCCGCCGCCATCGCGACCGCGCCCTACTGGCTCTACCAGATCTGGGCGTTCGTGCTGCCCGGGCTCTACGCCCAGGAGCGCAAGATGAGCCGCATCTTCGTGGCCGTGGCCGGACCGCTGTTCCTGGCCGGCATCGTCCTGGGCTACGTCACGCTCCCGGTCGCGCTGGAGGTGCTCATCGGCTTCAACCCCGAGGGCGTCACCAACCTGATCGACTTCAACGACTACCTGCAGTTCTTCACCCGCACGCTGTTCGTGTTCGGCCTGGCCTTCAACATCCCCGTCTTCGTGGTCCTGCTCAACTTCGCCGGCGTCGTCAAGGGATCGTCCCTCAAGGCCTACCGGCCGTGGATCATCATCGGCACCTTCATCTTCGCGGCCGTCGCGACACCGTCGGCCGATCCCTTCTCGATGACCCTCATGGCGGTGCCGATGGTGGTGCTCTTCTTCGCCTCGGAGGCGATCGCGCGGTTCAACGACCGCCGTCGGGCCCGCCGGGCCCCCAACGCGGGCCTCTCGCCCGACGAGCTGTCCTCCATCTGACGTCGGCCCTGGGTCGGCCATGGTCCCGCTCTGACAGGGTGGACCCATGCAGGCCACGATCACCGACATCGACCCGTTCGACCTGCCCGAGTGGCTCGGCACCGGCGACGTCGTCTGGCGCGCCGACGCCGGCCTGCAGACCGGCCACCTCGTCCGCGGGCGGCTGACCGCCGGCACGACGCCCGCCGATGCGTCGTACCCGGAGGGTGCGGGGGAGATCGTGTGCGACCTCCTCGCCGTCGACGAGGCCTACCCCGCCCCCGTCGTCGACGACGCGACCCGGCTGCGGGTTCACCAGGCCTGGCGGCACGGCCAGGTCGTGATCGGTGAGCACGGCTCGCGGATGGTCCTCGCCGTCCCGGGGACCCGCTTCGGCCCCGAGCTGGTCCTGGAGGCCCTCAGTCGGCTGGCACGCGCGGTGGGCGCCCGCGCCGAGCGGTACGCCGCCCTGCTGCGGCTGGGCTGACCACCGCGACTCCCGACGCGACTCCCGACGCGACTCCCGACGCGACTCCGACGCGACTCCGACGACTCGGACACCACCGTCGGCGCCGGAGGATAGGGTCGCGCCATGCACGACCCGGCATGGCCCGACCGCCACGTGCGGGGGCGCGAGATCGCCCTGCTGACCAATCCCACCTCGGGCGGTGGCCGGGGAGCTCGCTACCGTGACGCCGCCCTGGCCCGGCTGCGCGAGAGCGGCTTCGTGGTCCGCAACCTGCAGGGTCGAGACGCCGACGAGGCGGCCGACCTGGCCCGGGGGTGCGTCGCCGACGGGGTCGAGGCCCTCGTGCTGTGCGGCGGCGACGGGCTGGTCCACCTCGGCGTGCAGGCCGTCGCCGGCACCGGCACGCCCCTCGGCCTCATCCCCAGCGGCACCGGTAACGACGTCGCCCGCTACCTCGGCCTCCCGCGCACCGACCCGGTCGCGGCCGCCGACCGGATCATCGCCTCGCGGCGACGCACGATCGACCTCGCCCGCAGCGGTGAGCGGTGGTTCGTCACCGTGCTGGCAGCGGGGTTCGACGCGATCGTCAACGAGCGCGCCAACGCGATGACGTGGCCCCGCGGCCAGATGCGCTACAACCTCGCCACGCTCGCGGAGCTGCGGACGTTCCACCCGATCCCCTACGTGCTCCAGCTCGACGACGAGACGATGGAGCGCGAGGCCATGCTCGTGGCCGTGGGCAACGGGCCGTCCTTCGGCGGAGGGCTGCGCATCACGGAGGGCGCCTTGCTCGACGATGGTTTGCTCGACGTCGTGGTCATCACCCGCATGAGCAAGTCCAAGCTGGTCCGCTCCTACCCGCGACTGTTCACCGGGAGGATCGACGGTGTCGCGGAGTACGTCCACCGCCGGGTCCGTACGGTGACGGTGGCGGCGCCCGGCATCGTGACCTACGCCGACGGCGAGCGCTTCGGTCCGCTTCCCCTGACGATCGAGTGCGTCCCCGGCGCGCTGGAGGTCATCGCATGAGCACCCCCGACGACGAGTTGACGCCCGCCGAGCGCTACGCGGCGTTCCAGCGCGACAGGCCCTACCCGATGCTCAAGGACTTCGAGGGCCTCTACGGCTTCGAGCTCGACGACTTCCAGCTGCGTGCGTGCCGGGAGATCGAGGACGGCCGCGGCGTGCTGGTCGCGGCGCCCACCGGGTCGGGCAAGACCATCGTCGGCGAGTTCGCCATCCACCTCGCCCTGCAGACCGGGCGCAAGGCGTTCTACACCACGCCGATCAAGGCGCTGTCCAACCAGAAGTACCACGACCTGGTCAAGCGCTACGGCGCCGACAAGGTCGGTCTGCTCACCGGCGACAACGTGGTCAACGGCGAGGCCCCCGTGGTCGTGATGACGACCGAGGTGCTGCGCAACATGCTCTACGCCGGGTCGCGCACGCTGCTCGGCCTCGGCTTCGTGGTGATGGACGAGGTGCACTACCTCGCCGACCGGATGCGTGGCGCGGTGTGGGAGGAGGTCATCATCCACCTCCCGGAGTCGGTGACGCTCGTGTCCTTGTCGGCGACCGTCTCCAACGCCGAGGAGTTCGGTGAGTGGCTGGCCACCGTCCGCGGGGAGACCACCACGATCCTCGAGGAGAAGCGTCCCGTCCCGCTGTTCCAGCACGTGATGGTCGGCCGCCGGCTGCTCGACCTCTTCGCCTCCTCCGACGTCGACGCGAGCGCGGGCTTCGTCAAGGAGGGGGCGCCGGTCAACGACGAGCTCACCCGCATCGCCCGCGACGACTGGGCCAGCTCCCGGCTGATGCGCGACCGCCGCTCGCCGCGCAAGGGCAAGCCCGGGTCGTCGAAGAACCCCCGCGCCGTCGGCAACGGGCGTCGGGTGTGGATCCCGAGCCGCGTCGACGTCGTCGAGCGGCTCGACCGCGAGGGCCTGCTGCCCGCCATCGTGTTCATCTTCAGCCGGGCCGGCTGCGACGCCGCGGTCACCCAGCTCGTCCAGGCCAACACCCGCCTCACGACCGCCGCGGAGCGCGACGAGATCTTCGCCCGCGTCGAGGAGGCCTCCCGCACGCTGCCCGAGGAGGACCTGCACGTCCTCGGCTACCACGAGTTCCTCGACGGCCTCACCCGCGGCATCGCCGCCCACCACGCGGGCCTGCTGCCGGCGTTCAAGCAGGTGGTCGAGGAGCTGTTCCAGGAGGGACTGGTCAAGGTCGTCTTCGCGACCGAGACGCTCGCCCTCGGCATCAACATGCCCGCGCGCACCGTCGTGATCGAGAAGCTGTCGAAGTGGAACGGCGAGACCCACGCCGACCTGACGCCGGGGGAGTACACCCAGCTCACCGGCCGCGCCGGGCGGCGCGGCCTCGACATCGAGGGCCACGGTGTCGTGCTCTACCAGCCGGGGATGAACCCGCGCGAGGTCGCAGGCCTCGCCTCGACGCGTACCTATCCGCTCCGCTCGTCGTTCCGGCCGTCCTACAACATGGCGGTCAACCTCGTGCACCAGTTCGGCCGCGCCACGTCGCGGGAGCTGCTGGAGCAGTCCTTCGCCCAGTTCCAGGCCGACAAGGCCGTGGTCGGGCTCGCCCGGCAGGTGCACAAGGCCGAGGAGGCCCTCGCCGGCTACCGCGAGGCCGCGACGTGCCACGTCGGCGACTTCATGGAGTACGCCGGACTGCGGCGGCGGATCTCCGACCTCGAGAAGGGGGCGGCGCGCGAGCGGCGCATGGACCGTCGCGAGGAGGCGATGAGGTCGCTCGGCAAGCTGCGACCCGGCGACGTCATCCACGTGCCCGCCGGCAAGTTCAGCGGCCTCGCCGTGGTGATCGACCCGGGCCACTCCGGCGACGAGCCGCGTCCCTACGTCCTCACCGCCGACCGGCAGGCCCGCCGGCTCGCCCCGATGGACTTCCCGACGCCCGTGGAGGCCGTCGGTCGGCTGCGGATCCCCAAGTCGTTCAACGGGCGCAACCCGGCGATGCGCCGCGACCTCGCGACCGCCCTGCGCGCCAAGGCCCACGGGCTCGACGCCCCGGGTCCGCGGCGGGCCGCGCAGCGCGACTCCTTCAGCGACACCCCGACGGACCGGGAGATCGGCCGCCTGCGCGCCGAGCTCAAGGCCCACCCGTGCCACCAGTGTCCCGAGCGTGAGGACCACGCTCGCTGGGCCGAGCGCTACTTCAAGCTCGAGCGCGACACCGAGACCCTCAAGCGGCGGGTGGAGAACCGCACCAACACCGTCGCCCGCACCTTCGACCGCGTCTGCGACGTGCTGACCGCGCTCGGCTACCTCGAGGGCGACACCGTCACCGAGAAGGGCTCCCACCTGCGTCGGATCTACACCGACATGGACCTCGTCGCCGCCGAGGCGATCCGGGCCGGGCTGTTCGACGACCTCGCCCCCTCCGAGCTCGCGGCCGTGCTGTCGGCCCTCGTCTTCGAGGCCCGGCGCGCCGACGACGCGTCCTCGCCCAAGATGCCGGGCGGCCAGGTGCGCCCGGTCCTCGCCGAGCTCGTACGGCTCTGGGGCGACCTCGACGCGCTCGAGCGCGAGCACCGCCTCGACTTCCTCCGCGAGCCCGACGTCGGGTTCGCGTGGGCGGCGTGGCGCTGGGCCGAGGGCGACGACCTCGACGACGTGCTCATGGTCACCGGCCTTTCCGCCGGTGACTTCGTGCGGTGGATGAAGCAGCTGCTCGACCTGTGCGGCCAGGTGGCCGACGCGGCAGGGGAGCAGGGGCTGCGCGACACGGCGCGGGCGACCGCGAGGCTGCTCAAGCGCGGTGTGATCGCCTACAGCGTCCTGGCGGAATGACTGTGGCAGGCTCAGCCGCGTGACCGACTCCACCGGCGAGCGCCTCCTGCTGCTCGACACCGCCTCGCTCTACTTCCGCGCGTTCTTCGGCGTGCCCGACTCGGTGCAGGCGCCCGACGGCACGCCCGTCAACGCGGTGCGCGGGTTGATGGACTTCATCAGCCGCCTGGTGGGGGAGTACGACCCCACGCACCTGGCCTGCTGCTGGGACGACGACTGGCGACCGCAGTGGCGCGTCGACCTGCTGCCCTCCTACAAGGCGCATCGCGTGGTGCGGGAGGTGCCGGGCCCCAGGCCCGACGTGGAGGAGGTCCCGGACCCGCTGGAGGCGCAGGTCCCGATCATCCTGTCGGTGCTCGAGGCCTACGGCATCCCGGTCGTCGGGCACGCCGAGATGGAGGCCGACGACGTGATCGGCACCCTCGCCACCGGTGCCGGCATGCCGGTCGACATCGTCACCGGCGACCGCGACCTGTTCCAGCTCGTCGACGACGACGCCGGGGTCCGCGTGCTCTACGTCGCCCGGGGCGTGAGCAAGCACGAGCGTGTCGACAACGCCTGGGTCCGGGGCAAGTACGGCGTCGACGCCCACCAGTACGCCGACCTCGCGACCCTGCGCGGCGACGCCTCCGACGGGCTCCCCGGGGTCGCCGGCGTCGGCGACAAGACCGCGGCGACGCTGCTCAACCGCTTCGGCACGATCGACGCGATCATCGCAGCGGCCGGCGACCCCGACTCCGACATGGGCCCCGGGCCGCGCGGCAAGATCAAGGCCGCCGCCGACTACCTGACCGTCGCGCCCCGCGTGGTCGCCGTACGTCGCGACCTCGACCTCGGGGGGCACGACCTGAGCCGTCCGCGCACGCCCGCCGACCACGAGGCCGTCGTCGCGCTGGATGCCCAGTGGGGGCTCGGCTCGTCTGCCGTGCGCCTGGTGGAGGCGCTGTCCGGCTCCCACTAGAGTGTCGCGCGTGAGCTCCTCCGAGGTCGAGTCCAAGGACCGGCAGATCCTCGCGCTGCTGGCCGTCGACGGACGCATGTCGTTCACCGACCTCGGCAAGGCGACCGACCTGTCGACGTCAGCGGTGCACCAGCGGGTCAAGCGGCTCGAGCAGCGCGGGCTGATCACGGGCTACGGCGCGACCGTCGACCACGACCAGCTCGGTCGGCCGCTGACCGCCTTCATCTCCATCACGCCGATCGACCCGTCCCAGCCCGACGACTACCCCGACCGGCTCAAGGGCATCAAGGAGATCGAGTCGTGCTGGTCGGTCGCCGGCGAGGAGTCCTACATCCTCAAGATCCGCGTCGCGACGCCACTGGCGCTGGAGGAGCTGCTGGCCCGGATCCGCGGAGCGGCGAGCGTCTCCACGCGCACCACGATCGTGCTCTCGACGCCCTTCGAGAACCGTCCCGTCGACTGACGGGTCCGCGGACCTGACCGTCTCCCGCGGCGGTTCCTGCTCGCTCCGGCTCGCGCTTCCGCCCGGACCCGCGAGCGGTCTACCGTGGAACGGAGTCGACCGCACCGGCGATCCGGGTCGCCCCAGGCCACGGACGGAGCTGCCCATGCCCGCGCCCACCGACGTCCTCCGGTCCGAGCGCCGAGCCTTCCTCGACACCCTCCGACGGCTCGACGACGACCAGTGGCAGGTCCCGTCGCTCTGCACGGGCTGGCGCGTGGTCGACGTCGCGGCACACCTCGCGTGGGCGCCGGTCCTCGGCCCCGGTGCCGCGACCGCGGCCCTGGCGCGCCACGGCTTCTCGATGAACCGGATGATCGCTCGGTCGGCCGTCGAGTGGTCCGACCGCGGGCGTCCGGCCATCCTCGAGCAGCTCGAGCGCAACCTGGCGTCCGGCGCCAAGCCGGTCGGGATGCCCGCGGTCGCCGCGCTCGCCGACGCGGTCGTGCACGGGCTCGACGTACGCCGCCCCCTCGGCCTCGCCCGTCAGGTCCCGCTCGACGCGCTTGCCCCGGTGGCCGCCTTCGCCCTCCGGACCCCCTGGCCGTTGACCGCCGTCGTCGGGGGCAGCGCGCGACGTCGCGTCGCCGGCGTACGACTCGTCGCGACCGACGCGGACTGGACCCACGGCTCGGGCCCCGAGGCCCGCGCCTCCGCCGAGACCCTCCTGCTGCTGCTCTACGGGCGGCCGGTGAGCCCCGACGAGCTCGCCGGCGAGGGCTCCGCCCTCCTCAGCGCGCGCCTCCGCTGACCCGCGGTGCTGCCCGACAAGTTCAGGAATCCCCGGCCAGCCGGCAGTTCCTGACGTTGTCAGGCCGTGCACGGGCCGACAAGTTCAGTGATCCCCGTCGCAACCCGTCACGGGACGAACGCGCGGGCACTCTCACCGTGAGCGAGCGGCCGCCGGTCAGCTGACGCTACTCACGCTGCCGCGGGTGCGAAGAGCGCGCGGATCCGGGCTGCGACCTCGGCCGGCCGGTAGAGGTCGGCCCAGGTGATGCGGATGCAGCGCCACCCGGTGATCTCGCAGATGAGCGACTCCCGCTGCTTCTCACGCAGCACGCAGTCCACGACGGACTCACCCTTGCGGCGCCGGCCCTCGTACTTGACCCTGCCGTCGAACTCGAGGAAGACGCGGAGCGCGGGCCATGCGAGGTCCACGCGAGCAATCTCCACGCCGAGCGCGTTGTGGATCGGGAAGTTGGGGACCGGGGCCGGCAGGTGCTGACTCCAGCAGAGAAATCTCGTCCTGGTCTCGCCGACCGACTCGCTGCGGCCGTCGGCCATCCGCAGGACCAGGTCGGTTGCCAGCGTGCGCGGCCAGTGCGTCATGGCCGCGTAGCGCGCGTGGAGATCCTTGATCGTGGTCAAGCCTTCGTGGAGCAGGAAGTCGATCTCCACGAGCGCGTGCTCGACATCGAGCAGTGTCGTCAGCTCAAGCGCAGTGCGGGTCGCCGACATCCGCCTGGTGCCGTCCTCGGCCGTCACCACGTCACCCTCGGTGACGACGCCTCGGTGCTGGACGATGCCGGCCTCGGCGCGACCGGCTCGCGCGTCGAGGCGCGTGAGGTGCACCTTGGTGAGGTCGCACTCCCAAAGCGGGGTGGCGTACTCGTTGGCCGAGCTGAGGTGACTGAGGACGACCTCGGTGCGCGATTGGCGCAACGCGGCGCGGCACAGCGCGGCGTACCGCTCGCTCTGGGTCATGGCGGCCCACTGGGAGCCGAGGACGTAGGCGCCGCGGCGCACGCGTACCCAGTCGCCTGCCTTCACCAGCTCTGCGATGGCGTGGTCGTGATATCCGAGCGCAATGGCGTCCTTGCGGGTGAAGACGCCATGGGCGGCGACGAGCGCACGAAGTCGGGCTTCCATGCCGCTACAGCCTGCTCGGAGCACCGTCACGGTGCGATCAGCTTGCGATATACCTGTGGAGAACGGGCTGCGAGAGCGCTGTGTGGACGCCTGGAGGTCAAGCCCCGCCAGCCGCGACGGCCGGTACCTGAACTTGTTGGGCCATGCACGGGCCGACATGTTCAGGAATCCCCGGCCGTCCGGGGATCCCTGAAGATGTCAGGCAGTTCTGCCGACGCGGGGCGCCGGGGGAGCGGGGGAGGAGGCGAGGTCAGTACGCCTGGAGGGCAGCCGTACGGCGGGAGGCCTCGGCCATCTCGGCGGCCTTGAGGGAGGCCTCGTCGAGGCGGCCGTGCTGCTCCCACCACTGCTGGCCGGACTCGGGGAGGGTGTGGATCGGGTCGTAGTACTCGTAGTAGCGGGTCAGGGCCTCGACGTCGTCGGCCTCGATGGACGTGCGGTAGTTCTTCGTCCAGTAGGAGATGCCGTGCTCGGTGTCGTAGTCGGCGTTCTGGTGGACCCAGCGCTTGCCGACGAACGGCACGTCGCACACGATGCGCGGCGTCGCGAAGCCCGGCAGGTAGCCCATGACGTGGTGCTGGAGCCGCTGCGCGTCGGCGAGCGAGACCCGCCAGTGCTCCGAGAACGGGATCATGTCGCACATGTAGAAGTAGTAGGGCATGATCTGCGCGCCGTCGAGGAGGCGGAAGCACAGGTCGAGCAGCGCGTGCGGGTCGGCGTTGACGCCGTTGAGCAGCACCCCCTGGTTGCGTACGTCGCGCAGGCCGGCGTCGAGCATCGCGCGGGAGGCCTCGGCCACGATCGGCGTCACGGAGTTCGCGTGGTTGGCGTGGGTGTGCATCGCCAGCGAGACGCCGCGCGACCGTGCGACCGCCGCGACGCGGGACACGCCCTCGACGACGTCGGGCTGCAGCCAGTGCTGCGGCAGGCCGATGAGGGCCTTGGTGGCGAGCCGGATGTCTCGGATGTTGTCGACCTCGAGGACCGACATGAGGAACGCCTCGAGGCGGGGCCACGGCATGTTGGCCACGTCGCCGCCGGAGACGACGACGTCGCGCACCGACGGCGTACGACGCAGGTAGTCGAGCATGTCGCCGAGCCGGTCGTTGGGCTTGCCGGCGAACTTGAGCTTGTCGATGACCGGCGTCGAGTTGCCCACGAGGTCCATCCGGGTGCAGTGGCCGCAGTACTGCGGGCACGTCGGCAGCAGCTCGGCGAGCACCTTGGTGGGGTAGCGGTGGGTGAGCCCCTCGGTGGCCCACATGTCGTGCTCGTGGAGCGAGTCGCGGGCGGCGTGGGGGTGCGAGGGCCAGTCGGTGCGGCGGTCGCTGAAGACGGGCACCATGTAGTGGCGGACCGGGTCGGCGTAGAACGCCTCGGTCATCGACCCGGCGCCGGCCGGCTCGAAGGTCGGCACCATCGTGTTCATCATCTGCGGCGGCACGAGCATCGACATCGTTGCCCGCTCGGCCTGGTCGCGCTCGAGGTCGGCGTAGAAGCGCTCGTCGAGGAGGTCTCCCATCAGCTCACGGAGCTGCTTGACGTTCTTGATGCAGTGGGCGCGCTGCCACTGGACCGAGGCCCAGTCCTGGGCGGTCACGTCGGACCAGCCGGGGAACCGGGTCCAGTCGGGCTCGACGAGCTCGACCCGCTGGTAGGGGTAGGGCTGGCCGGTGGCGAGGGCCCCCTCCAGCGAGGTGGCGGTCTCGATGCTCATGAGGTCTCCTTGCGATGGCCCCGGTCCGCTCGGACGGAGGGGTCAGGTCTGACGGCGCGCCGGTTGTGTGTGCGGCGCCACATCTGGGAGAGTACGTGGAGAACATGCGGCCAGTCCAATGCCACGCCGCAAGATTTGCGGTTCAACACGAAGAACCTAGAAGGATGCCCTGCATGAACACCTCCTCGGACATCCAGGCGGACGTCCGCACCAGCGACCCGACCGGCCTGCACCGCGTCCTCGACGAGCGTGCGGTCCTGCCCCAGGCCGCCCAGCGGCTCGACACCCGCGCCGAGCTGTGGCCCGACGAGGTGCGCATCCGCGTCGAGCGGCTCAACCTCGACGCGGCGTCCTTCCGCCAGCTCGAGCGCAAGCACACGAAGTACGGCGAGAAGCACGGTGACGCCGTCCGCGCCGAGGTGCTCGACATCGTCGCCACCCGCGGCAAGATGCAGAACCCGGAGACCGGCTCCGGCGGCATGCTCGTCGGCACCGTCGAGGAGGTCGGCCCCGAGTCGCCGCTCGGTCTCGCGGTGGGGGACCGGGTCGCGACCCTGGTGAGCCTGACCCTGACCCCGCTCGTCATCGAGGACGCCCTGGCCCGCTGGGACGGCCTCAGCGAGCAGGTGCCGTGCGACGGCTACGCCGTCCTCTTCGGCCGCTCCATCGCAGCCGTGATCCCCGACGACCTCGACCCCGCGCTCTCGCTCAGCGTGATGGACGTCTGCGGCGCCCCGGCGCTCACCGCCCGCGTCGTGGAGGACCACGTCGCCCGCGGCAAGGCCCCCGTCGTCGCCGTCATCGGCGGGGCGGGCAAGTCCGGCTCCCTCAGCCTGGCCGCCGCCCGGCAGGCCGGCGCCGCCCGCACCATCGGCGTCGTACCCCACCAGGGTGAGCACGACCTGCTGACCGGGGCGGGTCTCGCCGACGCCGTCGCAGTGGCCGACGCCCGCGACCCGATCGCGCTGCGTGACGCCGTCACCGCCGTCGGCGGTCCGGCCGACGTCACCGTGGTCTGCGTCGACGTCCCCGGCTGCGAGGGCGGCGCGATCCTCGTCACCGCCGAGGGCGGCACGGTGGTCTTCTTCTCCATGGCCACCAGCTTCAGCGCCGCGGCGCTCGGTGCGGAGGGCCTGGCCGCCGACGTGCGGATGCTCGTCGGCAACGGCTACGTCCCGGGGCACGCCGCCTACGCGATGGAGCTGCTGCGCACCGACGCGGGCGTGCGCGGCCTGTTCGAGCGGAGGCTCTGATGGCCGGCCGGAAGCCCGTCAGCCAGCTCGGTCTCGACCGCGCCGACGTACGACGTGCGCGCACCCTCGCGCGCCAGGTCGGCAAGCCGATCGTCGACCTCGCCCAGCGCCACACCACCGTCAGCGTCGAGCGGGCCACCCTGCGCCTCGCCGGCCTGGGCGGGTCCGACCCCGACGGCACGCCGTGGGTCAACCGGCTCGCCGACGTCGTCCGTGCCGACGTCGGGCTCGAGCACGGCGTCAGCCTGCCCGTGTGGGACGCCCTGGTCCGCGGCGAGGGCGACGACCTGCTCACCCTGGCGCAGAAGGCAGCCGCCGGCTCGGTCACCTTCCGGGTGCCCGAGGGCAAGGACGCGAAGCGCGCGAGCGCCGCCGCTTGCAAGGCCGTCGGCGCCGGCATCAAGCAGATCGACCGCCAGCGCGTCGCGCGCGAGAGGATGATCGCGAAGGTCGGCGACGCTCCCAGCAAGCCGTGGATCTACCTCATCGTCGCCACCGGCGACATCCACGAGGACATCCCGCAGGCGCAGGCCGCCGCCCGCGAGGGCGCCGACGTCATCGCCGTCATCCGCTCCACCGGACAGTCGCTGCTCGACTTCGTGCCCGAGGGGGCGACCCGCGAGGGGTTCGCCGGCACCTACGCCACGCAGGAGAACTTCCGCCTGATGCGCGCCGCCCTCGACGAGACGTCGAAGGAGCTCGGCCGCTACGTCCGGCTCACCAACTACGCCTCCGGCCTCTGCATGCCGGAGATCGCCGCGCTGGCCGGCCTCGAGCGCCTCGACATGATGCTCAACGACTCGATGTACGGCATCCTCTTCCGCGACATCAACCCGATCCGCACCTTCGTGGACCAGCGCTTCAGCCGCCAGGTCCACGCCCGCGCCGGCATCATCATCAACACCGGCGAGGACAACTACCTGACCACCGCCGACGCCATCGAGGCCGCCCACACGGTGACCACGAGCCAGCTCCTCAACGAGTACTTCGCCAAGGAGGCCGGTCTGGAGGACTGGCAGCTCGGCCTGGGCCACGCCTTCGAGATCGACCCCGAGGTGCCCGACTCGTTCCGTCTCGAGCTGGCCCATGCCATGCTCGCCCGCGAGCTCTTCCCCGACGCGCCGCTGAAGTGGATGCCGCCGACCCGGCACATGACCGGCGACATCTTCAAGGGCTACCTGCTCGACGGCTTCTTCAACCTCGTCGGCGCGATGACCGGTCAGGGGATCCTGCTGGTCGGCATGATGACCGAGGCGGTCGTCACGCCGTGGATCTCCGACCGCGACCTCGCCCTGCAGAACGTCCGCTACGTGATGAACGCGGCCGGCAACCTGCGCGAGGACTTCCACCCGTCGCCCGACGGCTTCATCGCGACCCGCGCCCGCGAGGTGCTCGGCGAGGCCATCGGCCTGCTGCAGGAGATCAAGGACGACTCCGACGCCGCCGGCGACCCGCCGCTCCTGGCCGCGATCGCGGACGGCACGTTCGGCCTGATGAAGCGCCCCGCAGACAAGGGCAAGGGCCTCGACGGCGTGGCCCGCAAGGCCGCCGACTACTACAACCCCGCGATCGAGATCCTGGAGGGGGACCAGTGAGCGAGCGAAGCGAGCGCACCATCCAACACTGCGCCCCTCGTGCCTCGTGCGCGCACGGAGCGAAGCGAGTACGCGCATGAGCCTGATCCGTCCCTACGGCGACACCACTGGCGACGGCATGGTGCAGCTGTCCTTCACCCTGCCCATCGAGCACTCCAAGGTCGCCGAGGGCGCCGCGGTTCAGCTCGCCAACAAGATGGGGATGGACCCGGCGCTGGTCGTGCACGCCAAGGCGATGGGTGACGGGTTCACGTTCTTCGTCGTCTACGGGCGGGTCAACCACCTCGTCGACCCCAGCACGGTCGAGGTCGTCGAGCGTGACTACCCGCTGCTGACCCCGAAGGAGGCCAACGCCGCGATCAAGCGCTCGCTGCGTCGCCGCCTGGTCGTGGTCGGTGGCTGCATCGGCACCGACGCGCACACGGTCGGCATCGACGCGATCCTCAACATCAAGGGCTTCGCGGGGGAGAAGGGCCTGGAGTACTACCGCGAGCTCAAGGTGGTCAACCTCGGCGCGCAGGTCTCGGTGCCGCAGCTGGTCGAGGCGGCGCGCGAGGAGAAGGCCGACGCCGTCCTCGTGTCGCAGGTCGTCACCCAGCGCGACGCCCACCTGCTCAACACCCGCGAGATGTCGGCCGCCTTCCGGGAGGCCTACCCGGCGGCCAAGCGGCCGCTGCTCGTCGTCGGCGGGCCCCGCTTCGACGAGACGATGGCCGACGAGCTCGGCGTCGACCGCGTCTTCAGCAGGGGTACGACGCCCGGCGAGGTGGCGTCGTTCATCGTCCACCGACTCACGCGACCCGCCGGGTCGGGCAAGGAGATGGCCTCATGAGCGACAGCCGCGTCGGCACCACGGTCACGCACCGCCGCTACGTCCCCTACTCCCACGCCCACTACGCCGGCAACCTGGTCGACGGCGCCTACAGCCTGGGGCTCTTCGGCGACGTCGCCACCGAGATGTGCATCGTCCTCGACGGCGACGAGGGCCTGTTCGCGTCCTACTCCGACGTCCAGTTCCGGGCGCCCGTCCGCGCCGGAGACGTCCTCGAGATCACCGCGACCCTGGTCAAGGAGGGCACCCGCAGCCGCGTCCTGGACTTCGCGGTGCACGTCGTCGGCAGGGGCGCCGCGACCGACGACGCGCCGGGCCGGGCTGAGGTCCTCGACCCGCCCGTCGTGGCGACGACCGCCACCGGCACGGTCGTCGTACCGCCTGCGTCGCACGACTGATGCCCCGTCCTCGGCGTGTCATGCGCCGACACGCCGACGGGCCCGAGATTTGTCGCAGGAGTTTCCCCGCGGAGGCATGCCGTTGACCTGCGACAACGTGCGTCGTCGCAGGTCAGGGACGTGTTGACACCGCACCCGTCGGGAGGGAAGGTTCCCGGGTCCGCCTGTGCAGCTCGCGGGTGGCGCCTTCGACAGAGCGGAGACGAACGTGGGGTACGCGGTGCCAGCGGTGCCCACCGTGCGTCGACCGGTCGGCGGTGCCCCGCGGGGGCCGGATGCGGGAGGGACCCCGCGGCCGTAGACAACTTCGCGTGCTCGTCAGCCAGACGGGTGCGCGTCGGTCCGAAGCCACGTGGTCCCTCTCGCACCGCTGCAGGCGCGTGACCCGTCCGCCTGCCCGCACGGCTGCCCCTCCGACTGGGCCCGTCGGCTACGGTCTGTGCGTGTTGGTCCGCTGCCTCCTCGCCCTCGTCGGCGGGCTCGTGCTGGCGGCGGCGTTCGAGCCGGTCGGACACTCCTGGGTGATGCCGCCCGCGATCGCGGTCCTGGTGCTGACCGTGCGGGGCCTCGAGCCGCGGCGCGCGTGGCTGCCGAGCCTGGTGTTCGGGGTGGCCTTCATCTTCGCCGTGATGGTCTGGATGCGTGCGGTGGGCACGGACGCGTGGTTGGCGATGTGCACGCTCGAGGCGGCCTTCTTCGTCCCCCTCGGCATCGGGCTGTCGTGGAGCATGCGCGTGCGTGCGTGGCCGGTCCTCGCCGCGCTGTGGTGGGTCGGGATCGAGACGCTGCGCAGCGGTTTCCCCTTCAGCGGCATGCCGTTCGGCCGGCTCGTCTTCGCGACCGCGGACACCCCGTGGGCCGACGCCCTGCCGTGGATCGGCATGACGGGGGTGAGCTTCCTGGTGGCGCTCACCGGCACGACCCTGGCGTGGCTGGTGCTGCAGGTGCGCTCGCCCTCGCGCACGACGTACGCCGCCGTGGCGGGGGTCGCCGTGGCCACTCTCGCGCCCGCCGTGGCGCCGTTCCCGCTCGAGCGCAGCGGGACCGCCACGGTCGCCGCGGTGCAGGGCGACGTCCCCGGCACCGGCCTCAACGTGCCCGCGGTCCACCGCGAGGTGACGGCCGCCCACGTGCGCCTCACCGAGGAGCTCGCCGACGCGGTGGCGGCGGGGGAGCAGCCACGACCCGACTTCGTGGTGTGGCCGGAGAACTCCACTGCGGTCGACCCCTTCCTCGACACCGAGGTGCACGCCGGCATCGTCGCGGCGTCCGACGCGATCGGCGTGCCGATCCTCGTCGGCGGCACCAACAGCAACCCGCTCGACGACACCCAGGTGCTCAACCAGGGCATCGTCTTCCAGCCGGGCCTGGGCAGCGGCGACCGCTACACCAAGCGCCACCCGGTGCCCTACGGCGAGTACATCCCCTTCCGCGGCAGCAGCTGGATGCCGTCGACCTACGGGAGGCTCACCGAGGTCCCGCGCGACATGGTCCGCGGCACGAGCCTCGAGCCCATCCGGGTGGGCGACCTGAGGGTCGCCGACGCCATCTGCTTCGACGTCGCCTACGACGAGGGCATCGCCGGGCAGGTGGCACGCGGCGCCGAGCTGGTCACGGTGCAGACGAGCAACGCCATGTTCAGCCGCACCGGCCAGCTCGCGCAGCAGTTCGAGATCAGCCGGCTGCGGGCGCAGGAGACCGGCCGCTGGGTGGTCGTCGCCGCCATCAACGGCATCTCAGGCGTCGTACGCCCCGACGGCACGGTGGTCGCGTCGGTGCCGGCCCGCGGGCAGGAGGTCCTCGTGGAGTCCGTCGGGCTCAGCACCACCCGCACGCTCGCCGTGCGGCTCGGCGTCTGGCCCGCGCGACTCGCGATGATCTTCCTCGTCGTGCACACGGCGGTCGTGCTCATCACCTATCGTCGTCGCCGGCAGCGCGACCGCGCCGGCCACCACGACCTGCAGCCCCCGGCCTCGCCCGCGGTCGCTGCAGCCCCGGCAGCCCCTGGAACGAGGTAGTCCCGCGTGAGTGTCGAAGGACTCGGCCGCTGTGTGATGGTCATCCCGACCTACGACGAGTCCCAGAACCTCGAGTGGATCGTCGGCCGGCTGCGGGCCGCCCAGCCCGGCGTCGACGTGCTGGTCGTCGACGACAACAGCCCCGACGGCACCGGTGACATCGCCGACCGCCTCGCTGCCGCCGACCCCGCGATCAGCGTCGTGCACCGCACGGAGAAGGCCGGGCTCGGCGCCGCCTACCTGCACGGGTTCGACGTCGCGCTCCGGGCGGGCTACGACGTCATCGGTGAGATGGACGCCGACGGGTCCCACCAGCCCGAGCAGCTCCACCGCCTCCTCGACGCCCTGCGCACGGCCGACCTCGTGATCGGCTCGCGCTACGTCCCCGGCGGCTCGGTCGTCAACTGGCCGCTCCAGCGGCTCCTGCTCTCGCGCGGCGGCAACCTCTACGTCCGCCTCCTGCTCGGCATCCGGGTCAAGGACGCCACCGCCGGCTACCGCGTGTTCCGGCGCTCGACGCTGGAGGCCATCGACCTTGCCTCGGTGAGGTCTACTGGATACGTGTTCCAGACCGACCTCGCCTACCGCACGGTCAGCCGCGGCCTCCGGGTCGCGGAGGTGCCGATCGACTTCGTCGAGCGCGAGCGCGGCGACTCCAAGATGAGCGGCCAGGTCGCCAGCGAGTCGCTGCGCCGGATTACCCGGTGGGGGCTCGCCGAGCGGCGGCAGCGACTGCGGGGGAGCAGGGGTCGCGCGTGACGACCTCCACCCCGCCAGCAGGACCGCGCCGCCGGCGACGGTGGGTGCGTCCGGTCCTGGCGGCCTCGTTCGTCGTCGTGCCGCTCGTCGAGATCTGGGCCATCCTCCAGGTCGGCCAGCTGGTCGGGCCGTGGTGGACCATCGTCCTGCTCGTGCTCGACAGCCTGCTCGGCGCATGGCTCATCAAGCGCGAGGGGGGCCGCGCGTGGAGCGCCCTGCGCACCGCGCTGCAGCAGGGGCGGATGCCGGCGCGGGAGATCGCCGACGGCGCCCTGATCCTCATCGGCGGCACGCTGATGCTGAGCCCCGGCTTCGTCCTCGACATCGCAGGCATCCTGCTGATCCTGCCCTTCACCCGCCCGGTGGCACGGCGGCTGCTGACAACGGTCGTGGAGCGCCGTCTCATGGTCGGACCCGGCTTCGGCGCCGGGCCCTTCGGCGCGGGCTTCGGTCCCGGCTTCGGTCCCGGCTTCGGCCCCGGCTCGGGCCCCGGGGACGACGAACGCCCCGGACCTGGGCCCGGGGGCCCGGTGGTCCGGGGCGACGTCGTCGAATGATGCTCGGCCGGGTCGGCCGGCTCGCTCAGCCGATCAGCTGACGCGCTTCTTCTTGTTGGCGCGGTGCAGGTGCGCGGGGCCGATCTCGCCGCCGCGCAGCAGCTCCAGCCGCTCCTTGAGGATGTCCTCGAGCTCCTTCTCCGAGCGACGCTCCAGGAGCATGTCCCAGTGCGTGCGAGCAGGCTTCTCGGCCTTCTCCTCGGGGAGGATGCCCGCCGTGCTCAGCGCCTCGGCGCCGCAGCGCGGGCACTCCCACACTGCCGGGATGTCGGCCTCGACCGACATCGTGACCTCGAACTCGTGGCCCTGCTTGCACCGGTAACCGACCTGCTGGCGAGCTGCGAACTCGATGCCGCGCTCGTCCTCGAAACTCTGGCCGCCGAGCCTTGCGCCACGTAGTGTGCGCTCCGCCACCGTGCCCACCTCCATTGGGTTGCTGATACCCGTTGCGTTGTGTTCGGGTTCTCCAGTGCAACGAGCCGGATCGTGGTTCGTGACGCCGCTCGTGGCGACGCGGCTCGGCTGCACCGGGACTTGTACGATCTTCAACGGTAGCGGGGACGGCGCAATTCCGCGGATCGTGGTGTCGTCGGCCACGCTCAGCCGAGACGAATTTCACCCGGATGGGTGGGCTGCTGCGGCCGTGCCGCCCCACCTGACGCCGCGGCCCCGGTGGTCAGATGACGGCCGGCACCTCGTTGCCGGCGTCCCGGATGCCCTTGGCGGTGTCGACCTTGGCGAGCAGAAGACCGCCCACGACGAAGAACACGATCAGGGCGAAGATCGCCGGCCGGTAGGAGTCGGTGAACGTGTAGACGAGGCCGAACACCAGGGTGCCGAACCAGGACGTGCCGCGCTCCATCGCGTGGTAGAAGCTGAAGAATTCTGCTTCCTTGCCGCGGGGGATCAGCAGGGAGAAGTACGACCGGGCCAGTGCCTGGGTCCCGCCGAGGACGAGACCGATCGCGGCGCCGAGCACGAGCAGTGGTACCAACGACTTCTCGGGCATGACGAGCCCGGCCGTCACGATGGCCGCCCAGACCACGAGGCCGCCCAGGATCGTGTTCTTGGCCCCCCGGGTGGCTGCGATCCGGCCGAAGAGGAGCGCCCCGCCCACCGCGACGAACTGCACCAGCAGGTAGACCCCCAGCATGGTGCCCTGCGCGAAGCCGAGCTCCTCGACGCCGTAGACCGACGCCTGGCTGATCACGGTCTGGATGCCGTCGTTGAAGAAGAGGTAGGCCAGCAGGAACGTCAGCGCCACGGGGTAGTTGCGCAGCTCCTTCAGGGTGATCCACAGCTGGCCGAAGCTCCGCTGGAGCACCCCGCCCTCGACCTGCTCGACGTCGGCCGGCGGATGGTTGCGCAGCCCGCGGAACGGGATGAAGGTGAAGGCGGCCCACCACACCGCCGCCGAGAGCAGCGAGATCCGCACCGCCATGCCCTCGGTGAGCCCGAAGGTGTCGTGGAAGCTCACCAGCACGAAGTTGAGGGCCAGCAGCAGGCCGCCGCCGGCGTAGCCGTAGGCCCAGCCGCGGGAGGAGACGCGGTCGCGGTCGGACTCCGAGGAGATGAGCGGCAGGATCGAGTCGTTGACCACCGCGGACGCCGCGAAGCACAGGTTGGCGAGGATGAAGGTCACCGCGCCGAGCTGCCAGTTGTCGCCGGTCATGAAGAAGAGCAGGGCCGCGAAGAACGCGCCGCTCCACGCGAAGCCGGCCAGGAGGTCCTTCTTGCGCGCCGTGCGGTCCGCGACGGCACCGAGGACCGGGAGGACGAGCGCCGAGATCAGCGTCGAGAAGGTGATGACGTAGGCCGGCAGCGCGCCCGGGGCGATCGACAGGCCGAGCACCGAGACGCGGTCGTCGACCGCGGCCTCCTCGGCGATGGCGATCAGGTAGGGACCGAACAGGACACCGGAGACGGTCGTCGCGAAGGCGCTGTTGGCCCAGTCGTAGAAGTACCAGGCACGCTGCTCCTTGGCCTGCGCCAACGGCGTCAGGTCGGCGATCCCACCTACCTCGGTCATGCCTCATCCTCCACGGGGCCGTTCCATTGTCCGCGGGCGCGGAGCACGTCCCTGAGTATGTCCGTGCGATCGGTCATGATGCCGTCGACACCACGGTCGAGGAGGGCGTTCATCTCGACCGGGTCGTCGATCGTCCACACGTGCACCTGCACGCCGGCCGCCTGCGCCCGTCGTACGAGCCCGCGCGAGACCACGAGGAGGCGTCCGCGCCGGTGGGGGACCTGCAGCGCCACCGGCTGCCCGCGGGTGAGCCAGCGCGCCAGCCGGCCGCTGGGCGAGAGCACGAAGGCGACGACCTCGAGGGGGTGCGCCGAGGTGGCCACCCGGCCCCGGGTGCGCCGCCGGAAGGCGTGCATCCGGCGTGCGGAGAACGAGCCGACCAGCACCCGGTCCCACGCGTCGCGCTCCTCGATGAAGCGGGCCAAGGCCTCGACCGCACCCTCCGACTTGAGGTCGATGTTGAAGCGCGCCTGCGGGAAGGCGTCGAAGAGCTCGGCGAGGGTCGGCACCCGTTCGCGACCGCCGATCACGGCCTGTCGCGCCTCGGCGTACGTCGCCTCGGCAAGGCTGCCGGTCCGGTCGGTCACCCGGTCCAGGACGGTGTCGTGGAAGGCCAGGAGCACGCCGTCACTGGTGACGTGCACGTCGGTCTCGAGATAGGTGTAGCCGAGCTCGACCGCGTGCGTGAACGCCGCCAGCGTGTTCTCGAGCCCCTCGATGTCGGGGTGGTAGGCGCCACCGCGATGGGCGAAGGCGAGCGGGCGTCCTCCGTCGAGGTAGGCCGGGAGGGAACGCTGCGGAGTTTCCACGGGAGAAGTATGGAGGTCGGCGGTACCGTCGAGGGATGGAGAGCATGACGTGTCCCCGGTGCGGTGTGGAGATGGACCAGCGGACCCACGGCGAGGCGACGGTCAGCTCGTGCCCCGAGGGGCACGGGGTGTTCCTCGCGCGCGCCGACCTGGGCATGCTGGTCGAGGCGGAGAACGACTGGCACCGCAACGCCGGTCAGCACACCGCGCCCCTGCCGCGCATCACCGCCGACATGACCGCCCCGCCCACGACCGGCAAGGTGTCGCGGGCCTGGGTGGAGACGCTGTTTGGCTGAGAGGTCCCTCGCCGGTCGAGTAGCGGCAAGGAACGAGTGAGGCGTATCGAGACCTACCTCGTGGGTGAGATCTCGACACGGCCTTGCGCACCTTCGTCCCTCAGGCGCGGGCCTGCTCGATCTGGCCGCGCGACGCCGTGCGCGCGAGCGCGCACGGCTGCGCGTCTCAGATGTCGCGGAAGGTCTCGATGTTGGCGCCGAGCTCGTTGAGGCGCTCGGCGAGGTCCTCGTAGCCGCGGTGGATGACGTACGTCGAGCGCAGCACGCTGCGGCCCTTCGAGGCGAGCATCGCGATGAGCAGCACGACGGCGGGGCGCAGGGCGGGTGGGCACACGATCTCCGCGCCGGAGAAGTGCGTCGGACCTTCGATCAGCACCCGGTGCGGGTCGAGGAGCTTGACCTGGGCACCCAGCTTGTTGAGCTCGGTGAGGTAGATCGCGCGGTTCTCGTAGACCCAGTCGTGCAGCAGCGTCTGGCCTTCTGCGACGGCCGCGATGACGGCGAAGAACGGCAGGTTGTCGATGTTGAGGCCGGGGAACGGCATCGGGTGGATCTTGTCGAGCGGCGCCCGCAGCTCCGAGGGGTGGGTGGTGATGTCGACCAGCCGGGTCTCACCGTTGAGGGCGGGGTACTCGGGGGAGCGGTCGTAGCGGAAGCCCATCTCCTCCAGCGTCGCGAGCTCGATCTCGAGGAACTCGATGGGCACCCGGCGGATGGTGATGGAGGACTTGGTGACGATGGCGGCCGCGAGGAGCGACATCGCCTCGATCGGGTCCTCGGCCGGTGCGTAGTCGACGTCGACGTCGATGGACGACCTGCCGGTGACCTTGAGCGTCGTGGTGCCGATGCCCTCGACCTCCACGCCGAGGCGCTGGAGGTAGAAGCACAGGTCCTGGACCATGTAGTTGGACGAGGCGTTGCGGATCACGGTGGTGCCGGGGTGCAGCGCGGCGGCCATCAGCGCGTTCTCGGTGACCGTGTCGCCGCGCTCGGTCAGCACGATCGGCCGGGCCGGCTCGATGGTGCGGTTGACGCTGGCGTGATAGCTGCCGTCGCTCGCCTTCACCTCGAGGCCGAAGGGACGCAGCGCCGACATGTGCGGCTCGACCGTCCGCTCGCCCAGGTTGCAACCGCCGGCGTAGGGCAGGTCGAACTCGTCGTAGCGGTGCAGCAGCGGGCCGAGGAACATGATCACCGAGCGGGTGCGGCGTGCTGCCGTCTCGTCGATCGCGGCCAGGTTGAGGTCCGCGGGCGGGATGATCTCCAGGTCGTTGTCGTCGCCCACCCAGCGGGTGGCCACGCCCAGCGAGTTGAGCACCTCGAGGAGCCGGTTGACCTCCTCGATGCGCGCGACCTTGCGCAGCGTCGTACGTCCCTTGTTGAGCAGCGAGGCGCACAGCAGTGCGACGCCGGCGTTCTTGGAGGTCTTGACGTCGATCGAGCCGGACAGCGTGGTCGGGCCGTCGACCCGCAGGTGGGTGGGCCCGGCGCCGAGCGCGACGATCTCGGAGTCGAGGGCCGCGCCGATGCGGGCGAGCATCTCGAGGGAGAGGTTCTGGTGGCCCTTCTCGATCCGGTTGATCGCGCTCTGGCTCGTGCCGAGCAGCTCGGCCAGCTGGTGCTGGGTGAGCCCGCGGTGCTTGCGGGCGTCGCGGATGAGGTTGCCGATGCGACCCTTGTAGTCAGCCATGGCGACAACGGTATCTCAGATATGAGATAACGCTAGTCTCGGTGCTCCCGGCGCGTCAGGGCCGTTCGCACCGCAGCCTGACCTCCGCGTCGCAGAAGTCGCGACGCCCCTTGCGGCCGTCGGCCCGGTCCTTGCCGAGGCCTCCGACGAGGCGCTCGCGACGCGTGTCTCTCGAGCCCACCAGGACGTCGTCGCCCGCGCCGCCGAGTGCGACGCGCTGGCGCCGGTCCGCCGGGCGGGGGTCGGTGGACGCCGCGACCTCGATGCGATCGCGTCCGCCCTGCCCCATCGCCACGAGGTCGTCGGCGTAGCCGACCACGTCGTCGGCTCCGGTGCCTGCGTGGACCCGAGCCGACGCGAGCCCGTCGGCGACGATCGTGTCCGCACCGGCGCGACCACGTACGACGACGTGGACACCGCGCGCGGACAGCCGCTCGCCGCGCCCGGTGCCCCTCAGGGTCGCGGTGCTGCCGGTCACCTCGGTGGCGACCGCGACGCTGCTGAAGTCCGACACGTCGCCGGTGACGTCGTCGCACGCCGAACCGGCGCCGAGCCGCACGGTGAGCGAGCGGCACACGGCGAAGACGACGAACCAGTCGCGGCCGGGGCCACCGTCGGCCGTGCGAGGGATGTAGGGACTGTTGAGCGAGTTGACGAAGAGCTTGTCGCGACCGTCCCCGAGGCTGATCCGCCCGATGGGCAGGTCGGTGACGTTGACGGTCTCGGACGCGTCCGTCCCGGTGAACGACACTGCGGGCTCGTCGGGACGGAGCTGGGGGCGGCCGAGGTTGACGATGTCGAAGTCACCGGTCCACGTCAGGACGGACGCGCCGGCGACCGTCACGGCGCGCGCCCCGTTGTCCACCGTCACGTCGGCCGGCGCGGAGGGGCGCAGGCCGCTGGGCCGGCGGATCTCCAGCGTCGCGGAGGCGGCCGCCGACACGTCGACCCGGCCCTCGGGAGCGAGCGTGCCGCCGATGACCATCCTCGCGTCGGCGGACCCGAAGGTGATCTGGTCC
This sequence comes from Nocardioides pinisoli, assembly GCF_024199985.1. Classification (GTDB taxonomy): domain Bacteria; phylum Actinomycetota; class Actinomycetes; order Propionibacteriales; family Nocardioidaceae; genus Nocardioides; species Nocardioides pinisoli. The sequence goes on from NZ_JANARS010000009.1 coordinate 61,193, forward strand.
TGGTTGGCCCCGTCATTGGGGGCGGCGCTGTACACGGTCGCCGCGCTGGTGATGACGTCGGTCTGCGACCCGGTGAAGGCGGGGTCGACGGCGTAGGGGTCGTCGTAGTCGGCCGTGCGGGTCTCCGCGAACACCTCCTCGCCGATGTCGGAGCCCTGGAAGCTGTCGTCGCCGAGGCCGAGGACCACGGTGGTGAAGATCATCCCCGTCGTGTCGGAGGGGGTCAGGTTGACGACAGTGTCGTCCCCGGTCCCGGCGTCCAGGAACCCGGCCGGCGGGCGCGAGTCGCGGTCGTTGATGTCCGCCCTGCCCGCCGCGAGGCAGACGGTGTCGTCGCCGGCCCCGGCGTCGAAGGTGTTCCACTGGCCCGGCTCCATGGCGACGACGTCGTCGCCCTCGGTGCCATGGGTGACCGTGGTCGTCGCGACGATCGTGACCGGCTTCCCGGCGCAGGTGGTGGGCGCGGCGGCGGCGCTGCCGGGCGCGGCGGCGACGAGCCACGCCGGGCCGGCGAGGGCGAGGACTGCGAGCAGGACTGACGAGCGGTGCGTCACGGCGGTTCCCCCGGTGGTCGATGGTCTGCTGCTGGTGACGCCCGTGCGGGCGAGAAGGTTGTCAGTATGCGTGGCAGGATCGCCGCATGCGTGCCACCACCATCCATGCGCCCGGCGACATCCGCTTCGAGGACGTCGCCGACCCGCGGATCGAGAAGCCCACCGATGCGATCGTCAAGGTGGTCGCGGGCTGCATCTGCGGCTCCGACCTCTGGCCCTACCGCGGCGAGAACGACGTCACCGCCGGAGCGACGATCGGCCACGAGTGCGTGGGCGTGGTCGAGGAGGTCGGCTCCGAGGTGTCCGCGACCCGGGTGGGCGACTTCGTCATCGTGCCGTTCTGCCACAGCGACAACACCTGCGCGCACTGCCGCGCGGGCGTGCAGTCGGCGTGCGTCAACCTCGGGATGACCCAGAGCGGGCAGGGGGAGTACGCGCGCGTCACCCAGGCCGACGGCAGCCTCGTGGCGACCGACGGGATGCCCGACGACCACCTGGTCCCCTCGCTGCTCGCCCTCACCGACGTGATGGCCACCGGCTGGCACGCCGCGGTCGCCGCCGGCGTGCAGCCCGGCCACACCGTGGTGGTGGTCGGGGACGGCGCCGTCGGGCTCAGCGGCGTCCTCGCGGCGTCCCAGATGGGTGCGGAGCGGGTGATCGCGATGTCGCGCCACGAGCCCCGCCAGGAGATCGCGCGGGCCTTCGGCGCGACCGACGTCGTCGCCGAGCGCGGCAAGGAGGGCGAGGCCCGCATCGCCGACCTGACCGACGGGGTGGGCGCCGACGCGGTGCTCGAGTGCGTCGGCACCGACGGCGCGATGAGGACGGCGTTCACGGTCGCGCGACCCGGGTCGACGGTGGGCTTCGTGGGCGTCCCGCACGGTGTCGAGCTGCCGGTGCGCCGGATGTTCCAGAAGAACGTCGGCCTCGCCGGTGGCATGGCGCCCGTGCGCCGCTACCTCCCCGACCTGCTCGACCGGGTGCTGTCCGGCGCGATCGACCCGGGCCGGGTGTTCGACCTGACGCTGCCGATGGCGGAGTCGGCCGAGGGCTACCGGGCCATGGACGAGCGTCGCGCGATCAAGGTGCTTCTCCGCCCATGACGGCGCCCGAGGACGCGCTGCTGCTCGGTCCGCTGCTGCGCTACGTCGACGAGACCTCGGCGGCCGTCTGGGTCGAGACCGCCGCCCCCGGCACCGTGACGGTGACCCGCGGGACGGCGAGCGCCAGCGCGTCGACGTTCGTGGTCCACGACCACCACTACGCCCTCGTCGAGCTCGACGGCCTGGCGCCGGGCTCGACGGAGTCCTACTCCGTGGCGATCGACGGAGACCGGGTGTGGCCGCCGGCCGGGTCACCGTTCCCGGACCCCGTCATCGCCACGCTCGAGGCAGGACGCCCCCTGCACCTGGCCTTCGGCTCGTGCCGCACATCGGTCTCCCACGACGAGAAGGGCAACCGGACCCACGGCGTCGACGCCCTGCGCGCCTGGGCGCTCCGGGTCGCCGGGCAGGTCGACCCCGCCGACCCGTCGGACCCCGACCTGGCCCCGGACCGCCTCCCCGACCTGATGCTCTTCCTGGGCGACCAGGTCTACGCCGACGAGACCACCGACGCGATGCGCGAGTTCATCGAGGCGCGCCGCGACATCGAGCAGCCGCCGTGGACCGAGCTCCAGGACTACGAGGAGTACGCCCACCTCTACAAGCTCGCCTGGTCCGATCCCGCCAACCGGTGGCTGCTCTCGACCGTGCCGAGCGCGATGATCTTCGACGACCACGACATCCGTGACGACTGGAACACCTCGATGGACTGGCGCCGGCAGATGGAGGCCACGTCGTGGTGGCACGGTCGCATCGTCGCCGGCCTGGCGTCCTACTGGGTCTACCAGCACCTCGGCAACATGTCGCCGGCCGAGCGTGACACCGACGAAGTATGGGCCCGGGTGCGGGCGCACAGCGGTGACGCAGAGCACGACCTCGGACCGTTCCTCGACGACTTCGCGGCCCGCGTCGACCAGCAGCCGCAGACCTACCGCTGGAGCTACACCCGCGAGTTCGACATGCAGGCGCGCCTCGTCGTCGTCGACTCACGCGCGGCGCGCAAGCTCGACCCCGACGACCGGGCGATGCTCGACGACGACGAGGCCGCCTGGCTCGACGAGCAGCTGCACGGCGACGTCGACCACCTGCTGGTGGGCACGTCCCTGCCCTTCCTGCTGGCGCGCGGCCTCCACCACCTCGAGGCGTTCAGCGAGGCGCTGGCCCAGGGCGCGTGGGGCGACCGGGGCGGCCGGATGGGGGAGAAGCTCCGCCAGCTCGTCGACCTCGAGCACTGGGGCGCGTTCCAGGCCAGCTTCCAGGAGGTCGCCCGGCAGGTCATGGAGGTGGCCGCCGGCGAGCGCGGCCGGGCGCCGTCGACCGTGACGTTCCTGTCCGGCGACGTGCACCACAGCTATGTCAGCGAGGCGCACCCGACCCACGGTGGCCCGGTGCTGCGCTCGACCATCCTCCAGGCCGTCTGCTCACCGATGCGCAACCCGCTCTCGCGCAACATGCGGTTCGCGACGGCGGTGCTCTCCTACGGCGTCGCCGGTCCCATGGGTCGCCTGGCGTCGAAGTCGGCGCGGGTGCCGGATGCGCCGCTGAGGTGGACCTACGCCGAAGGTCCGTGGTTCGACAACAACCTGGCGTTCCTGCGTCTGGCCGGGCCGAGCCTGCGCATGTGGTGGGTCACCGGCGAGGTGGTCGACGACCACGACCGGCCGCGGCTGGCGAAGGTCGAGTCCTACGAGCTCGACGAGGCGGGCAACCCGTCGCCGCACGAGAGCTTCGCCTCCAAGGTGCGCCGCCGGGTCAGGCGACGGGCGAAGGACGACGCGGTGCGCGAGCGCTGAGGCCCCGCCGGGGTCTCAGGCGTTGCTCAGCACCCGGTCGCGCCCGTGGACGCAGGCGCACGTGTCGGAGCACGGCAGGTAGGTGTGCCGACCGTGACCGCACTCGCTGCACGGCAGGTCGTGAGAGAGGTGGACCGAGCTGGTCTCGACGGTGTCCCACATGACGTCCACGGTGGCACCCGATCGCCGGCGACGGGCCGGAACCGGCCCGGAATGCCCGATACGGGGCAGGAATGACCCGTTCGGGCCATGCCCAGGTGGCCCCGACACACCGGGTGACGGTCCTAGGATCCCGACATGGCCGCCCCACCGAGTCCCGTCCTGGCTCCCCGGCAGGCCCGGCGCATCGCCGTACGAGCCCAGCTGCTCGCCGCGCCACGTCCCGCCGACGTGCTCGAGGTGGTGCGCCACCTCGGCTTCCTCCAGGTCGACCTCACCCGCGTCGTCGCCGAGCACGCCGACCTCGCCCTGTGGACCCGCCTCGGGGCCGCCTACGAGCCCGAGGACCTCGAGGAGCTCGTGGGTGACGGTGCCCTCGTCGAGCTCCGGGCGAGGCTGCTGCCGAGCGAGGACATCGCGCTGCACCGCGCCGACATGGACGCCTGGCCCGGCGAGCCGCCGCTCAAGGAGTGGCAGGAGGACCTCGCCGACTGGGTGGCCGCCAACGACGGGTGTCGCCGCGACATCCTCGCGCTGCTGCGGGCCGAGGGGCCGACCGCCGCCCGCGACCTGCCGGACACCTGCGAGGTGCCGTGGCGCTCGACGGGGTGGACCAACGACAAGAACGTCATGAAGCTCCTCGAATGCATGGAGGCTCGCGGCGAGGTCGCGGTCGCGTCGCGCGAGGGCCGCGAGCGACGCTGGGACCTCGCCGAGCGGGTCCACCCCGGTGACCCGGCGGTGCCCGCCGAGGAGGCACACCACGCGCTCGCCGCCCGGCGGCTGCGGTCGCTGGGGATCGCGCGGCCGCGGGCACTGGAGGCGTGGGACGAGCGGTACGACGTCCGCGACACCGGCGCGGCGGCCCGCGTCGACGGCGTACGCGGGACGTGGCGGGTGGACCCCGACCGGCTCGCCGACCTCGACGACTTCGAGGGCCGCACGGCGATCCTCTCGCCGCTCGACCGGCTCGTCTTCGACCGCAAGCGGATGGAGGACCTGTTCACCTTCGACTACCAGCTCGAGATGTACAAGCCCGCAGCGAAGCGGCAGTGGGGCTACTGGGCGATGCCGGTCCTCGACGGCGACGAGCTGGTCGGCAAGGTCGACGCGACGGCCGATCGCGAGGCCGGCGTGCTGATCGTCGACGCCGTCCACGAGGACGGTGACTGGTCGGCCGCGCGTCGCCGCCGGGTGCACGCCGAGCTCGACGCGCTGGGGGAGTGGTTGGGGCTCGAGGTGGCGCGGCCCTGAGGGCACCGCACACGGCACGCCGACGTCGTACGACGTCCCGGGTCAGTCGGCGGCCACGGCGGACGTGTCGACGCAGAGGACGCCGCGGTTGCCGTCCTGGTCGGCGATCACCGTGAGGCCGGGGGCGTTGCTGTCGTCGACGACGGTGGCACCTGCGGCGACCGCGGCGGCGATCCGCTGCTCGGCGGCCTCGGCCGCCACGTAGACCTCGACGTGGAGGCGCTGGCGCGGCGGCGCGCCCTCGCCGGCCTCGTCGGCCGCGCCGGCGTCGTCGAACCACAGGTTGGGGACCCGGCCTGTGGCGTCGCGGACCTCGTCGCTGGGTGACCCACGGCCCTGGGACTCGGGGTCACCCGTCAGCAGCGCCGCCCACACCGGCGCGACGGTCGCAGGTGTCGCCGTGTCGAGGCCGAGCTCGACCTCGCTGACCGCAGCGGGGTCGGCGGCGAGCCCGAGGTCGGCGGCGAGGTGCGTGATCCGTCGCGCCAGGTCGACGTCCTGCTGGGTCACCCACTCGACGACGTGCTCGGTGCCCTCGTCGTCGCGGTAGATCGCGTCGTCGGTGACCAGCTCGAGGTCGACGTGCCCGCGCCCGATCACGACCCGCGGGTGGTGGCCGAGCGCGTCGCCCGCCTCGCCCACCGCGGTGACGAACCGCGCGCCCGCGCCGAAGTCGTCGACCAGGTAGCGCGCGTGCAGGCCCTGGGCCAGCTTGCGCCACTCGGTCAGGCCCGCCTCGGCGATCTGCTGCCCCCGCATCATGTCCATGCCGGTGACCCTAGCCGTGCTCGGTCCCGCAGCACCTCCATCCGCGGACGACGATCGCACGACGTCATGACAGGTGGTCGTCGGTCCGACCGCCCGCCATGACGCAAGCGGCGTACGTCATGGGCGCGGGTCGTCCGGCCGACCGCGAGCCATGACGTCCCCCAGGGAGGTGGGCCGCACGACGGACGACGACCGCCGGGGGTCAGGCATCCACCTCGAGGCCCAGCGCCGAGGCCAGTCGGCGCGGGTCGGCCACCGCGAGGGTCGCGCCGGGGTGGGTGATGGTCCCCGTCGGGTCGATCGCCGGGACGGGCTCGTGGAAGGTCACGCAGAGGGCGCGGTCGCCGTTGGTCGTGAACGAGACACCCCGGTCGGTGAACGACAGGTGCGGGGGTCCTGCGGTCTTCACCCACGAGAAGCCGCCGGTGAGCTCGGCCGAGGCGATGTTGGAGCGTGGCGTCACCAGTCGCCACGGGCCGTAGCGCACGAACAGCCAGTCCGGGCCGACCTCCACCGTGGTCGTCGCGGGGGTGACGCCGAAGGCGCGGGCCGGGGCGACGTAGGTCGGCGCGAAGGCGAAGTCGAACGACTCGACCGCCTCGTGGGCACCCTCGCCACCGGGCTCGCGGACGAGTCCGCGCAGCGCAGCGGCGGCGGGGATCCGGTAGGGCTGCAGCACGGCGGCCGCGGGAGCCGGAACGCGGAGCATCGCGCGGCTGCCGCCGCCGGCTGCGGGCAGGACGTGGTGGTCCATCGACACCGCAGCCGGTCCGCGGCCGGCGCGCCAGGTCCACGACCGCAGGACGGGATCCACGCGGGTGACCTCGAAGTCGACGGCCACCCCGGCCGGGCCGTGCACGCGGCCGGTCGTGCCGACGGCGAGCACGTCGGCGGTGGCCTCGACGTCACGGATCAGCGGTGCCCACGACGACCACGTCGCGGGCGTGGTGAAGCGGCGCCACGCCTCGTCGGCAGTGGCGGGACCGTGGGCGTCGACGAGCACGAGGCCTCCCGGTCAGAGCTGGACGGTGTCGTTGTCGCCGAGGTCGGGCCTGTCGTCGCTCAGCAGCCCCTTCGCCATCTGCACGACGACGGCGACCTTGCCCGGCGACTCCCAGTACTCCGCGGTGTCGCCGTCGATGCGCAGCAGCACGTTGTCGGGGTCGTCGGGGCCGCCGGACATGAAGGCACCGGCCGAGGCGTCCCACAGCTCGCGGAGCTTGGCCCGGTCGTCGCTGACGTGCGCGGTGCCCGTCAGCGAGACCCAGCCGGCCTTGCTCGAGTACGACACGTTGACGCGCGGGTCGGCCTCGATCGCCCGCACCTTGTCGCTGCTGCGCTCGGTGAGGAACCAGGTGGTGCCCGGGTCGTCGAAGTCCTGGGTGGCCATCGGGGTGGAGACCAGTCGGCCGTCGGTCGAGACGTAGGTCAGCACGGCGATGTCGGTCTCCTCCATGATCTCTGTGACGGGCGCGGTCCGGGAGTCGTGGGTGGTCATGCCACGACACTGGCACGGTGGACAAACCCTGCACCCCACCCGAGGGGCGGGGCCGGTCACGACAGCGGCGCGCGGGCCGTCGTACTGGCAGGATTGCCCCTGCCACGGGAGGGGCTCGGACCCGGCTCGGCCGGTCCGTCACACGACAGGGGAGATGCGCAGCATGACGACCACACACCCAGCCGACGACCACGCATTGATCCGGGTCGAGGGGGCGCGGGAGAACAACCTCAAGAACGTCAGCGTCGAGCTGCCCAAGCGACGGCTGACCGTCTTCACCGGCGTCTCCGGCTCGGGCAAGAGCTCGCTCGTCTTCGCCACCATCGCGGCGGAGTCGCAGCGGATGATCAACGAGACCTACAGCGCCTTCGTGCAGGGCTTCATGCCGACCCTGTCCCGCCCGGACGTCGACCACCTCGAGGGCCTGACGACGGCGATCATCGTCGACCAGGAGCGCATGGGCGCCAACCCGCGCTCGACGGTCGGCACCGCCACCGACGCCAACGCGATGCTGCGGATCCTCTTCAGCCGCCTCGGCGACCCCTACGTCGGTCCGCCCACGGCGTACTCCTTCAACGTGCCGACCCGCAAGGCGAGCGGGATGATGACCACCGAGAAGGGTGGCCGCACCGAGCGCCGGATCGCCAAGCAGGAGGTCTACCTCGGCGGGATGTGCCCGCGCTGCGAGGGCATGGGCAAGGTCAACGACATCGACCGGACGGCGCTCTACGACGAGGACAAGTCGCTGTCCGAGGGTGCCCTGACGGTGCCCGGCTACTCGATGGACGGGTGGTACGGCCGGCTGTTCGAGGGCATGGGCCTGCCGATGGACAAGCCGATCAAGGCGTTCACCAAGAAGCAGCTCGAGACGATGCTGTGGGCCGAGCCGACCAAGATCAAGGTCGAGGGCGTCAACCTGACCTTCAACGGGATCATCCCGCAGATCCAGAAGTCGATGCTGTCGAAGGACCCCGAGGCGATGCAGCCGCACATCCGGCGCTTCGTGGAGCGGGCGGTGACCTTCCAGACCTGCCCCGACTGCGACGGCACCCGGCTGACTCCCGAGGCGCGGAAGTCGAAGATCAACGACAAGTCGGTCGCCGACCTCTGCGAGATGCAGATCAGCGACCTCGCCGACTGGGTGCGCGACCTCGACGAGCCGTCGGTGGCGCCGTTGCTGAAGGGGCTGCAGCACCTGCTCGACTCGTTCTCGGAGATCGGGCTGGGCTACCTGTCGCTCGACCGGCCGGCCGGCACCCTGTCGGGCGGCGAGGCCCAGCGCACCAAGATGATCCGCCACCTCGGGTCGTCGCTCACCGACGTCACCTACGTCTTCGACGAGCCGACGATCGGGCTGCACCCGCACGACATCGAGCGGATGAACCACCTGCTCCTGCAGCTGCGCGACAAGGGCAACACCGTGCTCGTCGTGGAGCACAAGCCCGAGACGATCGGCATCGCCGACCACGTCGTCGACATCGGCCCCGCGGCCGGGGCGGCGGGCGGGAGCATCTGCTTCGAGGGCGACGTCGACGGCCTGCGCAGGAGCGACACCATCACCGGCAGGCACCTCGACGACCGCGCCACGCTCAAGGAGTCGGTGCGCGAGGCGACCGGCGTGATGGAGGTGCGCGGCGCGAGCACGCACAACCTGCGCGACGTGGACGTCGACGTGCCGCTCGGCGTCCTGACCGTCGTCACCGGCGTGGCCGGGTCGGGCAAGAGCTCCCTCATCCACGGCTCGCTGGCCGGGCGCGACGAGGTGATCGTGATCGACCAGGGTGCGATCAAGGGGTCCCGGCGCAGCAACCCGGCGACCTACACCGGCCTGCTCGAGCCGATCCGCAAGGCGTTCGCCAAGGCCAACGGCGTCAAGCCCGCGCTCTTCAGCTCCAACTCCGAGGGTGCGTGCCCGACCTGCAACGGTGCCGGCGTGATCTTCACCGAGCTCGGGCCGATGGCGACGGTCGAGTCGCCGTGCGAGGAGTGCGAGGGCCGCCGCTTCAAGGCCGAGGTGCTCGAGCACACCCTGGGCGGCAAGGACATCGCCGAGGTGCACGAGATGTCGGTCGTCGACGCCCTGGCCCTGTTCAGCGACGGCGAGTCCAGGATCCCGGCCGCGGTGAAGATCCTCGAGCGGCTCGTCGACGTGGGCCTCGGCTACCTCTCGCTCGGCCAGCCGCTGACCACGCTGTCCGGCGGCGAGCGGCAGCGCCTCAAGCTGGCCACGCAGATGGGGGAGAAGGGCGACGTCTACATCCTCGACGAGCCCACCACCGGCCTGCACCTCGCCGACGTGCAGAACCTCCTCGGCCTGCTCGACCGCCTCGTCGACAGCGGCAAGTCCGTCATCGTCATCGAGCACCACCAGGCCGTGATGGCCCACGCCGACTGGATCATCGACCTCGGCCCGGGGGCGGGACACGACGGCGGCCTGGTCGTCTTCGAGGGTCCACCCGCGGACATGGTGGCGGCCGGGGAGCCGACACTGACCGGCAAGCACCTCGCGGCCTACGTCGGGGCCTGATGCTGCTCCTGCACGGGCTCGGCGCCACCGGCGCGGTGTGGCACGGCGCGCTCGACGCGGCTCGTACGACGGACCTGCCGGGCGCGCTCGCCCCCGACCTGCCCGGCCACGGCGCGGCGGCCTGGGCGTCGTCGTACTCCTTCGGGACGCACGCCGAGGTGGTGCTTCCCCTGCTGGAGGCGTTCGACCGTCCGGTGCCCGTGGTCGGGCACTCGATGGGCGGCGTGGTCGCCCTCGAGCTGGCGGTGCTGGCGCCCGAGCGGGTCTCGCGCGTGGTCGGGCTCGGCATCAAGGTGTCCTGGCCGCCGGACGACGCCGCACGCGCGCTCGCGATGGCCGACCGGCCGGTGACGTCGTACGACACCCGCGACGCGGCGGTGGAGCGGTTCCTCCGGGTCTCCGGCCTGGCCGGGCTCGTGCCGACCGACGACCCGATGGTCGACGGCGCGGTCGTCGACCGCGAGGCCGTGGGGGAGGGGAGTGGCTGGCGGCTGGCACAGGACCCGCGCACGTTCGGCGTCGGCGTGCCCGACATGGCGGGGCTGCTGGCCGGGGCGTCGTGCCCGGTGGTGCTGGCCCGTGGCGAGCACGACGCGATGGTCAGCCACCGACAGCTCGCCGAGCTCGTGGCGGACCCGGTGACGCTGCCGGGGCTCGGGCACAACGCGCACGTGGAGGACCCGGCCGCGGTGCTGGCGCTCGTCTGAGGACGCTGGGTCAGGCCTGGCAGACCGGGCACCAGAACAGGCGCCGGGCGGCGATCTGGGTGTCCTGGACGGGCGTCCGGCAGATCCGGCACGGGAGTCCGGCCCGCCCGTAGACGTAGTGCGCGTCCACCCGGCGGGGCCGGCCGGAGGGACGCTCCCGGTCCTCCGGCCTGGTCGTGACGATGCGTCCGGCGCGGACGCCGGCGCGCAGCAGGACCACCAGGTCGTCCCACAGGGCGTGCAGCACGGCCGCGTCGTGGAGGCGCCCGGGCCGCAGCGGGTCGAGGCGTTGCCGGAACAGCACCTCGGCGCGGTAGACGTTGCCGACGCCGGCCACGACCGCCTGGTCCATGAGGAGGGTCGCGATCGGCGCGCGGCTGCGCAGCACACGGGCCACGAACGCGTCGGCGTCCGGTCGCCTGCGGAGCGGGTCGGGACCGAGCCGGGCCAGGACGACCTTGCGCTCCGCGTCGGTGAGCACCTCGCAGGCGGTCGGCCCCCGCAGCTCCAGCCAGTGACCGCCGCCGACCAGCCGCAGCCGGAGGGCGCCCCGCGCGGCCGGCGCCGGGAGGGTGCCGTCGCGGAACTTGCCGTAGAGGCCGAGGTGCACGTGCAGCCACAGGTCGTCGTAGCGGTGGAAGAGGTGCTTGCCCCACGCGTCGGTCCCGTCGAGCACGCGACCGTCGAGCAGGCGGGCGCCGTCCTCGAAGCGGCCCTGGGGGCTGTCGGCGGACACGGGCTGCCCGGCCAGCAGGCGCGCGTGGCGGCGGGCGAGTCGGTGGATGGTGTGTCCCTCTGGCACGCCCTGATCGTCGCCGACCGCTCCAACCCCGACGCCGTCCGTGCGGGTGGGGCCGCACCTGCGAGCATGGAGCCATGAGTCCACGCGACCTGCGCGAGAGCGTCGCCCGGCGTCCCGTCGTCCTCGACGGCGGCCTCGCCACCCTGCTCGAGGAGCACGGCCACGACCTGTCCAGCGACCTGTGGTCGGCGCGACTGCTGCGCGACGACCCGGCCGCGATCGAGCGTGCGCACCGCGAGTTCTTCACCGCGGGGGCGGAGGTCGCGACCACGGCGTCCTACCAGGTGTCCTTCGAGGGCTTCGGCGCCGAGGGGGCCGACCGCGCCGAGGTCGAGCACCTGCTGCGCCGGAGCGTCGAGCTCGCCGCGGCCGCTCGCGACGACGTCGCGCCCGACGGGTGGGTGGCCGCGTCGGTCGGACCCTACGGCGCCGTCCTGGCCGACGGGTCGGAGTACCGCGGCGACTACGCCCTCGGCGTGGCCGGCCTGAGGGAGTTCCACCGCCCGCGGCTCGACGTCCTGGCCTCGACCGTCGGTGAGCACGCCGACGTGCTCGCGGTGGAGACGATCCCGTGCCTCGCCGAGGTCGAGGCCGTGCTCGCCGAGCTCGACGGCAGCGGCGTGCCGGCGTGGCTGTCGCTGTCCACCGCCGACGGCCTGACCCGCGCCGGCGAGCCCATCGGTGAGGCGTTCGCGATGGCGGCCGACGTCGCCGAGGTCATCGCCGTCGGCGTCAACTGCACCTCGCCCGCCGACGCGGGTGCCGCGGTGGCCGTCGCCGGCGCGCACGGCCCCGCGGTCGTCTACCCCAACTCGGGGCAGGGCTGGAACGCCGCGACCCGGTCGTGGGAGGGACGATCGGCGTTCGACCCGGCCGACGTCGCCGACTGGGTGGCCGCGGGGGCCCGGCTCGTCGGTGGCTGCTGCCGGGTCGGCACCGCCGACATCACCGCCCTGCGGGCGACGCTCGTCCGGTGACCCGCGGCACGACGACGTACGCCGTCGCGGGCCTCACGTGAGCACGACCAGACGCTGGGTGGCCCGCGTCATCGCGACGTAGCGGTCGACCGCCCCGGCCACGCCGTCGCCGAAGCGGTCGGGGTCGACCAGCACCACGAGGTCGAACTCGAGCCCCTTGACCAGCTCGGGCGCGAGCGAGCGGACCCGCGCCGTGTCGGCGCAGGTCGGGTCGCCGACGACCACCGCCGTCCCCTCGGCGTGCTCGGAGAGCCAGGCGGCGACGATCGCGTCGCGCTCCGCGACCCGGGCGTGCAGCACCGGGACGCCGCTCTCGCGGACCGACGTGGGCACGTTGGCCTCGGGGAGCGCTGCGCGGATCACCGGCTCCGCCTCGGCCATCACCTCGGCCGGCGTGCGGTAGTTGACCGTGAGCGGCGAGACCGTGACGTCGTCCAGCCCGACGCGCGCCAGCCGCTCGGACCACGACTCCGCGAAGCCGTGACGGGCCTGCGCCCGGTCGCCGACCACGGTGAGGCTGCGGGAGGGGCAGCGCCGCAGCAGCATCGCCCACTCGGCGTCACTCAGCTCCTGCGCCTCGTCGACGACGACGTGCGCGAACGGACCCGCGAGCCGGTCGACGTCCGACGTCGGGAGCGCGGCGTCGTCCACCAGGGCGGTCTGCAGGTCGTCGTGGACGAGCATCGACACCAGGCCCTCACCGAGCCCGTCGGCGCCCGTCTCGAGGGCCGTGGTGCGCAGGTCGTCGATGACCTCGCCCATCCGCGCGCGCTCGCGGGCCTCGGCCGCGTGCGTACGACGCCTCCGTCGCGAGGCCTCGGGGTCGCCGAGCCGAAGCCGCGCGGCGTCGAGCAGGGGGAGGTCGGCCCACGTCCACGCCTCGGGGTCCTCACGACGCAGCGCGCGGACCTCGTCCGGCTCGAGCCACGGCGCGCAGTGGCGCAGGTAGGCCGGCACCGTCCAGAGGTCGCCCACGAGGTCGGTGTGCTCGATCAGCGGCCACGCGCGGTCGAACGTGCCGCGCAGTCCGGCGTGGTGGTCGAGGACGCGGCGGAGGTCGTCGGGGGAGAGGTCCTCCACGACGTCCGCGGCCTTGTCGACGAGGATGGTGAGCACCTCGTCCCAGACGTCGTCGCGGGCGAGGTTGTGCGGCGTGCCGGGGTCGGGGGAGTCGAAGGCCTCCGCCCACTCGGCTGCGGTGATGCGGACGTCGCCCCAGGCGGTCTCGACGAGGTAGGACTCGGTGGGCGGCTCCTCGTAGAGCGCGACGGCCGGCTCGATCGCCTCGACCATCCGCAGGTCCGCCTTGAGCGCGGCCACCCGCTCATCGACCTCAGCCGCCCTGGCCACCTCGGGCACGAGGTCTCGCAGCGTGCACGTCTGCACGCCCTCCTCGCCGAGGCTCGGCAGCACGTCGCCGACGTAGGCGAGGTAGGGCTGGTGCGGCCCGACGAACAGCACGCCGCCGCGGCGGTGCCCGAGCCGGGGATCGGCGTAGAGGAGGTAGGCGGTGCGGTGCAGCGCGACGACCGTCTTGCCGGTGCCGGGTCCGCCGTCGACCACCAAGGTGCCGCGCGAGCCGGCCCGGACGATGGCGTCCTGGTCGGCCTGGATGGTGCCCAGCACGTCGCGCATCCGGGGCGTGCGGCTCGCGCCGAGGGTGGCGATGAAGGCGGACTGGTCGTCGAGGGCCGCGGTGTGGGTCAGCCCCTCCTCGGTGAACGCCTCGTCCCAGTAGTCGACGATGCGTCCGCGGACCCAGCGGTAGCGCCGGCGGCTCACCAGCCCCTGCGGGTGCGCGTGGGTGGCGGCGAAGAACGGCTCGGCGGCGGGGGAGCGCCAGTCGACGAGCAGGCGCCGGCCGTCGGGGTCGGCGAGGCCGAAGCGGCCGACGTACGTCGTCCCGCCCTCCTCTCCGTCGCCGCCGGCGTGCACGATGCGTCCGAGGCAGAGGTCGAGGTCGTAGCGGCGCAGCGCCCGCAGCCGGGCGGTGAGCCGGTGCACCTCCTGGTCGCGCTCGAGGGCGGCCGTGCCGTGCCGGGCACCGGTCCTCCTGGTCTCCGCCAGGCGCTGCTCGAGGTCGGCGACGGCGCGCTCCAGACCGGTGGCGATCCGGGTGAAGTGCTCACGGTCGCGGTCGATCAGGGCGGGATCGGCCTTGGCGGCGAGGGCGTCGGGGAGGGCGAAGGGTGCGGTGTCCTGCTGCGTCACGCCGTGCAGTGTGAGCGTCGACCGGGGCCTTGCGGCAAGCCCCCTGATGGCCTATACGTTGAGAGTGGAGGCAGTGCAGGCCGTCGGATCGGTCCCGATCCTGGAGGCCATGGGCGTCCGCGTCGTCGAGGTCGGTCCCGGTCGGGCCGTGGCCGAGCTGCCGCCGGAGCGCAACGTCAACCACTTCGGCGTCACCTATGCCGGCTCGCTGTTCAGCGTCGCCGAGATGCTCGGCGGCCTCCTGAGCCTGGGCACCTTCGACCTCACCGGTGACGGCGAGCTCGCCGGCTTCGTGCCGCTCGTCAAGGAGTCCACGATCCGGTTCCGGCGACCGGCGGTCGGCGTCGTACGAGCCTCGGCGTCGCTCTCCGACGACGAGGTCGCCCGGGTGCGGGCCGACGCGCTCGCCACCGGCAAGGGGGAGTTCGTGCTGGAGGCGACGCTGACCGACGCGGCCGGCGAGGTCGTCGCGACGACGGTCGGGACCTACCAGGTCAGACGGCTCGGGTGAGCGGGGCGGAGGCGGCCCGGTTCGTCCTGCACGACCACCGGCGCCCGAGCCCGCACTTCGACCTGAGGCTCGAGGAGGACGGCGTCCTGCGGAGCTGGGCGGTGCCCAAGGGACTGCCGGACGACAGCCGGCGCGACCGGCTGGCCATCGCTGTCGACGACCACGACCTCGACCACGTCGCGTACGAGGAGGAGCACAAGTCCATCGCCGACACCGGGACGTGGGAGGAGCACTCGCGCGACGTGCGCCGGCTGGTGTTCTCGCTGCACGGTCGCGACGGCACGCGCCGCTACGCACTGATCCACACCGGCGGCACCCAGTGGCTCCTGCACCTGACCAAGGACCAGTCCTGACCGTCGTTCCACGGTCGTCAACAAGGGTTGACATCAGCCGTGTTGTCAACGACAGTTGACGCATGTTGACAGCCGTGGACGCCGAGGACCCGGGGGAGCAGGACCCGCTCGAGGAGCTGATGCGCATCGCGCGCGCCAAGCACGACCTCGCGGCCGCCGAGGCCGTCGCGGTGCGGCGGGCCCGGATCCACGGCTTCTCCTGGGCCGAGATCGGCACCATGCTCGGCGTCTCGAAACAGGCGATGCACAAGAAGTACGGGAAGTTCGCCTGAACGGGGTCGGCGGCGTCGGCTACCTTCGCCCGGTGGACCTGGCACAACGGATCGCAGCACGGGGGAGCGAGTTCCTGCTCTTCGCGCTGACTCCCCCTCGGACGACGGTGACGCGCGAGCGTGCCCAGGAGATCGCCGACGTGACGCGCAAGCGCTTGGGCGCCGTGGCACTCGACGGCCTCGTCCTCTACGACATCGACGACGAGAGCGACCGCAACCCGCAGGAGCGGCCGTTCCCGTTCCTGCCCACGATCGATCCTGCGACCTTCCTGGCCGAGCACCTCGCGGACTGGAGCACGCCGGTCGTGGTCTACCGGGCCGTCGGCAAGTACGAGGAGGACGACCTCCGCGGGTGGCTGGAGGCCCAGGACGCCGGACAGGCGCTCACGGTGTTCGTCGGCGCCTCGTCGCGGCACAAGCGGTCCGCGACGTCACTCGTCCGCGCCCAGGAGCTGTGGGCCCAGGCCCGGCCCGACCTGCCGCTCGGAGGCGTCGCGATCCCGGAGCGGCACACGCGCCGGGGCGAGGAGCACCTGCGCCTCGTCGCCAAGCAGGAGGCCGGGTGCTCGTTCTTCGTCACCCAGGTCGTCTACGACGTCAACGCTGCGAAGAACATGGTGTCGGACTACCGCTACGAGTGCGCCGCGCGCGACATCGAGCCCGTGCCGATCGTGTTCACGTTCTCGGTGTGCGGCTCCCTGAGGACCCTGGAGTTCCTGGACTGGCTCGGCGTCGACGTGCCGCGCTGGATCCAGAACGACCTGCGCCACGCGGACGACACCCTGCAGGCGTCCTACGAGCACTCGCTGGGCGCGGCACGCGAGCTGATCGCCTACTGCCGGCGCCTCGGTGTTCCGTTCGGCCTCAACGTCGAGAGCGTCTCGATCCGTCTGGCGGAGATCGAGGCCTCGGTGGAGCTGGCCCGGGAGCTGGAGCGGGAGCTGCACCGCTGACGTCCCAATTCGCCGATAATTGACATTATGTCAGATAGCGTGGATCGCCGAACCACACCGATGTCATGCTTCCGTCCCCTGCGGGACTACGGCCCCCTCGCGCCGTCCGCAGGTCGCACCAGCGCCGCCGAGACCCACGACTGCGACATCAGCACCTCGGACCCGACACCCGTCGGGTACGACTCGACGCGCACGACCCATGCCTCCCAGCCGCGACGATCGGAATGCCGCCAGGCCAGCAGGACTCCCGGCGCCGGCGCCGACCACCTGCCCGTTAGGTCCACCCACACGTGGAACGGAGGCTGGCGCGGCACCGATGAACAATAGAACACGTGTCCTATGTCGCCTAGCGTGGATGTGGCACGCTGGAGTTTCTATGGAAACTCCCGCTTGCCCCGACAAGAGGCACAGGAACTCGACGGTCGTGCGCGCCGGTTGGTACGGACGAGAGGGCCAGCGTCGTCAACGGTGGTGGTGTCAGCCGAAGACGGGTGAGCGCCACCGGTTCACCGAGACCCTGCCTCGCATCACGGCCGGTCCTGGGGAGGCGCATTCGTGTGCCGAGTGCCAGACGACGCTCCAGCCGTGGGAGGGACAGCCGGCGCCTCGGCTGTACGGCTTCTCCGCTCGGGACGTGGCGTGGGCGCTGACCCAGGTCGCGGTCGGCGCGAGCTACCGCGGAACGGCGGCTGCGGTGCGCGAGCGAGCCGGCCGGCCGCTGGAGAAGCGGGCGGGCGTGGGCTCGAACGGGAAGACGAAGCTGCCGCCAGCGACCCAGCACGGCCAGCTCGTGTCGGACTGGGTGGACGTCTTCGCTCCGGTGATCTGGTCGGCGCACGCACCCAAGGCCTGGCCCAGCGCGGTTCTCCTCGACGAGGACACGTTCAAGCACCGCCTTGGCGACGGCTCCTCCGCACTGGCTTTCTACGTCCTGGGCGTCATGGCCCGCGACGACCGCGGCCGTTCCATCGTGGCCGCCGTCGAAGCCGTCCCGAAGCTCAACATCGCGGCCTGGGACCGCCTCCTTCGGACGCTGGATGGACAACCGCAGTGGGTGGTCACCGACGGCGGCGGGCCCGTCGTGAAGGGCGCCGCCAAGGCGTGGCCGGACGCTGAGAAGTGGCGCTGTGAGTGGCACCTGCGGCGGAACCTGGCCGACAACCTGCCCGCACCTGTGCAGCGCGACCCCAGCGACCCGCTCCTAGGCAAGCTGCAGTACGCGCAGCTGTCCGAGGAGAACTGGGACGCCTACCGCAGCGCCCTCCGCAAGCGCGCTGCGGCAGAGCCCGGGTTCAGGACCGCGGAGATGTCCGCCGTGCGCCTGGACGGCCTGATCCGGACGCAGGCCGCTTCGCGGCCGGACCCGTCCGACGGGTTCCCGGTGTCCACCGGGCCGCTCGAGCAGTTCTTCCGGACCCTCGAGCTCAGCCTGGGCGACCGGGCGGCCAGGCTGACGAACAAGCGCCGTGCCGACGCCCTCCTCAAGCTCCTGGCAGCGAACCGGAACGGATGGGTCGACCACGACGCGTGGACGGCCATCCTGCGCGAACACCTCGACGCACGCCGCGGCCACGCCGCCGAGCAGCGCAAGCATGTCGACTCGCGCAGCGCTCCCAGCCTGCGCTGACCGCCAACACGGGTCTGCCGACCCCAGGGTGTTCCATCAACCGGTTGAGCAGACGTACCGTGCCGACGTGGATAGACGAGAGCGTGTCCTTGCGATTACGGCGGCGGTCGAAGCGATGTTGCTCGTGTACGGAGCAGTGGTCGCCTTCCTCACGGCGTCGCCCCAGAGCGGGCACGACATGCTCTTGGGTGCTGCGCTTCTCTGCCTCGCAGCACCTCTCGCCTGGCACGCCGTGCCCAAGCGGGTCCCACAGGCTGACCCGCTTCGACTTCTAGTCATCGTCCCCAACGCTGTGCTGATGATGCTGTGCTTCAGCGGCATGCTCGGGGCGGCCAGCGGCGACACCCCCTGGCCTGCGCTCGTCGCGGTCCTTGCGGCCGGCGTCATCGTCGTCGCCGTCCGGTTGAGCCACCGCAAGGTGCGTGCGGTCGCTCAACCCTGATCGCACGGCGACCCGTCGCTCGAGCATCAGCGTTGAGCCGTCATGCCTGCGCGTTCTCGACACGATCGGCTTGCGGGAGCGTAAGGGGACGGCGGCAAGATCTCGAGCGTGGCGTATCCACGCTAGGCGACATAGGACACGTGTTCGACTCACCCGCCAGCCCGCCGGTCCACATATGGGGTCCGTCCCCCATCTTTCGTCCAGGAGCGCTCGCACGGCCGGATCGCGCTCCGCGCGCCTGTAGATTCGCAGCGACCCCCATCGATGACGAGGACCCCCGCCTGTGCTGATGCTGATCGCTGCGCTCGTCGCGGCGGCGGTGCTGTCCCCGTGGCTGCTGCTGCGCACCGGACCGCGGGCGTTCCTGGCCATCGCGCTCGTCCCGCTGGTCGGCACGGTGTGGGTCGCCGCGCAGGGCGCCGCCGTCCGCGACGGCGAGACGCTGGTCGAGGTCCACCCGTGGGTCGGCAGCCTCGGCATGGACCTGGCGCTCGCGATGGGCACCCTCCAGTGGGTGATGGCGCTCGTGGTGCTGGGCATCGGCACGCTCGTCCTGGCCTACTGCGCGTCGTACTTCCACGACGACGAGCCGGGAGTCCCCCGGTTCGCGGGCGTCCTCGTCGCCTTCATCGCCTCGATGCTG
Organism: Nocardioides pinisoli; assembly: GCF_024199985.1. Classification (GTDB taxonomy): domain Bacteria; phylum Actinomycetota; class Actinomycetes; order Propionibacteriales; family Nocardioidaceae; genus Nocardioides; species Nocardioides pinisoli. The sequence goes on from NZ_JANARS010000009.1 coordinate 80,347, forward strand.
GGGCTGGTCCTGGCCGACGACCTGCTCCTGCTCTACGTATTCTGGGAGCTGACGACGGTCTTCTCGTTCCTGCTCATCGGCCACGACTCCGAGCGACGGGCCAGCCGGCGTGCCGCCATCCAGGCGCTGGTGGTGACGACCTTCGGCGGCCTCGTCCTGCTTGTCGGCGCCATCGTCGTCGGCCGCGCCGCCGGGACGTTCCGCATCACCGAGATCCTGGCCGATCCCCCGGGCGGCACCGCCGTGACCGTCGGGGTCCACCTGCTCCTCGTCGGAGCCCTCAGCAAGTCCGCGCTGCTGCCCTTCCACTTCTGGCTGCCGTCGGCCATGGCCGCCCCGACCCCCGTCAGCGCCTACCTCCACGCCGCCTCGATGGTGAAGGCCGGCGTCTACCTCGTCGCGCTCCTGGCCCCCGCGTTCGCCGGCGTCGCCGGGTGGCGCACGGTCCTGCTGGTGCTCGGCCTCGCGACGATGGTCCTCGGCGGCGTGCGTGCCCTGCGCCAGCACGACCTCAAGCTGCTGCTGGCCTACGGCACCGTGAGCCAGCTCGGCTTCCTCGTGCTCGTCCTCGGCACCGGCACCCGCAGCGCGATGCTCGCCGGGCTCGCCCTGCTGCTGGCGCACGCGCTCTTCAAGGCGACCCTCTTCCTCGTCGTCGGCGTGGTCGACCACAGCACCGGCACCCGCGACCTGCGCGAGCTGTCGGGCCTCGGCCGTCGCCTGCCCGTCCTCGCCGTGGCAGCCACGCTCGCCGCCGCGTCGATGGCGGGCCTTCCCCCGCTCCTGGGTTATGTCGCCAAGGAGAGCGTGCTCGTCGCGCTCGTCGACGTCGCGCGTGAGGGTGACGGCACCGAGATCGGTACGACGACCGGGTGGCTGCTCGTCGCCGGCGTGGTGGTCGGCTCGATCCTCACCGCCGCCTACTCGGCCCGGTTCGTCTGGGGCGCCTTCGGCACCCGGGAGGTCGAGGAGCCGGTGTCGGTCCACTCCCCCTCCCCTGCGTTCGTCGCCGCCCCGGTCGCCCTCGCAGCGCTCTCGCTCGTCCTCGGTGTGCTCGGTGGTCCGCTGACGGCGCTGCTCGGTCGCCAGGCGGAGGCCTTCCCGGCCGGTGTGCACGAGCCGGAGCTGTCGCTGTGGCACGGCGTCGGGCTCCCGCTGGCCCTGACCCTGGTCACGCTCGCGGCGGGTGCTGCGTTGTTCGTCGCTCGCGAGCCCGTGGCCCGGGCGCAGGCCGCCCTGGCCCACGACTGGAGCCTGGAGCGGGCCTACCGCGGCGGCATGCGCCGGCTCGACCGCACGGCCGTGGAGGTGACCGGTGTCGTGCAGCGCGGATCGGCGGCGGCCTACCTCGCCATCATCCTGGTCGTCCTCGTCGTGCTGCCGGGATCCACCCTGGTCGGCAACGTCGACGTACGGGTGACGGCCTGGGACAGCCCCGCGCAGGCCGTCGTCGGCGTCGTCGTCGTCGCGGCGGCCGTGCTGACCGCGCGGTCACGTCGCCGCATCCGGGCCGTCCTGCTCGTCGGCGTCACCGGCTACGGCACGGCCTTCCTGTTCGTCCTGCAGGGCGCACCCGACCTCGCGCTGACCCAGGCGCTGGTCGAGACCCTGACCGTGGTGGTGTTCGTCCTCGCGCTGCGGCGGCTCCCGGAGTACTTCACCGACCGCCCGCTGAGCCGCCAGCGCTACCTGCGGATCGCGCTCGGCGTCGCCGTGGCTGTCGTGACCGCCGGCTTCCTGCTCGTGGCGGGCGCTGCGCGCACCGCCGACCCCGTCTCGCTGTCGCTGCCCGAGCAGGCGCTGGAGTTCGGTGGGGGCGGCAACATCGTCAACGTCGTCCTCGTCGACACGCGCGCCTGGGACACCCTCGGTGAGCTCGCGGTGCTCGTGGCCGCGGCCACCGGCGTGGCCAGCCTGGTCTACGTCAACGCGCGCGGCGCCGACATCCGCCGCGTGCACGACATCCCCTACCCCGCAGGCGTGGAGAAGGTCGCCACCGGTCCCGGGCGCCGGGCCTGGCTGCCCGGCTCGCGCACACTGCCGCCCGACAAGCGCTCGATCGTCTTCGAGGTGATCGTCCGCCTGCTCTTCCACACGCTGGTCGTCATCTCGATCTACCTGCTGCTGGTCGGTCACAACGAGCCCGGCGGCGGGTTCGCCGCCGGCATGACCACCGGGCTCGCCCTCGTCGTGCGCTACCTCGCCGGCGGCCGCTACGAGCTCGACGAGGCCGCACCCGTCGACGCCGGTCGACTCATCGGGGCCGGGCTGGCCGTGGCGGCACTGGCCGCCCTCCTGCCGATGGCCTTCGGAGGCGTGGTCCTGCAGTCGGCGGTCGTCGACCTGCACCTGCCACTGCTCGGCGACCTGCACCTGGTCTCGTCCGTCCTCTTCGACGTCGGTGTCTACCTCGTCGTCGTCGGGCTGGTGCTCGACCTGCTGCGCGCCCTCGGCTCCCACATCGACCGCGACATCCAGCGCTCCCGGCGCGAGGCCCGGACCGAGGCGGAGGCCGCATGACCGTCAACCTGACCCTCGTCCTCGTCGCCGCGTCGCTGCTCGGCTGCGGTGTCTACCTCGTGCTCGAGCGCAGCCTGTCGCGCGTGCTGGTCGGCATCGTCATGATCGGCAACGGCGTCAGCCTCTCCTTCATGGTCGCCGGCGGGCCCGCCGGGCGCGCCCCGATCGTGTCGAAGGGCGGCGACACCACCGGCCTCACCGACCCGCTCCCCCAGGCGATGGTGCTGACCGCCATCGTCATCACCCTCGCCACCACGGCGTTCGTGCTGGCCATGGCCTACCGCAGCTGGCAGCTCAACGGCCACGACGACGTGCAGGACGACATCGAGGACGACATCGTCCGCCGGCTGGCGCTTCGCGACGTGACGTCGGAGGCCTACTCCGCGACGACCTCCGACTACCCGGGTGACGACTCGAGCGGCGACCCCGGTCAGGGACCGGACGACGACCCGCTGGTCGCCGACGCCGCCGAGACGGCCGAGAGGGAGGCGAGGTCGACGTGAACGCCCTGGTCCCCCTCCCGGTGCTGCTGCCGATCCTCGGCGCCGGCGCGTCGCTGGCGTTGCTGCACCACCCGCGGATCCAGCGCTGGCTCAGCCTGACCGTCCTCGGCTCGGTCGTCGTCGTGGCCGCGGTGCTGCTGGTCCAGGCCGACCGCCACGGCCCCCAGACCGTCTGGATCGGCGCCTGGCCCGAGACGCTCGGCATCGTCCTGGTGGCCGACCGGCTCGCCGCCCTGATGCTGCTGGTCAGTGCGGTCGTGACGCTCGCGGTGCTCGCCTACTCCGTCGGACAGGGCATGACCGAGGACGAGGAGGGCGCACCGATCTCGGTCTACCACCCGACCTTCCTCGTGCTCGTGGCCGGCGTCGCCAACGCGTTCCTCGCCGGCGACCTGTTCAACCTGTTCGTCAGCTTCGAGATGCTGCTGTTCGCCAGCTACGTCCTGCTCACCCTCGGCGGGACGGCCGCCCGGGTCCGCGCCGGCACCATCTACGTGCTGGTCAACCTGCTGTCCTCGACCCTCTTCCTCATCAGCCTGGCGGTGACCTACGCCGCCACCGGCACGCTCACCCTGGCCCACCTGGCCCAGCGGCTCGCCGAGCTGCCCGACCACGTGTCGCTGATGATCCAGCTCCTCCTGCTGACGACGTTTGCCATCAAGGCGGCCGTCTTCCCGTTGTCGCTGTGGCTGCCGGACAGCTATCCCACCGCGCCCGCGCCGGTGACGGCGGTCTTCGCCGGCCTGCTCACCAAGGTCGGCGTCTACGCCATCCTGCGGGTGCAGACCCTGCTGTTCCCCGACAGCCCGCTCACCGACCTGCTGCTGTGGGCGGCGCTGCTGACGATGATCATCGGCATCCTCGGCGCGATCGCCCAGTCCGACATCAAGCGCATGCTGTCCTTCACGCTCGTCAGCCACATCGGCTACCTGATCCTCGGCATCGCGCTCGACAGCCGCACGGGCACCGCGGGCACGACCTTCTACGTCGTGCACCACATCACCATCCAGACCGCGCTCTTCCTCGTCCTGGGCCTCGTGGAGCGACGCGCCGGGAGCACCGCGCTGATGCGCATCGGCGGGCTGGCGCGGATCGCCCCGCTGCTGGCCGTGCTGTTCTTCGTGCCGGCGATGAACCTCGCCGGGATCCCCCCGTTCTCCGGCTTCATCGGCAAGGTCGGCCTGTTCCAGGCCGCACAGCTCGACAGCAGCCCGCTCGCCTGGACCCTGGTCGTCGCCGGCGCGGCGACCAGCCTGCTGACGCTGTACGCCGTCGCGAAGACGTGGGCCGTCGTCTTCTGGCGCACGCCGCTGGAGGCCCACGAGGCGCTCGAGGCGATCGGCACCAGCTCCGCGGAGCCGGTCCCCGGGCACGACACCGGCGCCGTACGCGTCCACCGCGGGCACGTCCACACCGCAGCCGGCACCGTGTCGCGCAGCGACATCGAGGAGGCCCGCCGGCTCGGCGACGACAACGAGCCCGAGCGTGACTTCCACACCCTGATCGAGGCAGGCGACGACAACCGTCACGCCCCCCTCGGCATGCTGCTCCCGGCCGCCGGGCTGGTCACGGCCAGCGTGCTCCTGACGGTCGTCGCCGGGCCGCTCTACGCCTTGGGCGACCGCGCGGCCGACGACCTGCACGAGCGCACCCCCTACCTCTCCTCCGTCCTGACCGAGGAGCACCCGTGAGCCCGGTCATGCGCACCCGTCGCGACGGGTCCACGCGTCCCGCCCGGCACCGGGCCGTCCAGCCGCTCGCGGTGGCGTGGCTGCTCGTGGTCTGGCTGGCGCTCTGGGGCGACGTGACGCCGATGCTCCTCGTCGGCGGCGTGCTGGTGGCCGTGCTGGTCTGCCTGACCTTCCCGCTCCCACCGATCGACCTCGGGTCCTCGGTGCGCGTGCTGCCACTCCTGGGCGTCGTCGCGCGCTTCCACCTCGACGTCGTGCGCGCCAGCGTCCAGGTGGCCGGCGTGGTGCTGCGGCGCCGACCCGTGCGCAACGCGGTGGTCGCGGTCGACCTCGAGACGACGTCCGACTTCCTGATGACCCTCGTGGCCTCCATGCTGTCGCTGATCCCCGGGTCGGTCGTCGTCGAGGCCCGCCGGTCCACCCACACCCTCTACCTCCACGTCCTCGACGTGCCGGACGCCGCGGCCGCCGAAGAGTTCCGCCGCACCGCCCTGGCCCTCGAGCAGCGCCTGCTGCGGGCGCTGCCGCCGCGACCCACCGCCCCGGAGGCCCGATGACCGTCGTGCTCGTGCTCGGCGCCGCGATGCTCACGGCCGCCGCCGCCCTCCTCCTCGTACGCCTCACCGTCGGCCCGACCATCCTCGACCGGAGCGTCGCGCTCGACGTCCTGGTCGCGGTCACCGTCTGCGCGACGGGCCTCCACGTCGCCCACTCCGGCGTGACCTACGCGCTGCCGATGCTCGTCGTGCTGGCCGGCTGCGGCATGGTCGGCGCGGTCAGCGTCGCCCGCTACACCAGCCGGAGCGACGACCTCGAGGCCGGGGACCGCGACGACCCGGGCACCGGTGGTCTGCGATGAGCTGGACCGTCGTGGCCGACCTCGCCGCTGCCGTGTGCATCCTCCTCGGCGCGCTGCTCGCCCTCGTCGCCGCCATCGGCGTCGTCCGCATGCCCGACCTGCTGAGCCGCATGCACGCGGCCACCAAGCCCCAGGTCCTCGGCACGGTGCTGGTGATGACCGGCGTCGCCCTCCGCCTGCGCGAGCCGGGCGTCGTCGGGGTGCTCGTCCTCATCGTGCTGCTGCAGATGGCCACGAGCGTGGTGTCGAGCCACATGGTGGGCCGTGCCTCGTTCCGTGCGGGGCAGGTCCGTCGCGACCTGCTCGTCGTCGACGAGCTCAGCGACGGACCTGCCCACGAGGAGCCCCGCGGCGCCCCGTGAGGCCGGCTGACGCAACCCCGGGCGTCAGCGGCGCACCTCGCACTGGCGCAGCTGCTCCCCGTCGACGCACCGGTCGCGGCCCGCGCCCCCCACGAGCGCGTCGCGGCCGGGACCACCGTCGAGGAGGTCCGCCTTCCGGCCACCCACCAGCTCGTCGCGTCCGCCGCGACCGAACGCCGTGATCCGCATCGAGCCGTTCGCCGACAGCCCGTCGCGTCCGGCGCCGCCGCGGTAGGTCAGACGACCGCGCGGCCCGGAGAACGACAGGCCCTCCGCGCGCTCGTAGGCGAGCCGCTTGCGGCCGTCGGCGGTGATCTTGCCGCGGGGCACGTCGACGACCCATCGGGTGCCGGGGTCGAACTCCGCCTTGCGTGCCGTCAGCCGGACCACGTCGCGTCCGGGACCGCCGTCGACCTCGTGCCCCTTGCGCCGCCCGATCTGGGCGTCGATCTCGTCACCGGCAGCGCCGCCGTGGGCACTGACACCGATCCCGGCCTCGACGTAGTCCCGTCCCCGGCCGCCGCCCAGGCTGCTGCCCCGCCCCGTTCCGAAAAGCGCGTCCTTGCCACGGTCGCCGAAGACCCGGTCGCGGCCCAGGACCGACAGGACGTAGTCGTCGTCGCCACCGGCACGCACGACGTCGTCTCCGGGCGCGACGCTCCGGTCGTAGACCTGCATCGTCTGCGGGCCGACCCGGTCGGGCTCCAGCACGTCCTCGCCGCCGCGGCCGACGATGGTGTCGTCACCGCCGCCGCCCTGGATGGTGTCGCGCACGTCCGACCCGACGAGCACGTCGTCGAAGGCCGAGCCGATCACGCCCCCGGACCACCGCGGCACCACGATCGTGTCGGTGCCCTCCCCGGTCGCCCGGCCGGTGGAGAGGTCCACCGAGACCGGACCGGCGGCGCCGCGGTAGGACACCCGGTCGTACTCGCCCGGCCCGTCCCACGACCCGTCCTCGGACTGCGGGTCGTCGCCGAGGTCGACGAAGTCGTCCCCGGGCCCGGGGACGAGGAGGTCGCCCTGGTAGGAGTCCTCCGGGAAGTACTCCCCGTCGAGGCCGCCGAGGAGCCGGTCGTCGCCGGGGCCGCCGACGAGCGTGTCGCGGCCGTCGAGGCCGCAGATCGTGTCGTTGCCCGCTCCCCCGTCGATGACGTCACCGGCGTCCGTCCCGAGGATCACGTCGTCACCGGCGGTGCCGGTGGTGGCGACGCCGGCGACGGCGACGATCGTCGGCACCTTGCCGTCGCACGTGGCGGCGGCAGCGGCCGGCGTACCCGCTGCGGCGGCGATGCCGAGCGGCGCGACGAGGACGAGGGCCGGGACGAGTGCGGTGCTGAGGCGTGTTGCGCGTGACAAGGAGATCCCCTCGAGGTCGGTGTCGTGGCCACGATGGGCCCGGTCACCGAGTGTGATGCGGCCGGCCGTCGAAAGGTTGCCGCGGGTCATCACCCGGGTGCGCCTACGGTGAGGGCATGGCCCACATCCCGACGTACGACCTCAACGACGGCACCAGCATCCCCGCCATCGGCTTCGGCACCTATCCCCTGCGCGGCGACGACGGCACCGAGGCGATCCGCACCGCCATCGAGGCCGGCTACCGCCTGGTCGACACCGCGGTGAACTACGACAACGAGGTGGAGGTCGGCGAGGCCATCCGCCGCTCGGGCGTGCCGCGCGGCGATCTGGTCGTGGCCAGCAAGATCCCGGGTCGCCACCACGCCTACGACGACGCGATCCGGTCCGTGCGCGAGTCGCTCGAGCGCCTCGGGCTCGAGCGCACCGACCTCCACCTGATCCACTGGCCCAACCCGAGCCAGGGGAAGTACGTCGAGGCGTGGCGCGCGCTCGTGCAGCTGCAGAAGGACGGACTGGTGCGCTCCATCGGCGTCTCCAACTTCACCGAGGAGCACCTGACCCGGATCATCGACGACACGGGCGTCACGCCGGCCGTCAACCAGGTCGAGCTGCACCCCCGCTTCCCGCAGGAGCACATGCGCGAGGTGCACGAGCGCCTCGGCATCCGCACCGAGGCGTGGAGCCCGATGGGCAAGCGGCGCGCGCCGCTCGAGGAGGACGCGGTCACGGCGGCCGCCGACGCGCACGGCGTGTCCCCCGGCCAGGTCATCCTGCGCTGGCACGTCCAGCTGGGCTCGCTGCCCATCCCCAAGTCCGCCGATCCCGCCCGCCAGGCCCAGAACCTCGACGTGTTCGGCTTCGAGCTCACCGCCGACGAGATGGCCGCGGTCTCCGGGCTCGCCGAGCCCGACGGGCGGCTCTTCGGCGGCGACCCTGACACCCACGAGGAGATGTGACGCAGGACGGTGGAGGGCCGCTGGCTACCATCACCCGCATGCTGAAGCGACTGGCCACCGTGGCCGCCTGCCTGTCCGTCCTCGCCCTGTCCGCCTGCGGCAACGAAGCCGACGGGTCGGACACCGCGTCGGACCCCTCGGCCGAGACGTCGAGCGAGTCGTCCGACGCCGCCGGCGAGACGACCACCTGCGACTACCCCGAGGACGGCCAGGAGCCGGCGCGCGAGGTCGAGGCGCCGGACGCCGAGGCACCGTCGGAGGGCACGGTGCCCGCGACGATCACCACCAACTTCGGCGACATCGGGCTCACCCTCGACGCGGCCGCCGCGCCGTGCACCGTGAACTCCTTCGTCTCGCTCGCCGAGCAGGGCTTCTACGACGACACGCCGTGCCCCCGCATCGGCGACCAGGAGGGCTTCGGCATCCTGCAGTGCGGCGACCCGACCGGCACCGGCTCCGGTGGCGCCGGGTACTCCTTCGCCGACGAGCTCAGCGGCGACGAGACGTACCCCGCCGGCACGCTCGCCATGGCCAACGCGGGCCCCGACACCAACGGCTCGCAGTTCTTCCTGGTGTTCCGCGACTCGCAGTTCGCTCCGAACTACACCGTCTTCGGCACCATCGACGAGACCGGCCTGGAGACGATCGACGCGATCGCGGCCGAGGGCAACGACGGTGCCCACCCGGCCGGTGGCGGCACCCCCAACAAGGACGTCACCATCGAGAGCGTCACCGTCGGCTGACCTCGCTCGCTGACCTCGCTCGCTGACCTCGCTCGCCGGTCGGGCGCCGGCACGTCTCCCCGGCGGGCGAGGGGCCCGGGCGGCAGTCCCCGGGCGGGTGGGACCTTGGGCCCTCCCGTGCCGGCGCGAGCCCGCGGGAGGGTCGGTGCCATGGAGCACGAGATCACCGTGGTGGACCTGCCCGAGCAGCCGACAGCCGTCATCCGGGGCCGGGCGTCGCCGGACAGCATCTCCGACGTCCTCGGCCACACCTTCGAGGCCGTCGCCCGGGCGGCCGCCGGTCAGGGACGGCAGATCGCCGGACCCCCGTTCGCCCGCTACTGGACGATGGACGAATCGGGCTGGGACCTCGAGGCGGGCTTCCCAGTGGACGCCCCCGTCGTCCCGGACGGCGAGGTCGAGCCGTCCAGCCTGCCAGCGTGCCGGGCGGCGCGCCTCGTGCACACCGGGCCCTACGACACGATCGGCGAGGCCCTGGGCGAGGCGTCGCACTGGCTGCAGGAGCACGGCTACGTCGCCACCGACGTGCATTGGGAGAGCTACCTCGACGGGCCGGAGGTGCAGCCTCCGTCCACGCTCGTCGTCGTGCCGTGCGCCTGACGGCAGACCTCAGGACGGCGGTCCTGCGTCCGACACCGGCTCGTAGGTGACGGGCTCGCCGAGCTGCACGGTGCGCGAGACCGTGCACAGCCGATCGCGCGACATCTCGATGGCGGCCTGCACGCGGTCGCGGGCGGCCTCGCCCTCGGGGCCCTCGGGGAACGCGACGTCGAACGACACCCGGATCCCGGTCAGGTGGTTGCCGTCGGCGTCACGGACCTTCTGGCCCTCCGCGTGCACGTCGAAGGTCGTGCTCGACACGCGCTTGTGGGTGATGGCCTCGACGTCGAGCGCGCTACAGCCGGCGATGGCGGCGAGCAGCAGCTCGACCGGGGTGAAGTCCGGGTCCTCTCCCCCGGTCCCGAAGAAGGTCTCGCCGCCCCGGGCGTTGGTCGCCTTGAACCGCGCCCGCCCGATCCGGGTGAGCTCGACGCTGCGCAGCGTGTCGTCCGTCATGACGAACACCCTGCCAGAGCGCAGGCTCCGACAGGGTGCTCGGTCCCCGACGGTGGGGTCGCCGCGAACGCCTGCTGAGGGGGTGTCAGCGGTTGGTACGACGCGCGGCGCGCCGGGCACGGCGCTCCTCACGGCGGGCGATCTCCACGTTGCGCAGGAGTGCGCGGTCCTCACCGGAGCGCGCTCGCGAGTCGACGAGGCTGAGAGCCAGGTGCAGCTGCGGGTTCATGGAGGTCTGTCCTTCCGATGGCGTCCGGCCCTCACGTGATGAGCAAGCGGTGTAAGAAGTAGCCGCCCCATTGCGGCTCTTACATCCTAGGGACGGCTAGCACGCCGTCCGGCATCCTCGAAGGGGTGATCTCGGCCACCAGGCGGACCCCTCACCGGGCTAGTGTCGAGGGGTGACGACCCAACGAGCGCGACGTCCCGGCCCGTCGGTCCGGACGCGCGTGGTGGAGCACACGGACGGCTCCGAGGTGCGGCGCGAGGACCGGCTCATCACCGAGGAGCCGCTCGAGATCCGGGTGCGCTCCGCGTCGGTCGAGCCGCGCCGGGCCTGGGTGACCATGCGCACCCCCGGCAACGACTTCGAGCTCGCCGCCGGCTGGCTGGTCGGCGAGGGGCTCGCCGTGCCCACGGGGATCGCCCAGGTCGCCTACTGCACCGACGCCGACCTGGCTCCCGAGCAGGAGTTCAACGTCGTCACCGTGACCGTCGCCGGTCCGCTCGCGCTCCCCCACCGGCACGAGGCCTCGTCGGCGGGGACCTCGGCCTGCGGCGTCTGCGGCAAGGACAGCGTGGTCGAGGCGCTCGCCACCCGGACGGCGCGTCCGTGGTCGGGTCCGCGCCCCGACGCGTCCGTCGTACGACGCCTGCCGGAGGCGCTGCGGGAGCGCCAGACGCTCTTCGCCCGCACCGGCGGCGTGCACGCGGCCGGGCTGGCCGACGCCGACGGCGCGGTGTCGATCGTGCGCGAGGACGTCGGTCGGCACAACGCCGTCGACAAGGTCGTCGGGGCCAGGGTGCTCGCCGGCGAGCCGGTCGCCTCCGCGTGCCTGGTGCTCAGCGGGCGCGTCGGCTTCGAGCTGGTGCAGAAGGCCGCCGCGGCCGGGATCGGGGCGATCGTCGCCGTCGGCGCGCCGACCAGCCTGGCCGCCCGGCTCGCCGCCGAGGCGTCCATCGACCTGTGGGGCTTCACCTCCGCGGGCCGCACCGTGCGCTACTGACCCGTCCCGGGCGGCGTGGTGGACCCGTCGGTGTCGGTGCGGCGATCTAACGTCGTCCCGTGCGCATCCTCCACACCTCCGACTGGCACCTGGGGAGGTCCTTCCACCGCGAGGACCTGCTCGGCCACCAGGGTGCGTTCGTCGACCACCTGCTGGAGGTGGTCGAGGAGGAGCAGGTCGACGTGGTCGTCGTCTCGGGTGACGTCTACGACCGCGCCCTCCCCCACGTCGACGCGGTCGCGCTGGCCGACGACGCCTTCGCCCGCCTCGCCGCCTCCCGCGCGCGGGTCGTGGTCAGCAGCGGCAACCACGACAGTGCCCGGCGCCTCGGCTTCGGCTCGCGCCTGATGGACGCGGCGGGCGTCTTCGTCCGCACCGACGCGTCCTCGGTCGGCGTCCCCGTCCTGATCCCCGACCGCCACGGCGACGTCGCGATCCATGCCATCCCCTATCTCGACCCGTCGGCGCTGCTCGAGCCCTGGAGCCTGCCCCGACGCAGCCACGAGGCGGCGCTGTCCGTGGCCATGGCGCGGGTCCGCGCCGACCTCGCCACCCGTCCGGCGACCACCCGCAGCGTGGTGCTCGCCCACGCCTTCGTGGCGGGTGCGACACCGTCGGAGTCCGAGCGCGACATCAGCGTCGGCGGCGTCTCCCGCGTCGCGACCAGCCTGTTCGACGGCGTCGACTACACCGCTCTCGGCCACCTCCACGGCCCCCACGTCCTCGACGACCGGCTGCGCTACTCCGGGTCGCCGCTGGCCTACTCGTTCTCCGAGGCCGACCAGGTCAAGGGGTCGTGGCTCGTCGACCTCGACGCCACCGGCTTCGCGTCGGCGACCTGGGTCGACGCCCCGGTGCCGCGCCGCCTGGCCCGCCTCTCCGGCACGCTGGAGCAGCTGCTGGGCGACCACGCGCTGGCCGCTCACGAGCGCGACTGGCTGCAGGTGACCCTCACCGACGAGCGACGTCCGGTCCGCGCGATGGAGCTGCTGCGACGGCGCTTCCCCCACACGCTCGTGCTGCAGTTCCCGTCGCCCGCCCTCGACGCCCGCACGCCGCCGCGGCCCGCCGCCGGCACGAGTGACCACGCGATCGCGCTCGACTTCGTGCGGCACGTGCGCGGGTCGCGGGCCACGCCGCAGGAGTCCGCCCTGCTGCGTGAGGCGATCGACGCCTGCTGCCACGACCCCGACCAGGACGTGCTCGTCGGTGCCGCGCCCGACACCCCGGGCGGTGTCACGTGAGGCTGCACCACCTCCGCGTCGTCGGCTTCGGGCCGTTCGCCGACCCGGTCTCGATCGACTTCGACGCGCTGTCCGACGCCGGGCTCTTCCTGCTCAGCGGACCCACGGGGGCAGGCAAGTCGAGCGTCCTCGACGCCGTCTGCTTCGCGCTCTACGGCGACGTCCCGGGCGACCGCGCGGCAGCCAAGCGACTGCGCTCCGACCACGCCGCCGACGACGTCGCGCCCCGGGTCGTGCTCGAGGCGACGCTGTCCGGGCGTCGGTTCCGCATCGACCGTTCGCCTGCATGGACCCGGCCCAAGAAGCGCGGCACCGGCACCACCACCGAGCAGGCCCGCGTCGTCATCTCCGAGCGCCGCCCCGCCGACGACGGCCAGCACCTCTGGCACCCCCTCAGCACCCGCCTCGACGAGACCGGCCACCTCGTCACCCGCCTGGTCGGCATGACGCTCCCGCAGTTCTGCCAGGTCGCGATGCTGCCGCAGGGCCGGTTCCAGGCGTTCCTGCGCGCTCGTTCCGAGGAGCGCCACGCCCTCCTCCAGCAGGTCTTCCAGACGGGCCGCTTCGACCGCACCGAGCGCTGGCTGCGCGACCGCCGGGTGGCACTGCGGCGTGAGTCGGAAGTCCACCGCACTGCGGTCGCCGACCTGGTCAGCCGGGTCAGCGAGGTCGGCGACGACCGGGCGCCCGACGACTGGCCCACCGACCCCGACGTGCTCGGCGACTGGGTCGTCGGGCTGGGTGACGCGGCGGAGGCGACGTCGCGCGAGCAGGCGGTGCTGACGGAGGCCGCGGCCGCAGCCGAGAAGGATGCCGCCGCCGGGAGCGCCGCCGGCGGGCGGCTCGCCGAGCTGCAGGCCACCCACGCCGCCGCACGACGCGACCGCGACGCGCTGGAGGCCGCCGCCACCGAGCACGCCGACCGCGTCCGGCGCGCCGACCGCGCGCAGCGCGCCGCCGCTGCCATGTCCCTCCACGACCTCGCATCCGCCTCGCGCGCCGAGGTCGCCGACCTCGACCAGCGACTCCTCGCGGCCGTCACCTCGCTCGGCGAGCTCGCCGGAGCGCCGGCGGCCGACCACGCAGCGGTCGCCGAGCACCACCGCGCGGCCACGCGTGCGCTCGACGACCTCGCCCGGGTGCGCCCGCTCCGACGCCAGGCCGCCGAGCTGCAGTCACAGCTCGACCTGACGACCGCCGACCGTGAGGACGCCGCCGCCCAGCTCGCCCGCCTGGCGGTCCGGGAGGAGCAGGTGCCGCTGTCCCTCGCCGAGCTCGCTCCGCGGCTCGTGGCCGCCCGAGACGCGGCCGCGGAGGTGCCGACGCTCGACCGCGAGCTCGAGGTCCTCCGGACGCGGGTGGGCGCCGCCCGCACCGCGGAGCAGCTGGCGACCGAGCTGTCGACGGCACGGCTCGACCTCGCCGCCGCCACCCAGACGCGGCTGCTCGCCCGCGAGGCGCTCGTGGAGATCCGCGAGCAGCGGCTCGACGGCATGGCTGCGGAGATCGCGCGCAAGCTCGCCGTCGGCGCCTGCTGCCCCGTCTGCGGCTCGGCCGAGCACCCCTCCCCCGCCTCCCCCGCGTCGGGCGCCCCCGACGAGGCGGCCGAGCGCGAGGCGCGTCGCGAGGTGGACGACCTCGAGGTCGTCGTGGAGGCCCACGCCCAGCAGGTGCGTGGGCTCGAGACCAGGCTCGCCACCGCCCTCGCCGAGGCCGGTGACACGACCGACCGCCTGCTCGCCGCAGAGGCCGACCTGCGGGCCCGCGTCCAGGACGCCCGTGCCGCAACGGCCTCCGTCGAGTCCCTCACCACCCGGCACGACGCCCTGCTCGCCGAGCGCGACGACCTCGCGCGTCAGCGCGAGGCGCTCGCCTCGTCCGCGTCCCGGCTCGGCACCGAGGCAGCAGTGCTCGACGCCCGCCTCCACGCGCTGCGCGAGCAGGTCCGCGCGGTCGTGCCCGACGGGGCCGACCTCGACGCGCTGACCGCGCACCACCGGCAGGTCGAGGCCCTCGCCCGGCGCTGCACCGACATCGCCGCAGACCTCGAGCGCGCCCGAGCCACGGCCCACAGCACCCAGCAGGCCGCCGACCGGGCGGCGGGTGACGCCGGCTTCGCCTCGTCCGCCGAGGCAGCCGCCGCCTGGCTCTCGGAGGCCGACCTCGCCGCGCTGGTCGCGACGATCGAGCAGCACGAGCGCGAGCTCGCCCGCACCGGCGCGCTGCTGGCCGACGACGACCTGGTCCGGGCGGCCGCAGCCGAGGCGCCCGACCTCGACCGGCTCGCCGAGGCGCACCGCCGCGCGAGGGAGGCGGCCGCGGCGGCGCGCCACCGCGACCTCGTCCTCCGCGAGCGCACCCGCCGCCTGCGCGACCTCGCCGGCGAGATCCGCACCGCCCTCGCCGCGTGGGCGCCGGTCCGTTCCGACCTCGACCTGGTCGCCGACCTCGCGGCCCTCGTCGAGGGCAAGCACCCCGACAACCGCCACCAGATGCGCCTGTCGGCCTACGTGCTGGCCCACCGACTCGGCCAGGTCGTCGACGCCGCCAACCTGCGCCTGTCCACGATGAGCGACAGCCGCTACTCCCTCGTCCACACCGGCCGACGCGGCGCCGGGGAGACGCGCGGCGGACTCAGCCTGCTGGTGCGCGACGACTGGACCGGTGAGAGCCGCGACCCGGCGACCCTGTCGGGCGGCGAGACCTTCGTCGTCTCGCTGGCGCTCGCTCTCGGGCTCGCCGACGTGATCACCCAGGAGGCGTGCGGCGCCGACCTCGACACCCTCTTCGTCGACGAGGGGTTCGGCTCGCTCGATGCCGAGACCCTCGAGGACGTCATGGACACCCTCGACACCCTGCGCGACGGCGGGCGGGTGGTGGGCGTGGTGAGCCACGTGCCCGAGCTGCAGACGCGCATCCCCACCCAGCTGCGTGTCCACCGCGGGCGCACCGGCAGCCGCACCTCGCTCTCCCTCGCCTAGGCAGCCGTCCCCACCCGCCGCCGGCGGCAGACCGCCGCGCCGGTCGCGTCAACGGCGTACGTCATGGCCACCGGCAGCCCCACGACCACCACCCCTGACGTCGACGCCGTACGTCGGTGAGCCGGGCGTGACCCGCCTGCGGCCTCGGCTAGGTTCGTCCCCATGAGTGCGCCCGGGCTCGACCCGACCTTCAACGACCTGCCGCACCGCCGGCTCGGCGAGGTGGCCCTCGCGCGGGCCCAGGAGCTCGGTGCCAGCCATGCCGACTTCCGCCTCGAGCGCAACCGCTACCAGTACCTCGGTGCCCGCGACGGCGTCCTCCAGACCGCCAGCGACGCCGAGGACCTGGGGTTCGCCGTCCGCGTCGTCCACCAGGGCGCCTGGGGCTTCGCCTCCGGGGTCGTCCTGACCGACGACGAGGCGCGCCGGGTCGCCGAGACGGCCGTCGCCGTCGCCAAGGTGGCCGCAGCGATGACCACGACCCCGGTCGAGCTCGCCCCGGAGCCGGTGCACGACGACGTCACCTGGGTCTCGGGCTACGACGTCAACCCCCTCGACGTACCGACGCCGGAGAAGGCAGCCCTGCTCGTCGACTGGACCGACCGGCTGCGCACGGGCGCCGCCGTCGCCCACGCCACCGCCTTCCTGCAGCAGGTGCAGGAGAACAAGTACTACGCCGACCTGTCCGGCACCCGCACCACCCAGCAGCGCGTACGCCTCCAGCCGGGGTTCGAGGCCACCGGCGAGGACGAGCAGTCCGGCATCTTCGACTCGATGGCGTCCATCGCGCCGCCCGTGGGACGCGGCTGGGAGTACCTCACCGGTTCCCACTGGGACTGGGACGCCGAGCTGGCCGAGGTCCCCGAGCTCCTCGCCGAGAAGCTCAAGGCCCCCAGCGTCGAGGCCGGCACCTACGACCTCGTCGTCGACCCCTCCAACCTGTGGCTCACCATCCACGAGTCGATCGGCCACGCGACCGAGCTGGACCGGGCCCTGGGCTACGAGGCCAACTACGCCGGCACGTCGTTCGCCACCTACGACAAGCTCGGCACCCTGCGCTACGGCTCCCCCGTGATGAACGTGCAGGGCGACCGCACGCAGGAGCACGGCCTCGCGACCGTCGGCTACGACGACGAGGGGGTCCAGACCCAGAGCTGGGACATCGTCCGCGACGGCGTGCTCGTGGGCTACCAGCTCGACCGCTCGATGGGGCACCTCAAGCCCGAGCTCAACGGGGGCCGGTCCAACGGCTGCGCCTACGCCGACTCACCCGGTCACATCCCGATCCAGCGCATGGCCAATGTCTCGCTGATGCCCGGCACCGACGACCTCGGCACCGACGACCTCATCGGTCGGGTGGAGCGCGGGATCTACGTCGTGGGCGACAAGTCGTGGTCCATCGACATGCAGCGCTTCAACTTCCAGTTCACCGGTCAGCGGTTCTACAAGATCACCGACGGCAAGCTGGACGGCATGCTCCGCGACGTGGCATACCAGGCCACCACGACCGACTTCTGGGGCTCCATGGAGGCGGTCGGCGGCCCGGACACCTGGGTCCTCGGCGGTGCGTTCAATTGCGGCAAGGCCCAGCCCGGGCAGGTCGCCGCGGTGAGCCACGGCTGTCCCACCGCGCTCTTCCGCGGGGTCAACATCCTCAACACCATCGACGAGGCAGGCCACTGATGACCTCCACTCCCCAGCAGCTGGTCGAGCACGCACTCGCGACCTCGACCGCCGACGACTGCATCGCGATCGTCCGCGACGTCACCAGCGCCAACCTGCGCTGGGCCAACAACACGCTGACCACCAACGGCGTGATGACCGAGGTGTCGGTCACCGTGGTCAGCTTCGCCGGCGTCCCGGGCGGCACCGCGACGGGCTCGGTCTCCGGCAGCGCCGCGACGCCCGAGCAGGTCACCGCGATCGTGCAGGCCGCCGACGCCGCCGCGCGCGCCGGCTCCCCCGCCGAGGACGCCGCCGACCTCGTCGCCGACGCGACCTCGCCCGACTGGGACACCGAGGCCGAGACCACCGACATCGGGGTGTACGACGCCTTCGCACCCGCCCTCGGCGAGGCGTTCGCCCAGGCCACCGCCGAGGACCGGCTGCTCTACGGCTTCGTCAACCACGACGTCGCCACCACCTACCTCGGGTCGAGCCGCGGCCTGCGGCTGCGGCACGTGCAGCCGACCGGTCACTACGCGTGCACCGGCAAGGACACCTCCCTGACCCGCAGCGCCTGGACCGGCGGGGCCACC
Organism: Nocardioides pinisoli; assembly: GCF_024199985.1. Classification (GTDB taxonomy): domain Bacteria; phylum Actinomycetota; class Actinomycetes; order Propionibacteriales; family Nocardioidaceae; genus Nocardioides; species Nocardioides pinisoli. The sequence goes on from NZ_JANARS010000009.1 coordinate 98,105, forward strand.
CGCGACTTCCGCGACGTCGACGCCGCGGCGATGGCCGCCACGGTGGCGCAGCGCCTCGCGTGGGCCGAGCGCCGCATCGACCTGCCCGCCGGGCGCTACGACACGATCCTGCCGCCCTCGTCGGTCGCCGACCTGATGATCGACGCCTACTGGGGCGCCGGCGCCCGCGTGGCCCACGAGGGCGAGTCGGTCTACAGCCGTCGCGGCGGGGGCACCCGCATCGGCGACAAGGTGGCGGCCCCCGGCGTCAGCCTCTTCTCCGACCCGGCCCACCCCGGCCTGGAGTGCGCTCCGTTCGTCATCGCCGGCGCGTCCGACAACACCGACTCGGTCTTCGACAACGGACTGGCGCTCGAGCGCACCGACTGGATCCGCGACGGCCTCCTGACCGGCCTGCTCCAGACCCGCCACTCCGCCGGCATGACCGGTCAGCCGGTGACCCCGATGATCGACAACCTCGTCCTCGAGGTGGGCGACGGCGCCGGCTCGGTGGAGGAGATGGTCGCCGGCACCCAGCGCGGGCTGCTGCTCACCTGCCTGTGGTACATCCGCGAGGTCGACCCGCAGACGATGCTCCTCACCGGCCTCACGCGCGACGGCGTCTACGTCGTCGAGGACGGCGAGATCGTCGGTGCGGCCAACAACTTCCGCTGGAACGAGAGCCCCATCGACCTGCTCAACCGCTTCAGCGGCGCGACCGAGACGGTGCCGAGCTTCAGCCGCGAGTGGGGCGACGACTACTTCTCCCGCACCGCGACCCCCGCCCTGCGCATCCCCGACTTCAACATGTCGAGCGTGTCGCAGGGCGTCTGAGCAGGGCGCCCGCTCAGCGGGGGTGGCCGCCCGGGATGTCGACGTCCGGGTCGTAGGGCGTGCGGGTGTAGACGAACGTCGCGCACTCGAGGTGGTGGACCGAGCCGTCCGGGCGACGTACGACGTCGAGCCGCTCGCCGCGGTGGTAGCCCGAGACGCCCACCAGCGTCCCGCGAACCGGCTCGAAGCGGTCGGTGACGACGTTGCCGCGCGCCATGGCGCGCAGCTCGAGCCCCTCGTTGTGCCAGCGCACGTCGTAGGCGGTGTTGCCCCAGAACCACAGGCCCGGCACGCCGTGCGCCTCCGGTGGGACGGCGACGGTCGGGCGCCACGGTGCCGGCCGGGCGTCCTCGGCGTCGGGGTCGCCGTCGATGAGCGAGACGGCGAGCTCGCGCGGGTCGATGCCCGTGGTGGCGTTGGCGAGCACCACCGCACCGATGCCGCTGTCGGGGTCGACGTGGAGCGCGGCGAGGAAGCCCGGCATCGAGCCGTTGTGGCCCACCAACCGTCCGCCGGGGTGGATGCCCAGCATCAGGCCGAGCCCGTAGTCGGGCGTGACGGGTCGCTGCATCTCCTCAAGAGACGACGGCGACAGCACGTCCGGTCGCGCGCCGCCGAGCACCTGGCCCCAGGTCACGAGGTCGACCAGCGTGGACCACAGCTGGCCGGCCGGGGCCATGGCGCCCGTGTCGGTGAGCGGCTCGTGGACGCGGATCCCGGTGAAGTGGTCCACGCTCCACCCCGGCTGCGCGCCGGGACGCGGCAGGTAGGAGGTCGCCCGCATCCCCAGCGGCTGGAGCAGGCGCTCGGCCACGAGCGCCCGCCACGGCGCCCCGAGCCGGCGGGCCACGACCTCGCCGAGCAGGCCGTAGCCGAGGTTGGAGTAGTGGAACCACGCGCCGGGCGGCGCCACCCGCCCACTACCGTCGTTGGCCGCTGCCAGCGCGGCGAAGTCGGTCCCCCGGGTGCGCTCCCACCACGGCCCGCGGGGCTCGCTCTGCATCCCCGAGGAGTGCGCCAGCGCGTCTCGGACCGTCACCTCGCCGTAGCCGACGTCGCCCAGGTGGACGGCAAGCGGGTCGTCGAGGTCGAGCAGGCCCTCGTCGCGCGCCTGCACGACCAGGACGGCCGTCATCGTCTTGGTGATCGAACCGATCCGGTACTGGCCGTCCAGCCCGGGCGCCTGGCCGGCTCCGCCCGCCCAGACCGCGCCGTAGCGGTCGAGGACGGCACCGACCACCGACGTCAGCCGGCCCTCGGCCTGCGCGACGTCGAGCAGGCGCTGGCGCTGGTCGCTCACGCGGACGACCCTAGGCCCCCGACCGCCGAGATGCTCAGTCCTGCGCGAACGCCTCCGGCGGCGGGCAGGCGCACACGAGGTTGCGGTCGCCGTAGGCCTGGTCGATGCGTGCCACCGGCGGCCAGTACTTGTCGGGGTCGATCCCACCGGGGAAGACGCCGACCTCGCGCGAGTAGGGGCGGTCCCAGTCACCGACGAGCGCACGCGCCGTGTGGGGTGCGTGGCGCAGCGGCGAGTCCTCCGGGGTCCACTCCCCCGCCTCGACGCGCGCGATCTCGCCCCGGATGGCGATCATCGCGTCGCAGAAGCGGTCGATCTCGGCGAGGTCCTCGGACTCGGTGGGCTCCACCATCAGCGTGCCCGCGACCGGGAACGACATCGTGGGTGCGTGGAAGCCGTGGTCGACGAGCCGCTTGGCGACGTCGTCGACGCTCACACCGCTGGCCTTGGTGATGCCGCGCAGGTCGAGGATGCACTCGTGCGCGACGAGGTCGCCGTGGCCGCGGTAGAGCACCGGGAAGTGGTCCTCGAGGCGCTTGGCGATGTAGTTGGCGGAGAGGACGGCGACCGCGGTCGCGCGGGTCAGCCCCTGGGCGCCCATCATCCGGATGTAGGCCCACGTGATCGGCAGGATGCCGGCCGACCCGTAGGGCGCAGCGCTGATGGGGCCGATGCCGTGGCGCTTCTCGGCCTCCGGGTGCCAGCCGTGCGAGGGCAGGTAGGGCGCCAGGTGGGCGCGCACGGCCACCGGCCCCACGCCCGGGCCGCCGCCGCCGTGGGGGATGCAGAACGTCTTGTGGAGGTTGAGGTGGGAGACGTCGCCGCCGAACTCGCCCGGACGCGCCCAGCCGAGCAGCGCGTTGAGGTTGGCCCCGTCGACGTAGACCTGGCCGCCGTGGTCGTGGACGATCTTGCACAGGTCGGTGATGGTGTCCTCGTAGGCGCCGTGCGTCGAGGGGTACGTCACCATGATCGCGGCGAGCGTGTCGGCGTGCTGGTCGCACTTGGCGAGCAGGTCGTCGAGGTCGACGGAGCCGTCGTCGGACGCCTTGACCACGACGACCTTCATCCCGGCCATCACCGCGGACGCGGCGTTGGTGCCGTGCGCCGACGACGGGATCAGGCACACGTTGCGGCCGACGTCGCCATTGGCCAGGTGGTAGCCGCGGATCGCCAGCAGGCCGGCCAGCTCGCCCTGCGAGCCGGCGTTGGGCTGCACCGAGACCTTGTCGTAGCCGGTGACCTCGGCCAGCCACCGCTCGACGTCGTCGACGAGCTCGCGGTAGCCGGTGGCGTCCTGGGCGGGCGCGAAGGGGTGCAGGTCGGCGAAGCCGGGCAGGCTGACCGGCTCCATCTCGGTGGTCGCGTTGAGCTTCATCGTGCACGACCCGAGGGGGATCATGCCGCGGTCGAGGGCGTAGTCGCGCGAGGAGAGCCGGTGCAGGTAGCGCAGCATCTGCGTCTCGCTGTGGTGGGAGTTGAAGACCTCGTGGGTGAGGAACTCGGTGGTGCGGCGCAGGTCCTCGGGCAGGCCCGACGGGGCGTCGTCGCCACCGGGCGCGACACCGAAGGCGCGCAGCACGGCCGCCACCGTCGACGGGCTGGTGCGCTCGGACGTCGACAGGCCGACGTGGTCGACGTCGACCAGCCGCAGGTGCAGCCCGACCTGGCGGGCCGCCGCCACGACCTCGCCGGCACGGCCCGGCACGGCCACGGTCAGCGTGTCGAACCAGGTGGCGTTGACGACGTCGACTCCCCCGGCGCGCAGCGCCTCGGCGATGCGGCTGGCGTGGTCGTGGGTGCGCTGCGCGATCCGCCGCAGCCCGGCGGGGCCGTGGTAGACGGCGTACATCGATGCGACCACGGCGAGGAGCACCTGCGCGGTGCAGATGTTGGACGTCGCCTTGTCCCGGCGGATGTGCTGCTCGCGCGTCTGCAGGGCGAGGCGGTAGGCCGGACGACCCTCCGCGTCGATGGACACCCCCACCAGCCGACCGGGCAGGTGCCGCTCGAGACCGGCCGAGACCGACATGAAACCGGCGTGCGGGCCGCCGTAGAAGAGGGGTACGCCGAAGCGCTGGGACGACCCGACCACGACGTCGGCGCCGAAGGTGCCGGGCGCCTCGAGCAGGGCGAGCGACAGGATGTCGGCGGCCACGACGGCCAGGCCACCTCGCTCGTGGGCGGCGTCGATGACCGGCCGCGGGTCGCGGACCTCCCCGGAGGCGCCGGGGTACTGGACCAGCACGCCGCAGAGGTCGCCGTCGGGCAGGCCATCGGCCAGGTCGGCGACGACGACCTCGATGCCCATCCCCTCGGCTCGCGTGCGCACCACGTCGATCGTCTGCGGCAGTGCGTCGGCGTCCACCACGAACGGGCCGGTGGCGGTGCGCTGGGCGCGGCGTACGAGCGTCATCGCCTCCGCGGCAGCGGTGCCCTCGTCGAGGAGCGAGGCGTTGGCCGTGGGCAGGCCGGTCAGGTCGGCCACGACGGTCTGGAAGTTGAGCAGCGCCTCGAGGCGGCCCTGCGAGATCTCCGGCTGGTAGGGGGTGTAGGCGGTGTACCAGGACGGGTCCTCGAGCACGTTGCGCCGGATCACCGGGGGCGTGATGGTCGCGTGGTAGCCCAGGCCGATCATCGCCTCCGCCGGGCGGTTCTGCGAGGCCAGGGTCCGCAGGGCCCGGGCAGTGGCCTCCTCGTCGAGCGGGTCGGGCAGGTCGAGCGCGGAGGCCGACCGGATCCCTCCCGGGACGGCGGCCGTCATCAGCGACTCGAGCGACTCGTGGCCGATGGCCTCCAGCATGCGGGCGACGGCGGCGTCGTCAGGGCCGATGTGGCGGGCGACGAACTCGCCCAGCCCGTCGGTCGGGTCGGCGGCGGAGGTCGGGGTGGAGTCGGGCACGAGGGCTCCCTGAGGTCACATCGCTGGACCTCCCCCTCTGTCAGCCCGGTGACCTCCAGAGTGCCAACCCAGTGCGGTCCGGGTGCCTGAGAGGTTCCGGGGAGGAATTGCCCCTTCGGCGCGCCTTAACCGGTCGTGGTCCGGTCGCGGTGACTCTCCCGCATGGGATGTCGGCGTGAGAAGTCTAGCCCCCGCTCGCTGCACCGCCCTGCCGAAGGTCGGGAAGTGGGACTGCTCGTTCGTCCCGCGTCCCAGCCGACCTGGCTCTCCGTCGCCTCTCAGCAGGCCCTGCAGCGGTCCGATCGAGGGTCCGCGTGACGGTGCATCTCAAGCCCGCCGCACAGCTGGAAGGAGGGTTTCCGCCATGCCCAAACAGCCAATTGTCGTCGCTCCCTACGACCTCACTCAGACTCAGATGGTGCGCATTGCGGTTGCACTCGCCATCTTCAAGGCTGAGTGCGCCGCGCTGGACGAGGGCATGCCACTCGCAAAGTGCAGGCGCAGAAATGGCTCGTCCGGCTCGACGCGGCGGATGAAACTGGTCCCCCCGTCCTCCTGAGCAGGTTGGCCCCGAGTGCCGAGCCAATCGGAGCGCTGCTACTGGAGAGGCGGGGCCCCACCTGACCTCTCCCGGGATGGTCTAGTCGGCCCTGATACCTAGGCGTACGCCGGTCGCGATGATCGCGATGAACAGCAGGATCTGCCCGACGCCGGCCATGAGAGCGCCGACGATGGCGCCACCTTCGTTTCCGGTCTCGCGGGGGCCGAAGTATCCGGGCTCCACGCCCGGCCAGTTGCCGACCATGAGGCCGAGACCGAACACCAGCAGCAGGATGCCGAGGGCGAACAGCGCGGTGATGTCGTTCTTCGGGGTCCGGGATGCGCGGGCCGCGCTAAGCGTGCCCTTCTCGGGAACGGGCGTTGCGGCGCTCATCAGGGCCGCTTCGCCAGTCGGTAGATGGCGTAGCCGACGCCGAGGAGGAAGTCGACGACCATCCAGAGACCGACGACGAGGGCGACTCCGATGCCGGTGCCGACGTCACGGGCGTCGTTGCAGGTCTCCTGCGACAGCGACCCGCAGTCGGTGGCGTCGCCCCCAGCGCTGCCGATGCCGGCGATGATCCAGATGATGAACAGCACCTGCACGGCGAGGAAGAACCACAGGAAAATGCGGCGCTTCTTCTTGGGCTGGGTGTCGGGCGTGACGGTGGCGTCGGTGCTCATGTGGGCTCTCTTTCGGTTGTAGGTGCGGGACGGGTCAGCAGGCGCGGGTCTGGTTGGCGCCGTAGGAGGCGTTGGCGTAGGAGAACTGCTCGAACACGAGCTGGTCGATCAGACCGGAGCAGGAGAAGGGCATCGTGCGCAGGTAGTTCTTCGCCATCCGTGCCGCCTGCTTGCGCCAGTTGACCCGGATGTTACTGACGGCCCAGTTGGCGACGGCGGGGCTGAACCCCTCGTACTCAAGCTGGTCGGCCAGCCCACCCTTGGAGAAGGGCATGGTCTGGAGGTAGCCGTACGCCATGCTGACGGCCTGCGAGCGGGGCGAGGCCGAGGCCGGCGACGCGGTCGTGACAGGGACGACCACGGCGAACAGGGTGGTCAGGGCGATGATGATCTTCTTCATGAGTCTCTCTTCGTTCATGTCATGAGCGCGCCAAAGAAGACCCAAGATCGAGCCCCCGTTTGCATGCCGGTGTGTGCGACTGGCCCCAGTGTCTCTACGGACACCGGGGCATGTCTTTGCTTTCGAGAGATCTAAGCGAAATTCGGCTAACTACATTCGGATTTACGACTCCGCCTCCTTCTCCAGCCTGCACAGCACTGTGAGCATCGCGCCGCAAAGGTCGCCGACCGGAATGCCGAGGTCGCTAAGGAGCTTCCGACAGACGATGTCCTTCGCGACTCCCGGATGCCAACGTCTAAAAGGTGCCGTCGTCCGCCTAGTTCTTGCCCCGTAACGAGCGTGCGCGTCGTAGGTGGTGGTCCCTGTGCGGTCCTAGGTGCCGTCCAGGTTAAGGTCGGCCACGGTCGCCTTGCTCCGCCGGAGCGTCCCACGAGACGGCAAGCGCCCCGCAGGAGGCTGAGGTGGCGGGTGAGCCGATCAGTGATCATCACTTGCTCGCACTGGCATCTGACTCCTGGTGGCCGACCTATAACAACTATTCGACCGAAGCGTCGGGTCCGGTTTCCGCGAGCAGGCCGCGAGTCAGCGACCGGCGGCCCGCTGCGCGTTGATGGACCTACTTGACGACGCAGTTCTCCAATTCGACGCCGAGGTCTCCACCGTCCTCGAAGTCACCGACGACGGTGATCTTCTGGCCCTTCTTCATGCTGGAGACCGTCTTGGCCTTCTGGTCGTCGCAGTTGACCGTGAAGATCTCGTACTGGCCACCGCCGCCGATATTGATGACGTACTGCTCGTCGTCGATGAACTCGGTGTCAATCTTGTCGATGACGCCCGAGACCTGCAACGTCTTGCCCTTGTACTTGCCGTCAGCAGCGGCTTCGTTTTCCTCATACTCCTTCATGATCGCGGCGGCCTGGACCTTGACGTCCGGCTTCGCGGCCTTGCCACTCTTCGACTTCTCGCCGCTGCCGCTGTCGGCGCCCTCGTCCGGAACGGCACAACTGGATGCCGTGAATCCGAGCGCGACAATGGACAGCGCGATGATGCTGCGCTTCATGGTGATCCCCTTGTTTGGCGGTGAGCCGCGACCGTAACAACGCGGCGCTGCCGTGTCCGCGAAACAAGGTAAAGGGGATGAAACTGACGGGTACGTTCGGTCAGCGGTGCGGGGCTTCGGTCTACCGGGCTCTCGGTGTGCCGAGAGCCAGCTCACAGCCCAAACAACCGATCACGACGCGTCGTACGAGCTGCCCCCGCGCAAAGCGTGCGCATTGCTAATGCACGAGCGTTCTTGAAGGCCGAGTGCGTCGCGCTGGATGAGGGCATGTCCCTCGAGAAAGTGCAGTCGCAGCACTGGCTCGCCCTTGTCAAGGGGGATGAGGCTGGCTCGGTCGAACGTAGGTGGTGAAGCTCCTGGGCGACGGCAACCAGGGGATCAGTACCGCCAGCAGCATCTACACGACTGGCCGCCAGGTGCTCGTCGTCCGTTGCGATCGGCCTGATCTCCAAGCCTGTACTGCCTGCAAGTCACGGCATCAACTTCGCCGGCGCGCAGTCAGGCCCCGCATCTTGCGCTCCGCGTTTCACCAAACGGCCCACAAGACCTGCCCAGCCGGGTGAAGATCAGACGCCGTAGATGCGGCCAGCATTCATCCGCTCAGCTCGACAGACACACACCTGCAGTTCAGCATCACCGTTCGGGGGACATCCATGCCAGACCAGTGCGCCCAGGGCCACGAAAACACGCCGGGGTCGGCGTTCTGCAGTACATGCGGAGCCCCGCTCACGCAAGCACAGACAACCGCCAAAGAGGCCGAATCCAGGCCGGCGTTCACCAGCGCGGACGCCCCGACAGTCGCCCCTTTGGGGTACCCCGAGCACGCCGCGCCTACCGCGCCGGCACCAAGCCCCCGCGCCGGTGCCCACGTCGCCGCTGCCACGGATGAGGAGTCCTCAAACCGCAACGTCCTTGTCGGCGCAGGCGTAGGCGCACTGCTCCTCATCCTCGTCGTCGGCGGTGTCCTCTTCTCCGTCCTCGGCGACGACGGCGATGGCTCCACCGCCGCCGCGAAGTCGGGAAAAACGCTGCGTGGCATCGCTGTCCTTTTCGATACGGACGGGTCCGTCGAAGGATCCTGGGACGACTGCGAAGGCACCGACGGGTACGACGACTTCACATCCGGCATGTCCCTGAAGATCACCGGCACCAACGACGAGATCGTCGGATCCGGTGACGTCGTCAACGTCACCGAGAGCAACATCGACGACGTCGCCCAAGCCGAGCTCGACGGTGACAACGCCCTCGGCATGGACGCCACCACCCACGAAGAGGCCACCGCCGAGCTCCGCGACATGCTTGAGACCGGTGAAGGCATGTCCTGCATCCTCTACTTCGAAGCAGCCATTGAACCGTCCGACTACTACTCCGTGGAACTCGGCTCTCGAGGGGCACTCAACTTCTCGAAGGCCGACCTAGAGGAAAGCGGCTACGTCGTCGGTTACAGCCTCGGAGACTTGTGACCCCAACCGGGCGTGTCCTCCGCTCCGCTGGTCAGTCAGATCACTCACAACTAGATCTTTCGACCAGCCATCCGCATCTCGTCTTCCGGCAACTGGCGTTGCCAGTAGTGACACACCTAACTAGCCGTCTGACCTAGCCGCAAGCGCAAGCCGCAATTCGCCGAGAAGCAGGCTTCCGAGTCCGATCACGCCCCACGCCAGCTGCTCGGCGTCTTCTCGGTTCTCGATATTGTGCCGGTGGAGGTTGCCGATCGCCTGTGCCAGCCCCATGCCCAAGAACCTCCATCCTGCCCGCTCGCTCTCCTGGCCGCCCAAGGGATAGTCGCGCAGGACACGTTTGAAGAGGTCGCCTCCTACAAGCTTGGCACCACTCTCGTGGCGCGGGTCGCCTCCGCGCTTCCGGAACCAGTCTTCGACGAATGTCGCGACAGCCGCAGGGATTTTCGACCATGCCTCGATGCGCACGAGTTCCTCGATGTGTTCCCAGAGGTCAGGGTCGCAGATGGGCGGGTGAGGGGACGAGCGCCCGTACGTCACATCGAGCAAGTTGATGGCCGCGTTGACGAGCCCAACGAACTCGTCCGTGACCGAGTCAGTCTGCATCGCCAGCGGGATTGCCGCTGCGAACCGGCTCGGAACCTGAAGCTCGCCGAGCTTCGTGACTAAGTAGTGCTGGGCGCCCAAATAGCTGGCGACAATGCCTGCCGCCTCAAACTTCATTTGGGCGAACGTCGAAGGATTGCCTCCGTCAAACACCTTCCGACGGAGCTCGGCGTAGTCGACTAGATAGTGAAGTCGTTGCACAGCTTGAGCTTGAGTCACGGCACCCCGCACCCATGGTCTAAGCAGGCTGCCCTGGCGCGGTCCATCATGCATCTAAGAATGCCGCGCTAGACCGCGGGAGTTCGACGAGACACGCTGCATGGCGCATCAGCGAGGCGGTGGTCACGAAGGACGAAGCACTTTCCACGCCAATACAGCTGGAATGTTCAATACGGGGGAGGTAGGAGGAATTGCCCCTTCGGCGCACGACGTCCGGTCCGGGGACCGTGCGCCGCGACTCTCCCGCATGGGATGTCGGCGGAACCGAGTCTAGCGGGACCGGGCCGAAATGACCGAGGCCGCCCGGTGCGCGGGCGGCCTCGTCGAGATCCTGGAGAAGATGCGGGTGGAGCCGGTGGAGGGTCGGAGCGAGCGTCAGCCGGTCTGCCGGGCGGCGCGCCGGGCGGCGAGCTCGTCGTTGGCCGACGGCGCCGCCTGCTCCGCGGTGCGCTCGGAGGGCAGCTCGGCGAGCGTTCCCTCGATCTCGCGCCACACCCCGCCGATCGCGATGCCGAAGACGCCCTGTCCGCCCTGGAGCAGGTCGATGACCTCGTCGTTGCTGGTGCACTCGTAGACCGAGGCGCCGTCGCTCATCAGCGTCACGCGGGTCAGGTCGTCGGTGCCCCGCTCGCGCAGGTGGGCGGTCGCGGTGCGGATCTGCTGCAGCGAGATGCCGGCGTCGAGGAGCCGCTTGACGACCTTGAGGATCAGGATGTCGCGGAAGGAGTACAGCCGCTGCGACCCGGAGCCGGCGGCGCCGCGGACGCTCGGCTCGACGAGCCCGGTGCGGGCCCAGTAGTCGAGCTGGCGGTAGGTGATGCCGGCGGCGTTGCACGCCGTAGGACCGCGGTAGCCGGTGTCGCTCGGCAGCGGCGAGACGTCGTCGGCGAAGAGCAGGCCCTGCTCCTCGGCGAGGTCGGCGGCGGCGGCCGCAGCCTTCATGCCGGCGGTGTCGGCGCCGTTCTCGTTCTCGTTGCTAGCCACAGTGACCCTCCAGGTCAGTTCCTCCGCTGAGCGGTAACTCCTGGGGGAAGGGCCCGCCCGGCGCCGGAGGACCGACAACCACAACGGTGGAGTTACAACAGAGACAGTTCAAACTAAGCCCGATGCGTCGGGTTGTCCATCCACGCAGCGGCGTGTCGTAACCCTCAACCTCAACTTGAGGGTGAGGGTCCGGCTGGGGTCAGTGCGACTCGAAGTCGTCGGGCGAGACGTGGTCGAGGAACTCGCGGAACCGCTCGACCTCGTCCTCCTGCTCGGCGGGCACTGCCAGGCCGGCCTCGTCCAGCACGGCCTCGGCACACACGATGCGGGTGCCGGTGCGCAGGGCGAGCGCGATGGAGTCGGACGGACGGGCACCGACCTCGGCGCCGCCGTCGAAGACCAGCTGGGCGAAGAACACCCCGTCCTTCATGTCGATGATGCGCACCTCGTCGAGGTGCTGACCCGTGGCCTCGAGCACGTCGCGCATCAGGTCGTGGGTGAGCGGCCGCGGCGGCGTCACGCCCTGCTGGGCGAAGGCGATGGCCGTGGCCTCGACCGCCCCGATCCAGATCGGGAGGTAGCGCTCCCCCGTGACCTCGCGCAGCAGCACGATCGGCTGGTTGGAGGGCATCTCGACGCGGACACCCACGACGTCCATTTCGCGCATGCGTCCAGACTACTCACGCGTCCTGATCGCCCCGCGAGGGCGGGGCCGCCGGATCAGCCGCGGTCCAGACCGACCTTCACCAAGGTCGCGTGCAGGCGGACCGAGAGCGCCGCGATCTCGGACGTGGCGTCCTCGGCGCGCCCGCGGGCGGCAGCGTCGCGGCCACGGGCGAGGGGAGCGACCACCTGCTGGACCAGGCCGACCTCGCGGTCGGCGGCCGTCTTGAACGCGCGCAGGTGGCGCGGCTCGAACCCGAAGTCGGCCAGCTCGCGCGCGGTCTGTGCCACCACCAGCGCGTCGCTGTCGAAGTGACCGGTGCCGCTGCGAGCGCTCACGAGGCCGTACTGCTCGAGCTCGGTGAGCAGGTCCTCCGAGATGTCGGCCACCTTGATCAGCTCACGGCGCGAGAGGCGCAGGTCGCTGCTGCGGCGGAACGACTCGGGGCTCGGCAGGCCGTCGGCGCTCAGCGCGACCTTGGGCACGGTCGGCACGACCGACTCGATCGCCGGCGGCTCCAGGCCGCGGTCGATCGCGTCGAGGTGGTCGCCGATCACCTTCAGCGGCAGGTAGTGGTCGCGCTGCATGGTCAGGATGTAGCGCAGTCGCGACACGTCGTCCGCTGAGAACTTGCGGTAGCCGGCAGCGGTCCGCTCGGGCTTGACGAGACCCTGGTCCTCGAGGAAGCGGATCTTGGGGATGGTCACCCCGGGGAAGTCGCCTCGCAGCTGGTCGAGCACCTGACCGATGTTGTAGCGGGCGCCGCGACTCGCACCCGAGGCCGTCGAGGCACTCACGGCTCAGCTGGCCGGGTGGGAGGAGAAGAACACCAGGCGGTACTTGCCGATCTGGACCTCGTCACCGTCGTTGAGCTCGACGGAGTCGATCCGGTCACGGTTGACGTAGGTGCCGTTGAGGCTGCCGACGTCGCTCACGGTGTAGCCCGAGCCCGAGCGGCGGAACTCCGCGTGCCGGCGCGAGACGGTGACGTCGTCGAGGAAGATCTCGCTGTCCGGGTGGCGGCCGGCGCCCACGACGTCGACGTCGAGGAGGAACCTGCTGCCGGCGCTCGGTCCGCGCTGCACGACCAGCAGCGCGTGGCCCTCGGGGAGGGCGTCGACCGCCGCCGCGTCGACCGGGCTGAGCTGGCGGTCGGAGGACTCCCGCTGGTCGGGGACCCCGAAGGTGATCGTCGCAGTGGACTCGACCGGGCTCGCGCCCGTGTCCTCCCCAGCGAGCAGCTTGGTGCCGCACTGGGCACAGAAGCGCGCATCGTCAGGGTTCTGCTTGCCACAGGCGGTGCAGAACGGCATTTGGAAGCTCCTCGACGGATCGACGCTGAACCCTCAGGCGAGGGTTGAGGTTGACGGTTTCCCCGAACCTACCAGCCCGGCGGTGCCGCTGCCGGGCGGTCGGACCACACCGGTCGGGCTCAGCCGTCCAGCCCGGCCTGGTAGGCGGCGGCGTCCATGAGCCCGTCGACCTGGGCGGCGTCGGCGACGCCGACCTCGAACAGCCAGCCCGCCTCGTAGGGGTCGCTGTTGACCAGCTCGGGGGTGGAGTCCAGGGCCGGGTTGGTGGCCACCACCTCACCCGTCACCGGGGCGTAGATGTCGCTGACCGACTTGGTGGACTCGAGCTCCCCGCAGGTCTCCCCCGCCGTCACCTGGTCGCCGACCTGCGGCAGGGAGACGTACACGATGTCGCCGAGGGCGTCCTGGGCGAAGTCGGTGATCCCGACACGGACCGAGCCCTCGGTGTCACCGGGGGTGCGGACCCACTCGTGCTCGCTGGTGTACTTGAGGTTCTCCGGATACACGGGGACTCCTAGGTGCGGTGGTCGTGACGTGGGACGTGCGGCTGCGGGGGTGTCCGGCAGGCTACTGGCCGGTGCCGAACTCCGCATACTCAGGTCGGGACGGCTCCCGGACGCTGGTGATCTGGACGGCTTCGAGCTCCTCCACCTCCACCGAGGCGCCGTCGTAGGTCTCCAGGGTCTCGATGGGTCCGGTGGAGAAGGACAGCGCCGTGCTGAGCACGTGCGGGTCGCCGATCACCTCGAGGACGTAGGGCGGCTCCAGCAGCTGGCCGTCGAGCTCGATGCCGCCCACCGCGGAGTCGAACGAGCTGTCCGCCCCGAGCCGGATCGAGTCGTTGAACTCCATCGCCTCGGCGCCGGCCGTCCGCAGCTCCTGCACCGTGTCGAGGAGCGACCCGACGTTGACGCGGCTCGACGACTCGGTGATGGTCACCCGCACGCCCGGGCCCGTGACGGGCACGAGCCCCGCGATGATGTTGAGGGTGCGGACCCGCTGCTCGGCCTCGTCGAGCGCCGCGAACCGTGCCTGGTTCTCGTCGGCGAGCTCGTCGCGCCGGGCCTCGAGCCGGTCGACCTCGCGCCGTGCTCGCTCGGCGGTGCCGGTGAGCCCGTCGAGCACCTCGACCAGCTCTCCCTCGCGGAGACCGGCGTAGGTGTCGTTGGCCGCGGTGTCACGCACCTGGACGACGAAGGCGAAGCCCAGGACGGCCAGCAGCGCCCCGACCACGACCTGGCGTCGCGACGGTCGTACCACCGCGCGGCGCAGCCGCTCGCGACCGGGCTCGGGCTGGGGGCGGGTGCGGTGCTCAGGCATGGAAGACGTGCCTACGGATCGCTGCGACGTTGGAGAAGATGCGGATGCCCAGCACGACGACCACGCCGGTGCTGAGCTGCGAGCCGACGCCCAGCTGGTCGCCGAGGTAGACGATGGCCGCCGCGACCACGACGTTGCTGACGAACGAGACGACGAAGACCTTGTCGTCGAAGATGCCGTCGAGGTAGGCGCGGAGCGCGCCGAAGACCGCGTCGAGGGCGGCTACCACGGCGATCGGCAGGTAGTTCTGCAGGCTGAGCGGGACGTCGGGGGCGAAGGCCAGCCCGGCGATGATGCCCAGGAGCAGGCCGAGTGCGGCGATCACGGCGAGCTCCCTTCTCGTTCAGGCCCGCTGTTGGGGTCGGCATCGAGCTCGATCACATCACGGAGGACGCGTTCGGGCGCAGCCGGCAGGCGGATGTCGTCGACATTCTCCGCGGCGTAGACAAATCCGTAGTTGTTGACGCGGGCGAACCACTGCTGCCCCTGGTAGGTCTCGACGAGCCGGGCCTGCAGGGTGCGCGGGTCGCCGATCGCCGAGACGACGTAGGGGGCGTTGACCGGGCGGCCGTTGACGTGGACGGCACGGTTGGTGTTGCGGATGCCGCCCAGTGCGTTGACCCGCTGGTCGTTGATCGCCACGGCCTCCGCGCCGGCGGCGAAGAGGCCGTCGACCAGCGTGGCGAGGTCCTCGTCGAGCACCTCGCCGTCCACCTCTCCCCCGGGCCGGTCGTCGACGGTGATCCGCACGCCGGGGCCGTGGACGGCGGAGAAGCCGGAGACGAGCTCGGCGCGGCGGACCCGCGTCTCCATGTCGTCGAGCTCCCCCTGGTTCTTCGTGCTGCTGCTCGCGAGGGCGGCGTTGGACCTGTTCAGGTCGGCGATCTGACTCTGGAGCGCGCGGACCTGGTCGCTGCGGTTGTCGATCTGCTCGACCAGCGCGGCCCTGCTCAGCTCCTCGGCCGGGGCCTCCCGGTCGGTCTGCACGGCCACGACGGCCGCCATCAGCCCGAGGACCGCCACCGCCAGCAGGCTGGACCAGTGCGGCCGAGTCGCCTGGGGACCGTCATCGCCCGCAGCGGCGCGCTTCTGGGCGACGTGGGCGTAGTCCTCGTCCATCGACCGCGTGGTGATGAGGGTCAGCAGCGGGGTCGTGACGTGCTCGGGCAACCGGGGCTCCGCCCCCGGACGGGGCTCCGGCTCAGCCATGGTCCGTCGCCGGTGATCTACGACGTGGCGTCTCGCGCAGCAGGGTGCGCACCTGCCAGGCGTAGAGGACCCCCGCCCACCAGTAGAGGCCGATCCCCCACCACGCGAACGCCCACCCGAAGTTGCGGGCGAGGGTGGCGACGATGCCGTCGCCCTCGCCGAGGAGCAGCAGCGGGAAGGCGTAGAGCAGGTTGAAGGTGGCCGCCTTGCCGAGGAAGTGCACCGGCAGGGCGGAGAAGCCCCGCGTGCGCAGGAGCGGCACGAGGCCCCACAGGAAGAGGTCGCGCAGCGGCAGCGCGATGGCCACCCACCACGGGATGATGTCGCGCAGGTAGAGGCCGACCACGACCGCCAGGATGTAGAGCCGGTCGGCCACCGGGTCGAGGATCTCGCCCAGCGTGGAGTACTGGTCGAGCCGTCGCGCCAGCCACCCGTCGAGGAAGTCGGTGAAGCCGGCGACCATCAGCACCACGAGCGCGATGGCGTCGGCCTCCGGGCCGAGCACCAGCCAGAGGAAGAGGGGCACGCCGGCCAGCCGCACCACACTGATGATGTTGGGCACGGTCCAGACGCGAGAGGCTTCCTCGGACACGATCAGACCCTATCCAGCACTCAGTACGCCTCGGCGCCGGACACGTCGTGGTGCGCGGCGTCGCGGATCTCGCCGACGAGCTCCTCGAGCACGTCCTCGAGCGTCACCAGCCCGATGACGCTGCCGTCACGCTCCACCACCCGCGCCATGTGGGCGCCCTTGACCTGGAGGCTCTCCAGCGCGTCGTGGAGCAGGTCGTCGGGGTGGACCGACGCGAAGGGCCGGATCCACTTGTCCTCGATGACGCGCGAGCGCTTGTCGTCGTCTGACTCCAGGGCGTCCTTGATGTGGAGGTAGCCCAGCATCGTGCCGTCGTCGCCGGCGACCGGGAAGCGGCTGAAGCCGGTGGCGGCGCAGACTGCCTCGACGTCGGCGACGGTCGATCCCGGTGCCACCGTGGCGAGGGAGTCGGGCGTCATGACGATCGACGCCACCGATTTCTCGGTGAAGCCGAGAGCCCCCGCGAGCCTGTCGTACTCGTCGGCCTCGATCAGGCCCTCGCCGCGCGACTCCTCGACGAGGGCGGCGACCTCCTCGCGGGTGAAGCTCGAGTGGACCTCGTCCTTGGGCTCGATGCGCAGCAGCCGCAGCACGCCGTTGGCGGCCATGTTCATGCCGGCGATGACGGGTCGCAGCACGGTGACGATCGCCATCATCGGGGGGCTGAGGACCAGCGCGGCCCGGTCGGCACCGGCGAGCGCGATGTTCTTCGGCACCATCTCGCCGAGGACGACGTGCAGGTAGACCACGATCGACATCGCGACCACGAAGGACACCGGGTGCAGCAGGTCGTCGGGCATCCGGGCGGCGTGGAACACCGGCTCGAGCAGGTGGGCGACAGCGGGCTCGCCGATGGCACCCAGTCCGAGCGAGCAGACGGTGATGCCGAGCTGGGCGCCGGCCATGACGAGCGAGATGTTCTCCATCGCCCGCAGCGTGGTGCGGGCGGCTCGGGAACCCTCCTGCGCGCGCGGCTCGATCTGGCTGCGGCGGGCGGCGAGCAGGGCGAACTCCGAGCCGACGAAGAAGGCGTTGAGGGCCAGGAGCACGACGGCGAGGCCCACGCCGAAGAGGTCACTGTTCACGGTCGGCCTCCCCCACCAGCACCAGGTCGAGCCGGTCGATGCGCAGGCCGTCCATCCGCTGCACGGTCAGGGTGACGAGGCGCTCGCGCACCTCGTGGGGGTCGCTGCGGTCGGGAACCGGCAGCTCGACGCGGTCCCCGGGCTCGGGGATCTTGCCGAGCTCGCGCATGACGAGCCCGGCCACCGTGTCGTAGTCCTCGTGGTCAGGCAGCTCGATGTCGGTGACGTCCTCGACCTCGTCGGGTCGCAGGAGCCCCGACAGCGTCCAGCTGCCGTCGCGGCGCTGCCGGATCCGCGCGCCGAGCCGGTCGTGCTCGTCGGAGATGTCGCCGACGATCTCCTCGACGACGTCCTCGAGCGTGACGATGCCGGCGTGCCCGCCGTACTCGTCGAGCACGACGGCCATCTGGAAGCCGTCCTGGCGCAGCAGGGCCAGCAGCGGGTCGAGGCGCAGGCTGTCGGGTACGACGACGGGGCGGACCATGACGTGCTTGATGCGGGTCGTGGCGCGCTCGTGCACCGGCACGGCCACCGCGTGCTTGACGTGCACGGTGCCGACGACGGTGTCCTCGGCGTCGAGGACCGGGAAGCGCGAGTGCCCCGTCTGACGGGCCAGGTCGATCACCGCGGAGACGCGGTCACCGTCCTCGACGGTCGTGGTCCGCACACGGGGGGTCATGATCTCGCCGGCGGTGCGGGTGCCGAACTCGACCGAGCGCTCGACGAGCTCGGCGGTGTCGGCGTCGAGCGTGCCCTGGTCGGCCGACCGCTGGACGAGGGAGGACAGCTCCTGGGAGCTGCGGGCGGAGCGCAGCTCCTCCTGCGGCTCGATCCCGAGACGGCGCACGATCGCATTGGCCGAGCCGTTGAGCGCCCGGATCGGGCCCCGGGTGAGGGCGGTGAAGCCGCGCATGAAGCCCTGGGTGTTGCGCGCGGTCTGGAGCGGCCGGGCGATGGCGATGTTCTTCGGGACCATCTCGCCGAAGATCATCGTGACCACCGTGCCGAGCGCCAGGCCGAGCGCGAGGGAGAGCGGGGTCACGGCGCCGTCGGGCACGCCCGCGGACGCGAGGGGCCCGCTGATGAGGTCGGAGATCGCCGGCTCGGCGAGGAAGCCGATGGCGAGGTTGGTCACGGTGATGCCGACCTGGGCACCGGACAGCTGCGTCGACAGCGAGCGCAGCGCCAGCTGCACGCCGCGGGCGCCCTCGTCACCGGCGGCCGCGGCGCGCTCGACGCTGGGCCGGTCCACGGTGACGAAGGAGAACTCAGCGGCCACGAAGAGGCCGCAGGCGGCCACGAGGGCCACCGACACGAGCAGGAGCAGGAGGGGGGTCACGACGCGCACCCGAAGGTCAGTGCGGTCGTGCGGGGACTTTGACTCTCGTCCATGGTGGCTGCTGCGGGTTCCTTCGTCGGTGCGGTCGGGGCAGGCGCCGCGCCCCGTTGTGTCCGGCCGCGACGAGTCCACAGGGTAGCGGTCGGGTCCATTGTCACCCCAGTCGTCGTGTCGCCTTGGGGAGGAGGGTCCGGGCGCCCTACTCTTGCGCCGACACACGGGTGGACGAGCAGGACCCTCAGGGTCTCGGGCGAGGGGCAGCATGCGAGCGTGGGCACAGTCGATCACGGCTGCCCTCCTGGTCATCCTCGTCGCCACCCTGGCCACGGTCACCGCGACCAGCGGCACCGGTGAGGCCCGGGAGTCCGGTGCGGTGCGGATGGTGCAGGGCACGCAGTCCCCCGGCGCCGACGCCGACGAGCCGACCCGCCCCAACCTCGTGTTCGTCCTCACCGACGACATGCGCGACGACGACCTCGACCACATGCCGATCACCCGCCGCCTGCTGGCTGACCAGGGGGTCGAGTTCACCGATGCCATCTCGCCGCACCCGCTGTGCTGCCCGGCCCGCGCCCAGCTCGCCACCGGCCAGTACGCCCAGAACAACGGCGTCCAGCACAACCGTGGCGTCCACGGAGGCTTCGACGCGCTCGACCCGGCGCAGGAGGCGAGCGTCTGGTTCCGCGACGCCGGCTACCGCACCGCGTTCGCCGGCAAGTTCCTCAACGGCTACCACCCCGGCGACGTGCGCCCGGCCGGGTGGTCGCGCTGGGACGCCCTGACCCGCGGCGTCTACGACTACGTCGACTTCTCGATGACCGGCGACGGCGACCCGCGCCGCTACACCGACAGCTACGTCACCTCGGTGATCGAGGACCACACCAACGAGGCGGTCCGCGACTTCGCGCGCAGCGGCGAGCCGTTCGTCGTCTACGCGTGGCACCTCGCACCGCACTACCGGATCAGCCCCGAGGGCGGGCGCAGCCTCCCGCCCGCGGAGCCGCAGGATGAGAAGCTGTTCCTCGACCAGCGCCCGTCCGCCTTCGACGACCCCGCCTTCGACGAGGAGGACGTGTCGGACCAGCCCGTCTACCTCCGCCGCGGCGCACCGGTGTCCCGCGACGAGGTGGCCGCCG
This sequence comes from Nocardioides pinisoli, assembly GCF_024199985.1. Lineage (GTDB taxonomy): Bacteria > Actinomycetota > Actinomycetes > Propionibacteriales > Nocardioidaceae > Nocardioides > Nocardioides pinisoli. Next base: position 117,731 of record NZ_JANARS010000009.1, read on the forward strand.
AGAACACGGCCCGCCTGCAGTCGCTGCAGTCCGTCGACCGTGCGGTCGGATCCCTGGTCGAGACCCTCGACGAGGAGGGTGTCCTCGACGACACCTACATCGTCTTCACGTCCGACAACGGCTACTCCCTCGGTGAGCACCGCTACGTCGGCAAGGACGTGCTCACCGACGAGGCCCTGCAGGTGCCGCTCCTCGTGCGGGGCCCCGACGTCGTCCGCGGCGCCACCTCGCCGCTCCCCGTCACGCTGGTCGACCTGCCCGTCACGTTCGCAGCGCTGGCCGGGGTCACCCCGCAGTGGCAGGTCGACGGCACCTCCCTGGCGCCGACCCTGCGCGGCGAGGACCAGCCGTTCCGCGACACGACCCTCATCCAGACCGGACGCACCCTCGGCGACGGCTGGTCGCACCGCGGGGTGCGCACCGAGCGCTACCTCTACGGCACCGACGGCGTCGACACCTTCCTCTACGACCGGCTGCTCGACCCCGACGAGATGGTCAACCTCGCCGACGACCCGGCCTACGCCGACGTGCTCTCCGCGCTCGAGACACGGCGCCGCGAGCTCGTCGACTGCGCGGGGTGGACCTGCAACCAGCAGTTCGGCCCCGTCCCCGAGCCGGCCACGGGCTCGGTCCGCGGGCCGTCCTCGTGACGACGTGAGCCAGGCCCTGGACGGCCTGCTCGACCCCGCCCTGGCGTCCGTCCTGGCCCAGGTGCTGCCCGTCGCGGTCTTCCTGCTCGCGATCACCGTCACCGCCGAGGTGGCACAGCTGGCCGGCGTCTTCGACGTGGCCGCCCACGCCCTCGCGCGCCGTGCCCGTCACCGCGTCCTGCTCCTGTGGCTGACGTTCGCCGCCCTGGCCGTGGCCTGCACGATCGTGCTGAGTCTCGACACCACCGCCGTCCTCCTCACGCCCGTCGGCCTCGCCATCGCGCGCCAGACCGGGGTCGCGCCGCTCCCCTTCGCGCTCACCACGCTCTGGATCGCCAACACCGGGTCGCTGCTGCTCCCCGTGTCCAACCTGACCAACCTGCTGGCCGTGCACCGCTTCGAGGACCTCGGGGCGGGCCACGGCGACTACGTGCGTACGGCGGCCGCGCCGGCCGTGACCGCGATCGTCCTCACCCTGGTCCTGATCGCCGTCCTCCAGCGGCGGGCGTTGCGTGGGACGTACGCCGTCGAGCCCCCGGCGGACCCGCACGACCGCGTGCTGCTCGTCCTCGGCTCCGTCGTGTGCGTCGTCATCGGGCCGCTGTTCGCCGTCGGCGTCGAACCCGCCGTCGTGGCGCTGGGGTCGGCGGCCGTCCTGCTCGCCGTCCTGGCGTGGCGGGCTCCGGGGCTGCTGCGCGAGGTACGTCCGCCGTGGCTGATGGCAGGCGGCTTCGTGCTCGTCGCCGGGCTGCTCCGCCTGGCGCAGGGCGAGGGCCTCCTCGACTGGCTGGCCCCCGCGGTCGGCTCCGGCACCCGCACGCTCGACCTGCTGCACCTCTCCGCCGCCTCCGCGGTCGCGGCCAACCTGGTCAACAACCTGCCGGCCTACCTCCTGGTGGAGCCTGCGGCGGCCGACGACGTACGACGCCTCGTCGCGACGCTCGTGGGGGTCAACGCCGGCGCCCTGGTCACCCCCTGGGCCTCGCTCGCCACGCTCCTGTGGCTGCAGCGCTGCCGGTCGGCGGGCCTGCGGGTCCCGCTGCTCCGGCTCGCCGCGTGGGGCGCGGTGTGCGCGACGTTGTGCGTGAGCGCCGCGACCCTCGCCATCCGCTGACCCACCACCGGCCTCACGGTCGACCAGACCGCCGTACGACGCAGCAGCGGCGCGGCCCCGGAGGGCCGCGCCGCTGTCCTGCGCGTTGTTCGGGTCGTCCCACCGACTCTGGGGGGATCCGTGCCTCGGCGGGAGGTCGGGGCACGGGTGAGCGGTGTTGGACCCGGCGGAACGCGGCCGCCTACTTGCTCAGCGCCGGGACGCTCCGGGGTGTTACGGGTCCACGCGACATTTTTCCGGCCCGGCTCGGACCGCTGCCACGCCCCTCGGTCGGCTCCTCAGTCGGACTCCCAGAACGGCCCCTTGCGGTAGGGGTCGCGCTCGATCGTCGTGACCGGCCGCCGGACGGTCCGCCACACGGTGCGCGGGGTGCCGTCCGCGTCGGTGACCGTCCGCGCGACGCGGAAGTTGACGTAGGTCGTGGTGTAGGCGTTGCGCGAGTTGCGCTTGTTCCGCCACTGGTAGTTGAAGTTCTTGACGTACTTCCGGGTCAGCTTCTTGCCACGGATCGTCATCCAGAGCTCGTCGTTGCCGGGGCTCAGGCTCGCCCAGTTGGAGGACCCCGTGACGGTCATGTGGGTGTCGGGGACACCGTTGTAGGTGCCCTGGATCGCGACGTACTTCTGGTGGCTGTAGACGCTGAGGATCAGGTCGTCCTTGCCGTCCTTGTTGAGGTCGTAGTCGTCGTACGGGTTGAAGTCGAGCCCGGTCGAGCGCAGCGGGATGCGCCCGCGGGCGGTCGGAGCACCGACGACGCGCTTGGTGTGGTAGCCGATGAGGCCGTACATCACTCGCACCTTGCACCCCTCGATCCACTTCTGCCGGATCGCCGACGCCAGGTAGTCGCCGCGCCTGCCGCGCATGGTGTGCATCGACACCGCGATGCGGCTTCGCTTCTGCCCGCCCGCGCCGTCGGGCGTCAGGCACTGCACCTTGCCGAGCAGGTCGAGGACGAGGTCGTTCTTCGGTCCCGACGGCTTGGGCCAGGCCCAGACCGTGTGCTTGTCGACGGAGTCGTCGCACGCGACGCCGTTGGCCGGGGTGCCGCAGAAGAACTGGGGCGGCTGGCGCGTGGCGTGGTCCTTGCGCATGTCGTTGAACAGCCGGACGAACTGGCGGAAGAGCCTGTGGTCGCCGGAGGTGAAGTAGAGGTCGTTCCACTGGTGCTTGTCCGCGTTGAGCATCAGGTTGGCCGACCCCACCGCCAGCACGTCCTTCGACCTGCCCGCCCGGGAGAACGAGTAGAACTTCGTGTGCATGTTGTTGTACTGGTTCTGCTTGCTCCGGCACCCGGCCGTGCACCGCGTGATGAAGCTCGAGCGGTAGCGCTTGGCCCCGATCTCCCGGCGGACCGCCCGCATCGCCTTCGTGTACTGGTGGTCGTTGAGGATCATCTGCACCTCGACGCCGCGCCGGTGGGCGGCGATGAGCGCCTTCGCGACGGGCATCCGGTCGAAGGAGTAGACGGCGATCCGGATCGTCGAGCCCCGGGGCGTGTGCTTGATCGTGTCGATGACCTTCCGCTCGATCCGGAACCAGCCCTTCTTGCGGCGCGGGTCGTTGAAGAACGGACCCTGTGGGGCCTTCCACCGCTTGCGATCGACTCGCGCCGTCCGGTCGGCGCCCACCGTCGCGACGCCCGTCGGGGCGACCGCCGAGGCGGCCACCGAGGTGGCGCCTCCGGCGACGGGTGGGGCGGCTGCGGTGGGTCCCGCCGCCAGTGGGGTGCCCACGACCAGGCACAGGGTGATGGCGACCAACAATCTCGGCACGAACTCGCCTTCCCGCCCCCACGCTCGGTGGGGACGTCACGCTCGGGCCCGTCCCGGCCCCCGGTGTCCCGGGTGCGGGCAGGCGTGTCGACCGGACCTGTGCGCACGACCGGTCCGGTCCCGTCCAAGAGGTGACGAGCCCCGGGCCGGCAAAGTTGTCGACCCCGGGGTCCGGATGCGGAGACGAGGCTCACACGAGCCCAGGTGCCGGTGCGATTGGCCGCGAGTGCTCGTCCCACACGTCGTCGAAGTGGTCGGCGTACGCGTCGTGGATGTCGTGCCGCGGGATCATCACCACCAGCTCGTCGTTGAGGAGGGACACGTCCGACCAGTTCTCCGAGCCGGTCCACACCGCTCGTGTGGCGGAGCCGCCCCAGGTGCCGTCGACCGACATCCACTTCTCGTGCAGGAAGTGCTCCCACCCCGAGTCCTCGAAGCCGGTGGCCACGTCGCCGTCGACGTCGAGGGATGCGCTCCGCACGCGGACGCCGGCGGCGACGAGGGTGGAGACGACGTCCGGGCCTGCGGCGCTCACCAGCGCCTGCACGCGACATCCGTCGCGGTGCAGCGCGGCCACCCGTCGGGCGAGGTCGGTTCCGCGCGCCCCGCGCCAGCCGTACATGCTGATCCGGACCACCGTCCGACCGCCCACGCCGCTGCCGGCCAGCGCGCGGCAGCCGACCCTCGCGAGCCGCTGGGCCACGGTGTCGTCATCGGCGGTCGCGGGCCGCCCGGGCGGCACGCTCGTCGTCACGTCCCCGTGGGCCAGGTCGACCGCCGGCACGGGCGAGAGGCGGTCGGCTGCGAGCTCGGCGAAGACCCGGCTGTAGTCGTCGTGGAGCGGCCGGTCGCCGGTGAGGGTGACCAGGTCGTTCCAGTGCACGCCCGCGGCGTACTCGGTGAGGTTGGCCGAGCCCAGCATGACGACCGTCTCGGCGCCGGCTCCCCCGGAGAACAGGTAGACCTTCATGTGCTGGTTGCCGCGGTCGCCGAGCCGGCAGCTGGCGTGGCAGACCTTGACGAAGCTCGGCTCGGTGCTGCTCCCCCGGGACTCGCCGCGCGCGTGGCAGGCGCCGCTGCTCGACGCCGCATCGCCACCGAGCAACCGCCGCAGGCGCCGCACGGGGGCGGAGACGTAGTTGTCGTTCAGGACGAGCTGCACCGTGACCTGTCGCTCGGTGCACGCGCGGCGGAGTGCGACCGCGATGTCGGGCCGGTCGAAGCTGTAGGCCGCCATGCGGATGGCGCCGTGTTCGGGAGTCGCCTCGATCGCCTGTCGGACGTGGTCGGCGATCCGGTCCTGGGCGGCCTCGTCCCCGGTGGGGTCGTTGAAGAGGACGTCGGCCGCGGGGGCCACGGATCCGACGTTCGAGAGCCGGGCAGTGCCGACAGCCGCGGCCGGCGACGGCGGTCCGCCCCCGGCTGCTGCGGTCAACGCGGGCGTCGCCATCGCCGTGGCCACGCCCAGCGCCACTGTCCCCACCAGGAGAGAGGTACGCATCTCGATCACCCGATCCCGTCCGGCGGGAGGGTTCCCGCCTCGTGGATCGACCGTCGCGCCGGCGACGTTCCGGGGGCACGGGCCGGTGATCTCGAGCCCGGCGGGACGCTCCGGACGACCCCGGGAAGGCGGTGCGCCGGGCAGTCGCGGGTGGCCGTGCGCGGTCCTCGCGTCCCGGTGTCCCGGTGACGACCGGGACTCCCGGCTCAGGCCGCGGGACTGGTGTCGCCGCCTGCTCATACGAATGGTCCAGACCACTGCGAGGAGACGCCGGGTGGGTACGTCCCCGGTCGACCGCGTGGACAGCGGACCGCTGTCCCTGGTCGGTCCAGAAGACCGCCGGCTGGAACTGAGGGGTCGTTCGCGCCCCCTGGGCTGCCCGCGGGGCCGGCTGGACAGGCCCCGCGGGCAGTTCCCGTCGCCTCGATGTCCCGTTCGACGGCGGCCCTGCGCCCGCAGCGATCGACGCTACGCCCGCGGCTCCCGGGTCGCCACGATGTCTAGCCCGCGACCCCTCCTCGCGTCCCACCCGTGACGCGGTGTCGGCACCGCTGCGCTCGTGGAAGTGTGGGAGTCATGGAGGACGCAGACTTCGACGCCCTGATGGAGCTGGTGGTCCACGGATTCGAGCTGGCCGGCGTCGTCGTCCTGGTGGTCGGGGCCCTGGCTGCCTTCGGGTACGCACTGGCGACGGCGAGACGCACCGGCATGACCGTGGCCTACGAACGGGTCCGACGTGGCGTGGGCCGGGCGATCCTCCTCGGCCTGGAGCTGCTGATCATCGCGGACATCGTGCTCACCATCACCGTCGACGCCACCCTGGAGAGCGCGCTGGCACTCGGGCTCATCGTCGTCGTACGCACGTTCCTCAGCTTCTCCCTCGAGGTCGAGCTGGAGGGCGCGCTGCCGTGGCGGCGCTCGCGGGAGGCCACGCGGGTCGACGGCTCGCACAGCGCTTGAGGCGCCTGTCGCCGGCGCGCCACCCGGCGTATCGTCGGTAGTCGGCAGGTGTCGCCCGAGCACGTCACGACGAGCTTCGAGCGCGGGGGGTGAGGATGTCACGCCGTGCGTCGGCTTGGACCCACCGCGCCAGCTTCGACGCGGACCCGTTCAGCGCGTCCCTCGCCCGATCCTTCATCACCGAGCGGCTCGTGCAGCACGAGCTGTCGCACCTCATCGACCCGGTGCGCCTGGTGACGAGCGAGCTCGCCACCAACGCCATCCTCCACGCCCGCACGACGTTCACCGTCACGCTGGAGCGCCTCGAGGACGTGCTCCTGCTGACGGTGAGCGACGAGTCACCCCGGGCACCGGTCCGCCGGACCACGGGAGCCACGGACCCCACCGGTCGCGGCCTGGACATCGTCGCCTCGGCGAGCCTGGACCGGGGCGTCGAGCTGGCCCGCGACGCCCCCAAGGCCGTGTGGGCGTCCTTCCCCGTCGACGGACGCACCTGGCCCGACGTCTAGACGTTCCCCAGCACCTCGACCCCGAGCACGTCCCGGAGGAGCGCCAACGACGCGGTCAGGTGCACCACCTGCACGTCCGCGCCGCCGCTCTCGGCGCGCGACGCGAAGTGCACGAGGGCACGTAGGCACGCCAGCCGGTCCGCACCACACACAGGTCACCCCAAAGGGTGGGATACTGCCGACTCGACGCCGCAGTCCGACCGTCAGGGCGATACTGACGCGATGGACGAGGGGGCGGGTCCCGAGACGACCACGTCCCGTGATGACGGCACAGCGGGCCACCCAGCGGCTCCTCGCGACCGGCTGCTCGTGGCAGCCATGCAGACGTCACCGGACGCCTTCGTCGTGCTCGACCACGAGGACCGGGTCGAGTGGTGGAACCGTGCGGCGGAGCGGCTCTTCGGTTGGTCCGTCGACGAGGCTGCCGGGCAGCTGCTCACCGACCTCGTCGTGCCCGAGCAGTACAAGGAGGCGCACCACGAGGGGCTCCGGCGCCGCGCGGCCGGGGGCACGGCGCATCTGGGAGCGGATCCGGTGCAGGTGGAGGCCCTGTGCCGCGACGGGAGCCGCATCCTCGTCGAGCTCAGCGTCGGCGAGCTGGAGTGGCAGGGGGGTCCACACTTCCACGCGTTCATCCGCGACGTCACCGACCGGGAGACCGCCCGCAGCGCGCTGGAGCTGAGCGAGAAGCGCGCCCGCACCGCATTCGAGAACGCGCCGGTCGGCATGCTCCTGACCGAGGTGGGCGACGGTGAGTTCGGTGCAGTGATCTCGGCCAACCCCGTCGCCGTCGACATGCTCGGCTGGTCCCTGGACGAGCTGCGGTCCATGTCCTGCAACGACATCACGCACCCCCACGACGCCCACCTGGACGCCGAGATGGTTCCGCGCCTCCTCAGCGGCGAGGTCGACAAGCTCCAGTACGAGAAGCGGTTCGTCAGGTCCGACGGCCGGCCCCTGTGGGTGGACTTCAGCGCGAGCGTCGTCGTGGACGTCGACGGCTCGTCCATGCACAGCATCCACCACCTCGTCGACATCACCGAGCGCCTCGCGGACGCCCAGCAGCTCGTCCGGCTCAACAGGGAGCTGCGGCAGGCCAACGATGAGCTTGCCGCGGCCAACGCCGAGCTCGACCGCTTCGCCGCCGCCGTCGCCCACGACCTGAAGTCGCCGCTCATGGCGATCCTGATGCACGCCGACCTGATGGCGGAGTCCTACGGCCCCGAGGACGTGCCCCGTGGCGCGGTGGCCATCTCCCGCGCCGCCAGGCGGCTGAACTCGCTCATCGAGGGCCTCCTCCTCTACTCGCGGGCCGAGAGTGCCGAGCTGCAGCGGGAGTGGGTCGACCTCGGCGTCATGGTCGACGACGTCGCGGAGGAGCTCGCCGTGGCGGCGGACCGTCCCGCCCGCGTCACCCACGACGGGTTGCCGTCGCTCCGCGTCGAGGCGGTCCTCTTCCGGCAGGTCGTCTCGAACCTGGTCGGCAACAGCCTCAAGTACGTCGCACCGGGGGTCGCCCCGCACGTGCACGTCACCGCCGAGCAGGATGCGGCCACCCGGGCGTGGACGCTCCACTTCACCGACAACGGGATCGGCATCCCACCGTCGTCGCGGGAGCGGGTCTTCGAGGTGTTCCACCGCGAGGCCACGGACTACCCCGGCAGCGGGATCGGTCTGGCGACCTGCCGGCGGATCGTCGAGCGTCACGGCGGGCGCATCTGGATCGAGGACGCGAACGACGGAGGCAGCGTCGTGTCGGTCCTGTTGCCCTGAGAAAGGCAGCTCTCGTCGACATGGGATCAGCACGTTCCTCCACGTGCCGGACCGTCATGGCTGCCCGCCCAAAGGGCGCGGTCCCGCGCAAGGCGCACCGGCGCGTCGCCCCGAGGAGTCGCGCCTGTCGCCCGGCGGGGACAGTGGGACGCACCTCCGCGTGCCTACCGTGCCGGCACGTCGGACCACGGCGGGCGCGCGCCACGTCGCGCTACGCATGACACGCGGTTTCGCGCCACGATAGGCACCGATGACGCTCGTTGCGGCCCCGGCACCCTGGGAGAGGAGAGCAGCGTGGAGACCCGACGCGGTGACCTCCTCCTCGCCGCCCTCGTGGCGGTCGTGCTGACCGCCGTCGTGACGGCCGCCGGCAGCACGTACGACGACGTCGAGCCCGCGGCCTACCTCTGGGCCGTCGGCTTCGGGCTGCTCATGCTCGTGCGCCGCGACCGCCCCCTCCTGGTGCTGGCGCTGACCACCGTCGGGTTCTTCTCCTACTACGCCTCCGGCTTCCCCCCGATCGGCGTGGGCGTGCCCATGGCGGCCGCGCTCTACTCCGCGGCGGAGGTGGGTGCCGTCCGGGCCGCGATCGCGACGGGCGTGGTCGTCCTGGGACTCTCCACCGCCTACCGGCTCGCGGTCGGGCAGGGGACCGCGTTCGTCCTGGGCTACGAGCTGGTCTACCACGCCTCGCTGATGGCGGCGGCCGTCGCGCTCGGGCACGTGGTCCGGGTGAGTCGCGCGCTCCGGCGCCGTACCGACCAGGTCACCGGCCTGCTGGTGCGCCAGGGCGAGCTCGACGCGTCGGCACGACTGCGGGAGGAGCGACTGAGCCTGGCCCGCGAGCTGCACGACTCGCTCGGGCACTCGCTCTCGGTGGCCGGTCTCTACGCCCAGGTCGCCCAGGAGGCCGGCAGCGACCGAACGGCCGGCACACAAGCGCTGGCGCTGGTGCGGGAGTCGGTGCTCGACGGCCTCGCCCACCTGCGCCGCACGGTCGCGGTACTGCGGAGCCCGCGCCCGGACGACGACCAGGCCCCCGGCCTGGCCGACGTCGCGGGCCTCATGACGGCGCCTCGGGCCGCGGGGTACGACACCACCGTCGAGGTCGCCGACGTCGACGTCCCGGAGTCGGTCGGTACGGCGGCCTACCGGGTCGTGCAGGAGGCCGTCACCAACGCGATCCGGCACTCCACCGGCAACCGCATCGAGGTGAGGGTCGCGGTCGACGGCGACGGGCCTCTCGAGGTGACCGTCCGCGACGACGGCCGCACCCCCGGGCGGCTCGAGGTCGAGCCGGGCCACGGGCTGGCCGGGATGCGCGAGCGGCTGCGGACACTGGGTGGCACCCTCGACGTGACGCCCGGCCACTCCGGCTGGACCGTGCGGGCCCGGATCCCACTACCCCGACCTGCCGACGTCAACACCGGAGGGGCATCGTGACCACCGTCCTGCTCGTCGACGACCAGACCCTGCTGCGGGCGGGCCTGAGGGCGATCCTGGAGAACTCCGAGGACCTGACCGTCGTGGGCGAGGCCGCGAACGGCCGGGAGGGGTTGCGCGAGGCGCGGCGGCTGCGGCCGTCCGTCATCCTGATGGACCTGCAGATGCCGGAGATGAACGGCGTCGAGGCGATCCGCGCCGTGCGGGCGGACCCGCTCCTGTCCCCCACGCCCGTGCTGGTCCTCACGACGTTCGACGACGCCGACGACGTGGTGGAGGCCTTGGCCGCCGGCGCGACGGGCTACCTGCTCAAGGACGTCGACGCCCCCGCCCTGCGGCAGTCCGTCCGCGAGGCCGCCGCCGGGAACGCGCAGATGTCGCCCGCGGTGCTGCGCCAGGTCATGGACCGCGTCGCCCAGCTGCCCACCGGGCGGGAGCGCCGGAAGGAGGTGGCTGGCCTCACCGAGCGGGAGCTGGAGATCCTCACCCACGTCGGGCGCGGGCTGACCAACGAGGAGATCGGACGGGCGCTCTTCCTCAGTCCCGAGACGGCCCGCACGTACGTCAGCCGGCTGCTCACCAAGCTCGACGCCCGCGACCGGGCGCAGCTCGTCGTGCTCGCCCACCGCGCCGGCCTCGTCGACTGAGACCACGGGTGAGCCGGCGGGTGTCGCCCGTCGCGGACCGCGTCGTCGCTCCCGGGCGCACGATCTCTCGCTCCTGACGGGACTCCTCGCGCGGCCAGCCCCGCCTAGCGTCGCGGCCGACCGGTGACGCCTGCCTGAGCGGAGAGACGACCATGAGAAGACTTGCCGAGACCTGCGCGCGGCTGAGGTACGTCGTCGTGGCGGCGTGGCTCGTCACGACGATCGGCCTCTCGGTGCTCGCGGGCGCCGTGGGCGGTCAGACCGAGGACGACTACTCGCTGCCGGGCTCGGAGAGCGAGCGGGCCAGCGAGATCCTCGCCGACGGCGGCTTCTCCTTCGGCGGCGGGACCCAGGCACAGCTCGTGCTCCAGCGCGACGGCGGGCTCGACGACCCCGAGACCCGCGCCGTGGTGGACGACCTCGTGGCGGAGGTGCAGGCGGCCGCCCCGGGGGCCCGCGTGACGAGCCCCTTCTCGCAGGAGGGCTCCTTCCAGATGTCCGAGGACGGCGAGATCGCCTACGTCGCGGTCGACCTGCCCGAGCAGGACCCCGAGGAGCTGGCCGACCTGTCCGAGGAGCTCGAGCAGACGCGCGAGCGCTACTCCGGCGACACGCTGACCGTCGAGCTGGGCGGCCTCGTCGTCGAGCAGGGCGAGTCCGGTCCACCCAGCGAGGTGATCGGCATCCTCGCCGCCGTGGTGATCCTGCTGTTCGCCTTCGGCTCGGTCTTCGCGATGGGGCTCCCCATCCTCGTCGGCGTCGTCGGCGCGGCCAGCGGCGTGGCGGTCGTGGGCCTCGGCGCCCGCTGGGTCGACATGCCCACCTTCGCCGCGCCCGTCGCGGCGATGATCGCCATCGGTGTCGGTATCGACTACGCCCTCCTGGTCGTCACCCGGTACCGCGAGGCGCTCGCGACGGGGTCCGCGACGAGGGAGGCGATCGTGGTCGCGCTGACGACGGCCGGCCGCTCGGTGCTCTTCGCCGGCGTCACGGTCGTCATCGCGTCGCTGGGCCTGGTGCTCATGGACCTCAAGCTGATCACCGGCGTCGCCCTGGGCATCGCCGGCTCGGTGCTCGTCACCATGCTCGCCGCGGTCACCCTGCTGCCCGCCCTGCTCGCCCTCGTCGGCCCGCGGATCGACCGGTTCTCGGTGCGCCGTCGGCACGAGGACCACGACGGCGGCCCGGCCCGGCGCTGGAGCCGGCAGGTACAGCGCCGTCCGCTGCCCTGGGCCGTCGCCGCCACCGCCGTCCTCGTCCTGCTCAGCCTCCCCGTGCTCGACATGCGGCTCGGGTTCTCCGACGCCGGCACCAAGCCGACGAGCGACACCTCGCGACGCGCGTACGACCTCCTCGCCGAGGGCTTCGGCGCGGGTACCAACGGCCCGCTCGTCGTCGCGGTCCGGGGCTCGGCCGACGCGGGCCCGGCGTACGAGGAGCTGGGCGACGCCCTCCGCGCGACCGACGGCGTCGCGCAGGTGAGCCCGCCCGTCGTGGCGCCCTCCGGGGACGTGGCCCTCCTGCAGGTCGTCCCGACCACCGGTCCGCGCGAGGAGGAGACGACCGACCTGGTGCACCGTCTGCGCGACGAGGTCCTCCCCGCCGCCGTGGAGGACCCGCTCACCGACGTCGCCGTGGGCGGCTCCACCGCTGCGGCGGTCGACTTCGCGGACTACAACGCCGAGCGGCTCCCCCTCTTCCTCACCGTGGTCCTCGGCCTGGCGCTGCTGCTCCTGATGGCCGTCTTCCGCGGCCTGCCGGTGGCGGTGCAGGCCGTGGTGGTCAACCTGCTGTCGATTGGCGCCTCCTTCGGAGCCACGGTGGCGGTCTTCCAGTGGGGCTGGGGCGTGGACCTGCTGGACCTCGGTGCCGCCGGGCCGTTCGAGGCGTGGGCGCCGATGATGCTCATCGCCATCGTCTTCGGCCTGTCGATGGACTACGAGGTGTTCCTGCTCTCGCGCATCCGCGAGGAGTACGAGCGCTCGGGCGACAACGCGGAGGCGGTCGCGGAGGGCCTGGCCCGCACCGCCCGGGTGATCACCGCCGCCGCTGCCATCATGGTGTGCGTGTTCGGCAGCTTCGTCCTCGGCACCAGCCGCGAGCTCCAGCTCTTCGGCTTCGGCCTGACGTTCGCCGTGCTGATCGACGCGACCGTGGTCCGGATGGTGCTGGTCCCGGCCGTCATGGAGCTCCTCGGCGACCGCAACTGGTGGCTGCCCCGGTGGCTGGACCGCTCGCTGCCGCACGTCACCATCGAGACGGCGCCCCGACCCGAGCCCGTCGATGCCTGAGGGGCTCGACCACGCGGGCCACGACCACGCAGTGACGGTCCGCGCCGACGGGACGGTGCTGCGCCGGCGCCGGCCCGGGTCCGGCAGCCTGGACGTGGCACGCGAGGCGACGCTGCTCGACGTCGTCGGGGCGTACGCCTCGCTGCCCGTGCCCCGGGTGCTGCGGACCTGGCCTGCCCGGGGACTCATGGAGATGGAGCGCGTCCCCGGCTCCGCGCTCCTCGAGCACCTGACCGGCCTCGGCCCACGTCGGACGCGCTCGCTCGCGGAGCGCCTGGGCGACTTCGTGGCGAGCGTGGCCGCGGTGCCGCCCGACCGGGTGGCCGGCCTCGTGCCGGAGGACGTGGCCCGCCCGGACCTGCTCCTGGCGGAGGCGGTCGAGGCCTGCGACCGGCCCGAGGTCCTGGCCCTGGTCCCGGCGGGCGCGCGCGAGGGGCTCGACGCCTTCCTCGCCGCCGACCCGCTCCTGGGACCCGCCCCGGGGCCTGCCCTGGTCCACGGCGATCTCGGCGCCGAGCACGTGTTCGTCGACGGCGACGAGATCACCGGAGTCATCGACTGGTCCGACGCCGTCCTCGGCGACCCAGCCCTCGACCTCGGCCTCGTGCTGCGCGACCTCGGCCCGGCCGCCGGCGAGGTAGCCGTGGCGCGTTTCGCCTCCCACGGGCTCGGGACGGAGGGGTTGCTGCCCCGGGCGTGGTTCTTCGGCCGCGTGCGCGCGCTGGAGGACCTGGCGTACGGCGTCGACGAGGGTCTGGCGCTCTACCGCGACAACGCCGTGCGCGCGGTCGCGCAGCTGTTCTGACGTGCGGGCTCAGTGACCCTCGTGGCCGGAGAGGTCGGCCGCGTCGCCGTCGTCCACCACGACGAACTGGCCCATCATGCCGTCGTCCTCGTGCAGCAGCAGGTGGCAGTGGAACATGTAGGGGTGCTCGGGGTCGGCGTGGTCGCCGAATCGCATGAGCAGGTCGTAGGAGACGTGCGGCTCGAGGTAGACGGTGTCCTTCAGCCCGGCCAGCAACGGCGGCGGCGGCGCGCCGTCCACGGCGACGACGCGGAACTGGACGTCGTGGACGTGGAAGTTGTGGGGGTAGGGATTGCGGCTGCGCACCGTCCACTGCTCCAGCGCGCCGGCGGTGACGGTGGCGTCGACCCGGTCCATGTCCATGCCCTGCCCGTTGATCTCGCGGCCCTCCAGCTCCCACTCCCGCCGCGCGTCGGCCGCGCTCGGGTCGAGCCGCTCGATGGAGGTGAGCACCTCCGGCACTGGCGGCGAGGGCTCCAGCCGGTCACGGGCCCGGATCTCCAGGACGTCGATGACGTCGTCCGCTCCGAAGACGGAGGGGATGACCACGTCGCCGAGCTCGGCGCCGTACGACACGAGCCGGACGCGTTCGGCCGGCGCGAGGCGTACGACGACCTCCGCCCGCTCGCCCGGCGACAGCCGGACGCGGGTGGTCGCGACCGGTCGCTCGAGCAGGCCGCCGTCGGTGGCGACGACGTCGAAGTCCCGGTCGTCGGAGAACCCGAGGCCGTAGGTCCGCGCGGTCGACCCGTTGAGCAACCGCAGCCGCAGCAGCTCGGTCGACGCCTCGACGTGACCGCCCCAGGTGCCGTTGGCCAGCACGCGGTCGCCGAGCAGGCCGATCTCCAGCCCCTGGTCGTCGAGGTCGAGCTCGCCGTCGTCGTCGAGGCGCTTGTCCTGGACCACCACCGGGACGTCGTCGACGCCGTAGCGGTGCGGGAGGCGGGTGTCGGGGCCCTCGTCGGGGTCGATCCAGAACATCCCCGCGAGGCCGCGGTAGACGTGCTCCTCCGTCGCTCCGTGCGGGTGCGGGTGGTACCACAGGCTCGCGGCCGGCTGGTCGATCGTCCAGACCGGCTCCCAGGTCCCGCCGGGCTCGATCATCTGGTGGGGGCCGCCGTCCATCACCGCCGGCAGGTGCATGCCGTGCCAGTGGACGGTCGTCTCCTCCGGCAGGTCGTTGGTGACCCGCACCCGAACGGTCTCGCCCGACCGGGCCCGCAGCGTGGGACCGAGGTGGTCGCCGTTGAATCCCCAGGTCGGGGTCGCGACACCGGTGCCCATGTCGTGGGTGCCCTCCCGGGCGGTGAGGGCGAACTCGCGGACGCCGGGCGAGACCATCGTGCCCTCGTCCAGGGGCGGCACGGCCAGTGGTGTGCTGAAGTCGTCGGGCGGCGTGACCGGCCTGCGGGCCCCGCCACCCGTTCCGGAGCAGGACGACATGGCGGGCACCGTCATGGTGGCCAGACCCGCGACGAGGAGGGTGCGGCGGGAGACGTGCCGGGAAGGGAGCATGGCACGGACGCTAGGCACTCCCGCGTCCCGTCACCGCCGCTCCAGGGCGCGACGGCTGTCTCCCCCGAGCGACGAGCAGCACTGCGCCGACGGCGCCGTCTCCGCACGTTCAGGACCGTTGGTCCACCTGTGGCACGCTCGTTCAGCTGGTGTGCCAGTGCTGAGCAATGTCCTCGCGTACCTTCGGACCAGAACCGCTCACGGACCCGAGACCGTGGGCGGTTCTGCTTCTCCCCCCGGGTACCTACCAAAGGGCGGTGTCGGTGGGTAACCTTTGGAGAAGGTCAGCAGGGCGGTCGCGACTTCCCGGTGGGCTAGGCCCGGAAGGTCCAGAAGGCGGCCTCCGGGCCGCCGCCCTCCTTGCCCCCAGCTACTGAGGCCTGTGTGGCTGGCGGCGACCCGGGTCTCCCCCGACTCCGACCCCTATGTCACTGCGATGCGCAGCTACCAGGCTCCTTCCTGGCTTTGCAGCTGGTTCGTCACGGTCCCGACTCTGTCTGGTGCATTGCTGCTTGCTGGCTGCTCAGCTACTGGCCGGCGAGAACAGCTGGGCGTACCGCTCCGAGGGCCCAAGCGTCAGTCCCGACTTCACGAACTTCGCCCAGTCGTCAGCCAGCACCTCGTCGAGACCCGACTCGACGGCGTCCAGTGCCGCAGCGGCCAAGGCCGTCGGGGAGATCTTCGGCGCCTCCATAGCCGCGGCCATGTCCGTGTCGACCAAGCCCATGTGCACGCCCACCACGTGCGTGCCCTGGCTCGCGAGCTCGAGTCGCGCGCTGTCGGTGAGGCTCCAGGCCGCCGTCTTCGAAGCGGCGTAGGCGCCAGCGCCCGGTGCGGTGAACCACGACAGCGCCGAGACGATGTTGACGATGGCACCCCCACCGTTGGCCTTGAGGATCGGAGCGAAAGCCCGCGTCAGGAGAAGCGGACCGAAGAAGTTCGTGTCCATCTCTCGCCTGATCTCGGCCACGTCACCGGACACCAGGGACGTGCCCGTGGAGATGCCTGCGTTGTTGATCAGGACCTGGACGTCGCTGGCCTGGGCGGCGACCTCCTGGATGCGTGCCGGGTCGGTGACGTCGAGCTGGATCGGCTCGACGCCGTCGAGATCGACGTAGCTCGCGCGGCGCGAA
Organism: Nocardioides pinisoli; assembly: GCF_024199985.1. GTDB lineage: Bacteria > Actinomycetota > Actinomycetes > Propionibacteriales > Nocardioidaceae > Nocardioides > Nocardioides pinisoli. Next base: position 133,844 of record NZ_JANARS010000009.1, read on the forward strand.
GCGGCATAGATCTTCGCCGCTCCGCGCTGCTTCAGCTCCTCGACGAAGGCGGCGCCGATCCCTCGGTTCGCTCCGGTGACGAGCACCACGGCGTTGTCGAGCTGCATGAGATTCCCCTTTTGTAGCGGTCGCTATGAATTCCTGCGGAACCGTAGCACATTCCATAGCGGTCACTACGCTATGATCTGAGCCGTGGTGGGCAGACCGAGGAGCTTCGACCGTGACACCGCGTTGGCTGCAGCAGTCGAGCAGTTCTGGCGCACCGGCTACGAAGAGACCAGCATCGCCATGCTGACGAAGGCGATGGGCGTGACGCCGCCCAGCCTGTACGCGGCATTCGGCGACAAGGAGAGGTTGTTCGAGGAAGTCTCTGACCTCTACTTCCGTCGGACGTGTGAGGCCGTCGACCAGGCGGCCACTCGCCCGACGGCCCGCGAAGCCATCGCCACCATGCTCGACGACACAGCCCGCGCACACACCAGCCCGGACACGCCGCTCGGCTGCCTGATGCTGACCGAGCCACGCCTGTCTGCACAACGGGGGGTCCTCCACGGCCGCCTTGCGAACCGGATCGCTCGAGGCGTCACCGATGGCGACCTACCCGCCACCGTTCAGCCGGACGAGCTGGCTTCGTTCCTGGTGGCTGTCATGCGCGGCATGTCGGGGCGCGCCAGGGACGGAGGCTCGACGCAAGAGCTCCTTGCCATCGCCAAGTCTGCTCTGGCCGCCATACCGTCACCGCCTCCCGCTCCCTGACGCCCCATCGCGATGTCGCACTGGGGGGATCGACCGGTCTGCCACTCCCCCGACGTCGCCGGATGACGCACCAGGGGTGCCGTGCCGTTCCAGGACGCGAGGTGGGCCTGACGACTGTGCAGGTCAATTGCCCCTGCAGGCCCGGTGGCACGAGCCCCATGCTGGAGTCGTGAGCGACAAGCCCGGCGTCACCGACAGGGTGCACATCCCGTGGGCACGCCTTCTGATCATCGCCGGCGCCGCGACCATGGTGATCTCCGCAGCGGTGGGCTATGCCTGGCTCAAGCGCATGCCGGAGCTGCAGCCAGTGGACTTCGGGCAGCAGGCGCAGATCCGCGCAACGGAGTCCACGTCAGCGACCATCTTCGCGTCCACAGGTTTGTCCCAGGCACCGTCATGCGCGGTGACCTCCGGAGGCGGCGATCCGGTCACCGTGGGCAACGCACAGCGCTATCACCAGGCGGAGGGCCTCGAGTCCGCCTTCAGCTTCCCAGTGACGGCGGGAACCAGGTACACGGTCACGTGCAGCGGTGCGTCCGAGGATGGGCGCTTCGCGGTCGCGCGGGATCCTGCTGTCCCCGAGGGCATCTTCATCGCGGCGGGATCACTGGGGCTCGTCATGTGCGTCGTGGGGGGTCTCCTCGCCTTCCGTCAGCGGCAACGGAGGTCGCCACCGAGGTCATCCGCACCCGCATCATCCCCACATCAGCGACCAACCACTCCGCATGAGTAGAGGCCCGGGCTGCGGACGTGTCCTCCTGGGGGGCGAACTCGCCACGCAGTCGGCGGTGAGGCACTGGGAGGCTGGGTCCTGCAGCACCGTGGTGCCGCTGGCGAGAAGCCTAGGGGTGCGCGACGGGCGTGTCTGGGGAACGCCGAACTGGGTCCGCCCTCGACAGGGCGACGTGGGCTGCCTGCGCCGGGGGTTCGGGGAGGTCGCCGGTGTCGACGACGTACTGGGCGATCCGGGCGACCTTTACGTTGTGGTGTGAGGACAAGCGCTTGAGGACGTCGAACGCACGGGCGGAGGTCAGATCGAATCGCTCGCGCAGCATTCCGGTGGCTTCGCCGATGACTTGGCGGTTGCGCATCGCCTGGTTCATCTGGTCGCGGTTGGTGGTGCCGGCCAGGGTGACGGCGGCCTGCGCGGCCACGGCGAGGCCGTCGACGACGTCGTCGTGGTCGAAGGAATCCGGCTTCCGGGCGTACAAGGTCATCGCGGCGAGCTGGTGGCCGTCGGTGAAGAGGTGGAAGGCGAGCGCAGAGCGGATGTCGAACTTCTGACCGATGGCCGGTCCCCACCTCCCCCAGCGGGTGTCGGTGGTGACGTCGCCGACGCGGATCACATCGGTCTCCCGCAGGGCGCTGAGGCACGGACCCTCGCCGAGCTCGTGCTGGAGCTGCTCGATGTGTCGCAGGTCCTCGTGGGTGGCGGCAGGCGTGTGCACTCCGCCGGGAGTAAACACTGACAAGCCGGCGAGGTCGGCGCTGCCGACGAGCTCGAGCGCCGTCTGCACCGCACGTTCGAGGGTGTCGTCGCTGTCGTTCGCCTCCGCGGTGGCGCGTGCGGCGTCGGCGAGCTGACGGTTGAACTCATAGCGGTCCACGCCGCAGCCTCCCTCGGTGGCCCCGCGCACAGCGTAGAAGGGTAGTCAGGGGTTGTACAGCCGACGACGGTTCGCGCCCAGCTGGGACTTTGTCGCGGTAGAGCGCCTCAAGTACGGCAGGCGGTTCGCTACTTGACGACCGCGTCGATGGTCTTCTTCAGAGCGCTCGGTGCGGCTGGGGTGCGTGGCGCCTTGGCTTTGGCCTCGGTCATCTCCGCACCGATCTCCTGGAGCTGCTTGCGTCCCAGGCCCTCACGTACTTGGGGAAACCACTCCTTCTCTTCCTCCTCGATGTGATGACGCACGTTCTCGATGAGCACCGTGGTCTTGGCGGTGAAGCGCTCGGCATCAGGCTTCATCGCGACCAGCTCCATGACAAGGACATCGGCGACGTGATGCTCCTCGTAGGACTCGAGCACATCGTCCTCGAGCTCGGGCAGCAGTTCCCGCACCCGGGGGTACATGACCTCGTTCTCGATGTACGTGTGGACGGTCAGGAGCTCGATCATGCGGCTGACCAACTGGCCCTTGCGAACATGCGCGTCCGGACCAAGCTTCTCGAAGTCCCTGAACGTCTTGAGAATTTCTTTGTGGTCGTTCTTCAACAGCACGATTGCGTCGGTGGACATGTGAGCCTCTCGAATCGGTCAGCAAGGCGGCTGCTCAGCCGGTTCCAGTGTCTCTGGACTTCGGATGTGCCGCCCCACCCGCAAGGACCACGGCGCGCTCGACTTACGAACAGACGGTGGTGATCGGGGCCGCGAGCGCCCGGCTGGCCGCCTGCTTCGGTCCTCGAGCAGCCGGTGTCGAGGCCCCCGTGACACTGAGGCGTTCTTGAGCGACGCCCCGTCACGGTGACCAGCGGGCCGCAGACCGGTAATGAGGCACACCAGAACAGCTGGTGGGCAGCCGCATGGAGAGCTGCCCGCCGACCACCTGGACCGAGTCTGGCCAGACATTCGGTCTATACGAATCATCCAATGGCTGCCTGTCGGCCCCGGCTCACGAGTTCTGCACGGGCCTCGCACCATCAGCACATCGGCCGGTCTTGGCAAGAGGCTGTTGCCAGCACGGTATGAACATGCGGCTCGCACAGGTGGGTACGACGGGTCAGGCCGCTTGGGCAGCCTGCAGGAACCTGAGCGGCCCAGGCCCGGGTGCTCAAGAAGCGGGCACCCGGGCCGGCACCCAGCGGCCTGCCGTGCCGACCAATCACCCTGCCGCAGCCCAGCACCGACCTCCCCGCGCCCGACGGATCGACTGCCAGCCCACGACTGCCACCACTGGGTGTGCGCTGCATCTTGCGCCTGCAACAAGCCACCGCAGCGTCGCGGCGGCGGGAGCGTGTCCCATGCCGCGCTAGACTGGCGCTACTACTGCAGGCGGTAGGCCGATGCCTCGGCTACGGGGCGCACGGGCACTGGCGCTTGTAGCGATGGCAGGTGGTGACGCGATGATCTCGCGCCCCAGCACGGCACTATCGCCCGCGTATTCAGGGCTTGCGTTCGCCTCTGGCCCGGTGTGATCTCGTTCGTGTGGTCGCCCGGTGAAGCGTTGCCGGCGGGCACCGGAGGCTCAGAGAACTTCACGGTCGGCCAGGTCCGCGAGCTGATCAGGCGCGGCGTGGACGCGCGCGTGGTGACGGTGGGTGCCGGGCTGTCCGACGGGCGCGACGAGTTCGACGATGTGCCGTTCCACTCCGTCGAGATCCTCGACGACCTGAGTCGCCTCGACGACACAGTGGTCTTCGTGAGCGAGGCCCCTCCCGTGCGTACGCAGCATCCCGCCTACCAGATCCTCCATGTTCCTCCGCCTCTGCGTGGACACGAACGGCTGGCCGTGACCGCCGGGACCCGCGATCGGACGCTGATCGCCACCAGCCGCTTCGCCGCGCGCCTGTGGTCGGACTTCCTCGACGTCAGCCTCGAGACCGTGCACGTGGTGTATCCGTTCGCCGAGCCGGCGTTCGCCGTCCAGTCCCGCCCGGAGCACACCGGCCCGACGAGGGTGCTCTACGCGGGCCGGCTGACGCCGGAGAAGGGGATCTTCACCCTGCTCTCCATGCTCCACACCGATCTGTTCGAGGGCCCCCAGATGTCGGTCACCGTCACGAGCGCGGGATCCGACAAGCCACACGGCGCGCTGATCGAGCGAATGCTCGCCACCAACCCGCGCCTCGACCTCGTCGCGGCACGACGTACGCCGGCCGGCATGGCTGCGCTCCTCGCAGAGCACGACGTCGTGGTCATGCCCTCCAACAGCCAGTACTGGCACGAGACCTTCGGCATCCTCTCCATCGAGGCCCAGCACGCCGGGTGCCGCGTCATCGCCTCCGACGACGGCGGACTACCCGAGACCGACTGCGGCGCACTCGCACTCATTGCCCCGGACGACGCCGAGGCGCTGGCCCGCGGCATCCTCGCCGCGCAACTCCTGGGACCGATTCCGCCTCATGTTCGGAAGCAGGCGACGCAATCGTTCACGGTCGCCGATTCAGTCGACAGCCTGCTCCAAGTCCTCCGCGCGACGCCCGCCTCCACCCCGTGGGCCGTCCTTCAGGACCTCGAAACCCTGGCGGCGCTGCCATCCCTCGCCCCTCCGCACGAACGATCGAGCCCTGACGACCTTCCGATGGGGGTCTAGCCCTGAACCCGCGCCTGCCCGTCCCATGAGCCTCCACCACCCCTAGGGAAGACACCATGCCCGAATCCCCTCCCGCGTCCAGCAACGCATCGACATCCCCCGGAAGCACCCCAGGAGACGCCCCCGGGACAGTCTCAGCGACGACCTCTGCCGTGGCTTCCTGGGTGAGGCGGCGCGATGGCAACGCGGCGGATGTCCACTACCTCGAGGAGGCGCGCGCCGCACTCGGGCCGATCATGGCCGCGAGCAGGGACATCGCCGCCTCCGGGCGCAGCCACCACGTGCGGGCACTAGGTCGACTGGCGCTTGCCGAGCAGGCTGACCAACTCGCCGCGATCGCGGCAGCACTGAGCGCGTGGGGGCAACTGGACGCCCGCAGCGCTTCCAGTTCCACGCCGTTCCCCGACGCGATTCCCGAGCGGCACAGCACGGATCAGGACCGGAACTTCGCCGACCACCTGGCAGCGCACGCCCACGCCTCGCTTGCATCGGCTCGCGCCGAGATGATCACCGGCGCCAGCCCCACGGCCCGGTCCATCGCTGAGCAGGCCATCCACGTACACGACCGGCGTCTGGCCGCGATCATCCTCCTCTTCCCGCCAACAACACCGCGACCCTGACCACACCCAATGAGTCGCACAGTCGCCACCTCACCGCGCGGCCCGGGCGAGCCGACCCTCCCGTCTCACACTTGGCAACTCGTGAAGATCGACGAACCTCGAAACGTGCGGGCAGGTCCATGGCAGAGACAGCTCGGAGCTTCGCGCCAGCTCGCCATTCCGGCGGGCCTCGACCCCCTCACCTGCATGTGCGACCTACCCGAGTTTCGCCACCGGCGCGATCCGATCAGAAGTCAGTCCAGTGGGCAGTGCGCGCTGGGCGCGATGTGACGAGGTGCCGCCCGCCTCCTGGTGGGGCTGCCCGCGCTGTAAGGGGCAACCAACCCAGACCGACCCCCGTGAGGCCAGCTGTACCGCCTCGGGACCTCGCGGGACATCCACCCGGGGGAACAGTGCACTCCCCAGGCCCACAGGGGCCTTCAGTGTCGTCATGGCGACCCAGTAACGATTCGCTGGCCAAGGCAGGCCAAATTGGAGCAACGTTCTTGAGGAGCCGGACCCGGCGCTCCGCCGTGGACGCCTGGATGACCAAGAAGCGTTCTGGTCCCAGGCCGAATTCGGACATGCCTGAGATCATCGACCTACTCCTCGCCACCGGATGCCGTATCGGGGAAGTACTTGCCCTCCGCTGGACAGACATCGACCTGTCTGCGACGCCCCCGACGGTCTCGATCAGCGGGACGATCAAGACGGAGACCGGGAAGGGCACCTTCCGGAAGGCGAAGCCCGAATCCGACGCTTCCAAGCGCACGATCGCCCTGCCGCCGTTCGCTGTCGCCGTACGCAGGGCTCGCCAGACCGAGGCAAAGCCGGTCATGCGACAGAGTTTTCGGGACATGAACGTGGCACGAGGCGATTCGGCTCGAAACGCAAGTAGCCCCTGACCAGCGTTTCCGCTGGTCAGGGGCTACTTCTCGGTCGGGCTGACAGGATTTGAACCTGCGACCCCTTGACCCCCAGTCAAGTGCGCTACCAAGCTGCGCCACAGCCCGAGTGCCTCCGGCGCGAGGCCTGCGAAGCGAGGGGAACACTACCGCAGCCCCTCCACCGCCACGGAATCGACCCGCCATCCAGGCCGTCGGCCGGCCTCGCACCGCTCATGTGCGGCAGGCCTCCTAGTCCGAGTGGGCCATTTGTGCCGAAACCCCCGAGCCCCTCCCGCCTGCCGTCCGACCATGGACCGTCGACCTGTGGGGGTTCCTGATGCCAGCACTGAAGCGTGCAGGCCTGCTGGTCGCCGCGATCGCGGCGGCTGTCGGGCTGGGTCTCGTCGCGCCCGCCCACGCGGCGCCCGAGACCGTCGTGCACCAGGACGCGCGCACGGCCGAGGCGGTCGCCGAGGCGATGGCGCTCGCCGAGCAGGTCGCGGAGCGCCAGCAGACGCTCGTGGCGCTCAACCGTCGCGCCGCCGCCCGCGACCGGGAGCTCATCGGTCACCGTGAGGTGCTGGCGACCTACGGCTACCACGGCGACCCCGACGCGGTGCGCGCCGTCCTGCCGCTGGCGTCGTACGACCTGTCGGCCGGCTTCGGGCTGACCGGCCCGCTCTGGGAGGCAGAGCACGGCGGCCAGGACTTCAGCGCCTACGCCGGTGAGCCGCTGGTCGCGGTCGCCGACGGCGTCGTCACCGAGGTGGCGTACGCCGGCCCCTACGGCCTGCGCACGATCCTCACGCTCCCCGACGGCACCGAGGTCTGGTACTGCCACCAGACCGACGCGACCGTCGTCGTCGGCCAGGAGGTCGCCCTCACGGACGTCATCGGCAGCGTCGGCTCCACCGGCAACTCCACCGGGCCGCACCTCCACCTCGAGGTGCGCCCGGCCGCGGGCAGCCCGGTCGACCCGATGGAGTGGCTGCGCGACCGGGGCCTCGAGCCCTGAGTCGAGCCGTCAGCGCTTGCGCTTCTCCCGCGGCTTCTGCTGGATGATGATCGGCGTGCCGACGAAGCCGAACTCCTCGCGCAGGCGTCGCTCGATGAACCGCTCGTAGGCGGCGTCGAGCTTGCCGCTGGTGAAGAGCACGAACGTCGGCGGGGCCACGGACGGCTGGGTCGCGAAGAGGATCTTGGGCTGCTTGCCGCTGCGCACGGGGTGGGGGTGCTCGGCGACGAGGCGACCCAGGAACGTGTTGAGGGCGCCAGTTCCGATGCGCGTCTCCCACCCCTCGAGGGCCTTGTCGATCGCCGGGACGAGGCGGTCGACGTGCCAGCCGGTGCGCGCGGTGAAGTTGATCCGCGGCGCCCACTTCAGCTGCACGAGGTCGCGCTCGATCTCGCGCTCGAGGTAGTAGCGACGCTCCTCGTCGACGAGGTCCCACTTGTTGAAGGCGATCACCATGGCTCGGCCCGCGTCGCGGATCGTCTGGATGATGCGCATGTCCTGCTCGGAGACGGTCTCGCTGGCGTCGAGCACCAGGACCGCCACCTCGGCGCGGTCGATCGCGGTCGTGGTGCGCAGGGAGGCGTAGTACTCGTGGCCCGACGCCTGGTTGACCCGCTTGCGGATGCCGGCGGTGTCGATGAAGCGCCAGGTGCGGTCGCCGAGCTGGATCAGCTCGTCGACCGGGTCGACGGTGGTGCCGGCCGCGTTGTCGACGACGACGCGGTCCTCCTTCGCGAGCATGTTGAGCAGGGAAGATTTGCCGACGTTGGGCTTGCCGACGATGGCGATGCGGCGCGGACCGCCGACCTCCTCGAAGCTCTCCTGCGGCGTCTCGGGCAGGGCCGCCAGGATCGCGTCGAGCATGTCGCCGGAGCCGCGCCCGTGCAGCGCGGAGACGGCGAAGGGCTCGCCGAGGCCGAGGTTCCACAGGCCGTAGGCCTCGGCCTCGGTGCGGGCGTCGTCGACCTTGTTGGCCGCCAGCACGACCGGCTTGCCCGACTTGCGCAGGATGCGGACGACCGCCTCGTCGGCGTCGGTGATCCCGACGGTGGCGTCGACGACGAACAGCACGGCGTCGGCCAGCGTGACGGCCACCTCGGCCTGCCCGGCGATGCGCTCGGCGAGCCCGCGGGCGTCGGGGTCCCAGCCGCCGGTGTCGACGACGGTGAAGGCGCGACCACTCCAGTTGGCGTCGTAGGAGACACGGTCACGGGTCACGCCCGGACGGTCCTCCACGACGGCCTCGCGGCGCCCGATGATCCGGTTGACGAGGGTCGACTTGCCCACGTTGGGTCGGCCCACCACTGCCAGGACCGGGGTGGGGCCGGTCGGCTCGTCGGTGGACGCGGACGCGAGGTCGGCGTCGTTCTCAGTCATTCGTGATCACAGCTCTCTGGATGGCTCGGCGAGCCCGGTGTCGGGGTCGTCCTCGGATTGTCCCGCAGGAAGCGGCCCGGGCAAGGATCGGCGCGTGTCGGCGAGCGCGGTGGCCAGCTCGGACAGCAGGTGCCCTCGGAGCAACACCGACGTGGCCGCCACGTGTTCCCGGGTCCGGGGCCACGACCGCTGTGTCGTCCGCCACGGCGCTCCGAAGACGACGTCGACGGTGTCGCCGCGTCCCGGCAGGGCGTTGGCCCCGCCGCCGGACGGCCGGGTGCCGAGCATCGTGACGGGCACCACGGGCGCGCCGGTGACGAGCGCGAGGTAGGCGGCGCCGTGGTGGAAGCGGTGCAGCTCGCCGGAGCCGCGGGTGCCCTCGGGGAAGATGCCGGCCACTCCCCCGTCCCGGAGCACCCGCAGGCACGACCGGATCGCACCCGGATCGGCGCTGAACCGGTCGAGCGGGATCTGGCCCGACGCCCGCAGGAAGCGCCCGAGCCGCCCCTCGAACATCTCCTGCTTGGTCAGCGCGTGCACGGGGCGGGGCGAGAAGACGGCGAGCAGCGGGCCGTCGATGATCCCCACGTGGTTGCTCGCGAGGATGACGCCGCCCGTCGCGGGCACGCGGTCGGCGTGGTGCACTTCGACCGGCCAGCGCGTGCGGACCAGCCGCGCCGCCCCGGGGCGGAGCAGGCGCAGCAGCCGGGTCGGAGGATGCTCGGCGGCGCTGGCCGGGAGGTCCGCCCGGGTCACGCTCGTCGTGCCCGGGTGGCCAGCGCGACGATGCGGTCGATCACCTCGGCGAGGGTGAGGTGGGTGCTGTCGACGTGGACCGCGCCCTCGGCCATGGTCAGCGGCGCGGTGGCCCGTCCGGAGTCGATGCGGTCGCGCTCGAGGAGGGACTGCTGGGTGCGGGCGACGTCGGTGCCGCCCTGCTCGGCAGTACGACGCTGCGCGCGGGCGTCGGGGTCGGCGCTGAGGTAGACCTTCACCTCGGCCTGCGGCCACACGACGGAGCCGATGTCGCGGCCCTCGACCACGATGCCGCCCTCGCCGATGGCCTTGCGCTGCAGCTCGAGCAGGCGTGCGCGCACCTCCGGCACGGCGCTGACCGGGCTGACCGCGGCGTTGACCTCGTCGGCGCGGATCGCCACCGAGACGTCGGTGCCGTCGACCGTGATCGTCGGGGCCAGCGGGTCGGTGCCGGACTCGATGGTCGGGCGGCCCGCGGCGGCCGCGACCGCAGCCTCGTCGCGTACGTCGATGCCCTCGCGCAGCAGCCACCAGGTCATCGCCCGGAACATCGCGCCGGTGTCGAGGTAGCGCAGGCCCAGCCGCTCGGCCACGCCACGCGACGTGCTCGACTTGCCCGAGCCCGACGTGCCGTCGACGGCGATGACGAGGGACCCGGACGGGGAGGTGCTGTCGACGGTGCTCACGGGCGAGAAGGCTACCGGTGGGTCGTCCACCCGCGGGATTCGAGAGCCGCGAGGAGCCGCTCGGCGCTGCCCCGCTCGACGACGAGCTCGGTGAGGCCGACCGGGCGTCCCGGGTCGTGGTCGATGTGCACGTCCTCGATGTTGACGCCGATCTCCCCCGCGTCGCCGAAGAGCCGGGCCAGCTCGCCCGGGTGGTCGGGCACCGCGACGAACACCGAGCGGGTCGGACGCGCCGGGCCGCCGTGCTTGCCGGGGATCGCGGCCGTGCCGGCGTTGCCGCGGGCGAGGATCTCGACGAGGTCCGGTCCGGCGTCTGAGGCGACCGCGGTCATCAGGGCGTCGAGGTCGGCGCGGACCTCGGCCAGGAGGTCGAGCACCGCCTCGGAGTTGGCCTCGAGGATCTGCTGCCACAGCGCCGGGTCGCTCGCCGCGACGCGGGTGACGTCGCGCACGCCCTGGCCCGACAGCGCGAGGTGCTCGGCCGGGGCGGCTGCGAGTCGCCCGGCGACGAGCACCGCGGCGAGGTGCGGCAGGTGGGAGATCCGGGCGACCGCACGGTCGTGCTCCTCGGGCTCCATGACCAGCGGGGAGGCCCCGCACTCGAGCACCAGGGCCTCCACGAGGCGTACGGCGTCGGGGCGCGCCTGCGGGTGCGGCGTCACCGCCCACGGCCTGCCGTCGAACAGCGCGGCGCTGGCGGCGAGGGGTCCGGACCGCTCGCTGCCCGCCATCGGGTGTGAGCCGACGTAGCGCGCCAGGTCGTCGGGACCGACCCGGGCGGCGACCTCCTCGAGGGGCGCGGCCTTCACGCTGCCGACGTCGGTGACCACGGCACCGGTGCGGGCCAGGGCGTCGACGATCGCGTCGCCGACCGAGGCGGGCGGCACCGCCACCACGACCAGCTGCGGGTGGTCGCCCGGGCGCGCCGCGCGGCCCGCGCCGAGGCCGTGCGCGGTGCGGACGTGCTCGTCGGAGGTGTCGCGCAGCACGACCTCGATGCCGAGGCGGCTGCACACCAGGGCGATCGACGTACCGATCAGGCCGGCCCCGACGACCTCCACCGGCCCGGTCAGGGCCGGCAGGCCCACCTCGGACCGGGGGTCAGTCATGGCTGGTGGTGCGCGCCAGGTCGCGCCGCAGGTTGGCCGCCCCGTGGAGGTAGACGTGGGTGACCTCCGCTCGCGGCAGGTCGGTCTCGACGTGGGCCATCAGCCGGACGACCCGCGGCATCGAGCCCGCGATCTCAAGCTCGCGGGCACAGACCAGCGGGACGTCGGAGAAGCCCAGCTGGCGAGCGGCGTAGGCCGGGAACTCGCTGGTGAGGTCGCTGGTCGCGGTGAAGATGATCGAGATGAAGTCGTCGACCTCGAGCCGGTTGGCCTCCATCACGTCGGTCACGAGCTCCGCCACCCGGTCCAGCATGTGCTCGCGGGTGTCCTCCTCGAGCTGGGTCGCCCCACGCACTGCTCTCACTGCCACGCGAGGAGCCTAGCCGCGCCCGGGCTCAGAGCTGCGCGCTGTCCATCAGCTCGCCGAGCTCGGCGACCGTCAGCTCGCGCATCTCCCCCGACCGCAGCCGGGACAGCGTCACCGGGCCGATCTGGGTGCGGGTCAGCCGGGTCACGGGGTGCCCGACGTGGGCGAGGAGGCGCCGCACGATGCGGTTGCGCCCCTCGTGGATCGTGAGCTCGACGATGGAGCGCTTGCTGCCCTCCCGCCGGGGGTCGCCGCCGACCACCCGGGCGTGCGTGACGGTCACGGGGCCGTCGTCGAGCGTCACCCCGGCGAGCAGCTCGCGGACCGTGCGCACGTGCACCTCGCCCTCGACCTCGGCGACGTAGGTCTTGTCCACCTCGTGCGAGGGGTGGGCGAGGTGCTGGGCGAAGTCGCCGTCGTTGGTGAGGATGATCAGGCCCTCGGTGTCGGTGTCGAGGCGACCGACGTGGAAGAGCCGCTCGGGACGGTCGGCGACGAGGTCGCCGAGCGTGCGCCGGCCCTCGGGGTCCGACATCGTCGAGACCACGCCGCGTGGCTTGTTGAGCACCAGGTAGACCTTGTCGCTGATCGGGGGCAGCCGCTTGCCCTCGACCCGGATGACGGCCGTGCGGGGGTCGACCTTCGTGCCGAGCCGGGTGACGACCTCGCCGTCGACCTCGACGAGCCCGTCGAGCATCAGCTCCTCGCACTTGCGGCGGCTGGCGACGCCGGACTGGGCGAGCAGCTTCTGCAGGCGGATCAGGCCGTCCTCGTCGGTCGCCGGGCGCTGGGAGGCGGGCTGGTCGTTGTCGGGTGCGTCGTGGGGCTTCATCGGGTCCTCATCAGCTTTTCGGGGTCCCCGCGAAAGCGCGAGCGAAGCGAGTGGTTTCGTGGGGTGTTCATGAGATCTCGGTCCCGCCGTCGGGCTCGGTGCCCGCTCCGGAGTGGGGCGAGGGGTGGTGGTGCGGCACGGACGGGGTCGGCTCGGGCGCAGGGGCCGGCTCGGGCTCGGGCTCGGGCTCCGGGGTGGGCTCGGGTGCCGGCTCGGCGGGGCCGTCCAGGCCGGCGACGCTGGCGAGCTCGTCCTCGAGGTCGTCCATGTCGGGCAGGTAGGGCGCGAGCTCGGGCAGCTCGTCGAGCGAGGTGATGCCGATGCGCTCGAGGAAGTAGGAGGTGGTGCGGTAGAGGTTGGCGCCGCTCTGCTCGTCCTGACCGGCCTCCTCGACCAGCCCGCGGGTGAGGAGGGTGCGCATGACGCCGTCGACGTTGACCCCGCGGATCGCCGACACCCGGGCGCGCGAGACCGGCTGCTTGTAGGCGACCACCGACAGCGTCTCCAGCGCGGCCTGGGTGAGCCGCGCCTGCTGGCCCTCGAGGACGAACGACTCCACGACCCCGGCCATCTCCGGACGCGAGTAGAAGCGCCAGCCTCCCGCCACCGAGCGCAGATCGAAGCCGCGGCCCTGCTCGGTGTACTCGGCTGCCAAGGCCTCCAGCGCCGCCTCGACCTCCTCGACCGGGTGCCCGACCACCGAGGCCAGGCGGACGGTGGCGAGCGGCTCGTCGGAGACCATCAGGATCGCTTCGAGCGCCGGACGCAGCTCGGCGACCGCCACGTCGAGCGTGTCGTCGGCAGGACGGTCCGCGGCGTCACCCTGGGTGCTGTCGGGCTGCTGGCTCACTGGTCCTCCTCGGGCTCGTCGGCGGCGGCCGGCGGCATGGTGTCATCATCGTCGCCCGGCGGGGCGCCGTCGAACTCGTCGTGGATGTCCACCTCGCCGTCCTCCGCCCCGGTCCAGCGCACGGTCAGCTCCCCCAGAGGCGTCACCTGGTCGAAGGACACCGCGCCCTCGCGGAAGAGCTCGAGGAGCGATAGGAAGCGGGCCACCGTGGTGAGCCGGTCGGGCGAGTCGCCGCACAGGGCCCGGAACGTCATCGTGCCGCTGCGGCGCAGCCGGTCGACGACGAGGTGGGCCTGCTCGCGCACGCTGACCTTGGCGGCGTGGATGTGGTGCAGTGACACCTCGAGGACGGGCTTGGGCTCCAAGGCGCGCGCCGCGAGGCGGGCGAACTCGTCGAGGCCGATGCCGATCAGCACCTCGGGCAGCAGGGTCGCGAAGCGCTCCTCGAGCCCGACCGCACGCGGGTGCCGGAGCGACTCCGAGGCCAGGCGCTCCTCCAGCACTGAGGCCACCAGCTTGAAGGCGCGGTACTGCATGAGCCGCGCGAATAGCAGGTCCCGTGCCTCGAGGAGGGCGAGGTCCTCCTCGTCCTCCACGTCGCCCTGCGGGAGCAACCGGGCGGCCTTCAGGTCGAGCAGGGTCGCCGCGACGACGAGGAAGGACGTGGTCTGCTCGAGGTCCCAGGCGCCGCCGAGGTTCTTCACGTGGGCGATGAACTCGTCGGTGACCTGCGACAGCGCGACCTCGGTGATGTCGAGCTTGTGCTTGGCGATGAGGCCGAGCAGGAGGTCGAAGGGCCCCTCGAAGTTGTCCAGGCGTACGGCGAACGCCGGGGCCTCGCTGCCCGGCTCGAGCGCGCCTCCGGCCGAGGGGTCCGGGGCCGCGGGGCGGTTGCTCACTCGTCGAGCAGCCGTCGCACCAGCGCGCTGTCGGCGCCCTGGGCCTCGAGGTCGGCGAGCACGAGCGCCAGCGCCTCCCGGACGAGGCGGCCCCGGTCGACGGCGAGGCCGTGCTCGCGTCGCAGCGTCAGGCGGGCGTGCTCGATGTCGAGGAGCTCGTCGGAGGTGACGTAGACCGTCATCTTCTCGTCGTGCCGCACCCGCCCGCTGGGCTTGCGCGGACCGGCGGGCTCGGCGTCGTCGGCCACGGCTCGTACGCGGCGCGGGCGCTGCCCCGGAGCGGGCTCAGCGGCGGCGGCGTCGGAGGTCGGCCGGAACAGGTCGTCCGCGGCCGGCATGCTCACTCGGCGGGCCACCGGGTCACCACCTCCTTGGCCAGCTGGCGGTAGGCGTCGGCGCCGGTCGACGACGAGGCGTAGGACGTGATCGGCTCGCCCGCGACCGTGGCGTCGGAGAACTTCACCGTGCGGCGGATGACCGTGTGGAAGACCTTGTCGCCCCACGCCGACACCAGGCGCTCCATGACCTCGCGGCTGTGCAGCGTGCGCCCGTCGAACATGGTGCCCAGCACGCCGTCGATCTCGAGCTTGGGGTTGAGCCGCTCGCGCACCTTGTCGATGGTCGTCTTCAGCAGCGCCACGCCGCGCAGCGCGAAGTACTCGCACTCCAGCGGCACGATGACGCCGTCGGAGGCGGTCAGCGCGTTGACGGTCAGCAGGCCGAGCGACGGCTGGCAGTCGATGAGGATGACGTCGTAGTGCTCGAGCGCCGGGGCGAGCACGCGCTGCAGCGTCTGCTCGCGCGCCACCTCGTGCACCAGCTGGACCTCGGCGGCGGAGAGGTCGATGTTGGAGGGCAGCAGGTCCATGCCCTCGATGCCGGACGGGACCACGACCTCGTCGAGCGTGGTCTCGCGGTCCATCAGCAGGTTGTAGATGGTCAGGTCCATCTCGTGCGGGTTGAGCCCGAGGCCGACGGACAGCGAGCCCTGCGGGTCGAAGTCGACGAGCAGCACCTTGCGCCCGAACTCGGCGAGCGATGCGCCGAGGTTGATCGTGGTGGTGGTCTTGCCGACCCCGCCCTTCTGGTTGCACATGGAGACGACGCGGGCGCGGCCGTGCTCGGTGACCGCCGGCGGGTCGGGGAACACGGGCATCGGACGCCCGGTCGGTCCGAGGGGCTTCTCGGCCTCGAGGGTGGTCGTGGCACGCGTCTCGATCGGACGCTCGAAGGGGATCGGCTGGGTCACGGTCTGCTCGTCTCGCGGGGTGGGGCCGGGCTGGGGGGTCTGCGGGTGCGGTGGTCGGACGAGGGGCGGCATCTCGGGGGCACTGCTGCCCGTGTGCTGACCGGGGAATCCCGCACCGCTCATGACTGCTCCTCGTCGCATCTGTCGTGCATCGCCGCGCATCGGCCTGGACCTCGATTGGACCACGCCGGACGCCTCGGACTTTGTCGACACGTCGACAGTTCCTGCACGGGTTCAACACGCACGACGGGCCCGCCCGGGGCCCGGCCTGCGCTGCACCGCGCGGGACTCTACGCGCCTGGTCGTGGCCGCGCCGGAGCGGCCGTCCTCACGCGTCCCCGAGCCGCCGCATCCCGGTGGTCGCGAGCACCAGCTCACCGGCACTGTCGGTCGCGTCGCAGTCGACGACCGCGTCGATGACCCAGTCGTGGTGGCCCTCGGGGTCGTGGATCGTCTGGCGTACGTCGCGCAGCCGCGCGGTCGTGCCCTCCTCCGCGCCGACCGGCTCGCCGGTGCGCTCCTCCCCCACGACCAGCAGGTCGGGACCGCGGGCGTCGCCGTCGGTGAGCACGCGGTCGTGCTCGGCGTAGTAGTCCTCCAGCGCCGCGTCCCACACCGACCGCCCGACGACGACCTGCCGGGGCGGGTCGGTGCGGTCGGCGGCGGCGCGCTCCAGGCGCACCAGCCCGTCGAGGTCGTCGCGCGAGACCGCGTCCACGCGGGCCCACATCGCGTTGCGCACCATCACGCGGAAGGGGCGCTCCTGCTTCGAGAGGGGCCGCGGCGGGGGCGGCGGCTCGTGGTGCGCGACGGCGGAGGACGCGTGGTCCGGGTCCGAGAGCGCCTCCCACTCGTCGAGCAGCGAGGAGTCGGTCTGGCGCACGGTCTCGCCCAGCCACTCGATGACGTCCTCGACCTCGGGGGCGCGGTGCGTCTCAGGGACGGTCTGGCGGAGCGTGCGGTAGGCGTCGGTGAGGTAGCGCAGCACCAGGCCCTCGGACCGCGCGAGCTGGTAGCGGCTGACGAAGTCGGTGAACCCCATCCCCTGCTCCCACATCTCGCGCACCACCGACTTGGGGCCGAGCGCGTCGTCGGGCAGCCAGGGGTGGGTCTGCCGGTAGGTCTCGTAGAGGGCCTCGAGGAGCTCGCGCAGCGGCTGCGGCCAGGTGATCTCCTCCAGCAGCGCCATCCGCTCGTCGTACTCGATGCCGTCGGCCTTCATCTCCCCGATCGCGACGCCCCGGGCGGCGTGCTGCTGCGCCATCAGGATCTGCCGGGGTGCCTCGAGGACCGCCTCGACGATCGAGACCACGTCGAGGCCGTAGGTCTCCGACTCCGGGTCGAGCACGTCGAAGGCGGCCAGCGCGAAGTGGGCGAGCGGCTGGTTGAGCGCGAAGTCGACGGGCAGGTCGACGGTCAGCACGAAGCGGCGACCGTGCTCGTCGGGCTCGTCGAGGCGGGTGACGATGCCGGTGCGCACGAGCGAGCGCGACAGCCGCAGCGCCCGCCGGGCCAGGCGCAGCTGTCCCCGCCGCTCCTCGTGGTTGTCGGTGACCAGCCGACGCACCACCGCGACGGCGTCCTCCTCGCGGGACACGACGTTGATCAGCATCGCGTTGTCGACCTTCATCCGGCTCGTCAGCCGCTCGGGCACGCCGGCCACGAGCTTGTCGAAGGTCTGCTCGGTCCACACGACGGTGCCCTCGGGCGCCTTCTTGAGCTGCGCCTTCGACTTCTTCTTCCCCGCAGCCTGCCGGGCGGCGATCTTGGCCTTCTGCTGCTCGTTCTCGATCACGTGCTCCGGCGCCTGTACGACGACGTAACCGGCGGTGTCGTAGCCCGCCCGGCCGGCGCGGCCGGCGATCTGCTGGAACTCCCTCGTGCGGAGCACCCGCTGCCGGTTGCCGTCGAACTTGGCGAGCCCGGTGAACAGCACGGTGCGGATCGGCACGTTGATGCCGACCCCGAGGGTGTCGGTGCCGCAGATGACGCGCAGCAGGCCCGCCTGGGCCAGCGTCTCCACCAGCCGCCGGTACTTCGGCAGCATCCCGGCGTGGTGCACGCCGATGCCGTTGCGGACCAGGCGCGACAGCGTCTTGCCGAAGCCCGCACCGAAGCGGAAGGCGCCGATCCGCTCGGCGATCGCGTCCTTGTCCACCTTGGCCGGCGGCCGGCGCAGCAGGTTGGTCGCGTGCTCGACGGCGGCGGCCTGGGTGAAGTGGACGACGTAGACCGGGTCCTGGCCGGTGCTCACCAGCTCCTCGAGCGTGTCGTCGAGGGGCTCCATCGACCACCGGAAGCTCAGCGGAACCGGGCGTTCGGCGTCGTCGACCACAGCGGTGTCGCGACCGGTCCGCCGCTTCAGGTCCTCCACGAAGAAGGACACGTCGCCCAGCGTCGCCGACATGAGCAGGAACTGGGCGTCGACGAGCTCGAGGAGCGGCACCTGCCAGGCCCAGCCGCGGTCGCCCTCGGAGTAGAAGTGGAACTCGTCCATCACCACGAGCCCCACGTCGGCCGAGCGGCCCTCCCGCAGCGCGATGTTGGCCAGCACCTCGGCGGTGCAGCAGATGATCGGGGCGTCCGGGTTGACCGCGGCGTCGCCGGTGAGCATCCCGACGTTGTCGGCGCCGAACACCTCGATGAGCGCGAAGAACTTCTCGCTCACCAGCGCCTTGATCGGCGCGGTGTAGAAGCTGACCTCGTCGCGTGCAAGCGCCGCCACGTGGGCGCCGATGGCGACCAGCGACTTCCCGGACCCGGTCGGGGTGGCGAGGACGACGTGGTTGCCGCCGAGCAGCTCGATCACGGCCTCGTCCTGGTGCGGGTAGAGGTCGAGCCCCTGGTCGGCCACCCAGCCGGTGAAGGCGTCGTAGACCGCGTCGGGGTCGGCGCCCGTCGGCACCCGCGTGTCGAGGCGCACTGGATCCGGCATGCGTCGATCCAACCACCCGCCGGTTTCGCGTCCACCGGCGCCACGCAACCACCGTGAAACCGGGCGGGCGCACGCTTCGGGACATGACCACACATGACACCGACCTCGCCGTCAGGGCCACCGGGCTCGTCAAGCAGTTCGGCGACCAGCGGGCCGTCGACCACGTCGACCTCGAGGTCCGCCGGGGGGAGGTCTTCGGCGTCCTGGGCCCCAACGGCGCCGGCAAGACCACCACGCTCCGGATGCTCGCCACCCTCCTCCACATCGACGCGGGCGAGGCAACGATCTTCGGCCACGACGTCCGTGCCGAGCCCCACGCCGTACGCCGGCTGCTGGGCGTCACTGGCCAGTACGCCTCGGTCGACGAGAACCTCACCGCGTCGGAGAACCTCTGGCTGTTCGCGCGGCTCCAGGGCCTCGGCCGCACCGAGGCGCGCGCCCGCGGCGCCGAGCTGCTCGAGCAGTTCGACCTGGCCGAGGCGGCGAGAAAGCCGATCTCGGCCTTCTCCGGCGGCATGCGGCGGCGGCTCGACCTGGCCGCCAGCCTGCTCACCCGGCCGCCGCTGATCTTCCTCGACGAGCCGACCACCGGCCTCGACCCGCGCACCCGCGGACAGATGTGGGACACCATCCGCGACCTCGTCCGCACCGGGTGCACGGTGCTGCTCACCACGCAGTACCTCGACGAGGCCGACCAGCTCGCCGACCGGATCGCCGTGATCGACCGGGGCCGCAAGGTCGCGGAGGGCACCGCCGACGAGCTCAAGTCGTCGGTCGGCCAGTCCGCGCTGCAGCTCCAGCTCGCCGACCCCGCCGACCTGCCCCTGGTGGAGCAGGAGGTACGACGACTGCTCGGCGAGGAGGCCGTCCTCACCCCGGAGGCGCGACGCGTCAACGTGCCGCTCACCCGCACCGACCAGTCGGTCGACGTGCTCGTCGCCCTCCGGGACCACGACGTGGTGATCGAGTCGGTCACGGTCCAGAAGCCGTCGCTCGACGAGGTGTTCCTCGCCCTGACCGGCCACGACACCCACGACGCCGAGCGCGACGACGTCGCACCGCCCGCCCAGGCCGACCAGGCCGACCACACCGACCACACCGACCCGCAGATGGAGGCAGCCCGATGAGCAGCCTGACCGTGTCCGACCCCACCGCCGACCTTCCCACCCGTCCAGGGCTCGGCGACACCGTGAGCCAGACCGTGACCCTCGCCTGGCGGGCGACCATGAAGATGCGTCGCAGCCTGGAGGTGATGTTCGACGTCACCATCCAGCCGCTCGTCTTCACCGGGATGTTCGCCTACATCTTCGGGGGCGCCATCTCCGGTGACGTCGACAGCTACCTCCCCCTCATCATCCCCGGGCTGATCGGCCAGACGGTGCTGACCGCCTGCGTCGCCACCGGTGTCCAGCTGCGCACCGACATGGACACCGGCGTCTTCGACCGCTTCAAGGTGCTGCCGATCTCGCGCATCGCCCCGCTCGCCGGGCCGATGGTCGCCGACCTGCTCCGCTACTTCATCGCGTCGGTGCTGACCTTCGCGGTGGGCATCGCGATCGGCTACCGCCCCGGCGGTGGCGTCCCGGGCGTCGCCGGCGCCGTGCTGCTCGCGATGCTGGCGGGCTGGTCCCTGGCGTGGATCTTCACGCTGTTCGGCATCGTGGGTCGCAACGCCCAGGCCGTGCAGGGCATCTCGCTTCTCGTCATGTTCCCGCTGACGTTCCTGTCCAACGCGTTCGTGCCGACCGAGACGATGCCGGGACCGCTGCGCGCCTTCGCCGAGGTCAACCCGGTGTCGCTGGTGATCACCGCCATCCGCGACCTGGCCAACGACGGTGCCGTCACCGGCGACGTCGGCTGGGCCCTGCTCGGGTGCGGCGTCGTCATCGCGGTCTTCGCCCCGCTGTCCGTGCGGGCCTTCAACCGGAAGATGTGACCCACTCCTGCCGCAGCCGGTCCACCGTCGCGGCAGCGTCCGGCACCAGCTCCGCGCCCGGGCGGTCGGCCAGCTCCTCGACGAGCCGGCCGACCCGCCCGGGCAGCACCGCGTCGGCGAGGTGCGCCAGGGGCTCCCACGCCATGACCGGGATGCTGCGGTTGTAGGCCCAGCGGTGCGCGACCGCCAGCAGGTGCACCGCGTCGGCGTGCTGGTGGCCGGAGCCGTGGCGCAGCACCCACGACGCCAGCGCGACCAGCAGCACGCCGTTGAGCGGCAGGTCGGTGAACCACAGCGTGCCGACCGGGCCGCTTCCACCGTCGCCGGCGACCAGGTCGCGCAGCTCCTCGGCCCGTGGGTCGGGCCCGGGACCTCCGTGCCGGACCCGGGCCACCAGCGCGGCGGACGCAGCGATCGCCAGCCACGGCGACGCGACCGGCCCTCCCTCGACGTCGGCGACCAGCTCGACGGCCGCGTCGTAGCGCGCGATGGCCTCCCCGTGGTCGCCCTTCGCGAGGGCGAGCTCGGCCTGGGCCACGCACCACGTCAGGCGGGCGCCCATCTGCGCCGAGTCACCGTCCGGCGGGCCGAACGTCTCGAGCAGCCGCTCAGCCTCCGCGACGTCACCGTCGAGCAGCGGCGCGATCGCGGTCGCGACCTGGAGGCTGTAGGCGTCGGTGACCGAGTGGATCCGCTCGAGGAGCGGCCACGCGACCTCCGCGTGCCGCGCCGCCCGGTGGTGGTCGCCCGACGTCATCGCGAGCTGGCTGAGCTCGGCGTGCAGGGACGCGCTCAGGTAGGGCGGGAGCGGCCCGCGCAGCGCTTCCTCCGCATAGCGGCGCGCGGTGTCGACGTCGCCGCCGTTCTCCGCGACGATCGCGGCCCACAGCAGCAGCGCACCGGCCATCGCCGGTCGCGTCTGCCGGGCGGCGACCTCGGCGAGCCTGGCCGGGGTGCCGCCTTCGGCGACGTGGACGGTGTGGGCGATCAGGCCCCACGTGCCCGTCGGAGGCTCGCCCTGCACCAGGAGGGCACGCAGGCCGCCCAGGTCGACCCCAGGCATCCAGCTGAGGTGGATCATCAGGACGCCTGCGGCCTCCTGCGCGTGGGTGTGCAGGCCGTCGGGGACCTCCCAGCCCGCGAGCAGGTCGGCGGCCGCGTCGCAGATCGCGAAGATCCTGGGTTGGTCGCCGGTGATCGTCCAGACGCTGCCCAGCAGCGACACCAGTGTGGCCACCAGCTCGCGGTCACCCGTCGCCAAGGAGTGGCGCAGCACGTCGGTGAGGTTGTTCTGCTCGCGCACGAGCGCGTCCACCAGGGCGACCTGGTCGTCGGCGAGCACGAGGTCCGCGGACCGGTCGGCGAGCTCGCGCGCCCACTGCCGCTGCGCCTCCCCCGCCGCCTCGACCTCGCCGCGGCGCGCGAGCTGCGTCGCGGCGTACTCCCGGATCGTCTCGAGCGCTCGGAACCGCGCGGACCCGCCCTCCTCGGTGATCACCAGGAGCGACTGCTCGACGAGCGAGTCGACCAGGTCGAGCGCGGCCGCGCCGAGCACCGCCGCGGCGGTGGCGCGGTCGAAGCCGTCCTGGAAGACCGAGAGCCAGGCCAGCGCCCTCTGCTCGTCGTCGGTGAGCAGGTCCCACGACCAGGCGATGACCGCCTCGAGGGTCCGGTGCCGGTCCGGGGTGCTCCGGTCCCGGCTGCGCAACGTGGCGAAGCGGTCGTCGAGGGCGGCGGCGACCTCGGCCGCCGTCATCGTCCGGACCCTGGCTGCCGCCAGCTCGACGGCGAGCGGCAGGCCGTCGAGGCGGTCGACCACCGCGTGCACGGCCTCGGGCTCCAGGCGCGCGTCGGGCCGGGTGGCCGACGCGCGTCGCACGAAGAGCTCCTCCGCGTCGGGGGTCGAGAGCTGGCTCAGCGGCACCGCGCGCTCGGCGCCGAGACGGAGCGGGGCACGGCTCGTGGCGAGCACCCGCAGGTCGCGGGTGGTGGCGAGCAGGAACG
The DNA here is from genome assembly GCF_024199985.1 of Nocardioides pinisoli. Classification (GTDB taxonomy): domain Bacteria; phylum Actinomycetota; class Actinomycetes; order Propionibacteriales; family Nocardioidaceae; genus Nocardioides; species Nocardioides pinisoli. The sequence goes on from NZ_JANARS010000009.1 coordinate 156,351, forward strand.
CCACGAGCGCCGCCACGGGCTCGAGCACGTGCTCGCAGTTGTCGAGCACCAGCAGCGTCGGCCCGGCGTCCAGCTCCTGCGCGAGCCGGCTGCGGACGTCGGCCTGCTGGGCGGGGGTGAGCGCGCGGCGGGCGGTCACCGACCCCCGGACGCCGAGCGCCCCACCGATCGCGACGACCACGTCTTCGCCCGCCCCGACACCGACGAGCTCGACGACGTGGACGCGGGGCAGGGTCGACTCCCGGGCGAGCACCTGCGCGACGCTGGTCTTGCCGATGCCGCCGGGGCCGAGCACCGTCACCAGGCGTGACGAGGCGAGCGCCGCGCGCAGCCGTGCCAGGTCCTGCTCGCGGCCGAGCAGCCCGGCACCGTCGTAGCGCAGGCCGGTGCGCACCGGGTCGTCGGCGGCGAGCAGCTCGCGGTGCAGGTGCTGGAGCTCGGGGGGCGGGTCGACCCCGAGGCGGTCGGCGAGGTCGAGCCGGTAGGCCTCGTAGCGCCCGAGCGCGACCGCCGGCCCGCCGATCGCCGCCATGGTGCGCAGCAGGTCGCCCAGCACGGTCACGTCGTCGCGCCAGCGGTCGGCCGCGGCCTCGAGGAGCGGGAGCGCCTCGGCGTGCCTGCCCTGCCGTGCCAGCGCGCGACCGAGCAGGTCGTCGGCGGCCTCGAGCGTCCGGGACGCCAGCAGCCGCAGGCGCGCCAGCGGGCCCGACGCGTCGTCGACGGCGGGCTCGGGCCACGCGCGCGCCAGCTCGGCCTGCTCCGCCGCCGCGACCGCGTCGCCTGCCGCCAGCGACTCGCGGGCGCCGGCCACGTGGAGTCCCAGCGCGAGCACGTCGACCTCGTCCGGCTCGAGCCCGAGCCGGTAGCCGGTCTCGGTGAGCTCGACGACGTCCGCCGCGGTCGCGGAGCGGGCCCGGGAGACGATCACCTGCAGCGCCTTGCCGGGCGTCGCCGGCGGCTCGTCCTCCCAGATCTGCTCCACGAGCTGCGCGACGGTGAGGCCGCGCGGCTCCAGCACGAGAGCGGCCAGCAACGCGTGGAGCCGGGCGCCCGCGATCGGCGTAGCGTCCCAGGCGGGCGTGCCGAGCAGCTCGAGCCTGGTCGTCACTCGCGGGCTCGCGGATGGGCCGTGGCGAAGACCTCCCGCAGGTTGTCGACGGTGACGAGCGTGTAGACCTGCGTCGTCGTGACGGAGGCGTGCCCGAGGAGCTCCTGGACGACGCGCACGTCGGCGCCGCCGTCGAGCAGGTGGGTGGCGAAGGAGTGCCGCAGCGTGTGAGGTGACACCGACGCCGTCACGCCGGCTCGCTCGGCGGCCTTCACCAGCACCGCCCAGGCGCTCTGCCGCGACAGCCGGCCGCCCCGCGAGTTGAGGAACATGGCCGGTCCGCCCTTGCCGGCGCCGACCAGCTCGGGGCGTGCGCGCGTCAGGTAGGCGGCCACCGCGTCGCGGGCGTAGCCGCCGACCGGGACCAGCCGTTCCTTGCCGCCCTTGCCCTGCAGCAGCACCGTGCCGTCGACCTGGTCGAGGTCGTCGACGTCGAGCCCGACGGCCTCGGAGATCCGCGCACCGGTGCCGTAGAGCAGCTCCAGCAGGGCCCGGTCCCGCAGCGCGAGCACCGTGTCGGGGGCACCGGCCGCCTCGAGGATGGCCTCGACGTCGGACAGCGGCAGCGCCTTGGGCAGCCGCTTGGCGGGCGTCGGTGGCTTGACGGCAGCCGCCGGGTCGGCCTGGGCGAGCCCGTCGGACACGGCGAACTTGTGGAAGCCGCGCACCGCCACCACCGTCCGCGCCGCCGAGGTCGCGCTCAACGGGGGGTGGTCCTCGCTGCCCTCGCGCAGGCTGACGAGGAACGCCGCGACCGTCGCCTCGGTGACCGCGTCGAGGTCGTCGATGCCCTGGCCGGACAGGAACTCGTCGTAGCGAGCCAGGTCACGCCGGTAGGAGCTCAGCGTGTTGGTCGCCAGTCCGCGCTCGACCGCCAGGTGGTCGAGGTAGGTGCGGACCGCGCGGTCCAGCCTCGCCCCGGAGCTCACCCGAGGACGGTATCGAGTTCCACCGACTCGATGCCCACCGCAGCGCCCACCGGCGCGTTGGTCAGCTGGCCCGCGTGGGTGTTGAGGCCGAGGGCGAGGCTCCGGTCGTCGCGCAGCGCCTGCTGCCAGCCCTTGTCGGCCAGCGCCACCGCGTAGGGAAGCGTCGCGTTCGTCAGGGCGTACGTCGACGTGTTGGGCACCGCGCCCGGCATGTTGGCCACGCAGTAGAAGACCGAGTCGTGCACCTCGTAGGTCGGGTCGTCGTGCGTCGTGGCGTGCGAGTCCTCGAAGCACCCGCCCTGGTCGATGGCGATGTCGACGAGCACGGAGCCGGGCTTCATCCGCGAGACCAGCTCGTTGCTGACCAGCTTGGGCGCGGCCGCGCCCGGGATCAGGACGGCGCCGATCACCATGTCGGCCTCCATCACCTGCTGCTCGATGGCGAGCTTGGACGAGGCCAGGCCGTGGACGCGGTTGTTGTAGCGCCAGAACGACATCCGCAGCTTGTCGAGGTCGGTGTCGAGCAGCGTCACGTCGGCGCCCATGCCGAGCGCGATGTTGGCGGCGTTCTGGCCCGACACGCCGGCACCGATGATGACGACCTTGGCGTTGGCCACGCCGCCGACGCCACCCATGAGCACGCCGCGGCCGCCGTTGGCCTTGAGCAGCGCGTGCGCACCGACCTGCGGGGCGAGGCAGCCGGCGACCTCGGACATCGGGTAGAGCAGCGGCAGCCCGCCCGAGGGCAGCTGCACGGTCTCGTACGCGATCGCGGTGACCTTGCGCTGCATCAGCTCCTCGGTCAACGGCTTGTCAGCAGCCAGGTGGAGGTAGGTGAAGAGGGTCTGGCCCTCCCGCATCCGCTCGTACTCCTCGGCGACCGGCTCCTTGACCTTGAGGACCATCTCGGCCTCGCCCCACACGTCGTCGGCCGTGTCGAGCATGGTCGCGCCCGCGGCGACGTACTCCTCGTCGAGGATCTGCGAGCCCTCGCCCGCGGTCTTCTGGACCACGACCTCGTGGCCGTGCTGGACCAGCTCGTGCACGCCGATGGGGGTCAGAGCCACGCGGTACTCGCGGTTCTTGACTTCCTTGGGTACGCCGACCTTCATCGCCTTGCTCCTCAGGATCAGAGAGGGGCCACGGGTGTGGCTCGCCTCACAGCGGGAGCGAGACTACTCCGAGACGGAGCCGGGCGTGTCCAGGGTCCCCCGCCTCTTGTGCACCTCGTAGGCGAGCACCGCCTGCACCAGCGGACCCTGCCGCACCCGCCCCTCCAGCACCGCGTCGAGGAGGTCGGCCATCGGCACCCAGAAGGTCTCCATCTCGGCCTCCTCGTGGTGCATCTCGAAGTCGCCGCGCGAGGCGTGGCTGAGCCCGCGCGCGAGGAAGATCTCGTGCACCTCGTCGCTGATGCCCGCGCTGCCGTAGGTGCTGAGCAGCTGCCGCCACTCCGAGGCCTCGAGCTCGACCTCCTCGCGCAGCTCCCGCTTCGCGGTCTCGACCGGCGGCTCGTCCCCCGCGTCGCGCAGACCGGCGGGCAGCTCGACGAACTCGTACCCGCTCGTGTGGCGGTACTGGCGCAGACACATCACCCGCTCGTCGTCGTCCACTGCCAGGACGATCACCGCCCCCGGGTGCTCCAGGCTGATCCGGCTGAACTCCTCGGAGTGGCCGGGCCGGGTGATCCGGTCCTCGCGCAGCGCCACCACCCAGTCGTCGCGGTGCAGGTCCTTGCTCGACACCACCGGCCACGACATCGGGCGGTCGGCGAGCTGGTGCGGATCGTCCCCGCGCGCGTCGGTCATGCCCCGACGCTAGCCGAGGCGCCGAGCCTGCCCGAAAGGACCTGCGTCCGGCTGGTCAGGGTGGGTTAGGTTCGCCCCCATGACGTTGTCGACCCTCACCAAGCACGAAGCGAAGACCCGGTCGGACCTGCTCGCGGTCCATCGCTACGACATCGACGTGGACATGACCGGTCTGCTCGAGGGAGAGGAGTGGCGCTCCACCAGCACCATCTCCTTCACCTGCTCCGAGCCCGGCGCGACCACCTTCGTCGACGTCGCCATGGACGTCACCCGCGCGACCCTCAACGGCGAGGACGTCGACGTGTCCGCCGCGGCCGACGGCCGCCTGCCGCTGCCGGCGCTCGCGGCCGACAACGTCCTGGTCGTCGAGGCCGGCACCACCAACACGGGCACGGGCGAGGGCATCCTCCGCACGGTCGACCCGACCGACGGGCTCGTCTACGTCTGGACCAGCCTCGAGCCCGACGAGGCCCGCCGCGTCTGGGCCTGCTTCGACCAGCCCGACCTCAAGGCGCCGCACCGCTTCGTCGTCACCGCACCCTCGTCGTGGCTGGTGACGTCCAACGGGGCACCCGAGTCGGTCGAGGACGCCGCGACCGACGACGCCCGCGTCTGGACCTTCCCCGACACGCTCCGCCTGTCGACCTACGTCGTCGTCGTCAACGCCGGCCCCTTCCACGAGGTGCGCCAGCAGCACGACGGACACGACCTCGGGTTCTACTGCCGCCAGTCGCTCGTGCCGATCCTCGAGCGCGACCTCGACGAGCTGGTCACCCTCACCCGGCAGGGCCTCGCGTTCTTCGGCGAGCGGTTCGGCTACCCGTTCCCGCAGGAGCGCTACGACCAGGTGTTCGTGCCCAACCTCGGCGGCGCGATGGAGAACTGGGGCTGCGTCACCTACGGCGACGGCCAGCTCTTCCGCACTCCCCCGACGCACGCGCAGCGCGCCGTCCGCGCGGAGTTCGTCTTCCACGAGATGGCGCACATGTGGTTCGGCGACCTCGTGACCATGCAGTGGTGGGACGACCTGTGGCTCAACGAGGCCTTCGCGTCATGGGCCGCCAACTGGGGCATGGCCAACGCCAGCGAGTTCACCGACCAGTGGGCGACCTTCCTCGCCGCCTTCAAGCGCACCGCCTACGAGATGGACATGAGCCCCGCGCGCCACCCCATCCGCAGCGACGTGCCCGACGTCTCCTCGGCGATGTCCAACTTCGACGCCATCACCTACGTCAAGGGCCAGAGCGTCCTGCACCAGCTCGTGGCCTACATCGGCGAGGACGCGTTCGTCGAGGGCCTGCGTGACTACTTCAGCCGCTACGCCTTCTCCAACACCCGGCTCGACGACCTGATGGACTGCTACTCACGGGCCTCCGGGCGCGACCTGTCTGCCTGGACCAAGGCCTGGCTCGACGAGGCCGGCACCGACGTGATCTCGCTCGTCGACGGCGAGCTCGTGGTGGAGACGACCGACGACCAGGAGCCCCGTCCCCACCGGCTCGACATCGCCGTCTTCGACGCCTCGGGCGACGTGCTGGCCCCCGTCGGCCGGTCCTCCCACGAGGTCACCGGCACGCGTACGCCGGTCGAGCTCCCCGCCGGCGACCTCAGGATGCTCAACGCCGGCGACTACACGTTCGCCGCCGTCAAGCCCGACCCGACCTCGTTGCGGCTGATGCTCGAGCGCGTCCAGCAGCTCGACGACCCGCTCGACCGCGCGCTCGTCGCGGCGACCGCCGGTCAGCTGCTGCTGCTCGGCGACGTCGCCCCCCGTGACGTGTCGGCCGCCCTGACGCGCGCGCTGTCCACCGAGACCAGCCCGGCGCTCGTCGAGCCCTTCCTCAGCCAGGCGCTCCTGGTCGCCGACCGCTGGGCACCGGCGGAGGAGTCCCCCGGTCTCCTGGCCGCGCTCGCCGACGCGGTGCTCGGGCTCGTCGACGTCCCGGACGCCCGCCAGGCGGCGCTGCGCACCCTCGCCGCCTCGGCCTCCACCGACGAGCACTGGTCGGTGCTGCAGGCTGCCGCCGACGAGGCCACCGACCTCGACCTGGCCTGGCGGATGGCCGTGCGCCGCGCCGAGCTCGGTGACTACGACGAGGACGCCGTGGGCCGCCTGCTCGAGTCCGACCCCGACCCCGACGCCGGCATGCGACGGCTCGCGGTGCTCGCTGCCCGTCCCGACGTCGAGGCCAAGGAGGAGGTCTGGCGGGCGTTCTTCGTCGACTACGCCGTGCCCGCCAGTCGCGAGACGCTCGTGCTCGGCTCGACGTTCTGGCGTCCCGGCCAGGCCGAGCTGCTCGCGCCGTTCGCGCACCGCTACCTCGAGGAGCTGCACACGCTGAAGGGCGGCCTGCTCAACCAGGGGCTCACCATCCGCGCGATGTATCCCCTCGGTGCCGGCGACGAGTCGTTCCTCGCCGCCGCCGAGGCCGCCGCCGACGACACCAGCCTGATGGCCTACGCGCGCAACCAGCTCCGGTCGAACTCGTTCGTCCTGGGCCGGATCCTGCACGCCCGCCGCCTCTGACCGACCGGGCACTTCCTCGCGCTCAGGAGCGCCGACCGGGCACTTCCTCGCGCCCGTCCGGCGTCAGGACCCGCTGACCTCGTCCTTGCGACGGAGTCCCGACTCGTCGAGCGGGAACCGCTCCGAGCGCTGGCGCTCGATGGCGGCACCGATGAGCCCGGCGAACAGCGGGTGCGGTCGCGTCGGCCGCGAGCGGAGCTCGGGGTGCGCCTGGGTGGCGACGTAGTAGGGGTGGACGTCGGCGGGGAGCTCGACGAACTCGACCAGCCCGAGCTCGGGGTTGACGCCCGAGAAGACCAGGCCCGCCTGCGCGAGGGTGTCGCGATAGGTGTCGTTGAACTCGTAGCGGTGGCGGTGGCGCTCCTCGACGGTGGCCGAGCCGTAGGTCGCCCGCACGACGCTGCCCTCGAGGAGGTCGGCCTTCTGCAGGCCGAGCCGCATGGTGCCGCCGAGGTCGCCGGCGCCCTCGACGTACTTCTTCTGCTCCTCGATCGTGGCGATGACCGGCTCCACCGTGTCGGGGTCGAACTCGGTCGAGCCCGCCTTGGTGAGGCCCGCCACGTTGCGGGCGTACTCGATCACCATGCACTGCAAGCCGAGGCAGAGCCCGAGGGTGGGGATCCCGTGCGTGCGGGTGTAGTGCAGCGCGCCGAGCTTGCCCTCGATGCCCCGTACGCCGAAGCCGCCGGGCACCAGCACCGCGTCGACGTCGGAGAGGTGCTTGGCGGCACCGGCCTCGGTCTGGCACTCGTCGGAGGCGACCCAGCGGATGTGGACCTTCGCGTCGTGGGCGAAGCCGCCGGCACGCAGCGCCTCGCTGACCGAGAGGTAGGCGTCGGGTAGGTCGATGTACTTGCCCACCAGCGCGATCGTGACCTCCTCGGACGGGTGGTGCACGCGGCGCAGGAGGTCGTCCCAGTCGGTCCAGTCGACGTCGCGGAACGGCAGGTCGAGGCGGCGCACGACGTAGGCGTCGAGGCCCTCGCGGTGCAGCACCTTCGGGATGTCGTAGATCGACGGGGCGTCGGCCGCGGTGACCACGGCCTCGTCGTCGACGTCGCACATGAGGGCGATCTTGCGCTTGATGCCCTCGGGCAGCTCGCGGTCGGCCCGGCACACGATGGCGTCGGGCTGGATGCCGATCGAGCGCAGGGCGGCGACCGAGTGCTGCGTGGGCTTGGTCTTCAGCTCGCCGGACGGGCCGATGTAGGGCACCAGGGAGACGTGGATGAAGAAGCAGTTGTCGCGGCCGATCTCGTGCCGCGTCTGGCGGGCCGCCTCGAGGAACGGCAGCGACTCGATGTCGCCCACGGTGCCGCCGACCTCGGTGATGACGACGTCGATGTCGGCGCCGCCCATCGCGAGGATGCGGTCCTTGATCTCGTTGGTGATGTGCGGGATGACCTGGACGGTGTCGCCGAGGTAGTCGCCGCGGCGCTCCTTGGCGATGACGGTCGAGTAGACCTGCCCGGTCGTCACGTTGGCGATCTGGTTGAGGTCGGTGTCGAGGAACCGCTCGTAGTGACCGATGTCGAGATCGGTCTCCGCACCGTCGTTGGTCACGAAGACCTCGCCGTGCTGGAAGGGGTTCATCGTGCCGGGATCCACGTTGAGGTAGGGATCCAGCTTCTGCATCGTGACGCGCAGACCGCGCGCCTTCAGCAGGTTGCCCAGGCTGGAGGCGGTGAGCCCCTTGCCGAGGGAGGAGGCGACGCCTCCGGTCACGAATACGTGCTTGGTCGGCGTCCGGCTCTTCACGGGCTTCGATCCTACCCGAGGGGGACGGGTCCGTCGGCACCCGACGCACCGAACGCGCCGCCGGGTGTCGTCAGCGAGCGCTGGAGGGTGAGGATCGTCGCGACCCGGCCGGCCGCCGTGTCCACGCCGTCCAGGGTCGCCACGGCTGCCGAGGCCGGGTCGGCCCGCAACCGGCCCAGCTGGCCCTCGCCGCCGTCGGCCGTGGTGCCTGCCACGACCACGCCGACCGCCTGGACGGCCAGGCCCTGGGCGAGCCCGGCGAGGATCGCGTCGGAGCCCTCGTCGGCGGCGTCGGTCCCGAGCACGAGCAGCACCAGCGGGGAGCGCTGGGAGACCTCGCCCGGCTTGGCCATCAGGCCCGCGCCGGTGACGGCGTCGGCGATGGCGCGCGCCTTGCCGCTGACGTCCTGCCCCTCGGCCTCCTTCGTCGCCACGGCGATGCCGAGCAGCTGGCCGATCCGGTCGTACGTCGATGCCTCGGCGGCGACGTCTCCCTCGGCCTGCTGGGTCAGCAGCTGGCTGCCGAGCGTGTCGACCAGCGACTTCTGGCCGGGGTCCACGAGGTCCTCGGACAGGTCGTAGCGGGCGCTGACCGTGCCGCCGGCGGCCGACACCTGCTCGGCGAGGGCGGTGACGACCTGCTCGTCGGCGCCGGGCACCGTGACGAGCGCGACCGACCGCTCGGCCAGACGGCCACCCACGGTGGCCGGCCCGAGCGCGGAGACCACGCTCTCGGTGTAGTCGGCCTGTGTGCGGTCCTCCGCCGGGGCGGCCTCCGTGCGCTCCGAGGAGGTTGCGACGGTCGGTCCGACGTCGGAGAGCGGACCGCCGCCGAGGACGATCCCGGCTGCCAGCGCGAGGAAGACGGCGACGATGGTGAGCAGGTGGTGGCGCAGGGTGATCACGGGAGGATTCCTCGAACGTTGTCGATCAGGTCGGACGTGGTGCTGGTGACGCCGGGGGACAGCTCGTCGACCCACTGCTGCCCGACCGGCGTGACGCTCACGGCCGCGGCCAGGGCGAGCACTCCGGCGGCGATGGCGCCGACGAGGTGGCGCGGCCGGACCGCGCCGTCGTAGAGCCGCGGCAGGGCCGCAGCGTCCACGAGGTCGGGACCGAGCTTGAGGCGGGTCAGGAACGTGCTGGCCAGGCCGCTGCGGCGCCGGTCGAGGAACTCGTCGAGCGTGGCGTGCATGCCGACCCCGACGATCAGCGCCGCCTCGTGGGCCGAGGCGAGCAGCAGGGCCGCGTCCTCGGTCGTGGCGGTGGTCTCGAAGCGCAGGGGGCGGATGCCGAGCCGCTCGAAGGGCTCGGTGGCGCTGCGCGGCGCTCCGCGCTCGACGAGGACGACGACGTCGCGCGCGCGGCGCAGGACCGCGGCCGTGGGCAGGTCGTCGGAGCTCCCGGTCACCACCACGACGTCAGGTCGGTGCCCGGCGCTGGCCAGGGCGTCGGCCCCGTGGTCGACGCCGACCAGGACGGGGCGCTGCTCGCGCACGAAGGGCTTGATGCCACGCAGCTCCTGCTCCCAGCCGTGGGAGCGCACGGCCACCACGACGGGGCGTCCGGCCATCTCGGTGGCGGTGCGCGGCACGCCGTGGCCGTGGAGCAGCAGGTCCTGCTCGCGCCGCAGGAACTCGGTGCTGTTGTGGGTGAAGCTCTCGAGCTGGGACGTCAGGCCCGATCGGGCCCGGTCCATCTCCGAGGCGACGAGCTCGGTGGTCAGCTCGCGGCCCTCGCAGATCTGCTCGTCCCCCAGGTGGACCGCTCCCCCGTCGACCCGCAGCGCGGCGCCGTCGCGGACACGCTCGAAGATCTCCGGGCCGACGCTGTCGACCACGGCCAGGCCGGCGTCGACGAGCTGGGCGGGCCCGAGGTTGGGGAAGCGGCCCGAGATCATCGGGCTGGCGTTGACCACCGCGACGACACCGGCGTCGACCAGCGCCTGGGCTGTCGCGCGGTCCATGTCGAGGTGGTCGAGGACGACGACGTCGCCTGCGTGCAGGCGACCGAGGACGCTGGCCGTACGACGATGGACCCGGGCGGGGCCGTGCACGCCGGGCAGGGCCTGGGCTTGGCGGGAGCGGACTGCGAACTTCATGACCGCGCCATGGTGTCAGCCGCGAGTGGGCCTCTCGGGGAGGCACGCCCGCTCGGGCGCGGCGGCCTCGAGGAGCTCGCGGGCGTGGGCCCGAGCGCTGTCGGAGTCCTCGACCCCGGCGAGCATGCGCGACAGCTCGCGCTCGCGGTCGTCGTCAGTGAGCGAGACCAGTCCGGAGGTCGTGACCGTGCCGTCGCTGGACTTGTGCACGACCACGTGCCGGTCGGCGTAGGCCGCGACCTGCGGCAGGTGCGTCACGACCAGGACCTGGGAGGAGCGGGCGAGGGCGGCCAGCCGACGCCCGACCTCGATGGCGGCCTTGCCGCCGACCCCTGCGTCGACCTCGTCGAAGACGAACGTCGGCACCGAGCCGGTCTCGGCCAGGGAGACCTCGAGGGCCAGCATCACCCGCGACAGCTCGCCGCCGGAGGCGCCCTTGTGCAGCGGACGCGCCTCGGCGCCGGTGTTGGCGGCGAGCAGGAACTCCACGTCGTCGATGCCGTGGACCCCGGCGCGCACCCAGCGACCGTCGACGAGCAGCTGGGGACCGGCAGGCGTCTCCGGAGGGGGTGTGTCCTGCTGGGTCACGGCGATCGTGACGGTGGCGTGCGGCATCGCCAGGGACGTGAGCTCGTCGCTGACCGCCACGCCGAGCCGGTCCGCGGCGTCGCGACGCTGGGCGCTGAGCGTGCCGGCGAGGACACCGAGCTCGCTGCGGATGCGGTCACGCCGCGCCTCCAGCTCGGCGATCTGGCCGTCGGTGTCCTCGAGGTCGAGGAGACGCTTGGCGCCGTCCTCGGCCCAGGCGAGCACCTCGTCGATCGTCTCGCCGTACTTCCGCGTCAGCGCCGTCAGCGACGCCCGTCGCTCCGACACCGCGGCCAGTCGGGCCGGGTCGGTGTCGAGGGAGGCGGCGTAGGACGCGACGTCCCCGGCGACGTCGACCAGCAGGTGGCCCAGCTCGGTGAGCCGGTCGGCCAGCTCACCCGCGGCGGGGTCGTGCTCGCGCACCCCCTCGAGGGCGTGCCGCGCGGTGCTCGTCGTGGCGAGCGCGTCGGGTGCGCCGTCCTCGCTGGACAGCGCCTCCCGCGCCGTCTCGGCCGCGGTCCGGAGCGTGTCGGCGAACCCGAGGCGGGTCTCCTCCGCCGCGAGCTCGGCGTCCTCCCCCGGCTGAGGGTCGACGGCCTCGACCTCGCCGAGCCCGAACCTCAGCTGGTCGGCCTCCCGGGCGCGCTCGCGCGCGGAGCCCACGACCTCGGCCAGCGTCCGCTCGGTCGCGACCAGCTCGGCCCACAGGGCGGCGTAGGACGACGCGGTCTCGGCCAGTGCCTCGCCGCCGAAGCGGTCGAGCGAGGCACGCTGGGCGGCCGGGCGGAGCAGCCGGTGCTGGTCGGACTGGCCATGCACGGCCACGAGCGGCTCGGCGACCTCGGCCAGCGTGGTCACCGGCACGGAGGCGCCGCCGACCCAGGCTCGCGAGCGTCCCTGCGCGGCCACGTTGCGGGCGAGGACGACCTGGTCGTCCTCGACCTCGCCGCCGGCGTCCTCCACGCGGGTGCGGAAGCCGTCGAGGTCACTGGCCGCGACGACACCCTCGACGCGGGCCTGCTTGGCGCCCGAGCGTACGGCGCCGGGGTCGGCCCGGCCGCCCAGCAAGAGCCCGAGGGCGGTCACGACCATCGTCTTGCCCGCGCCCGTCTCGCCGGTGATGACGGTCAGGCCGGGGCCGAGCTCGAGCGTCGAGGAGTCGATGACGCCGAGCTGGCTGATCCTCAGCTCCTCAAGCATCGGTGTCCCCGTTGTCGCGGCGCCGGCGCTCGGCGGCGCCGCGCCAGCCCTCGACGGGCAGGTCGAACTTGGCGACCAGCCGGTCGGTGAACGGTGCGTGGTGCAGCCGGACCAGCCGCACCGGCCGGGCGCCGCGGCGCACCTCGATACGGGCGCCGGGAGGCAGGTCGACCGTACGCCGTCCGTCGCACCACAGGACGCCCGAGCCCTCGGTGTTGGACAGCACCTCGACGGCGAGCACCGACGAGGGCGCCACCACCATCGGACGCGCGAACAGCGCGTGCGCGCTGAGCGGGACCATGAGCAGGGCCTCGACCTCGGGCCACACCACGGGCCCGCCGGCGCTGAAGTTGTAGGCGGTCGACCCTGTCGGGGTGGCACAGACGACGCCGTCACAGCCCCAGCGCGACAGCGGGCGTCCGTCGACCTCGACGACGACCTCGAGCATGCGCTCGCGTGCAGCCTTCTCGACGCTCGCCTCGTTGAGGGCGAAGGTGGAGAAGCGCACCTCCTTGCCCACGAGCACGCAGACGTCCAGCGTGAGGCGGTCCTCGGCGGTGTAGTCGCGGGCGACGATGGCGGCGATGGTGGACTCGACGTCCTCCTGCTCCGCCTCGGCGAGGAAGCCGACGTGGCCCAGGTTGACCCCGAGCAGCGGGGTGCTCGTCGCGTGGGTCAGCTCGGCAGCGCGGAGGATCGACCCGTCACCGCCGATGACCAGCACCAGCTCGCACCCCTCCCCCGGCACGTCGTCGGGCTGCGTGGTCTCGACGAGGCCGTCGACGTCCGTCAGCCCGAGGTCGGCTGCCTCGTCCGCGAGGAGTCGTACGGCGATCCCGTGCGCGGTCAGGCTCTGGACGCAGGCCCGGGCCACCTCTCGCACCTCGGCGCGGCCGGTGTGGGCGAGCACCAGGACGCGGCGCTGGGGGCTGGGGGGACTCACGGGTCCACCCTCTCACCCGCCACCCCCAGCGACCCGGCGCGCTCGACCTCGGCGCGGATGTCGTCCGCTCCGATCGAGGCCGGACCACGGCGCAGCAGGAGGAAGAACTCGACGTTGCCGGACGGCCCCGGCAGGGGGCTCACCGTGACGGCCACGGCGCCCCAGCCGCGCTCACGGGCGAGGTCGGCGATCGTGGTGACCGCCTCGGCCCGCAGCCCGAGGTCGCGGACGACGCCGCCCTTGCCCACGCGCTCCTTGCCGACCTCGAACTGCGGCTTCACCATCAGCGCCAGCTCGCCGTCCTCGCGCGTCACCGACAGCAGGGGGTCGAGCACCAGGGCGAGGGAGATGAACGACAGGTCACCCACCACGAGGTCGACCGGCTCACCGATGACGTCGAGGGTGAGCTCACGGATGTTGGTGCGGTCGTGCACCTGCACCCGCTCGTCGCTCTGCAGCGACCACGCCAGCTGCCCGTAGCCGACGTCCACGGCCACCACCTCGCGCGCACCGGCGCGCAGCAGCACGTCGGTGAAGCCGCCGGTGGATGCACCCGCGTCCAGGCACCGCTTGCCCCGGACGTCGACACCGTGGCGGGCGAACGCCGACAGCGCGCCCGCCAGCTTGTGGCCTCCCCGGGACACGTAGTCCACCGAGGTGGGGTCGTCCTTGACCACGATCGCCACGTCGGTCGTCACGCCCGTCGCCGGCTTGGTGGCGGGCGCGCCGGAGACAGTGACGCGGCCGGCAGCCACCAGCTCGCTGGCGTGCTCGCGCGACCGGGCCAGGCCGCGCCGCACGAGCTCCTGGTCCAGTCGCAGACGTCTCGGGGGCACGGTCGTTCAGGCGCCCCGGTGGTCGCCGGGCGCGTCGGGGCGGGCGTCGAGGGCACGCCGCAGCTGCTCGTGGGCGCGCTCGAAGACCGCGACGTGCTCGGGCACCGGCGCATCAGCCAGGGCCGCAACCTCCGCGAGCACGCGGTCGACCGCCTCGACGCCGGTCGGCTCGTGGTCGGGCAGCTCACTCATGGCCGAGACCCTACTCGGCACCCAGCTGCCGGACCGGCCCGGGAGGCAACGTGTCGGAGACGTCGGCCACGCTCCCGGTGTCGTCCAGGTGGCGCCAGCACGCCGTCGCGGCGACGCGCCACCAGTCGGCATCGCTGCCCTTGCCCTCGACGACGAGTCGACCGTCGGCGACGCTCGCTGCCCAGCCGGCGAGCTCCACCGCGGCCTCGGTGATCTCGGGCGCCGGGTGCGGGGCGAACAGCCCGGCGAGCGTCGGGGAGACGTAGGTCGGCCGCAACCCGGGCGGCGCCGCGGCGAGCTCCTCCAGCCAGGTCACCCCGGTCAGCACGAGCAGCGACGGCGCCTCGATCGCGTGCGCGCCCTCGATGTCGGTGTCGAGACGGTCTCCGACCATCAGCGGCCGGTCGCCGCCCACACGCAGGACCGTCTCCTCCATGAGCGGCCTCTCAGGCTTGCCCGCGATCGTGGCGTCGACCCCGGCGAAGCCGGTGATCGTCCGCACCAGGACGCCGTGACCGGGTGCGAGCCCGTAGGGCGTCGGGATGGTCAGGTCGGCGTTGCTCGCCACCCAGGGCAGTCCGTCGCGCACCAGCACCGAGGCACACATGATGTCCCGCCATCGCACGTCCGGCCCGTAGCCGCTCGCCACCGCGACCGCGCCCTCAGGGTCCTCGACAGGATCCAGGCCCGCCTCCTGCAGCGCCACCCGCAGGCCCTCTCCCCCGAGGAGCAGCACACGGGCACCCGCGCCGTGCTCCTCGGCCAGCAGGCGTGCTGCGGCCTGGGCGGACGTCACCACGTCTCCCGGCTCCGCGGCGACGCCGATCGCGGTGAGCTTGGCGGCCACCTGCTGGGGAGTGCGGGAGGCGTTGTTGGTGACGAAGGCGACGTGGCGTCCCGACGCTCGCACCCGGTCGATCGACTCGGCGACGCCGTCGATGGCCTCACCCCCGACGTAGACCACGCCGTCGAGGTCGAGCATGACCAGGTCGTGGGCCTCCACGAGAGGGGTCGTCGACTCCTCGAGCACGGTCCACCCCTTTCCGGATTGTGACGAGCGTCCCCCTACGATGCTCCGATGGACTCCGCCACCGTCGTGCCTCCGTACGTGGCGAAGCCCCTCGAGCTGCTGCCGTTCCGGGCGGTGATGCTGTCCCCGGCGCGCGTGGGCGACCCCGCCTCCGCGCGAGCACTGGCGCGACCCTACCGCGACGTCGCGGCACGCCTGGGCCAGTGGATCGACCGTGGCGACGCGTGTACGGACACCGCACCCGCGCTCTACCTCCACGAGTACACCTCGGGCGGGCTCACCGTGCGTGGACTCGTCGGAGCCCTGCGTATGTCCGAGCGCGCGGACAGCCTTGCCGAGCGTGCGGTCTGGCCCCACGAGGCGATCCATCCCGAGCAGGCCGGCGAGCTGGCCGACCGGATGCTGCAGATGAACCTCAACCCCGCGCCGATCCTCCTCGTGCACCACGGCCGGCAGGAGCTTCGTGACCTGCTCGACGAGGTCGCTCGCGCCGAGCCGGACTGGCGGTACCTCGATCGCACCGGCCAGCGCCAACGGCTCTGGGCCGTGCGGGACGAGGAGACCGTGGCGAGGATCGGCAACCTCGTCTCCGACAGCCGTTGCCTGCTGGCGGACGGTCACCACCGCTACGCCGCCTACCTGCGACTGCAGGAGGAGTACCCGGGCACCCCGTGGGACGCCGGGCTCGTGATGCTGGTCGACCAGGCCGACACTCCCCTGTTCCTGGGTGCGATCCACCGGACCTTGCCCCACGTGCGCCTCGAGTCGCTCGTGCGTGCGTCTCACGAGGCGGGGGCCGACGTCACGGCGCAGTCGCGGCGGCGAGCCCTCGGCGCTCTCGACAGCACCCACCTGGTGCTGACCGACGGCGAGACGTGGTACGCCGTCGCGCCCCGCGGGCTCGTCCGGGAGGCAGCCGTGTCGTGGCTGCACGACCACGTCCTCCCGCGGCTGCCCGGCTCGCGGCACCGACTCGAGCACCACCACACGGTCGAGGAGGCCTTGGCCGCGACGTCGTCCGCCGCACCGGCCGTGCTGCTGCCCAGTCCCGACTTCGAGCAGGTGCGAGCACTGGTCGAGTCCGGAGGGCTCCTGCCGGAGAAGGCGACGTCCTTCCAGCCCAAACCGAGCCTGGGCGTGATCATGCGGCCCGTGAGCGTCTGACGACCTTCGCCGTCGAGACCACCACCTCGACCCGCGACCGGGTCGCTCCCCCGGCCTGGTAGAACCGGCAGCACATCGCCCCCGAGACCTCGACGGCGTCGCCGGCACGCCAGCTCGCGACCTTCCGGCGCAGGGCGGGCGTCCAGGCGGAGCAGGGGATCGAGTCGACCCGCTGGCCGGACGCTGCGCCGCTGGACCGACCCGCGTTGCGACCGCGCGGGACCGAGATCCGGAAGCTGACGAGTGCGTCCCCGCTCGGCAGGTCGACCACGACCGGGACGCTGGTCAGCCGTCCGCGGAGCCGGACCTCGTTCATTCCGGGCTCATCGTCGTCGCCAGGTGGTCCAGACCGGGGCCGGCCCGACGGGTCGACAGCCGGCTTGCGGGCCCGCTTGGGTGCGGTCCCGCCCGGTCGCTTGTTCGAGTTCTTCTTCTGTGTCGTCGTGTCCACTGTGGTCACCGTGCACCTCCTGGGACGACTCTGACTCCCAGGAAGGACACGGCGGGTGCCCAAGGACCGGAGGTTGTGGACAGCACCGCGATCAGCGCAGCTGTGGACGCTGAATGGTCAGACACGTCACGGCACACAACCGCAAATGCAGAAGTGGGGCCACCCGAAGGTGACCCCACTTCCACAATGTTTGTCCGGCGGCGTCCTACTCTCCCACAACCTCTCGGTTGCAGTACCATCGGCGCTGAAAGGCTTAACTTCCGGGTTCGGTATGGGACCGGGTGTTTCCCGTTTCGCTATGGCCGCCGTAACTCTTTCAACCTGTCCAAACCTCCG